>NZ_AORY01000021.1 GCF_000382485.1 Sphingomonas sp. Mn802worker | reverse complement strand
GCGCGAGCTCCTGCTGGAGGAAGTCGAACTGGTTGCGGTCGTACGAGCGGCCGTAGCCACCGAACATCGAGAAGCGGCCCGCCTCGTCGAAGCGGTAGGTGAAGCCCAGTCGCGGCTGGAACGCGCCGGTGAACGCCTTTCGCTCGCGCCCGGTCGAGATATAGTCGCTGACCGCGTAATTGGCGCCGACCAGATTGACGTAATTCGCCGGTGACACCGCGTTCACGATCTCGGACGGCGTCACGTAATCGAGGTAGCCGGGCGTCCGCTCGTAATCCCAGCGCAGGCCGAGGTTAAGCGTCAGCCGGTCGGTCACGTCCCAGTCGTCCTGCGCGTAGAGGCCGAGCTGGAAGTTGTTCGATGTGACCAGGCCATTGCCCGCCGGACCCGCCGCACCGAATTGCAGCCGGTACGGGTTCGCGTCGTTGAAGCCGGTCTGGCTGTAGGCGTTGACGTCGTAGGTGTAGAGCGGGTTGGTGAGGTTCTGCTGGAGCGAGCGCAGCTTCACGAACTTGGTCTTGAACCCGACCTTGATCGTGTGGCCCTCGAAGCCGGTCCAAGTGAAATCGTCCTGAACGGTCCAGCCCTTCTGCCCCTTGTCCTGGAAATTGGTGCCGGCGCCGTATTGCAGCAGGTTGGAGCGCACGAACGTCCGCGCGCTCGTTACCGGATCGACCTGCACCTGCGTGCGCTGGAGCAGGAAGGCGTTGCCGTCGACCGCGGGCTGCGGGCTCCACTTGCTGTCCTCATAGGACACGCGCGCGTCGTTGATCCAATTGTCGGCGGTATGCTGCCAGCGCAGCAGCCCGCGGATGTCCTCGACCTTGTTGAGCGTCGACCCCGATGGCGCGAGGAAGCCGGTGCCGTTCTGCACGCCGCTCTCGTCGCGGTACTTGCCCGACAGCTCGATCAGGTCGCGGTCGGTCGGCACGATGTCGATCTTGCCGAAGTACAGGTCCTCCTTGAACGAGTTCGAGAAGGTGCCGAAATTGCTCTGGTACTGGCTCGGCAGGAAGCTGGCCGGAATGCCGTTTTCGGGCCGCACGTCATACGGCGTGTCGAGGCGCTTGCCCTCGTAGCTGGCGAAGAAATGCGCCACGTCCTTGATGATCGGACCGCCCAGCGCCGCACCGAACTGCTTCTGCGTCGTCTCCACCTTGGGCAGGCGCGTCGGGAACAGCTCGCTCGGGCGGCGATCGCGCAGGCTCTGGTCGGTGTAGTCGAAGAAGCCCTCGCCGTGAAATTCGTTGGTGCCCGACTTGGTCACCGCGGTGATCGCGACCGAGCTGACCTGGTCGAACTCCGCCTTGTAGTTCGACGACAGCACCTGATACTCGCCGATCGCGAGCTGCGGGAACGGGTTGCCCTGCGACGTGTCCTGACCGGTGATCCCGTTCTTGAGCACGTAATCCTTCTGGCTGACGCCGTCGATGAACACGTTGACGGTGCGGCTGTCCTGCGCGCCACCCTGGATGCGCGAGGTGCCGTCCGCCTGCTCAAGGAAGCGCACGCCCGGTGCCAGATCGGCGAAGGCGAGGAAGTTGCGGTTGTTCTGCGGCAGCTGCTCGATCAGCCGGGGGGTGATGTTGATCCCGACCTGTCCGCCCGACAGCGAGCGGATGCGGCTGCCGGTCACGATGATGTCGCCGTCGCTCGCGGTCTCGGCACCCGTCGAGGGCGTGCCCGCAGGCTGGGTCCCGGTCGCGCCGCCCGCTTCCGGCTCGGTCGGGGTGGCAGGCGCAGTGAGGGTCGCGCTCAGGTCGAGGTCGAGCCCCGCGGTCTGCCCGACGCGCAGGGTGAACGCGTCCGACTGGCGCACGCCGTTCTTCTGCCGAATCTCCAGCTTGTAGGTGCCTGCGCGCAGCGAGGCGAAATTGTAGCTGCCGTCGGCGCCCGCCGGCACGGTGCGGCGGATGCCGGTCGCGACCTCGACTGCGCTCACCTCCACCACCGGATTGTCGGCCGGGGCGGTGATCGTACCGCGTAAAGAGGCCTGGCCCACCTGCGCGCTCGCGGTCGTGGGCGCCATCACCGCGCCGCCAGCCAGCGCGGTCGCCGCGGCAAAGGCGGCGCGCAACATCGTCTTGTTCATGCTTCTTCCCTGTGTGCCCGGTCTGCCGGGATCGTGTTGATTATCGAACTAGTGGATTGGCGCGCGACGAGGACGGGCGCGCGCCGTTCGGGCGTGCCATCGTCCTCGCCGGCGATGACCTGGGCGAGCCGCGCGACCGCGCTGCCCCCGAAATCGGCGATCTCGATGCTCAAGGTGGTGAGCGCGGGCGAGATCAACCGGGCGAGCGGGATGTCGTCGAAGCCTGCGATCGCGACGTGCTCGGGCACCGAAACACCCGCCTCGCGCAGCGCCATCATCGCTCCGATCGCCATCATGTCGTTGGCGGCGAAGATCGCGTCGAACGCGGTTTCCTCCGCCAACAGCGTCGCGACTGCGCGCGATCCCGATCCCTGGTCGAAGTCGCCGTGCAGGACGCACAGATCGACGCCGGCGCGCGCGCAGGCGGTTTGTGCGCCGCGCAGACGCTCGTCGGCGTCGACGTTGCCAGCGGGCCCCGAGATGTGGACGATCGCGCGGCGACCGCTTGCGATCAGGTGATCGACCATCGCCTCCGCGCCGGCTGCATTGTCGATCCTGAGCGACGCGCGCGCGTCATCGGCGCAATTGAGCAGCACGACGGGCATGCCGGCGGGCAGGTGGCGCAGCAGTTCATCGGCAGGCAAATGCGGCGCCATCAGCACCAGCCCGTCGACGCGTCCGCGCATCGACTGAAGCGCCGCGACGCCGCGGGTCGCCTCGTCATGCATCACCATCAGCATCAGGTGCAGCCCACGTACCCGCGCCTCGCCGTCCATGCCGCGCAGAAGCTCGGAGTAGAATTCGCCGTGCAGGTCGGGCAGCACCACGCCGATCGCGCCCGATCGCGCGAGGCTCAGATTGCGCGCGCCCGCGTGCGGCACGTAGCCGAGCCGGGCGGCGACCTCCTCGACATGGCGGCGCATCTCGGGGCGGACGGTGCCCAGACCGTTCAGCGCGCGCGACACCGATGCGACCGACACGCCGGCTTCGCGCGCGACGTCGCGGATCGTGGCATTGGCCGCAGCACTGGTCTTGCCCGCGGGTGTACCCGTCACGTTCATCCCCTCCCGACAAGCAGGCGACGCGCCGGCCGCACATCCGCCTCTTGTTGTAACCGGTTACATCGATCACACGGACGGTTCAACAACCTTGTTTAAAGCTGGGTGCGCGGCGATGACGCGGGACCTTGGGTGAGGAAGAACGAATGACGATGGCGACGATGCCGAGGCGCGCGGTGCTGATGGGGGCGGGCATGGCAGCGGCCTGGGCGGCGAGCCCGGCACGCGCGCTGCTGGCGCAGGCGGCCGCCAAGACGGCGACGCTGCCGCCCGAGGTCGAGGCGCTGATCGCGCAGATGACGGTCGAGGAAAAGGCGGGGCAGGTGACGCTAATGGCAGCGGCCTGGGCCGGGGGTGCGGCGACCGCGCTCAATCCCGCGGGCGCGGCGTCGAGCTTCGACGGGCAACTCGCGGAGGTGCGTGCCGGGCGGCTGGGCGGCGTGTTCAACGGCAACGGCGCGGTGATGGCCAGGCGGATGCAGAGCGTCGCGATGCGCGAGGCGCGGATCAAGATACCGCTGATCTTCGCGGCCGACGTGATCCACGGGCTGCGCACCGTATTTCCCGTGCCGCTCGCCGAGGCCGCCAGCTTCGATCCCGAACTCGCGCGCCGCACCGCGCGCGCGGCGGGCGCGGAGGCGGCCGCGTCGGGGATCGACTGGACCTTCGCGCCGATGGTCGATGTCGCGCGCGACGCGCGCTGGGGCCGGGGGGTCGAGGGCGCGGGCGAGGATGTGTTGCTCGGCCGGGTCATGGCGGCAGCGCGCGTGCGCGGGTTCCAGGGCGAGCGCGGGCTCGCCGCGCCCGACGCGGTCGCTGCCTGCGCCAAGCATTTCGCCGCTTACGGCGCGGGCGAGGGGGGGCTCGACTATAACAGCGTCGACGTGTCCGAGCGCACTTTGCGCGAGGTCTATTTCCCGCCGTTCGAGAGCGCCTTTGCCGCTGGGGCACCAACGACGATGGCCTCGTTCAACGAGATCGCCGGCGTCCCCGCGACCGCCAACGAGTGGTTGTTGACTAAGGTCTTGCGCCGCGAATGGGGTTTCGACGGGCTGGTCGTGTCCGACTACACCGGCGACGAAGAGCTGATCGCGCACGGCTTCGCCGCGGACGCGCGCGAGGCGACCAAGCTCGCCTTCATGGCGGGCGTCGACATGAGCATGCAGAGCGCCTTCTACATCAAGCATCTGCCGGATCTGGTCGCCAAGGTCGAGGTGCCGATGGCGCGGCTCGACCAGGCGGTGCGCCGCGTGCTTGCGCTCAAGGTACAGCTCGGGCTGTTCGACGATCCCTTCCGTCGCATCGATCCACGCCGCGAGAAGGCGCGTGTCCGCACACCCGCGACGCTCGCGCTGGCGCAGGAGGCGGGTGCGCGCTCGATCGTGATGCTCAAGAACGAGGGGCTCCTGCCGCTGCCGACCACGGGGAAGAAGATCGCGCTGATCGGCCCGTTCGCGGGCGGGCAGCACGACCTGATCGGGCCGTGGAACGTCTACGGCACGGACGCGGAGGCGGTCGACCTCGAGACGGGCGTGCGCGCGGTTGTGCGCGACGCCGCCTCGGTCAGCGTCACCGCAGGCAGCGGCGTCGACGACGCGCTACCCGGCGGGATCGACGCCGCGGTCGCCGCGGCGCGCGCGGCCGACGTCGTCGTGCTCGCGATCGGCGAGAGCCAGCGCATGTCGGGCGAAGCGCAGTCGCGCGTCGACGTGGTGGTGCCGCCCGCGCAAGTCGCGCTGGCCGAAGCGGTCGCGGCGACGGGCAAGCCCGTCGTCGTGCTGCTGCGCACCGGCCGCGCGCTGGCGCTCACCGAGCCGGTGCTGGGCGCGTCGGCGATCCTCGTCACCTGGTTCCTGGGTTCACGCGATGGCCCCGCGATCGCCGATGTGCTGTTCGGGCGTGTCGGCCCGTCGGCGCGGCTGCCGGTGTCTTTTCCCTATGCGACGGGGCAGGAGCCGTACCACTACGACCACAAGAGCACCGGGCGGCCCAACCCGCCGGGACCACTCACCGAGTACAAGGCGCATTACCGCGAGTATCCCAATCAGGCGCGGTTCGCCTTCGGCCACGGGCTGACCTACGGCACGATCGATTATGCCGCGCTCGATCTCGGGTCTGCACGGATGAGCGCGGACACGCCGCTCACCGCACGCGCGACGATCCGCAATTCGGGCAGCCGCACGGCGGATGAGGTGGTGCAGCTCTACGTCCACGACGTAACCGCCAGCATCACCCAGCCGGTGCGCTTGCTGAAGGCGTTCCAGCGCGTTTCGCTCGCGCCCGGCGAGGCGAAGCAGGTCAGCTTCACGCTTCGTCGCGCCGATCTGCTGTTCGTCGGACGCGACCTCAAGCCCACGGTCGAGCCCGGACGTTTCCGCGTGTGGATCGCGCCCTCGGCTCAGGCGGACGGCGTGTCGGGCGAGTTCGTGCTCGCTTGACACGCGTCACGGCGGTGCGGGATGGCGAACACCGCCGCCAGCATCGCCGCGACCAAGACGGCGGGACCGGCGAGCATCAGCCAGCGGATCGCGGTGATCGCGCCCGGTCCCTGCGGCGCGCCGCTGCGAAAACCCGCATACTGGTACACCGCGCCGATCGCGAAACCGGCGAGCGCCAGCGCGACCTTCTGCGCCAGTGCGAAGGTGCCGAACGCCAGCGCCTCGACCCGCTCGCCGTTCTTGGCCGCGCCCCAGTCGACCGCGTCTGGCAGGAGCGTCCACGCCGCCAGCCACACCCCCGCGAACGCCGCCTGCATCGCCAGCAGGAATCCTGCGGTGGCGATGCTGCCCGGCGCCACCAGCGCCAGCACGACAGGCGGCACGAGCGCGAGGGCGCCGGCGACCAGCCACGCCAATCTCGCCCCGCGATGCCGCGCCACCCACGTCCACGCCGGCACCGCGACGACGCTGACCAACGCCATCGCGGTCAGCGCGCGCGCCCCGCCTTCGGCGTCGTCGAGCACGTAACGGAAGAAATAGAGCACCGACTGTCCCATCAACGCGGCCGCGGCCCCGCCCAGTGCCGCGGCGAGATTAAGCGCCACGAAGAACCGATTACGCACGAGCAGCGCCAGCGCGTGGAGCGTCGCAGGCAGGGTGGGGGCGCCCACTTCCGCGCGCGTCTCGGGCACGCGCCAAGCGATCACCAGCAGCAGCGGCGTTCCGGCGAGCGCCAGCACCGCCGCGGCCGCAGCGTAGCTGCCCGCCCCGGCGACCAGCACCGGCAGCGCGAACGCCACCAGCGCGCCCGCGGCCGCGCCGAACCCTATCCGCCACCCCGCAATCGTCGCGCGCGCCGCGCTCGTCGTCGCCGCCCGCGTCGTCCAAGCAGCGTAGGGGACGTTGGTGAAGGCATAGAGCGTGCGGAACACGATCTGCGCCGCCAGCGCCAGCAGCGCGTGTCCGGCCGGCACCGCGAACATCGCGACGAACGCCAGCCCCAGCGGCACCGCGCCGAGGCCGACCAGCCGGCGGTACGCGACCGTGGTACGCTCGGCGACCGCACCCGCGCAGAAATCCGCCGCGCCGTCCCACACCGTCCCGACCATGAACACAATACCCGCGACCGCGGGCGGCAGCTGCAGCGCGTCGATGTAGAAGAACAGCAGGTAGAGGTTTATCGCCTGCCAGTAGAGGTTGAACGCGAAATCGCCCGAGCCGAACAGCGCCAGGGTCGATCGTCGGGGATGCTCGAGCGGCGTCACCGCCGCCTCATCGGTCACCGACGCGGCGATGCCAAGGGCGTGTCCTGCCCCGCCTTGCGTCAGACCTGCCGCATCCCGCCATCGACGCACAGCTCTGCCCCGGTCACGAAGCTGGCCTCGTCGCTGAGGAGGAAGGCGGCAGCCGCGGCCACCTCATCGACGCGTGCCATGCGGCCCAAGGGAATCGGGGCGATCAGCGTCTGGCGCATTTCCTCGGGCACCACGGCCATCATGTCGGTGTCGGTCGGCCCCGGCGACACCACGTTGACGCGGATGCCTTGCGGCGCGAGCTCGGCCGCCCAGCTGCGAGCATAGGATCGCAGCGCCGCCTTGGTCGCCGCATAGGTGCTATAGGGCGTCACCCCCATGCCACCGGCGATCGAGCCGATGAGCACGATCGACGCGCCGCTGCCCATCGCGGGCACCGCCGCCTGGATGGCGAACAGCGCGCCGCGCACGTTGACGTCGAAGTGGCGGTCGAAATGCTCCGCCGTTTCCTCCGCGATCCTCGCCGGCTCGGACAGTCCGGCGTTCAGCACCAGCAGGTCGATCCGGCCATGCAGACGCTTGACCTCGTCCACGACGCGCGTCAGGTCGGCCGCGGAGGCCGCGTCCGCCTCGATCCCCTGCGCCGAGGGTCCGATCCGCTCCGCCGCTGCGGCGACTTCACTCGCGCGGCGCCCGGTCAGCAACACCGTCGCGCCTTCCTGCGACAGCCGGTGCGCGATCGCGAGACCGATCCCTTTCGCGCCGCCCACCACCAACGCGACCTTGCCTGTCATCCTTGCCATCATTCGTCCTTTCACTCGCGACGGCAAACCAGATATACGAAGCATATCTGCCAACAAGAGCGCACCTGGATTAGCGTAGATATGACCGACAATACCGACTTCCACGCGCTCTCCTGTCAGGCGATGATGGACGTACCGCGCATCCGGCCCGTGCTGGACAAGATCGCAGACAAATGGACGATCATGATCCTGACGGTGCTCTGCCCCGAGCCTGCACGCTTCAACGAGATCAAGCGGCGGCTGGACGGCATCACCCACAAGTCGCTGGCCGATGCGTTGAAGCGGCTGGAGCGGCACGGGCTGGTCACGCGCACGGTGATCCCGACCACCCCGATCGGCGTCCGCTACACAATCACGCCGCTCGGCCACTCACTGCGCGAGCCGTTCGAGGCGCTTTGCTCCTGGGCGCTGAAGCATGAAGCGGCGTTCGCCCCCAACAGCGATACCGCGTGACGCGGCGTTCCGTCCTACACAGACGTTGTTTTACATAAGATGTATTATCATTCTTGAAAGATGATGCCTACAACGAGTGCCTGCCGGGGTAAGCCGATATGACACACTCATGCGGTGCAACTGCGGCGAGATTAGCCGGGCTCAGGCATGGTGCCATCGCGACTGGTCTACTGGTTGTCGCTGGTCTCACCGGTACGGCGCTCCTGGTAGGTTGACGCATCGGGACAGCTATTTGACGCGTCACGCTTTGCTGTCCTCTGATCCTCCATAGTAGAACAACACCAATCCTACCGTAGCAAATTACCAGCAACCAAAATTGACAACATAGGTTGATGGGTCCGAACCGCTTGTGTTGCGCAGCCGTAACGGACTTGATGGTGACGCACGCCCCTATCCCCGCCCGCTCGCCGCGACGTGGCTCGTGTCCGCATGCGGGAGGTGGCGCGTGCGCTCGCCCGGTGGAGGAACAGGCATGAACAAGAACGAACTGCACGGCGGTGCGCGCTATCTGGGCGGCAAGGTCGAGTAGGCGGTCGGCGACGCGGTCGACAGTCGCGAGTGGCAGGTCGACGGCGTCGTCGATCAGGTCGCGGGTGGCGCAGAGAACCTTTACGGCCGCGCGCGCTCGGTCGCCGAGGACGCGATCGATGTCACGCCCGGCTTCGTCGACGAGGCGAAGGAGCGCCTAAGCGATGCGGCCGATCGTGCCCGTGATGCAGCCGGTCACGCGGCCGCACTCGGCACCCGCAAGGCGAACGCTGCGGTTTCAGACAACCCCGCATGGGCGGTGCTCGCCGCGCTGGGCGCGGGCATCGGCGGGTATCTGCTCGGCTGGCTGATCCACGGCGATCGCGCCTGAGCGCATGGCCGCGTCACTGACTTCATTGCGCGAGACCGCCGATCTGCGCCACCTGCGCCAGATCATCGCGGGGTTCGACGAGGGCGTGATCCTAATCGATCCCGACCAGACGTTGCTGTGGGCGAACGACGCGGCGCTGAAGATGCACGGCGTGTCCGCACTCGAGGAGCTGAGCCACGACGTCGACGATTAATCGTGTGTGCCGTCGCAGCGGCTTTCGAACATGTCGCGGACCAGCTGCTCGACCAAGCTGTCGCGATCGTCCGTGCGACACAACTCACAGCGTATCATGCCGCGGTGATCGTGGATCACGTCGGCTGCCGCCACAGCATGCGGGCGCGCGGGTCGGCCATTAGTATGCCCGCCAGTCGATATCCGCCTCGTCGACCGCTTCGAACAGGTCGTCCTCTGCCTGCATCGCGGCGAGATGGCGGCGCACGTCCTCTGGGCTGCCGTCGCGCGGGAAGCGGCGGCCGAGCTTTGCGCCGGCGACCAGCTGGCCGACCAACCTCTCCCGATCGACCTGAACGCGCAACCACGCGCCAAACGTCTCGCCGTGATGATTGGTGGAAGCGCGCCCGCTCGCAGTGCCGGTAGCGATGAAACGCGAATCGCTCATTCGCCCATGATGCTCGCGACCATCGTACAAAAACGAGTCTTTCGCTCCCCTTCTGTTCCGCGTTAAAGCGGGCATGGTCCGCCATCGATGGATTGGATCGCGGTCCGGCATAACTAGATCTGCGGCAAGCCAACCTGCGGCAGCCGCGGCGTTGCGGTATTTCCCCTGCCCTTGGGCCAGATGACACCCAAGATGCGCAAACGGCGCGCGAAGATGCTGGCTGTGAACCTCGCATTGCAGGTGCTCGAGCAGTCCTGCCGAAAGCCGCTCGAGAGCAGCCGCAAATCGGTGCGCCTAGCGCTCCGCGTGCTCCACCCGCACGTGCGCAATGCCGAGCTCCTGCCGCAAATCTGGGAACACGCGATTACCAAGCGCGAGGACATTGGGCCGCACCCGTACCCCCCCGGAGATAACCCCCACGCTGCGCGAGATCGACAAGATCTGCTGACCGTTGAGCGTCTCACTCCTGCTGAAGAGAGTGAGACGCCCCCCGTAGGGAACCGAAGGAGATCGGTCCGGCACCCATTCTGGCTGAGCTTTGTCTACGCCGCAACCGCGCGCTGCCAATTGGAAGGAAAGCTCTTCCGACCTGCCTGCGCGCTTAGAAAAAAAAGCGCCCCGCCTTTCAACGGAGCGCCTGAGGGGTTCATCACGCCCGCCAAGCTGCACACTTTGCGGCAGCGGCACAAGAGGACATTCCTTAAGTTCGACGCCATTCCGATGCAGCACTGCCTCGGCGTCGTGCCCAACAACCTGCCGGGGCCTGTGACGTTCACCGCGCTGTTCGCGCGCTTCGGTGCCAAGGCCGACATCGCGCAGGAGCTCGGCCTACCTGTCGCGCTTCACTTCCGCACGCACGGTATCCTCGACGCTCCATTGCGGCTGATCCACTTCATCGGTCAGTGCGGCCATGAGAGCGGCAGCTTCGCTACATGGAGGAGATCGCCAGTAGGGTGGCGTACGAGGGCTGCGCCGATCTCGGCAACACGCAGTCCAGCGATGGTAAGCGCTACAAGCGGCATGGGCCTATCCAGCTGACCGGTCGCGCCAAGTATCGCGCGGCCGGCGCGACCCTCGGCATCTACGCACCAACGCATGAGCTTGGGCCGGACCGACGAAGGCGTTTGTGCATTTCGCGCCGCTATGATCGCAGCCGTGATCAGCATGGTCATGCGGCTGTCGGCAATCTGGTGGATGTGGAGCCTGGACTAGAAGGGCCGTCGCTCCAGCGACGCAAACGCCGCGCTGGCCAGCTCACAAACTTTGACTGCTACTAATCCGCCTGCTTCCATAGCAGATCACCTTCTTCCCGCCGGCTGTCCCACAATGCCTGCGCGACCAACTGCACGAGCCCGTCGCGGTCATTGCTGGTGCACAACATGCAACGGCCATGCTGATCGGCGTCGTTGCTGTCGGTGACCACGCCCGCGAAGCCGCTGTAGATCGTTCAATAGTCCGAGCAATCATCCCAACGGTACCCGTGTCGCTGCAAGGCCTCATCGACCCTGCTCACTTAGGGTCAGGACCCATTGATGTGAGCGTCGCGATCTGATTCAGGCTCCGGGAGGAGACCGGGATGAGTGACCTGTTTTGGCTGACGGACGAGCAGATCGAGCGGCTGCGGCCGTTCTTTCCAAAGAGCCATGGCAAGCCTCGTGTGGATGACCGGCGGGTGCTGAGCGGCATCGTCTTCGTCAACCGCAATGGGTTGCGCTGGCGAGATGCGCCCAGCGCCTATGGTCCTCACAAGACGCTGTATAACCGGTGGAAGCGCTGGGGCGAGCGAGGCGTGTTCACGCGCATAATGGAGGGGTTAGCTGCGGGCGATGCCGAGCCCAAGACCGTGATGATCGACGCGACCTACCTGAAGGCACACCGCACGGCATCAAGCCTGCGGGTTAAAAAGGGGATCTCGGCCGCCTGATCGGACGCACGAAAGGCGGCATGAACACCAAGCTCCATGCCGTTGCCGATGCGAACGGCCGCCCCTTGAGCTTCTTCATGACCGCCGGCCAGGTCAGCGACTACACCGGCGCGGCAGCCCTGCTGGACGACCGCCAAAAGCACAATGGCTGCTCGGCGACCGCGGCTACGACGCCGACTGGTTCCGCGACGCCCTCCAGGCCAAGGGCATCCAGCCCTGCATTCCGGGCCGGCGATCACGCAACGAGCCGGTCAAATACGACAAGCGTCGTTACCGGCGTCGCAGCCGCATTGAGATCATGTTCGGCCGCCTCAAGGACTGGAGGCGTGTTGCCACCCGCTACGATCGCTGCCCCACGGCCTTCTTCTCCGCCGTCGCTCTCGCTGCCACCGTTATCTTCTGACTATGATCAACGAGTCCTGACCCTAGCATGCGACGCTCATACTACGCGAGATCGGCGAGTATAATAGTCATCATTTGCCAATGAGCCATATCAACCGCGAAGGTCATGCACCCCATCGTTCCTAAAACATCAGAAGCAAGTCTGCGCATAAACCAAGGCTAGATAGTCTTTGCTTTTGATAATTAATCCAGAATGTCGAGACGACATGTAGCGATGTGGATCTGTTTAAAAACGGGATATAGGACAACAACGCTGTTATACTTGCAAACCGCTGTGTGATATGTTTGCAACGTTGCTTGTAAAACCGTTATCAGAATGCAGACCTTGTTGTAAGTTATTGTCGCATTTTGCATTCCCTCTCTGCGCAATAAAATATCGCGTCACCTCGGGGGAATGAATGAAAACACGGGAGCTACTCTGCGCCACAGCTTTGTACGGCGTATTGCTGGTGCCATTGGCCGCTCAGGCACAGGTGCCAGTCACACCAAGCGAAACTGACGCCAAGGCGGGGACAGATACTAAGCAGACGGATGATGCCGATCTAAACGCCGACGGCACGAGCAAGTCCAAGGACGGCGACATCGTCGTTACCGGTTCGCGTATCCGTCGTAATCGCTTTGATCTGGCCGACCCAATCACGGTGATCAGCAACACCGAGCGTACCGAGGCCGGGTTCAACACCTCGACTTCGCTGCTTCAGAGCACGGGTGTCACGAACGGTACCGCTCAGATCAACAACGCCTATGGTGGTTACGTCACCAACGGCGGTCCGGGCGCCAACACGCTGTCGCTCCGTGGTCTGGGTACGTCACGCTCGCTGGTTCTGCTCAACGGTCGTCGCTTGGCGCCATCGGGGTCGCGCGGTACTGTTGGCTCGGTCGATCTCAACTCGCTGCCGACCGCGATGGTTGACCGCGTTGAGGTGCTGAACGCTGGCGCTTCGTCGGTGTACGGCTCGGACGCGATCGCGGGCGTTGTTAACGTCATCACACGCAACAACATCAATGGTATTGAGCTCAGCGGACAGGTCAACGTGCCCGAGGTTGGCGCGGGCGTAGAGAAGCGCTTAGCGGCGGTGTTCGGCCACACGGGAGATCGCTTCTCCATCAATGGATCGGCGGAATACTACCGGCGCGATCAGCTAAGCTTTAGCGATCGCGATTTCACGCAATGCCAGACCGATTACCGGCGCAGTGCCGCCGGCGGCGAACCGGGCAGCGGCGACTTCATCGATCCGCGCACAGGGCAGTCAAAGTGCTACGGCATCGCGGCCGGCACGGGCGCTAGCGGCGTTACGATCAATACGCTTGGCCTGCCCAATCGTGCGGGCACCACGGTTGCCCTCGCCCCCGGCGTACCCGCAAATTACTCTGGCGTCTGTAATCGTTTCCGTCCGAACACGGCGGTGACGACGGGGACGCTGCCGGGTTACGAGTGCGTTGGCGGCGGTACGCTTAGCACCGACATCCGCGATACCTTCGCTCCCAGCCTGCTGTCGCAGGCGCTGATCTCGCCGACCGAGAATTACAACGGCTTCCTAAACGGAACTTACGAATTGGGTGCGCTCGGCGACGCCGAGGTGTACGCCGAACTCGTCGCTTCGCGCCGCAAGTCGGATCAGATTGGCAACCGTCAGCTTTCGATCGACTACAACCAGGGCAGCCTGCTGCTGCCGGCCAATCTGCGTGGCGGTACGTTCCTAGCCTATTCGGCCACCGGTACTACCACGGCGCAGCCCGGCGTACCCGTTGCAGCGCGTGCCTTCACCAATTTTGGTACGTACAACAACTACCAGACGGTCGACTTCGTGAAGTTCGGTGGTGGCATTCGCGGCAAGCTGCCGGGTGACTGGCGCTACGACTTCTACGCCAGCAAGGCGTGGTCGGATTCGAGCTACACCAGCGATCTCGTGCTTACCAACAGGCTGCAGCAGAGCCTCGACGTTGTTGCATCGGGCAGCGGCTTCGCGTGCCGCAATCCCGTCGGCAATTGCGTGGCGGCACCGGCCTTGTCGAACAACGTGCTCGCCGGCGTGTTTCCGCAGAACTGGATCGACTACATCAGCGCTCCGGTGACCGGCACAACCAAGTTCCGCGAAACCGTCTACAACGCGTCGTTTGACGGTCCGCTGTTCACCCTACCCGCCGGGCCAGTCCAGGCAGTGGTCGGTTTCGAGCGTCGCGAGTACAGCATCAACGACACGCCGTCCGAGGACTCGCAGAACAATAACGTTTACAACTTCTCGTCCTCTACCGTGACACGCGGCAGCGACAGCGTGAACGAAGTGTTTGGCGAGCTAGAAGTGCCGGTGTTGCGTGACATGGTGATCCACGACCTGACGCTGAACGCATCAGGACGCTACACCGACTATGCTTCTTATGGTTCGCAGGAAACATACAAGGTGGGTGGCTCGCTGTCACCGACGCGGTGGCTGACTTTCCGCGGCAGCTACGGCACGTCGTTCCGTGCACCGCAGCTGTTCGAGCAGTTCCTTGGCGCAACTACAGGCTTTGGTGCCGCAAGCACCGATATCTGTAACAATCTGAGTGCAACAACTTCGCCGGTGCGTCTCGCCAACTGCCAGGCAGATGGTATTCCGCTCGGTTTCCAAGCCACCAATAGCGTCACAATCCAGCAGCGTGGCGGTGCCGAGTCCGGGCTGTCGGCCGAAACCTCGACCAACTGGGGCGCTGGTGCCGTGCTGAAGCCGAAGTTCAGCTTCGGTGACTTCTCGTTCGCGGCCGATTATTTCGATATCAAGGTGGATAATGGGATCAGCCAGCTGAGTTCGGCAACGATCCAGAGCCAGTGCTACGATTCGCCGCAGTTCCGCCAGAACGCGGTCTGCAACTTCCTGCAGCGCAGCACCACGGCACCGTACCAGCTGACGGTCACGACGGGTTACGTCAACATCTCAACCAGCATCCTGCGCGGGATTGATTATGTTGCGCGCTTCTCGGCGCACGTTGGACCTGGTGATCTGCGTCTGGGTGCACAGGTGACGCAGTTCCTGAAGCGTTACACCCAGACGTTGCCGACTGACCCGATCATTGACCAGGTCGGCCTGCTGTTTAATCCGCGTTTCACGGGCGTGTTCGACGTCAACTACGGTGTCGGCAACTTCAACGTTCGCTATGGCCTGGAATGGACGCAGCACACCGACTCGACCGACTATCTGGCCGATTTCGGCTACGACAACACCTACATCCTGAAGACGCCTGACTACTGGCTGCATTCATTGTCGTTCAACTACCGTGCCCCGAAGTTTGAAATCGGTGTGGGTGCACGCAATCTGTTCAACAAGAATCCACCGTTCATCTCGTCGGGCGCGTACAACCGCGTCGGCAACGCGCCGCTTTACAGCGGCTACGACTTCGTCGGCCGTCAGTTCTTCGTCAACGTCACGACCAAGTTCTGATCATCGACACAGAAGCGGTCGGCCATGCACGTGGCCGGCCGTTTTTTTGCGCCATCGGCGCTGCGCGCGATAGACGCATAGACAGCGATATGCGGCGGAAGTTGTCGGGTGTGCCGGCCACCTTCCTGATCTTTCTACACTAAGCCGATACGGGCTTCAGGTACGCCAGCGGGCATGCCTCTGGCCCGGCAGCGATGCCGTCGGCACGGTCGCGTCAGTGCGCAACCAGGCCGAAGGAGGCGACCAACAGTCCCAGGAGCAGCATCGAACACGCTCCCCAGAGATGCGAGTTTTGGCGCGAGCGGCGATAGGTCCGCCATTCACCAAACGCGGTGATCGCCGATCCGATAACGCAGAGCATGCCGACGGCAAACCAGTAGGTGGATTGCGACATATCAATCTCCTTTGCCGCGGCCCAGCACGCGGGCACCATTGCCATGGCCGATTGAAGGCATCGACAAAAAAGGGGAGCCGCACGTCCCGTACGGCTCCCCTTTCGGGTTTTCAGAGGTCAGGAATCAGAACTTGAAGTTCACGTTCGCGAACAGCGTCCGGCCGACATAATCATAGCCCGAGTACAGCGGCGCGTTACCCTGAGTTGAGAAGCCGACTGCCGAAATCTTCGGCGGAGCGGTGTTGAGCAGGTTACGCGCACCGACCGTCAGCTGATACTGCTGCGCGATATTAAACTGCACCGACAGCGAGTGAAGGAAGTAATCGTCCGCCTCGAGGTAATAGCTGTCCTTGTAGCTCTGAACGAGGGCAGGGTCGGTAATCCCGGTCAAATTGTCGAACGCGAAGTAATTATAGGTGCGGTGATGATCGCCGCTGACCCAATCAAGACCATAACGGAACGTCGCCGAACCAATGGTGTAGATCGCGTCGAAACTACCCGACCAAGCAGGTGCGGTCACAATGCCGTTCGAGTCGGTCAGGAACTCTTCGGGGAACAGCCGGCTCGACTGCTCGGTGAACTTGGTTACCGCAGCGTTCAGAATGAAGCGGCCACCGAAGACGTCACGCGCGTAGCGCCCATTGATCTCGAAACCCTTGACGATGTTCTCCGCCAGATTGACGAAGCTGCTGGTGACGGTCAGCGCCTGGTTGGCGTCGCGCGTCACGAAGCGGCAGAAACCGCCGTTGGGGTCGAAATTAGCGTTGCCGTAACAGCGATTGAGGATCGTCGCGCCGCTCAGATCCGAGACCCCGTTGCTGACCTTGACGTCGAAATAATCGACCGAGAGCGAGAACGAACCGAACGATTCAGGCAGCCGCGGCTGAAGCACCGCACCGACCGTCCAGTTCTTCGACGTTTCCGCGCTCAGGCCCGCCGCTGCGCCACCGACACGGAAACTGGTGACACCATTACGTTGCTCGAAGTCGGCGGGCAGACCGATCGAGGCGCAGTTGCGTGCGATGATCTGCTGGTTGGGCGATTGCTCGCCTGCGACCGGCAGCGCGCTGCACGGATCGGTTTGTGAGCTGAGGAACCCACTGGTGGCGCCGAGAAATTGTTCGGCGAGTGCCGGCGCGCGGTATGACGTGCCGTAGCTGCCGCGGAACCCGAAGCCCCGGATCGGCTCCCACTCGGCCGCTGCCTTGTAGGTGAAGTCGGACCCGTAAGAGGCATAATCGGTGTAGCGGCCAGATGCGGTCAGGTTGAGGCGGTGGAAGAACGGTATGTCCGCCAGCAGCGGAAGGAAGACTTCACCGAAGACTTCCTTGACGTTGTCCTTACCGACCGTCGGCGTCGCGGCGGTCAAGCCGAACAGATTGCCCGAAACCGAATTGGGATCGGGTTGATCGTTGATGCTCTGCTTGCGGTATTCGGCACCCAGCGCCAGCTGAACATCGCCACCTGGCAGCTTGAACAGCGGGCCATCGATGTTGAACGCGAACGTCGTTTCACGGAACTTGGTGTTACCGATCGTGTTCGCGACGATGTAGTCACGGAAGTTCTGCGGTAGCTGACCACCGATCACCGCCGCGCTGAGCGCGGGTGCGGCAACGCAGTTCGCGTTGGACGCGGCGCTGGCGCAGCTGAAGGTGCCGTTGGCATTCGCAACGACATTGAGCGAGTTGGCCAGCCGATCGGTCAGGAACGACTCGGACTCGTAGATCGCGTCGTTCCACGACTTGCCGACGTAGGCGTCGTAGCGCCACTTATCGAAGAAGAAGTCGCCGCGTACGCCGCCTGAGGCGCGCACGTAGTCTACCTGTTGGTCGGATGAGGTCAGGCCGTAGCTGATGAACGCGCGTGCTGCGATATTGCGGCCGCTTGACGTCGGCGTCGGTGCGGCGAACAGGCCGTTGCGGATGTCGGCCGGGAGCAGCGGGCTGCCCTGCAGATAGTCGAGGCTCAGCTGGCGATACAGCGGTGACGACGACTTGCGACGCGTCGCCAGCAGCTCACCGTAGATCTCGGCGTTGCCGAGCAGGTCGGTCTTGTACGTGCTGCTCAGATAGCCGGTGTAGGTTTCGACGCCGGTAATCAGCGCTTCTTCCTGCGACTGTGGGTCAAACGTGTCGCGGTCGAAAGCACCAACGCCGAGGTAACCGGGGAAGGGACCTGTGGTCACCCCTGACGCGGGTACGAACCGATTAAACCGACCAACGATGCCGCTGGTACGCCCGATCGCATCGCGCGTCGGTAGGCCCAACGTATTGATGGTCGTGCCGCCATTGTTGGTGGTGAAGCAGTTGCGCGGATCGCCGACCGGGAACGGGTCACCCGAACCAAAAGCGCTGCCCTCACCGTCGAGGAACCCACCAACCGGGCAGGTAAAGAACTTGCTATCGTTGAGCGAGAGTTGGTCGCGCTTGCGATATTCGACCGAGCCGACAAGGCTGAAGCGGTCGTTGTTGAACCCGAACACGCCCGACACGCGGTGATCGACGCCGGCGCCGACCTCCGGCACGTTGACCTGCGCGTCGAGCCGCAGGCCGCGGATCTTCTGATCGGTGATGATGTTGATGACGCCCGCAACCGCATCCGAACCGTAGACCGATGATGCACCCGCCTTCAGCACCTCGATCCGGTCGAGGATCGCGGTCGGCAGCACGTTCAGATCGGGCGAAAGCAGCGATCCGCGCGAGCCCCCCGGTGCCAGGCGGCGACCGTTCAGCAGGATCAGCGTACGATTGGCACCCAGGCCGCGCAGACCAACCGTGTTGGCGCCGGTACCACCGTCGGTGACGAAGCCACCGTAAGCGTTGTTAATCTGCGACGTGCCTTGCGTGATCGCATTGCTCTGCAGCGCGTCGGTGACGCTGTTGAAGCCCGACTGCGTGACCTCGTCCTTGCCGATTACCGTGATCGGCTCGGCGGTGGTGAACTCGTCACGACGGATCCGCGAACCGGTAACGGTGATCTCGCCCGAGGCGGCAGGTTCTGCTTCCGCAGCCGATGGTGAGGCAGGATTGATTGAATCAGCCGGAACCTGAGTCGCGTCGGGGCGGGCGTTGGTTTGGTCGACTGCTTGGCCGTCAGCAGTAGTGCCGTTGGTCTGCGCCAATGCGGTGAGCGGTAGCAGAACGAGCGACGATGCGAGTGCGGACGCACCCAGAAGCCGTGTGAAGCGCATTAAGACCCCCATATTTCAGCATTTTTGCTGTATGGAAATAAAAGGCAGCATTGCAGCCGCGTTTACAAGTGCGATATTACGATTACGACAGTTTACCTGCATTTATGTTGCAAATTCATCACAAGTTAATGATCTGGTCACATTCCTTGATGCTGGGTCCTCCCGCACTCGCCGGTGAGCTCAGCTAGGCACAATGTTAGCTGCCAGCTTGGTCAAACTTCGGAGCCGCTTAGGAAAGGCAACGAGCGTCAGCCACGCTTAATAGTGGCGATGCTTATGCACGTCGGGGCCGTATGGCCTTCGCTCAAGCCGACGTGTCTACTGGCATACATGTCGACTTACACGTTTAGTCTGGCGAATGTTACTCGAGCAAGATGCTGAAATGGTGCGATTTCCTACATCTTCAGATGGCCGCGTCGGAACCACATGCGCGCTCGTTCGATGATCCCCGGCGCCTTTATGCGGCGCCCCTCCCCCCAGATCGGACGAACCAGCATGAAGCTCGAAGGCAAGAAGATCGCGATCCTGATCGCGCCGCGCGGCACCGAAGAGCCCGAATTCACCAAGCCCAAGGCGGCGGTCGAAGAGGCCGGTGGCACGGTCACCGTCATCAGCCTGGAGACGGGCGAGGCGGAGACATTCAACAACGATCTCGATCCCGGCCAAAAGTTCACGATCGACAAGGCCATCGGCGAGGTGTCGGCGGATCAGTTCGACGGGCTCGTCATCCCGGGTGGCTGCGTCGGCGCGGACAAATTGCGCGGGTCGGACAAGGTCGTCGCCTTTGTCCGCGACTTCTTCGCCGCGAAGAAGCCCGTCGCCGCGATCTGCCACGCACCATGGACGCTGATCGAGGCCGATCAGGTTCGCGGCCGCACGCTGACCTCGTTCCCGACGCTCCAGACCGACATCGAGAATGCGGGCGGCAGCTGGGTTGATCAGGAAGTGGTCGTCGACCAGGGCCTCGTCACCAGCCGTAACCCCGACGATCTCCCCGCCTTCTGCGCCAAGCTGGTCGAGGAATTCTGCGAGGGCAAGCACGACACCCAGGCGGAGAACGCGTAAATGGCGCGCTTCTCCGACATGGTCGTCGTCATCACCGGTGCCGCGTCGGGCATCGGTGAGGGCGCCGCGCGCCGCTTCGCCGAGGAAGGCGCGACGTTGGTGCTGGCGGACATCGACAAGGCCGCGCTCGACAAGCTGGCGGGCGAACTGGGCGGCATCGTTGAGACACGCGAGACCGACGTGTCTGACCGAGAAGCGTGCGAGGCGCTGGTGAAGGCGGGGGTCGACCGCTTCGGGCGGATCGACGTGCTGGTCAACGACGCCGGCGTCGATCACTTGGGGTTGGTTGACGAGGGCGACTTCGACGAGTTCACCAAGGTGATTGAGACTGACCTCTACGGCGTCGTCCACATGAGCCGCGCCGCGATCACGCATCTGCGGCAGTCAAAGGGATGCATCGTCAACATTTCGTCGGTGTCGGGACTGGGCGGCGACTGGAACCACAGCTTCTACTGCGCGGCGAAGGGCGCGGTGACCAACTTCACCCGTGCACTCGCGATGGACGAGGCCAAGCACGGCGTCCGCGTCAACGCGGTCAACCCGTCGCTCACCTATACCGCGCTCACCGCCGGCATGAAGGAGCAGCCAGAGCTGATCGCCAAGTTCGAGGAGCGCATCCCGATGGGCCGCGGTGCCGAACCCGCCGACATCTCGGGCGCGATCGCGTTTCTCGCCAGCGAGGACGCGCATTTCGTCACCGGCGTAAACCTGCCGGTCGACGGCGGGCTGAGCGCCTCAAACGGTCAACCGCCGCTGTCGTGATGTGGCTCGGGGCGGGCCGCGCGTCCGCCTCCCCTCACAGCACCGCGTTTAGCGACAGCCGCACCGTGCGCGGGGCCCCGGGGTAGATCCAGTAGCTGTTGTACGAACTGAGCGCGTAGCGTTCGTTGAGCAGATTGTCCGCTTCGAGCCGAATCGTCGACCAGGGCGTCAGCGGTGCCTCCGCCGCGGCTTTGACCTTGGTATAGGCGGGCAGGACCAGACCGCTGGTGTCGGTCGCGCCTGACCGTGTGCCGACATAGGTCGCGCCGGCGCTCATCCGCCATGTGCCACGTGTCGTCTCCTGCGTGTAGGCGACGAAGACCGAGCCCGAGTGGTCGGGCACGTTGAGCGCGCGCGGTGTCGGGAACGTCTCGTCGTCATAGTGCGCGCGGGTCCAGGCATAATTCGCCACCGCCTGCCAGTGGCGCCCGAGCCGGAGCGTGCCGTCGAACTCGATGCCCCGGCTGCGCAGCGTGCCGACCGGTGCGAGGAAATTGACGTCGCGCGGATCGGTGGTGAGGACGTTCGACTTGCGGATGTCGAACCAGGTCGCGCCGACGTCTAGTCCGGCCCAGCGCCCGCTGACGCCGACTTCATAGCCCTGCCCGCGCTCGGGCGCGAACGCGGCACCGTCCGCGCCGCTGCCCGAGTTAAGCAGCGTCGACTCGCCCCAATTGGCGTGCACCGCGAGCGCGCGGTCGATCTGGTAGCGTGCGCCCAGACGGAACGTGACCGGCTGACTGATGCGCTGCGAGGTCGCGCCGGTCAGGTTGCGCCGCAGCTTCTGGTCGACATGGTCGTAGCGCGCGCCGCCCACCAGCGAGACGCCGTTCCCCAAATCCCACAAATCCTGCGCGTAGAGCGTCACAACGCGGCGCTTCTCGCGCTGGTCGATGCTGGGCAGCAGCGGTGCTGCCTGTGCGACGCCATAAGCCGGATCGTAGATGTCGATCGCGTAGGGCAACCCTCCCCGCGCCGGATCGCCCGGATTACGCCGGCGCAGCAGCTCTAGGTAATCGAGCGTATAGCCCTTTACCCCGACGCTCGGGCGATGCGTGCCGAGCGCCGCCACCTCGCCGCGCAGCTCGAGCCGGGCGGCCAGATCCTCGACTTCGTAACCGCGCTCGCGACGCTGGCGCCATAGCGTGCGACCGCCGACCAGCCGCGATTGGTCGGCCGAGAAACCGCGCAGCGATCCGGTGCGATACGCCGCCCCGCCGACCAGCGACCAGCCCTCCGCCAATCGCACCTCGCCGGTCAGCTGGTGCCGCGCGTCGCGTGCGATCGTGTCGCCGTTGTTCGGCTCGCCCAAGAAGCGCGAGGCGGGCAGCGCGAGTGCGTCGCCGTTCACCGCAATCACGCCGCGATCGAACGGCGAGGCGTAACGGATCAACTGCGCGACATAGGTCAGCTGCACCGCGTCGGACGCGCGATAGGTGAGTGACGGCGCGACCGTGCGTCGCTTGAGCGTGACGAAGTCGCGGTAACCGTCGCTGTCCTCCACCGCGACGACGATGCGCGCGGCGAGCGTGTCGGTGACGGGGCCGGTCGCGTCGAGTTCGAGCCGGCGGGTGTCGAACGAACCGTAGCTTAGCCGCGCCGAGGCCTGCGGGGTAAAGCGCGGCGTCTTGGTCACCATGTTGACGCGGCCGGCGGGATCGATGTCGCCGAACACCGCGCCCGCCGGTCCCTTCAGCACCTCGATCCGCTCGATCGTGGCGGGATCGCGCGCCGGCGCGCTGCCGCGATTGGCGATGAAGCCGTCGACATAATATTCCCCGCCGCCATCGGCGGTGCTGAGGAAGCCGCGGATCGCGAAATTCTCTGCAAAGCCGCCGCGATTGTTCTGCTGGCTGCTGCCGCTGACGAGCTCGAGCGCGTCGGCGAGACGATAGGTGCCGGCCGCGCGCAGAAGGTCCTGCTCGATCGAGCGGCTCGACTGCGACATCCGCTCAGTCGCGCGATCGGACGAGAGCGTCACCTCGCGCGAGCGGCGCGTGCCGAGCACGACGATCTCCTCGCGGCTCGCCTTCTCCTCGACCTGCGCCGCGGCAGGTGCGGCGATCGTGCCCGAGGCCAGTGCGGCGACGATCAGGAGCGGGTGCGACGTGATCGCTGGCCGGGCCGGGCTGCGCTGGACGGAGCCACGGCGCACTGACGTGTGCCGCGGTGTACGAATGCTTGTGATGACCAACTTCGCCCCAATTAGCTTTGATATGTTGTATCATATGCTCTTGCGTTGTCGCAGCGCGCGGGTCAACAGGAAGCGGGCGCTCGCCGGACAGGCGCGCCAATGACCGACGAACCGGCGGTGCGCGTCGCACGCCCCGCAACGCTCCCGCAACGCGAGCGCGAACGAAGCCGAGAAGGACGTGATAGTGACCACCGCCACGCTGCCGGCGACGCCGATGACCGCAGCCGCTCCCACGCCGACACCCCACGCCTTGCCAGTCGCGCGTGCGCGGTTGCGCAGCATCGACGCGCTGCGGGGGCTGGTGATGGTGCTGATGCTGCTCGACCATCTGCGTGAGACCTGGTTCCTGCACGTCCCCATGCCCGATCCGATCGACGCGCGCGTGGCGCTGCCCGCGCTCTACCTCGCGCGACTGGCGGCGAGCCTATGTGCGCCGGTGTTCGTCATCCTGACGGGCATATCGGCGTTCCTGTTCGCGACCAAGCACACGCGAGCGGAGACACGCGCCTTTCTGGTCAAGCGCGGGGTGGTGCTGATGGCGCTGGAGGTGTGCTACCTGTCGGAGCTCTACTGGGGCATCGCCTCGCCGACGCTGTGGCTGCAGGTCATCTGGTGCATCGGCGTGTGCATGATCGTGCTCGCCGCGGTGATTGGCGTGCCGCAGCGGGTGCTGCTGGCGGCGGGGCTGGTGATCGTCTGCGGTCACAATCTGCTCGACGTGGTGCATCTGCGCAGCGGCGACGCGTTCTTCGTACCCTGGGCGCTGCTCCACCAGCGCGACGTGATCGCGCTGCCGTTCGGGCTGATCGCCAAGACGACCTATCCGGTGCTCGCCTGGATCGGCGTGATCCTGATCGGCTGGGGGATCGGCCCGTGGTTCCTAGGCCAAGTGCCCGCCCGCGTGCGGGTGCCGCGGCTGGTAGTCGGCGGGTGCGCGATGCTGGGGGCGTTCGTGCTGCTGCGATTGCTGAACGGCTACGGCGATACGCCGTGGTTCGTCGTGCCGGGTAGTGGAATGCGCACCGCGATGAGCTTCTTCGCGCTCACCAAATACCCGCCGTCGCTGCTGTTCCTGCTGCTGACGCTCGGCTGCGGTGCGCTGCTGCTCGCGATGTTCGAGCGGTTGAACGAGGCGAAGCTGACCGCCGCGCTGGCGGTGTTCGGCGGGGCGCCGATGTTCTTCTACCTGTTCCACCTCACCATGCTGCGGCTGCTCTACCATTCGGCGTTCGCGCTTCTAGGCGCGACGCACGGCGCTACCTTCGGTGTGAGCGATTACGGTTGGGTGCTCGCCTGGTATGCCGCGCTGATCGTACCGCTCTACCTGCCGACTGCGTGGTTCGCGCGCCTGAAGGCACGCCGGCGCGACATCGCCTGGCTCAAGTACCTGTAGCCGGGGCGGGTCTGTCGTCCGCCCCCGACCGTCACTGCTGCGGCAGCGGGTTGAAGGTGATGGTTGAGCGGATCTCCGCGGTATCGGGTCCGATCGCCATCGGGCAGGTCACGCCGGGCATTACCGCTACATCGAACAATTCGGTGATGAAGCCTTCGAGCTTCAGCCACTCGACGATGTCGCCGCTCGCCAAGTCGACCACCAGCACGCCGCACCACGGCTCCGCATCGCGACCGCGCAGCGCGTCGTCGAGCGCGAGCCCTGCGAAGGTGCCGTTACGCGGCTTGGACACGGTAACGAGCGCGTGGCCGTTGTGGATCGACATGCCGCGCAGGAAGCCGGGGCAGAAGGCGATCGTCGTCTTCTCGCCACTTTCCAGATCGACACGGACGATCTCGCCGCGCCCTGAATCGAGCACATAGGCGGCACCATCGTGCAGCCTCGGGCTGTGCGGCATCGACAATTGGTCGGTGACGATTCGCCCGCTCTCGACCTCGATCAGCACGCCCCCCTCGTGCCGACGCTCGCGCCAGCCGGTGACGATGTCGCTGCGGCTGACTGCGGTCACGTAGCGCGGCTTGCCGCCGTCGAACGCGACGCCGTTCAGGTGGCAGCGATCCTCGGGCGCCAGCCGAGAGATGAACGGCGGTTTCCAGATCGGGCGGAAGCTGTGGACGAGGTCAAGCGTCGCAAGGCAGCTGTACTTCGTGTTGACGAAGATGACGCGGCCGTCGGCGTCGGTGCCGACCTCGTGAATGTCGACGTCACCGACCGTCTGCGCGTTGCGCGGCACGAGCGCGAGATCGAACTGCCCGTTGGCGCGCTCACCCGGGCGCAGCATGTTCTCCAGCCGCCACACCTGCGACAGCGCGCCGAGGTAGAGCCGCCCGGGCTGGTAGCAGAGCCCCATCGCGCGGACGAAATTCTGCTGGTTGAACGATACGGTGCCGTTCGCGAGCAGCCCGACCAGGAACAATTGCCCGGTCTGGTAGGAGGTAAAGGCGAAGCTGGTGTGATGACGCCGCAGCCAGTCCGCCATCCCACGCGAGACGGTCAGTTGCGTCCCCGTCTGCACCGCAGCCGCGACCGCACCGGCCACCGGCGCGGCACCCTCAGCCGCGCTGCCCGCCGTCGGTGCGGCTCCCTGATCCGTCATGAAACAACCTTCGCAGTGTCACACCCGCCGGCCAGACGGACAGCGGGCGTGTGATAGATCGATCAGAAGCGGACGCGCAGCCCCACGCGACCACCACCGCCGCGATATTCCTTTCCGAACTCGCCGTGGCCCTCGATGAAGCCGCTGATGCCGCTTGGCATTGTCACGTTCACGCCCAGTGTGCCCTGACCGAAGGTGTCCAATCGGTCGCCCGTCACCGTGACGGTCTGCCCACCGCTGGTGAAGCGCAGCCCGTCGCGCCCCTCGAACTCCTTCACCGCCGCGCCCGCGGCGTAGAAGGCGAGCGTCGATCCGTTCATCTCGGTCTGACCACCGACGCGCAGCCCGGCCTTGCCGCGCAACCCTTCGAAGCGATCATAGTCGAAGCTGTTCGGCCCCACCGCGAAATCGTCGAGCGAGGTGCGGCTGTACGCCACGCTGACCAGTGGCTCGGCGAAGAAGCCGGTCGAGCCGAAGCGCAGCCCCGCCTCGAGCTTGCCGCCCCATGCGTGCGCATTGTCGTCGTTGCTCAGCCCGGCGATGTAGCTGCGGCGATTGACGTTGTAGAAGTCGTACTTTGCCAGACCATTGATGAAGACCGGACCGCCACGAACGCCTGCGTAGACGCCGACGTTGAACGCATCGACGTCGAACCGGTCGCCCAGCCCGGCCGAGAAGCGCGTGGTCGAGTTCAGGTAACCCGCGGTCACGCCCGCGATCGCGCCACCCGAGCCCGAGCGATCGACCAGGTCGAGCCCGACCTGCATCCCGAACGCGTCCTGCTTGTAGCCCACATTGACGTTCGCCTGCGACAGCGCGCCCAGGTTGAAATCGCGGCGGTCCTTGCGCGTGTTCACCTCGCCCAGCACCTGCAGCCACAGGCGGCCCGAGCCACCCGCTGCCTCAACCGCATTCGCGGTGTCGCGGTTGGCCGCAAAGCGCGCGCTGACCGCGTCGGCCGAGCGGTTCCAGAGCGTCGTCAGCGCCTCACCCAGTTGCGCCTGACGGTAGACCGCAGTGCCGGGTGCGCTGACCAGCTGGTACGCGCTCGTGTCGGTCGCGTAAGTGAGGCCATAGGCGATCAGCCCGCTGTCGTTGACGCCGCCCGTCAGCGAGAATGCCTGCGGGTTCGATCCCGTCGCGACATCGACCAAAGTCACCGGCGCGAACAGCGTCGGCGTGCCGATCGTGTTGAGCGTGATCGCGGTGCTGCCGCTCGCCGATCCGACGATCAGCTGGTCGGCGGCCGCGGTGTTGGTGCCGAACGCCACGTCCAGCCCCAGCGTCGCATTGCCGCTGCCGGTGTAGGCAGTGTTGGCAAAGGTCAGCCGGTCGCCCGCGACGCCGTTGCGCAGCTCGATCGTGCCGCTGTTGTTGAGCGTCTCCAGGTTCGTGACCGATGCCGATTGCGGCGTCGTCGCACTCGCCAGGCGGATCGTGCCGCTGTTGGTCAGCGTGTCATTGCCCGCACCGAAATCGCTGATGCCGGCAAGCGTCAGGCGACCGCTGTTGGTCAGCGTGTCGTTGTTGCCAGTCAGCAACAGGCGGCCGTTCAGGTCGCCGGTGTTGGTGATTGTCGCCGCGGCGCCGGTCACGCGCAGCGCGTAGCCCGTACCGCCGGTGATCGTGCCCGCATTGTTGACGACCGCGCCGCGAACCGAGTCGATCACGACCGCGTCGGTGCCGCCCGAAACCGAGCTGCCTTGCGCCACAGTCAGGCGTGCGATGCCGTCGAGCGCGGGGTTACCCAGCCCGATGTTGCCGCCACCACCGACACCGCCTGCGAGCAGGCGAATACCAACGCCGCTGTCCGACACGACCGCGCCGGTCGTGCGTACGTCGACGCCGCCACCGAAGCCCAGCGCGCGGATCGCGGTGCTGTTCGCGCCCGACGCACGCACAGACCCTGCGTTGACGATCACGTCACCGCCGAAGCTCGCCGCGTTGATGCCGTTGGCGTTGGTGCCACTGGTGCGCAGCTGGTTGACGTTGACGGTTACCGTCCCGCCACCGCCGGCTGCGATACCCTCGGCGTCGCGTCCGCCCGTCGTCACATTGGTCGCGTTGATCGTGACACCTTCGCCACCATAAGCGTTGATCCCGGCCGAGCCCGCGCCCGTGGTCGTGATCGCCCCCGTGCTGATCGAAACTGGTGCGAAGAGCGTGCGTGCGTCGATCGCGTTGGAATAGGCGCCGCTGGTGGAAACGGTACCGCTGCCGCTGATCGCGATCCCGCCGTAGCTGCTGCTCGCGTCGATGCCGCTGGCCTCGATCCCGCTGGTCGTAATCGCGCCGTTGTTGACGACACTCGCGGTGCCGTAGAGCGAGGTCACGGCCACCGCATCGCTGTACGCGCCGCTGGTGGCGACCGACCGGTTCACGGTCGCGCTCGCATTGTTATACGCCTGCACGCGCACGCCGATCGAATTGTCGCCTGCGGTGCTGACCGTGTTCACGGTGGCAGCGGCATCGCCGTAGAAGGTGATCGCGAACGCGCCGTCGGACGAATATCCCTTGGTCGATACCGCATTCACGTTGACGGTCGCGTTGCCGCCATAGGACGCCGCCAGCGCGCCGGGCGAATATTCGCCCGCGGTCGTGATCGTGCCGGTGTTGCTGACCGACGCATTGCCGAAGAAGCTGACCGCGTAGACGCCCGCAGCGTTCTCGCCGGTCGTCGTGATCGACCCGCCGCTGACCGAAATGTCGTCGAGGCCCAGCGCCGAAACGCCGAACGAGCCCGCGCCGTTCGTGCTGATCGCGCCGTGCGCGATGTTGATCGTCCCGCCGCCCAGCGCTCGCGCGTCGATCCCGTCTGCCGCGTTCCCGCTGGTCGTGATCGTACCAGTGTTGATCGTGATATTGCCCGCGGTGCCAAGCCCGTTCAGCGTCTCGGCCCGGATGCCGTCCGATCCATTGCCCGTCGTCACGATCGCCGCCTGCCCGACCGACACGTTGCCGGTGTAGCTATAGGCATCGACACCGACCCCGGTCGACTTGACCGAACCGCTGCCCGACACGCTCACGTCGCCGTAGCCGACCGCGACGATCCCGCCGCTGTTCGCGCCCGCCGTAGTGACCGTTCCGTTGTTGGCGACCGCGGCACTGCCGTTCAGCCCGAAGGCGTAGATGCCGGGCGAGGCGAACCCGGCCGTCGAGACATTACCCGTAGCGGTGACGCTGACGTTGCTGCCCAGCGCCGCGACCGCGGGCGCGTTGTCGCCCTGCGTCGACACGTTGTTGACGTTGATCGCCACATCGCCGCCCGTCACCGCGAGCACACCGACGCCGCCCAGACCCTGCGTCGAGACGAGGCCGGTCGCGTTGACCGCGATGTTGCCGGTGTTGCTCGACACGCTGATCGCGGTCGGGCTGGTGTACGCGTCGCCGGTGCCGGTGGTGCTGACCGAACCGACGTTGATCGTAGTATCGGCGGTGTAGCTGGCGGACAGGATGCCGATACCGTTCGTGCCGTTGTTGACGACACTGCCGGCGTTGATGTTCAGCACGCCGTCGTTGCTCGAGAAGGCGTTGATGCCGACCGAATAGTCGCCGTTCACCAAGACTGAGCCGACCGTCACGTTCAGGTCGGCGGGAAGCGGGCCGGTGCCGTTCTGGAACGTCGCCACCTCGATCGCGCTCGCGACCTGGCCGTTCGTAGTGACGTTGCCGAGGTTGAGCGTGACGTCGCCCGAGCCCTGCGCGGCAACCCCGCGCGAGTAATTGCCCACCGTCGTGACCGAATTGGCCGACACGTTGATCGCGCCTTCATTGGCATAGGCCAGGATGCCGCTCGCCGAAGGGCCATTGGTCGCGATCGTGCCCGACCCGCTGATCGTCACGCCGTTGCTGCCATAGGCGACGATCCCGTTGCCGCCCCCGGTCGCGGTGTTGATCGCGCCGTTGTTCACGATCGTGGCAGCGCCATCATACGCCAGCGCGCGCACCGCGGTGGAGCCAAAGTCGTTGGTGCTGACCGTGCCGTTGACGGTCACGTCGGCCGAGCTGCCGACCGCAACGACCGCGTTCGACAGGAAGCCGTCGGTCGACACGTTGTTGACGGTGACGCTCGCGTTGCCTGCGTTCGCGAGCGCGTAGACACCGGTCGCATAATCGCCCGTCGTCGTCACCGTGCCGGTCGACGCGATCGCCACATTCCCGCTTCCGTTCGACACACCGATGACGCCGAAGGCATTGTCGCCCCCGGTCGACACGTCGCCGACCGTGATGCCGACATTGCCGGTGTTGCTGGTCGCGAACACACCGTCCGAGCCCGCGCCCGTCGTCGTGATCGTGCCCGCGTCGACGGTCACGTTGCCGGTGCCGAACGCGCCGATAGAGATGCCCCTCGCATTGTCGCCGCTCGTCGCGATTGTGCCGGCGGTGACGCTCGCCGATCCGTCGCCGTAGGCACGAACCAGCGCAGCCGTCGCATCCTGCCCGGTGGTGGTGATCGTGCCTGCGTTGAGCGTCGCGCCGCCCGCACCGGTGCCGAACATGATCGCGCCGTAGCCGTAATCGCCGGTGGTCGCGATGGTGCCGACGTTGAGCGCCGCGGTCCCGCCCTGCACCTGCGCGCCGAACGAGGCAAAGCCGCTGGTCGCGATCGTATCAACCGTCGCGTTGACCGCGCCCGTGGTGCCGAACGACACCGCGCGCAGACCGGTCGAGTAATCGGCCGCGGTCGATACCTCGCCCGCATCAACGGCGATCGTGCCACCCACTGCGGTCAGGTCGAGCGCGTTGGAGCCATAATTGTAGAAGCTGCCCCCACTCGTCGTCACGCGGTCGACCGCGACGTTCAGCGCCCCCTGCCCGACATAAGCGTTGATGCCACCGGTGTAGAAACCGGTCGCGTCGACCGTCCCGGCGTTGATCGTCACGTCGCCAGCGTAGGAATTGGCGCTGATCCCCAGCGTGCCGTTCCCCGTCACCGCGATGCTGCCCGCGTTGATCGTGATGTCGCCGGCGTAGGAATTGGCGTTGATGCCACCGCTTGCCCGGCCGGTCGCGGTCAGGCTCTGCGTGTTGATCGTGATATCGCCCAGATTGGTGCTGGCAAGCACGCCGGTCGACCCCGTCCCGGTCACGCCGATGCTGGTGCCAGCCGCCGAGTTGAGCGTGACACTGCCGTCGTTGAACCCGGTCAGCGCGACGCCCGCGCCATTGGCGCGCCGGATCGCCACACCGGAATCGAGATTGACGGTCAGGTCATAGACCGGCGCAGTCGGATCGAGCCCCGGATCGCGCGTCGGGTCGGCCGCCGGCGTGGTATATTCGATACCGTTCGGGAACGGGTTACCGGTCGGGGTGCAGGTGACATTGCCCTGCTGCGTGCGCCCGCACTCGTCGGCCGCGTGCGCAACACCGGGGGCAAGCAATCCGGCGGCAAGGCTGGTGACCGCGGTGGAAAGCAGCAGCTTGCGAACCCGCTTGGGCGACCGCGAAGAAATCGCACCCGCTCGCATCGACACACCAACCATATGACCCCCGGATTTTATCTATTTGCGGGTATGTCTAACGGAGTGACCAATTAGGTCAATGAAGCTTACGTCATCCGTATGTAACATTTCTTACACGTTCGGATCATCTAGGGAGCGACGCCACTCACCCGGCTCCTCAAGCGGCAAGCGCGTAGCGGCGGCAATGTTCGAGGTAGCCGGCCTCATGCGCGCCGGCGAGCGACACCACGCTTTCCCACAACCACGACGGTGCATCGATCTGCCCGCGCCGATCGGCCTCCAGCACGCCCAACCACTCCGCACGCGCGGTCTCGTCCAGCTGACGGCCGTGCGCCTTGCCGATCACGAAGGCGAGATAGCGCGCCGCCTTGATCGCCTCGCGGTGGCTGAACTGGTCGACCTCCAGCTTCAGATCTTGCGGCGCCAGTTCGCGGATGAACAGCGAGCGGCCCTGCATCCGCACCGGCAGCATCCGCGCACCCAGATGCGGCGACATCGCGCGCGCAGCAGCCGTCACCCGCTCGGCATTGTCGGCCGGCATTGCCGTGCGATCACTGCTCGGCGCGATCGGCTCGACCGCTTCCTTCAGGTCGACCAGCGCATAATTGGAGCGGCGCCTGGTATGGTCGAGCGCGACGATCACCGCATAGCGCAGCAACCCGAGCGAGCTGCACCCCTTCATCCAATATGCCGCATCGACGAAGCGGACACGGCGACGCTTGTTCTTCGGGTCGAGCGACAGGATCAGGTCGCACACGGCGGGCTCTGCGAACACGTGCTCGAGCGCGTCGCGCTCGTCGGTCGCGAGCGCCCAGAATTTTTTGCCGAGCGGCAGCTTGGGGTCGACCGCCTCCAGCCGCTCCTTCGCCAAATGCTTCCAGCGCCGCTTGACCGCGGTGCGCTTGACGCTGCGCACCACCTCGGGCTCGACGCCGGCGTCACCGCTGACCGGATCGGCGATAGCAGCGGCATAGCCCTCCACCATCTCCTCGATCATCCGCGCGGTCGTGACGCCCGGCAGATCGGACCCGCGCGCTGCGGTCGCGAGCGAGAGCCCAAGACGGATCAGGTCGTGCGCGGGGTTGCCGATCACCGCCTGGTCAAGGTCGCGGATCTGGATCTCGACGCGCCCGTCACCCGCCGCGAGCGGCCCGAGATTGCCGAGATGCGCGTCGCCGCAGATCCAGATCGCAGGACCCTCGGGCACCCGCGCCGCGACCGGTGACGCATCCAGCCATTCGTAGAACTTCACCGTATTGCCGCGCACGTAAGCGTGGGCGGAGCGAGCCATTTTGCGGGTACGATTGTGTTCGAGAATGATGTGTCGGTCAGAACGGCTCGGCATGGGCATCAATGTCACCTCTTAAGGTGCATCAACGCGCGCCAGACCGGCTTGTATCAGTTTGTTTCGGAATGGCCTGAAGCGGTCTAGCGGATCGGTGGTGGGAACGGCTGAGATTGTGATCGATCCCGCCTATCGATCGCAGGACTCTTATCGTTACGGCTCGACCAACCAGCGGTGAGGCGATCAGCGCACGCTACGTCCCCAAGGGACCAAGCCTTGTCGCTCAACTTCCGCAGTCACCATCCGCAGGGTTTGCGGAGACACCAAGCCGCGCAACAACAGCAGCATTTCAAGCTGCACGGCGCTGGGCTGATCGTCACCCTGCCCCCTGCCAGGCGTCTCAACCGGTCGATCGGCCACGAGGCGACTTAATCTGTCAACGTCGTCTCCCAGCTCGATCAACGAAGCACGGATGCTGGCGAGCTCCTCAGCCGCCTTGTCAGCACGCTCCAAACGCTCGCGAATAACGGTCGCCACGCCGACGCTCCTGCCCTCCGCCTCGGCAGCGTAAACCAGCGCTTGGCCTTCTCTTAAACGGACCTTGATCGAGTCTGACAGAGCCATTGCACTTCCTACTACAGCACGGCCCCTATATTAGGATAGAATACTTCACGATTACAGGTAGTTCTGAAAAGATAGGGTCCCAACAGGGTCCATTCTTGAAATCGTGAAATGTAGAAAGTTTAAGCACTTCAGTGTCTTAGCAGCACCGGAAGGTGCGTATGGTGTACGACCCAAAATCACGATTTTAAGGGCTGGGAATGAAGCTCTGACAGACCGAAAACGGGCTGACCGAGTTTTAAGGGGGGTCCGAACTATCCTGATGAGCGCAGCTCAGCAGGTAAACTGACGCACGGATGCAGATCGGACGCAAAAAGGAGGCAGAAAGGATGCACCGAGGCGGCACTCGGGATGCAAAAGGGACGCAGATCGGACGCACAAGGGAGGCAAAATGCCGATCTGGCCTACGATGTCTGATCGTGGTCGTCTTAGCCGGCCTGAATACGTCGACGTATCTCCTGCTTGTCCCCAATTATGAGGAGGGCATCGCTGGTGAACCGCTCTAGATCCCGTCTTAAATCGACGACGATCTTCCTGAACGACGATCGCTGCGGGCCCGAAAAGCCGTCATGGGTTTCCAGCGTTATCGTACTCACCAATGACATGAACTGCTCGGTTTCCTCGATCAGAAAATCGACATGTGCGTCCTGACACCGGGCCATGCTGGACGGCCGGTTCAGAGCGAACCCTGTCATGGCCAAGACTAACGAATTCTCGAGTTCGGTTGAGCGCGGTACGTGCTGCCGGCATTCACACAGATCGCGCAGCAATTCCCGGATCCTATATTCCAGATCGCCTGTCATGATGCCTCCTCATTCGAAATGGAGGCAGGCCCGGCTAGAGAGCCGGGCGTTAGGAACCCTGCACGTGGACAAGGCGCTGCCACCTTTGGGCCAGGCCTTGGACATGCGTGACAGCCGCCCGGCCGAATAGCTCGACCGGACCACGTGATCCTTGAGGTTCCTACGCCCCACGGCCGGGATTTACCGAACCGCTTTCTGATGGTTGCAGAAGGACGTTAGGGACACAAGCCGCTGTTGCTCGTCATGCAAAAGAGTACGATGGCTACCGGCAACGCAGCAGCTTTGCGCATCCGTTGGCCGGTGAATCGCTCGCTTATGAAGCAGTGCAAAGTTGTACGCTGAAAAGCGCGAGCACCTCGAATGTAACAATCGCGAGCAGGATATTTCGGAGGCGAAGCTGACGGCGCACACCCGTCGCTGCCGCCTCTACGGAACGTGCCTGTCTACCTAGCTTGCCTGGATGCATTGCGCTCATAGCTGCCTTTACCGCAACCCTTGCGTCACGCGGAATTTACCTACTTAGCCGACCAGCAGCTCATCATGGTTACACGTGTCGATGCACAAACAGCTTCATCCCCGTCGAACCATCTAGCGGAGTGATCGACATCTTAGCTCACTGATTGATGATATGAATCAGTCCGTTTTCCGCTTTCGTTCCGTGTGGCACCGACTCATAGAATCGTCATGCCGATCGCGCGCGAACACCGCTGGCTGTACCCAATCGACTGGCGCGAGCTGTCCGCGTTCATCCGCTTCACGCGTGCGAAAGGGCGGTGCGAGCATTGCCGGCGTCCGCATGGGCGCGACGTGCTGCATCTCGGCAACGGCATGTGGTGGGACGAGGAGGCCTCGCGCTGGCGTGATGGGCGCGGTCGGGCGGTGCGTGCGCTCGGCAGTCCAGCCGAGCTGGCGCTGGCACAACCGGGATTCGCCGGCATCGGCGCGCCGGCAATGCTGGGGGTCACCCGGGTGGTCCTCGCCAGCGCGCACCTGAACCACGATCCGGGCGACAATCGCGCGCGCAACCTCGCGGCATTGTGCCAGCGCTGCCACATGCGCCACGATGCCGGTGAACATCGTCGACGCCGCTGGCTCAACGCATTCCGCACCCGCGCGATGGGCGACCTGTTCGCCTGATTATGGCGTGGCGCAACGCCATACGATTGCACGCGGCTACTTCAGGATTTTGTGTTCCTCGAAAAGATGACGATAACAACCGGCCCACCGATCTCCCCTGGCTGTGGTTTGAATACCGCCGCTACCCGGCCCTGCTCCATCAACGTGCGATAAGCGTCATGCTCGGCCGGAAAACGAGCGCGCTCGCGCCGATAACGGTCCGCTTGCGTCAGGATCGCCACATCGGTGTGACACGTCGCGCGCCGCGATGGTGCGACAGTACCATAATCGACGTTCGAGCGTGCCCCGCGTGCGCGCTCGATCACAGCATACGGAACCTTGCCTTGAAGAAAAGCCCGCGCGTCGACGCACCCTGCATCGCCTAAGGGAAACAGGAAGCGCCACGGCTCCGCCAGCATGTCGAAGGCGAAATGCTCGACCAGAACCGTGCTTCCCGGTGCAACGTGCGTATGCGCCCAGGCCGCGGCGAGCTGGCGCGTGTCAGTGCGCCGCGCACGGTTGTCCGCACGGACGCGCATCACCGATGGCACAATCACTAGCGCGAGAAACGCTACGGTAAGCACGGGCAGGATCGCTGGCGATCTCCAACGCTGCGATGCTCGCACCAAATCCGCTACCGCTATTCCGGCCAGGATAGCAGCGAGCGGCAGCAGCGGCAGTGCCCAGCGTTCCCAAACGAGGTGCTGCGTCGACAAGATCAGCACGAAGCTGATCGCCACCGGCACGATGACCGAGGCAGCTACGCGATGGCGCGGCAACCGCGCGGCACCACATAGACTGAGCAGCACCCCTCCCCATCCCAAGCCGGTCAGGATCGGCCCGGTGGCGTACCAGCGCAGGTTCCACCAGGGGCCTCCACTCGTTGCACCGAGATGGTGAAGCTGGCTCTCCCCGCGCAGGTTGCGCAGCACGGTTGCGTGATCGAGCACCAGAAACGGCGAGGCGACCACCAACACGATCAGCGCCATGCCGGTGGCCCCGGCTGCCAGCATCAGCCCGCGCGTCGCCGTCACTCGTCCGCTACGAATCACGACGAACGTCGCGCCAGCAATCGCCAGACCCGACAGCGCGAACGGCCATTTGGTCGCGATCGCGAGACCCCACCATAAGGCGGCCCATCGATAGGTGGCGGGCTTACCGTCCTGCGCGATCGTGGCTGCCGCGTTGATACACAGGAGCATGAAGAAACACGCCATCATGTCCGATCGGATGATCTGCGAATAGGTGACGTGAACCGGGCTCACCGCCAGCACCGCCGCGGCAACAAGCCCCGCCACATTCCCGGCGAACCGACGCGCAAGCCGCCAGACGAGCACAATCGTACCGAGCGCGAAAAGCGCCATCGCGACGCGCCCCGGCAGGATGATCCAGCCGGGATTGGCGTAGACGAGCGCGCCGAATGCCTTCACCGACGTAGCCGCTCCGGTCAGCCAGGCCGCACCGAACGCGCCTATGTCGACGAGCGCGAGAACGTAGATCGTCGTGGTCGCCGGATGGCCGAACCAACCCGGATTGAGCGTTACGCCACGCAGCATGCGCATCGCGCCCAATTCAAACATTAGCTCGTCAGGATCGTTGAGCGCGGGCAGCCCGAAATTGATCGTGGCTAGCCGCAACACGAGCGCCGCGACAAGGATCAAGAGCAGGATGGACCAGCTGCGTTTGTCGGTGTTTCGGCCTGGATCATGCTGGGCTGGGTGACGCATCGCGGGGGCGGTATCAGAAGCCCACTGATTTGACGCCACGGATTTTGGCGGGCAGCGAACGGCAGGTCTGGTAGCAACAACTTGCGCGGGCGCGGATTAGTACAAACACACGTGACTGACGAAGGAAGCGCGATGCCGGAGATGACCAACGCACGTGATCGCAACCGCCGCGACAATCGCTTGATGCTGCTTGTCACGCTTTCCGCGGCCGTGGTGATCGCGGTCGTGCTCTATTTCGCGGGCGCCTTCATGAAGTCGACCGGCTGAAATGGTCGACCGGCGCAATCTGCTGCGTGGTGCGGGATTGTTGGCGGCGGGCGTGCAAGCGAGCCCAGGCATGGCCGCTGGGGTACCCGACGCCGCATCAGGACCGATCGTGGTGGTGCCGACACTCGCGGCGCTCGCGGCGAGCGCACTCGAGCCCGGGCAGGTGGCGTACCTCTCCGAGCCGGGTCGCGAGGGGCTGTTCCGCTGCGTGTCGAGACGACCGTCACAGGCTGATCCGATGCGAGGCCTGTTCGTGCCAGCCGCATCTGGTTCGCGACATTTCGCGCGCGTCTGGGACGGTATAACTGGCCGGCCCGAATGGTTCGGTGCGCAGGTCAACGACGGGCGTGCCGATTGCGCGCCGGCGATCGAGGCATGCATTGTCCTGTGCCCAATCACCCAACTCGCGCAGGCGGATTATTTCATCCGCCGGACGCTGGTGATCGACCGCGGGCGCCGCACGCTGCGCGGAACCGCGCGCTACGCCAGCGACGAGGGACAGGGAACGCGGATCATCCTTCAGGCAAGTGCGCCCAGAGTCCACGACGCGGACGTGCTGCTCGTGGGATCGATGAACAAGCCTGCGGTCGGTCACGACAATTATCCTACGGGCATCCATGTCGCCGATCTGACGCTGATCCGCGATGGTGATTCAGCTCCGCATGCCAGCGGCGATCTGCGCCGCTATCCCGCCGGACTGCGCGCGAGCTACCTCGTTCACTGCACCTTCGCGCGTATCACCTCGCTGGAAAGCAGCGTCGGCTTCTATTTCGGTGGCACCGTCTACACCAAGGTCGACGATTGCCTCGCGCAGCGGACCAGGCCGGGCAGTCGGACCGGCCCCGATCTGGCAGCCGGCTTCTACCTCGACGGTACACCCGAGATCGGTCTCGCGGGAGGGAACGCCTCGATCTACCTCGATCGGTGCCTCTCGGTCGGCCAGCATGCCTCGCACATCCGTCCCTCCGGGCTCGTTGCCGAGGGTGCGTTCGTCGACAGCTTCATCGACCGGTTTGAATCCGCGCGCGTCGATACCGGCATGCGCTTCAACACGCGCGGTGCGAACGGGCCGACGCAGACGGTCGATCTTCACCTGCGTCACTGCGTGCTCGATGGCTGCGGCGCAAACGGGATCGAGCTCGACCTCAAGGGCACGCAGACTGCGTCGATCGAGATCATCGATCCCTATATTTATGCCAGCGGCGCGGGTGGTGCGGCAGGGATCGTCGTGATCGATGGCGGCGGTCTGGTGACGATCACCGGAGGCCAGGTGCATGGCGTGTTTCGCGACGGGTCGCTGCTACTGCGACAAACACGTGGCACGCGTGTCCAGGGGCTAAAGCTGCATGAGGGCACGCGCCCGGTCGTGATCGAGAACAGTGGGGCGCTTCAGATCGAACCGCAGATCAGCAACATGAACCGCCGCACCGATGCGTTCGCGGTGACGTGCGCAAAGGTCTATCGCACCACGATCAGGCCGCTGGTGATTGGCGCGCCGGGCATGCTGGGAGGCGGCGTCGCCCTCGATACAGGCTGCAATTACATGAGCGTCGACACCTCCGCGGTCGATCCGGGCTGCTTCGTCGCGGTCGATGCAGCGCGTAAATTATGGTTCGCGGGCGCGGATGCGGTTCGCGGAGCGGGTGCGGCCGCCTTCGCCCGCGCTGGCAACGTCGTGGTCGGCGTCACTGGCTAGGTGCCGGGAATGCCACTTCGCTGTTTTCAGCGGTCGGACGGAGCGTGCACGGCGGTCGCATCGTCCGGCGTGCGGCCACCCGCGACCATGATCGGCAGATCGCGCGCGTAACGCCGACGCCCCTCGATGCCGCGCACACGGATGTCGCGCCATACGGCAGCGATCGTGGCAAACGACAGCGCTGTCGGGATCAGCATGAAGATAGCAGGGCGGAAGAACGGCCCCAGCGTCACGTAATAGGAATAAAATAGCGGCCCGCTATTGAGAAAGCCGTTGTTCACGCGCGGCAGCACCGGCCCTAGGAATATGTCACCTGGGATCGATAGAATGTAGCAGCACACCAGCGCGACCCGCACCGCCACGCCCGAGCGCCAGGGTTCGAAGAAGGTCAGGAAGATGGCGAGTGCCTGGGTATAGCCACCGCCCTCCGTCGTAATCAGCGCGATACAGGTGGCCAGGTTAACCAGCCGGTAGGTCGGCACCGCTTCCGGCCGCAGCCAGGCGATCCCGGTCGCCACGACGATCAGCAATTGCGTCGCGCGAATCCATGCTGGCAGGAAATCGCCGAAGAACTCGGTCGGCAATGACCCAATCTCGAGGTTGATCTGAAAGATCGAACCATTCAGCAAGCCGATCAACGGCTGGTACGACGTGGCATACCATAGGTCGAGCAGTCCACTCGCCGAATTGAGCTGCGCGTTCCAATTGGTCAGATTGTCGACGATCTCGATTGGCGTACCGGCACCCATTATACCCCAAGTGATGAGATAGATGCCGATCGTCGCAAGGATCGTGCCCTCGAACCAGCGCCAGCGTCGCTTGATCGGATAGGCAAAAATCGACCCGATCAGATATACTTTGAAGTTGATCGTCGCGCCCGCCATGATCCAGCGTAGCCGCGCGCTGCGCAACAGCGGGCCGTGCGCCAGCAAGAATGCGGTAAAGGCGACCATGATCAGGTTGCCGCGCTCCAGTCCGTCGAGCATCGGCATCCCGGCCGCGAGCGCGAACGAGCGCGGCAGCGCCGTCTCACGATCGATCTTCAGGAACGTGCGACCGATCAGGTAGACGTTGAGCACGTACCAGGCGTGCATCGTGACCATGCCGTACCAGTCGCAATCGCGCGAGTACCAGCCTTCGTTGGCGACGTAGCACGGCCCGTAGGTCAGGAACCGCAGCACCACGAACGTGAGCGGCGGATAGAGGGTTCGCCAGCTGTCAAACGCCCCCGGATTGTGCGACCAGAAAGCGGTGTTGAACCAGTCCATCCAGACGTCGAACGGTTCGTAGAAGAACGGTTGCGGCAGGTATTGCTCGATCAGCAGATGCCCGACGCAGTAAACTCCGCCGAGCAGCACGGCGACCGCGAAGAAATATTCCCAATGCAGCCAGCTACCGACCGGTCGGCGTAGCTTGCGCCACATCACGGCACCGCCTTGCGGCGCCGAAACACGAGCGAGCGAAGCGCCAGATAGTTGACGACGGACGCTCCTATCGTCGCAGCAAGACCCGCCACATAGGGTGATGCAATCACCTGCGAAAAGGCTGCGAGCAGCACCAGATTGACGAGGTAATTGCCGACGTAAGCCGTGGCGAACGACGCCTTGGATGCGTCACGGTCGCGGAACACGTGGCGACTGTAGGTAAAATAATTAAACGTAACGCCCAGTATCTGCGCGATCACCTGCGCCACGTACAGGTTTACGCCCAGCCAGACCATCAACGCGAAGATGCCGTAGCCGAACAGGGTGTTGATCGCCGCGGCCTGATAGAAACGGATCAGCTGACCGAAACGGCTCGCCATCAACCGGCGGATTAACGCGACGGGATCAGGCATCGTCAGGAAAATTGATGCGTTCGCGCTCAATGACCAGCGGCGTTTGCCGGCTGCGTTCGGAGATCAGTCGCACCTGATCCCCCACAAGGCCAAGGAACACGAACAGCAGCGCGATCTCGGCCTGCACCACCGATGCGATCAACCAGCCTGCGATCGGTTTGCCGAGCACAAAGGCGATCAACCCGCCAACGAGCATCAGCACCGCCATCATCGCGCCCAATACGCCCAGATAGAAGGGGACGCGCACCAGCCGCTTTGACGAGCCGGCGATTCCCGACAGCGTAAAATCGAGCAGCGCGAAGAAGTTGTTGTTGGACTTGCCGCCCGCGCGCGGCGGTCTGGGATAGGCGATCGTTTCGATGTGAAAGCCGGTTTCAACCAACATGCCGCGGAAGAACGGTTCGGGTTCCTTCAACCGCTCGATCTCGCGGACGACACGGCGGGTGTAGAGGCCGAAGCCGGTCGCGTTCGGGATGACCGGATAATCGCCGAACTTCTCGAAGAACCAGTAGGCGCTGCCACGCGCGGCCGACAGCCCGACCGAATTTTCCTCGGAGGCGCGCACGCCCAGCACGATATCCGCGCCCGCTTGCCAACGCCGCACGAACTCGCCGATCAACTCGGGCGGATCCTGGAAATCGGCGCACATGTTGATGATTGCGCGGCCCGATGCCTGGAAGATCGCGTGGGTGGGCGAGCGCATTTGGCCGAAATCGCGCGTGTTCACGATCAGGCGGACGCGCGGATCACGCGCGCACAGGCCGCTCAACAGTTCAACGGTGCGGTCCTGCGACGCATTGTCGATGAAGATGACGTCGAACGAAAGCCCGGTCGCCTCCATTTCGCGGATCACCGCCTCAGCGATGGGTAGTGCGTTCTCTTCTTCGTTGCGTGTCGGGATGACGACCGAAACATCGGGTGCGGTAACGAGCATTAGACAGTTCTCAGGTTACGCGGATCGGCACCGACGGGCGGACGCATCTGGTAGAGCTCGATCGTTGCCCAAGCGAGGATGACGATCGCGAGCAGTGCCAGCGGCAGCGTGCGGAACTGCCGGTCCGGATCGATAAAGGCGGGCTCAAGGATGCGGACGTTGGCGCCCGAAGTCAGGTCCTCAACCGAAGTACCCTCGAGAAAACGCTGGTAGCTGACGTACAGGCTGCGCGCGATGTTGAGCTCACGCGCAAGCTTCTCGACCTGGGTCGACTGCACGACCACGCGATTGACCGAGTTGGGATCGCTAACGTCGAGGCTCTCGGCCTCGCGCAATTGCGCGCGCAATGCCGCAATCTCCGCCTGAATTTGTTGCACCGCAAAGCTCTGCGCCGTGCCGAACTGCTGCGCGGCACGCAAGTCCACTTCACGTGCCTTGATCGCAGCCTGGATGTCCGGAATGCGCTGACCGATCGCCTCGATTGATGTACCGGGATCCGAGTAGCGGGTGTTGCGACGGAAGGTATCGTAAGCCGCCTGCGCCCGCGAGTAACGATCGCTTGCCTGCGTGACGAGCTGCTCCAGGATGCGCCGCTTGTACGCGGTCTGCGTCTGGCTGATCCGCGCCAGACGATCACGCGTGGCCTCGGCCAGCGTACCTACCAGGCGTTGCGCGAGGATCGGGTCCTCCATCTTGGTGCTCATCTGCAGGATGCCACCACGCAGCGAACGGATGTCGACTTCTTTGTCGATCCAGCGCTGTGCCGCCACCTCATTCGCGAACTCACCGCTCTTGACCAGCTTCAGCCGCTCGATGACCAGCTGCCGCACCTCGACGCTGCGCGCGACCTTGAGGCTGATCTCAACCGCTGCCTGGCTGCCGAACACGTTGGTGAGCGCACCCAATTGTCCCAACGCACCGCTCAGACCAAGCGCGGACGGATCGGACGGGGTCAGCGACACCGCCGCGCGATATTCGCGCGGGAACAGGGTCAGGATGGCGAGGATGATCGTCAGCACGCCCAGGATCACGCGCCGAAGCCACGGGCGCCCCAGAATACGGTTCGCCGACAGATTGTCGACGATGCTGCGAGGCGGCGTCATCGCGTCACCGCCACCACGGTCGCAGCGCTGAGTGCGCCCTGGAACAGGATCGAGCTGATCTGCGCGATGCGCGAGAGCAACGACACGTTCTGCGTCTTGGTGGGCACGAAGACGATGTCACCCGGCAACACGTATTGCGACAGGGCGCCCGACCGCTTCGACACGACGGCCCCGTTGGCGTGAACGACGAAGATGTCGCGGGTGTCGGCCAGGCGAAGCGTGCCGCCCGCCTGATCGAGATAGTCACGCACACGCTGCCGGCGCTGGCCTTCAACCAGGAACGAGGCGGGGCGATACACCGCGCCGAACACGCCCACGGTGCTGGAGCGTGGCGGCACGATAATCGTGTCGTTGTTCTCAAGCGCAAGCGTGGTCGGAAGCCCGCTGCCGTCGGGCTCGACCGGCAACACGATGCGGCCGTCAGGCTGCTGCTGACGCAGGCGTTCCAGCAATGCGCGGCCCGCCGCGTTCTGCGCTGCGGCCTGTTCCGCCGACAGCGTCGTGTCGGTGGTCAGCGGCGCACCGGCAAGCGTCACCTCCAGCTGGCGCAACGCCTCTTCATAGCTTTCGCGTTGTTGGCGGCGGACGGAGACGCGTTGGAAATTGGTGCCGTAGAGATAGGCTCGCGGCGTCGTGCCTCCGGCGAGTGCCAGCACCTGTTCAAAACTGGAGCCCGGCTGCACGACGTAATTGCCCGGCTTGTTCACTTCGCCTTCGATCCGGACCACGACGGTCTGACGCTCAAGCGGTGTCGCGAGCGTGCCCTTGGCGAGGATCTGCACGATATCCCCCCCGGTGACGGGCTGCGCGGCATAGCTGTCGCGCCCAACCTGCACGCCACCTACGGTATTGGCGTTCGACAGCTTGTAGAGGATCAGGCGATCGGGATCGGCGAGCGCGGTTGCACCGCCCGCGAAGCGTAGCAGCTCGTCGAGCGATTCACCCGGCTTGGCCTCGTAGATGCCTTCCTGGTTGACGCTGCCGGTCAGCGCGACCTGCTCACCGAGCGGCGCGATGTAGAGGACGTCGCCGTTCTGCAACACCTCATCGCGTGAGCGATCGCCATTGCGCAAAAAGCCGTACAGGTCGAAATCGCTGATCGTCTCGCCGTTGCGGATCAGCCGGACCGACCGGAAGCTCCCGCCCGCCGACGGGCCACCGGCCGCGAAGATCGCGTTGACCAGCGTCGACAGGCTGTCGACCGTGTAGCTACCCGGATTGTTGGCGAAGCCGGTGACGAACACGCGGATGCCACGCAGTCGCGTGACGGCCACCGAGACGTTGAAGCCGCGGTACCGTATGCCGACCGCGCGGACGATCGTGTCCTTCAGGTCGCCGTAGCTGACACCCGCCAGGTTGATCTGACCCACGCGCGGCAGAAACACGCGGCCGTTGCTGTCGATCTGCCGGCTGACGCTGCCTTCGATCGAACCGGACAGGCCGATGAAGATCTCGTCGCCGGGCGCCAGCTTGTAGCTTGCAGGAACGGTCGTGGTGGTCGGCACCGAATAGGTCCGGCTCGACGGCACGATCAATCCGGTGCCGAAACGCGGCAGCACCCGGCCAAGACGCTGCTGGACGAAACGCTCGAAATCGTTGGGTGGCGGGGGTAGTACTGGCAGCTGATTCAGCGTCTGCTGCCGATTGGTGGCAAGTCCACGCGCGTTTGTCGTACCGGTTTCATCCAGCGTATTCTCGCCGCGCAGCTGCGCACTGCTGCTGGCGGAATTATCCTCGATCTGGGTCGGGCCGACGCGTTCCGCCGGCAGCGGGTAAGACGATTGGGACTGTTGCGATTGTCCCGTCTGCTGCTGTCCCTGCGTATCGGAGCCGAGCGGAGAACCAGACGGCAGGTTACGCCCGGTCGTGTCGTACTGCTGAGCCGACACTGGATTGGACACGGTGATTAACGCTGCAAGACAGGCCGTGCGGCGCAGGACTGCACGCGACCGGACACGCCCGCCGGGCAGGATAACGGATAGCATCATCGAAAACTCGTCGCCGCTGAACGGTCGTGGGAGGTAGCAGAATCGTTCGCGCGGACAAGCGCGTTGCCTGACAGCTGCGCGATCGTGGCATCGAGTGCTTGGTCTAGGTCTAGATCAAGCACCAGCCCGAGATCATCGGCAGCACGCTTGATCGAGGGTACGTAACGGTCGACCGGCGCATCCGTGCGCGGCTGTAAATCAATAGGAACATCATAGCGCGCGGCAATCCGGGCGGCGAGATCGGCCATGTCGACGCCCTGATCCGAGCCGACATTGTAGATCGGGCAATCCGCAGTAGCGGCATCGGCGATCGTCAGCAGCCAGCGGACAAGATCGTCGGCGTGCATGTAGGAACGGATGACCGGGTGACGTGCATTGACCCCCACCGGCCGTCCCGCGATCCCGTCGGCGAGGAAGTTACCCACCGCGAAATGCTGATCGCGCGGCAAATAGGCGCCGATAAAGGCGAAGCAGCGTGCAACGGCAACACGTGCGCCGTGCGACCGTCCATAAGCCGCTATCGTCTCCTCGGCACTGCGTTTCGCCTCGGCATAGTCGCGCTTGTACTCGACCATGCCCGCCGCCCCCGTGAAGGGAGCATCCTCTTCCAGAGCCACGACGTCGGCGGGTTGTTGCCCGTATACCGCGCCGCTGCTGGTATAAACGATCTGTGCAGCGGGACAGTCCGTCGCCGCCCGTGCGACGAAACGGTCTGCCGCGGCGAGGATCGCCGCCCGCTCACGCGCGGGGTCGGTTGCATAGGCGCGCGCGTCGGTCGTGTTCGCCGCATGGATCACGTAATCGGCGCGCGGCAGCACCGCATTCTCGGCTGCGATGTCGAGCGCGACGAGTTCGACCCCCTCACCGATCAGATCAGGATGGTCGTGCGCGAGCTTCTCGGGCCGGCGGGACAGTGCGACCACCCGCTCGATGCCCCATGGTGCCAGCAAGCCGCGCCGGAACGCGTCCAGCACCGACTTGCCGAAGAACCCTGTTCCACCAATAACCGCGAGTGAGCGACCGTTGGTCATGCCACCGGCGCATCCTGCGCCAGGTAATCGATCTCCGGCGACATACGGTCGATCGGGTTCGATTCCATCGAGCCCGTGGCGGTGATGCGGCTGGTGATCTTGGGCATGTAGGTCTGTTCGGGATCGATCGGCACGATGAACGCGGCCGGCCCCGGCGCGGCAAGCCGCTCCAGCACCGCGGGATCGGTATCGAAATCGAGCCCCAGCGGCATCACCGGCACGTCCCAGGCGACGAACAGCCGCTCCCAATCGGGTAAGCCAAGCCCCGAGGGACGATCGCACCCCAGATACTTGCCGTTGAAATAGCTGCGCTGCGTCATGCGGATCGACGCGTGGCCCTGATCGTGGAAGATGAAGATCTTCAGATCGAGGTTGTTGACCGCAACCGTTCCCAGTTCCTGCAGGTTCTGCGCGAAGCCGCCATCGCCCTCGATCAGGATCGTTCGGCGCGAACGCCCCTCCCCACCGGCATCGCGCGCCGCGATCGCCGCGCCGATCGCTCCCGACAGGCCGTAACCCATCGAGGCGAGCGACTTGTCGGTCAGCATGCGCTGGCCAAAACGCTGCTTGTAGAGCTGCATCGACAGCGTGAACGCGCTGCCGCTCGAACACGGAATGACCAGATCGTCGTCGCGCGTCAGCGCTTCCAGTCGGACGATGAAGTCATAGGGCGAGAGATAGCCCTCCCCGGTCTTGTTGACGTCCTCGACCCGGGGAACTGCCGCGCGGATGCGCCGTGCCTCGGCGAGCCATGCGTCGTGGCGCGCGAGCGGACGTGCGAACAGCCGGTGTGCGAAATCGTTGGCATCGACCGCGAAGCCATGATCGACGCGCGGGTGACCCTTGTTGAGTTCGCCCTCATCGATCTCGACCTGGACGATCGTCGCGTCGCGGCCGAATTCCTGCCAGTTGAAACCGGTCTGCTGCAGCCCGAGCCGCGTACCGATCGCGATGATCAGGTCGGCGCGCTGGATGATGATGTTGGCGGAGCGCTGCCCCCAGGTGTTGGGACGACCGAGGTAATTGGGGTCGTCGCCGTCCATCCGGTCGGCGCCGTTATAGGTCGTCATCGTCGGCACGCCGCGCGCGACCAGCGCCTCGCGCAATGCGGCCGCTCCGCCATAGGCGACACCTCCGCCCAGCAGGACGACCGGCCGCTCGGCGCGATCATAAAGGTCCGCCACGCGGTCGAGCGACGCGTCGTCGACGACGGGCAAGGCGGGCGCAACAAGCGCCGGCAGCGCCGTTTCCTCGACGGTTGCGGCCTGAACGTCGAGCGGGAACTCGAGGAACACCGGCCCCTTGCGCGGCGTCCAGCTGACGGCGAGCTTTTCCAGGAACTCGTCCGCCGCGATCGGCGCCTCGAACCGGTAAGCGAGTTTGGTGGTCGAGCGCACCAGCGCGACCCCGTCGACCTCCTGAATGCCGCGCGAGCGGACCTGCTCGCGTGCGAGATCGGCGGTCTTCACCTGGCCGCCGATGACGAGCAGCTCACGGCTTTCGAGATACGCGCCCGACAATGCCGTGACGATGTTGGTCAGACCCGGTCCCGCGGTCACCAGCGCCAGCGCACGCGCGGGATGCGCGATCTCGTTGAAATATTCCGCCGCGATGCCGGCCGCGACCTCGTGAACGACGGGAACGCCGGTCATGTAGCGGTCGAGGCTTTCGGTCAGGTGCATGATGTTGCCCCCGCCGACGTAGAAATAGTGGGTGTAGCCAGCCGTCTGCAACCAGGCCGCGATCTGGTCGGAATATTTCACTGCGCCTTCCCCTGCGACAGCTTCAGCATCGACGACAGGATGGTCAGCACCTGATGCTGGGTCATGCTGTTGCTGTCGGTATGGTCATATCCCCAATCGGCATGAAGCGGCAGGTGGACACGCCCGTCGAACGGTTCGAGGTGCGAGTTCATGTCGTCGACGTAGACGACGAGGTAATCACCCTTGGCGAGCCACCCTTGCGCCTCCGCAACCGCGATCTTGGAGCCGATCGAGCGGATATGCTCCTGCCCGAACACCGGCACCACGTCGGCGTCGTAGAAATCGAGCGTGCGTCGGATCGAGGCGACGTTGCGCGTCGACAGGATCGCGAAGCGGTCGGGATGCGCCAAGAGCAACGGACGCAACAGGAAAAAGAAGTCGTACGGCGCCATCAGCTTGGGCCAGTCGGGATCGACCATCATCTCGTCACGCGCGGCGAAGAAGCGCGTCGAGAACGCCCAATCATCTTCGTCCGGCGTCACGTCGGGAAGCCCGGCGGGCTCAACCAGGCGGCGCTCGTCGTAGAGACGATTGTACTGCCACGCATCGGTGACCACGGCGCGAAACTCGAGGAACTCCTCGAAGCTCACTTCCTGACGATAATTTGCCGCGCCTGCGACCGCCCGGTTGCATACCGAATAGGCCTCAAACGCGCTGTTGAAGAGCACGCCGTCGAAGTCGAGAACCAGCTTCAATTCCATGAACTTACAACCTGCTGCGAATTTGCTCGGCGCGCGTTCGCGCCTTGTCGAGACCGCGACCCGCCGGACCCGAATGAAGATCGAGCAGGTCAAGCTCGACACCGATCGCGCGCTCCAGCACACCGTCCTCAAGGAAAGCGGGAACGGGAATTACGACCTTGCGCGTTTCGACGCAGGCGATCCGCGCGGCGAGTTCGGCGTCGCTACGCAGCAGGTCGCGGGTGCGCGCATTCACGCCACCACCCATCGTCACCTCCAGCCCGCGGCGCTTGGCGGCATCGGCAACGGTGCGGACCATCACCATCGTTTCATCACCATCGACGCCATTACCACCGAACGACGCGGTCAAGTCGGACCGACCGAGCGTGACGTTGGTCAGGCGATGCCCGGCGTCGAGGATCGCATCGATCCGTTCCACCGCATCCTTGGTCTCGATGGTGACGCCGACGTGATGGAAATGATCACCGGGCAGCGCGTCCATGTACTTCGACATGGCGAACGCGCTCTCGATCATCGGCGCGACGACGCTGGTGACGCCTAGGCGTTCAAGGAACAGCAGGTCCGACTTCGCCTCGCATCCGCCGATCTTGCACAGGTAATCGATACCGCGACGACCCGCCCAAGCGACCTCTGCGGCCAGATCCTCACGGCTAAGACCCTCAGCCTCGAATTCGCCCTTCAACGACGTGAAGGGATTCAGACTTCCTTGTACCACACACTCTCCCAATCTCATTTCGCCATCGTGAGAAGGTTCTGGTCGATCAATCGCGTCGAGGACGCAGGTGTAAACATTTACCGCCGATTGATACATTCCCGAAACATTCGCTGCGCTGGCGTCTCCCTTGCTGCGTTGGCGGCTGTGTGTCCGCATTGATCGGTGCCGATAAGACGGCTGGTTCGATTTATCTAGCGTCGTCAACAACACGCACCGGTTCAGCCGCGCCAGTGCAGCACTTTGGCAACAATGCCCGAAACGCTGACAAGACTGGATTGGACAAGACTGGACTGTCGACGCGAACCAAGTATCAGCGCGCGTTCATGTCCGTTGTCACGCTCAATACCGGCCGCAGTTTCCCCGCCGATGCGGCCACTTCCATTCTCGACGCCGCACGCGCGGCGGGTATCGTGCTCGAATATAGCTGCCGCACCGGACGGTGCGGTGTCTGCAAGGTGCCGCTTGCGACAGGCGAAACAGTGCTGCTTCGCCCCGAAGACGAGAGCCTGTCGGCCGACGAGGTGCAGCAGGGTCTCATCCTGACCTGCTGCCGCGCGGCTGCCGGGGACGTGGTGCTCGACATCGAGCCGCTTGACCGGCTCGCCGGTTTCGAGGTCAAGACGATCCCGGCACGTGTCGTCTCGATCGAGCGACTGGCACCCGATATCGTCAAGGTGGTGCTACGCACGCCGCCTGCCTCGCCGCTTCGTTTCCTGCCGGGGCAGTATGTCGACGTTCTCGCCGATGGCGTGCGCCGCAGCTACAGCTCGGCGAATGCACCGCGAGCCGACCATCAGCTAGAGCTGATCATCAAACGCTATCCGGGCGGCGCTCTCAGCGCTTACTGGTTCGAGCGTGCCAAGGTGAACGACCTTGTTCGCGTAGAGGGACCGTTCGGCACGTTCTTCCTGCGTGACGAAGGACCGACCAACCTGCTGTTTCTGGCGACCGGCACCGGCATCGCGCCCGTGAAGGCGCTGCTGGAGGAACTGGCGAGCGATCCTGATCGCGCCGCGCAGCACCGGATCGATGTGTTCTGGGGCAACCGCGAGGCCGAGAGCTTCTGCTGGGATCCGGTCGGCCTCGGGCTCGACATTGGTTTTCACCACCTGCTGTCGGGTCGCGACGAACGCTGGAGCGGGCGTCGCGGCTACGTGCAGGACGCCGCGATCGCGCGAGGGATCGACCCTGCCGATACCGCTGTCTACGCGTGTGGCTCATCCGCGATGATCGGTTCGGCGCGGGCCGCCTTGCTCGCGCTTGGCCTACCCGCGAAACGCTTTTTCTCCGACGCATTCGTCAGTTCTAACTAAGGCCAGCAACCATGAAGGCAGTTATCCTCGCCGGCGGGCTCGGCACACGCTTTGCCGAAGAAACCAGCCTGCGCCCCAAGCCGATGATCGAGATCGGCGGACGCCCGATCCTGTGGCACATCATGAAGATCTATTCCGCGCATGGCGTGAACGACTTCGTGATCTGCTGTGGCTACAAGGGCTATATGATCAAGGAGTATTTCGCCAATTACGAGCTGCACATGTCCGATGTCACGATCGACATGCGCCATGGCGAGACCATCGTCCACGAGAAGCGCGCCGAGCCGTGGAAGGTGACCCTGGTCGATACCGGCGATGAATCGCAGACCGGCGGCCGGCTGCGCCGCGTGGCCGAGCACGTTCGCGATGAGGAATTCTTCTTCTTTACCTACGGCGATGGTGTCGGCGACATCGACATCACCGCCAGCCGCGATTTTCACTTGTCGCACGGCAAGGAAGCGACGCTGACCGCCACCTATCCGCCCGGCCGCTTCGGCGCATTGCAGATTGAGGAAGGTCGCGTGGCCGAGTTCTTGGAAAAGCCGCAGGGCGATGGCGGCATGATCAATGGCGGTTTCTTCGTGCTGTCGCCGCGCGTCATTGATCGGATCGCGGGCGACGAGACGCTGTGGGAGCAGGAGCCGCTGCGCGGGCTCGCGCAGGACGGTGAGCTGATGGCCTATGAACATCACGGCTTCTGGCAGCCGATGGACACGCTGCGCGAGAAGCAGATGCTCAACACGATGTGGGAGAATGGCAAGGCGCCGTGGTGCACGTGGCGATGACGCAGGACCTTTCCGAACGCACTGCCCGCGGCCACGTCGATCCCACATTCTGGTCAGGTAAGCGCGTTTTCCTGAGCGGGCATACCGGCTTCAAGGGCAGCTGGATGGCGCTGTGGCTGCAGCAGATGGGTGCGCAGCTGACCGGCTTTGCATTGTCGCCCCCGACCAGCCCAGCGCTGTTCGACGTCGCGCGCGTAGGCGATGGCATGACGTCGATCATCGGCGACATTCGCGATGCTGCTGTGCTGGAACGTGCGCTGGTCGATGCCGATCCCGAGATCGTGATCCACATGGCCGCGCAGCCGCTCGTGCGCGCATCGTACGACGATCCGGTCGGCACCTATGCCACCAACGTTATGGGAACCGTCCACCTGCTCGAGGCGGTGCGCAAGGCAGGCAGCGTGCGCGCCTGCGTCGTCGTCACCACCGACAAATGCTACGAGAATCGCGAATGGGCCTGGGGCTACCGCGAGGACGAGGCGATGGGGGGATACGACCCTTATTCCAACTCCAAGGGCTGCGCCGAGCTGGTCGTGTCGGCCTATCGCCGCTCGTTCCTGAGCGAGGCGGGCATTGCGCTCGCCAGCGGGCGTGCGGGCAACGTCATCGGCGGGGGCGATTGGGCCGATGACCGCCTGATCCCCGACATCCTGCGCGCGATCGAGCGCGGCGAGCCCGTGCTGATCCGCAATCCGCTCGCGATCCGGCCGTGGCAGCACGTGCTGGAGCCGGTGGGCGGTTATCTCGCGCTCGCGCAGGCATTGTGGCACACGCCCGAGCAGGCTGCGCAGGCGTGGAACTTCGGCCCGCGCGACGACGATGCCCGCCCCGTCCAGTGGATCGTCGAGCGCATGTGCGACGCCTGGGGTGATGGTGCGACTTGGACCCGTGACGAGAGCGTCCAGCCGCACGAGGCGCGTTACCTGAAGCTCGATATCTCCAAGGCGCGGGCCGAGCTCGGCTGGCAGCCGCGCTGGGATCTCGCACAAACGCTCACCAGCATCGTCGCGTGGCAGCGCGCGTGGCTGTCGGGCGCCGACATGCACGAACATTGTCTGACCGAGCTCGAGCGCTTCGCTGCCGCTCTGCTCCCCCTTGCCGCATAGGAATACGATCGATGAGCCCTGACGACCTTCGCAAGCAGATCCGCGCGCTGGTGAACCAGTACGCCGAGGCGCAGTTTGCTCCCAAGCCGTTCATCCCAGGCGAGAGCGTGATTCCGCCCGCAGGCAAGGTGATCGGCGCGCCCGAAATCGAGCTGATGGTCGAGGCCTCGCTCGACGGCTGGCTGACGACGGGACGCTTCAACACCGAGTTCGAGGCGGGTCTTGCCAAGATCACCGGCGCACCGTTCGTGCTTACCACGACGTCGGGTTCGTCGGCCAATCTGCTCGCGCTGTCATGCCTCACCAGTCACAAGCTGGGTGATCGCCGCCTCAAGCCGGGCGACGAGGTCATCACCGTTGCGGCGGGCTTCCCGACCACGGTCAACCCGTCGATCCAGCACGGCCTGATCCCCGTCTTCGTCGATGTCGACGTGCCGACCTACAATATCGACGCCAGCCTGATTGAGGCGGCGATCACCGAGAAGACCGGCGCAATCATGATCGCGCACACGCTCGGCAATCCGTTCAACCTCGCCGAAGTCCGCCGCATCTGCGACGAGCACGACCTGTGGCTGGTCGAGGATTGCTGCGACGCGCTGGGCGCGACGTATGACGGCAAGAAGGTCGGTTTGTGGGGCGACGTCGCAACATTGTCCTTCTACCCGGCGCACCACATCACGATGGGTGAAGGCGGCGCGGTCTTCACGCAGTCGATAGAGCTCAAGCCGATCATCGAGAGCATCCGCGACTGGGGCCGTGACTGCTATTGCGCGCCCGGCTGCGACAACACCTGCGGCAGCCGCTTCGGGCAGCAGCACGGTGATCTGCCGTTCGGCTACGACCACAAGTATGTCTACAGCCACCTCGGCTATAACCTGAAGATCACCGACATGCAGGCCGCCTGCGGCCTGGCGCAGCTAGACCGCGTCGACGACTTCGTCGCCGCACGCCGTCGCAACTTCGCGCTGCTGACCGAGCGGCTGAAGGGGATGGAAGAAATCTTCATCCTGCCCGAGGCAACGCCGAACTCGGACCCGTCATGGTTCGGCTATCCGCTGATGCTGCGCGAGGGCGTCGACGCCAAGCGCGTCGATCTGACGCGCTTCCTCGACCAGAACAAGATCGGCACCCGGCTGGTCTTCGCAGGCAACCTTACGCGCCAGCCCTATTTCAAGCACGTCAATTACCGTGTCGTCGGCGACCTGACGCAGACCGATCGCGTCATGAACAACAGCTTCTGGCTCGGTGTCTTCCCGGCGCTGGGCGAAACGCATTTCGACTATGTGGGCGAGAAGCTCGAAGAGTTCTTTGGGCTGAACTTCTGAGTTTCAGGGGACCGCGTGGCGCGGTTCCCCTGCACTGGCTAGCGCACATATAAAAAGGGCGGGGCATCGATGCCCCGCCCTTTTTGCCGACCTGACCCAAGGCTTGTAGCCTCAGGTCAATATCGATCAGAAGTGGAAACCGACGGTGCCGCGCAGGCTGTGCCAGCGGAAGTTGTCGTCGGCACGACGGATCGTCGTGCCAGCCGTGTTCGGCGCGAGCACGAACGGGTTGGTCGCCGGAGCGGTTCCCTGCGTCACCTGGACGCGATAATCGCCGTCCTTGTAATCGTGGTAGGTGTATTCCGCGCCGATCGAGATCTTGCGCGTGATGAACTTCTCGACACCGCCACCGACGATGTAGCCCCACTTCTTGTCATTGCCGTTGTCGCTGAACGCATTGGCAGTGTTGTTGGTGTAGAAGCGGTGCTTGATGTCGGCATAGCCCGCACCACCGGTCGCGTAGAACATGCCCGCGTTACGGCCTTCGCCGAACGCCAGACCGGCGCGCAGACGAGCCGATGCTTCCCAGTTCACCGCACGCTCCATCGTGTAGAACGCAGGCGTGGTGCTGAAGCCGCTGACATAATCCTTGATTTCGGTCTTGCCGAACTCACCCAGCGCACCGAACACAAAGTGCCCGCGCTGAACATCGAACCCGACGCGGCCATAGTAGGATGCGCGGTTGCGATCGTTCTCGCACCCGTTGCCAGGATTGGTGGTCAGCGCACGGCCGTTGCAAAAGCCCGGCGAGAAGGCGTCGGCGCCCGTCGCGGTCGAAACCTGATCGGTGATACCGTCGCCGAAACGACCATCGCCATTGCGATCGAACTGGATGCGCGAACCGATGTCGTTGCCCTGCACGTCATAACCGCCAGAGGCAGCAACGTAGAGACCGCTGAACGGCTGAGCATCGTCGCTCATCATGGTGTCCTGCGCGAATGCGTTCGGCGCGAGGCCCATCGCCAGCACCGCCGCAGCGGTGGTGGATAGGAACTTGATCATTACGTCTCCCTTTCGAAGCTGATTTAACCGTCCGAACCACGATATTGTGGAGAAGTTGCGGCACCCGGTGACTTCACTTGCTGCCGTGACATAATTGCACCAGGTATTTTGTAAGCGATCGTGTCTTCATGTCAGGATTGTAAACACCGACCCTGCGATCGCACCAGACATGGACAACGCTACGCCGATCGGCAGTGCGGCCATGCGAATGCAGGCAATCTCTGCCGCACAGGTCCGCACCGGTGCTAGTGCTCCGGGTGTCCAACACGCCGGGACCGACGCAAATCGAGTTGCTCGGCACGGCCGACCGGGCAGGCCGTCTAAGTCGCCGATTACACCGTTTGGCTAGCGTGCCGGTTACCACGCTGGATGGTTGGATCGACACCTCACCGATTTAGGCGCTGCCGTATTTTGCTGAGGTAGGCGAGGCTACGGTCCTCTACGCTATCAAAAGAATGACTAAAGTTCGCTGCGCTTATGCGGCAGATGCGCGCAGCAACGCGGAGGTCGTAAGATCACATGCGTAGGTTACTATCACCGCCACCCAGATCTCCACCGCGGCAGCTTTGACTGCGCCGCAATTCTATGCAAGCGCTGCCTTGAGCTTACCTCTGTCGTAGGAGCGGGACCTCTTGGGTGTCGCCAGATGGTCAACCCTCTATCGCGTAACTGCAGGAAGGCAGTTAAGATCATGACATTGTTGGACATTGGCGAGACCGCCAGCACCATCAAGCTGTCGAGCCTAACAGCAGGTGATGGCAAGCTGACGCAATACGTCACTGCCACCGCAGATTCTGCAATCATCACATCCACCACGGCAATTTTTGCGACCGACGACGTGGGTAAGCGGATCAAGGTGGCGGGGGCCGGTGCTGACGGCGGTGACCTGTTCACGACGGTGGCAAGCGTCCAGTCGGCAACGCAGGTCACGCTCGCAACGAGCGCAGCTACGTCGACCAACACGCGCGGCGCGATCCTTGGCACAGACTGCGGACCAGCGCTTCAGACGGCACTCGACACGGTGTTCGCTCTTCGAGGCGGCACTATCCTGATTGACGCGTTGTTCTACTGGGAGACGCCAGTCCTGTGTGACTTCGGGACCACGGATGGCATCTCGCTGACCCTCAAGGGCGCTGGTTGGAGCACTGGCCTGTTGGTCGCGGGCGACGCCAGCAAGGACATGCTGACCTTGCAGAACAACCCGCGGCTGCTGATCAGCGAGGTTAACTTTGCAGGCACGCCGCTCGGACAGAACGACTGCCGCAAGCTGCTGAGGCTCGAATCGTGCGAGTACATCCTGGAGCGCAGCGGGTTCTTCGGGCTGAGCGTCATCGGCCCGGCGGAAGCGGGTATCGTGTATGCCCGTCGCTGCCGAACGCGCCACTTCGATAACGAGTTCGGCGGCTGCGCAGCCTCGTCGGGCGCTGTCACGCATGTCGTGGACATCGACGGCTTCGCATTGATCGACATCGCGCGTGACCGCTTCATCGACTACTCCCGCTTTCAAGGCGCGTATCTCAGCAAAACGCCGCTCGGCTTCTGCTTTTCCTGGATCAAGGTGGGTAGTCCGGACCAGGCAACGGCAAGCGTCAACGCAGGCTCGGTGCTCCGCGTCCGCGATTGCCAGTTCGATGAAGGCCATTTTCAGGCAGTGCGCATCGCGCCGCGCCCGGACTCCGGCATCCGCATTCCGCAGGCTCACTTCAGCGGCAACCGTGTCAACAACACTTTGCTCACCGGCGGCAACGCGTTCTACTTCGCGGCCATCGATCAGCTCATCATCGAGCAGACCTCAATCGGCTGGGCGAACACACCGCATTTCGGCATGGTCATCGCCAACTGCGGCGACGTGATGATCGACGGGGCCTACATCACCGACGGTGCGCCCGTGTCGCCGTTCACCGGCAAGGCGGACGGCCTGTCGGTGACGAACGTTCGCAGCCTGATCCTGAAGAACGCCACTGCGTTCCGACGCCGTGTGTTCGAGAGCGTCGGCAATGTGCAGGAGATCGTCAACGGCATCGGCGGGGTGGCTCCGTTCTCGAAACGCGGCCGCGTCGAGGACGCCGACTTCGTCGCGCTGACCGGCGTCGCGCCACCAGCCGGCACCATCGCCTACGACGAGGGCAACAAGAAGCTGTACGTCAAGGACCGCGATCTGGGATGGCTGGCCACGCCAGCGCTGACCGCGAGCACGGACAAGGTATTCTTTTTGAATAATGGCACCCCCACCAGGGGTACGCTGACCGGCGCGGACACCTATGAGAAGACGAGCGGCCCGCTCGCGTTTGACACGACTGCCAACCTCACCAGCATCTTCACGGGCGGTTTCAGGATCGCCCTGACGATCATTGCCGGTGACGATGTCGCATTCGGCCCGCAGGATCCGAGCGGCGCCCCGCTGAACAACTCGAACGACTATATCGTGCGCGTGCTGCGCGGCCGTGGTCTGCTGTACTGGGGCGTCCCTGGGGAGAATGACCCAGGCCAAACGCTGGGATGGGGTTCATTCTCCTACACGCTCGGCGACCTGATCGAGCTGATCTACGATCCGTCCGCGGCAGCATCGCAGCAGATGATCGTCAAGACCGCGGGCAATGTCAGAGCGACGCACACGGCGCCTGCCGGGCTGACGCCTACGACACGGCATCGCTTCTCTTCGTCGCTCGCCAACGTCGGCGCCAAGTTCCAGCTGGTTGATTACGCGCCGCTCTAAGCGACAGAGTCAGTTTGATGACTATAGATTTGTGCGCCACGCAGCCTCCAGGTTCCGCGGCGCACAGATGAGGCGTCAGATCAGCAACGCTGCCAGTGCGTATAACGGGGCGACAAGCACGACTGCCACCGCGAACCCGGCGCCACTCGGCATCCGGCTTGACAGGTCGTTGAGCACGAGATCGCGTGGCGGCTGGCGCATATGAGCTTCTCCTCTTCAGCTTCTAGAACGACTGGAAGAACAAAAGTTACACGATCAACGGTGAAAACCTACCAAATATCGCGCGAGCTATTCGCCTTTGGTTTGCCGATCCTTGAAGACGACCGACCGGCCAGCTGTCGGACTGACCTGACCGGAACGCCGAAGCGTGTCGTGCCACGCTTTCTGCCGCTCAAGTCGATGCTCTAGCTGCCGCTCTGCATGCGCTGTTTCACGCCGCCTCGCCACGTGAACGGCCACCGCAACGCCGATCACGACGACCACTAGCCCGACGAGCACCAATACCGCCGTCATCTGAACGCCCTCTCATGAGATCGAATGGCGTACGCTCACCCGCCGACTGGGTCAGTGCTTCTTCCTTACAACCGTCAAGGTGAACCATATGGATTACACCACCATCGCAGCCCAAACGGTCGCTAGGGCAGCCAAGCGGATGCAGGCGGTCTATGCCACGCAGCTGCGCCCCGATGCCGCCATCTGGACGAGCGGCACTGGCTCACCGAACGGCGTCGTCGCGGCGCCGGTCGGCTCGCTCTGAACCCTCTCGGGTTTACCGAATACACTGGTTTGTGAGTCACACTGCCGCATTGATGTCACCGCAGCATAGCTGAGTTCCTCGCGGCATTGTGCCAACGCTGCCACATGCGATGCTGGTGAGCATCGTCGGTGCCGCTGGCTCAACGCATTTCGCACCCGCGCGATGGGTGACCTGTTTGCCTGAGATAGCGGGTGCCGTGACAACACCCGCTCACCCACATCACGCCGGTATCGTGAACACCGATCCCGCGTCGACGCGCACGCCTGCACCGGTGATAAAGCTAGCGCGTTCGGAGCATAGGAACGCAGCGACCGAGGCGACTTCCTCGGGGCGGCCGCGGCGGCCGAGTACCATGCCGGGGCGTTCTTCCTTGAGGAAGCTGTCGATCGCCTCGTCGAAGCTGGTGCCTTTTTCCTCGGCACGCTTTTCCATCATCTTGTCGGTCATCGGCGACGCGATGAAGGCGGGCGAGACGGTGTTGACCAGCACGTTGTCGCAGCCGTACGCCTTCGACAAACCCTTGGCTAGGCTCAGGATGCCGGCCTTGGACGCGCAATAGGGCAGTTCGTCAACATAGGGCTGCACCGCGTCCTCCGAGGCGAACAGCACGACGCGGCCCCAGCCCTTGCTCCGCATCGGGGGGATCGCCTCGCGGCACATGCGCACCGCGCCCATCAGGTTGATGTCGAGCGTTTCGTGCCAGCCGGCGTCGTCTACCTCGAGGAAGTCACCCTGCGCGCCGGTCACACCGGCTGCGTTGACGTAGATATCGGGGTCGCCGAGCTTCTCACGCACTTCGCGCCACAGCTGTTTCACTTGAACGGGCTTCTGCACGTCGGCCGCGACCGCGATCACTTCGCCTAGCGCCGACAGCTCCTCCACCGCCTCAGGCAGCGTGTTGTCGCCCTTGTCGGTGATCGCGACGCGGCAGCCTGCCTCGAGCAGCAGCCGCGCGGTTTCCTTGCCCATGCCGGAGTCGGCGCCGCTGACGAGCGCGATGCGGCCCTTGATACCCAGATCCATCAACGCTCTCCGTGGTGTTTGGTGTTGGGGGGTTCGATATGGCGGACGTGTTCCGCGATCAGTGCGGCGAGCGCCTCAGGCTGCTCGTAGGGAATAAGGTGCGCGGCATCGGCGACAATCTCGACCCGCGCGTGCGTGTAGTGCGGCGCGTTCAGTCGGCGTTGCGCGTCCTCACCCAGATCACCGTCGTCGGCGCCGGCGACGATCAACGCGGGCAGGTTAATCACCCCTGCGCGCTCGTCCCAATCCTCGCGCGCGCCCTGTTCGAGCCAACCGCACCACGCCGCGGGCGAACTGCGGCGCACATCCGCGATCACCTGCGCGGTGAGATCGTGCGGCAGCGGACGCGCGGTGTTGGCGGCGATGAACTTCTCCGCCTGCGCGGTGGTAGCTGGCCCGTCGGCGAACCAGCCGAGCATCTCGGTGCGACGCGCCTCGTCCATCGGTTCGGGCGCGGGCGGCGAGGCAGCGACGAGCACGACGCCGGCGAGCCCGGCTGGGCGGCGCGCGGCGGTGAGCGTGGCGATCTTGCCGCCCATGCTGTGGCCGACGACGATCCACGACGAGTGGTCATGCCGTGCGACCTCGCCCGCGAACCAGTCGAGCGTGTCGGCGACGCTCAGGTGGCCCATTGCGGCATGGTCGCCGAACCCCGGCAGGTCGAGCGCGACGCAGTCGTGGCCGGGCAAACACGCGATTACCCGGTCCCACGACCGCGCACTCGCGCCCAGCGCGTGGAGAAAGAATAATCGCGTCATGCAAATCCGGGACCGTAAAGCTGATGCACGTTAAAGACCGGGCTGCGCGAAGCGTTCCCCCGCTGCATCGGACCCGAGAGAAAAGCCAGCCGCGGCCATGCACTTGCGCGAAATCATGCGCGTTCGGGAACAATCCCAACTTATGTTGGTTGGTGCGGCCAAGGGCCGGCACTTCGGGGTTTGCCTACACGTATGCCCCAGGAACATTGATGGCCGACGAGACGAGTGAAACCCCGCCCGGCGGCCCGCCCCCCTACCTGGCCAACACGCCCAGTCACGACATGGACGACGATCACAACACCATCTTCTTCGCGGCGGTGAAGACGACACGGATGCCGATGATCGTCACCGATCCGAACAAGCACGACAATCCGATCGTCTTCGCCAACCCGGCGTTCATCAACATGACGGGATATGGCTGGGACGAACTGGTCGGACGCAATTGCCGGCTGTTGCAGGGACCCGACACCGACCGCGACACCTTGTCCGAGGTGCGCCGCGCGATCGAGCAACGGCGCGAAACGTCGGTCGAGATCCTGAACTACAAGAAAAACGGCGCCTCGTTCTGGAACGCGCTGTTCATCTCGCCGGTGTTCGATGCGGCGGGCAAGCTGATCTACTTCTTCGCCTCGCAATTGGACGTGACGCGTCGACGTGACGCGGAGGAAGGCCTGCGGCAGGCGCAGAAGATGGAGGCGGTCGGTCAGCTGACCGGCGGGGTCGCGCACGATTTCAACAACCTGCTGACCGTGATCCAGGGTTTCGGCGACATCGTGCTCAACAACCTGGAGAAGCCGGGCGAGTTCGACCGCGCCAAGGCCGCACGCTCGATCCGCGCGGTGATGCAGGCGGCCGAGCGTGGGGCCACGCTGACGCAGCAATTGCTCGCCTTCTCGCGCAAGCAGAAGCTGCAGGGCCGCGTGGTCAACATCGTCGACCTGCTCGACCAGTTGCAGCCGCTGATCGAACGCACCGCGGGCGGCGCGATCCGCATCGACATCCGCCACGCCGAAAAGACGTGCAACGCGCGGATCGACCCAACGCAGGCCGAGCTCGCGATCATCAACGTGCTGCTCAACGCACGCGATGCGATGCCCAATGGCGGCACGATCACGATCGAAGCCGCCAACCGCACGCTCGAGGCGGGCGACAAGGGCTTTGGCGAGCTCGAACCCGGCGATTACGTCATGCTGACGATCGCCGACCAGGGCACGGGTATGAGCCCCGAAATCCTGACGCGCGTGACCGAGCCGTTCTTCACCACCAAGGACCAGGGCAAGGGCACTGGGCTCGGGCTGTCGATGGTCTACGGCTTCATGAAGCAATCGGGCGGGTCGCTCCGGCTCTATTCGGAGGAAGGCCACGGCACGACCGTGCGGATGCTCTTCCCCTGCGAGGCGGCCAAGGTCGAGCCCGAGGGCGCGCAGCCGCAGCGATCGATGGCGGACAAGCACGGCAACGAGACCGTGCTGGTGGTCGAGGATCAGGTCGACGTCGGCGACTATGCCGAGGCGGTGCTGACCGAGTTCGGCTATACCGTGCTGCGCGCGGAGAACGCTGACCAAGCACTGGCAATCCTCGACGGTGCGGGCGCGAAGATCGACCTGCTGTTCAGCGACCTGATCATGCCGGGCGGGATGAACGGCGTGATGCTGGCGCGCGAGGTCAAGCGGCGTCGCCCGCGGATCAACGTGCTGCTGACCACCGGCTACGCCGAATCCTCGATCGAGCGCGTCGACGCACGCGGCGCAGAGTTCGAGCTGATCCAGAAACCGTACAAGCGCACCGAGCTCGCCACCAAGGTGCGCCGCGTGATCGACGGCCCGACCGGGGTCGGCACGCACGGTGGATGACATGAGCGCATAACGACGACCAAGAAGGGGAGTGCAGATGGAAAGCTATTACCGCGAACAGGCCGCATCCTGCGCCCGCGACGCCGACGCCGCGACGCTCCACCACGTCCGCGAACGCTGCCGTCGCTCCGAAAGCGCCTGGCTCCAGATGGCCGACCGCGCCGCCCGCACCGCGAAGTTCAAGGCGGCGAACGAGGGGTAATGAACGTGGGGGGAGCCGGCGTGCTGCTGACCTCCCCCACCCGCGATCGCGACCTGTATGCCGTCCTGTCGCTTCGTGCTTCACGGCGGGTTGATCCGGTCGATGCGCCGACACGGCGAGAAACGCGCGATCACCGATAGGAGGTGTTGATGCTCTGGCTCGCGGTCAAAGCCACCATCTCGGGCGCGCTTATCGCTTCGCTGCCGCTGGTGTCGGTGCTGGGCATGATCTGGCTGTGGAACGAGAAGCCCGACCGCGCCAACATGGCGCTGCATTCAACGGCGACCTTCTGGTACGTGCTGCCGTCCTTGCCGATGTTCCTGCTGATCCCCGCGCTGCTTAACCGGGGAATGGGGTTCTGGCCTGCGCTTGTCGCGGGATGCGTACTGGCGATCATCCTGTACGCGATCCTTACCTGGTTCGGTCCGCGGTTCGGGCTGCGGTTGTAGCATCGCTGGCCGACCCGCGTCCGCACGACGACATTCCACCCAGCCATGATGCCCGGGGAGGTGGGTCGCCCCTTTTCCCGGACCTGCGTGCTGCCGGACGCCACCCTAATCGTCACCATACTGGATAATCGTGATTGTAATCAGCTACTTGCCATTACGTCACGGTGACTTACCTGGACAGCAATCCATACTATTTTGGAATATTGTTGCCTTCGATGCTAATAGGGCAATGATTATTGCTTATTTTGTGTCATAGATGACACATTAGTTTATAAAGACGTGTTCTCATTCACATCATCGTTGCGTCGCCATCGCCGCTGCAACATCACCTCTCTCAGGCCGAAACGGTCGCAACATGCCGTCACCGGGGGGTGACGAGAGGGGAACAATCAGTGGCATCACCGATCCGTCGTTATCTGCTCGCCTCCACGTTGTTGATGGGCGCGTTCACCGCGGCGTCCGGCGCGTCAGCGCAGGTGACCCAGCCGGCCGAGGCCGCGCCCGAGGTGAAGGAAGAGACGACGCAGCAGCCGGACGCCGACGTCGTCGTCACCGGTTCGCGCATCGCACGCCCCGATCTGACCACCGCCAGCCCGGTCAACATCGTCAGCGGCGCGGAGATCGCGTTCCGCCAACCCGCGACCGCCGACGACCTGCTGCGCAGCCTGCCCGCGGTGCGCCCGAACCTGGGTCGCGCGGTCAACAACGGCTCTGACGGATCGTCCTCGATCGATCTCCGCGGCATCGGCACCAACCGCACGCTGGTGCTGCTCGACGGTCGCCGCATCGTGCCGTTCGGGCTCGACAACATCGTCGACACCAACGTCATCCCGGTCGCGCTGCTCGAGCGTGTCGATGTCGTGACGGGCGGCGCCTCGACCGTCTACGGCGCCGACGCTGTTGCGGGCGTGGTCAACTTCATCACCAAGCGCAACTTCACCGGCTTCGATGCGCGCGCGCAATACGGCATCTCGGAGCGCGGCGACGCGCGCCAGTTCAAGGCCGACCTGACGATCGGTGCGAACCTCGCCGACGATCGCGGCAACGTCGTGCTGGGTCTGGGCTACACCAAGGCGGCTGAGCTGCTGACCACCAGCCGCGCATCGGGCACGATCCCGATCAGCTCGGTGACGGGGCTGTTCAGCGGATCGACCGCATCGGTGCCGACGATCTTCACCTCGCCCAACGCCAACGCCTTCTTCGGTTCGACCGCGGGTGCGCAGGGCGTGATCGGCGGGGTCATCAACCCGACCACGGGCGCGCTCGACCGTGCGACCGCGGGCAACACCTATAACTCGAACATCGGCACCTATTACCAGACGCCGATCGACCGCTACAACGTGTTCGCGCAAGGCCGCTACGAGATCACCTCGGGCATCGAGGCGTACGCCTCGGCGATGTACACGCGCAGCGAGGTGCGCTTGCAGCTCGCGCCGTCTGCGACCTTCACCAACACGTACCAGCTGTCGCTCAACAACGCTTACCTGCCCGCGGCCGCGCGCAACCAGTTGTGCGCCGCACGCGGCATCACGGCAGCCGCCTGCGCGACCGCAGCCGCGGTGCGTGGCGGACCCGGCTCGCCCGGCTATCTCGAGATCCCAGTGATCGCGCAGCGTCGCTTCACCGAATACGGCCCGCGCGGCAATCCGATCGAATCGCAACAGTTCCAGGTCCAGGCCGGCCTGCGCGGTGAGATCGTCAGCGGGCTGAAGTACGACTTCTCGGCGCAGTACGGCGAGACGACGCAGAACCAGGATCGCGAGAACTGGGGCTCGTTCACCCGCGTCCAGCAGGCGCTGCGGTCGTACAACAGCGCGGCCGGCACGCCGGTCTGCACCGACACGTCGAACGGCTGCGTACCGCTCAACCTGTTCGGTCCCGAAGGCTCGATCACGCCCGCGATGATCGGCTTCTTCGACCTCGACGCGCGTATCCGCCGCAAGACACGGCTGACCGTCGTCAACGGCAACATCACCGGCGATTTCGGCCGCTTCGCCTCGCCGTTCGCCTCCGCGCCGATCGGGTTCAACATCGGTGGCGAGTATCGCAAGATCGAGGCCGCCTCGTTCCCCGACTTCCCGTCGCAGATCCAGGGCGAGGTGCTCGGCACTGGCGCGCGGACCCCGCCCGATCGCGGCCAGTATGACGTGAAGGAAGCGTTCGGCGAAATCATCGTGCCGCTGATCGCCGACGTGCCGTTCCTCTACCGCGTCACCGCGGAAGGCGGCATCCGCTATTCCGACTACTCGACCACCGGCGGGTCGACGACGTGGAAGGCGGGCGGCAGCATCGAGCCGGTGCGCGGCTTCAAGTTCCGCGGCATGTACCAGAAGGCGGTCCGCTCGCCCAACATCTCCGAGCTGTTCCAGAGTCAGGTGCAGGGACTGAGCAACCTGACGACCGATCCGTGCCAGCTGGCGTTGCCGAGCGGCAACGCCGGTCTGACCGCGCTGTGCGTCGCAACCGGTGCACCCGCGAGCACGATCGGCAGCATCTCGCCGCCTTCGTCGACGCAGATCAACGTGACGACCTCGGGCAACCCCAACCTCAACGTCGAGCGTGCCAGCACCTATACGCTGGGTGCGGTGATCGCGCGCGAGGACGTGCTGCCGGGCTTCTCGCTGACGGTCGATTACTTCAACATCAAGGTCGACGACGCGATCACGACGCCGGCGCAGGGTGACATTCTGAACGGCTGCTACTCGTCCGCGCTCAACCCGACCTTCGCGTACAACGGCTTCTGCCAGCTCATTCAGCGCAACCCGCTGAACGGCACGCTGAACGGCGCGGGCGAGACGCCGGGCGTGATCCTGGGCGGGTCGAACCTGGGCGTGATCCACACCGCGGGCATCGACATCGGCGTGGCGCAGCGCATTCCGCTGGAGGACTTCGGCCTCAACAACGCCGGCGCGCTGAGCGTCGGGTTCAACGCCACCTGGCTCGATTATTACCACTTCCAGGCGACACCGAACTCGATCAACCGCGACTGCACGGGCTATTACAGCACCAACTGCACCAATCCGCGGCCTGAGTGGAAGTGGAACGCACGCGCGACCTACTCGCTCGGCGGGTTCGACGCCTCGATCCTGTGGCGCCACATCAACGGCGTGAATCTGGAGCCGTACCGCGCGACTGCGACCACCCCGCTGACGACCGCGCAACCGGGCGGTCCGAACCCGGCGCTGACGGGCAGCTCGACCGTGGTCATCAACGGCGTCACCTACACCGGCGTGCCGACCGCGGGCATCCAGCCGGCGTATCGCTCGATCGACGCGTATAACTACTTCGATCTGGCGCTGCGTTTCCAGGTCAACGACCAGCTCGACCTGTCGCTGACCGTCGACAACCTGCTCGACAAGAAGCCGCCGATCGTCGGCTCGGGCGTGGGCGGCACCGCATTCAACAGCGGCAACACCTTCCCGACCACCTATGACGTGGTGGGCCGCTACTTCACCTTCGGCGCGCGCGTGCACTTCTAGGCGCCGGCGACATACCTGCGGGCGACCGAGACCCCGTTCGCAGTGTTCGCTCAGCCGCGTGAAGGGCTACCCGCCCTTCACGCGGCCTTTTTGTTGATTAAGAGGGCGAAGTTAGTCGGTAGCTAAAGGCTACTCCGAGAATCTGCCTATGTCGTGTGCCGATGCATCTGGGCTGGTCGCTCGTTGATGGGCATTGTCAGCGACTAAGACGATGCCGAACCGCTTGCATCAGTGACGTCAATTTCGTCCGAAATCCGCCCGATCGCGGCGCATCCGAGTGCCAACCACGCTTTTGCATTTCCGAAGCAATCGTGTCGGTTAGCGGATCAGTTGGCCCAGCGTCACTCTTGATCCATTCAGCCAAGAGCCTTTCGTCCGACCAGTGCGTCGACGTTTCCGGTACAGGTTTAGAGTCGGGCATGAGGGCGACGTATCGAAGCGGCGCTAATTTACAATGCGGAGTGCCGGTATTCCGATCGAGAACGGATTTGTACCCTACCAATCCAGCTTGATGCACCTGCATGTCAGCTCTCCCTCACAGGCGTAAGCCACATGGCCGCAGGTAAAACGTCGATTGTTAAGACTCCGTTGGTTCTCCCCTACAGTCGTGGCTGGTAGGTTGCGATTGACGCCTTATCGTTGCCCGAGCAAACGCTCACGTGTTATTGATAGTCACTTGCATTAGCTGACGATCACCGCCAAGAGGCCGCTATAAGGTTCTTGGAGGAACACCATGTCTGCCCTGCTCGCTGCCCTGATGGCGGCTGCCGATCCCACCGCGATTGCCGTCGCGGCCCAGCCCGTCCCGGCGTCCGATGCAGCACCCGCCGACACCACCGCTACCCAGACCGCCGAGGACATCGTCGTCACCGGCGCGCGCACCGAGGGCAGCCAGGATTACACCATCCCCGGGCAGACCACCGCGACGCGGATGAACCTGTCGCTGCGCAACACGCCGCAGTCGGTCAGCGTGGTGACGCGCGCGCAGATCGAGGATTTCCAGCTCAACGACGTCAACACCTTGCTCGGCACCGTGCCCGGCATCAACGTGCAGGCGGGCGAGACCGACCGCGTTTATTTCTCCGCACGCGGGTTCGACATCCAGACGTTCCAGATCGACGGCATCGGCGTGCCGTTCGCGTTCGGGATCCAGACCGGATCGATCGACACCGCCTTCTACGATCATATCGAGGTGGTGCGCGGCGCGCCGGGGCTCCTGTCCTCCACCGGCAATCCGTCGGCGGTGGTCAACTTCATCCGCAAGCGCCCGACCAAGGACCTGCAGGTTAGCGCCTCCGCACAATATGGCTCGTTCGACCAGTATCGTGGCGAGGCGGACTTGAGCGTGCCGATCACCAAGGACGGCAGCATCCGCGCGCGCGCGGTCGGGGCCTATCAGGACGGCGACAGCTACCTCGACCGCTATGGTCTGCGCCGCTGGGTCGGCTACGGCATCGTCGAGGCTGATCTCGGCGCCAACACGACGGTGAGCGGCGGGTACGGCCACCAGGATCACAAGAGCCGCGGCGCCATGTGGGGCGCGATCCCGCTGACCTACACCGACGGCACGCCGCTCAACTTCGACCGCTCGTCGAACGTCGCGCCCGAGTGGTCGAGCTGGAACGTTATTGACCGGCAGATTTTCGGCGACATCACGCACCGCTTCGGCAACGGCTGGATCGCGCGCGCCTCCGCGATCCGCCGCGCGACCGACGAGAACAACACCCTGTTCTACGTGTTTGGCAATCCGCTGCGCGGTGCGCCGGGCGGTATCGGGATCGACCCCGCAACCGGGCAGCAAGCAGGCATCCAGAGCTATCCGGGCAAGTTCCGCGCGACCACGCGCAACCTGACGATGGAAGCCTACATCACCGGCCCGGTAACGCTTGGCGGGCGCGAGCATGAGATCAACATCGGCGTGAACCGCAGCGCGCAGGAATATGTCCAGCTCTCCAGCTACGATAACAGCACGATCGGGAACCTCCTCCCCTACCCCGACCTGTTCGCGGGCAACTTCCCGCTGCCCAACTTCCCGACGACCTTCTCGACTGCTCCGTTGTCGAGCCAGAACACGCACACGCGGCGCGAGACGGTCTACGGCCTCGTCCGGCTAAACCCCGGTGACGGCGTCAAGGTGATGTTCGGGGGTAACGTGACCCACGCCAAGAGCACCGGCTTTTCCTATGGCGCGAACACCGACTTCGACGCGACGCGCTTCCTGCCCTTCGCCGGAACGACGATCGACCTGTCGCGCAACTTGAGCATCTACGGAAGCTGGGCGACGATCTTCAATCCGCAGAATCAGCTGCTCGACATCAACGACCGCATCATCGATCCGATCGAGGGCGAGAATCTTGAGGTCGGACTGAAGGGCGAGTGGTTCGATGGCCGGCTGAACGCGACACTGGCGGCATTTCAGACGCGGCAGGACAACACCGCCGAGGCCGCGGGGATCAAGACCGTGGGCGGCGTCACGCGGACCTATTACCAAGGCATCGATGCGCGCTCGCAGGGCCTTGAGCTAGACGTGGGCGGGCAGCTCGCCCCCGGCCTGCAGGTGACCGGCGGCTATACGCTGATGCGGATCGAGGACCCCGAGGGTCGTCCCGTGCGCCGCTACGTCGCGCGCAACACTGGGCGGCTCAACGTCAGCTACACGCTGCCGATGCTGCCGACGCTGAAACTGGGTGCTGCCGCGCAATATCAGAGCCGCATCGTCTCGCCGACCGGGCTCGGTCGCCAGGGCGATTACGCGCTGCTCGACCTGCTGGCGGCGTACAGCCTCACCTCCAACATCTCCGCCGCGGTCAATCTGCGCAACGTGACCAACACGAAATACCTGACCGCGACCAATTTCGACGGCGGCTATTACGGCGCGCCCAGGACGGTGATGGGGACGATCAGCGTGCGGTATTGATGCGGCAGGGCTGGACCGCTCGGTGGTGACGGTCCAGCATCCTCGTGTGATCGTCGAACGCCGCAGAGTTCGGTCGACACCGGGAGTATTGCACGATGCCCAGGTACCGCCTGCTTACCGCGTTCGCCGTTGCCGCCTTGGGCTCCGCCGCGGTGGCACAGGACGAGCTGCCCGACCCGAAGGTGTACGCCCGTGCGGAAGACCGCGCGCGTGCCCGACTGCGCGCGGTGCCATGCACCGAAGCCGATATCGGACGCGGTTGCTATCGGTTGGGCGAGCGCCTCGTACGCGAGTCCCCCTGCTCGACCTACCGCGATGGCGTCATCCACGGACTAGCGACCGCCAAATGCGTCAAGATGACGCGCCCGCAACGCTTCCGCGGCATATGGGCCGACTATTTCGAGGGGCAGGCATTCATCCCTGCCGGTAGCACACCGCCCCCATGGCCAAACGGCAAGCTGCCCCCGGCCGAGTGGCGCGCGCAATATGAGCGTGCCCGCGCCGCCACGATCTGGCTCGATGTGGACCGCGACAAGGTTCCGGTCGGATGGCATCGTGCCGAGCAACGCGCGGTGATCGACTTCATTGGCCGCAAGACCCGCTATCCGGGCCATTATGGTCATCTCGGCATGGCGGGACACGAGATCGTCGTCGATCGCATCCTCTCGCTGGAGAAATGCCCCGGCGCTGCGGGTTGCGACTGAACGTCGTTGATCGACGGATTTGACCCCGCGCACGGTTCCGCTACAGGACGAGAAGCGTCGGGGAGTGGCGCAGGCTGGTAGCGCACCTGGTTTGGGACCAGGGGGTCGCAGGTTCGAATCCTGTCTCCCCGACCATCTGACTTGGACGATACCCGGTCACGCGCTTGTTCTGGTAGCGATGTATATTGGTGCTCGTTCATCACGTTTGTCGACACATTCTCGTCTCAAAAGGCATGTCAAAACCGGACAAGTTTAGATGTACAATAGTATGATCGTATGCATGTAGTTTTGTCTACACAGATACGCGTCAACATGTCACTTTTGGATTGAGCACTTGTCATGTTTCTTCAAAACGACGACGTCAAAGTCTGTCCACCCGCACCCAAAAGCGCCAACTTCTGCGGCGAACCGCGGCGGAGGACTGTCGATCACCTCGCACGCGCGATCTCTACGCCAGGCAGCCGATAGCCGGCAGCAGCAATCCGATAAGCGTCTCTTCTCATCCGACAACCCGATCCACTCGTTTGAGCTCTTCTCCAGGAAGGCAACCTCAACTCAGCTTCCAGTCAAGATGCTGCCCTTGTTCACGTAGGCTAGTACCGTGAATACGATAAGCGAGGTTGTCCAAAGTAATATGGCCGCTAAAGACCGCTCATCTCCCCAATAAAGGAACCACGTGTTGACCGGCAGCACCCAAGACAAGCGCATCGTTGTCGTCGGGCTAGGCTATGTTGGCCTGCCGCTCGCGGTTGCGCTCGCGAAATCCTTCGAAACTTGGGGACTGGACGTTGATGCCGGGCGCATCGCCGAATTGGAGCGAGGTCACGATCGGACGGGTGAGATCGAGGCCGACCGGCTCGGGGCGTCGTTACTGCGCCTGACCGCCGATCCTGCCGCCTGCCCGGAGGCAGACGTCTACATTGTCACCGTGCCAACCCCGGTGGACGCGGACAACAAGCCCGACCTGTCGATCGTCATGGCCGCGACGCGCACCGTTGCTGGGATGCTGAAGAAGGAGCGCCGTGCGATCGTGGTCTACGAGAGCACGGTCTATCCCGGCGTCACCGAGGACTTGTGCGGCCCCGAGCTGGAACGCGTCAGCGAGCTTAAATGCGGCGAAGACTTCTTTCTCGCCTACAGCCCCGAACGGATCAATCCGGGCGACCGGGAACATACCGTCGAGCGGATCACCAAGGTCGTCTCGGGCCAGACGCCAGAGGTGCTGGATGCGGTCGCCGGCCTCTATGGCCGGGTGACGAGTGGGGGCGTCTTCCGCGCCGCCTCGATCAAGGCGGCGGAAGCGGCCAAGGTGATCGAGAACGCGCAGCGCGACATCAACATCGCCTTCGTCAACGAGATCACGACGATCTTCCAGGAGATGAACCTGTCAGTCTGGGACGTGCTGGCCGCGGCGGGGACGAAGTGGAATTTTCTCAAGTTCGAACCCGGCCTCGTCGGCGGGCACTGTATTGGGGTAGATCCCTATTACCTCGCGCACCGCGCGAGCGAGCTAGGACGCGACCCGCGCGTAATCCTGGCAGGGCGCGGCACCAACGACGACATGGCGGCGTGGTGCGCGGGCGCGATCCACGAGTGGAAGGGCGCGAAGAAGGGAACGCGTACCCTGGTCCTCGGCCTCGCGTTCAAGCCCGATGTACCCGACCTGCGTAATTCCAAAGTCGCCGATCTGATCGCCGCGCTGCGCGACCTGGGGCATGAGGTCGACGTCCACGATCCGCTTGTTTCGCCGGTGGAGGCGCGGCACGAATATGGCATTAATCTCGCCCCCGCGCCGGCGGGCGATACGCGTTACGACCTTGTCGTGCTCGCCGTACCGCATCGCGCGATTGTTAACGATTTCGCGCGCTTCGCTGCGCTGGTTGAACCCGGGCGGGGTATTGCCGACCTCAAAAACGCGCTTGCCGACACTACGCTGCCGGGCGGCGTCGACCGCTGGACGATGTGATCGCGCCTCCTACATTGCAAATGGTCGTGAGATCAGCGTGATACGCAGTCTGTTTCGCAAGGCTGCGAACTTCACCGCCAGGCGCAGCTATATTGGCCCGCCCGGCAAGCGCCTCTATGCCGTGGGCGACATCCACGGGCGGCTCGATCTCCTCAACAATCTCTTGCGCCAAATCGCTGACGACTTGCGTGCGCGCCCGGTTGCAATGGGGACCGCGACAATCGTATTTCTGGGCGACCTAATTGATCGTGGTCCCGATTCTGCCGGGGTAATTGAGCGGATCAGCACGCTGGACGACGTGCCCGCCCGCGCGCTGCTGCTGCTAGGCAATCACGAGGAAATTCTGCTGCGCGTCCTAGATGCCGAACCGGGGCTCGCCTACGACTGGCTGGGGTTCGGCGGGGATGCCTGCGCTGAGAGCTACGGCCTGTCGGCTACGGCAATGAAGGCGATGAGCGAGGCCCGTATCGCCGAAACGCTGCGTGCCGCGATCCCGCCCGCACACGTTGCCTTCCTAAGGTCGGGCGGGGATACTATCTCTTTCGGCGACTATCTTCTCGTCCATGCCGGCATCCGTCCCGGCATTGCGATCGAGGACCAGCAATCGCATGATCTGCGTTGGATCCGTCAGCCATTTCTGTCTGATACACATGACCACGGCTGCTTCGTTATTCACGGCCACACCGTTACCGAAGGCGTGGACCGCCGTGCGAACCGGGTTGGTATCGACACCGGCGCTTATCGCACCGGCATTCTAACTGCCGCGATTGTGGAAGATGACGAACTCGCTTTCATTGATACCACGTTCGACGCACACCGATCATAGGGTGCCAAAACCGGGTGACTGGCTTGCCGATCGGCTTGTCAATGTCGAGGGGTAACGGTAAACGACCTGCCCACATCACGTATATTCAGGCAGAAATTCAAGGCGGCGAAAACGATATGAGGAACCGTATGAGCCGCGTACTTATGATCGGGCTTGCACTGCTTTTGGCGGCATGCGCGAGCGGTCGAGGTGGCAGCATTTCCTATGATACTAGGAGCTTCTCCGCGCCCGACGCACCTAAAGTCGTTGCAGCTGATGACGCATATAAGCTTGCGCCGCTCGATACCGTTTCGGTTACAGTTTTCCAAGTTCCCGATCTCAGCCATGATTATGTCGTTGATCAGGCCGGACGCCTGACGATGCCGTTGCTGGGTTATGTCAACGCTGTGGGTCTAACCACCGCCGAACTAGGCGTTAACATCGCCAAGGGGCTGGACGCCAAATATCTGCGCGATCCAAACGTTACCGTAGCTTTGAAATCATCGGTTAGTCGGGTCTTTACGGTTGATGGATCGGTGCGCCAACCAGGTGTCTACGAACTTAACTCCTCCATGTCACTTGTACAGGCCATCGCAGTTGCGAAGGGTACCGATGAACTCGCCAACCCGCACCGCGTCGCGATCTTCCGCATGATTAGCGGGCGGCGTTCCGCCGCGGCGTTCGACCTCACTAGCATTCGACGTGGGGAAGCGGCCGATCCGACCGTCTACGCCGGTGACACGATTGTAGTCGATGGTTCAGGGGTGAAGGCGGCACAACGAACCTTTCTTCAGAGCCTTCCGCTCGCATCCATTTTCCTCGCGCTCTGACTCTCAGGACGACTACCGCATGGCAAGCCCGGGGGCCAACGACCCCACGAACCTAACCGTCAACATTGACGATCGCCGCGACCTGGCGCCGATTATGCCCCAAGGCAGCTACGGCACCTATGGTGCGTCACCCTCACAAGGACGCGAGCTGTCGCTCTCGCTTCTGTGGCGCGTCGCCTATGAATGGCGCTGGCTCGTCCTCTCCGCGATTGGGGTCGGCATTGCCGCGGCGGTGCTTATCACACTTCTGACCCCGCTGAAGTATCGTTCCGTCGCGTCGCTCGAACTCAACCCTCCCAATGTCGCGATCCTGAACAACGAGGACAGCAAGGGCAGAGAGTCCTCGAGCAACGACATGAACTTTGTGGGGACGCAGCTTGGTTTGTTACAAAGCCGCGCGCTGGCCGAACGCGTCTCGCAGGATTTGAACCTCGCGAATGTCGACGAGATTACGGGCGAGGATGGCAATCGCGCAGCTAATACTGAGATCGCCGCCAATTACGTCCAAGCGAACACCAAGGTGAAGCTTCAGCCACAGAGTATGATTGTAAATGTCGCCTTTGTGTCACGTAATGCGCAGCTGGCTGCAAAGATCGCCAATGGCATCACTGATGCCTTCATTGCCACTGATTTAGAACGACGCTATCAGTCCTCGTCCTATGCCCGCAACTTTCTTCAGCGACAGATCGCCAGTACGCGTCGTGACTTGGAAAAGTCGGAGCGAGAACTAACCGCATACGCGCAGCAGCAACGGCTAATCACGACGGGGAGTGGCCCTAACGACAACGGCGGTGACACTAATTCGCTGTCCGGCAACTCGCTTGTCGCACTCAACAATGCACTAGCGCAGACGCAAGCACGGCGTATCGCGGCCGAGCAGCAATATCGCGAAGCGATGCAGGGTGGCGCCACAACGGAGACGAGCACCAATACCGCGGTGCTGCGCAGCCAGATAGCCGCGCTTGAAGCGGAATATCAGCAAAAGCTGCAGACCTTCCGCCCCGATTATCCCGAAATGGTGGCCTTGCGCGCGCGCATCACCGCGTTACGTGATTCGGCCAGGGTCGAGACGCGCACCGCCACCTCCGACCGGGTTGGGTCGCTACGTCAAACCTTCGAGGCCGCGCGTGCCGAAGAGCAGGACCTTCGTGCACAGGTGACGCGCTTGAGCAGTTCGGTGCTCGATCAGCGCGGGCGCCGCATTCGCTACAACATTCTCCAGCGCGACGTGGACACTAACCGCACGCTCTACGATGCGCTGCTCCAGCGCTATAAGGAAATCGGTGTGGCGGGCGGCGTTGGGACTGCCATAGCGTCAGTCGTCGACGCAGGCCAAGTGCCATCCAGCGCGTTTTCGCCCAATCTCTATCTTAACCTCATGATCGGCGTCGTTCTCGGACTGACCCTCGGCATGCTGACAGCGATTGCGCTCGAGTTCATCAACGATACGATCAAGTCGCCGGATGATGTGCGCACGAAGCTAAACCTACCGTTCCTCGGCGGTATTCCGCAGGGGCGCACCGCAGTGCCGGCGCAGGAGCTGAAGGACACACTGTCGCCTCTGGCAGAAGCATATCTGTCCACCAGCACCGCTATGCAGTTCGTAACCGAGGGCGGTGCACCTAAGACGCTGCTCGTCACAAGCACCCGTCCAGCGGAGGGCAAGTCCACCTCGGCATGGGCGCTCGCCTACAGCTTTGCGCGCCTAGGTAAGACCGCGCTGCTGATCGATGCTGACATGCGCCGTCCAGCGTTCGTGACGGGACGTGAGAACATCGGCCTGTCGCATATCCTTACCAACACAGGCTCCCTCAGCGAGCATGTGCTCAAAACTGACGTAGAAAATCTGTGGGTTATGCCGTCGGGAACCATCCCGCCAAGCCCACCGGAACTGATCGCCTCGGCGCGCTTTGCCGCTCTGATTGAGGACGCGTCGGCGACGTTCGACGTCGTCGTGATTGATGGGCCGCCAATACTTGGGCTTGCAGATTCACCGCTATTGTCAACGGTGGCGCAGGCAACGCTGATGGTTATCGAGGCAGGCCGCACCCGCACCCGTGCAGCAATCGAGGCGCAGGCTCGCCTGCGCACCGCAGGCGCGAGGATGGTTGGCGCTATTCTGACCCGGTATCAGGCGCAGGCCGCTTATGGGTACGGCTACGGCCAGAACAAGGATCAGCAGTATCGCTACGTCGCCGACAATAACGAGAAAAAACGCCGCATTCTTCTAGCCGTGCACGACAAGGACAATCACGGCGATGCTGCGTAAAAACCAGCACATGGGACGGATCGGCGCCTTGTCGAGCCCACGTGGGATCGTCTCGGCACTGATGCTGGCGATCGCCAGTTTGGCTCTCGCTTGGCTCTCCTTTCGCACCACGATCACTGCGGTTCTGCCTGCACAATCGCCCGTACTTCTGAATATCGCACCTCGTGACGCAGATAATGTGCTTTCTAGAGCCTCGCTCGCGCTGGTCGCTAGTGTTGATCCCCGCGATCCGATGAGTCTGGGGTTCGGACGTAAGCCACTCGACTTGCCCACTATTGCCGCGGTCCGGCATGCCGCCACCCAGCTGCCGCTCGACGAGCGTCCCTACCTGATCCTCGGACAAGAGCAGCTCGCCGCCGGGCAGACCGGTCGTGGTATCCGCATCCTGGAAGCGGGTCAGCGGCTCGAGCCGCGGAACCGGCTGATCCATCTGGCCCTGCTGGTCCAGTATCTGAAGACAAGCCGCTTCGGGCCCGCAGCGGCGCAGATGTCGGTCCTATCGCGGCTGATCAGCAGGACGCAGCCCTTTGTGACGACCGCCCTGGCGCAAATGATACTGATGCCCGACACGGCACCGGCGGCAAAGCGCACGCTGCAAACCGATCCGGGTCTGGAGCGTTCGGTCCTTACCACGCTGGCCAAGAGCACCACGCCGCCCGATCAAATCTTCGCATTGGCGAGCCCACGCGCGCTTGCCGATGCCGGAAATTCCCAGAGCTGGGGCCCGGTGCTCGTATCCCGGCTGGTCGAGGCGAACCACTTTACCGACGCGCATCGGGTCTGGCAGCGTATCTACCGCCTGCCTGCGGCGGCAGTGACGGCCCCGATATTCAACCCGCAGTTCCGCGCGATGCCGGCCTCGCCCCCATTCGACTGGACGCTGGCCGCGAACGGGCTGGGTGCGGCGGATCCCGACAATGGCGAACTGGCGGTGGATTACTACGGACGTGACAGCGGCAATCTCGCCGACCAGATGCTCGTTCTTTCGCCGGGGCGCTATCAGCTCGTTTTTGCGACTGAGGGGGGCAAGCCGAATGCTGCTTCGCAGCTGTTCTGGACAGTCGCGTGCGCCTCCGGCGACAAGAGCATTTTCGCAAATATTGCTGTTCCAACCACTCCCGGGTCGCACCGTGCGGGCAGCCCCTTCATGGTGCCCGCTACCTGCCCGGCGCAGACACTTACACTGCGCGGCGAAGCCGGCGAGTTCCCTTCGCCGGTCTCGCTCACGATCAAGGGGCTCGCGATCCGCGCTGCGGGCATGCCGGAGGCCAGGCCATGATCCGCCACACAATCGCGCCCTTCTTTCTCCTGGCATGTCTGCTCCTTGGGGGGTCAAGCGCGGCGGGTCTATCGGCTAATCTGCTCCTGCAACTGATCGCCATCCCGCTGATTGGATGGTCGCTGTGGCAGCTCGCACAGGCCGGGATCACGCCGCAAATCCGTGCGCCGCTGGCGCTGCTCGCGGCGTTCCTTGTTACCGCATTGCTGCAACTCGTGCCGATGCCACCCACGATCTGGGCCGTGCTGCCGGGCCGGGGGAGTGTTGCCGAGGGGTATCGCCTACTCGGCCTTCCGCTACCGTGGCTGCCGCTGACGCTGGCGCCCACAGGAGCGGTTGCTGCGCTACTGTGGCTGCTGCCGGCGTTCGCCGCCTTTCTTCTCGTCATCGTTCTAGGTGCGTTTCGCGGCCGCTGGATCGCTAGCGTAATCATCGCGGTTACGCTCGCCTCGATCGCGCTGGGCGCAGTACAGGTGCTAAGCGGACCGAGTGCCTATCTCTATGAAAAGACGAATTACGGTGTGGGCACTGGGTTCTTCTCCAACCCCAACCATCTGGCAACGCTGATCCTGACCTGCATCCCTTTCCTGGGCGCGCTGTACGTCACGCTGCTCCGCCGCGCCTCGACGCGCAACGCCTCGGCAGTCCGCCTTCTTGTGGCTGCGGGCTATGGCGTCATCCTGGTCGGCATTCTGATTAACGGATCGCTTGCAGGGATTGGCCTTGCGGTACCGGCGAGCCTGGGCACGTTGCTGGTCTTCGGACGCCAACGACCAGTGCTGCGGCGCCTCATGCTTGCAGGCACGGTGGTCGCCTCAATTACGGCGCTGCTAATCATCGTGATCGGGCCATTCGGCAACAACCTGATTGGCGTGCAGAAGGCGAATGTCGAAGGATCGCGTCAGGTCGTCTTTGCCAAGTCATTCCGCGCGGCCAGCACCTTTTTCCCAGTTGGTTCGGGCACAGCGACATTCCAGCCAATTTATCGCACAATGGAGCCGCTTTCCGTTGTTAATTCTACCTACCGCAATCACGTCCATAACGACTGGCTCGAACTGTTGCTAGAGACGGGGCTCGCCGGGATAGTCGTGGCGGCGCTATTTTTCATTTGGTGGGCGTCACGGATTCGCGCGATCTGGCGCGCGGACGAATCCGACCACTTCGCGCAGGCTTCGGTGATCGCGACCGCGCTAATCCTACTGCACAGCCTGGTTGACTATCCGCTACGCACCGCGGCAATATCGTCGGTGTTCGCGATCTGCCTGGGGTTGATGTCCGGCGTGCGACCCTATGTCCGCGCGCGTAAGGTCGAGCAGAGCGCGCGGCACCTGAGTATCTAAGGTCAGGTCTCGTTGGTACGATAAATCCAATTTGCTTCGGTTCCCGCAAGGACAAACCGCATCGATGAGCGGTAAAGGTAATAGGCGCCGTATTCGTCGATCTATGGACAGCAATCTCGCAACAACCCGATCAGATCTGACAGCGACGCTACCGCGCTACGGCGCATTGAGACATGTTCGGCCGTGTAAAGTATTTGGCGGTGCGTCGCTGCGACTACAGGCCGTGGAACAATGTTGTTGAGTACGGGATCCATAATCTGGCATTGTCGCCGAAGTTCAGCCAAACAAATTCTACTGTGAAACAATAGGCAATAACCGCAAACAGGGCTGGCACAATCAGCTTACCCGATCCGGACAACGCTTGAGGAAACCGGGAAAAAGTAATCATCTGCAAAGGTATCAAGAACAATGACAGACGGTCGACACCTGACGAAGCCGACAGTGATACCAATGCAATAATGGATGAAAACGATAATAGTGCATTAAAAGTCCAGTAAACGATTTGGTACTTACTTAGTAAAAGCCTTTTTCTCATTAACAAGAATATACCACCCGCAAGTACGTTCATCGCAATACGGATGCCAGCGCCTTGAGAATTATAATCGCTTTGTGCATAACTGGTTATCATCTGATCCGACTGATCGCGCAACAGCAGTAGGAACAAGGCAAGGAAGACGATGCCGCTTAGAACCGCCGTCAGTGCCTTGCGTATAGCAATAGGACCAACTGCTAGGGGAAGCATCAGGATTGCGGTTTTGTGAAACAAGGCGGCAATCCCGATCAAAATAACCGTTCGCCCGATGTTCTTCTCTCCCGCATCAGCGATCGCGAAGCATACGATGCCGATCGCAGCAGCTTGCCGCGTATATCCCATAGCAACAACGATAACGAAATACGGCACGGCAACTAGCATAGCGAGCCAAGGCTGTGGCTGGCGTGATGCAAGTCGTCCTACCCCTGCCATAAACAGGATCGCACAGACCAAGTTGGGTAGCCAAATGCCGGTATCTAGGCGAGCTGCAAGCCAGTTGAGAAAGGCATAACCGGGGTCGCTGAGGCCAAGGGCGGGAATTAGTGGCTGAAAATAGATGCTGTCGTAGATTCCCAGGTACGGCTCCCAGTCGCCCCCGACTCGGTAGCGCAGGCCGATCATGAGCGAAGTGACGACGCACGCGACAGCGAACAGCCTGTTGCTGTTCGCGTTTTGGGACGAACGGGCGAAATGGATCGTGCCGATCAGCCACAAACCGAAAAGAAGCCAATAGGGAATCACAAAGCGTCGATCATCCGATGCGGTTGCCCGCGGGCTTGTCCGCAATGGCTCGTCAGCGGGGATCTTAAGCGATAGATGCGCCACCGACAATAATATGATTATGGCGTGGTAATGCAGCAGTCCATCGTTCTGTCGATCAACACGGCCTGGAATTTCGTTAACTTCCGCGCCGGCCTAATCCGCCGACTGATCGAAGAGGGATTTGACGTCGTCGCGCTCGCGCCCGCTGATGCGCATGTCGATCGCCTTTGCGACATGGGCGTGCGCTTCGTCGCCATCGAGATCGACCGCAAGGGCCTGTCGCCGTCCCGCGATCTTCAGCTGCTGCGCCGCTATCGACAGGTGTTGAGAGAAATGGCGCCTGCGGCTTATCTGGGGTGGACAATCAAACCCAATATCTGGGGCAGCATAGCCGCAGCGTGGCTGAGAATTCCTACGATCAACAACATTTCGGGCCTTGGCACCGCATTTATGAAGCCAGGCCCGCTGCAGTGGATCGTCAGGCGACTGTACCGGTTGGCGCTGCGTCCATCGGCCACCGTCTTCTTTCAGAATGCAGTGGATAGACAATTGTTTGTGGACATGAAGATCGTACGTCTGGCGCAGACGGCGCTGCTGCCCGGATCGGGGATCGACCTCAACGCTTTCGCTCCGGCGCAGCCTGCACCGCGCGTGGCCGCTGCTCCGGTTACGTTCCTGATGATCGCCCGCCTGCTTGGCGACAAGGGCGTGCGCGAGTTCGTCGAGGCGGCGCGCCAGCTGCGTGCGGAGAACCTCCACGCGCGGTTTGTGATCTTGGGGGCGCTGGATCACAACAACCGCTCGGGGGTGGCAGCATCGGAACTGGCCGACTGGCTGGCGGAAGGTGTGATCGAACATCTGCCGCACCAGGACGATGTACGCCCCGCTATCGTCGAGGCGGATTGCGTGGTCCTCCCGTCCTATCGCGAAGGTATGCCACGATCGCTGCTGGAGGGAGCGGCGATGGCCAAGCCGCTGATCGCCTCCGACGTACCGGGATGCGCGCTGATCGCCCGCGAAGGAGAAAACGGCCTACTGTGCCGGGTCAAGGATGCGGGCTCGCTGGCCGATGCGATGCGGCGGATGGGGACGCTGGCGCCCGAGCAGCGCGCGGAGATGGGGGCAGCAGGTCGACGCATCGCGGAGCGCGAGTTCGACGAGCGCATCGTGGTCGACCTCTACGTGGAGGCCGTGCGCCGCGCGATCCGGCAGTGACTGTCGTCTAGCAGGCTGCCGAAGAACTAACCACCTAGGACTCCAGCGTTCAAGCGGTTCGTTTCTGGCCGTTGATCGTCACCACGCCCATGATCTTGGAACCGTATAGATCCACTTTACCGACAATGGTCGACGTACCGCGATAGATGCCGCGTGGGTATCCCATAGGCCCACCGCTCTGATGCATGGAACAACTGTTGTAGATAGCGTGCAGGCTCCAAGGTAACGCAAAGCCGTGCGACACGGTGAATGTGCATCGCCGGAAAAGCGTGCTCCTGGCACTGGACAGGTCCGCAATGGGACCTGGCGCCAGCGGCTTGCCATCGGCCCCGCGGCGTAGGAGGTCGGTGAAGCGGCAGTCTGTGAACATCGTTCCTTCCGCGGGGTCGGCCGCATCGAAGCATTGCACGATTGACCCGACGAATTGACAATGGGTGAAGCGGAAGCGCGGCTTGTTGGGCCATACCGCCCAGTTCCGATCCCCCATGAAGCGACATTGATCAAACGTGACGTCCGCGGTGTCACCGCTGTCTGCCACCATTCCCACTCCTTCGTTGCGGGCAAATTCGCAATCGATAAAGCGGAGCCTGCGGATTGGGCTACTTTCCGCTTCGAGGTCAACACCCGCCCCCGGGGCACTCCCGATCTTGGCCCGTCCGGTGTCGGTGAAACGGCAGCCGACAAAGGTGAAGTCGCTGCCTCCGATGAAGCTGCATCCCTGACGCGCATTGAAGGCGGAGCGAAGATTCTCGATCCGCGATGGCGCAGAGCCGCTGGGAGCGCTGATCATCAGGCCGTCCTGGGCGTGATGATGGGTGAACACGTTACGCACCAGCACGGGACCCGTGTTGCCCGACAGGAACAGGCCGATGGCAGGGATCTGCCAGCCCGTGTCGCCCCACGGCCCGCCGATACGCAACTGCTGGATATTGCCATCAAGTTCCAGGTCGGTGATCTGAACCGGTCCACGGCACCCCTGCACCAGGATCATGTGCTCGTAAGGCGTGGCGGAGAAGCCGGGGAACGTGAACGGCATTGCATGGTCGTGGCGATCGCCGCGGCGATCGAATGTGCCAAAGCGCAGATGCGGCGCGCAGCGCAGTCGGCCACCGTTGCCCCAGATCACGACCGGCAAACGGCAGTCCTTCAGAGCCAGCAGCGCTGCCGGGGCAAAGGCATAGCCGCCCCGCACGCCCTCCTGCCGCCCGACGAGATATGTCACGGGGCGCAACACGATCTCGCCCCCGCCATTGGCGTTCACCGCCGCGGCCAATCGCTGAAAAGCCGTAGTGTCGTCGGTCGTTCCATCTCCCTTGGCACCGAACGCCTCCGGCGTGAAAGCGGCGGACGCGGGCGTCTTGGCGTCTGCGCATGATGCCAGCATGGCACCAGCAGTCGCCGACCCCGCGGCGATGATGAGCGACCGCCGTGTTACCAATTCCGATATTTTCATCTGCGCCTCTCTCGACCGATCACCACCGCTCATCCCCAACAGTGGCGGACAACTACCGAAGCACGCGCTCCTCCGCTATGCAGCATGCTCTCCATTGTATCGGGCGCAGCCGTTCATGTACCCGCGATCACTTCACCTCAAGGAATTGCCATGCGTGTGCTCGCCCTGACCAAATACGGTGCCGAGGCGGCAAGCACTCGACAGCGGCTGCTTCAGTTCGCGCCTTTCCTGCACCGGCACGGCGTCGAGATCGTCACCCGTCCTCTGCTCGACGATGAGTATGTCCGCGCGCTGGCGGAGGGACGCCGATCGTCGCGCGCCGGCATCATCGCCAGCTATCTGAAGCGGCTCGGCACTGTTGCAACAGCGCGCCGCTACGACCTCGTCTGGATACATTTTGAGGCATTCCCTTATGCGCCGGCTGTATTGGAGCGCCTGTTGTCGATTATCGGCCGCCCGGTGATCGTCGATTTTGACGATGCCATCTTCCACATGTACGATCGCCACCGCTCCCGACTGATAAGACGCCTGCTGTCGAACAAGCTCCACCCCCTATTGCGTCTGGCTTCGCAAGTTACGGTCGGCAACGACTATCTTCGCCACTATGTCGAACGGTTTAACCCTGCCGTCACCGTGATACCCACGGTGGTCGATACCCAGCGCTATGTGCCAAGGCAGCGAGTGGAGGGGAAACCGCCGGTGGTCGGATGGATTGGATCACCCTCCACTTGGCGATATATGGAAGAGATTCTGCCAGATATCCTGCCCACTATCGGACAGGCGGGCGCCTTGTTCCGCGCGGTAGGCGCGGGGCCCCAAGCTCAACGCTGGACCGAAATCGAAAGCATTCCCTGGACGGAAGCGTCCGAAATCGCCGAGGTCCAGCGCATGGACATCGGCGTGATGCCATTGCCGGAAGAGGACTGGGCACGCGGCAAGTGCGGCTACAAGCTGATCCAGTACATGGCGTGCGGCCTTCCCACCATCGCCTCCCCGGTCGGCATCAACAGCACCATCGTCCAGCAGGGCGAGACGGGATATCTGGCCAGTACCCCCGACCAATGGAAGCGCGCGCTGCAGCGCCTGCTGGGCGATAATAATCTGCGTCGGCGACTGGGTCACGCGGGGCGCGACCGGGTCGTCGACCGTTACTCGCTGGCATCGCAGGAATCACACCTGCTTCAGGCGTTCGAGGCGGCGTCAGCAAGGAACGGCAAACGTGGCTGAGGGGGCAATTGCCTTTGCCGCCCGCCTTCCCTAACGCCCACCTTTCAATTCCATGCAAGCGATAGAAATGCGCAATCTCAGCGGACAAGCCTACCCCCTGTTCGTGGAAAACCGACATATCGGCATTGTCCATGGATATGTCCGCAGCCACCTGCCCGCCGCCTTCGCCACGCAGGGCAAGGTCGCATGACAGCGCTACCCAAGACCTGCAGCCTGATCGACCTGACGGTTCATGGAGACAATCGCGGAAGCCTGATCGCGTTGGAACGGGGCAATGGGATGCCCTTTGCAATCGAGCGCGTATATTACATCTACGGCACCGCCCGGGATACCGCACGGGGTTTCCATGCGCATCATCAGCTACAGCAACTCGCCATCTGCGTCGCGGGATCGTGCACTATGATCATCGATGACGGGATGACGCGCGTACCCGTTCCCCTTGATCGTCCCAATCGCGGTCTACACATAGGCTCACCGGTCTGGCGAGAAATGACGGATTTCAGTGTGGATTGCGTGCTCCTCGTCCTTGCGAGCGCGCCGTATGAAAACGCAGATTATATTCGCGACTATGATGAATTTCGCCGCGTCGTCATACAGCGAAGCGGAGAACAATCATGACTGTTCCTTTTCTCGATCTCAAGGCTGCCAACGAGAGTGTTAGGAGTGAGATCAACGCTGCGATTGGACGAGTGCTGGACTCGGGATGGCTGATCGGCGGACCGGAGGTCGAGCGATTTGAGCAGATGTTTGCCGCCTATTGTGAAGCGGGGCACTGCATCGGTGTCGGGAACGGCCTGGACGCACTCCACCTCCTGCTTCGCGCCGCCGGGATCGGGCCCGGTGACGAAGTCATCGTCGCAAGCAACACCTTTATCGCGACGTGGTTGGCCGTAGACATGGTTGGCGCCACCCCCGTGCCGGTGGAGCCTGATCCCGCGACACACAATCTCGATCCTAACTTGGTCGAACAGGCGATCACGTTACGTACCCGTGCTGTTCTGGTGACCCATCTGTACGGCCAGCCGGCGGATCTCGATCCGCTGCTCGACCTTTGCCAACGTCATGGGCTGAAGCTTTTTGAGGACGCGGCACAGGCACATGGCGCTCGCTACAAGGGGCGGGTGATAGGCGGCCATGGCGATGGCGTCGCCTGGAGTTTTTACCCCAGCAAAAACCTGGGCGCGCTGGGTGATGGAGGCGCGGTGACGTGCAACGACGCCCAGCTGGCATCGCGCATACGGGCACTCGGCAATTATGGGTCGGAACGCCGCTATGTGAACATCGAACGCGGCGTGAATTCGCGGCTCGATCCGATCCATGCGGCCGCAATAGCAGTCAAGCTGCCGCTGCTGGACGCGTGGAACGACCATCGTCGCTCGATTGCGGCCCTGTACATGGGGGGATTAAGCGATGCAGCGGTGATACTACCCCATGTGCCTGACTGGGCCGATCCGGTCTGGCATCTCTTCGTCATCCGCACAAAGGATCGCGAAAACTTGCAGGCGTACCTGACGTCACGCGGCGTCCAGACATTGATCCATTATCCAATCCCACCACATCGTCAGCAAGCATATACCGACAATCCCGCTGCCGATTCGGGGCTCCCGATTGCGGAGCAGCTGGCTTCGGAAGTACTGAGTCTACCAATCGGTCCGCAGATGCCGCTCGATCATGCGCAGGAAGTAATAGCAGCGATCCGCGATTGGTGTCGAATTTAGCAACAGCGAAGCCTTCACCGGTAAACCATATATCCTATTTGTATTACTAGTTTTAGTTATTAACATGGTCCACGAACGTGGCCGACATGACATAAATGCCCGCCACCTAGCTGTACTTACAGAGCTAGTAATAGTGCAACAGAGTTCAGTGCTATTAAATCTCCTGCCTTTTTCTATAAAATGCGTATCGTCCTCGACAGCATCTCTAACTATGTTGTGGCAATGATCGCCTCTGCAACCTTAACGCACTTGCCAGCCAGGATCATTCCTTGTTAATCACAGTCAGAAGATGGCGGTGGCAGCGAGGACAGTGGCGGAGAAGAAGACGGTTGTGCAGCGATCGTAGCAGGTGGCTATGCGCCGCAGTCTTTCAAACGGCCGAACATGATCTCGACGCGGCTGCGACGCCGGAAGAGGCGCTTATCGTATCTAACGGGCTCATTGCGCAATTTGCGGCCTGGGATGCAGGGCTGAATACCCTTGGCCTGCAAGGCGTCCCTGAGCCAGTCGGCGTCGTAGCCGCAGCCGCCAAGCAACCAATGGGCTTTCAGCAGGAAAGCTACTCCATCTTTAACCGCTAGTTGAGTTGTGTCATAGAATTCACCACCTGAACGAGGTGTCAGCGACCAACCTGAGCGGTCAGAATGGCTTGGCCGGCACGCCGGCGACACGTGTACCGTCTCTCACGTCCCGGGTTACCACCGCACCCGCCGCCACAATAGACGATGCGCCCACCACCACGCCCGGCATCAGGGTAGCACCTCCACCCACGACTGCACCGGCCCGCACGCGAGGTCCAGCAATGTGATCGCCGAACCCCGCTGTCACCACATTATCATTAAGTGTGACCACGAGCGCGGAAATGAAGGCATCGTCCTCGACCACCATATCCCCGGTCAGATGGGTGCCATCCATTACCTTTACCCGGTCACCTAATACCGTGTTGTAGTTGATAGAAACCATTCGGCTTATGATGCAGCGTGAACCGATGCGGCACTGTTCGCGCACGGATGCGCAATCGCCTAACAGCGTGCGCTCTCCAATTACTACGTCGTAATACACGGTTGCATGCGGCCCGATGGACGATCCGGCACCGATGGAGACGGTGCGTTCAAACTGGATTTCACGCGCGACTGCGCCGGCACCCTTCGGCTCCTTGCCGATAAAGGCTCCGGGAAACACCTCGACATTGGTGGCCAGCTGAACACCGTCGGCGATCACGACATGCGGGTGGATGACACAACCGTCACCGATCTCCGCGCGTCCAATGATGGCGTAAGCATGGATGGTCACGCCCGATCCGACGCGCGCCTCATCATGGACAATTGACGTGGGATGCGGCACGTCGGTCATGATCAATCCTTTCGTGATTGGTATGGGGAACGGTGGATGAACAATCCGAAAGCTGTGCAGCTGGAGCGATTGGCGGGTCAAGTCGCTATTGTCACATTGAACCGCGCGGCCGCCCGCAACGCCGTCGACGACCACATCACGCACGCTCTCGGCGCCATCGTAGAAGAGATAGAGGGCGACCCGAACATCTGCGCCGTCGTCTTGCGCGGCGCTGCTGGTCCGGCCTTTTGCGCCGGTGCCGACCTTCGGATAGTGAATGCTGGCCGCCTTGGAGATTTGTTTACGGACGGTGGCGGTTTCGCCGGCTTCACGACCGCGCTGCGCCGCACGCCCTGGATTGCGGCGGTCGACGGCTTCGCGCTGGCGGGCGGGTTGGAGATCGTGCTCGCTTGCGACTTTGCCATTGCGTCCACCAACGCCCGCTTCGGCGTACCGGAAGTGACGCGCGGCATCATCGCGTCAGCGGGCGCGCTCTATCGACTGCCACGCGCCATCCCGACAGGCACGGCCATGCGGATGATTGCTACGGGTGAGATCATCGACGCCAACGCGGCGCTCGCCTGCGGCCTAGTGACCGATGTAGTGGCACCCGAGGCGTTGCTGAACGAGGCACTTGGCGTCGCACGCGCGATCGCACGAAACGCGCCGTTGGCGGTGGCGGAGAGCTTGGCGCTTGCCAGGAAGGCAGCCGGCGTGGTCGATCCGCCTGCGCAGAGCGCCAGCGATGAGGCTCAAAGTCGGTTGGAGGAGTCGGAAGACCGGTTGGAAGGAACCGCCGCGTTCCTGGGCAAGCGTCCTCCCGTCTTCACCGGACGCTGAGCGGCTCAACCAATCTGTGGTGGCGCCGATCGATAGGCGTTCGGCAACACGTTACTAGGACGCGGTATAATCCTGCCCATCCTCGCCGAACCGCTCGTGTCCTGCTTGACGCGGCGGTCGAGTGTTGGTCGCTGCAGTACGTAGGGTGACCACGCCCGCCTAAACCAAGTTCACCAACGCCTCACGCAGGGCATCGGCCGCTTTGCTCAAGGAAAACATCTCTTCTCCAGCAGTACGGGCGTAAGTCCGGAACCTCTCACGATTTGGCAATACCTCTCGGGCAAACCACCGGGCAGCCGCCACCGGCTCTTGGCCAGATTTAAAGACGCCGACATTTTCGGCCGCGGCGGTCTGCCCGATGCCTAGTGTGCCGATCACGGGAACGCCGCACAGCAGGTACTCCGCCGTCTTGATTGGCTGAACCGCTGTTGTGGAAAACCCCTCGCTGATCATCGCGACTCCGACATCGGCGGCGGCGATCCAGCGCGGCATCTCGCCCGGCGGGACACGTCGGATCAGCGCGTGGGGCAGCAGGTCGGGACCGTGGCGCTCCAGCTCTCTCGTCGCCTCCTCAATCTGTCCGGTAAGGAGCAGGAACTGGCTGTCCGGCCGTTCAGCTCGAACGGCACGGACCACGGCGATCAGGCCGTCGATATCGTATTTGCGACCTCCACCCAGCGTCCCGACATACAGAATAATCGGCGTGTCTGCGCCGATCTGAAGCTGATTACGAATTTGCAGGCGTTCGGTGTCGATCCCCGGAGCGAAGATTTCTGGGTCGCGCCCATTCGTGAACAAGATATAGTCGGGTTCGGTGGTCAGCGGACCAGCCCGGGCCTTCAACGTTGGGATGGCGGCGGGGCTGCGCACCAGGACACGGGCGGAACGGCGCAGAATGCGCGTCTCAACATCGCGCATGACGCGATATTCGAACGGTGAAGCGCCGTCGACGAACTCGATCTTCTCATCCGCCGCCAAGCCGTCGGCGTCGAAGACAATCGGCAAGTGCCGACCCGCGCGTGAGCGCAACGTGGTTAGGGCTGGAATGGTGCTGCGCGGTAGGAGGACGTCGGAGCCGAAGTGTGAAACCGCGGAATCGATTCGCCACCCACCCGCCAGCGCGCTTAGCAAAGATCCGATTCCGGGCACGCTGCGCCAGACGCGCACTCCGCGATAGCCGATGCCGCTCCGCGCACAAAGGTCGCGTGTCTCACGCACTTTGTTCGGCTCATCCCAGTGGAACTGAAGCACGTCGAAGTGGAAGCCGTACGGGTGAAGCGCCGTGAAGATCGGCAGCGTCAAGCTCTCTAAATACGCCGACTCAGGGCCATCCCATGTGATGAAGAGGGTGCGGGTCATATGGATCGACCAGTTCGAAGCCGCAAACGGCGCAACCAGGACACGGATTGCGCACCGAACAGTCGAGCAAGAAGCCAAGCGGCATGACGCTTACGTCGAACCGTCAAAATCATTCGAATTTTTTCGAGTTTTGTCCGCGTCGTCCATGAACCGCGATATTGGTAGAACGCGATGTCTCTATCTAATGCGCTGATATTGACAGCTGCAGTTTTACCAATAAAATTACTATAACCCAACTTCAAGACTACCGCATCCCGAAAAACGGAAAGTAGAATGGCAATCGAACCAACAACTAATTGCGTTTTTTCTTCTCGTTCTTTGATTTCTTGAACGCTAATAAGCATATTGTTGTTAGTAATTGAATTATAGTTTCTTCGGTAACAAACTAGCGGCTGATCTATAAAACAGTGTTTTAAAAAAAGAAAATTCAAAAATAGAGTGAAGAAACTATCTTCGTAATAAATTTTTCTGTTTGGTTCTTTAATTAATTTAAATACCCTTGCATCATAGCATGATGAAGCACCATGAATTATAAATGGTCTAAATTCAAAGTAACTTTGGAATTCATGCTTTGAAGTGTCAAAAATATACGCGCTCTGGATGACTATAGATTGTTCATTGATGATATCGTAGCTGGACTGAATAACGAAAGCTTGTTCATCTAGCCACTTGGCTACGCAGGTCGAGACCCGATGCGGGTACGAAACATCGTCGCCAGCAGCCATTACGTAGAAAACACCGTTTGCCAAGCGGGTCGCTGCGTATAAATTGCCCAGTGTACCGAGGTTTTCGGATGATTGATTAATACGTAATTGCCTATGTCGCTCTGCCAACCTCTGGAGCAACTCCCAAGTCCCGTCGGTGGAGCCGTCATCGCTGACGATAATTTCCAGATTGCCGTACTGTTGCGCTAACGCGCCTTCCACCGCCTCCTCGATGTAAGCGACCTGATTGAAGGTCAGAATGATGAAGGACACCAGCGGCTCCTCACCACTGTCGTCTTTCGCTTCGACCCGTGCCTGCCCGTTCACCGGCGCAGCACCAGGCGCGACAGGTGGGCGAGAGCCGGATGCGGGGCCTCCATCCCCGTGGCGCTCGCCAGCACGCGAGCCGCCCGCACGCCGAGCGCCAAGGCAACCACGATCCCAATCAGCCCTCCAGCGACTGGCATCAGAGACCCAGCCGTTGCTACAAGCCCGACGAGCGCCACCAGCACCAAGACCGTTGCCGCGTTCGTCCCCGTCCAGCGAAAGTCGATGCACGACCGCGCCTGCCACCAAGCTAGCGGCAGGTAGACGACGTATAGCGCCACGAAGGCAACCCCGGTCGCGTTCACGCCAATGCGCGGCAGCAGCGCGAACGTCACCGCGCAAAAGCAGACCATCGCCGCCGCCTCGATCAACAGGTAACGTACACCCCGCCCGCTCGCCAGCAACACAAAGCCCAGCGGCCAGCTCGCAATCTTGAGCACATCACCCATCGTCTGCCACCGTAGAATCGTGGCCGCTGGAGCGAAAGAGGCGGCGTAGAGGATATGGACAACCAGGGGCGCTAGGGCGGCCATCAGGACCAAGATGGGACCGGCAAACAAAAGCGCGACTTCCGTCTGCTGGTTGACCAGCCGACGAGCCGCTGTTCTATCCCGTATGATGCCAGTCAAGCGCGGGTAGTAGTCCGCACCCATCGCGGTCAGCACCACGCCCATATAATTCATCGAAATGGTCCAGGCTGCCTGGAAAAAACCTAGATCGGCGGCCCCGTTCTCCCGTTGCAGCAAGCCGCGCACGAACAGCTGGCCGCCGACCCCCACCAGAGAGGCTAGCATGAAAGGGGCGCCTAGGCTGGCCAGTGCCCGCCACTGCCGAGCCAATTGAGGCAGCCGCAGCGGCGGGGCCGCCGAACGATCCGCCAGCGCGACCAACGCGCCGCCCACGATCAGAGTCGCAGCTGGCCCCGTGAGCACAAAAGCAGCCAGTCCGCCCTCACCCAGCCGTGCGATCGCGGTAATAGCGACGACGGTTGCGACCAGCCCGCCCACAACGTTGATTATCGCTAGGTCACCAATCCGCCGAATACCGTTCAGATAAGCAGTCTGTGCGCCCGCAAACACGGTACCCCCGATCGACAGCGCCAGCAGCGCCGTGTCGCCATCGGCTATCCCCGACACCCCAGCCATCCGGAAGATGGGCGTACGCAATAGCCACAGTGCAACACCGCCCAGCAGTGCCAAGGCAGCGGCCGCTAAAAACAGCGCTTGGCGTGCCTCGCCTACCGCGCGGTCGTCGTCAAGCACGGCCGCTCCAGCCACTTGCTGCGTGCCCACCGTCGCGATGCCTAGCCCGGCGACCACCGACAATAAGGCCACAATATTGGCAAGCAGACCGATCAGCCCAATGCCATCGGGTCCCAACAACAGAGCCGCCGCTTTAAATTTAACCAATCCGATGACAATGCCCAATGCGGATGCGCCCCCAATGATGGAGGAGGAACGCAGAATAGTGCGGTAGGAGTCGGTGTCGGACCTGCCAGTATCTGTCACAGGAAATCTACCCGCCCCGCCCAGCCTTGAGGGGAAGCTTCACAAACTATGCCTTACCGCGGGTATAATCCGCCTCATCACCGCTCGCACCAACAGAACACAGATATCGGTAAAGTCCAGCATCTTGCGCCAGATCATTGACCCGGTCAGTAGGTACTTGGCAAGACTGTTTAGCCGGAAGCTCACTGGACGAGTGCTGTTTCCAAGATGCGGGGTACAGGTTCCGACCTTGCATACTGCGAGTTGCTTCGATGTCCGTGGAAGCCGCGCTCTACGCTGTCCTTGGTTCCAACGATATAGGGAATGTGCTGGATGGGAGAGGGAGCCAGCCGCGTGCCCGCCTCCACATCCACCAGACGTTCGCGCGCGTGGCCGCGCACCGGCAGCTGGGAGAGATTGGAGTGCTCTCCAAAAAAGCTCATGGCGTCGGACCCGACGGGCAGCGTAGGGGCAAGGGGACTGACAAGAAGGGGCGCGCACAGGATAGCAAGTACTCTTTATTTGCTCCGGATAGTAATGCATCGGCCGGGGCTATCCTATTGCGCCGAGAAATTGGATTGGGATTTGAACCTCCAACGCGATTGACATACGCAAACTTTTCAAAAGTGCGCACCAGACGGCCATTCCAGTATGAGGATAACAGCTAGCTGGGCGCGTGCAGCTGAGCAAGCATACTTCTCGGTGCAAGCGCTGTGGCAGAATCAGTCCTGGTCCGTCAATTCGCTCTGCCCGCTACCCTGCCTTTACTTGCCTTGACCACCAAGGTGACGTCGCCCACCGCCATCGTAGAGCCTCTCTAGCTGAGAGCAAAATGACGCCTTGGGTCGGACTCATCATGGATCGGCGGGGCGATGGTGGAAACAATCGCCTTAGTCGTAGCGCACAGATCGCCAGCAAGGACCGCAACGCATCAGCCTGTTGCGGCACCACGCTCAAATCGGATCTTGGCTTGCACTAATATGTGCAACGCGCGCCGACGGCCAGTTCCACACCCTAGGCGTTGCGAACCTGTCGATGTCATGCCAAATAGACGTTCTTCCGAGCGCAAGAGGATATAATCCGTGTGTGGCCTTGCAGGAGCGCTCTTCGGCAGAGGGGAGCGCCCCTTTCCAGTTGCGTTGATGACGCGGTGTCTTTGCCATCGAGGACCTGATGACTCAGGCCAGTGGAATGATGCAGATGCCGGCATTGCTCTCGGCCACCGACGTCTCGCGATCGTGGACCTGTCGCCGCTGGGGCATCAGCCGATGTCGTCGGAAAACGGACGCTGGATGCTCGTCTTCAACGGAGAAATTTACAACCATCTGGCCATCCGCGCCCAACTCGACACGGCCGGGCTGGCAACGTCATGGCGCGGGCATTCAGACACGGAGACACTGGTCGCGGCGATCGCGGCCTGGGGGCTTGAGGAAACACTGAAGCGCTCCGTCGGCATGTTCGCAATCGCGCTGTGGGACAGGCGCGAGCGAGTCCTGCATCTTGCCCGCGACAGGTTCGGAGAAAAGCCGCTTTATTACGGTTGGGTGGGCGACGATTTCCTGTTCGGCTCCGAGCTGAAGTCGCTACGCGCACATCCCGGCTTTGCCAATCCGGTCGACCGCGACGCGCTCGCCGCTTTTGCTGCGCGCACCTATGTGCCCGCGCCGCAATCGATCTATCGCGACATCTACAAGCTGGAACCCGGCTGCATCCTGTCGGTCACGTCGGAAGCCGTGCGCACCGCGCCGAGTGCGCCCCCGGCCGAAGGTCGCCGAGATGGCCTGACGCTGACCCGGTACTGGTCGTATCGCGACGTGCTGGCGGCAGGGGCAGCTGATCCAATTGGATCGGAAAGCGACGCAATCGCCGCGCTGGACGAGGCACTGGGCCAAGCAATCGCCGGGCAGGCGATGGCCGACGTACCGGTCGGCGCGTTCCTGTCGGGAGGCATTGATTCTTCTACAGTGGTGGCCCTGTACCAGCGTCATTCGTCGACGCCGGTGCGCACCTTTTCGATCGGGTTCGTAGAGGCCGGCTTTAACGAGGCCGAATATGCGAAGGAGGTCGCGCGTCACTTCGGCACCGTGCACCACGAACGCTACGTCACCGCGGCCGAGACGCAGGAGGTGATACCCCTGCTGCCGGCGATGTACGACGAGCCCTTCGCCGATTCCTCGCAAATTCCGACGCATCTCGTCAGCCGCTTTGCGCGCGAGCAGGTGACGGTGGCGCTGTCGGGGGACGGCGGAGACGAATTGTTCGCTGGCTACAACCGCCATGTCGACGCACCGAGGCTATGGGAGCGGCTGAGCTTGTTGCCCCGTCCGGTGCGCGCGGCGATCGGCCGGCCGCTCGGCGGGCTGCCGTCGCGATGGTGGAATGCGCTGCCCGGCGACCACCCGCCACAGTTCGGTGCCAAGGTGCAGAAGGCGCTGCGCGTCGCCGGGCACGCGCGCCGCTTCGACGACGTTTATGCCAGCTTCCTCGACGAATGGAGTCTGCAGCGCTCGCCGGTGATCGGCGCGGGCGCGGTGGCGGGGCCGGACCTGTCGCCTTTCGCCGACGCGCCGGCTGCGGTGCGGATGATGTACGCCGACGCTACCTCCTATCTGCCCGACGACATCCTGGTGAAGGTGGACCGCGCGGCGATGGCGGTCAGCCTAGAGACGCGAGTACCGTTCCTCGACCATCGCGTCGCCGCAGTCGCCGCGCACATTCCGCTGTCGATGAAGATCAGAGATGGGCGCGGCAAGCACGTACTGCGTGAGCTGCTCTACACTCAGGCACCGCGTGCCTTGTTCGAGCGGCCCAAGACCGGTTTCGCGATCCCCATTGGCCAATGGCTGCGCGGGCCCCTTAGGCCCTGGGCAGAGGAATTGCTCGCTCCGTCGCGGCTGGCGAGCGACGGGTATTTCGACCCGGCAATGGTACAGTCTCGCTGGCGCGACCATCTGTCGGGACGTCGTGACAGCACCCCAGCCCTATGGGCGGTGCTGATGTTCCAGGCGTGGCTGGCCGAACAGGCCCCGCCCGCCGCCACTGCATGGAAGGCTACATCGTGAAAATCCTCGTCACCGGCGTCGCCGGGTTTATCGGTTCTACCGTCGCGTTGCGCCTGCTGATGCGCGGCGATCATGTGGTCGGCATCGACAGCATCAACGATTATTACGATCCGCAGCTGAAACGCGATCGGCTCGCGCGTATCGCCGAGGCAGGCGGCGATCGCTTCGCCTTCGAGCAAGTCGATTTTGCCCATCATGAGGCACTTGACGCCGCGCTCGCCGACAAGGCGTTCGATCGCATCGTCCACCTGGGGGCGCAGGCGGGGGTACGCTATTCGATCGAGAACCCGCGCGCCTATCTGCATGCGAACCTCGCCGGGCACCTCAACATGCTGGAGGTCGCGCGTCACCGCGGCGCCGAGCACATGGTTTATGCCTCATCCTCCTCGGTCTATGGCGGCAACGACACCCTGCCCTTCCGCGTCGAGGACCGCGTCGACCAGCCGCTCTCGCTCTATGCCGCCACCAAGAAGGCGGACGAGCTAATGAGTGAGACCTACGCGCATCTCTACCGCTTGCCGCAGACGGGCCTGCGCTTCTTCACCGTCTATGGCCCGTGGGGGCGGCCGGACATGGCGATGTGGCTGTTCACCAAGGCGATCCTGGAGGGCCGCCCGATCCAGGTGTTCGGCGAAGGCGACATGCGCCGCGACTTTACCTATATCGACGACATCGTAAGCGGCATCGTCGCCTGCCTCGACAACCCGCCACCCGACGATGGCGAGCAGAAGGCGGGGGGCAGCGTGTCGCCCCACCGCCTCTACAATATTGGCAACAGCCGTTCCGAAAACCTGTCCGAGATGATCGCACTGATCGAGCAGGCGTGCGAGCGCGAGGCGGACAAGGAGCTGCTGCCGATGCAGCCGGGCGATGTGCGCGATACCTTCGCCGACATCAGCGCGATCGAGCGCGATCTGGGCTTCGCGCCCACCACCACGATCGCAGAGGGTGTGCCGCGCTTTGTCGACTGGTATCGCGACTATCACGGCGTTTGACGGCAACTCGCGCGTGGACCGCGATCCCTACCAAATCCTGGGCGTCGCGCGCACCGCATCGCAAACTGAGATTCGTGCGCGCTACGTTCGGCTGCTGAAACTGCATCACCCCGACATTGAGGGCAGTCTGCCCGCGCGGCTCGCCGACGTGCAGGCAGCATATCGCTGTCTGGCCGATCCCGCCATACGCGCAGCGCACGATCGCCGGCTCGCGGATAGGGAACGCTCGCATTTCGAGCGACAGCGGCGCGTCCAGCGACGGCTCGGCCGCTACGATCGAGGGCATCGCCACTCCATACCCCGCGCGTGTCAACTACGCCGCTGGCGCACGGTGCTGATCGCCACGATCGGCATCGGCGTCGCTACGCGCGCGGCGCTGATGCTGTTTTGACCATTCCTACTTCGCACCAAAGCCAGTCAGCATGATCCCCAGCGTGCGCAGCCCGATTAGGAGATCGAGCCAGAACGAGAAGAATTTGATATAGTAGAAGTCGTAGTGAAGCTTGACGTGAACATCGTCGAGCCCGGCAACATGCCCCTGGTTCACCTGCGCCCAGCCGGTGATGCCCGGGCGCACAATGTGGCGGTAACTGTAAAAGGGCAGTTCCTCTTCGTACCAAACCGACAACGGCACTGCCTCCGGGCGTGGACCAATCCAGCTCATCTCACCCCGCAGGATGTTGACGATTTGCGGCAACTCGTCGAGCCGCGAGCGGCGCAGGAAACGCCCTGGCCGGGTCACGCGCACGTCGGCATCCTGAGTAATCGCAGCCTCGCGCTCGGTCGCATCGCAATCGGTTGCGGACCGCACCGTCATCGTGCGGAACTTCAGCATATCGAACGGCACGCCGCGATAGCCCATGCGGCGCTGGCGAAACAGGATCGGGCCGGGCGAGCTCCCGCGCACCACCAGCGCGATGATCACGAGCGGGATCGCGAGTACGGGGAGCAGCACGATGCTGGCCACGACGTCGATCGTGCGCTTCACGCCCTTGTAGCCGAGCGCCGGCAGCAGCGAGCCGAAGCTGTTCTCCGACAGATGCTCGATCTGAACGCGACCGGTCAGCGATTCGCGTAACTGCTTGGTATGATAGACCGGCACACCCGAGATCGCCGCCTGCGCCAGCATCCGCTCCCACTCGGCAGAATGGGTGGAGCGCAGGTCCGCGACGATCGAGGCAACAGAATCGGCGGGAAGGTGCGGCTTGTCGAGGCGCACCCAATCGACCATCGGCGCGTCGTTAACGATGCCGGTGTTTCCGGTAGGAACGTAGTAGAACCGGCGCACGGCGCCGCGCTGTCCGAAATAGCCAAGAAGGAACGTGACCGCGACCGAGGCGACATAACCCGTCAGCAGCATGGCGCCGCTGTAGCTGATCCGCGTCACTAGGAGAATGGCCGCGGCGATGCCGAACGTGGTGGAGAAGGCGGGTACGATGAACTCGAACGCACGCGCACCGGGGTAGATCGTCATGCGCCGGAATACGAACAGCGCGATCAGCGCGGCGAGGAGCGAGGTAACCTGCGTGTTGCCGGTGCTGGCCATCTCGCGCGTCAGCCGCCCTGACAGCACTAATGGCGCGGCGAGCGGCACCAGATAAGCCACGAGCGCAACCACGATGAACGGGATCAACGTTTGGATACCGGCGATCTCATCGGTCGCCGGGCGACGTTCGCCGGTATGTACCACGTTGTTCTTGCCTTGTCTTAAAACTGGATTCGGCTCTTAATCAGCGTTGCCTCGATTAGCGAGTGCCGGGTGGTGCTCCCGGAACGTGCGGCGAGGTCATCCGCACGACGATGGTGATCGCGAGCGGCGCCGCCATGGTGAGCACAATGTCGATCATTGTCGGCCCCGGCTTCCATGGCCAGCCGGAAACATAGTAGCGCGTGAAATCGGATACCTCGTTGACGAGCTCGAGTGCGAGCAGCACCAGCGGCAACCAGGATCCCAGCGACCGGCGCAGCGCCCATGTGAATCCCAGCGTCAGCGCTAGACCGAGCAGCACGTGCCAGCCGTGATGCCTCAGCCCCGTCGTTTCCGACAGCCAGTCCTTGAACGATCCCCATCCGAGAAGGGCGAACACGGGTGACATCCTTGCTTTGCCAAGCCAAAGCGATCGTTTTGAGAGTGATGGCGTCGCACGATCTGCGCCGCTAAGGCCTGCGGCTATGGCATCCGTCAAGCTCATTCATCCTCGCCGTCATGGCGATGCGCGCGGCTGGTTCGTTGAAACCTATAATCGCGATACGTTCGCCGGTTACGGGATAGACGCCACGTTCGTACAGGACAATCACTCGCTCTCCGCTACCGCTTTCACCCTGCGCGGATTGCATTTCCAGACCCCTCCGCGTGCGCAGAACAAGATTGTCCGCTGCATTCGTGGACGGATTTACGACGTCGTTGTGGACGTACGATGGAAATCGCCCACGTACGGCAAATGGGTCGGTGCGGAACTCAGCGCGGAAAATGGCGATCAACTGTTCATCCCCGTCGGCTTCGCGCACGGGTTCCTGACGCTTGAGCCAGATTGCGAGGTCGTCTACAAATGCTCAGACACCTACGCGCCCGATCATGACGGCGGGATTGCATGGGACAGCGTCGGGATCGACTGGCCGCTGCCGGCCGGTGCGGTGCCGGAGCTTTCCGACAAGGACCAGCGACAGCCCACCCTCGCCGACTTCGACAGCCCGTTCGCCTATGACGGGCGCCCGCTCGCCCCGCTCGCCTGAAGGACTACACCCATGCGCATCTTCGTCACCGGGGGGCCGGCTTCATCGGCTCGGCCCTTGTCCGGCATCTCATCGAGAACACCGACTATGAGGTGCTCAACTTCGACATGCTGACCTATGCCGGCACGCTGTCGACCGTCGAACGCGTGGCGAACAGCAACCGCTATCGCTTCGTCCAGGGCGACATCTGTGACGCCCAGGCCGTTCGCGCCGTGATCGCTGAGTTCAAGCCGGACGTGATCACGCACCTGGCGGCGGAAAGCCACGTCGACCGCTCGATCGACAGCCCCGGCGCCTTTATCCAGACCAATGTCGTCGGCACCTACACGATGCTCGCCGAAGCGCGCGACTATTGGCAGGGCCTTGAGGGCGAGGCGAAGGAGCGGTTCCGCTTCCACCACATCTCGACCGATGAAGTGTTTGGCTCGCTGGGTGAGGAAGGCCTCTTCACCGAGGAGACGCCCTACGACCCGCGCTCGCCCTATTCGGCGTCCAAGGCCGGGTCCGACCATCTCGTCAGCGCCTGGGGCCACACCTTCGGGCTGCCGGTGCTGATCACCAATTGCTCGAACAATTACGGGCCGTATCATTTTCCCGAAAAGCTGATCCCGCTGATGATCGCGAAGGCATTCGATGGCGAGCCGCTGCCGATCTACGGCAAGGGCGACCAAGTACGCGACTGGCTGTTCGTCGAGGATCACGTCCGTGCCCTCCAGGCGGTGTTCGAGCGTGGGCAGGTCGGGCGCACCTACAATGTCGGTGGACACAACGAGCGGCAGAACATTGAGGTCGTGCGCACTTTGTGTGCGATTCTCGACGAGCTGCGCCCGCGCGCCGATGGCAAGCCTTATGCGGAGCAGATGAGCGAGGTCGCCGACCGCCCAGGCCACGACAAGCGCTACGCGATCGACGCTAGCCGCATCGGTGACGAGCTCGGCTGGTACCCGCAGGAGACGTTCGAGAGCGGCATTCGCAAAACGGTCGAATGGTACCTCGCCAACGAGGATTGGTGGCGCCCGCTGGTCGCGGCGAAGGCGTCCGACCGCCGCGGGGTCGCGGCATGAGCCCCGCCGACACGTCGGCAAGTGCGCGTGTCGACACGTCGACGGAACGACACGGGTATACAGTAACAGGCGCCATCCTCGTCACCGGCGCGAACGGGCAGCTCGGCACCGAGCTCCAGCGGCTCACCTGGCCCGCAGGCGTCCGGGTCGTCGCAATTGACGTCGTCGACCTCGATCTGACCGACGCCGCGGCGATCGAGCGATACGTGGCGGCTGGGCACGACGGGCAGCCGTTCGCGGCCGTGATCAACGGCGCGGCCTATACCGCAGTCGACAAGGCCGAGAGCGACCTCGTCACCGCCTGGGCCGTCAACGCGATGGCACCCGCGGCGTTCGCCAAGGCGTGCGCGGACGCGAACATCCCGCTCGTCCAGGTATCGACCGACTACGTCTTCGCCGGCGACAAGATGGGTGCGTGGGATGTCGACGACGCGGTCGCACCCTTGGGCGTCTACGGCGCGTCGAAGCTCGGCGGCGAGCTCGCGGTGCGCACCTCGAGCGCGCGTCATGCGATCGTGCGCACCGCCTGGGTCGTCTCCGCGCACAGCAACAATTTCGTGAAAACGATGCTGCGCGTCGCCGCGACTAACCAGACGTTGCGCGTTGTCGACGACCAGTGCGGTTCGCCGACCAGCGCAGCCGACCTGGCACAGGCGCTTCAGACGATCACGCTGCGGCTGATCGCCGACGCCGACGCGCCGACCGGCACGTTCCACTTCTCGAACGCGGGCAAGATCACCTGGGCAGGCTTCGCGTTCGAGATCTTCCGCCAGTCCTCGGCGCGCGGTGGATCCACCGCCAAGGTTACCGGCATCACCACCGCCGAATATCCGACACCGGCGAAGCGCCCGGCCAACTCGCTGCTCAGCCATGCGGCGATCCAGCAAGCCTACGGTATCCAGCCGCGTCCCTGGCAGGACGCGCTCGGCGACATCCTCGACGAATTGATCGGAGACGTGAAGTGAAGGGCATCATCCTCGCCGGCGGCTCGGGCACGCGGCTCCATCCGGCGACGCTGGCCGTCAATAAGCAGCTGCTGCCCGTCTACGACAAGCCGATGATCTATTACCCGCTGTCGGTGCTGATGCTCGCGGGGATCCGCGACGTGCTGATCATCTCGAGCCCCGAGTATCTCGACAACTATCGCCGGCTGTTCGAGGACGGCTCCGCCTTCGGCATCTCGATCGCCTACGCCGAGCAGCCGAGTCCCGAGGGCCTCGCGCAAGCCTTGACGATTGGCGCGGACTTCATCGGCGGCGACGACGTCGCGCTGGTGCTCGGCGACAACATCTTCTTCGGCGCGCATCTGACCGACCTGCTGGAAAATGCGGTCACACGCAAAGGATGCGCCACGGTGTTCTCCTACCAGGTCGATGATCCCGAACGCTATGGTGTGATCGAATTTGGTGAGGGAGGCCGCGCGGTCAGCCTGGAGGAGAAGCCGGAAGCGCCCAAATCCAACCACGCGGTCACCGGCCTCTATTTCTACGACAACCGCGTCGTCGAGTTCGCGCGCAACCTGAAGCCGAGCGCGCGCGGCGAACTCGAGATCACCGACCTCAACCGCATCTATCTCGAGGCAGGCGACCTATTTGTCGAGCAGATGGGTCGCGGCTACGCATGGCTCGACACCGGCACGCACGACAGCCTGCTCGAAGCCAGCGAGTTCGTCCGCACGCTCCAGCACCGCCAAGGCGTTCAGATCGCCTGCCTCGAGGAGATCGCGTTCGAGATGGGTTTCATCTCGGCCGAGCAGGCGCGCGCAGCGGGCGAGAAGTTCAAGAAAACCGCTTACGGCCGAGCCATCTTAAAGGCAGTGGAGAACGCCTAATAGGGTTTACTCCCCGATAGGGCTCTCGCCGTGTTTCCGGAGCACATCGTTGAACGCCTCTGCCATCAACGCTTGGAGGCTCCTACCCTGACGGCGCGCGAGCATGTGCATCGCGAACGACATGTCAGGCGTGAAGAAGCCCGCAATCTGCTTGCGGCCTTCGCGGCTGATCGGGCGGGTGGAGGTACGCTCGGCTCCCTCCCCTACCGCGGCAGACGGCTCAACGGCACGTGGTGCAGGCGTTGCGGCCGGTGCCGTCTGTGCGACGGTCTTCAAGTTAGCGAAGCTCGGCTTGCGGCTCATGCGCGGACCTTTCTAAAGCGCGGTGCCGACAAGCCTAACTGTCGACATGTCCACTTGTACAATTCGCGAACCTCGCTTGCGGCCTTGCCGGCGGGCTCGATCTCGGTGACGGTCGCGCCTTGTGCCGAGGCGTGGCGATAGGCGGCGCGGTCGGGCAAAATCACTGGACAGGGCGGCGTGCCGTAGCCCTCTACCAATTCGCTCGCCTCCTCATACACGCGCGGCGCATTGGGGCTGCCCGCGGTGAAGACCACGAACGCGGGCTTGCGCAGCAGCTGCACCAGCTTGGCGGTGGTCTGGATCGCCGACAGGTCGAAGGCGGAAGGACGGCACGGGATCAGCACGAGGTCGGCGAGCTCGACCGCGGCGCGCGCGGCGCTGTCGGCATGCGGGGGCGTGTCGATCACGATCACCTCGGCCCCCTGCCCGCGTGCGGCCTCGACCTTGGCGGCGAGCCTGGGCGGCGGGCTGTCGATCACCTCGGGCGCGCGGTCGCCGCGCCAGGCAGCCCACTGGCTGGCGGTCGCCTGCGGGTCGGTATCGATAACGAGCGACACCGCGCCCGCCTCCTGCGCCACGGCGGCGAGGTGGAGCGCCAGCGTCGTCTTGCCCGCCCCGCCCTTCTGGCTGATGATCGCGATTGTCGGCATGGGTGCGTTCCTACCTGTCGTTGTGTCGACATGGCAACATGTTTGTGTCCTGCGCATTGCGATGCGCTGATGCACAGCGCACAAGCGCTCGCGAGGAGAGTAAGTGATGACGCTGACCGGATGGACCGGACGAGTTGCGCTGCTGGGACTGGTAACGATGGGCCTTTCGGGCTGCGTTGCCGTTGCCGCTATCCCCGCAATAGCGGGCGGCGTCGCGGTGAAGAAGGCCGGCGACTATGCCGCGACGACGCGCGCGCGGAAGCGGGTGAGTGGCGAGCAGCAGGTGCGCGTGCTCCCGACTTCGACGGCCGCTTCTCCCCGCTCAGGCGCGGCGCGGATCAATACCGCGACCGCCCTGCCCCCGCCTGACAGCACCCCCTCTCCTACGGCTCGGGCCCCGATTACCCAAATCCAACCTCCCGCTGCGACGCTTCCAGCTGACCTGAGCGCGATGCGTCCCGGTGTTGCTTATACGGGTGCACTCCCCTCGCCTTTCGCCATGCCGACCGCGTCTACGGCTGATCCCGCACCGACGCAGCGTGCGCGCTGGACCGATATCGGCCGCTATGTCGCCAGCCTGCCCGGCTCGCCCGGTGACAGCGCGCTGCTGGCGCGCGGTAGCACCAGCACCTGCATGGGTCCCGTGCACCGGTCCTCGTGCGATGCTCGTCCGGCTCGAAACCGCGATGACGCAGGACGGCGGGCGTTGGAGGTTCGACCGCGAGGCACAGCAGTGGCTCGACGCATTCCAGACTGGAGATCCCGGTCGTGTTCACCAGCCCCGCCCCGACAGCCGCGCGGTCCGACATCGAAGCTGCCTTTCGCCATGCCGGGCTGGCTAAATTGCTTGATCTAGGTGAGGTGCGGCTGGGTCTTACCGCTGGTGCGATGCCGGCAGAGCGCGCGGTGATCGCGGCGCAACGCTGCATCGTCGCGGTGGTCGGTCGCGATACGAGCGACTTTCCCAACGGCCTGCTTCCCGACACCAGCCCGCCGGCACTGCGTTCAAAGTGGCGGGCAGGGTGGTTTCTTGTCGGTGCGAGTTGACCTGTCGACACATAGACCTGTTGCGGTGTGGAAATGTTTGCATCAAGGTGCCGAGCTCGTCGTGGTGACGCCCACCCCGAAAGCGACTATCACGCAGGCATGCGTTCCGATCTAAGCCCGTTCCACTTCGTCGCGCTGGCCTTGTCCGGTGCAGCGCTGCTCGGCCCCGTATCGGTGCGCGCTACTGCAACCGCTTATGGTGCGCGCCTCAACGCCAAGGGACTGCCCGCGAACACCAACCCGACGCGGATCAACAATCGTATATCCAGCCGGCTCGACAATCGGTTGAGCCTTCGCATCGAGCGCTATCGCCTGGAGGCTTCTGCCAATCCGACCGCGGCATTCCAAGCTGCGACCACCGACGACAAGAGCCGTACCGCACCGGTGATCGCACCGCCGCAACCGATCAATACCGACGCCGGCGGGCAGTGACCGTTAGTCACGTCACCGGGACCTGATCGACGTCGAGCGCAGCGAACCCGGCTGGCACATGACACAGCAACCCACAACCGACCGCAACGTCCGCGTGTATAGTTGTCGACATGTTGCCATGTCGGGTCGGGCCTCTAGCGGTCGGTGTAATGAACGCTGAGGAACTCAGCAGCCGGAGCTTGGTACCGGCACGTTCCTTCACACATCGACGCGACATTCCCGCGCTGTCGATCGTCGCGCCCGCGTACAATGAACGCGACAACATTCGCCCGCTGACTGACGCGATTGCGCGCGCGATGGGGGAGGTCGCGTGGGAGCTGATCATCGTCGACGACGACAGTCCCGACGGCACCGCGGGCGAGGTCGCCACGCTGGCAGGGGAAGGCGCACCGATCCGCTGCATCCGCCGTGTGGGACGACGCGGACTCGCCTCGGCGGTGGTCGAGGGCGTGCTCGCATCTGAGAGCAAGTTGATTGCGGTGATCGACGCCGACCTGCAGCACGACGAGACACGATTGCCGGTCATGCTCGAGCTGCTCCAGACCACCGACGTCGATCTGGTCATCGGCAGCCGGCACGTCGAGGGTGGCGGGGTAGGGGAGTGGGACCGGCGTCGTCAGCGGATGAGCCGTCTTGCCACCTGGATCGCCCATCGCCTCGCCGGCGTCCGCGTCAGCGACCCGATGAGCGGGTTCTTCGCGCTGCGCCGCTCGGTGGTCGAGGCGACGATCTACGACCTGTCGCAGCAGGGCTATAAGATCCTGCTCGACATCCTGACCGCGTCGCCGACACCCTTGAAGGTCACCGAGGTTGGCTATGTCTTTCGCGAGCGTCGTGCGGGCACCAGCAAGCTCAATGTCGTCGTGCTGCTCGAATATGCCTTCCTCCTGATCGACAAGCTGACCCGCGGGTTGATCCCGCCGCGCTTCGTGCTGTTTTGCGCTATCGGGGGGCTGGGGTTGGCATGCCATCTCGCCGTACTCGATCTAGCTGTAGGGGAGGGGATGCCGTTCCTGCGAGCTCAGGGGATCGCGACGCTGTGCGCGATGGCGTTCAACTACGTGCTCAACAACGCGATAACCTATCGCTCGGCGCGGTTGCGCGGGGTTAAGTTCGTCGTTGGCTATCTGGTGTTCAGCGCGGTGTGCAGCCTAGGCGCGCTTGCCAATATCTCGGTTGCCAATCTGACACTGCGGGAAGTGGGTAGCTGGCCGCTCGCTGGGATCGTGGGAGCGCTGATGAGTTCGGTGTTCAACTTCGGGGTCGCGACGCATATGGTCTGGCGACCACGTCGGCCGCGGCGTCGAGCGAAGTAGTGCTACGCGCGCCAGGTTGAGTTGGCACGGAGATCCTGCCCCACCACGAACGGCGGGGCAGGGGATCAGCTCAGTTGCTGTCCGAGTTGTTGCCGTCGTCAGCGATGATGACGATGCCGGCAATGACGGCCGCAGCGGCGACGATCGCGATGATCACACCGCCGCCAGCGAGCTCGTTCTTCTTCAACGACGCGGTCGAAGCGCGAACCGACTTGGTGACCGACAGCGACGAAGCGGGGTTGGCGGGCGCAGCCCCAACTGGAGCGACGACGAGCGCGGAAGCGGCCGCAGCCGCGAAATACTTGGCGAACATGATTGAACTCCCGTGTGTACGAGCCTGCTACTTTAGCTGCAGCGCAGCGAAACGTCGAGGCCCCTCGTCGCCGGCTTGGGCGGTTTCATCGCAGTAGTGTGCAACATTAGCGAATGATCGCACCGCTTGTGAAGCCGTTCTCTACGAATACACCTATCTACATTTGTGTCATGAGGTAGCGTTTGCGACTTTAAATAACGACACTCCTTACAACAACGCGGTCGATTGCCGGTAGATTGTTGGCATCGGATCACTGATTTCTACAGAAGATAGATGATTGAGTGAGGGATTACGGATCAGCGTGAGACTCGCGCTCGGCGACCGTGTAGCGGTGTCGCGCGCGTCGATCCCGGCACCAAGTTTTGCGAGCATGCGCCCGAGAGGCCCATCGAGCGTCGCAAGCGCTAGTTCGCGGCAGTTGAGCGACTGTCGCATCGCTTTCTGCTCGACATCACGCGTCGCTAGCCGATACGCCTCGTCGTCGGGCAGGGGGACGGGTCGCATCCAGCGTGGCAGATGCGCGACAATCCCGCGCGGCAAGGTCAGGCGATAGGCATTGGAGGTCTGCGCGATCCGAGGCCCGGCGCCCTCGGTGCTTAATCGCGCGAATCGACGCTGGCGCACGAGGAAGCCGATCTCCTCGAGCAATCGCAACCCGCGCGCGACTGTTGCGCGGCCGAGCCCGGTGACGCGCGCGAGATGGTCGTAGCTCGGATAAACGCGCCCCCGATTGAGTCGCGACAGCGTCAGCAATTCCTCCAGTACGCGCACTGCGCCCGCGCTCAATTGCGCGATCAGTCGCTCGGATGCGCTGAGCACCCGCTCGCCGCGCCGCGCCACCCGCCGCAGCATCCGCCCAGCATCGAGCGCACGCCGCGCGACGCGCAGCAGATGGTCGGTTTCGCCTTTCGCAGGCGGAACGAAGAACGCATTCTCGAACGTCCCCGCCTCGCGGCTCCCCCGCAGCACCGGTCGCGGCGTCGTATCGCCATGCAAGGGCAGCGCGCCTGCACGGCGACCGATCCGTGCAAGCGCCAGCGCGCCCGCCTCGCTGAGCGTATAGGCCGTCATCTTCCATCCCCTCATCAGGGCCGGGACCAGGGCAAAAAAGGAGCGTGGCGCGAAACGCGCATCCTTGAAACGGACTGGTTTCAGCGGTATCTGGAAGGGGTACGGATTGTTCTCGTGTACCCCGGTTCGACGTTTGGCGACGTCGTTCCATCAAACCTTGGGATGCCCGGCCTTCGTGCCGGGCTTTCCTTTATGTGGTCACGACCGCTTCCTTCACGCAACATCCGGCCACGCGGCCGATCTCCCTCACGATGTCGCAAGAAAAATCCAACAAAGGAAGCGGCTACGGTTCGTGCTTTCGAGTAGGAAATGCAGAAACTCGCGTGAGTTTCTTCCGATAAGGTGTGCCTATTCGTGCTTTCGAGTAGAATAACGCGGCTAAAGTTCGTGCTATCGAGTATGAAATAGCCACGCTATTCGTGCTTTCGAGTAGAATTGACCCACGTTACTGCTGCGCTTCACTCGCCCGATTCGGTCGGCTCCATGCCGGCTGATTCGCCGAGTTCGGCGACCGGATCGGGGCGGTAGTGGATGATGACCCGCGCAGGTGTCGCCCGACGCCCCCGACGCGCGGGCTCGGCGTCACCGTCGCCGGGCGGCGCAGAAGTTTCATCCTCGACCAGTTCGATTGCATAGTCGGGGATCGCATCCGATCCCGCGATCTGTCGGATCGCGGCGCGAAAGTTCGACAGCGGGTTCTGATAGCCGATCTGCAACCGGAAGGTCGCGAGGTCGATCTCCATCCGCCCGTCCTCGCAGGTCGAGCGCGCCACCTCGTAGATGCGCCGCTCGATCGGTCCGAGCTGAAAATAGGTCGCGGCGTAGTTGAGCACCTGCCGGTCGCGCAGGATCGCGCGGAACAGCCAGTCGCACAGTCGCACCTTGACCGCCTTCAACCGTCGCTCGCCCGTCTTGGTCTTGGAATAATGCAGCCGCGCCTCGGACAGCCACGAGAAGAAGCCCTCCTCGCCCTCGCCGCCTGCCTCGATGTTGGTCTTGATCTGCGTGCCCTGCAGCCGCTCGAGTGCCTCCGACAGACGCTGGTACGAGCGCGCCGAGTGGTTTGAGCCGGTGACCGAGAACAGGTCGTGTGCGGTGAAGATGAAATCCTGCGCGACGTCCTCGCCCGCCTCCAGCTTCGCCGCCATCAGGCTGGCGATGTAGAGCACGATCTCCTTGTCATAGATCGTCGCGACGCCGTTCGCCGACGGGCGCACCTCGATCGAGACGGTCGCGTGCTCGTAGCTGAGCGGCTTCATCCACGCGTTTTTGCTCAGCGCAAAGAACGGAAACGCCATCAGCGATCGCTCACCGCGGATCTCGCCGTACAGGGGGCTGTCGAGCTGGAACAGGTCGCGCTGCGACAGCGACTTGCCGTCGCGCTTGCGTGCGGAGGGGGTAATCCGGGCAGGGGAGGCCGGCTTGGCGGGCACCTGGGTCATGCCGGCTATTTCCTACTCGAAAGCACGAACTTTGGCTCGAAAGCCCGTATGTACCGAGGCGCTGCACCCGCGCACGCCACGCGAGTTCGTGCTTTCGAGTAGGAAATAGCCTCGTTGGATGGCGCGACGATCATCGACGTGATCATAGCGCGTTGACTGCGCAAAGTCTTGTTCAAGGCTATGCTGACAGAGGGGAGAGCCGATGTGCTAAAACGAGCCAATGCTCCCGCGCTTCGTCCTGCTCGCCCTACCACTCGTGCTCGCCGGCTGCGCAGGCGCTAGGGTGAGCGATTGGCCGGTGAAGATCGGGCGGCCGTACAATGTGCGCGGGGTGACCTATGTGCCCGCGGCTGCGCCGGGGTATGAGGCGGTCGGTTATGCCAGCTGGTACGGCAGCGAGTCAGGTAACCGCACTGCCAACGGCGAGCGCTACCGGCCGCGCTGGGTGAGCGGGGCGCATACGACATTGCCGCTGCCGAGCTACGTCGAGGTGACGGCGCTCACGACCGGGCGGACGATCCTGGTGCGCGTCAACGATCGCGGGCCGTTCTCGTCCACGCGCGTCATAGACCTGTCGCATGGGGCGGCGCGGTTGCTCGGGGTCGAGCAGGCGGGGCGTGCGGCAGTACATGTGCAGCTGGTCGACCCGCCCGAGCGTGACCGCGCGCGGCTGCGGCGCGGCAAGCCTGCCGGGGCTCGGCGCGATGCCTCGCCGGAACAGCTGGCGGCGTGGCGCTCGGTGCTCGCGGCGCAGTGAGGCGTGAGCACGATATCGACGCGCACGCGTGACGACCACGTAAGCTGAGTCCACGCAGCGATGTGTGCATGTCGACAGCACGACACGCACACACCTTTTCACTCCGCCATGTAGCGCGCGAACGCGTCCTTCCATTCCGGGTGCCAGCGCGACAGTGCGGGGCGGTTCTCCGTCACATCGCCCGCGGCCCAGGCGATCCGCTTCGCATCCTGCTCGCGCGTCGTCTCATTGTCGGGGCACAACAGGTAGAAGTCGCCCGCCTCCAGTCCGGCAAGCATGTAGTCGACGACCTGCTCCGCGCTCCACGCCGCGTCGGGCTTCTCCGCGCCGCGTGCGGTCATCCCGGTGTGGGTGTAGCCGGGGATCAGCAGGTGCGCGGTCACGCGCTCGCCGGTTGCCTCGCGAAGCGTGTGCGCCAGCCCTTCGGTCAGCGCCTTCACGCCTGCCTTGCTGACGTTGTAGGCGGTGTTGCCGGGCGGCTGGGTGATGCCCTGTTTCGAACTAGTGTTGACGATCATCGCGGACTCGCCGCCAGCGATCATCGCGGGGGCGAAGGCGGCGACGCCGTGGAGCACGCCCATCAGATTGACGTCGATCAGACGGCGCCACGCCGCCACACCGGCGAGCACGTCGCCACCCGCACCGATCGCGGCGTTGTTCATAAGGAGGGCAGGGGCCTCGCCCAGTTCCTCGGCCAGCGAGACCAAGGCATCGGGGTCGGCGACGTCGAGCGCGTGCGCGGTCGCGCCTTCGATCCCGCCCGCGGCTGCCTCAAGCAGCTCGCCCGCGCGGTCGACCAGCGCAACGCGCATGCCCCGCTCGGCGAGTGCGCGCGCCGCGGCGAGCCCGATCCCGCTCGCCGCGCCCGTTACCACCGCGAGCCGGCTGGGCGCGATCGCCGCGAAGGAGGGGGCGCTCACCGGTCGATCGTCGCCATTGAGGGATAACGCTCGCCGCTCGCCGCGCCGGGGGGCAGCACCTCGTCGATCCGTTTGAGATCGGCATCGCTCAACGTCACGTCGAGCGCGCCGAGATTGTCGTCGAGGTACTTACGCCGCTTGGTCCCCGGGATTGGCACGATGTCTTCGCCCTGTGCCAGCACCCAGGCGAGCGCGAGCTGCGCGGGTGTGCAGCCCTTTGCCTCCGCCATCGCCTCGATCTCGCGCACCAGATCGAGGTTGCGCCCGAACGCCTCTCCCTGGAACCGCGGCGAGTTGCGGCGGTAATCATCCTCTGGCAGGTCGTCGGGCGACTTGAACTGCCCCGTCAGGAAGCCGCGGCCGAGCGGGCTGTAGGGGACGAAGCCGATGCCGAGCTCGCGGCACACCGGCAGGATTTCGCTTTCCGGATCGCGCGTCCACAGCGAATATTCGGTCTGCAGCGCGGTGATCGGGTGGACGACGTGCGCGCGGCGGATCGTGGCGGGCGCAGCCTCCGACAGGCCGAGATACTTGACCTTGCCCGCCTGCACGAGCTCGGCCATCGCGCCGACCGTTTCCTCGATCGGCACCTCGGGATCGACGCGGTGCTGGTAGTAGAGGTCGATGAAGTCGAGCCCGGTGCGCTTCAGACTCGCGTCGCACGCCTGGCGGACATAGTCGGGGCGGCCGTTGATCCCCTGGAAGCTGCCGTCGGCCCCGCGCACGTTGCCGAACTTGGTCGCGACCACCACCCACTCGCGGCGATCGCGCACGACGCGCCCGACCAACTCCTCGTTCGTGCCGACGCCGTACATGTCGGCGGTGTCGAGAAAGGTGACCCCGTGATCGAGCGCGTGGTTGATCGTGGCGACGGACTCCGCCTCGTCGCGCCCGGCGTAGAAGTCGGACATCCCCATGCACCCGAGCCCGAGTGCGGAGACTTCGAGGCCTTGGCTGCCGAGTTTGCGTTTCTGCATCGTCTTGGTCCTTCGTTAGAGCATGTCGAGTGGGCGAGGCGCGGCGCGCGGGAGGGCGCGGTCGAGCGCGACAAGGTCGTCGGCGCTCAGCACGAGTTCTGCCGCGGCTGCATTCTCTGCGACGTGCGCGCGTGTGCCCGCCTTGGGGATCGCGATTACGCCATCGCGGTTCAGCAGCCAGGCGAGCGCGATCTGCGCCGACGTTGCGCCGCGCGCCTCGGCCACATCGCGCAACGCGGCATGGCCGAGCAGCCGCCCCTGCTCGACCGGGCTGTGCGCCATGACGGGCATGTGCCGCGCGGCCAGCCAGGGGAGCAGGTCGTGCTCGGGGGCGCGGCGCGAGATATTGTAGAGGATTTGGTTGGTTGTGCAGTTCGCACCACCTGCTGCGACGAGCTCTTCCATGTCGTCAGTGTCGAGGTTGCTCACCCCCCAGCGCGCGATCAGCCCGCGCGCGACCAGCGCCTCCATCGCCGCGACCGTCTCGGCCAAGGGCACGCTCCCGCGCCAGTGGAGCAGGTAGAGGTCGATCACGTCCGTGCCGAGCCGGCGCAGGCTCGCCTCGCACGCGCGGGGCAGCGTGTCGCGCCCGGCGTGATGCGGATACGCCTTGGTGACGAGGAACACGCGGTCGCGTGATCCCGCAATCGCCTCGCCGACCAGCTCCTCGCTGCGCCCGTCGGCGTACATTTCGGCGGTGTCGATCAGCGTCAGCCCACGCTCGACACCGTCGCGCAGCGCGGCGATCTCCTCCGGCCTTGCGTCGGCGCGCTCGGCCATGTTCCACGTTCCCTGGCCGAGCGCGGGGACGTGGGTGCCGTCGGGCAGGACAATCTGGCGCACGGGCGTGCTCAGGCTGCCTTGTCCTGCGCCAAACTCGCTGCATCAATGACGTAGCGGAAGCGGACGTCGCCCGATTTCACGTATTTGTACGCCTCGTTGATCTCCTGGATCGGGATCAGCTGGATGTCGGGCGCGATGCGGTGCTGGGCGCAGAAGTCGAGCACCTCCTGCGTTTCCGCGATCGAGCCGATCAGCGAGCCCGCGATCGTCTTGCGCCCCATCACCACGTTCATATGGTTCCACCCCGGCATCGGGGCGAGCGCCCCCACTGCGACGAACGCACCGTCGTGGCGCAGCAGCGGAATGAACGGGTCGACCTCGTGTTTCTCTGGCACGGTCGATATGATGAAGTCGAAGTGACCCTCGAGCGCCTCGTACGCCTTCGTGTCGCCCTCGACGACGCTCTTCGCGCCAAGCCGGTGCGCCTCTGCCACCTTGTCCTTGTCGCGAGTGAACACGGTCACCTGTGCGCCCATCGCGCGCGCGATCTTGACGGCCATGTCGCCCAGTCCGCCGAAACCGACGACGCCGACCTTGCTACCCGCCTTCACACCCCAGTGCTTCATCGGCGAATAGGTGGTGACGCCCGCACAAAGGATCGGCGCCGCGGCCTCGATTGGCAGCGCGGCGGGGATCTTGAGCACGAAATCCTCGCGCACCACCAGTTGGTCGGAATAGCCGCCGAAGGTGTTGTCGCGACCGTACATGTTCTCGCCCGTCTTGGCCTGTTTGGCGGGCTTCATCGGGCCGTTGTAGGTCGCGAGCCAGCTGTTCGGCCCCTCACAATATTGCTCGTCACCGGCGAGGCAGGGCGCGCATTCATGGCAGCTGTCGATCATGCATCCGACGCCCACCAGATCGCCGATCGCGTGGCGCGTCACCAGCGAGCCCTTGTCCACGACGCGCCCGACCACCTCGTGCCCGGGCATGCACGGATAGACGGTGTTGCCCCAGTCGTTCTCGCACTGGTGGATGTCGGAGTGGCAGACGCCGCAATAGAGTACTGCGATCTGCACCTCGTTGGGCAGCGGATCCTGCCGTTCGAGCTGCATCGGCTTCAGCTTGGCGTGTTTGCCGGATGCGGCATAGCCGATGGCTTTGATCGTCATGGTCGAACGTCCTCGCACTGGTCAGTTGCGAGGCAGAACGAGCGGAACGCCGTCTCTATCCGTGCGGGCGTTCAGTCTGGCGCGCGTAGCACCAGCCGATAAGCCGCGCGCCCGTCGACGCGGACCTCAAGCACCCCCGACCAGTCGCCGCTGCCGTGCTGCGTCAGGTCGAGCAGGGTCGCTCGTTGCCCCGGCTCCAGTCGCGCTGCGCCACCTTGCGTGGCGCGATTGCTGCTCGACCCCGCGGTCAGCGTATAGTCGACGCGGACGGCGCGCGCGCTCTCGCCGACCAGCACGACGTGGACGCCATCGCCCGCGCGCGTGACGACCGCGCGGACAGGTTGCGCAGCGGGGGCCTGTGCGGCGGGGGGATCAGGCGGCAGGATCATGGCTTGGGAGCCTTTGGCAGCGGCGTCGTGACCGGTGCGGTGGGGTGCGCGTCAGCGTCGGTCACTGCTGCACCCGCCGCAGCCGCGATCCGTGCGGCAAGATAGCCCTGCGTCGCGGCATCGAGCACGGGCGGCGTATTCGGCGCGGGCCGCGCGTCGCCTGCGCCGAACACGGTGACATAGGCGCGCTCGATATCGACCGAGCCGGTCGGGGCGGGGGACCTGGGCGAGGGGCGCGGCTGGCGCACCGCGCGCGGCTCGGGCGGCAGTTGCGCGACCGCGGCATCGTCGCCGTCCTGCGGCTGCTCGGTCTCAGTGAGGGCAGGGGCGGGAAGCGCGGGCGCGATCTGCTCGACCTGCGGCAAGGCGCGCGGGGGCGGGGTAGGGGCCTGACGCGAGCCTTGTGCGATCACGCCGTTCGCAGCAATCAACAAGGCGCATGCCACCAGACCGACGCGTAGAACACGCGACATGTCGACAGCTGGACGCGCGCGCGTCACTTGCCCGTCTGCACGACGACCGCCTTGGCGCCGCCATCCTGCACCATCTTGATACCCAGATTGTTGCCGTTCTGCGTGATCGTCGCGCTGTTGTCGCTGTTGTGCTGCGCGAGGTCGATCGCGTTGCCCGACCCGTTCTGCGTCAGGCTGGCGTAATTGCGGGTCCCGCTCTGCAACAGGGCGATGACGTTGGCGTCGGCACCGATCCCGCCGCGCTGGGTGAGGAACGCCTGGTTGCCGACCCCCGCCATCTGCACGCCCGCGACCGCGACGCCCGATTGCGTCACCACCGCGTCGTTGCCGATCCCGCGCATGTCGAGCGTCAGCTTGATCTGACCCGCCGGCCCCGCGGTCTGCTTCACCCGTGCGCGCTGGAACTTGCCGTCCTGCCGTATCTCCGCGCTCGCCGCGCCCGATTGCACCACCGCGACCGACTGGATCGCGCCGATCTGGTCGACGAAGGCGTCGCTGTGGATGCCGTCCTGCGCCGCGGCAGGTGCGGCGATGAGGAGGCCGGTGACGGCGAGGAGCGCGCGAACGGTCATGGGAAACCCTTGAAAGTACCGGGCGACGCGAAGGCCGCCCGGCTGGGAGGTATTTTACTGGCGAACGACCGCGAGCAACCCCGCACCGTTCTGCGTCACCGACGAGTTGTTGCCGTTGGTCGACTGCGTCACATACGCCCAGTTGGTCTGGGTGCCGGTCTGCGCGATGAACGAGGTGTTGTTGTTCCCCGACTGCATCAACTCGGCATATTGGACGCTGCCGTTCTGGTTGACGGTCGAGGTGTTGTTGTTGCCGCTCTGCGTGACATAGGCCTTCTGCTTCGACCCGCCCTGCGACAGCAGCGAACGGTTGCCGTTGCCGGTCTGTGTCACCTGCGCGAACTGCTCCGTTCCCGACTGGTAGCTGGCCGAGCTGTTGTTGTTGCCGATCTGGTCGATCTGCGCGACGTTCATCGCGCCGGCCTGCTCGGCATAGCCGTTGTTGCCGTTGCCCGACTGGTTCAGCACTGCTTTCTGCAACGTACCGCCCTGGACGATCGTGCCCAGGTTCGAGTTGCCGGTCTGGTTGGCGAGCGCGTTGTTGCTGGCGCCGGTCTGCGTGATGTTCGCCTGGTTGTAGCTGCTGGTGTCGCTCTGCTGCACGGTGGCGACCAAAGCGGTGCCGTTCTGGTCGACCATGCTGGAGCCATCGTGACCGAGCTGCGTCACGGTAGCGGTGTTGACCGCACCCTGCTGCTTGACGCTGGAGGTGTTGTAGTAGCTCGTGTCGCCCGACTTCTCGCGACCCTGCACCACGGTCGCGACCTGGCTGAGGCCGCTCTGCTCGATTGTCGACTTCTGCCCGTCGTCGCGCTGCGTCACGCGTGCGGTGCCGAGCGTGCCGGTCTGTGTGATCTTGGACGCATTGGCGCGCGCGACCGCGGTTTCGCTGAACTGGTCGACGATCGCCTGGTTCTTGGCGCCGCTCTGCGTCACCTCGGACGTGTTGGCGCGCGTACCGGCCACGAGCGGCTTCACGCCGTCGTCCTTCTGCGTGATCGTCGCGGTGTTATCGGTGCCCGACTGCGTTACGGTGGAATCGCTGCCGAGGAGCGAGTCGACCTGCGTGACGAGCGCGGTGTTGCGCTGGTCCTTCTGGTCGATCGCGCTGGTGGAATTATTGGCGAGCGCGGGCGTCGCGCTGAGCGCGATCATGGAAACGGCCGCGAGTATCGATTTGCGCATAAAGCCTCCTGCTGGGTCACGTCGTTGCAGCCGGCGGGTGCCGACCAGTGATCGACCCGGTGGGGCAGGGGAGTGGAGAACGGTGCCGTTTACCCTTTGGTAAGGAATTCGGCGGATGATCGTACGTCTCACGGCAACGATCTTGTTCGTCCCATCCCGCAAACCCCCTCGGATCGGGGTGAACAGGCAACAGGGGGGTGATGCGTTGGCCGGCAGCGTCGCTTGGCATCGGCGCGGCCGCTTCCCACATCCTCCGGTAACGACTGGTCCCCTGTGGACTGCTCGTGGCATCGCCGGTGGCTTTCGGGCTCTCATTTCCTTGGCCGCCGGCGGTGTTTCTCTTCCTCCTTCGTTGAAGGTGTAGGCTCGTCGATCAGCCCCTCGGCAGCGGCTGCACCATCGGTGCGGGTGCTGCGCTCGGCTGCGTGGACGCGGGTGTCGGGGAAGCGGGTGTTGCGGAGGCGGGAAGGGCGACCCCCGGCAACGCGCCTCCGGCCGACGGGCAGGCGGTCGAATAGGTCCGCCCACGCGCATCGGCGGGCAGCCGCACGTCGGCTAGCTTCACATGGTCGCGCTCGGCGATATGCTCGCGCACCAATGCCTCGGCCGCCCCCGGCGTCGCGCGGAAGCACCACAGCCGCTGCTCGGCGCCTTCCATGATCATCGCGTAGACCGATTTCTCGATCGCCTGTTGCAGCGCCAGCTGCACCGGCTCGTTGTAGGTAATACCGCTGTCGATCTCGAGTAGCTGCTTGAACCCGACGTAGCGGAACGCGTCCGCGCCCAAGCCGACCGAGACGATCTGCTTGCGCGAATTGACCGACAACAGCACCTCGCCCGTCTTGGTGCTGATCGCGCGCAGGTACACGGTGACCGTGTCCTCGCGGTATTTGGTCGACCCGCCGATGCCGAGGAAACGCGCGCCGATCCCGCCCGTCTTGGTGTTGGAATCGTAGCCGACGATCCCGCCTTCGAGCAGGATGCCGGCGAACAGCAAAGGCGGCAAAGCCTTCGTATTAAGCTCGGTCTCGCCCAGATAGGCCGAGCGCATCTCGCGGATCACCGATCGTTCGCGCAGCAGATTGTCGAGCCGCTCGCGCTCGATCACCTGAAAGAAGTCGCGGTGTCCGGCGTCCTGCAACGCCTTGATCAGGATCGAGGTCGCACCCTGCGTCACCGCGCGCGACAAGGTCTGCACGGTGTCGCTGTCCTTGAACTGCCCGGTCTGGTCGGTGAAGCCGTAGACCGCGACCGCGACGCGGCGTTCCGCGGGCGGCAGCTCCTCCAGCGTGCGCTGCGCGGGCGTCGCCTGCGCGATCCGCGCCGGCGCCCAGGTCGAGGGCCGGCCCATGTCGCCGGCGCACCCGGTCAGCATCGCGCCTGCCAGCGCCACAAACGTCAACGAACGCAGCATCGTCGTCAATTACCCAGCAGCGGCAGCGTGATCTTGGTGGTCGTGTTGGTGACCGAGTTGAAGATCGTCAGCGTGACGCTCTCCACCCCGCGCACGAAATCGATCACCTGGTCGCCGAACACGAAATGGCCCGAGTCCGCCGGGTTTGCGCCGAAGATCTTGTCCGCGATCTGCGTCGCGACTGTGGAGAGCAGCCGGCTCTGCAACTGGTCGACGAACTGCTGCGCCGGGTCGTTCGCTTTCTTGCTCTCGGGGTCCTTGTAGCGGTTGTTCGCCTCCGCGGTCGCCAGCAGGTGCGCGCTGTTGAAGGGGCTCCCTCCGAACGACGGATTGGTCGGCGTGTAGATCAGCGACGATGCACTGGCCGGCGTCGCGCCAACACCTGCGCCTGCAAGCATCGCAGCGGTGCCGCCCACGATGCCCTTCACGGTCTTGCGGGTCATGTGACCTCCCCCTGTGCGCCCCGCCCCCGGGACCGATGCGGCTATAAGCCTGTCGTAAAATCGCGTCGATCAGACGGGCGTCCCGTTCTCGTTGCCTGCGCGTCCCACGTCCCGGATCGGGACCAGGGGCGACTGGTCAATCCAACAGCGTGGTCCAGCGCTCGAACACCAAAGGCACGTCCTCGACCGGCACCGCGCGCTGCGGATCGGGACCGTGCGCGCGGTAGGCGCCCGGCGTGCAGCCGTACTCGCGCTTGAACACGCGCGTCAGGTGCGACTTGTCGGAAAAGCCGACCGCGCCCGCCAGCTCGGCGATCGGTCGCGTCTCGTTCGGATCGGCCAGCATCGCGCGCAGCGCGTGGAGGCGTCGGCGCTGCACCTGCTGCAACACGCCGCCTCCTTCGCCCGCGCCGTCACCGAACGCGCGGTACAGGGCCGAGCGCGATACGCCGAGCGCGGCGCAGATCGCGGCGACGTCGATCGGCTCGGCCAAGTGATCGTCGATGTAGCTGCGCACGCGGCTGATCAGCGCGTCCTCGCGCGCCACCTGCGCACCGCCGCTGCGGCATGCATCGAGGATCGCGTCGGCCAGCAGGTCGCGGATCGTGCGCGCGACCGCGGGCGCATGGTCGCGCGTCAGCGTCGGCAGCGTCTTGACCGCGGTGCGCAGGAACCCTGACAGCAATGTGGCCGGCCCGCCCGTCGCGATCATGCCGTGCGGATCGCACCCCTCCAGCATCGGCAGCAGGAACGCGCGCGGCATCGAGATAATGAACGCTTCCAGCCGCGTCGCATCGGTCCAGCACGCGTGCCGCATGTCGAGCAGCGTGACCGATCCGGCCTCCGACACCCGCTCTCCGCGACCGTAATCCCCGACAAACGAGCCTTCCAGCAGCACGACAATTGCCAGATGGTCCTTCAGATCGGCCCGCACCCGCGCCTCGTCGCGGTCGTAGCGCAGCGCATCGACGCTCGCGTGCGTCAGCACCAGCGATTCGAGCATCCACAATCGCGCATGGCCGTTGAACGGATCGGCTCCGCGCTGCGTCACATCCAGGCTGCTCAGCGCCGACCGCCACGCCCCAAACCGCGCAGCCGGTGGAACCAGCGCGGTGTCGAACACCAGCGGCACCAAAGGCTCGCCCTTTTCCATCCCCATTACCGATCGTTCCCCCGAACGCGATTATCGGGTGACGCGTGTAGCGCGGAGCGGGCCTGCTCGCCTATGTGCTTCGTAGCGACACGGAATATTTCATCCGCGTGTCATGCCATGGCCATGGTCGGACGAGAAATGCACCGCCGCAGAGAGGTGCCGTGTCACGGCTATGCCCGATCAATGAGTTTGGCTGTGCCACATGATCGTCGCCGTGCCGGCGGGCAGGCGCAGCACGCCATTCGGTGTCGCAACACGTCGTCCGTTGACCGTCGCGATGCCCGGCTTGCCCACGAGCGGCCATGTCAGCACGAGCCCGCCGGGTGGCGCGGCGTTACCCGAAACGGTGGCGAGCAATCCGTCCGCTTCGGCGCGGGCGCTGAGGTTCACCGTGCCATAGCGGGTGCGCAGGCCGCGTACGTCGACACCCGTGCCCGCCAGCCATTCGGGCGTCAGCCCGGCCGCTAGCACCAGCCGGTCGTTGCCCGTGTCCTCGTAGACGAAGAGGTCGAGCGCGGAGCGGATGAAGTCGGACGCGACCCAGGCGTGCGGCATGTCGCCGATGAAGCGGATTTCGCGTGGGCGTCGCCCGACCACCTCGGCCCAGCCGTTCCACGCGGCCGGGCGGCGGTCGGCCATGTAGGCGTCGAGCAGGTCGTTCGCCTTCGCACGCTCCCCAAGCCTGACCAGCGCGGAGACGTTGCGTAGTTCGTAAGGTGTGTAGTCGCTCCAGGTGGCACCGGGCGCGCCGCGCGCCATCACGCGTTCGTACTGCCGCTCGAAGGTGCGGCGCAGCAGCTGCGGGTTCAGCCGGTCCTGCTCGCCCGCGGGATCGAGCGCCATCGTCGTCGAGGTGGCGTCGAAATCGCCCATGCTGGTCGCGCCGGGGATATGGTCGATGCGCCAGTAGCGGGCGGCAGCGTCAATCGCCGCGTGGATGTCGCCCGCGAACTGGTCGCGCTGTGCCGCGATCGTGCCCGCCTCGGACCGCCCGAGCACGCGTGCCGCATAGGCCGCGTCCTTGTAGCCCGTGAGCCCCCAGAAATCGTCCCACAGGCTGTACTGCGGCTTGGCCGAATAACCCTCGTGGCTGATCGAGGGCGGGAGCAGGCCGTAGAGCATCCGACGTTCAGGCGTGCGGTTGGCGGGCGTCCGCTCCGACCGGCGCTGCGCTTCCATGTAGCGGCGCGCGGCATCTAACCTTGGCCAGTCGCGCGCCAGTGCCGCGCGGTCGGCGGTGTAGCGGTAGAGCTGGGTAACGAGGTGGATATACTCGCCCTGGCTGTCGTTCTCGGGCACCGGATCGGGGCCGCGCGCGTCGACGCAGCACGGCACCTTGCCGTTGTCGAACAGCTTGCCCCCGTACCAGTCGGCGAAGGCGCGCACGGGGGCAACGTGGCCGAGCCGCAGCAAAGTGTCGCCCATCATCGCACCGTCGCGGATCCAGCTGCGGTCATAGGAGCGCGTGCCGGGTTTGAACGCCGCGCCGTCACGGCTCATCAGCACATGCGCGAGCGCGGTGCGGATCGTGTCGGCGACCGCCTGTTTCGCGGGTGGCACAGTGATTGTGACATTGCCCAGTGTCTTGCGCCAATAAGCCGCGGTCTGCGCGACCGCCCGGTCGAACGCGGCCGCGTCGGCGGGAGCCACGTCGCCGATCGCGAGCGGCACGTCGGCGCTGCCACCGGGCGCCAGCGTCACCATCCAACGCATCGTGCCGCTGGCGAGCATCGCGGGGTCGCTGACCGAAGCGGCACCCGTCGCCGCGGCGGGGGTGGCAAGCGCGTCCTGATCGAACGGGCGCGCGACGACCGCGTCGGGGCGGGAGAGGGACATAATCCGGCGCGTGACCGCAACGTCGCCAGCAATCGCGGGCGCACTCGTCACCGCGAGCGCGGACCCGTCCCACGCGATCTGCTCGATCGGGCTGACGCCGCCCTGCTGGCTGAGGAACTGCGCGGGCGGATTGACCTGAAACGGTCGCACCGCGAGCGCGAGCGTCAGCGTGCGTTGGCTCGTGCCGGTGTTGGTCAGGCGATAGCGCGCGAGCAGCCGCGGGGTCGTCTGATCGGCGACGAGCGCGGTGTCGAGCGTCCAGCCATCGGCCGCCCAAGCGACATGCGGCAGCGGCAGATAGCCGTCCTCGAGCCGCTGCGTCGCGCGCACGTCGGCCCAGCCGATCATACGCGCGCCGTCGACCACGAAGGGTTCGATCGAGAAGGCGCCCTTCGCCACCTCGATCGCGCCGTCCTCGCCGATCAGCCCCGACACCGCGCCGCCATCGCTGGCGACGAGCGTCCAGTAGCTCTGTTCGGTGAACCCGCGCGGGTAAGCGCCGCGCGGGGCGGTTTTGGCGAGCGCGGCGATCGTGGCGTTGGGGGTTGCGGACCATGCGCGAGGCATCACCTCGACCTCTGCCAAATCGACCTTGGAGCTTGCGCCATCGTCCGCGGTCAGGCGCAGGTAGCGCGTCTCGGTGCCGGGCAGCGGCAGCGGATCGTCGCCGCCCTCCCCGTGCTCGACACGGCGGATCGTGCGCCACACGCGTCGATCATCCGACGTGTCGACACGGTAGCGCAGGGCGTAGCGCTCGCCCCAGTGGAGCGTCAGCCCGCCGATCTCGCGCACTGCGCCGAGGTCGATCACCAGCGGACGCGCGAGACTGGCAGCGGTGTCGCGCCGGCCGTCGAGCGCGCGCGGATCGCTGGCGACCGGCGCGCGCGGCGGGGCAGGGGGCGGCAGCGGCTGGAGTTGAAGGTTGTCGACCTCGACGTGGCCGGCACTGCCGTCGCGGCCGCGCACCACAACCACCTCGACCGCGGCGGTGCGGCGCAGCGCCTTGTCGCTGGTCGGCCCCCAGGCGAACTCGACGTCGCGCGGGCGAATGCGCAGCGTCTGCCAGTCCGACGTGGGGCGATAATTGGGGTAGGGCACCCACCAGACATTGTCGCCGCTGGCGTCGCTGAACTTGATCTGCAGGTCGTTGACGCTGGCCGTCCCGCGCACACGCAAGGTGAGCACGAAATTCGCCGGCCAATCGATCACGAGCGGGCGCCGCGCGACCGCGTAGCCCGAGACGCGCGCGAAATCATAGTCGAGCCGGAGCGCGCCCGCGTCTGCCGACACGCGCGCGGTGACGCCGTCCGACGCCGAGGACTGCCACGCCGCCACGCTGTCGAAGCGGTCGAGCACCTGCGCCGGCGAGGGCGCGGCAACGACCGCGGCGGTCGCGAGCAGCGCGGCCGCGATCACGCCAGCCATCCCCCGGTGAAGCCCGCGCGCGCCAGCCCGCGGCGGATGTGCGGGTTGCGCCTGAGCGTCTGCCAGACGAGCCCGGTGCGCATATTCTCGATCATGGTCAGGATCGGTCCCTGATCGATGCCGAGATAATCGCCGTCGACCCAGCCGACGCCGGGCACGACACGACCGTGCTTGAGCGGCGCCGACGCGTCGGTCAGCGTCGGGTTGAACGAATCTAGGAAGCCGTAGCGCGTGTAGATGCCGCGGCCGTAGCGCGCGTGCATCGCCTCAACCGCGCGAGTCGCGAGTTCGGGCTCGAACGCGATCGATGCCGCGGCCGCGGTCGGCGCAATCGTGCCGTCGTCGCGGTCGCCTGGACCGCGCGCGGAATAGCTGAAGAACTCGCGCTGCCGCCCGTTGATCGTGCGGGTGAAGTCGCCCGGCCCGTCGCAAGCGGTCAGCCCCCAGACATCGGCGCCGTAACCCGTCCACTTGCCCGGATTGGCGATCGTGTAACCGCGCTGTGCCCGCACCGCGCGCCGGCTGTTCTCGAAATAATCGATCCCGCGCCGCGCCATATAGGCGTCGCGGATGCCGCGGAAATCGATGAAACAGTGGCTGTACTGGTGGATGAACAGCGGCGGGAATTGCAGGTGCGGCTCACCGCCGAACCGGTTGCCCCATTGCGCGTCGAAGCGGTCGCTCCACGCGGTCCAGGTGGCGGGCGGCAGCGCGTGCGTCGGCGAGCCGAGTGCCAGCACGTAGAGCAGCAGCCCCTCGTTGTAGATGTTCCAGTCGCTGGCGATGAACCCGCTCTCGGGATGCCAGCCCATCGACAGGAACGGTGCGCGCGGCGTGATCCAGGTCCACTCGACCGCGCGGTAGAGTTGGTCGGCGAGCCGGCGGATCTCCGCCTCGGGCGCGTCCGCGCGGTCGAACCACGATTGCGCGAACAACATTCCGCCCATCAGCAATGCGGTGTCGATCGTCGACAATTCGGTGCGGCCGAAGCGGTGTCCGCGTGCCATGTCGAGGAAGTGGTAGAACAGCCCGTGGTGCCCGGCGGTGCCGGTGGGTGCGGGGCCCTGCGGCGCGTTCGCGAAGAAGCGCAGCGTGGCGAGCGTGCGGTCGCGCGCCTGCTCGCGCGTGATCCAGCCGTTCGCGACCCCGATCGGATAGGCGGTCAGCGCGAAGCCGACCGCCGCGATCGAGGCGAAGGAGGGCGTTGGCCAGCGATCGGGCGCGAGCCCGGTCGTGGGGTCGGTCGTGTCCCAAAAATAGCAGAACGTGCGCTGTTGCAGATCGCGCACCAGCACGTCGGAGGCGGGAGACGTGGCACCGCGCGCACCCGTTGTCGCGCATCCCCCCAGCATACCCGTGCCCATCGCAGCGAAGCCGAGCGCTCCCCCGCCCAGCATCTGCCTGCGATCGATCATATTTCGTCCCATTCAATAAAAGGCGCGGGGCAGCAGCACGCCGCTGCCCCGCGTTCGCGTCAGAAGGAGAAGCCCGCCGACAGCTTCACCGTGCGCGGCGGATTGCCGCCGATCGAATAACCGACCTGCTCGCGATAGGTGCTGCTGAGCGGGTTGTTGTCGAAATCGACGAAGTTGCGGTCGTTCATCACGTTGATGACGTCGACGCGCAGCCGCACACGCGCCTGGTCGTTGACGAAGCCGACCGGCACATACTTGGTCAGCGCGAGGTCGAGCTGGCGTCGGCCCCAGCGGTCGCCATTGCCATCGGTCGTGCTGCCGACGATCAAGCGCTGGAACGGCTGCGACTGGTCGAGGAACGCCTTCTGGTAGGCGGGCGATTCGATCTGGAACTTGCCCGACAGCGTGACGCCGATCGGCAGGTCGACGCTGCCCGCGGTGACGAAACGGTGACGCGGCACGCCTGAGGAGCGCAGCATCGGGTAATCGTCGAGCGACGGGAAATCGAGCGAATAGGTTTCGCCGAACTGCCGGTTCTCCTCCGCCTGCGTGTAGGTGTAGGTCGCGTCGATGCTCCACGGCGAGGACGCGGTATAGGGCTTGGTCAGCTTGAAATAGGCCGCGTCCGAGTTGGTCTTGAGCCCGTTGGTGCCCAGAATGATGTTGCCGTAGCCGTTGGGCGTAAAGCTCCACGGATTGGCGGGCACGTCACCCGGATCGGCCGGATTGTTGTAGAAGAACGACCCGTCGGGGCGACGATTGCCGAGCAGGAAGGCGAAACCGTCGCGGCTTTTGATATGGGTATAACCGACCTCAAGCTCCAACGCGGCAAACCGTCCGCGCAGGCCGAGGCTGAACTGGTCGGCGTAGGGCAGTTTCAGATCGTTGTTCATGAAGATCAGCTCGCGCCCGCCGCCCACCGCGGTGCCGAGCAGGCTCTGGCGCCCTTCGGCGGTCAGGTACGCCGGGTTCCAGGCGATGCAGGTGGTCGGATTGGCGACCGGGTCGCACGGGTTCTGCAGGTCGTTGCCGATGAAGTTGAACGTCCGCGTCTGATACGCGCCCT
>NZ_AORY01000020.1 GCF_000382485.1 Sphingomonas sp. Mn802worker | reverse complement strand
TCAGTTCTGCAGTTTCGCAGTTCTGCAGCGCTGCACCGGGGGCGGGGCGGGGCGGGGGCACCCGCAACGCTGAAAAACTGAAAAGCTGCGAACCTGCGACGCTGCCCGACCGGTGACGCCGGGGCGGGCTTAGGCGGCGAGCGGCAGCAGCTCGAAGCGGTGGATGCCGCGATCGCCGACGCTGAAGCTCCAGCGGTGCTGGGCTGGATCGGTGCCGGTGTAGCGTTCCACTAATCGGAAGGCTTGCCGCGTGCTCACACCCGCACGCTTCGCGGCCTCCTTGCCGAGCACCATCTTGGAGTTGTGACCCTCCGCGATGCACTCGCGCACGATCTCGATCACCTCGGCGTCGGCCCGCTCGGCCTCGACGCGCTTGAACTGATCGAGCGTGTCGCGATCAACGGGTCGCACCGAAGCGAGCCGGGCAAGGTAGGAGGTGTCCGGTGCGGCATCGTAGGCGTAGGCCGCCGTCTCGGCGTTGGGACCGCGCTGCTTGAAGCACTTGAACTCGACCACGCGTTCGCCCGCCTCGCCGCCGCTGTCCACCTTGGCGATGGTGTAGGCCGCATCCGCGTCTTCGAGGAAGTCGGTGGTGCCCGAGTAGCGCGGGGTGCCGTCCGCGTTCGGGTTCTTGGTCGTGTGAGCTAGGTTGAGCACTGCGCCGCCGTTCATCGCCACCTGCCGACACGCGGTGCCGAAGGCGGTCGCCTCGCGTTTGTCCATCAGCGACGCGAACTTCTTGGTGGTGTCGATGATGACGAACACGCCCCTGGACTGCTCGCGCACGCCCATCTTGGTGAGCTTGTCGGCGAGCTCGGCCGCGTTGAACCCGTGGAAGCCAGGCACCAGCGTGTGCACGTCCAAGGGATCGAGGATCTCCATCTTGGTGGCGATGCCGTCGCTGCCGTCGTCGGCGTTGATGTAGTAGACGTTGCCGCCGGTCACGCGGCCCTCCCTGACCGCGTCGACGAGCAGGTTGAGCGTAATCAGCGTCTTGCCGGTGTTGGGTGCGGCGTACCACGTCGTGACCTGCCCGCTGAAGCAGAGGTCGGCGAGGAGTGGCTTCGCTTCCACCGCACGCGCGCGGAACTCGGCGGACAGGCCGCGCAGGCTCATGTTCGTGAGTGGTGTCCGCTCGATCAGCGGCTGCGCCGTCGGCATTTCCGCCTTGGCGATACGGCTGACCTCCACCGCCGTGATCGCTGACAGGTCGGCGGCAGTAGCGGGGAAGCTGGCTGGCGTCGCCCATGCGGCTGTGTCGGGCAGCCGGATGGTGTCGCCGCCGGTGCGGACATGGACACCCGCTGGCACGCTCCGCTTCAGCGTCGCGGCGAGATCGGGATCGGAGAGGCGGAAGAAGGTCTGCTCGCCTGCACCCACCTTGACGTTGAGGCGTGGTGGCTCGCCCATGTGCATCAGCGTCTGCACCATGGCGGCACGGGCGGCGGCGTCGCTGATCTCGAAGACGACCAGATCAGCAGGTGTCAGGTAGCCGCCGCCGTCCACGCGCGTGAAGCCGAGGGTTGACCAGCGATCGGCAGCCGCCGGGTTGTCGTCGCCGCCAGCCGCGATCGCGCTATCGGTAGGTGTCGGTGCCTGGGCAGTGTGTTCGTTGTTGTCCATGTTCGTTTCTCGGTATCGAGACGCGGCTGTCCAGCGGCCCGCGAGCACGGCTCGCGAACCCTGGGTGACCAGGTCTGTGTTGGGTTGAGCCGACGGCGGGATGCGCGTGCGGCTTAGGATTAGTGCTATGCCGGTTCGATGCTGTCAGACCGGCGCTGGATTGTCGGTGATGGCTGCGGTGATCACGACTGCTGTATCAGGAGCGTTCCATTCTCCGCACTGATCGTTGCCGAAGTGGAGAACAGGTTCTGCTCAAGAAGGTACCCGCTAGCTTCGTCGTACGTCTCCGTGTCGTCGCTCTGACCCAGGAACTCTGCGAGGAATGCGTCCACGGTCGGCCGACTGCACTGGGTGGCCTGAGCGATTGCGCGAGCGGATGCCTCTTTGTTCAAGAGGCCGCTGTCGAAACAGGCGATCGCTGCGCCGGGTAAGGACGGTAAGCCAGGACGCGGTTTGTCCTCCGCATCACCTGCCTGCGCTTCTACGCCGTAGATTGCAGCACGGACAAAGTCGCTGAAAGCTTCTTTGCCTTGGTCGAGCAAGTCCAAATCGATCTTCACATATGCCATAGCTTAGTATTCCTTTTGCGGCTGAACGGGTCGGTGTTGAGGGTTGACCGCTTTGATCTGGGCAGCGGCCGAATCCAATCTTGGGAGTGCTAGGATTGAAGGTGCGAGTGCGTGAAGTTGCTGGCCTCAGGCGATCTCGTCAGGTCGGCATCAATAAGGATCAGTCCACCAGGCTGATGTTGGGGACGTAGCGCCAGCTGGGTTCGACCGCGCTGCACAGGTCGGTGCAGACCTTGTACTGGCCGCTGGGCTGGAGGTGCCACATGTCCATGGCCCAGTTGTTGCCTTCGTACATGGCCAGCACCTTGCGCAGGAGGGCCGCGTCGGTGGCGAACTCGCTGTCGATGACCTGGTCGATCTTGGTCGCCGACAGGCCGCTGCGCATCATGGAGGCGAGAATGCCGATGGCGGTGGCTGGCGAGGTCCGCTTGCGAAAGCCCGGTACATCGGTCTGAGCGTTCATCGCGTGCTCGAAGGCGCCGATGCCCTTGAGTAGCTCGTCGTTGGTGTAGGGTCGCATGGTCATTTCTGTTCTCCAAGAAGGTAGATGCCGCCGCCGCTCGGGTGGTCCGAAACGGCGGCAGCGGTGTTCTCCAGGCGCACGAATGCAGCGACGCGCAGGTACTGCTCGCGCATCGGCTTCAGCTCGGCGATGGAGGTTTCAGGGCGTTCCCGCAGGGGGCTTAGGGCACGCTCTACTAAGTGAACGGGTTAGCTGGCTTCTAAGAGGTCGTTCGGAAGGGAAGGCTGCCCGTCATCGTGGTGGATACCCGACCTAGAAAGGAGAGCTCTCGTCAAGGCGCTGATCGCGCTCTCGGTTCAGGATGGCTTGGGTGCCCCTCTCGAAACCGGGATAATGTTTGTGCAGCTTCCGGTGGGTGAACTGAACGTCCGCGATATCGGGACCTTGCGACCACAAACTACGTCCATCAAGTTCATCGAACATGTGGAAAACTCGTTCCATGTCGCGGGCGAGGCCAACACCCACACGCTTATGCATGATCTTGAACATTTCTTGAGTGGGCTCACGAAGGTTGATGTAAGCCGCAACAAGGCCAACGATGTCAGCTAATTCGAAATTTTCGGGTGTTTGGTTGCCGCTGAAAACACAATCGATGATAGCTTCTCCTCGGATAAGGCCCGGCTTGTCTAATAAACGCATGTTCTTTTCCTCAAAAGTGCCGTTGACAGCCGCAACGCTGAAAACGTCGAGGCTGTCTGTTGTTATTGCTCGACGAGTAGTTTGAGATGGCGGCGCAGAGACTGATTCAACGCAGAACCCTGGTCGCCTTGGTCGAAGAAATACCCCGATCGAGCTGGATTCTTTTACTGCAACGGTTGTGTCTCGAGAAACGGATCGTTCTGATGATTCTTGGAAGAAAATTCCGGTAGCCAATCAGCCGACCCGGAACAAATTTCCGGATACAATCGATTGAATCGATAAGTCGCTAAGTTCGCGATTCGCTCGTGCCAGAGGAGGTATGGTAATGCCGGGGAAGTCGGTATCCGTTGTAGAGCAAGTCCTGCCTGGGGAAGGTGTGGAAACTCCTCTGCAAGCTATACATCCCGGCCAAAGCTACGTGTTTCTGAGAGACTGTAGAATATCATTTTTTGAAGCGTGCCTTGCCTCTTCCCAAGCAAGTTCGTTTGCAGAAGCAGCGCAGCGCTTAGGTGTTGACGAGTCTACGCTGAGAAAGAGGGTGAAGGCAGCTGAGCGCTATTTTGGTGTGACCATATTCAAAACACGAGGATTTCTGGCGGTAACACCCGATGCGGTTGGAATAATCAACGACATCGACATGGCCATGCGATACCTTAATCGTGCTATGAGAAGACCTCACCTTGAAAGGCTATGGTCCAAAGTGGGAAGAGACTACAAAAAGGAGGCCAATGAAAGTATCATAGGGTATAGGGTAAACGCAGACGGAACCACTGCTATGGTTATTCACTCGGTCGATTAGTCGATGAGTTATGTGTGTGATTAGCAAATAAAGTGCGGAAAAGATGAAGCTTTACATATGAGTAAATGTATTCCATGGTCTCCACCAAAGCTGAAAGCTAGCTCGATCCAAATGCCGTGATCTAATCTCCAATCCCACCAGGGCTGGAAGTTGGGTTCGCCAAAGCGGTATCCATCGATGGGGTCAATCAGTGGCGAGAAGCCGACAGCCGCGACGATGTCGGCCTCGGTGTCGCCCTCCTCGATGATGAGGAACTCGGTGCAGTCGGTTAGGTCGTAGTCATCGGTGACTAGGGCGGCGGCGCGCGTGGCCAGCAGGTCGCGCAAGGCAGGGTCGATGTCGGAGGCGAGCGCGGCGGTGATCGCGGCTCGGTCGCTCAGGTGGAGCATGGGTCTTGTCCTTCTGGCATGAGAAAAGCGCCCGTGGCGGGTATGCCGGGGCGCTGCGGTTGCGAGGTGCGTGAGGGGGTGAGGTTTTCCGCCGTTTCCGCTTCGAGAGCGTGGCGGCGGGGACGGCTAAGGGGCTGGAACGGCGCCTTCGGCTTGGTCGACGTAATCGCGAAGGAGCGACCTGAGCGCGCGGTCGGTGTCGTCGCGGTCGGGCACGAGCAGCACGTGCGCGTAGCCGTCGTCGGTGAGGACGTAGACGATCTCGTACACGCCGCCCGAGTGCAGCTCCGCGCTCTCCCAGGAGGGCACGAAGTCTGGGTCGGTGTAGCTGGTGCCCTCCACCAAGTCGGTGGCGATCGGGAAGCCTAGAGCGGCCTCCACGTCCGTGAGCGTGTCGCCAACCTCCACGAGGTGGAAGGCGGCGGCGCCCTCGATGCTGCCGAGCTGATCGCGCCTGAGTGCGAGCAGGTGGTGGACGGCGGCGGCGAGCGGCTGGTCGAGCGCGCGGGCGAGCCGGGCGTCGGTGTCGATGGTGAGCATGGGTCTTGTCTCCTGAAACGAGAAAAGCCCCCGGCGGTGAGGCCGAGGGCTTTGGTGGGTTGGTGGTCCGGGTAGTGGGTGGTGGTCAGTCGGACGGCTTGTCTGGTAGGTTGTCGCCGCCGCCGTTGCTGGCGAGCGCACGCTTGATCGTTACGAAGGCGACCAGCGCGGTCAGTGCGATGCCGGCGACCGGGTAGCGGCCGAGTAGTGCCCACGCGCCCAGCATCATCAGGATGCTGACCGTCGTCCTGGTGCGGAAGATCAGCCCGATCAGGACGATGAGCAGGACCGCGACCTTCACCGCGTAGATGGCGGCGGCGATCGCGAGCAGGGCTAGGATGATCTGTACCATCAGCCGAGCGGGTCGGAGCCGAAGCGGTTGGCGCCGCTGGTGCCCGGCAGCGCCATCATGACGTACACGACCAGCGCACCGACGTACGGCACGAGGTTGAGCAGCACGAGCAGCCCCGACTTGTCCTGGTCGTGGAAGCGCCGGACCTGCACCGCGATCAGCGGCACGACGAGCACCAGCAGCGCGCAGACGCACAGCACGATCAGCGCCTTGGCGAGGCCGCTGGACGTGCCGAACGGACCTGAGTTGTCCAACAGCGCGAACATGAACACGACGCCGAGTGCTAGGTAGACGAGCTGGAACATCCAGAACTCGCGCCGGGACGAGCGGCCGGAGAAGTCGCCGTAGCGCTTCAGCGGCAGCACGATCCAGCCGAACTGGTCCGCCTGTGCTGGTGTGGGTACCGGCTGGCCGGTGATGGGCGCCGCCGCCGTTGCAGCAGCGGGGCGGGTCTGAGCGGGACCGAACAGCAGCTTCTGCTTGGCCTGCTCGAACTCGGCTTCCGTGATGATGCCGTCGGCCTTCATCCGGTGAAGGTTCTCGATGCTGGAGAGTGTCTCCTGGTCGATCACTGGACCCCTCCCGCGTAACGAGGACGAGCGTGGTGGTCGCGACCCGCACGTGTGCAGGCCGCTTGTAGGTTCAGGTGCATGGGTGTTTCCTCCTGTTGCGTGGACGCGCGGCATCGCGCCGGGGCGAGTGCTCGCGCCGACGTTGCTGTGGATGCCGCATTGGTGTCGTCGCTCCTCTGTCGGGAGCGACCTTCGGCTCAGACCCTCGTGCCGCCCCTATGTACCTCTCGGGAGCGGCGGCCGAAGCCGGATGTTAGGAACCTGATCAGAGAGCAGGCGCATGCGCCTTTATCGGCCGAAGCCGACTGGACATGCGCGCATGCCACCCGGCCCCAGACTTGCGTCCGCGACCGAGTTCTCTGAAAGAGGTTCCTACGCCCCGCCTCCTGGCTTTCACAGGAGGCGCGACGATCATGGAAGGCTGGTGGGCGGATCGCAATAGCCGTTTGCGGCGAGCGGTTCGAAGGTTGTCGTCGCCTTCATATAAGATGGTTGAATTTGCGCGTGCCCGTTCTGCCTGTAGACAGCCGGCTAGAAGCTATCAATTCTGCGACTTCCTTGTCGCGTTCGGCTGTGGGGCGGAGAAATCGCTATGGATCGGGTTGAGAAGCAGAAACTCAGCGAAAGCGATGTTTGCGACCTGTTCATCACTCCCGCAATCGTCAACGTGGGCTGGGATCAATTGCGGCAAGTCAGGCGCGAGGTAACGCTCACGCCCGGTCCGGTTATAGTTCGCGGGAATCTGTCATCGCGGAACAAGAAAAAACGCAAGTTCGCTGATTACGTCCTTTCTTGGCAGCCTGGCCTTCCTGTCGCGATTGTCGAGGCAAAGGACAACAAGCATGGTGTTAGCGATGGCTTGCAACAGGCGTTAGGCTATGCCCAAATTTTGGAGCTTCCGACGGCTTTTAGCTCCAACGGCGATGGCTTTGCACAGCACAACCGCGCAGCACTTGAGGGCGAAGATACCGAGACCGCGTTGGCCCTCGATGGCTTTCTGCCGCCTCGGGAGCTTTATCTCCGCTACTGCCGATTTCACGGAATCACGCCCGAGCAAGAGGCGCTTGTAAAGCAGCCTTACCACGCGGACGGTTCGGGCAAGGAACCGCGCTACTATCAAATTGACGCGATTAATCGGACCATCGAAGCTATAGCTAGGGCGGAACGTCGCGTCTTGCTGGTGATGGCCACGGGTACCGGAAAAACTTACACCACGTTCCAGATCATCTGGCGGCTCTGGAAAGCGGGACAGGCGAAGCGTGTGCTGTTCCTCGCTGATCGCAACATCCTCGTCGATCAAACGCTGGTCAATGACTTCAAGCCCTTTGGCCAGCACATGACCAAGGTGCGCAACCGCAAGATTGACCCGGCCTACGAAATCCACCTCGGACTGTATCAGGCGCTTACCGGGCCAGGGGAAAGCGACAAAATCTTCAAGTCCGTCTCGCGCGACTTCTTCGACCTGATTGTGGTCGATGAGTGCCATCGGGGGAGCGCGGCAGAAGACAGCGCGTGGCGCGAGATTCTCAATTATTTCGAAGGTGCCATCCAGATCGGCATGACCGCCACGCCGAAGGAAACCGAATACGTCTCCAACATGACCTATTTCGGCGATCCGGCTTACACCTACAGCCTGAAACAGGGCATCGAAGACGGCTTCCTCGCGCCCTACAAGGTCATCCGCATCGACATCGACAAGGATTTGCTAGGTTGGACCCCGCCAGCGGGCATGAAAGACGACCTCGGTAAGGAGATTGAACAGCGCGAATACAACCGAATGGACATGGACAGGGTGCTTGTCCTCAATCAGCGCACCAAGCTGGTCGCCGAGCGTGTTATGCGCTTCCTCAACGCTACTGACCTGATGTCGAAAACGATCATCTTCTGCGAGGATATCGACCACGCCGAACGGATGCGCGCCGCCATCGTCAACGCGGCTGGTAAAATCGCGCGCGATAATCCGCGCTACGTCATGCGGATCACGGGAGACAGCATCGAGGGCAAGGCACAGCTCGACAACTTCATTGACCCGGAACAGCCGTTTCCGGTCATCGCCACCACCTCACAGCTTTTAAGCACTGGTGTCGATGCCAAGACCTGCAAGCTGATCGTACTTGACCGCACGATCACATCCATGACGATGTTCAAGCAAATTATCGGGCGAGGCACTCGCATCGATGAAGATCATAATAAATACTTTTTCACCATCATGGACTTTAAGAAGGCGACTGAGCTTTTCAGCGATCCCGATTTTGATGGAGAGCCGGTGGTCATCTATGAACCGGGAGACGACGACCCGCCAGTCCCGCCTGCTTCCGATGATGGGGAGCCCGATGATGACGATGATGACGACGATGACACCGGCGCCACGAAGCTGGTCGTGTCGGGTGTCCCCGTCCGGATTATCGCCGAGCAAATCAAATATGTCGGCAGCGACGGTAAACTTATCACCGAAAGCTATCGCGAGTTTGCGAAGAAGGCGGTACTGTCCGAATATCGCTCGCTGGATGAGTTCATCGCGAAGTGGAATGCTAGCGACCGCAAGCAGGCCATCATCGCCGAGCTTGAGGAACACGGTATCGTCCTTGCCAATCTGCAAGCCGAGGTCGGCAAGGATGTGAGCGACTTCGATCTTCTCGCCCATATCGCCTACGACCGGCCGCCGCTCACGCGCCGCGAGCGCGCGGAGAAGGTACGCAAGCGCAACTATTTTGCCAAGTACGGCGAGCAAGCGCGGGCGGTGCTGGAAGCATTGCTCGAAAAGTATGCCGACGAGGGCATTGAGACTATCGAGGACACGAAGGTGCTGCGCTTGCGGCCGTTCGACGCCATCGGCACCCCCCTCGAAATCATTAAGGGCGCGTTCGGCGGCAAGGCGGCATACGACGCCGCGCTGACCGACCTTGAAGCCCAAATCTACGAACAGGCAGCAAACGAATGAGTAATGTTTCAGGCGCGGTGAAGTCCATTCAGGACATCATGCGCAAGGATGTCGGCGTCGATGGCGATGCCCAGCGAATCAGCCAGATGGTCTGGATGATATTCCTCAAAATTTATGACGACCGCGAGGAAGAGCTTGAGCTGACCGAGGCCGACTTTCGCTCTCCTATACCGGAGAAATACCGCTGGCGCAATTGGGCCAAGGACCGGGAGGGCATCACCGGCGACGGCTTGGTAAAGTTCACTGATGAGCTGTTTTTTACCCTGAAAAATAGCCTGCCCACCATCGCCGAGGTCGGCAAACGCGCCCAGGTCATCCGCGACGTGTTCGAGGATACTTACAACTACATGAAATCTGGCACGCTGATGCGGCAGGTAATTAACAAGATTAACGAGATTGACTTCAACAACACGCAGGACCGGCACACCTTCGGCGCGATCTACGAACAGATATTGAAAGACCTGCAAAGCGCTGGGAACGCGGGCGAGTTCTACACCCCGCGCGCCGTCACCCGTTTCATGATCGACCGCCTGGCACCCAAGCTTGATGAAGTGGTGTTCGATCCGGCCTGCGGCACTGGCGGCTTTCTCGCCTGCACCATCGACTACAAACGCCCGTTCGTGAAATCGCCCGAGGACGAGACAACACTGGTTGCCAGCCTACGCGGGGTCGAGAAGAAGGCGTTGCCGCATATGCTGTGCGTCACCAACATGATCCTGCACGGCATCGACACGCCCGAGGGAATCCGCCACGGCAACACGCTGGAAAAGCCTTATCGCGACTATGGCGACCGGGACCGTGTGCCGGTGATCGCTACCAACCCGCCCTTTGGCGGCATGGAGCAGGACGGGATCGAGAGCAATTTCCCCGCCCATCTGCGCACACGGGAAACCGCTGACCTGTTCATGGCGCTGATTATCAAGCTGTTGCGCGTCGGTGGGCGCGCGGGCGTGGTGCTGCCCGATGGCTTCCTGTTCGGTGAAGGCGTGAAGACCACGCTTAAGCGCACACTGCTGGAGGAGTGCAACCTCCACACCATTGTCCGCCTGCCCAATGGCGTGTTCAACCCCTACACCGGCATCAAGACCAACCTGCTGTTCTTCACCAAGGGCACGCCCACGAAGCACATATGGTTCTACGAGCATCCCTATCCGCCGGGCGTAACCAACTACAACAAGTCCCGCCCGATGCAGTTTGAGGAGTTCGCGGCGGAGCGCGGCTGGTGGGGAGATGAGGCGGACGGCTTCAAGGCGCGCGGTGAGACCGAACAGGCATGGCGTGTTAGTGCCGAGGACGTGGAAGCGTCCGGCTTCAACCTCGATCGCAAGAACCCGCACACGCCTGACCGGGAAAGCCATGACCCGGATGAGTTGCTGGCCCAGTATGCGGCGCAACAGGGTGAGATTCAGGGTTTGCGCGACCGGCTCAAGGCGATCCTTGCCGAGGCGCTAGCTGGCGGCGAACGGGCCGACGCATGAGCAAGGTTGCCGCACTGGTCAGCGACCATCTCGACATCTGGACTGCCGCCACCGAACGCAAGAATGGAGCGGGACGGGGCGGCGGCAAGCGCATGAGCCTTTATGGCGTCGAGCGGTTGCGTGCGCTGATCTTTGATTTGGCTGCTGCCGGTCGCCTCGAAGGAAATCCCAATGCAGCGCCTGAGCCGCTCGGCAAGCACGTTGATTTGGTTATGGGTCAAGCACCCCCCGGTAGCGCCTGCAACACCACAGGAGTCGGGACTGCGTTCGTCAAAACGGGCGAATTTGGGCCGTTTTATCCTGAAGTGCGGGAGTGGACGACCAAACCGTTGAAAATGGCACAAGCCGGAGACGTCCTGATTTGCGTGGTGGGTGCCACAATCGGAAAGCTAAACCTTGCAATAGACTGTGCCATCGGGCGAAGTGTCGCTGCAGTTCGACCTAAGTCTTCGTTATATACACGATACCTTTACTACGCTCTAATGCCATATACGCTTAGACTGCGGCGAGATGCTCGCGGGTCGGCTCAAGGCGTTATTGGAAAATCCGAGCTGAACGCAGTCACGATCCGTGTTCCATCCCTCAAGGAACAGCAGCAGATTGTGGCGAAGGTGGATGAGTTGATGGCGCTGTGCGATGCGCTGGAGGGGGAGAGCGCGGCGGCGCTCGCTGCGCATCAGACGCTGGTCGAAGCCCTGCTCGCCACCCTCGTCAACAGCGTTGACGCAGTCGACCTCGCCGCCAACTGGTCCCGCCTCGAAGCCCATTTCGACACCCTCTTCATCACCGAAGCCAGCGTCGATGCCCTCAAGCAAACCGTTCTAGAATTGGCGGTGCGGGGGAAATTGGTTGGGCAAGATGACAGTGACAGGCCAGCGGCGGACTTGATCGCGAGTTGGCAAGGCGCAAAACAGGAGAAGCTTGAACAGGGCGGTGACCGACGAGTTAAGACAGCCGAGGCTCCCGCCCAGCCCCCTTTCCCGCTGCCCCTGCATTGGGCCATTCAGTCGTTCGAGAATGTCTTCCTCTTCATTGACTACAGGGGCAACACTCCCCCGAAGACCGAAGATGGGATTCCGCTGATAACTGCGAAGAATATTCGCATGGGCTACCTGAACCGCGAGCCAAGAGAGTTTGTGAGCCTGGCAACTTACAAATCATGGATGACGAGAGGCTTCCCCAAGGTCGGAGACCTTTTTTTCACAACCGAAGCACCGTTGGGCAACATTTGCCTTAACGATATCGAAGAACCGTTCGCCATCGCTCAACGGGCAATCTGTTTGCAGCCTTACGGTGAGGCAAACACGAGATTTTTGGCCATCGCAATCATGAGCAGATCAATGCAGCGAGTGATCGACGAAGTTGCAACAGGAATGACTGCCCGCGGGATCAAGGCCGGAAAATTGAAAACCATAGCGCTGCCCATTCCTCCCGCAGCCGAACAAGAACGTATTGTGGCCAAGGTCGATGAACTCCTAGCCCTGTGCGAAGATATCAGAGCGCAGATTGGCAAAGCGGGGCAAACCCAAATGTGCCTTGCCGACGCCATCGTCGAACGCGTAGCTGCCTGAATTATGGCCATCGTGCCCGCCCCGCTGACTTGGTGTGAGGAAGATCGCCACCACAAATACAGCGACTATCGCGACTTCAACGACTGGTTTGATGGTGCCGAAGGTGTTGGGGCGCGCGAGGCGGCGAAGGTTGCTGGGCTGGCCAACCCCAGCAAGGCGTTCTTCGTTGGCGACCGCAGGGAATATGGGGTTGCGTTCGAGGGATGGCGACAGCGACAGCGAACCCAGTGGTTAAGCCGCGAAGCCCTTATCGAGTTATGCACTGACGCACACTGGGCCGACCGCAATGCCACCCGTTTCGATCAGCTTTGCGATCAGATCGCGCTCGCCAATGTCGTGCCCTTTGTCGGCGCGGGGCTATCGCAGCCGGGAGGCTTCCCAACATGGAAGGACCATCTGCGCCAGCAGGGGCGCACCGCCGGTTTGCCGCTCGACGACGTCGAGGCAATGCTTGCCGCTGGTGAGTATGAGGGCATCGTTCACGCCATTGAAGACAGGCTCGGGCAGCCAGTCTTCAGGCAGGAGTTGCGCGACGCCTTCGCTCGCAACGGCACCATCCCGCCTGCCGATTATCTGATTGCCGAGCTGTTTTCCGACACGCTCATCACCACCAACTATGACCGTCTGCTCGAACAGGCCTTCGACGTCGGCGGCGGGCGACCGGTGCAGGTGTTGACGCCTGCCACGGTCCTCACAACGCCCGATGCCGAAAGCGTGACGATCCTGAAGCTGCACGGCGACATTGCCGCGCCTGGCGGCTGCATCCTCAGCCGCAACCAATATGCCATCGCCTATGGCGAGGGCACCTTCAACCCAAGCCTGCCGATCCCGCAGGCGCTCGACTATTATTTCCGCAACTCTAGCCTGCTGTTCTTGGGGTGCAGCCTCAATCAGGACCGAACGGTTCAGGTGTTCGAGGCGATCATGAACCGCGCTCTCGCTGAATCGGCAGACCTCCCGCAGCACTTCGCTATCGAGCAACTGCCGGGCGATGAGGAGGCACTGATCGTCCGCAATGCGGCGCTGCTGCGCATCGGCGTCACACCGATCTGGTTCCCTGCGAACACGTTCGAGTTCATCGAAGAAATTCTGCGACTTGCGCGCAACGAGATGCTGTTTCGCCGTTAAACGCGGGTAGTGCGGCAGATGTAACGGCGGAACAGTGGCACTAGCTGACACAGAGTCGTGTCTTCGAAGCGGCAAGCAGCTTCCACTAGGCTCGCCCACGAAAGGCTAATCGCTTCTCAACCCCCGTCATCCGGCAACGCCACTGGCAAAGAGCTTCGCTAACACCGTAATCGCGCGCGATCGCCGCCGTCGTCAGCCCGCGGCCACGCCCGTCCAATAGGGCTGGCTCAGGCAGGAGAAGGGCAGCGCCGAGCCAATCTGCCTCTTCCTCCTGATCAGCCGAGTAGTCCGAGAGTAACACCAGTCCGCTTGGTGAGACGGACACGTCGGCGGGCACGTGTTCAAGTTCGATATGAGCGATCTCGTGCATCAAGGTCGCTGTCTGCCGTGTTCGAGGATGTGCCGAGTTGAGAACCACCACGTGCGTTCCCTCCTCGTACAGCGTCATGCCTGACCAACTGTCGGGATCTCGTTGCAACAGCTGCCTCGCATGTACGGGGTCTAGCTCGAGCTCGTCGGCAGCAAACACCATCGCGCCGAGTGCGTCCGCATACTCCCACGGGCACAGTTTGTCAGTGGGTTGAAGCCCAAGACGCTCTCTCGCAGCTACTGATCTACGCTCGGCATCCGCCTTGAACCCGCGCCGCATCCTACTCGCCGCGCTCCAAGTCCGCGCGGGCTTGCCTCGCGCGCTGAGCGGCGAGGATCAGCGCGCCAAGAGACGTTGCTGTTTCCTTCGAGACTGTTGGCTTCTTTCGGAAATGGGCCACCGCGCGGTCTGGCACGGCGGACGACGTATCGCGCTGAACACCGAGGAAGCGCGCGGGATCGACGTCGAGCCATCGGCAGATTTTCGCAAATGTGGCAAGATCGGGCAGGTTGCCGTTCTCAACTCTGGACAGAGTAGCGGGGCTGACATCCGCTTCTGCGGCGGCGGCCCGAATGCCCCTCGCGCCCCGCTTCCTCGCAATCAGCCGTCCCAGCTCCTCGATAGGAAGCGTCATAGTTTCTCCAACACCGGCGATTGACTCAACCTCGGCGCACCATTACTGTTTCACGGGTAAGACAAGTCGCCTCACGGCTGAAACTGCCTTACGTCTGAAACGTTCGAATCATTTGTACGCGTGAGAGTCAAGCGGGGCGTGGTTCGGGCACAGCGAAGGAAGTGGCACATGAGCAAAGGAAAGAGTGGTGGTTCCTACCGGAGTGCAATCTCGGGTCGGTATGTCACGACCGCGCACGGGCAGCGTAGCCCGGGTACGACGGTGCACGAGGCCAGCGGCAGGAGCGGGAGTACAGGCGGCTCCTATCGCAGCGCGTCATCCGGCCGCTTCGTGACGGCGGCGCACGGGAAGCGCAGTCCAGGCACCACCACGCACGAGAAGTAAATCTGAGGCGGCGCTGTCGAACACACAGCGTCGCCTCGCTTGTACCAATGATTAGTAAGGGTGAACGACATGGTGGGTTGTACAGCGCCAGTGAGAGGACACCGATCGGCCGCTGCGGCAGCCGACTGCCCGGCGTGTGGTAGTCGCTATGGTCGTGGATATGGCGGCTTTAACAGTTACCGACCATCGTACTCGTCCTCGTCATACTCCCCATCCCCCAGCAGTTCGATAAGTCTCGGGGGCGGGTCGGGGCGCCGCACCGTCAAGCCGCGCTGGTCGGGCGCCGGCTCCGCCATCTTTTACACGCCGGAACAGGTGCAGGCGCTTACGCCCGTTCGCGAGAACGTCGAGAGTTTGGCGTTGTCTCGGCCCGAGCTGCGGGACGTATTCCTATGTCACGCTTGGGACGACCGGCAGGGCTCCGCCAAAGAACTGCATGATCTGCTGGAAGCGCGCGGCGTCCGCGTATGGTTTAGCGAGAAAGACCTGGGTCTTGGAGTGCCGATGATGCGGGCAATCGACAAGGGCTTGGTGAATTCGCGCGTCGGCATCGTTTTGGTGACGCCGGCTATGCTGCGGCGTCTTCCAGCGGAAGGAGTTGCAGACAAAGAGCTTTCAGCTCTCCTGCGGCGGGAGCGGCTTGTTCCGGTTGTGCATGGTACGACCTACGATGAGTTGGAGCAGGTCAGTCTGTTGCTGGCATCCCGCGCCGGTCTGAGCACCGCCGAGGAGTCAATGGCGCAAGTCGCCGCCAAGATTGCAGAACTCGTCGCTGCATAGCAGCGATGAATGCGCGCCCGGTCCAGCAGTCCTGACAAAGCGGCCTAGGTGTAATCCACGCGAACGTTCGCTCGGAAGGCAAACGCTACCGACGCAGCGAGATCGCCCTTCTCATTACGGATGCGAGGTTCGCGTGAGTCGCGCTCATAAGCTCCCACCTTCTACCCACCGTTAGGCAGTTACGGAAAGAGCAGCGACGCGTCACCGTAGGATTAGAAACAGTAGTCATTCGCAATGGCATAGGCGTAAGCCGCCTTCATCCGCTCGAGACCCATCAGCGACGAGACCAGCATGAAAAGCCCTGTTTCGAGGCCATTAAGGTTTGCGGCCTTCCGGCTGGGTGCCGCTAAGTTACGCGGTCGAAAGCGGCGTAAATCGGATCAACCGCTGTTGCCACGATAAGTCCTGCTGGAGACGGTAGGCCGACGGGCCCTTGTTGAAAGCACGAATAGAAGGGCACCTCCCGCCATCCTACCAAGAGTACGCTACGGAAGTAAGAGGGAGGCGTCGCCGTAAGAGTAGAAACGATAGCCGCTTGCTATCGCATGGGCGTAAGCCGCCCTCATCTTGTCAAGCCCCATCAACGCCGAGACCAGCATGAACAGTGCCGGACGTGGGCCTGCGCTCACCAAGCGCATGGAAGCCTGCAGAAAAGGGATAGCGTGGGTCCGGCCGATTTTTCCTGCCCAGAGCGCCCCAGGCAGAACCCAGCCAGGCCACCCTGGCCTGCGCCCCTCCAGCAGGATAGCCGCCGTTTTCCTAGTGGAAGTGCCATAAAGAAGGTGGTGCCGCTTACAGGACTCGAACCTGTGACCCCCGCATTACGAAGGCCTGTGTGACGTCGCATAAAAACAAATTATAATAGCATGTTAGGTGTGATTTGCGGGTAGTTTTCCAGCATCACCCACTGACCACCCAGGTTTAGCCGAGCCCCTCGATTAGCCGCTTCCTAGTGAAAGCGCTTCGGCGTGGGAAACGCGCGAAAAGCGACCTGCGCCATACCTGCGAAACCGTCACGGCACGGCATCGATCGAGTCCTTAGCGCCGAGCTTCGCCGCGACCAGCCGAAACTTTTCGAGCGCGGTCTCCAGGCTGTCGACGATCTCGGCGGCGATTTCGGCGGGTGGGGGCAGCGTGTCCGGGTCGGTGGCGCTGGCGTCCTTCAGCCAGAACAGGTCCAGGTTGAGCTTGTCGCGCTTGACCAGCTCGTCATAGCCGTAGCGGTGGAAGCGTTCGGTCTCCTGCCGCTCACGGCGGCCGTATTTCGAGCCGTAGCAGGCGACGAAATCATCAAGGTCCGAGCGCTTCAGCGGGCGCTCCCGTAGGGTGAAGCGCTGGTTGGTGCGCAGGTCGTACACCCAAAGGTCTTTCGTCGCGACGCCGGTGCCGGGGGTACCGCGGTCGAAGAACAGGACGTTGGCCTTCACCCCCTGACTGTAGAAGATGCCGGTCGGCAGCCGCAGCAGCGTGTGAAATTCAAACTCCTTGAGCAGCCGCTTGCGCAGCGTCTCGCCCGCGCCGCCCTCGAACAGCACGTTGTCTGGCATGACGACGGCGGCGCTGCCGCCGACCTTCAGGATCGACATGATGTGCTGGAGGAAGTTGAGCTGCTTGTTGCCCGTGGTGACGGTGAAGTCGTCGCGGACGTAATCCTGCCGCTCGCTGTCGATGCCGCCGTCCTCGCGGACGATGCGGAACGACTGGCGCTTGCCGAAGGGCGGGTTGGTTAGGATGACGTCGAAGGCCTTGTCGCCGCGATCAAGCAGCGCGTCCTTCTGCGTGACCGGGGACGTCGCGCCGCCGATGCCGTGCAGGTACAGGTTCATTGCGCACAGCCGCACCACCTCGGCGACGATGTCGGTGCCCGACAGCTTGTCAGTGCGCAGCGCGGTGGCGACTCGCCGATCTTTGGCTGCCGGCTTGGCCTTCATGTGTTCGTAGGCAGCGAGCAGGAAGCCGCCGGTGCCGACCGCTGGATCATGCACGGTGTCGTTCGGCTCGGGATCGACGAGCTGGGTGATGACCTCGATCAGCGGGCGCGGCGTGAAATACTGGCCGGCACCGGACTTCACCTCGCCCGCGTTGCGCTCCAGCAGCCCCTCGTAGATCGTGCCCTTCACGTCGACGTTCAGGCCCATCCACGTCTCGGCGCCGATCAGCGTCACCAGCCGCTGGAGCTTGGCGGGATCGCCGATCTTGTTCTCGGCCTTCAGGAACAGCGTGCCGACGATGTCGGTGCGCTTCGACAGCGTGTCGAGGATATGGCGATAGGTCCGTTCCAGATCCTCGCCGGCGCGGCCCGCCAGCGTGTCCCAGTTGGCGTCGGCGGGCAGCGCGGACGCCTCGCCCAGCGCGTCGGTCCGCTCCTTGTCCATCTTGAGGAATAGCAGGAAGCTGATCTGGCCGAGATAGTCGCCATAGGACACGCCGTCGTCGCGCAGGACGTGCGCGTAGTTCCACACCTTCGCGACCAGCGCCTGTTCGTTCATGCGAGTTCTCCACGGAAGGCGGCGGCGAGAATGGATTGGCGGAGGGTGACGGAATGAGCACTCATCGCGATCAGGTTGTCAGCCCCAGCTTCCGCCTCGGCCATGAGGCTCTCAACCCTCGTCGCGATGACGTTCTGCTCTTCGCGTGAGGGGAGCGGTATAGGTGTCGTCTTAACGTCCGTCTGATTGACGCTTGCTTGATTTACTGCTGCTTTCGCGTTCCGGCATAGTCTCGAGCGGCCAATATCTGACGATATATAATATTCGAAGTAGTCGAGATCGAGCATCTCCGATGGCTTCATTCGCATCATATTGCTCTCGAAGAGCGCGGGGACGTGATGGTCACGGACGAGAAATGATTTGGCCAAGTGCGTCATACTGTTCACACGATTTACGACCAGGTCACCCGCTTTGAGTGCGTACGTTTGTGTTGTCTCGATGTCGGTGCTGACCAGGCGCAGTTCAGCTGAAGGGCGAGCTGTCCCTGACTGGAAGTCATCGATCCGCAAAATGGGATGTCCATCGCCATATGCCGATTGGGGAAGATAGAGGCCATTCTGAATTCCACCCACCAGTATGGAATCGACATTCGTCCACACCCAGCTATCCGGTATATTTGGTAGGCCAGCGGCGCTTACCGCCTCTGGTTCCTTGTATCGCTTCCCTCTGTTCGACGGTTCGATCGCCCACTGAGAACGGCGGTTGGCTAGGATGCGGGTGAGTAGATCGGCGCCGGTTTCCTTGTGACGATTGGCGGCGCGCCAGTCGGCGGTTAGTTCGCCGGTGACGGCGGCCTTGAGCAGCGCCTTGCGCCACGTCGCTAGATCATCGCGCGCGCGGGCCAGCGCTGCATCGCCATCGTCGATCTCGGCGAAAAGCTCACCGACGCGAGCGATGATGCCGCCCTGAATGTCGATAGGTGGAAGGGGCACCGGAAAGGCGGCCATGGTATTAAAGTCGATGCGCGGCCGGTCGCCAGTAACGGCATGCGAAGCGAACTCGACGAAGGCATCACTATGCAACAGGACGGTTAGATACTGTGCGTCTACATCGGCCGACGGCCGGATAACAATGAACTCGCCGGAGCATGCACCCGCGTAGTTCGCATGCCAAACCTTGTTCAGGTAGGGCCGGAGACGACCATATAAAACATCGCCTTTCTTGAAGGCGGCCCCAGCGCTGCGCAACTGGCCGAACGGCTGCGTGGCACTGACGACCATTGAGCGAGGGGCGATCGCATCCATTCCCACGAAGGGAAGAACAGACGTGGGATCGGGCTTGTGCTTGTCGGCGATTCGATCCGCCACGTTGCCCAGCCGCTCCCAGCGCCACCCCTCCGGCAACGCCCAAGGCCCTTCGATCGGCCCCGCCGCCGCAACCTTCTTCGGCATCCCACGCGCCCCTAACTACGCCACCAGCGCGTCCTGAAGCTCGTCGAGTAACGTGTCGAGCCCCGGGCCGAAAGCCCGGCGAGCGCCGATGATGCCGCCGCGGCGTTCGAACTGGTCCTGGATGTCGGCCGTCGTCACCTCGATGTTGGCGGCCAGATAGTCGCGGATCGCCTCCAGCCAGCCGAGCTGGTCCTGCGTGTAGCTGCGCCCGGCGCGCTGCTCTCGGCCCAGCCACAGGTTGAACCGGCCCGCCATATCTGACGATAGCGGCGCCAGCGTGTCGGCGCCGCCTGTTGCGAAGCGGACCAGAGCGACGATGTCGGTCAGCGTCTTTGCCGGGTTGGCGCGCACCTTCTCGGCATTCAGCCGGCGATAGGCGCTCCACAGCGCCAGCGGCTCGAGCAGCCACGGCGGGCGCATCATTGCGTCGCGCAGCTCCTCCAGGCTGGCATAGGTCAGCCGCTTCGACGCGGCGGGCAGGCCGTAGAGGATGCGCAACGCGATCAGCTCGTCGCGGTGCTCGTCGAGGAAGCGGCTGAAGTCCGTCGTCATCGTCGTCGCCTGCCCCTCGTCCCAGGCAGACGACACGACGAAGTCGCGGCTGATGTCGTCGATGACCACCTCGGACGCCTTCTTCAACTCGATCAGCACGCGGCGAAGCGCGGGATCGTTGTAGGCGGTGAGCGCCGCCTCGCGCCGGTCAGCGGCGACGGCCTCGATCTCGGCATCGGTGGCGGTGGCGCCGTAGCGCTGGCGAGCGTCGGCCTCGATTTTGTCAGCGTCGATCGCGTCGATCAGTTCACCGGCGAGCGCGGCCAGTGGTCTACCCGCAACCGCCTCGATCTTCGCCTTTGCCGCATCGTCCAGCTTGCGGTCGAGCCGCGCCAGCCGCCCGGCGAGCGTGGATACCGCGTCCTCGTCGCTGCGACCGCTGGCGACCTGCTCCAGCAGCTTTTCGAACGCTATGCCATGTTCGCGCTCCAGCGGGATCGCCTGCGTCTTCAAGCTGTCGGTGACGCCAACCGCGTCGACCAGCACGAACCGGTCTTTCACGCCCGCCCCCGGCGTGATCGTGGCGAGCGTCGCGGTATCGATCGTCCGCACGCCGCGCCCGCGCATCTGCTCGAAATACACCGCCGAGCGGACGTCGCGCAGGAAGATCAGCGCCTCGATCGCCTTCACGTCGGTGCCGGTGGCGATCATATCGACGGTGACGGCGATGCGCGGGTTATAGGCGTTGCGGAACTCGGCGATCACCGTCTCGGCATATTTCGCGCCGACCTTGTAGGTGATCTTCTTGGCGAAATCATTGCCCTGGTCGAAAACCTCGCGGGCGATCTCGACGATCTCCTCGGCATGGTTGTCGTCCTTGGCGAAGATCAGCGTCTTCGGCACCTCGCTACGGCCGGGGAACAGCTCGGTGAACAGCGTGTCGCGGTACGTCTCCAGCACGGTGCGGATCTGGTTGCGAGCGATGACGCTGCGATCGAGGTCCTGCGGCGAATAAGTGAGGTCGTCGTCGAGCAGGCGATAGGTCTGCGCGCGGGTGTGACGATCGCGGACGGGGACGGTGTAGCCCTTCTCGACCCGGCCACCATGCTCGCCGATCTGGGTGCGGATGCGGAAGATCTCGAACGGCACGTTGACGCCGTCCGCCACCGACTTCTCGTACGGATAGTCGGCGACGAGGTTCTCGTCGAAGAAGGCCGCGGTCTGCACCGTGGGCGTCGCCGTCAGGCCGATGACCTGCGCGTCGAAATAGTCGAGCAGCTGGCGCCAGCTGCCATAGATCGAGCGGTGGCATTCGTCGACTACGACGATGTCAAACATTTCCGGCGGCATCGTCGCGCTGTAACTGACGGTCTTCGGCGGCGGGGTCCAGCCGCGCTCGAAGTCGCTGGCCTCTTCGTCCTCCTCCGAGAGCTCGGTGCCGGTCAGCTGGGCGAAGACGCGCTGGATGGTCGAGATGACGACTTTAGCCGGCGGGTCGAGGCCAGCCGCACCCAGGCGCTGGACGTTATACAGCTCGGTGAACAGCCGGCCGGTGCCCGGTGGCCGATAGGTTTGAAACTCCTTGAGGGTCTGCCGCCCCAAGTTGTTGCGATCGACCAGAAACAGGATGCGCCGCGCGTCGGCATGGGCGAGCAGCCGATAGGCGAGCGTCGCAGCAGTGAAGGTCTTGCCCGCGCCCGTCGCCATCCGCACGAACGCGCGCGGCCGGTCGCTGGCAAGTGACGCCTCAAGCCCATTGATCGCTTCAACTTGGCAGTCACGCAGACCATCGGTGACGAGCGGGGGCATATCGGCGAGGCGGGCCCGCAGCGATGATCCTGCCTTCAGCCAGTCGTGCAGCATCTCGGGCCGATGGAACGCGAACACGCGTCGTGAACGGTGGAGCGGGTCAAGCCGGTCGGAGAACAGGATTTCGGTCCCGGACGCCTGATAGTCGAAGCGCAGCGGGTCAGTCCAACGCGCCAGCGCCTGTCCTGCCTGCGGCTGATACCCGCGCGCCTGTTCGGCGACGCCAGACAGCGTGGTTCCTGCCGGCTTAGCCTCGATCACCCCGCATGCCTTACCGCCTACGAGTAGAAGGTAGTCACACGGTCCCGAAGTCAAAGGATACTCGCGAACTGCTACTCCTAGTGACGCCAAGCGGTTCATCGACGCACGATCTTGAATAATCCAGCCTGCTGCTTCGAGCTGACTATCGATTATCCTGCGAGCAGCGGCTTCAGGTGTGGCGTTCACTGAAGCTCTATGGGACACGATCTGAGCTTGTGGCAAGGCGGCGAGATCAAGCTTGTTTGTGTGAAGTGAGCTTGAGACAGTTTGGGAGCATCGGCAAAGTGGCAGAGCAGGTGATCTGGGGCATCCACATGGCTCGCGAGCACGGCGTCGCACCCATATCGCAGGGCTACGTGGCGCTCGGCTGGAACGACGTGGGAGACCTGTCAAAGCTCGCCCCGACCCGCGAGGCCTTCAAGGCGGCCTACTCGGCAACATACCCCGACGCCAAAGCAGGGAACGTCGCCGTGTCCGCGGGGGTGTTGTTCCGCTTCGTGCGCGAGATGAAGGCGGGCGACGTGGTCGTGTACCCGTCGAAGGAAGACCGAATGGTCAACATTGGCGTCGTCGCGGGCGAGTACCGGGTCGACCCTGCGCTGCCGGATGACTGCCACAACGCGCGCGCGGTGCAGTGGCGGCGCTCGGTGCCGCGTACGTCGTTCTCTCAGCCGGCGCTCAACGAGATCGGCTCGGCGCTGACGCTGTTCCGGGTCAGCTCCAACGCGGAGGAGTTCCTGGCGGCGCTCCGGGGTGAGGCCTTCGAGGCGGCGGAGATCGACGAGGTCAGCGCCGAGCGCGCCGCCGCCCAGGTGCAGGAGTCGACCGAAGACTTCATCATCAAACGCCTGAAGGGCGGGCAGACGGCTTACCAGTTCGAGCACTTCGTCGCGCACCTGCTGAAGTGCATGGGCTACTTCTCGCGCGTGACGCAGGCCTCGGGCGACGGCGGCGTTGACATCATCGCGCACCGCGATGAACTCGGGTTCGAGCCTCCGATCATCAAGGTGCAGTGCAAACAGGTGCTCTCAACGATCGGACGCCCGGAGGTGCAGCAGCTGCACGGGGCGATCGAGCGCGGCGAGCACGGACTGTTCGTGACGCTTGGCGGCTTCAGCGCCGACGCGCGTACGTTCGAGCGCACCAAGCCGAACCTGCGGCTCATCGACGGCGAGGCGCTGATCGAGATGATCTACGCGCACTACGAAAAGTTCGAGCCGCGCTATCAGATGTTGTTGCCGCTCACCCGCTCGTACGTGCCTAATCCGATCGGCTCGCCGCAGGAGTGATGGCGATGTGGGCTGGTGAGTGGGCAATCTTCCAAGCCCGAAGCAAAAAAGAAATAGGTAACCGCCCCGCGAACCAGCCGTGAGGCCAGCGCGCGGGGCGGGTGAGTTGATCGGGCATCCTGAGCCCGCTTTGCGGCACCAGCTTCTACGGTGGCGAGCAGCGTGGCATTTGCGAGGTGGCTGTACCGCGCCGTGCTGGCGACGTCGGCGTGCCCCAGCACCTTGCCGACGGCAAACGGGTTGGCTCCGCTGCTGACCACCATGCAGGTATCGCACCGGGATTGACACCTCTCCGCTGATACCGCATTTTGCCTCAGGAGGCGTCATCGTACATCAGCCCGCCGTATGAAGGAATATGTTAATGTCGTTTGATTTTGGCTCAAAAGATACCCTGCTTGGGATTGATGCAATATGTGAGAAGCTTGGCATTTCGCGTTCTACTCTTGAGCGTTTGCGCTCAGGTTCATCCCCATCATATGTTGGATCAGTAAGCGCGATGATGGGCAGAGCTGATGACTTTGTGGGTATGAAGCCGTTTCCCCAACCTACTACTGTACTTGGGAGAAGCCCACGATGGTCAGTTAAAGTGCTTAATGACTGGGTTAACACTGGGCGTTAAGTGATTCACATTTTGCCATCGGAACGGATCAAACATTTAAAGGCGCCCCGCGAACCAGCCTTTAGGGGCTAGCGCGCGGGGTGGGGGAGGGGTCAGGCGGCCGCCTGCTTCTTCGCGCCGGCCTCGACGGCGGCGAGCAGCGTGTCGTTGGCGAGGTGGCTGTAGCGCGCCGTGCTGGCGACGTTCGCGTGCCCCAGCACCTTACCCACCGCGAACAGGTCGACCCCACTGTTGACCATGAACGACGCCGCCGAGTGGCGCAGGTCGTGGATGCGCAGGTCGGGCAGATTGGCAGCCTCTCGTGCCGTCTTCCACGGGTTCTTCAGCTGCACGAATGGCTTCTTCGTGCCGGGGTTGGGAATCAGCCACGGGCAGTTGTCGAAGCGGGGCAGCTTACCGATCACGTCGAGCGCCGCAGACGAGAGCGGCACGTGACGCGGCTTGCCGGTCTTGCTGGTCGGAATGAACCAGACCCGGCGTTCGAGGTCGACGTGTTCCCATCGCGCCTTCAGCAATTCGCCGACGCGGCAGCCGGTGAGCAGCAACAAGTCAACAATCGGACGCAGCTGCTTGTTCTTCGACGCCGACGCCGCCTCGCGTAATCGTGCTGCCTCCTCGGCGGTCAGGAAGCGCTCGCGCGCATTGTTGACCGGCTTGGTCTCGACCACGCGCACAGGATTTCGATCACAGCCGGCAATCGCCCACTTGCGGCCGAGCTCGAAGGATCGCGCAAAGATCATTTTGATCTTGAGCACGGTCGCAGGAGCCAGCCCCTCGTTGCGCTTGGAAGCGAGCCACTGCGCTACCTCACGGCTGTCGATGTCGGTGAGCCGCACCTTGCCCCAGCGCGGCACGATGTGGCGGCGCATGTACATCTCGGTGGTACCGAAAGCGCGTTGGTGCAGCTTGGCGTCGGCCATGTGCATGGCGGCGAGGTCAGAATAGTGCGGTACCGCTCTGGCTTCTGCTTTGGCGGCGCCTGGATCGCCGCCCATCACCACCTCGGACCGGTACCGTTGCGCTGCCTTCTTGGCCTGGGCAAAGGTGATGTCGCCATACGCACCGATCTTGTGCTGACGCT
>NZ_AORY01000019.1 GCF_000382485.1 Sphingomonas sp. Mn802worker | reverse complement strand
AAACCTGCGGCGCTGCCCCGCCACCCCGCGCCCGCTGCCCAGCCCGGCGGCGGCGCGGGTGCCCCGAGTGGGCCGCCACAGCCCCGCTGGGCAGCGATCCCGGCTCGCCGGTCACCCGCCTACCCGCCGCCGCCCGCGCTGCCCGGCGGCTCCAACCCCCGAACACCCAACCCACAGGAGAGCACTTCCATGCCCAAAGCGAAACTCGACCACACCTTCTGCCTCACCGCTCGTTGTAAGTCCGGCAAGAAGAAGACCGACTATTACGACGAGACCGTCACCGGCTTCGTGCTGGAATGCCGTTCGACGGGCGGCAAGACCTACTACCTGCGCTACCAGGACCAGGGCGGCGGCC
>NZ_AORY01000018.1:2500-5935 GCF_000382485.1 Sphingomonas sp. Mn802worker | reverse complement strand
GTTGGTTGCGGGGGCTGGATTTGAACCAGCGACCTTCAGGTTATGAGCCTGACGAGCTACCGGGCTGCTCCACCCCGCGACGTTTGGCTGAGCGGTACGGGGCACGCGTCAGGCGTGTCGCAGTGCGGCTCGGCTATGACCTCCGAGAGGAGGAGAGTGACGTTGTGATGGGTTCTTGTGCATGTTCGCAGGCATCAATGCCTGGCGGCGACCTACTCTTCCATCGCTTGAGCGATAGTACCATTGGCGCAGAGGGGTTTCACGGCCGAGTTCGGGATGGGATCGGGTGGGACACCGACGCTATGGCCACCAGGCAATGGTGCCTGCGAGATGCGTATTGGGTTAAAATCGAGTGCGTGCACTGGCTGCGAGAGGATCATCCCGCCCGTGATCTTGCGCTGGCTGTACCAGCGTTGATGTTGGGGGTGTGAGCTCATCAAGCGCGAATAGGACGATTAGTATCGGTTAGCTTCACGCGTTACCGCGCTTCCACATCCGATCTATCAAGGTCGTGGTCTTCGACCGTCCTGAGAAATCTTATCTCGAGGGAGGCTTCCCGCTTAGATGCTTTCAGCGGTTATCCCGTCCGTACATAGCTACCCTGCTGCGCCGTTGGCACGACGACAGGTACACCAGAGGTACGTTCAACCCGGTCCTCTCGTACTAGGGTCAACTCCTCTCAAATTTCGACGCCCACGGCAGATAGGGACCAAACTGTCTCGCGACGTTCTGAACCCAGCTCACGTACCACTTTAATTGGCGAACAGCCAAACCCTTGGGACCTGCTCCAGCCCCAGGATGTGATGAGCCGACATCGAGGTGCCAAACAACCCCGTCGATATGAGCTCTTGGGGGTTATCAGCCTGTTATCCCCGGCGTACCTTTTATCCGTTGAGCGATGGCCCTTCCACGAGGGACCACCGGATCACTATGACCGACTTTCGTCTCTGCTCGACTTGTCAGTCTCGCAGTCAGGCTGGCTTATGCCATTGCACTCTAACAGCCGGTTTCCAACCGGCCTGAGCCAACCTTCGCGCGCCTCCGTTACTCTTTAGGAGGCGACCGCCCCAGTCAAACTACCCGCCACAGAGGGTCCCTGATCCAGTTTCATGGATCGAGGTTAGACAGTAAACAACAACAGGGTGGTATTTCACCTATGGCTCCACACCGGCTGGCGCCAATGCTTCAAAGCCTCCCACCTATGCTACACAGTTCTTGTCCACTGCCACTCTGAAGCTGCAGTAAAGGTGCACGGGGTCTTTCCGTCTAACCGCGGGTACTCCGCATCTTCACGGAGAATTCAATTTCGCTGAGCATGTCCTGGAGACAGTGGGGAAGTCGTTACGCCATTCGTGCAGGTCGGAACTTACCCGACAAGGAATTTCGCTACCTTAGGACCGTTATAGTTACGGCCGCCGTTTACCTGGGCTTCATTTCAGAGCTTGCACCCCTCCACTTAACCTTCAGGCACCGGGCAGGCGTCAGGCCCTATACGTCGTCTTGAAGCCGACTTAGCAGAGCCCTGTGTTTTTGCTAAACAGTCGCTACCCCCTGGCCTGTGCCCCCGATGAGAGCTTGCGCTTACATCGGGCCTCCTTCTTCCGAAGGTACGGAGGCAATTTGCCGAGTTCCTTCAGGACACTTCTCTCAAGCGCCTTGGTATACTCTACCTGACCACCTGTGTCGGTTTCGGGTACGGTCTATACGGTGGGGCTATTTCCCGGGACAGTTTCGAAGCCCGCCCAATCCGTTAAGGGCGAACAACACACACCATCCGTCACACACCACCAGGCTCAGGAATATTAACCTGATTCCCATCGACTACCCCCTTCGGGCTCGTCTTAGGGGCCGGCTCACCCTGCGCGGATTAGCCTTGCGCAGGAACCCTTGGTCTTTCGGCGAGAGGGCATCTCACCCTCTTTATCGCTACTCATGTCTGCATTCGCACTTCCGATACCTCCACCACCCATTACCAGATGGCTTCGCAGGCCTACGGAACGCTCCGCTACCGCGTGAACAAAGTTCACACCCAAAGCTTCGGTGCACGTCTTGAGCCCCGTTACATCTTCGCCGCAGGAACCCTTGTTTAGACCAGTGAGCTGTTACGCTTTCTTTAAAGGATGGCTGCTTCTAAGCCAACCTCCTGGTTGTTTTGGGATTCCCACATGCTTTCCCACTTAGACGTGACTTGGGGACCTTAGCTGTTGGTCAGGGCTGTTTCCCTTTTGACGACGGACCTTAGCACCCGCCGTCTGTCTCCCGAGTATCACTCACAGGTATTCGGAGTTTGGTTAGGTTTGGTAGATCTCGCGACCCCCGCACCCATCCAGTGCTCTACCCCCTATGGTGTCCGCTCGAGGCACTACCTCAATAGTTTTCGCGGAGAACCAGCTATTTCCCGGCTTGATTGGCCTTTCACCCCTAAACACAACTCATCCGGTAACTTTTCAACGTTAATCGGTTCGGACCTCCAGTGTGTGTTACCACACCTTCATCCTGGTCATGCCTAGATCGCCGGGTTTCGGGTCTAATACATCGAACTATGTGCGCCCTATTCAGACTCGCTTTCGCTGCGCCTACACCTAACGGCTTAAGCTTGCTCGATACATTAAGTCACAGACCCATTATGCAAGAGGTACGCAGTCAGGGCACAAGACCCCTCCTACTGCTTGTAGGCAATCCGTTTCAGGTACTGTTTCACTCCCCTCATCGGGGTGCTTTTCACCTTTCCCTCACGGTACTAGTTCACTATCGGTCGCATACGAGTATTTAGGCTTGGAGGGTGGTCCCCCCATGTTCAGACAGAATTACACGTGTTCCGCCCTACTCGAGTCCCATTGTCTCACTTTCGCATACGGGACTGTCACCCGCTATGGTGCTACTTTCCAGAAGCTTCTGCTAGTTGAACAATAGGCACTGGCCTGGTCCGCGTTCGCTCGCCACTACTAACGGAATCTCGGTTGATGTCTTTTCCTCCAGCTACTGAGATGTTTCAGTTCGCCGGGTTCGCTTCTTGAACCCTATGTATTCAGGTCCAAGATACTCAAAACCCTCATGACCTAGCCATAAGCTAGATCATCAGGATGAGTGGGTTTCCCCATTCGGAAATCTGCGGGTCAAAGGTTGCTCACACCTCACCGCAGCTTATCGCAGCGTGCCACGTCCTTCATCGCCTGTATGCGCCAAGGCATCCACGAATTGCCCTTACCTCACGCTTGAGAGCCCACACCACCAACATCAACGCTGGATCGGCCAAAGACCGACACGAAACTCGGCAGAGCAGCGTCGTGCAGTATCTTGGTATGGGATGATAATCTCAGCCAGATTTTGTGAAATGAACCAGCTCCAAGCCTTGCACACGACAACCTTACGGTCGCCGCAGCTTCGCTCAAAGCCGATACCTTCACGGCATCGATTTTAAGAACCCATTCACAA
>NZ_AORY01000017.1 GCF_000382485.1 Sphingomonas sp. Mn802worker | reverse complement strand
CGATGCCGCTGTCGCCGCCGGTCACGATCGCCTTGCGGTCGTTCAACCGCCCGTAGCCGACATAGCTGTCCTCGCCATGGTCGGGCCGCGGGTCCATCTTCTCGGTGTGGCCAGGCACCTGCTGCTGCTGTTCGGGAAAGGGCGGTTCGGGGTGAAAGGTCATGCGTGGGCTCCTGCATATGCCGACGCACAAAGAACCGGGTAGGCGATGCGTTCCCGCACGAGGTCAGGCGACCACGGTACCCTCGCCCAGCCGCGCCGCCACCATCGCGCGGATGTCGACGCGCGCCTTCAACCGTGCCGCCAGCAGCGCGGTGCCGCTAATCTTGCGCTGCACGAACAACGTGTCGATCGGCGGCAAATGCCAGGTCGAGCGATCGCGCGCCATGTCGACGGCCTGCTCGCGAACCACGCCGACGAAGGCGCGGTCGCCGAAGTCGAACACGCCGGGCTGGTTGAGCTCGGACAGGATCACGTCGATCATCCGGTCGACCAGCGCGCGATGCGCCGTCGCCGCCGCCCCGCCCATGAAGCCCGCCGCAACCGCCGCCTCACGCACGGCATCGCGGTCGCCCGACAACCCGGCGGCGAGCAGCCGGCGATACCCCGCGCTCGTTTCTGCCGGCACGCCGCGCGCCGCACCAAAATCGAGCAGCACCAAACGGCCAGTGTCGGGCTGCCAGCGATAATTGGCAAAGTTGGGATCGGTCTGCATCAATCCCCAGTCGAACAGCTCGCGCAGCACGAGCGCAATCAGCCGCGCCATCGCGGCGTCGCGCACCTCCTGGTCACCGTCCTCCAGCATCTCGATCGGAACGCCCGCAACGAAATCCATTGCCAGCACGCGTTCGGTCGTCAGCGACGGTTCGAGCCGTGGCACCACGAACCCGTCCTCCCCGGCTAGTAATTCGCCGTAGCGCGCCAGCATCCCGCCCTCGCGGCGGTAATCCGCTTCCTCGTGCAACTGCCGCTTGGCCTCTTCCAGCAGCGGGCGGATATCGAGTTCGCGCGGCAGCAGCCCCGACACGCGCAGCAGCGTCGCGACGTTGTCGACATCGGCGTCGATGCTCTCCTTGACGCCGGGATATTGCACCTTGATGGCCAGTTCGCGCCCGTCCGGCAGGCGCGCGCGGTGGACCTGCCCGATCGAGGCGGCGGCGATCGGGTGCGCCTGGAAGTGCGCGAAGCGGCGGCGCCAGCCCTGACCCCATTCACGCGCCAGCACCGTGTCCAGCTGCCTGGGCGGCATGTGGTGCGCATTGTCGCGCAACCGCGCCAAAATCTGCGTCAGTTCGGGCGGCAGCATGTCGCCCGCGTCCATCGACACCATCTGCCCCAGCTTCATCGCCGCGCCGCGCAGATTGGCGAGCTGATCGGCGACGCGCGTCGCATTGGCGGGGGTGAGCAACAGGTCGCCCATCCGTGGTCGCTCGCCGCTCGCCAGCCGCCGCGCGCCCTCTGCGACGACGCCGCCCGCGACCCCGCCTGCCAGCCGTCCGAACGCGCCCAGTCGCGCGACGCGCCCGCTCGGCACCGCACGGCCGCCGCCCGTCATCCGATCATCGTCACTCACGCCGGCACTCCTTTGCGCGCTCAACGCCGACGGTCGACGAAGGGTGCGCGCCAGCCGCCAATCAGGGCGCGTCGGCGAGCGGAGCGAGTCAACAGCGGCGCTTGGATCCTGACGGCAGGTAATCGCGCGTGTCGGCGACGTTGAACGTGCCGGACTCGCTCGCATAGGCGCGCAGCAGCGGCGCGTGGCCGGCACCGAAGATCACCACTGTCCGGTCACCCGGCCGCCCCGCAAGGTGCGCCAGATTGGCGTAGATCTTCAGGTTGCGCGCGTGCCACTGGCCGACCCAGTTGGCTCCGGGATTGTCGCGCGCATCGCCGAAGCGCGCGATGGTGTAATAAGGCGTCTCGTTAAGCCGTGTGTAGTTCGGATCTGCATAATAGCGCAGCCAGTCACCGATCGACGTGCAACGCTGCCGTGCACCGGTCGCATCGGCCTGCGCCTGGGCTTGCCGCTCGAACGCGGTCCACTCGGCTGCGCGGCCGTGCGTCTTCATCCAGCCAACGAAGTCGTAATCGGCATCCTTGCCCGGCCCGTCGCCAACGAAATCGACTGCATCGACGCGCGGCAGGTTGAGCTTGGCCGCAAGCCTCAACCCGAGCTGGTCACGCTCATCGGCCGTCAGCTTGTAACGTCCGGCGCGGTATTCGGCATAACGCTTGTCGAGTTTTGCCTGATCGACGGCGTTCCACTCTACAGCGACGTGGTTGGGGCGAAAACGCGCCAAGCGGTCAACCACCGCTTCGATCTCGCGCTGGCGATCGGGCGTCAGAATATTCTCGACCCGAACATTGGCGATGTCGGCACCAGGATTGTCGAAATGCCCTGATCCGAGCACCAGCAGCGCGGCTCGATTGCCGGAGAAGGACACGCCCTGTGCCACCGCCACACCGGCAGCAAGGCCGATACCGAGCGCCAGCAAACCTGCGCCAATTGTCTTGTTCTTCATTTCCGCACTCCCCGCCGTCACGACCTTGGTACACGGCAGGGAGAATGCTTCAACCTGTGACGCGCACGCGTCAGCGGCGCGGCGGGACGCCTACGCGCGAGGCCTTGTGACGATCGTACGCCTTCTTGCCGAGATAGGCCGCACTCGCCGCCATGCCGAGCGGCCCCATGCGCGACACGCCGCGCGTCAGCAATGCGCCGATCACCGCGCCCTTCATGCCGCCATCACGGTTGCGCTCGCTGATCTCACGCCCGACCAGCGCACCCAAAATCGTCCTCAACATCAAACCGCCTCCTTAATCCGGTCGCTCAACACCGCGACGCCTTTCAATACACCCCACCCGATCGCGTAGGTGACCGCGATCGGCAGGACCACTTTCAGCACATTGGCGGCGACCGCTCCGATCAGCGCACCGTCAGCTGCGCTGTCATCGCCAGACATGCCGTCGATCGCGCCGCCGATCAGGGCCCCGATGGTTGTTGCACCCATGAAATGATCCTCCTGCCGCACTCAATGACCGGCGCTGCGCCCGGTTCCGCTACCGCCCGATCATCGTTTCGGGCCGCACGACACGGTCGAACGTCTCGGCATCAACCAGCCCGAGCGCCAGTCCCGCCTCGCGCAGCGTCAGCCCCTCGGCATGCGCGTGCTTGGCGATCTTGGCGGCATTGTCGTAGCCGATCTCGGGCGCGAGCGCGGTGACGAGCATCAGCGAGCGATCGAGCAGTTCTGCGATGCGCGCCTCATTGGGCACGATCCCGACGACGCAGCGCTCTTCGAACGCGGGCATGGCCGTAGCCAGCAAATCCATCGATCGCAGCACGTTGCTGCCGATCAGCGGCTTGAACACGTTGAGCTCGAGATGCCCCTGCATGCCCCCAACGGTGACCGCGACATGGTTGCCCATCACTTGCGCCGCCACCATCGTCAGCATCTCGCACTGCGTGGGATTGACCTTGCCGGGCATGATCGAGCTGCCGGGCTCGTTCGCAGGCAGGTCGATCTCGGCCAGACCCGAGCGCGGGCCGGAGGCGAGCAGGCGAATGTCATTGGCGATCTTGGTCAAGGCGACCGCCAGCGTGTTGAGCGCGCCCGACAGCTGCACCAGCGCGTCGTTGCTCGCCAGCGCCTCGAACTTGTTGTCGGCGGGCACGAAGCGGACGCCGGTCAGCGCCGCGATCTCGGTCGCCACGTCGCGGTCGAACTTCGCCGGCGCGTTCAGGCCCGTACCCACGGCGGTCCCGCCCTGCGCCAGCTTGTTGACGTCGATCAGCGCGGCATCGATCCGCGCGCGACACGCGGCGAGTTGCGCGGCGTAACCGGAAAACTCCTGTCCCAGCGTCAGCGGCGTCGCGTCCTGCAGATGCGTGCGCCCGATCTTGACCAGATCGTCCCACGCGCGCGCCTTGGCGTCGATCGCATCGTGAAGGCTGGTCAGCGCGGGCAGCAGCTCCGCCCCCGCCTTGATCGAGGCCGCGACGTGGAGCGCGGTCGGAAAACTGTCGTTTGACGACTGCCCACGGTTTACATCGTCGTTGGGGTGAACCGGCACCTTGCCGCCGCGCGTGCCGCCAAGCGCCTCGTTGGCGCGACCGGCGATCACCTCGTTGACGTTCATGTTCGACTGCGTGCCCGACCCCGTCTGCCAGATGACGAGCGGGAACTGGTTGTCGAGCCGGCCGTCGATCACCTCGCGCGCCGCCGCCTCGATCGCGTCGGCCTTCTCCGCCGCCAACCCATGACGCTTGTTGACCCGCGCTGCGGCAAGTTTGACACAAGCGAGCGCACGGACGATCTCGATCGGCATCCGCTCGCGCGCGCCGAAGGGAAAGTTCTCCAGGCTACGCTCGGTCTGCGCGCCCCAGTAAGCGTCGGCGGGAACCTCGATTGGTCCGATCGAGTCGGTTTCGGTGCGTGTGTCGGCCATGCGCGTTCAAGCGCGTGGATGCGCAAGTCGTTGCACGCGTGCGCGGGACAACCGCACACGACCCGCCTCACTTCTTGCGCTTGAAATCCACCGCGACGACGTTGCTGCCGTCCTGCTGCTCCGCGGTCGGCGTGCCGTCGTTCTCGGCCGGATCGTGCCCGCCCGGACCGTCGCCCGGCCCCTCCTGTGCCTGGAAGCGAAGCTCGAAATTGACCGCGGGATCGTGGAAGCCGGTGATCGCCGAATAAGGGATCACCAGCTTCGACGGCACCTGGTTGAACGACAGACCGACCGAGAAGCGCTGGTCGTCGACCAGCAAATCCCAAAAGCGGTTCTGCAGCACGATCGTCATCTCGTCGGGGAAACGCTCGATCAGGCGCTGCGGGATGTCGACACCCGGCGCCTGCGTCTTGAACGTGATGTAGAAATGGTGCTCGCCGGGCAGCCCGCCGGTTTCCGCCACGGTGTTGAGCACGCGGCCCACCACCGCGCGCAGGGCTTCCTGGACGATCTCGTCATAGGGGATCAGGCTGTCGGGCATGTCGCTCATCGCGGCGCATGGGTAGCGCCGTGGCTGGCCCGGTCAAGAGCGTGCGCGGCCGCGAACTTGCCTGGCGCGGCGGCTGCGCTAAGGAGCGGACCCATGCGGACCGCGACCATCAAGCGCTCGACCAGCGAGACCAGCATCGAGGTTTCCGTCAACCTCGACGGCACCGGCGTCTATCATGTCGTAACCGGCGTCGGCTTCTTCGATCACATGCTCGAGCAGCTGTCGCGCCACTCGCTGATCGACCTCGATGTGAAGACTGAGGGCGACCTGCACATCGACGCGCACCATACGGTCGAGGATACCGCGCTGGCGCTCGGCGCCGCAGTCGCGCAGGCGCTCGGCGACAAGCGCGGCATCCGACGCTATGGCGACGCACTGTCGCCGATGGACGAGGTGCTGACGCGCGTGTCGCTCGACATCTCCGGCCGCCCGTGGCTGGTGTGGCGCGCGCCTTTCGGGCAGGCGACGCTCGGCACGATGGACACCGAATTGTTCGAGCATTTCTTCCACTCATTCGCGCAGACCGCCGGCATCACGCTCCACGTCGAACTGCTCCACGGCCACAACAACCACCACATCGCCGAAAGCGCGTTCAAGGGTCTGGCGCGCGCGCTGCGCACCGCGACCGAGATCGACCCGCGCAAGGCGGACGCGATCCCGTCGACCAAGGGGGTGTTGTGAGGGGGCGTGCTGTGAGCGCTCGCCCATGACGCTCGCGCTGATCGATTACGGCGCGGGCAACCTCCACTCGGTCGAGAACGCGCTGCGCGCCGCAGGCTGCACCGACCTCCTCGTTACTTCCGACGCCGACACGGTTGCGCGCGCCGACCGCATCGTGCTGCCCGGTGTCGGTGCGTTCGGATCGTGCGCGCAGGCGCTGCGCGCTGTGCCCGGCATGGTCGAGGCGCTGGAGCAGCGCGTCCGGCGCGAGGGTGCACCGTTCCTCGGCATCTGCGTCGGCATGCAGTTGATGGCCGACGCGGGCGAGGAACTCGGCAGCCACGAAGGGCTTGGCTGGATCTCCGGGCGCGTGCGGCTGATCGACGTCGCGGGCAGCGACGCCAAGGTGCCGCACATGGGGTGGAACGACGTCGTGCCGACACGCCCCCACCCGCTGATCGTGCCAGGCGAGGCGTATTTCCTCCACAGCTTCGCGTTACAAGGCGACGACTCAGACGTGATCGCCACCACCGACCATGCCGGCCCCGTCACCGCCGCGGTCGCGCGCGACAACATGGTCGGCGTGCAATTCCACCCCGAGAAGAGCCAGCGCTACGGCCTGGCCCTCCTCGACCGTTTCCTGAAGTGGCGTCCATGAGCTTGATCGTCTTCCCCGCCATCGACCTCAAGGCCGGTCAGGTCGTCCGCCTGGCCGAAGGCGACATGGCGCGCGCCACCGTCTACGGCGACGATCCTGCCGCGCAGGCGACGAAGTTCGCCGACGCCGGTGCCGGCCACCTCCACGTCGTCGACCTCGACGGGGCGTTCGCAGGAAAGAGCGTCAACGGCGACGCGGTGCGCCAGATCGTGTCGGCCTTCCCCGGCCACGTCCAACTCGGCGGCGGCATCCGTACGCCCGAGGCGGTCGCGGCGTGGTTCGACCTGGGCGTCGCACGCGTCGTGATCGGCACCGCCGCGCTCGAGAACCCCGATTTCGTCCGCGACATGGCGCGCGACTATCCCGGCGGCATCGTCGTCGCGGTCGACGCCCGGGACGGCATGGTCGCGACCAAGGGCTGGGCCGACGTGTCGACCGTCTCGACCACCGACCTCGCACGCCGGTTCGAGGACGCGGGCGTCGCGGCCGTCCTCTTCACCGATGTCGGGCGCGACGGGATGCTCAAGGGCTGCAACGTCGAGGCGACGGTCGACCTCGCCCGCGCGGTCGACATCCCCGTCATCGCTTCCGGCGGCGTGAAGGGCATCAGCGACATCCACGTCCTCGCACTCCATGCGCGCGACGGCGTCGAAGGCGTCATCACCGGTCGCGCGCTCTACGACGGCCGCCTCGACCTCGCCGCCGCCTTGAGCGTCGCCGCCGCAGCATGACCGTTCGCGCGCGCGTCATCCCCTGCCTCGACGTGGCGAACGGGCGCGTCGTGAAGGGGGTCAACTTCGTCGATCTGATCGACGCGGGCGATCCGGTCGAGCAGGCACGCGCCTATGACGCGGCGGGCGCGGACGAGCTCTGCTTCCTCGACATCACCGCCAGCCACGAGGCGCGCGGCACGATCCTCGACGTGGTACGCCGCACCGCCGCGGTCTGCTTCATGCCGCTGACGGTTGGCGGCGGGGTGCGCACCGCGGAGGACGCACGCGCGCTGCTGCTGGCGGGCGCGGACAAGGTCGCGGTCAATTCCGCCGCTGTGTCGCGGCCCGAGGTGGTCGCCGACATCGCCGAGCGGTTCGGCGCGCAATGTTGCGTCGCCAGCATCGACGCGCGCCGGGTCGAGGGCGGCTGGGAGGTGTTCACCCACGGCGGTCGCCACGCGACCGGCATCGACGCGGTCGCGCACGCGCTCCGCCTCGCCGAACTGGGCGCGGGCGAGCTGCTTGTCACCTCGATGGACCGCGACGGCACGCGCGGCGGCTACGACCTCGATCTGGTGCGCGCGATCGCCGACCGCACCAGCGTGCCCGTGGTCGCCTCGGGCGGGGTCGGCACGCTGGACGACCTAGTCGCGGGTGTGACGCAAGGGCACGCCTCCGCGGTGCTCGCCGCGTCGATCTTCCACTTCGGCGAGGCGACGATCGCCGACGCGCACGCCGCGCTTGCCGCAGCAGGTGTGCCGGTGCGCCGCCACTGACGCCAACGTTTCGGTGACGTTCGCCTGCTAGAGCTCAGACGATGAACCCGCGCCAATTCCTCATGCTCCTGCTTGCTCCGTTGCTCGTCGCGGCGAACGGTCATGACGGCCAACCGCATCCGCGCACCGCGCCGGAGCTGTCCGACGTGGCGCTGTTCGTCTTCGCGGTGGTCGCGGTGTGGCTTACCCGACGCGCGCTGCGACGCCGCGCCGCGGCCCGCAAGGATTGACCGCGCGCGCGTGAAGCGGCACCGCGCGCACCATGGCCGACGACATCCTCGATCGCCTCCAGGCGACGATCGCTGAACGAAAGGGCGCCGACGCGGGCGCCTCCTACACCGCCTCGCTGTTTCATAAGGGCCGCGGGCGCATCGCGCAAAAGCTGGGCGAGGAAGCGACCGAGACGATCATCGCCGCGATGGGCGACAATCCGCACGCGATCGTGCCCGAGGCGGCCGACCTCATCTATCACCTGCTCGTCCTGCTCGCCGACGCTGGGCTCAGCCTCGGCGACGTGCGGATGGAGCTTGCCAAACGCGAGGGGCTGGGCGGGCTCGATGAAAAGGCCGCGCGCACGCCCGCCGGGCTCCCCCTCTCCTTCCGACCCTGATCCCGGAGCCGCGAACATGACCGTCGACGCCACGCAGCCTTATGACGACAACAACATCTTCGCGCGCCTGCTGCGGGGCGAAATCCCGTCGACGCGGGTGTATGAGGACGATTACGCGATCGTGTTCCGCGACATCGCACCCTGGGCGCCGACCCATCTGCTTGCGGTGCCGCGCGGGCGTTACGTCAGCTGGGACGATTTCAGCGAACACGCGTCGGACGCGGAGATCGCCGGCTTCACCCGCGCGGTCGGCAAGGTGGCGCGCGACGCCGGACTGGTGCCAAGCGGCTATCGCCTGATCGCCAACATCGGCGGCGACGCGCACGCCGAGGTGCCGCACCTCCATGTCCATATCATGGCGGGACGCGCGTTGGGGCCGATGCTGGTCGAGAACGACAGCACGCGCTAGAAGTAACAACGGCTATCAATTGGGGCCACTTGTCACCGCGGGAGAGGTCGCTAGGCTCCCCGCTTTCGCATACCCGCCGGGAGGGGGCATTTCCTTGATCTTTTTCGAACGCATGAAACCCTTGGACGCCATCCTGGCGACCGCGGAGGAGAAATCGCTCCACCGCTCGCTCGGCTGGTTCCAGCTGATGCTGTTCGGCATCGGGTGCGTCATCGGCGGCGGCATCTTCGTGCTGACCGCGGTCGGCGCGCAGAAGGCCGGACCCGGCCTGATGCTCGCCTTCGCGATCGCGGGCGCGATCTGCATCGTCGCCGCGCTCTGCTACGCCGAGATCGCGGCGATGATCCCGGTCGCGGGCAGCGCCTACACCTATAGCTACACCACCATCGGTGAGACGATCGCCTGGACCGTCGGCTGGGCGCTGATCCTCGAATATGCGGTGGCGGCGAGCGCGGTGGCGGTCAGCTGGTCGGGGTATTTCAACGGCACGATCCTGCAGCAATTCCTCGGCATCCATTTGCCTGCCTGGGCGAGCGCGGGTCCGCTGGCGCTGGGTGGCGCGCCCGGCGGCCTCGTCAATCTGCCCGCAGTGTTCATCTCGTTGCTGATGACTTGGCTGCTGATGGTCGGCACGTCGGAAAGCGCAAAGGTCAACGCGATACTGGTCGCGATCAAGGTCGTCGCGCTGGTGATCTTCTGCTCGCTCACCCTGCCTAAGATCGATACCGCGAACTACAGCCCCTTCCTGCCCGCGGGCGTGTTCGGCGGGCTCGGCACTGGCGTTGGTGCGGTTGGCGCGGCGGCGACGATCTTCTTCGCGTACGTGGGCTTCGATGCGGTCTCGACCGCGGCGGAGGAGACCAAGAACCCGCAGCGCAACGTGCCGATCGGGCTGATCGGGTCGCTGCTGATCTGCACCGTCTTCTACATCGTCGTGTCGGCCGGCGCGATCGGCGCGATCGGCGGACAGCCGGTGATGAACGCGCTGACCGGCATGCCGCTTGAGGCCGGATCGCCCGAGCTCGCGCGACAGTGCGCGCTGCCGCAGTACCGCGACGCGCTCGTCTGCTCGAACGAGGCGCTGGCGCACGTGCTGCGCGTGGTCGGCTTCGGCAAGATCGGCAACCTGCTCGGCATCGCGGCGAACATCGCGCTGCCCTCGGTCATCCTGATCCTGCTGTTCGGCCAGACGCGCATCTTCTTCGTGATGAGCCGCGACGGGCTGCTGCCCGAGGCGCTCAGCCGCGTTCACCCGAAGTGGAAGACGCCGTATATCGTCACCGCACTCACCGGCGTCGCGGTCGCGATCGCGGCGGCGTTCCTTCCCGTCGGCCAGCTCGCCGATTGGGCCAATGCAGGCACGCTCTACGCCTTCATGATGGTCGCGATCAACGTGATGCTGCTGCGTCGCCAGCAACCGAACGCCAAGCGGTCGTTCCGTACGCCGGCGCTCTGGCTCGTCGGGCCGCTGACGATCGCGGGGTGCATCTTCCTGTTCGTCAACCTGCCGTGGCAGGCAATGCTGGTGTTCTTCGTCTGGGGCGCGATCGGCCTTGCGGTTTATTACGCCTACAGCCGCAAGACGAGCCATCTCGGCCGCGGCGTGGTGGTGACGCCCGACGCGGGTCACTGACACCGTCTGACCGTGCAGACAGAGGCCGGGGGGAGCGATCCTTCCGGCCTTTTCTTGGCACGGACCGTTTCATTTCACGTCGCGCGCCAATTCCCCTTCGCGCGCGCCTTCACGTGTCCTATATGGCTGACACAGACCTAGGGAGTGAGCCGAGACGATGACCCACCGTGCCGTTGCCGCCGCGCTGATGGCGCTTCCGCTTGCCGCGTGCGGGCTCAACAGCGTTCCGACCTCGGAAGAGACCGCAAAGGCGCGCTGGGCCGACGTGCAGAACGAATACCAGCGCCGCGCCGACCTGATCCCCAACCTTGTCTCGACGGTGAAGGGCTACGCCAAGCAGGAGTCGGACGTGCTCACCCGCGTGACCGAGGCTCGCGCAAACGCCGGCCGCGTCCAGCTGTCGGGCGACGACCTGAAGGATCCCGCCAAGGTGCAGCAATATGCCAGTGCGCAGAACGGCATCACCGCGGCGCTGACGCAGCTGCGCCCGTTGCAGGAGGCGTACCCGGACCTAAAGAGCAACGTCAACTTCATGGCGCTGCAATCGCAGCTTGAGGGCACCGAAAACCGCATCACGATCGCGCGGCGCGACTACAATTCGGCGGTGCAGGATTACAATACGCGCATCCGCACCTTCCCCGACGCGGTCGGTGCCAAGATCTTCTACGGCGCGAAGCCGATGGTGCCGTTCCAGGCGACCACGCCCAACGCACAGACCGCGCCGACGGTGAACTTCGGCGCCTGAGCCGCCAGTCGTGACCTTGCCTCCCGTGTCGCGGCTGATCCGCTCGATCCTCGCGCTGCTGCTGGTCGCGTTCGCGCTGCCGGCGGCGGCGCAGACGTTCCCCAAGCTGACCGGCCGCGTCGTCGATGACGCGCACCTGCTCTCGCCCGAGCAGGTGCAGCAACTGACGCAGCTGAGCGCTGGGGTCGAGCAGGCCTCGACGCGGCAGCTGGTGGTGGCGACGATCCCCGACCTGCAAGGCTATGCAATCGAGGATTACGGCTACAAGCTCGGTCGTGCCTGGGGCCTGGGACAAAAGGACGCGAACAACGGCGTGATCCTGCTCGTCGCGCCCAAGGAGCGTAAGGTCAGGATCGAGGTCGGCTACGGACTGGAACCGATCGTCACCGATGCACTGTCCAGCGTCATCATCAACCAGACGATCCTGCCGCGCTTTCGCGACGGCGACATGGCGGGCGGCATCGTCGCGGGCGCGAATGCACTCGCGGAGCAGCTGAAACTACCGCTCGAGGCTGCCGAGCAGCGTGCCAAGGCGACGGGTGCCAAGCGTACGAACGCCGGCGGCAACCGCAGCGGCCTGGTCGCGGGCTTCTGGATCATGGTGGTGCTGTTCTTCGTCGTGCCGCTGATCTTCCGCCGCGCCGGCGGCCGGCGTTTCGACGACGATGACGACGACGATCATGGCAGCGGCGGCGGTGGCGGCGGTGGCGGCGGTGGCCGGCGTCGTCGCAGCGGCTTCGTGCCGCCGGTGGTAATCTGGGGCCCGGGCTTCGGCGGCGGTTCGGGCGGCGGCTGGGGCGGCGGCGGTGGGTTCGGCGGCTTCGGCGGCGGTGGTGGCGGCTTTGGTGGTGGCGGCGGCTCGTTCGGCGGCGGCGGCGCGAGCGGGGGCTGGTAATGGCGACCTTTTCCGACACCGAACGCGACGCGATCGCCGCGGCAGTCACCGCCGCGGAGGCGGGCACCGACGGCGAGATCGTGACGATCGTCGCGCGGCAGTCAGACGCCTATCACGATGTCGCGCTCCATTACGCGCTCGCCGCCGTGCTGGCGGTCACCGCGCTCGGCGCGATCAGGCCCGACTGGCTCACCCCGTTCGACAACGGGTGGGAACATGAGCCGAGCATCCACGGCCTGCTGTTCACGCTGTTGATCGCCCAGACATTCGCGTTCCTCGCCGTGCGCCTGTTGCTCGCCTATCGGCCGCTGCGCCTTGCCCTCACCCCCACTGCGACCAAGGCGCGCCGCGTTCGCCGCCGCGCGCTGGAAGCGTTCCGCGTCGGCACCGAGCAGCGTACCGCAGGACACGAGGGCGTGCTGCTTTACCTTTCGCTGGATGAACATCGTGCCGAGATCGTCGCCGATGCCGCGGTTCACACCCGCGTCGCGCCCGAACGCTGGGGCAAGGCGATGGCGACGCTCGTGTCCGCGATCCGCGCCGGCCGCACCGCCGAGGGGCTCGCCGGCGCAGTCACCGCGATCGGCGCAGTGCTGGCCGAGGTGCTGCCCAAGACCGACGACAATCCCAACGAACTGCCGGACCGGGTGATCGAGCTATGAGCGTCGAGGATGCCGACAAGCCCGCCGAGGTAATGTGGGAAGGTCGCTTCATCCGCGCGGTGCGCCGCGGGCGGTGGGAATATGTCGGCCGTCGCGGCGGGATCGAGGCGGCGGTGATCTACGCCGAGACCCCTGCGGGCGAGGTGATCCTGGTCGAGCAATACCGCGTGCCGCTCGGCCGCCGCAGCCTAGAACTACCCGCCGGCCTCGTCGGCGACGATCCAGCGCACGCGGGGGCGCAAGGCGAAGGCGTGGCGAGTGCCGCCGCGCGCGAGCTGGAAGAAGAAACCGGCTACCACGCCGGACGTATCGAGGAACTCGGCTTCTTCTACGCCTCACCCGGCATGACCAGCGAGGGTTTCACGCTGGTGCGCGCGCATAACGTGGTGAAGGTCGGCGACGGCGGCGGCGACGCGCAGGAGGATATCGAGGTTATCCTCGTCCCCCGCGCCGACCTGCCCGCCTTTGTCGCCGCAAAACGCGCGGCGGGCGTCGCGATCGACGTCAAGATGCTGCTGCTGCTCGGCGACGCGCTGCTGTAGCGCGGGTCTCAGTGAAAATTGTCGGCGTAGCTCTGCAGCTTCAGCTTCTTGGTCGGGGTCGGGATCACCGTATACGCCAGCCCTTGGTCCTCGGCATAGGCGACCGCGGCGTCGCAGTTCGGGAAGCTCAGCTTCACCTGATCGCGCACGTCGCCGCTGCCGGCCCATCCGGTCAGCGGGTCGGCGCGCTTGGGCTCGGCGGGCTCGAACTCCAGCACCCAATGGTCGGTCGCGAAGCGTCCCGATTGCATGGCATTCTTCGGGCGCTGATAGATGCGGGCGTTGGGCATTGAAGAAACTCTCGCGGGCTGATGCGTTGCAGATGCTCTAGCGCGCGCCGGCGTTCCGCGCATCCGCCTTTTTGGTGCGCAACGTGGCCGTCGCCGCCGCAGGGTCATCGGGCCACGGATGCTTGGGATAGCGCCCGCGCATCTCCTTCGCCACCGCTACCCACGATCCGCGCCAGAAGCCCGGCAGGTCGCGCGTCGTCTGGATCGGGCGCCCCGCGGGCGAGGTGAGCGACAGCACCAGCGGCACGCGGCGCTCGCCCACGACCGGGTGCTCGGCCAGCCCGAACAGCGACTGGACGCGCAACGTGACGGTCGGGCCGGCTTCGGCGGCATAGTCGATCGCATGCGTGCTGCCCGCCGGCGTTGTAAATTCGGGTGGCGCGAGCCGGTCGACGTGCCGCATCCCGTCCCAACCAACCAGGTTGCGCAGCGCGTCGGTAAGCGCACCCGGCGCGATCGCGTCGAGCCGCCGACGCCCCGCGACCAGCGCAGGCAGCCAGTCGTCCAGCCGCGCCATCAGCGTTTCGTCGTCGAGCGCGACGCCAGCGAATGCGGCGCGTTGCCGCAAGGCGGCCGCGCCGTCGCCCCACGGCAGCAGCGCAACGCCGTGCGCGCGCACCCCCTCGACCAGCGCGGCCGAGATCGCCGCGGGGTCTACACGCGTGTCCGGCCCGGACGACAGCCGGATCGCGCCCAGCCGCCGCTCGCGCATCGGCTGCACGCCACCCGTGTCGGGGTCGAACGTCGCACTCCGCACCGTCTCAGTTCGGTCAGCGAACAGCGCCTCGACCTCGGCCAACGTCAGCGGCGCTGCCGACAGGATGCGCGCGCCCGCCGCGGTCCCTTGCGTCTCCGCCACCGCCAGCCACTCCCCGCGCGCGAGCGAGGCGGTCGCGTCGAGCCGGAACCCGCGCCCGCCAACCGAGACCCAGCGCTCCCCGCTCGCGTCGCGGCGGCGCGAGACGCGATCGGGAAAGCCGAGCGCCAGCGTCGCGCCGATGCTCGCCTCACCGTCCGCACGTCCGGCCGAGGTTGCCCAGCGCGCCGCGAGCTTGCGCGCGCCCTCCGCCTTTGCCCCACGCTCGCCGCGCCAGCCCCGCAGCCGTACCTCCAGGTCAGCGTCGGGGCCGCCCAGCCCGCGCTCCTGCAACAGCACCGCGATCTCGGCCGCGAGCCGCTTGTCGGGCGCGGCGAGCAGCATGTGCGCCAGCCGCGGCGCCATCGGCATCGCCGCGATCCGCCGGCCATGTGATGTCGGCCGCCCATCCTCGCCCAGCGCGCCGAGCGTGGTCAGCCGCGCGCGCGCCTCGGCAATCGCCGCCTCGGGTGGCGGATCGATCCAGCGCAGCTCGCGCGGGTCGGTGACGCCCCAGATCGCGGTGGCGAGCAGCAGCGCCGACAGGTCGGCCTCCAATATCTCGGGCGAATCGAACCGCGGCATTCCCGCGGTCGCCGCCTCCTCCCACAAACGGTACGCGACCCCCGGCCCCTGCCGCGCCGCACGACCGGCGCGCTGCGTCGCCGCCGCCTGGCTCTCGCGCTCGGTCACCAGCCGCGTCATCCCCGCCGCGCGATCGTAGCGCGGTCGCCGCGCGAGGCCGGAATCGACCACGACGCGGATGCCGTCGAGCGTCAGGCTCGTCTCCGCGATCGAGGTGGCCAGCACCAGCTTGCGTGCGCCGTCGGATTCGGCCCGAATTGCAGCACGTTGTGCGGCGGGATCGAGGCTGCCGTGAAGACGATGCAGCGTGACGCCGGGCAGATCGCCCAGCGCGGTCGCGGTGCGCTCGATCTCCGCCACGCCGGGCAAGAACGCGAGTACCCCGCCCTGTTCCTCGGCCAGCGCCTGCCGGATCACCGCCGCCATCGCCTGCTCGATCCGCTGCTCGCCCGCGCGGCCGACGTGGCGGAGCGTCAGCGGGTAGCTGCGCCCCGCGCTCTCGATCACCGGCGCACCATCCATGAGCGCCGCGAAACGCGCGCCATCGAGCGTCGCCGACATCGCCACCACGCGCAGGTCCGGGCGCAATCCCGCTTGCGCGTCGAGCGCGAGCGCCAGCCCGAAATCGCCGTCGAGGCTGCGCTCGTGCACCTCGTCGAACAGGATCGCCGATACGCCCGCGAGCTCGGGGTCGGCCTGCAACCGCGCGGTCAATATGCCCTCGGTCACGACTGTCACGCACGTCGCCGCCGACCGCTTGCTGTCGAGTCGCGTCGCGTAGCCGAAGGTGCGCCCGACGCTCTCGTCCGCCAGCGCCGCCATCCGCTCCGCCGCCGCGCGCGCGGCGAGCCGCCGCGGGGAAGTGACCAGCACCTCGCCGATGCACCAATCCTCGGCGAGCAGCGCGGGCGCGACCGCGGTCGTCTTGCCCGCACCAGGCGGCGCGACCAGCACCGCCGACGACCGCGCGCGCAAGGCGGCGAGCAGGTCGGGCAGGACCGCGTGGATCGGCAGCGCCGTCACGAGAGCAGCCCGGTCAGAGCGCCTGCCGGGCGAGCTCCTTCAGGTCCGCGATCGGACGCGCGCCGAAATGACTGATGACCTCGGCCGCGCACACCGCACCGAGCGTGAGCGACTGCTCCAGCGTCTGCCCGCGCGCCTGACCGTGCAGGAAGCCTGCGGCGAACAGGTCGCCCGCGCCGGTGGTGTCAACCACCGCATCGATCGGTTGCGCGGGCACCGTCACGCGCTCCTCGCCCGCCTGCGCCAGCGCACCGCGCTCGCTCAGCGTCACGACAACCAGCGGCACCTTGGGCGCGACCGCCGCGATCGCCGAGTCGACATCCGCCGCCTGCGTCAGGAACACGATTTCCGCCTCGTTGGCGAACAGCACGTCGATCAGCCCCTGATCGATCAACTCCTGAAACGCCGCACGGTGGCGATCGATCACGAACTCCGCCGATAGCGTAAACGCGACCTTGCGCCCGGCCTTGCGCGCGATGTCGATCGCGGCGCGCATCGCGGCGCGCGGCTCCTCCGGATTCCACAAATAGCCTTCCAGATACAGGTAGCGCGCGTCCTCGATCAGCGCAGCGTCGATCGACTCCGCCGGCAGATAGTGCGATGCGCCCAGGAACGTGTTCATCGTCCGCTGCCCGTCGGGCGTCACGAAGATCAGGCACCGCCCGGTCGTCGGCTGACCGGCACGCGGGACCACGTCGAAGCGGATGCCGGCGGCGTGGATGTCGTGCGCGAACACCTCGCCCAGCTGGTCGTCGGCGACCTGCCCGATGAAGGCGCATGCGCTGCCCAGCATCGCCATCCCCGCGATCGTGTTCGCGGCCGAGCCACCCGACACCTCCTGCCCCGGTCCCATCTTGGCATAGAGCGCGTCGGCCTCCTCGGGCGAGAACATCAGCGCCATCGCGCCCTTGGTCATGCCGTTCTCGGCGACGAACGCGTCGTCGGCGGGCGAGAGGACGTCGACGATGGCGTTGCCGATCGCGACAACATCGTAACGGGGTTCGGTCAAGAAGGTGCTCCAACAGGGCGCGGGCGTATCGGCCGGCGCGGATGCGCTCGCGGTAGCCAAGCGCTCGGCCGGTCGCAACCGTCGATGCGGCGACGCGGCCGGGCACGAATGGGTCAGGCTCGACACCTGCATCGCCCCGGTTCCGCTGTCTTCACCATCATTGGAGCGTTGACGCATCCACCACGGGCAGCGATCCTCGCGTCCATGTTCCACGCGCTGCTGCTCTCATTCGGCCAGCTCGGCGACCCCGCGATCCGGCGCGTGCTGGCCAGGTCGCTGGCGCTGACGCTCGCCATCTTTGCCGCGCTCGGTGCGGCGATCTGGTGGGGGCTCGACGGCGCGCTCGCGGGCTGGCGCTACCACGGTATGCTTGCGGGTGCGGCGGCGACGCTTGCGACGCTGCTCGCGCTGTGGCTGCTGTTCCGCGCGGTCGCGGTGCTGGTGGTGGGCCTGTTCGCCGACGATGTCGTCGCGGCGGTCGAACGCAGGCATTACCCCGAAGCGCTGGCGAGCGCCCGCGCCTTGCCACTCCACCGCTCCATGCAGATGGGTCTAGGCTCCGCCACGCGCTTCCTTCTCTTCAACCTTGTCATGGCGCCGGTGTACATCGCGCTGCTCGTCACCGGCATCGGCACGGCAGCGGCGTTCTTCGTCGTCAACGCGTGGCTGCTCGGGCGCGACCTGTCCGACATGGTGGCGAGCCGGCACCTGCCGCGTGCGGCGATGCGCGACTGGCGCAAGTCGAATGGCGGGCAGCGTTTCGTGCTGGGGCTTGCGGGCACGGGGTTGTTCGTGGTTCCGCTGGTCAACCTGCTCGCCCCCGTGCTCGGCGCGGCGATGGCGACCCATCTGTTCCACAGGACGCGACCATGATCCGCCGCTTGCTCCCGCCTACCCGCTTCGCTGTGCTCGCCCCCTTTGCCGCGCTGGCAGCCTGCGGGCCGACCGGAGTCACCCCGCCGCCCGCGCTCAGCAACGCGCCATCGCAGGCCAACCTTGCGGTGATGGGACAGGACGCCGCCGCGCTCGTTCGCATGTTCGGCAACCCCGATGCCGACGTGCGCGAAGGCACCGCGCGCAAGCTCCAGTTCGAGAGCGCAATCTGCGTCCTCGACGCGTACCTCTACCCCAAGGGCAGCGGTGACCCGCGCGTCACCTGGGTCGACGCGCGCCAGCGCGACGGCAGCCCGATCGACCGCGCCAGCTGCATCGCGGCGCTGTCGAGGCGCGAGGGCGGCAAGTAACCGCACCCGCGAAGACGGCAAGTAGCGCTTCCGGCGCACGCATCGCCGCGCTACCACGGCCAGCGAACGACGGGGGCGATGGCGTGGCAGGGGATTGGGCGGTCACCGCCGAGGGATTGGTCAAGCGTTTCGGCGAGCGCCGCGTCGTCGACGGCGTCGATCTGGCGGTGCCCGCGGGCGCGATCTACGGCGTGCTCGGCCCCAACGGCGCGGGCAAGACCACGACGCTCAGGATGCTGCTAGGCATCATCGAACCCGACGAAGGCCGCCGCACGCTGCTCGGCCACGCGCAGCCGCAGGACGCGAGCGATCACGTCGGCTATCTGCCCGAGGAGCGCGGGCTTTACCCGGCGATGAAGGCGCGCGAGGCGATCGCGTTCATGGGCGCGCTGCGCGGGCTCGACTGGCGCACGGGACGCGCGCGCGCGGGCGAGATGCTCGAGGCCGCCGGGCTCGGCCACGCCGCCGACGAAAAGATTCGCAAGCTGTCGAAGGGCATGGCGCAGCTCGTCCAGCTGCTCGGCTCGGTCGTCCACCAGCCCGACGTGCTCGTGCTCGACGAACCCTTCTCCGGGCTCGACCCCGTCAATCAGGAACGGCTGGAACGCCTGATCGTCGCCGAGCGCGATCGCGGTGCGACGATCCTGTTCTCCACCCACATCATGTCGCACGCGCAGCGTTTGTGCGATCGGCTCGCCGTGATCGCGGGCGGCAAGCGCCGCTTCGAGGGCACCGTCGAGGACGCACGCGCGCTTCTGCCGCAGCAGGTTCATTACGTGCCCAATCGTCCCGGCACCGACATCGCCGCCGCGCTCCCGGCCGATGCGACACGCAACGGCGATGGCTGGCGCTTCACGCTGCCGCCCGACGGGATCGAACGGACGCTGAAGCAGCTGATTGACGCCGGTCACGGCATCTCCGGCCTGTCGATCGAGCGGCCCGGCCTGCACGAGGTCTTCGTCCACATCGTCGGCGCGCAGGCGACGGAGTCCGCACGATGACCCGGTTCCAACGTCAACTCCGCCAGACGCTGACGATCGCGCGGCGCGACTTCATCGCCACCGTCTTCACGCCGATCTTCCTGCTGTTCCTGTTCGCGCCGCTGATCATGAGCTCGTTCGGCGCGATCGGCGGGCTGGGTGCCGCGAACGCGGCCGACGGTTCGTCCGACAAGCAGCGCATGGTGCTCGTCATGCCGCTCGACGAGGCACGGCTGGTGCGCGCGGCCGACGAGCAGTTGCGCGCCACCTTCCCGCGCGACGCGCGCCCGCCCGCGATCGTCGTCGTCGCCGATCCGGTCGACCCGCGCGGTCAGTTGCGCCGACGCGACTTCGACGTGTCCGCGGTGATGCAGGGGCCGCTTGACCGTCCCGCCATCTTCTATGCCGCGGGCAATCGCCGCGATGCACGCTATCTCGCCGCGGTCGCCGATATCGCGCTGCGCCGCCACGCCACCGGCGAGGCGCGGCTGTCGACGCCGACACTCGAACAGGTCAGCGTCTCGACCCCGTCACACGGCGGACAGAAGACCGCGGCGTTCTTCGCCGTCTTCGGCATCTTCTTTCTGACCTTGTTCCTTTCGGGGCAGGTCGTCGGCACGATGGCGGAGGAGCGCAACAACAAGGTGATCGAGGTGCTCGCCGCCGCGGTGCCGCTTGAATCGGTGTTCCTCGGCAAGCTGCTCGGCATGTTCGGCGTCGCGGTGCTCTTCGTCGCTTTCTGGGGCACGATCATCGCGCAGGTCGGGCAATTCCTCCCCGCCGATCTCGCCTCGCAGGCGGCGCAGCTCGTTCCCGCGGTCGGGATCGGCTGGTTCGCGGTCCTGTTCGTCGCATATTTCACCACCGCCTACCTGCTGCTGGGCGCGGTGTTCTTAGGGGTAGGCGCGCAGGCATCGACGATGCGCGAGATCCAGATGCTGTCGCTGCCGATCACCGTCGTACAGGTCGGCATGTTCGCGCTCTCCAGTGCTGCCGCATCGCGCCCTGGCACGTGGATCGCGACGCTGGCCGAGCTGTTCCCGCTCTCCTCCCCGTTCGCGATGGCAGCGCATGCCGCCAACCGGCCCGAGCTGTGGCCACACGCCGCGGCGCTCGCGTGGCAATTGTTGTGGGTGACGATCTTCATCACCGTCGGCGCACGACTGTTCCGCCGCGGGGTGCTCCAGTCCGCCAGCAGCAAGCCGGCGTGGAAACGGCTTTTCGCGCGCGGCTGATCGCGCCGCTATTGACAGGCGTGTCAGTTGGGTTTTCTCTTGGCTCAAATAGGAGAGAGAAGATGGCGACGCTTGCGCGAGACGCGGCATTTGCGGTCGACCCGTTCGACGTCAGCCGCCCCGAGCTGTACCGCGACGACACCTGGGGCGCACCGTTCCGCCGCCTGCGCGCCGAGGCACCGGTCCACAAGGTCGAGCATTCCGAATTCGGCCCTTACTGGTCGGTCTCGACCTACAAACCGATTGTCGAGGTCGAGTCGCTTCCCGACCTCTACTCGTCCGAGGTCGGCGGCTTCACCATCGCGCCCTTCGCACCGGAAGGGAGCGAGGTGCGCATGCCGATGTTCATCGGGCGCGACCGGCCGATTCACACCGCGCAGCGCCGCACCGTCGCCCCCGCCTTCAGCCCAAGCGAGATGGTGCGGATGACCACCGACATCCGCCGCCGCACCGCCGAGATCCTCGACGCGCTTCCCTACGGCGAGACGTTCGACTGGGTCGACCGCGTCTCGATCGAATTGACGACGCAGATGCTCGCGATCCTGTTCGACTTCCCCTGGGCCGACCGGCGCAAGCTGACCGAATGGTCCGACTGGGCGGGCGATATCGAGATCATCAAGAACGATGCGCTGCGCGAGCAGCGGCTGGCCAAGATCTACGAGATGGGCGCCTATTTCCAGGGTCTGTGGAACGCCAAGCTCAATGCCGAGCCGACCCCCGACCTCGTTAGCATGATGATCCATTCGGACGCGATGAGCCACATGGACGCGCACGAGTTCATGGGAAACCTGATCCTGCTGATCGTCGGCGGCAACGACACGACGCGCAATACGATGAGCGGCCTCGTCTACGCGCTTGACCGCTTCCCCGACCAGCGTGCGAAGCTGGAGGCCGACGCGGGCCTGATCGCCAACACCACCAGCGAGATCATCCGCTGGCAGACCCCGCTCGCGCACATGGCGCGCACCGCCACCGCCGACACCGAGCTTGCCGGACAGCGGATCGCCGCGGGCGACAAGGTCGTAATGTGGTACATTTCCGCCAATCGCGACGAGAGCGTGTTCGGCGACAATGCCGACGACTTCCAGGTCGACCGCGCCAACGCACGCCGCCATCTCGCCTTCGGTCACGGCATCCACCGCTGCGTCGGCGCACGGCTCGCCGAGTTGCAGGTGTCAATCCTGCTTGAGGAAATGGCGGCCAGGCGGATGCGCGTGAACGTGGTCGGGGAGCCCGCGCGCGTCGCCGCCTGCTTCGTCCACGGTTATCGCGCGCTGCCGGTCGAGCTGTCGCGCTATTGAGGGCTTGAGCCCCCGCCGTTTGCGGCTAGCATCGCATGCGACAAGCGGGGGCTTCGACATGGTTGGTGAGATGGCAGCGGACGTGGTGACCGGCGGGATCGTCGCGCACGCGGTCGAGCCGCGCGCGGGCGGGCACGTGGCGGCGAGTCAGTTCGAACACGGCCTGTGCCTCAACTGCGGCACCGCGCTGATCGACGCCCACTGCCACCGCTGCGGACAGGCCGGTCACGTCCACCGCACCGCCGGCGCCTTCTTCCACGACGTGCTCCACGGCGTCTTCCACTTCGAGGGCAAGGCATGGCGCACGCTGCCGATGCTCGTGCTCCATCCCGGTGCGCTGACGCGGCGCTACGTCGCGGGTGAGCGCGCGCGCTTCGTCTCACCGATCGCGCTGTTTCTATTCTCAGTGTTCCTGCTGTTCGCGATCCTAGCGCAACTGCCGATGTTCCATTTCAAGGGGGACTTCCTCAAGGGCGGAGGCGGCATCGCCACCCTGCAATCGACCGTTGCCATCGAACGCGGCAAGATCGCGCGCGATCTCCCCGACCTGCGCCGGGAACTAAGCGAGGAACATGCAGCGCCGAAACCCGATGCAGCCCGCATCGCAAAACTGGAAAAACGCATCAACGACGCGCGCACCGCGGTGAACGACCTCACCGCTGCCGAACGCGCGCTGCCCCGCGCGGCAGAGCATAGCAACTTCAACGCCGCCGGTCCGGGTTTCGAGAATTGGGTGGCGGGCAAATTGCAACATGCAAAAGAGAACCCGAAGCTGCTGCTCTACAAGCTGAAGAGCAGCGGCTACAAATACAGCTGGGCGCTGATCCCCTTGTCGCTGCCGTTTCTGTGGCTGCTGTTCCCGTTCAGCCGGCGTTTCGGCTTCTACGATCACGCGGTGTTCGCCACCTATTCGCTCACCTTCATGTCGCTGCTGACGATCGTAACCGCGCTGCTGCTGACGGCGGGTGTCTCTTCGTCGGTGGTGATCCTCGCGCTCGCCGCCGCGATGGTCCACATCTACAAGCAGTTGAAGGGCGCCTATTCGCTCAGCCGCGGCGGCGCGCTGATCCGCACGCTCGTCCTTTCCACCTTCATCTGCTGGGCGATCGTGCCCTTGTTCCTCACCGGGTTGCTCTATCTCGGGGTCGCCGACTGACGCCTGCGCAACCTGTGACGGACGTTTGCGTTACCAGACGCACCATTCACAGGGAGAATTGTACCATGCGTAAATTCCTGCTCACGCTGGCGGCCGCCGGCCTCGCCATCCCGACCGCGGCAGTCGTCGCGCCGACGCACAAGGCCGAGGCGCGCGAGTATCATGGAAAGAGCTACAAGCACCGTCGTTACCGCGGCGCGCGCCGTTGCCGCTACTCGAGCGGCACGACCGGTCTGGTCGCGGGCGGCGTCGGCGGCGCGGTGCTCGGCAACGCAGTCGGCGGCGGCCTGCTTGGCACGGTTGCCGGCGGCGCCGCAGGTGCGCTCGGCGGCCGCGCTATCGACCGTACGATCACCGCCAAGCGTCGCTGCCGCTAAGATGATGCGCCTCCCGCTCGTTCGGGCGGGGGGCAGCCATTCGGGCGATCAATGTCGATCCGCCTCGCTCGCAGCGCTGGTCACCTATTGCACCGGCGCCCCTAGCGGCAAAACCTTTTCCCGCGTCTCCGCCGCCAAGCGCTCAGAATATCTGCGGCCTATTCCGCCAATCATCGATCGCTCAGGCGATTAATATTCGCCCTGTTCCGGGCGTCGACCGCGCTCGACGCTTCTGCCCGGCTAGACATGCCCTCTGCGCATCCGCCGAAGACGAAAGATCGAGCTCGCGCGTTCCACCTTCCGCCCTACGCGACGTGGCCCCGCAACCGATCGGCGTCCCACCACTGCGATAATGTGTCCCGTCCCATCATGCGAATGGATCATGGCGGGGGCTGAGACACCAGCGTCGCTTCACCGAACAAGTGAAACATACGCGCCGTTTCGAAGCAAACGAAAGGGCCGCAGAAGGTAATTCCTTCCGCGGCCCTTTACGGTTCATAACTCTATCGTGTCACGCGCCGGCAGGCGACGGACTCCCGAACGGGCCACTCGGCCGCTTGGTCTTCGGGATCGAGGTACCGGCACTCGGCACCGCCGTCGGCTTCAAGCCCTGATCGCTACGGCCGATGTCGTCGCCCGCGATCAACCGCTTGATCTCCTCGCCGTTCAGCGTCTCATATTCGAGCAACGCACCCGCCAGCGAATGGAGCTGATCGATATGGTCGCTCAGCACCTGCTTCGCGCGCGACAGGCCGCCTTCGACGATGCCCTTGATCTCGTCGTCGATCAGCTGCGCGGTCGCGTTCGACATCCGTACCGGCTGCGAGGACGAGTAACCGAGGAAGCTCTCGCCCTCCGGCTGCGCATACTCGACCGGCCCGACCTTGTCCGACATGCCCCATTTCGTGACCATGTCGCGGGCAAGTCCCGTCGCATATTGGATGTCGCCCGACGCACCCGACGACACCTTGTCGTAACCGAAAATGATTTCCTCGGCGACACGGCCGCCCATCGCCACCGCCAGGTTCGCGTACATCTTGTCACGGTGGTAGCTGTAGCTGTCGCGCTCGGGCAGGCGCATCACCATGCCCAGTGCACGTCCGCGCGGAATGATCGTCGCCTTGTGGATAGGATCGGACGCGGGCTCGTGCATCGCGACCACGGCGTGGCCAGCCTCGTGGTACGCGGTCATCCGCTTCTCATCGTCGGTCATGACCATGGAACGCCGCTCGGCGCCCATCATCACCTTGTCCTTGGCTTCCTCGAACTCGGCCGAAGCGACCAGCCGCTTGCCCTTGCGCGCCGCCATCAGCGCCGCCTCGTTGACGAGGTTGGCAAGGTCCGCGCCCGAGAAGCCCGGCGTGCCGCGCGCGATCACGCGCGCGTCGACGTCGGGCGCCAGCGGCACCTTCTTCATGTGCACTTCAAGGATCTTGACGCGGCCGTCGATGTCGGGGCGCGGCACGACGACCTGGCGATCGAAGCGGCCCGGACGCAGCAGCGCGGGGTCGAGCACGTCGGGGCGGTTGGTCGCCGCGACGATGATGATGCCCTCGTTGGCCTCGAAGCCGTCCATCTCGACCAGCAGCTGGTTGAGCGTCTGCTCACGCTCGTCATTGCCGTTGCCCAGACCCGCACCGCGGTGGCGCCCCACCGCATCGATCTCGTCGATGAAGACGATGCACGGCGCCGACTTCTTGGCCTGCTCGAACATGTCGCGCACGCGGCTGGCGCCCACACCGACGAACATCTCGACGAAGTCCGAGCCCGAAATGGTGAAGAACGGCACGCCCGCCTCACCCGCGATCGCGCGGGCGAGCAGCGTCTTGCCGGTGCCGGGCGAGCCGACCAGCAGCGCACCCTTGGGGATCTTGCCGCCCAGCCGCGCGAACTTGGTCGGATCCTTCAGGAACTCGACGATTTCGGTCAGCTCGGCGCGCGCCTCGTCGATGCCGGCGACGTCGTCGAACGTCACCTTGCCGTGCTTCTCGGTCAGCATCTTGGCGCGGCTCTTGCCAAAGCCCATCGCCCCGCCCGCGCCGCCGCCCTTCTGCATCTGCCGCACGACAAAGAACGCGATGCCAAGGAACAGCAGGAACGGCAGCGACTGATACAGCAGCACCATCCAGATCGACGGCCCTTCCTCGGGCTTCCCCGCGACCTCGACGCCCGCCTTGCGCAGCCGCTCGATCAGGCCCGAGTCCTGCACCGGATAGGTGCGGAACTTGTCACCTGAGGAGAAGGTGCCGGTGATCATGTCGCGCGACACGTTGACCGTCTTGACCGTACCTTCATCGACCTTGTCGAGGAAGGTGGAATAAGCGACCGTGTTGCCCTGCGCACCGCTGGTGCGCCCGTCGAACATCGTCACGACGACCGCGAGTGCCAGCAGAATGCCTACCCAGATCAGCAGGCTCTTCATCCACGGGTTCGGGCCGCCGGAATTGCCGCCGCCGTCTCCGTTGCCAGACTGCTTGTCGTTGTCGTTCATTCGGGAGCCTTTCGTCCGCGAATATGTAGGCGCGCCGGGGTTAATGGCAATGGAACAACGCCACTCACGATGATCGACGGGGTCGCGCCCGGACGAAGCGCCAGACCGGTTCGTCGCGCGCGTCAAGTGATGGCTGGCACAGCGCCTCGCCGAGCGTCACCGTCGCGCCGCGCTTCAGCGCCATGACCGCCTGCGCCACCGCCGACCCGCGCAGGTTCGCATCGGGATCGATCTCCGTAACGCACCGGCCGAGCAAGCGGCGGCGAAGCTCGAACGGCAACCCGGCCGGCGACATTGACACCGTCCCCTCTTCGATGACGCAGCGCTCGCTCCATAACCGCTCGACCGTCCACGCGAGCGCCTCCTCCGCATCCGCCAGCGCCGCCGCGCTGCGCGTCCACGCCACCGGATCGATCCACGTCGCGGTGGGAAGCGCCGCGCGCAGCCGCGCCCGCTCGAAGCGCTCATCGCGGTTGCTTGGGTCATCGACCGGCGTGATGCCGCATACCTTGACGATCCCCGCCAGTTCGTCGCGTCGCCAGCCGAGCAGCGGCCGGATCACCACACCGTTGCCTGAACGCACGCCGGCAAGCCCCGACAGTCCCGCGCCGCGGTTCAGGCGCATGGCGACCGTCTCGACCTGATCGTCGGCGTGGTGCGCCGTGGCGATCGCGGCGGCTCCGGTCGTCTCCGCATACGCGCGCAACAGGTCGTACCGAAACGCTCGTGCGCGCGCCGACACGTTGCGCGTCCGACCGTCCCGATCGGGCAAGGCACCGGTCAGTATCGCATGCGGCACGCCGATGCCCGCGCACAGGTCAGCGACCCAGCGCGCCTCGTCCGCCGCCTCGGCGCGCAAGCCATGATCAACCGTCGCGGCGACGCAGCGCTCACCCAGCACCTCGCGCGCCAGCAACAGCAGCGCGACGCTGTCGGGCCCGCCCGACACCGCAATCAGCAGCGGCGCTTTTGGATCCGCGAACACCCGCGCCAGATCGCCCGCGAAGCGCGCGACCATCGCGGGATCGGGCGCGATGACGGGCGTCAGCGTGCGGCTATTTGCACTTGGCGGTGACACGCGCCTTCGCGACATCCGCCTTCATGCTGGCCGAGATCTTGTCGCCGTACACGTCGTTCAACTCGCCATAGACCTTGCATGCGTCCGCCGGCTTGTTGAGCTTGGTCAGCGATTGGCCGAGGTAGTACAGGCTCTCGGGCGCGCGCTCGCCTTCCGGGAATTTCTTGTAATTGTCGTAAAAGGCGATCGAGGCCAGGCTCGGCTTGCCCTCGTCGAGATAGCTGCGGCCGAGCAGGTTCTGCGCGTAGCTGGCGCGTCGGTGCTTCGGGTAGGTCGCGACCACCTGCTTCAACTGCGCCTCGGCTTCGGGATATTTGCCCGCGGCGTACAGGCGATAACCGTAGACATAGGCGTCCTCGCCCGCATCGCCGGTGCTCGGCTTCTCGATCCCCGTTGCCGACGAACCGCGCGCGGGAGCTGCCTCATCGGGCGCGGTTAGCGTACCACCACCACGCGCCACCGGTTTGCCGCTCGCCGCCTCGGCCGCTGCTGCACGCGGGACCGAGGGCACGGTCACGCCGGCGGCATCGACGTCGCGCGGCGCGCCGGCGGTCGGGCCTGCCAGCTTCGCGTCGGTCGCCTTCTTGTAGGTGGTGAACTGGTCCTCGAGCTGGCGCAGGCGGTATTGCGTCTGCTCGATCTGCCCCGTCATCGTCGCCATCTGCTGCTCGAGCGCGACGACCCGGTTGTTGAGGTCGGTGACCGGGCTGATCGCCGGCGTGCCCAGCGGCACCGCCGCACTCGTTTGCGGCGAAATCTGCGGCTCGACCATCGCGGCATTGCCGTTCGGGAACACCTTGCGCTGCACCGCGCGCATCTCGCTCTCAAGCCGCCCGACGCGACCCTCGACGTTCGACTGCGCCGTCGCAGGCGCTACGCCCGCCGCCACGATCAGCGCCATCGATGCGCTACCCATCGCCAACCAGATTTTCATGCGTCGCCCCCGACCCTCGCTCATCATGCCCCGTTACTTGCCTACCATACCTGTCTCCACGCTGAAGCAGCCTTATTGCGCGTTCGGTGTCGTCGCCGGCGCGGGTGCCTCCGCCGCAGCGCGATTGGCACGCGCGGCCTCGTCGCCCGTCGGTGAGGCAAAGGCGGAAGGCAGCGCACTACGCCGCTCGCTCGCACGCGGCGCGCTCGATCGCGTCGTTCGTGCCGAGGCACTCGCGCTCGGCTGCGGTGCGGGTGCCTCCCCGGTCGCGCGTCCGGCGAGCGCGTCTGCGCCGATGCGAATATCCTTCAACGGCCGGCTGCCGTCACCCAGCGGCGGCACCGCGCGGTTGCCGACCGTGATGCGCAGCTTGTCGGGGCGTCCGACGTTGATCTTGGGATCGTTCGCGCCCGCCGGCACCTCGAACCGCTCACCCGGCTTCATCGTACCGAGGTACAGCGTCTTGTCCGCGGCATCGTAGACGCGCAGCCAGACATCAGCAGCGGCGGTCAGCACCACCGGACCGTTCGCGGTCGGGGTCGGCGCCACCGTCGCAGCGGGCACCGCGGCGCTCACCTGCGCATTGCCGACCGGTTCCGCCCCGCTGTCACCACCGCCGCGAAATACGCCGGTCGCAAACCACAGCAGCGCCAGGATCAGCACCGCGAGCGCTAGGCCCAACGCAACGATCACCACAGTGCGTGACGGTCCGCGCGCCGGATCGGCGATCTCCTGCACGTGATGTTGTGGACGCTGCACCGCGCCCGGCGCGTTCATCTCCTCGCGGATATCGCGCCCGATCACGACCTGATCGAGTCCGACCGCGCGCGCATACGCCTTGGCGAAGCCGACCGCGTAGGTCGACGAGGGCAGATCCTCCAGCCGGCCGTTCTCGATCGCCTCCAGGAACCGCTGCGTGACCCGCGTGCGCGTTGCGACGTCGGGCAGCGACAGTCCCTGCGCCTCGCGCGCGGCGCGCAGCCGCTGACCGACCGTCGCCGGTTTCGCGCCCGCCATCTCGCCCAAGTCGCCGTCGCTCATCTTGTTCTCCAGCGCGCAGCGCTTCCCCGATGTTGAGCCCCTGTTCGGACCCCGATTTTGGCTGCAACCCGGTTACGCGTGTTTCAAACCGGCCGGGGAGTGTCAACCGGACCCGCGCGTGAGTGGCCGCAGGATCACGCCAATTCGACGCCTTCGCCGGCCGCCCAGTCGGAAAGCACGCCGCGAACGTCGCGCGGCGGCGCGGCGAGCAGGTCCGCCATGCGCGCGCGCAGCCGCGACCGATCGATCGACCGGATCATCGCCTTGACCGGCCCGACCGCCGCCGGGGTAATCGACAGCCGCTCAATGCCGAGCCCGATCAGCGCCATCGCCTCCAGCGGACGCCCGCCCATCTCGCCGCACACCGCAACCGGCACGCCTGCCGCCTGAGCCTGATCCGACACCAGCTTCACGAACCGCAGGATCGAGGTCGACAGCCAGTCGTAGCGTTCGGCCAGCTTCGGGTTGGCGCGATCGGCGGCAAACAGGAACTGCGTCAGGTCGTTGGTGCCGATCGACAGGAACTGCACGCGTGGCAGCAGCAGGTCGAGCTGATAGGCAAGGCTCGGCACCTCAAGCATCGCGCCATAGCGTATCTCGCTCGGCAAGCGCCGCCCGCGCGAGGCGATCCAGTCGCGCTGCGCCTCGAACAATGCCTTTGCCTCGTCGAACTCCCACGCCTCGCTCACCATCGGGAACATGACGTTGAGCGTCCGCCCCGCCGCTGCTTCCAGCAGTGCACGCGCCTGCGCCTTCATCAATCCGTCGCGTTCCAGCGCCAGCCTGAGCGCGCGCCACCCCATCGCCGGATTCTCCTCCTCCGCATCGTTGGAGGTCAGGTACGGCAGCGCCTTGTCCCCGCCGATGTCGACGGTGCGGAACACCACCGGCCGATCGGCCGCCGCGTCCAGTACCTCGCGGTACAGCCGCTGCTGGCGCTCGCGCTGCGGCAGCGTCGCGGAGACGAGGAACTGGAATTCGGTGCGAAACAGCCCGATGCCGTCCGCGCCGGTCACGTCCAGCGCAGCCACGTCGTCGCGCAACCCCGCGTTGACCATGACGGTAACGCGGTGGCCATCGCGTGTCTGCGGCGCCAGATCGCGCAGTGCGGCATAGGCGGCCTTGCGCTTCTGTCGCAGCAGCAGCTTCGCATCGAACGCTTCCTCCATCGGCAGCGTCGGGCGCACCAGCACCGATCCTTCGGTCACGTCGAGCAGCAACAGGTCGCCTTCCGCGATCGTGCGCCGCACGTCGCGCACGCGGCCGAGCACCGGCACGCCCATCGCACGCGCCACGATCGTCACGTGCGCGGTGAGCGACCCTTCCTCCAGGATCACGCCCTTCAACCGTCGGCGATCATATTCCAGCAGCTCGGCCGGCCCTAAGTTGCGTGCGATCAGGATCGTGTCCTGCCTGAGGCCCAGTTGCGCCGCGGTGCCCATCTGCCCCGACACGATCCGCAGCAACCGGTTGGAGAGGTCCTCCAGGTCGTGCATCCGGTCGGCGAGCAGCGGATCGTCGATCTGCCGCATCCGCTGGCGCGTGCGCTGCTGCACCCGCTCGATCGCGGCCTCGGCGGTCAGCCCTGAATCGATCGCCTCGTTGATCCGCCGGGCCCAGCCCTCGTCGTACGCGAACATCTTGTAGGTGGCGATCACCTCCTGATGCTCGTCGCCGACACCGAACTCGGCCTCACGCGCGATCCGGTCGATCTGCTCGCGCATCTTGTCGAAAGCGGCATAGACCCGGTGCCGCTCGGCCTCGGTATCTTCCGCAACCGTATGCTCGATCGTGACGCGCGGCTGGTGGAACACCGCGTACCCCGCCGCCATGCCGTCGACCAGTTTCTGGCCTGCGATCCGCACCGTCGCGGTCGACTGCACGCGATCCTTCGGACCGCCCTGGTCGATCAGCCCAGCGTTGGCGATCAGCTCGGACAGGACCATCGCCACCGTCTGCAGCGCCTCGATCTCGATATCGGCATAACGACGCGGGTCGGCGTGCTGCACCGCCAGCACGCCGACCGAGCGCTCGCGCCGGACGATCGGCACGCCGGCGAAACTGTGGTATCGATCCTCGCCAGTCTCGGGCTTGTAGGCGAAGTCCGGGTGGCTCGCCGCCTCGTCGAGGTTGAGGATCTCGTTCTGCTCGGCGATCTTGCCGACCAGCCCTTCGCCCAGCGCAAGCTTGGTGACATGCACCGCTTCCGGCGCCAACCCGCGCGTCGCAAACAGTTCCAGCACGCCTTCGCGCAGCAGGTAGATCGAGCAGACCTCGCTATCCAGTGCCTCGCCGATGATCTCGACCACCTGGTTGAGCTTCGCCTGTGCCGGGCTGCGCGCCGCCATCACATCATGCAGGCGGGTCAGTATTTCGCGGGCGGAGGCGGCAGCGGAGACAGGCATGCGCGGGAGGCTAACAGACGGGGGCCGAGGGTGCCACGCAACATATCGTTGCCGGCACCGACACGTTTGTTACCACGCCCTTACGCCGGCTCGATGTCTTTTGCCGGCTTGGGCTTCTTCGGCTTGGGCGCAGGCTTCGGCTTGGCCTTGTGTCCCGCCGGCTTCTTGCCCTTCTTCGGCTTGGTGCGATCCTCGAGCAGGAACACGCCCGCCGCCAGCGCGAGCGCCGCTGCGCCGACCCCGACCGCCGCACCGATCGCGAGCGCGCGGGTATGATCGTCCTTTGCCTTCGCCTTCGCAGCATGAGGGGCGGGCTTGTCAGCCGGCTTCGCATCAGCATGCGGGTGCGGCGCCTCGTGCAGCGGATAGGGCGACTGGTTGTCCTTGGGTACCGGTGGCGTGTGCGCGTGCGACATGGGCGTTTCCTCTTCGGGTCAGCCGCTCCAACGCAGCCGCACCGCGTCTGCTCCCGCGACCGGCCATTCGCTTGCGGACAGACGCCGCGATGCGCTAGCCCCGTTGCCGGGCTGGCTGAGAGGATTGATGCGCGGACAGATACTGGGTGTCGACACGCGGAGCGGGCGCGGCGTGATCGCAGGGAACGACGGCGATCGCTACACCTTCACCCCCGCCGACTGGGCACAGGCCGGCGAGCCGAGCATCGGCATGGAGGTCGATTTCGACGTGGCGGGGCGCGACGCGATCAGCGTGTTCCCGCTGCCGGGGCAAGGCGCGCTCGCCGCTTATGCCCCCACTCCCGTTTCGACCCGCGTCCGCCGCGACCGCAGCCGCATCGTCGCCGCGCTGCTCGCGTTCTTCCTCGGCACGCTCGGCATCCACCGTTTCTACACCGGCCGGACCGGGTCTGGGCTCGTGATGCTGGGGCTGTCGATCACCGTCGTCGGCCTGCTGGTGACCGGACCGTGGGCGCTGGTCGACGCGGTGCGCTACCTGCTGATGTCCGACAACGGCTTCGCGCGCCGCTACGACGCCGACTGAGGCGTCAGCCGAACAGCTCGTCCTGGCTTCCCGCCGGCGGGTTGAGGCCCAGATGCTTCCACCCGCCCGCGTTCAGCACGCGCCCGCGCGCCGTACGCGCGACGAGGCCGAGCTGGATCAGATACGGCTCGATCACCTCCTCGATCGTGTCACGCGGCTCGGACAGGCCGGCGGCGAGCGTTTCGACCCCCACCGGCCCACCGCGGTACACGTCCGCGATCATGTGGAGGTAGCGCCGGTCCATCGCGTCGAGCCCCAGCTGATCGACCTCCAGCCGGTTGAGCGCGCGATCGGCCGCGCCCGCATCGACCACCGCCACGCCTGCGACGCTCGCGAAATCGCGCACGCGGCGCAGTAGCCGTCCCGCGATCCGCGGCGTACCGCGCGAGCGCCGCGCGACCTCGGCCGCGCCGTCCGACGCGATCGCCATGTCGAGCAGCCCCGCCGCGCGCGTCACCACGCGTGTCAGTTCCTCGACCGAGTAGAATTGTAAGCGAAGCGGAATACCGAAGCGGTCGCGCAACGGCGTCGTCAGCAATCCCTGCCGCGTCGTCGCGCCCACCAAGGTAAAGCGCGGCAGGTCGATCCGCACGCTCCGCGCCGACGGCCCCTCGCCGATCATCAGGTCGAGCGCACGGTCCTCCATCGCGGGGTACAACACTTCCTCGACCGCCGGCTGCAAGCGGTGAATCTCGTCGATGAACAGCACGTCGCCGTCCTCGAGATTGGTGAGCAGCGCGGCGAGGTCGCCCGACTTGGCGATGACCGGGCCGCTCGTGGCGCGGAACCCCACGCCCATCTCGCGCGCGACGATTTGCGCCAGCGTCGTCTTGCCCAGACCCGGCGGGCCGAAGAACAGCACGTGGTCGAGCGCGTCGCCGCGCCCGCGCGCCGCATCGATGAACACGCGCAAATTCTCGCGCGCGGCCTTCTGCCCGACGAAATCGTCGAGGCTGCGCGGTCGCAGCGCCGCGTCGACGTCCTCGGGCCGCCGCGCGGGCGTGAGCAGGCGTTCGGTGTCGGTCACGTCGATGCTTCCAGTTGCGCGGCGAGCGCGGTGAGGCTGTCGGCCTCGTAATCCCAGTCCTGCCGCTGATCGCGGTCGGGGGCGGGCGCGCCGCCATACTCCATCGGCCGGTCGATGTACGCGGTCATCAGTCCGGCCTTCCTCGCCGCCGCCAGATCGCTGTGGTGCGCGGCGACGAGGCAGAAGTCGCCCGGCGCGACCCCGCACGCTGCCGCGGTCGCAAGGTACACCTCGCGCGCCGGCTTGAACGCGCGCGCGTGCTCGGCCCCCAGGATCGCATCCCACTCGAGCCCCGCCCGCCGCGACAGTTCGATCATCAGCGACACATTGCCGTTCGACAGCGTGACGACCGGCGCGAGCGCGCGCAGCCGCGCCAGCGCCGCGACCGCGTCGGGCCAGGGATCTAGCCGGTGCCACGCGTGCGACCATTCCGTCACCAGCGCCGGGTCGAGCGCATCCACGTCGACGCCGTGCCGCCCGAGCAGATCGACCAGCATCTCACGGTGAAGCACGTCGAGAATGACGAACGCGCGCTGCCCATCGCGCACCCTCGCCATCGCTGGCTGATAGCGCGAACGCCACGCGTCGGCGAAATGCCCGGCATCAAGGTCACCGCGCCCGATCGTCGCGAGAAATCCCGCACTCTCGCGCGCGATGCTCGTGCGCCAGTCGACGACGGTCCCGAACACGTCAAAGCCGAAGGCCCGCGGTCTTTTCGTCGGGGGCCGCCTCACTTCGCCGCCTTCCTGAGCGCCAGCCGCACCAGCGCGTCGAGCGTCGCGGTGTCGCCCAATTCCTCCTCCGCCGCGGCCACCGCCGCACTCGCCTCGGCGGGACGGAAGCCGAGGTTGAGCAATGCCGACACTGCGTCCGCGCCCGCGCCGACCGGCACGACCTGCGCCGCCGCCGACGGACCGATCGCGATGCCGCCGACCTTGTCCTTCAACTCGCGCACGATCCGCTCGGCCAACTTGGGCCCGACGCCGTTGGCGCGCGCGACCGTCGCCTTGTCCTGCGCCATCACCGCGCGGCTGATGTCGTTCGGCTCCAAGGCCGAGAGGATCGCGAGCGCGACGCGCGCGCCGACTCCCTGCACGCCGGTCAGCAGCCGGAACCAGTCACGCTCCGCCGCGGTCGCAAAGCCCACCAACCGAAGGAAATCCTCGCCGACGAGCAGGTCGGTATGCAGCACGCATGCCTCCCCAACAGGCCCCACCGCCGCAAGCGTCCGCGCCGACGCGCCGACGAGATAACCGACCCCGCCGACATCGATCACCGCGTGGTCGACCCCGGTCGATTCCAGCCGGCCCTTCAGGTGCGCGATCATCGGATAGTTGGCCGGTGCAAGGTCATGCGGCGGAACCTAACAGGAACGTGCAGGCAGCGGGAGGGCAAATGTCGCCCGTCAATCCCTACGCCATCACCCGCGCGCGCCGCATCATTCCTTCCGCGCTCGCCAGATGGTGCGCGTGCGTGATCGCGACCGCCAGTGCGTCGGCAGCATCGGGCCCCGACAGCTTCGCGCCCGGCAGCAGGTGGCCGAGCATCGCCTGGATCTGGCGCTTTTCAGCACCGCCCGTGCCGACCACCGCCTTCTTGACCGCGCTGGGGTGATATTCCCCGACGATCAGCCCCGAGGCGGCGGCGGCGAGCAGCACCGCGCCGCGCGCCTGCCCCAGCTTCAGCGTCGACTGCGCGTTGCTGTTGCCCAGCACCTCCTCGACCGCCGAACTGTCGGGCTTCTCCGCGCGGATCACGTCGATCAGCGCGGAATGGAGATTCCACAGCCGCCTAGCGAGCGGCATCGTCGTGTCGGTCTTGATCTGCCCGTTGGCGACGTGGGTCAGCCGGTTGCCCTCGGCCCGGATCACGCCCCACCCCGTCGTGCCGAGCCCCGGGTCCATGCCGAGAATGATCAGAGGCTTGGTCAGCCGAGCTTCTCCATCACGGCGTCGGACACCTCGTAATTGCCCCACACCTGCTGCACGTCGTCGTCGTCGTCGAGCGTGTCGATCAGCTTGAACAGCGTCGCCGCATCGCCCTCGCCGACCTCGACATTGGTCTGCGGCCGCCACGCCAGCTTCGCGCCGGTCGATTCGCCCAGCACTGGCTCCAGCGCCTTGGCGACCTCGTGCAGGTCGCCGACCGCGGTCCAGATCTCGTGGCCATCCTCGCCCGAGGTGACGTCCTCCGCGCCCGCCTCCAGCGCGGCCTCGAACACCGTGTCGGCGTCACCCGCGCTCGCCGGATAGCTGATGAGCCCGACGCGGTCGAAGCCGTGGCTGACCGAGCCCGCGGTACCCAGATTGCCGCCGTTCTTCGACACCGCGGTCCGCACGTTGGTCGCGGTGCGGTTGCGATTGTCGGTCAGCGCCTCGATGATCAGCGACACGCCGCCGGGGCCGAACCCTTCGTAGCGGATTTCCTCGTAGCTCTCGGTGTCGCCCTTCGACGCCTTGTCGATCGAGCGCTGGATGTTGTCCTTCGGCATCGACTGCGCCTTGGCCGCGGCGATCGCGGCGCGCAGGCGCGGGTTCATGTCGGGGTCGGGCAGGCCCATCTTCGCCGCCACGGTGATTTCGCGGGAAAGCTTGGAGAACATGCTGGAGCGCTTCTTATCCTGCGCGCCCTTGCGATGCATGATGTTCTTGAACTTGGAATGGCCGGCCATCGTAACCCTGCAAACTGAAGCGTTGTGCGGTCCTTAGAGCGGCGCGCCTGTTCGCTCAACCATGCCCACCCGAGTCGCGGCCTTGCTCCCGCCACACGCGCCGGGCACAGGCGGCCACATGACGGTAAGCGTGGACATGGGGCTCGACGAGCGTGGCTCGGCGGTCGCGATGGACCTTGAGGAATTGCTGGCGACCCGCCTGCTCGTGCAGGGCAATTCGGGCTCGGGAAAGTCGCACCTGCTGCGCCGCCTGCTCGAACGCTCGGCGGGTCAGGTGCAGCAGGTGGTGATCGATCCCGAGGGCGATTTCGTCACGCTGTCGGGTGCCTACGGCCACGTCGCGATCGAGGCGGCGGATTATTCGGTGCCCGAGATCGAGCGTTTCGCCGGGCGCCTGCGCGCGCACCGCACCTCCGTCGTGCTGAGCCTTGAGGGGCTGGAGGCCGAGGGGCAGATGCGCTGCGCCGCCGCCTTCCTGTCCGCGCTGTTCGATGCGCCGCGCGAGCACTGGTATCCCGCACTCGTCGTCGTCGATGAGGCGCAATTGTTCGCGCCGACCACCGGCGGCGAGGTCGCGGAGGACGTGCGCCGCGCATCGCTGTCGGCGATGACCAACCTGATGTGTCGCGGACGCAAGCGCGGCCTTGCCGGGGTGATCGCGACGCAGCGGCTGGCGAAGCTTGCCAAGAACGTCGCGGCGGAGGCGTCGAACTTCCTGATGGGGCGCACCTTCCTCGACATCGACATGGCGCGCGCCGCCGACCTGCTCGGCATGGAGCGGCGACAGGCGGAGGCGATCCGCGACCTGCCGCGCGGTACCTTCATGGCGCTCGGCCCCGCGGTCTCGCGCCGCCCGGTCAGTGTGCGGATCGGTGAGGTCGAGACCTCGGCGCGCTCCTCCAGCCCCAAGCTCGTGCCGCTGCCCGACGCCCGCCCGCTCGAACTCGCCGACCTGATCGTCGAACCCGTGGTCGACGCGCCCGAGCTGCCGATGGCGCACGTTCCCCGCCCGCGCCGCGTGCCCGCCAACGAAGTCGCATCCGACCTGTCGCGCAGCCCCGCCGCCAGCGTCGCCGCGACCGCGCAGCCCGAACGCAGCGAGGACGAGGTCGAGGCGATCTACGCCGAGGCATTGCGCGGGGTCGTCGCCGATCCAGAGGCGTTCGGGCGACCGGCCTCCGTCCTGTTCCAGGATTTCCAGGTCCGCTGCCGCATGGCGGGGCTCGCGCGGCCGGCGATGGACCTGACCGCTTTCACCCGGCGCTTGAGCTGCGCACGCGCGGGCATCTTCGACGTGCGCGCGGAGGAATGGGCCGACGCGCTGCGCCTCGCCGACACGCTGCCCGAGGATATGATGGGCGCGTTCCTGCTCGTCGCCCGCGCCGCGCGCGAGGGCGAACCGTGCCCGTCCGACGAGCAGCTGGCGCACACCTACGGCACCAGCTCGCTCGGCCGCGTCCGCCGCCTGATCGGTTATATCGAGAGCCGCGAATTGTTCGTCAGCCGCGTCGACCTGTCGGGCAAGCGCTCGATCACCATCCCGCATCTCGGCTGGACCACCGCCTCGGCTGAGGCGGCGTAGAAACGCGAACGGCGGCACGTGATCGTTCACGCGCCGCCGCTTCGTTCCCTGCAAACGCCCCAGCCGAGGAGCGCACGTCGGGGCGATCAGATCATGCCCAGCGCCTGCATGTACACTTCGAGGATCGCTTCCTCTTCCTGATACTCTTCGCGCTTCTTCTTGCGGATCGACATGATCTTACGGATCGCCTTGGGGTCGTAGCCGCGGCTCTTCGCCTCCGACATGACGTCCTTGATGTCGTCCTGGATACCCTTCTTCTCTTCCTCTAGCCGCTCGGCGCGTTCGATCAGCAGCCGCAGCTCGTCCGCTGCGACCTGACCGCCACCCATGCCCTCGCCCCGCTCTTCAGCCATTGTCTCGTCCCTTGAAAGAATAGGCCGCGCGCCCTGCCGCGCGTGCGCGCAGGCGGGGTTCGGCCGGTTAACCCTGATGGGTGTGGGCGCGGCACCTAGTGGACGCCGCGCCCGCGCTCAAGCGTTAGTCGACGACCGGTTTGGCGATCTGCCCACGGTGCATCACGAAATCGACATGCTCCAGCCGCCGCACGTCCTCCAGCGGCGATCCCGTCACGGCGATCACGTCGGCGCGTCTGCCCGGCTCCAGCGTGCCGATGTCGTCACGGCCGAGCAGGTCGGCCGCCGCCACCGTCGCGCTCGCGATCGCCTGCGCCGGGGTCATGCCGAGATCGATCAGATAGGCGAACTCGGTCGCGTTATCGCCGTGCTTGGACACGCCGGTGTCGGTGCCGAAGGCGAACTTGACGCCCGCCGCCCACGCTTTCTTGTGGTTGGCGTGCATCGCCGCCGCCGCGGCCTCCGCCTTCGGGATCGTCGCGGGCGGCAGCGCGCCCGATCGCGCCTGCGCGAGCGCGGCGACCGGCGCGATCTCGGTTGGCACCAGATACGCGCCCTTCGCCTTGAACAGCCGGATCGTCTCGTCGTCGAGGTAGCTGGCGTGCTCGATCGAGTCGCAGCCCGCTTCCAGCGCCGCCTTCGTCCCCTCCGCCGCGTGGCTGTGCGCGGTCGCCTTGCGCCCCAGCGCATGCGCAGTCTCGACGATCGCGCGCATCTCCTCGGGCGTCATCGCACGGCCCAGCCCGCCCGACACGTTCGACAGCACGCCGCCAGTCGCGGCGAACTTGATCACCTGCGCGCCCAATCCGACCTGCTGGCGCACCGCACGGCGGCAATCGTCGGGGCCGTCGCACACGTTTATCTGATGCGCGTGGACCGCGTCGGCGAAGCTTTCGCCCAAGCCGTTGGTACCGTCACCGTGCCCGCCCGTTACCGAGATCATCTGCCCCGCATTGACGATCGTCGGCCCTTCGACATCGCCGCGCTCCACCGCGTCGCGCAGCGCACGGATACCGCGCGCGTCGCCGCCCAGGTCCCGTACGGTGGTGAACCCCGCCGCCAGCGTGCGGCGCGCGTTGACCACCGCGACCATCATGTCGTCGGCCTGATCCTGCGTCGCCTCGGCCAGCCGCGCGCGCATCGGGTCGCCGCCGATCCCCCACAGATGGACGTGCATGTCGGTCATGCCGGGCAGCACGAAGCGGCGCGATAGGTCGACCAGCTTCGCGCCCGCGGGTGGCGCGACAAAGCCGTCGCGCACCTCAACCACGCGACCGTCCTGCACCACGATCGTGCTACGCCCGCGTGGCGGCCTGCCCGGGCGGTCAAGCAACTGCCCGGCATGGATGTAGGTCACGACCGACGCGGCTGCGGGCGCGGGCGCCGTTGCCGGAACCTGCGCCGCCGCCGACGCCGCGAAAGCCAGCGCCAGCGCGCTACCGACGAACTTCAACACGCCTGTCTCCCCTGTTGCACGCCTGCCCCGGCGCGCCTGCTGTTTGCCACAGGGTGGCCGCTTCTCGCCGCGGCAGCAAGGGGTGCGCCGGTCAGGCGTTCTTCTTGACGCTCTCCGCCATCCGCTCCAGCTGTTCCGGCGTCGCGTCGGCCTGATGGTTCGCCTTCCACTCGGCGTAAGGCATCCCGTAGATCACCTGCCGCGCGTCGTCCTTCGACAGCCCCGACGCTTCCTGCGTCCAGTCGGACAGGCAGTTGCGGCAGAAGCCCGCCAACCCCATCAAGTCGACGTTCTGCGCGTCGCTGCGGTGGCGCAGGTGACGCACCAGCCGACGAAACGCGGCGGCCGCGGCGGCATCGTCCAGGGTGTCGAGCGTGTCCATTGATGTCTCCGTCGCGAGATCGCGCGTCTGAATGGTTGATCGCCTGCGGTTAGCGGCTAAGGCACGCACGCGCAAAGCAGGAAGCCTTTTTCCATGACCCACTCCTTCGCCCCCCGTTCGCGGAAGGTCCGCGTGCTGGCCACGCTCGGCCCCGCCAGCAGCACGCCCGAGATGATCGCGCGGCTGTTCGAGGCCGGAGCCGACGCGTTCCGCATCAACATGAGCCACGGCGATCAGGCATCCAAGGTCGACGTGATCAAGGCGATCCGCACGCTGGAGCAGGAGTTCGATCGCCCTTCCACCATCCTCGCCGATCTGCAGGGGCCGAAGCTGCGCGTCGGGCGCTTCGCCGAGGGGCGCGTTGTGCTGGAGCGGGGCAGCACCTTCGTGCTGGACCATGACGCGACGCCCGGAGACGCGACACGCGTGCAGTTGCCGCACCCGGAGATCTTCGCCGCGATGGAGGCGGGCGCGCGGCTGCTGCTCGACGACGGAAAGCTCGTGCTGCGCGTGGTGGAATGCGACGCCGACCGGCTGGTGACGACGGTCGAGGTCGGCGGGCCGCTTAGCAACAACAAGGGGCTGAACGTCCCCGACGTGGTCGTGCCGATGGCGGCGCTGACCGCGAAGGATCGCAGCGACCTGTCGTTCGCGATCGACCAGGGCGTCGACTGGATCGCACTGTCCTTCGTCCAGCGTCCCGAGGATCTGTGGGAAGCGCGCAAGCTGATCGAGGGCAAGGCCGCGCTCCTTGCCAAGATCGAGAAGCCCGCCGCGATCGAGCGGCTGGAAGAGATCGTCGAGGCGTGCGACGGCGTCATGGTTGCGCGCGGCGACCTCGGTGTCGAGCTGCCGCCGCAGTCGGTCCCGCCCTTGCAGAAGCGCATCGTCGAGACCTCGCGCCGGCTCGGCCGCCCGGTGGTGGTCGCGACCCAGATGCTCGAATCGATGATCGTCAGCCCGTCGCCGACACGCGCCGAGGTGTCCGATGTCGCCACCGCGATCTACGACGGCGCCGACGCGATCATGCTGTCCGCCGAAAGCGCGGCGGGTCAGTGGCCGGTCGAATCGGTGTCGATGATGAACGCGATCGGCGACGCGGTAGAGCGCGATCCGATGCACGGCGACCGCATCCACTTCACGGTCACGCGCCCCGACCCCACCACCGCCGACGCGCTGGCGGAAGCGGCGAAGAACATCGCCGAGACGGTGTCGGCCTCCGCGATCATCTGCTTCACCACCTCGGGCTCGACCGCGCGGCGGATCGCGCGCGAGCGGCCGGGCGTGCCGATCCTGGTGCTGACCCCGCAGCTGGAAACCGCGCGCCGCCTCGGCCTCCTTTGGGGCACGCACAACGTCCACACCCGCGACGTCGCCTCGTTCGAGGAAATGGTCGCCAAGGCCAAGCGCATCGCGCTGCGACAGGGTGTCGCGAAGGCGGGCGACAGCGTGATCGTGATGGCAGGCGTTCCCTTCCGCACGCCGGGATCGACCAACGTCCTCCACGTCGTCCGCATCACCGGCGACGAACTCAAGAACTACGAGGCGGAGCAGGCGCGCTGAGCGCCGCCCCGCGTCCGGTCAGCGCAAGCCCAGCGCCTTGTGCGTCTGGAGCGACAGTCGCCAGCGCGGGCGCTCCATCACCAGCGCGATCGCCGCCTCGACGTTCGCCTGTCCCCGCGCGTCGTCCATCGGCTGCAGCAGCAGGTGGCGGAAGTCCCACGCTTCCATCGCTGCAACGTCGCTGCCCGGCTGCGGCCAGACGAGCTTCAACTCGTCGCCCGACCGCTGCACCGTCTCGCTGCCCGCCTTGGGGCTGATGCAGACCCAGTCGATCCCGGGATGCACGGCAATCGTTCCGTTGCTCTCGATCGCGATCTCAAACCCCGCGGCGTGCAGCGCATCCACCAGCGCGTCGTCGACCTGCAACATCGGCTCGCCCCCGGTCAGCACGACGAACCGGCGTTCCGCGCCCTCGCCCCAGAAGCCCGACACCGCCGCCACCAGCGCCGCCGCATCGCCGAACTTGCCCCCGCCCGCGCCATCGGTGCCGACGAAATCGGTGTCGCAGAAGCGGCAGATCGCGCGCGCGCGGTCGTGCTCGCGCCCGGTCCACAGGTTGCACCCGGCAAAACGCACGAACACCGCGCGACGCCCCGCCTGTACGCCCTCACCCTGGAGCGTCAGGAACATTTCCTTGACCGAATAGGTCATCAGGGCGCCGGCGGGGTCACGGCGTAAACCGTCGGATCGGCGACGCCCGCGTCCTCGAACCCCTTGTGCCGCAGTCGGCACGAATCGCACAAACCGCAATGCTGCCCCGCCGGTGTCGGATCATAGCACGACCAGCTCAGCCCCATGTCGAGCCCGAGGCGCGCGCCCTCGCGCACCACGTCGGCCTTGGTCATGTGCTGCAATGGCGCGTGGATGCGGAACGGCGCACCCTCCACGCCCGCCTTGGTGGCGAGTTCGGCCAGCCGCTCGAAGCCGGCAATGAACTCGGGCCGGCAATCGGGATAGCCCGAATAATCCAGTGCGTTGACGCCGACGAACAGGTCGCGGCCACCCGCCGCCTCGGCCCAGCCGAGTGCGAGGCTCAGGAAGATCGTATTGCGCGCCGGTACATAGGTGACGGGGATCGCGCTTGCCTCGACGCCGTCCTTCGGCACCGCGATGCTGCTGTCCGTCAGCGCCGAACCACCGAACGCCGACAGGTCGAGCGGCAGGACGACGTGGCGTACGGCACCGACCGCCTTCGCCACGCGCGCCGCGGCGGCGAGCTCGACGCGGTGGCGCTGATTATAGTCGACCGAGAGCGCGAGCACCGGATAGCCCGCCTCACGCGCGAGCGCGGCGGACACCATCGAGTCGAGCCCGCCCGAGACGAGGACGACCGCAGAAGTTTGCTGTGTCATGATCCGCGCGCCGCTAGGCCGATCAGGAGCGATACGCAACCCTTCGACACATTCGCGACGCCACCATCACCGCGTTGCCGGACAAGAAAAGGGCCGCCCCGTCGGGCGGCCCAGGCGGCTCGCAGGGAGCTGTTTTCTTGGGAGAAAACATACTCGGATGAGGAGTATGTCAGCAGCCCTAACTCATAATCCCTACCGAAGCGTTAACAAAAAGCGTTACGCCTCAATATCTTCGGCCTTGAGGGGGAAAACGGTGGCGCAGAACGCGCAATCGACCGCGATCACGCCGTGTTCGTCCGCCATCTCCAGCCGGTCGGCGAGCGGGAATTTGGCCAGCACCGACCGAATATGCTCGGGCGTGCAGCGGCACCCGCGTGAGATCGTCGCACGGTCGAGCACGCGCACCTCGCTCTCCTCGTTGAACAGCCGCCAGACGAGCGTCTCGAGCGGCACCGTCGCATCGGCGAGCTCGTCGACGCCCATCGTGCTGCCCAGCGCCGCGACATGCTCCCATTCGGGATGGTCGAGCCGGACGTGCAACCGCTCGCGTCCCAGCTCGCCCTCGGGCAGATGCTGGAGCAGCAACCCGCCCGCGATCGTGCGCCCGTCTGCACCCTTGCGCACGCCGACGCGCAGCAACGTCGGGATCTGCTCCGACTGGAAGAAGTAACTCTGCGCCGCGTCCGCGATCGTCTCGCCGTCGAGCGGCACGATCCCCTGATAGCGCTCGCTTGTGCTGGCGAGGTCAAAGGTGATCGCGAGATAGCCCTGCCCGAACAGCGCGAACAGGCTCGGCTCCTCGCCCACATCGGCGAGTTTGTCGGCGTCGAACTGGACATAGCCGCGCAGCTCGCCACCGCGATAGTCGCACACCATCAGCGTGACGACGCCGTTCTGCGTCTGCGTCTGCATCGTCAACTGTCCGCTCGGGTCCTTGAGCGTCGAGCCGATCAGCGCGGTCAGCGTCAGCGCCTCGGCAAGCAGCCGCTCGATCACCGGCGGATAGGCATGCGCGGCGAGGATCGTGTCGAGCGTCGGCCCCAGCCGCATCACGCGCCCGCGCGCGTGCCGCTCGGGGATCGCAAAACCGAGCGCGCGGTCGAGGTCGGCGTTTATCTGGTGGGTCAAGATCGGCGGCTCCCGTCAGCGGATCGAAGCAGACCCATACGCCAGAAAGGGCGCGCGATGGGCCAGCATGTCGTGAGATGCCGTCTATTTGGGAGCCGAGTCGGCCGCGATCAACCGAACCGGCCGGTCAACCGGACTGGTGCCTCACCCGATCTGCCCGAAACACCAGCGCAGGATTGCCTTTTGCGCGTGCAGCCGGTTCTCCGCCTCGGCCCAGATCAGCGAATGCGCGCCATCGATCACCTCCGGCGTCACTTCCTCGCCGCGGTGCGCAGGGAGACAATGGAGGAACTTCGCGTCGGCCTTGGCATGCGCCATCAGGCTGGCGTCGACCTGATACGGCATCATCGCGGCGAGCTTGGTCTCGGCCTGCGCCTGCCCCATCGAGATCCAGGTATCGGTGACGACGATGTCCGCCCCTTCCACCGCCTCGCGCGGGTCAGCCACGACTCGCGCGCGCCCCGAAGCCCGCGTGATCGCCTCCTCCTCCGGCTGGAACCCCTGCGGGCAGGCGGCGACCACGTCGAAATGCATCAGCCCGGCGGCCTCGACGATCGAGGCGAGCACGTTGTTGCCGTCGCCCAGCCACGCGACCTTCAATCCGGGCAGCGACTTGCCCGCCTCGATGATCGTCAGCAGGTCGGCCATGATCTGGCACGGATGCGACGCGTCGGTCAGGCCATTGATGACCGGCACGCTCGCATAGCGCGCCATCTCCTCGACCTTGGCATGGTCGTCGGTGCGGATCATGATCGCGTCGACATAGCCAGACAACACGCGCGCGGTGTCGGCGACCGTTTCGCCGCGCCCCAGCTGCATCTGCCCGGCTTCCATCACGATCGACTGACCGCCCAGTTGCCTGACAGCCATGTCGAACGACACGCGCGTGCGGGTCGAGTTCTTCTCGAAAATCATCGCGAGCACGCGGCCGGCAAGCGGCGCATCGGCGTCGACCTTGCCCTTCGGCCAGCCGGCACGCGCCTGCTTGCGGGTCAGCGCATCGTCCAGCATCGCGGCGATCGCGTCGGCGCCGGCATCGGACAGGTTCAGGAAGTGGCGGGTGGTCATGAACTTGGGCCTTTCCGGTCGGGCCGGGCTCACCGCTCGCGAGCCCGGTCCCGGATGGCAATAACGTGGATCAATCGTCGGCGGCGGGGACGAACACGCGCGCGCCGTCGCTCAACTTCTGCACGAACTCGTCGATGTGGCGTTCCTCGATGATCAGCGGCGGCAGGATGCGCACGACATTCTCCCCCGCCGACACCAGCAGAAGCCCGTGATTGTCGCGCAAATGCGCCACGAACTGCCGCGCGTCCGCTTCGGGCTTCAGCTTCACGCCCGTCATCAGGCCGCGCCCGCGCAGCCCCGGCTCGAACACGTGGTCGAAGTTCGGGATCATCTGCTCCAGCGCCGAGCGCAGCCGCTCGCCCATGCGGGTCACGTTGTCGAGGAAACCGTCACCCTGGATCACGCCCAGCACCGCCTCGCCCGCCGCCATCGCCAGCGGATTGCCGCCGTAGGTCGAGCCGTGGGTGCCGAACACCATCCCCTTCGCGGCCTCCGCGGTCGCCAGGCACGCGCCGAGCGGAAAGCCGCCGCCGATCCCCTTCGCCACCGACATGATGTCGGGCGTGATGCCGTAATGCTCGTAGGCCCACATCTTGCCGGTGCGCCCGTAGCCGCATTGCACCTCGTCGAGCACCAGCAGCAGGCCGCGCTCGTCCGCCGCGCGGCGCAACCCCTGGATAAACTCGGCGCTCGCCGCCGAGACACCGCCCTCGCCCTGGATCGTCTCCACCATGAAGCCCGCGGTATTGTCGTCGACCAGCGCGAGCGCCGCCTCCAGGTCGTTGAAGGCTGCGTAGGCGAAGCCGGGCAGCAGCGGCTCGAACCCGTCGCGCATCTTGGCCTGGTTGGTCGCCGAAATCGCGCCCATCGTGCGGCCGTGGAACGCATTGTTGAAGGTGATGAGCGTGTGGCGCTCAGGATTGCCATTGGCGAAATGGTAGCGGCGCGCGGTCTTGATCGCGCACTCGACCGCCTCGGTGCCCGAATTGGTGAAGAACAAGGTGTCGGCGAACGACGCGTCGACCAGCTTCTGCGCAAACGCCTCGCCCTGCGGGCTGCCATACAGGTTCGACACGTGCATCAGCGTCGCGGCCTGATCCGCGATTGCCTTGGTCAGCACCGGGTGCGCGTGACCGAGCGCGTTGACTGCGATCCCGCTCGCGAAATCGAGGTACTGCTCGCCGCGCTCGCCGTAGAGGTAGACCCCCTCGCCGCGCACCGGTCGCACGTCGCACCGCGGGTAGACGGGCATCAATGCGGGCATGGAAGCGGACACGGGGCTTCTCCTCGTTCAAACAGCAAGGGCGACCACGTCGGCCGCCCCGGAAGAGCGCCTGATACCGGGGGAGCCCTGCGCGAATCAACCCGCTCGCACGCGCATCGATTCGATCCGTTCAGCGCGCCTCGCGCCAGCGCGCCAGCGCCGCGTCATAATCGTGCTGCGCTGCCCGCTTCGCCCGCTCCAGATCGGCCAGTGCCCTCTCGTGTCGCTCGCTCGCCTCCCGCCGCTCGCGATCGAGCGCCTTTTGCCGCGCCGCCAGATCGCGCTGCACCGCGCGCCAGTCACGTTCCGCGGCGTCGATCGCCTCCTGCGCGGCATCGAGCGCGTCGCGGGAAGGCTTGGGCACAGGCTTGGATGCTGGCTCGGACCCCTCGGCCTTCGCGGCCCGCTTCTTCGTCTTCTTCGTCTTCGGTTTGCCGGCCGGCAGCGCCGCGAACTGCTCCGCCGCACTGCCGCGCGACCGCTTGATGACCTCGCCCGGTCGCGCGAGCGGCTCCTCCATCAACGCCGCGTCGGTTACCTCCTCCGCTGCCCCACGCGCGAACAGATCGCGTTCCGCGCCCCAGGCGGCGAGCGCGGCCTTGCGGCTCGGCGCGGCGACGTACGCGTCGTGAAAGCCCGCGGCCGTGCGAAACACCTTCAGCTTGCGCGCCACGCTGCCCCTAAACCCTCTAATTCGCGCCACAACGCCGCCGGACACAAAAAGCCGCAACCACGCCCCTTTTCGCATCCGCAACACGCTGCTATCGCCCGCGGCGACCTTATATTCAGGCCAACCATCAGGCTATCGTCGGCGCCCGCGCGGGTCCCCCCGCCTCCTGCGAGCCCGCCGGTGCAACAGCAAAGGACGCCCCATGACCGCGATCGGCCACGACACGCTGAAGGCCCGCAAGACGCTCACCGCCGGCGGCAAGAGCTACGATTATTATGCGCTCGACGTGGCGGCGGCGAAGTACGGCGATGTCAGCCGCCTGCCCTTCTCACTCAAGGTGCTGCTCGAGAACATGCTCCGCTTCGAGGACGGCGTGACCGTGACCGAGGCCGACATCCAGGCGCTGGTCGATTGGCAGAAGAACCCCAACGCGCCCGATCGCGAGATCCAGTATCGCCCCGCGCGCGTGCTGATGCAGGACTTCACCGGCGTGCCCTGCGTCGTCGACCTCGCGGCGATGCGCGACGCGATCACCAAGCTCGGCGGCAATCCGGCCAAGATCAACCCGCAGGTGCCCGTCCACCTCGTCATCGACCATTCGGTGATGGTCGACGAGTTCGGCACGCCCAAGGCGTTCGACGACAACGTCGAGCTGGAATATCAGCGCAACGGCGAGCGCTACGAGTTCCTGAAGTGGGGATCAAAGGCGCTCGACAATTTCAAGGTCGTGCCGCCGGGCACCGGCATCTGCCACCAGGTCAACCTCGAGTACGTCAGCCAGGCGATCTGGTCCTCGACCGAGAGCGGCGACCATGCGCAGGGCGAAACCGCGATCGCCTATCCCGACACGCTCGTCGGCACCGACAGTCACACCACGATGGTCAACGGCCTGGGCGTGCTCGGCTGGGGCGTCGGCGGGATCGAGGCGGAGGCGGCGATGCTCGGCCAGCCGGTCTCGATGCTGATCCCCGAGGTCATCGGCTTCAAGCTGACCGGCCAGCTTCGCGAGGGCATCACCGCGACCGACCTCGTGCTGACCGTCACGCAGATGCTGCGCGCCAAGGGCGTCGTCGGCCGCTTCGTCGAATTCTACGGCCCCGGCCTCGACCAGATGACGCTCGCCGACCGCGCGACGATCGCCAACATGGCGCCCGAGTACGGCGCGACCTGCGGCTTCTTCCCGGTGGACGACAAGACGCTCGACTATATGCGCCTGACCGCGCGTTCGGAAGAAACGGTCGCGCTGACCGAGGCGTACGCGAAGGTGAACGGCTTCTGGCGCGCCGCCGACGCGCCCGATCCGATCTTCACCGACACGCTCGAGCTCGACATGGGCTCGGTCGTTCCCAGCCTGGCGGGTCCGAAGCGCCCGCAGGACAAGGTCAGCCTCGACACCGTCGACGAGGTGTTCAACGGCGACCTGCACAAGATCTACCACAAGGAGCGCCCGGCGCGCGTCGCGGTCGATGATCGCGACCACGACATTGGCGACGGCGACGTGGTGATCGCGGCGATCACCAGCTGCACCAACACCTCCAACCCCTCGGTGCTGGTCGCCGCCGGCCTCGTCGCGCGCAAGGCGAACGCACTGGGGCTGAAGCCCAAGCCGTGGGTGAAGACCTCGCTCGCGCCGGGATCGCAGGTCGTCACCGACTATCTCGACAAGGCCGGCCTCTCGGCCGACCTCGACGCAATGGGGTTCAACCTCGTCGGCTACGGCTGCACCACCTGCATCGGCAATTCGGGGCCGCTCGCCGCGCCCATCAGCAAGGCGATCAACGAGAACGATCTCGTCGCCGCCTCGGTGCTGTCGGGCAACCGCAACTTCGAGGGTCGTGTTTCGCCGGACGTGCGCGCGAACTTCCTGGCCAGCCCGCCGCTCGTCGTCGCTTATGCGCTGAAGGGCACCGTCACCACCGACATGAACGACACGCCGATCGGCGACGGCACCGACGGTCCGGTGTATTTGAAAGACATCTGGCCCACCAACCAGGAGGTCGCCGACCTGATGGCCGCCAACATCGACGACAACATGTTCCGCACGCGCTACGGCAACGTCTACGCCGGCGACACCAAGTGGCAGGGCATCTCGGTCGAGGGCACCGACACCTACGCCTGGCCGCCAGCATCCACCTACATCGCCAACCCGCCCTATTTCGAGGGCATGGAGATGACGCCGAAGCCCGTCACCGACATCATCGAGGCAAAGCCGCTCGCGATCCTGGGCGACTCGATCACCACCGATCACATTTCGCCGGCAGGCTCGATCAAGGCGGACAGCCCGGCGGGCAAGTGGTTGCAGGAGCGTCAGGTCAGCCGCGGCGACTTCAACAGCTACGGCGCGCGCCGCGGCAACGACAACGTCATGGTGCGCGGCACCTTTGCGAACATCCGCATCAAGAACGAGATGGTCCCCGGCGTCGAGGGCGGCATGAGCCGCTACGACGGCGAGGTCATGCCGATCTACGACGCGGCGATGCGCCACAAGGCCGACGGCACGCCGCTGGTCGTGGTCGCGGGCAAGGAATACGGCACCGGCTCGTCGCGCGACTGGGCGGCGAAGGGCACCAACCTGCTCGGCGTGCGCGCCGTGATCGCGGAGAGCTTCGAGCGTATCCACCGCTCGAACCTCGTCGGCATGGGCGTGCTGCCGCTTCAGTTCGCCGCCGGCACCGACCGCGCGACGCTCGCCCTCACCGGCGACGAGACTTTCACGATCGAGAATGTCGCAGGGCTTCGTCCGCGTCAGGACGTGACCGTCAAGCTGACCCGCGCCGACGGTTCGCAGGACACGTTCCAGGCTCGTTGCCGCATCGATACCGTCAACGAGCTCGAGTATTTCCTCAACGGCGGCATCCTCCAATACGTGCTGCGCAAGCTCGCCGCCTGACCCGCGCGCACGACTGAGTGATCGAGGAGCCCGCGTCGCGACGAGCGACGCGGGCTTCGTCGTGTCTGCGTCTTCACCGTCCCGCCCATCATCCCGTTATCCTGGCCCTAAGCCAGCATCCCGCCTCTTATTCACACCGTTGCAGGTAAGGCATATCTTCCTTACCTTGCTGTCATGACCACGCTCACGATCACCGCCAAGGGCCAGATCACGTTGAAGAGGGAGCTACTCCAGCACCTTGCGCTGCGTCCCGGCGACAAGGTGGAGGTGACGCCCGCCCCCGGTGGTCGCCTGACGCTTGCGCCGCAACGGATTGCGCGAACTGGTCGGATCGAAGATGCCTTTGGCGCCCTTCACCGGCCGGGACAGAAGGCACTCTCGATCGAGGAGATGAACGAGGTGATCGCGCGCGCCTGGGCCGGAGAAGTCGAACCTTGAAGATCACGGCCGACACCAACGTCCTCGTACGCGCGCTAACCGCCGACGATCAGGTGCAGTCCCCTATTGCCATGCGAACCTTGTCCAAGGCGACTCTGGTGGCGCTGCCGATCGTAGCGCTTGCTGAGACGGTCTGGGTTCTTAACAGAGCCCACAAGTGGAAAGGCCCGCAGATCGCCGCCGCACTGCGCCTGCTGTTGAACGATCCGCGCGTGAAGACCGAGTGGCCGCTGGTCGAAGCAGGGCTTGACCTGCTCGATCGCGGCGGCGACTTCGCCGACGCGGTGATCGAGGCGGACGGCCGCCGCCTCGGCGCGGAAACGCTCGCGACCTTCGACGAACAGGCCGCTCGCCTCCTTGCCGACACGGGTGCGTCGGTCACCCGCCCCGTCTAGCCGAGCATCGCACTCGCACGGCGCCGGCCCCAGGCAAAGTACAGCACCAGCCCCGCGACATTCCACAGCACGAAATACAGCTGCGTCCGGCTCGGCAGGCTGAAGAACAGATAGACGCACCCGAGCACCCCGACGATCCCGACCGGCCACGCCGCCGGCGCGCGGAACGTGCGCGGCGCATCGGGCGCACGACGGCGCATCACCAGCATCGCAACGCACACCGCAGTGAACGCCGCCAGCGTCCCCGCATTCGCCAGCGCGGCGATCGCATCGATCGGCATGATTCCTGCGATGATCGACACCAGCACCGCGGTCATCACCGTGATCCTGACCGGCGTCCCGCGCGACGACACCTTGGCGAGCGCCTGCGGCAGCAACCCGTCGCGCGCCATCACGAAGAAGATGCGGCTCTGCCCGAACAGGAAGCCGAGCAGGACGGTCGGCAGCGCGATCACCGCGCTTACCGCCAGGAACGTCGCGAACCCCGGCCGCCCGATCCCGCGCAGGATCAGCGCCAGCGGCTCGGGGCTGTCGGCAAAGCGCGTGAACGACAAGGCACCCACCGCGGCGACCGCAACGAGCATGTAGATCGCGGCGCACGCTACCATCGACCCGACGATCCCGATCGCCAGATCGCGTCCTGGGTTCTTAGTCTCCTCCGCCGCGGTCGAGATCGCGTCGAACCCGTAGAAGGCGAAGAAGATGATCGCCGCCGCCGCCATGACGCCGCGCTCGACCCCGTCCGCCGACACCGACTTAGCGAACCCGAACGGCGTGAACGGGTGGAGGTTGGCCGCGTCGAAATGCGGCAGCGCGACGGCGACGAATACCGCCAGCGCGATCAGCTTGACCACCACCAGCACCGCATTCAGCGTCGCGCTCTCCTTCGTCCCCACGCTCAGCAATGCCGCGACCACCGCGATGATGAACACCGCAGGCACGTTGACCAGCCCGCCCAGCTCTGGCCCCTGCGTCAACGAAACAGGAAAGCCGAGCGGCGTCAGCAAAGGCGCGGCATATCCCGACCAGCCGACCGCGACCGTCGACACCACAAGCGAATATTCGAGGATCAGCGACCAGCCGATCACCCAGGCGATCACCTCGCCCAGCACGACATAGCTGTAGGTGTACGCGCTGCCCGAGGTCGGGATCATCGTCGCCATCTCGGCATAAGCGAGCGCCGCGCAGGAGCAGATCGCGCCGGCGATCACGAATGACAGGATCACCGACGGCCCCGCGCGGTCGGCGCCGACACCGATCAGCGTCAGGATGCCCGTGCCGACAATCGCTCCAACGCCCAGCGCGACCAGATGCGGCCACGACAGTGTGCGCGCGAGCACATGTCCGTGCGCGTCGGGCGCGGGCGGCGCCATCGGCTTGCGGCGGAAAAGACTGGACACTGGCACCCCCATGTTTGCGCGCGATCGTAACAGATGCGACCGCTCGCGAAAGGGTCAGCGGCGCGATCGCACACGCTTATCGCTTCGTCCCCGCCTGCGCCTGCTGCAACAGCGCCAAACTGCGCTCGTCGCGTTAACCGCCCAACGACCGCGCGAAGCGCCCGTCCGCGGACATATGGTCGCCGGTCCAGCAACCTGCCAGACGCGCCGTGGGACCATGCCGCCCATCCGCTTCACGCTCGTGGTCGACGCAGGGACATCAGGACCAAAGGGCGACCCTAAATCGCTCTCAGGTCGCGCTCGCCGGTTACGCCAGGCACGAGCGTAGGAGTGTAGTCAAGCCACGACCCACACCACCGTTATTTGGCAAGCTCGCGCGTCTTGTACCCGCCGACGCCGCCGCGCGTGCTGACACTCACCCCGGCCATGCCGCCGCCGACGAGGAACGGGCTCAGGTCGTCGATCGGGGTGGTGCGATGAAGCATCGCCTCGCGCTCGAACGGCACGTCGTCTCTTCGATTCCCGTTCGGGCCGCCGACGAACGGCACGCGGAAACGGTCGGCGTGCCGCTTCCCACACACGGTGACGTCGGTCGTGTCGGGCGTGACGACGCAGCGATGTTCCGCCGCCGTTCGCGCGCGATAGGTTTCCATCGCGTCATCGGCACCGGCGAGAAGCAGCAGCAGCGGGATCATGACGCGGGAGGATGCGCTGCCCCGCGCGATCCGGCAAGTGGGGTGGAAGGAAAAGCACTACCCCGCCGGCGTCATCCATCCACGCGCACGACACTCAGCCGCGGAATGTCGATCGCCGGGCAGCGATCCATCACCACCTTCAACCCGGCGGCTTCCGCACGCGCCGCCGCGGCCTCGTCGATCACGCCCAATTGCATCCAGATCGACTTCGCCCCGATCGCGATCGCCTCGTCGACCACCTCGCCCACCGCGTCGGGGCGGCGGAATACGTCGACCATGTCGATCGGATCGCCCAGCTGCGCGAGCTCACGGAACACGAACTCGCCGTGGATATGCGCGCCGGTGATCTGCGGATTGACCGGGATGGTGCGATAGCCGTGGTCCTGCAGCGTCTTCATGACGCGGAACGACGGTCGATCAGGCCGGTCGGACGCGCCAACCACCGCGATCGTGCGCGTTTCCTCCAGCAGGGCCTTGATCTCGGCGTCACTCGTCAGCGGCATGGGCGAACTCCTTTGGCAAAGGAACGCCCCGCCCCCGCCTCAGTTGCGCGCCATCCACTCCGCCACCTGCGCCGCGATCCCCGCGAACACGCGGTCGTCCGCTCCGGCCGCGGGCGGCTGCCCCGCGTCCGACGCGGTGCGGATCGCGATGTCGAGCGGCACCCGGCCCAGGAACGGGATACTCGCCTCCACGGCCGCCGCCTTCGCGCCTCCGCGCCCGAACGGATCGGACACCTCGCCGCAATGCGGGCAGGCGTAGCCCGCCATGTTCTCGACCAGCCCGATGATCGGCACGCCCGCCTTGTCGAACAGGTCGATCGCACGCCGCGCGTCGATCAGCGCGAGGTCCTGCGGCGTCGACACGATCACCGCGCCCGCCGGGCGGTGCTTCTGCACCATCGTCAGCTGCACGTCGCCGGTACCGGGGGGCAAGTCCACCACCAGCGTGTCCGCGATCCCCCATTCGGCATCGACCATCTGGCCGAGCGCCCCCGCCGTCATCGGCCCGCGCCATGCCAGCGCACGGCCCGGCTCGACCAATTGCCCCATCGACAGCAGCGGCACGCCGTACGGCGTCTGCACCGGTATCAGCACCTTGTCGCGCGCTTCGGGCCTTGTCCCCTCCACCCCCATCAGCCGCGGTTGCGACGGGCCGTAGATGTCGGCGTCGACCAGCCCGACGCGCCGCCCGCCCCGCGCCAGCGCGATGGCGAGGTTGGCCGACAGCGTCGACTTGCCGACCCCGCCCTTCCCGCTCGCCACCGCGATCAGCCGCCGTGTCGGTCGCTCGGCCGTGACCACGACGCGCACCTCGGCGCTCGGCACGCTTGCCGCCATCCGCACGCTCGCCTCCAGCGCGTCGCGTGCCTGCTGGTCGAGCCCGCTCGCGTCCACCACCACGCCGATGCGATTGCCGTCGATCCTGACCGTCGCGCGCGCGCCGGCGACTGCGGCAACCGCGCCTTTTACCTGTTCTGCGTCCATAGCAACGAGGCGTTACGCCCGTCGTGGCCGCTTGCCACTGTTTTTCGCGCGCGCGGCTCCTATAAAGACTGTCATGACGACCCTGCTGCGCCTGTTCCGGCGCCTTCGCCGCCCGCATGTCCTTTCCGCCGAGAACAATGGCCCATGGGGCAATGGGGGCGGCAACGACGCGGGTGGCGACAAGAGCGGCCCGCGCAATCCGTGGTCGGTCCCGCCCGGCGGCGGCAATCGCGGCGGTGGCAACAAGCCCACTGCGCTCGACGAATTCCTCAAACGCGCGCGCGGTGGTGGCGGCGGCAGCGGCGGCGGCTCCGGTCCCAATCTGCCGATCGGCGCCAACCCGCGCGCGCTGTGGCTGATCGGTGTCGCCTTGCTGGTCGCCGTCTGGGTGCTGTTCACGTCGTTCCACCAGATCGGGCCGCAGCAGCGCGGCGTGGTCACCTTCTTCGGTCGCTATTCGGGGATGCTCGAACCCGGCATCCGCGTGACGCTGCCCGCGCCCTTCACGCGCGTGACCAAGGTCGATGTCGAGCAGGTCCGCACCGATGAATTCCCGCGCGAGGGCGGCGAGAACGTGCTGACCGGCGACCAGAACATCATCGATCTCGCCTATACCGTGCGCTGGCGCGTGTCCGATCCGCGCAACTACGTGTTCGAGATCAAGGACCCGCAGGAAACCGTCCGCGCCACCGCGGAGAGCGCGATGCGCGCGGTGCTCGCCACCACCACGCTCGAACAGGCGATCGGCGCGGGTCGCACCGAGATCGAGGCGCGCGTGACGGTCGCGATGCAGGAGATCCTCGACAGCTATCAGGCCGGCGTCCGCATCCAGGGCGTATCGATCAAGCAGGCGTCCGCCCCCGCCAGCCTGATCGACGATTTCAACGCGGTCACCGCCGCGCAGCAGGAAGCCGTCGGCAACCTCAACAACGCGCGCTCCTACGCGCAACAAGTGATCGCGCGCGCGCAGGGTGAGGCCGCCTCGTTTGACAAGGTGTATGAACAGTACCGCCTCGCCCCCGAGGTTACGCGCCGCCGCATGTATTACGAGACGATGGAGGCCGTGCTGGCCAATACCGACAAGACGATCGTCGAGCCGAACGGCGTGACGCCGTACCTGCCGCTCGACCGCGCCAAGCGATTGCGCGAACCGGGCGAGGAAGCGACACCGGCGACGCCTGCCCCGGCGCAACCCACCGCGGAAGGGACACGCTGATGCCGCGCCTGCTCCAGCATCCGATCGCCGCGATGTTTGCGGTGCTCGCCGCGGTGATCGTCGCCGCGATGACCTTTGCGATCGTGCCTGAGACGCAGCAGGCGGTCGTGCTCCGGCTCAACAACCCGCAGCGCGTCGTCAACCAGTGGCAGCGCGGGCAGACGATCGGCGGATCGGGCGCGGGCCTGATCGCGCGTATCCCGTTGATCGACAACATCGTCTGGCTCGACAAGCGCGTGCTCGACGCCGATCTCGACAATACATTGGTGCTGTCGACCGATCAGCTGCGGCTGAACGTCGATGCGTTCGCGCGCTTCCGCATCGTTGATCCCCTACGGGCGGTCACCTCGACCGGCAGCACCTCGAACACCGAGGAGCGCGTCGCGGATCAGCTGCGCCCGCTGCTCGGCACGGCGCTCCGCAACGAACTAGGCAAGGTGCCCTTCTCGGTCCTGCTCAGCCCTGAGCGTGGTCGCGTGATGGACGCGATCCAAAACTCGCTCCAGCGCGACGCGCGCCAGTACGGCGTCGAGATCGTGGACGTGCGGATCAAGCACGCCGACCTGCCCGACGGCAGTCCGCTCGAAAGCGCGCTGCAACGCATGCGTACCGCCCGGCAGCAGGAGGCGAACACGATCCGCGCGCAGGGGCAGAAGCAGGCGCAGATCGTCCGCGCCGAAGCCGACGCCAATGCCGCGCGCATCTACGCCGACGCGTTCAGCAAGGACGCGAGCTTCTACGATTTCTACCGCGCGATGCAGTCCTATCGTCACACCTTCGGCGCCGATGGCGGTCCGAAGCCCGAGGGTTCGACCAACATCATCATGAGCCCGGGCAATTCCTACCTGCGCGAGTTCGAAGGGCGTGCGTCGCGGTGATGCAGGCGCGGTCTTTCGGGATAAAAGATCGTCCGGTCGGGCCCGATACGGGTCGGCTGGCGTTGCGAAACGATATTCAAACCCCGTTCATCGCATGCCCGGCATGACTGATCGGATTGTCTCCCTTTTTTGTAGATGGGTGATCGAGAGGACATGAAGAAAGTGCGTTACGCCTACGCCCTCACCGGCGCGCTCCTCCTTGGCGGGACGGCGGCGTCGCTGACCTTGCAGAACCCGGCCACCGCGCAGACCGCGCAGAACGAGCCCGGCGCGATCAGCGCGCAGGCGCCGCGTGCCGGCGCACCGATGAGTTTCGCCGACATGGTCGCGAAGCTCCAGCCCGCGGTGGTCAACATCTCCACCACGCAGAAGGTGACGGTGCAGCAGCAGGCGAACCCGTTCGCCGGCACCCCGTTCGGCGACCTGTTCGGTCAGTTCGGCGGCGGCGGTGGCGGACAGGGCGGTGCGCCCGTCACGCGCGAGGGCCAGTCGCTCGGCTCGGGCTTCCTGATCTCGTCCGATGGTTATGTCGTGACCAACAACCACGTCATCGCGCCCGCAGGTCGCGGTGCAACGGTTGAGTCGATCAAGGTGACCTTGCAGGATCGCAAGGAGTACACCGCGAAGCTGATCGGCCGCGATCCGACCTCGGATCTCGCGCTGCTCAAGATCACCTCGCCGGCGCCGCTGCCGTTCGTCCGCTTCGGCAACTCGACCAATTCGCGCGTTGGTGACTGGGTGATCGCGATCGGCCAGCCGTTCGGTCTCGGCGGCACCGTCACCGCAGGCATCATCTCGGCGGTCCACCGTTCGACCGGCAACGGTCCGTTTGACAGCTTCATCCAGACCGACGCCGCAATCAACCAGGGCAATTCCGGTGGCCCGATGTTCGACATGAACGGCAACGTCATCGGCATCAACAGCCAGATCTACTCGCAGTCGGGCGGTAATATCGGCATCGGCTTCGCAATCCCCGCGACCGAGGCGAAGCCGATCATCGACACGCTGATGAAGGGTCAGGCGATCAAGCGCGGTTACCTGGGCGTCACGATCCAGCCGGTCACCGACGACATCGCCGCCGCACTCGGTCTGAAGAAGAACCAGGGCGAGATCATCGGCCGGGTCGAGCCGGGTGGTCCCGGTGCCAAGGCGGGGCTCCGTTCGGGCGACGTCGTCACCGCGGTCGGCGGCACGCCGGTTTCGCCCGACAAGACGTTGTCCTACCTCGTCGCCAACACCGCGCCGGGCACCTCGACCCGCCTCGACGTGATCCGCGACGGCAAGCCAACGACGCTCAACGCCACCGTCACCGTACGTCCCGCCGACGACCAGATCGCCGCGCTCCAGGGCGGCGACGATGACGATAACGACGGCATTCCCGATGGCGGCGACAGCGCGGTCGCGCCCGCGTCAAGCGCGCTTGGTGTCACCGTACAGCCGCTCACGCCGCAGATCGCGCGCTCGATCGGCGTCGACTCGACCGTGCAGGGCGTCGTGATCGCCTCGGTCGATCCCTCCTCGGACGCCGCGCAGAAGCTGAAGCGCGGCGACGTGATCTCGTCGATCAACTCGGCGCCGGTTCGCACCAGCGCTGACCTCGCGCGCGGCGTCGCCGCAGCAAAGGCGGCCGGTCGCCCGCAGGTGCTGCTCAGCATCACCCGCCAGCGCACCGCCGGTGTTCTGCTCGCGGTGAAGATCAAGTAAGCCGACCTCTTTGTCGATGACGGGGCCGTCGCGGTAACCAGCCGCGGCGGCCTCTTCGTTTCGGGCGCGCTGTCCTACACGCCCGATGCTTGCGACAACCCGGGCATGACGAACTGCCTTCCCACTTGCAACGTCGCCCGACACGCGCTGGTCTCAACTTCCTCAACTTCGCCCCGGCAGCGACCGCGCTCCACGCGCACGCATGTGCCCGCGCGTGACTGTCAACTTTCTCAACTTCCGCCCTGCTCATCGCCGCTGTCGCCCGTTCTCACGCGCGCACACGCACATGCGCGTGAGTGTCAACTTTCTCAACTTCCACCCATTTGCGCAGGGCCGCTTGGGTCGACGCCCGACTGCGCCTATGATCCGTTGACGCCCAACCAGCCCGATCAGGAGCGCGCATGACCGATCCCGCAAGCACCCCCGGCAGCCTCTTCGTCGGCGCACAAGCGGGCGGCAACAACCCCCAACGCCTCGACCTGCGTCGGGCAAACCGCCACGGCCTGATCGCGGGCGCGACCGGCACGGGCAAGACGGTGACGCTCCAAGGGTTTATCGAAGGCTTCTCGGACGCGGGCGTCCCCTGCTTCGTCGCCGACGTGAAGGGCGACTTGGCGGGCCTCGCCCTGCCCGGTTCGCCTACCGCTAAGATGCACGAAACGCTCAAGGCGCGCGCGGCGGAGATCGGCGACACCGACTGGCGCTACGCCGCGGTGCCGGTGCAATTCTGGGACCTGTTCGGCGAACAGGGCCACCCGATCCGCGCCACCGTCAGCGAACTCGGCCCCGTCCTGCTCGCCCGGCTGATGGACCTGAACGAGGTGCAGGAGGGCGTGCTGACGATCGCCTTTCACGTCGCCGACAAGGAAGGGCTGCTGCTCCTCGACATCGACGATCTGCAGGCGATGTTGGCGCACTGCGCCGACCGCGCAGCCGAGCTGACGACGCAATACGGCAACGTGTCGAAGCAGTCGATCGGCGCGATCCAGCGCGCGCTGCTGCAATTGCGCACGCAAGGAGCCGAGCATTTCTTCGGCGAACCCGCACTCGAGATGCGCGACCTGATCGCCACCGATCACGAAGGCCGCGGCGTCGTCAACGTCCTCGCCGCCGACAAACTGATGCAGAGCCCGAAGCTTTATTCGACCTTCCTCCTGTGGCTGCTGTCCGAACTGTTCGAAACGTTGCCCGAGATCGGCGATCCCGACAAACCGCGGCTGTGCTTCTTCTTCGACGAGGCGCACCTGCTGTTCGACGACACGCCCAAGGCCTTGCTCGACAAGATCGAGCAGGTCGTGCGGCTGATCCGCTCGAAGGGTGTTGGCGTCTACTTCATCACGCAGAACCCGATTGACGTGCCCGAAACGGTCGCGGGACAGCTCAACAACCGCATCCAGCACAAGCTCAACGCCTTCACCCCACGCGACCAGAAAGCCGTCAACGCCGCCGCGCAGACCTTCCGTGCCAGCCCCGGTGTCAATGTCGCCACCGCCATCACCGAGCTGAAGGTCGGCGAGGCGCTCGTCTCATTGCTCCAGCCCGACGGCGCCCCCTCGCCCGTCGCGCGCACGCTGATCCGCCCGCCCGGCAGTCGGCTCGGCCCGCTCACCCCCGAGGAACGCCGCGTGCTGATCCAGACCGACGCGATCGGCGACAAGTACGACGAGCCGATCGACCGCCAATCGGCGGAGGAAATCCTGTCGGCGAAGACACAGGCCGCCGCCGCCGGGGTTGCCGCCGCCAACGCGCGCGACGAGGCGGAACGCTCTGCCGCACAACAAGCTAAGGAACAGGCGCGCGCCGACCGCGATGCCGCACGTGCCCGCGCCGCCGACGAGCGTGCGCAGCGCACCGCGACACGCGAGGCAGCGAACTCACCGTGGAACAGGATGGCGACCTCGGCGATGCGCTCCGCCTCGTCGTCGGTCGGGCGGCAGGTCGGCAACGAGATCAGCAAGGCGGTATTTGGCACCTCGTCGCGACGTTCCGGCAGCGGCGGGCTGCTCGCCAGCGTGGTGCGCAACGTACTCGGCGGGCTGATGCGGCGATGACGATCTTCACGCATTTGTCCCACGCCGATCTGGTCGAACAGGTCCGCTCGCTCGCCAACGCACTCGCCGCCGACGCCGACTGGTCGCCTGACCATCTGATCGGCATCGGTCGCGGCGGACTGATCCCCGCGGTGTACCTCAGCCACGCGAGCGGTCTGCCGATGCTCGCGGTCGATTACAGCTCGCAAGCCGAGGATCTCGCCGCCGAAGCGATCGCGCGCCTGGCCGCGCGCACCCGCGCGGGCGAGCGGCTGCTGTTCGTCGACGACATCAACGACTCAGGACGCACGATCGGCCACCTGCGCGACATGCTCGCACGCGCCGGCGCGACGGCCGGCAGCGTCCGCTTCGCGACGCTGATCGACAACACCGGCTCGGCGCAGCAGGTCGACTACCGCGCGCGCACGATCGACCGTGCGGTGACCAAGGACTGGTTCGTCTTTCCGTGGGAGGCGATGGCGCCCGACAGTGCGATCCAGGCCGACGCTGATGAGGTGCCAGAGCGGATCGCCTGATCCGCGATCAGCCCCCGGTCACCATGCCGGTGACGCGCATCCGTCCGCCGCGCTCGATAATCCGTCCGCTCAGCATCCCGCTCAGGTGAACGTCGGCACCCTCGTCGGCGATCAGGTCGCCGCTGACGATACCGCTCACCTTCACGCGGCATCCGGCTGCCACGATCACATCGCCACTGACGATGCCCGACACGGTCGCATCGCGATCGACGAGCAGGTCGCCATCGACGATCCCGCCATGATCGCTCATTTCTTGATCAACCCAATCTCGACCAGCCGCTGCATCAGATAATCCTGCGCGCTGATCGGCTCGGGGTACCGGTTCGGGTTCTCCGCCGTGATCGTCTGCGGCAGCGTTTCGATCACGAAGTCGGGCGCCGGGTGGAGGAAGAACGGCATCGAGTAGCGCGAGTGACCACGCCGCTCGGGCGGCGGGTTGATGACACGGTGCGTGGTCGAGGGCAGGACATGGTTGGTCAACCGCTGCAGCATGTCACCGACGTTGACGACCATCGCGCCCTCGGGCGGCTTGATCGCCAGCCAGCGACCCGACTGCCGGTCGAGCAGTTCGAGCCCCGCCTCTTCGGCACCAAGCAGCAGCGTGATGAGGTTGATGTCCTCATGCGCGCCGGCGCGCACGCCCTCCGCGTCGACCGGGATCGGCGGATAGTGGAGCAGGCGCAGCACCGAATTGCCGTCGCGCACCGCAGGGTCAAACCAGTCGGCGTCGAGCCCCAGATGCAACGCGATCGCCGACAGCAATTTGTCGCCCGCGGTGTCGAACGCGCTGAACAGTTCGACGAACGTGTCCTTGAACCCTTCGGGCCGCGCGGGCCAGATGTTCGGTGCCATCTCGCCCGCAAAGCGGTGACCCTCCGGCAGCTCGCGTCCGACGTGCCAGAACTCCTTCAGGTCGACGTGCTTGGCATCCTTCGCGATCTCGGTCTTGAACGGCGTATAGCCGCGCGCGCCGCCCGCGCCCTCGACGAAATAGCCGCGCTTCTCCTCCTCGGGCAGCGCGAACAGCTGCTGCGTCTCGTCCCAAGCGCGGTCGATCAGATCTTGCGGCACGCCGTGATCGGCGACAATCGCGAAGCCGAACCGCTCGAACGATTGCCCAAGTGCGGCCGCGAACCCTTGAGGATCGCGCGCCTGATCGGCGAGGCTGAGCGTCGGAACCTGGGCGGAAGGCGTGTCGAGCATGGTGTCAATCGTCCGGTTGATCGTTGCGGCCGACATAAGCCCTCGCGCGCGCCACCGCCAGTCTGCGTGGATCTATCCGATGCGGACGAGGCCCGCGCTTTGCTGCCCTTGGGGCGACAGGTCGATGGTGAAGGTCTGGTCGTCGTCACGGCCCGTCAGCGTGTTGCCGTCAACTTTCACCTCGGTACCCGCCTGCCTGAACTGCTCGGCGAACCAGGTCCGCACGGTGGCGGGATCGGCCGGGCTGGTGAAGCGCACCGTCACCTTGTCCTTGCCGGTGCCGTCGACGTTGACCGCGGCGATCTTGCTGTCGGGATAGAGATGGACGCCGTTGATGTCGAAACTCTCCGCCGTCAGGTTGATCTGCGGCAGTTTGAACGCACCCTTGAACGCGGGCGTGTCGATCTTGACCTGCCCGTCGCTTTCCATCGATCCGCCGCTGCCGTTCGCGGTGACCGCGATCTGCGTCCCCTCCTCGCCGCGATTACATCCGGCGAGTGCCAGTGCGGCGGCGAGCAAGATGGTCGAACGGCGCATGATCAATCTCCGTATTAGTCTTGCAACACACTAACGTTGGATCGGCGCTGCGGTCAAGCGCGTGGCGGAACCCGGCGCGCTGCTGCGCCGTTCGCTGCGAGAATGAACAAGGAGGCGAATATGGGCGGTCATCAGGTTACCAGCCACGGCAGCGGCGACGACGGTTTCGACGAGGACGGCTATGACGAATCGCAGCGGGCGGAGATCCTCGAAGCGACGCGCGATGGCCCGAGCGACGGCACGATCATGACCGACATCAACCCCGACCTCGGCGTCGAAGAGGATGATGAAGACATGGAAAGCGCCGACGACCTGCAGATGACCGATAGCGAGGTCGGCGTGCAGGACGACGAGGCTGATGAGGACGAGGACGACATCGCCGAGGACGAAGCGCAGGACGACTTCGACGACAACACGCTGGCCGAAGACGGGGACCTTGATGACGGACAGGATAAGGCACTGAGGCCGTAAGTCGACGCCAGACCGATGTGCGAAGCAACGCTTCGCACAAGGCGCGTCACGCAGGTGACGCCATCGACCGACCAGCGGCCGTGGAGCCGGCGCACAAGGCGCGGATTCGCCGCGACTGCCGCCCCGGCGTGCTCTACCGGCCCGACAAGTTCATAAGGTTAAAGCCTCCAAGGCCAGCCCAAACAATCCTCAAGGCGCCAGCGCATTCGCCACCATCGCCAGATCACTCGCGTTCACGGTTTCTCCGCTCGCGTCGATCATCTCGCTCGCATTGCCGCCGTTCGCCGTCGGGGCCTCGCCAGCAATATCGTACGCGAACCAGATCACGCCGCCCGCCCACCACAAGGCGGCCCAGCGACTACGAAAAAGGCGCGAGAAGTTCACGGCATAGTTTTACTATCAGCCGGTTAGCCGAAGGTTGACGTACACGCCGCGGTCGCTCACGCTGCGGCCAAGATGCTGCTGATCGCTTTCGCCGTCCAGGCGGCCGCTGCCGTCACGCCCCTACCCGCTGTGCCCGAGCGCATATCGATTTTGGCGCCGGTTCCCGACGAGCGGTGCACGCGAAAGCAGGGCGACGAGATAGTCGTCTGCGCCAATGCCCTGCCCTCGCAGACATTGCCGCTTCCGAACGAAGCGGTGTCGGATCGACCGGTGCCGATCAACGGCTACCTGACGGGCCGCGGCGCCTTGAACGCGCAAGGAACGCCGTGCGCCGCGCGGATGGGCGGGTGCCAGACCGGTGTCGACGTGGTCGGACCGGGCGTCGCGCTGGTCCGCGGCATCCAGAAACTGATCGCGCCCGACAGCTGCTGCGAAAACCCGGGCGAGTCGACCAGTGCGGGGCAACTCGCAAGCGACATGGTCGACGGCGTGAAGAAGCTGTTCCGCGGCAAGCCCGACAAAAGCAATCGCGTCGCGATCCTGCTCGACGACACGCCGCTCGCGACCAGCCGCGTCCTGCCCTAGGGCGCAGGATCAAACCGCTCGCCCCGGCTAGGCGCGATCACTGCTCCGTGCAGTCACCCGTGCGCCTGGCGACGATCCGCGTCACCATGCCGCCCGCCTGCGCCGCGATGCCGCCACGGCGCACCGTTGCGGTCAGATCGACCGCGCTCGCCGAATAACGCCCCTTCTGGCTGACGGTCAGCGTCTCCCCACTCGTGTTGCGGCACGCCATCTCGGCATCAAGCTGCTCGCCCTTCAATGCGAAGCGTCGAAAGCGGCAGTTCGCGCCCGCGGCCGTCGACAGGTCGCCGAACAGCGGCTTGCCCGCTTCCTCATCGGTCAGGCACGCCTCGGTCGTCGCGGTGTCGCCCACCTGATCGCGGATCGCGGCGGCAGCGGGCGTCCTGTCTGCGCCCGCGTCGAAGCTGACGACACGGGTGTCGGTGCGCCATTGCCCTGCCTCGGGCTTCGCCAGGCTCGCGGTCGCGTCGGCGACCTCCGCGATCGACGCGTTGGTCAGGTCGATGTCGCCGCTGCACGCCGCCAGCAGCAACGTCGCACTCAGCAGAAGCCAGCGACCGGTCACGATCCGGTTCCTGCCCGCGCCGCGCCCGGCTTCATCAGGTCGAGCACCGCCGCGGTCATCGCGATCGCGCCGGTGGTGATCGCGGGCTCGGGCGCGATGCGGAACTCGGGCGAGTGATGTGAACCGATCCTGGGTCCGCCGTGCGCCGCCGCTTCGATCTCGGTGCGGGTCGAACCGCCTACCGCGAAATAATAGCCTTTCACGCCGGTGTCCGGCTGGACGTAATAAGCGAAGTCCTCCGCGCCCATGCCCTCCTGGTGAAACGCAGGCACGTTCTTCGCCCCCAGCGTCTCGACCATCACCGCGTTCAATCGCCGCGCGAGTGCCGCATCGTTGATCGTCGTCGGCGTGCCCTCACTGACCGACACGACCGGCATCTTGTCGTTCGGCATCCCGTTCATCACGCCGACGCCGTAGGCGACGCGCTTGATCCCCTCCAGCAGCTTGGCGCGCTCGGCCTCGTTGTTCGCGCGTACCGTCACCTGCAGCTTCGCCATGTCGGAAATGATGTTATGCTTCAGCCCGGCGTGGAACGAGCCGACCGTGATGACGCCGGGATCGAGCGGTACGCGCTCGCGGCTGATGAGGCCCTGGAGCGCGATGACGAGTTGCGACGCCATATAGACCGGGTCCTTCCCCTCGTTCGGACTGGCGCCGTGCGCGCCGACACCGGGCACGTCGATGTTGACGGAGTCTGACGACGAATATTGTATGCCCTCGGACGCTGACACGGTCCCCGCCTCCATGCCTGCCGCGACGTGGAAGGCGAGCGCGTAATCGGGCTTGGGAAAGCGCGTGAACAACCCGTCGGCGATCATCGCCTTCGCCCCCCCGACGCGCTCCTCGGCGGGCTGCACGACGAACACGACCGTGCCGGACCAGCGGTCCTTCAGCGCCGCCAGTCGCCGTGCGGTTGCAACCATCGCGGTGATGTGTGTGTCGTGCCCGCATGCGTGCATGACCGGTGCCTCGACCCCGTCGACGCCGACCTGCCGCGCATGGCTGGCGTTGGCGAGCCCCGACTTCTCCTCGACCGGCAAACCGTCCATGTCGGCGCGCAACAGCACCACCGGGCCGGCTCCGTTCTTCAGCACACCGACGACGCCGGTCTGCCCGACCTTTTCCGTCACCGTCATGCCCGGTACCGCGCGCAGCGCCGCCGCCATCTTCGCCGCGGTACGCACCTCGCGGAATGACAGTTCGGGATTGCGGTGGAAGTCGTCCCACATCGCACCCAGATCGCGCTTGTAGTCGGCGCGCACCGCGGCGGCATAATCGGGCTCGGCGAGCGCAGGTGCGGTTAGTGCAGGCAGGGCAGCAAGCGTGCCGGCAGCCGCCAGCAGGTGGATCAGGCGCATGACGTTTCCCCTCTTCTTGTCCGCGACCATAGCCGCACGGATCGGGATGCCTAGGGGGATCGCGAACCTTGCCCCCGCGCGCGCGATCCGTCACGGAACCTGCATGTTCGACCTCGACGCCTATCTCACCCGCATCGACCTGCCCGCGCGCCCGACCAACGACGCCGAAGGGCTCGCACGCGTGCAGCGCGCGCACCGGCTCGCAATCCCGTTCGAGAATCTCGACGTTCGCCTGGGACGCGGCGTCGCGATCGATTCCGCGTCGGTGTTCGCGAAGCTGGTGACCGCGCGTCGCGGGGGCTATTGTTTCGAGCACAACCGGCTGTTCCTCGATGCGCTCGCCGCGAACGGCTTCACCGCGCGCCCGCTGCTCGCGCGCGTCTGGCTCGGCGCAAGCGAGGTGCCGCCGCTCACTCACACGCTGTCGCTGGTGACGATCGCTGGCGAGCAGTGGATCGCCGACGCCGGCTTCGGCGGCAGCTACGCGCCCGTCATGCGGCTGGCGGATGGCGAGACGGCGGAGGCGCCCGATGGCGCACGCTTCATGCTCGCGCGCGACGCGGAACACGGCTGGATACTGTCGCGCGACGGCGATCCTGCGACCACGGACGGGCGCGGTGCCGGCGCCGGGTGGCAGCGTCAGTACAGCTTCACGCTGGACGAGGCGCACGACAGCGATCTTGCGATGGGCAACCACTGGGCTTCGACCGCGCCCGCAAGCCGCTTCACCAACGTGACGGTCGTGTCGATCATCCTGCCGCACGGCTTCGCGACGCTGACCGACCGCGACTATCGCCGCCGCGCCGCCAACACCGACAGCGCCGCCAAAATCACCGATCCGCGCGTCTATCGCATGCGGTTGAGCATGATGTTCGGCATCGACCTGCCGGCCGAGGAAGTGGCGGCGCTAGGGTTATTCTAGCGCCCGACCGTTACCCGACGAAGGCGCGCTCGATCACGTAGGTGCCCGGTGCGGCGTTCGAACCCTCGACGAACCCCAGCGTCTCCAGCGTCTTCGCTGTATCGCGGATCATGTCCATCGACCCGCACATCATGATGCGATCGGTCTCGGGGTTGAAGCACTTGTCGCCGGTGATCGGATCACCGAACATCGTGCCGTCCGCCATCAGCGCGTCGATGCGCCCGGTGGTGTGGAACGGCTCGCGCGTGACGGTCGGAATATAGTGGAATTGTGTCGCCGCCTCGTCCGCCACCAGCGGATCGTCCGCCAGCCGCGCGGCAAGCTCGTCGTGGTACGCCAAATCGCTGACGCGGCGGACCGAGTGGACCACCACGACTTGGTCGAACATCGTGTACACGTCGGGATCGCGCGCGAGGCTCAGGAACGGCGCAAGGCCGGTGCCGGTCGACAGCATGAACAGCCGCTTGCCCGGCAGCAGCGCATCGGTGACCAGCGTGCCGGTGGGTTTGCGCCCCAGATAGATTTCGTCGCCCGCCACGATCTGCTGCAGCCGTCCCGTCAGCGGGCCGTTCTCGACCTTGATCGAGAGGAACTCCAGCTCCTCGGCATAATGCTGGCTCGCGACCGAATAGGCGCGCATGATCGGCTTGCCCGCGCTGCCGTCCGACCCTTCTTCGCCCGGCAGCCCGATCATCACGAACTCGCCCGAACGGAAGCGCAGGCTCGCCGGCCGCTCGACCGCGAAGCTGAACAGATGCTCGTTCCAGTGACGCACCCAGTTCACCTTGACGCTGGCGAACGCCTTGCTCTCGGGAATGGTCTGGGGTGCGCGGACGTCGGTCATGCCTGTTCTTCCTCGAACCGCGCCCGGACGGCACGGCCTTAAGCCTGTCACTCTGATTGCGAACGCTGCGCAATATGGGCGGGCGTCTTCGCGGTCAACCAAGCGCAGCTTGTCACGCGCCAAGCTTCTTCACGCCGCGTGTGCGAGCGCCCATATCGTGAACATATGTCGATCCAGATCCGCACCAGCCTGGCCGAACCCGAAACGGGTGACGACTTCGTCCCGCACCGTCCGCAGCGCCCGCCCAAGGTCGAGGGCGGCCGCCCGTTCAAGCTCGTCAGCGACTACCAACCCTCGGGCGATCAGCCGACTGCGATCCGCGACCTGGTCGAGGCCGCGCGCGCCGGCGAGAAGGATCAGGTGCTGCTGGGCGTCACCGGCTCGGGCAAGACCTTCACGATGGCCAAGGTGATCGAGCAGATGCAGCGCCCGGCGCTGATCCTCGCGCCCAACAAGATCCTCGCGGCGCAGCTCTACGGTGAGTTCAAGTCGTTCTTTCCCGACAACGCAGTCGAGTATTTCGTCAGCTACTACGATTACTACCAGCCCGAGGCGTACGTGCCGCGGTCCGACACCTACATCGAGAAGGAAAGCTCGGTGAACGAGGCGATCGACCGGATGCGCCACTCGGCCACGCGCTCGCTGCTGGAGCGCGACGACGTGCTGATCGTCGCCTCGGTGTCGTGCCTCTATGGCATCGGCTCGGTCGAGACCTATTCGGCGATGATCTTCGACCTGAAAAAGGGCCAAAGCGCAGACCAGCGCGAGATCATCCGCAAGCTCGTCGCGCTGCAGTACAAGCGCAACGATGCCGCCTTCCAGCGCGGCAATTTCCGCGTCAAGGGCGACAATCTCGAGATCTTTCCCTCGCACTACGAAGACAGCGCCTGGCGCGTGTCGTTCTTCGGCGACGAGATCGAGGAAATCGTCGAGTTCGATCCGCTGACCGGCAAGAAATCGGCCAGCCTCAACTCGATCCGCATTTACGCCAATTCGCACTATGTCACGCCTGGCCCGACGATGAAGCAGGCCGCCGACGCGATCCGTCACGAACTGACCGAGCGACTGAAGGAGCTGGAGATCGAGGGCAAGCTTCTCGAGCGCCAGCGGCTGGAGCAGCGCACCAACTTCGACCTCGAGATGATCGCGGCCACCGGCAGCTGCAACGGGATCGAGAATTACAGCCGCTTCCTGACCGGCCGCCTGCCGGGCGAGCCGCCGCCGACGCTGTTCGAGTACCTGCCCGAGAATGCGATGCTGTTCGTCGACGAGAGTCACCAGACGATCGGCCAGATCAACGGCATGTCGCGCGGCGACCACCGTCGCAAGATCACCCTGGCCGAGTACGGCTTCCGCCTGCCCAGCGCGATCGACAACCGCCCCTTACGCTTCAACGAGTGGGACGCGATGCGCCCGCAGACCGTCTGCGTCTCGGCGACGCCGGGCACGTGGGAGATGGAGCAGTCGGCCGGCGTCTTCGCCGAACAGGTGATCCGCCCCACCGGCCTCATCGATCCGCCCATCGAGATCAAGCCGGTCGAGGAGCAGGTCCAGGACCTGATCGTCGAGGCGCGCAAGACGACCGACCTCGGCTACCGCACGCTCGTCACCACGCTGACCAAACGGATGGCGGAGGACCTGACCGAATACATGCACGAGGCGGGGATCAAGGTCCGCTACATGCATTCCGACGTCGAGACACTGGAGCGTATTGAACTGATCCGCGACCTGCGGCTCGGCGTCTACGACGTGCTGATCGGCATCAACCTGCTGCGCGAGGGGCTGGACATTCCCGAATGCGGATTGGTCGCGATCCTTGACGCCGACAAGGAAGGCTTCCTGCGCTCCGAAACGTCGCTGATCCAGACGATTGGACGCGCGGCGCGCAACGTCGACGGGCGCGTAATCCTCTACGCCGATCGGGTCACGGGCTCGATGGAGCGCGCCATGAACGAGACGCAGCGCCGTCGCGAGAAGCAGGAGGCGTATAACCTCGAACATGGCATCACCCCGACGACGATCCGCCGCAACATCGGCGACATCATCGCGCACGTCAGCCAGGGCGATCAGGTTACGGTCGAGATCGACGAGGACCGTCCGCACATGGTCGGCCACAATTTGCGCGCCTATATCGAGGAGCTGGAGAAGAAGATGCGCAAGGCCGCATCCGACCTCGAGTTCGAGGAAGCCGGACGGCTGCGCGACGAGATCCGCCAGTTGGAGCAGGAGGAACTCGGCCTGCCTGTCCACGAACAGAAGGCGCCGATCACGGGTCGCTCGAACGAGGGCAAGCCCGGCACGCGCAAGACCCGCTTCGGCAAGCAGCAGCAGATGCGGATGAACAAGCGCCGGTGACGCGTAATGACATGACCCGCGGACGCTTCCTCATCGCCGGCGGTGTGCTCGCGTCGACGTGCGGGATCGTGCTCGGCGCGGCAACTGGTGTCGGCACGAATATGGGCCTGAGGTTCGCGGCAACTGCGCTGCCCGCTGCGTTGCCCTTCGTACTCGGCACCGCGGCGCCGCGTGGTCGGCGCACTCTATGGTGGGTACTCGCCGCACTCGTTATCGCTGGCTGGGCTAGTGCGGTGATCGGCCTGCGTACCGCGCACGGCGATCCGAGCTTCGCGGGACTGCACGGCTGGGCAGCGTGCGCGGTCGCCAGCACCGTTGCGATCGGGGCAAGTGTCGTGGGCATGATCCGCGACCAACTTCGGGAACGATCGCGTCGGTCGTGACCTGACGCGGTCGTCGCTGCCGCCGGCCGGTTGCCTTCGAAACACCGCTGCTGTGTGACTTGGACGAACTGTCCTGCGCACCACAACCCTTTCGGACATGCGTGCTCAGTGAACGCATCACCATTCGACGCAGTGGTAGAATGGGTGTGACCCTCGCGACGTTCCAGCGATCTCGATCATCGCCAGCCACTCGCGGTTCAGCCGCCGCTTCCTACATCGGCCGGCATGTACGCGCAGCCTCGACAGGAACGTCTCGGTGCCGCCGCCGCCGCACTGGGGGTCACGGCAGCACTTGGCTGGGGGCTGCTGAACGGCCTTGCCGGCGAGGCGATCCGGCAGCGTGTCGACGAGGGCTTGCGGTTGTTCGACTTGGCACCACCCCCGCCCCGCCGCGCCCCAAGACCGTGCCACGACCAAAGGTCAGCAAGCGCGCAGAGGGTCGTGCCGCGCCGCCCAACATCCGTTCGAAGGCGACGCAGGTTGTCGCGCCCAAGCCGGTTGTCGTCATTCCCGTACCGCCCCCGCCGATCGTCGTCGCGACCAAGGCATTCGCGGGCAATCAGGCGACGCAAGGGGCGGCACCGCGCGTCGGCCCGGGCACCGGTGCGGGCGGCGTCGGCGACGGCACCGGCTCGGGCGGCTGGGGTGATGGCGACGGAGACGGCGGCGACGAAACCCCGCCGATACAGCGCAAGGGTCGCATCACCGACGGCGACTTCCCCGCCGACATCCGCGACCTCGCCGAAACCGGATTCGAGGGCACCGTGTCCGTCAGGTTTCTGGTGCAAACCGACGGTCGTGTCGGCGATTGCCGCATCACGCGGTCCAGCGGCTATCGCTCGCTCGATGACGCCACCTGCCGTCTTATCCAGCAGCGCTTCCGCTACAAGCCATCTCGCGACGCCGAAGGTCGTCCGGTGCCAGCGTGGATCTTGGAGAACCATACATGGGCGGTCGAGAGTGACCGGCGCTGATCGTGCAGGCGCTCTGCCGTTGACCTAGAGCCGGCACCGTCATCTCCGACTTGATCAGAAGGCCGGCTTCTTCCGCCGCTGAGGAACGCTTATTCTTTGCTGATGCTTTACCAGCGAGCGTATACAAGAAGGCGGCACCCGTAGGCACCGCCTCCCACCATCGGTCGCTTACCGTGCGTCCTTGTCCGCCCGCGATGGCTCGGCATCGATCGTCTGCGGCGGGCGAGTGTTGCCCTTGTCCGGTGCGTCCGGGTCTTCGAGCAGCTCCTCGATCGTTTTCTGCACGTCGTTCTGCTTGTCCGACATCGCGCTTAATCCTTCATGCTGGCGGGCACGGTGCCGCCGTTCTTCTCCAGCTCACGCATCACCGCCTTGTGGAGCCAGACGTTCATCTCGGCCGAGCCGTCCTTCGCCCCGCTGTAACCGAGCTCGGTCGCAAGCTCCTTGCGGTTGTCGAGACTCGAATCGAGGTCGAGCAGCTTCATCAGATCGACGATCGACGTGCGCCAGTTAAGATTCGGATTGCCCTTCTGCGCCGCGATGTTGGTTAGTACCTGCTCGACATTGACCGGCTGCGCCGGCGTTGCGGCAGGCGTCGCGGGTGCTTGGGTCGGCGCAGCCTGCGGCTGCTGGGCCGGCGCGGGATGCGGCGCACCAGCAGTCGATGACGGAGCGGGCGCGGGTGCCGGGTCCTTCTTGCCGCCGAACTGCCCGCCGAGCGGTCCGTTATGACCGAAGATCGCGTCCTTGATCTTGCCGAAGATGCTCATCGTGAAAGGTCCTTTCTCATTCAACCGTTGGCGAGATTTTCGGTCGGCACTTCATAGTAGCGCGCGACGCTGTCGGCGTACGACTGGTTGAACACCGGCGGATTGTTCGCCCAGCTCGGTCCGCCCTCAAGCATGCGGCGATCGATCGTGACGACGTACAGGTCGCGCACCGCGTCGAGCGACAACAGCCCGAACGGCATCGGATAGAAGCTCTTCCCCATGCCAAGGAAGCCACCGAGGCTCAGCACCGCGTGGGTCACACGACCCGAGCCCTTGTGCACCATGAAGGCATGGACGCTGCCCAGGTGATCGCCGTCGCGGCTGTCGACCCGCATCGCGTCGGAAAGCGTCGAGCGGACCAGCAGCTGGGTCGGCTCCCCGGGCGTCGATGATGAAGCGTCGGTGTCGGACATGTGGCTTCCCTGTGGTCGTTTGCCCCGGAACAACCGATCGCTGCGTCGGCGGGTTCCCGCTGCGGTTGAGCGTGCGGCGCGCATCAGGCATAGCCGGGCGGATGACCGTTACGCGTTTCTCCACCCGCTTGCTGCTCCGCCTCTCGCCCATGGCGCTGCTGTGGATGGCGGCGTGCGTCGCGCCGCCGCGCGCACCAACGCCGGTCGACGTGCCGCGGCCGGCAGCTGCGCCGACCGTCGCGCCGCCTCCCCCCGCCCCGGTCGACTGGCAGGACTGGCCGCGAACGCCTGGCACCTGGAGCTACGGGCGCGACGCGCGCGGCAGCCGCGCGCTGTTCGGAACGCCGGGACAGGATGCGCTGGCGGTGCTGCGCTGCGATCTGGGTGAGCGGCGCATCTTCCTGTCGCGCAGCGGCACCGCCACGTCGTCCTTTGCGATCCGTACCACCGCGCTGACCCGCAGCGTGACAGCACGATCAACCGGCGGCACGCCGCCCTATGTCGCGGCCGCGTTCGCGCCGAACGATCCGCTGCTCGACGCAGTCGCGTTCAGCCGCGGGCGTTTCGTCATCGAGCAGGCGGGCATGCCCGCGCTGGTGCTGCCGCCCTATGCCGAGATCGGCCGTGTGATCGAGGATTGCCGCGGCTGATCGCACGCTCGTGGCAGCGCCGTGGCCGAGGATGCTCGGTCATGTCGGGCGATAATACAAGCCTTGTATATCGTCGCCGATGAGGACACATTGCAGATGCGATCAACGCAGGTCGCACGTGTCTTCAACCAGCGAAAGGAGGTGATCCGATGTCTCATGGTTCAGCAGTGGGTTCGGTTCAGTTCGCTCGGGGGATCCGCTTCTAAGATCTGTCGACGGACCGGAGGGTTTGCCCCTCGACAACGGTTCGGCGATGCGTCGATGAGGCGTTCATGGTCTCCCGGGCTGGAGCTCTCCGGCCGCTGACCATGTCTAGGGGCTGTCGGGTCCGTCGAGAGACGGTCCGGCAGCCTCTTCTCATTTACGGGTCGGTGAGATCACGCGGACACCCGTGCCACGCGTTGCGGAAGGTTACGAGCGTCACACCCTACATGCGCGCGCTCATGCGCCGACGCGTGCGCGGATTATAGCGTTAGCAAAGACGCACGCGGCGTAGGGCCAACCATCGTTGCAGGACAGTGCCGAGCAAGCGCCGCCGCCAACGCGCCCGCCTCAATCCCGCTGCGGCATCCGCAGATACGGCAGCAGGTGCGCGCAATAATCGGCCTTGCCGAGTTCCACGCCCTGCGCGCGCAGGATCGCATAGGCCGCCACGACGTGGAAGTAGAATTGCGGCAGCGCCCAGTCGCGCGCGTAAACGGTCGCGGTCACATCCAGCACCATGCCGTTCGGCAGTGCGTGCGCGAGTGCGGCATCGCCATCGAGCACGAAGCCGTCCCGCCCCGCCGCCTCGACGACCGCCAGCGTCTCGCCGATCCGCGCCCGCGCGTCGGCGAGCGTACCCGGCTTGTCACCGCCATTTCGCGCCTCGTCGAGCAGCGCCTGCAGCTCGGGCGAAAAGTCGCGGCCCTGCAGGCGGAACACCGCCTCCTGCGCCTGCCGGCACGCGAAACGCAGCTGCGTCGACAGCGGAAACATGTCGGGGGCGAGCCGCGCGCTCAACAGCGTATCCGCCTCATCGCCGCGCGCGGCCTCGGCCTTGTCGAGCCACTTGGCCATCGTACCCAGCATCTGGGTGTAGGTCGGCAGCAGCAGGTCGGCCAGGTTCATGCAGTCGCTCGCTTGGATGATGGAACGATTGTCCTCATCCGCCGCGCCCGACCGGTCGTCAAGCGGATGCTGGTCGCGGCACTCCTGCCACCGCGACCAGCGCCTCACAGGCGTCACGCCGGCTGTAGCAACCCCTCGCGCGCGATCTTCTCGCGCCAGACCAGCGGGGCGAGCTGGTGGACGTTCTGCCCCTCGGCATCGACCGCGACCGTGACGGGAAAGTCGCTGACCTCGAACTCGTAGATCGCTTCCATGCCGAGGTCCTCGAACCCGACGACCTTCGATCCCTTGATCGCACGCGCGACCAGATAGGCGGCACCGCCGACCGCCATTAGATAGGCCGACTTCGCCTCGCGGATCGCCTCGGTCGCCGCCGGCCCGCGCTCGGCCTTGCCGACCATCGCGAGCAGGCCCTGGTCGAGCATCATGCGCGTGAACTTGTCCATCCGCGTAGCGGTCGTCGGACCCGCCGGCCCCACCACTTCCTCGCCAACCGGATCGACCGGCCCGACGTAGTAGATCACGCGGCCCCTGAAGCTGACCGGCAGTTCCTCGCCGCGCGCCAGCATGTCGGCGATGCGCTTGTGCGCGGCGTCACGCCCGGTGAGCATCTTGCCGTTCAAGAGCAGGCGGTCGCCGTGCTTCCACTGCGCGACCACCTCAGGCGTCAGCGTGTCGAGGTCGACGCGGATCGCCGCGCTATCGGGCTTCCAGTCGACCTTGGGCCATTCGTCGAGCTTGGGCGCTTCCAGATACGCCGGCCCGCTGCCGTCGAGCGTGAAGTGCGCGTGGCGGGTCGCGGCGCAATTCGGGATCATCGCGACCGGCTTTCCCGCCGCGTGGCACGGCGCGTCCATGATCTTGACGTCGAGGATCGTCGACAGCCCGCCAAGGCCTTGCGCGCCGATGCCGAGTGCGTTGACCTTGTCGAATATCTCGATGCGCAATGCCTCGATATCGTTGCGCGGACCGCGCGCCTTCAGCGGCCCCATGTCGATCGGCTCCATCAGCGCCTGCTTGGCGAGCAGCACGCAATGCTCCGCCGTGCCACCGATGCCGATGCCCAGCATGCCCGGCGGGCACCAGCCGGCCCCCATCTGCGGCAACATCTCGATCACCCAGTCGACGATCGAATCGCTTGGGTTCATCATCTTGAACTTGGACTTGTTCTCGCTGCCGCCGCCCTTGGCCGCGACATCGACCGACACCGTGTTGCCGGGCACCATGTCGACGTGGAGCACGCACGGCGTGTTGTCGCGTGTGTTACGACGGGTGAACGCGGGGTCGGCGAGCACGGAGGCGCGCAGCTTATTCTCCGGGTGCAGGTAGGCGCGGCGCACGCCCTCGTCGACCACGTCCTGCAACGAGCGGGTTGTGTTGTCGAGCCGGCAGTCCATCCCCCATTTGACGAACACGTTGACGATGCCGGTATCCTGGCAGATCGGGCGATGTCCTTCCGCGCACATTCGGCTGTTGGTCAGGATCTGCGCGATTGCATCCTTCGCCGCCGGGCTGACCTCCGCCTCATAGGCATCGCCCAATGCGCGGATGTAATCCATCGGGTGGTAATAACTGATGAACTGGAGCGCATCGGCCACGCTCTCGATCAAATCGGCTTCGCGGATCGTCGTCATGGCCGATCCCTGTAAGACGGCCATGTTGTACTCGCAATGGTGCGCCGCGACATGATGCCAACGCCGGACTCCGCCGGTTAGCGCCGCGTTAAGCATGCGCGTCAAGCTTCGACAAAGCCCCGTCAGGCTATCTGACCCTTTATGGGAAGAGCAGGTCGGTCAGAGCACGAGGCAACGGACATCACGCGGGAGCCCGATGTCCCGCGTCCTGCGATCCTCGCGAGCCTCGGTCTGGTCGCATCCGACGAAGAACGCGTCGGTGACCATCGTGACGTCGCGCTCGCCGAGGTGGCGGAGCTGTGGCCCGTCGCAGGTGTCGCGATGGTGGCCACGCCGCTGGCGTTGATCGCGGCCGCACTTGCCGTCGGCTCGGGCGGGCTCGCCGCGACCCTCGCGCTCGTCGGCATCCCCGCGCTGATCGCCGCGCCCGGCGTATTCGTCCTGCTCCGCTTCGTTGTCGCGCAGCAGCTTGGCGCTCACCAGCGCACGTTGCTGCTCGCCGCGGTCGCTGCGGCGGCCGCGCTGTCGCTGTTCTCGCTTGCCGCGGTCGCGGGCGAGTTCGTCGCGCCCGACCTGCGCATCGCCGCGATCGTCGCATTGTTCGGCACCATCATCATTACCGCGGTGGTGATCCAACCCGTCGCCGCCGCCACGCTCGGCTTCGCGGCGGCCCTTGCCTGCGCCACGATCGTCCAGCATGGCTTGTCCTGGGCGAGCGGGACCGCGGTGATCCTCGCCGCGCTGCTGGCGTACGGCGTCGTCGGGCGCAGCCGTGCGCGGCTCGCCGAACTCGCCTGCGAAGAGGAAGCCGCGGGTACCGAGTTGCTCGCCAGCCGGCTCGTCAATGAATTCGAGAGCCATGGCTCGGGCTGGTTCTGGCAGACTGATCGCGGCGGTCGCCTGACCTATCTGAGCGACAAGGTCGCGCGCGAAGTGTCCGCGTTCGGGATCAAGGCGAAGGGCGAGACGCTGACCCGCGTCTTCCGCGTCGATACCGCGCTGGCCGAGACAGAGCGGACGCTGACGTTCCACCTGTCGAGCCGCACGTCGTTCTCCGACTATTCGGTGCGCCCCGCGCCTGAAGAAGCGCCCGAGCGCTGGTGGTCGATTTCGGGCCGCCCGCTGCTCGATCAGTTCGGCCGGTTCCAGGGCTTCATCGGCTCGGGCTCCGACCTGACCGAGAAGCGCCGCGCCGAGGCGGAGATCACGCGCCTTGCGCTGTTCGACAGCCTGACCGGGCTCGCCAATCGCCAGCGGATGCGCCTGTCGCTTGAGCAGATGCTGTCGCCGCAGCAGCGGACGCAAGGCTCGAACACGCTGTTCCTGCTCGACCTCGACCGGTTCAAGGCCGTCAACGACACGCTCGGCCACCAGGTCGGCGACGAACTGCTCAAACAGGTCGCGGGGCGCTTGCAGAAGACGGTCGGCGATGCCGGCATGGTCGGCCGGCTGGGTGGCGACGAATTCAAGGTGATCCTGCCGCGCGAGGGCAATCGCGAGCGGCTGGCGGCGCTCGCCGACGCGATCATCGCCGCGCTATCACGCCCTTATTACATCGACGGCGCAACGATCTCGATCGGCTGTTCGATCGGCGTCGCGATCGCGCCCGAGCATGGCGACGATCCCGAGGCGCTGGTTCGCAACGCCGACCTGGCGCTCTACGCCGCCAAGGGCGACGGGCGCGGCGTGCATCGTTTCTACCGCGACGAATTGCTGGAGGGTGCGCAATATCGCCGCCAGCTCGAGGACGACCTGCGGCAGGCGTTGAAGCAGAACCAGCTCCACCTCGCCTATCAGGCAGTGGTGTCGACCAAGGACGAGCGCATCGTCGGCTACGAGGCGTTGCTGCGCTGGAGCCACCCGACGCGCGGCTTCGTGAGCCCGGCCGAGTTCATTCCGGTCGCCGAGGAATGCGGGATGATCGAGGCGATCGGCGAGTGGGTGATGCGCACCGCCTGCGCCGAGGCCGCGACCTGGCCCAACCATGTCCGCGTTGCGGTGAACGTGTCGCCGATCCAGTTCGCCAACCCGGCGCTGCCAAGCCTCGTCACGAGCGCACTCGCCACCTCGGGACTCCCGCCGCATCGGCTGGAACTGGAGATAACCGAGGGCGTGTTCCTGAACGAGGACGCCTCGTCCGAGCGGATGTTTGCGGCGTTGAAGCGGATCGGCGTGCGGCTGGCGCTCGACGATTTCGGCACCGGCTATTCCTCGCTCGGCTATCTAAAAAAGGCGCCGTTCGACAAGATCAAGGTCGACCAGAGCTTCGTGCGCGGCGCGATCAACGAAAGCAACCGCAACGCCGCGATCATCAAGGCGATCGTGACGCTCGCCGACACGCTGGGGATGGAGACGACCGCCGAAGGTGTCGAGCAGCAGGACGAGATCGCGCTGATCCGCGAATTGGGGTGCAGCCACATTCAGGGCTATGTCTACGGCAAGCCCGCCCCGGCCGAGGCAGTGCATGCGCAACTCGGCCAACCCGAGGGCAAGGCGATCGCGGTCGGTTTCAAGACCAGCCGCGCGCAACGCCACAAGGTACTGCGCGCCGCGCGCGCGACGATGGCGGGGGAGACCGCGGAGGTCCGCATCCGCGACGTGTCCACCGGCGGCGTGCTGATCGACGGGGTCGACCTGCCGCCCGAGGCGGTCGGGTTCGAGATGACGATCGAGCTGGTCGACGGCCAGTTCGTCCCCGCAACGATCCGCTGGATCGACGACGGCCGCGCCGGACTGCAATTCACCTACCCGATCGACATCGACCAGCTGATCCAGTCGACCCAGCGCCGCGCCGCCTGATCGCGGCGTGGTTGCTGCGGGCCGTCGCAGCGTGTTCTGACACCAGCTGCTTCCTCGCGCATATCGGGGCAGCGTACTCGGGCACGCCGTTCGCGCACATCGCCTCGCGCTCACCTTCCAAAATCAAGCCGCATTTATTTTTTTCGACCGTCTTTCCACTTGCACTTGCTGGAAGCGGCCTAGGTCCATGCGTCGCGCCCCTTCGAGCCGTCGTTGCGGAGTGGGAAACGAAAACAGCGACACTCGTTTCAGCCTTGCTCAACACAAGTTGTGGGGGCAGAACCGACGCGAAGACACTGCCTGTGGTATTTGACGATCCGTTGCTCGCCGACCTGTCAACTCGGCGTCGTGCCCGCGTGGGCAGCATGGATCGGCAAAGTCGTGGGCAGCTTAGCGTTACACTGGATCGCGCCCTGTGGCGTGATCAGCAGATGAATTGATCAAAAGGGAACGGCAGGATGAACTTCGGGGATGCCGGCGGCGAGTCGATGATGGATTTGATGGAGCGTGTGGTGAAGCCCGAGGCCGATGCGCCCAACCCCGCGTCCGAGCGCGGCGCGCCCGGCATGTCGGCAGCGTCCGAGCGTGCGCCGACCAAGAAGGCGGCATCGCGCGATTTCAAGGTGAAGACCGATGCCTCACGCGACGCGCTGCTGACCGACTTCGGCAAGGAAACGCTCAACGACCGCTACCTGCTGCCGGGCGAAACCTATCAGGACCTGTTCGTCCGCGTCGCCTGCGCCTATGCCGATGACGAGGCGCATGCGCAGCGCATCTACGATTACATCTCGCAATTGTGGTTCATGCCGGCGACTCCCGTGCTGTCGAACGGCGGCACCGGGCGCGGCCTGCCGATCTCCTGCTACCTGAACTCGGTTCCCGACAGCCTGAACGGCATCGTCGACACTTGGAACGAGAACGTCTGGCTGGCTTCGCGCGGCGGCGGCATCGGCACCTATTGGGGCAACGTGCGCGGCATCGGCGAGCCGGTCGGGCTGAACGGCAAGACCAGCGGTATCATCCCGTTCGTGCGCGTGATGGACTCGCTGACGCTCGCGATCAGCCAGGGTAGCTTACGCCGCGGCTCGGCCGCCTGCTACCTCGATGTCAGCCACCCGGAGATCGAGGAATTTCTTGAGATCCGCAAACCCTCGGGCGACTTCAACCGCAAGGCGCTGAACCTGCACCACGGCGTGCTGATCCCCGACGCCTTCATGGAGGCGGTACGCGACGGCGCCGAGTGGGAGCTGAAGAGCCCCAAGGACGGCGCGGTCCGTGGCAAGGTGGACGCGCGCGCCTTGTTCCAGAAACTGGTCGAGACCCGCCTCGCGACCGGCGAGCCGTACATCGTCTTCGCCGACCACGTGAACTCGAACATGCCCAAGCATCACCGCGATCTTGGCCTCAAGGTGTCGACCTCGAACCTGTGCAGCGAGATCACGCTGCCGACCGGGCGCGACCATCTCGGCAATGACCGCACCGCGGTCTGCTGCCTGTCGTCATTGAACCTCGAGACATGGGACCAGTGGAAGGATGACAAGACGTTCGTCGAGGACGTGATGCGCTTCCTCGACAACGTGCTGCAGGATTACATTGATCGTCACGAACCCGGCATGGAGCGCGCCGCCTATTCCGCCGCGCGCGAGCGGTCGGTCGGCCTCGGCGTCATGGGCTTCCACTCGTTCCTCCAGGCACGCGGCCTGCCGTTCGAGGGCGCGATGGCGAAGTCGTGGAACCTCAAGATCTTCCGCCACATCCATACCCAGGTCAGCCAGGCGTCGATGCAGCTGGCGGTCGAGCGCGGGCCCTGCCCCGATGCCGCCGACATGGGCGTGATGGAGCGATTCAGCTGCAAGATGGCGATCGCGCCGACCGCGTCGATCTCGATCATCTGCGGCGGCACCAGCGCGTGCATCGAGCCGATCCCGGCGAACATCTACACGCACAAGACGCTGTCGGGCAGCTTCTCGGTCAAGAACCCATATCTGAAGAAGCTGCTGGCCGAGAAGTCGAAGGACTCCGAGGCGGTGTGGAGCTCGATCCTCGAACACGGCGGTTCGGTCCAGCACCTCGACTTCCTGGGGCAGGACGAGAAGGATTGCTACAAGACCAGCTTCGAGATCGACCAGCGCTGGCTGCTCGAACTCGCCGGCGACCGCACGCCGTACATCGACCAGGCGCAGTCGCTGAACCTGTTCATCCCGGCGGATGTCGAGAAATGGGACCTGCTGATGCTCCACTTCCGCGCGTGGGAACTGGGGATCAAGTCGCTCTACTATCTGCGCTCGAAATCGGTGCAGCGCGCGGGCTTCGCCGGCGGTGTCGAGAACGACAACACCATTGAAAAGCCGAAGTACGAGTTCGGCGAAACGACCGACTATGACGAGTGCCTCGCCTGTCAGTAAGCGCGCCGCTCGTCCGAGCATGTTGAGTGGCTGACCCCGGTTGCGCGAGCGCCGGAGTCTTCTGTGTCACGCCTAGCCGACGGACCGGCCCACCCGGTCTGCCGATGCCCGCTCATCGCCGCGCCCGCATGCTTGGCGAAGCGGCGGTTCCACATCCGCGCTAGCGGCACATGAGCGATCACGCATGCTGATGATCGTGCCGATAACAACCGGTACAGGCGTCGTCAGCGTGTAATCGTCCGCAGCTGCGTACAAGCGAGCAAGGTATGGAGGAATGGACTGGCGCTCTCGCAGCCATTTGCCGCAACCGTATGACGACCAAGTCAGTTCGTGTTGCCACAAACAATCGGACTGATCGCGCCGCTTTCGCCCAAGGGTGAATGGCTGCGGTATTTCGATCTATTGCATTGCGGTCGACGGCGGCGTGTTTGCGCGGATGGCTGATAGGACCATGCGCAAAATACACGAACGTGCCCGGGCGAGCGGATCGCCCGGGCGTTCGAAAGCTTAGGAAAGGCCGACGCGCAACGATGCGTTGGGATTGTTCGTGCCGTTGGGGAAGAACCCACCACCGGTACGGTTCGCCCCGGTCGCGTTCAGGTACACGATGTTGTGCACCTGCTGGCTGTTGCGGCTGTAGGCTAGTCCGTTGACGTTTGCGGGCACCAGGTTGGCGGTGTTGCCCGATCCGACCAGACCCTGGTCGTCGTCAGATCCGATACCGCGCACGTCGTCGTTGGACGGCGTACCATCAAGCAGGTCGCGTGCATCGGAAATCTTGGTCGTTGCGGTGATGAGCGAGCTCGTCGACATGCCCTTGGCATATAGAACGGTGCGCACGATGCCCGCGTGATAGGCCTCGGCTGCAAGGATGCCGGCAGCCGCCTCGAGATAGGTTTTGTTCGACAACAGCGGCGCCGCACCCTTGTACGCGGTAACGCCCACGTCCTCGAAGATGAACGCGCCGAGCAGGAAGTTTTCCGGCGAGGAATATGGATTGAACGTGTCGCTCGATCCGATCACGCCGGCCGCGCGTGCCGCGGCAGTGAAGGCACCGCTCGCGCCGCCGTCGATGTTGATGTTGGGCATCGCCACTGCCGCCGACCCGAGCGCGGTGCGCAGGAATGCGACGTGCGCCGCTTCGTCCGCCGCGATCTCGCGCGCATAGGCGCCGACGACCGGATCGCCCGAGAAGTCGACCTTGGCGCCGCCAGTGACTGTGCCGCCAGCCGTGCCCGAGCCGCTCGCGGTCTGTGTTGCCGCCAGGCCGGTGCCGTTGACGGCAAACGAGTAGAATTGCGCCTCGAGATATTCGAGGTTCAACGCAAGGTTGAGGATGTCGTTGTCGGTAACGGCCGTCGGAGTCGGGGTTGGCGACGGCGAGGGGGTGGACGGCGGCGGATAGTTCTTATCCTCGTCGCAGGCGGACAGCAGCGACGCGCCGCCGAGCAGCACGACACCGCCGCCTGCGGCTTTCAGGAACCCGCGTCGGGCCGCGCGGCGCTTGTCGGCGGCGGCCAGGATCTCGATGGCTTTATAGGGATCAATCATGTGAACGTTCCTTGATAGCGTCTGTGGACATCGGTTCGAGGCAGCACCGCTCAGGTGGTCGACTTGATGTTTCCGTTGACGCCATTGGGGAAGAAACCGCCCATCGTGGCGGTGCCGGCATTCAGGTAAACGATATTGAGCACCTGACCGGTCGTGCGGCTGTAGGCGAGGCCGTTGCTGTTGAGCGGGGCCAGGTTGGCAGTCAGCGTGGTGCCGCTGCCCGAAGGGGCGATGCCCTGATCGTCGTCGGGACCGATGCCGCGGACGGCGTCGAGCGTCGGATTGCCGTCGAGCGTGTCGCGCGCGTTCGAGATCTTCTCGGTCGCGTCGACCAGCGCGGAGATACCCTTGCTGTAGAGCGTCGTGCGGACAATCGCGGCGTGATACGCCTCGACCGCCAGGATGCCCGCTGCGGCTTCGAGGAAGATCTTGCTGCTCAGCAGCGGTGCCGCACCCTTGTAGGCGGTGACGCCGACATCCTCGAAGATGAACGCGCCGAGCAGGAAGTTGTTGGGCGACGAATAGGGATTGAACGTGTCACTCGACCCGACCACGCCCGCCGCGCGCGCCGCCGCGGTAAAGGCGCCGCTCGCGCTGCCATCGATATTGATGTTCGGCATCGCCACTGCGTTTGAGCCGAGTGCGGTGCGCAGAAACGCGACATGCGCCTGCTCATCGGCGGCGATCTCACGCGCATAGGCACCGACCAGCGGATCACCCGAGAAATCGACCTTCGCGCCACCAGTCACGGTGCCACCCGCGGTCGTGCCGGCGCCGTTTGCGGTCAGGTTGGCGGGAAGGCCGCTGCCGTTGACAGCGTAGAGGTAAAATTGCGCCTCGAGATATTCGAGGTTGAGCGCAAAGTTCAGCACGTCATTGTCGTTGAGGCTGGTCTGCGCCAGCGCCGGATCGGCGAAGGCGAACGCACCGCCGACCGCCGCCGCACCGATCGCGGCGGTAAAGAACGCACGCCGGTCGGACCGGCGTTTCACCCGTCCGTCGAAACTCTCGATTATCCGATCATGCGTGACCTGTTCGTCGTGCATCGTCACTCGGCACCTCCCAACCCACAGCCGGCGTCACAAACGCCTTCCTTCATGCGGGTGAAAGGAGGTACGAGACCAATCAGGAACAGGATGCACACACGGCCATGAAAAAGTGACGGTCGATCAAACACAGGCAACGGCGCGCCGCACGGCCCTGATCACCGCGCTTGCGGCGAGCGGCGCAGGTGACCGGCAGGCGTTCCGGCAGGTCTATGACATGACCGCCACGAAGCTTTTCGGCATCTGCCTTCGTATCTGCGGCGAACGACAGGCGGCCGAGGACGTGTTGCAGGAAGTCTATCTCGTGATCTGGAGACGTGCCTCGGCTTACGATGCCACGCGCGGCAGCCCGGTCACGTGGCTGTGTGTGATTGCGCGCAACCGCGCGCTCGATTGGCGGCGATCGCGACGCCCTGACCATGATACTGTCGGATCGGACAACGATCACGCCGCGAGCAGCATCGTCGACCCGGCCACGCACGCCGACGACGCGATCGTCGTTGCCGAAGAGAGCCGTCGGCTGCGCGATTGTATCGATCTGCTGGACGACCGGCCTCGCCTTGCGATTCGGTCGGCCTTCATCAATGGCCTGACCTATGCCGAGATCGCCGCTCGCGACGCGGTTCCGTTGCCGACGATGAAGAGCCTGATCCGGCGCGCCCTGATCCGCCTGCGTGAATGTCTGCGCGATGACGACTGAGGACCACGTCACCGCCGCCGAGTTCGCGATCGGCCTGCTGGAGGGCGCGGAGCACGCCCACGCCGCGGATCGCGCAACGTTCGATCCCGCCTTCGCGCAGGAAGTTGACTGGTGGCAGCGGCATCTGACCCCGCTCTACGCGCAGGAGGAGGATGTCCCACCACCTGCCGGCTTGCGCGAGCGGATCGAGGCGAGGCTGGTGGATGCGCCTGCACTGGCGCCGCGCTCGGCCTCCACACGGCGCGAGCGGCGCGGCGCTAGCAGGTGGCGCTTCGTCGGCATCGGAGGTGCGCTCGGCGCGCTCGCCGCGTCGGGCGTCGCCTGGCTGCTTCCTGTGCCGGCGGTTCCGACGCCACCGCCTGCCCCGGTTGCGATCGCGCCGCATCTGCTGGTCGCCGCGCTTGCGCCGACGGCAGACTCGCCCAAGAAGGCGATTGTCGCACTGCTTGATCGCGACACCGCAGCGCTGCGTCTTTCCGACGCGATCGAGGTACCGTCCGGCCGCGCGGCGCAACTTTGGCGCATTCCGGCCGATGGAAAGCCTGTGTCGCTGGGTGTTGTTGGGCTGGATGCCGGACGCGCGCTTCCCGTGACGAGGTCGCACTTGCCGCATTCCGGTGACCAGCTCGCGATCTCGGTGGAACCGGCAGGCGGATCGCCGACTGGCCAGCCGACCGGCCCGGTAATCCTCGCCGGGCTGCTCTCGGACGTATGACCGTCTCCTGATGTTCCGTCGTACCTCCTCCGCTGGCGGCTGGGCGTTTCAAGCCGGCGCGCCGCATCGCAGCCGTCACAATATGCTGCGTGGCCTTCGTGGAAGTGTTTGCCGGCAGCCTTCCTGATGGAGCGCTTCATCCGCTCGGCCTGAAAATGGTTCGGCTTGGTGAGCAGGTGCTAGCCGTGATCTAGCTCGTGCAGCAGATTCCCTGCTGCTGCGGGCAATGATGCAGCACCGACGCTACGACCGCCGCCACGAACGACGACGCCGTCCTTGAGGTGGTGTATCAGGTTGTATGGTTGGTTGCTGGGACTGGATTTGACCACTGCAGAACGCAGTTCCGCTTAACTACCCAATTAGCAGATCTCGATGAAGATGGTTCGGTACCGTATGTCAAATGGCGGAACCGTCGTTTCTTGAGCAGATGCGTCTCGCACCGGCGCTCTGATTGTCATTTCGCCGCAAGACAGTTGCGCGCCTTACGTCCAGCCGGCCGAGCGTGCTGCCGTTATTCCGAATGTCATGGCGAGCGCCAATCCTCCCGCGTAGCCAGAGCCGTAGGCGCCGGCAGCATCTGCACCAGCAGCGAACAGCCCGGCGACGCGCGACCCGTCACGCCGCAGCACATGCGCGCCGGTGTCGATCGTCAGCCCGCCGAACGTGAAGGTAATCGCAGGGTGCACGATCAGC
>NZ_AORY01000016.1 GCF_000382485.1 Sphingomonas sp. Mn802worker | reverse complement strand
AGGTGCGCCGCCTCCGCCGCCGCCGGGTGCAGGGTTCGGTGGCGCAGGCGCTCCGCCGCCGCCTCCCGGCGCTGCGATCGGCGGAGCGGGAGCGCCACCTCCGCCCCCGCCCGCTGGGCGACCGATGAACGCGCTGGCGCCAGCAGCCGACGCCGGGGTCCGCCGCTGAGCGGATAAGCTTCGCCGGCCGGCAGTGCGGATCGCTTCCGCCCTGCCGGCCGGTTGGCGATACTCAGCCGATCGGCACGCCGCCGGTCACCGCGACGATCGCGCCCGACATGTAGCTGCCCTCACCAGAGCCCAGCAGGACATAGGCGGGTGCCAGTTCGGCCGGCTGCCCGGCACGGCCGAGCGGCGTGTCCTGGCCCAGCGTTTCCAGCTCGTCGCTCGGCTTGGCGATCGGCTGGATCGGGGTCCATACCGGACCCGGCGCGACGGCGTTGACGCGGATGCCGTCGCCGGCGAGCAGGTTGGACAGGCCGACGGTCAGGCTGGAGATCGCGCCCTTGGTCGCCGCATAGACAATCATGTTCTTGCCCGCGACCTTGGCCTGTTCGCTGGTCGTGTTCACGATCGCGGAACCCGGCTTCATGTGCGGGGCAGCCGCCTTCGCCAGCCGCAGCATCGCGAAGACGTTGGCGGCGAACGCGCCCTGCATCTCGTCGTCGTCGATCGTTTCCAGCCCCTCGTTCATCGTCTGCGCGGCGGCATTGTTGACCAGCACGTCGATGCGTCCAAACTCGGCCACGGTGCGCTCCACCAAAGCGGTGCAGTGAGCGCGGTCGCGGATGTCGCCGGGCAGCAGCAGGCAGCGGCGTCCCGCCTTCTCGACCCAGGTTCGCGTCTCCTCCGCATCGGGCTGTTCCTCGGCCAGATAGGATATGGCGACGTCGGCCCCTTCGCGCGCGTAGGCGATCGCGACCGCGCGTCCGATCCCTGAGTCGCCCCCGGTGATCAGCGCGACACGATCGGTCAGCAATCCCTTCCCAACATAACTTTCCTCGCCGTGATCGGGCTTGGTGTGCATCTTCGTCGTCAGCCCCGGACGTGGCTGCTCGGGTTCGTCAGGGAAACGGGTTGGCTGGCTGGTGCGGGGATCGTCGCTCATCTCGGCTCCTGTTCACATCGATCAGGCGCTTGAACGGACGGGTGAGGTGATCGTGCCGACAGCGTGTTGGCGGATCGACGATCGACTGCGCGGTGGAGGAACGCTTGCGCTCAGCGTTCCAGCCGGGTGACGTGGCCCATCTTGCGGCCGGGTCGTGCTTCACGTTTGCCGTAGAGGTGGAGGTGGGTGCGTGGACTGGCGAGCAGATCGCGCCAGCGCTGCCACTCGTCGCCGATCAGATTTTCCATCGTGACGGTGGGCGCGGTCAGCGCGGTGTCACCGAGTGGCAGACCGCAGATCGCGCGGACGTGGTTGGCGAATTGCGAGGTTTCCGCGCCTTCGATCGTCCAATGCCCCGAATTGTGGACGCGCGGCGCCATCTCATTGAACACCGGGCCGTCCGCGCTGGCGAAATACTCGCACGTCAGCACGCCGACATGGCCGAGCGCATCGGCGATCCGCCCGGTCAGCGCCGCGGCTTCGGTCCATTGCTGCGCGATCTCTGCAGGCGCAGGAACGGTCGAGCGATAGAGGATCGCGTCGCGATGCTCGTTCCACGGCGGGGGATAGCTGGTGATCGTGCCATCGGTCCCGCGCACCAGGATGATCGAGAATTCATGGCTGAAGCTGACGAACGCCTCCAGGATCGCCGGACCGCCGATCGCCTCCCACGCCGCGTCGGCCTCCGACGCGTCGTTGATCCGTGCCTGCCCCTTGCCGTCGTAGCCGAAGCGCGTCGTCTTGAGCACGGCGGGAGTGCCGATCGCAGCTAATGCAGCATCCAGTTCGTCGCGCGTATTCACCGCCTGCCAGCGAGCGGGGCGACCGCCGACCTCCTCGACGAAGCGCTTCTCAGCGACACGGTCCTGCGCAACCGCGAGGCTCTTGGGCGGGGGATAGACCGGCACGCGCTCGGCGAGCCATTCCACGGGCGCGACCGCGATATTCTCGAACTCGTAGGTAACGACGTCGCAATGCGCAGCGAAGTCGGCGAGCACGACCTTGTTGTGATAATCCGCGCGCGTCAGGCTCGACGCGGTCTGCGCGGCGACGCTTTCACGGTCGGGGGCGAGCACGTGGGTGCGGTAGCCGAGTTGCGCGGCGGCGACCGCGATCATGCGGCCTAATTGTCCGCCGCCCAGGATGCCGATGGTGCCGCCGGGGGTGAGCGGGCGGTCGAGGCGGGCGAGCGGCATGGTGGGTTCCGTGTCGAAAGGTCAGGGTGCTTCGGCGACGCCGGCGGTCTGCGCCGCGCGCCATGCCTGCAATCGCGCGGACAAGGCGTCGTCGGAAAGCGCGAGGATCGAGGCGGCGAGCAGGCCCGCGTTGATCGCACCCGCCTTGCCGATCGCGAGCGTGCCGACGGGTATGCCGCCGGGCATCTGCACGATCGAGAGCAGGCTATCCATGCCCTTCAGCGCCTTTGACTCGACCGGCACGCCGAGCACGGGCAGGTGCGTCATCGACGCCGCCATGCCGGGCAGATGCGCCGCACCGCCGGCCCCGGCGATCACGATTTTCAATCCGCGCTCGGCGGCGCCGGTCGCATAGTCGTACAACCGCTGCGGCGTGCGGTGCGCGGAGACGACGCGGACCTCGTGCGCGACGCCGAGCGCATCGAGCGTCTGGGCCGCGTGGCTCATCGTTTCCCAGTCGGACGTCGAGCCCATGATGATGCCGACCTGCGTCATGCGGGCGGGGTAACGACGCACGGCCGGGAGGGCAATGCCCTCCGGCTCGGTTCAGGCGGCTTGTTTCAGCTCCGCCATCGCATCGGCGGTGAGGCTGAGTGAGTGCTTGCGCGCGTCGTGGTCGTAGATCGCGCTGGTCACCATCACCTCGTCGACTTGCGTGCGCGCGACGAACGCGGCGATCCCGCGCGCAACCTCGTCGCGGGTGCCAATCGCGGAACAGGACAGCACATTGTCGAGCATCGCGGCGTGGGCGGGCGGCAGGCTGGCGCGATAATTTGCGACCGGCGGCTTCATCAGCCCCGGCGTACCGGTGCGAAGCGCGATGAACGATTGCTGCTGCGAGCTGGCGATAAACTCGGCCTCGTCATGCGTATCGGCGGCGAAGACGTTGAACCCCGCCATCGCGTAGGGGCGCGCCAACTTCGCCGATGGCTTGAAGTCGCGGCGGTAGATCGCGAGCGCTGCGTCCAGCGCATCGGGCGCGAAGTGCGACGCAAAGGCATAGGGAAGGCCAAGGATCGCGGCGAGTTGCGCACCGAAGGTGCTGGATCCGAGGATCCACATCTCCGGCTTCGCGCCCGCGCCCGGCGTCGCGGAGATACCGGTGCGCCCGTCGTCGGCGAAATAGCTTTGCAGTTCGACCACGTCGTTGGGGAACTGGTTGGCATCGCTGGCAAGATTGCGGCGCAGCGCATGCGCGACGCGCTGGTCGCTGCCCGGCGCACGGCCCAGCCCCAGGTCGATCCGACCCGGGTAGAGCGCATCCAGGGTGCCGAACTGCTCCGCGATCTGGAGCGGCGCGGAATTGGGCAGCATGATCCCGCCCGCGCCGACACGGATGTGCTGTGTCGCACCTGCGACATGCGCGATCACGACCGCAGTGGCCGCGGACGCGATCCCCTTCATGCCGTGGTGTTCGGCCACCCAGTAACGGTTGAAGCCGAGCGTCTCGGCATGGCGCGCGAGATCGGCGGCGTTCGCCAGCGACTGCGACACGGTGCCGCCTTCGACGACGGGGACGAGATCTAAGAGCGAATATAGGGTCATATATCGCAGATGGGGGTGGGGACGGCGTCGCGCCAGACAGGTGAGCTTGGCTGTTGCACAGGTGAACTTGGGGGCGGACTTTGAGCGGGCTTTGACGCGCCGGCGAACCGGACTACAGCCGCCGCGATGCCGCCCGAACTCTCGCACATCGACACGTGGTTGTTCGACCTCGACAACACGCTCTACCCGGCGTCCGCCAACCTGTTTGCGCTGATCGACCGGCGGATGACGGCGTTCATCGCCGAGCTGCTGTCGCTCGACCTGGCTGAGGCACACCGGGTGCAGAAAGCGTATTTCCTTGGTCACGGCACGACACTCGCCGGGCTGATGGCGGAGCATGAGGTCGATCCGGCGGCGTTCCTGGCCTACGTCCACGACATCGAGATGGACGTGCTGGAGGCTAACGCGCCGATGGCGGCGGCGCTGGCGAAACTGCCCGGGCGCAAGATCGTGTTCACGAACGGTGATCGCCCCTACGCCTTGAAGGTGCTCGACCGGTTGGGGCTGGGCGCGAGTTTCGAAGCCGTCCACGATATTCACGCGATGGATCTGGTGCCCAAGCCCGCTCCAGAAGCGTACGCGGGCATCTGCGCCGCGTTCGGCATCGACCCGACCTGCGCGCTGTTCGTCGAGGACATGGCGCGCAACCTGAAACCCGCCAAGGCGATCGGCATGACGACCGTCTGGGTCGACAACGGCAGCGAGCAGGATCACGACGCCGACCGCAGCTTCGTCGACATCCGCGTCACCGACGTGACGCAGTGGCTCGATAGTATCACGGAGAACCTATGACCGATCTCGCCCAGACCATCGACATCGCGTGGGAGAACCGCGCCGAGATCGGGCTGACCACCACCGGCGCGGTGCGCGAGGCGGTGCACGAGGCGCTGGCGCAGCTGGACGCCGGGACCGCGCGCGTGGCCGAGCCGGATGGGGCAGGGGGCTGGCGCGTCAACCAGTGGTTGAAGAAGGCGGTGCTGCTGAGCTTCCGCCTGAACGACAACGTGCTGATCGACAACGGACACGGCCAAGGGCACTGGTTCGACAAGGTGCCGTCCAAGTTCTCCGGCTGGAGCGAGGCGCAGTTCCGCGCCGCCGGTTTCCGTGCTGTCCCGGGCAGCGTCGTTCGCCGCGGCGCGTTCGTGGGCAAGGGCGCGATTCTGATGCCGAGCTTCGTCAACATCGGCGCCTATGTCGGCGAGGGGGCGATGGTCGACACCTGGGCGACGGTCGGCAGCTGCGCGCAGATCGGCCGCAACGTCCATCTGTCGGGCGGGGTCGGGATCGGCGGCGTGCTGGAGCCGCTGCAGGCCGATCCGGTCATCATCGGCGACGGCGCGTTCATCGGTGCGCGCTCGGAGGTCGCGGAGGGCGTGCGCGTCGGCGAGGGTGCTGTGCTGTCGATGGGCGTCTATCTCGGCAAGTCGACCCGCATCATCGACCGCGCGACCGGCGAAACCTTCTACGGCGAGGTGCCGCCTTACTCCGTCGTGGTCGCAGGCTCCGCGCCGTCGTCGACCGGTACCGGCCCCAATCTCTACTGCGCCGTGATCGTCAAGCGCGTCGACGCGCAGACGCGCGAGAAGACGGGCATCAACGAGCTGCTGCGGGATTGAACCTTTGCCGCGCCCGCGATAGGGCGTTTAACGCGTTTAACATTGGTGCCACGGCGCCACCTTAGAGGATTTGAGCGATGACCACGACGGCCTCCAAGGTGCTCGACCGGGTGCTCGTGCTCGAGATGGTGCGCGTGACGGAGGCCGCGGCGATCGCCGCCTCGACGCTGACCGGCCGCGGTGACGAGAAGGCCGCCGATGCCGCCGCCGTCGAGGCGATGCGCGCCGCGCTTAACGAGCTCGACATGGACGGCACCGTCGTGATCGGCGAGGGTGAACGCGACGAGGCACCGATGCTGTTCATCGGCGAGAAGGTCGGCAGCGGAACCGGCCCTGCGATCGACATCGCGCTCGATCCGCTGGAAGGCACGACGATCTGCGCCAAGTCGGGGCCGAACAGCCTTGCGGTGCTGGCGATCGCGGAAGGCGGCGGCCTCCTCAACGCACCCGACGTGTACATGGACAAATTGGCGGTCGGCCCCGGCCTTCCCGACGGGGTGATCGACCTCGATCGCACGCCGACGCAGAATGTCGAGGCGATCGCGGCGGCGAAGGGCGTCAAACCCGCCGACATCATCGCCTGCGTGCTCGATCGCCCGCGCCACGAGGCGCTGATCGCCGAGCTGCGCGGCATCGGCTGCGGCATCGTGCTGATCGGGGATGGCGACGTGGCGGGCGTGATCGCGACGACCGATCCCGACACCACGATCGACGTCTATATGGGGTCGGGCGGCGCGCCCGAGGGTGTACTGGCGGCGGCGGCGCTCCGCTGCGTCGGCGGGCAGTTCAAAGGCCGGCTGCTGTTCCGCAACGACGACGAGCGCGCGCGCGCCGCGAAATGGGGCGTGACCGACCTCGACCGGCAATATGACCTGACCGATCTGGCGAAGGGCGACTGTATCTTCGCGGCGACCGGTGTGACCGACGGCTCGCTGCTCGCCGGCGTGAAGCGCAAGGGCAAGGTGATGACCACCGAGAGCGTGGTGATGCGCGCGTCGTCGGGGACGGTGCGCTGGGTCAAGGGCGAGCACCGCCTCGATCGCTGACCGGTCCGCGGAAACGCAGTGGACGCGGTGATCGGGCTGACTGTGCATGACGTGGCGCGCGTGAGGTGATGGCGGGCGGCGCGGACAGAGGCGGTGGCTGAGCGGTCGTTCGCGGCCGTGCTGCTCGCGGTCGCGCTGGCGGCGTTCGTGCACTTCGTCCGCGGCGGGGAGGTCGGTTTTCCTCCGCTCGGCTGGCCAACGGGGCGCACCCGCTATTTCACCCGCGCGGCGTCGCGGATCGCGCTGCTGTTCGGTGTGTCGTCGCTCGTGCTGCTGGCGGCGGCGGGGCGGCTTGATGCGCTGCTGTCCATACCGGGCATCTTCGTGCCGCTCAGGCAGGTGACGGGTGCGGTCGCGCTGTCGGGCGGCTCGGCGTTGCTGCTGGCAGGTGCGGTGCTGGCGGGCGCGGCGGTCGGCGCGGTCGCGGCGCGAGTGACGCGGCGGCGATTGCAGGTCGGGCGGATTGGCGCGGTGCTGCCGCGCGCGCGCGTCGAGCTAGGTTGGGGCGCGCTGCTGTCGGTCGTCGCAGGCGTGTGCGAGGAATGGTTTTTCCGGCTGCTGATCCCGTTGCTGGTTACGATGTTGTCGGGTGATCCGCTGATCGGCTTCGCGAGTGCGACGCTGCTTTTCGGTGCGGCGCATCGCTACCAGGGATGGCGCGGCGTGGTCGCCACGACGTGCGTCGGCGCGCTGCTCGCCTACGCCTATCTCGCGACCGCCAGCTTGTGGGTCGCGATCGGTCTTCACGTGTTCATCGACCTGAACGCATTGGTACTGCGGCCCGTCCTGGCGGGCGACGTCGATCTGCGTCGATGACCAAGTCGCCCCGCCTTCGATGAAAACGGGGCGACCTGCTGTCCGTGGGACGCGGATGCGCCCCGACGAGCCTTGTAGTGCAAGAAGGTGTAGAAAAGATGGCGAACGTGCGGCGAAGATCGCTTCACGCCGCGAATGCATCGCAGCACGCGGCGTGAAGCGTCTCCCGTAGCACCCGAAGCAAAGGGCCGCACCGGGTCGAGACGATCATGACATCGAACCGCGGCAACACAAGGACACATTTCGCTGACCCGTGTCGATCTGGTTCACCCGTTCGACCATGCGTCGTCGGTGCAGTCGAGACCGGTGAGGCAGCAAGGCTGACGCCGGTAGCGTTGTGCGGCGCAACAGACTAGGCGGGCGCGATGACCAGCACAGCGCCCACGTCCAGCCAGTCGGGCACCGCCGCGGGGATGCACCCGCGCGAGTTCGTCGCCTTTATCGCCGCGTTGATGGCGGTGAACGCGCTGGGTGTCGACCTGATGCTGCCGGCGCTCGCCGACATCGGCGCGCAGCTGGACGTCGCGACCGCCAATCACCGACAGTGGATCATCACCGCCTATATGCTGGGGTTCGGCAGCGGGCAGCTGGTGTACGGGCCGCTTGCCGATCGCTTCGGACGCAAGCCGATCTTGCTAGTCACGCTGACGGGCTTCGTCGCCGCAAGCGTGTTTGCGGCCGGATCGCAGACCTTTCCCGCGTTGCTCGGCGCGCGGTTGCTGCAAGGATTGATGTCGGCCTCGACCCGCGTCCTCGCCGTCGCGATCGTGCGCGATCGGTTCCATGGGCGCCAGATGGCGCGCACGCTGTCGGTCGCGCAGATGATCTTCTTCCTGGTGCCGATCATGGCGCCAACACTGGGCCAGTTGCTGCTCGACACGCTGGGGCCTTGGCGGTTCATCTTCTACGCACTGGCGGCCTTCGCCGCGTTCGTGCTCGCCTGGTCGGCGTTGCGGCTGGTCGAGTCGCTCGCAATCGAGCGGCGCGGAGCCTTGTCGGTCGCGGCGCTGGCGGGCGCTTATCGGCTGACGCTCACGAACCGCTTCTCGCTCGGCTATGCGGTGGCGGCGGCGATGACGTTCGGCGGAATCATCGCGTTCGTGTCGTCGGCGCAGCAGATCTTTGTCGAGGAGTTCGGCATGGGCGAACGCTTCACCTACCTGTTCGCCGCCTGCGCGTTCGCGATGGGCGTCGCGTCGTTCGCGAACAGCCGGCTGGTCGAGCGGCTGGGCACGCGGCTGATCTCGCAGGCAGCGGTGCTGGGGCTGATCGCGCTGTCGGTGGGGCACATCGCGGTGATTCTGTTCGGGGTCGAGTCGCTGGTCAGCTACATGCTGTTCCAGGCACTCAGCATGACCTGCATCGGGCTGTGCGGGTCGAATTTTGGCGCGATGGCGATGGAGCCGGTCGGCCATATCGCAGGGACCGCCTCGTCGATCCAGGGTTTCATCACCAGCGTCGGCGCGGTGATCGTCGGATCGCTGATCGGACAATCGTACAACGGCACGACGCTGCCGCTCGCGATCGGCTATCTCGGCATCGGTGTCGCGGTCCTGGCGGTCGTGCTGGTGGTCGAGGAAGGCAAGTTGTTCCACGCCCGACAGGCGGCGTGAACGCAGCACCTCGCCGCGCCCGATGGCTCGCTTCGTCGCACGTCGTCGACGAAGGATAGTTAACCCGGCAACCGATCGCAGGCGCGATTGTTGGCGATGGTCTATGCCGTTTGATTTGTTCGATATTGCGTGTGACCAACGCGCCGAAGTCCGCACGCTCGCCTCGACTTATGTCGCGCGTTACGGTGGTGACGCGCTGCCGCTGGCTCGAATGGCGCGGACCGATGTGCTCGAACGTGGGCGTCACGCGCGTGCTGCATTGTACGATCAGGTGATCCACCTCCTGCGACTGCGCGACCGCAAGAAATGTGACGCGCGGGTCAAGCCGTTAAAGATGAGAATGACTATCAGTGACACAATGGAAGTCCCGCCGACCCAGAAGCGGCTTGATAACCGGCAATCCTTGCAAAGATCGTTGCAGGTGATCCCGGTTTGAGCAAATTGTTCTTGATAGTCGTTCGCACAACTGTATGAGAGTGAATCGCAACGGCTGATTTTACTTGTTTCGGGGAACTGCATCGCGTTACTCAGGTTGAGTAAGGCAGACGGACGCTTGTCGTCGCCCATGCAGACCGGAGAAAGATCATGGCCCTCACCACCATCGACGGCGCAGCGTGCGCCAAGTGCAAGTTTTTCGATAACGAGGCGTCGGGCGAGCAGCTCGGGCTGTGCCGTTATAACCCGCCGATCGGTCAGGCGAGCGGCGACGCCGCCGGTGTGTGGCCGAAGGTCGAGGCGAGCGACTGGTGCGGTCATTTCGAGCCGGCAAACGCCTGAGATCGCTTAATCGTCGATCATACGCCGTCCGCGCCTCGCGCGGGCGGCGTTGTCGTGTTTGCGGCAGGTGAGATGTAGCGTTTGTCTTGCACGGACGTAAGGCGGCGAAACAGCTCGGCGTCTCACGCATCGATCAGGAGACGGATCGCCGCGCGGTCGGTTGACGACCAACCGGCCACGTTATAATGAGAACCATTCTCATCGAACGTGGTGGTTCTCCTCGCATGTACGATCTCATCGACCGCGCAGTCCGTGACCTGCGCACCCCCGACCGGCTGGTCCTCGACGCGATGCGCGCGTGGGTGCATTCGCTGACGCTGGCGGGCGAGCCCAAACGCGCAGTCGCCGGGCGCTTCATCGATGGTGGGTCGTCGTTTGACGCTGCGATGTCGATCCTTGATCGCTACTCGGCCGACACATTGTCCTTTCAGCGTCCGTGCCACCCGCAGGTCGAGGAGATCGAGGCGGTGCTGCTGGGATTGTGGCGACTCGTGATCGATGGCCGCGAGCGGGAGGCGACGCAGACTGCCGCGCTGCTGGTCGATGCGGACGCAGCCCGCGACCTGGTCCGCGCGATCCGCAACATACCGCCGCCGCGTGGTACGCTGCATTGATCCACGGCGAGCATTGTGTCGGAGCCGAGCGCCGCTTGGACTAGTGACAGAGCCACCTAACGGTCGGCTCGACCGATTGCGGTATATCCACGATAGCCTGTCGCTGCTGCCGCGATAGCCTCCGTCCTGCGCGCGACCGATTATTCGGGTAGCCGATCCTCTTCCAGGAAGGGTGCCGCGATCTCCTCGCGGATGCGGACCAGCCGACCCGTCCCACGATCGATCATCGCCCAGGTCGTCACGCCTTCGACCCGGACCCGCCCGTCGCCGCCGGTGAAGCGAAAGTGGCGGTCGAAGCGCGCCCCTCTCGGTGCCTCGGGCACCCAGGTCTCACCCGTCACCTGTTCGCCTTCGTGGACGTTGCCGCGATAATCGATCTCGTGCCGCGTCACGACCCAGACGAACGCGTCCTGGTGCTCGGGCGCAGCGACCGTGTGCCAGTGCGCGACGGACAGATCCTGTATCCAGCGCACCCAGACCGCGTTGTTGACGTGGCCGAGTTCGTCGATGTCGTCGGCGTGAGCGGTGAAGGTCTGCGTAAACGTCATTGCCTGCCCCTCCCGCGCCACCAGTGGATGGCAGCGACGATCAGTCCGGCCGCGACGACGCCGCCGACGATCCACCACAGCCGCGTGTCGTGGCGCAACCGCCCGACGAACTCCTCGACCGCATCGCCGAACAGGTAGCCGACGCCGGTGAAGATGATCGCCCAGATGATCGCCGCGACGAGGTTGATCGCGAAGAACTGCCGCTGCGAGATGGTCGTCGTGCCAACCGCGATCGGGCTGACCGTGCGCAGCCCGTAGAGGAAGCGGAAGATGAAGATGAAGCTGCGCGGATGCTTTTCCAGCAAGGCTTGCGCGCGCGCGAACGCGGCGGTGCCGCGCAGCTTCACGATCCAGCGCTGCTCGCGAAAGTGACGGCCGAATGCGAACCAGCCCTGATCGGCGAGGAACGATCCCGCCGCCGCCGCAGCGGCCGCGCCCGGCAGCGAGACCAGCCCCTGATGCGCGAGCAGCCCGCCCGCGATCACCGCCGCCTCGCCCTCCAGCGCGGCACCGGCGAACAGCGCGGCGAGCCCGTATTGCGCGACCAGCGACTCGATCGACATCAGCTCAGGCTTCGACGCCCAGCTGCCACAGCACGAAGGCGTGTTCCTCCGCGCCCTCGCGTAACGACTCGAACCGGCCAGACTTGCCACCGTGGCCCGCACCCATGTTGGTCTTGAGCAGTAGGATGTTGTCGTCGGTCTTGGTCGCGCGCAGCTTCGCCGCCCATTTCGCGGGCTCCCAGTAGGTCACGCGCGGGTCGTTGAGCCCCCCTGAGATGAACAGCGGCGGATAGGCCTGCGCGCGCACGTTGTCATAGGGGGAATAGCTGCGGATCAGCTCGAACGCGGCCTTGTCCTCGATCGGATTGCCCCACTCGGGCCATTCGCCCGGCGTCAGCGGCAGCGTCTCGTCGAGCATGGTGTTGAGTACGTCGACGAACGGCACGTCGGCGATCACCGCGCCCCACAGCGCGGGATCGGAATTGACAATCGCTCCCATCAGCTCGCCGCCAGCACTGCGGCCCGCGACCGCGATGCGGCCCTCGCTGGTCCATCCATCCGCGACCAGCGCGCGCGCGACGTCGACAAAGTCGTTGAACGTGTTCTCGCGCTTCTCGAGCTTGCCGTCATGGTACCATTGCTGGCCGAGGTCGTCGCCGCCGCGAATGTGCGCGATCGCATAAGCGAAACCGCGATCGAGCAGGCTGAGGCGTCCGGTCGAGAAACCGGGCGGAATCGCGTGGCCGTACGCACCATAGGCATAGAGGAACAACGGGCGGCTGCCGTCACGCGGGAAATCTTGCGGGTAAACGATCGAGACCGGCACCTGGGTGCCGTCACGCGCGGTGATGTGAAGCCGCTCGGTTGCGTATGCCGACGCGTCATACCCCGACGGGATTTCCTGCACCTTGAGTGTGGTCAGCTCGCCCGTCGCTACGTCGTAATCGTAGACGGTGCCGGGCGTGACCATCGATTCGTAGCCGAGCCGGATCACGCGCTGGTCGTACTCGGGATTGTCGCCTGTGCCTGCGGCGTAGCTCGCCTCGGGGAAGCTGATCCGCTTAGGCTCGGCGCCGTCGTAGGAGTGGATCAGGATCTGATCGAGCCCGTCTTCGCGTCCTTCGACGATGAAGAAGTCGGCGAAACACTCGACCCCGGTCATGTAGAAATGCGGTGACGGCGCGATCAGTTCGGACCAGTCGCCGGGCGTCGCGATCTGAGCGGTCACGAGCCGCCACATCGGATCGGTGTCGTTGGTGTGGATGAACAAGGTGTCGCCGTGCGTGTCGACATCATATTCGCGACCCGGCTGACGCGGCGCGACTAGGATCGGCTCGGCGAAGGGATCGTCGGCGGGGAGCAGGCGCACCTCGCTCGTCACATGGTCGCCGGTGCCGATGACGATCCAGCGCCGGTCGCTCGTCTCGCCGACCGCGACGCGGTAGCCCTCGTCATCCTCGTGGAACAGCTCGACGTCGTTCGCGGGATCGTCGCCCAGGCAGTGGAAGCGGGCATTGTCGGTGCGCCATTCCTTGTTGGCGAGGCCGTAAAGAAAGCCCGAATCATCGGCGCTCCACACGATGTCGGACAGCATCCCCTCGATCATGTCGGGCAGCAGCGCGCCGGTGGAAAGGTCCTTCACGCGGACGGTGAAGCGCTCGGAACCATTGTCGTCGACCGCATAGGCGAGCTTCGTTGCATCGTTCGAGATCGAGAAACCGCCAAGCCGGAAATATTCCTTGCCTTCCGCCAGCGCGGGCTCGTCGAGGATGAGTTCGTCGGCCGAGCCGTCGGCGGGCGCATCGACCGGCCGGCGCCACCACTTACGATACTGGCCGCCGGTCTCGAACGCAGCCCAGTAGAGGTAATCGCCGTCCTTTTGCGGGACCGACGATTCGTCCTCCTTGATGCGTGCCTTCATCTCTTCGTAGAGGCGGTCGGTGAGCGGCTGGTGCGGCGCCATCTGCGCCTCGAAATAGGCGTTCTCCGCCTCAAGATAGGCGAGCACGTCGGGATCGGTCACCTCGGGATAGTTCGGGTCCTTCAGCCACGCCCAGGGATCGTCGATCGTGATGTCATGCGTGGTGAACGAATGCGGGCGCGTGGCCGCGATCGGTGGAGTGAGCGCAGCAGCGGCGGCGTCGGTCTGGTCGGTCATCAGCGCGTCCTAACGTGCGACGCCGGCTTTAGTCACGCCGATTGCGCGGGTGCGTGCGCAAGCGTGGACAATCGCGCGTTCAGCTCCTAACGGCCTGCCGCATCGCCGCCGAAGCGGCACCGGCACCGCGCCTCTTTCGGGTTTCCGGCGGCAGTGCCCTTTCCGACGAGCCCGTGAGTGGAGAAACCCGATGGCGTGGGTCATTCTGGGCGTGGCGGTGGTGACCGAGATCATCTGGGCATTGAGCCTGAAATGGGCGGCGGTGCAGGGCAGCTGGGCCGCGTCGGCGGTGCCGGTGACGCTCAGCTTCGTCAACATGGGGCTGCTTGCGATGGCGATGCGCGGATTGCCGGCGGGGACCGCCTATGCGGTGTGGACCGGGCTAGGCGCGGTTGGCGTCACGATCTTCGGCGTGATTTTGTTCGGGGAGAAGCTCAACACCGCGCAGATCGGGTTCATCGCGCTCATTATCATCGGCGTGGTGGGGACGAAGTTCTTCGCCACCGCTTGAGTGCTTGTCCCGGCGTACGCATGTGCCGGAGCGCATGATCGTCACACGCTTCGCGCCGTCGCCGACCGGGCGGCTTCATCTCGGCCACGCTTATTCCGCGATCCGCGCGCACGATCTGGCGCGCGGGGGCGGGGGACAGTTCCTGCTCCGGATCGAGGACATCGACGGCACGCGGAGCCGCGCCGAGCATGTCGCGACGATCATGGCCGATCTCACATGGCTCGGGCTGACGTGGGACGGGCCGGTCGTGTTCCAGTCGGCGCGGCTGGCGCTGTACCAGACGGCGCTCGACCGGCTGCGCGAAGAAGGGCTGCTCTACCCCTGTTTCTGCACGCGGGCGGAGATCGCGGAGGCGATGAGCGCGCCGCACGGACCCGTGAGCGTCTATCCCGGCACGTGCCGCGGTGCAGACCCTCGTGCACGGATGGGCGAGCCGCATTGCTGGCGGCTCGACATGGCGGCAGCGATCGCGCGCACCGGTACGCTCGCCTGGACCGATCGGGGCGAGACGATCGTCGCAGTGCCCGAGCAACAGGGCGACGTGGTGCTCGCGCGCAAGGATGCGCCCGCGAGCTACCATCTGGCGGTCACGGTCGACGACGCGGCGCAAGGGATCACCGACGTGGTGCGCGGGCGTGATTTGTTCGAGGCGACGCATGTCCATCGCCTCTTGCAGGCGCTGCTCGACCTGCCGACCCCGCGTTATCACCACCACGACCTGCTGACGGGCCCCGACGGCGAGCGGCTGGCGAAGCGGCACGGTGCGCCGACGCTGGCGGCATTGCGGGAAAGCGGCGTGGACGGCGTCGTGCTGGCCGATGAATTACGTCGCGGCCAGCTTCCAAATGGCGCGTTTCGTACCTAGGTTAGGGTTTATGAACACCTTTCTCGTCATCCTGCTCGTCGCGGCGATGCTCGCCACGGTGGTTGCGCTGGTTCGCGGCATCATCTCCTTTCTTCAGGAGCAATCGGCGCACGTGCGCGAGGGCGGCGACGGGCCGAGCGCTGGGCAACTCAAATCCAATCGCATGATGCAGCAACGCATCATGTTCCAGGCCGCGGCGATCCTCGTCTGCGTGCTGTTGCTCGCCGCCGCAGGACGCAGCTGAGCGCGCATCAGCGGTGGTCAAACTCAACCGCATCTACACGCGCACGGGTGACCGGGGCACGACCGGGCTGGTCGACGGCAGTCGCGTGTCGAAGGCTGACGCGCGGATGGTCGCGATCGGCGATGTCGACGAGGCGAACAGCGCGATCGGGGTTGCGATCGCGACCCTGATGGACGGTGACCTGCGGGCTGCGCTGACGCGGGTGCAGAACGACCTGTTCGATCTGGGCGCCGATCTGGCGACGCCGGGTGAGGATTTCACGCCTGGTGAGATGACGCTGCGGATCGTGCCAGCCCAGGTCGAGCGGCTGGAGCGCGAGATCGACGCGATGAACGCAGGCATTCCGCCGCTGACCAGTTTCGTGCTGCCCGGCGGGGCCGCGGCCTCGCTGCACCTGGCGCGTGCGATCGTGCGGCGGGCAGAGCGGTCGGCGGTGGCGATCGGCGACGCGGCGAACCCGCAGGCGCTCGCTTATCTCAACCGTTTATCCGATTTCCTGTTCGTCGCGTGCCGTGCGGTGAACTTATCGATGGGTGGGGACGTTCTGTGGGTAGCCGGGGGAAACCGCTAACATAGAATAATCTGGTTGGCGGCGGGGAGATGATGATGGAACCGCAGCGCCACGCCGCTGGATCGTACAGTAAATTGGCGCATCGATTTGCCAGCGTTCGCGCATTGAGCGAGGCGCTGGTTGCGCCATTGTCCGACGCCGACGCGACGGTGCAGTCGATGGACGATGCCAGCCCCGCAAAATGGCATCTGGCGCACACCACCTGGTTCTTCGAGACGTTCGTGCTGCGCGACCACGTCGCAGGATATCAGCTTCACGACGCGCGCTTTCCGTTCCTGTTCAACAGTTATTACGAGGCCGAAGGCCGCCGCCACGCACGTGGCCGGCGCGGCATGGTGACGCGCCCGACGCTGGACGAGGTGCTGGCGTACCGTGCGGCGGTGAACGATGCGCTGCTGGCGGCGATCGACGACCTGCCCGCCGCCGCGATCGAGCTGGTGACGCTTGGTTGCCACCATGAGGAGCAGCATCAGGAACTGCTCGTCACCGACCTGCTCCACCTGATGAGCGAGAACCCGCTCGAACCCGCGGTCTGGCCCGCCGCGCCCAAGGTGCCGGTCGCGATGCCGGGTGCGATCAGTTGGCTGGAGAGCAACGAGCGCATCGTCGAGATCGGTCACGACGGGGCGGGGTTCGCGTTCGACTGCGAAGGGCCACGCCATCGCGCGCTGGTGCCCGCGCACGCGATCGCCGATCGAACGGTGACCAACGGCGAGTGGCAGCGCTTCGTCGCCGATGGCGGTTATCGCGACGCGCGGCTCTGGCTGTCCGACGGCTGGGGCTGGGTGCAGCGCGAGGGGATTGCCGCGCCGCTCTACTGGGAAGAGCGCGACGGCGTGTGGACGCGCTTCGGGCTGGACGGGCGCCGCGCGCTCGACCCCGCCGCGCCGGTGACGCACGTCAGCTTCTACGAGGCGGATGCCTATGCGACCTGGGCGGGCGCGCGGTTGCCGACCGAGTTCGAGTGGGAAGCGGCGGCGCAGGCGCACGATGTTGGCGCGGGCAACCAGATGGACGCGGCCGGCCCGGTCGAGCCGCGTCCGGCGGCGGATGGCCCGGCCTTCTTCGGTGATGTATGGGAGTGGACCGGCAGCGCGTACCGCCCTTATCCCGGTTTCCGCGCGGTCGAGGGTGCGGTCGGCGAGTATAACGGCAAGTTCATGAACGGGCAGTTCGTGCTGCGTGGCGGCAGTTGCGCGACCCCGCGCGGCCACGCGCGCGCGTGCTACCGCAATTTCTTCTACCCCCATCAGCGCTGGCAGTTCACCGGCGTACGGCTGGCCAAGGACCTGTGAGATGCTGAAGCCTGAAATCGAGGACGGTCAGGTGAGCCTCGCCGATCCGCAGTTCCGCGCCGACGTGCTGGCGGGCCTCGCGCGCCGCCCGCGCGCGATTCCTGCACGCTGGTTCTACGACCACCGTGGATCGGAGCTGTTCGAGGACATCACCGACCTGCCCGAATATTATCCGACCCGCACCGAGGTTGCGCTGCTGGAAAGTCTGTGCCCCGAGCTGCATCGCCTGACCGGCGAGGGCCGCGCGGTGGTGGAGTTCGGCTCCGGCTCGTCAACCAAGACGCCGACGCTGCTGAAATGCGTGAAACCGTCAGCTTATGTGCCGATCGACATCTCGGGCGACTTCCTGCGCGAGAGTTCGCGCACCCTGTCGGCGGCGTTCCCCGACCTGCTGGTGCTGCCGTTCGAGGCCGATTTCACCCGCACGCTGACACTACCGCACACGATCAAGGACGCGCCCAAGCTCGGCTTCTTTCCGGGTTCGACGATCGGCAATCTGATTCCGCTTGCGGCGGTCGACCTGCTGCGCGCGATGCGTGGCTCGCTGGGGGAAGGCGCGATGCTGCTGATCGGAATGGACCGGATCAAGGATGAGAGCGTCCTGGTCCCCGCCTATGACGATGCGCAGGGCGTGACCGCGGCGTTCAACCTGAACCTGCTCGAGCGGATCAACCGCGAACTGGGCGGCACGATGCCCATCGACGCATTCCGCCACCGCGCGATGTGGAACGACGATCGCGCCCGGATCGAAATGCATCTGGAAGCGACGCGCGACGTGTCGTTCACGGTCGAAGGCCGCGCGTTCGAGATCGCGGCAGGCGAGACGATCCACACCGAGAACAGCCACAAATACGGACCGCGCGACGCGCGCATCCTGCTGCGCGCCGGTGGATGGACGCCGATCCAGGAATGGACCGATGAAGAGGGCAAGTTCGCGGTGATCCTGGCCGAGGCGCAGGCGGAGCGGCCGGCTCCCTAGGGCCGTTCGACGCGCGCGGTCCAGGTACGGATGAAGTCGGGATTGCCGCGGCAGTCGCTCATTTCCGCCTGCTCGATCAGGCGCAGGCTGGTGCCGTCCCAGACGAAGGCTTGTGACACGCCGCAGTCGCCGAGCCCGCGCCCTTTGGCGTAGCTGGTGAGCACACCGTTCTCGACCTGGCCGTTGACGACGCTGGGCACCGGCGTCTCGGGATCGGCGCCGGTCGCCTCGAACCCCGCGGGCGCGTCGGTCTTCGCTGGCGTGACGCGGTTGCCGCGGATGACGAACAGCGCGCCGTTGACGTTGTACGCGCCTGCGGAGCACGGCAGCACTGCAAGCGAGGTGCCGCCACCCATGGTGGAGACGACCGGGCTCCAGTCGAGGTCGGTGCTGGGCGGTGCGTCGCAGCGCGCGGTGCGCTTCATCGCCGCGACCTGCGACCTGGTCAGACGCGCTGGCGCGCCGGTGAGCGCGGGGGCGTGGACGACCGGTGTGGCGGGAGCGGGCGGGACCGTGGCGGCGGCGTTGCGCCCCTTTGCTACCGCAGCGGTGACGGTATCGACGCGGTGCTGGACCGCATCGACGTAGCGGAGCGCGGCCGAGATGCCGGCGAGCGATACGGTGCCGAGCGGCTTGCCGGTGTGCCCGGCGAGCATGAGCGTTCGCACGCTGGTGAGTGCCGCGACGATCTGCTGCGCAGCTCCGCCTGACAGCCCGTTGCCCGCTACCGCGAACCGCTTTGCACCCACGCGCAGCGACACGGGTGCGGCGCCATCGCCCGTGTTGCCGACTGCGATCTCGTAACCGCCAGCCGGTTCCGCCGCGCGCGTGATCGCGATCGTGTAGCCGGAGTTCGGCGCGGTTTCCGGCGCGAGCGAGGCGAGCGTGCAACGATGGGTGTTGTCGCACCCGACCGCCCAGTCGCCGAAGGTCTTGAGCGCGCCGGGCCACGCCTGTCCGATTGCAGGGGAGGCGGCGAACAGCACAGCGGCGGTAACGATCAGGCGCATACGGCGAAGATAGCGCGGTGGCGCGGCGGCGGCAAAGCGGGCTAGAGCGCGCGGGCACACGAGGATGAGGACTAGGCGAATGCAATCAGTGGGCGTGATCGGTGCGGGGCAGATGGGCGCAGGCATCGCGCAGGTGTCGGCGGCGGCAGGCTACCGCGTAATCCTGAGCGACGTCGACCAGGCGCGCGCCGAGGCGGGCAAGGCGGGCATCGCCAAGCGGCTGGCGCGCAATGTCGAGAAGGGCAAGATCGAGGCCGACGCGCGCGACAGCCTGCTCGGGCGGATCGAGGCCATCGGCGATGTGGCCGCGATGGCCGATTGCGCGCTGGTGATCGAGGCAGCGACCGAGCGGGAGGCGATCAAGCGGCAGATTTTCGAGCGCGTCGGCAAGGTGCTGGGCAGCGGCGCGGTGCTCGCATCCAACACCTCGTCGATCCCGATCACGCGGCTGGCGCAGGCCGCTCCAGATGCTTCGCGCTTCATCGGCGTACACTTCTTCAATCCGGTGCCGGTCATGGGCCTGATCGAGATCATCCGTGGTCTGGCGACGAGCGACGCAACGGTGGCGACGATCGAAACCTACGCAGGCCAGCTCGGCAAGCAGGTTGTGCGCGCCAACGACGCACCGGGCTTCATCGTCAATCGCGTATTGATGCCGATGCTGAACGAGGCCTGCTTCGCGCTGGGCGAGGGCGTGGCGACAATCCCCGACATCGACCTCGCCTGCCAGCTGGGGCTCAACCATCCGATGGGGCCGCTGACACTCGCCGACTTCATCGGGCTCGACACATGTCTGGAGATCACGCGCGTGCTTTTCGAGGGAACGGGCGACCCGAAGTTCCGCCCCGCACCGCTATTGATCAAATACGTCGAGGCGGGCTGGTACGGGCGCAAGAGCGGGCGCGGCTTCTACGATTATTCGGGCGAGACGCCGGTCCCGACGCGCTGATCGGTTGCGCGGGCAGGGTCAGCGCCGCGCGATCCTGCCCGCGAGGTCGTGGTAGAAGGCGGCTACCCCGGCGAGTTCGGGGCCACCGGGCGTCATCCGTTCGCCGACGCCGTAGCGACGTAGTCGCGTGGACGCGGGCGCGCACCAGCCCGCCGTCATCCATGCGACTTCGGGTCGATCAGCGCGACGCACCAGTCCGTGACAATGCCACAGGCACGCGCGCGAGCGGCCGAGCGCGCGCAGCCGGTCGACATCGGTCGTAACCCCCGGCATCCGCATGGCAGTGAGCGTCGGCGCGGGTGCTGTTGCGCGCAACAGGCGGTCGACACGATTGGCGGCGTTGTGCCGGCGCGGTTGTCCGGGCGGCGTCGGCGCGACCACGTCGAGGACGCCCTTTAGGAACGTATCGAGTTCGCGCAGGCAATTGGCGACATAGCGCGCACGGACGCCGGCGGCATCACCGCTCGGCCACCGATGCGAGAGGACGCCTTCGTTGGCGAGATCGCTCAGGCAGCGTGCACCATGCAGGAGCAAGGCGGCGGCACGTTCAAGCTCGACCCGCGGCGCAGGTGCGGTTGGATCGGGTAAGAAGCCGGGATCGCTGCGAGGCGCGAGCGCGGTCGCGGTCACTCCGCTGAGACGATCGGGCCGGCTTTGGTCAGGTCAGAGGCGGCCGGTTCGCCCTTCGAAGCTTCGACATCCGGGGCGGCGATCGGCTGGCGATCGGCGCGCAGCTTGTCGGTTCGCTCGGCGCGAGCGGCCATCGCGTCCCACGAGGCGGCGGCACGCTCGCAGCGTTCGCGCACGTTGCTGAGCGTCGCGTCCGAGGCAGCATCACGCTGCGTGCTGGCCTGACGGCGGAAAAAGGCGGCGTCGTTTGACATGGACTCGAACTCCGAGGGTCGGTGCGACGCGAAGGTAGCCTGCGGCGTCGTCGACCGGAAACGACGATGGCGATCGGACGATCGCCACCGCAACGCACCTTATTCCGCGTGGCTGAGGTTCACCGCCGCCATCTTGCCGCGGCGATCCTGCTCCAGCTCGTAGCCGACGCGCTGGTTCTGGTTGAGCGTCGCCATGCCCGAACGCTCGACGGCGGAAATGTGCACGAATGCGTCGTCGCCGCCGCCGTCGGGCGCGATGAAGCCATAACCCTTGTCGAGGTTAAAGAATTTGACGGTGCCGGTAATGCTCATGTTCTTCCCTTATCGAAGGCGCGCCAACAGACGGACGCGCACGCCGCTCAAGGCTGCAGGGAAGGAAGGAAGAAAGGTCGCAGAGCGCCGAAAAACCGTCGATGTGCGACTATAGCTACGTCAATGTGGGCATGATTGGTGGGTTGCGCAAGGTTTATCGGTGTGGGGCGGCTCGGGGACGGGGCGACGGCGAAGCCGCCGCCTTTACGTCGGACGGGCTTGGCTGCGCCTGTCCGCCGGCCGATCTCGGCTTTGCGCGGCTTTGCCGCACACCGGCGCCGTCGCTTTGCCGACGCGCCTAAGCCGGGATTTGCTGACTGATGCAGTGGAAGCTCCCACCGCCGGTCAGGATCGCATCAGCGCGCAGGCCGACTGCGCGGCGGTCCGGGAACAGCGCCTGTACCGCGGCGACGCCCGCCTGGTCGCGCTCAGTGCCGTACAGCGGCACCACCACTGCCACGTTGCCGATGTAGAAGTTCATGTAGCTGGCCGGGATCACTTCCTCGTCGCGCAGCACGCGGCCGGGCGAGGGGATGTGGACGACTTCCAGCCCGGCGGCACGCGCGCGCTCGGCGGCGTCCTGGTAGACGCGCCAGTTGGGATCATTCTCCGCCGCCTGCGGCAGCGCCAGCCGGTTTTCCCCGACGAAGCGGGCGAGATTGTCGACGTGACCGTCGGTGTGGTCGTTGAGCAAACCGTTGCCGAGCCAGACGACGCGTGAGTAGCCGAGATCGTCGCGCAAGCGTCGCTCGATGTCGGCGCGCGACAATGACGGGTTGCGATTGGGATTGAGCAGGCATTGCTCCGTGGTGACGACCGTCCCGGTGCCGTCCCCGTCGATCGCGCCACCTTCCAGCACCCAGTCGTGCGCCTCTGCCTCAAGCCCGCGCGTGGCGGCGAGGCGTGCGCCGACATCGTCGTCGCCGGGCAGATCGTACTTGCCGCCCCAGCCGTTGAAGCGGAAGTCGTGCGCCTTGTCTGCGCCGTCGAGGATCGCGGCGGTGTCGCGCAGCCAGATGTCGCCGAACGGTTCGACCACCACGTCGGCGAATGGGGCGAGCGCGCGCGCGGCGTCGGCGGCCTCGTCATCCGCTGCAACGAGGATCACCGTCTCGCCCGCGCCATCGGCGTGAACCGCGGCGGCGAAGGCGGCGACCTCGTCGCGCGCCTGCTCCAGATCCTCCTGCCAGAGGTCGGGATGGCTCGGGAAGCCGATCCACACCGCGGCGTGCGGCGCCCATTCGGCCGGCGGCGTGCGCGTCACTTCGACGCTCCGGCGCGCGAGCGGTCGCGCGCGGCGCGGAACTCGGCATTTTGGTACCAATTGGGCCAGGCGCTGCCATCGGCCAGCTTGCGGCCGAGCTGGTAGTAGATCGTCAGATCCTGCACCGCGCCGTCCCAATTCCAGTCAGGCCGATATTCGTCCTGCGGCTTGTGGTAGCGATTGGCGGTGTAATCCTCTGCAGCGGCCCTGCCTGCAGCGACCCCGCCGTTGACCAGATCCTCGCCGCTGCCGCCCGCCAGCATCGGCACGCCGCGCTTCGCGAAGGAGAAATGGTCGGAGCGGAAGTAATGGCCCTTCTCGGGCGTCGCCTCGGGCGTGATGTGGCGCCCCTGCGCGGCGAGCAGCGGCTTCACCATGTCCTCCAGCTCGCTCTTGCCCGCGCCCGTGATCTCGAAGTCGCGTACTGCGCCGTTGACGTTCAGCACGTCCATGTTGATCCCGCCGACAGTGCGCGCCAACGGGAAGATCGGGTGCTCTGCGTAGTAAGCGCTGCCGAGCAGGCCCGATTCCTCCGCCGTGACCGCCAGGAACGCGACCGAGCGGCGCGTCGGCGGCGCCTTGGCGAAGGTTTCCGCGAGCGCGATCAGCCCGGCGGTGCCCGACGCATTGTCGACCGCGCCGTTGCAGATGCCGTCACCATTGACCGGTTCGCAGCGGCCGAGGTGATCCCAATGCGCCGAGTAGAGCACGTAATCGTCCGGCGCACCGCCCTGTGCGGCGGGCTTGCCCGGCAGCACGCCGATGACGTTGTGCGACAGCGACTTCTTGATCTTGTTCTCGAACCCGACCGACATGGTGACGCCCAGCGGCACGGCGCGGAAGCCCTTGGTCGCCGCGGCGCGCGACAGTGCGGCAAAGTCCTTGCCCGCGCTGGCGAACAGCGCCTTTGCCTGCGCCAGCTGCATCCAGCCGATCGCCTGGCTCTGGTCCATATGGTTGTTGGCGGCGTCGAGTTCGTATTGCTCGCCGGTCCACGACGATTGCACGACCGCCCAGGGATAGGCGGCGGGTTCGGTGTCGTGGACGATGATCGCAGCGGTGGCGCCCTGCCGCGCGGCCTCCTCGAACTTGTAGGTCCAGCGACCGTAATAGGTCATCTCGCGCCCGTTGAAGAGGCCCTTGGTCTCAGGGGTCGACCAATCGGGGTCGTTCGACAGGATGACGACCGTCTTCCCCTTCACGTCAAGCCCGGCATAATCGTTCCAGCCCTTCTCCGGCGCGTTGACGCCGTAGCCGACGAACACGACGGGCGAGTTGGCGATGCTGACCTGTGGCACGACGCGGTAGGTGCCGACCACCATGTCGCTCTTGTAGGCGAGCGACAGCGGCGTCGTGCCGCCCGAGAACACCATCGGGCGCACATCGCTCGCGGTGCTGGCGACCATCGGCACGTCCTGCGTCCACTTGCCCGCATTGCCGGGCTTCAATCCGGCTGCCTTCATCCGCTTGACCAGATAGGCGATCGTCTTCGTCTCACCGGCCGTGGTCGGCGCGCGGCCTTCATAGGCGTCGGACGACAGTTCCTTTGTCACGTCCTTCAGTGTCTGCACCGGGATTGCAGGAGCAGCGGGCGACGTGGCGGGTGCAGTCTGGGCCAGCGCCGCAGGGGCGATGAGTGCGGGGGCGACGAGCGCGGTGGCGAGAAGGTGTGCGGCGAGGCGAGCGGCGATCAGGCGCATGGAAACTCCCTTTGTTGCCCGGCGTGTGCCAGCGGCGACGGGCGTCCGCAAGCGTTCGGCGTTGATCGTACAGCCGCGCGGGTCACACCCATTTGCCACCACGCATGCCGAAGCCGGCGCCGCTCTGCTCTCCGTCGTCGCCGCGCTCGCGGCCGGCGAGCACATTCTCCAGCTCGTCCAGCGTGTGCGGCACATCGAGGTGCTGCGCGCCGAGGAACAGCCGCATGCCCGTCTCCTGCGGGACGGCATGGGTCAGTTTGTCGATGTCGACCAGCGCGCGACCAGTTGGCAGCGTCTCAATCTGAACGAAGCGCATCTCGTCTTCTCCTTTGAGGACGCTGGCACAAACATCGAGCGACGCGCGACGATCCGTGTCGGGTGACAACCTGCCGGCGAATACGACAGGGATGTTGCAACATATGTCACGGCATGGCAGCGTGGTTGCCAGCGATACTATCCTTCCTCTTCGGAGATTAGTCCTTGTCCAAGAAGCACTTTTTCATGACCGCAGCGGCGGCATCGGTCGCGATCGGCGCGCCTGCGCTCAGCCGTGTCGAGCAGGCGGCACCCGCCGCACAGACATCGGACAAGGCACCCGCGACCGATGCCGCGGCGACCAGCTACGGCCCATGGGGCTTTGACACAGCGGGCATGGACCGCAGCATCCGGCCGGGCGACGACTGGTTCAACTTCGTCAACGGCACTTGGGCCAAGAACACGCAGATCCCGGCCGATCGCTCGTCCTACGGCGCGTTCGCGGTCCTGCGCGACCTGTCGGAACAGCGGATGCGCACGCTGTTGCAGGGTTATAGCGTCAGCGACACCGCGCATCCCGACCGGATGAAGGCGGCGATCCTCTACACCGGGTTCATGGACCAGGGTGCGGCCGAGAAGCTCGACGCCGCGCCGCTGACGCAGCGTTTGGCTGCGATCAAGGCGGTCAAGGACAAGAACCAGATGGCGGCGGCGATGGGCCGCGCGATCGGCGGCTTCGGATCGAGCTTCTTCGGTCCCGGCGTGTCGGACGACGCGAAGAAGCCCGACACCTACGCGCTCTATCTGCGCCAGTCGGGTTTGGGGCTCGGCGACCGTGACCTGTACGTGGACCCGAAGTTCCAGCCGCAGGTCGCGCGCTATCGCCAGTACGTCGCGCAGATGCTCGGCATGGCGGGCTGGCCCAACGCGGAGAAGGCGGCGAACGACGTCGTCGCGATGGAAACGCGTCTCGCGCAGGCGCACTGGACCCGCGCGCAGAGCCGTGATCGCGACAAGACCTATAACCTGACCACCCTGGCGGAGCTGAAGGCGCAGGCGCCGGGCTTCCCGTGGGATCCGTTCTGGCAGGGCGCGGGGCTGGGCAAGGCGGAGCGCGCGATCGTGGCGCAGAACACCGCCTTCCCGAACATCGCCAAGGTCTATGCCGACACCGACCTCGACACGCTGAAGGCGTGGGAAGCGTTTCGTACGACCGACCAGATCGCGCCGCTCCTCTCCAAGCGTTTCGTCGACGCGCAGTTCGATTTCCGCTCCAAATTCCTGAACGGCCAGCCGCAGCAGCGCGAGCGCTGGAAGCGCGCGGTCGCATTCGCGGAGAACGGCATCGGCGAGGGGATCGGGCGCGACTACGTCCAGCTGTACTTCCCGCCTGAGTCGAAGGCGAAGATGGACACGTTGGTCGCCAATCTGCGCGTGGCACTCGCCGGCCGGATCCAGAACCTCAACTGGATGAGCCCGGCGACCAAGGCGCAGGCTGAGGACAAGCTCAAGAACTTCACCGTGAAGGTCGGCTACCCAAGCAAGTGGCGCGACTATTCGGCGTTGCGGATCGTGCCTGGCGACCTCGTCGGCAATGCCGAGCGCGCGTCGCGGTTCGAGTGGGATTACGATCGCAACCGGATGAACATGCCCGTTGACCGTGCCGAGTGGGGCATGACGCCGCAGACGGTCAACGCCTATTACAGCTCGGTCAAGAACGAGATCGTGTTCCCGGCCGCGATCCTGCAGCCGCCGTTCTTCGATCCGAAGGCCGACGATGCGATCAACTACGGCGGGATCGGCGGCGTGATCGGGCACGAGATCACGCACGGTTTCGACGATCAGGGTCGTAAGTCCGACGGTCACGGCGTGCTGCGCGACTGGTGGACGCCCGAAGATGCGAAGAAGTTCGAGGCGCAGGCCGATCGCTACGGCGCACAGTACGAGGCGTATGACTTCGCCGGGCTGCCGGGCATCCACATCAACGGCAAGGCATCGATGGGCGAGAATATCGCCGATCTGGGCGGCGTGCTGATCTCGCTCGACGCATATCACAATTCGCTCGGGGGCAAGCCCGCGCGCGTGATCGACGGCTATACCGGCGACCAGCGCTTCTTCCTCGGTTGGGGTCAGGTGTGGCGCACGCTGTTCCGCAACGAGGCGCTGCGCCAGCAGCTGGTCAGCGATCCGCACTCGCCGGGGCAGATCCGCGCGGTCAACCCGCTGCGCAACGTCGACGCCTGGTACGCCGCGTGGAAGATCACGCCCGACGAGAAGCAATATATCGCACCCGCCGACCGCGTGCGGATCTGGTGAACCGAGCGGCCGGGACGCCCGTGCGCGTTTCGGCCAATTTCGGGTGCGACATGACCTGTGCCCGCAGGGGGGTTGTGTGGTTCTACGCGTGATGCGACTGTCTGCACCGGGTGTCGCGCGTTCGCGGGCGGCAGGTTTGTAAGCGCTGGTCGGGCCGCCAGCGCCGACCCTCGCTGCCCGGAGCATCGGCTTGCGCGACCACGATCCCGTTTCTACGCCCGCCGACCCGTCCGTGCCCGAGCACGACACCTCACCCATCGTCACCGCGGCGAAGCTGGCGGTCCGGTTGAAGCCCAAGTCGGCGCTGCGCGCGTTCCTGCGTAGCGAGGCATCGGGCGGGCTGGTGCTGATGGCGGCGGCCGCGGCGGCGATGATCGTGGCCAACAGCCCGCTGGGTGACGGCTATACCCGGCTGCTCGCCGTGCACGTCGGTCCCATGTCGGTGCTGCACTGGATCGACGATGCGCTGATGGCATTGTTCTTCCTGCTCGTCGGGCTGGAGATCAAGCGCGAGCTGGTCGACGGGCATCTCTCCAGCTGGTCCGACCGCGCGCTGCCCTCGATCGCGGCGGCGAGCGGGATGGCAGTGCCGGCCGCGGTCTATCTGGCGATTGCGGGCGGCACGCCCGGGCTGGCGCGCGGCTGGGCGATCCCGTCGGCGACCGACATCGCCTTCGCGATCGGGGTCATGGCGCTGCTAGGCAAGCGTGTGCCGGCGTCGCTGAAGCTGTTCCTGACCACCGTAGCGATCGTCGACGACATGGGCGCGGTCGCGGTGATCGCGCTTGCCTATACCAACGAGATCAGCGGGCTCGCGCTGCTTGGCGCAGGTGTGATCGCGGGCGTCATGTTCGTGCTCAATCGGCTGGGCGTGGTGCGATTGCTGCCGTATCTGGTGCTCGGACTCGGCCTGTGGGTGGCGGTGTGGATGTCGGGCATCCATGCGACGATCGCCGGGGTCGTGACCGCGGCGTTGATCCCGATCCGGCGCTCGCCCGGCGCGCCCGATGCGGCGGGATCGCCGCTCCACCGGCTCGAACATGCGCTGCAATCGTGGGTCGCCTATGCGATCGTGCCGCTGTTCGGTTTCGCCAACGCGGGCGTGTCGCTGGCGGGGTTCAGCCTCGCGACGCTGGTTGCGCCGTTGCCGCTTGGGATCGCGGCGGGGCTCATCGTCGGCAAGCAGGTGGGCGTGTTCGGCGCGGTGTTCGCTGCGGCGCAGTTCGGCTGGGCAACAAAACCGCGTGGTGCCTCGTGGGCGCAGGTCTATGGCACCGCGCTGTTGTGCGGGATCGGTTTCACGATGAGCCTGTTCATCGGCGGGCTTGCTTTTGCCGATCCGCTGCTCGAGCGCGAGGTGAAGCTTGGTGTGCTCGCCGGATCGGTGCTGTCCGCGCTGGCGGGATCGGGCGTGCTGCTTCTCTCGGGCAGGTCGGCGCGCCGGCACTGAGTGCAGGCGGCGCGCAGAAAAGCGGCTTCTATATGCGCGCACTATGCGATTTGCCGGAATCGCTCTCGAATTCGAACGACGGCGGCGCCTAATCGCGCACCCTCAAGGCGACGTCATGGGACGATCGCTCCTCAAGGGGTGCAAGAATGAAGTGCCATTTCGTCGTCGTCGCCGCGGTCGCAGCGCTGGCACTGCCAGCCGCCGCGCAGGCGCAGTCGCAACCGGCGTCGACGCCCGCCGACAAGGCGGTCGCGGCCTCGGACACCGCGCCGCCGCCCGCGCTGACCGTCAGCGGGTCGGTCGGGATCGCGTCGGACTATCGCTTTCGCGGCGTGTCGCAGTCGGACGAGCATCTGGCGGTCCAAGGCGGGATCACGGTCGCGCACGAGAGCGGGCTGTATGTCGGTACCTGGGCATCGAACCTGGCGGGCTGGGGCACGTTCGGCGGCGCCAACATGGAGCTCGACCTGATCGGCGGCTACAAGGCGAAGCTTGCCGACAATGCAACGCTGGATGTCGGCCTGACTTGGTACATGTATCCCGGCGGCGCGAACAAGACCGACTTCGCCGAACCCTATGCCAAGCTGACGGGCACCGCCGGCCCCGCCACGCTGACGGCAGGTGTCGCCTATGCGCCGAAACAGCAGGCGATCGGCAAATGGTACAACACCGGCGCCGATGCGGCGGCGGGCGTCTACAATCGTCCGGGCGCGAAGGACGACAACCTCTACCTGTGGGGCGACGGCGCAGCCGCGGTGCCGGGTACGCCGTTCACCGCCAAGGCGCATGTCGGGCACAGCTGGGGACAGGACGGGCTTGGGCCGAACGCGACCGCAGTGTCGCCGACCGGCGCTTACTGGGACTGGTCGCTCGGCGCCGATGCCACCTACAAGAACCTGACCTTCAACGTCAGCTATGTCGACACGGACATCTCGAACCGCGACGCCGCCTATCTGCGTCCGAGCTTCAGCAAGGGGCAGGACGGCACCGGCAACATCGCCGGCAGCACCGTCGTCGTCTCGCTGACCGCGGCCTTCTGAGCATCGGAGGATAGCAATGCAGGACCTGCTCTGGATCGCCATCATGGTGGGACTGGTGGCGCTGACGCTCGCCTTTGTCCGCCTGTGCGACAATGCGTGAGGGAGAAATAGCGTGACCCTCGACCTCTGGCTGGCGGCGCTGACCGCGATCGGCCTCCTCGTCTATCTGGTGGCGGTGCTTATCCGCCCCGAACGCTTCTGAAGGGAGCGGTTCCATGACATTCCAGGGCTGGTTCCTGATCCTCGCCTTCACGGGCATCCTGCTGGCGCTGGCCAAGCCGGTCGGCATGTGGCTCCACGCACTGTACGAAGGGCGGCGCACACCGCTGCACATCGTGCTGGGCCCGGTCGAGCGCGTTTTCTACAAGCTGTCGGGCATCGATCCCGCGCAAGAGCAGGGCTGGCGCCGCTACGCGGTGCACATGCTGCTGTTCAACACGGTGCTGATGTTCTTCACCTATGCGGTCCTGCGGTTGCAGGGCGTGCTGCCGGGCAATCCGCAGGAGCTTGGCGGGTTGAGCGAGCATCTGTCGTTCAACACCGCGATCAGCTTCACCGCCAACACCAACTGGCAGAGCTATGGCGGTGAGTCGACCATGTCGAACCTCGGCCAGATGCTGGGATTGACGATCCACAATTTCCTGTCGGCGTCGACGGGCATCGCGCTCGCCTTTGCGCTGTTCCGCGGCTTCGCGCGGCGCGAGGCGCATGTCCGGGGTATGGGGACGGTCGGCAACTTCTGGGCCGACGTGACGCGCGTCACGCTCTACCTGCTGCTGCCGCTCTGCGTCATGCTGACGATCTTCTATATCGCGAGCGGCGTGCCGCAGACGATGTCGGGCGTCGTGGGCGTCCAGACGCTGGAAGGCGTGCGCCAGTCGATCCTGCTCGGACCCGTGGCCAGCCAGGAAGCGATCAAGATGCTCGGCACCAACGGTGGCGGCTTCTTCAATGCCAATTCCGCGCATCCGTTCGAGAACCCGACCGCGCTGACCAACTTCGTCCAGATGCTGTCAATCTTCGTCATCGGTGTCGGGCTGACCTGGACCTTCGGCAAGGCGGTCGGCAACACGCGGCAGGGCTGGGCGATCCTCGCGGCGATGATGATGCTGTTCCTGGTCGGGACCGGTGTCACTTACTGGGCCGAAGCCGCGGGCAATCCAGTGCTCCACAACCTGGGCGTCGCCGGCGGCAACATGGAGGGCAAGGAGGTGCGCTTCGGCATCGCCATGTCCGCGCTGTTCTCGGTCGTCACCACGGCTGCATCATGCGGTGCGGTCAACGCGATGCACGACAGCTTCACCGCGCTCGGCGGGCTGGTGCCGCTGTTCAACATGCAGCTGGGCGAGGTCGTGATCGGCGGCGTCGGCGCCGGCATCTACGGCTTCCTCCTGTTCGCCATCCTGGCGGTGTTCGTCGCCGGGTTGATGGTCGGACGCACGCCCGAATATGTCGGCAAGAAGATCGAGGCGCGCGAGGTGAAGCTCGCCGTGCTCGCGATCGCGGTGCTGCCGCTGATGATCCTGGGGCTGACCGCCTTGTCGTCGGTGTTGCAGCAGGGGCTGGCGGGTCCGCTCAACAAGGGGCCGCACGGCTTCAGCGAGATCCTGTACGCCTTCACATCCGCGGTCGCGAACAATGGATCGGCCTTCGCCGGACTGACCGCCAACACGCCTTATTACAACGGCCTGTTGGGTGTCGCGATGTGGGTCGGCCGCTTCTTCATCATCGTTCCGATGCTGGCGATCGCGGGCAGCCTCGCGGCCAAGAAGTACACGCCGGAGAGCGCGGGGTCGTTCCCGACCACGGGCGGACTGTGGGTCGGCCTGCTGGTCGGCATCATCCTCGTTCTGGGTGGCCTCACCTTCCTGCCGAGCCTCGCGCTCGGTCCCATCGCCGATCATCTCAGCATGATCCGCGGCCAGCTGTTCTGACACGGGGACGCCATCATGGCACAAGAAACCCAACATCGCGCCGACACGAAAAGCCTGTTCACCGCCGACCTGGTCGTACCGGCGATCAAGGCGTCGTTCCTTAAACTCAATCCCGAGGAACTGATCCGCAACCCGGTCATGTTCGTGACCGCGACCGTCGCCGCACTGATGACGGTGCTGCTCGTCATCGGTCATGACGATCTGACGACCGGCTTCAAGCTGCAACTCGTCATCTGGCTGTGGCTCACCGTGCTGTTCGGCACCTTTGCCGAGGCGCTGGCGGAAGGGCGCGGCAAGGCGCAGGCCGCCAGCCTGCGCGCGACCAAGGCCGATCTGGTCGCCAAGCGGCTGAAAGGGGACGGGCGTCAGTTCGACGACGTACCCGCCAGCCAGCTGAAGGTCGGCGACATCGTGCTGGTCGAGACGGGCGACCTGATCCCGTCCGACGGTGAGGTCGTCTCCGGCGTCGCGAGCGTCAACGAGGCGGCGATCACCGGCGAGAGCGCGCCCGTCATCCGCGAGGCGGGCGGCGACCGCTCGGCGGTGACGGCGGGCACGCGCGTCATCTCCGACGAGATCCGCGTGCAAGTGACGGTCGAGCCCGGCAAGGGCTTCCTCGACCGCATGATCGCACTGGTCGAGGGTGCGGAGCGGCAGAAGACGCCGAACGAGATCGCGCTGACATTGCTGCTGGTCGGTCTGACGATCATCTTCCTGATCGCGGTCGGCACCATTCCGGGCTTCGCCTCCTACGCCGGCGGGTCGATCCCGGTGGCGATCCTCGCGGCGCTGCTCATCACGCTGATCCCGACGACGATCGCGGCGCTGCTGTCGGCGATCGGCATCGCGGGCATGGACCGGCTGGTGCGGTTCAACGTGCTGGCTAAATCGGGCCGTGCGGTCGAGGCGGCGGGCGATGTCGACGTGCTGCTGCTCGACAAGACGGGCACCATCACGATTGGTGACCGGCAGGCGAGTGAATTCCGCGCCGTTGGCGGCGCGAGCGAGGCCGAGCTGGCGGAGGCGGCGCTGCTCGCCAGCCTTGCCGACGAAACGCCCGAGGGTCGCTCGATCGTCGTACTCGCGCGCGAGCGCTTCAACCTGCAACGTCCGTTGCCGGAAGGGGCCGAGATCATTCCGTTCACCGCGCAGACGCGCGTGTCGGGTGTCCGGTTCGAGCACACGCTGATCCAGAAGGGCGCGGTCGATTCGATCCTGCGCGCCAACGAGGGATCGGGCTCGACCGCGGCGGCGACCGAGTTGCGCCGCATCACCGACGAGATCGCGCGCGCGGGCGGCACGCCGCTGGCGGTGGCGAAGGACGGCCGTCTGCTCGGCGCGATCTTCCTGAAGGACGTGGTCAAGGCGGGCATCCGCGAACGCTTCGGCGAGTTGCGCACGATGGGCATCCGCACGGTGATGATCACCGGCGACAATCCGCTGACCGCCGCGGCGATCGCGGCGGAGGCGGGCGTCGACGACTTCCTCGCGCAGGCGACGCCCGAGGACAAGCTGGCGCTGATCCGGGCAGAGCAGCAAGGGGGCAAGCTGGTCGCGATGTGCGGCGACGGCACCAACGACGCGCCGGCGCTTGCGCAGGCGGATGTCGGCGTGGCGATGAACACCGGCACGCAGGCGGCGCGCGAAGCGGGCAACATGGTCGACCTCGACAGCGACCCGACCAAGCTGATCGAGGTCGTGGGTCTGGGCAAGCAGTTGCTGATGACGCGCGGCGCGCTCACCACCTTCTCGGTCGCGAACGACGTGGCGAAGTATTTCGCGATCATCCCGGCGATGTTCGTCGCGCTCTATCCGGGTTTGGGTGTGCTGAACGTCATGGGGCTGGCGACGCCGCAGTCGGCGATCCTGTCGGCGATCATCTTCAACGCGCTCATCATCCCGCTGCTGGTGCCGCTGGCGCTGAAAGGCGTCGCGTACAGGCCGATGGCGGCGGGTCCGCTGCTGGCGCGCAACCTCGCCGTCTATGGTCTCGGCGGCCTCGTCGCGCCGTTCGTCGGCATCAAGCTGATCGACCTCGTGGTCGGCAGCCTCGGTCTAGCGTAAGGACACAAGCAACATGGGTAAGGACTTCTCCTCCGCGCTGCGCCCCGCGATCGTCATGACGATCCTGTTCGCCGCGCTCCTCGGGCTCGCATATCCGTTGGCGATGACCGGCATCGGGCAGTTGGTCTTCCCGGCGCAGGCGAACGGCAGCCTGGTGCGGGGTGCGCAGGGTCAGGTGATCGGCTCGACCGTGGTCGGTCAGGCGTTCACCACCGATCGCTATTTCAATACGCGGCCATCGGCTGCGGGCAAGGGCTATGACGGGCTCGCCTCCTCGGGCTCGAACCTCGGCCCCGCGTCGCAGGCGCTGGTCGACCGCGTGAAGGCCGATGTGGCGAAGCAGCGCGGCGCAGGCGTCGCGGGCGCACTGCCGGCCGATCTCGTCACCGCCAGCGGGTCGGGGCTCGATCCCGATCTGTCGCCCGCCGCCGCGCAGGCGCAGGCGCCGCGGATCGCGAAGACACGCGGGCTGCCGTTGGCGCGCGTGCGGACGCTCGTCGCGCAGCTGACGGTCCGTCCGCTCCTGGGTGACCCGCGCGTCAACGTCCTCGCGCTTAACCAGGCGCTGGACGCGGCGCAGCGGGGAGCGACCGCGCGCTGATGCCGGTTGCGGGATCAGGACACGAGGCTGCGCGTCCCGATCCCGACGCGCTGCTGCGCGCCGCCGCGCAGGAGGGCAGGGGGCGGCTCAAAATCTTCCTCGGCGCCGCGCCGGGTGTCGGCAAGACGTTCGAGATGCTGTCCGAAGGTGCCGCGCGCCGCCGCGACGGCGCCGACGTGGTGATCGGCGTGGTCGAGACGCACGGCCGCGCCGAGACCGAAGCGCTGACGCGCGGGCACGAGATCATCGCACGCCGCGAGGTGCCGTACGAGGGCCGCACGCTGCGCGAGATTGACCTTGATGCGATCCTCGCGCGCGCGCCGCGGCTGGTGCTGGTCGACGAACTCGCGCACACCAACGCGCCCGGCAGTCGCCATCCCAAGCGATATCAGGATGTCGAGGAACTGCTGTCGGCCGGGATCGACGTCTATTCGACCGTCAACATCCAGCACGTCGAGAGTTTGAACGACGTCGTCGCCAGCTTCACGCGGGTGCGGGTGCGTGAGACGGTGCCCGACCGCATCCTTGAGCTGGCCGAGATCGAGGTCGTCGACATCCCGCCCGACGAGCTGATCGAGCGGTTGAAGGCAGGCAAGGTATACCTGCCGGCTGAGGCAACGCGCGCGCTGGGCCATTTCTTCTCCAAATCGAACCTGTCGGCATTGCGCGAGCTGGCGCTGCGCCGCGCGGCGCAGGCGGTCGACGCGCGGATGCTCGACGATGTGCGCGCACTAGGGCTGGGCGGCACCTGGGCGGGCAGCGACCGCATCGTCGTCGCGATCAGCGAGCAACCGGGCTGCGACGCGCTGGTCCGGGCGGCGAAACGCGTCGCCGACGGCCTGCGCGGCCCATGGACCGCGGTGTTCATCGAGACACCGCGCGCGGCGCATTTCACCGACGAGCAGCACGCGCGCGTCGCCGCGACGATGACGCTCGCGACGCAACTGGGTGCGGCAGTCGCGACCGTGCCGGCCGAGCGCGTCGTCGCGGGGCTGCAAGCGGTGCTGGTGGACCTGCGTGCGACGCAGCTGGTGCTCGGCAAGTCGCACCGCTCGCGCTGGTTCGAGCTGCGCCACGGCTCGATCGTCGACCAGCTGGTGCGCGACACACCCGACGTGACCGTCCACGTCCTGCCGATGCCGGTCGCGACGCAGGCGAGTGCGCGCAGCATGTCCGGTCGCGGCGGACAGTGGGGCAGCCCTGCCGGCTATGCGATCACCACCGGGCTGGTCGCCGTCGTCACCGCCCTGGCGAGCGCGCTGTTCCAGATTCTCAACCTCGGCAACGTGGCGCTCTTGTACCTGCTGCCGGTCATGGCGGCGGCGAGCCTGTTCGGGTTGCGCACCGGGCTCTACGCCGGGATCGCATCGAGCCTTGCGTACAATTTCTTCTTTCTGCCGCCGACCGGCACACTGACGATCAGCAACCCTGAGAACCTTATCTCGGTGATCGTGCTGCTCGGCATCGCGGTCGCCACCAGCCAGCTGACCGCACGGGTGAGGGCGCAGGCCGACCTGGCGACTGCCAGCGCACGGACCAACGCGATCCTGGCCGGATTCCTGCGCCAGATCGCAGGCGTCAACGACCTAGACACCGCGGCGCAGATGATCTGCGACGATGTGCGTCGCCTGCTCGACGTGCAGGTCGTGCTGCTCGGGCGCGAACATGGACCTGAACTCGATATCATGGCCGCGAGCGATCCGGCGTATCGCCTCGACACGATGGACACGGCCGCGGCGAGCTGGGCGTTCGACACCGGCAGCCCGGCGGGGAAGGGATCGGGGACGCTCGCCGCGTCGGAATGGCTGTTTCAGCCGATGAAGACGGGCGAGCGCGTGCTGGGCGTAATCGGCGTCGCGAGCGACCGGGTCGGCAGCCCCGTGCGCGCCGACCAATTGCCGCTGCTCAGCAGCCTGATCGACCAGTCGGCGTTGGTGCTCGAACGGCTGCGCTTGCAGGCGGAGATGCGCGACGTCGACGCGGTGCGGACGCGCGACCGGCTGCGCGCGGCGCTATTGTCGTCGGTCAGCCACGACCTGCGCACGCCACTGACCGCGGTGATCGCCGCCGCCGCGCAACTGCACCACGGCGCGAGCCCCGAACTGATCGGCACGATCGAGAGCGAGGCGCAGCGCCTGAACCGTTTCGTCGCCAACCTGCTCGACATGGCGCGGGTCGAGGCCGGAGCGCTCAAACTTCGGGTCGAGGCGATCGATCTGAGCGATGCGGTGACCGGCGCCGCGCACGACGCGCGCTGCGCGCTGGAGGGGCACGCCGTTCGCCTCGACGTGCCGCCCGACCTGCCGCTGGTGCGCGCGGACCCGCAATTGCTGCACCATTGTCTGCTCAACCTGCTCGACAATGCCGGGCGCTACGGCGAACCCGGCAGCGAGATCGTGATCGAGGGGCGCAACCGCTACGGCGAACTCAGGCTGGCGGTGCTCGATCATGGACCCGGCCTGCCACCCGGCCGCGAGAACGAGGTGTTCGAGACGTTCCGCCGGCTGGAAGGGTCCGACCGCGCGATCGGCGGCACCGGGCTCGGCCTCGCGATCGTCAAGGCGTTCGCGGAAGCGATGGGGATGATCGTCGAGGCAGCGAATCGTTCCGACGCGACGGGCGCGGCCTTCGTGCTGGTTTTCCCGCCGGTCCTGATCGTCCGCGATAGCTTGACCGAGGGTAACTGAGATGCCGACCCGGATACTGGTGGTGGATGACGATGCCGCGATCCGTCGCCTGCTGCGCAACACGCTGCTCCGCGCGGGCTATGACGTGGTCGAGGCCGCGAACGGGAAGGATGCGCTGCGTCAGGCGGTGGGCGAGCATCCGGATGCGGTGCTGCTCGACCTCGGCCTGCCCGACCGTGACGGCCTTGGCATCATTCCGCTGCTGCGCGCGCAGGGCGATCTCGTCATCCTGGTCGTGTCGGCGCGCGATGCGGTGGATGAAAAAGTGACCGCACTCGATCTTGGCGCGGACGATTTCGTGACCAAGCCGTTCGACACCGACGAGTTGCTGGCGCGGCTGCGTGTCGCGCTGCGTCACCAGGGTTCCGCACAGGTGACGCAAAAGGTGGTCAGGCGCGGCGACCTCGTCATCGATCTCGATCGCCGCATCGTCACGCGTGGCGGCGAGGAGGTGCATCTGACGCGCAAGGAGCATGACGTGCTCGGCGTCCTCGCGCGCCACACCGGACGCGTCGTGACGCACGAGCGGTTGCTGTCGGGATGCTGGCGCGCCGACGAGGAACCGCGCGTCGAATATCTGCGCATCGTCATCCGCAACCTGCGGCAGAAACTCGAGGCGCCGCAAGCAGTCGGCACCGTGATCGGCAACGAACTGGCCGTCGGTTATCGCCTCCGCCCCGACCAGTGAGCGGGTGCGGTTGCCCAAGCGCGCTGGTCAGGCCGGATCGTCGAGGCTGAAGCGGTCTTCATCATCGTCGTACGCGAACAACTCCGCGTAGCGCCCCCATTCGGTCACCACCTTCAACGTGATGCCGGCAAAGTCGGGCGACATGTGATCCTCCAGCTCGTCGCGGAAGCGCCGCGCAGGAGCCTGATGCGTCGGCCGTTCGTCAAGCACGGTGCGGATGTGCCGCGCCAGCCGGACCTGCGTTTCCAGCGCGCGGCGGAAATTGGTCTTGCGTTGATCGACCCCCTCCTGCGCGAACGCGTGCCCGCGCCGGGTCAGGACCGCATCGCCGTCGACCACGTCGATGAAGTGGAGCAACTGCAGGCTTTCCACGATCGGGAACAGGTCGTCGATCTCGAGCTGGAGCGTATCGGCGAGCGTCGAGAGCGGTGCGCGTCCGAGGAAGGGTGCAGCCTCGACTTCCTCGATCAGCCCGGCCAGCGTGTTGACCGACACGTCGGGCAATGGCCGTTCGATGCCGTGTTCGGCGGACGTCCCGGGCGCGACACCGGCCACCGTCGGCGATGGCACCGGCCGCTGCGTCATGGTCGCGTATATCTGCTCGACCAGGTCCCTGAATGCTGGATCGAGCCGGTCGCGCGGTTGCGGCAGGTCGACGCGGAACTCCGCGGCGATCCGCCCCGGATTGGACGACAGCACGAGGATGCGATCGCACATCAGCACCGCTTCCTCGATATTGTGGGTGACGATCAGGATCGACGCGATGCCGAGTTTCTCCTCGCCCCACAGCTCGAGCAGGTCAGTCCGCAGCGTCTCGGCGGTCAGCACGTCGAGCGCGGAGAACGGCTCGTCCATCAGCAGCAGCGATGGTTCCACCACCAACGCGCGCGCCAGCCCGACGCGCTGCCGCATGCCGCCCGACAGTTCCTTGGGAAAGGCGTTCTCGAACCCGTCGAGTCCGATCAGATCAATCGCGGCGAGCGCGCGCCGGCGTCGCTCGTCCGCCGGCACCCGCTGCGCCTCCAGCCCCAGCTCGACATTCTGCTGCACGGTCAGCCACGGCATCAGCGCGAATGACTGGAACACCATCGCGACCGAGCGGGGATCGCCGGCATCGTCGGGAACGAAGGTCAGCTCGCCCGCGGTCGGGCTGACCAGACCCGCGATCGAGCGCAGCAGCGTGGATTTGCCCGAGCCCGATCGCCCGAGCAGCCCGACGACCTCGCCTTCGTTCACGGCCAGCTCGACATCGTCGAGGATCGGTGTTCCGCCCTCGACTCCGCCGTAGCTGTGGCTGAGGCGCTCGATGGTGACGACGGGCTTGGAACGGGCGATGGTCATGGCCGTGAGGTTCCTCAGGACAGCCGCAGGCGGCGTTCGGAGATGCGGTAAAGCGGGCGAAAGAGCAGGCGGTTGATCGCGATCACGAACACCGACATGACCATGATACCGAGCAGCACGCGCGCGCTGTCGCCGGCGGCGGTCGCATCGGCGATGTAGCTGCCGAGCCCGCTGGCGCGCAGGTGGGTCGACCCCCACGACACGGCCTCCGCGACGATGCTGGCGTTCCACGATCCGCCCGATGCGGTCAGCGCTCCGGTGACATAATAAGGGAAGATGCCGGGCAGGATCAGGCGGCGCCACCATTGCCAGCCTCGCACGCCGAACATCTGGCCGGCCTCGATCAGGTCGTTGGGTATCGCGCTTGCGCCTGCGATGACGTTGAACAGGATGTACCACTGCGTCCCCAGCACCATCAGCGGCGACAGCCACACGTCGGCTTCGAGGTGGAAGCGGACGATCGCCACCACCGCAATCGGGAACAGGACGTTGGCCGGGAAGGCGGCGAGGAACTGCGCGACCGGCTGGATCCGCGCCGCCCAACGCGGGCGCAGGCCGATCCACACGCCGACCGGCACCCAGATCAGACTGGCGATGACGATCAGCACCACGACCCGCAGCAGCGTCAGCAGGCCGTAGCCGAGCGCGCGTGCGGCATCGCCCGGCGTCAGCGTTTGGCCGAGGAAGCGGATTGCATAAAGGCTCGCCGCGACTGCCGCAGCGATGACCAGCAGCGTCCACAGTCGCAGACCGGGCGGCGGCGCGCCCTTGCGCGGGGCGAACTGCCGCCGTTGCGCCATCGGTTTTGGCGCTGCCTCCGCGACGAAGATGAGCGCGGCGGCTCCGCGCAGCGGCGCGTTCAGCACCGGCAGCAACCGTGCACGCCGGAACAGATCGAACACCCACGATCGCGGCGGGCTGACACTGGCGGTCTGTTCGACGCGGAAGCGATCGGCCCAGGCGATGACCGGCCGGAACACGAGCTGATCGTAGAGCAGGATGACCACCGCCATCGCCGCGACCGCCTGCGCCACCGCGATCAGGTCCCGTCGCTCGATTGCAAGCGCAAGCCATGATCCGATCCCCGGCAGCATGATCTGCGTATGCCCGACGCTGATCGCCTCCGATGCGACAACGAAGAACCAGCCGCCCGACATCGACATCATCGCGTTCCACACGAGGCCCGGCGTTGAAAACGGAAGCTCGACACGCAGCAGCCGTCGCAAGGGCGACAGTCCGAACCCGCTGGCGACTTCGTTCAGGTCTGCGGGCACCTGCCGCAGCGACTGGTACAGGCTGAACGCCATGTTCCACGCCTGGCTGGTGAAGATTGCGAAGATCGCGGCGCATTCGACCCCGATCCGGCTGCCGGGGAACAGCCCCATGAACGCGGTGACCGTGAAGGTCATGAAGCCTAGCACCGGCACCGACTGAAGGATGTCGAGCGCGGGGATGATGACCAGCTCGGCACGACGGCTCTTGGCCGCGGCGGTCGCCGCCACGACCGTGAAGACGAACGACGCCGTCAGCGCGGCGAACAGGCGCAGCGTGGTCAGCAGTGCGTAGCCGGGCAACATCCGCCAGTCGATCGAGACCGCCTCCACCCGCAGCCGCGACAGCGGCTCGACCGCGTCGTGCACGCCGCTCGCCACGCCGACGCCGACGGCGAGCAGGATGGTGAAGAGCGCGAGGTCGGGCCACCCTATGCCGGCACGTAGACCGCGCGGTGCGAAGCCCAGGAAACCGGTGCGTTGGGTGTCAGGTGCTCGTGGCGTCATCTTGTCACCCTTTGATCGCGGCTTGGCGCGGCCACGCCAGGGTGCCGACACCCGGCGACGTGTGCTGACGACCGTGTTGCAACGCGCATGCTCAGAACGCCTCGTGTGCGCGGACCGCGAAGACGTTGGCGGGGCCGCGGTCGCGATTGTAGCCGGGGTTGGCGACCAACTGATAATCGAGCGAGAACTCGACGCCCGCGCCGGCGGTCAGCTTGTAATAGGCCTCGCCAATATATTCCGGCCCCGGATGCAGCAGTCTCCCGTCGCCGACGAGGACGCCGAGGCCGCCTGCATCGAGGTAGCGTCCATGCGCGCGACTGATGCCGTTGACGACCAGCACCGCTCCGATCGTGTCGCCGCCGCGGCTCCACCCCGCGCCATTGAGCGTGAGGCCCGCCTGCGCCGTCCGGTCGATATCGGTGAAATCGTACGGCTCGACCTGGCCGTCGGCGATGCCGGCGCGGGCAAAGATGCCGAACGTGTCGGTGACCGCCTGCTCGGCATTGACGCTGACGCCGATGCGCGTTTGGCGGCGGCGCACCAGCGCGGTGTCGGCATGTCCGCCTATGCGACTTGCCAGCGTCACCGCCGCGTCGAAGCGTCCGAATTGCCCGCGGTTACGGAACATCGTGACGCGCACCGCGCCCGGACGTCCGCCGATCAGGTGGCGATGCTCGACCTCGGCATCGAGCTGATATTGCCCGAACCCGGTTTCGAGGGCTTCTCCATTCGGCACCGTCGACAGGTTGAAGCCGCCAAAGCGCAGCGCCCACGCTCTTCGGTACCATTCGGCGGCCGCGCCGGTGCTGTATCCCCAGGCGTCGGCGGCATAGTCGAAGCTGCCGGCATCGACTGCGGCCCAGTTCAGGAAGTCGCCGCGTGGATCGTGCGCGTAGCTGTTGGTGTCGAACACGTCGCCAACGCCGAACTTGCCCGCGGTCAGCACGATGCGATCGGTCATGCGCGATCCGGAAAGCTGATTGGCAACGCCGGCGACTTCCTCCCGCGTTCCGTCAAGCGCGATCGTCTCGCGCAAGAACAGGCGCTGAAGCCGCAGATACGGATCGCTGCGCCCGACCTTGTACGCTTCCGCGCTTGGAAAACCGGCGACGCCCAGCGTGTTCGACAGGCCGAAACCCTGGTCGATTTCCGGGTTCGCCCACAGTTCTGCTCCCGCCCACGGGCGAACGCCGGCGTAGAGCGTCACGTCGACCGTCTCTTTGGCCTGATGCGGCGCAAGGCTGTTGGTGCCGCTGTAGGGAGACGTGAAGCCGGGCGTGGCTTGAAGGACGAACGTCGCCTGCGCATGGATCGCGACACGTCCGTCGGCAGCCATCGTTTGAGGCGGGACGGTCGCAGCAGGGGCGGTGACGCCGGATGCACGCGCCTCAACGACTTGCGCGCTCGCCGGCGCATGGATCGCGACACAGGCGATCGCGCAGGCGGTCGCCAGCAAGGGGTTTGTCCGCATCGTCCGATGGCCTTGCCGCTGTCCGATCACAGCGCGGGACGCTCGCGCGACGGACGCAGTCGCACCGTTCGCGCTTGCCCAACAACGCTCGCATGGAGCGCAAGGCGGATGCGCCGGCTCAGATGCTCGACGCGGACAGTCTCGACGTGCCGTTGGACACGCAGCACAAACAGGGTCATCGCGACCTCCTGGTAATCCGGGTTTCATCCGGTCCGGGAGATCGGCGTCACCGCGATCAGGCGATGGGCGCGAACTCCCCGACCATGTCACGTCCCGCGGTGCGGATCAGCGGAGCCAGGCTCCTACTGTCGCCCTCGCAGGACACGGCGGTAGATCGGGCGTTCATCATGGTCCTTCGTCTGGCACGCAGGCGCGCACCGTGATTTCGAGTCGTGAAACTCACGATCGATAGACGCCCCATACCTATCCGGGGTATAGGATCAAGCCCCAGACCGGAGCAGGCATGAGCCACGTCGAAAAAGAGAAGAAGAAGCTGCTCAACCGCCTGAAGCGCATGCGCGGACAGCTCGAGGCGATCGAACGTGCGGTCGAAGAGGACCGTGAGTGCGCGCGCGTGCTGCAACAGGCGACCGCGTGCCGCGGCGCGCTCGACGGCTTCATCGCCGAGGTCATCGAGGATCACATCCGCGAACATCTGATCGATCCGGCGTCCTCCGCCGACAGTCCGCATCGTGCCGCCGCCGAGGAACTGGTCGAGATCGTTCACGCCTATCTGACTTGATCGGAGATGACCGATCGCCTTGCCTGTGCCCGATCAGCGAACGCCTTTCCCTGACTAATCGTCAGCACGACGTTTCGCGTCAGGGACGAGCAGGAGCGCGACGACCATCGACAAGTTCGGATCTGGTAGCTGGCATCGACCTGCTCCTCGCCGGTGGGAGCACGCGCCGACGACGATGACCGGCTTTGGCTTCTGAAGGGTGCATAGGCCCGCCAGCCGACCCTATCATCCATGGTTATCGCGCTGGAAATGGTGCCCCTTCATGGACAAAGATGGGCACTCAAATCGCTGGACAATTTGGCTGCCGAGACGGCAAACACCTTGCGCTCGGTTGCTTCAAAGGCGCTAACGACCCAGACCTGGACGCCCCGGGCTGGTTTGCCATTCCCGAAGCCGGCCGCTCGTTCATCCGCAGGGCCGCTCCCCTCGTGCCTGCTGTGAACAGCTAATCGGGGACCCACCCGCCATTCCTGCCAACGTGCGCTAGCTAGGCGACAGCTGATGTCCGCGAGGGGCGGCGGACGTGATCCTGGTCAACAGAGTCACGTCGGCTCCTTCAGAAATCGATCACACCGTCGACCCTTAAGAAGCTGGAGGAATTCTCAACGACCCGGATGAAGCTTCGTGGCGGGGCCGCAGCAACTGCACTCTGAACGGTCATCCCAGTCTCCTTGCTGAGCCTGAGTTACAGCGCGACGCTCACATCGATATGTCCTGACCATGGAAGTTTCTTGAAACCTTGGTCAAAGATTAGTCGTGCGCCAGTCGCGTTTGACCTTCTTGGCAAGGCTCCATTTGTGCACCTCGGTCGGGCCGTCGTAGATGCGGAACGCGCGCACCTCGCGGAACACCTGCTCGACGATCGTATCCCCGGTGACACCGGTACCGCCCATCACCTGCACGCAGCGATCGGCGATGCGCATCAGCGCCTCCGACACCGCGACCTTCGCCATCGAGCTTTCCGCGGTGCCGAGCGCGCCGGTGTCGAGCACGTCGGCGCACCAGTCGATCATCAGCTCGGCCTGTTTGAGGTCGATGAGGTTCTCCGCCAGCATGAAGCCGACGCCTTCGTGGTCGATCAGCGGTTTGCCGAAGGCGTGGCGCCGGTTGGCATAGTCGGTCGCGATCTCGTGCGCGCGTTGGCAGCTACCCAGCCAGCGCATGCAGTGGGTCAGCCGCGCCGGAGCGAGGCGGATCTGCGCGAGCTTGAACCCCTCGCCAGGGTTGCCGAGCATCTGGTCGGCGGGGATGCGCAGGTCGGTGATCTGCACCACCGCGTGGCCGCCTGGCATCGAGCTGTCGATCGTGTCGAGCACGCGCTCGATCCGAATCGCCGTATCCGGCAGGTCGACGAGGAACATCGTCGCACCTTCCTCGGCCTTCGCCATGACGATACCGACGCGTGCGCCTTCTGCGCCGGTGATGAACGCCTTGCGCCCGTTCACCACCCAGTGGTTGCCGTCCGCGACCGCGGTGGTCAGCATCATTGACGGGTCGGAGCCCGCGCCGCCGTCGGCGGCCGGCTCTGTCATGAAGAAGGCCGAACGCGCCTTGCCGCTGACGAGAGGATCAAGGAAGCGAGCCTTCTGCTCGGGCGACGCCGCCTTGCCTAACAGGTACATGTTGCCCTCGTCAGGCGCCATGACGTTGACCGCGAGTGGGCCGAGCGGCGAAAGCCCGGCAGCGCGCAGCACCTGCGCGGTTTCGCGGTGCGTCAGGTGGCTTCCGTCCGGCAGGATGTGCGGGGTGAGCACACCGGCCGCGCGCGCCAGTCCGCGCAATTCCTGCACCAGCGCGTCCGAGGGTCCGTGTGTGCCGCAGCGTGGGTCGCGCTCGTACGGTGCCACCGTCTCGCGGACGAACGCGGCGACCTTCGTCGCGATTTCGGTTCCGCGGGTCATCGCGGTGCCATCCGGATCGCGCCGTCGAGGCGGATCACGTCGCCGTTAAGCATCGGATTGGTCACGATCGCCTCCACCAAAGCAGCATATTCCTCCGGATGGCCCAGTCGACTGGGATGCGGAACCTGCGTACCGAGCGAATCCTGCGCCGCTTGCGGCAGACCCTTCAGCATCGGGGTCAGGAAGATGCCTGGCGCAATCGTCATCACACGAATGCGGTGCTGTGCCAGGTCGCGGGCGACCGGCAGCGTCATGCCCGCGACACCCGCCTTCGACGCGGCATAGGCCGCCTGGCCGATCTGCCCGTCGAATGCCGCGACCGAGGCCGTGTTGACGATCACACCGCGTTCTTCTCCGATCGGCTCTGCTGCCGCAAGCCGCGCGGCGAAGCGCGCCAGCACTGCGAAACTGCCGAGCAGATTGACCTCGATCGCCTGTCTGAACGCGGCGAGCGGGTGAGGGGCGCCATCCTTGTTCACCGTCTTGATCGCGGGCGCGACGCCGGCGCAATTGACGAGGATCCGGGCAACGCCGTGCGCCTGCTCCGCCTCGCCAAGCGCCTGCTCGATCGCGGCGTCGTCGGTCACGTCGAGCGCGGCGGCGCGCGCGCCGATCGAGGCTGCGTGGGCGGCGGCGGCGTCCGCGTCGCGGTCGACGATCGTCACCTTTGCGCCGCGCCCGGCGAGCAACGCCGCGGTCGCACCGCCCAGGCCCGAAGCGCCCCCGGTCACGATCGCGGCCAGTCCTGCTATCTTCATACGTTGATCCTTATTGCGCGGTGGAGCCGCCATCGACGACCAGTTCGGCACCCGTCATGTAGCGCGACGCGTCACTGGCGAGGAAGAGGATCGCGTCCGCGATCTCCTCCGGAGTCGCCTTGCGCCCGATCGGCGTGTCGGCGAGCAACGCGCGACGATCCTCCTCGCTCACGTGTGCGCCCGCGGTCAGCGGCGTTGCGACGTGGCCGGGATGGATTGAGTTCACGCGCACGTTGTTGCCGAGCGCGGCGCATTCCAGTGCGGCTGCCTTGGTGAACATCCGTACCCCACCCTTCGCCGCGCAATAGGAGCCGGTATTCGCCGCGCCTGCAATGCCGCGGATCGACGACATGTTGACGATCGCGCCGCCGTGCGCTGACTGCGTGAGCACGGGCAACAGGTATTTGGTGGCAAGGAAAACGCTGTCGAGATTGACCGCCATGATCGAGCGCCAGTGCTCCAGCGTGGTGTCCGCAATGGAGCGAAAGACGCCGAAGCCGGCATTGTTGATCAGCACATCAAGACTGTTGAGCGTTTCCGCCAGCGTGATCCAGCCCGCCTCATCGGTAACATCCAGTTGGTGAACGTGGTGGTCGCCGTCCAGTTCGGCACGTACCTGCGCAAGTCCATCGGCGTTACGATCGACCAGCCAGACGCGAGCGCCCTCGCGTGCAAAGCGTTGCGCGGTTGCGCGACCGATCCCCGATGCGGCCCCGGTGACAAGGGCGACCCGCCCGTCCAATACGCCCATCACCTGCTCTCCTGCTGTGGCGTCCAGCGCGCCCTCATGCGATTACGTACTCGACCGTCTGGTCGGTCGTCAATGACGGCTTGGTTGACGCAAGCGGCAACGATGCTAGCTTCTTTATCGACCGTATGGTCGGATGGTAGAGGATGGAGACATATGGCCGGTACGAACCTGCTGCTGGAAAACGGTCGCTTGCGCCGGAACGCGCCCAAAACGGTTGCCGGCTATCGCCGTTTTCGACACGTGATCGAGCAGGATGCGGCGCTTCCCGCTGAGATCAAGCGCCTGTTCGTCGCCGCCGCGGCCTGTACCAAAGGCTATGAAGCCATGGCACGGCGCGAATTGCGCGCAGCCAAAGATGCCGGGCTTGCGCTCGAGCCCGCGGCGGCAGCGATGACCATCCTGTCCAGCTCGCGCGGGGAGGGCGCCGCGCTCCGCTTCGCAGAAGTATTGCAGTCGGTGTACGGTGACGCCGCGACGATCGCCGCCGAAGAAACGACGATCGATGTCGCCGACGGCGAGACCAAACAGAACTTTGTCACGTACTTCGGTACGGTGCCGCCCTCACTGCAGCTGTTGCTTGACCTCGTGCCTGAGGGAGCAGACGCTTATTATCTGATGCGTGAGGGAACCCTGTCGCACACCGCGCTTGCGCCGCATCATGCCGAGCTGTTGCTGGTGACGGTGCTGGCTGCCGATTACAGCGAATGGTCGCGCGTCCACATGGACGGCGCGCGGCGTGCCGGCGCGACCGAGGCGCAGGTTGCGGAGGCGGTGCTGTGCGCCGTGCCGGTCGCGGGCCTGTCGGCCTGGGTCGTGGGCGCGACCGCGATGCTGCCAAAGGCGGGCTGAGGCGTGATGGACGCAAGGTCCGGGACGGACTAGGGTGGCGGTGCGCATGAAGACGGGAGAGATCATGGTCGCGAAATCGAGGAAGCGGGCGACCACCGAGGCGCATGACGAGAAGCGCGCCGAGATCATCGAACATTGCGCGGGCCTGTTCGACAAGGTCGGTTACCACAACACCTCGATGCAGATGCTGGCGGACGAGGTCGGGCTCGGCAAGCCGACGCTGTATCACTACTTTCCCAGCAAGATCTCGATCCTGTACGCGATCCACGACACGCATATTCGCGCGTTGCTGGGCGGTCTCGAACGGGCGCAGAGCGACGATCCGCTCGCGGGGCTGCGTTCGGCCTGCGTCGACATCCTTCGCCAGATCGCCAACCATCCGGGTTACGTCCGCGCGTTCATGGACAATTACGGCGATCTCGAAGGGCAGATGCGCGACGCGATCAGGCAGGCGCGGCGCGATTATTTCGAGCACGTCAAGGCGTTGATCTGCAAGGGCATCGACACCGGCGCGTTCCGGACGTGCGATCCCGTGCTTACCACCTACGGTTTTCTCGGCATGTGCAACTGGGCGTACAAATGGTATCCGCCGATGGCCTCCAAGCGTACGCCCGAGGAAGTCGCGGATGCGCTGTGCCAGCCATTCTTCGAGGGGCTGAAAGCCGACTAGCCGTCCCGCTGGCCAAGTGCGGCGAGGATGTCGCGCTTCAGCAGTTTTCCCGCCGCGTTGCGCGGTAGTGGCGCGGACGACAGCACGACCTCGACCGGAACCTTGAAGGCGGCGAGCCGCGCGGCGACGTGCGCGCGCAACTCTTCACCGCTCGCCACCGCGCCAGCGCGCAGCACGACAATCGCGATCGGCACCTCACCGAGCATGCGGTCGGGGCGACCGACCAGCGCGGCGTCCTGCACGGCCGGGTGCTCGTAGAGGCAGTTCTCGACCTCGATGCAGAACACGTTCTCGCCGCCGCGGATCACGATGTCCTTGGCGCGGTCGACGATGTGGACGAAGCCGTCCGCATCGATGCGGGCGAGATCGCCGGTGCGCAGCCAGCCGCCCTGTAGCACCGCCGCAGTCGCCGCCGGATCGTTCCAATAGCCGCGCATCACGTTCGGACCCGAGACCCACAGCTCACCCACCTGATCGGCCGGCAGGATGCGCCGACCGTCCTCACCGCGGACCTCCGCGCGCGCAACCGCGACTGGCGCGCCGCAACTCGTCGGTCGCCGGCGGTAGTCGTTTCCCGAATGCGTGAGCGTCAGTCCGCACGTCTCGGTCATGCCCCAGCCGTGACCCGGCACTGCCTGAGGTACGGCGCTCGCCAGTCGGTCGACCAGATCGGGCGCCGCTGCTGCGCCGCCATAACCCAGGCTTACCAGGCTGGTCAGGTCGCGTGTCGCGACGTCGGGATGATCGGCGAGCTGCAGCATCATGGTCGGCACGCCGATGACCCAGTTCAGCCGCTCGCGCTCGATCAGCCGCAGTGCCTCGCCCGCGTCCCAGCGATGCGTCAGTACCAGCTTGTTGCCCGCGTGCAGCGCCGGCGACAGGACCGCGAACGCGCCGGTGACGTGAAAGAACGGCACCGCCATCAGCGCACCACCCTGCGCTGCGCCTGCGTCGACAGTGGGCAGGGCGCCGTTATCGCACAAACTCGCCCGCGCACCCGCGAAGGCGGCTCCCGTGATATTGCTCAACATCGCGCGATGGCTCGCCAGCACGCCCTTCGGCTTGCCCGACGTGCCCGAGGTAAAGAAGATTGTCGCGGCATCGTCGGCGTCGAGCGACGCCGCGGGTAGCGGGCGATCGGGCAGGGCATGCCACTGCGCGGCCGTGCCGATGATGTCAGTCAGCGACGCGGCTCCGAGCATCGCACTGCGAACAGCGTAGCAGCGCACGCCAGCGGGCGGTGCGCCGAGGCGATCCAGCCGCTCCGCATCGGCGAACAGGTGCGTCGCGCCGCTATGCTCGAGCGCGTACGCCAGCTCGGCATGCTGCCACCACGCATTCATCGCGGTCGCGATCGCGCCGATCGACAGCGCGGCGAAGAAGACGACCGGCCACTCGGGCAGGTTGCGCATCGCGATCGCAACGCGGTCGCCGGGCCGGACGCCACCGTCGCAAAGGTGATGCGCGAGCGTCGACACTGCCTTGCGGAACGCGGCGACGCCGATGCGCTCGTCTTCGAAGATCAGGAAGTCGCGTGTGTCGTGGGCGGCGGCGTCGATCAGCAACTGGCGCGCGGTCGCGGGCGTGTGCACCCAGCAGCGTTGCGAGACACCGTCGATCACGCGCCTTTCGATCGCAAACGGGCTGTCTGGTGTTGTGAGCCGCGCATGCGCCGCCGCCATGCTCATCGCTGGCGGTGCTGTCCGGCTCACAACACACCACCGTCGACGCGGATGATCGCGCCGGTCGTGTAGCTCGACGCCGGGCTGGCGAGGTATAGCGCGGTGGAGACGATCTCCTCAGGCCGTCCGATCCGTTTGAGCGCGGAAGGCGCGTCGCGATCGTATTCCTCGCGCCAGCCGGCGGAGATGTCGGTCCAGAACGGCCCCGCCATGATCGCGTTGACGCGCACCGCGGGGCCGAATTCCATCGCCTGCGACCGCGTCAGGATGTTGAGCGCGCCCTTCGCCGCGGCATAGACCGGATAGGCGTGCGACGGGCGGATCGCGCCGATGCTGGTCACGTTGATGATCGAGCCATGCCGCGCGCGCAAATGCGGTTCGGCCAGCGCCGACAGGCGGAATGGTCCCTTGGTGTTCACCGCCACGATCTTGTCGAACAGTGCCTCGCTCATCGCGGCCGAGCTGTCCGCGACCGGTGCGATCCCGGCATTGTTGATCAGACAGTCGAGCCCTCCGAACGCGGCGACCGCCTCGTCGATCAGGCGATCAAGGCTCGACCAGTCGCCGACGTTGCCGGCGATTGCCGCAGCCTGCCCGCCTGCCGCACCTATCTCGGCGACCAGTTCATCGCACGCTTCGCGCTTGCGGCTGCACACGACGACATTCGCGCCGGCAGCGGCGAAGCCAAGCGACATGGCACGTCCCAGCCCGCGGCTGCCGCCGGTCACGAGCACCGTCTTGCCGGTAAAATCAAAGCTGGCGGCTGATGTCATGATCGCTCTCCCGCGCACGCTCTTGGTGCTTCCGCCGCCTGTTAGCACGCGGCCGGAGACCTCAGCCCTGTCACAATGGTCAGGCTGGACGAGCGCGCCTATACGCAAGGTCGCATGACCGTCCCCGCTTGCCATCGCCGCTCTACATGCTGATTGCCGACACGATCATCGACTCGGTCCGCATCAACGCGCCGCGCGATATCCGCCGCGCGGCCGAGGCGTTCCGCGACGCAGTCGCCGATCTGACCGGCCTGTACGTCAACGTGACGCACAACATTGCCGCCTCCGCGCCGATGACCGATGCGGACGGCAGCGTCCTCGCCAGCACGGTGTTCCAGCCCGAGGGCGCGCATGCCGATTGGTGGAAGGTGCCGCAACTGGCGCTCACCTCGCCCTTGCCGCGCGCGTGCCGGCTGGAGGCGGAGCCGTTCTGGTGTAACGCGCACGGCATCCACGCGCGCTCGCCCAATCCCTTGCTCCAGTCGCTCGACCTGTCGGACTTTGAGGCGCGCGCGCTGACCCGCGCGGCAATCGTCGTGCCGGTACACCTGCCGTTCGGGCAGATCGGCGCGGCTAGCTTCATCCATCCCGATGAAACGGTGGATGATCTGTCCGGCATCTACCAGCGGCATGACGAGGCGCTGGCGCTGCTCGCGCGCATCTTCATTGCCAGCTACGTGAAGGTGACCGAGCGCCCGCGCGAGCCACTCGCCGGATTGGCGCTCACCAAGCGCGAGGTCGAGTGCCTGCGCTGGGCGGCGGCGGGCAAGACCAACGACGACATCGCGGTGATCCTGGGGCTGAAGCGCACCACCATCCGCTTCCACATTCGTGCGGCGGCGCAGAAGCTCGACGCGGTCAACCGTGACCAAGCGTTGTTCAAGGCAGCGCAATTGGGGTTCCTCGGCACGCTGCGCTGACCCAAAGGTCAGAAGCGTCAATGAAAGGCGCGGGTTAGTTTCTCCACCACGAGGAGAGACGACATGCGCGACGCGCCGCCGCCGATCGACGATCGGTTGCTGACCATCGACAGTGCCGGGCAGATCACGCTGCTAGCCGGGCGCGACCGTGAGACGGGCGCTATCGTCTTTCCCGCGCCAGACGAGCCTGAGCGGTTCGAGCACGTCGACCTGCCGCGCACCGGCACCTTGTGGTCGTGGACCGTGCAGCGTTTCCGGCCCAAGTCGCCGCCCTATGCCGGACCCGACGCGTTCGAGCCGTACGCGGTCGGCTATGTCGCACTTGGCGATGCGGTAATCGTCGAGGGGCGGCTGACCGGGGCTGCGCTTGACGGCTTCGCCATCGACATGCCGATGCGGCTGGTGCCCGAGCCATTCACGCTGAACGACGGCTCGACGCGACTGTCGTTCGCCTTCGCGCCGATCGGAGCCGTGGCATGAGCGACGTTTACATCATCGGTGCAGGGATCCACCGCTTTGGGCGCACGCCCAAGCGGACGGGGTTGCAGCAGGGTGCGTATGCGGTGCGCGCTGCGCTCGCCGGCGCGGGGCTGTCATGGGGCGACATCCAGTTCGCTTACGGCGGGTCGGACGCGGCGGGCAAAGCGGACACGATGGTGTCCGAGCTCGGGCTGACCGGCGTGCAGTTCATCAACGTCGCCAACGGCTGCGCGACCGGTGGCTCGGCGATGTTCGGCGCCTACACGACGATCAAGTCGGGCGAGTTCGACCTCGGCATCGCGGTCGGTTTCGACAAGCATCCGCGCGGCGCGTTCGATCCCAAACCCGCTGAATGGGGCTTGCCCGAATGGTATGGCGAGACCGGGCTGATGCTCACCACGCAGTTCTTTGCGATGAAGATCCAGCGCTACATGGCGGCGCACGGCATCACCGCGCCGACGCTCGCCAAGGTCGCCGAAAAAGCGTTCGAGAACGGGGCGCTAACCGATCACGCGTGGCGGCGTGAGCCGGTCGACGCGGACACGATCCTGTCCTCGACGATGGTCAGCGACCCGCTCACCAAGTTCATGTTCTGCTCGCCCGCCGAAGGTGCGGTCGCACTCATTTTTGCCAGTGAGAAGCGCGCGCGCGAGCTTGGCCTGCCCGCGATACGTCTGCGCGCCGCAGCGGTGCGTAGCCGGCCGCCGGGCTCCTTCGAAGTCTTCTCGCCAGCGCTGACGATCGTGCGTGGGCCGTCGCCGACGGTCATCGCTGCGCGCGCGGCGTTCGAGATGGCGGGCGTGGCGCCCGGCGACATCGACGTGGCGCAGTTGCAGGACACCGAGTCGGGCGCAGAGATCATGCACATGGCGGAGAACGGCTTCTGTGCCGACGGCGAACAGGAGGCGTGGATCGCCGAGCGACGCACGCACATCGGCGGGCAATTGCCTGTTAACACTGACGGCGGCTGTCTCGCCTGCGGTGAGCCGATCGGCGCATCGGGCCTGCGCCAGGTCTACGAGAACTACCGCCAGCTGACGGGACAGGCGGAGGCGCGGCAGGTGCCGGGTGATCCGCGGCTCGGCTATTCCCACGTCTACGGCGCACCCGGCGTCTCGGGCGTCGCGATCGTGGAGCGCGCGTAATGGATATGACGCTATCTCCCGAACACGTCGCCTTCCGCAACGAGGTTCGCGCGTTTCTCGACGCCGCGCTGACGCCCGAGATGCGGCGCGGTGCGACGCTCACCTCGGGCGTGTTCGCCGAGCCCGACGTTTATCGCGCATGGCAGGCCGCGCTCGACCAACAAGGCTGGTTGACCTATTTCTGGCCCGAGGCGGCGGGTGGTCCCGGCTGGGACGCGGTGCGACGCTGGATCTTCGAGACCGAAGCCGCACGCGCGGGTGCGCCGGTGCTGCCGGGCATGGGATTGAAGCTCGTCGGCCCGGTGCTGTTCAGCTACGGCACCCCTGAGCAGCAGGCGCGTTTCCTGCCGCCCTTGCGAAGCGGCGAACATATCTGGGCGCAGGGCTTCTCCGAACCCGGCTCGGGCTCGGACCTCGCCTCACTGCGCACACGGGCGGTGCGCGATGGCGACGAATACATCGTGGATGGTCAGAAGATCTGGACCACTCAGGCGCAGTTCGCCAACTGGCTGTTCGCGCTCGTTCGTACCGACGCGACCGGCAAGCCGCAGCGCGGCATCTCGTTCCTGCTGATTGACATGAACACGCCCGGCGTCACCGTGCGCCCGATCATCAGCGCGTCGGGCGACCACGAGCTGAACGAGGTGTTCCTGGAAAACGTCCGCGTGCCCGTCGACAATCTGATCGGCGCGGAAGGGCAGGGCTGGACAATCGCCAAGTTCCTGCTGGAGAACGAGCGCGGCGGTACCGGCTACGCGCCGCAACTGCTCGCCGATCTCGACCGGCTGGAGCGCGCCGCCAGTTTGTCGGGTGAGCTCGCCGACCGCGCGGTGCGGCTACGGCTCGAGGCCGAGGCGCTGGAGATGAGCGAGCTTCGCACGCTGCTCGAGATCGAGCACGGCGAGCCGCCGCATCCGCGCAGCCTCGCGGTCAAGCTGATCGCCTCGGAGGTGCGCCAGGGGATCGAGGCGCTGGCGGTCGACGCCTTCGGCCTGGCCGGGCTGCAACTGCCCGCCGAACGCCCGTTCCACGCCGCCGACGCTCCAGAGGGCATCGGCCCGCCCGAGGCTGCGCTCGCCTCGGTCCGCTACCTGAACGCGCGTGCGTGGTCGATCTTCGGCGGCACAAGCGAAGTTCAGCTCAATATCATCGCCAAGGCCGCCGTCGGCCTGTGACGCGCAGAGGACTTTTCCATGCCTGACGCTTTCATCGTTTCCGCTCGCCGCACGCCCGGTGGTCGTCGCAACGGACGCCTCGCCGGCATCCACCCCGCCGACCTCGGCGCTACCGTTATCGATGCGATCCTCGCCGAGACGGGCGTCGATCCGTCTGCGATCGACGACGTCATCATCGGCTGCGTCAGCCAGGTGGGCGAGCAGACCTTCGCGCTCGGCCGCAACGTCGTGCTCGCTTCGTCCTTGCCCGAGAGCGTTCCTGCGGTCACGATCGATCGCCAGTGCGGCAGCTCGCAGCAGGCGCTCCATTTCGCCGCGCAGGCGGTGATGTCGGGAACGCAGGACCTGGTGATCGCGGGTGGGGTGGAAAGCATGTCGCGCGTCCACATGGGCTCGCCTGTCACGCTCGCCGCGCAAGCGGGCATGGGCAGCGGCCCGTTCGCGCCCAGCATCCAGAAGCGCTTTGGCGTCGATAGCTTTAGCCAGTTCACCGGCGCGCAGATGATCGCGGACAAGTACGGCTTCGACCGGGCCGCGCTCGACCAGTTCGCGCTCGACAGCCACCGCAAGGCGGTGGCGGCGCGCGATGCCGGGGCGTTCAAGGCGGAGATCGTGCCCGTCACGACGATCGAAGCAGATGGCAGCCGGCACGTCCACGACCATGACGAGGGCGTGCGCGCCGACGCCTCGCTCGAATCGATCGGCACGGTGAAGCTGCTCAGTCCCAATGGCACGCTGTCAGCCGCCTCGGCGAGCCAGATCTGCGACGGGGCAAGCGGCGTGCTGGTCGCCTCCGAACAGGCGATGAAGCAGCACGGCCTGACCCCACTCGCGCGCATCCACAATTTGACCGTCACCGCGGGCGATCCCGTCATCATGCTGGAGGAGCCGATACCGGCGACCAGGCGCGCGTTGCAGCGGGCCGGGCTGTCGCTCGACGACATCGACCTGTTCGAGGTCAATGAGGCATTCGCATCGATTCCGATGGCGTGGCTGAAGGCACTGGGTGCCGACCCGGCGAAGCTGAACGTCAACGGCGGCGCGATCGCGCTTGGTCATCCGCTGGGTGCAACGGGTGCGAAGCTGATGGCGACGCTGGTTCACGCGCTGCACGCGCGCGGTGGCCGCTATGGGTTGCAGACGATGTGCGAGGGTGGCGGGATCGCCAATGTGACGATCGTGGAGCGCGTCTGAGATGGACCTGATCCCCGACGACGAGCAGGTGCTGCTGCGCGAGACCGTAAGACGCTTTCTGGCGGACGGCAGCGACGCCACTACAATGGGCAAGGGGCCGATGCCGCACGACGCGTGGCGTGCGGTCGCCGAACTCGGCCTCTTGTCGTTCCTGCTGCCCGAGGCGGCGGGCGGCACCGGCGGACGGCCGCAGGACGCGGCGATCATCGCCGAGGAGATGGGCCGCGCGCTCGCGATCACCCCGCTCGCCGAGAGTATCGGCGGCGCGGCGGACCTGATCGCGCGTGCGGGCGACGCGGGCCGCACCACCCGCTGGGTCGAGCCGGCGCTGATGGGAGAACACCATCTGGCGCTCGCACAGGCACCGGTTAATGCGCGCGGCGACACGCTCGCGGGCGATCTCGGCATCGTGCCGTGGGCGGCGGGAGCGGCCGCGACCGTCGTTCTCGCTGATAAGCGCGCGTGGGTCGTCGAACCGGAGGCCACGGGTGTGACGGTCACGCCGGTGCGCTTGATCGACGGGACGCCGGGCGCGACGGTGTTGCTCGCTAATTGTGCCGCGACCCCACTAAACGTTACCGCGGCCGAGGTGGATGCATGTCTCGCGACCGTGCGTCTGTGCCACACAGCCGAACTCGTCGGCGCGATGACGACGCTCTACGAGCAGGCGGTCGCCTACGCGCGCGAGCGCAAGCAGTTCGGTGTCGCGATCGGGTCGTTCCAGGTCGTCCAGCACAAGCTCGCACGCATGTTCGTCGCGATCGAGCAGAGCCGTTCGCTGTTGTTGAAGGCGGCGGTCGCGGATCGGAGCGATGCAGGGTTCGTCCGCGCGACGCTGGCTGCCAAAGCCTATGCCGCGGAAAAGGCGCAGGCAGTGGCGGAGGATGCAGTGCATCTGCACGGTGGCATGGGCGTGACCGACGAGTTGGCGGTCGGGCGCGGGCTTCGCCGCGTCATGCTGCTTGCGCGCGCGTCCGGCAGCGCTGCGCAGGCGCGACAGGCGCTCGCGGCATGAGCGTCAATCGCCGCTGGACACTCGCCGCGCGGCCGGACGGTGCGATCAAGGCAAGTGACTTCGCGCTGGTGAGCGAGCCGTTCGCGGCTCCTCTGCTTAAGACGGGCGAGGTGCTGGTGCGCAACCACTTGTTCTCGGTCGCGCCGACGATCCGAAACTGGTTGAACGACGGCGGAAGCTATCGCGGGTCGATCCCGATCGGCGGCACGATCGCGGGCATGACCGCGTGCGAGGTAATCGCATCCGAACACGCCGACTATGCGGTCGGCAGCCGCATGGTCGCGATGGCGCGCTGGGAAAATCTGAGCGTCGTGCGCCCGGACAGCGCGGCCGTGCCGCCGTTCCCGGTTCCAGACGACGTGTCGCTTGAGGATGCGATGGGGCTCTACTCGCCCAACAGCTTGACCGCGTACTTCGGCCTGCTCGACATCGGACGCCCGGTCGCGGGCGAGACATTGGTCGTGTCGGGCGCGGCCGGGTCGGTCGGCTCGCTCGTCTGCCAGATCGGCAAGGTTACCGGCTGCCGCGTGATCGGCATTGCCGGCGGCGCGGCGAAGTGCCGGCATCTGGTCGATGTCACCGGTGTCGATGCGGCGATTGACTATCGCGCGGAGAACGTTGCCGAGCGGCTCGCCGAACTATGCCCATCAGGGATCGACCTGTTCTTCGACAATGTCGGCGGCGAGCAGTTGCAGGCGGCAGTCGACCACATGGCCGATCACGGCCGGATCGTGCTGTGCGGTCAGATTTCGGCCTATGATCGGCCGGGCGGCGCACCTGGTCCGAGCGACATGATGAAGATCGTTTACGGGCGGATCCGCATGGAAGGCTTCGTGGTCGGTGACTTCGTCGATCGCGCCTCGACGGCCCGCGAGCGGTTGCGGCAATGGCAGGCGGAGGGACGCGTCTCCGTGCAGGTCGACGTGCGACGCGGGTTCGAGCGCTTGCCCGACGCCTTCGTCGACCTGTTCTCCGGCGGGAATGCCGGCACGCTTCTGGTCGCCGCCTGACGCTCAGCCGGCGGTCTGCCCGCCATCGATCGTCACGTCGGTGCCGGTGATATAGCCGGCACCGTCACCCGCGAGGAAGAGAATCGCCGCCGCGATCTCCTTGGCATTCCCCGCGCGCCCGAGCGGAATGTCGGCCAGCCGCCTGGCCTTGATCGCAGGATCGTCGAACACCGCGCGGGCGAGCGGCGTGTCGATCAGGCCGGGGTTGATCGTGTTGACGCGAATGCGCGATCCCTGCGCGGCGAACTCGAGCGCCGCGGCCTTGCCGAACATGCGCGCGGCTCCCTTCGCGGCCGAGTAGGCGCTGGAGCCCGGTCCTGAGATGATCCCACGGATCGAGGCGATGTTGACGATCGCGGCGTGATCGGACCGGGCGAGCAGTGGCATCATCGCGCGCGTACCGAGGAACAGGCTGTCGACGATGACCGCGCGCACGGCGCGCCACTCGTCGAGCGACAGATCGGCGAGGGTGCAGAAGTTGCCGCGTCCCGCATTGTTGACGAGCACGTCGAGTCGCCCCGCCTGATCATCGATCAGCGCGGCCGCACGTGTCCAGTCGGCCTCGTCGGTGACGTCGAGGGCGACCGCGTGGTGAGGCGTCCCATCGGGCAGACGGGCGCAGGCTGCGTCCAGCGCTTCGCGGTCGCGGTCCGCCAGCCACACGGTCGCGCCCGCATCCAGAAACGCTCGCGCAGCGGCGAGGCCAATCCCGTTCGCCGCGCCGGTGACCAGCACGTGGCGATCGGCGAATGATTTCACCGCGTCACTGCTCGCTCGTATCGGCAAGTCCCGCATCCTTGCGGCTCATCGCGACGATGCTCTCGAACGTCGGGTTTCGGCGCGCCAGGATCGCGTCGGCACGTGCCGCGATCGCGGGATCGAACGCGTCGGTCGTGAACACGTAGAAGTCGCCGCGGCGTATACCGTCAAACGCGATTCGGGCGGTCTGTTCCGCGGTGATTGCGTTGCGGTAGAGATCGTCGCGCATTGCCTCCAGGTCGGCGGACTCACGCGGCGTCCCCTCGGGATGAGCCAGTGCCGGCGGACGCGAGCGCTCCGCCTCGTAGATGCGCGTCGCGACGAGGCCCGGCAGCAGCATGGTGACGCCGATCGGCGCGTCGATCTCCTGCAAGCCGGCGTAGAGCGCCTCGGTGGCGCGCACGACCGCGTGCTTCGCCGCGCCGTAGCAGGCCGAGCCTGACCCGCTGACCACTCCCGCAACCGATGCGGTGTTGAGGATGTGCGCGGGTGCTCCCGCCGCGAGGAGGCGGGGAACGAACACCCGCATGCCATGCAGCACGCCGTTCAGGTTGACGCCGAGCGACCATTGCCAGTCTTTGTCGCTATATTCCCAAACGCGGCGATGGCGTCCGCCCGGGACGATCCCGGCGTTGTTGCAGAGCAGTCCGACGCGCCCGAACCGGGCCTCAGCGGCGTCGGCCAGCGCGACCAGATCGCCCTCGCGCGTCACGTCGCAGCGCACCACCAGCGTACGGTCCGCACCGATCTCGGCCGCGATCGCCTGCGCCTCGGTCTCCGCAATGTCGGCCAGTACGACGTTCATGCCTGCCGCCGCGGCCTCTCGCGCCAGCGCCGCGCCTATGCCGCTACCCGCGCCGGTGATCACGGCGCATCCGTCTGCCCAGCTGGTCATTTCCGCAGATCCTTTGCGTAGAAGCGCGCGGCAAGGAGGAAGCACCCGCCCGCGGCCAGTCCGAAGAACGAGATGATTGTCATCGCCGTTCGCAACGACTGATCACCGCCGCCTAGCATGTCGCTCAGAATACCAGTCATCCAAGGCCCAAGACCGAGGCCGATGATGTTGACGCTCAGCAGCAGGATCGACGAGGTGAAGGCGCGGATCGATGCGGGCACCAGCGACTGCGTCATGGCGATAATTGGCGCATAATAGAAAAACAGCAGCAGCACGGTGATCGCACCCGCCGCCAGCGAGACGGCGGTCGAGGCCGTCTGCAGCTGAACCAACGCCGCCGGCGTGGTCAGCAGCAGCGCGATGCCTGTCAGGATCGGGCGACGCTCAGGCGTGTCGGCGCGGATACGATCGGTCAGCCAACCACCGGCAAAGATGCCGATCGCGCCACCGATACCCGTCATCAGCGACAAGGCGGTGGCGATGTCGCCGAGCGCCATGCCGTGCAGCCGCGCGTAGAAGGGCGCGTTCCAGTTGAGCGCGACGCTCAGCACCAGATTGTTGAGCGCGCCGCCCGCGAACAGCAGCAACAGACTGGGTCGACGCGCCATGACGCGCAAACCCTCTTGCCCCGGCATCGCGGCGGGTGCCGGTCCACTGTCGAAGCGACCACGTGTGGGCTCGCGCAGCAGCGCGAGGATGAGGGGCGCGAGCAGTACGCCGACACCGCCGACGATCCACAATGCCGCGCGCCAATCAATCGCCTGCGCCAGCCACCCGCCGCTCAGATAGCCGAGCATCACGCCGATCGGCAGCGCGAGCCCCCAGATCGCGAGCGCCGTCGCGCGTCGCTCTGGCGGATAATAATCGGCGAGCATTGAGTGGGTCGCGGGAATACTGCCCGCCTCCCCCAGCGCCACGCCGATGCGGAAGAACACCAGCGCCGCGAAGCTGGTCGAGAAGCCGCTGATCGCGGTCATCGCGCTCCACAGCGCGATTGATCCCGCGATCACCCAGCGCCGGCTGTAGCGATCCGCCAGCCGCGCGATCGGTACGCCCAAGGTCGAGTAGAACAGCGCGAAGGCTAGACCGGTCAACGCGCCGAGCTGCGCATCGCTGAGTGACAGGTCGCGCTTGATCGGCACCTGCAGAATCGAGATGATGGTGCGGTCGAGGTAGTTGAACACCGACACCACGATCAGCAGCAGCAAGGCCAGCCTGCGCGCGCCTGCGCTCGGTGCTTCGGTCATGGTCGATCCTTCGCGCATGTCACTTCCCGTACCGTAACGTCAGCGTGGCACCGATCTGACGCGGCGGCGCGACGCTGACGCGCTCGACGTCGAGGGCCCCGAGTCCGCCGGGCGTCGCCGCCACTTCGGCGCGGGTGACGTGGTAGAAATTATACTGCAGCCCGTTGGTCACGTACTGCTTGTCGAAAAGGTTGCGCGCCCACACGCGTACGTCCCACCGACCCGACGGCGGCGTATAGGTCAGCGACGTGCTGGCGACGTTTTTGCGTTCGGTCAGCGGCACCGCGCGTTGTCCTAGCCCGGTCGGGGCCAGCTGGAACGCGCTGGCGAACTTCGTGTCGAAGTGTAAGGCGAGCGACGACCCGTTTGCCAGATCGGCGGTGTAGTCGAGCAGTGCGGTAAAGTCGTGCTTCGGCGTGAACGGTGCCTGATTGCCGGTACAGTCGAGCCCTCCGGCAGTGCAGCCGACAAAGCTTTTGTAGAAGGCGTCGGTGTAGGCGTAATTGGCGCCGAACGATAAGCCGCGCGCCGGCCGGATCACGGCCTCGACCTCCACGCCGCGCGCGCGAAGTTCGCCTGCGTTCGAGTCCTGAAACACACCGTCGACCTGTGATCGAACTTGCAGGTCGGACGTGTCGGCGTGAAACGCTGCGACGTTCAGCGTCAACGCCCGACTGAACAGATCGGTCTTGGTGCCAATCTCGTAGCTCCACGTTGTCTGCGCTTTCAGCGGGGTCGCCGCAGCGGCGGGCGTGCGGACGTTGAAGCTCCACCCGCCGCCCTGAAAACCTCGCGACGCCGAGGCGTAGAACAGGCTGCCGCGCACCGGGCGGTATTCGGCGATGAAGCGCGGGGTCCAGCCGGTCCAACTGTCGACCGCGTCGTCGTTGGCGGGCAGTTGCTGGTAATAAGCGCCGCCCTGGAACGGCGACGACCCGATGTGGCGGGTGTAGCCGGTCTTGCGCTCGTAGCTGTAGCGCAGCCCCGCGGTCAGCGAGAGTTTGTCGCTCAGCTTGTACTTGCCTTCCGCGTAAGGGCCGAAGCTGCGGTTCTCGATCTGACCTTCAAACACTTGGCCCGGTGTGTAGCGTCCCTGGTTGAGCACGGAGAAGTAGAGGTTCGGGTCGCGCCCGTCGAAGCCGAAGACGATGCTGTGGTTCAGGTCCTCGTACCCGAAATACGCGCCCGCGACGAAGTCGAACGGTCCGCCCAGATCGGAGGTGAAGCGGAACTCCTGGCTCACCTGCCACTCGTCGTTGGTGTTGAGCGAGGGATAGTTGACGGGATTGGGCCCGCCGTCCGCATCTTCGGCCAGTTGCGATTTGAGATACCGATAACCGGTAATGGAGCTGACACGGCCAATCCCGGTTTCATACCCGACGTTGAGCAGCGCGGCGACGATCGTGCGCCGCGTATAACCGTCGTCGTCGAGCAGTACCTTGTGCAGGTCGCCGTCGGTCCGCGCCTTGACCGCGGCCCCGACCGAGCCGTCACCGACGATCGTCGGTCCGTCGCCGTAGCCGCCGCGTTTCAGGTAGGACAGGCTGCCAACCACGTCCCACTTGTCGCTCGGCTGCCAGCGCAGCGATCCGCGGTACGCCGCGACCTTGTTGTTGGCGAGGTAATGGCCCGTTTGCAGGTTGCGCTGATATCCGCCGACATCCTTGACCCCGTAGGCGAAGCGCCCGGCGAGCGTGTCGCCAAGCGGCACGTTGATGAAGCCGTCAGCTTCGATCCCGCCGCGTCCGCCCGAGAAATCCGACGCGGTGACGCTGGCGCGTCCGCTGCTCGCGCCCATTTCGGGCAGGTTGTTGGTAATGACCAGCGCGCCGCCGACCGCGTTGCGGCCGAAGGTCGTTCCCTGCGGACCGCGCAGCACCGACACCTGCGACACGTCGAACAGATTGGCGTCGAACGAAGCGAGCGTGCCGTAGAAGATGTCGTCGATGTACACCCCGACGGGGCTCTCGAGACCGGGCGAGTCGTTGATCGTTCCCTGGCCGCGGATCTGCACGGTAATGACCGATGTGCCCTTGACCGGCACGAAGGTCGGACCTGGGGCAATCTTCACGATTTCAGAAAAGCTATCGACCTTGCGCGCCTGGATCTGCTCGGACCCGAGCGCACTCACCGCGATCGGCACGTCCTGCAGCCGCTCGGCGCGGCGCGTTGCCGTGACGACAATATCGTCGCTGGGCGTTGCCGTAGCCGTGGGCGTCGACGTCGCTTCGGCCGCAACCGGCTGCTGCGATGCGGGCGTTTGTGCGGGTGGAGACGCGGGGGAAGCAGGAGCGGTCAGCGCAGGATCGCCGGTCTGCGCATGGGCCGGGGGGGCGATCAGCGTCAGCGCGGATACGCCCAGCGCCCAATGTTTTGGTCTTGTGATCATCCGGCCTCTCCTCGTCGCCCGCTATCGCTGCGGGTCGCATCATCGTTGGCGTGTGGTGATGGCGATCAGTTCAGCTCGCGCCCGCCTCCTGCGCGGAGGCCCATGCGGCGCGCGCAAGCGGTTTGATGCGCTGGATGATCTCGCCCGCATTGTCGGCGGTCTGCACGCCGTCGCGTGCGCGTCCGGCGATACCCTGCAGGATCGCCGCGACCCGGAACAGGTTGAACGCGGTGTAGAAGGGGTGGGTCGGATCAACGTCGAACCCGGTGCGGTCGCGGTATGCCTGCGCGTAATCGCGTGCGGTCGGGATGCCGAGCGCGGTGAGATCGGCGCCGCGCAGCGTGCCACGCACGTCGACGCCTTCCGGCCGGAACCATTCCATCATATGGTAGGTCAGGTCGCCCAGCGGATCGCCCAGCGTCGACAATTCCCAGTCGATCACCGCGGCGACACGCGGCTCGGTCGGGTGGATCAGCAGGTTGTGGAACGAGTAATCGCCGTGGATGATCGTCGTGCGGTCATCGCCGCTCGGGATCGCGCCCGGTAGCCAGGCGGTAAGCCTGTCCATTTCCGGCAGATCGTCGGTGCGCGACGCCTCGTACTGGCGCGACCAGCGCGAAATCTGGCGTGCGAAGTAATTGCCTGGTCGACCATAGTCGGACAGTCCGAGCGCGCCATAATCGACCAGGTGAAGGCGCGCGAGTGTTTCGTTCGCGGAATCGTACACTGCTGCGCGCTCGGGCGGCGACAGCGTCGGCATGCGCGGGTCCCAGAAACCACGTCCGGGAATGTGGCGCATAACGTAGAACATCGAGCCGATGACATTCAGGTCTTCGCAGAGCACCAGCGGCTCGGGCACCGGCAGGCCCGCCTCGAACAAGGCGCGGGTCACGCGGTATTCGCGGTCGACCGCGTGCGCGGAGGCGAGCAGCACACCCGCGGGCTTGCGCCGAAGCACGTAGCGCGCGTCGGGCGTGTGCAGCAGGAATGTGGGGTTGGATTGCCCGCCCTGGAACTGCTCCACCCGCATCGGGCCCGCGAAGCCGGGGACCGCGCCGGCAAGGTACCGCTCGAGCACCGCCTCGTCGAACGCGGTGCCGGGCGCGACCGCCGCGGTCTGGCCGATCATCGCCGCCGGCGCGTTCATGCCGACAGCTCCGCGCGGTATTTGTCGAGCTCCATGCGTGCGAGCTGCCGTTCGTGCACCTCGTCCGGGCCATCGGTTAGGCGTACGATGCGCGTGTTCGCCCATAGTTCGGCCAAGCCGAAATCGTCAGTCACGCCCGCGCCGCCGTGCGCCTGGATCGCGTCGTCGACAATCTGCTGCGCCATCTTGGGCGCGGCGATCTTGATCATCGCGATCTCGGCTCGCGCAGCCTTGTTGCCGACCGTGTCCATCATGTGCGCGGCCTTGAGGCACAACAGCCGCGCCATCTCGATCTCGCAGCGCGCGCGCGCGATTCGTTCTTCCCACACCGAATGCTCGGCGATCGTCTTGCCGAAGGTGCGGCGCGTCAGCAGTCGACGGCACATCTTCTCCAGCGCGACCTCCATCGTGGCGATGTTGCGCATCGTGTGATGAATGCGACCCGGCCCGAGGCGGCCCTGCGCGATCTCGAACCCGCGTCCTTCGCCGAGCAGCATGTTCTCCGCCGGCACGCGTACGTCCTCCAGCAGCACCTCGAAATGGCCGTGCGGTGCGTGATCGTATCCGAATACCGGCAGGTGACGCACCAGCGTCACGCCCGGCGTGTCGCGCGGCACCAGGATCATCGATTGCTGATGATAGGCGGCGGCGTCTGGATCGGTCTTGCCCATCAGCACAAAGAAGTCGCACCTTGGATGGCCCGCGCCGGACGACCACCATTTTCGGCCGTTGATGACGTATTGATCACCGTCACGGCGGATCGCGGTCTGGATGTTGCGCGCGTCCGACGAAGCGACCGCGGGCTCGGTCATCAGGAAGGCCGAGCGCGTGACACCGTCGCGCAGCGGCAGCATGAACCGCTCTTTCTGCGCTGGCGTGCCGTAGCGGTGGAGCACCTCGAAATTGCCGGTGTCGGGCGCCATGCAGTTGAACACCTCGCTCGCGAACGAGACGCGGCCCATCAACTCGGCGATCGGCGCATATTCGAGGTTGGTGAGCCCAGGGCTGGTGAAATATTCGTCGTCGTGGTCCGACGGCGGCATGAAGAAATTCCACAACCCTTCCGCCTTTGCCTTGGCCTTCAACTCTTCGAATACCGGCGGGATTTCGGTCCAGCGATCGATCGCGGCGGCTTGCGCGTGATAGGTCGGGATCGCGGGAATGATGTGCGCGTCCATGAACGCGCGTACCCGCTCCATCCACGCCAGCGATCGTTCCGACTGCTCGAAGTTCATCATCCATCCCCTGATGATCGCTGCTGGTTGTCCGCTACGCGATCAGGCATATCGTTCGACCATTCGGTCGGCAGCATGGCTATTCGACCGACCGGTCGGGTGTCAACGTGTTTCGTAGTTGATGACTGATGCGACCAGCCGCCCTGTCACTAGGGTTAGGTGGAAGAAAGCCCGTTGACGCCCGACCGGGCGGTCGACACAATGATCGACAGGAGAGCGACGATGTCGAACCACGAAGAAACAGCATTGGACAAGGTCGCGCTGCTGCGTGCCCATGCCCCATATACGCTCGCCGGATATGCCGATTTTCGCGCGGTGATCGATACCGACGGTGCAGTTTCCGCGCGGCTGAAGGCCTTGTTCGTCGCCGTTGCTGCGACGGATCGTCGCTATCCCGATCTGGCGCGGCAAGAGCTGAAGCGCGGTGTCGCGCTCGGCTTGTCAGTAACGGATGCACTCGCCGGCATCATCGTGCTCAGCAGCCTTCGCGGCGAGGGGGCTGCGGGTGAATTTGCGGCATTGGTCCAGGAGTGCGTGCCGCTCGGCGACACCGCCCCCGATGCCGCGCTCGTGAAGGCGGAGCCCGGCGAGGCGGAGGCGAATTTTCGCGAGTATTTCGGCACGATCCCGACGCCGCTGGCACAGCTGATACGCCTGTCGCCCCGCGCGGCTGATGCTTATTACCTGATGCGCCGCGGCAGCATCGACGCCAATCCGCTGTCGCCCAAGCACGGTGAGCTGCTGCTGCTTGCGATCCTCGCCGCCGGCTACAGCCCGATGGCTGCGCGCCACGTCGACGGCGCACGCCGCGCCGGTGCCAGTGACGCGGAAATCGCCGAAGCGACGCTCTGCGCCATTCCGGCGGCTGGCATCGCCGCCTGGATGGCGGTGGGCGGCCTGCTCGAACCGGTGGCCGAACCAGTCGCCTGACCTATCACACACCAACCTTCGAGGGAGCTAACATCATGGCAAGCGAATATGTGAACAAGCAGCCGGTGACGCAGGAAACCGACGTCATCCAGTATGAGCTGGCCGACAACGGCATCTGCACGATTTGGCTCAATCGCCCGCACAAGCGCAATTGCGTCAGCCCGCAGCTGCTGCGCGATCTCGAGGCCGCAGTCGACCGCGCCGCCGAAGACAAGAACGCACTGGCGGTGGTGTTCCGCGGTCGCGGCAACACCTTCTGCGCGGGTGCCGACCTCGATCAGCTCGTCGGGCCGGTGCTGCACGAATCGAGCACCTCGCTCCAGCTCGCGATCGATTCCGCGCGCACCTACGACAAGATCTACAACATGAAGAAGCCGACGATAGCCTGCGTAGAGGGCTATGCGGTCGCCGGCGGGTTCGAGCTGTTCATCTCGTGCGACTTCGGCATTGCCGCCGACGACGCCAAGATCGGCGATTTCCACATCCGTCGTGCGCTGTTCGGCGGTGCCGGGCCGATCTACCGCCTGCCGCGCTACATCGGCATGCGCAAGTCGAAGGAACTGATGCTGACCGGCAAGCTCCTGTCGGGCACCGAGTGCGTCGAATGGGGCCTGTGCAACGCGTCCGCGCCGAGCGGCGATGCGCTGGAGCAGCTGATCCAGGACTTCTGCGCGCCGTTGATCGACAAGAGCCCGTTCTGCATGTGGATGACCAAGATGGCGCTCAACCGCGGCATGGATGCGGACACCAACTCGCTGATCACGCTCGAGACGATGACCTGCAACGTCGTCCATCACTCGGCCGACGCGAAGGAAGGCGTTGCCGCGTTCCTCGAAAAGCGCAAGCCGGTCTGGACGGGTAACTAAGACGATGGCGGTCAGCATGGTCGTGCTCGCCAGTCGTCCGACCGACTGGACGCAGGCGCGCTTCACCGAATGGTGGCGCGGCCCCCACGCCGATGCTGCCAAGGTGCTGCCCGGTCTGGTTGCGTATCGCCATGGCGTCGTGACCAAGGACTATGACAGCCCCGAGGTGCCGGGCTGGGACGGGCACGCCGTGCTGACCTTCGCCGACCAGGCGGAGCTCGACGTCGCCTTCGCCTCACCTGAGTGGAAGGCGGCGACCGCGCAGACGAAGGGGATGGGCGGCCGCCGCATCATCCTCATTACCGACGAGGTCGACCTGCTCGGCGGGCAGCAGAGCAATGGCTGAGGCCGGCGCGCCGCTGTCACCCGGCTTCGCCGCCGACGCGTTCCGCCTTGACGGGCGGCGCGCGCTCATCACCGGCGGGCGCGGTGCGCTCGCCGAGGCTATGGCCGCGACGCTCGCCGATTTGGGATGCGCGGTGGCGCTCGCGTCGCGCAACGGCGAGGAGTGCGCAGGTCTCGCGGCCGACATTGCGCGGCGCTTCGGTGTGAAGGCGATCGGCATCTCCTGCGACATCGCCGACGAGGAGTCGGTCGAGCGCGCGGTCGCTGAGACGGTCGACCAGCTCGGCGGACTCGACATCCTCGTCAACAATGCCGGCGCATCGTGGTGGGGTTTGCCGCAGGACATTCCGCTCAAGGGCTGGCGCAAGGTCATGGACGTCAACGTGACCGGCACCTTTCTCGCCTGTCGCCACGCCGCGCGCCACATGATCACGCAAGGACAGGGCGCGATCATCAACATCGCCTCGGTCGGCGCGTTCATCTCCTATCGCCCCGACGCGGGGCAGGTGGTGCCTTACACCACCAGCAAGGCGGCGATCGTGCATCTGACCAGCGACCTCGCCGCGCAATGGGCGGAGCACGGCATCCGCGTCAACGCGATCGCGCCCGGCTCGATCGAGACCGGCATGACCGAAACGCTCGATCCCGCGATCCAGGAAAAGACCCGCGCCGGCATCCTGCTCGGCCGTTTTGGTCGGCCCGACGAGGTGTCGGGCACGCTCGCGCTGCTCGCCTCGGACGCGGGCAGCTTCATCACCGGACAAACCTTCCTCGTGGACGGGGGACAATCTCTTGGCTGACTTTTCTGCCGGCGATCTCCACTGGAGCGACGACAGCCTGTGGACGCAGTTCGAGCGGCTCGCGCAGTCCGACGCGAGCGCGGTGGCGCTGATCGATTGCGACGACCGCCGCTGGAGCCGCGCCGAACTGCAGGAACGCGCACACGCCGTCGCGGCGCAACTGGCCGGAGCGGGCGTTGGTGTTGGATCGCGCGTGCTCGTCGCCGGGCACAAGCGCGCCGGCACGCTCGCGATCGCGCTCGCCGTGTCGTTGCTCGGCGCGACGTTTTGCCCATATTCGCCCAAGCTGACGCAAGCGGATCGCGCCGTGCTGGAGGCACGGCTTGGTCACGCGGCGCATGCGCAGGCGGGCAGCGAAGACGCCGTGACGATCGAGGCGATGGATCATCCCGCCGCCGAACGCCCGGCACGCATCGATGTCGCGTTGATCGGCTTCACCTCCGGGTCGACCGGCGTGCCCAAGGGCGTGATGCACGGCCGCGCCGCGCTCAACTACGCCACGCGCGCCTGCGCCATGATCGCAGGGCTTCAACCGGGTGACTCGATCCTCGGCATCGTCCCGCTCGACAGCGCACCCGGCTATACCTTCACCGCGCATTTCGCGCTCTCGCTTGGCCATCCGCTCGTCATGATCGATCCGTGGGAACCGTCCGCCGCAATGGACCGCGCGATCAGGTACAATGGTGGGTGGGCGATCATGGTGCCGACGCACCTGTTCACGATGGTCGAGGCCGCGCGCACTGGCGCTTGGGTAGGCCGGCTCCCCTTGCATGCCTGCGCAGTCGGCGGCAGCGCGATGACGCCCGAACTGATTGCCGACGCCGACCGGCTGCTGGGGCTGAAGGCGTTGCGCATGTTCGGCATGTCGGAGTGCATGGGGCATAGCTCGGCGCGTCCTGGCGACCCGCTCGATCGACGGCAGAATTTTGACGGCATCCCATTTCCGGGCACGCAGGAGGAAGCGTTTGACGCCAACGAACAACCGCTGCCGCGCGGCGTGCGCGGGCAGGCGGGCGTGCGCGGTCCGTCGCTGTTCCTCGGGTATGCCGAGGGACTTGGCGCGGGGCAGGAGCGGCTGACCGCCGACGGTTTCTACCTGACCGGCGACGAGATCACGCGCGACGACGACGGGTTCGTGAAGGTCGTCGGCCGGATCAAGGACCAGATCATCCGCGGCGGCTTCAACATTGACCCTGCCGAGATCGAGGCGGCGCTGCTGCGCCATCCCGCCATCGCCGAGGTCGCTGTGGTCGGCGTGCCCGAACGCAAGCTGGGCGAGCAGGCGTGCGCCGTGTGCCGCATCCGCGACGGTGCCGAGCCCGTGACGTTCGATCAGGTGATCGCGCACCTGCAAGCTGAGGGGCTATCGCGAAAGAAATGGCCCGAGCATTTGCTGCTGGTCGATCGCATGGTCGTTGGCGCGACGGGCAAGCTCGACAAGAAGGCGATGGCCGCGCACGCGATCAGCACGCTGGTACCCGCGTGAGCGTGCCCGCTTTCTCCTTCGACCTGTCGGGGCGGGTCGCGCTCGTCACTGGCGCATCCTCGGGCCTCGGCCGGCGCTTCGCCACGTTGCTGGCGGCGAGCGGGGCAAAGGTCGTGATCGGCGCACGCCGGGTCGAATTGCTGGCGGAACTCGCCGACGAGATCGCGGCGGCAGGCGGCGAGGCCATCGCGGTGACGCTTGATGTCACCGACGAAGCGTCGATCATCTCGGCCTATGACGCCGCGGCGACGCGGTTCGGCCCGGTCGACACCGTGATCGCCAACGCAGGGTTGAACGTCGCGGGCAGCGCAATGGGGCTCGACATCGACGATTTCGACCGCATGGTCTCGGTCAATCTGCGCGGCGTGTTCCTGACCGTGCGAGAGGGCGCGCGCCGTATGGTTGCCGCCGGCCCGCGCGAGCGCGGCAACGGCCGCATCACCATCATCTCCTCAATCACCGCGCACCAGCCCGCGGCCGGCATCGCACCCTATGCCGCGACCAAGGCGGCGGTCGCGCAGATGGGACGTTCGCTGGCAAAGGATTGGGCGGGCAAGGGCATCAACGTCAACGTGCTCTGCCCCGGCTATGTCGCGACCGAGATGAACGAGGCGATCTGGGACCAGCCCGCGGGTGCGGCACTGCTCGCTGGCTTCGCGCGCCCGCGCGTGATGGACGAGGATGCGCTCGACGCGCTGATCCTGTTCCTGTCGTCGGACGCAAGCCGTTTCATGACCGGATCGGTCGTCACGCTGGACGATGGCCAGACGCTCTGACGCGCGCCTGATCGGGGCCGCGGCCCCCTCTCGGCTCAAGGTTTTGGAGAAGATATCGTGACCGACGCCGCCGACAATATCGGCACGACGGCCGTCCGCGCCGGCTTTGCCTTTGACGAGGCCGCGCTTGAGCAGTGGATGCGCGCCAACGTGCCGGACTATGCCGGGCCGCTCCGGGTCACGCAGTTCCGCGGCGGGCAGTCGAACCCGACCTACCGGCTGGACACGTCGACGCGCGCCTATGTGCTGCGACGCAAGCCTCCTGGCGTGCTGCTGAAGGGAGCGCACGCGATCGAGCGCGAGGCGCGCGTTCTAAGCGCGCTCGGCTCGGTCGGCTACCCGGTCGCGCACGTCTATGCGCTATGCGCCGAGGCCGAGATGATCGGCACGCCCTTCTACGTCATGGATCTGGTCGAAGGGCGTGTGTTCTGGGACGCGTCGTTCAGCGACGTCCCCCGCGGTGAGCGCGCCCGATATTTCGACGCCATGAACGCCGCGATTGCCGATCTGCACGCGATCGATCCCGCCGCGGTCGGCCTTGCCGACTACGGCCGCCCCGGAGACTATTTCGCGCGGCAGATCGCGCGCTGGTCGGGGCAGTACTACTCCGATATCGAGGCGGGTCGCGATGCAAACATGGATCGTCTGATCGACTGGTTGCACGCCAATGTACCGGCAGGCGACGACGACACCGGCATCATCCACGGCGATTTCCGCTGCGACAACATGATCTTCGCGCGCGCCGGGCCGCGCATCCTTGCGGTGCTCGACTGGGAGCTTTCCACACTCGGCCACCGCGGCGCCGACTTCGCTTATCATACCATGATGTATCGCATGCCGCCGCACATCGTCGCGGGCCTGGGCAACGCGGACGTGGGCGCGCTCGGCCTGCCGAGCGAGCAGGAATATCTTGCCGCTTATTGCACGCGGCGCGGATTACCGGGTTTGCCGAACTACGACTTCTACGTCGCGTTCAACTTCTTTCGGCTGGCGGCGATCTTCCACGGGATCAAGGGCCGCGTGCTGCGCGGCTCGGCCGCGTCCGCGCAAGCGCGGCAGCGGGTCGAGGTACTGCCAGAATTAATGCAACTGGCGTGGGCGCAGGCGGAGCGTGCGGGCAGCCGCTGACGAACCTGCGACGATCAATCGGAGAGAGTAGATGCGTAACACCATCGATCGCACTGCGATCGTAGCCGCGGCTGCACTGGTCGCCTCGGCACCCGTCGTAGCCGGTGCGCAAACGACGACCCAGACTGCGCCTTCGTCCACACCGGACGTACAGCCCGCCACCGTCTCCGCCTTGCCGGACGACAGCGAAACGCCGGCGCCGGACCGTTACAAGCGGTTCGACGACCTGAGCCTGAAAGGCTGGGCGATTCCCTACCCGAAGGTGGCGGATACGATCCTGGGGGACAAGCTCGGTGTTCGTGACGCCTTGGCCGACATCGGTATCGGTATCTCCCCGATCAATACGGCCAATTTCCAATATGATTTTCTGCAGAACGATCGCGGATACAAGGGACCACAGCTTTACAACGGTCAGCGCATTACCCGCACCAACACCACCGTCAGTCTCACTGCGACCTATGACCTCGGGCAAGTGGGAGTGAAAGGCGGCCAGCTCGCGACCACCTTCTCCGTTATCGACAACAGTTTTCCCGCGGTGAACGGTCCGAAAAAGGTACGGATCGGCCGCCTGCATTACTATCAGGAGTTGTTCGGCGGCGCGGTCGATTTCAAGCTTGGCTATATCGACAACACGCAGGAGTTCTTCGGCATCAACGTCGGCGGCAATCTGGCGACCGGCAATCTGGGGCCGCAAGCGACGATCCCGTTCCAGCTCGGCCTCAGCTACGGCGGTTTCGCGGCGCCCGGCTTCAACCTGCGGGTCAAGTCGAAGAACGGTTTGTACAACAAGATCGGCGTGCAGCGCAGCCTGCCGCCAGGTGGCGCGGCCGCGGAAAATGCGGTCAACCCGGGCGGCTTCCGCTTCTCTCCGCCCGGGACCGGCGTGCTGATGATCGACGAGGTAGGTTTCAATCACCCGTCCGCACCCGGCGTCAAATCGACCTGGATCCGTGCCGGCGGCATCTACAACACAACGCAATTCGCGCGCTTCGGTCGTCCGGGCGAGACGCGCGACAATTTCGCGCTGTTCGCGGCGGCGGATCGGCAGCTGACGCAGGTCGATACCACCAAGCCGTTCCGCGGTCTCTACGCCGGCGGCACAATTAATTACGCACCGCCGCAGCAGAACTTCTACACGCAATATTACGAAGGCCGCTTGTACGCGGTCGGTTTGCTCGCGAGCCGGCCTTTCGACCTCGCATCGCTCGTCTCGACCTTCAACGTCTATAGCCCGCAAGGGTTGGCAGCGCGGACGCCGCCGGGACAAGGCAATTACCATAACACCTTTGCCGTGACTGCCAGTTATGCGCTGCGTGTCAGCGCGGGTATCTACCTGCAGCCAGGCCTGGGCGTGACGGTGCACCCGATCTACACGCCGCGCTTTTCGCCTGCGCTGAACGGCTATCTCAGCATCATCACGCTGTTCTGATCCCGGGCACCTCACGAGCAGCGTCGGCCGGCGCTGCGTCGCCGTTTGGCAAACGATCGGCGATAATGAAGCGTTGACAGCCGACCGGTCGGTCGACTAACCATGTGTAGTCGACCGACCGGACGAACGACTCCGGCGATCGTCTCGGGTGAGGATCGTTGAACCGTGGACTTCGAGCAATCGGACCGTCGACTTTGTTAAGGATGCCAGATCGCGACAGCGTGGCGGCGTCCGCTTTCAGCAGAGCACGCGCTAACCGGGATTTCAGCAGCCCTGCCGACGCCGTTCAAGGCGTCGCCGAGCACGCACCATCATACCGATGTTGCAGGAAGGGCGGGCGGAACGAAGGACCCACTCAAATCCGCTACGCCAACCGTCACTCCGGCAGCGCGCGCGAATGGGTCAGGGTCAGCGATCGCGAGAACAAGGCGGCACAGAGAGGCCGTTATAATGGAGGAGAGGGTAAATGAACGCCAAGTGGACCAAGTGCCTGCTCACAGCAGTCAGTCTGGGGACGCTGTCGCTAGCGGCTGTTGCGCATGCGCAAACGGCTCCTGCAAGCAACCAGCCCGCGGTTGAGCCGACGAAGCAGGTTCCGGGTAGCGACGCTGCACAAGGGTCGCCCGCCACTCCGGCCGCGACGCTTCCCGGCGACCAGCAGGAACAAACCACCCGTCCAGGGGCCGCTAACAGCGGCGAGATCGTGGTAACGGCCCGTCGCCGTGTTGAACGATTGCAGGACGTACCCGTCGCCGCCACGGTGATCGATCAGCAGCAGATCCGGCAATACGACCTGACCTCCGTCGCCAATATCAGGATTGCGGCGCCGGAGATCACGCTCGATCGCGGGTTCACTGGCTCCGCTTCTTCCATCTCGCTGCGCGGTGTCAGTTCCTCGTCGATCGACTCGGGTGTGGAGCAGTCGGTGTTGCTCGACTTTGATGGCATGGCGATCAGCCGCGGGCGTGTGCTGAATGACGCGTTGTTTGACGTCGAGCAATTGAACGTCCTGAAGGGCCCGCAGGCGGTTTTTTTCGGGAAGAACTCGCCGGGTGGCGTTGTCTCCATCCGCTCGGCCAATCCGGGCAAGACTTTCAACGCCTACGCGCGGACAGGCTACGAATTTACGTCACGCAATCTGCAGGTCGAGGCGGCGGCGGGCGGGCCGCTCGGCAATGGCTTCGGACTGCGCGTTGCGGTGTTCGGCAGCAGCAGCGACGGCTATATCCGCAACCAGGATCGCGGCGTGGTCGACGTCGTGCGCAGCGCCGCCACGGGCAGTACCTTCGTTCCGGCTGCGCCGTCGCGCCTGGGTGCAGAGCGCAAGCTGGCCGGGCGTGTGACACTCACCTACGACAATGACGCGGGCTTCTCTGCCAATTTCAAGATGCTGGCCAGCAGCTATCGTGGTCAGGGCATTCAGAGCTTCAGCGAGATCATGGGCTGTCCCGGTGGTCGCACGAAGCCGGTCACAACCGGCGGCATCGTCGATCCGACCGGCGACTGCAAGCTGAACGACAAATCGTCGCAAGGCTGGATTTCGCCGCAGATCCTGCAGAACTGGTCTCAGGTCAACCGATACAACAATGGTACGCCGTTCTCCCAGAACAATACACTGCTGCCAACCTTGACGCTGAACTATGAAGGGGATGCAGTTATACTAACTTCGGTGACTGGTTATTACGACTATGACTATGTCAGTCAGGGTAACGCTGACGCGACATCTTATTCCTACTTCTGGTCATACAGTAATGAAAAGAACAAGAGCTTCTATCAGGAAATCCGCGCGACAACCTCGTTCGACGGCGCGCTGAACTTCGCCGGTGGCGGTCACTACGAACATAACAAGCGCGACCTGTTCGTTGGCGCGGCGAGCGGCCCGCTGCCGCGCGACCCGGCGACCGGACGCTACAATTCCAATGACAACACGCAGCTGAACAAATCCAGCGCATGGTCGGTGTTCGGTCAGGCCGTGTTGAACATTTCGCCGAAGCTCGAACTGGCCGGCGGCGCGCGATATACCAAGCAGCATAATGAGGTAAACTCCGGCAACGTTTACCGCCACCCGCTGGTGACCGGGCAGCTACCCGTCGGCGTGCGGATCGTCGGCGAGAAGAGCCAGGACAATATCTCGCCCGAAGCAACGCTGACTTGGCGGCCCAGCCGTGAACTGACCTTGTACGGTGCGTACAAGACCGGCTTCCTTGCCGGTGGCTTCTCCAATCCCGGTGCACTAAGCGCAATCACGACGATCAACACGCTCAGCTTCGACGAGGAAACGGTCAACGGGTTCGAGGTCGGCGCGAAGTCGACGCTGATGAACGGCCGCCTGACCGCGAACCTCACCGGCTATCGCTACATCTACAAGGGTCTTCCGCTGACGTCGATCCTGGCGGTGTCGGCAAATACGCTGACCTACGTGACGCAGAACGCTGCCAACACGGTGGCGCAGGGTGTTGAATTCGAAACAGCGTATCGCGCGGTAGGCGGGCTGACGCTTCGTGGTACGGCGTCGTACAACGATGCGCACTATGATCGCTTCCCTGGCGCGCAATGCTATACCGGGCAAACCGCCGCACAGGGGTGTTTACCGATCGGCAACACCACGGCGCAGGATCTGTCGGGCCGCAGCGTCTATCGCGCACCAAAGTTCATCGGGACTGCAGGTGTCCTGAAGACCTTTGATCTGTCACCGGACGTCGCCACCACGCTGAACGCCGACGTCCGCTATACAACCGGCTATTACAGCGGGTTGAACCTTAATCCGGTCTCGTACCAGGACGGCTTTCTTACCCTCAATGCCGGCGCGCGTTTCGACATGGCTGGTGGGCGTTACTCGGTCGCGCTGATCGGACGCAACCTGACCAACCAGCGCTACGCCACGATCGGTATCGACAAGCCCGGGGGCACCGGAGAGGTCTTCACCGTCGCCGGCGAGCCGCGCGCCGTCGTGCTGCAACTGGAGACGAAGTTCTGATGACCGACGTTCCGGCGCACGAGGTTGAGTGCGACCTGCTCGTCATCGGCGGCGGCATGGCCGGCATGTCTGCCGCCGGATGGGCGGCGGAGCACGGCACGCGCGTGATCGTGGTCGAGCGCGCCGCCGCGCTCGGTGGTTCCGCTGTTCTGTCCGGCGGCGTGCTCTGGACGGCGTCGTCGCCGGAGAAGATGACCCTCTACGGCGGCGGCGATCCCGCGCTCGGCCGGGTGGTGTTCGACACCTATCCCGACGCGATTGCTTGGTTGCGTCGCCGCGAGATCAGCCTGTCGCCGCGGATGGATGTGCTGCACGGGCAGGGATATCAGATCGACATCGCCGGCCACATACGCGGCTGCGCCACCATCGTGGAGCAGCACGGCGGCTACATCATGCTCGACACAGAGACGATGGAGCTGACGCGGGATGAGGCCGGCGCGATCACCGGCGCGCTGACGCGGCACGCCGACGGCGACGTGCTGGTCCGCGCGGCTGCTACCTTGCTCGCAACCGGCGGATTTCAGGCATCGCCCGACCTTCGCGAACGCTTCATCCATCCGCACGCGCGCGACATGCTGCTGCGCTCCAACCCGGTGAGTGACGGCGCGGGATTGCGGCTGGGCGAGGACGTCGGGGGAGAAGTGGCCGGGACC
>NZ_AORY01000015.1 GCF_000382485.1 Sphingomonas sp. Mn802worker | reverse complement strand
TCCCGCATTGTCGAGCATCGTGTCCGCAAGCAACCGCTTGAGCCTGGCGTTCTCCTCTTCGAGCAACCGCAGACGCTTCGCGTCGGACACCTCCAGGCCGCCGAACTTCGCCTTCCATGCCTAGTAGGTCGCGCTCGACATCCCATGCTTGCGGCACAGCTCCGTCACCACTGCACCCGCCTCGGCCTCCTTCAGAATGCCGATGATCTGCTCTTCCAAAAACTGCTTCCGCTTCATTCCGTCCCTCCCTTCGAGGGTCGGCCTCTAGGTCCAGGTGGATGAAGAAACGGGGGGCACGTCATGACCAGGACGAAGGCAACGCTGAAAGGACTGCAGCGCTCACCCGTGACAGGCAAGATGATCCCTCTCTTACTTCCTGAACGAACGGTCTGTTTTGCGCACGGTCCGCCCGAAAGCGGCCGGTCCGCAAACCATCAACGGCGGGCATTCGAGCTCCCAACCCCGCTTAACACATGTCCGCTTTCTAGCGACCGTCACCCGGAAGCAGCTGACACCAAACACGCAGGCACGCGTGCCACATTCAAAGGGCATTACGAAGGTTGTGACCAGCTCCTGTCCGGCGTTAATCAAACCTTGGTGTGTGTCACCGTGCTAATTACCTCGCTTATTGTGTTCCTAGCCCACGCCCGTAACTGTGTTTTACAACGATTACGAGGCAAGTGACCACGTTCCTTGGTGTGCGCGATTAGATACTCTTCAATCACTGGCAGCAATCAGGTCGGCCCGACGCGTCAAACGCGTAGCAGTCCGGCCAGCGGGCGGTCTGCGGTGGCTTGCGCGAACAAACCTCGCCTGACCCGCTCGGGATCTAGCGCGAGGCTTTCGGCGACCGCACCCGCGATCACGGCATCGAGCGCACTGGTCGGGCGCAGATCGCGTCCCTCGTAGAGGTTGGCGGGCGCCAGGCCGGGCCAGTCGGCGACGACGCGCCCACCCTTCACCTTGCCGCCCATCAGCATCGCGACCGAGCCGGTGCCATGGTCGGTGCCGCCGGTGCCGTTCACCGCCGCCGTGCGGCCGAACTCGGTCGCGACGAGCACGGTCGTCGTCGCCCACGCCGCACCGAGCCCGTCGCGCAATGCCCCGACCAGCGCGTCGAGGTTCTTCAGCTGACCCGCCAGCCGACCCTGTTGCGCATTGTGCGTGTCCCAACCGAGCGTCTCCAGCATGGCGATGCGGGGGCCGTTCGGCTTGGTAAGGAAGCTGGCGGTCAGGCGACCGAGGCTGGCGGGATCCTGTTTCGCGCCCAGATCGCCGGCGAGCCCCTGCGTCTCCAGCGCGGCGGCCCAGGGCGCATGCAATTGCGGATCGGCGGCGTAAAGCGCGGACACGCGCGTCATCAGGTCGTCGCCGGCATGCGGCAGCGCGGACGGCGCGTAGGACGCGACCTGCACCGCGCCGCGTAGCGCGGTCGGCACCGTCGGCGCGATCGCGATCGCTTCATCGGCCGAGCGCGGCAGCATCGCGATCAGCCGGTTCATCCAGCCATCGCGCACCGCATAGGGCTGCATGCCCCCGGTCTCGAGCACGTTCTGCCCGTCGAAGTGCGAGCGGTCGCGATAGGGGGACGCGACCGCGTGGACGAACAACGCCTGCCCTTGCGCGTACATCGCGGCGATCTGAACCAGCGCGGGGTGAAGCGTGAAGGTCGCGTCGAGTTTCGCGCCCACCGCATTGTCGCCGATCAACGACCCTCGAAGTGCCGAAAAGGCGGGGTCGCCGACGGGTCGCAGGATGTCGAGCCCGTCGGCCGCACCACGCTGGATGATGAAAACGAAGCGGCGCTCAATCGGCACGGTGGCAAGCGCAAGGCCGGGGGCGACGAACAGCGCGCCGGCACCCAGCGTGGCGGTCGAGAGGAACTGGCGGCGAGCGATCATGCGATCATCTCCTCAGGAAATCGGGTGAGACCAGCATCAGCGCGATCGCGCCCGCCGGGCTTTCGGAACGGGCGATTTGTTCAGCCGCGACGGCGGACAGGGACGCCGGCATGATCCGCGGCGCAACGACCCGCGCGTCGAGCGTCTGGCCGAGCGGCGCTGCAAGGCGTTGGGCGATCTCGACCCGGCGGAACAGCGCGTCCGACGCGGCCCAGCTTGCGGCGACATCGTCCCAGCCTGCGGGCGTGCCGGGTTTCCACACGCGCTGGCCAAGCTGCGTCTGCAGCGCGGCGATCTGCAGCGCGCCCACGTCACGGCGCCCGGTGCCGCGCAGCGCGGAGATCGTCCATTCCCACGGCGTCTTGAACTTGGTGGGCGTCGGTACCCACGCCTCGGACGAGGCGATCAGCGTGCGATAAAGCGTCGGCAGGTCTCCGTTGTTTGCGGCAAAGCTTTTGGCCAGCCGCGCGATCATCGCGGGCGGCGGATCGTCACCGGCAAAATGGCGCGCGAGCTTGGTCGCGACATGCGTCGCGGTCGTAGGCGCATGCGCGAAGTCCGCCAACGCCGCGCGTGCCTGTTCCTCGCCGTTTTGCGGATAGCGTTTGCCGAGGATCGTGCGGGTGCCGGGTTCGTGCTGGTTCGCGCGAAAGACGAAGCGGTTCGGATCGCCTTCCCCGCCCCGCCGCCTTTCCCCGCCCCGCTTATGCCATCGACCGACCAGCCCGTCAGCGCGCGCGCGAATTCGGTCACGTCGGCCTGGGTGTAGCCCGAGCGGACGCCGAGCGTGTGCAATTCCATGATCTCGCGCCCAAGATTTTCGTTCAAGCCGCGCTTGCGCAGCGGATTGCGCGCCGCACCGCGCAGCGCGGCCGGGCTGTCGGGGCCGATCGATTGCACCTGGTTGAGGTAGATCAGCATCGCCGGGTGCTGTTCCACCGCGAGCAGCATGTCGGAAAAGCGGCCGAGCACGTGCGGGCGGATCGCGTCGCGCTCGAACGCGGCGGCGAAGGCGGTGACCGGCGCGTTGTCGGCGGACACGCAGAAATGGTTCGACCAGAAATGCACCATCCGCTCGACGAACGGCGCTTCGGTCGCAAGCGCCGCGTCGGCGCGCGCGCGGACGCCTTCGTTGTAGAGCGCTTGCACATCCTGCCGGTAATCCTGCCGCGCGACCTTCAGCATCGCCTTTGCGTCGGCAGATGCTGCGGCCGGCGCTCCCGTCACCGCACCGTTGCCGGCACCTGCCTTCCGGGTCGCCTGCTGCTGCGCCCGGTAACGATCAACCAGCTCGCCTGCATCGGCCAGCGCGGCGTAGCGCGCCGGGCGCGGATCGAAGCGGTCGAACTGCTGCACGATCGACCGCGCGGGATCGGCGGGCACCGCGTCGTCCGGCCGTGCGCCGAGGCCGAAGCGGTTGAGCGCGATGGCGGCGGGCGACAGGCTTGCAGCCGGTGCGGGCATGATCGGTCCTTCGCTGTTCCTGTTGTCGCTTGAACGGACGTGCCGCGCATTTCCGTCGCGGCTATTCGTTGCGTGCATTTCCCTTGGCGGAACGGCGCGCCATCGCATCCGCCAGCTTCGCACGATCAGCCGCCGGCAAGCCCGCTGCGAACACGATTGCGCGTTGCTCCATCGCGGCACGGACCGCACTGTCCGCCGCGCGGGCACGCGCGAGCGCGGCGGCGACCGCGGCCTGATCGACCGGCGTTTGGCGCAGCAGGTCGGCGCCGGCCGTCTTGGCCGCGCGCGACGCCTCGATCGTCGGGCGTAGCGAGCGGCGTGTCTGGCGCAGCGCCTGACGGAACTGGCGCCGCTCGTCGAGCGGCAGCTCGGCCCCGGCGATCCGCAGTGAGCCTGCACCCACCATCCGCTTGCCGGTACGCAGCGAGGCATAACCCGCGACGAGCGCGCCGGCGAGAAACAGGTTGAGCATGACCGAGACGATCAGCGCGATACGGATGCGGGTCATCGCTCAGCCATCCACGCCGGCGACATCGCCGAACGACGTGCTGGCGGTCACCATGTCGATCGGTGCGACGACCGCGACCCCCGCCGCGCCCGCGACCGCGCCGGCAAGCGTCGCCGCGATGCCGATACCGGACCACCACCAGCGTTGCCTGCCGCCCGTTGTTCGCACAGCGACATGGCCCGTGACGCGCGCCGCCAGCGCGGGCGCGAATGCCGGAACGATCCAGTGATCAAGCCGCTCGTCGAGCGCGATCGCCTCAGCGAGGATGGCGCGTCCCTGCGCCGTCGCGGCAAAGCGCTGCGCCGCCAAGCGGTCACTGACCGGCCAGCGCGCCACGACGCCGCCGTAGGCATCGGCCAGGTCGCGGAAACGGTCGAGCGTGAGCGGATCAGTCATCTATCCTGCTTTCCTGCGGCGTCATCAGCCGTGTTCGCAACGTGCGTCGTCCCCTGGCGAGAAGCGATTCGAGCGCCTCAACGCTGACACCAAGCACCTCGGCCGCCTCCGCACCGGCGAGATCCTGATAATGGACCAGCAGGATCGCCTCGCGCTGCCGGTCGGGCAATTGCGCGATCGCGGCCGCCACCTGCCTGCCCCGCTCCGCGTCGAGCAACATGCCTTCCGCGTCAGGTGCCGGGTCGGGAAGGTCGGGCAGCGCATCACCCGTAACCTCGCGGCGGCGGCGCAGGCGGTCGCGACACAGGTTGAGCACGACCGTATGCAACCACGTATCGAAGCGCGCGCGGTCGCTTTTCCACGTCGATGCCACGCGCCACACCCGCGCAAAGGTTTCCTGCGCGATGTCCTCCGCCGCCGTTCGATCGCGCAGCATCCGTGTGGCGAGGCTGGTGATGCGCGGCAGTTTCGCGGCAACGAGCAGCCGGGTCGCGGCCGCGTCGCCGCGCCCGACGCGGGCGATCAGATCGGCGTCGGGATCGGGACCGCTCAACCCGGCGCTTTCCACCCATCGCCGCCCCTCACCTCATTCCTCCGGCGTCGCCGCCCGCTTCAATGCACGCGCCGCCGACCGCTCGGCCGCGCTCAGCACGCCGTCGCCGTTGGTGTCCAGGCGCGCGAACCGCCGTGCCGACATCGCCGCAATCTCCTGCCGGTCGATGAAGCCGTCGCCGTTGCGGTCAAGCTTGGCGAAGCGGCGTTCGGGATCACCCTTGCCCTTGGTGGCAGCGGCGAGGAACTCCGCCTTGCTCACCTTGCCATCGCCGTCGGTGTCGGCGGCGAGCATCCGCCGCTCACGCTTGGCGGTGAAAGCCTGCAGCGTCAGGCCCCGTCCGGTCTGGGCCGTCGCCGCGTCACCCTGCGCGGCTTGCGGCACCACCTGCCCGCACGCCATGGTGGGCAGCAGCAGGAACAATCCGGCCATCGCCGCACAATATGGCTTCTTGATCAATGTCACGATGCCTGTCCTCGTCATCATTGCGCCAGTGCTGAGCCCGCACGGGCGACGCGGACGCCGCCCGTGCGGTCAGGGTCAACGATAGCGCCAGCCACCATGCCAGCGATAGCGGTGGTCCCAGAAGCGGTTCGAGTACCAGTAGCCGCGGCCGGGATAATAACGGTGCACGACATAGCCCCTCCCACCGTAACCAGGCCCGACATAGCCCGGCCCGCGATTGGGCACGCAGCGGCCATAGTAACCACGGTGGAAACCCGGACCGCAGCCCTGACGCGCCTCGGCCGGGGCGCTTGCCATCAACGTGCCGCCCAGCACGGTTGCCATCAACAGAAGCGTCTTCATCGACGATACTCCTTCACGCTTCGCCGCTCCACGGCGACGACGACGGGTTGAACGGCGCTGGTCGACCGATCCGTCGCTGCTCGACGCAAAGTTTTGGCTAAATCGTTCGATCAGAGCGGCAGTCACAAGGAGCGATAGGCCGCCGGGTCGATGCCGTGACGCGCCATCTTCTCGTACAAGGTCTTGCGCGGGATGCCGAGGATCGCGAGTGCGTTGGCGACGTGCCCGCCGGTTGCCGTCAGCGTGTCGACAATGACCGACGCCTCGAACCGCGCGACACGATCGCGCAGGCCGCCCGCATCCGCGGCGTCACTGCCGGAGGCGAGGACGCTCGCGAAGGCGTAGTTGCGCAACTCGCGGACGTTGCCCGGCCAATCGTGCGTCAGCAGACGATGCCGCGCTTCGGGCGTGATCAGATAGTCTTCGCGTCCGAGCGACTGTTTCGCCTCTTCGATGAAGTGGGTGAAGAGCAACGTCGCATCCGTATCGCGCGCGCGCAACGGCGGCACGACGAGGCGTGCCTGTGCCAGCCGGTGGAACAGGTCGGCGCGAAAGCGGCCATCGGCGACCGCCTGTTCGAGCCCCGGCGCGCTGGTGGCAACCAGCCGCAGGTTGACCGGATCGCTCCAGTTCGCGCCGCGCGGCTGCACTTCGCGTTCCTCGACCACGCGCAGCAGCCGCGCCTGGATCGCGGCTGGCAAGCAATCGACCGCGTCGAGCAGCAGGGTGCCGTTGTTCGATGCGACGATCTGCCCGCTGCGTCGCGCGTCGCCGAACAGCTCAAGCTCGCCCGCCTCGCCGTCCAGCGCGGCGCAGTCGACGACGACGAAGGGGCGGGTGCCACGTCGGCCCAGCCGGTGGAGCAACCGCGCGACCAGGTCCTTGCCGGTGCCCGTTTCGCCCTCGATCAGCACATCGACCGACAGATCGGCGAGCTCACGCACCGAGCGCCTGAGGTGGAGCATCGCCGGCGTGTTGCCGATCAGCGGATCGTCGCTCCCCTGCGCCGCATCGCGCAGGCGGCGGTTCTCCATCACCAGCGCGCGCCGGTCCAGCCCGCGGCGGATCGCGGCGACGAGCTGCTCGGTCGCGAACGGCTTTGTCACGAAGTCGAACGCGCCATCACGCAGCGCCGACACCGCCATCGGCACGTCGCCATGCCCGGTGACGAGGATGACGGGCAGATCGGGGTCGAGCATGCGCAGTCGCGCCAGCAGCTGAAAACCGTCCATGCCGGGCATGCGGATGTCGGACACGACAATGCCCGAAAAATCGCCGCCAATCGCGCCCAGCGCCGGTTCCGCGCGCGCGAACGCATCGACCGCGAAGCCGGCGAGGTCGAGCGCCTGTTCGGTCGCGAGCCGCAGCGCATGATCGTCCTCGATCAACAGCACCCGCTCGCTCATGCCGACCTCCTGAGCGTCAGCACGAACCCCGCGCCGGACAGATGCGGCGCGTCGTCGAGCGCGAGCTCACCGCCGAACTCACGCGCGATGTCGCGCGCGATCGCGAGGCCAAGCCCGAGGCCATCGGGCCGACCGGTGACGAACGGGGTGAACAGCGTGTCGCGCACCTCCGGATCGACTCCGGGACCATCGTCCGAGACCCGGACCGCAACCCGTTCGCCCGATACCGCGACGCCAAGGTGGATCAACTGCCGCTCGCGTCCCGCGACCGCGTCGAGCGCGTTCTGCGTCAGATTGACCAGCACCTGTTCCAGCCGGATGCGGTCGCCTATGACACGCACGTCGCGCACACCCGCGGGCGCGTCGATCGTCATGGCACCGCGAACGCGCTCCCCCATCAGCAGCAGCAGCCCGTCGATCACCTCGCCCACGCTCGTGTCACCAGCCGTGCCGCGCCGCCGCCGTGCGAAGGCGCGCAGTTCGCCGGTGATCGCCCCGATCCGGTCGGTCAGCGCGATGATATGGCCGAGGTTCTCGCGCGCGCGATCGGGCGCGGCGCGGTCGAGCAGGACCGCGCCATTCTCCGCAAAGGTGCGGATCGCGGCAACGGGCTGGTTGATCTCGTGCGCGACACCCGCCGTGATCTGCCCCAGCGAGCCGAGCCGGCTGGCGAGCGCCAGTTCCTCGCGTGCGGTGCGATAGCGACGATCGGCGGCGAGCCGTTCGGCCGATTCGACGCTCAGCCGCGCGTTGGCGTCGCTCAGCTCGGCCGTGCGTACCGCGACCTCGCGTTCCAAATTCGCCTGCGCGGCACGCTGCAATCGCCGCCGCTCACCCGACCGCCACGCCGCGCCACCCGCCAGCGCAACGACGAACAACAACGCCAGCGCCCACAAGGTCGCCTGCTGCCGCGCCGCCGTCAGCGCGGGTGCGATCGGTGCCAGATGCAGCACCTCGCCGTCCGCGAGCGGCGAGGCGACCCGCGCCAGCCGGTAGCCGACCGGCTCGCCCGGCGCGTTCGCGTCCTTGCCGGTGATGGTGAGCGGGATGCGTAGCGGGGCCGTTTGGCGAAATCGCTGCGTTCGCATCGCTGTCGCAGTGGGGTTACCGACTGCGCGGAAGCGCCAGTCGGGCTGGCTGGTCACCAGCACGACGCCGGCACGATCTGTCGCCACGCTGACGCCGGCGGTGCGCGCCCATTGCGCCTCCACGCGGTCGAACTCGACCTTGACGACGACGACGCCCAAAGTGCGGCCATCGCGCACGACACGGCGCGACAGGTAGAGGCCGGGACGGCCGCTGACCGTGCCGAGCGCGAACAATTCGGCCGAGCCGCGCTGCATCGCGTCGATGAAATAGGGACGAAAGCCGTAATCCTGCCCGACGAAGCTGGTCGGCAAGCGCCAGTTGCTCGCCGCCACCGTCCGCCCGGTACGATCGATCGCGTAGATCACCGCGGCATTGGTGCGACCGGCAAGCAGTTCGAGCGTGCGGTCGAGCCGATCACGCGCGCCTTCGCCCGCCAGCGCAGCGGCGACGTCGGGATATTCGACCAGCACCAGCGGCAGTAGGCGGAATTTTTCCAGCTCGCTCGACAACAGCCCCGCGTGGTTGGCGGCGATCGTCGCGGCGGCGACATCGGTGTCCGCGCGCGCGCGCGCCTCGGTCCAGCGCCACCCGATCCATCCGAGCGCCGCACACGCCAGGCTCGCCAAAACGACGAACAGGATCGAGCGCCGCCAATGTGCGGTTTTCCACACACTTTCGTGTCCGACAGCGCCGTCCGACATGGCTAGCCGAACACGCCCACGCCTCGCCCACCCGACATTTCCGCCAAGATCACAGCTACTTGCCCCTCTTGTCGCCCCGATGTGGTGCGTGCTTCATCCTTCTCTACACTGTACGCAACGTTCCGCCCACGAGAACGCGGAAAAGGTGAGGATCATGAACGGCCCGTCTGTCAGCCAGAACGCACATTCGAGCGACGCCCATGCGGCGGCGGCGCGTCGGCCGTTCTACACGCACCTTTACGCGCAGGTGCTGTTCGCGATCCTGCTCGGCGCGCTGATCGGGCACTTCCGTCCCGAGACGGGCGAAGCGCTGAAGCCGCTGGGTGACGCCTTCATCAAGCTGGTGAAGATGGTGATCGCACCGGTTATTTTCCTGACGCTAGTCAGCGGCATCGCGGGCATGAAGGAGCTCGGCGCAGTCGGCCGCGTCGCGGGCAAGGCCTTCGCCTATTTTCTGTTCTTCTCCACGCTGGCGCTGATCGTCGGGCTGATCGTCGCCAATGTGGTGCGGCCGGGCGCGGGGATGAACATCAATCCCGCCGGGCTCGATGCCGGCGCGATCGCGGGCTACGCGCACCAGGCGCACGAGACGACGCTGACCGGGTTCCTGCTCGGCATCATCCCCGACACGCTCGTCTCCGCGTTGATCCAGGGCAACATCCTGCAGGTGCTGCTGGTCGCGATCCTGACCGGCATCACGATCAGCCTGGTGGGCGAGCCGGCGCAGCCCGTGCTCGACCTGATCGAGCGGCTGGGCACGATCGTCTTCCGCCTGACCGGCATCCTGATGCGCGCCGCGCCGATCGGCGCGTTCGGCGCGATCGCGTTCACCGTCGGCAAATACGGGGCGGGCAGCCTCGTCAATCTGGGCGGGCTGGTCGCGACGTTCTACGCGACATCGCTGCTGTTCGTGCTGGTGGTGCTCGGCACGGTCGCGCGGCTGCACGGCTTCTCGATCCTGAAGCTGATCGCGTATCTGAAGGCGGAGCTGCTGCTCGTGCTCGGCACCTCGTCGTCGGAAGCCGCGCTGCCCAATCTGATCGCCAAGCTGGAGGCGGCGGGATGCGACCGCGGCGTCGTCGGCCTCGTGGTGCCGACTGGCTATTCGTTCAACCTCGACGGCACCAACATCTACATGACGCTTGCTGCGCTGTTCATCGCGCAGGCGTGCAACGTCGACCTGACGCTGGGCCAGCAATTGCTGCTGCTCGGCGTCGCCATGCTGTCATCGAAGGGCGCGGCGGGGGTGACCGGTGCGGGGTTCATCACACTCGCCGCCACCTTGTCGATCGTGCCGTCAGTGCCGGTCGCGGGCATGGCGCTGATCCTCGGCGTCGACCGGTTCATGTCGGAATGCCGGAGTCTCACCAATTTCATCGGCAACGGCGTCGCCGCGATCGTCGTCGCGCGCTGGGAAGGCAAGCTCGATCTCGATCGCCTGCGCGCCACGCTCAACAACGAGGAGCCCGTTCAGAAGGCTCCCGCCACCACGATACAGGGAGAGTGATTGTGAACCGTTTCCAACACCTGCTGGCGGGCACCAGCATGCTCGCGGCACTCGTCGCCGCCAGTGGCGCAACCGCGCAGACTACGCCGGCACCGGCGCAGGAAGCCGTACCCGGCCTCGCCGAGGCGACGCCGCAGGCCGATCCAAGTCCCGATACCGCCGCACAGGCGCCCGAGCCGGTCGCCGACATCGTCGTCGTCGGTACGCAGATCAAGGGCGCGAGCGCGACCGCCGCGCTGCCCGTCACGGTGATCGACCAGTCGCAGATCGACGCCACCGGCGCGCTGTCGGGCGACGAGCTGTTCCGTTCGATCCCGCAGGTCGGCGACGTGACGTTCAACGAGGCACAGGGCGCGCAGACGTCGAACTCGGCACGCGGCGACGTCAATTCGATCAACCTGCGCAATCTGGGCGTCGGCAACACGCTGGTTCTGCTCAATGGCCGGCGCCTCGTCCAGCATCCGACCAGCCAGGCGGGCGACGGCAACGTGCCCGTGCTCGGCTACAATTCCAACTCGCTGCCGGTCGCGGGCATCCAGCGGCTGGAGGTGCTGCGCGACGGCGCGGCCGCAATCTACGGCGCGGACGCGGTCGCAGGCGTGGTCAACACCGTGACGAAGGACAAGTTCGACGGCGGCAGCCTCGACTATCGCTTCGGCTTTGCGGAAGGGACCCACCGCAAGGAATTGCAGGTGACGGGCACCTACGGCAAGAATTTCGACGAAGACCGCGGCAACGTGTCGGTGTTCCTCGACTATACGCGCCGCACCGCGCAGCTGCCGCAGGATCAGGATTACACCGCCAGCGATAATCTGCTGCCGCTGTTCGCGAACGATCCCGCTTTCGCCGGCAACCTCGCCGCCGATGGACGCGCGACGCAATCGCCGTGGGCGAACCTGGCGGTGGTCGGAGGACCCGGCACGATCCGCCGCGGGACGACCGCGCTGACCTCGGCGGCGGGCGCGTTCCACACGCAGTCGGCGGCGAACCCAGGCTGCGCGTACATCCTGAACGGCAACACCTGCTACGGCACCGGCACGCGCGCGACCGCGTCGACGCTCAGGTCGGAGCGGTTCGACACGCGCCCGGGCACCACCGTGACGCCGTCGTTCAACCGCTACAATACGTTCCTGTCGGCGCATTACGACGTGTCGAACGCGCTGACCTTCTACACCGAGCTGGGTTACTACCAGGCCGATACGGTGCGTATCCAGCCGCCGACGATCAACCTGAACGCGATCGTCATCCCCGCGTCCAATTACTGGAACCCGTTCGGCCCGGTGCGCTTCGCCGACGGGACGCTCAACCCCAACCGCATCCCCGGCCTGACCAACGTACCCGCCGCCGGTCTGCCGGTACGGCTCAGTACCTACCGCTTCGTCGATGCCGGGCAGCAGCGCGTCGACGTAGCCAACTGGCAGTCGCGCTTCCTGGGTGGCGCGCGCGGCAAGATCGGCAGCTTCGATTTCGACAGCGCGCTGCTCTATTCGGAAGCCAAGTCGACCGATCGCTCCAACGCGATCAACATGACGCGGCTGCAGCAGAACCTCGCGCTCTCGACGCCGGACGCGTACAATCCGTTCTCGGGCGGTTGCTCGGCGACGCCCTCGGTCGGCGATTGCTCGCCGTCCAGCCAGGCATCGATCGACAGCTTCTCGTTCGACCTCGTCCGCCGCAGCAAGACGACGCTGGCGCTGGGCGATTTCAAGCTGTCGAACGCCAGCCTGTTCGCGTTGCCCGGCGGCAACGTCGGCGTGGCGCTGGGCGTCGAGGCGCGGCGCGAGACGCAGGCCGATATCCGCGACGACAATCTGAACGGCACCAACATCTTCCGCGACGCAGTGACCGGCGAGGTCAATTTGTCGAACGTCGCGGCGGTCAGCCCGACGCCCAGCGTCTACGGCCGGCGCACCGTCTTCTCCGCGTTCGGTGAGCTCGCCGTCCCGATTGCCTCGCCCGAAATGGGCGTGCCGCTGATGCATCGCTTCGACGTGCAGCTCGCCGGGCGGTACGAGCATTACAGCGACTTCGGCTCGGTCGCGAAGCCCAAGATCGCCGCCGCCTGGGACCTGGTCGAGGGGTTCCGCCTGCGCGCCTCCGCATCCAAGGGGTTCCGTGCGCCCAACCTCGAGCAGGTCAACACGACGCGCTATTCGCGGCTCGGCTCCAACACCGACTTCATCCGCTGCGAGGCGGACCTGCGTTCAGGGCGGATCGCGACGTTCAATGCTTGCGGCCGCGCCAACAGCTACCAGATTGCGGTGTCGGGCAATCAAGACCTGAAGCCCGAGGACAGCACCAACTGGACCGTCGGCACGGTGCTGCAACCCGCGTTCATTCCGCGCAAATACGGGCGTCTCACGCTGACCGCCGATTTCTGGTCAATCAAGCAGGTCGGCATCGTCGGGCAGTTCGGCGCGCAGAACGCGCTGGTGCTCGACTATCTGCTGCGCCAGCAAGGGTCGTCCAACCCGAACGTCATTCGCGCGGCGCCGACCGCCGACGACACGCCGTTGTTCGCCGGCACCGGCATCGCGCCCGCGGGCACGATCACGCAGATCAACGACCAGTTCGTCAACCTGCTGCCGCAGACGGTACAGGGCCTCGATCTCGCGCTGCTCTACAATGTGCGCACCGACGTGGGTAAGTTCGATCTGGCGATCAACGGCGCGCGTTTGACCAAGTTCAGCCGCGACACCCCGCCCGCGGTGCAGGCCCTGTTCGACGCGCGCGCGGCGGGCCAGATCAATGCCGCCACCCCGCTGACCGACGCACGCGACCTGTTGCAGGACCGCGGTCGCCCGAAATGGCGCGTGACCGGTTCGCTCACCTGGTCGCTCGATCAGTGGCAGGTCGGCGCGTTCGCCAATTACATCGGCCCGGTCAACGACACCAACTTCCTAGACACCGACGGCAATCCCTACGTCGTCGACGGCACCACGACGTTCAACCTGTACGGCCAGTACCGCGTCAAGGGCGGGTTCATGGACGACACGCGGCTGCGCATCGGCGTGCGCAACCTTTTCGACAAGCAGCCGCCGGTCACCGCCGACGGCTATCTCGGCTCGCTCTACGTGCCCTACGCGCGTTACTGGTACCTGACCGTTGGGAAGCGTTTCTGATGCTACGCCTGCTCGCCACCATTTCGCTCCTCGCCGCCACGCCCGCCTTCGCGCAGCAGGCGCCGCCAGCCCCGGCCCCGGCCCCGGCCCCCGCCTCGACCGCGCGGACGAGTGCACCGATCCGCGTGCTGTTCATCGGCAACAGCTTCACGCAGGGCGCGCATTCGGCGGTGCGCAACTGGCATGCGGGAACGGTCACCGACCTCAACCGCGCCGGCTACGGCGGGGTGCCGGCCTTGTTCAAGGCGTTCGCCGACCAGGCCGGGCTCAACTATGAGGTCAGCCTGGAGACGCAGGGCGGCAAGACGCTCGGCTTCCACTATGACGAGCGGCGGCAGCTGTTCGACCGTGCGTGGGACGTGGTGGTGTTGCAGGAACTGTCGACGCTCAACCGCGCGCGCCCCGGCGACGCGACCGACTACGTCCGCGATGTCGGTCGGCTGACGCGGCTGCTCACCGCACGCAACCCGCGCGTGCGCGTCGAACTGATGTCGACGTGGAGCCGCGCGGATCTCGCCTATCGTGGGCAGGGCCGCTGGGCGGGCAAGCCGATCGCGACGATGGCGCTCGACCTGCGCGCCGCCGCCGATCAGGCGCGCGCCGCCACCCCGGGCGTCACGGGCGTGCTGCCGGTCGGACAGGCGTGGAACCGCGCCTTTGCACGGGGGGTCGCCGATCCGAACCCGTATGACGGCATCGCGTTCGGGCAGGCCGACCTGTGGACCTACGACCAATATCACGCCAGCGCCGCGGGCTATTACCTCGAAGCGTTGATCGTGTTCGGGCAGCTGACCGGCGTCGACCCGCGCACGCTCGGCCGGAGCGAGCGATCGGCCGACGAGCTCGGCCTGTCGGAGGACATGGCGGCGGCGTTGCAGGCAATCGCGTCGGACGAGCTGCGCGCCGCCCGCTGACCGCTCACGCGTCCGGCAGCGCGTACCCCGCCATACGCTGCCGCAGCAGTCTCTTGTCGATCTTGCCCGTCGCGCCGAGCGGGATCTCATCAACCACGACGACGTCGTCGGGCATCCACCAGCGCGCGATTCTACCGTCAAGGAAGGCGAGCAGCTCCGCCTTGCCGCAGGTCGCGCCGGCGTGGCGCTGGATCAGCAGGATCGGCCGCTCGTCCCATTTCGGATGCGCGACGCCGATCACCGCGGCAAGCGCGACCTCCGGGTGGCCGACGGCGATATTCTCGATCTCGATCGAGCTGATCCACTCGCCGCCTGATTTGACGATGTCCTTGGCGCGATCGGTGATCTGCATGTAGCCTGCTGCGTCGATCGTCGACACGTCGCCGGTGTCGAAAAACCCTTCCTCGTCGAGCACGTCGCCGCCCTCGCCGCCGAAATAGCCGCTGGTGATCGTCGGACCCTTGATCATCAACCGACCGGCGGTACGCCCATCGTGCGGCAAACGGTTGCCCGAGTCGTCGGCCAGCTTGAACTCCAGCCCGCAGACCAGCCGCCCCTGCATCCCCTTGCGCCGCACCTGCTCGTCGTATGGCTGTTGCAGCACCTCGGGGCTTGGCGTCGACAAGGTCGCGAGCGGCGACGTCTCGGTCATGCCCCAGCCCTGCACCACCTCGACGCCGTAATCGTCCTGGAATGCGCGGATCAGTGCCTCAGGCGGCGCAGAGCCACCGATCACCACGCGCTTCAACGTCGAGAAGCGCGCCCCGCTCGCGCGCAGGTACTGGAGCAGCCCCTGCCACACGGTCGGAACGGCGGCGGAAAAGGTCACGCCCTCGTCCTCGATCAGCCGGTAGATCGACTCGCCATCCATCCGCGCACCCGGCAGCACCAGCTTGGCGCCGACCGCCGGCGCGGAATAGACCACGCCCCAGGCATTGGCATGGTACATCGGCACCACCAGCAGCACCGTGTCGCGCGCCGTCAGCGCGAGCGCGTCGGCCTGCAACGTCATCATCGTGTGCAAATAGTTGGATCGGTGCGAGTAGAGCACGCCCTTCGGGTTGCCCGTCGTGCCCGAGGTATAGCACAGCCCGCACGCCAGCCGCTCGTCGAACCCGCCCCAGGCATATTCGGCCGGCTCGTCCGCGATCCAGTCATCGAAGGCGACGGAAGGGTAATCGGTCGCAGGCAGGTCGGCGGCGGCACACAGGAACACCACCCGCTCGATCGACGGCGCGGCGGCGAGCAGCGGTGCGATCAATGGCGCACAGGCCGGATCGGCGAGCAGGATGCGATCGCCCGCGTGGCTCGCGATATAGGCGATCTGTTCGGGGAACAGCCGCGGGTTGAGCGTGTGGAGCACAGCGCCCATGTTGGTCGCGCCGTACCAGGCGGCGAGGTGCCGCGCGCTGTTCCACCCCATCGTCGCGACCCGGTCACCCTGCCCGATCCCGGCGCGAGCGAGCGCGTTCGACACGCGCTTGGCGGTCGTGTGCAGCCAGGCATAGTCGAGCCGGGTGACGCTGCCGTCCGCCTCGCGCGCCACGATCTCGCGCGCGCCGTGCCAGGTGTTCGCGTGGTTGAGAAAGCCGTCGACCGTCAGTGGCACGTCCTGCATCAATCCGAACAGCGGCTGCGTCATGGCGTCAACTCTCCTATTCACACCGGCTGTGTCGCCGGTTCCGTGCCTTGTGGCCGTTTCCGCCCCAACTTGTCGTGTTTCGTTTGGTGTCGCCAGCCCGCTTACGTAAATTCTGTGGCGGACGCGTCAGACGATCCAGCGCCAGATGCCCGCCGCCCAGCCAGCGAGCGGCATGTGCGCCCAGGTCGCGGCCAGCCACAACACGATGCCGCCGCCAAGCGCGTGACCGCCGAGCCTGCCGATCCGCACGCGTCCAGCCGTGACCGCGGCGAACGGCAGGTAGCTCGTCCGCCGCTCCCACTCGGGCCAGAAATCGGGCTGGAGCCGTGACTTCTTGCGGTCCTGCATATGTGCGCCGACCAATGCCAGGATGATGATCGCGCCGGCCAGCACGACGTTCGAAGGATCGGGATAGACGAGGATGTGCGCCGCGCCCCACAGCGCAAACGCCCACATCATCGGGTGGCGCGTGATCGCGTAAACGCCGCTCGGCTCGGGAACCGGTCTGGTCTTGGCCGTAGGATCAGGGAGCGCCGGGTTGCGGACCAGCGACCCCATGAACAAGACGCTCGCCACCAGCATGATGATCGTCGCGATTGCCCACAATCCGTCGCCGACCGGCCACAGCGGCGCCGCCGCCGGCGCGGCGCGGTACGCGACGACGAGCCAGCCGAGCGTCACCACCGCGACCAGGCTGTAGAGCCCAAGGAACCCGCCCTCGCCGATGCGCCGCACCAGCGGCGCGCGCAGCGGGTGCGACAGGAGGAAGTGCGTTCCCACGAACGCGACCGCGGCAAGTCCCACTTCCTCCATCCCGGCTCTCTCCTGATTTCCGTTCGTCGTTACTGGACCCCGTGCATCCAGCGCTTGATGAACGGCGACAGCGCCAGCAGCACCGCACCGATCACCGCCGCGGTCAGACCGATCGTCCAGAACACCTGATTGTAGGTGTCGAGGCTGACCTTCAGGTTGGTCACCTGCCCGCCGACCGTCTCGACCGAGGCGACTTGGGCCACGATGCCCGCGACGTACTGCGCGACCGAGATCGACAGGAACCAGACGCCCATCATCAACCCGACGATGCGCGCGATCGACAGCTTGGTGATCATGCTCAAGCCCACCGGCGAGATGCACAGTTCGGCGACCGAGTGGATCAGGTACAGCCCCGCCAGCCACCAGATCGCGACCTTGAAGTCTTGGCCGGCGAACTGTCCGCCCCAGACGAGGAACAGGAAGCCCAGCCCGACGCCGATCAGCGCGAGGCCGAACTTGACCGGGATCGTCGGCTCGATCCCGCGCGCGGCAAGCTTGGTCCACAGGATCGACATGACCGGCGCTAATGCGACGATGAAGAACGCGTTGAAGAACTGCGTCTGCGGCGCGGTGATCGCGAACCCGCCGGCGATCGTCAGGTCGGTGTTGCGATCGGCGAACAGCGTCAGGCTCGACCCCGCCTGCTCGAACAAGGTCCAGAATACGACGTTGAACACGATCAGGATCATCGCCGCCAGCATCATCTGAAACTCGGCCTTGCTGCCCTTTGCATAGGACCAGATCAGGATGCCCGGCACGCTGACCAGGAAAGTGCCGAACAGCAGCTTACCCATCAGCGACAAGGACGCGATATAGCCGAGGATACCCGAACCGGGTTCCGGCGCGGTCGAGTTCATCAGGTTGACGAACAGGAAATAGAACACCGGCACGGCCAGGATCGCGCCGGCGAAGATCGCGAGCGTGCGGTCAGGGCCGGCACGCACCGGCGCCTCGCCGATGCCGTTCAGCTTGCCGCCGTTGAACTGGATCAACGCCCAGGAAATCAGCATGCCGAATGCGGCGAGGCCGAACCCTGCCCACCAGCCGACCTTGTCGGCGAGCAGCGGACAGAGCAGCTGCGAGCCGAGCGAGCCGAGATTGATCCCCATGTAGAAGATCGTGAACCCCGCGTCGCGGCGTCGGTCGCCGCCCGCATAGAGCTCACCCACCATGGTCGAGATGTTGGGCTTGAAGAAGCCGTTGCCGACCGAGATGAGACTGAGCGCCAGGAGCAGCACCGCGGTCAGCAGCGCGCTACGCTCACCGCCGGTCTCGAACCCGCCCTTGGCGACGGTCTGCGCGACCGACTTGTCGGGATTGAGCAGCGAGACCGACCCGTCCTCGTTGCCCTTGATCTCCAGCCGTCCCTGCGGCGTCACGAGATAGCGCACCTCGGCCGCGGCGCTGGTCGGCGCATCGCGGAAGCCGTCGACCTGCACCTCGTAGCGCTGTCCGTCGATGGTGGCATACGGCCTGGCCGTCTCACCGCCGAAGCATAGCGTGAAATAGCCGATCGCCATCATGATCGCGCCGAACTTCACCGACCGCTTCGAGCCGAGATACTGGTCGGCCAGATACCCGCCGACCAGCGGGGTCAGGTACACCAGTGCAGTGAAGCCGCCGTAGAGCCCAGTCGCCTCACGGTCGCCGAATACGAAATGCTTGGTGAGGTACAGCGTCAGGAGCGCGCGCATCCCGTAGTAACCGAACCGCTCCCACATTTCGGTGGTGAACAGCCGCGCGAGCTGTCGCGGATGGCCGAACCAGGTTTCCTCGGCGGCCGGATTGGTGTGGGTGATGTCGGGCTCGCCGCGATTGTCGGCCGTCGGAGTGTCCACCATTGTTCGAAATACGCTCCCTGAACTCGGTCCGCGCTTACGCCCAGGCGGCGCGCGCGATGGTTGCATGGGAGACTAGCGGCAAAGCCCGTGCTGTAAATACGCGTTAACACTTCCTAGATGCACGCCCATGTTCAACGATCGCTCCTCGCTTCTCGCGCATCTGTCCACCCGCCGTTCGGGCAAGCCGCGCGATCTGGTCGCGCCCGGGCCTGATCATGCCGAATTGGTGCGGATGATCGCGCTCGCCGCGCGCACCCCCGACCATGGCAAGCTCGCACCGTGGCGCTTCGTGATCGTGGGCGACGATCAGCGCGAGCGGCTGGCGACGTTGCTGGTCGAGGCGTACCGCGCCGAGAAGCCGGAGGCGCGGCAGGCGGAGCTCGACAACATGGTGCAGTTCGCGAACCAGGCACCCGCGCTGGTGGTCGCGCTGTCGTCACCGCGTACCGACAACAAGATACCGTTGTGGGAACAGGAGCTGTCGGCGGGCGCGGCGTGCATGAACCTGCTCCACGCGGTGCACGCGCACGGCTATGCGGCGGGCTGGCTGACCGGCTGGCCGGCCTTCTCGAACACGGTGCGCGACGCCTTCGGTGCGCCGCACGAGCGGATCACCGGCTTCGTCTTCATCGGCACGCCTGCCCGCGCGCTGGACGAGCGGCCACGTCCCGCGATCGAACAGGTGTGGAGCGACTGGCAGGGTTGAGGCATGAGGGTGAGGCTCGACTCCGCTCCCATTTGCTGTATTAAAGCACCATGGCAGCATTGAGCAACGAGGACAGCCCGGTCTACATCCGGCTGCGCGCAACCATCGCCGCGGGGATCCTGCGCGGTGACTTCGCTGCGGGTGACCAGCTTCCCTCGGTACGTGCGCTGGCGGCCGAACACGGCGCCAACCCGCTGACGGTCGCGAAGGCATATCAGAGTTTCCAGGACGACGGCTATGTCGAGGTGCGTCGCGGCGTCGGCATGTTCGTGCTGACGGGCGCGGTGGAGCGCCTGCGCACGGCCGAGCGCGATACGTTCATCAAAACGCAGTGGCCGCGCATTCGCGGGCATATCGACCTGCTCGGGCTCGATCTCGCCGATCTGCTGGAACGTAGCGACGCCTGAGTGACGGGCAACCCGCGACCGGTTCATCCGTTATCGCGAACATGAGCCTGATCGTGTCCTTCCTGCTCGCCAGCGCCGCCGCCGCGCCCGCCGCCACCCCCGCCGAGGCCCGCGCGGTCGTCCAGCATTACTATGCGGCGATTGACCGCGGCGACTATCGCACTGCTTATCGTTCATGGTCGCGCGGCGGGCAGGCGAGCGGGCAGCGCTATCGGCAGTTCGCTCGAGGCTTCTCGAACACACGCCACACCAGCGTCGTCACCGGTACGCCGAGCGACCCCGAGGGGGCGGCGGGATCAAGCTACATCCGCGTGCCGGTCACCGTGCGCGCGACGCTGAAGAACGGCATCGCGCAGCGCTTCACCGGCAGCTACACGCTTCGCCGCGTCAACGACGTCGACGGTTCCACCACGGAGCAGCGGCAGTGGCACCTCGAAGACGCGTCGCTGCGCCGGCGATGAGGAACACGCTTCTCCTGTTGGTCATGGGCGCGCTTGCCGCGTGCAACCGGGCACCCGAGCCGCAGCCTGTGCCGACGCGCGTCATCGGAGCTCCGCGTCCCTCGCCGACGCCGGGTGCGACCATCGTCGCGGTCGATCTGTCACGCTACGTCGGCAAATACCCGTTCGACCTCGTTGCGGGCACGCGCTTCGTCGACGAGCCGACGGTGCGTACCGCCGTTGCACGTGTCGTTTCCGACGCCAGCGTGCGCGACACGGTGCTGAGCCGTGATGCCACCGCCAACCCGGTCGCCGAGTGGGACGGCAGCATCCTGTCCTGGGCGTGCGAGGCGCATAATTGCGGGCCACACAATTGGGCAATCGCGATCACGCCAGACGGTCGCGACGCAGCGGTATGCTATTACGATGCCGATGCGCATGTCTCGCGTTGGTACCCGGCCGGGTACCGCGCCACCACGCCCGACGGTTGCCCGTCGGGCGAGTAAGCATCAGAATGCGTCGGCGCTGAGCGCGTAGAGCTGCGTCGCGGGTGCACTCGCCGCCGCTTCCAGTCCCATCGCCTCCGGCACGACCTGATCGAGGTAGAAGGCAACGCTCGCCCGCTTGGTCACATCTGCTCCATCGGCACGCGCCTGCCGCTCCAGCAGCCAGCCGCAGGTCGCGACGGACAGCATGGTCAGGAACGGATAGCTCGCCGCCTGGCGGTCGTCGGTATCTGCTGTCTGCAACCGGCGCCCGACAGCCTCGCACGCGTCGACTAGCGCGGTCAGCCGCGGATGCTGCGCTTCCCCGCGGATATCGGCGATCAGGCTGGCGAAGGCGGCACCGTTCGACAGCGACAGCTTGCGCCCGACGAGGTCCGCGGCCTGGATGCCATTCGTCCCCTCGTAGATCGGGGTGATCCGCGCGTCGCGGAAGAACTGCGCCGCGCCCGTTTCCTCGACGAAGCCCATTCCGCCATGGACCTGCACGCCGATGCTCGCGATCTCGTTGCCCAGATCGGTCGCGTGCGCCTTGGCGAGCGGAGTGGTGATCTCCAGCCGATCCTTCGCCGCCGCGTCACCCAGCCCGGCGCGGTCGACCTGCCCGCAAGCGTAGTAAACCAACGCACGCGCCGCCATCGTCTGCGCCTTCATCCGCATCAGCATGCGACGCACGTCGGGATGCTCGATGATCGCCGACTGCGCACCCGCGCGCGCGCCCTGCACCCGCTCGCGCGCGTACTCGACCGCCTTCTGCGTCGCCGCCTCGGCCACCTGCACCCCTTGTAGCCCCACGTTGAGGCGCGCGTTGTTCATCATCGTGAACATGGCGCGCATCCCGCCGAACTCGGGGCCGATCAGCTCGCCCGTACAATCGTCGTGGTCACCGAACGACAATACGCAGGTCGGCGAGGCGTGCAGCCCCATCTTGTGCTCGATCGACACGACGCGCACGTCATTCTGCGTGCCGTCCGCGAGGACCTTCGGCACCAGGAACAACGAGATGCCGCGCGTGCCCGCAGGCGCATCGGGCGTGCGCGCAAGCACGAGGTGGACGATGTTGTCCGCCATGTCGTGGTCGCCGAACGAGATGTAGATCTTGGTGCCCTTGATCGCGAACGTGCCGTCACCCCGCGGGGTAGCGGTGGCACGCAGCGCCCCCACGTCGCTGCCCGCCTGCGGCTCGGTCAGGTTCATCGTGCCGGTCCATTCGCCGGTCGCGAGCTTGGGGAGGTACAGCGCCTGCTGCTCAGGCGAGCCGTGATGCTCGATCGCCTCGATCGCGCCGACCGTCAGCGTCGGGCATAGCGCGAAACCCATGTTGGCGCTGCCAAGCGTTTCCAGCACTGCCGCCTGTATGACGAACGGCAGCCCCTGTCCGCCGTGGCTTTCCGACACGCCGATCGTGCCCCAGCCACCCTCAACATAGGCCTGGTACGCCGCGCGGTAGCCATCGGGCATGACGACGCCGTCGGGGGTCCATTTCGCTCCCACCGTATCGCCGGCCCGGTTGAGCGGGGCCCATTCGCCCGCGGCGAACTGCGCCGCGCCCTCCAGCACTGCGTCGATCACGTCCGGGGTCGCGGCGGCAAAGCGTTCGGTATCGGCGAGCGCACCGATGCCGGCGACGGTGTCGAGAACGAAGCGCTGCTCGGCGACAGGGGCGGTGAAGGCCATTTCTCTCTCCTGATTGCACCCGCTATAGCGTGGCGCGATGGCGGCTCAACCACCCCTTCTTTACGCGTTCGGAAACCTCGCGATCGACCGGGCCGCCGCGATCATCCGCGCAGGCGGAATCGTCGCGGTGCCGACCGAGACGGTCTACGGCCTCGCCGCGGATGCGCGCAACGCGCAGGCGGTGGCGCAAATCTATGCGGCGAAGGGGCGGCCGAGCTTCAACCCCTTGATCGTCCATGTCGCCGATCTGGCCGCGGCCAAGGCGATCGCAGTGTTCGACGACGACGCGCTGGCGCTGGCAGAGCGGTTCTGGCCCGGGCCTTTGACGCTGGTGCTGCCGTTGCGTCCCGATGCGGGCATCGCCTCGCTGGTCACCGCCGGGCTGGATACGATCGCGCTGCGTGTGCCGGCGCACCGCGCGATGCAGGCGTTGATTGCCGCCTCGACGGCGCCACTCGCCGCACCGTCCGCGAACATGAGCAACGGCATCAGCCCGACGCGGGCCGAACACGTCGCCGCGAGCCTGGGCGCGCGCGTGCCGCTGATCATCGACGACGGCGCGACCATGGCGGGGGTGGAATCGACCATCGTCGCGGGCAGGACGATCCTGCGACCGGGGCCGGTCACCGCCGAGATGCTCGGCGACGTATTACCGGTCATGCCTGGCACGACCGCGCATGTCAGCGCGCCGGGACAGCTCGCGACGCACTACGCGCCCACCAAGCCGCTCCGGTTGAACGCACGTGAGGCTGGACCCGACGAGTGGCTGATCGGCTTCGGCGAGGTTGCGGGAAATGACACGTTATCGTTGGACGGCGATGTGGTCGAAGCCGCGGCGCGGCTGTTCGACGCGCTGCACCGCGCCGACGCATCGCCAACCGCGCGGATCGCGGTCGCAGCCGTAACGGAGACGGGCGTCGGCGTCGCGATCAACGACCGCTTACGCCGCGCCGCACACAACTAGCGGGGTAAACGGCGCCCGCACATCCACGCTGGCGCGCTCGCAAAAGTCATGCTGAAACCCGGCGCTTCGGTTGAGGCACCGGATCGCGTAGCCTCAGCGGACCGCGGGCGCCTGATTGGCGACGATCGCCGCCTTTTGCTCGGGGCTCATCGCATGCGTGTTGAGGTCGGCGGCATCGATCGCATCGGCGCGCTTCTCACCCGTCTTGCGCACCTGCTTGGCCTCATCCTTCAGGTCGTCGGCACGCTGCTCCAGCTGATCGGCGCGGTTGTCGGCGGCTTTCTTGACCTGATGCGCGAGCTTGTCATCACCCGAGCCACCACATGCCGCCAGCGGCGCGGCAAGGAGCAGAACGGCGGCGGCAAGACGAAACGTGGACATGAACTTTTCCCTGTAGATACGCGGCCGGTCATTCCGGCAGCGCATCAACACGGTCCGATCCGGTACGTTCCCTTGGTCGTCGCCCTCTGTGCTCAGCCCTGCGCCTCGGCCATGCTCTTCGTCCGCGCGGCGTAGCTCTTGCGCAGCTTCTGCAGCTTGGGCGGGATCACCGCCATGCAATAGGGATTGCTGCGCCCTTCCGTTTCCCAATAATCCTGATGGTACCCCTCAGCTGGATACCAGGTGTCATTCGCCTCGATCGTGGTGACGATCGGCTTCGATTGCTCGCCCTGCGCGCGCTGGATCGCCGCCTTCGCCTCGACGGCCTGCTCGTCTGACTGCGGGAAGATCGCCGAGCGGTACTGCGTGCCGACATCGTTGCCCTGACGGTTCAGCTGCGTCGGATCGTGCGTCGCGAAGAAGATGTCGAGCAGGTCGCCGTATTCGATCTTCGCCGGGTCAAAGCCGACCTTGATCGCCTCAGCATGGCCGGTGTCACCGCCGCACACCTGCTTGTAGGTCGGGTTGGGCGCGTGCCCGCCGATGTATCCGCTTTCGACGCTCTCAACGCCGATCACGTCCTTGAACACGGCCTCGGTGCACCAGAAGCATCCGCCGGCGAGGATGGCATATTCGGTCATGGATGAAGTCTCCTTTGAGAAGCATGTAGGAAGCCGCTACCGCGCTCGAAAGGGAGACTGGCATGACGCAGGCAGCGACGCTGGACGGCAAGGTGATGGTGACGGGCGGGGCTGGCTATATCGGCAGCCACGCGGTGCTGGCGCTGCTTGACGCAGGATACGAGGTGGTCGTGCTCGACAATCTCGTCACCGGGTTCGACTGGGCGGTCGATCCGCGCGCGACGCTGGTCGAGATGGCGGTAGAGGACCCCCGCGTCGCCGACGTACTCGCCGACCATGATGTGCGCGCGATCATGCATTTCGCCGGATCGGTAGTGGTGCCCGAATCGGTCAGCGATCCGCTTAAATATTACCGCAACAACACCGCGGCGACGCGCAGCCTGATCGAAAGCGCGGTGAAGGCGGGCGTGCCGCACTTCATCTTCTCCTCGACTGCCGCGACCTACGGCACGCCCGAGCGCGTGCCCGTCGCCGAAACCGATCCAACGGTGCCGATCAACCCATATGGCATGTCGAAGCTGATGAGCGAGGCGATGCTGCGCGATGTCGCGGCGGCACACCCGATCAACTACGCCGCGCTGCGCTACTTCAACGTCGCGGGCGCGGACAGTCAGGGACGCAGCGGACAATCGACCGTGGGGGCAACGCACCTGATCAAGATCGCGGTCGAGGCGGCGACCGGCAGGCGCGCCGCGGTTAGCGTGTTCGGCGAGGATTTCGCCACGCGTGACGGAACGGGGGTGCGCGACTACATCCACGTCAGCGACCTCGCCGAGGCGCATGTCGCGGCACTCGGCTGGCTCGTTGAGCACCCGGCGGAGAGCGTGACGCTCAACGCCGGCTATGGCCGCGGCTTCTCGGTGCTGGAGGTGCTCGACGCGGTAGATCGCGTCACCAACATGCGCGTCGAGCGGCGGATGGAGGGACGCCGCGCCGGCGACCCGGCCGAGCTGGTGGCGAACAATGAAGCGATCCTTGCCACGCTCGACTGGACGCCCACACGTGCCGACCTGGACGGGATCGTCCGCGATGCCTTGGCGTGGGAGCGCAAGCTCGCCGAGATGGGACGCTGAAGGTGCGGCTACGCTCACTGTTGTTCGTCCCCGGCGACCGGCCCGAGCGGATGGAGAAGGCGCTGTCGCTCGGTGCCGACGCGCTGATCCTCGACCTTGAGGATGCGGTCGCGGCGAGCGCCAAGGCAGCGGCGCGCCGCGCGGTGCGCGCGTTCGTCGACATGCGCAGTGCCGATGCGACGCTGTTCGTCCGCGTCAATCCGCTCGACGGCGACTTCATCGCCGACGATCTGGCGGCACTCGACGGCGCGGCGATGGCGGGCGTGGTGCTGCCCAAGGCGGAGGGGCGCGCCTCGATCGCCGAACTGCGCCGACGCCTGCCCGGCGATTATCTGATTCTGCCGATCGCGAGCGAGACGCCGCGCGCGGTCTTCACACTCGGCGACTACGACGGCGTCGATGAGCATGGGGGCCTCGCCGGGTTGACCTGGGGCGCGGAGGATTTGCCCGCGGCTATCGGCGCGTCGACCAGCCGCGAGTCGGATGGCAGCTACACCGACCCATACAAGATGGTGCGCGCGCTCACGCTGTTCGGTGCGCACGTCGCCGGAGTGCCCGCGATCGAAACGGTCTACCCCGACCTCCGCGACCTGGACGGCCTCGCCGCTTATGCTGCGCGCGGGAGGCGCGACGGCTTCACCGGCATGATGGCGATCCACCCGGCGCAGGTGCCGGTCATCAACGCTGCCTTCTCACCCAGCGATGCGGAGATCACGCACGCGCGCGCGGTCGTCGACCTGTTCGCGGCCAACCCCGGCGCTGGCGCGCTGCAACTGGACGGCAAGATGGTTGATGCGCCGCACCTGAAGGCGGCGCAGCGCCTGCTCGCGCTCGCCGGCGTCTAGCGCGACAGCAGCGGCCGCGTCCTCCGCGCGATCTGCCACCAGCCGATCGCCCACAGCGTGCCGTAGCTCCACCCGGCGAGTACGTCCGACGGCCAGTGCACGCCCAGGTAAACGCGACTGGTACCGATCGCGCCGACGAGGATGATCGCCAGCATCAACACCGTGCTGCGCGTCGCCCTCCCCGGCGTCACCTGCGTCACCAATGCGGCGAGCGTCAGATAGACGAGCGCCGAATTGGCGGCATGACCGCTCGGAAAGCTGTCACCCGATACTTGGATCAGCCGATCGGCGATCGGCGGGCGTGGCCGTTGGAAGACGAGCTTCAGCAGGTTGCTGCTCGCCGTTCCCGTGATTACCGCCGCCGCGACCATGCCGGCGGTCAACGCCAGCCGCTGCGCGACCAGCAGCGCCACCGCACCGATCGTGACGATCGTCAGCACCGTGCCGCCGCCGAGCGCGGTCACGTCCGCCATCGCATGGCGCAGCCACGCCGGACCCGACCCCCGCAGCGCATTGCTGATCGCGAGGTCGAACTCGAACGCGTGCCGGCTGAGCATGAAGCCGATCAGCAGCAACAGCGCAATCGCACCGGCGCACAGCCCCGCCGCACGAAGGACGGAAGGCAGATGCCAGCCACCCACCTCTTGCGCAGGCTCGGCCGCGGTCAGCGTGGGAGCAATCGAAGCTACATTGTTGGTCATCGCTCAGCCTTGTCAGCGCTCAATAGGTGTCGTCATCGGCCTCGTCGAACAGGTCCTTGAAGCGATGCGGCTGCGAACGGAGGTACTGGTTCGGCGCGCGCACCCGCCCGCCTAGCGCTGCCGCCGCATGCCAGGGCCAGCGCGGATCGTAGAGGATCGTGCGCGCAAGCGCGATCATGTCGGCGTCACCCGTCGCGACGATCGCCTCCGCCTGCTCGAAGTCAGTGATCAGCCCGACCGTGACGACGGGCATCGACACTGTCGCCTTCACTGCGCGCGCTAACGGCACCTGATAGTTCGGCCCGACCGGGATCTTCTGCGCCGGATCGAGCCCGCCGCTCGACACATGGATCGCGGCGCACTCACGCGCCTCCAGCGCCTTCGCAAAGGCGATCGTGCCATCCACGTCCCAGCCGCCGTCGACCCAGTCGGTGCCCGACACGCGCACCGTGACCGGTTTGTCGGCCGGGAATGCTGCGCGCACCGCGTCGAAGATTTCGAGCGGGTAGCGCATCCGGTTGTCCAGGCTGCCACCGTAATCGTCGTCGCGGGTGTTGGAGAGCGGCGACAGGAACTCGTGCAGCAGATAACCGTGCGCGGCGTGAATTTGCACTGCGTCGAGCCCGAGCCGCGCCGCACGCCGCGTCGCCTCGGCAAAGGCATCGCGGATTTCATCCATCCGCGCGCGCGTCAGCGCATGCGGCGCGGCCTCACCCTCGGCAAAGGGCAGCGCCGACGGCGCCTCGGTCTGCCAGCCGTTCGCGTCGGCCGCCGCGATCTGCTTGCCGCCGGTCCACGGCAGCTCGGTCGACGCCTTGCGCCCGGCATGCGCCAGCTGGATCGCGATCGGCATCTTCGAATAGGCACGGACGCCGTCCAGCACCCGCTTCATCGCCGCTTCGGTCGCATCGTTCCACAGGCCGACGTCGCCGTAAGTGATGCGCCCCTCCGGCACCACCGCCGTCGCCTCGATCGTCAGCACGCCCGCACCCGACAGCGCCAGATGACCGAGGTGGATCAGGTGCCAATCGGTCATGCAGCCATCGACGGCCGAATATTGGCACATCGGCGCGATGACGATGCGGTTGGCGAGTGACAGGCCGCCGACCTGCGTCGGGGTGAACAAGGTCGGGGTGGTCATAAGTCTACTTCTCTCGGTGAGCGGCCCCAACGCGCCGATGGCGGAAGGGATGCCGTCCTGCTCACGCTCGCGCCGGCTGCGGTGCGTCGAGCAACGTGCGGGTCAGCGCGTGATACGCCTCGCTGTCGGCGATCACCGCCGCCTCTGCCTCCAGCGTACGATAGGCGGCAAGCACCGCACGCCCGTCCGCCGTCAACCGAGCGCCGCGGTTCTGCCCGCCGCCCGCCGCCGCCTCGACCAGCCGATCGGAGAAACAACGGTTCATCTCGTCGACCAGCAACCAGGTGCGGCGGTAACTCATGCCAAGCGCGCGTCCGGCCGCCGAGATCGACCCCTCGCGATTGATCGCCTCCAGCAGGTCGGCCTTGCCCGGCCCCATCGCGAACCCGTCGCCGCAGACGAGCTGCAGCTTGAGCTTGAGCGCGCCCAATCTCACCCTCGCATCCTCACCATCGCGTACCTGGGCGTGTCCCTGCCATGGTTGCGGCATATCGCCTCGCGCCGCCGCGCGCTACGCTGACGCGCAGGGAGAGCGGATCAGGCACGAACGGCGCGGCGCAGACATGTTGGGCCATCGCTGGCGTGATCGCGCTCGCGGCCGTGGTCCTGCTCGCGATGGGACGCAGCGCGGTCTGCACCTGCGGGCGCATCGCTTTATGGCATGGTCAGGTGGCCTCGCCCGAGAACAGCCAGCAACTGCTCGATCCCTACAGCGCGACACACGTCGTGCACGGTTTGCTCTTCGACGCCACCGGCTGGTCGCTGTTGCGCCGCGTCGACGGGCGCACACGCCTGCTCGTGGCCGTCGTCATCGAAGCGGCATGGGAGGTGGCGGAGAACTCGCCCACCGTGATCGAGCGCTACCGCAGCGTCATCGCCGCACTCGGCTACACCGGCGACAGCGTGCTCAACTCCGGCGGCGACATTGCCTGCATGATCGCAGGCCTCCTGCTCGCACGTTCCCTGCCGGTGTGGACCGGCATCACGGTGGCGATCGCGCTTGAGCTGCTGCTGCTCGCCACGATCCACGACAATCTGACGCTCAACGTGCTGATGTTGCTCGCGCCCGATCCGCGCATCCTCGCATGGCAACAGGCGGGTGGCTGAGCGTGGTGGTTTGGCGTGCTTCACGTGTCGCTTACCAATGCACGGCTATGTCGACGGCCATGTTCCACGACTCAGCCCTTGCGGGTGCCGCACGCGTCGATCCTCGCCCTACCAGCGCGGTAAGCCACGGCGTCGGCATGGCGGGGCTCGCCGGGCTGATCGCCTGGATCGTGGTCGCGCGACACTTCGGCATGGACGGCACTTATGCTGCGCTGATGAACGTCGCGGCCTGCGCGGTGCCGATGATCCTTTGGTCGCTGTTGGTCGACAAGGTCCACCGCCGCGCGTCGACCGGGATCGACTGGTCGCATGCCAAACCGCTGCGCGAGACGATCGACGTCAGTCTGGTGAAGCTTGCCGGGCTGTGGATCACCTGGGCCGGGATCGCGCTCATCTACATGACCGGGCGGTTTTACTGGGACGGTAACTACCGTTTCGCGATGTGGTGCCTGGAGAGCGCCGCGCCGTGGCTGCTCGCGGCCTCGATCCCTTATGTGTTGTGGCTCGACCGTTATCTGGTCGATGCGCGCGACGGCGCCTGGTCGCTCGGCGCCTGGATCACCGGCACCGCGGTCGCCGACCGCGAGGCGATCTACGCGCACCTACGCGCCTGGGGCGTGAAGGCGTTCTTTCTCGCCTTCATGCTCGCGATCGTGCCGCCCGGCTTCGCCGATTTCGTTGACGCCGATGGCGCCAACCTGCTCGGCTCGCCGACCGCGCTCGCCAATTGGCTGATCAGCTTCATGTTCGTGGTCGATGTCGCCTTCGCGACCGTCGGCTACCTGCTGACGATGCGTCCGCTCGACGCGCATATCCGCTCCGCCAACCCGTTCATGGCCGGCTGGACCGCCGCGCTCATCTGCTACCCGCCATTCATCATGATGGATGACGGACGGCCGTTCGATTATCGCCCCGGCACCGCCGACTGGACGCACTGGATGCAGGGACATCCGACGATGCTGGCGGCGACCGGCGCATTGCTGGTGGTGCTGACCGGCATCTACGCCTGGTCGACCGTCGCCTTTGGTTTGCGATTTTCCAACCTGACCAACCGCGGCATCCTGACGCACGGACCCTATGCGCTGTCGCGGCACCCGGCGTATCTGTCGAAAAACCTGTTCTGGTGGATATCGACGATCCCGTTCCTCACCACCGGCAGCCTGACGGACGCCGTGCGTGCGACGATCCTGATGGCGGCGGTCAGCGGCATCTATTTCTGGCGCGCGAAGACCGAGGAGCGCCACCTGCTACTCGATCCCGACTACCAGGCCTATCACGCCTGGATGGCCCGCCGCGGTGCAGTACCGCGCTTCCTGCGCTGGGCGCGGGGTAGCTCAGCCACGCCGGTAGAGCACGCGCCAGTCTAGGCGCGTCCTCATCCGAACGACCGTCCCGACGTCAGAAGCTCGCCTCGTCGTACACCTTCGACACGTCGCCGCTCCATGCGCCGTGATATCGCTCCAGCAGCACCTCCGCGGGCACCTTGCCGCTACGCACGACCTCGCGCAGCGGGTCGAGGAAGCCGGTCTCGTCGTCACCCGCCGCGTTAAACCGCGCGCGTGCCTTCAACCCGGCATGTGCGATGTCGAGCACGCGTCCGGCCACGTCACGCAACTGCCCGCCATCCGCTATCGGCGCCGACAGCCCCTGCGCCGGCACCGCGTCCCGCAACGCCTGCCGCTCCTCCAGCGTCCAGTCCTTGACCACATCCCACGCCGCATCCAGCGCGGCGTCGTCGTACAGCAAGCCGACCCAGAACGCTGGCAGCGCACAGATGCGGTTCCACGGCCCCCCGTCGGCACCACGCATTTCCAGGAAGGTCTTGAGCCGCACCTCGGGGAAGGCGGTCGACAGATGGTCGTTCCAGTCCTCGATCGTCGGCCGCTCGCCCGGCAGCACCGACAGCTCGCCGCGCAGGAAGTCGCGGAAGCTCAGCCCCGCCGCATCGATGTACTGCCCGTCGCGGTAGACGAAGTACATCGGGACATCGAGCATATAGTCGGCATAGCGCTCGTAGCCGAACCCGTCCTCGAACACGAACGGCAGCATGCCCGTCCGCGCCGGGTCGGTGTCGGACCAAATATGGCTGCGATAGCTGAGGAACCCGTTGGGCTTGCCTTCGGTAAACGGTGAATTGGCGAACAGCGCGGTGGCGAGCGGTTGCAGCGCCAGACCGACGCGGAACTTCTTCACCATGTCGGCTTCGCTGGCATAATCCAGATTCACCTGGATCGTGCAGGTACGCAGCATCATGTCGAGCCCCATCGTGCCGACGCGCGGCATATGGCGCAGCATGATCGCGTAGCGACCCTTCGGCATGATCGGCAGCTCGGCGCGTGTCTTGTCAGGCCACATGCCAAGCCCGAGGAAGCCGATTCCCAGCTTCTCGCCCGCTGCCTTCACCTGCTCCAGGTGGCGGCCCGTTTCGGCGCAGGTCTGGTGCAGGTGCTCGAGCGGCGCCCCCGAAAGCTCGAACTGCCCCGCCGGCTCCAGGCTGACCGATCCGTCGGCGCCAGTCAGCGCGATGACCTTGCCGTTCTCCTCGACCGGACGCCAGCCGTGCTGCTCCAACTCGCCCAGCAGCGCGCGGATGCCAGCCGGCTCATCCCACGACGGCGCATGGTGATCGCTTCGCGCGTAGACGAACTTCTCGTGCTCGGTGCCGATCCGCCAGCGGCTCTGCGGCTTCTCGCCCGAGGCGAAATGTTGGATCAATTGGTCGCGCGATCCGATGACCGCTGCGTTGCTGTCCGAAACGGTCTTCGTCGTCATGCCCGCGCGCTTACGCGTGGATGAACGACAGCGCTAGTGGGCGTGTGGTGGCGTTCGCGCAGTGCCCGACCTGCCTCAGTCACAACGAAAAAAGGAGGCCGGCGATGCGCCGACCTCCCCTCTTTTCGTACGTCAGTGACGATCGACTTACTGGCCCGAACCCGGACCGTAGGTGATCTCCACGCGACGGTTCTGCACTTCGCGCACACCGTCGGCGGTCTGGACGCGCAGGCGGGTTTCGCCGAACGCTTCCGTGGTCATCACGCCGTCCGGAACACCCTTCGACGCGAGGTAGGCCTTCACCGAGTCCGCGCGGCGCTGCGACAGGCCGACGTTGTACTGCGAGGAACCCGACGTATCGGTGTAACCAGCCAGCATGACCTGCGCGTTGCTGCAGTTCTGATACTGGGTGACCGCGTTGTCGAGGATCGACGCTGCTTCCGGCGTGACGTCCGACTTGTCCCACTCGAAGAACACGATGAACGGACCAGGCGAGCAGACCACTTCCGGCGGAGGCGGCGGAGCCGGCTCGGGCGGAGGCGGCGGCGGCGGCGGGGGAGGCGGCGGCGGTGCTGCCGGCTCACCGAAGTTGTAGGTCACGCCGCCCAGGATGCTGTGCGAACGGAACCGGCCGTCGTAGTTGCTGCCGCGCGCATCAACCAAGTTGACGCTGTCCGCGTTGAAGAAGCGATACTTCAGCGAGACGTCGACGTTCTCGCTCAGCGGAGCGCGGATACCCGCCAGCGCCTGCCATGCGAACACGGTGTCCGAATCGTCGACCAGACGGTAGCTGCGGGTCAGAGCGTACTTGCCCTTCACGCGTGCCACACCGGCACCACCGCCGACGAAGCCCTGCAGGCCATCGTCCGGACCGAAGTCCAGCAGGCCATTGACCATGAAGCTGAGCGCCGAGCTGCGGCCGCCTGCATAGTCGTAGCTGCCGGCCGGAACCGACTGACCGGCGTTCGGGCCGACCGGGATACGACCCGACGAACGGATCGCGTCAACAGTCGCCGAGCGATAACCGACCTCGGTCTCGAGGCGGAACGCGCCGAAATCGTAACCGATCACGCCGTCAACGTCGTAACCGTAATTGTGGTCGATGGTGGTCTGACCGGTCAGCGTCGTGTTGGCGCCGCCGTTCACGTTGTAGTCGATGTCTTCGACGATCATCGCACCGCCCTCAACGCCCACGTACCACGCCTTGTCGCGGGCCAGTGCGGGCGAGGCGAGCGCGGTCGAAGCGAGCGCCACAGTTATGGCAAGCTTCCGCATACTATTCCCCTTTCCTTGGTGTCACTACGGACAGCGCAAACCCACTATCCGAGCGTTGGTTTCCACACAAGCGATCAAAATAGCTGACTGTGGCAGGAACAACACACTTTTGGATCAGCCGATCAGCCCATGCGCCCGCATCGCGTTCAGGATCGCGTCGACCGCGACGCGCGCCTCGACATCGATCGTCGCGCCCGCCACCGGTGCCACAATCGCGGGTTGGCGGGCACCGATTACGGGAATGCCGTCGACGATCACGCGACGCGCGCGAACCACGCCGTCCTCCCATTCACCGGCGAACGCGACGCGACGCGCGCGCTGCGTGCACCACACCGACAGCCCTGGTGTCGCCGGTACGAAACGCCACCCGCCATCGGTCCAGCCCGCGATCGCGCGCGCATTGCCGGCCCATTCCGCGACCGGTTCGTCGCCCACGATCCAGCATTGCCCGACTGCGGGATCAGCCGGCGGCACGTTGACCCCGACATCCTCGACGACACCCGCCACGACGATGTCGAGCAGCGCAAGTGCTTCATTGTGCGTCTGTTCTTTCGCCGCCTGGCCGAAATGCAACACTGGCAGACCAAGGCGCGGCGTCGCGTCCTCACTCATGATTTGTTCCCTTCGCTGTTGGCTGATCGATGACGGCGATGCGGGACGTGGCGAACGTGCCGACCTGCGCGACCGTGACGCGTACGTTCCCGCCCGCGACCTCCGCCGGCGTGATCGTCAGCGCCGGTTGGGCGAGCATCTCGACGCGCTCCCCAAACTTGCTCGACACGACGACGCGGTACGTTTCGCGCTCCTCGCCTAACGGCACTTCGCCGTCGTTCCAGCGCCAGCCGACCCGGCTGCGTCTGGTCCAGCTGACGGTCGCACCGCCATCCGGTCTCGCGGTCCAGCGCAGGTGAACCGGGGCAAGCGGCGCGACCGAGCGGCCGTCCAGAAAAGTTTCGGAACCCGCCCGCTCGTCCCTGTCGCCGACACCCTGCGCGCTCACCCGGACGCGATCGCCGAGTCGCACCGCGCCGTCTGCCACCACCAGCAGCGACTCGCGCGCCAGCAGCACGAACCGCGTACCCGGCTCGTGGGCCTGCGCCGGACTGCCGCCGACCCCGCGGGTCAATCGGGACAGCCGCCACAGCGCCGACGCGACCTGCTCGGCGCGCGCGAACTGGATCACCTCGTCGCCGAGCAGCGCCAGATTGTCACCACGCGCCAGCCCCGACGCATCCGCGCTCTGCAACACCATGCCGTCGTGCAGCAGCGTCACCTCGATCACGCTTGCCTGCGCGCCGCCGTCGACGCGTTCATCACCCAGCACGCACCCTGCCGATAGGGGCTGCGCAGGCTCTGCACCAGATCGATCAACCGATCGGGCGCGCCGCTGCCGAAATCGCCCGCCGCCCCGCTAGCGAGATATTGCAGCGTCCCGAAGGCGCGCGTCGCATCGCCCGCATTGCTCGTTGCGGCTTGCAGGAACCCGCGCGGGCGATTGACGCCGTTGCCGTTCACGAACGCCGCGCCCTCCGCCTTGGCGAACTCCGCTGCGATCTCGCCCGCCAGCCAGCTTTCGACGTCGAACAATGCATCGTCCAGCATCGCCTGGCTCGCCGAGGGGTTGGCGAACAGCTCGCCCATCGGCGGCGCGATCTCGGCGAAGACCGGCGTCGCCATCGCCGGCCGCGCATCGGTCTCCGCCGCCCAGCCCGATGGCGTGCCCCCCGTCGTCACCAGCTTGCGATATCCGGCCGATCCCACCTGCACCACGCTGGCGATTCCGCGGATCGGGCTGGCGCTCTTCAGCGTCGCATCGATCACCGCGTCGATCTCCTTTGGGATCGCGTAACCGCCGGCATCCCCGGTCACCCCGGTGAACGCCTTGGTTTCGATCACCGCCCCCGACCTGACAAAACCGTCGAACGCGCCCAGCGCCGCATGCCGCCCCCCTTTTCTACGTTGAACCTCGCACGTCAGATGCGTGCCGGCATTCACCGCTCGCTCGACGCGCATACATCGGCTCGATCGATGGTCCGTCTCAGATACACACCGCTGCCGACCCCCACCTGCGCGCGCGCATCCCCGCCGTCCGGCACGCTTCCCATGCATATCGAGGCTAACCAAACAACAACGGGCCGGCGCAGTGGAGTGTGTCACCCCGCCGCCCGGCCCGCTGTCGCATCATCTCGATGTTCACGTTATGTACTCAAACAGCGTCACGCTGTCAAGCACTTTGTCGCGCCGCCCCTGCTCGGCCGTCCCCGTCCGACGGCACGATCCGACCGCCAGCCTGATCGGCACCCGTCACGCGTCGCGGTCGTCGCTACGCCACCCGCCGGCGCCGCAACCGTAACCACCGTCGCATGTCGCGCTTCGCCTTGCGCAGCCCCATCCACATCCCCGTCGCGCACACCATCGTCACGCCCGACAGCAACACCAGCACGATCACGTCCCAATATGGCCGGGCGCGCAACCCCGGCAGGTCGAGCCGGTGCGCCCCGTCCTGCAACCAGCGGAACAGCCGCGCATCGCGGTTCGCCGCCTGGATCAGCGCGCCCGTCTCCGGATCGATGTAGAGCCGCGTCGTCTCGGCATCCCGCAGGATCGCGCGCCACACCGGCAGCGTCACCGCGCGCTTGTGTCCGTAGTAATAGCTGTCCTCCTCCGCGATCAGCCGCAACGAGCCGAGTGCGGGCCCGCGCCGCAACGCCGCGACGATGTCCTCGCGCCGCAGCGCCGCGACTTGCGCCGCCGCATCGAAGCGCGTGGCGACTCCGGCGTGATCCACCGAGAGCAGGTACACCCGACCATTCAGCGGCGCGCTCTCGATCCGGCGCGTGTCCGCCGGCAGCGCGGTCATCGCACCGATCGCCGCTCGCACGTCGCCCCAGCGCATCGCGCCCGACAAGCGTTCGCGCGCGGCACCGCCCGCGTCGCGGCCGAGCAAGCCCCACGGGTTCATCGACAGCAACCCGCTCGCTACCCAGGTCAGCACCAGCACGCCGAAGAAGAGCCCGGCCATATGATGCCACCACCACAGCCGCTTGTATGGTGACGCCAGTCGCCCGTCGCGCCCGCGGCGCAGCCGTGCGACGCCGACCCACAATCCCGTCACGGTCAGGAAACAACCGAGCAGCGAGGTCCAGATCACCACCTGCGCCCATGCCGCACCATCCTGCCGCAGCATTGTCGGGTAGAGCCAGTGCGGCACCGCACCCAGCCAGCCCCAGAACCGCTCCCGCCGCGTCGTGTGCTGCACGACCTCGCCGCTACGCCCCGAAATGTAGATCGTCGTTCCCGCCGCATCGGCGAAATCGGCGCGGTACAGCGGCCGGTTGCGGCGGAACGTCTGCACCGTCCATTGGTCGATGCCGGTGGCGGCGATGCTGCGCACCCCTCCCGCGATCCCGCTTTCCCGCGCAAACGTCTCGGCGACCCGGCGTACGTCCGCGCGCCCGACTGTCGTCAGCGTCCTGCCGGTGCCGAGATCGACCGTCGAGGGTGCGGCACGCTGCTGCGCGATCCGCCGCTCGGCGACCGCCGCCGGCACGACGCGCAGCACCGCGCGCCCCGCCATCGTCTCGACCCGCACCGAGGCGAGCCGCGCGTCGTCGCGCAGCTCCACCCGCGCCAGCGTCGCCGCGTCGGGCGATCGCGCCGGCGCGAGCCCGCGCAGCTGCGCCTCACCCGTCAGTCGCGGATAATCGGCGTACATCATGACGAAGCCCGACAGGCACCATATCGTCATCACCGCGCCGACCAGAACGCCGAGCCACCGGTGCACGACAAGCACGCCGCGCGGCACCCTCAAAACGTCGCCCCGTAGCTGACCCGCAGCGTCCGCGGCACGCCGCGCGCAAAGTACAGGAAGCGCGCGCCGCCGCTGTCGGGCACCGCCGACTGGAAGCCGCGCGTGGCATAAGCGCGGTTGAGCACATTCTCCACCGACAGGTCGAAGCGGTGGCGGCGCTCCGCATCGGGAAACAGGTGCAGCCCCGCATCGACCAATGCGTAATCACCGTAGTTGCGCCGCCCGAAACCGCTCGCGGTCGAAAAGGCATCGCCGACCCAGTTCACCGACGCATTTGCACCGACCGGCAGCGTCGTTGGCCGCCACGCGACCGAACCCCGCGCCAGCTGCTCGGGCGTGCGATCGCGCTGCACGTCCGATCCGCGATTGCGCGCCTGCACATAGGTGTAGCTGGCATCCAGGTGCCACGCCGCGCCCAGCACCGCGCCCAGTTGCGCCTCGGCACCACGCACGTTCACGCGCGCGTCGGAATTGCTGTAGATGCCATCGGGATAGGCCGGATCGTCGTGCGAGATCGAAATCAGCCGATCGATCCGCCGTGCGAACGCGGTCGCCTGCCACGTCACGCGTCCTTCTGCGATCGACCCGCCGACACCGACGTTGACGCTCAGGCTTTCCTCCGGGCGCAGGTTCGGATTGCCGCGCTCGCAGCATGGATCGATCTGGTACAGCTGCGACGCACTCGGCAGCAGGAACGAGGTGCCGCCGTTCGCTTGCAGGTACAGGCCGTCGTTCACGTCGAACCGTCCGGTGACGTTCCACACCGTCTTCCGCGATCCGCTACCGTCGTTGTAGCGCAACCCGGCCGACGCGCGGGCGCGCCGCGACAGATCGTCGGTGGTGCGGACCTGGAACGTGCCGGCATGGACGCGCTCATTGGTGGCGCCGATCAGCAGCACGTCGTCGCGCCCGTTGAACTGCTGGAAATCGTAACCGATCAGATATTCGAGCCCGCGGTGCAGGCGCAGTTGCGCCAGCGCACTGCCGCCGTAATCCTTGAACCCCCAGAAGGTACCGGCCGGATAGACGACCTCAGGCGCGCCGCCGCCGATCCGGTTGCGGATCTGCACATAGGCCGTGCTCCAATCGTGGTAATAGCCCTTCAGGAACAATTGCACCGCGTCGCTGCCGACATAGTCGAGCCGCGCGCTGGCGGTTTCCTCGTTGCGGTCGTTGCGGCTCTCGCGCGTGCGCGTCACCGCCAGATTGTCGAGCTTGGCCTCGGTATGGATGTATTGCAGGTTCACCTGCCATTCGGGGCCCAGATCGTAGCGGTATTTGCCGCCGGCGCACCACAGGTCATACCCGCGCGCGCGGTCGGTCGCGCTCGGCTCCATCCGGCTGAACGGCTGATAGCCCGCCGACCGGTTGTAAGATCCCCAGGCGACGAACTGATGCCCGCCCGCGCCGCCGCGCACATAACCGCTCAGCGCGGTGCCGCCGAAACTGTCGACGCTCGCATCGACCTGCCCGCCGAGCCGATCGGAGAAACCGCGGGTGATGACGTTGATCACGCCCGCCGCGGCCTGCGTGCCGTAGAACAGGCTCTCGCCGCCGCGCAGCACCTCGACCCGCTCGATCATGCTCGCAGGCAGCGTGTCGTTGGGCGAGGTGCCGCCGTACAGCCGGTTGTTGATGCGGATGCCGTCGATCGTCCACAAAACATCCTGCGTGCGTGATCCCTGCAACGACACGTCGACGTAGCTGAACGGCCCGTTCGCAGGCTGGACGTACAGGCCCGGCATTGCGCTGAGCGCGGTCGCGACATCGACCGCGCCGCTCTCCTTGACCTGCTCCTCGGTCACGATCGCCAGGTCGCTGCCATAGCGTGCCCGCTCCTGCGGCAGCGTTTCCTCCAGGCTCCGGCCGGTGACGAGGATGTCGTCGGTGTCCGGCGTCACCTGCGCGCACGCGGCATCGATCGCGGCAGCGAGAACGGCGGACGCGATCGCGACCCGCCAAACGGTATGTATCGTCATGTATAACCCCCCATCGGCGTCGTCGACGTCGGGCCGGGGCGTGCCGTTCGCGCGAACGGTCGGCCACGCGCGCCGCCCGGACGCCCTTTCGCGACCGACGCACGTATCCGATGCGGCCCCCGCCGCTCGTTCGTCGCTCAGACGGGTTCACCGTGCCGCGGCCATCCCCTGGGCCAGGGCAAGAGCGACCAGACGCCGGCAGGTATCCTGGCTCGCGGGTCATCGCTTGATGCACACCTTCCCAGGCCCTTCGGCCCAGTGGCTGCCCCCGCGAAGGGAGCCTGTGCATCGCGCTCACCGCTTACAGTTGCAGGGACAGCCTCGGCTTCGGGCGACGCATCGCCTTCACCGCGTTCCCTTTTAAGCCTCTCGTCGAGGCACCGGCGCGATCATTCGTCCGCGGCGAAAAACACCACGGACGGCGTCACCGTAGATGCGCACGCGCTGCCCGGCAAGATCGTATCAGACGCTGTGCCCTGCGCCGCGCACCGTCACTGATAGTGCGAGCGGCGGTCGAACCCGGTGTTGCCCTTCGCCATCCGGCGCACCTTTCTGACCGCAGCCCGGACGTGGCGGTCGAAACGGCGGTCGTCATACACGCCGCGCCAGATGTAATCGTCGCGATGGGCCAGTGCGTCGAGCGCGACGATGAAGCCCGCCTGCGTCGCGGTCATGGCGGCGTTGTCGACATGGGAGCAGACCAGTTCCTCCGCCGCGGCCACGTCGCAATCGTCCTCGCCGTCCCGCCCGCGCCGCTGCGCCGTCACCTGATCCGCCCGCGCCGCGGCGACACGACCGCTGAGCCAGGCGCGCACCGCGGCACCGTCCCACTCGCCCGCCGCTCCGCTCCCTGATCCCGCGGTCACGCCCGGTCCTCCATCACCGCCGCGTCACCGCGATCAGGTCCAGCTTGCGCAAGCCCCGCGCAACGCGCCGCGCCTCCAGCAGCCCCAGGCCGCCCTGCCGCAACGCGGTGACCAGCTGCCGCTCGGTCAACGGCGCCGATACCGCATCGAGCAGGTCGAGCGCGGCCGCGCGGACCTCGGCAGGGGCGGCGTGCAGGGCATCGAGGGCAGTCATGCTTCTCCGAACGACAGGGTACAGCGCAGGCTCGGCAGCCGTGAACGCGACGGGGCTGCACACGGCGACACGACGACGCCGGAACGATCGTTATGCCGCGTTTGTCCGCCCCGATCGATCCCAAAACGTCGCGGTCGCACGTCGGCGGCGAAATCCTTGCCGCAAGCGCCTAATCGACGCTGCGGTCGCGCCGCCCCGGCAATGAACGGAAACCCTCCGCGGGGGTGACCTCGCGCGCAATCGCAGTACAAGGCACCTGCCAACCACCGGAGCCTGTATTGAACGTCGTCACCTTGTGCCTCTTCCTGTTGCTCGCGGTTGTCGCCAGCAGCATCGTCTCGCGCCTGCTGCCCTCGGCCCTGCCGCGCCCGCTCGTTCAGATCGGCCTCGGCGCGCTGATCGGCCTGTTCGCCGGCATCCGCGTCGAGCTCGATCCCGAGCTCTTCTTCCTGCTGCTGGTGCCGCCGCTGCTGTTCCTCGACGGCTGGCGCATCCCCAAGGACGAACTGTTCCGCGACAGCGGCGCGATCCTGGGTCTCGCGCTCGGTCTCGTGTTCCTGACCGTGCTGGGCGTCGGACTGTTCATCCACTGGCTGATCCCGGCGATGCCGGTCGCGGTCGCCTTTGCGCTCGCCGCGATCGTCTCGCCGACCGATCCGATCGCGGTCAGCGCGGTCGCGCAAAAGGTGACGGTGCCCAAACGGATGATGCACATCCTTGAGGGCGAATCGCTCCTCAACGACGCGTCCGGCCTCGTCTGCCTGCGCTTTGCGATCGCGGCGGCGTTGAGCGGTACCTTCTCGCTCGGCAGCGCGGCGACGACCTTCGCGTGGATGGCGCTGGCGGGCGTCGCGATCGGGGTCGCCACCGCCTGGGCTGCCGTGCGCGGCAAGGCATTGTTCGCCGACCGCTTCGGCGACGACACCGGCTCGAACATCCTCGTCAGCCTGCTGATCCCGTTCGGCGCCTACCTGCTCGCCGAGCATGTCCACGCCTCGGGCGTGCTCGCGGCGGCGGCATCGGGGATCGCGATGTCCTTTGCCGGCAGCGGCGTCGCGCTCGGCGCCGCCGCGCGGATCAGGCGCGGCGCGGTGTGGGACATGCTCCAGTTCACGTTGAACGGCGTCATCTTCGTGCTGCTGGGTGAGCAATTCCCCGATCTGGTCCACCGCGCACGCGAAACGATTGCGGTCACCGGGCATGACAGCATGTGGTGGCTGCTGCTCTACGTCGGCGCGATCGTCGCCGCGCTCGGCGCCCTGCGCTTCGCCTGGGTGTGGGTGTCGCTGCGCTTCACGCTGCTGCGCGCGCGTCGCGCCGGTGCAACGAACACCGCCAGCCCGCCGCAGCGGATCATCGCCGCGATGTCGGCGGCGGGCGCGCGCGGCGCGATCACGCTGGCGGGTGCGCTGACGCTGCCGATGACGATGAACGACGGCTCGCCCTTCCCGGCGCGCGATCTCGCGATCCTGCTCGCTTCGGGCGTGATCCTCGCGTCGCTCGTGATCGCCTCGGTCGGCCTGCCGCTGCTGCTGCGCGGGCTGCACCTGCCCGTCGACGAGGGCGCAGCGGAGGAACGCGACCGCGCCCGCATCAAGGGCGCGAAGGCCGCGATTGCGGAGATCGAACGGGTGCAGCACCAGATGGCCGAGGAACACGGCGACGCCGATCGCTCGACCGAGATCGCGGCGCGGATCATGGACCAGTACCGCGAACGGATCGACAGCATCACGGGCGACGAGGACGAGCGGTCGCAGCAGGCGCAGCTGACCGCGATCGAGCGCACGCTGCGCCTCGCGGGCATCCGCGCCGAACGAGCGACCACGTTCGCGCTCGCCCGCGGCGGCGAGATCAGCAACACGCTGGCGGATCAGCTCGGGCGCGAACTCGACCTCGCCGACGCACGACTGACGCGGCTCGGTGCGTGAGCGCTAGGGGCATCGATGTGACCGCCCGCAAGCCTGTCGGAACAAAGCCGAGCATCCGTCCCTTGTTCAACGATCGCGCCAAAGGCGTGGCGGGGGAGTTGCAATGAATCATCTGGCCTTCGTGCTGGCGCTCGTCGGGCTGCTGGGCATCGGCGCGCAGTGGATCGCGTGGCGCACCGGCCTGCCCGCGATTGCGCTGATGCTGGTCGCGGGGTTGCTCGCCGGCCCGGCCACCGGCCTCATCCGGCCGGCGGAGGATTTCGGCCACCTGCTCGAACCCGCAGTATCGCTGGCCGTCGCGGTGATCCTGTTCGAGGGCGGGCTAAGCCTCAACCTGCGCGAACTTCAACATGCCGAGGGCGCGGTGCACCGGCTGGTGCTGATCGGCGTACCGCTCGGCTGGGTGCTCGGCGCGCTTGCCTGTTATTATGTCGCGGGGCTCGTCTGGCCGGTCGCGATCCTGTTCGCGGGCATTCTGGTCGTCACCGGCCCGACGGTCGTCCTGCCGCTGCTGCGGCAATCCAGCGTCGCGGCGCGCCCGCGCGCGATCCTGAAATGGGAAGCGATCGTCAACGATCCGATCGGCGCGCTCTGCGCGGTCGTCACCTATGAGGTGTTGCGCCAGGCCGGCAGCGGCGCGACGATCCTCGAAAGCCTGCTCAGCCTGCTCGCCGCCGCGGCGGTCGCGGGGCTGCTCGGCTACGGCGTCGCACGGCTGCTCGGCTGGGCGCTGCCGCGCGGCTATGTGCCCGAATATCTGAAGGCGCCGGTGATCCTCGTCGCAGTGATCGGCACGTTCGTGGGCTCGAACGCGATCCAGCAGGAAACCGGGCTGCTCGCGGTCACCGTCATGGGCGTCGCGCTCGCCAACATGCGGCTGGCGTCGTTGCGCGATTTCCTGACCTTCAAGGAGAATATGACGATCATCCTCGTATCGGGGGTGTTCGTGCTGCTCTCCGCCTCGCTCGATCTCGGCGTGCTGCGCCAGTTCGAGTGGCGTTTCGGGCTGTTCCTCGTCGCGTTGCTGTTCGTCGTGCGCCCGGCAACCGTGCTGCTCAGCCTGTCATTCAGCCGTATTCCGTGGCGCGAACGGTTGCTGATCGGCTGGATCGCGCCGCGCGGCGTCGTCATGATCGCGATCACCGGACTGTTCGCGCTCCGCCTCGATGACCTGGGCTACGGCGACGGCGGTACGCTGGTCGCCTTGTCGTTCGCGGTTGTCGCCTCCACCATCGTCGCGCATGGCTTTACGATCGCCCCTTTCGCCAGGGCGCTGGGGCTCACCGCCGCGGGCGGGCGCGGCGTGCTCGTCGTCGGCTCGACCCGCTGGAGCCTGTCGCTCGCGCGCGCACTGCGCACGTTGGGGATCGGCGTGACGATCAGCGACACCAGCTGGCAGCGGCTCAGCGCCGCCCGGGCCGAGGGGGTGCCGACCTATCACGGCGAAATCCTGGCCGAGGCGACCGAGGAACAGCTCGACCTGCAACAATTCGGCCTGCTCGCCGCCACGACCGAGAACGAGGCGTACAACGCGCTCGTGTGCAGCGAATTCGCCCCCGAGCTCGGCCGCGACAACGTGTACCAGTTGGGCGACGCCGCGGGTGACGATCCCAGACGACTGCCCGATGCGCTGCGCGGCCGGGCGATGTTCCGCTCCGGGCTGGGCGTCGAGGATGTCGCAATGCGCGAGCGCGCGGGCTGGACCTTCGCCGCTGCCGAGGTGGAGGACGCCGCCGACTTCGCCGGCGCGGCGCGGAGCCTGCCCGAGGATGGCGGCCCGCTGCTGCTGCTGCGCAAGGACGGGTCGCTGCGCATGTTCTCGCACGCCTCGACACCGACGCCGTCGACCGGCGACACCGTGCTGCTCTACGTGCCGCGCAGCCGGATCGACCAAACCGGCTGGAGGCCGCTGGGTGCCGCCGACACGCCCCGCCAGACAGAGGAGATGACCGCATGAACAGGCTGCGACTTGCGCTTCCGACGCTGCTGCTGCTCGCCGCCTGCGACGTGCGCGCGCCCGCGCCGGCGCCGAAACCGTCCCCGACGCCATCGTCCGGCTTCGACAATGGCGCCGCGGCGCAATCGATCATGCAGCCCGACGTGATCGCGGCAAGCAAGCCCGAGCCTACGCCCACGGTGTCACCGCCGCCGACCGGTGCGACGATCCTGTTCGAACAGGGTGCCGCCTTGGATGACGAGGGACGCGCCGCGCTCGACGCGCTGCTTGCCGCACCGGCGCTGCCGGCGGACGCGCGCTGGGTTCTGCGCGGCAGCAGCGACAACGACGGCAGCGCCGCCGCGAACCTGCGCGTGTCGGGGCGGCGGGCGGAGGCGGTCCGCGCCTATCTCGTCGCGCACAAGGTCGACCCCGCGCGCATCACCGTGGTCGCGCTGGGTTCGGGCCGCCCCGCTGCGCCCAACGTCAACCTCGACGGCAGCGACGATCCCGCCGGCCGTCGCAAGAACCGCCGCGTCGACGTCGAGATCGTCGCGCCGACCACCGAACCGGCCCCGCCGACGACTGGTGCCGATCAGCCGGTCACAAACGCGCAGGACTGATCCGCATGGCGCGTCCTGTCCGTCGCCCCATCCCGCGTCGAGGCGCCGCGCCCCGCCTGCGCCGCAACACCGCGCCCAGCTGGGCGGCGCTCGCCTGGCGCGTGCTGCTCGTCGCCGGGTTGATCGGCATCGCGCTTGCCGGACACTGGTTCGAACGCGAGGGACTGCGCGACAACATCGACGGCCGCATCAGCGTGGTCGACGTGATCTATTTCACCATGATCACCATCACCACCGTCGGCTACGGCGACATCGTGCCCGTGACCGACGGCGCACGGCTGTTCGACACATTCGTGGTGACGCCGATCCGGCTGTTCGTGTGGCTGATCTTTTTAGGGTCGGCCTATCAATTCCTGCTGCGCGGTGTTTGGGAGAAATGGACCATGCGCTCGATCCAACGCAATCTGAACGCGCACACGGTCGTCGCCGGCTTCGGCACCAGCGGCGAGGAGGCGGTGAGCGAGCTGATCCGCCGCGGCGCCGACCCGCAGACGATCGTGGTGATCGATCCGCGGGCCGAGGCGACCGCCGCCGCCGAGGCCGCGGGCACGGTGGTGATGGAGGGCGACGCGACCCGCAACGTCACGCTGGAGGCGGTTCGCGCCAGCCAGGCGAGCAGCATCCTCGTCTCCGCCGGACGCGACGACACCTCGATCCTGATCGTGCTGACCGCGCGCCGCATCGCGCCTGATGTGCCGATCAGCGTCGTGATCCGGTCGGAGGACAACGAGGTGCTGGCACGGCAGGCAGGCGCGAACACCGTCATCAACCCCGCAAGCTTCGCCGGCCTGCTGCTCGCCGGATCGCGTCACGGCCCGCACATCGCCGATTACCTCGCCGATCTCGCCAATGCGGGCGGTCGCGTGTCGCTGACCGAGCGCACGGTCACCGCCGATGAGATCGGACAGCCCTTGTCCGCGATTACGACCGGGCTCGGCCTGCGCATCTATCGCGGGACCGAGCCGTACGGTTACTGGGATCCGCAGGCCGCGTCGCTGATGGCGGGTGACGTGATCGTAGAGGTTGAGCGCCGCTGCTGAGCCCGCCCCGGCGTCACCCCGCGTCGTAGAGCCGTTCCTCACGCACCTGCGCGATTGCCGCCTCCATCTTCTCGACCGAGCCGAACTGAAAGCCGATCTGCGACGCATAGGCCGCGCACATCACGGTGCGCTCATGCCGATCCTGCGCGCTCAGCACATGTTGCTCCCGCACTGCTTCAACGGGCGTGTGCGAGGCGCGGGTCAGGTAGGGCCAATCCTCCCACAACAACATCGGCCTGTCGATCGCGCTCAACGCATCGCGCACCAGCCAGTGGTCGACGTGGTTGCCGACCGCCAAAGGGGCGAGCAGCACGTCCGGCCGCAACCGGTCGATCGTCTCTTCAAGCTGCTCGGTCAGCGGCTCCTGCATCATGTCGTCCGCACGTCGCGCGGCAAACAACTCGGGTGCGCTCGCATAGCCGCGGTGCGGCGCCTCCAATAGCGGCAGGTGAACCGCGTGTGCGCCGATCACCGCACAGGCCGCGATATCCTCTGCGCGGCGTAGCGCCATGTAATCGAGGTCCGCCGACAATCCCTTGTCGAGCTGGCACGCCAGCGCAAAACCGGTAGGCCGCGCGACGTTCCCGGTGAAGCAGGTGACGATCGTCACCCGCACGCCCGCCCGCGCCCGCGCGGCGAGCAGCCCGCCGACCGAGAAGGCGGCATCGTCCAGATGCGGTGAGATCGCGACGATGTGGGTCATGCCGCCACGCTCACAACAGGTGCGGCTCGGCACGGAAACGGCATGGCGTCATCGCAATGTACGGATCGATGCCCCTGGCGGGCTGGCTACCGCGCAGGTCCTCGTAGATACCCGCGATCTGCGCGCCCACCGCGTGCCAGCTGTACACGCGACGACATTCGGCGAGTCCCGCCGCCGCCAACCGCTCACGCAAGCCGTTATCGATGACGAGCCGCGACAGCGCCGCGGTCAGTGCGGGCACGTCGCCCGGCTCGACCAGCAATCCGTTCTCACCGTCGCGGATGCAGTCAGTCACCCCGACCGCACGACACGACAACACCGCCTGCCCACTCGCCATCGCCTCCAGGATCGTGTTGGAAAACCCCTCGGCATAGGTCGGCGAGACGAACACGTCGTGGTCGCGGTATCGCTCGGGCACGCTGTCATAGTCGGCGTAGCCGGTGAAGCTGACACGATCGCCCAGCTCCAGTTCGGCGGAAAGCGCGTGCGCTGCGTCCACGTCGGGTCCGATGCCCGAGATCGTGCAATGCCACCGGCCCGCGACACCCGGCAGCACGCGGAGCAGGTCGAGTACGCCTTTGCGGCGATCGACACGGCCGTGATAGAAGAAGCGTGTGACGCCATCGGATGCGCGGTCGCCCGGCGTGAAGCGTTGGGTGTCGACCGCGCCGGGCACGATCGTGAACCGCTCCATCGGTGTCCCCAGACGGTCGTGCACCTCCTGCGCGAAGCTTTTCCCGCCGATCAGCAGCGCACCCGCATGGTCGAGCACGCGTTCCATCGCGACGCGGTGCGTGTCGCAGCACGATCCGACCCAATGCCCGTCGCCGCCCTGGATCGACACGACGCACGGCACACCCAGCCGCTCCGCCGCGAGCAGGGTCGCCCAGCCGGTCGGATAGCCATATTGCGCATGCAGCACGTCGAACGGCGCGCGCGCGTGCTCGGCCGTGATCGCCCTGATCATCGTCTCGACATCGCGCTCGAAGTCCCCGCCCGACTGCTCGCCCAGCGCCTCCAGCCCGATGACGCGAACACCCTCGACCGGCGGAGGCGGGCCGCCGCCGTAGACGCGCGCGCGCTTGGGATCGCCGTAATATTGGCTCACCATCGTCACGTCGTGCCCCTGCGCCACCAACTGCCGCAGCAGGTTGATCGCATAGATCGACATGCCCGAGATCGCCGGAAAGAACCGCCGCGAGACGAAGCACACCCTCATCGTGCGCTCACCGGGCGAGGTTCTTAAGATAGTCGATCGACTCCGGGATCGCCGCATGCGCGCGCGGGCTCTCGCGCGACAGTTCCACGCAGACGAGGCGTGTGAAGCCGATCGCGTCGAGCGCGTTCAGCACCGCCGGCATGTTCATGTCGCCCTGCCCGAACGGCAGATGCGTATGGTCGCCGCGCCGCATATCCTCGATCGCAACGGTGCCAAGCCAGGTCGCATAGCGGCGGATCGCATCGGCGGGCTCGATATCCTCGGTGACCAGACAATGGCCGGTATCAAGCGCGAGGCGCAGCCGCGGGTGCCGCTCGACCAGCGTGTCGTAATCGGCGACCGTTTCGATCAGCATGCCGGGCTCTGGCTCGAAGCTCGCGTCCACCCCGACCGCCTCGGCGTGGTCGAGCACCTGCTCCAGCCCCTCGTCCATCCACACGCGCGCCTGCGCATGATCGACGCCGGACAACGGCACCCCCGCCCAGAACGACACCGTCTCGCTGCCCAGCCGGCGGGCGACATCGAGCGCGCGGTTGAGGAAGGCGACGCGGCGCGCGCGTCCGTCCGCGTCGGGGGTGATCAACGTCGGCTCGTGCTTCTGCCGCGGATCGAGCAGATAACGCGCACCCGTCTCGATCACGCTGCCGAGCCCCAAGTCACCCAGCAACCGCGCAACGCGGTCGCACTCCCGTTCCCACGTTTCGGCGAATGGATCGAGGTGATGGTGATCAAGCGTCAGCGCGACCCCGGCGTAACCCGCGTCCGCGATCAACCGCAGCGCATCGTCCAGCCGGTGGTTCGCCGCGCCGTTGGTGTTGTAGGCGTAACGCAACGTCATGCGCCCGCCTTCCACGCGACGTGATGCGCCTCGGGCTCGCGGTACAGCGGGTAGAGCGGGCCCACGAGCCGATCGGCAGCCGCGGTGTCGAACAGCGGATGGTTCAACCGCTCCGCGTCCGCCGGCGACAGCCGGATGCGCCGCAGCGCCGCCCCCTCCTCGCGCCCGAACTGGATCAGCGGCGAGTCGAGCGCGAGCAGCTTTTCGGTGTTGCGCGCGCCGATACGGTAATAGCTCATCGTCTCGACCTCCATGCCGGGCACGATCACCTTGACGACCGTAACCGAGCGGTCGGCCGGCGACATGTCGACGTAGAGCACGTCGAACCCCGCCGCCTCCACCGCCGCACGTGCGGTCGCCGCACGCGCGTGACCGTCGGGTGCGGCCTGCGTCGGCAGCTCGGAGAAACGGTGCGACGAGCGCTCGGCCAGCACATTGTCGGCAAGCCAGCCGCGCAACTCGCTCGCACCCCGCCCGGTCCAGTCGCGCATCGCCTCGAACGCGCGACCGTCGCTCGACTTCGCAGCACCACCCGCCTGCGCCATGAAGCGAGCGACATAACCATCGGGCGCGACCTGCGCGACGAGGTCGACGGGGCCGTGCGCGAACGCCTTGCGCGCGCGGCTGGCGGCGAATTCGGTCAGGCATTTGTCGAGCGCGGCGGCGCGATCGGCGTGGCACGCCTCGCCGCACGCGGTGACCATGATCGGCGCCGCGGGCTCGCCGCGCTCATCGACGCCGGCGCAGTAGAGGTTGGGCAGGCCGTACTGGTCGGTCGCGAACTTCGGGATCGCGCGAATACCCGCGGCATCGAACCGGTCGAGGATCGCGCGCGTCGAAGCGGGCAGGTCGCTGTCGAGCTCGAGCGTCACGCCGCGATCAAGCGCGCGGAACAACAGCCCGTTGCCGTCGCGCTGCAGAATCTCGCACAAACCGTGCCCGATCGCCCAGTCGAGGTCCGGCCCCGCGCCCATGCCGTTCGAGATGATCGTCGTGAACGGCTTGTAGCCGGGCGACAGCTCCTTCGACGAATAGGCCGCGAGGTCGATCGGGACGAGCACGGTCGAGCCGTCGCGCCAGCGCTTCGCCTCGACCCATCCCAGCACCGTGTCGTGATCGACCGGCGACCCCGCGGGCAGGCAGAGCGTGAACGGATCGGCGACGGCATGCACACCCAGCGAGCGCGCCAGCTCGGCATAGCTGCCGCGCGTCTTGGCTCGTTGCCCAAGCGTCAGCGTCGGCCACACCATTTCGGCGATCTCGCCGAGGCCACCGAGCACCGCCGCCTCGTCGGTCGCGCCGTAACCGACACCGTAAGGCATAATCCCCGACAGCGCTTCGTCTTCCGGGAACAGCGCCACCACCCATACCGGCAGACCGAGCCGGTCGAGCGGGTGGATCGGGAAGGCAACCACGTCGCCTTTCGGAAACGCTTCGAGATACCGACGCGCCGCGTCGCTGAGGTCAGCGGGAAGGCCGCTCGTCACGCGCGCGTTCACAAGGAAATCCGCCGCACGCCGGGCGCACGTGCCAGGCCGTCGTCCAGCGCGGCGAGCGCGACCGTGCGGTTCACCTCCGGCGCGTATTCGAACGGGGTCAGCACCGCGTCGAAGTCGAGCGGGGCGATGACGTCGCGGTAGCGACGAAGCTCGGCATGGGTCAGCGGAATATCCTTGTGAAAGGCCTTGTGGCTGGAAATCGCATGGGATCGGCCATCAGAATCCTGGTCGATCTTGAACATGTCACCGCAGAACAATCGGCGTGCCCGCGCGTCGTGGAGCGCCGCCTGCCCCTCGTAATGCCCGCCGACGTGGTGCAGCATGTAACCGGGCGCGAGTTCGAGCATGTCGTCGAACGGCGCGGTGACGCGAAACGCCTTGGTCATCTTCAGATCGTCGCGCTGGATCGCGACGATCTCGGGCTCGAAACGGCGTTGGAGCTGGAACAACGCGCCGTAACCGTGCGCGTGACTGGCCGACAGGAAGGCCATGCCGCCGAGTTGCTCGATCCGATCGAGCATCGCCTCGGTGTAGAAGGGCGCGGCCTCGAACGCGATGTTGCCGCCGTCGCGGACGATCAGCCAGCCGGTGCCGGCGAGACCGAGCTCAGGGCTCGTCGTGAACGCCCACAACCCCGGTGCGACCTCGCGCGCGCTGCCGTCGTGGGTGGCCGCGACCTCCGCCTCGGGCAGGAAGCGCCAGCCGTCCTCGGGCAAATCGTTGCGCACATCGGTGCAGACGGGGCAATCGGGCGGCGCGAAATGCTTCTGCCAGAAGCCGCAATTAGCGCAGGCGAACCAGCTCAAAGCCATCGGCGAGCCTCCGTGTAGGCGCGATCGAACAAGCGCATCAGCGCGAGATCGCGGGTCATCGAGAAATCGTGGCGCTCGCCACGCGCGGCCGCCATGAACGCGGCGGCCTGCGCGGCAAACGGCGACGTAGCAGTGTCGAACGCGACCGGCATCGCCTCGCCACTTCTCCCGCAGCGCCGCACCAGCGTACCGCCGGCAGTCTGCCCCATCGTATCGGTCGCAACCAGCAACCCACGCTCGCCCAGCACCTCGAGCCGCCGTCGCGGCAGCACCTCGGCGCAATTATAGGCGACATGGGATTGGAACAGCACGCCTGACGCGGTGCGCCCCGACAACATGCCGCCGTCGTCAACCGGATAATCGTGGATGCGGCGCTGCAACTGGATCGACAGGTCGGTGAGCGGCTCGCCCAACAACCGCTCGGACAGGTCGAGCCCGTGCAGCGCGAGGTCGATCACCGCGCCCCCGCCCGCGCGCACCGGATCGGCGCGCCAGTTATCGTGCTCACCGCCATCAGGCGTCCACGCCGGATCGACCCAGCAAGCGTACACGATCCGCACTGCGACCGGCCGGCCGATATCGCCGGCGGCGATCGCTTCGGCGAGCGCCACATGCGCGGGATGATGCCGCTGGTCGAACGCCGTGCCGTAGAGCGTAGCCCCAAGCGACGCGGCCATCCCCTCGGCCTGCGCCACGGTCGCCGCGATCGGCTTCTCGCACAGCACCGGCACGCCCGCGGCAGCGCAGGCGGTGACCGGCGCGCCGTGCGCATCGTTCGGCGTGGCGACATAGACCAGGTCGCACGCACCCGCGGCGAGCATCTCCTCGACCCTGTCGAAGGCGGCGATCCCCGCTGCCTCTGCGCGCGCGCGCGACGCGGGCGACGGATCGGCGACCGCCGTCACGACACCGCCCGCCGCCGCAATGCCCGGCACCATGTAGTCGCGCGCGACCCAGCCGTAGCCTACGATCCCCCAGCGCGTCGGCGCAGCCATCACCACCGCTCCGGCAGGTCGACCAGGCGGCGCAATCGCGCGTCGTCGGCGTCGAACGGCAGCGCCGCATCCGGCAGCGCCCAGAAGCAACCGGCGGCATATTCGTCGCGGTAGCGCGGCGAGGGCCAGTCGACCTCGCCGTCGTCGCCGATCAGCGGATTACGCTTCAGCGTCGCGTCGCCAACCGGCATGGCCACACCACCGGTGATCGCGCGCGCCTCACCCGCGCCTTCGACCAGCGACCACGCCTCGACCACCGGATCGTCGCGCCAGTCGGTCGTCGGCGGCACCGACTGCTTCATCAGCGCACACAGCAGCGCGCGCTCGTCGTGCACCTGCGCGGTCGGAAACAAGGCGCGCCACTCCGCACCCGATCGTGCCGGTCCCTTCGCCCCGCCGTTCACGCCCGCGTTGTGCACGTGGCTGACCGCGAGCACGCCACCTTCCGCAGTCACGGCGCGCAGCCGCTCGGCCACGCGCGGCTGATCGGGCAGGAAGTAGAAGGCATCATGACACATGACGAGGTCGAAGCGCTGCCCCCCTTGATTCTGGTCGGCGACCGGCCACTCCCCGGCGGCATCGAACACGACGTAATCGGCGCTTGGTGCGACCCAGTTCTTCGCCAGCCAGCATTTGGCGAACACCACATCGGCGCCGAGGCACGCGACGCCCGCACGCGTCAGATCGCGCAGATAATGGCCGATCCCGCAGGCGAGCTCGAACGCCGTCGCGGGCTGCGTCCAATGCGCCTCCAGCAGCGCAAGCCCGGCGAGATAGGTCGGATCGCTCCAGCGATAGGCGAAATAATCCCCCACCGGCCCCAGCCGCAGCAGCGCCATCGCCTCGCGCAAGCTGAGTGTGTTGCGCTCACGCACCAGCCGCTTCAGTTCGGTCAGATCGGTCGCAGGGCCGGTCCACCACGCGTCCTGATCGGTCAGCAGCGCGACCAGCGCGTCGTCGGGGCACCCTGCGTCGAGGTGATCGAGCGCGACCGCGACCAGCCCCTCGCTTTCGGTGCGCAGATAAGGGATAGCGTCCACCACCGGCCAGCGCTCGCCCAGGCACGCGAGCGAGTGCGGCGTGTCGTGCACCAGCACGCGCCCGGTCAGCGGCGAGCGCCAGCGGCTCGCCTCACCCGTCACATCAACCCCGCGTCGAGCAGGATGCGATCGTGGAATGCCTTCACCGGACCGTCGTGGACAAGGCCGTAATCGCCCAGCACCACCTGCATCGTCAGGCGGGCGGCGCGGGTGTGCTGCTCGATCTCGAGCACGCGGTCGAGCACGTCGGCGACGTGGAACGCGCGCGCCTCGGGCGTCTCGTCGCCACCGATCGGCGCGAGCGCGTCGCCGATGACCTGCGCCAGATCGGGCGCGAGCTCCGCCATGCTCGCCGCGCGCGCGTGCTGAATCGCGGTGTCGAGCGCGTCGCCGAGCAGCATCTCGCCCGAATAGCCGCTGTCGGGCATGTCGGCGTTGTGGAAGTGGTGCGCCATGCCGGCGAGGAACACGCGCACCGGATCGGCATCGTGCCACGCGCTCGCCAGCACGCCGTAGACCGCGACCATCAGGCAGTGTTCGGCGTGGTTCTCGGGAGGTTGCAGCATGATGCGCGGTTGCCCCGGGCAGGTCACGCCCGCGCGTGGTTGCCGCGCCAGCTTGCCGACGAACGCGGGCGTGTCGCCGATCGCCGGGCGACCGAGCGGCAGTGCGGCGCGCAACATCGGGTGGAGCGATGGCGCTACCTCGTCCGCAATCTCGTCGAATGCACGCTCGAGCACCGCGACCGCCTGCTCACCGATCCCCAGCGCCTGCATCGCGGCGAGATCGAGATCGCCGAGCCGTGCCGACACCAGCGCCGCCGCGGTGACGCGTGCGGTCACCTCGGCCGGGTCGTCGCCCCGCACCAGCGCGGCCCAGCCGGCAACGAACAATCGCTCCGCGATCGATCCCGGTGCGGCGGCCGATCGCACGCGTTTGAGGTCACCCAGCTCGCGCAGGAACGGCAAGGCAGCCGGGGTCAGCCCCGGCGCCTCCGCCGCGCGTCCGTTCAGCACTGGCGCATCGGTCACGCGCCCTTGTCGCCCAGCCAATTGTCGAGGATCAGTTGCTGCTCGGGCACGCCGTGCACGGGATCATAGTCGCCGCGCGTCTGCGGCAGCTTGAAGAACAGCCCCATCTGCTCCTGCACGCCGCCTTCCCCGCGCTGCTTGGCCAGATCAAGGCAGCGCGCGATCTCGATCGCGAGCGGCGCGGCGAGGATCGAATCCTTGCACAGGAAATTGAGCTTCAGCTGCATCTTCTGACCCATGAACCCGGTCAGATCGATGTTGTCCCACGCTTCCTTGTCGTCGCCACGCGGCTTGTAATAATGGATCATGATGATGTGATCCTCGACCGGGTAGCCCAGAATCTGGTTGAGCACGCTCTTCTTGGTGCCCAGCTTCGATTGCAGCGACTTCGGATCGTCGAGCGCCAGGCCGTCCGAATTGCCGAGGATATTGGTCGAGAACCAGCCGTCGACGTGGAGCGCGCGATCGCGCAGCGCGGGCGCGATCACTGTCTTCATGAACGTCTGCCCAGTCTTGCCGTCCTTGCCCGCGACCGGCACGTTCCGCTCGGCGGCGAACTGCGCCAGCGGCGCGACGTCGGCGGCGACCGAGGGCGTGAAATTGGCGTAGGGCGTACCTGAATCGATCGCGGCATAAGCGTAGAGCATCGCCGGGCTGATCGCGGCATCGTCCTGGTCGAGCCCCTGCTCGAACGCCTCACGCGATTGCAACGCGGCATCGTCGCCCGGCTTCCGCTCGGTCGAGGCGAGATTGACGACGACGACGCGGTCGAGCTTCTTCTCGTCCTTGAAGCGCGCCAGATCGGCCTGGATCTGCTCAATCGCACCGCGGTGTCCGCCGGTCAGCTTGTTGCTGCCGTCGATGTTGGCGCAATAACCGGTCGACCCCGCCGCCTTCCACGGGCGCATCTGGTTGAGCACCGCGGCGCCATCAGCCAGTTCCTTCTCGCCGATCACGCCGTGCCGCAGCGCACACGCGCCGAGCGTGTCGTCGGCAAGGTCCCAGCCGCCGAACTCCAGGTCGCGGTACGCGACCATGCCCGCGACGTCGCGATCGGCTAGCGGCAGCCCGTCGAGGCTGTTCGACCCCGCCTTGATCATCTCGATCCCCGCAATCGCGGTGGTCGCGACCGCACCACCCACGCCGACGATCGCCACGCCCAGCCGTTCCGCCATGTTCATTCCCCAACCCCGGTCCGAGAGCGGACCCAATGAAAGGCAGAAAGAAGCTGACGACGCCACCGTTCCAATGGCGCACGTACAAAACGCGACTTTGTTCCGACGCGGTGATCTACATCACTGATTTGATCCATCGGTGTAACCTATGTCACTTTTTCCAGCGTCGGAGACACAGCGGCGCCGACCGGCGGCAGCCAGTCGGTCGCGATCACCGCGTGACGATCGTGGAAATCGACCAGCGCGGCGAGCCGGTCGACATCGGTGATCCGCACCACCCGTCCGTCGCGCTCGACCAGCCCGGTCGCCTCCAGCGACTTGAGCGATCGGTTGACGTGCGTCTTGGTCAAACCGACCGCATCGCCGATATCCTTCTGCGTCAGCGGCAGCTCGAACGCGCTGCCCTCCAGATTGTCGACGACGCGTAAGCGCGAACGAATGTCGAGCAACAGCGTCGCGATACGCGTGAACCCATCGGTCTTGCTGATCGAGGTGAGCCGGTCGCCGATCGACACCTGCTCCGACGCGGAAATCGCGAACATCAACGCGCCCAGCCGCGGGTGCTTGCGGAACAGATCGCCGAAATGCTCCTTCGGGATCTCGAACAAGGTCGTGTCGCTGACCGCCTGCAACGTCGCCGCGCTGTGCTGCCAGGCGACCGACAGCGTCGTGGTGATGTCGCCGATGAAGTAGAAGCGCAGGATCTGCCGGTCGCCATCGCGCAGCGTCACCGAACTGTGCAGCCAGCCGCTGCCGACGATATAGAGGCTTTCGATCGCCTCGCCTTCGTGGAAGATCACCGCGCCGGCGGGATACGATCGCTCGCGCCGCTCGAGCCAGCGCAGTGCGTCACGCTCGGCAAAGGTCAGGTCGAGGTGGTGCGACAGACGGGTTTCTAGCTGGCTGGCCGACATGGCGCTGCAAACGCCCGAACCGGTCGCGGTTTCCGTTGGCGGGAGGACGCCGCCTAATGATCCAGTTTATTCCGGCCGGCATGGACATTTCTGAACATTGCCGGGTTCCATCGCCACTTCTGCCTGAGGCGAAATCGATGGAACACCGGCGTGACTGATCCGCATGTTTCCCCCCAGTCGATTACGTGGATCCATATCGGCGACCTGCACCTCGACGAAGCAGACGGCTGGGAGAGCCGCGATCGTCTGGCGGCGATCGTCGATCAGGTCGAAACGCGACTGCGTGGGTCGGTCGATTTCGTCTACCTGCCCGGCGATAACGCAAACCACGGCACGCCCGAGCAATATCGCATCATGACCGACACGCTCGCGCCGCTGAGCGTTCCGTGGCGCATCATCCCCGGCGACCACGATTTCGAGCCCGGCGACCTTGCCGCCTACGACGCGGCGATCCCGCCCGCGAACCGCCCCGACCACGAGGTGATCGCCGGCCATCGCTGCATCTTCCTCGACATCGTGTCGGCGGGCGCCGGAGGTCCCGACTTCCGCCTGACGATGCACGACCGCAACCGCATCGCCGAGGAATGCGCGCGCGCCAACGCCGAGGGTCAGATGCCGCTCGTCTTCATGCACGCTTATCCGGGTGACCTCGCGGCGGATGGCGACGCGGTGGCGCTCAGCTTCATTCACGGCGGCGTTGCCCTCGTCGACACCGGGCACACGCATTACAACGAGCTGCTGAACGACGGCTATGTCGTCTACGGCGCGACGCGCTCGACCGGGCAGATCGAGGAGGATCACGGCTGCCCCGGTTTCGCGATCGTCACCGTCCATGACGGCGTGCCGAGCTGGCGCTTCCGCACGCTCGACGCACCCTGGCCGCATGTGCAGATCGTGTCGCCGTGCGACCGCCGCCTCGTCACACGCCCCGCTGATCCTGGACAGGTACCGCGGCCGGGCAGTGTGACCGTGACCGCGCGCGTCGACGGTGCACCCGACGACATCGCCGTGACGCTGGAGCATGGCTCGACCGCCACAGCGATGAAGCTCAGCCCCGATGGATGGTGGCGTGGCAAGGTGTCGCTCGACGCGGGGTTGCACACGCTGCGCGTCACGTGCGGTGGCGCCCACGACATGATCGACGTGCTGGTGCGCGGCGTCGACGCGATCCCGAAACGCCGCCTGCCGGTCGCGCCGGGTCAGGATTGCCACGCGGTCGGTGCGTGGCCGGTCGCCGGGATCGACGGCGCGCAGCTTGGCCCGAACAAGAACGGTGGCGGATGGTAAGCGTCGCGACCGGCGCCAGCTGGGCGATCGCGGGACTGTCGACCGCGGCGGTCATCGCGCGGCCGATGCGCTGGCCCGAATGGATCTGGGCCGTCGCGGGTGCAGTGCTGCTCGTCCTGCTCGGGCTGATGCCGCTCCACGAGGCCGGCGGCGCGGTCGCCAAAGGGCTCGACGTCTACCTGTTCCTGACCGGCATGATGCTGCTTAGCGAGACCGCGCGCGAACACGGCGCGTTCGACTGGATCGCCGCCACCGCAGTCAACGCCAGCAAGGGATCGCGCGCGCGGCTGTTCCTGCTCGTCTATGCAACCGGCGTGATCGTCACGACGTTCATGTCGAACGACGCGACCGCGGTGGTGCTGACACCCGCGGTGTTCGCCGCGGCGAAGAAGGCGAAGGCCGATCCGCTGCCTTTGCTGTTCGCCTGCGCGCTGATCGCCAATGCGGCCAGCTTCGTGCTGCCGATCTCCAATCCCGCCAACCTTGTGCTCTATGGCGGGCACATGCCGCCACTTGGGCAATGGCTGCGCTCCTTTGCGCTGCCGTCACTCGCGTCGATCGTCGTCACCTTCCTAGTCCTGCGCTGGACGCAGGCACGCCGGATCGCGGGCGCGTGCGAAAGCGACGTTGCGCGAGAGGCGCTGACGTGGCCGGGCAAGCTCGCGATCCTCGGCATCATCGCCACCGCGGCGCTGCTGTTGGTCGCCTCCGCGCTCGACCGTGAACTCGGCCTGCCGACCGCGATGGCCGGGATCGCGACTGCCTTGCTCGTCTCTGCCGCGGCAAAGGCGTCGCCGCTCACGCTCGCGCGGCAAGTGTCGTGGGGCGTGCTGCCGCTCGTCGCCGGGCTGTTCGTGCTGGTCGAGGCGCTCGATCGCACCGGCGTGATCGCGCACGTCGCCGCATCGTTGCGCGCTGCCTCGGCACAGCCGCTCGCAGCCGCCGCCGCATCGGGCACAATCCTCGCGTTCGTGTGCAACCTGATGAACAACCTGCCCGCTGGACTTGTCGCCGCTACGGCGGTCGCGCAGGCGCAGCCACCGCGCATCGTCACGGACGCGCTGCTGATCGGCGTCGACCTCGGCCCCAATCTGTCGGTCACCGGCTCGCTCGCGACCATCCTGTGGTTGCAGGTGATCCGCCGCGAGGGCGAGGATGTCGGCTTTCTTGCCTTTCTGAAGGTCGGCGCGGTGGCGATGCCGCTCGCGCTCGTCGCCGCGCTCGGCGTGCGGCTGCTGGTATGAGGATGACACCATGAACGCGGCCTGGGCTTTTCCCTTCATCTTCGTTGCCGGCATGTTGCAGGCCGCCGGTGCCGCAATGGGTGGCGAGCTAAACAAGTCGCTCGGCAATCCGTGGCTCGCAACGTCGGTGTCGTTCATGCTGGTGCTGTTCGTCACCGCCGCGCTGTTCGCGTGCATGCCGCGCCCGTTGCCTAGCGTCGGCGACCTCGCGGCGATGCCGTGGTGGGCGCCGCTCGGCGGGATCGTCGGCGCGGTCGCGGTGTTCGCAGGCTTCACCTTTATCCAGAAACTGGGCGCGGGACCGGTCAACGGCGTCACCATCACCGCCAACATCCTGGCAAGCCTTGCGATCGATCATTTCGGTCTGCTGCGGATGGAGCAGCATTCCATGAACCCGATGCGCTTTCTGGGCGCCGCGCTGATGATCGGCGGCGTGACGCTGATCTCCAGATTCTGAACGCTGGCTCGAACGACGGGAAACGGATCATGGCGACGGCAACGGCATCGATCATGACGGGCGGCTCGGCCCCGCAGCGGGGAGCGCCCGGCCGCACGCTCGACGCGCTCAACTTCTTCCTCGCCGACGTGCGCGACGGTCTGGGTCCGTACCTCGCCATCTATCTCGTCGCGGTGCGCGGGCCGGCGCACGGCTGGAACGAGGCGACGGTCGGCATGGTGCTGACGATCGCGGGCATCTTCGGCCTGCTGGCGCAGACTCCGGCGGGCAGCCTGATCGACAAAAGCTGCAACAAGCCGCGGATCGTCATGGCCGCCGCGCTGCTCGTCACCTTGACCAGCGTGTCGCTGCCGTTCGTTCACGGGTTCGCCATGGTCACCGCGACGCAGTCGATCGCCGCGGCGGCGGGCGCGCTGTTCGCCCCCGCGATCTCGGGCATCACGCTCGGGCTCGTCGGGCCGAAGGTATTTGCCAAGCGCGTCGGACGTAACGAAGCGTTCAACCACGCCGGCAATGCGGTCTCGGCGGCACTCGCGGGCGCGTTGGCGTGGAAGTTCGGCCCGGTCGTCGTCTTCTACCTGATGGGTGCGCTGACGATCGCCAGCATCGCCAGCGCAGCGCGTATCCGCAACGACGACATCGACAATGCGGTCGCACGCGGGCTCGACTGCGAGCCGGAGGACGGTTGCGAGGAGCCGAGCGGGTGGAAGACGCTGATCGAGAACAAGCCGCTGCTGATCTTCGCCGTCATCGCCTTCCTGTTCCACCTGTCCAACGCCGCGATGCTGACCTCGGTCAGCCAGTTGCTCGCGAAAAGCGTCGGCAAGGATCAGGCGACCTCGCTCACCGCCGCGTGCATCGTCGCGGCGCAGCTGGTGATGGTGCCGGTCGCGATGCTGGTCGGGCGCAATGCCGACCGCTGGGGCACGAAGCCGACCTTCCTTGTCGCCTTCGCCTTCCTCGCCGCGCGAGGGGCACTCTGCACTGTGTCGGACAATCCGTGGTGGCTGGTCGGAGTGCAGGCGCTCGACGGCGTCGGCGCAGGGATCTTCGGCGCGCTGTTCCCTGTCGTGATCGCCGATCTGACCAAAGGCTCAGGCCGCTTCAACGTCAGCCAGGGCGCGGTCGCGACGACGCAGCGGCTAGGGGCCGCGCTGTCGGCAAGCCTCGCGGGCGCGATCATCGTCTGGGCGGGATATAGCGCCAGCTTCCTGACGCTCGCGGCGATCGCGGCGGTCGGATTCTCGCTCTACCTCGTGGCGATGCCGGAGACGAAAGGAGACTGACCGGCTGCCAGGGCCTCAGCCGCGGCGCGGATCGTCGCGGTGTTCCTCCACGGGAACGACCTCGAACAAATAGTCGCGCCAGCCCCGCTGTCGTGCGGCATCGGCCGTTGCCTGCTTCTTCGCGGTCGCTTCCTTCAACGACGCGGCGTGGCCCCAAAACACTTCGGTCCTGCCGTTCTCAAGCGCGGCAACGATCCGCCAGAAATGCGTAAACGGCGAAGCGGTCGGCCCGATCGTCTTGACGTAGCCGTCGGGCATCGTCGCGGTGAGATAGCGCTTCTTTCTCGCCATCATCGCCGCATACAGGCTCGGCTCACGCCCGTCAGCACGGATGCCCAAAGAGCGGGCACGCGACGTACCCTGCGACGCGTGCCCGTACCTCCGATCAGCTCTTGCGCGTACCCGACAGCGGGAAGCTGCCGAACGCGCCCGCGCCGACCTGACCCGTCACGGTGTCGCCGTCGATCGTGGCGCTGCAATCAAGTGTCATCGGCATCGGCGACGTCATCTGCTGCTTCCACTTGAGCGTATTGCCGTCGACCTCGCCCGAGACGTCGGACGCGCCCATCGCGCCCGATGCCTGGCCGGTGAAGCTGTTGCCCTCGGTCTTTACCGTCAGCGTGAGGTTCTGGTCGCCAAGCGGCGATTTGACCGTGCAATCGTAGCTACCGTCGAGATTGGCCATGATGATCTCCTGTAATTGTAACGAAGGGGTGCCGCCTCAACGCCGCGTCGCAGCGGGCGTTGCAGCCGCCGGGGTCGCAGGCGTTCCGGCAGATGGCGCGACCACCGCCGCGGCAGACATCACCTCCACCGGCAGGCCGAGCGTACCGAGCTGCGGCTGGACCTGCTTGGCGTCCCCGACGACCACCCAGACGAACTTCGCCGGATCGATCACCGCCTTGGTCGCCGCATTTACCTGCGGCAGCGTCAGCGCGCGATATTTCTGCGTGATCGTGGCGTAATAATCGTCCGGCCGCTTGTAGAGGTCGTTCGCCTGCATCGCGCGCAGCACGTCGCCCGACGTTTCGAAGTCACCCGATAGCGACCGCGTCGCGCCGTTGATCGCACGCTCGAACTCGGCCTGCGTCATCGGCTGCGCGCCGACATAGCCCGCGATGTCGCTGCGCATCGCCGCAATCGACGGCCCGGTCTGGTTGGCCTGCACCGGCGCCTGCACCGAATAGGGCGCCGCCATCTCGTTGCGGCGGAAACTGCCGCCCGCGCCGTAGGACCAGTGCTTCGTCTCACGCAGGTCCATGTTGATGCGGCCGAGGAAGCTGCCACCCAGCGCATCGTTGCCGACCTCGACCGGCAGCAGGTCGTCGGTACCCTTCAACCCCGTCTGCGCACCCGCGACGATCAGCGACTGCGGGCTGTCCGGGCGATCGATCAGCACGATGCGCGGGCTGGTCGTCTGATCGGCGGCCGGGAACACCTTCTGCCCGGCAGCGCCGCTCGCGCGCCAGTCACCGAAGCGCTGCTCCATCACCTGCCGCACCTCGGCAAGCGGCCGGTCGGAGACGACGAAGATCTTCGCCTTGTCCGGCCGCAGCCACGCCTGCTGGAACGCGAGGAGGTCGGCGCGGGTCAGCGCCTGCACCGCGCGCGGGTCACCCGATCCCTGCGCCTTGGCATAGGGCGAATTTGGCGCGATCAGCTTGGGCAGCACGCGTTGTGCCAGGCCACCCGGGCTGGTCAGCTCCTGCTGGATCTGCGTCAGCTGCTGCGTCTTGACCCGGCCGAGCTCGCTTTCCGGGAAGGCGGGCGCGCGCGCGATGTCGGCCCAGATCTGCGACGCGGCGGCAAGATTCGCACTCGGCACCTGCAACGACAGGGTGGTGCGATCGGCCGAACTGCCCGTCCCGATCGTCGCTCCCAGCCGCTCCTTCGCCTCGGCCAGCTGGACCGAACCCAGCGACCGCGTGCCCTCGTCGATCATCGCCAGCGTCAGCGCCTGCGTGCCTAGCTTGTCAGCCACATCGGCCGCGACCCCGGCGTCGAAGCTCAGCACCGCCTGCGTCATCGGCACGGTGGCGCGCCGCGCATAGACGATCTCCATCCCGTTCGACAGCCGCGCGCGCTCGACCTTGGGGAAGGTCAGCCCTGCGATCTGCCCGACGCCCGGCAGCGGCCCGCGCGTGCCCTTCACCGCCTGTTCGGGTGCGGCCTGCACCACGACCGCCGGCGGCACCTTCGCCTCCTCATACGCGTCGCGCTTGCCCGGCACGACGTCGACCGAGAAGCCCGGACGCGACAGCCACTTGTCCGCCGCTGCCTTGACGCTTGCCGGCGTCTGCGCGGCAAGCTGGGCGAGCTGTTTCTTGTAATAGCCCGGATCGTTCGAATAGAGCGCGCCCTCTGCCAGCGCGACCGCCTTGCCGCCGAAGCCGCCGACTGACTCGAGCCCATTGATCCGGCGGGACACGGTCTGCGTGACGTATCGCTTCACCTCGTCCGCACTCGGCCCGTTTTTCAGGAACTCGGCCATGATCTCGTCCATCCGGCGCGACACGACCGCGGGGTCGACGCCTGGGCGCACGACCGCGTTGATCGTGAACGTGCCGACCTGTGCGAAGCTGCTGTTGTCCGCCGACACCCGCACCGCCAGCTTGTCGCGCTTGACCAGTTCATTGTCGAAGCGCGAGCTTTCCAGCCCGCCGAGCACGCCCGCCGCCACGTCGAGCGGTGCGGCAGCGGGATCGTTCAACCCCGGCACCGCCCAGGTTTTGACGATCATCGTCGCGGCGACATTGTCCTTGATCACCGCGCTCGCGGGGCCGGGCAGCGATGTCGGCACCGGCGCGGCCGGCGCGACGCTCTTGGGTCCGGCGGGGATCGCGCCGAAATACTTCTCGACCAGCGGGCGCGCGGTCGCGACGTCGATATCGCCTGCCAGCACCAGCACCGCATTATTGGGGCCGTAATGGTCGTGGAACCAGTCCTTGACCGTGGTCAGCGTCGCCGCATCCAGGTCAGCCATCGACCCGATCGTGGTGTGACCGTACGGGTGCGTCGCGGGGAACAGCCCCTCGGTCAGCTTGTATTCGAGCAGACCGTAGGGCTGGTTGTCACCCTGCCGCTTCTCGTTCTGGACGACACCGCGCTGCTCGTCGAGCACGCCCTGCGTGATCGCGCCGGTCAGGTAACCCATGCGATCGGATTCGAGGAACAAGGCGCGATCGAGCGCAGCACGCGGCACCGTCTCGAAATAATTGGTGCGGTCGAAATAGGTCGTACCGTTGAAATCGGTCGCGCCGACCTGTTGCAGCGGCTCGAAGAAGTCACCTGGCGCATTCTCGCTGCCGTTGAACATCAGATGCTCGAACAGGTGCGCGAAGCCGGTCTTGCCCTTGGGCTCGTGCTTCGACCCGACATCGTACCATACACTGACCGCAACGACCGGCGCCTTGCGATCGGTATGCACGACGACGCGCAGCCCGTTCTTGAGCGTGAACTGCTGGTACGGGATGTCGATCGCGTTGACGAGCGACGACACCGGCGCCGCCGTGGCCTGCGCGGGTGCGCCCGCTTGGGCCTGCGCCGCGGGGGTGAGGCTGGCGAGCGCGACGCCCGCGGCGAGGAGTGACTTGACGGTCAAGACTGGCACGCTCCCTTGGTGTTTTGCCCGAGCATAGCAGCGGCCCGGCACGCGGCAATGGGCGACCGCCACTAATCTTTACAGCTGCACGGTTGACTGCCGATGCAACCATTGCCATAGCAACCGTCATGAGCGTTTACACGCGAGACACATTCTTTCCCGACACGTCGATCGGTTATCTGCTGCGTGCGAGCCACCAACTGGGGTACGCGCTGCTCGACCGCGTGTGCGCCGATCATGGCATCACCGGCATCCAATGGTCGACCATGATCGCGATCCACTTCGGCATGACCAACTGCGCCGCGCTCGCGCGCGATCTCGCGCACGACAAGGGTGCGATGACGCGGGTGATCGATGTGCTGGAAACGAAAGGTCTGGTGCAGCGCGACCGTGACGATGCCGACCGCCGTCTGGTCAATCTGTCGCTCACCCAGGAAGGCGATGCGGTCGCGATGCGCTGCCGCGACGGAGTGATCGCGTTGTGGAACGCGGTGCTCGCCGACTGGAGCGCGGACGAGGCCGCTTCGCTGATCGCGCAGTTGCAGAAGCTGCGCCGCACGTTGGAACATTTCGCATGACCCGTTTCTCCGCCGCTTTGTCGGCGCGCCTGTTCGCCGCCACCGCGCCGATGGCACTGGCCGGCTGTACGCCGCCCGACACGCGTCCGGTGCTGACGCTCAAGGCGGCGAGCGACCTCGCGCTCGCCGGACCTTCCGTCCAACTTGCGCCCGACTTCTGGACCGTCGTCGGCGATCCCCAACTCGACCGGTTGATCGCCGACGCGCTGGCAGGCAACCCGTCGCTCGACGTCGCGCTCGCGCGGACGCGGCAGGCGCAGGCGGTACTCGCGCGGCAAGGCTCGGAGCGTGGACCGAACGTCACGTTCGACGGGCAGGTGCAGGGCTCGCGACTGTCGGGGCGCTACACCATCCCGCCGCCTTTCGCCGGCACCGTCCGCGCGATCGGCACCGCGCAAGCCGGGCTCGACTGGAACCTCGACCTGTTCGGCCGACAGAAGGCCGCGATCGCGCAGGCGGGTGCCAGCCTCCAGGCCGCACAATATGACATCGCCGCCGCACGGCTGATGATCGCGGGCTCGGTGATGCAAAGCTACGCCGAAGTCGCGCGCGCCGAGCGACAGGCCGCGATCGCGACACGCACCATCGCGGCACGCCAGCAGAGTGTCCGCCTGATCGACGCGCGCGTCCGCAACCGTCTTGCCAGCCGGCTTGATCAACAGGCGGCAGGCACCCTGCTCGCACAGGCGCGCCTCGTGCTGGTGCAGGCGCAGGCCGCGCGCGTGCTCGCCACCAACGCGCTCGCCGCACTGGCCGGACGCGGCAGCGACTATGCCGCGCAGATCGGTGCCACGCATCTGCCGACTGATGTCGCGCTGCCGATCCCGGCGCAAATCCCCGCCGACCTCCTGTCACGCCGCGCCGATGTCGCTGCCGCACGCGCGCGCGTCGAGGCGGCATCAGCCGGGCGGCAGGTCGCGCGCCGCGCCTTCTACCCCAACGTCAACCTGACCGCGCTGGTGGGATTGCAGGCGATCGGCTTCGGCAACTTCCTCGATCTCGACGCCGGCACGGCGGGCGGCGGCGCGGCGATCCATCTGCCGCTGTTCGACAATGGCCGGCTGCGCGCCGAGCTGGAGGGCGCGACCGCGCTCGTCGATGTCGCCACCGCGCAGTACAACCAGTCGGTGATCGACGCCGCGCGCCAGGCCGCCGATGCGATCGCGCAGGTCCGCGCCGCCGACGTCGAACGCACGCGACAGCAGCAGGTCGTCTCGGGCTTCGCCGAGACCGGTCGCCTGAACGCGATTCGGGTGCAGAGCGGGCTCGATAGCCGGCTCGACCTCGTCGACAATGACGTGCGATTGCTCGACGCGCAGCTTGCCGCCGCCAACCTTTCGATCGACGCGCTGCTCGCGCGCGCGCAACTCGCCATCGCGCTCGGTGGCGGCTTCGACCCTGCTCAGGACGTGACACCCCGATGACCGATACTGCTGTAGAGACCCCCGCCGGCAAGCCGCGCGCACGCCGTCGCGCTTTCGCGATCCTGGGCGTGGTCGTGCTTGTCGCGCTGATCGTCTGGGCAGTGTTCCACTTCCTGCTGGCAGCACCGGAGGAGGAGACCGACGACGCTTATGTCGCGGGCGACGTGGTCGCGATCACCGCACGCGATCCCGGCACCGTGCTCGCGCTCCACGCCGACAACACGCAAAGCGTGAAGGCGGGGCAACCGCTGATCGACCTCGATCCCGTCACCGCCGACGTGAACGTCGCCGCCGCCGCCGCCGATCTGGCGAAGGCGGTGCGCGCCACCCGCGCCGACATCACCCGCGTCGGTCAGTCGGATGCGACGATCGTCCAGGCGCAGGCCGAGCTCGCCCGCGCGCGCGACGATTACCAGCGCCGTCGCGGTGCCGCCGCCGAAGGCGCGGTCTCGGGCGAGGAACTGTCCCACGCCGCCGACGCGGTGAAGGTCGCCAGCGCCAATCTGCGGCTGGCCCAGCAGCAGCGCGCGCAGGCGCAGAGCAGCGTCCAGGGCACCGACGTCAACACCAACCCCGCGGTGCTCGCCGCTGTCGCCGCCTATCGCCGCGCCGCGATCACGCGCAGCCACATGCACGTGGTCGCGCCGATCGACGGCGTCGTCGCGCAACGCACGGTGCAGGTCGGGCAGCAGATCGCCGCCGGCACGCCGTTGATGGCCGTGGTGCCGCTGACACGCGTCTGGGTCGACGCCAACTTCCGTGAAACGCAGCTGAAGGACCTGCGCATCGGGCAGCCGGTGCGCGTCACCGCCGACACCTACGGCGACGACATCGTCTTCCACGGCAAGGTAGTCGGCGTGGGCGCGGGCAGCGGCAACGCCTTTGCGCTGCTGCCGCCGCAGAACGCCAGCGGCAACTGGATCAAGATCGTGCAGCGCGTGCCGGTGCGCATCGCGCTCGACCCGCGTGAGCTCGCCGCCAATCCCTTGCGCATCGGCCTGTCGGTCAAGACAGTGGTCGACACCGCCAGCAAGTCGGGCGGTCGGCTGGCACAGCTCGCCGCTGCGCCCTACAAGGGCGAGGTGACCGGCACCGATCCGCAGGTCGAGGCCAACATCCGCCAGATCATCGCCGCGAACCGGTAACATCCCCGTGGTCGAACAGAGCGACGCCAGCAAGCTCGCGGAGGCAGCGCCTGCGCAGGCGCAGGCCAATGCGCCGATCCGTCCCGCCGCGAACCCGGCGCGCGCGGCGGTGAGTGGCGGCCCTCCGCCGATGGTCGGCGGGCAACTCGCGCTGACCTCATTCGCGCTCGCGCTCGGCACCTTCATGATGGTGCTTGATTCGACCATCGCCAACGTCTCGCTGCCGACGATCGCGGGCAATCTCGGCGTCAGCAGCGACAACTCGACCTGGGTCATCACCGCCTTTGCGGTCTCGAACGGGATCGCGGTGCCGCTGACCGGCTGGCTGATGCGGCGCTTCGGCGTTGTGCGCGTGTTCTGCACCGCGGTCGCCCTGTTCACGCTCGCCTCGTTCCTGTGCGGCATCGCGTGGAACCTGCCGTCGCTGATCCTCTTTCGCGTGCTGCAGGGCGCGACCGCCGGCCCAATCATGCCGGGCAGCCAGGCGCTGCTGATCGCGATCTTCCCACCACAGAAACGCGCCACCGCGCTCGGCATCTGGTCGATGACGACGCTGGTCGCGCCGGTGATGGGGCCGATCCTGGGCGGCTATATCTCCGACAATTACCATTGGTCGCTGATCTTCCTCATCAACGTGCCGTTCGGCATCTTTGTCGCGTTCATGTGCTGGACCAACCTGAACTCGCGCGAGTCGCCGACCGCTAAGCTGCCGATCGACGCGGTCGGGCTCGGCTTGCTCGTCGTCTGGGTCGGCGCGCTGCAGGTGATGCTCGACCTCGGCAAGAACGCCGACTGGTTCAATGATCCCGCGATCGTCGTGCTGACGCTCGTCGCCGCGATCGGCTTCGTCGCGTGGGTGATTTGGGAGCTGACCGACGCCAATCCGACCGTCGACCTGTCGCTGTTCGCCCGCCGTAACTTCCTGATCGGCAACCTCGCCTTCGCGCTCGGCTATGCGGTGTTCTTCGCCAACCTGCTGATCCTCCCGCTGTGGTTGCAGACACAGCTCGGCTATACCGCCACCTGGGCCGGGCTGGTTGCAGCGCCCAGTGGCGTCGTCGCGGTGGTGCTGACGCCGTTCGTCGCGCGCCTGTCGGGCAAATTCGACGCGCGGCTGCTCGCCAGTGTCGCGTTCATCGGCTTCGCGATCAGCTACTGGATGCGCTCGGGCTTCACGACCACCGCAAGCTTCACCGACTTCATGCTGCCGCTCCTCGTGCAGGGCGTGTCGATGAGCACATTCTTCCTCTCGATGCTGACGATCGCGATTGACCGCATCCCGGCGGAGCGGCTGCCCTCGGCGACGGGCATCTCCAACTTCGCGCGCATCGTCGCGGGCTCGTTCGCCGCCTCGATCATCACGACCGCCTGGGACCGGCGCGAGGCATTGCACCAGTCGCGGCTGGCAGAAGCGATCGGCAACGGGATGCCGTACCGCATGGCGGCCGAGCAACTGGCGCATATGGGGCTGTCGGCCGAGCAGGCGGCAGGCGCGATCACGCGGCAGATGGTGGGCCAAGCGTATCTGCTCGCCTCGACCGACCTGTTCCGCATCAGCTCGTACCTGAGCGTCGCGTTGCTCGTCATCGTCTGGCTGTGCCGCCGCCCGACCCCGCCCGAAGGACACGTCGTCGCGGCCGATTGACGCGCGCTGCTAGGCGTCGCGCGATGAAGCCGCTAAACCCGCGCGCATGACCGATTTCGCCGCCACGCGCGCGCTGTTCCACCTGCCGGAGGGGGTGATCTACCTCGACGGCAACTCGCTCGGCCCGCTGCCGCTCGCCGCGCAGGCACGCGTCGGGCAAGTGCTGCGCGAGCAATGGGGCGACCAGCTGATCCGCGCCTGGAACGACAGCGACTGGATGATGCTGCCCTCTCGCGTCGGCGACCGCGTCGCGCGGCTGGTGGGTGCACCACCACGCAGCGTCGTCACCGGCGACACCTTGTCGATCAAGGTGTTCCAGGCGCTGGCCGCCGCACTGGCGCTCGCGCCGCCCGATCGTCGCGTGGTCCTGAGCGACAGCGGCAATTTCCCGAGCGACCTGTACATCGCCGACGGCCTGCTCGCCGCACTCGGCGGGCGCGAACTGAAGGTCGTCGCGCCCGAAGAAGTCGCCGACGCGATCGACGAGACGGTCGCGGTCACGATGCTGACCGAGGTCGATTACCGCACCGGGCGCCTCCACGACATGGCGGCGCTGACCGCACGCGCGCACGCGGCCGGCACGATCACCGTCTGGGACCTCGCCCATTCCGCCGGCGCGATCCCCGTCCATCTGGAACAAGCCAATGCCGACTTCGCGGTCGGGTGCACCTACAAATATCTGAACGGCGGTCCCGGCAGCCCCGCCTTCATCTATGTCGCACCCCGCCACGCCGATGTCGCGCAGCCGATCCTGTCGGGCTGGCTCGGCCACGCCGAACCGTTCGCGTTCGAGCGCGGCTATCGCCCCGCCCCCGGCATCGAGCGGATGCGCGTCGGCACGCCGCCGATCGTCGCGCTGTCAATCCTTGACGCCGCGCTCGACGCTTGGGACGGCGTCCATATGGCCGACCTGCGCACCGCCTCGATCGCGCTGTCCGAAACCTTCATCCGCGAGGTCGAGCGGCGCTGCGCCCCCGATAAGTGTGGCCTACAGCTCGCCTCCCCGCGCGATCCTCAAGCACGCGGCAGCCAAGTGTCGTTCCGCCACCACCACGCCTATCCGGTGATGCAGGCGCTGATCGCGCGCGGCGTGATCGGCGACGTGCGCGCACCCGACATCCTGCGCTTCGGCTTCACACCCTTGTACCTGTCCGAGGCCGAGGTGGTGCAGGCCGCCACGATCCTCGCCGACGTCATCGACACCCGCGCCTACGAGGCAGCCGAATACCAGCGCCGCGCGGCCGTCACGTGAGCGACGACGCGCCGCACGCCGCCCCGGCTCATCAGGGCGCCGAGCTCAACTTCGCCGGCAAGATGGCCTATGCCGATTATCTCGCGCTCGACCGCGTGCTCACCGCGCAACACCCGCGATCCGCGGCGCACGACGAGTTGCTGTTCATCATCCAGCACCAGACCAGCGAACTCTGGATGAAGCTGGCAGTGCACGAACTGACCGGTGCGCGCGACGCGATCCTTGCCGACCGACTGCCGGACGCGTTCAAGATGCTCGCGCGCGTCAGCCGCATCCTCGAGCAGTTGAACGGCGCGTGGGACGTGCTGCGCACCATGACGCCGAGCGAGTACACGACCTTTCGCGATGCGCTCGGCCAGTCGTCGGGGTTCCAGTCGTGGCAATATCGCGCGATCGAGTTCCTGTGCGGCAACCGCCACCACGCGATGCTGGACCCGCATCGCCACCGCGCCGACACGCTCGCCGCGCTCGAGCAGATCCTCGCGAGCCCCAGCATCTACGACGCCGCACTGCTGCTGCTTCACGCGCGCGGGCTGCTCGCCGATCCGACGCGCGACTGGCATGCCGAGCGCACGCCCGATGCGGCGGTGACCGATGCCTGGGCGACGATCTACCGCGATCCGACCCGCTACTGGCCGCTTTACGAACTGGCCGAGAAATTGGTCGACCTGGAGGATTACTTCCGCCGCTGGCGCTTCAACCACGTCACCACCGTCGAGCGCGTCATCGGTCTGAAGCGCGGCACCGGCGGTACTGGCGGCGTCAGCTACCTGCGCCGCATGCTCGAGGTCGAGCTCTTCGCCGAACTCTGGCAGGTCCGCACCCAGCTGTAGCTTACGTGATCCGAGCCGCTTGATCGCCTTCGATTTTGAGCGCAGCTTCTCCGTACGGAGTTCGTCGACAGGCGGTTCCACGCTTTCGACAGGTTCTCCGGGTTAGGAGAGATGTCACATGTCCTATTCCGATCAGGCAGCCGGCTCCCGCCGGATCGCCACGATCGCGGGCGTCGCGATCATCCATGGACTGCTCGGCTTCGCGTTCGTCACCAGGATGGCGACCAGCTTCGTCCACGATGTCACGCGCACGCTTGTGACCAGCAACGTGCCGATCGACCCACCGCCGCCGCCGGACACGACGCCGCCACCCGAACAGACCGCCGCGGCTGCGTCGCACTCGTCGGTCATCACCGTGGTCGAACCGCGCGTCCCCTCGCCCGCGGCGAGCAACACGGTGTTCGTCGATCTGGCACCCGCACCACCGATCACCCTGCCCGTTCCGCGCGTCGACGTGGCGCCGCCGCCGCCATCGCCTCCGCTGCCGAGCAAGGCGAACGGCGTCCGCGCGATCGGTAATCGCGGGGCCTGGATCACGACCGACGACTATCCCGCCGCTGCGCTCCGTGCCGAGGACGAGGGCGTGACCGGGATCACCGTACAGGTCGGCACCGATGGCCGTGTCACGAGCTGCGCCGCCGCGACATCGAGTGGATCGAGCGCACTGGATAGCGCAACCTGCCGCCTTTATCAGCGCCGCGCCCGGTTTGAGCCGGCTCGTGACGACACCGGTGCAGCGGTGGCGGCCCGGTATGACGACCGAGTTCGCTGGCAATTGCCGCGCTGATCGCGTGATCGCTCCCCTGTCCGCGCCGGATAGGGGAGCCGATCAGTCGGCGCGCATCGCCTGCGCGATGCCTTCGCGCTCGTTGGCGCGCGCGGTCTCGCTCGCTTCGCTGTCACGCACCTGCACGGCGCTGGCGTAACTCGGCACATCGACGCCGCTGACATAGGCCTCATCGGTCACCTCGACCGTCGCGCCCAGGCTGGTCGCATCGAACAGCTTTTTCGCGAACGCGGTCGGCAGGCGGATGCAGCCGTGCGAGGCAGGAAAACCCGGATTGGCGCCTGCGTGCATCGCGACGCCGTCCCACGTCAGCCGCTGCATGAACGGCATCGGCGCGCTGTCGTAGAGGTTGGAAAAATGCTTCGCGTTCTTCTGCAGGATGGTGAAGCTGCCGGTCGGGGTGTCGTTGCCTGCCTTGCCCGTCGACACGCTCGACGCCGCGACCAACGTCTCGCCGCGAAAGACATAGGCGCGCTGATCGGGGATCGAGATCAGCACGCTGACCGGTCCCTGCGCCTCGTTGTCGGTCCACAGGTAGCGATTGGGCGACAGCGTCGCCGCCGCCTCCGTCAGCGCCAGACTGTCCATCGTCCGCCCGCTCGCGACCAGGGGGAAACAAGCGCCGGCCAGCACCGGGGCCACCATCAACAGCGCGCGTAGCAGCATCCACATCCTCGCGTCTTTTGGCCGCTTCGGCCGGTCCATCACGGTTGACAACTCATTGAAGCGGTTTCGGTGCCCGACCGACGAGCCGTGTGGAATCCGCGCCAAGATGTCGGAAAACATGCCTAAGGTACGGAAAAGATTGCGGATCGTTAAGGCGGATCGTGGTATCAGGAGGCTGCAACGGGTGAGGGATTTTCTTGAGAGATGGAGCTGACGCGCGACACGATGGCATCACGGCGTGCCTTGTTGAAAACCGGTGGGCTGTTCGCGGGGGCGATGATGATCCCGTCCGCGGTCGCCGCCAGCATGCGCCGCGCGCCCGAGTCGCTGCTCCCTGCCGGCCTGTACGAGGGGCATAGCGCGGGCGGCTTCACCGCCGACTCGTTCCCGGCCGACAGCGCGAACAGCCTCGGCACCGTGCGCCCAGCGCTGATGCGGCGCGCGATGGCTGCACTCCAGCAGCACGGCAACAGCATCGCGCGGCACGATCGCATTGCGATCGCCGACTTCGCTGCCGCATCGGGGCAGCCGCGCTTCCACCTGATCAACCTTGAGGACGGGCACACCAATTCCAAGCTGGTCGCGCACGGCTCGGGCTCGGACCCGTCGCATACCGGCTTCGTGCAGCGCTTCTCGAACGCGAACGGCTCGAACGCGTCGTGCGAGGGCGCCTTCCTGACCAGCGATTATTATGTCGGCAAGCATGGCAAGTCGCAGCGGCTGATCGGGCTCGATCACACCAACAACAACGCGCTCGATCGTGCGATCGTGGTGCACGCCGCCTGGTACGCCAATCGCGAGATGGTGGCGGAGCGCGGCATGCTCGGGCGCAGCCAGGGTTGCTTCGCCGTCGGTGAGAACGAACTGGCCGAGGTGTTCGAGCGGCTCGGGCCGGGACGAATGATCTACGCCGCGAAGGTCTGACGCGCGTTATCTCAGGCCGCGTCGGGGTGCCCGGCCGGCAACGTCAAGCGGCAAGCCACGGGCGCAGCTGACCGATCATCCGGCTCCATGCCAGCCGGTCGACCCGCGCGACGGTCGCGACCGGCCCTGCTGCGATCGCATCACGCAACCCGATCGTACCGCGTCGCAGACCGGCGCTCACCACCTGCATCCACACCCGCCGCGTCTCGCGCGCGATCAGGCGCCGGTCGCGCGCATCCGCGGTCGCGGTCGCCAGATAACGCAGCCGCGCATGGTCGAGCAGCGCCGCAAGTCGGCCCAGCGTCTCCCCATCCGGCACCGGCTCGCCGTGCATCAGGTGCCGCACGAACAACCGCGCCGCCGCCGGCGCCATCCCACCGAACGTGTCGTTCAGGCCCTCGCTCAGCACACGCTCGGCGCTCGCCAGCATGATGTCCTCATACCGTTGCGAACAGCCGCCGGCATGACTGCGATAGGTGACCAGCGGCTGGTCGATCCGCGCCACCCTTCCGTACGCGGCGACGCGGTGGTATAGGTCGAAATCCTCGGCATAGAGCATGTCGGGGCGGGTGAACGGATCAAGCGCGCGCGCGACCTCACCACGCACCATCACCGATGACCAGACGAGCGGGTTGGAGAAGCGCAGCAGCCAGCCGACCGACGCAGGCGTCGTGACCGGCGGCTGGCGCGACGGTGCCACGCCGCCGTCGCTCAGCACCTGCGTCGCGGTGCCCGTCAGCGCCACGTCGCGGTGCGCGTCGAGGAACGCGACCTGCCGCGCAAAGCGTTCGGGATGGCACAGGTCGTCTTGGTCGAGTGCTGCGATATAGCGTCCTTGCGCATGGGTAAGCGCGTGGTTGCGCGCGCGAACCGGGCCGCCGTTCTGTTCCAGCGCGATCAGCCGCACGCGCGGATCGTGCCAGCGCGCGACGACCGCGCGCGTGTCGTCGCTCGAACAATCGTCGACGACGATCACCTCGTAATCGCCCATCGTCTGCCGCGCCACGCTGGCAAGCGTTTCCTCGATCAGCCGCGCGCCATTGTACGCGGCCATGATAACGCTGACGACCGGCACCGCGCTCATCCTGCGAGCGCCTTCTCCTGCGTGCCGAGCAACTGATCGACGATCATCATGCCGACATCGTTCTGCCACAGCCAGAGCCCGTTCGCCTGCCCGCGGAAACTCGGCTCCCCGCCCAGCCGTCCCCATGGTACGAAGCCGGCGGCGAGCCCGATGCCGTACAGCCCGGCGACCGGCGCGCCGTTTGCGTCAAGCACGCGACAATGGCGATCGACCATCGCCGCGCCGGTGTCCGCCGCCAGCGCAATCGGCGCGCCCGCGCGGTCGAACACCGACAATGCGTGCGGGCGATAACCGAGTGCCGCGACCACCACATCGGCAGCCTCAACGATCTGCTTCGCGCGCGCGTCCTCGTTGGCGGCGATGCGGTGCAGTCCGACACGCGGATCGGGCACGCGGCCATCGACCGACAGCATCCGCAGCACCAGATCGCGCGCCTCCAACCGGAACCCGGTGAGACGATAGACGAAGCCGGACACCGGACAGATGTCGTCGGGACCAAAGTCGGTGAACCCCTCCGCCTGCGCCGCTGCGACCGACGGGTAGAAGGGTCTGAGCGGACGCCGGTGCAGCAGCGTGATCGCGCCTTCGCCTAGCGGCAGCGGTGCCTTCAGCAACGCGGCGATCGTCGTCATCGCGCTGGTCGACCCGCCGACCACCGCTATTCGTGGATTGCGCACATCGGCGATCAGGTCGGCCACCATCTGCGTGCCCCCGATGCTCAGCACTGCGTCCGACTGCACCAGCCGTCCGCCTGCCAGCACCGACAACGGCACGCCCGCGACCTCCTGCGCCGCCAGCCGGTCGATCGGCTGGTGCCCGCCGGTCGCAATCACGACATGGCGCGCGCGGTGCTCGGTCACGATCCCGCTCGCGACATCCTCGATGCTGGTGCACCACCAGCCACCATCCTGCCGCGCCGACAGCCCGCGGTGCCCGGTCAGCACCTGTCCGCCGTTCGCCCCGACAACCGCGGCCAGCCGATCGCCCAACGCGTCGAGCATCGGGCCGACCTCGACCAGCGGCACGCCCAGCCCATGGCGGTGCGCCGCGACGCGCGCGGTCGCGGGATGATCGACCAGCGCCGCGATCTCGTCATGCGGATTGTTCGACACTGCCGTCAGGAAAGTGTCCGCGCTTGAATCGGAGGTGATGGCGTAATTGCCGAGCCGTCCGCTGCCGAGCGACGCGCCTGCCTCCACTACCGCAAGCCCTTGCGACAGCGCCGGCAGCACGCCCGCCTTTGATGCCGCGGTCAATAGCGCGGTACCCGCCGGGCCGCCGCCGATCACCAACGTCTCGTGCTGCTGCACCGTGCGCGGCCTGGCCGCGGCGCGCGGGCGCGCGACGACGCGGCGCAGCGTGGCGGCGATGATCTGCGCATCAGCCGCGGTCATCGTGTCCGTAACGGGCAAGGACAGCACGCGCGCCGCGACATCGTCGCACACCGGCAGCGGCTCGACCACCGCGACCTCGCGCACCCATGGCTGCTCACCCAGATGCGGGCTGAAATAGGCACCGGCGCCGATCCCTTCCGCCGTCAGGGCGGCGATCACGCCGCTGCGGTCGCACCCACGTGGCAGCAACACGGGAAAGAAACCATGCGCCTGCTCACCCTCCGCCAGCGCCTGCATGGTCAGGAAACCGTCCAAGGCGTCGCGATAAGCCCGTACGACGGCGGCCCGGCTTGCGCTTACCTTTTCGAACGTCGCCAGCTTCGCGCGTGCCATCACCGCCAGCACCTCGGGCAGCTTGGCGTTCAGGCCCGGAACGGTCGCGACACGCGGCCGGGTGAAGCCGAAATTGGCGGCCGCACGCAACCGCTCGATCACGCCGGCGTCGCCGCAGTGGATCAGCCCGCCCTCCGCCACCGCGAACGGCTTGGTTGCGTGCATCGAGAAGACGATCGGAAAAGGCGCGCCTGCACCGAAGTTGACGCCCACTGCATCGGTGGTGCCCAGCGACGCTGCCGCATCCACCACCACCGCCACGCCGTGGCGTGCCGCGAGCCAGCGATAGCGATCGAGATCGATCGCGCGCCCGAACGTCGCATAAGGCATGATCGCGGCGATGCCCTGCCCATGACGCTGGAGCAATCGCTCCTCCTCGCGCGCCGAGGCACCCCAGTCACCCGGATCGACATCGCAGACGAGCGGGATGAGGCCGGCCCACCACGCCGCCTGCGCGGTCGCGGCAAAGGTGAAGCCGGGCATCAACGCCATACGCCCGCGCCCTCGTGCACCGACCGCATCGGCCAGCGCGATCATCAACCCCGTGGTGGCGTTGTTGACCGTCAGCGTCGCACCGCGCCCGGCGAACAAACGTGTCGTCGCTTCCTGCTCGAACGCGCGCGCTTCGGGGCCGTGGTTGCTGTACACGCCACTCGCCTCGACGCGCGACAACGCCTCGGTCAGATCCGACAGACGCGGCGGGTTTGGGGCGATCAGCGGCAGGTCCATGCTGCCGCCATGCACGCGGACGCGCTAACGTCGGGTTACGTCGCGGCCGTCGAATTCTTCCAATTCGTACGCGATCGATGCCTCGACCAGCGTGTCCCACATCGTCGCGATCGCCTGCGCAGGCAACCACGCCGCGGTGGCAGCCTCGACCGCTTGCGCGATCACCTGCTGCTTGCGCGCCTCGTCGCGGACGGCATCGCGCGTCGGTTTGATCCGCGCGGCGGCGTCCATATAGTCGAAGCGCCGCCGCAACAGTGCGACGAGTTCACGGTCGAGCGCATCGACGCCGGCGCGAACCTCCGCCATGGTATTGCACTCGGGTCCAGGCTTCGCGTCCATCGTGTCGCCTGTGCCGGGCGCGACGATCGATGTCCAGTCGGCGCATCTGTAAGAACAGGTCGCAGCTTGCCGTTGACGCCGGCGGCGCAACGCGCGCACGGTGAAGCGTATTTCGGAGACCATCCATGCTGCTCGCACTTGCCCTGATTCAGGCCGCCGTTCCCGCCTCGCAGCCGACGCCTGCACCAGCCGAGGCCAAGCTGGTCTGCAAGCGTGTGCAGGAGGTCGGCTCGCGCCTGCCGGGCAAGAAGACATGCCTGACAAAGGAGGAGTGGGCCGCGCAGGAACGCGATGGCCGCGATGCGCTGTCCACCATGAGCCAGCCGCGCTGAGCCACCGCTCGTCACGGGCTTGCCTCCGCTCGGGCCGTTCACTTGACGCCGCCCGCCCCCGCGGCTAAGCGCGCGCCTTCGCAATTGCCCCTGCACCCCGGTGAAGCGGTGGGCCTGCGTAGTCACCAAAGTGACCACGCGGCGCGATGACCGGGAAGAACCCTGCCTTTCATCCGTGATGACGCGCAGGCCACGTTGTTAGCATTTGCCAAGGATTGAATATGTCGAAGCGTCATAGCGCGAAGCACAAGCTCGATCGCCGTTTGGGCGAGAACATCTGGGGCCGCCCCAAGAGCCCGGTCAACAAGCGCGAGTATGGCCCCGGCCAGCACGGTCAGCGCCGCAAGGGCAAGGTGTCGGACTTCGGCATCCAGCTGCGCGCGAAGCAGAAGCTCAAGGGCTATTACGGCGACGTGACCGAGAAGCAGTTCAAGCACTGCTACGAGGAAGCAGCGCGCATGAAGGGCGACACCTCGCAGAACCTGATCGGCCTGCTCGAGCGTCGCCTCGACATGATCGTGTACCGTGCGAAGTTCGCCCCGACGATCTGGGCCGCGCGCCAGCTCGTCAGCCACGGCCACGTCCGCGTCAACGGCGTGAAGTGCAACATCGCGTCGCGCCGCTGCTACGTCAGCGACGAGATCACGCTGGGCTCGAAGGCGCAGGAGATGGCGTTGGTGCTTGAGGCGCAGCAGCTCGCCGAGCGTGAGGTGCCCGACTACGTCGCGCCCGACGGCACCGCCAAGGTGACCTTTATCCGCGTTCCCACGCTGGACGAGGTCCCCTATCCGGTGAAGATGGAACCGAACCTCGTCGTCGAATTCTACTCGCGCTAAGCGAGGCGAAAACCTCGCTCGGCCGGCGGGGCGTCAGCCCCGATCGACGACGCGGACTTCGCCCGCGGCGAGCCGAACAAGAAAAGGGCGGTCCCGCGGGGCCGCCCTTCTTCGTTTCAGCGCTGGCCGTTGCTCGCGGTGGCGGGTCTTATCTTCTCCGCCGCGATCCAGCGCAGCATCTCCGCCTCCATCGCGGGCAGCGGCACCGATCCCATGTTCAGCAGCGTGTCGTGGAACCGCCGCTGGTCGAAGCGTGGGCCGAGCTCAGCTTCCGCCTTCGCGCGCAACTCACGCATCTTCATCTCGCCCAGCTTGTACGCGAGCGCCTGCCCCGGCCAGCTGATGTAGCGGTCGACCTCGATCTCGACGTCGAGCTTGGAGAGCGCAGTGTGCGAGGCAAGATAATCGATCGCCTGCGCGCGCGTCCACCCCATTGAATGCAGTCCGGTGTCGATCACCAGCCGCGCGGCGCGCCACATCTCGAACGTCTCGCGCCCAAACTCCTCATACGGGGTGCGGTACATGCCGAGCTTGGTGCCGAGCCATTCGGAATAAAGCCCCCACCCCTCGCCATAGCCTGAGAAATAGGTCTGGCGTCGGAACGCGGGACGGTCTGGTGCCTCCAGTGCCATCGCGGCCTGGTGGCTGTGGCCCGGCACGCATTCGTGCAGCGTCAACGAAACGAGATTGTAGAGCGGGCGTGATTTCAGGTCGTAGGTGTTCATCAGGCACGCGCTCAACCCGCCGCGGCCGGAGGTATAGACCGGCGCGATCGCGTCGGGCACAGGCTGGATGGTGAAGCGATAGCGCGGCAGCGTGGTGAACACATCCTTCAACCGTCCGTCCATCCGCTTGGCGACCAGCGCGGAAAAGCCGAGCAGCTCGTCGGGCGTCTTGGCATAGAATTGCGGATCGCTGCGCAGGAAGGCAAGAAACTCAGAGAACGTGCCCTGGAACCCGCTTTGCGCGATCGTCGCCTTCATGTCGCGATCGATCCGCGCGACCTCGGACAGGCCGATCCGGTGTATCTGCTCGGGCGAAAGATCGAGCGTGGTATATTCGCGGATCTGGCTGCGGTAGAAGGCCGGTCCGTTCGGCAAGGCTGCCGCCGACAGCGTCGTCCGCGCGCCGGGCAGATAGGTGTCGCGGAAGAAGGCGAGCAGCTTCGCGTAGGCGGGTGCCGCCTGCGTGTCGATCACGGCCTGCGCTTCGCTCCGTAACCGCGCCTGCTCGGCCGCGGGGATCGAGGCAGGCATTTCCTTGAACGGATCGAACAACGGATTGGTCGCGCCGGTCATCGAATAGGCTTCGATCGTCTTGTCGCGCCCGGCGAGCGTCACGCGCGGCGGGGTGAAGCCGCGTGCCAGCCCGGCACGCATGTTGGCGATGTTGCCGTCGAACCAGCGTGGCACGTCGCGCAGGCGACCGATGTAGCGACGGTAATCCTCCGCACTCTCCAGCGCCGAATAGGGCTTCACCTCGCCCCAGAAGTAGCTGTCGCTGTTGAGCGGCGCCTCGTAGGTGCGGAAGTCGATGTTGGCGACCTCGGCGCGCAGCGATTCGGTGAGTACGGCGGCGTTCAGGCGCTCCTCGGGCGACAGGTCGGCCACCGGGATCGCCGCGATGTGGGACAGAACGTCCTGCCAATAGGCGCGTCGTCGTACCCAGTCGGCAGGGGCGACGGCGGGAAAGTGATCATCGCTCTCGCTGCGCAGACCATCGCTGACCTGCGCGAACTCACGCTGCCGCCACGTCCACTCGGCGTCGTAGATCGCCTTGAGCTGCTGTTCAGCGGGAGTTGCTGTCGCAGCCAAGCGAGATTGCGCGAAGGACGTCGCGGACGGCAACGACGCCAAGCCAAGTACCAGAGCCCAATGCTTCTTCATCGTCCAACCCCGCGAGGCCGTGCAGGAAGGCACGTCACCCGTTCAGGGCATAGGCCCACGATTAGGCGGTGGGCAACCGGGACCCCATGAGGCGGGCTCCGACGTCCGGCTGATCCCGCTGCCGAAGCTACGGGGGAGAGCATCCGGCGGGAACGATAGGGACGCTAGCTAAGCACCGCCGCAACGATCAACCAGAATGGCAGGCAAAGCGCCAAGCCAATTGCCACTCCGGTCATCGGCGGCATCTTCTCCGCAGTGACGACCTGTCCTCTCTCGATCGAAATATTTTTTATCATGGTAACAATAGTACGCCTCGACCCCTTGTCGGTTCCTTAAACGTACCGTCCCCCAGCGTTGATGCGATGTGCGTCCAAGCGCCATTACCGAAAACGCAACCACTTGTGCGCCATGGCAAGCGTCGACCTGCCCGCCGTTCGCAGCGGGCGCGGATGGAAGAGGTGGCTCGTGCTCGGCGGAACGGAACTGAAGGTCTGCGTACTCGGCCTGGGCTATATCGGCCTGCCGACCGCAGCGGTGATCGCGCGGACGGGCGCGCAGGTACTGGGCATCGACGTGTCGCCGCACGTGGTCGAGACGGTCAATTCCGGCCGCGTCCATATCGAGGAGGTCGATCTCGACGGGCTGGTGTCGGGCGTGGTCGCGCGCGGCAGCTTGCGCGCCTCGACGCAGATCGAGCCCGCCGACGTGTTCGTGATCGCGGTGCCGACGCCGTTCGGACCCGACCACGTCCCCGACGTCGGCTACGTGCTGAAAGCCGCGACCGCGGTCGCGTCGGTGCTGAAGGCCGGCGATACGGTGATCCTCGAGTCGACCTCACCCGTCGGCACGACCGAGCAGGTGCGCGACTTCATCGCCGGGTTGCGCCCGGACCTGAAGGTGCCGGGTCGCTGCGGGAACGGGCACGCCGACGTGGCGATCGCCTACTGCCCCGAACGCGTGCTGCCCGGGCGCATCCTGGTCGAGTTGATCGACAACGATCGCGTGATCGGCGGCATCACCCCGCGCTGTGCCAGGCGCGCGCTGCACTTCTACCGCCGCTTCGTGCGCGGCGCCTGCGTCACCACCACTGCGCGCGCGGCGGAAATGACCAAGCTGACCGAGAATGCGTTCCGCGACGTCAACATCGCTTTCGCCAACGAATTGTCGCGCGTGGCGGAGACGCTGGGCGTCGACGTATGGGAGGTGATCCGGCTTGCCAACCGCCACCCGCGCGTCAACATCCTGCAGCCCGGCCCCGGCGTCGGCGGGCACTGCATCGCGGTCGATCCCTGGTTCCTGGTCCACGGCGCGCCCGAGGACACGCAGCTGATCCGCACCGCGCGCGAGGTGAACGATGCCAAGTGCGACCACGTCGTCGCGCGCGCGTCGGCGCTGATCGCCGCCCACCCTGGCGTACCGGTCGCGTGCCTGGGCCTCGCGTTCAAGGCCAATATCGACGATTTCCGCGAGAGCCCCGCGCTGAAGGTCGCGGTGGCATTGGCGACACGATTCGGATCGCGCGTGCAGATCGTCGAGCCCTATGCCGACACGCTGCCGCCCGCGTTCGACGGCACCGGTGCGACGCTGGTCGATCTGGACGATGCGCTGGAGCGCGCGGGCGTGATGATCGCGCTGGTCGACCACGACCTGTTCCGCTCCGTCCCGCTGGAGGAGCGTAGCGACAAGCACGTCTATGATACGCGCGGTATCTGGCCCGATCAGCCGGCCGGGCCAGACGCGCGTGCGATGCGGCTGGCGAGTTAGGCGCTGCGGGCGGCCGAGAAGCACGCTAGGAAAAGCGCGGTCCGCAAAGGAACGACAGATGACGACATTGGTGACCGGCGTCGCCGGATTCATCGGGATGCACGTGGCCGAGCGGCTGCTCGCGCGCGGCGATCGCGTGATCGGCATCGACGTGGTTAACAATTACTATCCGCCCGCGCTCAAGCACGCGCGGCTGGCGCAACTGGCCGAGCGGCACGGCGACGCCTTCACCTTCCTCCGGATCGACTTCGCGGACATGGCGGCGCTGACCGAGGCACTGCGCCTGTACGATTTCGACCGTATCGTCCACCTCGGCGCGCAGCCGGGTGTGCGCTACTCAATCGAAAACCCGCACGCTTATGTGCAGGCGAACCTCGTCGGCCATCTCAACCTGCTCGAGGTTGCACGCCATCGCCGCGTCGCGCATCTCGTCTACGCATCATCGTCCTCGGTCTATGGCGGCAACACCAAGATGCCGTTCGCGGTCGAGGACCGGGTCGACCATCCCGTCTCGCTCTACGCCGCGACCAAGAAGGCGGATGAGTTGATGAGCGAAACCTACGCGCATCTCTATCGCCTGCCGCAGACCGGATTGCGCTTCTTCACCGTCTATGGTCCTTGGGGGCGGCCCGACATGGCGCTGTGGCTGTTCACCGAGGCGATGTTCGCCGGTCGTCCGATCAAGGTGTTCAACAACGGCGACATGCAGCGCGACTTCACCTTTATCGACGATATCGTCTCGGGCGTCGTCGCCTGCCTCGACCATCCGCCCGCCGACGACGGCGCGCCGAAGGCCGGTGGCAGCGTCGCGCCGCACCGGCTCTACAATATCGGCAATAACAATGCCGAGCAGCTCGGCCGCATGATCGACGTGCTGGAGCAGGCGACCGGGCGCACCGCGATCCGCGACTATCAGCCGATGCAGCCCGGCGATGTGCACCGCACCTTTGCCGATATCTCAGCGATCAACCGCGATCTCGGCTACGCGCCGACCACGTCGATCGATGTCGGCATCCCGCGCTTCGTCGACTGGTATCGCGACTATCATGCGATTGACGGCTGATCGCGCCGATCCATGATAACCGCTTCGTTAACCCTGTGCCGCTAGGATGGCAGGCGAACGACCAAGCGGGGGCGCTGTGACGATCAAGGTTCTGTCGGTGTTCGGCACCCGCCCCGAGGCGATCAAAATGGCGCCGCTCGCCCTCGCGCTCGCCGCCGACGCACGCTTCGACGCCAAGGTGTGCGTGACCGGGCAGCATCGCGAGATGCTCGATCAGGTCATGCGGCTGTTCGGCCTCTCTGCCGATCACGATCTCGCCGTCATGCGACCGGGACAGGACCTGACCGGAGTGGCGACCGCGGTCCTGTCGGGCATGGCAGAGGTGTTCGCAGCCACGACGCCTGACATCGTGCTGGTTCACGGCGACACGCTGACGACGCTTGCCGCCTCGTTGTCTGCTTATTGGCACCGCATCCCCGTCGCGCATGTCGAGGCAGGGTTGCGTACCGGCGACCTCTACGCACCATGGCCCGAGGAGGCGAACCGCAAACTGACCGCAGGACTGGCGGCGCTCCATTTCGCGCCGACGATCCGCTCGGCACAGAACCTGCGCGCTGAAGGCATCGATCCGCGGATCATCACGGTGACGGGCAATACCGTCATCGACGCGCTGCTGGCCGTCGTCGCGAAGCTGCGCGGCGACGCCTCGCTCCACGCGCAGGTGACCGCCGACCTGCCGTTGCCGTCACCTGGCCGGCGCATGGTGCTGGTGACCGGCCACCGCCGCGAGAACTTCGGCGCCGGGTTTGAGCGAATCTGCGCGGCGCTCGCGCGGCTCGCGCGCGCATTCCCGGACGTCGACTTCGTCTACCCGGTGCACCTCAACCCGAATGTTCAGGAGCCGGTCAACCGGCTGCTCAGCGATCTCGCCAATGTCCGCCTGATCGCGCCGCTCGACTATCTGCCGTTCGTCGCGATGCTCGACGCCGCGACCTTGGTGCTGACCGACTCGGGTGGCATTCAGGAGGAAGCGCCCTCGCTCGGCAAGCCCGTGCTCGTCATGCGCGACACGACCGAGCGGCCCGAGGCGGTCGATGCAGGCACGGTGCGGCTGGTCGGCACCGACGAGGAAGCGATCGTGCGCGAGGTCACGCGCCTGCTGACCGACGCGCACGCCTATGCCGCGATGAGCGGCGTCCACAACCCCTACGGCGACGGCCACGCGGTACCGCGGATCATCGACGCCTTGGTCAGCTGGGCAGCCGCGCGTGACAAGGCGACATACCGCGCAAGCGCGTAGATCGCTCCGCCGGTTGGCCCCGGCGGAGCGTGAGGCTCAGGCTGCCTTCTGCTTGCCGATGGCCGCGAGCAGGTCGTCGAACGATTTGGTGAAGCTCGCTACACCCTCCTCGACCAGCGTCTTCGTCACGCCGTCGAGATCGAGCCCGAGGCGTTCGGCGTCGGCGATCACCTTGCGCGCTTCGTCCACATCCTCGGTCAGCGTCACCTTGACCGTGCCGTGGTCGCGGAATGCGTCCATCGTCTTGGGCGGCATCGTATTAACCGTGTCGCGACCGATCAGCGTGTCGACGTAAAGCGTGTCGGGATAGTCGGGGTTCTTGGTGCCGGTCGAGGCCCACAGCAATCGCTGCGGTCGCGCGCCCTTGGCGGCCAGCTTCTGCCAGCGGTCGGAGGCGATGAACTCCTCATACCATGCATAGGCAAGCTTCGCGTTGGCGATCGCGACCTTACCCTTCAGCGCCTTCGCCTCGTCGCCGCCAGTACCCGCATCGATCTTGTCGTCGATCTTGCCGTCGATGCGGCTGACGAAGAAGCTCGCGACGCTGGCGATCCGGTCGACGGCCATGTCCTTCGACACGCGCTCCTCCAGCCCCTCGACATAGGCGTGCGCGACATTCTTGTACGCCTCGACCGAGAACAGCAACGTCACGTTGACGTTGATCCCCTTGGCAATCGTGTCGCGGATCGCGCGGACGCCGTCGTCGGTGCCGGGTATCTTGATCATCAGATTGGGACGATCGACCGCCTTCCACAGCCGCTCGGCCTCCTCGGCCGTCTCAGGCCCCTTGAGCGCGAGATAAGGCGAGACCTCAAGGCTGACATAGCCATCCCTGCCCGACAGCCGATCGTAGACCGGGCGCAGCACGTCGCAGGCCGATTGGATGTCCTTGATCGCTTGGGCTTCATACCGCGCCATCGGCTCGGCATTCGGCGTCGCCTTGTCGAACTCGGCAAACCCTTCGGCATAGGCATCGCCCGATCCCATCGCCTTCTCGAAGATGGTCGGATTGGAGGTGACGCCCGTCACGCCGTCCTCCTCCACCAATTTCTTCAGGCCACCGGCGTCGAGGAACTTGCGGTCGACGAAGTCGAGCCACGGCGCCTGGCCGATGTCGCGGAGTTGTTCGAGCTTGCTCATGCCTTGGTCCTCTGGTCGCCGGTGGGCGGAATGTGTGAAGCCGATATGGTGATGCGCGCCGCCTGTTGCCGCGGCGCGCTGATCTGGGTCAGCCCATTACTTCCTTAGCGACCTTCACCACGTTCTCGACCGTGAAGCCGTACTTGTCCTGCAGCTTGGCAATCGGGGCCGACGCGCCGAACGTCGACATCGCGATTGTGCGGCCTTCGTACCCGACATAGCGGTCCCAGCCGATCTCGCCCGCCATCTCGATCGCGACACGCGCCTTGACCGACTTGGGCAGCACGCTTTCCTTGTAGGCGTCGTCCTGCTTCTCGTAGCGATACCAGCTCGGCATCGACACGACGCGCGCAGCGACACCCTCCGCCTTCAACTGCTCATATGCCTTGATCGCCAGCGACACTTCGGAGCCGGTCGCGATCAGGATCACCTGCGGGTCCTCGCTGTCGGCGAGCACATAACCACCCTGCGCGACACCCGCAGCGCTCGCGTATTTGCTGCGATCGATCGTTGGCAGCGCCTGGCGCGAGAGGACCAGTGCCGCCGGCGTGCTGCCGTCCTTCATCAGCGCGCGCCACGCTTCCGCGACCTCGTTCGCGTCACCGGGACGGATCGTATCGAGCCCCGGGATCGCACGCATCGTCGCCAGATGCTCGATCGGCTGGTGAGTCGGGCCGTCCTCGCCGACACCGATCGAATCGTGCGTGTAGATCCACACCGATCCGACCTCCATGATCGCCGACAGGCGTACCGGCGCGCGCATGTAATCGAGGAAGACGAGGAAGGTGGAGCCGTACGCACGCAGGTGCGACAGCGCCATGCCGTTCACCACCGCGCCCATGCCATGCTCGCGGATGCCGAAGTGAAAGTTGGTGCCGCCATAATTGTTCGCCTCGAACGAGGCGGCTTCCTTGATGTCGGTCTTGGTCGAGGGCGCGAGATCGGCCGATCCGCCCAGCAGCCACGGCACCTTCTTCACGATCGCGTTCAGCACCTTGCCGCTCGAATCGCGACTGGCAAGGCCCTTCTCGTCCGCGTCGAAGGTGGGGATCGCGTCTTCCCAGCCCTCGGGCAGTTCGTCGGCGAGCAGTTGCTTCAGCTCAGCCGCCTCGGCCGGGTATTGCTCGCTGTATTTGCCAAGCAGCGCCTCCCACTCCTCGCGCAGCTTGCTTCCGCGGCCGCGCACCGCCTGCTCGAACGCCGTCTTGGCGTCGGCGGGGACGTAGAAATCCTTCTCCGGCCAACCATAGGCCTTCTTGGTCTCGGCGATGGCCTCGACGCCCAGCGGCTCGCCGTGCGCCTTCTCGCTGCCGGCCTTGGGGCTGCCCCATCCGATCACCGAGTGCGCGACGATGAAGGTCGGCTTGTCGTTAGTCGCCTTGAACGTGTCGAGCGCCGCATTCATCGCCGCCACATCGTTGACGTCGTTCACGTGCATCACGTTCCAGCCATAGGCCTCGAACCGCTTGCCCACATCCTCATCGAACGCGAGTGCGGTGTCGCCCTCGATTGAAATGTGGTTGCTGTCGTAGATCCAGCACAGGTTGGAGAGTTTCAGGTGGCCCGCGATGCTCGCCGCCTCGGCGCTGACGCCCTCCATCATGTCGCCGTCGCCGCACAGGACGTAGACGTCGTGATCGAACAAAGTGAAGCCAGGCTTGTTGTAGCGCGCGGCCAGCCAGCGCTCCGCGATCGCCATGCCGACCGAGTTGCCGCAACCCTGCCCCAGCGGCCCGGTCGTCGTCTCGACCCCGGTTGTGTGACGGTATTCGGGATGGCCCGGCGTCTTCGACGACAGCTGCCGGAACTGCTTGATGTCGTCGAGGCTGATCGCCGGCTTGCCGGTCTTCTTGCCCGATCCGTCGACTTCCTCGACGCCCGCCAGGTGCAACAACGCGTAGAGCAGCATCGAGGCGTGGCCCACCGACAGCACGAACCGGTCGCGGTTGGGCCATTGTGGCGCGCCGGGATCATAGCGCAGATAGTTGTTCCACACGGTCCAGCCGACCGGCGCCAGCGCCATCGGCGTACCCGGATGGCCGGAGTTCGCCTTTTGCACCGCGTCCATCGACAATGTGCGGATCGTGTCGATCTGCAGCCGCGCGGGGCTGCCGTCCTCGTGCAGGTCCGTGGCCGTGGCGGCGGGGGCGGTAGCGGTGTCAGTCATCGGGGAGCCTCTTGTCGGGTTGAAGCGCGAACGCACCGATGCGCGCCCGGTTGCCGAATGCCCGCCGCCTTAAACGCTCGCTCCGCCTTGTTCCATAGCCGTAACGGCCTACCTGCGCGGCTCAGAAGTCGATCGCAATGCCCTTCTTTTCCCAGTCGCCATAGCGGACGGGATCGCGGCCGAGCGGGTCTTCGGCCGGACGCTGCATCGGCTCGGGCGCGGGCACGGGAGTGTTGGGCGTCAGATATTCGGGCGGCTTCACGTTGTCGGGGCGCTTTCCCATGAACCGGCCTTTCGGATTGTGCGGGTAGTGCCCAGGCGACATATAGGCCGGCATGAACGGCTTCAAGACGACCGCCCTTTCCTACGAAGCACGCGGCTGATGGCGCGCGACATGACGCGCGCGGGCGAGCCGCTCGGCACCGCGCCCCGGCGCGCCGCGCTCCGCCTGCTCGATGCGGTGCTGCGGCGTGGTGAGGCGCTCGACGCCGCGCTGCCGCTTGCGACGCGCGCGCTCCACGGCGGACCCGACCGCGGGCTCGCACACGCGATCGCGGCGGAGACGCTCCGGCGGCTGCCCGATCTCGACGCGTTGATCGACTCGGCGACGCGGCAGCGGTTGCCCGACGATGCGAAGGCCCGCTTCGTCCTGCGTATCGCGCTCGTTCAGGCGTTGTCGCTCGGCACGCCCCCGCACGCCGCGATCGCGACCGTGCTGCCGTTGATCGACGGTGGTCCGAAGCGGCTGGTCCACGGCGTGTTCGGGGCGCTGATGCGCCAGAACGCTCGCCTGCCCGAACAGCCGACGCTGCCCGCACACGTCGCGGAGCGCTGGCGCGCGAACTGGGGCGAGGCGATGGTCGCTGCCGCCGCACGCGCGATTGCGGTACCTCCGCCTCTCGACCTGACGCTGCGCGACGACGGCGTGGTGCATCCAGACGGCGTTTCGCTCGCCCCCGGTCACGTCCGCGTCGACGGCGGCGACGTCCCGACGCTCGCCGGCTATCCCGAGGGCGGCTGGTGGGTGCAGGATATCGCCGCCACGATCCCCGCGCGGCTGATCGGGCGCGGCACGGGCGAGGCGCTTGACTTGTGCGCCGCGCCCGGCGGCAAGACGCTGCAGCTCGCCGCCGCCGGCTGGCAGGTCGAGGCAGTCGACGTGTCGCAGACGCGCGCCGAGCGGCTGGCGCAAAACCGCGCGCGCACCGGATTGCCGTTCAAGACGACGATCGCCGACGTGCTCGACTGGTCCCCCTCTGAACCAGCCGACGCGGTGCTGATCGACGCGCCGTGCAGCGCGACCGGCATCTTTCGCCGTCACCCCGACGTGCTCTACCGCGCGCACCCGGCGGTGATCGCGGAGGCTGCCGCGTTGCAGGCGCGCATTGTCGATCGCGCGGCCGATTGGGTGAAGCCCGGCGGCGTGCTCGTCTATGCGACCTGCTCGCTCGAGCCGGAGGAAGGCGAGGCGCAGCTTGATCACTTTCTTGCCACGCATGGCGATTATGCGATCGAACCGGCGCGCAGCGACGAACTGCCCGTCGGGATCAGCGCGCACGAACGCGGCTATGTCCGCACGCTGCCGACGATGCTCGGCGACGAAGGGAACTGCGACGGCTTCTTCGTCGCACGCTTGCGCCGCGCTGGCGGATAGCGCGGACGCACGCTAGGGCTGCGCGATGCAGAAAGCCGTCCGCATCGCCCCTTCGATCCTGTCCGCCGACTTTTCCAAGCTGGGCGAGGAAGTGCGCGCGATCGATGCAGCGGGTGCCGACTGGATCCATATCGACGTGATGGACGGGCATTTCGTCCCCAACATTTCGATGGGGCCGGCGGTGGTGAAGGCAATCCGCCCGCACACGACCAAGCCGTTCGACGTCCACCTGATGATCTCGCCTATCGACGCCTACCTGGACGCCTTTGCGGAGGCCGGCGCGGACACGATTACCGTTCATCCCGAGGCCGGGCCGCACATCCATCGCTCGCTCCAGCACATCAAGTCGCTCGGCAAGCGCGCGGGGGTGGTGCTCTGCCCGGGCACGCCAGCCAAGATGCTCGACTATCTAATAGACATGGTCGACCTCGTGCTGGTGATGAGCGTCAACCCCGGCTTCGGCGGCCAGCATTTCATCGACAGCCAGCTGAAGAAGATCGCCGCGATCCGCAAGATGATCGATGCGACCGGGCGCGACATCGATCTGGAGGTTGACGGCGGGATCGATGCCGACACCGCCAGGCGCGCGATCGAGGCGGGCGCCGATGCGCTGGTCGCAGGCACCGCCACCTTCCGCGGCGGACCCCAAGCCTATGCCGCCAATATCGCTGCGATCCGCGGCGAATGAGCGATGCGCGCGCCGACGGGCACACGGACGAAAGCGCGCGCGACACGATCGAGGCCGGGCACCGCATGGTGCGCGCAGCGGGCGAGGGCAGCGCGTCGCTCGGCCAGCGCGTCGCGGACTATTTCGACCGGCTGACCTGGCGCACCCCGATCCACGACATGCGGCTGAAGGGCCGCTACCCGCGAAAACTGCTTGCCGTCCCTGCCGACCCGGTCGCCGGTAGCGTTGAATATGGCGAGGCGCTGACCGCGGGTTGGCTGGCATGGGGCAGCGAGTTTCGCGCCCTTGATGAAGTGACGTTCGCAGCCAGCATCGGCAGCGCCGCGTTTGACGATCACGCGCAGAGCTTCGCTTGGCTGCGTGACCTCTGGACGGCACCCGATCGCGCCGCTGCGACGCGCACCGCAGAGATCCTCACGCAGCGCTGGCTGGCGGTGCACGGCGAGCGCGTGACCGAGCGCGGCTGGCGGCCCGATCTGTGGGGCAGGCGGATGCTGATGTGGACCGCACACGCCCCGCTGCTGCTGTCCTCCGCTGACCTGATCTATCGCAGCAGCGTGTTGAGCGCGATCGCGCGCGGCGCACGCCACCTCGATCGCACGGCCGACAAGGCACCGGTCGGGGTCCGCCGGATCGCCGCCTGGTGCGGCGTCGTCGCGGCCGGGCTGCTGATCCCTGGTGGCGACCCGCGGCGCGCGATCGGCGAGACGGGGCTGGAGCGCGCGTTGGCGCTATCGGTTGGCAGCGACGGCGGTATCGCCAGCCGCAGCCCACGCGACCAGCTGGACGCGATCGAACTGCTCGCCTGCCTGCGCGCCGCCTACGACGCGCGGCGGCTCGACCTGCCCGAGGGCGTCGCGCAGGTACTGGCGCGGATGGTCTCGGCGCTGCTCGGCACGATGATGGGTGACGCCGGGCTGTCGAGCTGGCAGGGCGCCGGACCGATCGCGGCGGACGAGGTGCAGGCGGTGCTGCACGCCAGTCGCGTCGTACGTCGTCCGCTGCGTCAGGCGAGCGACCGTGGCTATCAACGCATCGCGGCCGCGCGCAGCGTGCTGGTGATGGACGCCGCCCCTCCGCCGACGACGCCCGGCGCGGCGGGTGCCTGCGCCTCGACGCTGGCGTTCGAACTGTCGGACGGCGAGGAGCGCGTCGTCGTCAATTGCGGCGGGGCGGCGGTGATCGCGAACATCGGGCTCGCCGCCGGCTTGCGCTCCACCGCGGCGCATTCGACGCTGGTGCTCGCCGACAGCAACTCGACCGCGCTGCTGCCCGACGGATCGCTCGGCCGCGGGGTAAGCGAGGTCGACCTGTCGCGGCAGGAATCGGACGCGGGCAGCCGCATCGAGGCCCGCCACGACGGCTATGCACGACGCTTCGGCTTTCGCCATCACCGCATCGTGACGATGGCCACCGACGGGCTGGAGCTGCGGGGCGAGGATTCGCTGCTGCCGACGGGGAAGCGCCCCGCGCGCGGTGGAACGCCGTTCGCGCTCCGCTTCCACCTGGGCGCGGGCGTCGAGGTGATGGCGAGCGCCGACGCGCAGGGTGCGACGCTGATGACGCCTGGCGGCGCGACATGGCACTTCCGCGCGGCCGGGGCGACCGTGATGATCGACGACAGCGTGTGGATCGATCCCGAGCGGCAGATCGTCCCGACGCGTCAGATCGTGGCAGGCGGGAGCGCCGATCCGGGCGGCGCCACGATCAGCTGGATCTTCAAGCGCGCACGGTGAGCTCGCCTTTGAAGCACGCGCCCGCGCCGAACTGACCCTTGAAGCAAGCGCGCTGAGCGGCCAAGGCGCCCAAAAACATGAGTACAGCCATGACCAGCATCACGATCAAGCGCGCGCTTCTTTCGGTCTCCGACAAGACGGGGGTGATCGACCTCGCCCACGCACTCGCCGTTCGCGGCGTCGAACTCGTCTCGACCGGCGGCACCGCCAAGGCATTGCGCGATGCCGGACTCGACGTGCGCGACATCTCCGATCTGACCGGCTTTCCCGAGATGATGGACGGCCGCGTCAAGACGCTGCATCCGATGGTGCACGGCGGGGTGCTCGCGGTGCGCGACGATGCCGGACACGCCGCCTCGATGCAGGAGCACAAGATCGGCGCGATCGACCTGGTCGTGGTCAACCTTTACCCCTTCGAGGCGACGGTCGCAAAGGGTGCCGAGCGCGACGAGGTGGTCGAGAACATCGATATCGGCGGCCCCAGCATGGTGCGCTCGGCCGCGAAGAACCATGCTTATGTCGCCATCGTCACCGATCCGGCAGATTACGCGCTGGTCGCGGGCGGCGAGACCAGCCTCGATGATCGCAAGCGGTTGGCGGCGAAGGCATTCGCGTTGACCGCCGCCTATGACGGCGCGATCGCGCGCTGGTTCGGGCAGGTCGACCAGGGTGCGGCCTTCCCCGACGTGCTGCCGCTGACGCTCCGTCGGCAGGGCGAGCCGCTGCGATACGGCGAGAACCCGCACCAGTCGGCCGCCTTCTATGCCGCGAACGACGGCGTGCGCGGCGTCGGGCAGGCGCGACAGGTGCAGGGCAAGGCGCTGTCGTACAACAACTACAACGATGCCGACGCGGCGCTGGAGCTGGTGGCGGAGTTCCGCGATGCCGCGCCGACCTGCGTCATCGTCAAGCACGCCAACCCTTGCGGTGTCGCGACCGGCGCGACGCTAGAGGATGCGTACGCACAGGCATTCGCGTGCGATACAGTGTCAGCGTTCGGTGGCATCATCGCGCTCAACCGTCCGCTCGATGCCGCGACCGCAAAGGCGATCACTGGCATCTTCACCGAAGTGGTGGTCGCGCCCGACGCCGATGAGGAGGCGATCGCGCTGTTCGCCGCCAAGAAGAATCTGCGGCTGCTGCTGACCGGTGACCTGCCCGATGTCGCGCGGCCTGCGCTCACCGTGAAGAGCATCGCGGGCGGCTGGCTCGTGCAGGGGCGCGACAACGGTTCGCTCGCTGACGACATGCTCAAGGTGGTGACCAGGCGTCAGCCCACCACGCAGGAGCTTGCCGATTGCCGCTTCGCCTGGACGATCGCCAAGCACGTCAAGTCGAACGCGATCGTCTACGCGAAGGACGGTGCGACCGCGGGCGTCGGCGCAGGGCAGATGAACCGGCTCGAATCCGCGCGGATCGCCGCGTGGAAGGCGAAGGATGCGGCCGAGAAAGCGGGCTGGAGCGAGCCGCGCACGATCGGCTCGGCGGTCGCCTCCGACGCGTTCTTCCCCTTTGCCGACGGGTTGATGGCGGCGGTCGAGGCGGGCGCCACCGCGGTCATCCAGCCCGGCGGATCGATCCGCGACGATGAGGTGATCGCCGCTGCCGATGCGGCAGGGCTCGCGATGGTGTTCACCGGCATGCGCCACTTCCGCCACTGAGGCCGACTAACTGGTGAAGCCACCCTCCTTCGGCAGGGTGGCTTCTTCCGCCTTCGGCATCTTGGTGAACAGTGCGCGGTCCTCCGGTCCGAAGGCGTAGCGCCAGATCATCCACAGGTAGATCGCGGCGGTCGCCGGGATGCCGACCGCCAGCTGGATCGCGCGGTGCCCCGGCGGCAGCAGCGTAAAGGCGCCGCCGACCAGCCCCGCCGCGATCGCCGCCCAGGCAAGCGGCCAACGCATCGGCGACACCGACGCGCCCAGCATCCGCCGCAACACCCGCGCCTTCACCACCGAGGTCAGCAGCAGCGTGACCATCAGCGCGACCGGCGCGCCCGCCGCCTGCTCGGTCAGGCCAAACCCCAGCGCGCGCATGCCGAGGACGAACGCGAACGACAGCGCGACCTGCACCCCCAGCATCGTCGCCGAGATTACCAGATTCCGGTGCCGCGCCATGTAGACGAGCGCCGATTCGCTGACTGCCCCGGTCGAGGCGAACACCTCCGCGAACAGCAGGAACACCATCGCCGCCGCACCGCTCTCGAACTGCGCGCCGACCGAGGCCATCACCGCCTTGCGCGGGATCGACGCCATCAGCGCGAGGCACAATTGCGCCGCGATGATCCAGAACGCGACCTGCCGCACCTGCCGTGCGATCGCCGCGTAGTCGCGTCGCGCAAGGCTCTGCGTCACGACGGGACCGAGGATCGGGTCGAAGCTGGTCTTGAGCTTCTGCGGCAGGCTCGCGACCTGCTGCGCCATGTAATAGATGCCGACCACGCCCGGCGCGAACAGCACACCCAGCACGATGCGGTCGACGTTACGACTTCCCCACTCAAGCGCATCGGCACCCGCGAGCGGCGCGTTGGCGCGGGCGAGCTGGAACAGCCCGCGCAGGTGCGGCGACCATCCGGTCGGCACCCCGTAGCTGCGCACCAGCGGCACGATGCTGGCGATCAGCGCTGCAGTCATCGACGCGACGTAGGAGAGGATCAGCCCGTCGCGCAGCGTGAAGAAGGAAAAGGCATAGGCCGCGCCCGACAGCGTCCACGGCTCCACCACCGCGCGCGCGGTGACGCTCGCCTTCACGTCGTGGCGATAGGCGAGTGCGGCCAGACTCACGTCCGACAACGCTGGCGCCAGGATGATGAGCGGGAAGAAGCGGTCGAGCCCGGTGATCCAGCTGCTCGGATACATCAACTGCGGGAATGCGCACAGCAGCGCGCTGGCGCATAGCGAGACGATCAACGCGACGCTCAGCGCGTCGGCGACGACCGCGTTGTGCGGACGGTCGGTGGAGCTCAGCGCCTGCGCCAGCCCGCGCTTCAACCCCAATGTCGCCACCAGCGCGGCGAGTTCGACCACTACGACCGCGATCGCAAAACGCCCGACCAGCGCCGCGCCGTAGAGATGCCCGGCGATGAACAGGAACGGGATGCGCGCGCCCAGCCGCAGCACGAACCCCGCGACGTTGGTGCGCCCGCCCTTGGCAAGCGCGGCGATGTCCTTCTGTTCAGGCGGTAGCGCTGCGGTGGCGCCCGTCAATGCGCCGCTCCCCAGCTCGCCCCCGTGCCGATCTCGACACCCAGCGGCACGTCGAGCTTCACCGCGGGCTCGGCCGCGGTCGCCATGACACGCTCGATCACACCACGCGCCGTCTCGACCTCGCCGTCCGCCACCTCGAACACCAGCTCGTCGTGGACCTGGAGCAGCATGTGCGTGCCCGTCAGCCCGGCGGCGGCGAGTGCGGGTTCCATCCGCACCATCGCGCGCTTGATGATGTCGGCGCTGGTGCCCTGGATCGGCGCGTTGATCGCGGCGCGCTCTGCCCCCTGCCGTTCGTTCTGCACCTTGCTCTTGATGCGCGGGAAGTGCGTCTTGCGCCCGAACAACGTGGTGGTGAAGCCACGCTCGCGAACCTGCGTCAGCGTTTCCGCGATGTAGCGGTTGATGCCGGGAAAGCGATCGAAATAGCGGTCGATCATCGACTGCGCCTCATCCGCCGTGATGTCGAGCCGACCGGCGAGGCCCCAGCGGCTGATGCCGTACAGGATCGCGAAGTTGATCGTCTTCGCGCGCGCGCGATTGTCGCGCGTCACCTCGCCGAACAGTTCCTGCGCGGTCAGGCTGTGGATGTCGTCGCCGTTGGCGAATGCCTGCTTCAGCGCAGGCACGTCGGCCATGTGCGCGGCCAGGCGCAGCTCGATCTGCGAATAGTCCGCGGCGAGGATGACGTGGCCGGGCTGTGCCACGAACGCATCGCGGATCTGGCGGCCGACCTCCTGCCGGATCGGGATGTTCTGCAGGTTCGGATCGGACGACGACAGTCGCCCGGTCTGCGCGCCGGTCAGCGAATAGCTGGTGTGGACACGACCGGTGACCGCGTTGATCTGTTCCTGCAAGGTATCGGTGTAGGTGTTCTTGAGCTTGGTGAGGCCGCGCCAGTCGAGCACCTTGCGCGCGATCTCCGCGCCCGCCGACTCCTTGTCGGCGGCGAGGCGCTCGAGCTCGGTGACGTCGGTCGAATAAACCCCGCTCTTGCCCTTGCGCCCGCCCTTCAATCCCAGCCGCTCGAACAGCACGTCGCCCAATTGCTTGGGACTGCCGATCGTGAACGGGCCGCCCGCAAGGTCATGGACCACCACCTCAAGCGCGGCAATCTGTTCGGAAAAGTCGGCCGACAAGCCAGCCAGCCGCTCGCGATCGACCATGATCCCGCGCTGCTCCATCCGCGCGATCACCGGAACCAGCGGACGATCGACCATCTCGTAGACGCGGGTGGCGCTTTCCGCGGGCAACCGCGGCTTGAATCGCCGCCACAGCCGGAGCGTCACGTCGGCGTCCTCCGCGGCGTATCGGGTCGCGGCCTTCAGATCGACCTCGTGGAAGCCGAGCGCCTTCTTGCCGGTGCCGACCACGTCCTTGTAGGCGATGCACGAGTGCTGGAGGTGCGTTGCGGCGAGTTCGTCCATGCCGTGGCCGTGAAGCCCGGCGTCGAGGTCGAAGCTCATCACGATCGTATCGTCTAGCGGCGCGACGACCACCCCATCCAACCCGGCGGCGGCATAGGCGCGGTTTAGGACAATCAGGTCGTACTTGAAATTATGCCCGACCTTGAGGACACCCGGGTCCTCGAGCAACGGCTTGAGCTTGGCGAGCACCGATGCAGCGTCGAGTTGCACCGGCCGCTCGGCGAACATGTCCGACCCGCCCCCTCCACCAGTGAAATGCGCCAGCGGCACGTAGCAGGCGCGGTTGGGGGCGAGCGCGATCGAGATGCCGACCAGTTCCGCCGCCATCGGATCCTTGCCCGTCGTTTCGGTATCGAGCGCGACCCAGCCCTGATGATGTGCCGCAGCGATCCACGCGTCGAGCGCGACCTCCTCGACCACTGTCTCGTAGCCGTCGTGATTGCACGCCGGCTCGTCGTCGAACTGGACGCCCGGCACCTTGGCCTCGGGAACGGCTGCGTCGGCCACCTGGCCGAGCCGGGACAGCAGCGACTTGAAGCCGTGATGTTCGAGGAACGCACGCAGCGGCGCCTCCGGGATGCCTTTGAGCGCCAGGTCCTCGAGCGGTTCGGGCAGCGGCACGTCGCAGGCGAGCGCGACCAGCCGGCGCGACAGTCGTGCGTTATCGGCGTGTTCGAGCAGATTGTCCTTCAACTTGCTCTTCTTCATCTCGGGCGCAGCGGCGAGCACGCCCTCGACGTCGCCGAACTCCTGGATCAGCTTGGCCGCCGTCTTGGGTCCGACGCCGGGGACGCCGGGCACGTTGTCGACCGAATCGCCCATCAGCGCCAACACCTCGCCAACCTTGGCCGGGGGCACGCCGAACTTCGCCTCGACATCCGCCGCCATCAACCGGCGGTTTGCCATCGTGTCGAGCATGTCGAGGCTGCCGTCCTCGACCAATTGCATCAGGTCCTTGTCCGATGACACGATCGTCACCTGCCACCCTTCAGCCAGCGCCGCCTTGGCATAGCTGGCGATCAGGTCGTCCGCCTCCCAGCCCTGCTCCTCGATGCACGGCAAGGAGAAGGCGCGCGTCGCGTCCCGGATCATTGGGAATTGCGGAACCAGATCCTCGGGCGGCGGCGGGCGGTGCGCCTTGTACTGGTCGTACATCTCGTTGCGGAAGGTGACCGACGACTTGTCGAGGATCACCGCCATGTGCGTCGGCCCATCGGCCTTGTGCAGATCGTCCGCCAGCCGCCACAGCATCGAGGCATAGCCGTAGACCGCGCCGGCCGGCTCGCCGTGCTTATTGGTGAGCGGCGGCAGACGGTGGTAGGCGCGAAAGATGTAGCCCGAACCGTCGACGAGATAGAGATGCGGCATGGCCGCCGGCTTAGGCGGTTTCAGGCCAGCGCGAAACCGCTGTGCGACGCTTCGCGCACCGGCGTGGCGAAAGCGCAACGCCCGAGCAAATGCTTCGCGCCCTCAGCGCTCAGCCGTCGCTCGCATCCTCGCCGACGCTGGCGCCCGCGCGTCCGCCGGTCAGCGCGGCGGCGACGTTCTGGATCAATTGCTGGCGCTCGCGCATCGGCGCGCGCGTGTCGCCGATCATCACCGCCACTGCGTAGCGCTTGCCATCGGGTGCGGTCAGCAGGCCGACGTCGTTGAAGCCGGCGTTGCGCCCGGCGAGCTCCTGCCCGGTTCCGGTCTTGTGCGCGATCTTCCACCCCGCGGGCAGCGCGGCGCGCAGCCGCGCGCGGCCGGTGATCGAGGCGCCCATCGTATCGAGCATGACACGCGTCGAGGTCTCGCTCAGCAGATCGCCCCGCGCCAGCCGCGCGAGCGCGTCGGCGATCGCAAGCGGGGCGGCGCCATCGGGCGGATTGTCGATGTAGCGCTGCATCGCCGCGGCGCGTACCTGGGGCGACAGGCGCGCGCGCGCCGCCTCGAACCCGCGCCCCATCGCCATCGACTGGTTCCAGGTGAGGCCGGCAGTACCGCTCTGCAGCAGGCGCTCGCCCGGCCCGAAGCGGATCGCGCCCAATTGGTGCTCGGCGATAAAGGCGCGCACCGCCGACGGACCACCGACGAGCGTCAGCAACCGATCGTTGGCGGTGTTGTCGCTCTGCGTCAGCGCACGTGTCAGCAGCCCCATGACCGTGGTCTGGTATCCTTCGCCGCGCACGAGGCTCGCGATCGGCTGGTGGAACAACGTCAGGTCGTTGGTGGTGACGAGCACCGGATCGTCGAGCCGCAGCTTGCCCGCATCACGTTGCGACAGCACGGTCAGCGCCACCCACAATTTGCTGACGCTCTGCTGCGGCATGCTGAGTGCGCCCCCGCGCTGCACGGTCCAGCCGTCATCGACCGCACGGATCGCAGCGCCGGCCTTGCCGGGGAAGCCGGCGATCAGGCGGTCGACCTCAGCGCGCAGGCGCGCAGGCGCCGCATTGGTCGCGGGCAACGGGCGCGCGACGGGCACCGGCATGCTGACGATCGGCCCCGGCGCATCGGTCTGCGTCTCGGCGGCGAGCGGCGCGCGCCCTCCCGGATTGGGCACCACCCCGCCGCTGCACGCCACCACCAGCGCGAGCACACCCGCCAGTCCCAACAACCCGCCGTTACGCATCGATACCCGAACCTCGCCCGCTGCCGATCTGTTGAGCCGAGGCGACGCCGAACGGCAATGCCCGGCCGGCATCTCTGCGACCATCACCCTCATCCATGCGACGAGATGTTGGAACGGCGCGGCCGGCGGACAAGGTTCGTGCGCAACAAGCATTTGTCGCGACAAGGTTTTCACGGCACCAGCACGGTATCGACCGCGCCCGGCAGCATCGCGGGATAGTCGAGCGTGAAGTGCAGCCCGCGGCTCTCGTGCCGGTGCAGCGCGGAGCGGACGATCAGGTCGGCGGTCTGGATCAGGTTGCGCAGCTCGATCAGGTCGGCGGTGACGCGGAAATGGCCGTAATGTTCCTCGACCTCCTGGGTCAGCAGATCGATGCGTCGCTTGGCACGCTGCAACCTTTTTGTGGTGCGCACGATGCCGACGTAATTCCACATGAAGCGGCGGATCTCGGTCCAGTTCTGCTTGATGACGACTTCCTCGTCAGAGTCGGTCACGCGGCTCTCGTCCCACGCTCGGATCGCAGGAACCGTCGGCAACGCATCCCAGCTTTCGGCGATGTGGCGCGCCGCCGCCTCACCGTAGACGAAGCATTCGAGAAGCGAATTGGACGCGAGCCGGTTCGCGCCGTGCAAGCCGCTCTCGGTACATTCGCCCGCGGCATAGAGCCCGGGCAGGTCGGTGCGCCCGTCGCGGTCGACGACGATCCCGCCGCAGGTGTAATGCTGCGCCGGCACGACCGGGATCGGCGCGCACGTCATGTCGATGCTCAACCCGAGCAGTTTCTCGTGGATGTTGGGGAAATGCGCGCGGACGAAGTCGGCGGGCTGGTGGCTGATGTCGAGGTGGACGTAATCGAGCCCGTAGCGCTTGATCTCGGCGTCGATCGCGCGCGCCACCACGTCGCGCGGCGCGAGTTCCATCCGCTCGGCGTCGTAATAGGTCATGAAGCGCTTGCCCGTCGCCGGGTTGATCAGCCGCCCGCCCTCGCCCCGCACCGCCTCGGTGATCAGGAAGTTCTTGACCTCGAGGTTGTAGAGGCAGGTCGGGTGGAATTGCATCATCTCCATGTTGGAGATGCGGCATCCGGCGCGCCACGCCATCGCGATGCCGTCACCGGTCGCCCCACGCGGCGCGGTCGAGAACAGGTAGGTGCGCCCTGCCCCGCCCGTCGCCAGGATCGTCGCACGCGCAGTGTGGAGCTCGACCGTCCCGCTCGCCCGGTCGAGCGCGTAGACGCCCCAGACATTGCCCGCACCCGAGTATCGTTCTTCGTGCCGGCTGGTGGCAAGATCGATCGCGCAGCGGTCGGGCAGCAGCGTGATGTTGGGGTGCGCTTCCGCCGCGCGTTGCAGCGCCTCCTGCACCGCCCAGCCGGTCGCGTCGGCGACATGGACGATGCGGCGGTGCGAGTGGCCGCCCTCGCGCGTGAGATGCAGCGCGCCGGCTTCCTCGGCAAACGGGACGCCCAGTGCGCGCAGCCGCTCGATCGCTTGCGGCGCCTCGCCGACGACGAACTCGACCACGTCGCGATCGTTGAGACCTGCGCCCGCGACCATCGTGTCCTCGACATGGTTGGCGAAGGTGTCGCCGGGCTCCAGCACCGCGGCGATCCCTCCCTGCGCCCAGGCGGTCGACCCTTCGTTGAGCGCCCCCTTCGCCAGCACGGTGACGCGGAAGCGGTCGGCGAGGTTGAGCGCGGCGGTCAGCCCGGCCGCGCCCGAGCCGACGATCAGCACGTCGCCCGCCGTGCTGCTCACGCGGTCACCGTGCGTGGGAAGTCACCAAGGTCGCACCGGCTCTCGCGCGTGCGCGGGCCTGCGTGCAAGGAAGGGGCGGAACGGTCCATCGCGGCGCTATGTGCACGATGCCCGCGGCTTAGGACAGTCCCGTCGATCAGGCGCGCTCAGCCCGCGTTCGCGGCGCGGGTCAGGCTGAGGAACACGTCCTCCAGATCGGCTTCCTTGGTCGTCACGTCGACGATGCCGAGCCCATCGCGCTGCACCGCCGCCAGCACCTCGCCCGCATTCACGCGGTCTTTAGAATAGGTAATCTCGAGCGTGCGCGTGCCCTTGAGCACGATCTTCTCGAAACATGTGGCGTCGGGCAGGTCGGCGACGTCGCGGTCGACCGTCACCGCGACGACCTTCTCCTGCGCCTTGCCGACCAGCTCGGCGGTGGGCTCGTTGGCGATGACGCGGCCGCCGTTGATGATCGCGATCCGGTCGCACAATTCCTCGGCTTCCTCGAGATAGTGCGTCGTCAGCACCACCGTGACGCCAGCGTCGTTGAGGCTGCGCACATAGGTCCACAACTGCTGGCGCAGCTCGATGTCGACACCCGCGGTCGGCTCGTCGAGGACGAGGACGGGGGGCTGGTGAACCATCGCTTTCGCGACCATCAACCGCCGCTTCATGCCCCCCGACAGCGTGCGCGCATACGCCTTCGCCTTGTCCTCCAGATGCACCGCGCGCAGCAGCTCCATCGAGCGCCGCTCACGTTTGGGCACGCCGTAGAGCCCGGCCTGGATCTCCAGCGTCTCGATCGGTGTGAAAAAGGGATCGAACAGGATCTCCTGGTTGACGATGCCGATCGACGCCTTGGCGTTGCGCGGGTGCTGATCGATGTCGAAGCCCCAGATCGACGCCGTCCCGCTGGTCTTGTTGACCAGTCCCGCCAGAATGTTGATCAATGTCGACTTGCCCGCGCCGTTCGGGCCGAGCAGCCCGAACACGCTACCGCGCGGCACGTCGAAGCTGACACCGTCAAGCGCGCGCTTCGCCACCGCGCCCGGCCCTGCGGCGGCGTAGGTCTTGCACAGGTTCTGGATCGAGATCGCGGCTTCGGTCGTCATGCGGGCGCGTTACGCCCCTCTCCCGCGCGTTGCTAGGACGATTGCGAGTCGAGGGCACGCTTGCTAACGCGTGCCCATGCATCCGCCGCTCGAAGTCGTCCGTGTCTCGCAACCCCGCGTCGCCTGCGATGGCGCGAGCGACATTCCCGGCGGCGCAGCGCTGGGCCACCCGCGCGTCTATCTCCAGATCGACGAGCACGGCTATATCGATTGCGGGTACTGCGACCGGCGCTTCGTGCTGATCGGCGGCGCGGCGGACGGCGTCGATCAGGCGACACTGCCCGACATTTCCGAAGGCGCCAGCCCCGACGTTCACTGAGGGCGATCGAGTGAGCGGGGCGGCTTTGCCAACGCGGCGGGCCGTCCTATCTAGTGTGGCATGACCGCACTCGATCCCCGCTCGTTCCTGTACCGCGACTCGCTCGACCCGGACGCGGCGCGGGCGCTCACCGCCGACGCGCTGGCGAAGGCCGACGACGGCGAACTCTACCTGCAATACCGCAAGGCCGAGGCGTTTGGGTTCGATGACGGACGGCTGAAGACCGCAAGCTACGACACCAATGCGGGCTTCGGCCTGCGAGCGGTGTCGGGCGAGATGACCGCTTTCGCGCATGCCAACGAATTGAGCGAGGTTGCGATCAAGCGCGCGGCCGAGACGATGGCGCTGATCGACCCGTCCGCTGGCGCAAAGGCGCAGCCGCCGCGCAGCACCAACCGCCATCTCTACACCGACGCCGATCCGCTTGATCTCGTGCCTTTTGCCGACAAGGTGAATCTGTGCCAGACGATCGATGCCGCGGCGCGCGCGCGCGATCCGCGCGTGGCGCAAGTGTCGGTGGGCTTGAGCGGCACGTGGAGCGTGGTCGAGATCGTCCGTGCCGACGGGTTCGTCGCGACCGACGTACGCCCGCTCGTCCGGTTGAACGTGTCGATCGTGGTCGAGCAGAACGGCCGGCGCGAAACCGGCACGTTCGGCATGGGCGGGCGCTACCTCTACGACCGCCTGTTCGAGCCGGCGGAATGGAACCGCGCGGTCGACGAGGCGCTGCGACAGGCGCTGGTCAACCTCGATTCGGTCGCCGCCCCCGCGGGCGAGATGACGGTGCTGTTGGGGCCGGGATGGCCAGGTATCGTGCTGCACGAGGCTATCGGCCACGGGCTGGAGGGCGATTTCAACCGCAAGGGTACGAGCGCCTTTTCGGGTCGGATCGGCGAGCAGGTCGCGGCGCGCGGCGTCACCGTGGTCGATGACGGCTCGATCGCCGATCGCCGCGGCTCGCTGTCGATCGACGACGAGGGCACGCCAACCAGCGAGACGATCCTGATCGAGGATGGCTTCCTCAAGGGCTATATGCAGGACCGGCTCAACGCGCGACTGATGGGCGTCGAGCCGACGGGCAATGGTCGCCGCGAGAGCTTCGCGCATGCGCCGATGCCGCGCATGACCAACACCTTCATGAAGGGGGGCAAGGACGATCCCGCCGAGCTGCTGTCTCGCGTCAAGCGCGGCATCTTCGCGCAGTCATTTGGCGGCGGTCAGGTCGACATCGTGTCGGGCAAGTTCGTCTTCTCGTGCACCGAGGCGTATCTGGTCGAGAACGGCCGCATCGGCGCGCCGATCAAGGGTGCGACGCTGATCGGCGACGGGCCGAGCGTGCTGACCAAGGTCGAAGGCGTTGGGAACGACTTCGCGCTCGACGAAGGGATCGGCATGTGCGGCAAGGGCGGGCAGAGCGTACCCGCGGGCGTGGGTCAGCCGACGCTGCTGATCGGCGGGCTGACGGTCGGTGGGACCGCGACCGCGTGAGCGGTCAGTAGCGGCCCAACAACAGGTCGAGCGCGGCGCCGATCGCGTATTCGTGCTCGACTAAGTTGGCGACAGGCGCGCGCAGTAATCGGACTGCGACGGCGCCAGATAGATGAGTCTGCATCGTGTAGGCCGTGCCTTCGATCTCGAAAATGGGCGTCAGGCGTGCGTCACCCGCTGGGCGCTCGCTCTCCTCGACCAACGGCGCGACAAAGCGGCTGTTCAGCGCACCAAACTGATCGGATTGGCAATCCAGCCAATATCCTCCGTCCGGCGCCGGATAGACATCGAAGCGCGCCATCAGAACAGGCGATACTTTTCGAGCGGCAGTCCGTTCTTCTCGACCCAGGCGTTGTTGGCCTCGATCCATTCGCGATGGTCCTCGGCCCATTGGCGATCACGCTCAGCCTTGGCGGCGGTGCGTAGCGCCGCCTCGCAGGTCTGCGACAGGTTGATCCCCGCTTCGCGCGCTGCGGCGATGACGCCGGTATCGATCGAGAGATTGACCGCTTTGCGCTTGCCGGAGCTAATCGGATCGTGTCTCATCCACCCAAGCTATGCGCATCACCCATGCGCGTCAACGCGAGGCACATGTCATGGAGTTCTTCCCCGCGCTCACTCCCGAGCATCGCTCCTTTGTCGCAAAGCAGCCGGTGTTTTTCGTCGCCACCGCTGCAACGGACGCGCGCGTGAACCTGAGCCCCAAGGGCATGGACAGCTTCCGCGTGCTCGATGATCGCACCGTCGCCTATCTCGATGTCGCGGGATCGGGGAACGAGACCAACGCGCACCTGCTCGCCGATGGACGCATTACAATCATGTTCTGCGCGTTCGACAATCCCGCGCTGATCCTGCGCATCTACGGGCGCGGACGACCGGTACTGCCGCAGGATGAGGGGTGGTCGGCGCTCGCTGCCGACTTCACGCTGCTGCCCGGCACGCGGCAGATCTTCGTCGTCGATGTCGAGCAGGTGCAGACCTCGTGCGGCTGGGGCGTGCCGTACATGGCGTTCGAGCGCACGCGCGAGACGCTCAACAAATATCACGCGACCCACGACGATCAGACCCGCTTCGCCAAATACGCGCAGCGCACCCGCAGCATCGACGGCCTGCCCGTGCGCAACCCGACGGTGCCCGCGTAATGGCGCTGGTCGAACTCGGTCGCTTCGACCGCAACCTTGCCAACATCATCGTCGGCCGGCTCGCGTCCGAGGGGATCAACGCGGTGGCATTCGACACCGGCGCGTCGATCGCTGATGGCAGCTGGCTGCTGATCCCGGCGCGGGTGATGGTGGACGAGGGCGATCTTTCACAGGCAAGACGGCTGATTGATCCTGCTTGATTATTAGGCAGTGTTGGCCTTTCGCTGCCTGTTTATTGCCTTGCCAGTTAGATTTTTGACACCATTCTGGTGACGCTACACTCTTGCGGCGGTTTGGCACACCGCCTGCAAGGAACCCTCCCACTACTGGGAAGGGGGCGCGATGAAGCTGGTCATTGCCATCATCAAACCGTTCAAGCTCGACGAGGTGCGCGAGGCGCTGACCGCGATCGGGGTGGCGGGCATGACGGTGTCCGAGGTCAAGGGGTTCGGCCGGCAAAAGGGCCAGACCGAGATCTACCGCGGCGCCGAATACAGCACCAACATGGTGCCCAAGATCAAGATCGAGGTCGTGTGTGAAAGTGGCATGGCGGATCGCGTGGTCGAGGCGGTGCAGGCGTCGGCCAACACCGGCGCGATCGGCGACGGAAAGATCTTCGTGCTCGATGTCGGCCAGGCGGTGCGCATCCGCACCGGCGAGACCGACGACAGCGCACTCTGACGGGGGTTGGGGAATGAAGCGATCGATTGAACGACTGGGCGCCGCCGGTGCGGTGATGACGCTGGTGGCGGCGCTGCCCGCCTGGGCGCAGGATGCCGCACTGCAGGCGCCCGCCGCCGCGGCGAGCGCGACCGTTAACAAGGGCGATACCGCGTGGATGCTGACCAGCACGCTTCTGGTCATGATGATGATCCTGCCGGGCCTCGCACTGTTCTATGGCGGGCTCACGCGCACCAAGAACATGCTGTCGACCATGACGCAGATCGGCGCGGTCGCGTGCCTCGCGATGCTGATCTGGGTGATGTGGGGGTACACGCTCGCCTTCGGTGACGGCGGCAACGATTTCGTGTCGGGACTGGGCAAGGCGTTCCTGAGCGGCGTTACGTCGGAAACCACGGCGGCGACGTTCACGCAGGGCGTGGCGATCCCCGAATATGTGTTCGTCTGTTTCCAGATGACCTTCGCCGCCATCACGGTCGCGCTGGTGCTGGGCGCAATGGTGGAGCGGATCAAATTCTCCGCGGTGATGGTCTTTGCCGCAATCTGGCTGACGATCGTGTATTTTCCGATCGCGCATATGGTGTGGGCATCGGGCGGGCTGTTCTTCAAGATGGGAGCGCTCGATTTCGCCGGCGGCACCGTGGTGCACATCAACGCGGGCGTCGCCTCGCTGGTCGCCGCGCTGATCCTGGGCAAGCGGCTCGGTTACCCGACCGAGCGGATCGTGCCGCATTCGCTGACGATGACGGGGATCGGCACCGGGCTGTTGTGGGTCGGCTGGTTCGGGTTCAACGCCGGCTCCGCGCTGGAGGCGAACGGATCGGCGGGCCTGGCGATGATCAACACCTTCGTCGCGACCGCGTCGGGCGCCTTGTTCTGGATGCTGGCGGAGCGCGTCAACGGCCACAAGGGATCGGCGCTGGGCTTCTGCTCGGGCGTGGTCGCCGGGCTGGTCGCGGTGACCCCGGCGGCGGGCAACTCGGGCCCGTTCGGCGCGATCGTGCTCGGCGCGGTCGCCTCGGTGATCTGCTTCTACGCGGTGTCGGTGGTGAAGCCGAAGCTCGGTTACGACGATGCGCTCGACGCCTTCGGTGTCCACGGCATCGGCGGGATCGTCGGCGCGATCGGCACCGCGATCGTCTACGCGCCGTCGCTGGGCGGGCCCGGCAAGCCCGACTACGACATGGCGCACCAGTTGATCGTGCAGATCGAGGCGGTGGTGACCACGATCATCTGGACCGGTGTCGGCACCGCGATCGCGATGTTCGCCGCCCGCGCGCTGACCGGTCTGCGCGTCGCCGCCGACGTAGAGCGCGAGGGCCTCGACCTCGGCGAGCACGGCGAGCGCGCCTACAATTACTGACGACTTTTCGGACGCGGGCCGGTGGTTCGCGCCCATCACGATGTTCCTCCTGCGGACAAACACCTGAGCCCGGTACGGCGACGTACCGGGCTTTTTTTGGGCGTGCGCGCGGCGGAGAGGCGGTGATGCCTGTCCCCGCATTGCACGACACCCGAGAAGCGCGGCGCGCTCGTGCGGTCGAGCATACGCCCCGGGATCGCCTCAGCGCTTCGGCAGCGCGATCTCGAACATCGTGGGCCACAACTTGCCCGTCACGAACAACCGGCGCCTGGCCGCGTCCCAGGCGATGCCGTTCGCCACCGCCTCGGGGTTGGTCGCCGCGACCTCCGCGACGATCGCCCGCAGGTCGATGATCGCGGTGACGTGGCCGCTCACAGGATCGATGCGCAGCACGAACGGCGTGTGCCACACGTTGGCCAGCACCTGACCGTCGACCCATTCGAGCTCGTTGATCTGCGTGACCGCGCGACCGTTCAGCGTCACGTCGACGCGGCGCTGCTCGGCGAGCGTGACGGGATCGTGGAAGGTGAGCGTGGCCGAGCCGTCGGAGCGGATCAGCGAGCGGCCGTCGCTGGTCAGCCCCCAGCCCTCGCCGGTGTAGCGCGCGGTGCCGATCTGTTTCAGTGTCCGCGCCGACCACAGGTGCGCGATGCCGTCGTGCCACGTCAGGCTGACCAGCCGGTCCCCGTGCGCCGCCAGCCCCTCACCGAACTGCGCCGGCGGGATGACGGCGCGCTGCGTGACCTTGCCCGTTGCCAGATCGACGCGGCGCACATCGGAGCGCCCCTCGAGTCCGACGCTCTCGTACATGGCGCCGTCATGCCAGACGAGCCCTTCGGTGAACGCCTGCGCGTCGTGGGGGAAGCGCGCAACAATGCGCGGCGTCAACAGCGGTGGGCGGGCGCGCTCGGGCACGGTTGCGCGACCGGCGGACGGCTGGGTCGATTGCTGCACAGCGGGGCCATCGGGCACGCGCAACGTCAGCGCAGCGCCGGCCGCGGCAAGCGCGACCGTGGGAAGAACCAACCAACGCAGCGTCATGCCTGCTCCCTCGTCATCACCGCTTCAACGAGAACGGCCCGCCCGGCTGATGCCGAACGGGCCGTTCATCAATTACCTGATCGGATGATCAGCTGTTCGGAGCGAGGTTCACCGCTGCGTACTTGCCGCGACGATCGACCTCGATCTCGAAGCTGAGACGGTCGCCCTCGTTGAGCGTCGGCATGCCGGCGCGCTCGACTGCCGAGATGTGGACGAACGCGTCGGGCTGGCCGTCGTCGCGCTGAATGAAGCCGAAGCCCTTCATCGCGTTGAAGAACTTGACGGTGCCTGTCGCCTTCTCTCCGGTCAGCGAACGCTGCGGGGCGCCCTGGCCGCCGCCGCGCGGGCCGCCCGGTGCGCCACCGAAGCCACCGTCGCGCGGCGGTGCACGATCGGTCACCGGCATCGGCTCACCGTCGATCTTCAGGTCGGTCGCCGAGATGCGACCACCGCGGTCGACGAGGGTGAAGCCGAGCGGCTGACCCTCGGCCAGGCCCGACAGGCCCGCCTGCTCGACAGCCGAGATGTGAACGAACACGTCCTCACCACCGTCGTCACGTACGACGAAGCCAAAACCCTTCTGGCCGTTAAAGAATTTGACCACGCCGGTGCCTTCGCCGACGACCTGCGGCGGCATGCCGCGGCCACCGCCGCCGCCGCCACCAAAGCCGCCACCGCCGCCGCGGAAACCACCGCCACCGCCGCCACCGAAGCCACCGCCGCCGAAGCCGCCGCGGTTGCCACCACCGAAGCCGCCGCTACCGCCGCCAAAGCCGCCGCCGCCGAAGCCGCCACGATCACCGCCTTCGAAACCGCCGCCGCCGAAGCCACCGCCGAAATCGTCACCGCCGAAACCGTCGCGCTTGTCGCGTCCACGCCCACCGCGTGCACCGCGGCCGCCCTTGTCGTAACCCATAAACCTGTTCAACTTCCCGGTCCGCCCGTCGCATCCATTTCGAAAACCACGCGCAGGACGGCGAACGCAGCTTTCGGGGCGCGATCGAATAGGCGCCTTGCCCATCGCATAACCTATCGCGAAAGGGTGTGCGAATCGTTTTGTGCGGGTTTCGCCACAAAAAAAGCATAATGTGCCAAATCTGTCGCAAGCAACGCACGTCGTAGCGCAGGGTCGTGCAGCCGCCACGCCAATCTAGCCGCGCTGGATCGCAGTTAAGAGGTCAGGAACCGAACGTGCCGGCCCGGTATAGCAGCGTGATCGCGACACGACGGTTGCGCGGATCGCCTGGCGCATTGCTAATCATCGGCTCGCGATCGGCAACCCCTTCGATCCGGTTGAACCGCGCTTCAGGGATACCCGCAAGCGCAAGCCGGCGCCGGGTCGCCTCGGCGCGGCCCGACGACAGCATCCAGTTGTTCATCGCACGCGGATCACCATAGGGCAGGCTGTCGGTATGGCCGCGTATCATGATCGGATTGCTGGTCGCCGCGATCCCGGTCGCGACCGTGCCGATCAGCTCGGACGCGCGGGTGTCGAGCGCGGTGGTGCCGAGCGCGAACATCGAATAATCGGCATCGTCGATCAGGTCGATCCGCATGCCCTCGGGCGTCATCGTGAAGCGGATGTGCTTGGACAGCTTCGCAATGTCAGCCTTTTTCGCCATGCGCGCCATCACCTCGCGCTTCAACTTGGCAAAGTTCTTCTGATCCTCCAGCATCGCCTCGCGCGGGGCGCTGCGCAGCGATCCCTTGGGCCCGAAACCCTGCTGCGTCCCACCCGCCGACTGAACGACGGTCGCAATCGCCTGCATGCTGGTCTGCCCGGCGTTGGGACCGAGCTTGTTCTGCGACATGATCGATTCGCCGCCGAACGGGCCGATGCCGCCTACGCCTAGCGACTTGTTGTCGATCAGCGTCGGCGCGAAATAGTCGGCGATCCCCTTGCGCTGCTTCTCGGTCGTCGCGCCGAGCAGCCATAGCAGCAGGAAGAATGCCATCATCGCGGTGACGAAATCGGCGTAGGCGACCTTCCACGCGCCGCCGTGGTGGCCACCGTGTCCCTCGATGTAGATCTTCTTGACGATGATCTTGGGCGGCACATTCGCGCCGTGTGGTGCGCGCGCCACGTTACTTGCCCCTCAGACCGTCGAACACCTCGGCGAAGCCGGGCTGGTTCTTGTGCTGGATGCCCGAGCGGGCCGCCTCGATCACCAGCGGTTGCGGGTGGCCGTGCAAAGAAGCGATGATAATCTGCTTGACCACATGGTAGATTGCGGCGTCGGCATCGATCACCTGCTTGAGGCGCCCAGCGAGCGGCGAGACGATGCCATAAGCGAGCAGCACGCCCATGAAGGTGCCGACCAGCGCCGACCCGATCATCCCGCCCAGGATCGAGGGCGGCTTGTCGATCGAGCCCATCGTCTTCACTATCCCGAGCACCGCGGCGACGATGCCGAGTGCTGGCAGCGCGTCGGCGAGGCTGGAGAGTGTCGTGTGCGGCCCCTCGACCTCGTGGTGGTGGGTCTTGATCGCATTGTCCATCACATCCTCGACCGCGTGGACGTCGAGCGTGCCCGACGAGACGACGACGAGCCGGAGCGTGTCGGCGATCAGGTTGACGAGCGTGTGGTCCTTCAGAAGCTTGGGATATTCGGCGAACACCGCCGACGAGCTGGGGTCCTCGACGTGCGGCTCGAGCGCGATCGGCCCTTCCATCCGAAGCATCTTCATCAGTTTCGACACCAGGAAGATGACGTCGAGATAGTCCTGCTTCTTGTACTTCGGACCCTTGAACACCTTGGCGAGCCCGCCGCCCATCGCTTTCAATTCCTTGCCGGAATTGCCGATGATGAGCGCGCCCGCCGCCGCGCCGCCGATGATGAGCATTTCGTGCGGGATCGCCTCGAACACGGGGCCGAGTGCGCCGCCGGTGATCGCGAAACCACCGAACACCATGACGAGGAGGACAACGAGGCCGATGCCGGCGAACATGCGCGATTCCCTGGGTTATTCGACCGCATGGTTAACCGGCAGGTGGTAGCGAAGTGGTTAAGCGCGGCGGCGTTTAATCGCGCGCGCGTTCGACCTTTAGCGAATGTAGTCGAAGAGCGAGAGCTGCGACAGCTTCGAGAAGCTCGCCTGCGTCGCCGACAGGATCGTCATCGTCTTCTGCAACTCGGTGATCGCGGTGGTCACGTCGACATCTTCCATGTCGGAGCGCGCGGTCTCACGGTCGGTACCCACTTGCGTGAAATAGGCCGCCTGCAGGTCAACGCGAACCGCGCGCGCACCGACCGAGGCCTGCGCCTGCGTCGTCTGCGCCGAGATCGCCGACAGATCGGCATTGTCCGCGTCCGAGAGCGTACCGCCCGCCTCCAGCGTCGCGATCATGGAGGTGATGACCTCACCGATGTCGCGCCCGGTGGTGGTACCGTCGTCCTTGATCTTGAGCACGTCGCGCGCGGCGACGCTCGGCTGCACGGTCTGACCGTCGCCGATCGGGATTGCGGACGGTTGCCCGGCGGCAAAGGTGAGCGCGCCGGTAGCGGTCTGCGTGACCGCGGGCGTTTCCGCCTGTCCAGCGACGGCCGCCTCGGAGCCGCCGAACAGCGGCGCACCACGCGCGTCCTTCGCGTTGGCGAGGCCGACGATGCTGGCGAGCACGTCCTTCAACTGCGTCGCGATCGCCTGCTTCGCGTCCTTCGACAGCGTGCCGTTGCCGGCCTGTACCACGAGCTCGGTGGCCTTTTGCAGCTGGTCACCGATGCTGCCGAGCGTCGAGTCGGCCTGTGCGAGCACGCCCTGCGCGATCTTCACGTTGGCGCCGAACGCTGCGTCGTCCGCGCCCGCGGTGCGCATGCCCTGCAACCGCTGATACGCGACCGCATCGTCGGACGGCGCCTGGAGCTTCTTCCCCGTCGACACCTGCGTCTGCAACGCCTCGGCGCGCGCGGTGAGCGCGTTCATCGCGCTGGCCGAGCGGCCGTAGAAGCCGCTGGTGGAAAAACTGACCGGCATCAGCGGATCTCCATCAGCGACTGAAATACGTCCTTCGCGACCGAGATAACGCGGCTGGACGCCTGATATGCTTGCTGGAAGCGGAGCAGCTGCACTGCCTCATCGTCGAGATTGACGCCCGAGATCGCATCGCGGGCGGTGGTCGCGCCAGAGAGGATCGCGTTCTGCGCGTCGCCGACGATGCGGCGGTTGGCGATCGCGGCGGCATTGCCCGCGACCAGGCCGGTGATCCCGCCCTCGAAATTGCCGCTCGCACGCGTCGCCTGCAATTTTGCGAGGTTACTGCCGTCGCGCGTCCCGCTGCCGGTCGCGGCCGCGGCGATGCCGGACGGGTCGGTCATCGCGACGCTCATCCGCGTAGGATCGGCCGCGTCATAGGCGAAGATCGGCTGACCCGCGGCGTTGTTCAGGTCGACGCCTTCGGCCTGGACCGCGTTGACGCTGTCGGCGAAGTCCCGCGCGGTGTCGGCGACCAGCCCGCGCGTGTCGACGATCCGCTGCGCGGCGTCCGCGATGCCGGCGAGCGAGCCGCCGCTCGGCTGGAACGCCTGCGCGTCCTTACCGCGGGTGACCGTGAAGGTGACGTTGCCTTGCGCGCTGCGCGCGTAGGAAACGATGCCGGCGTCGCGACCCGAGACGAGCGTCGGCCCGGCCTCTCCGCCCACGCGAACCGTCGCACGCCCGGCGGCGTCGAACGTTGCCGACACATCGGACAACGCGCTCATCTGTTCAAGCAACTGATCGCGCTGATCGGCGAGGTTCGCCGCTGCTGCGGTGCCCGCCCCTGCGCGGCCAAGCCCATCGTTCACCTTGGCGAGCGCACCCGCGAGGTTGGACAGCGTCGCCGCGTCGCCGTCGGCGGTCTGGTCGAGATCGGCAACGACCTGACTGAGCGCAGCGCCGGTGGCGGCAAAGCCCGAAGCGACGCTCTGCGCGTTCTCGAGCATTACGCTGCGCTGCGCACCCGAGGCCGGGTCGGCAGCCAGCGCGGTGGCCGAGGTGTAGAAACTGGTCAGACGGCCCGACACATCGGGGCCGGTCATTGCGGTTTGTATGCGATCGAGCCATGCCGATCCCGCCTGCGTGCGCGATAGGTCCGCACCCGCGCTGCGCACCGCAGCCGAGCGAATCGCATCGGCGGCGCGCTGCGTGCCGGTGACGACGACGCCGTAGCCGTTGACGCCCTTGATCCCCGCGGCCGACACCTCGGCCATCTGCGCGGTGCGACGCGCGTAGCCGACCGTGCCGGCATTGGCGATATTCTCCGACGTCGTCGTCAGCGCGCTCTGAAACGCGCGAACGCCGCTGGCGCCGATGGAGAGGAGATCGCTCATTCAGGCAGTTTGCCACCACCCTCGTTAAGATTCGGTTGCCCGCGCCCCAGGAACTCGGTCATCGCCCGGCCGATGCCGAGCGGCGTGTGCTCGGCCATCGATTGCACCGTCTTCTGGTCCTGCATGTCGCGGAACGTGTCGAGCGCCTTGCTGTCGAACAACGGGTCGGCGAGCTTTGCCTGACGCATCGACTTCAGCATCATGCCGGTGAACACCGATTCGAACTGCTGTCCCGCCTTGGTCAGATTTTCCTTGGTATTCGCGCGCGCGAACGTGCCGGTGGCGGCGCCAGAGGTAATGGGCGGCGTGAGCGAGGCGCTGGCGGCCGCGATGTTGGGGGTGTCGGTCACAGGACGATCAACTCCGCTTTCAATGCGCCGGCTTCCTTCAGCGCCTCCAGGATCGCGACGAGATCGGCGGGGCTGGCACCGATCGCGTTCACCGCCTTCACCACATCGGCGAGCTTAGGACCGGGATTGAGGAGGAACATCGGCTTGCGCTCTTCATCGACCGAAACGCCCGACTTGCGCTCAAGCGCGGTCTGGCCCTGGCTGAACGGCGCAGGCTGGCTGATCCGCTGGTTTTCGTCGATGCGCACGGTCAGCTTGCCGTGGGTGACCGCCGCTGCGCCGACGCGCACCGCGGAATTGATGACGACGGTGCCGGTGCGCGCGTTGACGATCACCTTCGCAGGCGGCTCGGCACTGGTGACATCGAGGTTTTCGATCTGGCTCATCAACCCGGCGCGAATATCAGCACCAACCGGCGCGCGCACCGCTACCGAGACCGCGTCAATTGCCTGCGCGGTGCCGAAGCCCAGTCGCTGGTTGATCGCGCTGGCGACGTTCTGCGCGGTGGTGAAATCGGCGCGCTGCAAATTATAGGTGAGGAACGGAGTGTCGGCGAACCCGGTCGCGACCGCGCGCTCGACGGTCGCCCCTTCAGGGATGCGGCCGGTCGAGGGGACGTTGATGACGATTTTCGATCCGTCCGCGCCCTCCGCGCCGAGGCCACCGACCGCGAGATTGCCCTGCGCCATCGCATAAATCTGCCCGTCGGCGCCGAGCAGCGGCGCGAGCACCAGGCTGCCGCCACGCAAGCTCTTCGCCTTGCCCATCGAAGCGACGGTGATGTCGATCCGCTGACCCGGCTTGGCGAACGGCGGCAGATCGGCGGTGATCATCACCACCGCGGCGTTCTTCAACCCCGGATTGACGTTAGGCGGCAGTTGCAACCCGAACCGCGACGCGACCGCCTTCACCGATTGCACGGTATATTCGAGGTTGTCATCACCGGTGCCGGGCAGCCCGACGACGATGCCGTAACCGGTCAGCTGATTCGACCGGATGCCCTGGAACCCGCCGAGATCCTTGATGCGATCGGCCTGTGCGGGAACGGCAATCGTCGACAGCGCGATCAACGCGGCAAGCGCGCGAACCATCATCGAGCGTAGAAGGGGAAAGGTCGTCATGATCAGCGAACCTAGGCGAGACATGGTTACCGCGGCGCTAATGCCGTGGGTGCGACGGGCGCTCAGAACGGCGAGATCACGCTAAAAAAGCGCGACAGCCAGCCCTGCCGGCTGGCGCGGGCGACATCGCCCTTGCCGGTGTAGGCGATCTGCGCGTCAGCGACGCGGGTGGAGGGCACGCGATTGTTGAGGTCGACGTCCGCCATCCGCACCAACCCCTTGATTTGCACATATTCGTCGCCGCGGTTGAGCGTCACACGCTTCTGCCCCTGCACCAGCATCGTGCCGTTGGGATAGACCTGCGACACCGTGACCGACACTTCGCCCGACAGCGAATTGGCCTGGTCGGCGGACCCTGCACCGTTGAAGTTACGGTTGCCGCTGGCACGGATCGAACCCGGATCGATGAACGACAGCGGCCCGGTTGCAGGCGGCGTCAGCCCGCCCGCGCCGGTCGAATCAAGCTTCGACGAGGCAGTCTTCGACGCGGCAGTCCGCTCGACCAGCACGATCGTCAGCGGATCGCCAACACGGCGCGCGCGCCAGCCCTCCGTCAAGGCGCCATAGCCTTCCGCGACGTGGAAGATCGCGCCATCTGTGGGCGGCGGCGCGGCGGGCACCATCGGCGACCGCACCGCGGTGAAATCCTCCGCCGGCTTCTTCGAGCCGAACAGCTTCGCATCGGCAGACGACGGCACCACGGCGGCGGCGACGAGCGCAGCGACGGTGGCACCAAGCGCGAGCTCGATCCAGTGCGCGGAGAGGGAATGGGGCATGCGGCTGGCCATCAGAGGTTCTGGTTGACGTATTTAAGCATCTCGTCGGTGGCCGAGATCATCTTTGAATTGACCTCATAGGCGCGCTGCGTCTCGATCATGTCGACCAGTTCCTCGACGACGTTGACGTTCGATGCCTCCAACGCGCCCTGGCGTACCTTCCCGCGACCGTCTTCGCCCGCGATGCCCAGGTTGGCGGCGCCCGACGACGCAGTCTCGCGCAGGTAATTGTCACCGGTGCTCTGCAGACCCGCGGCGTTGGGGAAGCTCGCGACCTGGATCTGGCCGAGGTTCTGCGCATCGGTCTGCCCCGGTACGGTGGCGGACACGGTGCCATCAAGGCCGATCGTCACCTGCGTCGCGTTAGGCGGGATGTTGATGCCGGGCATCACCTGATAGCCCTCGCTGGTGATCAGCTGCCCCTCGGGCGAGCGCGAGAAATTGCCCGCGCGCGTGTAGCCGAGCTCGCCGCCGGGCAGCTGAACTTGGAAATAGCCATCGCCGTCGAGCATCATGTCCAGTGAGTTGCCGGTCTGTTGCGTCGCGCCCTGCGTGTCCATGCGGGCAGTGCCCTGCACGCGCACGCCGGTGCCGAGATTGAGGCCGGTCGCGTACTTGCTCTCCGCGCTCGACGCGGCGCCCGCGGCGGTCACGACCTGGTACGACAGCGTCTCGAACGCCGCGCGGTCGCGCTTGTAGCCGGTCGTGTTCACGTTCGCGAGGTTGTTCGAGATGACGCGCATCCGCATGTCCTGGGCGTCGAGCCCGGTGCGCGCGATGTGCATGGCGGCGGTGGTCATGGCACGGTCCTTGTTCGATTATCTGGTCGGTTTGGAGGATCAGGCGGTGTAGGCGTCGTTTCAGGTCGGCAGCCGCATCAGCGACGCGCTCGACTCGTCCATCGACTTGGCTTCCTTCAGCAGGTTTGCCTGCACTTCGTAGCTGCGCTGGTTCTCGACCATGTCGACTAGCGCCTTGGTCATGTCGACGTTTGACCCCTCGAGCGCACCCGAGGCGAGCTTCGCGTCAAGGTTCTCGGGCAGGTTGCCGCCGCCCTTGACGTGGAGGAGATTGTCGAGGCCCTTGACCGTGGTGGAACCCTTGTCCGACACGAGCTTGATCTTGTCGATTACGGTGGTCTCGGTCGCGGCCGCGCCCAGCGGCACGATCGAGATCGAGCCGTCGCCGGCGATCGACAGCGACTGGTAGGGCGGGATCGTGATCGGACCCGATTGTCCCATCACCAGATAGCCATCGCCGGTCTGGAGCGTGCCCGACTGCGTGACCGACAGATCGCCGCGGCGCGTGTACGCCTCGCTGCCGTCGGACGCCTGCACGGTCATCCAGGTGTCGTTGCCGGTCATCGCGACATCGAGGTTGCGGCCGGTTTGCTGGAGTGCGCCCGGCGTCCGGTCGGCGTCGGTCACTTCCTCCGCGGTCGGCTGGCGCGCCGACAGCGCCTGCGTGCCGTCCGACAGCGTGATGCGGTCGAACACGACGCGGTCGGCACGAAAGCCGGTGGTGGACGCGTTCGCCATGTTGTTGGCGATCGCCGCCTGCGCGGCCATCTGCGCGCGCAGGCCGGTCGCCGCGGTATAGACGAGCTTGTCCACCTATCCTGCTCCCTCTCCGGTCTTACGCGCGGATGTTGAAGATGGTCTGCGAGATCTGGCTCGCAGTATCGAGCGCCTTCGAGTTTGCCTGAAAGTTGCGCTGCGCCGCGATCAGATTGACCAGCTCCTCGGTGATGTCGACGTTCGATCCCTCGATCGTGCCCGACATCAGCTTGCCGTAGCCGTTCTCGTTCGAGCTCCCCATCGTGGCCGAGCCCGACAGGCCGGTCGCGGTCCAGTAATTGCCGCCGTTCTGCTTCAGCCCCGTCGGATTGACGAAGTTGGCGAGCGCGACCTTGCCCAGCTTGACGCTGTCGCCGTTCGAGTAGCTGGCGGTGATGATGCCGGTCTCGTCGACCGCGACACCGGAGAACTCGCCCTTGGCCTTGCCGTCCTGCGTACGCGACACAACCGAGAAGGGCTGCTTCGCCGCGGTGCTGCCGCCGAGGTCAAGCGCGATGGAGCGCGTGCTGCCGTCCGCCGCGGGAGCGAAGTCGAGCACAGTGGTGCCCGCCGGCGCGGTCATGTTGCCGTCGCCGTCGAAGGCGACCGGCGTACCGTTGCCGTTGTTGAGCGGGGCACCCGCAGCGTAGCTGTACATCGTCCACGTGGTCGCGCCCGATGCGTCCGCGGCGGCATCCTTGACGAAGTAGTTGGTGAGCGTGGTCGTATTGCCGGCCTTGTCGACAATGGAGGTGCTGGTGGAGGTATTGTAGCTCGACGCGTCGCCTGCGTTGAACGTGGTCGTGGCAGGCGCGGCCGCTGCCGCGTTCAGCTTCATCTTCAGCGTCACCGCGCCCGTCGCGGTCGCATCACCGCTGGTCAGCGGGATCTTGACGTCACCGAGCTGGCTATTCGCGGGTACGGTACCATCGGTTTCGACCGCATAGGCCTGCAAGCGACCGCCCTGCGAGTCGGTGATGAAGCGGTTGGTGTCGAGCGAGAAGGCACCGTTGCGCGTGAACGCCTGCGTGCCGACCGCGTTGGGCATCTTCACCGCGAAGAAGCCGTCGCCCGAGATCGTCAAGTCGAGCGAATTGCCCGTCGTCTGCAGGCTGCCCTCGCTGAACTGCTGCCGGTTCTGCTGCAGCACCGCGCCCGAGCCGACCATGCGGCGCGGGTCGGAGGTGAAGTTCGACGCCATCACGTCGGCGAACTCGCTGCGCGACTTCTTGAACCCGTTGGTCGACACGTTGGCGAGGTTGTGGCTGATCGTCGAAAGATCGGTCTGCGCGGCCTGAAGACCCGAAAGCGAGGTGTAAAAGGACATGGGGGTTACTCCGAGGAATAGATGAGTGGAATCAGCCGATCTGGCGAACGGCGCTGGCAGGAATTTCGCCCAGGCCCGGTGCGGTCAGCACCGTTTGGCCGGTGGCGGTGGAAACCGACTGGACCGGCGCCCAAACGAGGTTGTTGGCGGACACGAACTGCCCTCCGTTCGACGCGGCCACGCTGACGGTGAACGGACCTGAACCCGCATCCTCGCCGGCATCGGTCTTGCCGTTCCAGTCGTAGCTGACCGTCCCGCCCGGCTTCGCCCCAAGCGACAGGTTCTTGAGCACCATGCCGTTCGCGTCGGTGATGGTGACGCCGACATCACTCGCCGCACCGCCCAGCTCGATCGCGCCCGCGATCCCGCCCGACGTGCGCGCATAGGCGGTCGAACCCGGCGTCAGCACGGTCTTGCCGATATAGCTGACCGCGTCGGCGGTCGTCGTCGCCCCCAGCTTGTCGGAGATCGCCTGCAGCGTCGTCGACATCTGCGTGATGCCGGCGAGCGAGGAGAATTGCGCCATCTGCGCAACCATTTGCGTGTTGTCGACCGGGTTGAACGGATCCTGGTTCTTCATCTGCGCGGTCATCAGCTTCAGGAAGTCGCCCTGGTCGAGCGTCGTCTTGGCACCCGTCAGCGCCTTGTTGGCGTTGGTCGCCGCGCTGGTGCCGGACGTATTCGTAATCGTCGTCATGCTCAGCGGCCCAGCTTGAGGGTGTCGATGATGAGCGACTTGGCGGTCTGCATCACCTCGACGTTGTTCTGATAGGTGCGCGCCGATTCCATCATGTCGACGAGCTCGCGCGATTCATCGACCGCGGCCTCGAACACGTTGCCGTCCTTGTCCGCCATCGGATTGGCGGGGTCGTAGCGCTTGGTCGGCGTCTCGCCGGCGGTAACGATGCGCTCGACATCGACCGTCGACAGCCCGGATGCCGCGTCGAAGCTGGTGCGGAAGACGGGCTTGATCGTCTTATAGGCGGCGTCGGCCGAGCCAGCGACATTGCCGGCATTCGCCAGGTTCGACGCACTGGTATTCATCCGCGTCAGCTGCGCGGACATCGCGCGACCGGCGGTCTGGAAGATGGTGACGGGCGTGCTCACGTACTTATTCCCCCTTCAGCGCGCGGATGATCTGGCCGATGCGCCCGTTCAGAAACGAGAGCGTCGTCTGATACTGGACCGCGTTCTCGGCGAACGCGGTCTGTTCCGAGGCGAGCTCGACCGTGTTGCCGTCCATGCTCGGCTGGCTCGGCACGCGGTACTTGGTCTGCGCGGTGATGCCGGCGTCGACGTTGCCGCCCGCGGTCGCGCTCGCCAGCGCCGACTTCCAGTCAACGTCGCGCGCCTTGAAGCCCGGCGTCGACGCATTGGCGATGTTCGACGCGAGCACGCCCATGCGCTGCGCCCGCACCTCCAATGCCGATCCGTGTACCCCGAACAGACTGTCGCCAGCCATGTTTACTGCCTCCTGCGATGCGCCGAACGAGGCGCTCGCGGGAACATCAGCAAAGCGCGTGCCAGTTCTCGCGATCACAGCGGATGAACCGCGATGCCGGATCTTCATCGGGCGTAAGCGGCAAAGCCTTGCCGGTTGCCGGCAATCGTCCTTGCCGCCGGCGGCAGTGCTGGTAGCCCAGCTCGCGATTACCGAGTGCGTCGCACCACTGGGTGCACTTGGCCCGCGCCTTGCACCGGCGAGCGCGATGACACCCGGCACCTTCCTCGATCCGCTAGCGCTCGCCCTCGTGATTGGCGGCACCGCGCTCGCCACCGCGCTGCGCACGCCGTTCGCCGACCTTCGGCGCGCGGTTGCAGCGCTCCGCGTGCTGACGCGGCGTCGTTTCTCCGCCAGCTCCTTGCTCGAACAGATCACCGCGCAAGACCGCATCGCCCGGCGTCACGGCGCGATGGCGCTTGACCGCAGCGTGATCGCCGATGCCGACGTCGCGGCAGGTATCGCGGGCGTGGTCGACGGCCTCGCGCCCGAGGTGATCGCCGCCGAGCTCGACGCGCGCCGCCGCGCCCGGATCGAGCGCCACCTCGCCGCCGCTGACTGCTGGGCCGGGGCGGCGGAGGCGGCGCCGGCGATGGGGATGGTCGGGACGATCGTCGGATTGGTCGTCATGTTCACGCGGATGAGCGATCCCGCCGCGATTGGCGGTGCGATGGCCGTGGCGCTGCTCGCCACGCTCTATGGTGCGCTGGTCGCCAATCTGATTGCGTTGCCGATCGCCGCGCGGCTGCGCGCCGCGGCGCGAGTCGAGGCGGCCGAGCGGCAGCGGCTGGTCGCGCCACTGGTCGCGCTGGCGGTGCGCGAGGCACCGCGTGCGAGCGGCGTCACCGCGATCCGGGCGAATGCGGCGTGAGCATGTCCCTTCACCCGGCACCGTTCGACGAAGACTTTCCGCCGCTCTCGCGGTCGCGGCCGCTGTGGCTCATCACACTTGCCGACCTGGCGCTGCTGCTGGTCGGCTTCTTCGTGCTGCTCGAGGCCAATCGGCAGCTCGACCCGCGCGTGATTGCGCGCGCCGTGTCCGCGGGATTGGGCGTCGAGCCGCCGCCGCTCGCAGTCGCGGCACAGATCGTGCCCGGGTTCGAGCGCGGTTCGGCGCGCGTGCCGGTCAGCGTCGACGCGCTCGCCGCCTGGGCGCGGGCCGAGTTACGCGATCCGCGCGTCGCCTTGCGCGTGAGCGGCTCGACCGACGGCAGCACGAGCGACGTCGATCCCGCCAGCGGCAGCGCCGCGCTGCTTGCCACCGACCGCGCCCGCGCCGTCGCCGCCGCACTGGCAGCGGCCGGCGTGCCGATCGAGCGCACGCAGATCTCCAACGCCGACGCAGGCACCCGCCCCGCGCGCCACGTCCTCATCACGCTCGCCTTCGTCGGCGAGGAAGGAACACGATGATCATTCTCTCGCTTCTCGCCGCCGCGTCGTTCCAGGACACCGGCTCGCTCGACCGCGCGGTGGCCGCGTTCACCGCGCGTCCGGTCGGCAGCGAAGGCGGCGCGCGCGCGCCGGTCGACCCGCGGCTGCGGCTGGCGCAATGCCCGACGGTTGCGCTTTCGTGGCGCAGCGAGGCGCATGATGCGGTGGTCGTGTCGTGCGCCGGTCCCGACTGGCGCATCTTCGTCCCCGTGCTCGCACCGCCGCGCGCGGTCGCGACGCCCGCCGTCGTGAGCGCAGGCGCGGCGATGACGCCCAAGGCCGCGCCGCCGGTCATCCGCCGCGGCGATCCCGTCACGATCGAGGCGGGGTCCGAAGGCTTCTCGATCACGCGCGAGGGTGTCGCCATCGCCGATGCGGCACCGGGTGCGCGCTTCATGGTGCGCGTCGATGGCACGCCGCGTCCGGTGCAGGCGGTCGCGGTCGACGCGGGCCGCGCGACCCTGCCCGGCTGGAGCGAGTGAAAAAACTCCTAAAGCCATCCGCACAACGGCCGTTTCTCCGCATGTCAGCGACAACCAACAGGTGCGGACATGGTGGAATCGGTCAAACCGACGACGATCAAGGCGAACGATTTGCGTATCGGCGCAGTCACCCGCGTGGCGAACACCGCGCCTGCGGTGACGACCGCGCCGGCACAAACGCCCGCTGCCGCCGCCGCACCCACACTCGCACGCGTCATGGCGGCATCCGCGCCGTTGGATGTGGCGCGCGTCGCGTTGATCAAGGAAGCGGTCGAGGCCGGTCGCTTCCCCTTGTCGCCCGCCAGCGTTGCCGACGCGCTGATCGCCGCCAAATACGAGTGGATGTCGCATGACGCGTCGTGATGCCCTGGTCCGCGTGATCGACGCGCTTCACGCCGAGATTGCCGCCTTGAAGACCAACGATGTCGCAGGGCTGGAACGCGCGACCAGCGGCAAGCTGCGTGCGATCGAGACTCTGCAGACGCTGGGCGACGGTCCCGCCACGCCGGAACTGCGCGGGTTGGCGGAGGAAGCCGACCGGTTGAACGACACCTGCCGCATCTACGTCAACCTGATGGCGGCAAATGTTCGCCGCCGCCTGCAAGTCCTGTCCGGTGACAGTGCCGGCGCCTATGGCCGCGGCAAGCTCGCCTACGCCTGACACCCACTGCCGGCGCGCTTGAACGCGTTTGGCACGACCCTTGCTGTTCGATCGGCTCGTAACAGGGCCTTTTCAGATCAGCATGACCGTTTCCGCGATCAACAGTGCGAGCCAGCGCGTCACCTCCGCGATCCAGCGGGCGGCGGCGCGGACCGGCATCGACTTCGATTACCTGATGGGTCAGGCGAAGCTGGAAAGCGGCTTCAACACGAACGCACGCGCCGGCACCTCGTCGGCAAGAGGTCTATATCAATTCATCGAGCAAAGCTGGCTGGCGGTGATGAAGCAGCACGGCGGCGAGCATGGGCTCAGCTGGGCGGCGGACAGCATCCAGAAGGTCGGGGGGCGCTACGTCGTCGCCGGCGGCAACCGTCAGGCGGTGCTGGGCCTGCGCAACGATCCCGAGGTCGCCAGCCTGATGGCAGCCGAGCACGCCAGCGACAACAAGGCCGCGATCGAGGGCGCGACCGGGCGCACCGCGACGGGCACCGACCTTTACATGGCGCACTTCCTGGGACTTGGCGGCGCGAAACAGTTCCTGTCGGCGATGGCGAGCAATCCGGGGCGCGACGCCGCGAGCCTGTTCCCAGCCGCCGCGCACGCCAACCGCAGCGTCTTCTATTCGAGCGACGGCAGCGCACGCTCGCTGTCCGAGGTCTATCAACGCTTCGCCAGCAAGCTTGGCGACGGCGCCGACGCGTCGGACAGCGGCGTCGCATCGACCGGCGGCCTGTCGACGATGCAGTTCGCCGCGCAGGCGCTCGGCCTGAACATGGGCGGCGGTGACGACGCGACGGTCGTGACCGGCGCGGGCGAGAGCGCGAGCGACGCGCTATCATGGGCGCGCTCCACGCTCGGGCAACTGGGGGGCCAGATCAAGGGGCAGGCGGCGAGCCAGGCGTCGCTGCTGCGGCCCAGCCCCGACAATGCGCGGCTCGCCTATCTGATGCTCGCATCGATGGGGGGCCGCTAAGCGATGAAGCTGCTCGCCAACGCGCGCCAAGCGGCGCTGCCCGCCGCGATCCTGCTGCTCGTCGTGCTGATGGTGGTGCCGATCCCGGCCGCCATGCTCGACATCTTCTTCATCATGAATATCACGATCAGCCTGGCCGTGCTGATGGTCGCGCTGAACGCGGAAAAGCCGCTCGATTTCTCCGCCTTCCCGACCGTGCTGCTGTTCGCGACACTGTTCCGGCTGGGCCTGAACGTCGCATCGACCCGCGTCGTGCTGGTCCACGGCCACGAGGGCGAAGCCGCCGCGGGTCATGTGATCGAAGCGTTCGGGACCTTCGTGATCGGCGGCGATTACGTCGTCGGCCTGTTCGTATTCGCGATCATCGTCATCATCAACCTGATCGTCGTCACCAAGGGTGCGGGCCGCGTGTCCGAGGTGTCGGCGCGCTTCACGCTCGACGCGCTGCCCGGCAAGCAGATGGCGATCGACGCCGATTTGAACGCCGGCCTCATCACGCCGGACGAGGCGAAGAAGCGCCGCGTCGACGTCGCGACCGAGGCCGAGTTCTACGGATCGATGGACGGTTCGTCGAAGTTCGTGAAGGGCGATGCGGTCGCAGGGCTGCTGATCCTCGCCGCCAACATCTTCGGCGGGCTGATCCTGGGCCCGGTCAGCCACGGTCTCGGCATCGCCAAGGCCGCGCAGACCTATACCATGCTGGCGATCGGCGACGCGCTGGTCGCGCAGGTGCCGGCGCTGCTGCTGTCGATCGCCGCCGCGTCGATCGTGACCCGCGTCAAGTCGGAGAAGGATCTGGCGGGTCAGATCGGCAGCCAGTTCGGATCGGCGCGTACCTGGACGCCGGTCGCCGCGATCCTGACTTTGCTCGGCATCCTGCCGGGCATGCCGCACCTCGTCATCCTGCCGATCGCCGCCATCGCCGGCTTCGCCGCGTGGAAGCTCAACCAGATCGCCAAGCGCCCCGCCCCCGCCGAGCCCGCGCCCGTCGCCGAAGCACCCGACCTGTCCAAGATCGGCTGGGACGAGGTGACCGAGGGCATGATGGTCAACCTCGACATCGGTTATGGGCTCGTGCCCTTGGTCGACGAGCGCCGCGGTGCGCCGCTGATGGCGCGGATCACCGGCGTGCGCCGGCAATTGTCGAAGGAGCTCGGCTTCGTCGTGCCGCAGGTGCGCGTGCGCGACGACATCAACCTCGCCCCCTACACCTACCGACTGATGCTGGGCGGCGTGTGCGTCGGCGAGGATCAGGTCTCGCCCGACGAGATGCTGGCACTCGACACCGGCCAGGGCTTCGGCGAGCTGCTCGGCAAGAAGGCGAAGGATCCGACCTTCGGGCTCGACGCCACCTGGATCGCGCCGGGCGATGCCGATGCCGCGACCGGCCAAGGCTACCTTGTCGTTGACGCGGGCACCGTGATCGCGACGCACCTGAACCACGCGCTAGGCGCCAATTCGTCCGACCTGCTGGGTGCGGACGAGGTGCAGGCGCTGCTCGATGGCCTCAAGGAACGCTCGCCGCAGCTCGTCGCGTCGCTGTCGCCCAACCCGCTGCCGCTCACCACGCTGACCGCGGTGCTGCGCGCGCTATTGGCTGAGGGCATCACGCTCAAGGAATTCCGACGCATCGCCGCCGCGATCTCGGCCTCCGCGCAGCACAGCGCCAATGCCGAAGAGATCGTCGAGCTGGCACGCCCGCTGCTCGGCGGGCTCATCATCCAGAAGCTGGCCGGCGTGCGCGAGCCGCTGCGCGTCATGACGCTGGAGGGTGGCTTGGAGCAATTGCTCGGCCAGGCCGTCCGCGCCGACCCGTCGCGCCGCCACGTGATCGAGCCCGATCTGGGCCGCCGCATCGTCGACGCGCTGCAGGCCGCCGCGCAGCCGATGATCGCGGAGGCCAAGCCCTTCGCGCTGGTCGTCCAGCCCGCGATCCGCGTGAGCCTGCGCAAACTCGTTCGAACCGTTCTGCCGGATACCCCTGTCATGAGCTTCTTCGAAGTACCCGAGGACAAGGCCGTCGAGGTCGTCGCCGTTATCGGCGGGGCAAGCCAGCCCGCGCATGTCGGCCACCAGCAGGCGCTCGCCGCATGAGCGCCGAGCCCATGCGGAGCACGTTCGCCGACGCGCAGCCGGTACTGGCTCCTGCCCTGTCGTCCACCCCGCTCACCTATAGTCCGCGCGTACGCGCGCGGGACGACGCGGCGCTGGTGCAGGCGCACCTGCCGCTCGTCCGACGGATCGCGTGGCATGTCCATGGTTCGGTCTCGACCGCGGTCGAGGTCGAGGATTTGATCCAGGTCGGGCTGGTCGCGCTGGTCGAGGCGGCGTCGGGCTGGGAGGACCGTGGCCAAGTGACGTTCAAGCAATATCTGACCACGCGGCTGCGCGGCAGCATGATCGACGAGCTGCGCCGCCACGCCGCGATGACGCGCGGCGCGATCCGCCGCCGGCGCGAGTTCACGCGCGCGACCAACGCGCTGTCGCACGAACTCGGCCGCGCGCCGGTCGAGCGCGAACTGGCCGACCGGCTGGGCGTGACGGTCGAGAAGCTGCGCAGCGACTATGCCAGTGCGGACGCGGTCAAGTACGAATCGATCGACGAGGTCTATGCCGACGACCAGCCCTGGTTCGCGAGCGACGAGCCCGACGCCTTCACGCAACTGGCCGAGGCCGAGCAGCGCGACTGCCTGATCGCCGCGATCGCCAGCCTGCCCGAGCGTGAGCAGCTGGTGATCCAACTTTACCATGTCGAGGAGTTGAACCTCGACGAGATCGGCCAGGTACTGGGCGTCGGTGCCGCGCGGGTGTGCCAGATCAAGGCCGCCGCACATGCGAAGCTGAAGAAGGCGATGCTGCGCCGCTGACGCGCTCCTGACTTCTCCCGAATACCTGCCCCGCCCGCGCGCCTGCGTCGGCGGGGTTTCTTTTGCGTGCGCGGCGCGTTCGGCGTGCGAAGGAGAGATAAGATGACCGACCAGCGTGAAGCCAACGGCGCGCCCGAGCAGCCGATCGGCGACGTGGACGCGGGCGGCGTCCCGATCGGCCACGAGGCGGAGCGCCGCCCGGCCGAGGACGACACCGCCGCGCACGATGACGGCACCGACATGGATACCGACGACCTGACCGTTCAGGGCGGCGAGTAGGTAGCTGGTCGACACGAGCGTCGTTGAGTCACGTTCACCGGCTGCCGCGTGTCGTCATCGGCGACCGGCGCGAAAGGTCGCGGAAAGTTCCTAAGGTCACACCCCTACGCAGGTGCGCGGGCGCGCGCGGCTGCGCGCGGGCGGATATAGCGATGTTAAAGAGCAGCTGAACGGCGCCTTGGAGCATCGTCTGCGTGTAGGACAGCGCCGGACGCACCCCACACAAGCGAAAGCCCCGGCGGTCGCGTGACCGCCGGGGCTTTGTTTCACCCGAAGGCTGGTTCGGGCTTAGCCGAGCAGCTTCAGCACACCCTGCGCCGACTGGTTGGCCTGCGCCAGCATCGCGGTCGATGCCTGCGACAGGATCTGCGCCTTGGCGAGGCTGGTCGTCTCGGTCGAGAAGTCGGTGTCCTCGATCCGGCTGCGTGCGTCCGACAGGTTGGTTGAGGTGGTCGTCAGGTTGTTGACGGTCACTTCCAACCGGTTCTGCATCGCACCCAGGTCACCGCGGCTGGCGGAAATCTTGTCCATCGCGGCATCGATCACCGACATGGCGCGCGATGCACCCGCCTGCGTCTCGATCGAGAGCGCACCGGCGACCGAGTCGTCGTCACCGCCCTGCGCGGTCAGACCGACCTTGGTCAGCGTGGCCGCCGAACCCTGGACGCGGACGTCGGCGCCGCTGGGCGAGGACAACGTGATCGTGCCGCGCGAAGCAGTCCCGATCGTACCAGCCGAGCCGTCAGCATTCTTGACTGCGGTGGTGAAGGCGTTGTCGTCCGTCAGCGTGATGTCCTGACCCGTGTCGGACGACAGCACCAGCTTGCCGTCCGCATCGGTCGATGCCTTGATGCCCGCCACGCCTGCGGTGTTGATCGCGTCAACCACGCCGGCCGTGTCCGTCGCGTTGGACAGGTCAACAGTCGATCCGTTGATCTTGAAGCTTGCGGCGTCGACGTTGGCGAGGTTGACGTCAAGCGTGACCTGGTTGCTTGCGCTGGCGGTGACGCCGGTCTGGCCCGACGCCGCGTTGATCGCCGCAGCCTTCGACGCTGCCGAGGCGTCGCTCGACTTGCCAATTGACACGCCGTTGATGCGCAGGTCGTCGCTGGCGGTCAGCGCATCGGTGCCGGCGCTGATGCCGGTGACCGCGCCGCTGGCGCTCGTCGCGTTCAGGCCGAACGCTGCGAAATCGCCGGCCGCACCTGCATCACCCTTCGAGATGCTGATCGCCGAGCCGTTCTGGCTGTTGAGCGCCATGAAGCCCTGATAGGTGCCGGTCGTGAAGCCGCCCTTCGACGCGGCGGTGCCACCGATCGCGATCTGCTTGCCGGTGTCGTTCGACAGCGTGATCTTGCCATCCTTCAGCGTCGCGGTGACGCCTGCCACGTCGCGGTTGATATTCTTCACCAGTTCGTCCGCGTTCGCGCCGGTGACGCTGACGGTGTTGATCGTCAATTCGCCCGTGGCCACGCCCGACGACGAGATCGCGCCGCCGGCGACCGTGTTGTAGGCGGTCGCCGAGACACCGGTGTTGGCGGTGTTGGCGTTGATCGCATCGGCCAGCGTCTTGGCGTTGTCGGTCGCCGTGCTCTGGTTGGCGTTGAGCGCGGCCTTGCCGTTGATCTGGATGTCGCCCATGTTCAGGTTCGTCAGTGCACCGACGCGACCCGTGGTCAGCTGACCCTCGACGCGGTAGCCGGTCAGGCCGAGCGCACTGGCCGACACCGCGCCGACCGACATCGACACCGATTCACCCGAGTTCGTGCCGGTCTGGAGTTTCAGATCCTTGACCGAGCCGTCGAGCAGGTTGAGGCCGTTGAAGTTGGTCGTCTTGGCGATGTCGTTGATCTGCGAAGTCAGCTGCGTGACTTCGGACTGGAGCGCCTTGCGGTCCGACGCGCCGAGCGTGCCGTTCGCCGACTGAGTCGCCAGTTCCTTCATGCGCTGCAGCATGTTGGTGACTTCGCTGAGCGCGCCTTCCGCGGTCTGCGCCATCGAGATGCCGTCATTGGCGTTGCGCACCGCGACGTTCATCGACTTGATCTGGCTGGTCATGCGGCTCGAGATGGCGAGGCCAGCGGCGTCGTCCTTGGCCGAGTTGATGCGCTTGCCGGTCGACAGGCGCTCCATCGAGGTCGCGAGCGACTTGCTCGCCATGCTCGATGCATTGGCGGCGCGCAGCGATGAGATATTGGAATTGATAACGGTCACGGTGAAGTCCCCTTCAATCGAGATTGCCGGGCCCGCTTCACGTTTCGTCGGGCCGTCACCGCATCAAACGACCGCCCGCCGCCGGCTTTAAGCGACTTTTCGCGAGAAAATTTGACGCGGCGTGATGCCCAGCAGAGCACCTCGCGCGCCCTCGCCTGTGTAGATACACCCCGCGCGCGGCACACGCGGACGCGCCCGGAAAATATCTGCCGCCCCGGCCGGCAACGATACGCAGCGTTAACCAATTCGGCGGCAAAAGGAGTTCACCACAGGGGGAATCGATTACCATGCGTTCGATCGTGCCGTCGGCGAGAGTGATGAACGAGCATCTGACGCTCGTGTCGTCCTTGCGCGCGCAAGGCTTCGCGGTGGAGCTGCCGGGCGGCCGCGCGCAAGCGGGAGCCGGGCATCTGGTCGCCGAGGGCGAGGCAATGGCGGTGCCGGCGCGCACGCTGATCGTCGCGCGTGCCGACGAGGGCGAGGCACCCGGCGTGCAGCCGTTCCGCGACGGACAGCCGGCACGGATCAGCTACGCGCACGGCGATGCCGCGGTCGGCAACGCATTCGCGCGCGCGCTGATCGGCGGGCCCGAGCTGCCGACTGCGGCCGACCCCGAGAGCCTGGCGCTGCTGGCACTCGCCGAGCGCGTCGCCGAGGCCGACATCACCGTGCTGATCAACGGGCCGACCGGAACCGGCAAGGAAGTGCTGGCACGCACGATCCACGCGAACTCCGCGCGCCGCGATGGTCCGTTCGTCGCGCTGAACTGCGCCGCACTGCCCGAGACGATGCTGGAGGCGATGCTGTTCGGACACGTCAAGGGCAGCTTCACCGGCGCGACCGCAGCCGGCGATGGTTTCTTCCGCGCCGCGCACGGCGGGACGATCCTGCTCGACGAGATCGCCGAAATGCCGGTCGGCTTGCAGGCGAAGCTGCTGCGCGTGTTGCAGGAGCGCGAAGTGGTGCCGATCGGCGCGACGCAGCCCGTCGCGGTCGACGTCCGCGTGATCGCGTGTGCCAACCGCGATCTGCAGGCCGAGGTCGCCGCGGGTCGCTTCCGCGCCGATCTCTACTATCGCCTGTCGGTGTTCCCGCTGACGACCAAGGCACTGACCGAGCGGCCGCAGGATATCCCTGCGCTCGCCGCCACCATGATCCTGCGCCACGTGAAGTCAGGTGGGGCAGGCACCCGCGCGACCGTGCCGTGGCCGTCGGACGACGCGATCGCCGCGCTGCTGGCGCACAATTGGCCGGGTAACGTGCGCGAGCTGGAAAACGTCATCCAGCGCGCGCTGCTGTTCGCGGGCAATGCCGACACCATCGAGGCGAGCCACATCCTGTTCGATCGCCCTGCCGCCGCGCCCGTCGCGCTTCTGCCGGTTGAGCCGGCCGACGAGCCCGCGACGCTGGGTCAGGTCGTGCAGCTGTCCGAGTTCGCCAAGATCCGCGAAACGCTGGCGGCATGCGGCGGCAGCCGGATCGAGACGGCGAAGCGCCTCGGCATCTCCGAGCGTACGCTGCGTTATCGCCTCGCCAAGGCGCGCGAGCAGGGTGACGACCTCGTGTCCGCCACGCTCCGGGTCGTCGGCGCATGAGCGCGATCGGAGGCGTCGGCGGCGTCGACCGCGTGATGGCGCTGCGTGCGCAGATCCTCGAGCGCAACAGCGCGTTGCAGCGGGCCAACACCGCTGCCGCCGCCCCCGCGGTCGACAGCGCCACGGCGGCCGCGCCGACCAGCTTCGCCGACACGATGCAGAACGCGCTGGCCAAGGTGAACGACGGCCAGCAACGCGCGACCGCTCTGTCGGAACAGTATGAGCGCGGCGAGACGATCGACATCGCGAAGGTGATGCTCGCGCGTCAGGAGGCATCAGTCGGCTTCGAGGCGACGATGCAGGTCAGGAACAAGATCTTGTCCGCCTACAAGGACATCATGAGCATGCCGGTCTGACATGAGCAACGCACTCGCCCCCTCCACAAATCTCGTGCCCGAGAAGTTCGCCAACCCGCTGCGGCAGATACAGGGCGCGCTGGCGCAGCCCGCAGTCCGTCGCGCCGGGCCGATGGCGCTGATGGTCGGGCTGATCGGTGCGGCCGGGCTCGCCTGGTCGGCACTGTCGACGCCGCCGCAGAAGACGCTGTTCGCGGGGCTGCCCGACAGCGACAAGGCCGCGGTGACGAGCGCGCTGACCGCCGCGAACATCCCGAGCCATATCGACGACGGCGCCGGTACGCTGACCGTCAACGAGGAAGATTATTCCAAGGCGCGGCTGCTGCTGGCCGGACAAGGGCTGCCGAAGGCCGCGCCGGGCGGCTACGCGATCCTCGATCAGCTGCCGATGGGCGTCAGCCGCGCGGTCGAGGGCGAGCGGTTGCGTCAGGCGCGCGAGACCGAACTCGCCCGCTCGATCCAGGAGATCGACGCAGTGGCGGAAGCCCGCGTCCACCTGGCGGTGCCCGAATCGACCGTGTTCGTGCGCGACAATGCCGCGCCGTCGGCGTCGGTCGTCATCAAGTTGCAGGCCGGGCGCTCACTATCGGACGCGCAGGTGTCGTCGATCGTCAACCTTGTCGCCTCGTCGGTGCCGGGGATGAAGCCCGATGCGGTGACGGTGGTCGATCAGCTCGGCGCGTTGCTGAGCAAGTCTGGTGACGGCGCAAACGACAGCGGCGACGCGCGGCTGCGCGTGCAGCGGCAGGTCGAGGACAAGGTGCGCCAGCAGCTGAACGCGCTGCTGACCCCCTTGGTCGGCGCGGGCAATTTCACTGCCGAGGTACAGGCCGACGTCAACATGGACGAGACCAGCGCCACGCGCGAGAGCTACGACAAGAACGGCATCCTGCGCGCCGAGACGGGTAACTGGACCGGTAATCAGGCGAACACGCAGGCGCCGGGCGGCATCCCGGGTGCGCTGAGCAACACGCCCCCGCCCGCCTCGCAGCTGTCGACGCCGCAGCCTGCGACGGGCAATCCCGGCACGCCCGCGGGTGCCCCGGTCGCCGGCGGCCCTGCCCCTGACGCTAACAAGCAGTCCGACTCGTTCCAGCGCGCCTATGATCTCGGCAAGGAAGTCTCGGTCACGCGCGCCGCACCGGGCAGCATCAAGCGATTGAGCGTCGCGGTGCTGCTGCGCGATCCCGACAAGGGTCGCCGCACCGCCATGGAGATCGGGCAGATTGATAGTCTGGTAAAGTCGGCGGTCGGCTTCGACGGCAACCGACAGGATCAGGTGACGGTCATCAGCCGCAAGTTCGCCGGTGCCGACGACGCGGCGAAAAGCGGCCCAGCGTGGTACGACAACAGCTGGCTGCCGGTGCTGGCACGCAATTTGACCGCGATCGTCATCGCGCTGCTCGTCCTGCTGCTAGGCGTGCGCCCGATCGCCAAGGTGCTGATGAAGAAGCGCGAGGATGCGACGCCCGCGCTCGCCGCGCCGCAGACGCTCGATGCGGACGGCAATCCGCTGGCGTCAGTGGACGCCGACGGCAATCCCGCGATCACCGTCGCGCCGCCGGTCAGCCTGGAGCAGATCGCCGCCAGCCGCAGTTACGAGGAGAAGATCGGCGCGGTGCGCGGCTTCACGCGCGACAATCCGGCGCGCGCCGCGCTGGCGGTGCGTGACATGATCATGGCGGACGCGAAATCATGAGCGCGCAACTGCCGATGCGCCATTTCACCGGCGTCGAGCGCGCCGCGGTGCTGATGATGCTGGTCGGCGAGGAAGAGGCCGCCGCGATCCTGCAGAAGCTGGAGCCGGAGGAAGTCCGCCGCCTGGGCAGCGCGATGTTCGCGGTCGCTGATGTGAGCGAGGACGATGTCGAGCTGGTGCTCGACGATTTCGTCGGCCGCGCGCGTGAGCGGAACGGCATCGCGTTCGATCCGCGCCCGCACGTCGCCGCGGTGATGAACCGTGCGCTCGGACCCGAGAAGGCGGAAAGCGTGCTCGCGCGCATCACGCCGGCCGAGGCCGCGTGCGAGATCGAGCTGCTCGACTGGTTGGACGCGCCCGAGATCGCGCAGATGCTGGAAAAGGAGCATCCGCAGATCGCCGCGGTGCTGATCGCCAATCTCGATCCCGCGGTCGGTAGCCAGGTGCTCGAGCTGCTGCCCGACTCGACACAGCCCGACATCCTGCACCGGATCGCGAAGTTGGGGCCGATCACGCCCGAGGCGGTTGAGACGCTGCGCCAGATGATCGCCAACCGTACCGCGACGCGGTCGGGTCGCGGCCCTGCGCAGGGCTTGCAGCTGGGCGGCACGCGCGAGGCGGCGAAGCTGTTGCAGGGCGCGCGCAAGGCGACCGAGCAGCGCGTCATGCCCAAGCTGTTCAAGCTTGACCGCGACACCGCGAAACAGATCGAGGAGGCGATGTTCGTCTTCGACAATCTGCTGGATATGGACGACAAGAATCTGGGCACGCTGATCCGCAACGTCGACGGCGACGTGCTGACGCGCGCGCTGAAGGGCGTCGACGAGATCGCGCGCAACCGCTTCCTCGGCTGCATGTCGGCGCGCGCCGCCGACGGTATCCGCGACGAGATGGAAGCGCGCGGGCCGATGAAGCTGACCGACGTGCTCGACGCGCAAAAGGCGATGATCCAGGTCGCGCGCAACCTCGCCAAGGACGGCACGATCCAGATGGGCGCGGGCGACGACGATTATGTCTGAGCCGGTGTTCAACGCACATAAAGAGACGAGGTCATTGATGCCGGATGCTGGGCCGGATGCTGGCGGTTTCATCGTCGGTTTCCCCGCACGCCGCGACGCCGCCGCGATGGCGCTGGCCGACGCGCACGCGACGCGCGCGTCGGGCTTCACCCCGGCCGAGCTGATCGCGCGGATCGAGGAAGCGTTCGGCGGCGGGCCGAAGCATTTCTCCCCCGCAACGGCGGGTGCGCCCGCGCCGCAGCACTTTTCCCCCGCCGACCGCGACACTGACCCGACCGCGGGCTGGGATCCGATGGACGCGGAAGCAGAACCGACGCCGTTCATCGATCCCGTCGAGACCGCGCGCGAGGCGGGCTATGCCGAGGGTGTCGCCGCGGCGCGCGCTGAGATGGAAGCAACCGCGACACGCGACGGCGCGATGCTGACCGGGCTCGCTGCCGCGCTCGCGCAGGCAAGCGGGTTCGACCGCGACCTGCTCGCTGGGCGGTTGCGCGCCACCGTGATGACGCTCGTGTCGCGCGTGATCGGTGAGGCGGGTGTCTCCGCCGAGCTGCTGGCGCGGCGCGTCGAGGCGGCAACCGACCTGCTGGCGGACGCGAGCGAGTCGGCGATGCTGCGCGTCCACCCCGATGACGTGGCGTTGCTCGACGGGCATTTGCCGACAACCGTGTTCGCGGTCGGCGACGAACAGGTCGCGCGCGGCAGCTTCGTGCTGGAGGCGGCGTCGACGATCGTTGAGGACGGGCCGGAAATGTGGCTCGATCAGTTGACCGCCGCGATCGACCGGGTCGCGCTTCCCACCCACGCCTGATCGGCCGACACGCTCATGCTCAATCGTTTCTCGGGCGATTACCTCGACACGATCGCCAACGCCGATTTTGCGCCGCGCGCGCGCGTGTCGGGGCGGCTGTCGTCCTATGACGGGTTGCTGATGGAGGCGGTCGGCCTGTCGCTGCCGGTCGGCACCGTCTGCCGCGTCGGCGACCATGTCGAGGCGGAGGTGATCGGTTTCCGGAACGGTCGCACGCTGATGATGAACCTGGGCGGCCCCGCTCCGCTGCTGCCGCAGGCACCGGTGCGCCCGAGCGGGCCGGCGGGCGAGGCCGAGGTAGGCGCGGCGATGCTCGGCCGCGTCGTCGATGGTGCGGGAAAGCCGATCGATGGACTTGGGCCCATCCGCGGTGCCGGCAAATGGCCGCTCGCCGGGTACGTGCAGTCGCCGCTCGACCGCGGCCGCGTGCTCGAGCCGCTCGATGTCGGCGTGCGGGCGATCAACGGTCTGCTGACGATCGGCCAGGGGCAGCGTGTCGGCATCATGGCGGGCTCCGGCGTCGGCAAGTCGGTGCTACTCGGCATGATGGTGCGCGCGGCGCAGGCTGACGTGATCGTCATCGGGTTGATCGGCGAGCGCAGCCGCGAGGTCGCCGACTTCCTTGAAACTAAGGTCGCGGGCGAGGCGCGCGCACGCTCGGTCGTGGTCGCGGTGCCGGCCAACCACTCGCCGGTGCTGCGCATCCGCGGCGCGCTGCGCGCGACCGCGATTGCCGAAGCGTTCCGTGCCGAGGGCAAGAACGTGCTGCTGATCATCGATTCGCTCACCCGCGTCGCGCACGCCGGGCGCGAGATCGGGCTGGCGCTCGGCGAGCCGGCATCGGCGCGCGGCTATCCGCCGTCCGCAATCGCGATGCTGCCGAACCTGATCGAGCGCGCCGGATCGGACGTCCACACCGGCGGCGCGATCACCGCTATCTATACCGTGCTGGCGGACGGCGACGATGGCAACGATCCGGTGGTCGATTCGGCGCGATCGATCCTAGACGGGCATATCGTACTGACGCGCGCGCTGGCGGAGGCCGGCGTCTATCCCGCGATCGACATCTCCAAATCGGTCAGCCGCGTGATGACCGACATTGCCGAGCGCCCGCACCTGTCGGCGGCGCGCGCGCTAAGACGGCACCTCGCCACCTATGAGCAGAACCGCGATCTCGTGCTGATGGGCGCGTATCGGTCGGGCAGCGATCCCGCGATCGACGCCGCGATCGCCTATCATCCCGCCGTCATGGAGTTCGTGCGGCAGGACACCGACCAGTCGGTCAACATGGCCGATGCGGTCGCCGAGCTGACCGGCGTGTTCGGCGACGCCTGAGCGTGGCGCTCGACCTCAAACGCCTCGCGCGCGTCCACCGCGTCCGCACGCTGCAGCTGGGGCTGGCGCAGGCCGACGAGGCGCGCGCGCGTGAGCAGGTGGCGAGCGAGCAGGCGCTGGCAGGGCGCATCGCGCAGCTCGCCGCCGCAGTCGCGCCGACCCGGATCGAGGCGGGTGCGATGGCACTGGCGGCGAGCGCACACTACCGCGAGCGGCTGCAACGCTCCGCCGAGGCGGCGACCAACCGCGTCCGCACCGCCGAGCAGGCGGCCGAGCGCACCGTCGCCGCGACGCAATCGGCGAAACGCGACCAGAGCGCGATCGAGAAGCTGATCGAGCGCGGGCAGCAGGCACTGATCGAGGCCGAGTTGCGCGCATTGCAGGACCTGCCGGGTACGCCGCGGAAGAACCGGCACGATCCTTGCTGATCCACTCACCGGTATCCTCTTGCCGGTGAGTTCATACGCCTTCCATGACCGCGATTGCCAGCCTGCTGTCGACCACTGCCGTCACCCTGCCCGGTGCGCCTGCCCCGGCCGGGGTGACGCCGCTTGCGTCGTTCCCGGACCTCGCGGTGGCACCGACGGAGTGCGCGGCTGTTCCTGCTGCAAGCGGACGGCAAGCCATCGCCGGCAGCGGCAAGGCGCTGCCGGTTGCGTCAGGCGAAACGGATGCGCTCGCCTGGCTCGGCAGCACCTTGGGTGGTGTGGACGGACAGGATCAAACGATATCGTCGGTAGCGGCCGCCGTGCAGTCGCCGATCACCGCGGGCAACGCTTCTCAAGCGTCCGCGCCTGTGATGACCGCAACGTCGGTTTCTTTGGGCGCGAAAGGCATCATCTTCAGCCAAGCCGCGCCTTCGTTTGAGAAGGAAATGAGCGCGATCGCGCGTCCGATCGCTGCGTCATCCGGCCACCACGCCATCGCACCGGACGTGACAAGCGCGGATAACGAGATTCTGCCACTTCACGACATCGTCTCCAGCGAGACGCCTTCCGAAGCCGCGGATGACGGCGGCGTCGCCGATCCGGAGCAGCCGGGTGATGCTCAAGGCGTCGAGCTGGCGCAAGCGCCGACCCTTCCGCCCGCCGCGATGACGCCGATCATCCCTGCCTCAACGCAACAAGCGGCGACGCCGCCGATCGAGCAACCAGAAGTGCTACGCCCCTTGCCGCCTCTTCGGCTGGAAGGGCATGCCACCTCCGTGCGTCGCGCTCTGCCAGCTGGAGAAGCCGCGGCCGGAACGCTTTCCACGGCGCTACAGCCGACACCGCGGGCGGCCGCGTTCGTGTCCCTAGAGCGCAACGACATAGCTTCCGAGGGCGGGCAGATGGCTGTCACGCCTTTGTCGAGCGAAGCGGGGGTGAGTTCCGACATCGACGTACCCGCCGCCATCCCCCTTGCCGATCACCTGCCGCCATCAATGGCGGATCGCGCAACATCGGCTGGGGTGACATCAACATCGTTGCAGGCAACAGCCCGTATTCCCGAGCAGACGGCGGGTAACATCGAAAGCGGTGTCGGCGTTCGTGCGTCAGCGTCGATCGCGGCTACGCCTAGCAGCGTTGCCGATGCCTCGGTGCCGACGATCACGCCCAAGCCCTCACGCATCCGACCACTCTATTCGACGGTGAGCCTGGACCCGATGAACCCGGCGCAAGGGCGGACGCTCGTCGCAGGCGCGGAGGCGCGCGTGCCGCTGGTAAGTGGTGTGCCGCTGCCGGTCGCGATGCCGGTTGGAGGCGCCGCCGCGATCGATGCCGCCCTCCAACCACCCAGTTATTCACCCGCATCATTCCGCCCGCTTTCCTCAGCCCAGGGGCAAGCAGTTGCGCGCGAGATCGTCACATCGGCAACGATCACGCCTGATGCGTCCGTCGCGCCCGCAAGCGAAGCCGCGCGCGCGCCGGCGACAGCAGCGTCCGGTTTCGTCACCGCCGCGGCTGCTCCGCCTGCGACGACGGTGGCGAACGACGCCGCAGGGTCACTTGCCTCACCTCTCCCGATCGCCGCGCCGGGCGAACAGCCTGTTCCCCGCACGACCGTTGCACCGGCTGCGATCGTGCGCGATGCGGCACCAGCGCTGCGCGTTGCGATCGATGTGCCCGCTCTACCGATACGCCCCACCAGCGCGCCAGCCGCGCAGGTCTTCGCCGCCGCGATCCACCGTGCGCTCGGCGAGCAAGACGCACGTCAACCAGGCGACCCAGTGTCTGCGCCGCTCGCACCCGCGATCCCCGGCATCACCGCTGCCGGTGCGGTGCAGCAGGGCGCGCTCGACATGCGGCACGAACACTGGCCCGCGGCGATGATCGAGCGGATCGTCACACTTCGCGACATGGCGGCGGAGAACGACACCCGCCTGCGGCTGTCGCCCGACATGCTGGGCACGATCGACGTGTCGCTGAAGCGCGACGGCGATCAGGTGCAGGTGCAGATCACCGCCGAGCAGGCGCAGACGCGGCAGTTGCTGGCCGAGGCGCAACCGCGGCTGGTCGAGCTGGCCGATGCGCGCGGGGTGAAGTTGCAGCTGTCGGGCGGGCACGCCGGCGGTGCGGGTCAGCAGCCCGGCCCCGGGAACAGTGGCGGCGGCGACGCCCCGCGGCAACACGCACCAGCCTCCCCCTTTTCCAACCGTCCACGCAGCAGCGCCGAACGCGCCGCGACGGACGACACCGACCAACGCATTGCCTGAAAAAGGACGTAAGTGATGAGTGACAAGGCAGAAGTCGCGCCCGCGCCCAAGAAGAAGGGTAAGCTGGTGAAAATCCTGGGCCTGGTGCTGGGCGTCGGCGTGCTGGTCGGCGGCGGCGTTGGCGCGGGGCTGTATGCCGCCAGCAGCGGCATGGTCGGCGGTGCGCACGGCGCGGCGAAGGAAGACCCGAACAAGCCGCATCTGGTGCGCAAGTCCGAGCAGAAGCGCGCCGGAGACGGCGGCGGCGAGGGCGGCCATGGCGGCGGCGAGGGTGCGCCCGCCAGCCACGGCGGCCTTGCCACGCCCGAAAGCATGGCCGGCGACAAATACGCCTCCAATTACTACCCGCTCGACAAGGAATTCACCTCCAACCTGCAGGATTCAACCCACTTCGTGCAGGTCGGGGTCGCGGTCTCGACGCCGTACGACGACAAGGTGATCGAGCACATGAAGACCAACGACATCGCGATCCGCTCCGCGATCCTGATGGCGCTGGGCGATACGACCGAGGATCAGGTCTTCACCAGCCAGGGCAAGATGCAGCTCGCGCGCCGGCTGACCGCTGCGATCAACGGCGTGCTTGAACAAAAGGAAGGTTTCGGCGGGATCAGTAACGTCTACTTTACCAATTTCGTTGTTCAGTGAACGGGCATGGTTAACAGGCCCGCAACCCCCGAATCACCCCGCCCCGCCAAGGGCGGTCGTGCCGCGTCCGAGCGGCGCGAGCGTACGCGCGATCATTCGGGAGCGGATGCGGGGCTGCTCGGCCAGAGCAAGCTGCACCCGTTCGGCGACCTCCATACGCTGCAACACCTCTCGGCGCGGCTGGCGCGCAACCTGCGCCCGGTGTTCGAGGGGTATATGCGCACAGAGGCGCGCTGCTGGGCCGAGCCACTGGAGGTCGTTCGCTTCGCCGATTACCGCGCCGAGCGCGGCGACGCGCTGACCGCGTGGCTGCCGATGGGGATGGACGGGCGCGTCATGCTGTGCGCGGTCGACGGCGCGTTCGTCGTCGGGCTGCTCGATATCTTCTTCGGCGGGACGGGCGCCGCACCGATCACCGCGACCGATCTGTCACCCGCTGCCGAGGCGCTGGTGACGCGGCTGGGCGCGGGCATCGCCGACCAGCTGGGACTGACATGGGAACCGGTCGCGCGCGCCGCTTTCTCGGTCGGCATCTGCGAGACCAACGCGGCGCACGTGTCGGGGATCGAGGGCGACGAGGTCGTGGTCGTCACCCGCTTCGGCGTCGCGGGCGAGAACGCCAAGCCGGTGTTCGTCGACCTGCTCTATCCGGTCACGGCGCTGAAACCCTTTACCCAGGTGCTGACCGGCAAGGTCGTCGCCAAGCCCGCCGAGGCCGATGCCGAGTGGCAGATGGGGCTGACCCGCGCCGCGATGACGGTGCGCATGCCCGTTCGCTCGGTGCTGGCCGAGCCGGTGTTGCCGCTGCACCGGTTGATGGACCTGAAACCCGGCGACGTGATCCCGATCGCGTTCAACAACGACGTGCCGATCGTCGTCGGCAAGAACTGCATCGGCAGCGGCACCGTCGGCACCTCCAACGGTCGCGCCGCGATCCGCATCTCGAAACTCGAAGGACCTATCGCATGAACGACATGACCGCCGATTTCGCGGTGGATGCAGCCGTGGCGGCCAACCTGCGGCTGTTGCAGGACGTCGACGTCAAGCTGACGGTGGAGATCGGATCGACCACGCTCGCGCTGCGCGAACTGCTGGCGCTCAGCGAAGGCAGCGTGATCGAGCTCGACCGTCAGGCGGGCGAGCTGCTCGACGTGTTCGTGAACGGCACGCTGATCGGCCGCGGCGAGGTGGTGACGGTGGGCGAGCGCTTCGGCGTCAAGCTGCTCGAGCTCGTTTCGCCCGAGAAGCGCGGCTGAGGCGACGCGCCATGATGTGGACTTACGTGCTCAAGCTGATCGTGCTCTTGCCGCTGGTGTGCGGGCTGATGATCGGTTCGCTGTATCTCTGGCGCAAGTTGGAGACGCGGATGCCGGGTGCGGCCGCGACACGCACGATCGCGGTGCGCGAGACGATGATGATCTCGCCCGGCGTCAAGCTGGCGGTGGTCGAGTTCGAGGGGCGTCGCCTGCTCGTCTCGGTCGCGCGCACCGGCGTGACGTTGGTCGACAAGGGCGGCGTGGTGACGGCGTCCGATGAGCTCGCGCCGCCTGCGCCGACGCCGTCGTTCCGCGACGCGCTTGCCAGCCTGACCAAGGGGTCACGCGCGTGAGCATCACCGTCACCCGCACCGGCCATGGCCCGGCGCTGATCGCACCCGTCGCGCCGCGCGCGCCCGCGACGCACGGCTGGGTCCGCCTTGTGCTGGCGCTCGCCGCCATCGTCATCATGCTGTGCATCGCGGTTCCCGCCTTCGCGCAGGTTGCACCTCCCCCGGGTGCGCCCGCCGCGCCGGCGCCGGGTGTCGGCGATGCGATCGATCGCGCGCTGGGACAGCTGTCACGCGGCGATGCGAACGCGACGCCCGGCGGCGGATCGCTGTCGCTCTCGCTGCAGGTCCTCATCATCATGGGGCTGCTCACGGTGCTGCCCGGCATCGTGCTGATGATGACCAGCTTCACGCGGATCATCATTGTGTTGTCGATCCTCAGGCAGGCGATGGGATTGCAGCAGACCCCGCCCAACCAGGTGCTGATCGGGCTGTCGCTGTTCCTCAGCTTCTTCGTGATGGCGCCGGTGGTGAACCAGATCAACACGACCGCGATCCAGCCCTATGCCGCGGGCCGGTTGAACGGCACGCAGCTGATCTCGACCGCGGGTGCGCCGCTGCACGATTTCATGGCCAAGCAGACGCGGGTCAAGGACGTGACGATGTTTGCCGAGATGGCGAAGTCGGGTCCCTACGCTTCCCCACGCGACATTCCCTATTCGGTGCTGCTCCCTGCGTTCGTCACCAGCGAGTTGAAGACCGCGTTTCAGATCGGTTTCCTCGTCTTCCTGCCCTTCATCGTCATCGATCTGGTGGTGGCGACCGTCCTGATGGCGCTCGGCATGATGATGCTGTCGCCCACGATCATCTCGCTGCCGTTCAAGCTGCTGTTGTTCGTGCTGGTCGATGGCTGGGCGCTGACGATGGGCAGCCTTGCCAATTCGTTCGCGACCTGACGCGCGCACCCGCCTTTTTACGACTTCTCTCGCGGAACACACCCGATGCAGCCCCTCGCCGACGCCGATTACTTCCTGACCGTCGCCAACCAGACGATGTGGGTGCTCGCCCTCGCCGCCGCGCCGATCCTGATCCCGGCGCTGTTGTCGGGCCTGATCCTAGGCATGGTGCAGGCCGCGACCTCGATCCAGGAACAGACGCTGTCGTTCGTGCCCAAGCTGATCGTGGTGGCGGTGTCGATCATGATCTTCGGCGCGATGATCCTGGGATTGCTGAGCGATTTCACGACCGAGATCTTCGCGCGTATTCCGGATTTAGTAAGGTGAGGCGCAGTGCCAGCGCGGCCACGCCCACGCGTCCGGCACAAGCCCGGCCGGCGGGGCGGAAGCCCCGTTCGACGACGCGGCTTCGCCGCGGCGTGGTTGATCACACGGACGTAGCCACGCCGCGGCAAAGCCGCGTCGTCGGACAAGCGCTTTGCGCCTGCCGGCCGCGCTTGGTTGCGTGGCGCGCGGCGCGCGCGCTCTCGCGAGCGGCGCGGTGTTAGGCTTCGGCCTCGCCATCGAGCCGCAGCTGTGGGCGCTGCTGTTCGTGATGGTGCGCGTCGGCGCGGCGCTGATCGCCGCCCCCGTCTTCGGCAACGTCTCCGTCCCCCTGCCCGTCCGCGTCGCGTTGTCAGGCGCGATCGCGGTACTCGTGCTCGGCACCAACGCGATCCAGCCGCCGGCGGAGATCTTCACCCTCACCACGATCCTGTCGGTCGTGGCGGAGGCTTTGGTCGGCCTGGCACTCGGCTTCGTGCTCCAGATCGCGTTCGCCGCACCGCTGATCGCGGGTGAGATCATCGGCGGCGCGATGGGAATCGGGTTCGCCAACATGATCGATCCCAATTCCGGCCGCTCGTCGCCGGCGATCGGTCAGTTCCTGTCGATCATGCTGACCCTGCTGTTCCTGTCGCTCGACGGGCACCTCGTGCTCGTCGACATGATCGTGCGCAGCTACCGTGCGCTGCCGCCGGGTGCCGCTTGGCTGGCGGCGGGGCAGATGCGCGATATCGCGCTGTTCGGGGGCTATGCCTTTCTCGCAGGACTGCTGCTGGCGCTGCCGGTAGGGTTCCTGCTCCTGTGCCTCAACCTCGTCATGGGGATGCTGTCGCGCTCCGCCCCCGCGCTCAACCTGTTCGCAATCGGCCTGCCCGCGAGCCTGGCGGTCGGCGTCGTCTCGATCGCGATCGCCTTCCCCGCAATGGGCGATTACCTGCAAGTCATCGTGCGTGAAGCGCTCGCCGCCGCGCAGAGCCTGGTGCTCGCCTGATGTCGGAAGGCGGCGACAAGACAGAAGCCCCAACCGCCAAGCGCCGCAAGGACGCGCGCGAGAAGGGCGACGTCCTCAAGTCGAAGGACCTCGCCACTGCGCTCGTCGTGCTGGCGGGCGTCGCCTGGATGATCTTCTTCGGCCCGCAACTGATCGCGGCGTGCAAGGCGGTGATGACCGCGAGCTTCACCTTCGATCGCGGCGATGTGGAGGATTTCCAGCCGTGGCGCCCATTGGTGCAGGCGGGGTGGCGGCTCGCCCCTGCGCTCGGCACCTTGTTCGCGATCACGATCGCCGCGGCGGTCGTCAGCCAGGCCGCGCTCGGCAGCCTGACGTTCAACGCGTCGGTGCTGGCACCTAAGGGCGGGCGGCTCAATCCGGCGTCGGGGCTGAAGCGCATCTTCGGGATGAACGGCTGGACCGAGCTGGGCAAGTCGCTGCTCAAGGTGATCCTGCTGGGCGCGATCGGCGCGTACATGCTGTGGGGGGTGTCGAAATCGAGCTTCGGGCTCGCTTATTCCAACATCAACCAGGCGATCTCCTCCCTCGGCGGCACGCTGACCGGCGTGTTGCTGGTAATGGCGATGGGGTTGGTCGGGATCGCGATGCTCGATGTGCCGCTCCAGATCATCCAGCTGCTCGGCAAGCTCCGCATGACCAAGCAGGAGGTCAAGGACGAGCACAAGGAGAGCGAGGGCAACGCCGAGATGAAAGGGCATCAGCGCGCGCAGGCGCGGGCGATGCTGTCGGGCGGGGTGCGCAAGGCGGTCGGCGAGGCGCATGTCGTGCTGACCAACCCGACGCATTTCGCGGTTGCGCTGCGCTACGATCGCGGGCGCGACCAGGTGCCGGTGGTGGTCGCCAAGGGGCGCGGCGCGACCGCGCTCGCGATCCGCGAACTGGCGGGTGAGCGGGGATTGCAGGTGCTCGAATATCCAGCACTCGCTCGCGCGGTCTATTACACCAGCCGCGAGGGGCAGGAGGTGCGCGACGATTTGTACCTCGCGATCGCGACCGTGCTGGCGTTCGTCTTCGGCGTCAACGCGGCGGCCGGCGGCACGCAGCCGGCGGTCGACGTGCCGCCGGGCGCACGCTTCGACGAAAACGGCATCCAGCAGGGGTAAAGATGCGTCGCCCGCGGTCGTTTAACGGAACACAGCCATGACCACGACCAGCGCCACCGCCACGTCGACCGCGACGCCCACGCCCACCCCGGCCAAGACGACCGCGAGCGTCACCACCTCGGCGACCAACTCGCTGCTGACCGCACTCGGCACCGGCTCGGGCGTCGATACGACCAGCCTCGTCACCTCGCTGGTCGAGGCGCAATTCGCAGCGAAGAACAGCCAGCTGTCGACCAGGCTCGACACGATCACGTCGCAGATCTCGGCGGTGTCGACGCTGAAGAGCAACATCACCGATTTCACCAAGGCATTGGAGTCGTTGGTGAAGAGCGGCTCACTCGCGTCGCAGCCGGTGGTGTCGAACGCGAGCGTGCTGTCGGCGACCGCGCTGACGGGGGCGAAGCTGTCAGGGCTTAATTCGACGATCAAGGTGAACCAGCTCGCCACCGCGCAGACCGCGGTCAGCGCGAAGGTGCAGACGCCGGGCGCGAAGACCTTCAGCACCGGCACGCTGACGCTGACGACCGGCACTGCGACTTATCGTGAAAACCCCGACGTCGATGGCAAGCCCGTCCCCGACACGATGACCGCACTATCAGGCGGCAAGTCGCTCAGCATCTCGATCGACAACACCAACAACACGTTGTCGGGCATCGCCGCCGCGATCAACGCGCAGAACAGCGGCATCACTGCCTCGATCGTGACCGATGCCGATGGCGGCGCCTACCTATCGCTCAAGGGCCCGACCGGCGCGGCGCAGGCGTTTTCGATGACGGCCGCCGATCCAGAAAGCGACCTTGCCACGCTGGATGTCGGCGTCGGCGCCAGCGACAAGTCGCAGATGAGCATCTCGGCCAAGTCGCAGAACGCGCAGCTGACGATGGACGGCGTGCCGGTCGAGCGCGCCTCGAACGAGATCAGCGATCTGATCGCGGGCGCGAAGCTCAACCTCTCGTCGGTCGGCACGACGACGCTGACCGCCAGCCGTCCGACCACTGCGATCACCAACGCGGTCAGCGATTTCGTCGACACCTACAACGGGATCGTGCAGACGATAAAGGATCAGACCGATCCGATCACCGGCGTGCTGCGCGCCGACCCGGCGGCGAAGAACCTGCTGCGCGCGCTGCAAGGGCTGACCAGCAAGGTGTTGAACGATTCAGCCGCGCCCGGCACGCCCAACACGCTGGCCGCGATCGGCGTGCGCACGACGCGGCAGGGCCTGCTCGAGATCGACGACGCGACGCTGACGTCGGTGATGACCAACAACGCCAACGCGGTGGAGGCGATCTTCTCCTACGGCGGATCGAGCGGGCTGTACGCCGCGATGCAGTCGCTGCAATTCAACGCAACCAGCTCGATCTATGGCCTTGGCGCGTCGAACAGCAATTACCTGAAATCGCGCGCGACCGTGACCGATGCGCAGGACAAGCTGACCGACCAGGCCGCATCGATGACGACGCGGCTGACGCAGCAATTCTCGAGCATGAACGCCAAGGTATCGGCGTACAAATCGACGCAATCGTTCATGCAGCAGCAGATCGATCAATGGTCGAAGTCGAAGGACTGACATGGCCTACGCGTCCGCCATGCTGCGCGATCCGGCGCGCACGTACCGCGAGATCGACCTCGCCGGCCGCACCGCGGTGGCGGACGGCCCCGCGCTGGTGCAACTCCTATACGAAGAACTGATCGCGGCGCTGCGCACCGCCGCCTGGGCCGCGGAAAATGCGCGCTACGCGGTCAAGAGCGAGCGCGTGACGCGCGCAACCGCGATCCTGTTCGCGCTGGAAAACAACCTCGATTTCGAGCGCGGTGGCGAAATATCGGCCACGCTCGCCCGGCTCTACGCCGGCGCGCGCCGTCAGGTTGTGGAAGCGAGCATCGGCCATTCCGGCGCGCCGTTCCGCCACGTCGCCGATGAACTGGACGAGATCGCGCAGGCATGGAAACAGGCGCGCGCGGCGTGATGCACGGCACGCACGGAGCTGACGGGCAGTGCCGTCCGCGCACGGTCGGCCCGCTTTTCCTTCCTGTTCACACGCGACGGATTGCGCTTCCCCGTCGCACGTGCACTTATCGCCACATGAGAACACATCTTGCGCTGTTGGCCTTGCCCGTCCTCATGCTCACTGCTGCGACCGCCGATCCGACGGCCGGGCGCGTCGCCGGCAAGCCGGTCGATTGCATATCGGAGATCGATACCCGCGCGCAGGCGGAGATCATCGATGCACGCACCATCGCTTATTCACGCACGGCCAAGCGGATGTGGATCACGCACCCCGAAGGCACCTGCAACGGACTGGCGCCGGCGCGTACGCTGATCGTGGAGCGTCGCGGCGCGCGGCTGTGCCGCGGCGATCGCTTCCGCACCATACGCGCACCTGCAACGGTGCCCTCGCCGCAATGCTTCTTTGGCCGATTCACGCCGTACGACAAAGTCGCGGCGCGCTAGGCTTCGGTCAAGGCTGCCGCGCCGGACGTGAGCGTGAAGCGGCGCGGCTGGGTCAGCTTGCTTGGCTTTGCGATCGGACAACTACAGCCAGCACCCGCTCCGGCCACCGCGAACGTGTTCGCGGCCGACGGCGTCGACCCGCGGCGCTATTTCGATCGCACCGATCCATGGTGGCGGCTGCTTCTGCCGGTCGCCGCAGTGTCGTCGGACTTTGCGCTGCGCTCCCGCGGCGCGATCGGCAACGTCGGGCCTGGCGTGGGAACCGCATTCATGGTGTCGCCCTGTTTTGCGATGACGAGCTATCATGTGCTGTTCGGCCAGACGCGCACAACGCTCGATCCGATCGCGTCCTATCCGGTCACCTTGCGCTTCACAGCGGGCAGTGACGACGGCGTCACACTGTCGGCGAAGGGACGGGTGCGATATTGGAGTGGTGGCGAAGGATCGTCGAACGACGTTGCGCTCATCCTGGTCGATGGCTGCCCGGGTGAACGGCTCGGCTGGTATGATCTTGCGACCATAACCGCAGGCGATGCCGTTACGATGCCGAGCGTCTCGCACGATCGCGACCTGCGCCGGTTGAGCATCCAGCACGATTGCACCGTTCGCGCGCAAGTGATCGCGCGGGGATGGTTGCTCCACGATTGCGCCTCGCGCGAGGGTGCATCGGGAGCGCCGTTGATCGTGTTGAGCGACAACGTGCCGTTAGTCGTGGGCATGAACGCCGGCGAGTTCACCGCGCAGCGGAAGGTACGCCGGCACTGGGATCTGGTGCATTCGAATTGGGCGGTCGCCTCCGCTCAGCTTCGGCAGGTGTCTCAGCTCCGCGCCGTGATCGCGCGCGATCGTGCGCGTGCGTCGCGCCCGAACCCGCTCGCCGCGCTCGACTGAGCCTCTTACTCCGCCCCTGCCCCGCGGCCGATCCAGCGGTGTCGGACGAAGAACAAGGTCGTCCCGATTGCGATCAACGCGCACAATCCGACGATCGCGTCGAACGCCCACGGCTCGTGCGCGAACCACAGGCCGTCGACGTTCATGCCGTACAATCCGGTCAAAAAGGTGAGCGGCAGGAACACCATTGCCGCGATCGCGATCACCAGGCTGCGCGAATCGAGCTGTTCGGCGCGCAGGTCGGTCAGCGCCTCGTGCACCACGCTGGCGCGCTCGCGGATCGCCTCGACCTCCTCCGCCATCCGCGCGGCGCGGTCGGCGGCGGCGGACAGATGCGCGCGATCGTCCTCACCCAGCCAGTCGCCCGGCAACGTGGCGAGCCGTTCCAGCGCGATCCGCTGCGGGTTCAGGAAGCGGCGATAGTTGATCGCTTCCGACCGCACGCGCGTGACGCCGCGGCGCAGCTCGAAGATGCGCTTCACATCGAGCTTCTGCTCGCAATCGTCGAGCCAGTCGCCCAGGTCGGCGACGACCGGATCGAGGTCCTCGGTGATCTCGGTCGCGAACGCGGTCAACAGGTCGCCGGGGTCGCGGATCGCACCCGACTTCACCTCCTCGATCACCGCGTCGAGCGCGACGAGCTGCTTGCGCGTGACCGACACGACGCGGCCCTTTGCGGCCCAGATGCGGATCGAGGCGAGCATGTCGGAGGATTCGAGTTCCTCGTCGGTGCGGCCGCGCAGGTTGAGGAAGGCGCTGTCCCCCATCTTCTCGCAACGCGGGCGCGTCTCGTTCGCGGTCAGCGCGTCGACGGTGAACGGTTCGAGCCTGGCCTTGTCGCGCAGCCATGCCTGTGCATGTTCGGCGGTGGTGGCGAGGTGGACCCAGACGAACGGCGCGCCGCAACCGAGCGCCTGATCGACCGCCACCGGCTCGGCATCGCCGTCGTTGATGCGATACGCAAAGCCGGTCATGCCGGCACTCCAGCGAGCGACACGTCGACCGTCAGGCCCTCGCGACTTTCGTGTACCGCAACCTCGGTCTGTTCGCGCACCGCATCGGCGCGGGCGCGGTCGAGTACGGCGCTCGGCACCTCGGCACGGTGGGTGACGCGGTCCGCCTGCGCCAGCCAGCGTGCCTCGCGCAGGGTTAGATCGTCGGGATCGGGCGAGCGCAGCCGGATACGCTCGACGCGCGGCACGGCACCTGCGGCGATCCGATCGGCGACATCGCCATCGTCGTGATCGCGCATCGGGTCGAGTACGCCGTCTGGTGCCAGTGCCGCCCCGATCGCACGCCGCCGTGCCGCCGTATCCGGAAAGCGCGCGCGCAGGGCTCCGCGCGCGGCGTGTAGCGCCTCTGCCAATCGCCCCAGCCGTGCGGGCAGGATCGCCTCCAACCGCTGGCGCACCGCGGCGGCGAGCCCGGCGGACACGCCGCCGGTACCGACCGCGACGAGCACCGGCGCGCGGTCGACGATCGCGGGCAGCGTGAAGTCGCACAGCGCCGGGCGATCGACGACGTTGACGAGCAAGCCGCGCTGCTTGAGCCGGTCGGCCGCCGACTCGTCATCGACCACCACCGCCAGCCGCGCGTCGCTCGCCTGTTCCTCACCCACGATCACCGCGCCGGCACGTTCGAGCAGCCGGCGTTTCGCGTCGGCCGCCTCGCCCTCACCGACCAGCACGACCGCACGGCCGGACAGCCGCACGAAGATCGGCAGCGCGGGCCAGTCGCTCACCCGAACGCTCCCGCGCTCACAGCCATTCGGGTACGCGTTCGGCCGCGAGGATCGTCTCGGCCGCAATCCGGTCGGCGACCACGGCGTAACGGTCGCCGTCGACCAGCACCTCGGGCACCAGCGCGCGGCTGTTGTAGGTCGATGCCATCGTCGCGCCATAGGCGCCTGCGCTGTGGAACACCGCCAGGTCGCCGCTTGCGACCCGGTCGATCTCGCGCGCCATTGCGAACGTGTCGCCGGTTTCGCACACCGGTCCTGCGATATTGGCCGTCATGCGCTCGCCCGACGGGGTGACCGCCGCGAAATCGTGCCACGCATCGTAGAGCGCGGGGCGCGCAAGGTCATTCATCGCCGCGTCGACGATGACATAGGGGTTCACGACACCCGGCTTGACCCAGATCACGCGGGTGACCAGCACGCCGGCGTTCGCCGCGATGACACGGCCGGGCTCGAACATGAGTTCCACGTTCCAGCCACGCGTCACCCGCTCAACCATCGCACCATAGGCGGCCGGCGGCGTCGGACGGTCATCGGCCTTGTAGGCGACGCCGAGACCACCACCCAGGTCGACGCGCGTGATGCGGTGGCCCGCGTCGCGCAGCTCGTCGACCAGCGCCTTGACCCGCTTGTACGCGGCCTCAAGCGGGGTGAGGTCGAACAACTGGCTGCCGATGTGGATCGCGACGCCCTGGAGGTCGAGGCCGGATAACGCGGCCAGCCGCGCGAACATCGCCGGAGCCTGATCAATCGGCACGCCGAACTTGTTTTCGCGCTTGCCGGTGGAGATCTTCGCGTGCGTGCCCGCGTCGACGTCCGGATTGACGCGCAGCACCGCGCGTGCGGTCACCCCGCGCGCGGCGGCGAGGCGGGCGAGGACAACGCCCTCCTCCTCCAGCTCGATGTTGAACTGCCCGATTCCGGCATCCAGCCCGCGTGTCAGCTCGGCCGGCGTCTTGCCGACGCCCGAGAAGACGATGTCGGCGGCCGGCATTCCCGCCGCCAGCGCGCGCGCCATCTCGCCGCCCGAGACGACATCGGCGCCGTAGCCTTCCGCGGCGAGCAGGCGCAGCACCGCGATGTTCGGATTGGCCTTGATCGCATAGGCAAGGTGTTTGCGCGGCACGCCCGACAATGCATCGCGAAAGTCACGCGCATGATCGCGAAACGCCGCCGCGGAATAGATGTAGACGGGTGAGCCGACCTCGTCCGCGATGCGCGACAATGGCACGCCCTCGCACCACAAGGCGCCGTTCTGATAATGGAAATGGGTCATTGCGGGGGCAGGTCGAACTCGTCTGGCTTGCGCGGCTTGGACTGGGTCAGCAGCTCGTTGCTGCGCGTCGGGCGCGCCTGCACCGAGGGGGTCAGCAGCTGGTCGATCGTCGGCGTGGCGCTTGCTCCGCGCGGTGCGACCGGCAGAGCGGCACCGGGCGCGGGTTTCAGGTCCTGCGTCGAGCCGCACGCGGCGAGCGGCAACGCGACAATCGTCAGCGATGCGGCAGTCACCCGGTGTTTCATGCCTGCTCTCCCCGCGACGCCCGTATCGCCGCGCGCACGTTGGCGGGTGCGGTACCGCCGAAGCTCGTTCGGCTGGCGACCGAGGCGTCGACCGACAGCACGTCGAACACGCGCGCGTCGATGCGGGCATCGATCGCCTGCAGATCGGCGAGCGGCACGCGGTCGAGCGTGACGCCGAGGCTTTCCGCGCGCGCGACCGCGCGGCCGGTGATGTGGTGCGCCTCACGGAACGGCACGTCGCCCTCGCGCACCAGCCAGTCGGCGAGATCGGTCGCGGTGGCGAACCCGCTTTCCGCCAGCCCACGCATCCGGTCGGTGCGGAAGGTGACGCTCTCGACCATTCCCGTCATCGCGGCAAGGCACAGGCCCAAGAGGTCGTGCGCCTCGAACACCGGCGGCTTGTCGTCCTGCATGTCCTTTGAATAGGCCAGCGGCAGGCCCTTCATCGTCACCATCAGGCTGACGAGGCAGCCGGTGATCCGCCCGGCATGGCCGCGCACCAGCTCGGCCGCATCGGGGTTGCGCTTCTGCGGCATGATCGAGCTGCCGGTCGACCATTGGTCGCTCAGGCTGACGAAGCCGAACGGCTGCGACGCCCACAGCACGAACTCTTCGGCGAGCCGCGAGAGATGGAGCGCGCACTGGCTCGCCGCCATCAGGTAATCGAGCGCGAAGTCACGGTCGCTGACCGCGTCGAGTGAGTTGCGCGTCGGCGCGTCGAAGCCGAGTGCTGTGGCGGTCGCGTGACGGTCGAGCGGGAAGCCGGTGCCCGCCAACGCAGCCGAGCCGAGCGGGCACAGATTGGCGCGCGCACGATTGTCGGCAAAACGGCTCGCGTCGCGCGCGATCATCTCGTGATATGCCATCAGATGATGGCCGAGCGTCACCGGCTGCGCCGATTGCAGGTGCGTGAAGCCGGGCATCACGCTGTCGGCGTGTTCCTCGGCGCGCGCGAGCAATGCAGCATCGAGCGCCTGTAATGCGGCGAGCACCTGATCGGTCGCGTCGCGAACCCATAGCTTGAAGTCGGTTGCGACCTGGTCGTTGCGGCTGCGCGCGGTGTGGAGCCGGCCCGCCACGGGCCCGATCGCATCGGCGAGCCGCGCCTCGGTCGCCATGTGGATGTCCTCAAGCGCGAGATCGACCGGCACGCCGTCTGCCTCATAGCCGCTCGCGACCTGGTCGAGACCATCGCGGATCGCGGCGGCATCGTCCGCCGAGACGATGCCCTGCGCACCCAGCATCGCGACATGCGCGCGGCTGCCCGCGATGTCCTGCCGCCACATCCGCTTGTCGAAGGGGATGGAGGCATTTATCTCGCGCATCACGGCCGCCGGTCCTTCGGCGAACCGCCCGCCCCACATCTGATTGGAAGCTTCTATGTCAGCGCGCTCGGCGATCGTACTTCTCCTCGGGATCGCGTCGACGATCGCGGGCTGCGATAAGCCCGCATCGAACAGCGGGCAAGCCAACACGCAGGGGCAGGCGGGCTCGAACCTCGCCGCCGCAACCGCCGATGAGGCGGCACCCGCCACCGCGACCGCACCGAAGGCCGGCGCGGTCGATCGCAGCCACAAGGGTGAAGCCGCGCCCACCGCCGCCTTCACCAACGCCGCGGGCAAGCCGCTGACGGTCAAGGCGTTCGGCGGCAAGCCGACGCTGGTCAATCTGTGGGCGACGTGGTGCGCGCCGTGCGTCAAGGAGATGCCGACGCTCGACGCCGCGGCAAAGGCATCGTCGGGGCGTATCCGCTTCGTCGCGGTGAGCGAGGACATGGACCCGAAAAAGGCGCGCACCTTCTTCGCCGATCGTCACCTGTCGACGATCGAGCCGATGTACGATCCGCAACTCGGGCTCAGCCTCGTGCTCAACGCCAACCTGCCGACCACGATCCTGTACGACAAGCGCGGGCGTGAGGTGTGGCGCGTCACCGGCGAGCGTGACTGGGCTAGTGCGGAGTCGCGCGCACTGCTGAGCGAGGTCTGAGCTGCGGCGCGGGCGAACCGCTAGCGACGATCCTCGCGGCGGTCGCCGTCATCATAACGGTCGTTGTCTGAGCGACGGTCGTCGACCGGCTCGCGCGCCCGATCACGGTCACGATCGCGCAGCGACGCGCCGGCTCCCTGTAATGCCGCGCCCATGTCGTCGACCGCACGGTCGCCGTGACGGCGGATCTGGTCGGCCAAATCGTTCGCCGCGCGGCTGGTCTGGTGCGCCGCCTCGTCGACCGCATGCGCGCCGACGCGGTCGGCCTGTCCGCGGATCGCGTCGCCGAGATTGTCGAGGCTGCCCGACACGTTGGCGGCGGCATCGTTGACGTCGTCGCTCACCGCGTTGCCGATGCGATCGGCCTGTCGGTCCGCCTGACGGTCGATCTGCTCCTGACAGCCAGCAAGGAAGACGGCGGCGATCGCGGCGAGGATGGCGGGCTTGAGCATGACGCGAATTACTCCTTCGTGCCCCGCTCAATCGTCGAAGCGGCGAAAGGGTTTCCCGCGGCTCGCGTCACTCGCCCTGAATGCGCAACGGAACCCGGCCGAGTTCGCGCGCGGACCGCAGCGGATCGTTGATCGTGATCCGCTTGCCGGTCCATACCAGATCGTCCGCCTTGCGCGCGGCCTGCAACATGCGATTGACGTGGACCGGCGTCAGCCCGAGCGCATCCGACAGCGTCTCCTGCGTCAGCGGCACGTCGAACGTCTTGTGCTGCACCAGCCCGGCAAGCTCCAGCCGCTCGCTCAATTCCAACAGCAGGTCCATGATCCGCTCCTGTGCGTTCATGCGGCCTAGCCGCGTGATCTGCGCCAGCAGGAACGCCTCGTCATACGCCCGGCTGACCGCATAGGCCCGGTCGAGCGAGGCCGACGCACCGCGCGGCGGCCCGACGCAGACATGCACCGGGGTCAGTGCGATGATCGTCGCACTCGATCGCGGATCGGGCAGGTCGCTCAACCCGATCACATCGCCGGGGACGAGCAGGCTGACGATCTGCCGCCGGCCATCGACCAGCACGCGGATGCGCGCCGCCCAGCCGTCCAACAGGATCAGCGGCGCCTCCATCACCTCGCCCAGCGACACAAGCTCCTGCCGCGAGCGCAGCGCATAGGCCCCGCGCGCCGCCGCCTCCAGCAAGCCACGTGCATCGGCGTCGAGCGGCGCGAGCGTCGACAATCGCGCCAGCGCGGCCGTTCGATCGTCGATGCTGCGACGGGCCTTGATCATCTACTGCCTTCCCGTCCGCATCACTGGGACATCAAGTCGATCGTGGAGGGCGCCGCATCGGCCAGCGACCATCGACGCGACGGGCCATCATACGCTGAACCGGCTCCATGCGGAACCGCCGTCATCAACGGCCGGTCGCAAGCATGATGCGCCAACACGGGCAAAGACGTGGAGGAGCATCGCACCACGATCGTTCACACATCGACCGGCAGGGGCATCCGGATCGAACAATGAATGCCGCCGCCACGGAACACCAGGCTGGTGGTCGCGCCGTGCCGCTGCGGCAGCGCCTCCTCGATCAACTCGCGACCGAAGCCGTCGCGGCTGGGATCGGTGGACACGGCGGCAACGCCGCGCTCGCTCCAAGTGAAATCGAGCAGCCGCGATCCCGCATGATCTACCTCGACCCGCCAGCGAATGTCGACACTGCCGCCGCTCCCCTTCAACGCGCCGAACTTCAGCGCGTTGGTGGTCAGCTCGTGGATCGTCAGTCCCATCGACTCGGCGATGGCGAGCGGGAGTGAGACGTCGGGGCCGTTGATGGAGACGCGCTCGGCGTCGCCCAGACCGACCCCGATCAACTCGTCGCGCACCAGCGTGTCGAGGTCGGCGAAGCCGTCCGCATGACGCGTCACCGTCACCTGCGTGCGTGCCAGCGCGTCTAGCCGACCACGGAAATGATCGATCACGTCCGACCGATCGCCGGTCACCTCGGCGGTGCGCGCGAACACCGAGCGGATCACCGACAGGATGTTCCTCGCGCGGTGTTGTAATTCGGCCGCCAACCGCACGTAGCGCTCCTGCATCATGCGCATGTCATGCACGTCGGTGGAGGTGCCGAGCCACTCGATGATCGCGCCGGCCTCGTCGCGAACCGGCGTCGCGCGGGTAGCGAACCAGCGGTACTCGCCGGTCGCGGCATGCAGGATGCGGCTTTCCATCTCCAGCCGCCCGGTCAACTCCGCCGTCTGCCAGAAGGCGCGCGCGGTCGCGCGGTCGCTCGGGTGCAGCGCGGCTTCCCAGCCGAAGCCCAGGCTGTCGCGTGCCGACAGGCCGGTGAACTCGCTCCATTGCGAACTCGACCATGTCCACTCGCCACCATCGATCGCGCGCCAGACCAGCTGCGGAATCCCCTCGACCAATGCGCGGTAGCGCGCCTCGCTTTCGCCCAGCGCGGCCTCGGCACGCTTGCCCGCATCGACGTCGATCGCAAAGGCGACAAGCGTGCCGTCGACCAGCTCGCGTCCGGCGATCAGCACCCATCGACGCGCGCCGTCGGGGAGCACGAACTGCGTCTCGAACGGCCCTACCCGCCCGGTCGCGGCAAAGGCGGTCAGGTGTTGCCGCGCCTCTTCGCGGTGATCGGGCGCGATCACGTCGACCCAGTTGAGCGCGCCGGTGCGCAGGTCGTCGCGCGTGTGTCCGATCTTCGCCAACAGACGATCGTTCGCCTCGATCAGCACACCGTCGCGGGTCAGCGCCATGATGCCGAAGGCGGTGTAATCGAGCAGGCGCTGCAATTCGTCGTTTCCGCGCAGGCGCGGTGCGCTGCTGTCCACCGACGCGCCTGATCCGGCGGCCGCGGCATCGATCATCCCTGCCAGCGCGGGCGAGCGTTGCGCGATCAGCACGAGATCGTCGGCGAACGACAGTTCGGGATGCGCCAGCGCCCAGAAATGCTCGGCACGGACATAGGACAACAGCGCCACCATCTGCGCGTAATGCTCGGCTCCGATCGCAGCGGTCAGCGCTTCTGCAATCCGCACCGCCGCGCCCGGATGCGCGAAGACGCAGGCGAGCGCATCGATCAGCAACCCTTCCGCCGCTGATCCGGGTGTGGGCAGGTCGGCAAGGCGTCCGCAGCCATCGATCGCGCCGACCAGCCGATCCACCCCGTCTTCATCGACGAAGCCGCGGGTGAGCAGCACGATCACCGCGCCGGGCTCATCAGGCGCGGCATGTCGGTCGCCGGCGGGAAAGCCGTTGCCGATCAGGCGGCTGACGTGCCGGATGAGGCAGTATCGCACCCCCGCCGCCTGCGACAATCGCACGAACGCGCGTTCCTTGAACACGGCGGGCAAGGGGTTGTCGAAATATGCTTCGGCGGCGAAGCGGCACAAGGCGTCGAGCCCGGCCTTGTCGCTGGCGCTGCCAAACTGCGCCGGGCTGATCCCCAGCCGCGCCGCCGCCGTCGCCTCCGCATCGCCGGGCACCTGCCGCTCACTCAGCACCTCGGGCCTCATGCGACCAACCTTTCTCCAGCGACGATCGGCCCCGATCCGGCAGCCCGCCGGCTACATGACCAGCTCTGCGCGAACGGTCGATCCGCCGGTTGGATGCATGGGCGTCACGCTTCCGTGTCGACCGGCCCGTCAGCGGCATCACGCACACTGCGCTTGAAGCCTTGCGCGATCACGTACCATTCGGATGAGTCCTTGCGGCTGGCTGGCGGCTTGGCGTGCTTCACCGTCGCGAAGTTGCGCTTCATCTCCGCAACCAGATCGGCATCGGCGCCGCCCGCGAACACCTTGGCGACATAGGCGCCACCGGGGCGCAGCACGTCGATCGCGAAGGCGAGCCCGGCCTCGACCAGCGCCATCGTGCGCAGATGGTCGGTCTGCTGGTGGCCGACGGTGTTCGCCGCCATGTCGGACAGGACGAGATCGGCGGCACCGCCCAGCGCCTCGGTCAGCCGGTCGGGCGCGGCATCGTCCATGAAGTCCATCTGCAGGATCGTCACGCCGTCGATCGGGTCGACCGGCAGCAGGTCGATGCCGACCACGGTCGCAGCAGGCGTGCGGCGCTTCACCACCTGGCTCCACCCGCCCGGCGCGATGCCCAGATCGATGATCTTCTTCTGCCCGCGCAGGAAACCGAAGCGCTCGTCGAGTTCGAGCAGCTTGTACGCCGCGCGGCTGCGATAGCCCTCGGCCTTCGCCTTGCGGACGTAAGGGTCGTTCAGCTGCCGCTCCAGCCAGCGGGTCGACTGCGCGCTGCGCCCGCGCGCGGTGCGGACGCGGGTGCGACCGCCTGATCCTCCTCTAGACATCGCTCAGCGTGCTTCCATTAATCGGCGGAGGATACCCTCGCGAATGCCGCGATCGGCGATGCCCAGCCGCTCGGCCGGCCACAGGTCGAGGATGCCTTCGAGGATCGCGCAGCCCGCCACCACCAGATCGGCGCGCTCGCGCCCGATGCACGGGAAACGCGCGCGCTCGCTGATCGACATGCCGGCGAGATCCTGGCTGATCCGGCGCATCGCCGCAGCGGGCGCGATCAGCCCGTCGACCTTGGCGCGATCATACCGTTCCAGCTCCAGGTGCACGCTCGCCAGCGTCGTCACGGTGCCGCTGGTGCCGAGCAGGCGGGGGCGCTCGCCGGGCGAGGGCAGTCGCGCGGCGAAGGGCGCGAAGCTGTCACGCACCAACGCGCGCATCCGCGCGTAACTCGCCGCGCGTTCGGCCGCGTTGTCGCCGCCGCCCGCGCTCTCGGTCAGCGACACGACACCCCATGGGGCGGAATGCCAGTCCTTGACCGTCGGCACGGTGCCGCGCGTGTCGATCAGCACCAGTTCGGTCGACCCCCCGCCGATGTCGAACACCAGCGCCGGGCCGGTTCCGGGCTCGAGCAGCGCATGGCAGCCGAGCACCGCCAGCCGCGCCTCTTCCTCGGCGGAAATGATGTCGAGGTGGATGCCCGTCTCGTCATAGGCGCGCGCGATGAAATCATGGCCGTTCGACGCGCGGCGGCATGCCTCGGTCGCGACCGAGCGCGCCAGCGTGACGTTGCGACGGCGGAGCTTGTCCGAACAAACCTTCAGCGCCGCGATCGTGCGCTCGATCGCCTGATCGGACAACCGGCCCGACGAGGCGAGCCCCTCCCCCAACCGGACGATGCGCGAAAAGGCATCCACCACCGCAAAGCCCTCGCCCTGCGGCCGTGCGATCAGCAGCCGGCAATTGTTGGTGCCGAGATCGAGCGCGGCGTAATGCCGCGCATAGCCGGCGCGCGGGCCACGCAGATCGGGACCGCTGCGCGCTTGCGGTACTTGCTGCCTTGCCGAACGGGCGGGATCGGGAACCCGCCGGCGCGGCAATTCGGCGGGTATCTCCACCATTGCCGTCTGTCTCACTTTTTTCTTCCGTCACGAACCGCTTGTGAAAAGCGATCCGCCGGTGCTTGAACAAGAAGTTAGCAGGGCGTCCGCCGCGCGGCAAGCGGCACACCGCAAATGGGCGTTGACAGCCGCCAACCCCCGGCATAGAGACGCGCCCTCGTTGCCCGATCCTCTAATGGTAAGAGAGCGGACTCTGACTCCGTCAATCAAGGTTCGAGTCCTTGTCGGGCATCCAATTCCTTTATCCTGTGCCAATAAGCGCTGACCGCCGCGCCAAAGGCTATGGCTTCGTAGACGCCTAGCGCTCGGCCTCAAGCGGCTTCCATCTCACGGCTCCACAACACCGGAGCCGCCATGACCCGTCCTCTCATCCCTGCCGTCATAAGCCTCGGCGAGACGTCCTCGTGGACGAGCACGTCTGAAGACACGGTTGTCTCGCTGCACGTCCGCGCCGTGCTCGGCATCGACGCGTCGGCTGCCCTGGTGATCCGGCGCGAACTCGTCGACGATCACGGGCACGTGCACATGCACGTGCACGGCCGGATCGTCGATCTCGTGCTCGCCTGCGACGATCCAGCACAGGCCGAGCGTCGCATCCGCGCCGTCGATCGCTACTCCGGTTCACCGCTCCTCACGACTAAGGCCCTGCAACTCATCGGGGCGGAGCGATTCGCCGAGCAGATCTCCGTTACGGCTGAGACCCTCGTCCTCGGCGGCCGACCTGGCGAAAAGGTCGGCAGAGCTCAAGCGAACGATCGTCGTGCGCAACGCGGGCGGAAAGGAACGACCGCGCGTCGAACTGCGGCGCGGCATCTCCACTGACGCCTTCTGGTCCATCCGCTTCGGCGAGGTATGGGAGCGGGATCGCTTCCTCGACTGGTTCAAGTGGCAGCACCATCGTCTCGACGAGTTCGCCGCCTATCTGAATACGAACGACCCGACCTCACTCAGGAGCCTCCTCCTGCGCGAGATGATCGAGACAGAGCAGCTCGCCCGCAGGAACAAGCTCACGACCTCCGGCCGCAGGCCGGCACAACCTTCCCAACCAGTGTGAACGATGCACGATAATAGAAATGGCGCCCGCGGCGCTCGAGGTTGGTGTGACGCATAGCCAAGGCGAAAGCCCCTGTTCCCGAGGTCGCGGACGCCAAATGCGTCAGACGACACGTCACCCCTCCCGCGGATGCCGGAGGCGGAGCGGGGACGCTTTTTAGCTATAACAATGACTTAGGAGAGAAACTGGCTGGGGCGGCAGGATTCGAACCTACGAATGCCGGTACCAAAAACCGGTGCCTTACCGCTTGGCGACGCCCCAACAGTCGGCGCTCCATCGCAGGATCGGCAGCGATACGCCAGCCTGCGATGCACCGCTGACAAGATATGGTGCCAGAAGAAAACTCGCTAGAACCTGCTAACTAGCTTTACTCCCGACACAAAGACCAAGCCCCTGGCGACATGGCCCCCAACCAACTTAGTGCTCGAGGGTTAGCGTCCATACAGGTGCCACGTTCTCCCAACTCCTGCGATGCGATGGCCACTATCTCTGCATGCACCTTCTGTAAAGATACTCCTCCGGCGTCAGATCATAGGCGGTGACGCGAGGCGTTCGACAGCACTGCGGAGGAATGAATTCCGAGCAATCGCTCGCAGCTTTGACGTCATCAATGCGGCGGTGGAGGCCGACCGGGACGAGCTGGTCCAAAGGCATCGCGCCGGCCAGATCGACGACGGAACGCTCCGAGGTGTCGAGTAGTAGCTCGACCTCGAGGATTGGACGCCGTCGCCGCCAGGCAGTGAGGCGGCTCGGGCAAGTCGAGATGGTAAGGCCGAGTTATCATGGAAGAAGAACCATGGCCGACCGTATTCTGATCCTCTACGGCTCCTACCGTTCCGATCGGCAAGGCATCCGGCTTGCCAATTATCTGGTCGGCGGCTTCGCCGCACGCGGCGCGGAGCCCGAACTCATCGATGCTCGCGCAATCGGGCTTCCGATGCTCGACCGCATGTACAAGGAATATACGAAGGGCGAGGCGCCGCCAGCGCTGGAGGATCTCGCCGGCAAGATCCGCGCCGCCGACTCCTTCGTCTTCGTTACGGGCGATATGATTGGGGCCTGCCGCCGAATCTCAAGAACCTGACCGATCATTTCCTCGATGAATGGTTCTGGCGCCCTGCCGCAATCGCCAGCTATTCCGCCGGACGCCTAGCGGGAGCACATGCCAGCGTCGCTTGGCACGGCACGCTCACTGAGATGGGGATGGTCGTAATCTTTAGCACTCTGACAGTCGGCGGGATCAGTAGCACCCTCGACGACACGGGAAGCCCCTTCGGTGACGGCGGTGCGGCTCTCACCAGGTCTTTTCCGCGATTTGCCGATGATCTGGCGTGGTGGACTGAGGCGGCCCGTGAGCAGCGCGCCCGGGTTGTCCCGCCGTACTGACCTGGGTGACATAGAGCCGGACGCTCGTTCATGTTGCGTACGGATGCACGGAGGCGAGCTTCGCTTCTACGCCGCACCCATCCGGCAATGACATTGGCGCCGGATTGGAGCCTCGACTCATTCAGAGCATCCTTACGACCTCTCGCTCTAAGACTTGCTAGAGACGCCGCTACCGGAGATCGCCGCGATCCCCGGATGGGAACCGGACATGGCGCGCCAGCTCGCGCGCCACACCCACCGGCACCTTCAGGCAGCCCGACCGCGCTTGGTTGTGCAGCGGGCGAAGGCGATCGCCCCCGCCTTCTTCGTCATCGCCAGCAGAGGCGATGCAGCGGCATTCTCAGCGCTGCTGGCCGAGGAGGTGCGATCCACTCGGACGAACGTTGCAAGGTTGCCTTTCTGAACATCGCCCGCGGCCTGCATTGCGAAATTGCGGCTCTTCCAAAGCAGCCGCGCAAGCATGCCTACCATCCTCGGCCTGCTACACACGGGACGATCAACGGCCTGCCCGGCTACGTCAGCATCAATCGTAGAAAGGTGCTCCGAACAAACGATCGAGCTGCGCGACGGGCGTTTCGCGGTGATCTATATCGTCCCTGAGCCAGACAAGCTGCGCCACGTCGGGGATACGCTGCGCCTACCATGAGATCTGCGCGGCCCTGCCCGCGAGTAGCATAACGTGCGATCCGGGATCATGTCGGACGGTGCGGCATTGATGCAGCTACTTGGCCTGCAACTGGGCGAGCGCCTCCGAACCGTCAACGGCGATACAGATGCCCGTTAAAGGGGGGTCCGGTCTCGTTTGACGATGGCTGTGCCGCGAGAGGCACGCAAAGTTGCGTCGGGCCTCAGTTCGTCAGGACGTGAACATCTTCGCCGATCCGCGACACCGCGCGCACGTACGATTGCCGCGATGCGGCTGTCTCCAGTGCTGCGGAGTACGGCGTCGCGACCACCCGTCGACCACGCGCAAAGACGTGCGTGGCTCCAGCCTCGACCAACGCCGCGCGCAGGTCAGGATGGGTGTCGTCTGCCCCGCGCACGGGCTTTTGCGCTTCACTGTTCTGAAGTCCGCGCCCGCTGCGCATTGCCGCTGCCAGTTGATCCGCTTCGGGGCCGACGACGATCTGCACGCGTCCGCGCCCAAGGTCTACGACCCCGCGCACCTGCAAATCTGCAAGCGCCGGACGATCAATCGCCTGGGCGTCGGCGACGATGAGCCTGAGGCGCGTGGTGCAGGCATCGATCGACGTCAGGTTGGCGGCGCCGCCCAATGCCGCGGTGAAGCTGGCCGCACGGGCCTGAATCGTGCCGGCCGGTGCAGGAGTCGCAGCTGTCGATGGCCGCTCTTCTCGCCCCGGCGTTGGCAGATCGAGGTGCCTGATCGTCCAGCTGAACACCAGATAATAGATCGCGGCATAGCCGGCGCCGATCGGCAGCAGCAGCAACGGCCTGGTCGCCAGCCCGTAATTCAGCACATAATCGAGCAACCCGGCCGAGAACCCGAACCCCAGCTTTACGCCAACGGCGTTCATCACCACCATCGCGACACCGGTCAGCACGGCATGGATCGCGAACAGCGCCGGGGCGAGAAACAGGAACGTGAATTCAATCGGCTCGGTGACGCCGGTCAGGAACGAGGTGAGCCCCAGGCTCAGGTACAATCCCGCCACCCCCGCGCGGCGACCCGGCGGTGCGGCGCGGTACATGGCCAGACACGCGGCGGGCAGGCCGAACATCATGACCGGGAAGAAACCCGACATGAACGCGCCCGCACTCGGGTCGCCCGCGAAGAAGCGCTTCAGGTCGCCCGTCGCGCCGCCGAAGTCGCCGAGTACGAACCACGCGAGATTGTTGAGGATGTGGTGCAACCCCGTCACCAGCAGCAGGCGGTTGAGGAAGCCATACAGGAACAATCCGATCGGACCGGCCGCGACGACCCAGCGGCTCAGCGCATCGACGCCGCGCTCGAACCAGGGAAAGCCGATGCCGAACGCCAACGCAAGTGCGATGCCCGCCAAGCCTGCAATGATGGGGACGAAGCGGCGCCCGGCGAAGAAGCCGAGATAGGGCGGAAGCCGGATATCGCTGAAGCGGTTGTACAAGGCGCCCGCGATCAGGCCGGAAAGGATGCCGGCCGGCACCGACAGTTTCGCGATCTCCTTCGCCCGCCAGCTCGCCTCCATCAGCGCCGCGACCGCGGCGTCGCCGTTCGTGGCCGAGCCTGCGACGAGCAGCGATTTCGCCCCTTCCGTCGCGACGAGAAAGCATACAATCCCTGCCAGCGCCGCAGCGCCGTGGTTCTCGCGTGCAAGACCGATGGCGACTCCCGCAGCAAACAGCAGACCCAGATTGTCGAAGATCGCCTGTCCCGCCGCCGCGACGAAGGGGATCGACAACAGATCGGGCTGCCCCAGCCGCAGCAGCAGTGCGGCGACGGGCAGCACCGCGATCGGCAGCATCAGTGCGCGGCCGAGCGGCTGAAACCGTTCAAGTGCGGCTGCACCCCTCATGCCCCGATCCTCAACATTGCGCGTACCTCGCCGGCGGACGTCGTGGACAGTGCGCGCGTGGCGAGCGCCTTTGCCGCCGCCATGTCGGTGCGTCGTACGGCCGCCTTCACCGCAGCCACCGCGCTTGGCACGGCGGACAGTTCGGTCACGCCGAGCCCGATCAACAATGCCGCCGCCTGCGGATCGGAGGCGAGACCGCCGCACACGCCGCACCATCGCCCATGCGTCGCCGCCCCATCGGCCGCCAGCCGGATCAGCCGCAGCACCGCCGGATGCAGCGCGTCGATCATCGGTGCGACTGCGGCATTCCCGCGATCGGCGGCCAACACATATTGCGTCAGGTCGTTGGTGCCGATCGACAGGAAGTCGGCAACCTCGGCGAGCTGATCGGCGAGCACTGCCGCCGCCGGTGTTTCGATCATCACGCCGAGCTCAACCCGGTTGCGCAGTCCCAGCGCCGTGGCTGCGCTATCCAGCGCCGCACGCGCCACGTGCAACTCCGCGACGTCCGTTATCATCGGCAGCATGATGCGGCACTGCGCCGCCGGAACCGCAGCAAGGATTGCGCGCAGTTGCTGCGCAAATAGATCGGGCCGCGCCAGCGACAAGCGTATGCCACGCTGCCCCAGCGCCGGATTTTCCTCAACCGGTTGCGGCAGATAGGCGAGCGGCTTGTCCGCACCAACATCCAGCGTCCGCACGATCAGCGGGCGATCGCCTAGGATCGTCGCGATCTCGCGATAGGTCGCCGTCTGCTCCTCCTCACTGGGGGCGTCGTCACGATCGAGGAACAGGAATTCGGTGCGCAGCAAGCCGCACCCCTCGGCACCCGCCGCGACGGCGAACGCGGCATCCGCAGCGGAGCCGAGATTGGCGACCACCTCGATCCGGGTGCCGTCGACGGTGACCGCCGGCTCCTCCGCCGCCCGCCGCTCTGCGGTGCGCCGTTCCGACGACGCCGCACGCGCGGCGCTCGCCGCCGCCAGAACCTCGGGATCGGGAGCGATGGTGAGCCGCGCGGCATCGGCGTCGAGGATCGCGCTGCTCCCATCGGGCACATTCAGCACGACCGATCCGGCGGCGACGATCATCGGAACGCCTGCCGCAGCCGCCAAGATTGCCACGTGCGCAGTCGGGCCGCCCGCCGCGGTGCAGATACCGGCGAGCCGCGACCGCTCCAGCGCGAGGAATTGCGACGGCAGCAGATCCTCGGCGACGACGATCGCGTCTAGGGGGATCGGCGCCGCCTCGGCGGCGTGACCGCCGAGTGCGACGAGCACCTGCCGCTCGATGTCGTGCAGGTCGGCGACCCGCTCGCCCAGCCTCGCGTCGCCGGTCGCTCGCAACGTGTCGGCGGCCGTTGCGATCGCGCGCGCCCATGCCGTGCCCGCACTCGCCCCTTGCGCGATCGCGGTATCGGCGTCGCTACGCAGCTGCGGATCGGCAAGTAGTGCGCGATGTGCCGCGGCAAGTTCCGCGCCCATGCCGCCGCCAAGTTGCGCCGCCACGGCCTGCAATGCGCCGTCGAGTGCGGCGGCTTCAACATGGGCGCCGCGACTGTGTTGATCAATCGTCACCGGGCCGGGGCGATAATGGTAAATCTGCCCGATCGCGATGCCCGGGACCGCGCAGACGCCGCCCTCGCGCCGCGGTATGGAGGCGATGGAGAGTGGGCCATCGGGGTCGCCGAAGCGCTCGGCCGCAAAGGACGCCAGCGCCTCCACCGCCGCATCGGCATCGCGCCCGCGCGCAGCGACCGACAGCGTGTCAGCCGCCTTGGCCCCAAGCGCGAGCAGTGCAACGGTGCTGTTTCCGGCGGCCTGGCGCTCTCCGCAAACGATCGTCACGTCCGCAGCATAGCGCTTGAGCAGGTCGACGATGCGAGATGCGGGACGGGCGTGGATACCCTGCGGTGCCACTACGACGATATCGCGCGACGTGACCGGACCGGTGTGCGCGTCAGCGCGGGTGGCCTTGTACGTGACGGTGGCGATCGGCTCACCCGCGGCAACACGGCGGTCGAGCGCCAGCGGAACGATCATCGCTCCGTCGCCGGGCAGCACGATCGGTGTCACCAAATCCGCCGCCTCGCGCGCGACCAGCGACAGGTCTACCAGGATCAGCGGATCGCCGCGAACGACGCGGTCGCCCGCGCGTACCTTCGCGACAAAGCCCTTCCCATGCAGCGCCACTGTCTCCAGCCCGATGTGGATCAGTAATTCCGCCCCGTTCACCAGCCGCAGCGTGATCGCGTGCGCGCTGTCGGGCACGCTTACGACCTCGGCATCGGCGGGCGCACGCAAGGTGCCGTCGAGCGGGTCGATCGCGACGCCGGGTCCCATCATGCCGGTGCCGAACACCGGATCGGGGACGCGCGACAGGTCGGTCAACCAGCCGCCGAACGGCGCATGCAGCGTTACCGAATTCATGGCAGCAACTCGATCCGCTCGACGGCCCAGAGTGGATCGACGCCGCGCGCGGTGTAGGTGATGCACAGGTCGGCCGGTTGGGCATGCGCGGGCAGCACCGCCTCCAGCCGGGTCACGCCGGGATGACGCGCCGCGCGGGCGAGCGGCAGCGTCGTGAGCAGTGCCCCGCCGCATCCTGCACGCAGCTCAAACTCACCCGCCGGGGTGCGCGGCGCGGCAAAATGGATCTTGGCACGGTCGGCCCCGACCTGAAAATTGAACGGCAGCTGCCCGACGGAGATTGCGACGCGACGCGCCTGATCGAGCGGCGCGGCGTCCCAGCGCCAGCACGGATTGAAGATGTCGAGCAGGAAGTGCGCGCGTGCTCCCTTTGCGGGCCAGTCGTCTTCCAAATCGAGCGGCACAGCATTGCTGCACAACGCAAGCTGGCGGCTGGTACGCGTCAACGCATCGGCGCGCGTCGGCGTGGCGTCCAGCCCGCCCGGCAGTGCGGCGTCATCGCCGAAGGTGGCCGCGCGCAATCGTCGCCCGCCGCTTAGCGTAATCGGCGCGGTGTAGGCAGGGCTCGCGGCGGTCGGCGCGCTGCCATCCAGCGTGTAGCGGATCGGCAGCCCCGACTGCGCCGACAGCGTGGCCGTCAGATCGCGCCCCGCCACGTCGTACCGGGCAAGCACCGCCCAGGCGCTGTCCGCCGCGACCAGCCCTAGCGGACGCATTCGCGTAAGCTGTGGCGCGAGGGTGCGGGTGAAGCCTGCGACGTCGCGCTTCGTCGCGCCCGCCCAGCCGATTTCAGCCACCGCCGCTGCCTTGGGAAAGATCATCCAGGCAGCGCGACTCTCGGTGCGCACATGCTCGGTCCACAGGTTCGCCTGCAGTCCGATGATGTGTCGCTGCTGCTCCGGTGACAGGCCCGGTGGCATCGGATCGAAAGCCAGGACGTCGGCAAGCGTTATCAGAGTGCCACGGCCCGGCGGTTCATCAGGGCCGGTGCCCTGCCGATTGTCGAGATACAGGACGGGTGCGGGGCTCAGGATCGCGTCATGGCCCGCCTTCGCGGCAGTCACCGCGCCTTCGATCCCGCGCCACGACGTGACCGTCGCGTTCGCCGGAACGCCGCCGTCGAGGATCTCGTCCCAGCCGATCATCCGCCGCCCGTGCTGCTGAAGGTAGCGCCCAAGCCTGGCCATGAACCAGCCCTGCAGCGCGTCCTCGTTCTTGAGACCAAGCGTTTTTATCTGCGCCTGGATCGCGGGATCGGCACGCCATTGATCCTTTACCGCCTCGTCGCCGCCGAGGTGGATCGCCTCACCGGGAAACAGCCGCATCACCTGATCGAGCACGTTTTCCAGAAAGCGGAAGGTCGGCTCCTGCGTGTTGTACAGCCACGGGAACACGCCATAGTCGCTCTCCGTACCCGCCGGGATCGGCACACCCATGCCGAGTTGAGGATAGGCACGGATCGCGGCGAGGGCATGGCCCGGCATCTCGATCTCGGGCACGATCGTGATGCCGCGCGCGGCGGCAGCGGCGACGACGCCGCGGATCTCCGCTTCGGTGTAGAAGCCTCCTTCGCGCGGCAGCGGCGGTGCACCGGGCGCGGTCGCGCCGCGACGCCACGCCGACACGCTCGTCAACCTTGGCCAGCCCGGCACCGGCAGGCGCCAGCCCTGATCGTCGACCAGGTGCCAGTGCAGCCGGTTCAGCTTGTTCGCGACCATCCAGTCGAGCAGGTGATGAATGTACGTCACCGGTTGGAAATGCCGCGCGCTGTCCAGCATCAGTCCGCGCCAACGAAAACGGGGCGCATCCGCGATCCGCACGCCGGCGACCCTGCCGGTCGCACCGGGCTGCGTCGCGAGCTGCCACAGCGTCACTGCGCCATAAAGCAGCCCGGCATCGTCGGACGCCTCGATCGTGGCACCTTCGGGTCCGCTGTTGAGGCGGTATCCCTCCGCCGGGCTGCCGGCGACGCGGCGTAGCCTGATCGCGACACGTGCGTCGCTGCGTGCGGTGGCACCGGGCAGCGGCACTCCCGCGCTCGCCATCAGCCTGGCGAGCCGGACCGCCGCGGCGCGCGCCCCCTCGTCCTGCGCCACCACCGGTGTTCCTGCCGCCAGGACAAAGCCAGCTCCGGCGACGTCGATCGTAGCAGGCGTCGGGAGGAGCGCCGGCGCGGGAGGAGGGCTCGCGCCCGTCAGCAGGAAAAGCGCCGCTGGCGCGAGCAGGCCAAAGGAACGCATCATCCGTGATCCTGACCTGCCCACGCTTGTTTCGCCAGCCCCGTCAGAATTTCGCCCGCACGCCGGCGTAGAAGATCCGACCGTTGTCGTAGAGCGCGCGGAACCGTGTCTCCGTGCCGGAATATTGATATATCTTGGCGTTGGTCAGGTTCACCGCATCCGCCGTGAGCGAGAAATTGTCGGTCAGCTTCACGTTGAGCGAGGCATCGAGCGACTCCGTCTTGCCCTGGTTCAGCGGCGAGGCACGATCGATGTTGATGAAGAACGCCGAGCGGTAATTGTAGCTCACCCGCGCCGACAGCCAGTCGTTCTCGAAATAGCCGGTCAGGTTCAGCGCGTGCTTCGAATTGCCCGGGATCGGGTCGCCGGCGTCGCTCTTGGCATCCGAATAGGTGTAGTTCACGATCGCACCGAAGGGGCCGAAGATGCGGCGCGAGATTTGCGCCTCCACACCGAAATTGTGCCCGCCCGACCCATTCGAGCGTCGGTTGATATCGAACAGGCAGTCGTACAGCGGATTGGTGGCGGTACCGCCGGCCGCCGGGATGCAGCGCGACAGATTGGGCGTTGTCGTCTGGATCGGATAACGCTCCTGCACCGTGCGGTTCACGATGTAGTTCGCGATATTCTTGTAATAGACGGCCGCTGCGACGATCGTCTCACGATCGGGATAGAATTCCAGGCTCGCGTTATAATCGTCCGATTGGTAGCGATTGACGTTCGGGTCGCCGCCGTCGCCGGACAGCGCACCCGGGTTCAGGCTCACGCGCGGCACGATGTCGGTGTAATCGGGGCGTGCGATCGTCCGCCCGGCGCCAAATCGCGCCACGAGTTGCGGGGTCAGGTCGAACCATATGTTCACCGCCGGCAGGATGTCGGTATAGCTGCGCTTCACCTCGATCGGCGCATAGGTGCCGAAGTCGTTCGACAGCGCGCCCGGTGTCGACGGATCGACCCCGACGATGTTGCCGCGCGACGTCTGCTCGGTCCGCACCACGCGGAGGCCGATGTTGGCGTGGTACGTCGTGTCGGGATGCCCGACCTTCAGCATCGCGTAGCCGCCGTACGTCTTCTCGTTGATCGAGTAGTTTTCGGGCGGGTTGATCTGCCGCTGCCGCGCGGCGGCGGGCAGGCCGTACAGGATGTCCTGCAACTTGCCCGTGTCGACGTTGAAGTAGCTCGTCAGCGTGCCCGGCTCGGCGATGTTGTCGAGGAAATTGCCCGGAAGAGAACCGCCCGCGAAACTCGCCGGCGTGCACGGTCCACCGCAACCGTTCGCGGCGAGCGGCACGAAAAAGGCACCGTAGGTGGTCGCCAGGAAATAGGCATTGCGATCATGGTCGGTGAACTTCGCGCCGATCTTGATCGCCGACAACGAGCCGTCGAACGGCTGCTCGAAGTCGATGTAGCCGTACTTTTCCTTGTCGCTGTTGCCAATGCGGTGGAGCGACGCGAAGTCGAAGGCGAAATCGTTCGGATTGTCCGGGTTGACGCCGCGGTACGACACCTGCGGCACACGCCCGGTCAGGTCGAAGGTGAAGGCGCCCGGCGCGCCCGCTTCGAAGAACGGCTGGTTGCGCGTCGCGCCGTTGGCTTTGGTATAGCCGCCCTTCAGGTGCAGGATGCCGCCACCGCCAAGGGTGTAGTTGACGTCGAGATCGCCCGAATAGGTCTCGGCATAAGCATCGCGGTAGATCGCGTCATAGACGACCGCACGTCCGGTTGTCCCGCCACCCGATGACGTGACCGTACCCGACACGATCGTGTTGTCCTTGACGGTCGCGTTGGTGATGCTGCCCCCGCCGCCGACCGCGTTGGAGCCCCAGGCGAGGAAGTTCTGGTTGAAATTGGACGCGTTGAAACGCGAGTAGAGCCCGGTCGCGACGATCTCCAGATTGTCGCTCGGCTTGAATTGCAGCTCGATGTTGCCGCCGTAGCGTTCACGCGTCTGCTGGAACAGCGCGGAGCCGATCAGCGAGGCATATTGCGTTCCCGCCAGCGCGGCGTTGTAGTTCGGGTTGGCAACCGCCGCGCCGGCCGCGTTCGTCACCGTCGCGGGAATGTCGTAGGTCTGGTAGCCGAGCACCTCAACACCGTCGCGGCGGATGCGACGCTTCTGGTATACACCACCGATCAGGACGCCGAAGGTGCCCGCATCATTCTTCCAGCTGATCAGGCCCGATGCCTGCGGATCGAACTTGTCCGACCGCTCCGAATAAACACCCTGCACACTGGCGTTGAGCGAGAAGCGTGGCAGGTCCAACGGGTGGCGCGTGTGGACGTTGATCGTCCCGCCGATACCGCCCTCCTCCACGTCCGCTTGGCTCGACTTGTAGACGTCAAGCTGTCCCACGATTTCGGCCGGAAGGGTAAGATAATTGAACGAGCGCGTGGCGGCGAGCTGATCCTCGATGAACCAGTCCGCAGTTGCGATATTGTGGCCGTTGACGAGCGTCTTGGTGAGGTTTGGCGCGGTACCGCGCAGCGACACGCGCTCGCCCTCGCCGAACACGCGATTGATGACGATGCCGGGAACACGCTGCAGCGCCTCCGCGACGTTCTTGTCGGGGAACTTGCCGATGTCTTCCGCCGAGATAACGTCCGCGATGACTGTGGAGGTGCGCTTTGCCTCGATCGAGGCGGCCTGACTTGCGCGGATTCCAGTGACGACGATGTCATCACCGGTGGCATTCGTCCCGTCCGGACCAGGCTGGACGCCGCCTGACGGCGCGGTGTCGGTTGGACTGGTCTGGGCGGCGACAGGCACAGCGATGGCGAGGGCCAGCAAGCTGGCTGAGCCGACGAGGATCACACGCTTCATCATGGTCGCTTCCCCTTGTATCCCTCTTCCCCGGCATGGCGGTCACTTACGGACCATCTGCATACCAATGAACATACCATCTTGCGCAAACAAGGGTGAGTCAAGTCGCTTTATTGCGCGGATGTGAGCGCTCTGACGTATTTTCTGTTGTATGTGGTATTGGATTGGTTATGTTGCACTCGCAAGGAGGAAGGATGGCCGATCTCGCCACGCATATTGGAGCAATCGACACTGGCGGTCGTGGCTCACTGTACCAGCGGCTTGCACGCGGCCTTCGCTCCGCGATCGAGCAAGGATTGGTCAAGCCGGAGGAGGCGTTGCCGGCGGAACGCGACTTGGCGATCGATTTTTCAGTATCACGTATCACCGTGCGCAAGGCGCTGGACTCGCTGGTCGCCGATGGTCTTCTGGTTCGTAGGCACGGAGCGGGCACGTTTGTTGCGGGCCGCGTGGAGAAGCAGTTCGCCAAATTGTCCTCCTTCACCGAGGATATGGCAGCGCGTGGGCGCCAAGTGAGCAGCGAATGGCTGATGCGTGCCGAAGGCAGCGTCACGCCGGACGAATCGATGATGTTGGGCCTGGGGCCGGGCGCCCCGGTGCTGCGCTTTCGTCGCATCCGTTTTGCCGACGAGCTGCCCATGGCGATCGAGCACAGCACAATTCCCGCCTTCGCGATCGATGGTCTGAAGGCCGTCGGGGATTCGCTTTACGCCGCACTTGAGCAGACGGGAAATCGCCCCACCCGCGCATTGCAGCGGCTGCGTGCGGTGTCATTCACCGCGGACCAGGCCGAACTGATCGGCATCGAGGCCGGCGCGCCGGGATTGTTCATCGAACGCCGCGGCTTCCTGGAAGATGGACGCGCGGTGGAGGCGACGCATAGCTGGTATCGCGGCGATGCGTACGACTTCGTGGCGGAGCTTAGTACGCGATGACCACCCGGATGTTTGCGGAAGCGGCGCAATCATCCGCGGTCGTCGCACACCAGCAGGCGGCGAACCATGACGTGTTGGCGCGGTTGGCGGACGATCTAAGGACGATGCCGCCCCATGTGGCGATGACTGCGGCGCGCGGCAGCTCCGATCATGCGGCAACCTATCTCAAGCATCTGATCGAAACCCGGGTTGGCGTGCTGGTCGCCAGTGCCGCGCCGTCCGTGGCGTCGATCTACCGCGCGGATGTGATGGCGGAAACGCTCCTCGCCATCGGCGTGTCGCAATCGGGGAAGAGCCCGGATCTGCTGGCGACGATGGAACGGGCCAAGCATATGGGTGCACGCACGCTGGCGCTGGTCAACACAATCGACTCGCCATTGGCAGAGATGGTCGACACCGTCCTGCCGCTCCATGCCGGCGCGGAAACCAGCGTGGCGGCGACCAAGTCGTTCATCGCGACGCTCGCCGCCAGTCTTTCCCTAATGGCGGCATGGAGCGGCGCGGCGGACTTGGCCGACGACGCTGCCGCGCTGCCGGATCTCCTCGCACAGGCCTGGACAAGCGACTGGTCGCCGCTGGTCGAGGCGCTGCAACATGCCCGTGGACTGTACGTGATCGGGCGCGGGCCGGGCTTCGGTGCGGCGCAGGAGTTAGCGCTGAAGCTCAAGGAAACCTGCGGACTCCACGCGGAGGCCTTCAGCGCGGCGGAAGTCCGCCATGGCCCGATGGCGTTGATCGGACCCGATCTTCCGCTGATCGTGCTGCGGCAGCAGGACGAGTCGGCGGCCGCGACCGATGACCTGATTGTCGACGCGCTTGCAAGCGGCGCCACGGTGCTGGTCGCAAGCGATCATGATGTGGCACCAGGCGCGATCCGGCTGCCGCTTCCACGCGCGACGCCGTTGGTTGCACCGATTCTGGCGGTTCAGGCCTTCTATCGTGCGGCAAACCGGCTATCGCTCGCTCGCGGGTTCGATCCCGATACACCACCGCTGCTCAGGAAAGTGACCGAGACCGTTTGATGCTGGCGCTCGACAATGCACGCGTGCTGCTGGACGGCGCCTTCCGGACTGACGTGTCGGTCGTGATCGAGGGAAGGCACATCGTCGGCGTGGTCGCCGCCGACGACGTTCCTGCCGCCGCGTCACGACGCGACCTCGCCGGCGCACGACTGGTGCCCGGCTTCATCGACACGCAGGTCAACGGTGGCGGCGATGCGCTGTTCAACGACGATCCCAGCGTGGAGACAATCAGACGGATCGGTGCCGCTCACGCATCGTTCGGGACAACGGGGTTTCTGCCCACACTCATCAGCGACGATCTGGACGTCGTGCGTGCCGGCATCGCGGCCGTTGACGACGCGATCGCGCAAGGAGTTCCGGGTGTACTCGGCATCCATATCGAAGGGCCGTTCATCAACGTCGAACGCAAGGGCATTCATGCCGCGGGAAAGATCCGCGCGATCGATGAAGACGGATACGCGGTCCTCGCCTCGTTGAAACGCGGGCGCACCTTGGTGACGCTAGCGCCCGAAGTGACCGGACCGGCGATGGTCGCGCGGCTCGCGGCAGCAGGCGTTCTGGTATCGGCCGGCCACACCGCGGGTAGCTTTGATGCGATCACCGCGGCGATCGATGCCGGCCTGACCGGCTTCACACACCTGTTCAACGCCATGTCGCAACTCGGCAATCGTGAGCCAGGAGCAGTTGGCGCCGCGCTTGTTGACCCGCGGGTCTGGTGCGGGGTGATCGTCGATGGTCATCACGTCAGCCCGGTGACGCTGCGCCTGGCGCTCAAATGCAAGCCGCTCGATCGTTTCATGCTGGTCACTGATGCCATGCCACCCACCGGCGGAACACGGTCCGAGTTTCAGTTGAACGGCGAGATCGTACGCGTGGATGGCGAGCGCTTGGTAAACGCCAGCGGCACCTTGGCCGGCGCGGAATTGAACATGATGCGCGCCGTCAAGAACACAATCGATCTGCTCGGCGTGTCTCCGGCTGATGCCTTCGCTATGGCCAGCGCCAACGTCGCAACCTTCCTCGGCTTGTCGGACGAACTCGGGCATATAGCCGTCGGCTCGCGCGCTAGCTTGGTAGCTGTTAAGGACGATGGGACCTTAATCGCAAGCTGGATCGATGGCGCTACGATGATGTGAAACGGTAACCGACTTCAGCCTCTGCACCCGCGCCGGACCCGATCAATAGCCGCTGAGATGAGTAAGCGATCGAGAACTCTCCCTGCCCGGGGTGCAAGCCCCTTCAACTGAACGAACGTTCGTTTACTCCGTTTGCTGTCCGAACGCGGACGTTCTGCTATCCACCCAAACCCTCGCGTGACGCTCATGCTCGCTCAGGTGAGCATGCCTTTGCTTCGATCGGGCAAGCGCTTGATCGCGACCAAGCCTAGCATTTCAGTCGCAAGCCGGTTTTCTTTTTCCTAATCATCAGTGTTTGTGATGCTCCTACACTCAGGTCCGTGTAGCCGCGGCCACCTCGCGCTCGGCCTGCGTGAAGCCGTAAACGGGCACGATCTCACCTTCACGCGACGACGCGCGCGACCACTCGCGCTGCAACGTCTCGCCCGCAACGTCACCTGCACCTGCATGGACGCCTTCCGTGAGGGTCACGTACGCGGTGGCGAAGTGCCCGGCACCCGCGCACAGGATAGCTCGGCTGGGCGCCTCATCGGACACGAGCGCGAGCAGGCCCGGGCTGACCAGTTCGGGCGCGAGCAGCCGCAGGCTCTCTTCCGGCAACACGTCGTGCGTCATACCGGTCGCCGCGGTGGGCGCGAGGCAGTTGACGCGAATACCGTATTTCTCGCCCTCGATCGCCAAGGTCTGGGCCAGCCCCACGAGCGCCATCTTCGCCGCGCCGTAGTTCGCCTGGCCGAAATTGCCGTACAATCCCGACGAGGAGGTCGTCATGACAATCCGTCCGTGGCGCTGCGCGCGCATCGCCTCCCACACCGCCTTGGTGCAGATCGCCGCGCCGATCAGATGAACGTCGACCACCAGGCGGAAGTCGGCGATCGACATCTTCGCGAAGCTCTTGTCGCGCAGGATGCCGGCATTGTTGACGAGGATGTCAACGCGACCCCAACGCTCGAGCGTCGTGGCAACCATCGCCGCCACGCCGGCCTCGTCGGTCACCGAGGTGAAGACGGCGAGCGCGTCGCCACCAGCGAGCTTGATCTCGTCCACCACCGATCGAGCCGCATCCGCCGCGAGGTCGTTGACCACCACCTTCGCACCTTGGCGAGCGAGATACAGCGCATGTGCACGCCCAAGCCCGCCACCTGCTCCGGTCACGATCGCCACACGACCATCCAACTTCGCCATGCCGTCCTCCCACGCCGTCCAAGCGCACAAAGCTAACAGCAGCTTTATTGGCTATCAAGATAGTGAGTGTATAAGTGCAGAGTTCACTTCATGTGCGATGCGCAAACCGCGCGAAAGCCCGCGGCCATGAAGGTCGCCATGCGCTGCTTGACCGCAAGGAAGTCGTCGGAGCGGCACAGCCCATCCGACAATTTATCAATGCGGCCCGTCCGCGCGAGCGTCAGCATCAGCGAGCCAGTGACGAAATGGTAGCCCCACAGGATGTCCTCGCGCGGACAGTCGGGCAGCGCACGTTCGAGCAAGCCGATCAGCCGCAGCACGACGGGATCGAAATACTCGTCCATCAACTCCGCCCCCCATTCGGGCGTATTGGCGACCTGCGCACCTAGCGCGGCGTAGTTCTTCCACCCCTCGCCACCATCGATGTAGAGGTCGAGGTCGGTGTCGAGAAAGGCGTGCAGCGCGCCCTCGATCGTCGGTGAACCGTCGCACGCCGCCTCATATTCGTCGAGCGCGCGCATCCGCGTCTCGCTCGTCACCACCGCGCGCCGCGCGAAGACCGCGTCGAACAGCGCCTTCTTGTCGGTGAAATAGTAGTTGAGCAGCGTGTGGTGGACGCCCACCCGCTTGGCCACGTCCTTCAACGTCACGCCGTGCAGACCGTGGCGCGAGAACAGCTCTTCCGCCACATCGAGAATCTGCTCGGTCATCTCGGCGCGCTGTTCTGCCTTCTTGGAACGGCGCTTGGGTGTGGGTGCGATGGTCACGCGCGCGACTGTGCCAACCACCACGCGCGAGCGTCAAGCGATCAGCTGCGCACAGCAACATTCACACACACGATAGCGTTTGTTGACACAGGTCCCCGATCACGCGCATGCTGCGTCCAAGAACAGGAGAGGAGAGCATGCGCGTGAGCAGCTCGATCAATGCCGCATTGCCGGGCGGCGCTGTCGCCGGTGTGCGTGCCGATGCCCCGATTGGCGCACGCGAGACCGCGGGATTGCCGCGCCACCCGCGCGTGATGCTGGCGCTGCTGACCTTCGTCTACGTGATCAACTTCCTCGACCGCCAACTGCTCGGCATTCTGGCCAAGCCGATCCAGGATACGCTGCACGTCAGCGACGGGCAGCTCGGGCTGATCGGTGGGCTGTATTTCGCGATGTTCTATTGCTTTATCGCGATCCCCGTCGGCTGGCTCGCCGATCGCACCAACCGTGTCTCGATCGTCTCGCTCGCCTGCGGGATCTGGAGCGTGGCGACGATCGGGTGCGGCGTCGCCGGCAATTACGCGCAGCTGGTCGGCGCGCGCATGCTGGTCGGCTTCGGCGAGGCGGGCGGCGTGCCGCCCTCCTACGCGCTGATCACCGACAGCTATCCGCCGCGCCAACGCGGCACCGCGCTCGCGATCTTCAACCTGGGTCCGGCGATCGGCGCGGCGATCGGGATCGCGTTCGGTGCGACAATCGCGACGCTGTTCGACTGGCGCGACGCCTTCGTCTCGATCGGCGTGGTCGGCATCGTCACTGCGCTCGCGGTCAAGCTGGTGCTGCGCGATCCGGTGCGCGGCGGCATGGACCACGGCAATGCCGCGGCGGGAGTGGGAAAGGCGCCGTTCCTCGGCACGATGCGGATGTTCTTCACGCATCGCACACTGATGCTCGCCGCACTCGGCAGCGGAGCGACGCAGTTCGTCACCTATGGCCTCGGCAATTTCGCGGTGCTGTTCCTGATGCGCGAGAAAGGCATGCTGCTGACCGACGTCGCGGTCTGGTACGCGCTCGTCGTGGTGATCGGCATGGGCGGCGGGATGCTGGTGTCGGGACGCGTGATCGACCGCTTCGTCGCGCGCTCGCGCACGGTCTACGCGCTTGCGCCGGCGGTCTCGCTCGCGGTTGCGCTCCCGTTCTACGTCGCATTCGTGTGGGCACCGGGCTGGCCGCTCGCGCTAGCACTGCTGACGATCGTGATGCTGTTCAACTATTTCTATCTCTCCTGCTCGGTAGCGCTGGTGCAGGAAGAGGTCCGCCCCGACGAGCGCGTCATGTCGGGCGCGCTGCTGCTCCTGGTCATGAACTTCATCGGGCTGGGCCTCGGCCCGACCTATGTCGGCTGGGCGAGCGATCGGCTTGCCGCGGGCGGGCACGCGCATGCGTTGCAACTGGCGCTCTACTCGCTCGCGCCCTTCTATGTCCTCGCCGTCGTCATCTTTCTCGCGCTCGCGCGTCGGTTGCGCGGCACCGTTCGGAGTGTCACCGCATGAGCTATCGCCGCCTGTTCCTCGCCGCTGGTGCGCTGCTCGCCGCGCCTGCTGCCGCCGCTCAGCAGTCCGCGCCGCTGGTGCGTGCGCCCGCGGGTCCGGTCGCGGGAGCGCTTAATGGCGACATCCGCGTGTTTAAGGGTATTCCCTACGCGCAGGCGCCGATCGGCACGCTGCGCTGGAAACCACCCGTTCCCGCGCCCGCGTGGACGGCGGTGCGCGCCGCCACCGATTTCGGCCCAGCGTGCATCCAGCCGACGCCCAAGGCACCCAACGTCTACTCGCCGCCCGTGCCGCTGCCGACCAGCGAGGACTGCCTGTCGCTCAACGTGTGGACGCCGAAGAATGCCGACAAGACACCGGTGTTCGTGTGGATACACGGCGGCTCGCTGGTCGCGGGGTCGAGCCGCGAGGTCACCTACGACGGCAGCGCGCTGGCGAAGCGCGGGGTGATCGTGGTGTCGATCAACTACCGGCTCGGCGCGCTCGGCTGGATGGCGCATCCCTCGCTCAGCCGCGAGAGCGGGCAACACGTGTCGGGCAATTACGGCCTGCTCGACCAGATCGCGGCGCTTCAATGGGTCAGGCGCAACATCACGGCGTTCGGTGGCGATGCGGACAACGTCACGATCGCGGGCGAGTCGGCCGGTGCGCTCAGCGTCATGTTCCTGATGGCGTCGCCAACCGCGCGCGGATTGTTCAACAAGGCAGTGGCGGAGAGCGCGTACATGATCTCGCTGCCCGAACTGCGCCGCGCTGCCTACGGCATGCCCTCGGGCGAGGCGATGGGGCAGATGTTGCAGGCAGGCGTGCAGGCGCCCGACCTCGCCGGCCTGCGCGCGATGAGCGCGCAGGAACTGACCGACCGTGCCGCCGCGCTCGGCTTCTTTCCGATCGCAACAGTCGACGGCGACGTGATGCCGGCGCAGATGACGACGACGTTCGACGCGGGCAAGCAGGCCGCGGTGCCGATCCTGACCGGCTTCAACCAAGGTGAGATACGCTCGCTGCGCATGCTGGCGGCGAAGGCGCCTGCGTCGGCGGCGGACTATGAAAAGACGATCCGCGCGCGCTACGGCGACATGGCCGACGCGTTCCTCCGGCTCTACCCGGCGGCGGATTACAAGGAAAGCATCCTCAAAGCACCACGCGACGCGCTCTACGGCTGGACCGCCGAGCGCCTCGCGCGCAAGCAGCAGGCGCTCGGCCAGCGCGCCTATCTCTACCTGTTCGATCACAGTTATCCCGCGATGGATGCGGCCGACCTGCACGCCTTTCACGCCAGCGAACTGCCCTATGTGTTCGGCACGGTGAAGCCCGCCGGACCGAACTGGCCCGCGATGCCCGACACGCCCGCGGAGCACGCGCTGTCGAACACGATGACCGATTATTGGGCGAGCTTTGCCACGACGGGCGTGCCGGTGAGCCAGGGCGCACCGGCGTGGCCCGCCTTCGGGCAGGATCGCGCGTTCCTGCACATCACCGATGCGCCGCGTGTCGAGACCGCGCTGATGCCGGGCATGTTCGAGCTGAACGAGACCGTGATGTGCCGCCGGCGCACGAGCGGCAAGCAGGCGTGGAACTGGAACGTCGGCCTCGCCGCGCCGACCTTGCCGGCCAAGACGGAAGGCTGCGGCTGACGCGGCGCGGCCCTGCGCTATGGGCTACGTTCGTCGGGTCAGCGCGCCGCCGCCGCGCTGATGCGTCCGTTCGCCAGATCGTCGCGCAGCCGCACCTTGTCGATCTTGCCCGACGCGGCGAGCGGCATCGCATCGACCGCGGCGACCTGATCGGGCAGCCACCAGTCGGGCACGCGCCCGCGTAGCAGGTCGATCAGCCCGCGCGCATCGCCGGCCTCTGCTGCGTCGACATCGACGACCAGCACCGGGCGCTCGCCCCATTTCACGTCCTCGCGCGCCACCACCGCGACGTGGCGGACGCTCGGATGCGCGCCGACGATCGCCTCGATCTCCGATGGATTGATCCACTCGCCGCCCGACTTGATCAGATCCTTGGCACGGCCGTTGATCGTCAGATCGCCGTCCGCGTCGATCGTCGCCAGATCGCCGGTGTCGAAATACCCTTCGGCGTCGAGCACGCTTTCCTCGCCGCCGAAATAGCGCTCGACGACGCTGTGCCCCCTGACCATCAACCGCCCTTCGACCCCGCGCTGCTCGGGAAGCGTCGCACCGTCGCCGTCGACCAGTTTCAGGTCCAGCCCCAACGGCGCACGGCCCGCGCCCGTGCTCGGCACGCCCGGCGGCGCGATCGCACCGATCGGCGATAATTCGGTCATGCCCCAGCTCGTCTGGATCTCGGCGCCGAACCGCTCGCCCAGTCGCTCCAGCAGCGCGTCTGGGCAGGCCGAACCGCCGATCACTACGCGGGCGAGGTCGGGCAGCGTCTCTCCGCCGCGCTCCAGATGGTCGGCGACGCCGAGCCACACCGTCTGCACCCCCACCGCCAGCGTCACGCCCTCGTCGCGCATCAGCCGCGCAAGGCGCGCACCGTCGAGCGTGCGGCCGGGCAGCACCAGCTTCGCGCCGACCGCGGGTGCGGCGAACGGCAGACCCCAGCCGTTGGCGTGGAACATCGGCACTGCGAGCAGCAGCGTCTCGCGCGCGGTCAGCGCGACCGCGTCGGCCTGCAACGCGCGCAGCGTGTGAAGGTAGTTCGATCGGTGGGTGTAAGTGACTCCCTTTGGCTTCCCCGTCGTTCCCGAGGTGTAGCACAGCCCGGCCGCACTCTCCTCGTCGAACGCGCCCCATTCCGCGGGCGCACCGTCGCGCGCGAGCAGGTCCTCGTACCCTGCAACGGGCACCGGCAGGTCGACGGGCACGCCCTCGTCGTCGAGCACGATCACTTGGCGCACCGTGCGACAGCGTGCCAGCGCCGGTGCGACCAGCGGCAGCAGGTCGGCGGCGACCGCGATCACCTTGTCCTCGGCTTCATCGATGATCGCGGAAAGGTGATCGGCGGACAGCCGCGGGTTGAGCGTGTGGCACACCAGCCCCGCCCCCATTGCGGCGTAGTAGAGCTCGAGATGGTGGATCGTGTTCCACGCGATCGTGCCGACCCGGTCGCCCGGCTCCATTCCAAGTGCCAGCAACGCGCCCGACATCAGGTTGCTGCGCGCGCGCAGGTCGGCGTAGCGCGTCCGCCGCGTCGCGCCGTCCGCCCGCGCCTCCACTACCTCGCGGTCGCCGTGCCACTTGGCCGCGTGATCGAGGAACTTGTCCACGGTCAGCCGATAATGCTGCATCTGTTGTGTCCGATAGGGTGGAAGGCTGGGCGGCGTGGAAGGCTGGACGGCGGGGATCGGACTGCGTCAGAACGACTTGAACAGCTTCACACCGTATTGCTGCGGCGGCCCCGCGAAATAGAGGCGGCTGTTGAGCGCGCCGGGATAATGCTGGTCGAACAGGTTGGTGGCGTAGGCAGTGACGATGAACGAGCCGTGCTCCCACGCCAGCTGCGCGTTGACGATGTTGCGCGCCTCCAGCCGATCGCCCAGCGCATTGTTCTCGAACAGCGTCGCCCATTGCGGCGCGACGTGACCGTAGTTGACGCGCGGCACGATCGTGTCGTCGCCCACGGGCAAGCGGTATTCGGCGCCTGCGTTGAAGGTGAAATTGGGCGCGTAGGTCTGCTCGCGTCCCTTCAGGTCGACGCACGACGCGCGCGCCGGGCCGGTCTGCGGATTGCACGGCAGGATCGCGGTGCCGACCGGCGGCACGCGTGGGTCGACCGCGAAGAAGCGACCGACGCTGCTGTGGAGCACGTTTCCGCCCGCGTTGAGCGAGAAGCGGCCCAGCCGCAACTCGGCCTCGGCCTCCGCGCCATAGATCTTCGTCTTGTCACGCACGTTCAGCTCGATCCCGAACGTCGGGAAATCGGGATAGCCGATCGTGACCTGAAAATTTTTATAGTCATTGTAGAAACCCGTCAGCGTCGTACGCAGCTTCCCGTCCAGCAGCGTCGCCTTCCATCCCGCTTCGTACGACGTCACCTTCTCGGGCTCAAACGGTGCCGGGTTGCCGAGGCCCACCGGCACGTTCAGCCCGCCGGGGCGGAAACCGGTCGCGACGAAGCCGTAGAGGTAATGGTTCGGATTGACCTTCCAGCCAAGCGACACCTTGTAGGAGAAATCGTTCGACGACGTTTCCTGCGATGAACGCAGCGGAACGCCGTATTGCCGCACGTCGACGTAGTTGGTCGACTTGCTGTCGGTGTAGCGGCCGCCCGCCTCCAGCTTCAGATTGGGCGTGATCTCGAACCCGACCTGCGCGAACGCGGCGAGCGAGCGCGTCGGGTTGCGGCCGTCGAGCCGGTATTCGGTCGCCGGATTGCCTGCGGGTGCGCCGGTGGTGAACTGGAACGGCGGCAGGAAGAAGTACGTGTTCCACACGCCGAACGCGCCGACGATATAGGTCAACCGCCGGTTGTCCGGCGAGATGACGTTGAACTCCTGCGTGAACTGCGTCTCGGTCACGTTGTCGAAGAAGGTCAGATTGCCCGTCGCGGTGCCGTCGAGATCGGCGCGGTAGCGCGTGTTGCCGTTCTGAATGCCCGACACCGAACGCAGCTTGAGCCCGCCGTCGAACTCGTAATCGATCTTCAGGATCGAGCGGATGAACTTGTCGCGGGCTTCCTGCGGCGAGTTGGCGGAGATGTCGAACAGGTCGCGGTAGTTCGGGTTGGGCGTGCTGGTGCCGGGGAAGACGCGAAAGTTGTTGAGGTACGGGCTCGCCGGATAGGCACCCATGTCGAGGTAATCCACGTCGGTCTTCGACAGGATCGACAGTCCTTCCACCGGCTTCCACAGGATGCTGACGCGTCCCGCCGCCATGCGCAGATCGTTGTTGGCGTCCTTCCGTGCCGGTCCGGTGATATTGTAGAAACCGTCACGGCGCTCGCCGAACAGCGCAACGCGCACCGCCAGCGTGTCGCTGACCGGCAGGTTGATTGCGCCCTGAAATCCGACATCGGCGTAATTGCCGACCTGTCCCTGAACGTAGCCCGTCACCTTGCCGCCGATGATCGGATCGTTGGTGTTGACGAACACCGCACCACCCGTCGCGTTCTGCCCGACGATCGTGCCCTGCGGCCCGCGCAGCACCTGGATGTTGGCGACGTCGAAATACGGCTCCTGTTGGAAATAGCCCGGGAACGAGGGCACGCCGTCGCGGTAGGTGATGACCCCCGTCGTCGTCTGCGTGTTGCCCTCGGCCTTGCCGATGCCGCGCACGTTGAAATTGTTGCCCTGGCCGAAATTGTTGACGACCACGCTGGGGGTCGCGAACTGCAGCGCATCGACGTTCAGCACGCCCTTGTTGGCGAGATCGGTGCCCGAGAGGACCGAGGCAGCCACCGATGTCTGCATCAGGTTCTCCGCGCGGCGCTGAGCGGTGACGACGATGTCGTCCCCCATCGCTGCGTCCTGATCGTCTGCGGTGCCGGTGCGCCCGGTCGTGGCTGGCTGCTGTGCCGCCGGGGCGGCGGCCTGACCCGTCTCCAGGGTTTGCGCAACCGCCGCGCCCGACCAAGCGAGTGCCATCAACGACGCGCCAAAAGGTGCCAGTGCCCTCATCATCCGCTCCCTGTCATGTCGGCGCTTATCGACGCCCTAGCCTCGCATCCTGACCAATCATCATATGCAAAGCAAGTAAGAACTCACTCGTGAGTGAATATCAAGCTGAGACGATCGCGTGGCGTTGCCCATGTTCACCTGCGGTGTACCTCTCTCGGTTTCGTGTCTGCCAAGGAACCGACATGGCGGTAGCCAAGTGATAGTTGCGAACCGATCGGGCACTGACCGACAAGGTAAGACGCGGCCGATCGGCGCGACGAGGGCGCTCTTTAAAGCGCCGGCTGGATCAGCAGAGGCGCGAGCGGTGGCGGCCGCATACCGAAACACCTGGCTGGCTAAGGATCGCATGAGCCGAGCGATCTCCAGGTGTCCGCAAGCCTCCACCTTCTTCAGCGCCGCCAGCAGCGCTGCTGGGGTGATCTCATTTACCGGCCGGTCACCCAGAGTCGGCTCCAGCAGCGACAGGAGCCAGCGCGCCTTTCCTACTGCGACGGGGGCTCGCCCCTCCGCTCCGACTTGGCAATATGCTCTTCCCCGACGATTCCGAACGTGTTCGCCGCGTTCAGCGTCGCCCCAAGCCGATCAAATTGCTTCTTCTCGGACGGATCAATGCCACTGGCGATCAGCTTGCGGGCATCCGCAGCACGCTCACGTGCCTCCTTCAACACCACGTCTGGATAGCGGCCGAGGGAAAGCTTCTTTTCCTTGCCGGCGATCCGGTACTTTAAGCGCCATAGCTTGCCGCCCGACGGCTGGACCAGAAGGAACAGCTCTCGCTCGTCAGAAAGCTTAATGGGCTTTGCGCCGGCTTGGCAGCCCGGATTGCAACGTCACTCAGAGGTATCTGGGGGGCTACTCCTGAAGCTCGTTCGGTGTGGCCCCCAGCATAACCCCCAAAGCTGCCTGATTGGGGGCGAACAAAGGCGAACGGCGGCGACCGGTTCGTGCCGCTTTCTCGCAGATTTCCTTGGTTTCTTCCAACCGTCGGCGGATCACCGCAAACAGGAAAATGGTGCCCAGAAGAGGACTCGAACCTCCACGACCTTGCGATCGCCAGCACCTGAAGCTGGTGCGTCTACCAATTCCGCCATCTGGGCACGGGTGAAAGCGCGAACGCTTCCGGGTAGGCCGGCGCCTCTAGTGGAGCGCGGGGAACCTTGTCAACGCCCGTGCACACAGAAAAACGCGGCGGCTGCACCCATGGAGAGCGCAGCCTTGTTATTGCGCGGTGCGCGCGGCTAAAGCGGGCGCGGCTTTCCAGGAACCTTCGTTGATGACCCCTCCGCTGATGACCGGCATGAACAACAAGCTCGTGACGCTGATCGGCGGCGGCGGCTTCCTCGGACGCTATGTCGCGCAAGCGTTGTTGCAGGCGGGCGCGCGCGTCCGCATCGCGCAGCGCGATCCGCGTCGGGCATTCTTCCTGAAACCGCTGGGCGGCCTGGGGCAGACACAATTTGTCGCTGCCGACGTGACGCGGCCCGACACGATCGCGAGGGCGGTCGAGCATGCCGACGGCGTCGTCAATCTGGTCGGCAGCTTCGCCGGTGACCTGCAACGCATCCATGTCGACGGCGCACGCGCGGTGGCGGAGGCGGCGTCGCGCCTGGGCGTCGGCGCGCTGGTCCACGTGTCCGCAATCGGCGCCGATGCGGAGAGCGCCTCCAACTACGCGCGTACCAAGGGCGAGGCGGAAGCCGCGGTCCGCGACGCCTTTGCCAACGCGACGATCCTGCGGCCCTCGACCGTGTTCGGGCGCGAGGATCAGTTCATCAACCGCTTTGCCGGCATGATCGCGAAGCTGCCGGTGGTGCCGGTGCTGCGCGCCAACGCGCGGTTCCAACCGGTCTATGTCGGCGATGTCGCAAACGCGGTCGTCGCGGGCCTGGGTGATCCGCAGCGCTTCGGCGGCGAGACGTTCGAGCTTGGCGGCCCCGAGGTGCTGACGATGCTGGAGATCCAGCAGCGTATCGCGAGCCATATCGCGCGTAGCCCGACGTTCCTCCCCCTGCCCGACGCGGTCGGCGGGCTGCTCGCGAGCGTGCCGGGCGGGCCGCTGACGGGCGATCAGTGGAAACTGCTCCAGCGCGACTCGGTCGTTACGGCTGGCAGCGAAGGCCTGACCGCCATGGGTCTCGCACGCACGCCGTTCGACGCGGTCGCGCTGGGCTGGCTGGTGCGCTATCGCAAGGCCGGGCGCTTCTCGCTGCTGGGCGACGCGGCCAAGGGCTGATCAACCCCGACCATACCCCTCCTTTCACGGAGACGACCTCTTGAACGACCTGCTCACCGCCGTCCTCCTCGGCATCGTCGAGGGGGTCACAGAGTTCCTGCCCGTCTCCTCCACCGGCCACCTGATCCTGGCGAGCGCGCTGCTCGGCTATAACGAGGCGCACTGGCGGCTGTTCAACATCGTTATCCAGTTGGGTGCGATCCTGGCGGTGGTAGTGCTCTACTGGCGGACGTTCTGGACCGTCATGCTCGGCCTGTTCCGGCGTGAGGCCGGGCCGATCCGTTTCGTGCGCAACCTGCTGATCGCCTTTGCTCCTGCGGCGGTGATCGGTTTGGCGCTCAAGAAGCAGATCGAGGCGTTGCTGCTGCAACCGCGCGTCGTGGCGGTGGCGCTGATCGTCGGCGGCCTTGCGATCCTGGTGATCGAGCGGGTCGTGAAACCCGGCACGACGCGCGGCATCGCCGACGTGCCCGCGCGCACCGCGCTGGGCGTCGGCTTCATCCAGTGTCTGGCGATGGTGCCGGGAGTCAGCCGGTCGGGCGCGACGATCCTTGGCGCGCTGACGCTGGGCGTGGAGCGGCGCACCGCGGCCGAGTTCAGCTTCTTTCTGGCGATCCCGACGATGCTCGGCGCGAGCGTGGTCGAACTCGCCGGGCACCATCACGAGTTGATGGCCGGGCAAGGCGCCGGGCTCGGCGCGATCGCAGTCGGCTTCGTCGTCGCGTTCGTGGTGGCGCTTCTGGTCGTTCGCTGGTTCGTCGGCATCGTCGGGCGGCACGGCTTCGCGCCTTTTGCATGGTACCGGATTGTCGCAGGCGGTGCGGCCTTGTTCCTGCTGATGCATTAAACTTCCGATTCGGACCTAAAGAAGGTGTGATTTTCTGTGTGGCCTACGCGACTGTCGCTAAATGCGTCTTTGTAGGTCCGACTCGTTATGTATGTTGTTTGATTTCGCGTGACAGGGCGACTTTGATATGAAATTGCGGCCGGCGGAGATTGACCGATGGCCGACATGCTTCGTTTCGTTGAACGCCCGCAAGCCTATCCTGCGAAACGCGCGGCAGACGCGCGTGCGGAGGACTTCCGCGAGATCGCCGAGCGCTATGCGGTACAGTCGGCGGAGGATCAGTCGGCGCGCTGCTCGCAGTGCGGTGTGCCCTATTGCTCGGTGCATTGCCCGCTGCACAACCACATTCCCGACTGGCTGCGGCTGACCGCGGAAGGGCGGCTGCGCGAGGCCTATGAGCTGTCGAACGCCACCTCCACGATGCCCGAGATCTGCGGCCGCATCTGCCCGCAGGACCGTTTGTGCGAAGGCAATTGCGTGATCGAGTTCACCGGCCACGGCGCGGTAACGATCGGCTCGGTCGAGAAGTTCGTGACCGACAAGGCGTGGGAGGAAGGCTGGGTCGAGCCGCTCGTCCCCGGACCCGCGCGCGGCCAGTCGGTCGGCGTGATCGGCGCGGGGCCGGCGGGGCTGTCGGCGGCGGAGTATCTGCGCGGGCACGGCTACGAGGTCCACGTCTACGATCGCCACGACCGCGCGGGCGGGTTGCTGACCTACGGCATCCCGGGCTTCAAGCTCGAAAAACCCGTTGTCACGCGCCGCGTCGACCGGTTGAAGGCGGGTGGCATCGTCTTCCACGAAGGCTTCGCGGTCGGCGAGGACGCGACGCTCGACGAACTGCGCAGCCGTCACGACGCGGTGCTGATCGCCACCGGCGTGTACAAGGCGCGCGCGATCGAGGTCGACGGGCACGGTGCGTCGGGTGTCGTCGCTGCGCTCGATTACCTGACCGCCTCCAACCGTAAGAGCTTCGGCGACACGGTCCCTGCGTTCGAGGACGGCAGCCTCAACGCGGCGGGCAAGAACGTCGTCGTGATCGGCGGCGGCGACACCGCGATGGACTGCGTCCGCACCGCGATCCGTCAGGGCGCGAAGAGCGTGAAGTGCCTCTACCGCCGCGACCGCGCCAACATGCCCGGCAGCCAGCGCGAGGTGGCGAACGCGGAGGAAGAAGGCGTCGAGTTCGTCTGGCTCTCCGCGCCCGCCGCCTTCGTCGCCGCTGGCGACCGCGTCACCCACGTCCGCGCCAATCGCATGCGGCTGGGCAGCGCGGATGCGAGCGGCCGGCGTTCACCCGAGATCGATCCGGGCGCCGCCGAGGACATGCCGGCCGATCTCGTCATCAAGGCACTCGGCTTCGACGCGGAGGACCTGCCGCACCTGTGGGGCGCGGCAGAGTTGGGCGTGACACGCTGGGGCACGGTGCTGGTCGATGCGAAGACGCTGATGACCAGCCTCGACGGCGTGTTCGCCGCCGGCGACATCGTGCGCGGCGCGAGCCTGGTCGTCTGGGCGATCCGCGACGGCCGCGACGTGTCGGCTGCGATGCACCAGTATTTGAAGGCCAAGGCCGTGAACGCGAAGGTGGCAGCATGAGCGACGCGTATATGACCGACCAGCGCGCCTACCTTGCCGACCACGGCATGTACCGGCCCGAATTCGAGGGCGATGCGTGCGGTGTCGGGCTTGTCGCCGCGACCGATGGCAAGCCGTCGCGGCGCGTGGTGCAGTCGGCGATCGACGCGTTGAAGGCGGTCTGGCACCGCGGCGCGGTCGATGCCGATGGCAAGACCGGCGACGGCGCCGGGCTGCACGTCGACCTGCCGGTGCGCTTCTTCGACGATTGCGTCGCCGCGTCGGGGCACAAGCTGCTGCCCAACCGGCTCGCGGTCGGCATGGTATTCCTGCCGCGCACCGATCTCGGCGCGCAGGAGACGTGCCGCACGATCGTCGAGGCGGAGATGATCGAGGCCGGCTACACCATCTACGGCTGGCGGCAGGTGCCGGTCGACGTGTCGGTGATCGGCGCCAAGGCGCAGCTGACGCGGCCCGAGATCGAGCAGATCATGATCGCGGGGCCGCTCCCCGATGAGGCAAGCGCCGACGAGTTCGAAAAGAACATTTATCTCGTCCGCCGCCGGATCGAGAAGCGCGTGATCGCGGCGCAGATCCAGGGCTTCTACGTCTGTTCGCTGTCGTGCCGCTCGATCATCTACAAGGGGCTGTTCCTCGCCGAGAGCCTGTCGGTCTTCTACCCCGACCTCGTCGACCAGCGTTTCGAGAGCCGCGTCGCGATCTTTCACCAGCGTTACTCGACCAACACCTTTCCGCAATGGTGGCTGGCGCAGCCGTTCCGCTGCCTCGCGCACAACGGCGAGATCAACACCGTTCGCGGCAACAAGAACTGGATGCTCAGCCACGAGATCCGCATGGCGAGCATCGCGTTCGGCGAGCATTCGGAGGACATTAAGCCGGTGATCCCGGCGGGGGCATCGGACACCGCGGCATTGGACGCGACGTTCGAGGCGATCTGCCGTTCCGGCCGCGACGCCCCCACCGCCAAGCTGATGCTGGTGCCCGAGGCGTGGCAGTCAGGCGGCGACACACCCGACGCGCATATCGCGATGTACCAGTATCTCGCCAGCGTGATGGAGCCGTGGGACGGCCCCGCCGCGCTCGCCATGACCGACGGGCAATGGGCGGTCGGCGGCGTCGACCGCAACGCGCTGCGCCCGCTTCGCTACACGCAGACCGCCGACGGGCTGCTCATCATCGGTTCCGAAGCCGGCATGGTGGTGGTGCCCGAGAGCACGGTGATCGCCAAGGGCCGGCTTGGTCCGGGGCAGATGATCGCGGTCGACTTGGCTGAAGGCCGCGTGCTGCGCGACCGCGAGATCAAGGACAAGATCGCCGCCGAGCACGATTACGCCGCCATGATCGGCGAATTTTCGACGATCGACGACCTGCCCCCCGCCCCGCTCGACAGCACGATGCGCTACGACCGCGCCGAGCTGACGCGGCGGCAGGTGGCCGCAGGCCAGACGCTGGAGGACATGGAGCTGATCCTGTCGCCGATGGTCGAGACTGCCAAGGAAGCGATCGGATCGATGGGCGACGACACGCCGCTCGCCGTCATCTCCGACAAGCCGCGCCTCATCAGCCAGTTCTTCCGCCAGAATTTCAGCCAGGTCACCAACCCGCCGATCGACTCGTTGCGTGAGCGCTACGTGATGTCGCTCAAGACGCGCTTCGGCAATCTGGCCAACATCCTCGACACGCAGGATCGGCGCGAGCGCGTGCTGGTGCTCGACTCGCCCGTGCTAACCGGCGCGCACTGGCACCGCTTGAAAGCCTATTTCGGCGCGAGCGCGGCGGAGATCGACTGCACCTTCGAAACCGGAGGCGGCGCCGAACGGCTGCGCGCCGCGATCCAGCGCATCCGCAACCAGGCCGAACAGGCGGTGCGCGAGGGGCGCAGCGAGCTGTTCCTGACCGACGAGCATATCGGCGCAGACCGCGTCGCGATCCCCGGCGTGCTCGCCGCCGCGGCGGTCCACACCCATCTCGTCCGCCGCGGGCTTCGCTCCTACGCGAGCGTGAACGTCCGCACCGCCGAGTGCCTCGACACGCATTATTACGCCGTGCTGATCGGCGTCGGTGCGACGACGGTGAACGCGTATCTGGCCGAGGCCGCGATCGTCGACCGTCAGGCGCGCGGGCTGTTCGGCGACCTCGCGCTCGAGGATTGCCTGTCACGTCACAAGAAGGCGATCGAGGAAGGCCTGCTCAAGATCATGTCGAAGATGGGGATCTCGGTCCTCTCCTCGTACCGCGGCGGTTATAATTTCGAGGCGGTGGGTCTTTCCCGCGCGCTGGTCAACGACCTGTTCCCCGGCATGCCTGCGAAGATCAGCGGCGAGGGTTACGCCTCGCTCCACGTCAACGCGACCGAGCGGCACGAGGCGGCATTCGACGCCGCGGTTGCGACTCTGCCGATCGGCGGTTTCTACCGCCAGCGCCACACCGGCGAGGCGCATGCCTATTCCGCGCAGTTGATGCACCTGCTCCAGACCGCGGTGTCGACCGACAGCTATTCGAGCTACCTGCAATTCTCGCGCGGAGTCGCCGACCTGCCGCCGATCTACCTGCGCGACCTGTTCCAGTTCAACTTCCCCGCGGAAGGCGTCGCGGTCGACCAGGTCGAGGCGATCACCGAGATCCGCAAGCGCTTCGTCACCCCCGGCATGTCGCTCGGCGCGCTGTCGCCGGAAGCGCACGAGACGCTGGCGATCGCGATGAACCGGATCGGCGCGAAGGCGGTGTCGGGCGAGGGCGGCGAGGACAAGATCCGCTACCAGCCGTACGAGAACGGCGACAACGCCAACTCGGTCATCAAGCAGATCGCGTCCGGCCGCTTCGGCGTCACCGCCGAATATCTCAACGCCTGCGACGAGATCGAGATCAAGGTGGCCCAGGGCGCCAAGCCCGGCGAGGGCGGGCAGCTGCCCGGCTTCAAGGTAACCGAGTTCATCGCTCGCCTGCGCCACTCGACGCCGGGCGTGACGCTGATCTCGCCGCCGCCGCACCACGACATCTATTCGATCGAGGATCTGGCGCAGCTGATCTACGATTTGAAGCAGATCAACCCGCGCGCGCGCGTCTGCGTCAAGCTCGTGTCCTCCGCCGGCATCGGCACCGTCGCGGCGGGTGTCGCGAAGGCGCACGCCGACGTGATCCTCGTCTCCGGCCACGTCGGCGGCACGGGCGCGTCCCCGCAGACCAGCATCAAATATGCCGGCACGCCGTGGGAAATGGGGCTGTCCGAGGTCAATCAGGTGCTGACCCTCAACGGTTTGCGTGGGCGGATCAAGCTGCGCGCGGACGGCGGGCTCAAGACCGGGCGCGACATCGTCATCGCGGCGATCCTGGGCGCGGAGGAGTTCGGTATCGGCACGCTGTCGCTCGTCGCGATGGGCTGCATCATGGTTCGGCAGTGCCACTCGAACACCTGCCCGGTCGGCGTGTGCACGCAGGACGAGAAATTGCGTGCGAAGTTCGTCGGCACGCCGGAAAAGGTCATCAACCTCATGACCTTCATCGCCGAGGAAGTGCGCGACATCCTCGCGCGCCTCGGCGTCCGCAGCCTGGACGAAATCATCGGCCGCACCGAGCTGCTCCGCCAGGTCAGCCGCGGCGCGGAGCATCTCGACGACCTCGACCTGAATCCGATCCTCGCCAAGGTCGACGCGTCGGACGCAGAGCGGCGCTTCTCGCTCTCGACCTTCCGCAACGAGGTGCCCGACAGCCTCGACGCGCAGATCATCAAGGACGCCGCCCCCGTCTTCTCGCGCGGCGAGAAGATGCAGCTGACCTATTCGGTGCGCAACACGCACCGCGCGGTCGGCACGCGATTATCGAGCGAGGTCACCCGCCGCTTCGGCATGAGCAAGCTCGCCGACGGTCACGTCACCGTCCGCCTGCGCGGGTCGGCCGGGCAATCGCTCGGCGCGTTCCTGTGCAAGGGCATCACACTCGAGGTATTCGGCGACGCCAACGATTACGTCGGCAAGGGGCTGTCGGGCGGCACGATCGTCGTTCGCCCCGCGGTGTCCTCGCCGCTCGCCAGCCAGGACAACACCATCCTCGGCAACACCGTGCTTTACGGCGCGACGGCCGGCCGCTTGCTCGCGGCGGGACAGGCGGGCGAGCGGTTCGCGGTGCGCAACTCGGGCGCCGACGTGGTGGTCGAGGGCTGCGGCGCGAACGGCTGCGAGTATATGACCGGCGGCACTGCGGTGGTGCTGGGCGAGGTCGGCCAGAACTTCGGTGCCGGCATGACCGGCGGCATGGCGTTCGTCTACGACGCGAGCGGCCGCTTCGCGCGCAACGCCAACCCGGAGAGCATCGTGTGGCAACGCCTCGCCTCCGACCCTTGGGCGGACAAGCTGCGCGCGTTGGTCGAGGCGCACGCACGCGCAACCGACAGCCGCTGGTCGAAGGGATTGCTCGAGGACTGGGACGCGGCGCTCGCGCATTTCTGGCAGGTGGTGCCGAAGGAGATGCTCACCCGCCTGCCCCACCCGCTCGACGACAGCGTCGAACTGGTCGCGGCCGAATGAGGGGCACGCGTGCGTCCTCGACACGAGTGACGCACGCGCATTCACCGCAAACCCGCCATCGCGGGCGATCCGCGGCCTTGCCCGCCACCGCAGTCCCGCTATTCACCATCATATGTGGCAGTTGCACCAATTCACCCTGTGTCCGTTCACCCGCAAGGTGCGCACGCTGCTCAACGAGAAGGACGTCGGCTATCAATTGGTGCGCGAGCACCCGTGGGAACGGCGCGACGATTTCCTCCACATGAACCCCGCCGGGCAGACCCCGGTGATGGTCGAGCCGAACAAGGGCGAGGTGCTGATCGACTCGCTCGCGATCTGCGAATATTTCGAGGAAACGGTTGACCGCGCCGCGATGATCAACGGATCATCGGCCAATCGCGCCGAGATCCGCCGGCTGGTGACGTGGTTCGACACCTTCTTCTACCGCGACGTGACGCAGCCGCTGCTCGAGGAGCGGATGCTCAACCGGCTGGTCCACCGCACCGCCCCCAATGCGTCTCGCCTGCGCGAGGCGATGAAGTCGTCGGTCGGGCACCTCGACTACATCGATTACCTGCTCGACCACCGCAAATGGATCGCGGGCGCGACGATCAGCCTTGCCGACCTCGCCGCCGCGTCGCAGATCTCGGTCGCGGACTATCTCGGCGGAATCGACTGGACCGGGCATGCGCACGCGAAAGCCTGGTATTCCGCGTTCAAGAGCCGCCGCAGCTTCCGCCCGCTGCTGACTGAACGCGTCAGCGGGATCGAGCCGCCGAGCTATTACGAAAACCCGGATTTCTAAGCCGCCCGGACCTTTGACATGCACGTGACCAACGACCCTGCCACCCCCGCGGCCGATCCGATCACGTTCGACGACTTCATGCGCGTCGACGTGCGCGTCGGTATGATCATCGCAGTTGATCCCTTTCCGGAGGCGCGCAAGCCCGCGTTCAAGCTCACGATCGATTTCGGCGAGACGATCGGCGTCAAACGATCATCGGCGCAGATCACCGTGCGTCACGCCGCCGACGAACTGGTCGGGCGTCAGGTCGCCGCCGTGGTCAACTTTCCGCCGCGCCAGATCGGGCCGATGATGTCGGAGGTGCTGACGCTCGGCTTCCCCGACGCGGACGGTGCCGTGGTACTCGTCAGCCCCGCGCATCCGGTGCCGAACGGCGGGCGATTGTTCTAGGCGCTACTCCCACGCGGCGGGTTCGATCGTCTCGCGCAGGAAGGCGATGAAGGCGCGCACCGCGGGTGCGACGATCGGCGCGCGGGGATGCACCGCCCAGATTGCGACGTCGCGTGTCCCCTCCCACTCGGGCAGCACGCGCACCAGGCGTCCGCTGCGCAACGCATTCCCCACGTCCCACAGCGACCGCAGCGCGATGCCGACCCCCGAGAGCGCCAGCTCGCGCACCAGTTCGCTCGAATTGGTCTCGATCCGGCTGGTGTGATCGACGTTCATACGGCGCGTGCCCGATACCAGCCGCCACGGCATCTGCCCGACTGCGGCGAGCAGCGCGTGCGCGCCGAGATCATCGATCCGCACCGGCGTTCCGGCGCGCGCCAGATAGTCGGGGCTCGCGCACAGGACCCGGCGGCTGTCTCCCAACCGGTGTGCTTCCAGCCCAGCCGGCACGCCGGCGGCGATCCTGACGCCTACGTCGATCCCGTCCGCCACCAGGTCGCTGAATGCGTCGGACAGATCGAACGACAGCGTCACCGCAGGATGAGCCGCGAGGAAGCGGTGCAGCTGCGGCGCGACGTGCAGCCGCCCGAACGAGGTCGGCGCCGTCACGCGCAGCAACCCTGCGGGCGCCGCCGCCGCGCCGGTCAGCCGCGCCTCGGCCGCCTCGACCGCGGCGAGGATCGCGACCACGTCGGCGTGAAACCGCTCACCCGCGGGCGTCAAGGCGAGCCGCCTGGTCGTGCGCTGCACCAGACGCACGCCCAGTCGAGCCTCCAGCCGCGCGAGCCGTCGCGATGCCATCGCGGGCGACAAACGCAGCCCGCGCGCCGCCGCCGCGATGCTCCCCGCACTTACCAGCCGCGCGAACAGGACGTAATCGGGATCAATCATTCGTGCATTCTTGTACCGACTGCTGACACAGCAATGCGTCTAGTGAGGTAGATCACGGGCGGCTACAAGCGGCGTGCAGGAGAGAAAAACATGACCGAGCAAATGACCGACCGTGCCGGGCTGAGCGTCGCCCGTGTACTCGCCAGCTTTATCGAGGAACGCGCGCTGCCCGGCACCGGGATCGCGCCGGACACCTTCTGGGCGGGCGTGGCCGACATCTTCGCGCGGTTCGCGCCCGAGAACCGCGACCTGCTCGCGCGCCGCGACGACCTGCAGGCCTGTATCGACGACTGGTACACCGCACGCGCCGGGCAGCCGATCGACCAAGCCGAGTATCAGGCGTTCCTGCGCGAGATCGGCTATCTCGTCCCCGAACCTGCGCCGTTTACGATCGACACGCAGAACGTCGATGCGGAGGTCGCGACCACCGCTGGGCCGCAGCTGGTCGTGCCGATCCTCAACGCGCGCTTCCTGTTGAACGCCGCCAATGCGCGCTGGGGCAGCCTGTACGACGCGCTCTACGGCACCGACGCGCTCGGCTCGGCCAACCCTGGCGGCACGTACGACACGGCGCGTGGGAGCCAGGTGATCGCCTGGGCGAAGGCGTTCCTTGATGATGCGGTGCCGCTCGCCAGCGGATCGTGGACGGACCTCACCAGCGACAACGTCACGCTTGCCGACCCGGCGCAGTATGTCGGTCGCAGCGAAACCGGCCGGCTGTTCCGACACAATGGCCTCCACGTCGAGGTCGTGTTCGGTCCTGCCCATCCGATCGGCCGCGACGACCCGGCGGGGATCGCCGACGTGATCCTGGAAAGCGCGGTGACGACGATCTGCGACTTGGAGGACTCGGTCGCGGCGGTCGACGCCGCCGACAAGGTCGCGGCCTATGCCAATTGGTTAGGGCTGATGCGCGGCGACCTCTCGGACACATTCGAGAAGGGTGGCCAACAGGTGACGCGTCGGCTGAACCCTGACCGCCGCTACACCGGCGACGATGGCAACGAGATCGTCCTGCCCGGCCGAAGCCTGCTGTTCGTCCGCAACGTCGGCCACCTGATGACCACGCCCGCGCTGCGGCTGGCGGACGGCAGCGAAGCGCCCGAAGGAATCCTCGACGCGATCATCACCAGCCTCGTCGCAATGCACGACCTCCGGGGTGCGCACGCCAACAGCCGCGCGGGCAGCATCTACATCGTCAAGCCCAAGATGCACGGCCCCGACGAATGCGCGTTCACCGACCGCCTGTTCGACGCGGTAGAAGACCTGCTCTGCCTCGACCGCCACACGATCAAGGTCGGCGTGATGGACGAGGAGCGTCGCACCTCGGCCAACCTCGCCGCCTGCATCCACGCGGTGCGCCACCGGATCGTGTTCATCAACACCGGCTTCCTCGACCGCACCGGCGACGAAATGCACACCGCGACGCGCGCCGGCGCGATGATCCGCAAGGCCGAGATGAAGGGCGCCGACTGGATCAAGGCGTACGAGGATCGCAACGTGCAGATCGGCCTCGCCTGCGGACTGTCGGGCCGTGCGCAGATCGGCAAGGGCATGTGGGCCGCGCCCGACATGATGGCGGACATGCTGGAGCAGAAGGTTGCGCATCCGATCAGCGGCGCGACCACCGCCTGGGTTCCCTCCCCCACCGCGGCGACGCTCCACGCCACGCACTACCACCGCGTCGACGTGTTCGCGCAGCAGGAGGCGCGCCAAGCCGAGCCGATCGCGTCGCTCGACCGCCTGCTCACCGTCCCGCTGGCGACCGGGCGCAACTGGACGCCCGAGGAGGTGCGCGAGGAGCTCGACAACAATGCCCAAGGCATCCTCGGCTATGTCGTGCGCTGGATCGACCAGGGGGTGGGCTGCTCCAAGGTGCCCGACATCCACGACATCGGCCTGATGGAGGACCGCGCGACGCTGCGCATCTCGTCGCAGCACATGGCGAACTGGCTGCTCCACGGCGTCACGAGCGCGGAGGAGATCGACGCCGCGCTCAAGCGCATGGCGGTCAAGGTCGACGAGCAGAACGCGGGCGACCCGGCCTACCGCCCGATGGCGGGGCGCGAGGGTGACAGCATTGCGTTCCAGGCCGCGCGCGCGCTCGTCTTCGACGGGGTCGCGCAACCGAGCGGCTATACCGAGCCGCTGCTCCACGCCGCGCGCCTGCGCGAAAAGGCGTGCGCGGGCTGAGGGAACCACGCGCGCCGTCGCTGGTAGGGATGCACATGGCACAGCAATCCACTCTTCCAAAGGCCGGCGTCCTGGCGGGCGTCGGTGCGGCGGCACTCGGCCTCGGCGGTTTCCTCTACCTTCGCGCCAAGCGCCCGCCGGTCATCAACCCGCGCGTGCCCGCGCCCGCGAAGCCAGTCGACCTGAACCGCTATCTCGGCCGCTGGTACGAGATCGCGCGCCACGAATATGTCTTCGAAGAGGGCATGGACGCGGTGACCGCCGATTACTCGCGGCTGTCGGCGGACCGGATCGGCGTGACCAACGCCGGCACGCGCGGCGGCCAGCGTAAGGTCGCGCGCGCAAAGGGCGTGGTTGCGGACAAGGAAACCGGCGCGAAGCTCAAGCTATCGTTCTTCGGACCACTGTACGTCGGCGATTATTGGGTGCTCGACCACGCCGACGACTACAGCTGGTCGATCGTCGGTGAGCCCGGCGGACGTTACCTGTGGCTACTCACGCGCTCGCCGCGTCCGGGCGACGAACAGGTCGAGGCGCTGTTCGCGCGCGCGAAAGCACTGGGCTACGACACGAGCACGCTGCGCCGCACGCACCAGCCCTAACGCGGCACCAGGCGCGCTACGCTGCGACCAGCAGCGCCGCGCGTCCGGCCGCGTCGTGCGTGTCGCGCGCAAGCTTCTTGACCTCCGAGGCGACCACAGCGAAGCCGCGCCCGGCGTCGCCCGCGCGCGCCGCCTCGATCGTCGCATTGAGCGCGAGCAGGTTGGTCTGTTTGGCGATGCCGGAGATGGTAGACACGATCTCCGCCACCTGCGCCATCGTCTTCTCGAGCGCGGCGCCACGCTCGGTCAACGCCGTGCCCGCTGCCCGCGACTGCACCAGATGTGCCTGCACCTCGCGCTCCAGCATGACCTGCCGCGTAATATCGGTGGCGATCTTGAGCACCCGTTCCGGGTGACCGGCGGCATCCAGCACCGGCGTGTAGGTCGCCTGCAACCAAACCTCCTCACCGCGTGCGCTACGACGCGGGTACTCGCCCTGATCGAACTCACCCGAGCCGAGTTTGCGCCAGAAAGCGGCGTAGGAGGGGGTGTCCGCCTGCCCGTCCAGGCACAAAAGGCGGTGATGCCGCCCGACCAGCTCGTCGGAACGGTAGCCGACGATGCGAAGAAACGCGTCGTTAACCCAGGTGATCACGCCGTCCATGGTAAATTCGATCACCGCCTGCGATCGGCATACCGCGTGCCATGCGGCTTGCGAGGCCCCTCCGCTGCGATGGTCGGGAGCGGGATATGAAGTAGCCATGCCGAAGCTACTAACCTGGGGTACTTAATCCTTCGTTTCGGAGGCTGGTTGCGAATTTGCTGTAACAATCACGCCATCGTCGACGCGCACCGGCCACGGCGTAAGCCGCGCGCCCATGCACGGCCCGCCTTCGCAGCGGCCATCGTCGATCGCGAACACCGCGCCGTGCCACGAACACATGATCCGCGCGCCATCGGGTGTCAGATAGGCGTCGAGTTCCTGCGCCAGCGGCAGGCCGGCGTGCGGGCAGCGGTCGACGTAGCCGTACACCGCCTGTCCCTGGCGCACTACAAGGCCGTGAAAACGCCCGGCGCGCAGTTGCAGCACGTAGTTACGCGCAGCACCATCGGCGATCTGGTCGAGCGCGCCGAGCTTCACTCCCGCAGGTGTCGCGAACACGCGCGTGTCGGTGTCGCTCACGCGTCCATCATCTTTGCGGCAACGTCGCCTTGGGGAAGTCGGCCCACACCGCATCGTAATCGAGCTGCGCGTGGGCCAGCGCGTAGTCGGTCGGCCGGTATGCCCAGCAGCTTTCCAGCATGAACGCCATCGTGCCCTCTATCTTGTGGGGCTTGAGCTCGGCCGCGCTCGCGCCCTGCCAGCTCGCGACGTCGGGGCCGTGCCCGCTCATGATGTTGTGGAGCGAGATACCGCCGGGCTGGAACCCTTCCGCCTTCGCGTCATACGCGCCGATGATGAGGCCCATCGCCTCCGACATGACGTTGCGGTGGAACCACGGCGGGCGAAACGTGCCCTCCGCCACCATCCAGCGCGGCGGGAAGATGACGAAGTCGGCGTTGGCGCGGCCGGGCACGTCGCTGGGCGATGTCAGCACGGTAAAGATCGACGGGTCGGGATGGTCGAAGCTGACGGTGTTGATCGTGTTGAAACGCGACAGATCGTAGCGCCACGGTGCCAGATTGCCGTGCCACGCCACCACGTCGAGCGGCGAGTGATCGAGCGTCGTCGTCCACAGCGAACCCATGAACTTCTGGATGACCTCAGTCGGCGCGTCCACGTCCTCGAACCAGGCAACCGGTGTCTCGAAATCGCGCGGATTGGCGAGGCCGTTGGCGCCGATCGGGCCGAGATCGGGCAGGCGGAACAGCGCGCCGTGATTCTCCGCGACGTAGCCACGCGCCCTTCCATCCGGCAGCTTCGCCTTGAACCGCACCCCGCGCGGCACCAGCGCGACCTGCCCGGGCGCGACCTCAATGCGGCCGAGTTCGGTCAGCAGCTCGAGCCGCCCCTGTTCCGGAATAAAAAGCAACTCGCCGTCCGCGTCGACGAACACGCGGGCGTCCATGTCGCGGTTTGCGGCGTAGACGTGCATCGCCACGCCCTCCAGATCGGTCGGGTGGCGGTTGGCGAGCATCGTCGTCATGCCGTCGATCAGGTCGACGCCCGCTCCTTCCGGCATCGCCAGCGGGTCCCAGCGCAGCCGGTTGGGCGCGAGCGGGGCGTCGGTCGTGCCGGGGGCGAAGCGCTTGGCGCCGTCGTACCGGTTGAACGGCGGATGTTCGGCGGTGGGTCGCATGCGGTATAGCCACGAGCGGCGGTTCTCGTGGCGCGGGGCGGTGAAGGCGGTGCCCGACAATTGCTCGGTGTAGAGGCCGAAGGCAGGGCGCTGCGGCGAGTTGCGCCCGACCGGCAGCGCGCCGGGGATCGACTCCGTCGAGACGTGGTTGCCGAAACCGGGAATGTAGGCGGGGTCGATGGTAGCGGTCATCCTCAGTCCTTTCGGCTCTATGTCAGGCGCTTCGTGTCACGCCCGCCGGCGCGTCAGACGCGGCGAAGCCGCGCCTTGTGCGCCGGCTTCATCCGCGCTGGCCGGGCGCGGGCCGCGCCTGCGCGCGGCCATCCGGTCGACGCTTATGCGTCGACCTGGATAACCCCGCGCCTGATCTGATCCAGTTCAATGCTTTCGTACAACGCCTGAAAGTTGCCGTTGCCGAACCCCTCGTTGCCCTTGCGCTGGATGATCTCGAAGAAGATCGGCCCGACCATGTTCTCGGTGAAGATTTGCAGCAGCAGCCCTTCCTCGCCGACATTACCGTCGATCAGGATGCGGTTCTTGCGCAGTCGCTCCAAATCCTCGCCGTGGTCCGGCACGCGCTTGTCTACCAACTCGTAATAGGTCTCTATCGTGTCCTGCAACTTGACGCCGCGCGCGCGCAGTTTCTCCACCGTCCCGTAAATGTCGTCGGTGGTGAGCGCGAGGTGCTGGATCCCCTCGCCGTTGTAGTCGCGGATGAACTCCTCGATCTGGCTGTGGTCGTCCTGGCTCTCGTTCAACGGGATGCGGATCGCCTTGTCGGGCGCGATCATCGCCTGGCTGAACAGGCCGGTCGCCTTGCCCTTGATGTCGAAATACTTCTGCTCCTCGAAGCCGAAGATTTGGCCATAGAAGGCCGACCACGTCCGCATCTGCCCGCGCCGCACGTTGTGCGTCAGGTGGTCGAGCACGTCGAGCCCGACGTTGTTCTGCGCCGCCGCCTCTCGCCAGCCCTCGACCTCGTTCCAGTCGGCGAACGGATCAGCGTCGACCAGGTACAGTAGCGACCCACCAATCCCTTCTAGCACCTGCGCTCGCGGAAGCGCACTGCCGCTCGCGTCCATCGCCTTCGCACCACGCTCGACCGCCGCGGCGAGCGCCTCGCGCGCATCCGAGACGCGGAACGCCATCGCGTTCGCCGACGGACCGTGGCTGCTGCGGAACTCGGCTGCTTGGCCGCTCTCTTCGCGGTTGATCAGCAGATTGATGCGACCCTGACGATAGAGCGTCACCTGCTTGGTCGGATGCGTCGCAGCCGCCACAAAGCCCAACGCCTCGAACTGCTTCGCCAGCATGTCGGCATCGGGCGAGGTGAACTCACAGAAGGCGAAACCATCGAGCCCCATCGGATTGACGTCGATATGGTCCATTGCGCGCTCCACTGGTATCAAGTGAAACTATTCTGGTGCTTGCGGGCAGCCAAGTCAATGCGGGCTGATGACCCGGCTCGACCGGCTTGGTAGAAGCGCGCATGTCGCGTCTGCTCCGCCTGCTCCTGCCACTCGCCCTCGTCGCCGCGGCCGCGCCCGACAGCCGCGCCACTTTCGAGGCATTGCGCAGCGAGGACGCGCGGCTGGCGAACATCGCCTACCGGCTCGCCACCGCCAACGCGGCGCTGTGCCGCGATCAGCAGCCGGGCACCGGCGTCGTGCTGCACGCCATCGATCAATATGCCGCGCGCGATGCCGATGCCGCACGCAGCGTATTCGGCTTCGCCGCGCCGGTCGCGGTCGAGTGGGTCGTGCCCGGCTCCCCCGCCGCGCGCGCCGGCGTGCTGCAGAACGAAGGCGTCGCCGCTATTGCGGGCACGCCGCTGCCTCCGCCGACCACCGCGCACGACACCAGCGCGACGCGCGACGTCGCACTAGCCCGCCTCGCCGCGCTGCCGGTGCGCGCCCCCGTGTCGCTGACGCTCACCGACCAGAGCCGCACGCGCCGCGTGTCGATCGCGCCCGTGCCCGCCTGCCGCAGCGAGTTCGAGGTCGTCGCCGGACCCAAGCTCGGCGCCTCGTCCGACGGCCATGTCGTACAGGTCGGCGCGCGGTTGATGGAAACCTACGGCGACGATGATGTCGCGGTCGTCGTCGCGCACGAGCTCGCGCACACGATCCTGCGCCACCGCGCGCGGCTGGAGGCGGCGGGGGTCAAATGGGGGCTGTTCGGTGAGTTCGGCCGCAACGCGCGACTGTTCCGTGACACTGAGACGGAGGCCGACGTGCTCGGCGCGTTTCTGCTCCGCAACGCCGGCTGGGACCCACAGAATGCGGTGCGTTTCTGGCAGGGACCGGGCAGACAAGTCGACCCCGGCATGTTCCGTAGCCGCACGCATCCCTCACCCAAGGAGCGTGCGCGCATCATCGCGGAGGCGCTGGCGGCGATGCCGGCAAGTGCGCCACTGCCCTATCTGCCGCCAATTCTTGACCAGCGCGACGCGGCGCTCGACTGAGTCGCCGCCGAGCCTAGACCCTTACGCCGCCTGACGCAGCTCCAGCCGGCCCCAGATCTCGACCAGCGCGTCGGTCAGCTCACGCATCATCGCCTCGCTGTGCGCGGGGCCGGGGGTAAAGCGCAGCCGCTCGGTCCCGCGCGGCACGGTCGGGTAATTGATCGGCTGAACATAGACACCGTATTCGGCGAGCAGGATGTCGCTGATCTTCTTCGCCTTGACCGGGTCGCCGACCATCACCGGCACGATGTGCGTCTCGCCCAGCATCACCGGCAGTCCGGCGTCGCTCAGCATCGCCTTGAGCGTCGCCGCAGCTGCCTGCTGCCCGTCGCGCTCGAGGCTCGACGATTTCAGGTGCCTGACCGAGGCGAGCACGCCCGCGACCAGCACCGGCGACAGGCTGGTGGTGAAGATGAAGCCGGGTGCGTAGCTGCGGATCACATCGACGATCGTGCGGTCGGCCGCGATATAGCCGCCCATCACCCCGAACGCCTTGCCCAGCGTCCCCTCGATGATCGTCAGCCGGTCGGCTACGCCATCGCGCTCGGAAATACCGCCGCCACGTGCGCCGTACATGCCGACCGCGTGCACTTCGTCGAGGTAGGTCAGCGCGTTATACTTGTCGGCGAGATCGCAGATCGCCGCAACCGGCGCGACATCGCCCTCCATCGAATACACGCTCTCGAATGCGATGAGCTTCGGCAGCGCCGGATCGTCGGTGGAGAGCAGCTCTTCCAGATGCGCCAGATCGTTGTGGCGGAACACGCGCTTTTCCGCGCCCGAGTTGCGGATGCCAGCGATCATCGACGCGTGGTTGAGCTCGTCCGAATAGATGATGCACCCCGGCAGCACCTTGGCGAGCGTTGCCAGCGTCGCCTCGTTCGAGACGTAGCCGCTGGTGAACAGCAGCGCCGCTTCCTTGCCGTGCAGATCGGCGAGTTCGACCTCCAGATCGATGTGGTAGTGCGTATTGCCGCCGATGTTGCGCGTGCCGCCCGAGCCGGCGCCGACGTCGTGGAGCGCTTCCTCCATCGCCGCAATCACCTTCGGGTGCTGCCCCATCGCGAGGTAATCGTTCGAGCACCATACCGTGATCGGCTTCGGGCCGTTGTGCCCGGCAAAGCAGCGCGCGTTGGGAAACATGCCCTTGTTGCGCAGGATGTCGATGAAGACGCGGTAGCGCCCCTCGGCGTGCAGGCGGTCGATCGCCTGGGTGAACACGCGCGAATAGTCGACCGGGCGCGCGTCACCCGAACGGACGCTGCTTTCCGGCACTCTGCTCTCCGCAACAAGGCGCGTTTCGCTGCTCTCGCTCATCATGCCGGCGACTTAGCCTGCTAACCCACGCTTTTCCAGCGCATTTGGTCGATCATAGTGTCTCAGGGAGTGCAAACCCGCGTGCGCGCAACTGGTCGCCGATGCGCGTCTCGCGCGCGCCTAGCCGCGTGAAGACGAGCCGGTGCCCGCGCGACTCGCCCGGCCACGCCTGCCCCTGCGTCAGCGACGCCACGCGCCGCGCGATGCCGGGGCCGCCATCGACGAAGGTCACACCTGCCGGCGCCGCCGCGCGCAGCTCATCCACCAGCAGTGGGAAATGCGTGCACGCGTTGACGATCACGTCGATCCGCTCACCATCCGGCTGGTCGAACAGCCCGGCGAGCTCGCGCGCGACGGCGTCCGCATCGACCGCCTCGCCCGCCAGCTTCGCCTCGGCCAGTTCGACCAGCGTGGCGGAGCCGTAGCGCAGCACGGTGCAATCGCCCGCGAAGCGGGCCGCCAGATCGTCGACATAGGGCTGACGCACCGTCGCCGCGGTGCCCAGCACACCGACGACTCGCGTGCGCGACGCTTCCGCCGCGGGCTTGATCGCGGGCACCGTGCCGACGACGGCCACGTCGAGCGCGGCGCGCACCGCCGGAAGCGCGATCGTCGAGGCGGTGTTGCACGCGATCACGATCAATCGCGGGCGATACCGCTCCGCCAACCGCCCGAGCAGTGCAGGCACGCGTGCTGCGATCTCCGCCTCGCTCTTCGTGCCGTAAGGAAAAGCGGCTGAATCGGCGGCGTAGACGATGCTCGCGGCCGGCAGCAGTTCGAGCGTCGGCGCGACGACCGACAGCCCGCCCACCCCTGAGTCGAAGAACAGGATCGGTCGCGCATCGTCGTTCATGCACGTCCACATAGCCTTCGCCGCCTAGTAGATACAGATGAGTGACACCTGCTCGCCCGCACGCTAAAACAGGGTCAGAAGGGGAACAGAACTGGCCACCCAGATCATCTGGATACCGCCCGCGGCGGCGTTGCTGATCGGCTATCTGCTCGGCTCGATCCCGTTCGGCGTCATCCTGACGCGGCTGGGCGGCGCCGGCGACCTGCGGCAGGTCGGCTCGGGCAATATCGGCGCGACCAACGTGCTGCGCACCGGGCGCAAGGGGCTCGCCGCCGCGACGCTGCTGCTCGACATGCTGAAGGGCGTCGCCGCCGTCGGAATCGTCGCCGCGCTGTTCCCTGACCAGGCGCCGCTTGCCGCGGCGGGGGCGTTCGTCGGCCACTGCTATCCCGTCTGGCTCGGCTTCAAGGGCGGCAAGGGCGTCGCGACGCTGATGGGGATCGTCGTGGCACTCGCCTGGCCGCTCGGGCTCGTCTACGCGTTCATATGGCTGGGGCTGCTTGCAGGGATGCGCATCTCCTCGGTCGCCGGCATGGCGGCGGCGGTCAGCGCGCCGGTCGCCGCCGCGATCCTCGGCCCGTTCGACCTCGTGCCGCTGCTGCTCGCGCTCGCGCTCCTCGTGATATGGAAGCACCGCGCGAACATCTCGCGCCTGCTCGACGGAACCGAGCCGCGCGTCGGCGGCACGAAGAACGCGGCCTGAACATGTCCGATGTCGCGGCGCCGCACGGTGCTCCGGCCGCGACGATCGCTGACGACGACGCACTCGCACGATTGCGTCTGATCCGCACGCCGTCGATCGGTCCGGTGTCGTTCCGCCAGTTGCTCGCCCGCTTCGGCACCGCGGCGGCGGCGATCGAGGCGCTGCCGTCCCTCGCCCGTCGCGGCGGCGGGCGTGTCCCTGCGGTCACCGACATTCATGCGGCTGAGCGTGAGATGACGACGGTGACGCGGGCCGGCGCGCGCTACCTGTTCCTCGGCTCGCCCGATTATCCGCCGCTTCTCGCCGAGCTGTCCGATGCGCCGCCGGTGCTGACGATCCGCGGCAACTTGTCGTGCGCCACGCGCGACACGGTCGCAATGGTCGGCGCGCGCAACGCTTCGGCCGCGTCGTGCCGCTTCGCGCGCGGGTTGGCGCAGGAGATCGCGCACGCCGGCGCGGTCGTCGTCTCCGGTCTCGCACGCGGGATCGACACCGCAGCGCATGAGGGCGCGGGTGCCGCGACGATCGGCGTCATCGCCGGCGGGATCGATGTCGCCTACCCGCCCGAGAATGCACGGTTGCAGGAACGCATCGCCGAGGAAGCGCTGCTCGTCGCCGAGATGCCGCCGCGTACCGAGCCGCGCGCACGCCACTTTCCGCATCGCAACCGCATCATCGCCGCGCTGTCGCTTGGCACCGTCGTGATCGAGGCCGCGCCGCGCTCGGGCTCGCTCATCACCGCCAGGCTCGCGGGCGAGGCCGGGCGCGAGGTGATGGCGGTGCCCGGCCACCCGAGCGACCCGCGCGCACAAGGGTGCAACGGCCTGATCCGCGACGGTGCGGTGCTGGTCCAGTCCGCCGCCGACGTGCTCGAACAGGTCCGACCGATCGATCTGCGCGCGAGTGTCAGGTCACCGGTCGCCGGCTGGGACGCACCTCCACCTGAGGACGCGAGCGACGCCGATCGCCGCCGCGTCACCGACCTGCTCGGCCCGGTGCCCGTCGGCATCGACGAACTCGTCCGCCAGACCGCGCTCGCGCCTGCGGTGGTGCAGATGGTGCTGCTCGAACTCGAACTCGGCGGCCGCCTCGAACGCCACGCTGGTGGACGGGTCAGCCTGTGCTGAGCGCGCCTGCATCCTCGCCGCGCTGGGTCCGGTGGTGGTTCCGCGGCGCCGCGATTTACGGCACGACCGCGCTGCTCGCCAGCTTCGCCGCGCCGGAGGTCACGACGCTGCCACAGCTCGCCTTCACGCTCACCGCGCTCGCGTTCCAGCTCGTTTTCTGGATCATCAGCCGTGACCCCGTTCGCTATCGGCCGATGATGCTCGCCGGCGTTTTCGAGAAGGCGGCGTTCGGCGTTCCCGCGCTTGTCCTTGCCCGCGGCTCGACCACTGCGATCTTCGGCGCGGTCGATCTTATTCTCGGCGTCGGCTTCCTCCTCGCCTGGCGCGCGACGCCGCAGCGCTAGAGCGCCGCACCCGGTGTCGCCGCGCGCGCAGTGCCGCACCGGCTCGTGACGTCGCTGGCGGTGCACAATACCGCTCCCTGCAACACGCCTGCCGCCCAGCGCACATCCGCAATTGTCGGTACCCGCCGCGTTGCCGCCTGCACCATGTGCAAGGCATCATCGCCCAGCACCGCGCGCGCGAACATCGTCTCGGGCTTTCCGGTCTGCGGATTGCGCGGGCAGTCGACACGGATCGTCGCCGAAACATGACCGGCGAGCGGAACGCTTTCGCCCGGCGTGACCGTCGCACCCGGGCACGCCGCCTGCATCAGGGCGGCCGTACGCGCCAGCACCGCCGCGGGCGTCATTCCTGCCCGGTAACCGAAGCGTTGCAGCGTCACCATGCGCGTCCAGTTCTCCACCGTCTCGCCGCGCGGGACATATTCGCGCATGCCATGACCTGCCGGCGCTTCCCAGCCGAACACGAAGCGCGAGTCTGCGGGTGCGAGCAGGAACTCTCCCGACCATCCCGCCTGCGTCGCCGCCGCACAACACAGCGCAAGCGCGCCCATCAACCAACCTGTTCGCATCACGCCCGCTCCCCACCTTTGTTCATCATGCGACCCACGATCGTGCCCCGCAATCCCGCTTGACGCCGCCGCCCCGACCTCTCCACCCTCGCGCATACGTGTGAAGCTTCCTAGTTAGGCCCCAATGCAACTCGTCATCGTCGAATCGCCTGCCAAGGCGAAGACCATCGAAAAGTACCTCGGCTCCGATTATCGCGTCCTCGCGAGCTATGGCCACGTCCGCGACCTGCCGCCCAAGGACGGATCGGTGAACCCCGACGACGGCTTCGCGATGGAATGGGAAAACTACGCCGACAAGGCCAAGCAGCTGAAGGCGATCGCCGATCTGGCGAAGGTCGCCGACCGCCTGATCCTCGCGACCGACCCCGATCGCGAGGGCGAGGCGATCAGCTGGCACGTGCAGGAAGTGCTAGCGAAGCGCCGCGCTTTGCCCAAGGCGGTCGAGCGCGTCACCTTCAACGCGATCACCAAGCAGGCGGTGACCGACGCGATGAAGGCGCCGCGCGCGCTCGATACCGACCTGATCGACGCGTACCGTGCGCGCCGCGCGCTCGACTATCTCGTCGGCTTCACGCTCTCGCCGGTGCTGTGGCGCAAGCTGCCGGGTGCCAAGTCCGCGGGCCGCGTCCAGTCGGTCGCGCTGCGCCTGATCGTCGAACGCGAGCGCGAGATCGAGCTGTTCGTCGCGCAGGAATATTGGTCGGTAACGGCCGCGCTGGAGCATGACGGAACACCTTTCACCGCGCGGCTGTCGCAGTGGGAAGGCAAGAAGCTCGACCGCCTGTCGATCGGCAACGAAGGCGATGCCAAGCGCGCAAAGGCCGATGTCGAGGCCGGCCGCTTCACCGTCCAATCGGTCGAGACGCGCCCGGCGACGCGCAACCCGCCGCCGCCGTTCACCACCTCGACGCTACAGCAGGAGGCGGCGCGCAAGCTTGGCTTCTCCGCCGACCACACGATGCGGATCGCGCAACAGCTCTACGAGGACGGCGCGATCACTTATATGCGCACCGACGGCGTGCAGATGGACGGCAGCGCGATCTCGGCCGCGCGCGGCGCGATCGCCAACCGCTACGACGGTAGCTACGTCCCCGACAAGCCGCGCCAGTATCAGGCAAAGGCCAAGAATGCGCAGGAAGCGCACGAGGCGATCCGCCCGACCGATTTCGGCAAGGATCGCGTCGGCGCGGGCGACCACGCGCGGCTTTACGAGCTGGTGTGGAAGCGCGCGCTCGCCAGCCAGATGGCGTCCGCCCGCATGGAGCGCACCACGATCGAGTTCGCCGATGGTACCGGGCGCAACGTGCTGCGCGCTACCGGTCAGGTCGTGCTCTTCCCCGGCTATCTCGCGCTCTACGAGGAAGGCACCGACGACAGCCAGGACGAGGACGCGCGCCGCCTGCCCCGCATGCGCGAGGGCGACGCGCCCGCGAAAAAGGGCGTCGACGCCGAGCAGCATTTCACCCAGCCGCTGCCGCGCTATTCGGAGGCGAGCCTCGTCAAGCGGATGGAGGAACTCGGCATCGGGCGCCCCTCCACCTACGCCTCGATCATCAAGACGCTGAAGGATCGCGCCTATGTCCGGGTCGAGAAGAACCGCTTCTTCGCCGAGGAGAGCGGCCGGCTGGTGACCGCGTTCCTCGAACGCTTCTTCCCGCGTTACGTCGGCTACGACTACACCGCCGAGCTGGAAGAAGAACTCGATGACGTTTCGGGCGGCCGCGCGCAGTGGCAGGCGGTGCTGGAAAGCTTCTGGCGCGATTTCAAGCCGCGCACCGCCGAGGTCATGGAGCAGAAGCCGTCGGAGGTGACCGCCGAACTCGACACCTTCCTTGCGCCGTACCTGTTCCCCGACAAGGCCGATGGCAGCGACCCGCGCGCCTGCCCGGCGTGCCAGGCGGGCAGCCTTGCGCTGCGCGGCGGACGCTTCGGCGCGTTCATCGCCTGCTCGAACTATCCCGAATGCAAATACACCCGTCGCTTCGCTCAAGGGGGGGATGCCGCCGAGTCGACCGGTCCTGAGATGCTCGGCAAGGATCCCGAGACAGGGCTGGAGGTCGAGCGCAAGTCGGGTCGCTTCGGCCCCTACATCCAGCTGGGCGAGGGCAAGGAAGCGAAGCGCGCCTCGATCCCGAAGGACGTCGAGCTCGACCTCGAAATGGCACTCAATCTCTTGAGCCTGCCGCGCACGATCGGCCAGCACCCTGAGACGGGTCAGGACATCACCGCCGCGATCGGGCGCTACGGCCCCTATCTCGCGCACGCGGGCAAGTATGCGCGGCTCTCCTCGACCGCCGACGTGTTCGAGACCGGCATGAACGCCGCGGTGGTGAAGCTTGCCGAGGCGGCAGCGGGGGGCGGGCGTCCGCAACGCGGCGCGGCGCGCGAGCCGCTAAAGGTACTGGGCGCACACCCGCGCACCGAGGCCGAGCTGAAGCTGATGGAGGGTCGCTATGGCCCCTATGTCACCGACGGCACCACCAACGCGACGCTGCCCAAGACGATCACGCCAGAGCAACTGACGGTGGAGGAAGCCGCGCAATTGATCGATGCGCGGGCGGCGATGGCACCGGCGGGCAAGAAGAAGCCGGCGGCGAAGAAGAAGGCTGCACCGAAGAAGACGGCAACGACGGCCGAGGGCGACAAGCCGGCGCCAAAAGCAACCGCAAAGAAGCCCGCCGCGAAGAAGGCGCCTGCCAAGAAACCCGCGGCAAAGAAGGCGACCGCCTGATTGATCAGGTGTCGGGTCGTACCCGGCACCTGCCACCGTCACGTGCGCTCAGCGTAGCGTAGAAAGACCGGCGTTTACGCCGCGCGGCGGTTGAGCAGGCCGATCACGTCGCGCGCGGCGCGCTGCGCGGTCGCGATCTCGCGCGCGGTCATGTCGTCGGACACCTCGGCGCGCGCGGCGGGTGCCGCGTCATGCCCCCAGGCGGCGGCGAGGTTGAGCCACTTGTGCGCCTCGATCAGGTCGAGCGCGGCGCCCGACGTACCCGTGGAGTAAGCGATCCCCAGGTCGTAAGAAGCATCAGCGTCGCCGGCACGTGCCTTGGCGATCCGGCGGTCGAGCAGTAACGGCGTACTGGAAACTACGGTCATCGGTTTGCCCCCGATTACAGCGTGAATGCTGATCGCACGGCTATGACCCGATTGGGCTCACCAAATGGTTAACGGGTTAACGGCGTCGTGAGCACGCCCGTTTACCCCGCCCGCCTTACTCCGCTGCCTCGACCGCCAGATTGTCGATCAGCCGCGTCGAGCCCAGTCGCGCCGCCGCGAGCAATTGCCGCCGCCGCGACGTGTCTGCCTGCGGCTGGAGCGTCTCCGCATCGACCAGCGAGACGTAATCGACCTCGAACCCGGCATTCGACAGGTAGGTGGTCGCGTCCGCCACTGCCTTCTCGACCGGCGTGCCGGTCGCAATCGCGCGCGCCGCGATCCCCAGCGCGCGTGGCAACGCCACTGCCTTGGCGCGCTCCTCGGTGTCGAGGTAGACGTTGCGGCTCGACAGCGCGAGCCCGTCGTCCTCTCGTTGTGTCGGTACACCCGTCACCTCTATGTCGAAATCGAGGTCGGCGACCATGCGGCGGATGACGGCGAGCTGCTGGAAGTCCTTTTCACCAAAATAGGCGCGCGTCGGCTGCACCTGGTTGAACAGCTTGGCGACGACGGTGGCCACGCCGTCGAAATGGCCCGGCCGCGCCGCACCGTCCAGCCCCTCGCTCACCCCGGCAACCGAGATGTTGGTCGAAAATCCTTCGGGGTACATGACCTCGACCGGAGGCAGCCACAACAGGTCGCAGCCCGCCTCGGTCAGCATCGCGATGTCGCCCGTCTCCTTGCGCGGGTAGCGCGACAGGTCCTCGTTGGCGCCGAACTGCTTCGGGTTGACGAAGATCGACGCGACCACGCACGTTCCCGGCCGCCGCGCCGCCTCGACCAGCGCGATATGCCCGGCGTGGAGTGCCCCCATCGTCGGCACCAGCGCGATCTCGCGTCCGGCCGCGCGTGCCGCCGCGACCTGTTCGCGCAAGCCCGCGAGTTCCCGAAACACTTCCACGTCTTACCCCTCGTATCCCTGCGCCGCGGCTTCTATGATGGCGTCAAACAGCAATCAATCAGGGAAGTCGCGCGTTGTCTGACCAGACCGAGACGCACATCACCGCTCCGGCAACGGAGCCCGCCGCCGAGGCGCCCTCCGCCGCCGGTACGAAGCTCGCAAGCCAGCCGCACGCCGGCCCGCACGTCATCGTCTACGCCAATGAAAAGGGCGGCACGGGCAAGTCGACGACGGCGGTCCACACCGCGGTTGCCCTCGCCACCCGCGGCGCGCGCGTCGCGTGCATCGACCTCGACCATCGCCAGCGTACGCTCGGGCGCTACCTCGACAACCGCGCCGCGACCGTGGAGCGCACCGGGCAGCCGCTGCCGATCCCCGATCACGCCACCGGCGACGGCCAGGCCGACGGCAATTTCGAGGATTTGTTCGCGCGCTTCAGCGACGGCTACGATTTCCTCGTGATCGACACGCCGGGCCGCGACGATCCGTGCGCGCGCACCGCCGCCGCGCTCGCCAACACGCTGGTCACGCCGATGAACGACAGCTTCGTCGACTTCGACCTGATCGGGCAGGTCGATGCCGAGACGTTCAAGGTCAAGCGTCCCAGCTTCTACTCCGAACTGATCTGGGATGTGCGCAAGGCGCGCGCGAAGGCGGACGGAACGACGATCGACTGGGTCGTGCTGCGCAATCGCCTCGCCTATGTCGACGCGCGCAACATGCGCCGCGTGTCGGAGGCCCTCGACCAATTGTCGCGCCGGGTCGGCTTCCGCATCATTCCCGGTCTGGGCGAGCGCGTGATCTACCGCGAGCTGTTCCCGGCCGGGCTGACGTTGCTCGACAACAAGTCGTTCGGCGGCATGGGGTTGAGCCACGTCGCCGCGCGGCAGGAACTGCGCGAGATGATGGCAGGGTTTGCGCTGCCCGACACGGCGCTGTCGAGCGCGGCCGCATGAAGCTGATCGTCGCCGCGCTGGTGATCTGGCTGGTGTGGTGGCTCCTGAAGAAACCCCCGCAGCGCCGTCCCGGTGCGATCGCGACCGCACGCCGGACGCTGGGCGTCGCCGCCGATGCCGACGCCGACGCGATCCGCACCGCGCATCGCCGCCTGATTGCGGAACTGCACCCCGATCGCGGCGGCTCGGCGGAGGAAGCGCGCCGCGTCAACGCCGCGCGCGACCTGCTGCTCGCACGCATCACCGCCGCGCGCTGAGCCATACGACTTCCTTCAAAAGGGCACGGCAGCGTTGGCGTCGTTCGTCTGTCATCTTATGCCGCTGCCATGACGCACTGCTTCCACGCCTCGATCCTGCGCGACTATGACATTCGCGGCACCGTCGACGAGACGCTGTTCGGTGCCGACGCCTTTGCCGTCGGGCGCAGCTTCGCGACGCGCGTGCGCCGCGCCGGTGGCCGCCGCGTCGCGGTCGGTCGCGATGGCCGGCTGTCCTCGCCGATGCTGGAAGCCGCGCTGGTCGATGGCCTGACCGCCGGCGGCGTCGATGTGGTCCGGGTCGGTCTCGGTCCCTCGCCGATGCTCTATTTTGCCGAGGCCACGCTGGAGGTGGATGCCGCCATCCAGGTGACCGGCAGCCACAATCCCGCAGGCGATAACGGGTTCAAGCTCGTGCTGGCACACGACAGCTTCTTCGGCGACGACGTGCGCGACCTCGCTCGACTGGCCGAGGCCGGCGATTGGGAAGCGGGCTCAGGCACCGTGACCGACGCGGCGGTGATGGAGGATTACGTCGCCCGCCTGCTCGCAGGCGCTGCGGGCGGCACCTTTCGCATCGGCTGGGACGCGGGCAACGGCGCGGCCGGTCCAGTCATCGAGCGACTGACGCAGGCGCTGCCCGGCGAGCACCATCTGCTCTACACCGAGGTCGATGGCGCATTTCCCCACCACCATCCCGACCCGACGATCCCCGCCAACCTCGCCGACCTGATCGCGCTGATCCGCCGCGAGCGGCTCGACTTCGGCTTTGCCTTCGACGGCGATGGCGACCGCATCGGCGCGGTCGACGCGCGCGGGCGGATCGTCTGGGGCGACCAGATCCTCGCACTCCTCGCCGAGCCGCTGCTCCGTGAAGTTCCTGGCGCGTGCGTCGTGGCCGACGTGAAGTCGAGCGACACGCTGTTCGACCGCGTTCGCGCGCTCGGCGGGCGCGCAGTCATGGCGAAGTCGGGCCACAGCCAGATCAAGGCGCGAATGAAGGCGGAGCGCGCGGCGATCGGCGCCGAGCTGTCGGGGCACATCTTCTTCGCGCACGGTTATTATGGGTTCGACGACGCGCTCTACGCTGCCGTCCGCCTGATCGGAGCGATCCATCACTCGGGGCTTTCGCTGGCCGAGCTGATCGACCGCCTGCCCGCCACGCATGCCTCGCCCGAGCTGCGCATCGCGGTGCCCGAGAATCGCCGCCTCGCCATCGTCGAGGAGGTACGCGCCCGCGTGCTCGCCACTGGTGCGCGGGTCGATCAAACCGATGGCCTGCGCGTCTCCACCCCCGACGGCTGGTGGCTGCTGCGCGCGTCGAACACGCAGCCGGCGGTGACGCTTCGCGCAGAAGCAGCGGACGAAGCCGGGCTCGACCGGTTGCTCGCCACGATCGATCAGCAGCTGGCGCTCAGCGGCGTATCGCGCGCCACCTGAGCGCGCTCACGCCTGCGCCGGCACCATCCACGACAGATCAACGCGCGACAGTCGGTCGACATATTTCGCCGCGCGCTTCAGCCGCGCCTCGTCCGCCAGAATCACGCGCGTTCCCTGCCGCGCGATCAGCCCCGCCTCTTCCAGCTGGCGCAGCATACGGTTGACGTGCACCGCGGTCAGCCCGCTCGCGTCGCCGATCTCCTCCTGTGTCAGCGGCAGCGTGAAGCTGCCCTCGACGTCCTCGCCCGCGCGCCGCAACCGGTCGCGAATGTCGAGCAGCACCGCCGCGATCCGCGCCTGCGCCGATGTACGTCCCAGCCCTGCCAGCCGATCGGTCATTGCCGCGCGTTCCGCCTGGTCGATCGCCGTCAGCGCGAGCGCGAGACGCGGGTGCCGCGCCAACACCTCGGCCACCTGCGCCCGGTCGAACAGCGCGACCATGCTGTCGCACAATGCCGCCACGCATTCGGGCGAATGCGCATAGGCGAGCGCCGACGCGCCCGTCAGATCACCGGGGAAAAGGAACCGCAGGATCTGCCGGCTGCCGTCGTCCAGCAGCACGTAGCTCATCATCATCCCGCTCGACACCACGTACAGGTCGCTGGTGCGATCGTTCTCGCGCACCAGCACCGCCCCCCGCCGGAGCGAGCGTGTGCGGCCCTGCACCTGCTCCACGGCCTCGCGTTCGGAAGCGGACAACGGAAGGAACTCGCCGATCCGGTCGGCGAAGGTACGTACCCGCACGCAGTGTCAAACCCCTTGTTATTGCTTCCGCTTATGGGGAGCGGGCACCGTCCTGCATTAAAGTCGATCAAGCGGAACAAAACATGGATTAATTTCGCCCGCATCCTCCGATCGGAACCATGACGCGCGCCTGTGCCGTGGCGGCTTGGCGATGCTTCACGCGCGCGATAGACGCGGGGCCATGGACCGTATCCTTATTCGCGGCGGCAATCGCCTGTCGGGCACCCTTCCTATTTCGGGCGCGAAGAACGCCGCATTGACGCTGATGCCGTGCGCGATCCTGACCGACGAGCCGCTGACGCTGCGCAACCTGCCGCGCCTCGCCGATGTCGACGGCTTCGGCCACCTGCTCAATCAACTCGGCGCCTCGACCCGGATCGAGGGATCGCGCCCCGACGAGTTCGGCCGCGTCATGACGATCCGCGCCGGGCAGCTGACCAGCGCGGAGGCGCCGTACGACATCGTGCGCAAGATGCGCGCCTCGATCCTCGTGCTCGGTCCTATTCTCGCGCGCGCCGGGGAAGCGCGCGTATCGCTGCCCGGTGGCTGCGCGATCGGCAACCGCCCGATCGACCTGCATCTGAAGGCGCTGGAGGCGATTGGCGCGAAGCTTGAGATGAGCGCGGGCTACGTTACTGCCTCGGCACCGGGCGGACGCCTGTCGGGTGGTGTGTATCGTTTCCCGGTCGTCTCGGTCGGCGCGACCGAGAACGTCGTCATGGCCGCGGTCACCGCCAGTGGCCCGACGCGCATCGAAAACGCCGCGCGCGAGCCCGAGATCGTCGATCTGTGCCGCTGCCTCGTCGCGATGGGCGCGCAGATACAGGGGATCGGGACCGAGACGCTCGAGATCGAGGGCGTCCGCGAACTCCATGGCGCGACCTATTCGGTCATGCCCGACCGGATCGAGGCGGGCAGCTACGCCTGCGCCGCCGCGATCACCGGGGGCGACGTGACGCTGACCAACATCGGCGCGGACGAGATGGGCGCGACGCTCGCCGCCCTTCGCGAGGCCGGCGTCGAGGTAGAGACCGGCCGCAACACGATCCGCGTCGCCGCGCCGAACAAGCTGCGCCCCGTGAACATCACCACCGCGCCCTTCCCCGGTTTCGCGACCGACATGCAGGCACAGTTCATGGCGATGCTGTGCCGCGCGGAGGGTGCCAGCGTGCTGACCGAGACGATCTTCGAGAACCGCTACATGCACGTGCCTGAATTGGCGCGGATGGGGGCCGACATCCAGGTCCGTGGCCGCACCGCGGTCGTCCAGGGCGTCGACCGCCTCGTCGGCGCGCCCGTCATGGCGACCGACCTCCGCGCCTCGATGAGCCTCATCATCGCCGGGCTGGTGGCGGACGGAGAGACGCAGGTCAGCCGCATCTACCACCTCGACCGCGGCTACGAACGGCTGGAGGAAAAACTCTCCGCGGTCGGCGCCGATATCGAGCGCGTCGGGGATGGCTGAGGGCGACTAGGCGGGAAAGAGTATCGCGCTTCTTCGAATTGAGCGTTCCGCTCAGACCGCCTGCGCCGCCGCCCAGCCGCTCGCCCAGGCCCATTGGAAATTATACCCGCCGAGCCAGCCGGTAACGTCCACCGCCTCGCCGATCGCGTAAAGGCCCTGCAGGTGGCGCGCTTCCATCGTCTTCGATGACAGGCCCGCGGTCGCGATGCCGCCGACCGTCACCTCCGCCTTGGCGAACCCCTCGGTGCCATTCGGGTGGAAGCGCCAGTCCGCCAGCCGCCGCTCCGCCGCCTCCAGCACGCGATCGGTCGCGAGCCCTAGTTCGCCGACGCCGATCACCTCGGCCAGCGCGTCCCCAAGTCGTCCCGGCAGCGGCAGTGCGGAGGCGAGCGTGCCGCGCGGCCGCACTCGCTTCGCCTCGCGCAACCATCCCGGTGCCACACCCGGCACAAGGTCGATCGTCACTGCCTCGCCGGACTTCCAATAGGACGACACCTGCAGGATCGCGGGCCCGCTCAGCCCCTTGTGCGTGAACAGCGCAGCCTCCGCGAACGCCGTGCCCTTGCCCTTCGCCGGCACCGACCCAGCGACCACCGGCGTTGCGACACCCGACAAAGCGCGGAACAGCGCCTCCTCGCCCGGCAAGGTCAGCGGCACCAGCGCGGGGCGCGGCTCAACCACCTTCAACCCGAACCGCCGCGCGAGGTCATAGGCGAACCCGGTCGCGCCCAGCTTCGGGATCGAAGGACCACCGGTCGCGATCACCAGCGACGGTGCCGTGTAACGCTGCCCGTCATGCTCGACCGTGAAGCGCGCATCGGCGTGGCCGATCTCGCCCAGCGCGCCGCCGAGCCTCAGCGTCACCTTCCCCAACTCGCATTCGCCCAGCAGCATCGATACGATCTGCCGCGCCGATCCGTCGCAGAACAATTGCCCCAGCGTCTTCTCGTGCCACGCGATCCCGTGCCGCTCGACCAGGTCGAGGAAGTCTTGCGCGGTGTAGCGGCCTAGCGCCGACTTGGCGAAATGCGGGTTGGTCGAGACGTAGCGCTCCGCCACGGCCTCGCGGTTGGTGAAATTGCACCGTCCGCCGCCCGAAATGACGATCTTGCGCCCCGGCTCGGTTCCGTGATCGAGCACGACGACGCGCCGCCCGCGCTGCCCCGCGATCGCAGCGCACATCAGCCCGGCGCCCCCCGCGCCGAGCACGATCGCATCGAACTGTTCCATGCGAGCCGCCTGCCACAAATGCGGTGTCGGCGCGAGACTTGTGCCGGTAGGTGACGTACGTACCGCCACCTACCGACGAGTGGGTCAGATCGCCGCCAACGCGTTCGCGAAGTCGGCGATCAGGTCATCGGCGTCCTCGACCCCGATCGAGATGCGCACGAGGTTGTCGGTGATCCCCAGCGCCTGCTTGCGCTCGTCGGCGACCGACAGATGCGTCATGCCCGCCGGGTGGCTCGCCAGCGTCTCGGTTCCGCCGAGCGATACCGCCAGCTTCGCGATCTTGAGCGCGTCGAGGAAGCGGAACGCCTCCGCCTCGCCCCCCTTCAGGTAGAGCGAGAAGGTCGATCCGCCGCCGGTGCAGTTGCGGCGATAGATGTCGGCCTGCCGCCCTTCCGGTCCCTTGATGCTGCCCTCGGCTAGGAAGCCGAGATAGCCGACGCGCTCGACCTGCGGCTGGTCGCGCAGCCAGGCGCACACCTTGGCTGCATTCTCGCCCGCGCGGCTCATCCTGAGTTCCAGCGTCTCGAGACTGCGCAGCAGCATCCACGCGGTATTGGGGTCGCAGATCGTGCCGATCGTGTTGCGCATCGCGCGAATGACGTTGATCTGCTCCTTCGACCCCAGCACGCCGCCCGCCACCAGGTCGGAATGCCCGCCGGCATATTTGGTCAGCGAGTAGACGACGATGTCGGCGCCATGCTTCAACGGCTGCGACCAGAGCGGCCCCAGGAAGGTGTTGTCGATCGCGATCGGCGGCTTCGCCTCGTGGTTCGCGAACACCGCGTCGCGGCTCGCCGCCACCGCCTCGACGTCGACCAGCGCGTTGGTCGGATTGGCCGGGCTTTCGAGATAGATCAGCGCGACATTCCCGCTTGCCGCCGCCTTGTGCAGGACCGCGTCGATCTCCTCGCGGGTCGCACCCGCGGGGAAGTCGAGCCAGTTGATGCCGAACTTGCCCAGCACGCGCGCGATCAGCGTCTCGGTCGCGGCATAGAGCGGCCCCGAATGGACGATCGTGTCGCCCGGCTTGACCATCGACAGGAACAAGGTCGCGATCGCCGACATGCCGCTGGAGAAAGCGAGCGCGTCCTCCGCCCCTTCCCAGATGCCAAGCCGGTCTTCCAGGATCTCCTGGTTCGGCCCGTTGAAGCGCGAGTAGACCAGACCCTCGGCACCGCCCGGCCGCTTGCCCGTCACGCCCTCGAAATGCCGCTTGCCCGCCGCTGCGTTGGGAAACACGAAGGTCGAAGTCAGGAACACCGGCGGCTTCAACGACCCTTCCGACAAAGCGGGATCGTAGCCATGCCCCATCATCAACGTCGCCGGTTTCAGCGTACGCCCGCCGATCGCGTCCACTTCCGGCTTGGGGGAGATACGCTGTTCGACGCCGGTCATGTCGGCTTCGGTCTGGTCGGGCATTCTATTCCTCTCGTGTCGCGACAACGCCGAACCGACGTTGCCGCTCAGGGTCTGGTGTAGGGCGTGAAGTCGCCCAGGGCGCAGCTGCCGGTCGTGATCCCCGGCACCGGTTGCACCGTGGTCGCGATGTCGCCGCTGCACGTCCGCGTCTGATACTGCCGTGTGACGAGCGCGTCACCCTGCGCGACACGCCCGCACCCGCCGGTCGTTTGGCTGACGTAGACCAATTTGTCGCTGACGCGGTAGATCAGCTTGTCGCCGTAGGCGCTCAGCTGCGCCTGACGAAAGCGCGTGTCGATGCACGACTGCGGCTTGCCCGCGACCTTGCCCGCGATCAGTTTCTGGTACGCCAGCTCGGGCGTGTCGCGCTTGGCGAGCGCTGCGCCCCCGGCACCAAGCCCAACCCCTGCGATCAGCAACACTGCGGCAAGTCTACGCATTGCATCTGCTCCTCATCCTGCAAGTACAAACGCACTCAGCCGCGAAAAGAATCCTTTCCCTCACGCAACCGCTTGAATTCACCCGCATCGCGCGCGCGCATAAACGGGTTGGTCGCCTTTTCCTCCGCGATCGTCGTCGGCACGGTCGGCTCACCCGCCGCGCGCATCCGGTCGACCGCGGCCATCCGCTCGACGAGCGCCTGATTGTCTGCATCCACCGTCAGCGCGAAGCGCCCGTTCGACTGCGTATATTCGTGCCCGCAATAGACCTGCGTCTCACCCGGCAGCGCGGCGTAGCGACGCAGATTGTCGAACATCTGCTCCGCCGTCCCTTCGAACAATCGCCCGCACCCGAGCGCGAACAGGGTGTCGCCGGTGAACAGCGCGTGATCGTCGGCGAGATGGAACGCGACATGCCCTGCAGTATGCCCCGGCACGTGCATCACGGTTGCGATGTGCGCGCCTAACGACACCGTGTCGCCCTCGCCCACGCCGCTGTCGAGTGCGCCGATCCTGGCACGCTCCGCCTCGGGACCGATCACGTTTGCACCGGTCGCCGCGACGACGCCGGCGTTGCCGCCGACGTGATCGGGGTGCCAGTGCGTCGCCCAGATCGCCCCAATCGTCCACCCGCGTGCGGCGGCGGCGTCGAGCACCGGCTGCGCCTCACCCGGATCGACCACGACCGTCTCGCCGCTGTCGGCATCGTGGACCAGCCACGAGTAATTGTCCGACAGCACCGGCACGCGGACGATCTCGAGCGGGGAAGCCATTACCAGCTGCCCGTGTTCGGCATCGACTTCCACGGCTCGGCCGGCTCCTTCGCCCCGCCTTCCTGCAACAGCTCGATCGAGATCCCGTCGGGCGACTTCACGAACGCCATATAGCCGTCGCGCGGAGGGCGGTGGACGATATGCCCCGCGTCCTGCACCCGCTGGCACGTCTCGTAGATGTCGTCGACATAGTAGGCCAGGTGCCCGAAATTGCGCCCGCCGCCATATTCCTCGGCCGCCTCGCCCTCGTTGGGCCAGTTATAGGTCAGCTCGACCTCGGCCTTCGCACGCTCGCCGGGCGCGTTCATGTCCTCTGGCGTGGCGAGGAAGATCAGCGTGAACCGACCCGCCTCATTCTCCATCCGGCGGACTTCCTTCAATCCCAGCACCTCGAAGAAGGCGATCGTTCTGTCGGGATCGGCGACACGGATCATCGTATGGAGGTATTTCACTGCTTCGGATCTCCTGCGAACTGCGTAAGCGCGTTGGCGGCTGAACGCCCGGCGGGCGCATCGGGTGCCAGCCGCGCCGCCTGCTTCCACGCCACCTGTGCTCCGTTCGCGTCGCCCGCGGCCGCGGCGATGTTCCCCGCCTCAAGCTGGACCGAGGCATCGTCGGCCGATCGCCGGAGCGCCTGCGCGATGTCGAGCTTGGCGCGCGGCAGGTCGCCCATCCGCCTGGCCAGCGTCGCCGACAACAGCCACGCGAGCGGATCGTCGCCCGCGTCCTTGGTTGCCAGATCGAGATCGACGCGCGCCGCCTTCATGTCGCCCGTCGCCACCAGCGCACGCGCGCGGTCGAGATACGCCTCGCCTCGATTGAGATGGGTCAGCGTACCCGCCGCCAGTGCAGCATCAAGCGCCGCACGCGCCTTTGCGGCGTCACCCGCCGCCAGCCACGCATTCCCCGCCTGCGCCCAGTAATCCGCCGCGCGCGCCTCGTGCGCCACCTCGGCGTTGCGTGCAGCGGCAGTAAAGGCAGTCGCAGCGCCGGCGTAATCGTCTTCGCCCGACAGCGCCGCACCGCGGCACGCCTCGCCTGCGCGCCCCAGCATTCGTGCAAGCCGCTCCGCGCCGGCGGGGTCGCTGCGCGCCTGCGTGATGCATGCGTCGAGCTGCTCGGCGGGGGACTTGGGCGCTGGTGCAGCAGCTTGCGCAGCCAGCGCGGCGAACAGAAGGATCACGGCAGCACATCCTCCACCGCGCGGATCAGCAGCGCGATATCGGCATCGCGCGACAGGCGGTGATCGCCGTCCTTGACCAGCCAGGTCTGAACGTCGCTTGAAGCCAGCATCTCCGCCAACCGGCAGGTGCGGTGCCACGGCACCTCGACGTCCTTCTGCCCCTGCAGGAAACGGACCGGTTGCGGGATCGCGATCTCGCCGAACATCAGCCGGTTGGCCTCGCCCGACTGCCAGAAACGCCGCGTGTAGACGGTCGGCGCAGGACCGTATTTGTTCGGCCGCTCCAGCCGCCCGTGCTGGAGCAGGTACATCTTCTCCTCCGACGAGAAGCCCCAGTCGGTGAAATCAGGCGCCGGCGCGATGCCGACCAATGCGTGAACACGCTCGGGGCGTGCCTTGGCGGCGAGCAGCATGATCCACCCACCCAGCGACGATCCGACCAGCACCACCGGGCCTTCCACCGCGTCGTCGATCATCGCCAGCGCATCGTCGCGCCAGTCGGCCAGGCTCTGCTCCTCGAACTTCCCCTCCGACGCGCCGCACCCGGCATAGTCGAAACGCAGGAACGCGCGCCCTTGCGCCTTCGCCCACGCCTCCAGCGCGACCGCCTTGGTCCCCGTCATGTCGGACGCATAGCCCGGCAGGAACACGATCGCGGGCCCACGCCCCTCGGTCAGGTGATAGGCGAGGCGCGGTCGCTCGGCGGCGGTAGGGGCATGATCGGACATGGCCGTCGCCATACGCCCGCGCCCGCGCGTACGCAAAAGCGCTTGCGGGCAACCCGGTCAGCCGCGCGACGGGCTGACGAACACCTCTTCGATCGCGACGCCGAACAGCTCGGCGATGCGGAACGCGAGCGGCAGCGAAGGATCGTAGCGCCCGGTCTCGATCGCGTTTACGCTCTGCCGGCTGACCTCCAGCAGGTCGGCGAGATGCTGCTGGCTCCACCCGCGCGCGCCGCGCAGGTCGCGCAGATGGTTGGTCACGTGCGCGCCTCGATCGCGCGGTTGACGCACGTGCCGAGGCCCAGTCCTGCGAACCACAGCACTGCGACGAAATAGGCATCGATGTGGCCGGCAACCCCGAAGCTTTCGAGAAACCCCCAGATCGTCGCGATCGACAGCGCGAAACCGCTCGCCACCAGCGTCTGTCGCACGGTCAGCATGCGCAGATACTCGTCGCGCTCCTCCATCAGGTAACGCGCGATCGCGGCGAAGACCCCGATGATCGGCAGCGCGGGCAGCACCGCCAGCATCACCGCCGGCACCCCGGTGATCGCCGCGTGTCGGAACAGGTAGGTCGCGGCGAGCAGCAGCAGCGCATAGGCTGCGCTCAACCACAACACGTCGCGATTGTAGCGGCGTTGCGCGGCATTGCGGGCGACACAGGACGACATCGATTCACTCCCCTGATTGACAAGGAAGCTTTACATGGCAAGCTAACTTTACGTCAAGCCTGCTTGTCACCTAGTTGGGCGACCATCTCGGCGGCGAGCAGGCTCAGCGTGTCGTCGCGCGCGCCCATGACGACGATGCGGTCGCCCGCGCGCGCCTCAGCGACCAGATGCGCCGCCGCCGCCGCGCGGTCGGGCAGGTGCAACCCGTGACGCCCGCCCACCTCCACATCGCGTACGATGTCGGCGCTGGTCACCGCGCGATCGGTCGTGCCGCCGTGATAGACCGGGTCGGGCATAACGAGCAGGTCGTCTGCCGCCAGCGCACGCGCGAACATCGCCACCAGCTCGGCCCGCATCACCTTTAATGGACCGAAGCCGTGCGGCTGGAACAGGACCAGCAACCGGCCTGGAAAGGCGTGCAGCGTGTCCAGCGTCGCCGCGATCTTGTCCGGGTTATGCCCAAAATCGTCGATCACCGACACGCCCGCCGCCTCGCCGACCAGATCGAACCGGCGCCTGAGCCCCGTGAAGCGCGCCAGCGCCGCGACAGCGTCGCCCAGTGCTACGCCCGCCGCCATCGCCGCACCGAGCGCAGCGAGTGCGTTCGACACGTTGTGCCGGCCCGGCACCTGCAACCGCACCGGCAGCGTGCCGCCGGCGTGATGCAGCGTGAACGACACCGCGAACGGCTCCTCGCGCAGCTCACGCGCGACCAGATCACCCGTTCCCTCGACCGAGAAGCGCGTCACTCGCGACGCAGGCAGCGCCCCAAACCTCCCCATCGCCAGCGCCGCTGCGTCCGCATTGTCGGCGTTGACCACCGCATGGCGCGCATGCGCGATGAAGTCGCCGAACAGGACGTTCAACTCGTCCAACGCCTTGTGGTCGAGGCTGACGTTGTTGAGCACCGCGATCGTTGGGCGATACAGCGCGATCGATCCGTCGCTTTCGTCCACCTCGCTGACATACGCCTCGCCCGCGCCAACCAGTGCGCTCGCGAACGGGCGATCGGCGGCCACGAAGTCCTTCATCACCGCGCCGTTCATCACGCTCGGATCGCGCCCGACGCCGTGCAGGATCGTCGCGATCATGCCGGTGACGGTCGACTTGCCGCTCGTCCCCGCCACCCCGATCGGCAGCGCGGCGGCGTTGAACAGCGCCGCGTTCAGCTCCGCCCGCGTCATCCGCGCACAACCGATCCGCGCCGCCGCAACCATGTCGGCGACCGTGTCCTCGACCGCGGCGGAGGCGACGACGACCTGCTCCACCGACCCGACACCGCTGCCGTCCTGCGCGAACAAGTCGATGCCGAGCGCGCGCAACGCGTCGAACTTCGCCGGCACCCGCCCCTGATCGAGCCCGCGGTCGGAGCCCGCGACGATCGCCCCGCGCCCGGCGAGGATCATCGCCAGCGGCATCATCCCCGATCCGCCGATCCCGACCAGAAAGAAGCGCCTGCCGCGCACGTCACCGATGATCCCGTCCGGGGCCGCATTGCCGTCCTGCATGGCGACGCGCTATCGGCGGTCCGCGCCATTGGGGCAAGCCGGGGGAGTAGGCCAGGAACATGCGGATCGGTGTCGTCGCGGCGTCCAGCGTCGCCAATCCCGACGTGGTCGCGCCCGTCTCCGCGCTCGCCGCGATCGCCTACCCCGAGGTCGACCTCGTCTTCCACCCGAGCGCCTTTGCGGAAGCCGGGCATTTCGCCGGCAGCGACGCGGTCCGCGCCGCCGCCTTCGTCGACTATGCAAACGACCCTTCAATCGAGGCGGTCTGGTTCGTGCGCGGGGGCTATGGCTCGAACCGCATCCTCGCCGACGCGCTGCCGCGGCTGAACGACGCCGCGCGCGCGAAGACCTATCTCGGTTACTCGGACGTCGGCTTCCTGCTCGGCGCGCTTTACGCTCGTCGCATTGGCCATCCCGTGCATGGCCCGATGGTAAGCGACATCGGGCGCAAGGGTGGCGACCAGACGGTGGCGCGCGCGCTCGGCTGGATGGCGCGGCGTGACCGCTCGGCGCTCGAACCCGGCCTCGCGGGGCATCCGTCGGCGGCGTTCAACCTCTCGATCCTGTCGGCGCTGATCGGCTCGCCCTACCTCCCCGATCTCACCGACCACGTGCTGATCGTCGAGGAGGTGTCGGAGGCGATGTATGCGATCGACCGGATGCTGTTCACGATGGCGAACGCGACGCAGCTGCGCGGCATCGCGGGCGTGCGGCTCGGTTCGGTCACCGCAGTCAAGCCCAACGAACCCGATTGGGGCGAGACGCTCGACCAGATGATGGAGCGCTGGTGCCGCGACATGAACGTGCCCTATCTCGGCCGCGCAGAGGTCGGGCATACGCAAGCGAACCACGTCGTTCCGTTCGGCCTCGCCTAGCGCGCGACATCATGGGCGACGCGATGCTCGACACCTCGTGCCGTTCTTAGCCGCACGTCGGCGCGCCTTTAGTTCCGGCGTCAATCCAGTGCGTGCAGTCCCCATTGATCGTAGCCGAACCGCCGCGAGCCGACTTCGAACGCGTGCGCGCCGATCACGTGCGGCTGGTCGCGCGGGCCGATGCCGCGCGCCATGTGCGCGGGGATCGCGATGCGCGTCACCGCACCGCCGAGCGGGCTGGCGATCGGTTCGGGCAGGTCGATCAACAGGTCGCGCGCGCCCAGCCGGGTCACCACCGCCTCTACGACATCGGCGAAGGTCAGCGTGCGGAACGGCTGCGACAGGTCAAGCGCGATCCGCCGCGCGGCCTCAGCCGAGGCGAGCTCGCCCCCGGCGCGCTCGGCTGCGTGATTGTGCCACGCCGCTCCTTCCGCGCTGATCGCGGCGAGCGCAGCCGGGTGCAGCGCGCGCTCGACCAGCCGGCGGTTGTCGCGCGGTATCACGATCTCGGGTGACTGCTCCAGCACCCGCAGCGTCGCCTCGAGTTGGACCAGATTGGGATACACGCTGCCAAGCCCCTGCCGCGCGCCGCTACCCTTGCCGAGCAGCACCGACAGGTCGCGCTCCGCCGGTCGCAGCACCAGCACGCGCGCCTGCGAAAATGCACCGCGATCGTCGCGCCGGTGGCGGTGCAGCCGTCCGATCCGCTGCAACAGCACGTCGATCGGCGCCAGATCGGTGATGAGGAAGTCGGCATCGAGATCGAGCGACTGTTCCAGCGTCTGCGTACCGACCAGCACCTGCCCGCGCGCCGCACGCCCCTTCCCGAACGCCGCCTCGACGGCCTGATCCAGCCGCTCGCGATCGTCACGCGCGAACCGGCCGTGATGCAGCGTCGCGACGCCGTTGACCGCAAACGCCAGTTCAGGCGCGCGCGCCGCCACTGCCTGCGCCACCGCCACCGCACCCGCGACGCTGTTGCGCACCACCAGCACCGATGCGCCCGCATGCGCCGCCTCGACCGCCTGCGTCGCGATCGCCTCGGCATCACCGATCAGCCCGGCGACCTCGACCGCCACCCGCTTCGCCGCGCCCGCTGCACCCGCCGCGGGTCGAAGCGTCGCGCTGCTCCCCGACAGCGTCGGATAGGCTTGCACCTCCGCCTCCTCCAGCGGCGGAACCACACCGCCCAGCAACGTCGCGCGCGCCGCCGCGCCGAGCGTCGCCGACAGCAGCAGCGCGTGCCCACCGACTGCGATGTGATGCGCCAGCAGCCGTTCGAGCAGCCCCGCCATATAGCTGTCCGACGCGTGCACCTCGTCGACCACCAGCAGGCTACGCGACAGCACGCCGGCGCGGAACAGCGCGTGCTTGACCGGCAGGATGCCGAGCAGCGCCTGGTCGATCGTGCCCACCGCGACGCGCGCGGCAAGGAAGTTCAGGCTCCGCTCCGCGGCCCAGCGCGCATCAGGAGCAGCCCCCGGCTCGTCCCAGCGCACGGCATGGTCGGGCAGCGCCTGCCCCACCGCGTCGCCCGCGCGCAGATAGCCCGGCACCGCGAGCACCGCCTCGGGCGCGTCCATGCCCCAGACGCGTTTCAACATCGCATCGACGCGCGCGTGCAATTGCACCGCAGCCGACCGCGTCGGCAATGCGAAGAACAAACCGTCGACTTGGCCGCGTCGCCGCAGTTCCAGCCAGCGCCACAACGCCGCCTCGGTCTTCCCCGACCCCGTCTCCGCCTCGATCAGTGCAACCGCGCCCAGATCGTCGCCCGCCGCCTCCAGCTGGAATCCGTGCGGGCAAAAGCCGAACGCCTGCTCGAAGTCGCACGCCGGCGTGTCGAGCGGCACGAACCCGCGCGCCGCTGCCGCCGCGCGCACCTGTTCGACGCGTAGCGGCTCACGCGCATCGCCATGCGGCGCGCCCACCGGCAACCGCCGCGTGTCCGATCCGAGCCAGTCGGCCAGCGTCACCAACCCCGCGAACAGCGCGACGAAGCGCGGCGCATCGGGCAGCATCGCGCCCGCCTCCCATGCCAGCGGCCAGCGCGCGCGCACCGCCTCGATCACCGGCACGACCAGCGCGGCGGGATCGTCTTCCTTCACCACCCATTCGCCGACGTGCTTGACCCACGGATCGGTCTCGATCGTCGCGCGCTGGTGAAACGCGGCGAGCGGCTTGCCGTGATGCGCCATCACGCCAGCGAAATGCTGCCTGGCACCCCAGTCGCGCATCAGCGCGGCGAGCATCGCCGCCGCCGCTCCCTGCTTCAGCACCGAATGGTTGAGCAGCGCCGCGACCGGCGCGGTATGCCCGACCGGCGGCCTGGCGGGATCGATCCGCGCCTGGAAACCGCGATTCGCCTTGCCGACATCGTGCAGCGCGGCGAGTGCGCACAACCGCGCGAGATCCTGCGCCGACAGCACCCGTCCCGCCGCCGCCTCCAGCGGCCCGCGCCAGCCATCGATCACCACCGCCATCGCCGCGCCGACATCGAGGCAATGGTCGACGAGCGGCAGCGTCGCCGTCACCACGCCGTTCTCGCGCAGCAGCTTCGCCCACCCGCTTCGAGGCCGCGCCGACCGCAGTCGACGGCGATCTGGAGGAATTGCACATCGCGGTCGAGGGTGCCGCGCTCGCGACCGAGCTCGAATGGCTCCCCGCCGCCGAGCAACTGGGCGAAGGCGTGTTCCTGCGCTTCTCGGCGTCCGCGATCCGCGACTGGCTCGCGCGTCCCGCCGTCCACGCGCGCGGCGACCTGCTGCTGCGCGGGTGGGAGCGCTGGGCCGCGAACCAGCCGTTCGGCGACAAGCTCCACTTCCCGCGTCTCGCTTACTACGCGCTCCACGGCTTCAGCCACGCGCTGATGAACGAGATCGCGCTCGACTGCGGCTATCCGGCGACTGCGCTCAAGGAACGCCTCTACGCGATCGTCGACGACGATGGCGAGCGCTTCGGACTGCTGCTCTACACCGCCTCGACCGGCGCGCAGGGCACACTCGGCGGGCTGATCGCGGTGCTGCCGCGCCTGGGTGCGATCATCGAGCGCGCGCTCGATCGCCTCGCACTCTGCTCGGGCGACCCGATCTGCGCCGAACATGATCCGGACAACCACGCCGACGAACGCGCGCTGAGCGGCGCTGCCTGTCATGCCTGCCTGCTCGTCGCCGAAACCAGCTGCGAGGCGCGCAACCTCTACCTCGACCGCGCCCTCACCGCGCCTACCGTGCTGACCGGCGCGGCGGCGTTGTTCGGCCCGTCGACCTGACCATGCGGAGACTTACAAATCATAAGAAAACGCGCGCATTCATGCGGATAAGTCCACCGCCGCGCTTTGACACCGCGCAGACCCGCTGGCAGGTTCGCGCCATGTTCCGCCGCGTCGCGATCTCCGTCCCATATCGCGCCGTGCGGGTGGCAACGCGTTGATCGACTGGCAGGACGAACATGGCGCGCGCCATCGCGGCTCGCTGTTCGCCGCCTTCGCCGCGCTGGCGAACGGCGCGGCGTGGAGCTTTCCTGCACTTCGCCCACACCAGCGCGAACCGTGGCACGCCTTCACCGTGCAGGTCGCCGCGCTCGCGCTGATCCACGCCGACCGTGAGGCGCTGCCGCAGGACCAAGCCGGGTGGCGCGACCTGCTGACGGCGCTCACCCCCGATTGCCCGGAGGCGTGGGAGCTCGTCGTCGACGACTGGAGCTGCCCCGCGCTGCTCCAGCCCCCGCTCGTCGCCGCCACCGACCGCGCCGCCTACAAGAACGTGCTCACCACCCCCGACGCGCTCGACATGCTCGTCACCGCGAAGAATCACGACGTCAAACAGGCGCGCATGGCGGACGCGGACGAGCAGGAATGGCTCTTCGCACTCGTCACGCTGCAGACGTTCGAGGGCTTCCTCGGCGCGGGCAATTACGGCGTTTCGCGCATGAACGGCGGCTTCGCAACGCGGATGAGCCTGGGCGTGCGGCCCGCCGGCGGAGCCGCCGCCGCCTTTGCGCGCGACGTTCGCCGCCTCGTCGCCGACGCGCGCGCACGCCCGACGCGCCGCGCCGGCACCGCGCTCGTCTGGACGCTGCCGTGGGACGGCATGCAGTCGCTCGATTACACCTCGCTCGACGAGCTCTATGTCGAGGTCTGCCGCCGCATCCGCCTGCGCCGCGGGGCTCGTCTCGAGGCGCTCGCCGCCGGCTCAAAGGTCGCTCGCGTCGCCGCCGCGCTGCTGAAGGGACAGACGCTCGATCCCTGGGCGCCGCTCAAGGCGGACGGCAGCGCCAGCCATACCCCGACCGGGGCTGGCTTCGGTTATCGCCAGATCGCGCAACTGCTCGATCCCGCCCGCATCACGCGCCCGCTCCTGGCCAACGAAGACGGAAGTGACGACGACGACGCGCTGACGCTCGTCGCCACCGCGCTCGTCCGCGGGCAGGGCAAGACCGAAGGGCTGCACCGCCGCGCAGTGCGTCTGTCGCGGCTGCACGAACTGGAGGACGGTGACCTTGCCGCGATCGACCGTGTCGGCGCGGTCGCGAACAAGCGCGCCGCCGAAGCAGGTGAGGCGGGACGCCGCCTGCGCCGCGCACTCATCTCGCTCGTACAAGGCGGCCCCGATCAGGCCCGGCTAGACGACGAGGCCGCGAAGAAGAAGACCGCGCCCTGGCTCGCCCGCTTCGACGAGCGCGTTGACCAGGAGTTCTTCGAAGAGCCCTTCTGGGCCGAGGCGGCGTACGACGCGGGCAACCACCGGCTCGCCTGGCGCACGCGGCTTCGCGACCTCGCCGGCATCGTCTTTGCCGATGCCGCCTGCGCCGCGCCGCACACGCAGGTTCGCCGCATCCGCGCGCGCGCCCGCGCCAAGAGCCTGCTCGACGCCCAGATGGCCAAGTGGATCAAGGACGCGCAACATGGCGAGTGACCCGCACGAGGCGACCGCGCCGAAGGACGTGATGGCGTCGATCGGCGGACAGATCGCGCATCTGTCCGCCGGCGACCGCGCGGCGTTGCGCCGCATCTATCTGACCGGGCGACCCTCGGCCGACGGCATCGTCATCGGCCTGCTCCACCGCGCCGGCGTGACGGTGCCGGATGACGCCGTCACGTTTCGTCCATGGCGGCTGGTGGTGCACGCCGCCGCGCTGCTGTCGGGCACCGCGGCCGCGCACCCGCATGCAAAGAGCAAGCGGCTCGGCACGCTGCTCCACGACATCGGCCTGTCGGAGAACCGGCTGCTGCGCCTCACCAGCGCGCGCGGCGAGGCGCTCGATGCACAGGCGATCCGCGCCGCGCGCATGCTCGCGCAAGTTGGTCAGCGCACGATCAACCTGTGGACGCTGTTCGACCTCGTCGGCAACGACGAAGCCGATGCGGAGGCCGCGCGGCTTCGGATCGCGCAGGATTATTACGCCGCCCACGCGCGGTCGGATGAGGGAAATAACCAGTGACCAGTGAAGCCGCCGGCGTGGTGCCGAAGTTCATCCAGATCCACTTCCTCGCCGCCTGGCCGGGCGCGCTGCTCAACCGAGACGACGCCGGGCTCGCCAAGCGGCTGCCGTTCGGCAACGCGGTGCGCACGCGCATCTCGTCGCAATGCCTCAAACGCCATTGGCGGATGGCCGACGACACCCACGCGCTCCACGCGCTCGCGCGCGCGAACGGTGTCGAGGGCCTGCGCTCAAAGGTCGCGATCGAGCGTGAGGTGACCGGTCCGCTGCGCGCGCGCTTCGACAAGGACATGGTCGACGCGGTCGAGGAAGCGTTCCTTGTCAAATTCTACGGCAAGAACGCGAAGGACAAGCAGCAGCGCCAGGCGCTTCTGTTCGGCCGGCCCGAGCTGACGTGGCTGTGCAGCGAGGCCGAGCGCCTGTTGTCGGAAAGCGCCAGCGCCGCCGGGGTCAAGGCCGCGGCAGAGGTGTGGGCGAAGGAGCAGCGCAACAACCTCAACCAGTTGCGCGACCAGAATATGCTCGCCGCCTCGCTCGAGGCCGCCTTGTTCGGGCGCATGGTGACCAGCGATACGCGCGCCAATCGCGACGCCGCGATCCACGTCGCGCACGCCTTCACGGTTCATCCCGAACAGGCCGAGCTCGATTATTTCACCGTCGTCGACGATCTCAGCCGGCGCGATCTGGGCGATGACGCGGGCGCGGCGGGCGTGTTCGACACCGAGCTCACCTCGGGGCTCTATTACGGCTATGTCGTCGTCGACGTGCCGCTGCTCGTCTCCAACCTGACCGGCTGCGCGCGCGGACAATGGGCCGGCGACCACGACCGTGCGCTTGCCGCACAGGTGGTCGAACACCTCGTCCATCTCGTCGCAGAAGTCTCGCCGGGCGCGAAGAAGGGCTCCACCGCACCCTATAGCCGCGCCGAGCTGGTGCTGGTGGAGGCGGGCGACCGCCAGCCACGCACGCTCGCCAACGCGTTTCGCGACGCGGTCGAGACACGGGACCGCACCTCCAACGGCTCGCTCGGGCGTCGCACCGCGAGCAAGCTTTCCGATCACCTGTCGGCCATGGACCGGATGTACGAAACCGGCGAGGCGCGCCGCCACGCCGCGCTGCCCGACCTGGCGCTCGACGGGGTCGCGGGCGGCAGCCTGCGCGAGCTCGCCGCCTGGGCGGGTGCCGCGGTGCGCGACGCGCGCGTCGTCGACACGGTGCCTGCGTGAACCACCTGCTCATCGACCTTGACGCGCCGTTGATGAGCTTCGGCGGCAACATGGTCGACGCTTACGGCGTCGTGCGCGATTTCCCCGCCAAGTCGATGATCGCGGGGCTGTTCGCCAACGCACTCGGTTGGGAGCGCTTTCACGTCGACGCGCACGCTCTGTTGCAGGCGCGGCTGACGATCGGCGCGGCGCGCATCGCCGAGGGGCAACGTGTGCAGGATTTCCAGACCGCGAAGCTGGAGGCAGGCGATCGCGGCTGGACCACGCGCGGCCGGATCGAGGGCCGCGCGGGCGGTGCCGACACCTACAAATCACCGCACATCCGCTACCGTGACATGGATGCCGATGCGCGCGTGCTCGTCGCGTGCCGGCTCGCCTCCGCCGACGACAACGGCAGCACCGCCGGTCACGACACGCCCGACCTCGACGTACCCGATCTCGCCGCATTGGCGCGCGCGCTGACGCGGCCCGAGCGTCCGCTGTTCATAGGACGCAAGCCGTTCGTCCCCTCGCGCCCGCTGCTGCTCGGCATCGTCGACGCGGAGACGATCCCCGACGCGCTGACGCAAGGCCTCGCCCTCATTGCCGACAGCGACCGGCGCGACAGCGTGCGCGCGCAATGGCCGTACGGCGAGCTGACCGGCGATGCGCTCACGGCGGCAACCGCAGCGCGCGCGCAGGAGGATGCGCTCACCGACGAACGGCACTGGCCGTCTGGCATGCACGCCGGCCTACGCCGCGTTATCCACGGCCGCCTCGACTGGCCGCTTCCGACCACCGATCCAGTCGCCGAGGAGACAACAGCATGACGCTGCATCCCTCTCCCGTCGGCCAGTTCGACACCGCGACGGCACCTGTTGCGCTGACGCACCGACTTGCCCTCGCCGACATGATCGTCAGCGTCGGCGCAGGTGCGCGTTGGGCGGACGAGTTGACCAAGGACGCGCCAACAGCAGCGTCGAGGCCACCGGCGCAGAAAGGCGCGCGTTCCGGTGAACGGCACCGACCCTTGAACACGCACGTCGGGCTGTGGCGAGATGTTCTAAGACGCCTTGATCGGTCAGCCTTGGCCGAGCAGACGATCGTCGAAAAGTCGGGCGGACCGACGCTGCACCTCCCACGCGTCGACCCGCTCAACGCCGCGCCGATCGCGGACGCGCTGACACACGGAAACGCCTCTGCCGACACGATCGCCATCGGCGGGCTGCGCGCGTGGGGTCTGAATGGCGAGCATGGCGGCAGTACGCTGGCAGCGGGGTCGAGAGCACCTGCGCAGGAAAGCGCGAGCACCCAAGAACGGTGCCGCTTCCCGCGCCCATGCGCCGATCTGCGCGACGTCGTTCATGAACGCGCGGACTGGTCGGTCTCGCGCGTGCGCACATCGCGCAGGAACGCCGTGGTCGCGGCTACGTCGACCAAGGAAACCGCGGCATGACGCTGCATCTCCTCCACGCCGCCGCGCTCACTGCGACGGCTTGCGACCTGCCGCCGCGACGTGACGCTTTCGCCGACATCGATGTGCGCGACAGCGTGCGCGCACGATGTCGACATGGCGGACTGGCCAGTGACGCGCTGAAAGCGCCGCTGACGGCGGGCGCACAGCAAGACGCGCTTGCCGACAAGCGGACCCGCCCCTTGGACATGCACGCCGGGCTGTGCCGCGCCGGCACCGGTCACCCAGGCCGGCCGCGCACGGCCACGCAGGCGACGGATACGAGTGCCGTGATCGCAAACACGGTGATGGTCGAGGTAATCGCGTGACGCTGCACCTCCTGCGCGTCGGCGTGGATCGACGCGCGCTTCACCATTTCGCGATCGCCCGACGGCTCGACGACGATGATGCTGGCTATGCGCTTCACGCCGCACTGCTCGCACGCTTCGGCGCTGCCGCGCCGCGCCCGTTCCGCTTCCTGCCCGATCATCCGCGCGGGCCGCATCTGCTCGGCTATCTTGCCGACACCGAAGCGCTCGCCGATGCGGCGGCGCTGCCACCTGCCGACGCTCTCATCGCGGCGATCTTCGCCGACCACCAGCTACAGCCGATGCCTGCCGCGTGGCGCGCGGGCGCACGTTACGCCTTCGAGGTGCGCGTGCGCCCGGTCGTTCGCTTCGGCAGCCAGGCACGCGCCGCGCGCGCCGATCGCGGCGCGTGGCAACCGCGCGCGGGAGAGATCGACGCCTATGTCGCCGCATGCGAGCGCGCCGCCGCCGCGGGTGACGACACCGCGGCAGTGGCGCACGAGCCGGTCTATGCCGACTGGCTCGCCGCCCGGCTGGCCGGCGCGGCGGTGATCGAACACGCCGGCCTGCGCGACTTCCGCCGCAGCCGCACGCGGCGCAACACCCACGCGCGCGCCGACGGGCCGCGCACCCGCGCGGTCGAGGGGCCGGACGCGGTGATGGCTGGCACGCTGGCGATCGCCGATCCCGCGGCCTTCGCCGACCTGCTCGCGCGCGGAGTCGGGCGACATGCCGCCTTCGGCTTCGGCATGCTTCTCCTCGCGCCGCCGGGTCGCGCGGACTAGATGCTGTCGGGTCGCCTCGGGCTCGAACGCGCGCGGATCCCGCACGCCGACCGGCACGGGTTGATTTGGCTCGATCGCGGACGACTGGAGGTGGAGGACGGCTGCCTGCGCTTCGTCACCAACGGCAGCGACGCGATGCCCGCGGGCGATTACCAGATCCCCTATCACACGGTCTCGATCGTGCTCCTGGGGCCGGGTTCCAGCGTCACGCACGACGCGCTCCGGCTGCTCGCGCGGCACGGATGCGCGCTTGCCGCGATCGGCGACGGCGCGGTACGCTTCTACACCGCGCCGCCGCTGATGCCCGACACCTCGGCGCTCGCACGCGCGCAGGTGCGGCGCTGGGCCGATCCCAAACAGCGGATGGAGGTCGCCCGCGCGATGTACGCGATGCGCTTCGGCGAGATCGTGCGCACGCGCGACATCGCGGTGCTACGCGGACAGGAAGGTGCGCGGATCAAGCGTGCCTATGCACTCGCCGCCGAGCGCCACGGCATCGCCTGGGGCGGTCGCCGCTACGACCGCGAGAACCCGGAGGCCGGCGACCTCGCCAACCAGGCGATCAACCACGCGGGCGCGGCGATGACCGCGGCGGCGAGCGTCGCGGTGGCGGCGGTCGGCGCGATCCCGCAACTGGGTTTCGTCCACGAGGATTCGGGGCAGAGCTTCGTGCTCGACATCGCCGACCTCTACCGCCACGACGTGCTGCTCGACATCGCCTTCTCCGCGGTGCGTGAGGCACGTGCCGCCGGCGCCGCCCCGATCGAGCGGCTGGTGCGAAAACGCGCCGCGCTGCTGTTCCGCCAGCGCAGCGTCATTCCCGGCATGATCGATCGCATCAAGACGTTGCTGATGCCGGGACAGGAGAACGAGGTGATCGCCGACACGGGTGCGGGTGCTTCACCTGCGACTAGGACTTCACCTGCATCTACATCTGCCTCGGCGACTCGGGCCGGACCCGACGCCGGCCGCGCGCGCTGATGCCGCTGACCGTCGTCATCACCCGCGATGTCGAGGACCGCTACCGCGGGCTGCTGGGCTCGGCGATGCTCGAACTGGCGCCCGGCGTCTATGCGCAACCCTGCTGAGAAAGCGCAGTGGATCGGGGGCATGAGGCTCCCCCGCACCCGCGGGGATCAACCCTTCTCGCCCTTGCTGTCGAAGTCGAGCGTCCAGGCTCCCCCGCACCCGCGGGGATCAACCCTTCTTCATGGTCCCGCCTTTCCCTAGTTGACCGGCTCCCCCGCACCCGCGGGGATCAACCCGATGAGATAGCTGTCGGCGGCCGCCGGATCGCGGCTCCCCCGCACCCGCGGGGACTCAACCCGCTGTCGCTCGGCA
>NZ_AORY01000014.1 GCF_000382485.1 Sphingomonas sp. Mn802worker | reverse complement strand
AGAGGCCGCCGGCCTCCTCGCGCTCGCCCCGCCCCGCCCCGCACCCGCGCGTGACTGTCAACTTTCTCAACTTCCGCTTGGACTCACCCCCTACGTCAGCCCCGCCGATCGCCCCGAACCCGTCTGGTGGTGCGACCACGCCGACGCCTGGCGCACCCGCTTCCCCCGCCGACCATTTCTTCGGCGAGCAGTTCGGCGAATGGGGCGACCACGACTACCATCGCGAGCTCGACGAGGACGAGATCGACCAGATCGAGGCACCCCATCGCATCCAAGCCGCCGTCCGCCACATCACCGAAGGCCGCGAGCGCGACCAATGGTTCGCCGAGGCCGCCCGCTTCAGCGACGAGGACGAGGAAGAAAGCGACGACGCTCCCGCCGACCCCAAGTCAGACACCAGCCCGTCGCACAACACCGCCACCGCCGAACAACCCGACACCCCCGCCTCCGCCGCCGCCAAAGCGGACGACGAACAGCGCGATACCATCCCGACCCCTCCCGCCGCCAAAACCGCCACGTCGGTCAACGTCGAACAGCCCACTCCCGACCGACATTCAGCGGCTCACCCCGTGCCTATTGAGGTACCGGGCAACGGCGCCACGAACGCGACAACCGACACCGGCGGCACGCTCGCCACCCGAACCGCCGCTCCAGCCGCCTGTTCGATCTCGCCCAGCCCGCCTCCAGCCAGCCCGGCTCCGACCATAGCTCACGCCGCCAGCGCTATGCTCGCCATCCGCTCGCCCGCCCCTCGCCTCCCCGACCGCCACGCTCTAGCATTGCGCGATGTGCAACGAAGCCGCCCGCCGGATCGAACTCGGCCTCCTGCGACAGGATTTCCACGACCTGCGCATCCCGCTTCGCTTTCCCGAGGGGGCGCCCAACATGGCCCCGCTCGCCTCGATCCGGATCACCGACCCGACCGTCATCGTCCGCCCGGCCCCCGATGCACCCGGCGAGGCCGAACTCGTCACCCGCCGCTGGAGCTGGCCGGGCGCACACGGCCGCCCGGTTTACAATTACCGCTCCGACGACCGCAACATCGCGCGCGGGCGCTGCCTGATCCCCGTCGACGGCTTCTACGAATTCACCGCACCCACCGAACCGGGGCAGAAGCGCAAGACGAAGTGGCTGTTCACCCACGCGCGCGAACCCTGGTTCTGTATTGCCGGCGTGTGGCGCGACGACGCTGCGGTGGGGCAGGCCTTCGCCATGCTCACGACCCGCCCCGGGCCCGACATCGCCCCCTATCACGACCGCCAGGTGGTGGTGCTCGATCGCTCCGACTGGCGTGGATGGCTCGATGGCTCGGCTGCGTCCCGCGATCTCTGTCGTCCCGCCCCCGCTGGCACGCTTACGCCCACACGTGTCGACGGAACGCCTGCCCCGCCCGGCGGTTGACGTGGCGATGGCACAGAACAACCCCGCAACCCGCCGCAGCGCGAACCGCAAACCCGCCGACAAGCCGGTGAAGAAGACCAGCGGCGTCGCCGTCGCCGCCGGCATCGGCGCCGTCGCCGCCGGACTCTTCGGTGCGCTTCGCTTCGGCCTGTTCGACAAGCTGCTCGCCAGCCGCCCGTCCGCCGGCGAACACCCCGCCCCCGACCTCAAGCCCTCGACCCCGACCCCCGGCACCACCCGCGCGCCGGTCGACTTCCGCCCCGACCCCACCGCCGCCGTGCCCGCGAGCGAGCGCGAGTCGCTCCGCCCCGCCACCGGCCCCGCCCCGACGCTTGCCGCCACCCGCGGCGAACTCGCCAATCAGACCGGCGCCGCCAACTGATGGGATCGGCGGGCGCTCATAACCACCAGCCGACGGTCGCAGGAAAGGGCGTCCACACGCCCACCCTCACCCCGGCCGCTGCCAGCGCCCGCCCCGTCCACGTGTTGCAAGTATGCAGCGCATCATACCGCCCCCGCGCCGGATAAAAGGCATCATGCCCCGCATACCCGCGCACGCTTCGACCCTCGCCCAGGCTGGCCCGCACGAATTTCGCCAGCTGACGATACTCCCCCGGCCTCAGCACGATCCGACGAACATGCTCACCCCCGACCGGACGAGCGACATGTTCGACATGCAGCACCGTCATGTCACTCCCCAGCGCTGCCGCGATGACGGTTCCAACCCGGGCATCCCGCCACGTCGGCGTATCGACAAAGAACTGCCGCTCACCCCAACCAACCGCGACAAACGGGTAATCGGCATAAATGGGCTGACGGATAGCTTCCGCACCGAACACGCCACGCCAGTCTACGCCGGCAGCCTGCTTCGGCAGAACCAGATCGGTGTGGATGCCGTTGTCCTCCACCCAGATGGCCACACCGGTCTGCGGCTCGCTCCAGCCGGCGCTCGTCAGCAGCGCTCCTCCGATCAACCCCGCCGCCAGATACAGCTCCACAATGCCTACGACCACCCGCGCGCTTATTCTGAACAGCCGGGCTTGGCGTCGCATCGCGCACTGCTAGAACAAGCCCATGCCTGAGGAAACGCACGTTCTCACCGCCTCGCCCGCCGATGCCGCCGCCGACTGGACGATCGCGCAGAATTGGTCGAACTACACGCCCGAAGAACATGCAACTTGGGACACGCTGTTCGCCCGCCAGTCGAGATTGCTACCCGGACGCGCGAGCGAGGCATGGATGCGCGGGCTCGACGTCCTGCGCCTCGACAAACCCGGCATTCCCGACTTTGATGCGCTTTCTGATCGATTGATGAAGCTGACCGGTTGGCAGGTCGTCGCCGTTCCCGGTCTCGTGCCTGATGACGTCTTTTTCGACCATATGGCAAACCGGCGCTTCGTCGCTGGCAATTTCATCCGGCGCCCAGATCAGCTCGACTATCTGCAAGAACCAGACGTCTTTCATGACGTATTTGGCCACGTCCCGATGTTGGCCGATCCGATCTTTGCCGACTATCTCGAGGCCTATGGCAAAGGCGGGCAGCGCGCGCTGGGGCTCAATGCGTTGAAATACCTCGGACGGCTATATTGGTACACGGTCGAATTTGGGCTGGTCAAGGAAGGTGACGATCTTCGCATCTACGGCGCAGGCATCGTTTCATCGGCTGCGGAGAGTAGGTTCGCACTAGGTAGTTCAAGTCCCCACCGTATCGCATTCGATCTACCGCGAGTCATGCGAACCGAATACCGGATAGACGATTTTCAACAGAATTATTTTGTAATCCCTAGCTTCGACGAACTTCTGCGCGTAACAATCGAGACCGACTTTTCCCCGCTTTACGCAAGATTGAAGAACAAAATTGACATTCCTGTTGCTACACTGCTACCGGATGATCGAATTATTACACGCGGAAGCCAAGAGTACGTCGAACAACGTCAATAGAGTCTTTAGGGCTGTAGAATTATTTTAATTTGTCACCTGATCGTGTCCGGCTTGATAGTGGAAAGTAAATTAGGCTTTGTCGTAGTTGAGGATGATATTCGCACCAGCGCTATCAGGCAATTGTGACCGGATGCGCAAGCATCGTGTTATGCATGAGAAAATGGGCATCAACATGGAGTGTTTCGATGCTACCGCTTTGAGTTCCTAGCGGATTGTCCAACACACACTTCAAGCTCTGACAGCATAGGTCACAGGCAGTTAGTCGATCGACGTAACCACCAGCGCGGCGGCCGTTCAGGCATCATGACGCCGTCCCAACAAACAGGGTTATATGCAAAGAAGACCTTGAGTGTTGCGCGAAAGCTCGTCCTGCAACTTCACGCCTGCGCGCGCTTTGGGAGTTCCAAAATGTTACATCCTTGTGGCCGTTCGAGCGTGTTGGTTGAGGGTGAACCGAATCGGGTCGTCAGATGCCGTTTGAAGTTAGTCGCGACGTCACGTCAACGAAGTTTGCGGCAGGATGGTAGCGCTCTCTCGACTTCGACGGTCGGCATGTTGCGGATTGGCCCAGTAGTCAACGATGGCCGAATTATTCCGCCTAGTGCAGTCTGGCGTGTCGCTCGCCTCGAACTTAGGAACTCCTATCAACGTGCATGTCAATGTTGATGGGGCGAGGCGGTTACTGGGTAAGTCGCTGGCAGTTTGAACGAGCCGTTTTCGATTACTTATTTCTGGAAAACGTTCGCGCCCGGCGCAGCTACCCCGTGGCGGCACGACGTTTGTGGAAGATTGAGGGGCGATATTGTAGACGAGGCTGCGCCAAGCCGACCTTCACCTCAGGGCGGGCGAGGCCGATGGTTCGGATGAACAGTCCCATCTGGTCCTTCAGCCCGGCAAGGACGCGCTCGATGCGAGAACCCACGGCAGAGCGGTTCACATTAGATCCGGCGATACGCGATGACAGCGCCTTGCCTTGGATTTCTTGTGTTAGATGCGGCTGACCCGTCCGATCGCCTTCATCCAGGCTTCGTTGGCGTGGCTGCGATAGGTCATGTCCGCCCACACGTCGGAGGCCATGTTGTCGCGGGTCACCGGCGCGCAGCATCCGTCCGTCGAAGCAAGCACCACCGGTGACCTTGCCGCGTCGAACGAAGCCGTCGTGCCGACAGGTCGCGATGCTGCTCTTAAGTCGAGGCTGGGAATGGCGATGTCGATCCACGGCCAGCGATCCGACAACGCGCTAGCTTTGGCAAACTTCAGCGTCCAGCGTGCACCGGTGCCCTTCTGTGCCGGCTTGGTCGAGTTGTTCGGCCGTATCGCCGTGACGGTTCTGCTTGCTCTGATCGCTTGCCGCTCGGCTGCGGTGTGCTGCTTGCACGCTCTAACCAGCGTGGCGTCGACGATCTGTCTGGCCATCGGCAGAGATCTCCAGTCGCGCAAAGATCGGTCAAAGGCGGTGAACAGTGCGTTGATCGCTCTGGCACGGTCAGCTTCTTACTAAACAGCGTTATCGCATTCTCATCCGGCATCGCCGCACCCAGATCGAGGCCTAGGAACCATAGCTAGCTCAGCCGACCCCGGGTCAGAGACTTCGTCTTCGCATCGCTCACCGTGTTCTGTGCTGCCACAACCAGCACCTTGAACATCGCCACCGGGTCATAGGGCGGGCGGTCGTCTTTCATGCCGTCATCGTACCAGCGCCTACTTCAGCACCGGCCGGAACAGTTCAAATTTTACAAACCCGCGACATCGTCTCCATCGGATCGCCGCGCTTCGACAGCTGCTTCGAACAACCTTGCCTGACGCATTGCCGCTTCCGCCGGCGCACGCGATGGACCACCTCCAGGCAAATCACGTCAGGGCTATAAGCGGCGCTCAGCTAACTAGCGGTCAAGCTAGACCCTCTTACATCTACTACTCCATCAACTAGGCGTGCTCTAAAGAAAATTGGAAATCTATCCTTATCGCTCTTCTGCGTTCTTACCATCCATCCGAGGTCGAAGACACATGGATCAATTAGGTTCTGATTGATGTCGCAGACTTTAAAGGACCGTATGATACCGGGACATTCAGCAAGTCCCAGGTATACGTTCTGTGGCGTTGCCAGCGACTCATTGATTATGATCTGCAACTCTGCCTCTTCTTCCGCTGAGCAGCTGATACATGCCTCTACCACGTACCGGACGTCATCTAGTAAAAGCGCCCGCCTAGGACCACGATCACTAGAAACTTGATCCGAAATGAACTTAATAGGTTTGGCCACGCGGATGCGGTCAATCGACCATCGCCTCGGCCCCAGATGCAAAGCGTGCCTAAGGATTTGGTCCGCAGCATAAGGAGGTATGATGTCGTAAGAGACAAGATCAGTGGTAAATTCGGGACGACGAAAGCATGCTCGCGCGCCCTCGATTACGACTGATATTGAAACGGTATTCGTCTTGTTCACGAACCGTTCTTAGTACGTTCTACGCAGCGTGTACTGCGATCGATCCATTATCGATATATCTAAAATACTGTGTAATCGGGCTTTGTGGCACCTCTCCCTCGCCAGTCGGCAATTGGAGGATTACACCCCATGACGATCATCTTCTCAACCGCGTTGAACATCGCTCGCCGCACGCTGATCTTAAGGCTTCAACTTACAGCGAAGCCTGCCCGATCACACCCCAACCCGTGAGTCAGACAAAGCTATAAGGATCGACGTCAACGGCAACGCGCACCTTTGCTGGCCACGTCACTTCGCTCAACCAACGCCGTATCTCGTCTTGCATGCCAAGGGCCCTGCGTGCGTGCACCAGCAACCGAAAGCGATGTCGCCCACGCAGCATCGCCAATGGCGCTGGTGCGGGTCCGTAGACATGCATGCCTTTAATATCAGGCGCACAACGCGCGATCGACAGCGCCGTCGCCTGAGCCGCCGCCTTGTCCTCGCTCGACACGATGATCGCCGCATAGCGACCGAACGGCGGAGCTTCGGCGTCGCGACGAGCCCCTATCTCCGCTGCGTAAAAGGCATCTGAGTTGCCCGACACCAGCGCCTGCATCACCTGAGCTGACGAATTATGTGTTTGGATAAACACGTGCCCCGGCTTCTCACCGCGACCAGCACGACCTGAAACTTGCCTGATCTGCTGAAACGTTCGCTCCGACGCACGCAGATCTCCACCTTCCAACCCTAAATCAGCATCCACCACGCCCACAAGCGTTAGGTTCGGAAAGTGGTAGCCCTTGGTCACGAGCTGGGTACCAACAATAATGTCGATTGCGCCCGCGTTCATTTGCGCGACGAACTCAGCCGCCTTTGCCGGAGACCAGATGGTGTCTGAGGTAACTACCGCGGTGCGCGCCTCAGGCCACAATGTTGCAACCTCGTCCGCAATGCGCTCGACGCCTGGCCCACACGCGACCAGCGTGTCTTCACCTTGACAATCCGGGCAAAGCCGCGGGACCGGCTCAACGTGGCCGCAGTGGTGGCATGCCAGCCGTCGGGTCAGTCGGTGCTCGACCATCCACGCTGTGCAGTTCGGGCATTGAAAACGATGTCCGCAAGTTCGACACAACGTCAACGGCGCGTAACCGCGGCGATTTAGGAACAGCAGCGACTGTTCACCCTTGGCTAAATTTTCCTCAATCGCACCCACCAGCCTAGGCGCAAGCCATCGCCCACGCGGCGGAGGGTCGGTGATCAGGTCAATGGTCTCGATCGCAGGCATCTTCGCCGCGCCGAAGCGCTGCGGCAGTTTAACCTCTGCGTAATTACCCAGCTCAACTTGCTGCCGCGTCTCAATCGCTGGCGTGGCTGAGGCAAGGATCACAGGACACCCTTCGAATTTCCCGCGCATTACAGCCACGTCTCGCGCGTGGTAATGAACGCCGTCCTCCTGCTTGAAGCTCGTCTCATGTGCCTCATCGACAACGATCAGGGCCAGGTCGGCATAAGGAAGAAATAGCGCGGAACGTGCGCCGACCGTTACCCGTGCCGATCCGCTCGCGATCGCTCGCCACGCACGTCGACGCTCCGTTGCGCGCAGGCCTGAGTGCCATGCCACCGGTTCGCAACCAAACCGCCCCTTAAATCGGGCAAGAAAGGGCTCGGTAAGAGCAATCTCAGGTAGCAGCACCAAAACCTGCCGCCCTTTTCGAACAGCCTCTGCTACCGCTTCGAAATACACCTCGGTCTTGCCCGACCCGGTCACCCCATCAAGCAAGGTTGGACTGAATGCTCGCGCGTCTACGTCCGCCACCAACCTAGCCGATGCCACTTCCTGCTCGTCAGACAGGCTGGGCGGGGCATGTGCCGGATTAGGTTGGGGATAGGGCAAGTCGATATCGACCTCGACCTGTTCGACCGCGCCCGATTTCACCAGACCGCGAATCACCGTGTCACTCACCCCCGCAATCTCGGCGAGTTCGCGAATCAGCCCTTGTCTGTCATCAAGCCTGCTCAACGCCTGCCTGCGCTGTGCGGTGAGACGGTCTGGGACACTACCGGTCGCACGATACTCGATCACCGTTCGCGATGCCTCGATCGCAGTCATGGAAAGTGCCATTCGCGCGACCACTGCGACGGGTGCGAGGTAATAATCCGCCGTCCACTCGATCAAGCGTCTGAGCGGTGCGGGGAGCGGCGGCACATCTGCGACCGCCAGCAAGTTACGAAGGCGGTTGTCGCCTACCTCTGCATCGGATGGGAGCCGCTCTGCCTCCCACACCACACCGGTCACCTGGCGCGGGCCTAGCGGTACGACAACGATCGAACCGAGCTCGACCCACATCCCGTGTGGCACCCGATAATCCAGCGGACCCAGTGCGGCATTCAGGACGAGGACACGGGCTCGAGACATCGTTTCAATATGTAGGTATGCCGGCGAAATGACAAAGCCGCGAGATCGTTCAGGCCTCGTTATTGGACACGCCTTAGCAGGATGCGCTGTGTACCCTGGAGAAGGACAATGATGCCAAGTGGGACAAAATCGTCGATTGACGCAGTTGGTCGGCGCGCGTTCGTGACCGGAAGCTTACTCGGTTCGGCGATGCTGCTATCAGGGTGTGCTACGATCGGCGCAGAGGGGAGCTTGGATGAAGCACTCCGTCGCCTGCTGACCATCTCGACGCAGCGAGCGGTGACCCGGCTGGCGGCGGACAATGGGTATCTGAACGATGCCGTGGCACGCATCACCTTGCCGGACACCACGGCGTACGGCGACCGATCGGGCGCGGTGCTCGGTGCGTTGTTGCGATCACGACCGGTGCAGGATCAAATGCTTCGTTTGGTAAACGACGCGGCGGGCGAGGCAGCCGATCGTGCTGCGCCCGTCATACTCGACGCGATCCGCAACCTGAGCTTCACCGATGCGGTAGGGATTGCACGCGGTGGGCCGACCGCGGGCAGTAACTATCTTGAGCGCGCCATCGGTCCGCGCATCATTGATGCCATGCTTCCAGAAGTTGGCGCGGCTTTGCGCAGCTTCGATGGCAACGGCGTCCTAGGACCGGTGCTCGGCGCGGCGACCGGCATCAATATCGTCGGCTTGCAGCGTATGGTGGCGACGTCGGCTGCCCGAGGTTTGTGGCGCGCGATCGGGCGTGAGGAGGCGGCAATCCGCGCCGACCCGCGTTCTGCACGTGATCCGCTGGTCGAGTCGATCTTCGCGGGCGGTCGCCTGCTCGGTTGACATCCATTAAGCAAGGGTGATGCAAGGTCCGGCATTCGAGTTCAGCATCTACCTAGCACAGCAGCGGCGGCGCTCGATCCACACGGTGCGCGCGTATCGGAGCGCAGCCGAGCGATTTGTCGCCTTCTTGACGGACCACTGGGGTGCTGTTGTCGATCGTGCGTCGCTTGCTCGCGTCGAAGCGGCTGATCTGCGCGCATACCTTGCCAGCCGCGTGGTTGGTGTAGGGGAGCGGACGAAGGGGCTTTCCAACGCATCCGCCGCGCGCGAGCTGTCTGCCGTACGCGCATTTCTTGCCTGGGCAAATGACGAAGGTGCCGCGCCGACGTTCAAGGGGCCGCGAGTCAAGAAAGGAGTTCCGCGACCGATATCCCCGCTTGATGCGGTGGCGCTCGCCGCTGAGGTGGCGGAGGAGAGCGAGGAGCCATGGGTCGGCGCACGCGATTGGGCCGTGCTGCTGCTGCTCTATGGCGCGGGGTTGCGGATCGGTGAGGCGCTGGCGCTGGCCGGGGCGGCGCTGCCGCTCGGCGAGACATTGGTCGTGACCGGCAAGCGCACGAAGACGCGGATCGTGCCACTGTTGCCCGAGGTGCGGGCGGCAATCGAGGATTATGCCGGGCGTGTGCCATGGCCGCTGGAGCGTGACCAGCCATTGTTTCGCGGGGTTCGTGGCGGCGGCTTGTCGGCCGGTGTCGTGCGGGTGAAGGTGCAGCGCGCGCGCGGGAAGCTGGGTCTGTCCGACCGTACCACGCCGCATGCGCTGCGGCACAGTTTCGCGACGCACCTGCTCGGACGGGGAGCGGACCTGCGTGCACTCCAGGAACTGCTCGGCCATGCGAGTCTGAGTTCGACACAGGTGTACACGCAGGTCGATGCCGCGCACCTGATGGATGTCTATCGCAACGCGCATCCGCGTGCCTGACCGAGTGGAAGTTGAGAAAGTTGACATTCACGCGCGCACACGCGGGCATATGTCAACTTCGCTTGTAAAGGGGCAGCAGGTCATGGTGTCGCGCTAGCGACACAGGTCCGCGTAGGACAGCTGCGGACCAGCCGGCGCAGCGATGCAGGCGGCAGCAGCGTGCAACGCGCTGCTGCCAGTCAGATCATTCGGCGTGTTCGGCCAGGACGGTCAGCCCGCGTGCGTTGACTTCGGCCAGACCGCCGCGGACCACGATCGTCTCGGGCACTGCGCCCTGCGCCTTTTGCACCAGCACGTTGCCGTCGCGGATCGTCGCCATGAGTGGCGCGTGGCCTTCAAGCACCGCGAAGTCGCCCTCGGTACCCGGCACGGTCACCATATAGACCTCGTCCGAGCGCACGAGGCGCTCGGGCGTGACCAGTTCGAAGTGGAGCGCCATTACGCCTCCTGCGCCAGCTTCTCGGCCTTGGCGACGACCTCGTCGATGCCGCCGACCATGTAGAACGCCGCCTCGGGCAGATGGTCGTACTCGCCGTTCACCACCGCCTTGAACGAGCGGATCGTGTCGTCGAGCTGAACGAACTTGCCCGGGATGTTGGTGAACACCTCCGCGACGTGGAACGGCTGCGACAGGAAGCGCTGGATCTTGCGCGCGCGGCTGACGGTCAGCTTATCCTCTTCGGACAATTCGTCCATGCCGAGGATGGCGATGATGTCCTGCAGCGACTTGTACTTCTGCAGCGTCGCCTGCACCGCACGCGCGGTTTCGTAGTGATCCTGACCGACCGTGCGCGGTTCCAGCACGCGGCTGGTCGAGTCGAGCGGATCGACCGCCGGGTAGATGCCCAGCTCCGAGATCGCGCGGTTGAGCACGGTGGTCGCGTCCAAGTGCGCGAACGAGGTCGCCGGCGCCGGGTCGGTCAGATCGTCCGCGGGGACGTAGACGGCCTGCACCGAGGTAATCGAGCCCTTGTTGGTCGAGGTGATCCGCTCCTGCAACGCACCCATGTCGGTCGACAAGGTCGGCTGATAGCCCACCGCCGACGGAATACGGCCGAGCAGCGCCGATACCTCTGCACCCGCCTGCGTGAAGCGGAAGATGTTGTCGACGAAGAAGAGCACGTCCTGCCCCTCCTGGTCACGGAAGTACTCCGCGATCGCGAGCCCAGAGAGGGCCACGCGAGCGCGTGCCCCGGGGGGCTCGTTCATCTGGCCGTATACCAGCGCGACCTTCGAGCCCTCGCTGATCGCGTTGCCGTCGGCATCCTTGGCGATGACGCCCGCGTCAAGGAACTCGTGATAAAGGTCGTTGCCCTCGCGGGTACGCTCACCCACGCCCGCGAACACCGACGTGCCGCCGTGGCCCTTGGCGATGTTGTTGATGAGCTCCTGGATCAGCACGGTCTTGCCGACGCCGGCGCCGCCGAACAGGCCGATCTTGCCGCCCTTCGCGTACGGCGCGAGCAGGTCGATGACCTTGATCCCGGTGACGAGGATCGCGCTCTCGGTCGACTGATCGACGAACAGCGGGGCCGAGGCGTGGATCGGCGCGCGCAGGTCGGTCTGCACCGGACCGCGCTCATCGATCGGCTCACCAACGACATTCAGGATGCGGCCGAGCGTCATCGGACCGACCGGCACGGTGATCTGGTTGCCGGTGTCGGTCACGTTCTGGCCGCGGGTCAGCCCCTCGGTCGAGTCCATCGCGATCGTGCGGACGGTGTTCTCGCCCAGGTGCTGCGCAACCTCAAGCACGAGGCGGTTACCGTTGTTGTCGGTCTCGAGCGCCGAGAGGATCGCGGGCAGGTGGTTGTCGAACGACACGTCGACGACGGCGCCGATCACCTGGCTGATGCGGCCAACATTGTTGCTGCCCGACACGTTGGGGCGATCATCGAGGACGGTAGCCATGTTCTGGTTCCTGCTTCTGAATGCTTAAAGCGCTTCGGCGCCGGAGATGATCTCGACCAGCTCGGTCGTGATCGCGGCCTGACGCGTGCGGTTGTACTGGATCGAAAGGCGATTGATCATGTCCCCGGCGTTGCGGGTGGCGTTATCCATCGCGTTCATGCGGCTGCCCTGCTCCGACGCGGCGTTTTCGAGCAGCGCGCGAAACACCTGCACCGCGACGTTACGCGGCAGCAGGTCAGCGAGGATCTTCTCCTCGCTCGGCTCATACTCGACCGCGGCGTCGCCGTCGTTTGACAGCGTCGGCGCGAGCTTGGGATCACGCGTCGGGACCGAGACCGGAATGATCTGCTGCGTGGTCGGGATCTGCACCAGCGCTGACTGGAACTTGGCGTAGAACAGGTGCGCCATGTCGAACTCGCCAGCGGCGTAGCGCGCGAGCAGGTCATCAGCGATCGCCTTCGCCTCATCGAAGCGCGCGACCTTCATCGTCGACAGATCGTGGTCGGCGACGACGCCGGTCGGATAGAAGCGCTTGATCACGCGGCCCTTGCGCCCGACCGTGTAAAAACGAACGGTCTTGCCCGCGGCCTCAAGCTCCTCGGCCTTGCGGCGCGCGGCGCGGACGATGTTGGTGTTGAACGCACCCGCCAGACCACGCTCGGAAGTGACGACCACCAGCATGTGGACCTGATCCTTGCCGGTACCCGCGAGCAAGGGCGACGCGCCCTCCCCGCCTGCGCGCGCGGCGAGGCTGGCGACCACGCTCTCGATCCGCTCGGCATAGGGGCGACCGGCCATCGCCGCTTCCTGCGCGCGGCGCAGCTTGGCGGCGGCGACCATCTTCATCGCCTTGGTGATCTTCTGGGTCGATTTGACCGAGTTGATCCTGATCTTGAGGGCCTTAAGAGACGCCATTCATTTCCTCTTACCGTCACCGCGAGCGGATCAGGATCAGCGTTCGTCCGGGCCGTGTCGCTTGGGGCGGCCCTTCTCCCAACCCTCTCCCCGGCGGGAAGAGGGCTTTGTTCTCTTACGCGAAGGTCTTCGCGAAAGAGTCGAGCGCGCTCTTCAGCTTGCCCTCGCTGTCCTTGCTCAGCTCGCGGCTGTCGCGGATCGCGGTCAGCACGTCGGCGTGTTGTTCGCGCATGAAGCTGAGCATCGCGGACTCGTAGCGCACCACGTCCTGCACCGCGACCTGATCGAGATAACCGTTGGTGCCCGCGAAGATCGACACCGTCTGCTCCTCGAACGGCATCGGGTTGAACTGCGGCTGCTTGAGCAGCTCGGTCAGGCGGGCGCCGCGGTTGAGCAGCTTCTGCGTCGAGGCATCGAGGTCCGAGCCGAACTGCGCGAACGCCGCCATCTCACGGTATTGCGCCAGCTCAAGCTTGATCGAGCCCGACACCTTCTTCATCGCCTTGGTCTGCGCGGCGCCACCGACGCGGCTGACCGACAGGCCGACGTTGATCGCAGGGCGGACACCGGCGAAGAACAGGTCGGTTTCGAGGAAGATCTGGCCGTCGGTGATCGAGATCACGTTGGTCGGAATGTAGGCCGACACGTCGCCCGCCTGCGTCTCGATGATCGGCAGCGCGGTCAGCGACCCGGCGCCGTTCGCCTCATTCATCTTCGCCGCGCGCTCAAGCAGGCGCGAGTGGAGATAGAAGACGTCACCCGGATAGGCTTCACGGCCCGGCGGACGGCGCAGCAGCAGCGACATCTGGCGATAGGCGACCGCCTGCTTCGACAGATCGTCGAACACGATGACGGCATGCATCCCGTTATCGCGGAAATACTCGCCCATCGCGGTCCCGGTGTAGGGCGCGAGGAACTGCAGCGGCGCAGGGTCCGAGGCAGTCGCGGCGACGACGATGGAATATTCCATCGCACCGTTTTCCTCCAGCGTGCGGACGAGCTGAGCGACCGTCGACCGCTTCTGACCAACCGCGACATAGACGCAGTAGAGCTTCTTCGATTCGTCGGTGCCGGCGTTCGCCTGCTTCTGGTTGATGAAGGTGTCGATCGCGATCGCCGACTTGCCGGTCTGACGATCGCCGATGATCAGCTCGCGCTGGCCACGGCCGACCGGCACCAGCGCGTCGATCGCCTTCAGGCCCGTCTGCACCGGCTCATGCACCGACTTGCGCGGAATGATGCCGGGCGCCTTGACCTCGACGCGGCTGCGCTGGTCCGAGACGATCGGGCCCTTGCCGTCGATCGGGTTGCCGAGGCCGTCGACGACGCGCCCGAGCAGCCCCTTGCCGACGGGGACGTCGACGATGGTGCCGGTGCGGCGAACGGTGTCGCCTTCCTTGATCTCCGAATCCGAGCCGAACAGCACGACGCCGACGTTGTCGGCCTCGAGGTTCAGCGCCATGCCCTGCACGCCGTTGGCGAACTCGACCATCTCGCCCGCCTGGACGTTATCGAGGCCGTAGATGCGCGCGATGCCGTCGCCGACCGACAGCACCTGGCCGGTCTCGCTGACCTGTGCCTCGGTGCCGAAATTGGCGATCTGATCCTTGATGACGCGGGAGATTTCAGCGGCGCGGATGTCCATTACTCAGCCTTTCATCGCGCTGGCGAGCGCATTCAAACGGGTGCGGATCGACGAATCGATCATCTGGGAACCGATGCGGACCACGAGGCCGCCGAGCAGGTCGGGATCGACCGAGAGGTCGACCGACACCTCGCGTCCGACGCGGGTTCGCAGCTGCTGCTTCAGCTCGGCGACCTGATCGTCGGAAAGCGGGTGCGCGCTGGTCACCTCGGCAGTCGTCTCGCCGCGGTGACGTGCAGCGAGCTGGCGATAGGCGCGGATGATCGCGGGAAGGTGTCCCAGGCGGCGGTTCTCGGCAAGGACGCCGAGGAAGCTCTTGGTGGTGGCGTCGACGCCCAGTTCGTCGGCGGTGGCGAGCACGGCCTTGGCCGCTTCGCCACGCGCGACGAGTGGCGACGAGGTCAGCGTGCGGAAATCGGCTGACTGATCGAGCGCGTCGCGGACGCGCGACAGGCTCTGCTCGACCTCGTTGACCGTGCGCGCATCGACCGCGAGATCGAACAAAGCGGTGGCGTAGCGTCCGCCCAGGCTCGCCTGGATGCTGCTACCGTGTGTGCCGCTGGAACTATCCACGCGATCCGAATTCCTTGCCTAACAATGTCCGCGTCCAGGAGCGCTGGTCGCCTGAGGATTTTTCCCCGAGCGAGCGCAATGGCGCGCAAACGGCGCCTCGCAAGGGTTGGCGGGCGGGTAGCATCGGTCCCCGCGATTGACAACCGGGGACGCGTGCCTGCGTGAAACGATGATGAACGTCAGATGATCCGCGTGTCACCTCACAAGCCAACGCCTCACGAAGGCTGAACGCGGCATTAGGTAAATCGCAAGCCTTGCCGCGCTACGCCAACCTCAAGAACCGTAAGGATCGTGGTGGAATGAACGCGTTCGGGCGTCGTAACAATATCGGTGGTGCAGCGGCGCGACCCGGCTTCGGCGTTGCGCGCCCGATGCAGGGCGGCGGGTTCCAGAAGCCTGAGCCGTCAGGGGAGCAGTTCCCCGCACTCGATACGCTGACGCTGCCCGCGGCGGAGGAGTCGCTGGTGCCCGCGTCGCAGCTCGATGCGATGCAGCGATTGGCCGACCGCCAGGCGGCGTCGGGTGAGGCTGGATCGAGCCGGGTCGAGGGGTTCGAGGCATCGATCCACCGCATCAAGGAGCAGGTGCTGCCGCGTCTGCTGGAACGCGTCGACCCTGAGGCCGCGGCGACGCTCGGCAAGGACGAGTTGGCGGAGGAATTCCGCCCGATCATCGGCGAGGTGCTGGCCGAGCTGCGGCTGACGCTCAACCGGCGCGAGCAGTTCGCGCTGGAAAAGGTGCTGGTCGACGAGTTGCTCGGGCTCGGGCCGCTCGAGGAGTTGCTGGCGGACGCCGACATCAGCGACATCATGGTCAACGGCCCGGACCAGACCTTTGTCGAGCGCAAGGGCAAGCTCGAACTCGCACAGATTCAGTTTCGCGACGAGGAGCATCTGTTCCAGATCGCACAGCGTATCTGCAACTCGGTCGGCCGCCGCGTCGACCAGACCACGCCGCTGGCCGACGCGCGCCTGAAGGACGGCAGCCGCGTCAATGTTATCGTGCCGCCGCTGAGCCTGAAAGGCACGGCGATCTCGATCCGCAAGTTCTCCGCCAAGCCGATCACGCTCGACATGATGGCGGGGTTCGGCAGCATGTCGACCAAGATGGCGACCGCGCTGAAGATCGCGGGTGCGTGCCGGTTCAACGTCGTCATCTCGGGCGGTACCGGCTCGGGCAAGACGACGATGCTGAATGCCTTGTCCAAGATGATCGACCCGGGCGAGCGCGTGCTGACGATCGAGGACGCGGCCGAGCTGCGGCTGCAACAGCCGCACTGGCTGCCGCTGGAAACGCGCCCCGCCAATCTTGAAGGTCAGGGCGAGATCAGCATCCGCGACCTCGTGAAAAACGCGCTGCGTATGCGCCCGGACCGCATCATCCTGGGCGAAATTCGTGGCAGCGAGTGTTTCGACATGCTCGCCGCGATGAACACCGGCCACGACGGATCGATGTGCACGCTCCACTCCAATTCCCCGCGCGAAGCGCTGGCGCGTATGGAGAACATGGTCATGATGTCGGACATCAAGGTGCCCAAGGAAGCGATCAGCCGTCAGATCGCCGACTCGGTCGACATGATCATCCAGGTCAAGCGCCTGCGCGACGGCAGCCGCCGCGTCACCAACATCACCGAGGTGATCGGGATGGAAGGCCCTGTCATCGTGACGCAGGAATTGTTCAAGTTCGAGTATCTGGACGAGAGCGCCGACGGCAAGATCATCGGCGAGTATCGCGCCATGGGGCTGCGCCCGTATACGATCGACAAGGCCAAGCAGTTCGGGTTCGACCAAGCGTTTCTGGAAGCCTGCCTGTAAGAGGCCTGTTTGTAAGAGGCTGGGCGAAACAGGCGTGACCCGCCGAGCAAGCGCGCTACAACGCCGCTCGTGTCGATCATTCTTGCCCTCGCCGCCGCGCTCGCACCCGTTTCAGCAGCGCCTGCCGCCGCCGATTTCGACAAAGGCACGCAGACGCTGTCGCCCGACCATGAGACGCGCTGGATCCCGTTCGAGTTCACGCCGGGCAACCAGATCCGCTTCGTGATGGCGCTGGAAGGCAAGCCGGCAAGCGCGATCCTAGATACCGGTGTCAGCTATTCGGTGCTTGCGAAGCGCTACGCCGAGGCGCAGCACCTGCGCGTGCGCGGCGATGCCAAGGCCGATGTAATCGGCGGATCGGTGCCGGTCGGCTGGATCGCGACGCGCATGCTGGCAATTGGCGGCCTGAGGCGCGAGGGCGGCCGGCTGGTCGTCGCCGATCTGCCCGCCGCCGCCACGGGAAGCGCGACCGCGGTCGACCTGCTCGTCGGCCGCGACCTGACCGCGGGCTATGCGCTTGACATCGATTATGCCGGGCGGCGCTTCCGTTTTCTGAAGTCCGGACGTACGCCGTTCGCGGGCACATCGTCGCCGCTGTCGATCGCGCCCGAACGCCTGGTTTATGTCAGTTCGGTCGTGCTCGGCGGCGCGGAGTTGCGCCCGATGGTGGTCGATACCGGCGACGGTTCGGCGATCACACTGAACAAGGCGGGCTGGAACACCGCGCAGATGTCGAGCCGCGCGACTACCACCACCGTGTCGTTCGGGCTCGCGGGCCCGGTCGTCAGCGAAGTCGCGGTCGTGCCGCAGATGGTTGTGGGCAAGACGATCGCGAAGAACGTCGAGGTGCGGGTCGAGCCGAGCGGCGGTTTTTCCGACAAGATCGGGGTCGCGGGTCGGATCGGATCGGGGTTCCTGCAGAATTACCGCGTGCTGCTCGATCCCACCGCCGGGCAGATGCTGCTGTCACCCGGAACCAGTGCGGACCAGCCGCCGCTCAGGTCGACCAGCGGGCTGCTGCTGGGCATCGCGCAAGATCGTTTGAAGGTGCTGCACGTCATGCGCGGCGGACCCGCGGCGGCGGCGGGATGGCGCGGCGGCGACCTGATCTGCCGCGTCGACGGACAGCCGGTGACGCCCGCCTATGCCACCAGCCCGCTCGCGCGCTGGACCGCCGGCGCGGCTGGGCGAACCGTCGCGCTGACCTTGTGCGACGGCACACAGCGACAGCTGACGCTCGCCAACTTCTACTAGCCCTTCGCCACCAGCAGCAGCGCGACCGCGAGCAGGAGCAGCGCAAGCATCTGCACCCCGCGCCAGTCGAGCAGCCCGACCGCGTCGGGATCGACGCGCATCGTGCCCCGCCGCTCACGCCACGCCGCAAAGAGCGCGAGCAGCAGCGCCAGGATCGCGACGATCCCGGCGGCTAGCGGCACCTCGCTCGCATCGTTCAGCACTTGTGCCACGTCCATCGCTCGTCCAGCCTGCACGCATCAAACACAGGAGGTTCGATGCCCCGTTCCACGTTTCTCGCGCGCTCCGCGCTTATCCTTCCCGCATTGGCGCTGAGTATCGCCGTTCACGCCGCGACGCCGAAAGCCGACCCCGCGATATCGCGCGCGATCGCCGATCCGGCGCGCAGCGAAGCCGACCGCGCGCGCGATCGTTACCGGCACCCGGCCGAGACGCTCGCCTTCTTCGGCGTGACCCCGGCGAAGAAGGTGGTCGAATACAATCCGAGCGGTGGCTGGTACAGCCAGATCCTCGCGCGCGTGCCCGCAAGCGGCGGCAGCTACACTGCACTCGTCACCTCGGCGAAGGCTGCAGAGGGTGCGAAACAGATGCTCGCAGCGAAGTCGCTGACCGGCAGTGTCGCGACGCTCGATCCGGCGACCGGCGCATCGACGGTGCCCGCGAACAGCCAGGACGTGGTGCTGACGTTCCGCAACGTCCACAATCTGACGATGGCGGGCGGGCAGTCGGCGGCGAACGTGTTCAAGGCATGGTTCACGATGCTCAAGCCCGGCGGAACGCTCGGCATCGTCGACCATCGCCTGCCGGAGAAGGCCGATGCGGCGCGCGAACGCGAGAGCGGTTACCTGAAGGTATCGACAATCCGTCGGCTGGCGGAGGAAGCCGGGTTCAAGCTGGCGGGATCGTCGGAGGTCAACGCCAATCCGAAGGACACGACCGATCATCCGAAGGGGGTGTGGACGCTGCCACCGACCTATGCCGCGGGCGACACCGATCGCGCCAAATATGCCGCGATCGGCGAAAGCGACCGGATGACGCTGCGCTTCGTCAAGCCACGCTGAACTGACGCCGGTGAGCGGCGTCGCGGCCGCTCACCGCACCAGCTTCTCGACCTTGTCCTGCAATTTGGCGAGTTCGGCCTTGAGCGCGGCGATCTCGTCATCCTTGCTGGTCGCGGACGCCGGCCTGGCCGCCGCACCCTTGCTGCCGGGGGTGCGAAGGCGTTCGCCGCGGCCTCGAACATCTCCATGTTGCGCTTGGCGATCTCGGCGAAGGGCGAGCCGGCGAACGCGCCCTCGACCGCGGTCTTGAATTCGGACTGGTTGCGGTGGAAGCTGTCCATCGACGCCTCGAGATACCCCGGCACCATCGCTTGCATCGAATCGCCGTAGAGCGCGATCAACTGGCGCAGGAACGGCACCGGCAGCATCGTCTGCCCTCGGCTCTCCTCCTCCATGATGATCTGCGTCAGGACATTGTGCGTGATGTCCTCGTCGGTCTTGGCGTCGAGCACCTTGAAGTCGCGACCCGCGCGCGTCATCGCGGCCAGATGGTCGAGCGTGATGTAGGACGAACTCTCGGTATTGTAGAGTCGGCGGTTGGCGTATTTCTTGATGATGACCACGCCGTCGCCCTGATGCTGCTTCTTCATCCTCGCCTCGCCTGATCGTTATGGTGCGAAGGCTATCGTACCGCGTGACGCGCTGCAACAAGCGCGCTGTGCTGCGCAGCAAGCGTGCAGATCAGTCGTGCCAGATGCGATCGAAGCGATGGCCCAGGCCGGTGAGCAGCTCATACTGGCTCATGCCTGATGCCCGTGCCGCACGCGGCAGGTCGGGGTCGAACGCGATCCAGTCTCCCTCGCCCACGTCCGCGCCCGTCACGTCGAGCGCGACCAAATCCATCGAGACACGCCCGATGACGGACAGCTGGACATCGCCCGCAAAGGCGAGGCCGGTGTCGGAGAAGCCACGCCAGTAACCGTCGGCATAGCCTAGGTTGACGATCGCGACCTGCGTGTCGACCGAGGCAACCCAGGTAGCGTTGTATCCGACTGTCTCCCCTGCACGCACCAGGCGGCGTTGCAGCACCTCCGCCTCGATCCGAGCGACGGGGCGGATCACGTCAGTCAGCGCCGGCACGGGCATGCCGCCGTAGAGCGCGAGACCGGGACGCGTGAGATCGAAGTGGTAATCGACACCGAGCGTGATCCCGGCCGAGTTGGCGAGGCTCAACCGCCGCGCGTTCGTTCGCCCGGCGAGCGCGGCGAAGCGGGTGCGCTGTTGCTCGTTCATCGCGCTGTCCTCATCGGCGCAGGCGAGATGACTCAACAGCGTGTCGATCGCGACGCCGCCCAGCAGTCCCGCGGCGATATCGTCGGGTGCGATGCCGAGGCGGTTCATGCCGGTATCGACCATCACGTCGCACGCGCCGCCGCCCGCGCCCTGCCAGCGACGTACCTGCGCGGAGGTGCTGAGGACCGGACGGGCCTGGGACGCGGTGGCTATCGTCATGTCGGCGTCGCGCACGCCGTGGAGCACCGACAGCGATGCGCCCGCGCTCGCCAGATCGAGGTCGGCAAGCGCCGCTGCCTCGTTCCACGACGACACGAAGAAGTCGCGGCATCCCGCCGCGAGCAGCCGGGTGACGACATCGCGCACGCCGAGACCATAGCCGTCCGCCTTTACCGCCGCGCCGCAAGCCGCGCCGCCGCTCGCGCGTGCGAGCGCGCGCCAGTTTGCCGCAAGCGCGGCGCCATCAAGGGAGAGGCGTTGCGGGGCGGTCATGCGTGGACGGAGCGGCGGACGCGGATCATCCGCGCGCCCCTACCCCGCCCGGCGCGATCACGCCACAGCGTCGCGGTGGTCGCGCGTTTCTTTCAGGCCGAACAGCGTCACCAGCAGGGCGAGCAGCGTAACGCCCCAGGTGTACCACAGCCCCGAATAGGGATCGCCGGTCTTTGCGACGACATATTGGCTGATGAAGGGCAGGAAGCCGCCGAAATAGCCGGTGCCGAGATGGTAGGGGATCGACAGCGAGGAATAGCGGATCGCGGGCGGGAACATCTCCGCCAGCAGCGCCGCGACGGGGCCGTAGGTGATCCCCGACAGCATCGACATGGCAAGGATTGCGACAAGGATCAGCGCGATGTTGCCGGCGGACGGCGTGACCTTGGCGAGATCATAGCCCGCGGCGGTCAGGGCGGCGTCCAGCCCCGCGGGTGAGGTATCCGCGACGATCCTGCTGCCGATCGTGACCTGCGTCTCGGCGGCCTTGCGCGTGGAATAAGGCACGCCCTTCTTCGACAAGGCGTCGAGCAGCGTCCCGCACGCGGTCGCCTGTTGCTTGTCGAACGGACTGTAGCGGCAGTCTGCCCCGGCGACGACGACCGGGTTCGCCTCCGCCGCGCGCGCCAGCCCCGGATTGGCCGCCGCGCCGATCGTCCAGAAGATCGGGAACAGCAGCAGAAGTGTCAGGACATAGCCGACCACGATCGGCTTCTTGCGGCCCACCTTGTCGCTGACATGACCGAAGAGCAGGAACCAGCCCGTCCCCATCAGCACGCCGAAGCCGGTGATGAGCTGCGCGGTGGTTTCCTCGACGCGCATCGTCGTCTGCAGGAACGACAGCACCGTGAACATCGCGGTGTACCAGATCACGGTCAGTCCGGCGGCGATGCCGAACAGCGCGACGACCATGCGGCGTATGTTGCCGGGATAGGTGAAGCTTTCCTTCAGCGGATTGACCGCGCGCTCGCCCGCGGCGCGCATCTTCTGAAAGACCGGGCTTTCCGACAGCTTGAGTCGCATCCACAAGGAGATGGCGAGCAGCAGCAGCGAGAACAGGAACGGCAGCCGCCAGCCCCACGCCTCCCATGCGGCGCCGGGCACCAGCGCCTTGAACAGCAGGATGACCGCGAGGCTGAGAATGAAGCCGCCGACGACGCCGGCCTGGATGAAGCTGGTGTAGAAGCCCGAGCGGCCCGGCGGGGAGTGCTCCGCGACGTAGATCGCCGCACCGCCATATTCGCCGCCGAGCGCCAGCCCCTGCGCGATGCGGAGCAGCAGCACGATCGCGGGCGCGGCATAGCCGATCGTGGCGGCGGACGGCGTCAGGCCGACGCCGGCGGTGGCGATGCCCATCAGGGTGATGGTGACGAGAAAGGTGTATTTGCGCCCGAGCCGGTCCCCCAGATAGCCGAACAGCGCGGCGCCCAGCGGGCGAAAGCCGAAGCCGACCGCGAAGCCCGCCCAGGCGAGCAACGTCTGCACCGTCTCGTTGCCGGCGGGGAAGAAGGCGCGCCCGATGATGCCCGAGGCGGCGAGCGTTCCGTAGATGAAGAAATCGTACCATTCGAACACGGTGCCGAGCGCGGAGGCGGAAATGACGAGCCGGATGTCGCCGTGGCTTGGCGGTTCTTCCCCGTCGATCAACACTGCGGCCATGTGCCCGTCCTCCCCTTCCCCACGTCATGTCGTGGGGAAGGAGCAAGGGCAAGTGGATCAGATAGAGCGATCAGAACAGGCGGGTCAGGCCGTAGAAGAGCGCACCGACCGCGGCGGAAGCGGGAATGGTGATGATCCACGCGACGACGACGCCCTGCGCGACGCCCCAGCGGACCGCCGACGCGCGCCGGGCGGTGCCCGCACCGATGATCGCGCCGGTGATCGTGTGCGTGGTCGAGACCGGGATGCCGAGCGCCGAGGCAGTGAACAGCACGATCGAGCCCGCGAGCGAGGAGGAGAAGCCCTGGTGCTGCGACAGCTTGGTGATGCGCGAGCCCATCGTCTCGATGATCTTCCACCCGCCCGTCATCGTGCCGAGCGCGATCGCGATGTAGCAGCTGATCGCGACCCAGTGCGGCACCTCGAACGGCCCCGACAGCCGCCCGGTCGAGTAGAGCAGCACAGTGATGATCCCCATCGTCTTTTGCGCATCGTTCAAGCCGTGGCTGAGCGAGTAAGCGGCGGACGACAGCAGGTGGAGCGCACGGAAGCTGCGTTCGGCCTGAACTGAGGTCGAACGGCGGAACGCCCAGCTCGACAAGAGCATGACGAGCATGGCGAGGATCATGCCGAGCAATGGCGAGAGCACGATCGCGAGCACGGTCTTGTTGAGCCCGCCCCACTGGATGCCGCCGATCCCGGCATGCGCGACGCCCGCGCCGATCAACCCGCCGACCAGCGCGTGGCTGCTCGACGACGGGATGCCACGCAGCCAGGTGACGACGTTCCAGAACATCGCGCCGCCGAGCGCGCCGAAGATGACGGCGGGGGTGACGATATCCTTGTCGATCAATCCCTTGCCGATCGTCTCTGCCACCGCGTGGAGGCTGGGGAACATGATGGTCAGGAAATAGGCGGCAAAGTTGAACACCGCGGCGAACAGCACCGCCTTGACCGGCGAGAGCAGCCGGGTCGCAACCACGGTGGCGATCGAATTGGCCGCGTCGTGCAGCCCGTTGAGATAGTCAAAGGCGAGCGCGACGGCGATCAGGCCGACGAGCAGCGGAAAGGCGAGTTCGTGCATGGTCCCGCCCTCAGGCGTGATCGATCACGATGCCGTCGACCTCGTCGGCGACATCCTCGAACGCGTCGACGATGCGCTCCAGATGCTTGTAGAGCTCGCGCTCGACGACGAAGCGCAACGTGTCGCTGGTGCCGTGTTTTTGCAGCGAGCGCTTGAGACCGGCGGCGTGGATCTCGTCCGCATGACCCTCGATGCGGATCACGCGTTCGGTCAACTCATGCAGCCGGTCGCCGTTGCGCGCCACGTCGCGCAACAGCGGGATCGCCTCCGCGGTGACGCGCGCGGCATCGACGATGATCGCGGCCATGTCGCGCATCTCGGGCTCGAACATGTCGACGTCGTAGAGGTCGACCGCATTGGCGAACGCCTGCATCTCGTCGATGGTGTTGTCGAGCGCGCCGATCAGCGCGGTGATCGCGCCGCGATCGAAGGGAGTAAGAAACGTCTTGCGGACGGTTTTCAGCACGTCGCGCGTGATCGTGTCGGCGTCATGCTCGCGCTCAATGATCTCGCGGATGTGCTCCTTCGCGGACGGGCCGCCCGCCAGCAGCCGCGCGGTCGCCTCTGCGCCGGCAAGGACGGTCGCGGCGTGCGCCTCGAACATCTCGAAGAAATTACCGGTCTTCGGCAACAGCCGTTGAAACCACGCGAACATTGTACCCCACTTTTGGTTTGAAGCCCGATTCGCGGCCGACCTAGCACCGGATTGTTGCACTGCAACGCGGAACTGCGACGGCGCGAACGAGCGGAGCAGTTCGCGCAGATCGGGCTCGTCGATCCGGGTCGCGGCTTCGGCGAGCGGGAACCAGCGCCGCTCGCGCTCCCCCTGCTCCTTCCACGTCGGCAGTTCCTGCGTGACGGCGAGCGGGAAGACATCGACGTCGATCATCAGCGACGCGCCGCTGCCGCGCCGCTTGCGATAACGATAGGTGCCGAGCGGGACCGGACAGAGCGCGCCGCGCACGCCGCCTTCCTCCTCCGCCTCCTGCGCGGCGGCCTCCGGCAAGGTGCTACCCATGCCGATGTTGCCCTTGGGAATGATCCACCGCCCGGTCCCGCGCGAGGTGACCAGCATGACGCAGATCGCGCCGTCGGCCCCTGCGGCAGCATCGATCCGGTACGGCAAGGCGGCGATCTGTCGAATGGCACGGTCCCCGTTTGACGCATCGTGTCGACGATCGAAGGCGATCAAGGATGCGCAGCCCACTTACAGCGGCCGCCGCGAGCCGTACAGTGTGGGCGATCCTGTGCGCGCTCGATCGATCGCGCACACCGCGGATAGCCGAGGCCGCGCGCGACCATCCGACCTCAGCCCTACTTGTCAGAAGCGCAGGTTTGTCGTTTCAGATCGACCAAGGGGAGTGATGGTCATGGAAGAGGCGGTGAACAGCCTGTGGCGGACGGCAGGCGGCGTCCTGGGCGCGCACGGCGCGGCGGTGAACGGCACCGCGAGCTACGCGCCGGGTGATTTCTCGATCCATTTCTTTCTCCAGCTCGCGGTGATCCTGATCGCGTGTCGGGTCGTCGGCTGGATCGGGCGCGTCGCGCTGGGGCAGCCACAGGTGGTGGGCGAGATGATCGCGGGCGTCGTGCTGGGACCATCGCTGCTCGGACTCGTCGCGCCGGGATTGCAGGGCGCGATCTTTCCCAAGGAAACGAAGAACGTGCTCTACGCCGGTGCGCAGCTGGGCGTCGGACTCTACATGTTCCTGGTAGGCACGACGCTTCGGCTCGATCATTTCCGGTCCAAGGCGCGCAGTGCGTCGGTCGTCTCGCTCGCCGGGATCGCGGCGCCGTTCGCGATCGCCATTCTGCTGACGCCGTGGTTGCTCGGCGTGCCCGGACTGTTCGCGGCCGGGATCAGCCAGTTCAACGCGACCCTGTTCCTGGGCGCGTGCATCGCGTTGACCGCGTTTCCAATGTTGGCGCGGATCATCAACGAGCGCGGGCTGGCCGATTCGGCGCTTGGCACGCTGTCGCTGACCGCAGGCGCGTTCGACGACGCGGTGTCGTGGTGCGTGCTGGCGGTCGTGCTGGCGACGTTCGGTGGCGGCGCGGGTGTCGCGATCCTGGCGATCGGCGGCGGGGTCGCATGGGCGGCGCTGGTGCTGATCGCGGGGCCGCGGCTGCTCGCCCCGGCGGCGCGCGCGGTGGAGCGCACGGATGAGTTGACGCCCCCGTTGCTTGCCGTCGTGCTGATCGCGTTCTGCCTGTCGGCGTTTCTGATGGATGCGGTCGGCATCCACGCGATCTTCGGCGGGTTCATCATGGGCGTGGTAATGCCGCGTGGTACGCTGACGGAGGAGATCCGCGCCAAGATCGAGCCGCTGACGGTCGTGCTACTGCTGCCGATGTTCTTCACCTACTCCGGGCTCAACACGCGGATGGACACGGTCAGTTCGCCGGCGCTGCTGCTGGTCGCAGCAGTGATCCTCGCGGCGTCGGTGCTGGCGAAGGGTGGTGCCTGCTACCTCGCGGCGCGGCTGGCGGGGGAGGACAATCGCACCGCGCTGGGCATCGGCGCGCTGATGAATTCGCGCGGGTTGATGGAGCTGATCATCATCAACATTGGGCTGCAGAAGGGCATCATCGGTCCGACCTTGTTCGCGATGCTGGTGCTGATGGCGATCGTGACGACGATGATGGCAAGCCCGCTGTTCGAGTGGGTCTATGGCCGGCACGGTCGCGCGACCGGCGCGCTGAGCGAGGTGCCGGCGCGGTAAGGGTCAGCGTGCCGGTGGTGCGCCTTGTAGCGTCACCAGCGCGGCGACGATCGCGGGATCGTCCGCAGGGCTAATTGGAGCGTGATAGGCTTCGCGCATCTTGGTGACAGTCGCCTGCCATTTTTCGGCCGTCAGCGGCGGCTGGCGGGTGAGGAAATCGGGCGAGTGGCAGGCGGTGCAATGCTGCGACAGTGTCGTGCCCGCAGGCGTGTCGGGCAACGCGGCGGTTTCGGCGGGCAGCGTGATGCTGACCGGCTGCAACGCGCCGGCCGGCTTCGTCGGGGAGGCGTCGGGTTCGGCCGAGCAGGCGGCGAGCAGCACCGCCGCGGCGATGATCGCTAGCTTCATGCAGCCGTCACCGCGACTGAGGCAATCTGGCTGCGCATGTAGCCGCCGGGGTTCCAGATCGCGTCCATCGATTGCGCCTGCCCGGCCGCATTGGTGCAACGCGCCCACAAACGGTAACCGCCCGGCCGTAGCCCGCCGATGGTAGCCTCCCACAAACGGAAGCCGTATTTGCCCTGATCGGGGCCGAGGTGCGCGGCGTGCCACGTCCTACCTGCATCCATCGAAAGGTCGACGCGCGCGACCGCATTTGCCCCGCCCATCGCGAGTCCGCGGACGTAGAAAGGATCGTTCGCCACCACCTTGGTCGCGCGGTCGACGTTGGTGAAGAAGGCGCGCGGGGTCATGCGGTTGATCGGCACGGTGGGGAAATCCTTCGCGCCCGGCTGCACGCCCGCGTTCGGGGTCGCGGGGATCTTGTACGCCTTCGCCATCCAGTAATTGTCGTCCTCACCGGTCAGCACCTCGATCCGGTCGAGTGCTTTCACCCAATAGGTCGAGTACCAGCCCGGCACGATCAGGCGGATCGGATAACCGTTCAACATCGGCAAGGGCGCGCCGTTCATGGCGAGCGCAATCATCACCTCGCCGTCGCGGGCATGGTCCAGCCCAAGCGACTTGGCGAACCACGGCGCCCCGGGCGGCGGGCGGTCGAGGCCGGAGACGCGGATGTTGGCCGCGCCGGGCGCGATGCCGGCGAGGTCGAGCACGTCGCGTAAGCGCACGCCGCTCCACGTCGCGTTGCCGATCGCGCCGTCGCCCCATTGCGCGCCGGGCACGCGCGGGCTGAACAGCGCGCGCGAGTTGCCCGAGCATTGGTTCACCGCCGCGATCTCGACATGCGGCAGCTTGGCAAGGTTGGCGAGCGTCAGCGCGATCGGGCGCCGCACCGCGCCGCCGACGCGCAGTCGAAAGGTCGCGGGATCAATCGCGGTCGGAATGTCCTGATAATGCCAGCGCACGAAGAAACGGTCGTTGGGGGTAAACACCTCCCCGTCCAACGCGCTCATTGGCGTTTCGAGCAGCGGCGCGCGTTCGCGTAGCACGATCATGCTGCCCTTTTGCGGCCAGTCGCCCGAGAGCTGGCGCGTGCCGCCCACGAAGCCGAGGTCGACCGATTGCGCGGCCGCGCCGGTCGCAATCCCCGCGCCGCCTAGCCCGAGCAGCGCGAGCGCTTCGCGGCGATCAGGCGAGCGCAGCGACATCGTGCACCACCAACGGCGCGAAACGCGCGACCTGCCGCCCGACCAGGCGGAGCTGCTCGACCACCGCGGCGTCGCTCGCGCCGCCCTCGTCGTCGAACTTGGTCACTTGGCTGTTGATCGCGGCGGCGAACGGCGTCGGCCAGCCGCGCAGCGCGTGGACGATCGAGCGTAGCGCTGCGATCGTCGAGCCGGTCGCCTGCCAGCCGTAGGCGGTCGCGATCAGCCCGACCGGCACGTCGGCGAGGTACGGGCGTTCCGCGTCGCGCGCGGTCTCCTCAAGCAGATCAAGCGCGTTCTTGACCACGCCCGAGATGCTGCCGTGATAGCCGGGGCTGGCGATGATGATCGCCGAGGCGCGGCGCACGGCGGCGACGAACGACTGTTCCTCGGGCGTCCGGCTGGTCGCCTTGGGATCGTAGAGCGGCAGACGCGCAAGCGCCTCGCCACCGAACAGCTGCGTGCAGAACCCCTGCTCGCCCGCGGCGTCGAGCGCGATGCGGAGCGCGCGCTCGGTCGAGGACAGCCCGCCGATCGTGCCGCCGATCCCGACCACCAATGGCTTGTCCATGCTGCCGTCCCCTCCCCAGCCGTGCGTCACAGCGGCGCGTGGTCGATCCGCGGCAGCACGTGCCGTGCGAACAGGTCCGCCTCCGCCGCGTGCGGATAGCCCGACAGGATGAAGGCGTCGATTCCCATGTCGCGGTACATTTGCAGCTTGGCGAGCACCTGATCGGGATCGCCGACGATCGCCGCGCCGCAGCCCGAACGCGCGCGGCCGACGCCGGTCCAGAGGTTCTCCTCGGCATAGCCATCGTCCGACGCGCCCTCGCGCAGCGCGGCCTGCGCGGCGACACCCATCGAAGTCGCGTCGAGCGACTTGGCGCGGATCTGCGCGCCCTCCGCTGCGTCGAGCTTGGAGAGCAGCCGGTCGGCATAGGCGCGCGCCTCGCTCTCCGTATCGCGGACGATCACGTGCGCACGGTAGCCGAACTTGAGCGTGCGGCCGTAGTCGGCGCCGCGCTTCGTCATGTCGGCGATGATCTCCGCGACCTTCTCCTTTGTGTCGGGCCACATCAGATAGACGTCGCAGGCGCGCGCAGCGGCGTCGCGCGCGTCGGGCGACAGGCCGCCGAAGTAGAGCGGCGGTGCCTCGCCGGAGAAGGTCTTCACGCCCGCGGGATCGAGGTCGAGGTTCCAGAACTCGCCCTGGTGGCTAAGATGCTCGCCGTTCAAGAGCGTCTTGAGGATCTGCATCGCCTCGACCGTCCGCTGGTAGCGCGGTGCGGAGGCGAGTTTCTCACCCGGCAGGTCGGAGGAGATGATGTTGATCTTCAGCCGTCCGCGCGCGATCTGGTCGATGGTCGCGATCTGCCGGGCGAGCTGCGGCGGCCAGCTTTCGCCGACACGCACCGCCATCAGCAGGTGAATATGCTTTGTGAGCGTCGCGATCGCCGCGGCGAAGGCGGTGGTGTCGATGCCGAGCGCGTAGCCCGACGGAAGCAGGATGTTGTCGAACCCGCCGGTTTCGGCCCCGAGCACGATGTCGCGGCAATGCTCCCACGAAGACTTCAGCTTGGGATCGGGCACGCCCAGAAACTCGTAATCATCGTCGCACAAAGCCGAGAACCACGAAATCTCGCATGGTCCACGCATGGAATCGCTCACAATCCTCTCCCCTTTCGTTCGTTATCGTGTGTCGGTTACGGCAGCCGCTCGCCGCGCGCGGCGACGAGAACGTCGTACCAATCCTGACGCGACCAGCTGACCTTGAAGGCGTCAGCGAGTTCGGCGATGCGCGCGGTGTTCTGCGTGCCGACGATCGGGATGATCCGCGCCGGGTGCGCCATGATCCAGCTGTAGGTCGCGGCCGCGCGGCTGACGCCGAAGCGCGTGGCGACGGCATCGAGCGCGGCGGCCACCGCCTGCTCGCGCGCATTGCCCGGCGTGCCGATCCGTCCGCCGCCGAGCGGCGACCAGGCGAGCACCGCCAGGTCCATCTCCATCGCCTGATCGATCAGTCCATTGGTGAGCGGATCGAGGAACAGCGGCGAATATTCGGGCTGCTGCGAGGCGAGCGGGACCGACAGGAACGAGGCGAGCACGCGCGTCTGGTCCGCGGTATAGTTCGAGACGCCGACGGCGCGCACCTTGCCCGAAGACACCATGTCGTCGAGCGCGCGGGCGACCTCCTGCGGGTGCGCGAGGATGTCGGGGCGATGGATCTGGTAGAGATCGACCGAGTCGACCTTCATGCGGCGAAGCGAGTCGTCGAGCGCCTTGGTCAGATACGCCGTGCTCGAATCGTACGGCACCGGCGGGGTGATGCCGCCCTTGGTGGCGAGCACCATACGGTCGCGCAGCCCCGGCGTTTCGGCGAATACCTCGCCCAGCAGCGACTCGGCGTCGCCGAACCCGCCTGAGCCATCGAAGCCGTAGATGTCGGCGGTGTCGAACAGCGTGACCCCGGCGTCGAACGCGGCCTCGATCAGCGCACGCCCCTCTGCCGCGGAAACGCCGGCGAAGCGCCACATCCCCCATGCGATCGGGCTGACAGTTAATCCGCTCTTGCCGAGAGGACGTGGTTCGGGCGATAGAGTGATTTCAGACATCGTTGTCATACGTACGGCGACGAGTGGAGAGGAGCAAGGGCTTTGGAAGGGCAAGTGCGTTACGGCCTCGTCGGCACCGGCATGATGGGGGTCGAGCATCTCAACAATCTGGCGATCACGCCGGGCGCGGTGGTGACCGCGATCGCCGACCCGACCGAACGCTCGCTTGGGTGGGCGAAGAAGGCGCTTGGGGATCGCGGCGAGGGCGTGCAGTCGTTCGCCTCCTCCGCCGAACTCGCGAAGAGCGGGCTGGTCGACGCGGTAATCGTCGCGAGCCCCAACTACACGCACCGCGACGTGCTGACGCCGTTGTTCGGCGAGGGTCTGGCGATCCTGTGCGAGAAGCCGCTGGCGACGACGATTCCGGACGCGCGCTGGGTGGTCGAGCAGGCGGAGGCGAGCGCGCGGCCGTTCTGGACCGCGATGGAATATCGCTACATGCCCCCCGCCGCCGAGTTCATCGCGCAGGTGCACGCCGGGCGCGTCGGTCGCCTGCAGATGCTCTCCATTCGCGAGCATCGCTTCCCGTTCCTTGAGAAGGTCGCCGACTGGAACCGCTTCAGCGCCAACACCGGCGGCACGATGGTGGAGAAATGCTGCCACTTCTTCGACCTGATGCGGCTGATCACGCAATCGGAGGCAGTGCGCGTTTATTGCTCCGGGGCGATGGACGTGAACCACTTGGACGAGCGTTACGACCGACGCACCCCCGACATCATCGATAACAGCTTCACGACGGTCGATTTCGCCAATGGCGTGCGCGCAATGCTCGACCTGTCGATGTTCGCCGACGGCGCGACCAACCAGGAGGAGATCACCGCGGTCGGTGACAAGGCACGGCTCGACGTGCTGATACCCGACGGCGAGATCGTCTATTCGCCGCGCGTGGGGTTCATGAACCCCAAGCAGGTCGAGCGCAGCACGGTCCACGTCGATGAGACCGCGCTGAACGCCGGCAGCCACCACGGTTCGACCTTCTACGAGCACCAGCGCTTCAACGCGGCGGTGCGGGGCGAAGGTGCGGTCGAGGTGAGTGCGCGCGACGGGTTGATGGCGGTGGCGATCGGGACCGCAGCCGAGATCAGTGCGCGCGAGCACCGCGTCGTCGAGATGAGCGAACTGGGTTTCTAGCCACCAAAGACAATCTTTCAGTGACAGCGTTGACCTAAATCTCCAGCGAGAGAGTAGGTTTTAGGGAGGAACGAGACGATGAAGACGATGTTGACCGTGAGTACCGCGTGGCTGGCGCTGATGGCGGCGCCCGCAATGGCGCAGACGCAGACGGGCACGCCCGAGACGACGACCGGCACCGGCAGTGCCACGACCGCCGGCGATGTGGGCAGCGATACCGCGACGCAGAGCGCGGCGAACGAGCCCGGCGACATCATCGTCACCGCGCAGAAGCGTTCGGAGCGGTTGCAGGACGTGCCGATCGCGGTGTCGGTGCTGTCGGGCGACGCGATCGCGGCGAAGGGCGCTGTGAACCTTGAGGGCGCGCAATACCTCGTCCCCACGCTCAACTTCCGCAAATCGGGCACCGCGATCAACCAGTCGCTGTTCCTGCGCGGCGTCGGCACCTCTACCTTCTCGATCGCGGGTGAGCCATCGATCTCCACCGTCGTCGACGGCGTCGTCTACAGCCGCGCAGGCGAGGCATTCAGCGACCTGATCGACATCGACCGCCTGGAGGTGCTGCGCGGGCCGCAGGGGACGCTGTTCGGCAAGAACACCTCGGCGGGCGTCATCAACATTGTCACCAAGCGGCCGGGCAAGGACTTCGGCGGCTTCATCGACGGCGGCTATTATTTTGGCAACGGCAACGAGTACCGTGTCCGCGGCGCGCTCGACCTGCCGTTGGCGACGGGGATCGCCGCGCGCGTGACCGGCTTCTACGGCAATTACGACGGCAACATCCGCAACAACGCCTACGGTGGGCGCCGCGTCAACGGCTACGATCATTGGGGCGTGCGTGGCATGGTCGTCGCCGATCCGACGCCGGACCTGACGATCACGATCATCGGCGACTATCGCCGATCGAACGACGATTGCTGCGCCGAGGTGATCGGCACCGGCCCAACCTCGGCCAGTGCGACCACCAACGCGCAGGTCAACGGCTTCATCAATTCGGGCGTGCTGCCGACGCCGCAGGGTGACCGCACGCGGCGGATCAACCAGGACCTGATCACGCACACCGACGAGAAGAGTTGGGGCGTGTCGGGTCAGGCCGACTGGACGCTCGGTACGCAGACGATCACATACATCGGTTCGTACCGCGAGTATGACAACACCGAGATCCGCGACGGCGACTGGCTGCCGCGCGCCTATACGACGTTCAACCAGCTGCACGATGTCGGGCCGCAAACGTCGAACACGATCACGCAGGAATTGCGGCTGACCAGCCCGTCGAACCAGTTCTTCTCCTATGTGCTCGGCGCCTTCTACTCGCGGGCGGAGACGACGCGGACGTTCACGCGCAACGACCTAGTGTGCACCCCTGCCCCGGCGGTGCCGGTGCCGTGCTCGACGCCCGGGCTGACCGTCACGCGCCCGACCGGGACCGCGGTGTTCGGGTCGGTGTTCAAGAACCTCGCCTTCTTCGGCCAGGGCACGCTCAACTTCACCGATCGGCTGCGCGGCATCGTGGGCGTGCGCTACACCACCGACCAGCTGGACGTGTCGCACATCCGGCGGACGGCGCTGACCGGACCGGGCATCTCGCCCAATTTCGACCAGGGCGTGTACAACGAATATCTGCGGCTGGTCCGCACCGGCGTGTCGCCCGTCACCGCCGCGACCGCCGCGGTGCCGGCGTCCAACGGCATTCCCTTTACCGCCAAGACGACGAACGACAATTGGTCGGGTCGCGTCGGGTTGCAGTACGACATCGTGCGGCAGTCGACCGCCTATGCGACCTATTCGCGCGGGTACAAGGGGCCGGCGTTCAACATCTTCTACAATCTGACCGGCACGGGCACCAACGTGATCCAGCCGGAGACCGCCGACAGTTACGAAGTGGGTCTGAAGAACACGCTGTTCGGTGGCAAGCTGGTGATCAACCTGGCGGGTTACTACGCCAAATATTACAACTTCCAGGCGAACAACCCCGACGTGATCGAGGGCGTGGTGGTCACGCGCTTCACCAATGCGGGGCAGATCTCGACGCGCGGCGGTGAGCTGGACATTCTGTTCCAGCCGGTGCGCGACCTGTCGTTCTCGGGCGGCGTCGCCTACACCGACGCGCATATCGACCAGTTCCGCGTGCCGGCGAACGGCGTAACGACGGGAGTGATCCCGAACGGCACCACGCTCGCCTATGCGCCGAAGTGGAAGGGCTCGCTCGGCGCCGACTATCGCCTGCGTACGGGTGGGCCGATCGACTTCGCGCTGGGTGCGCAGGGATCGTACCAGTCGAAGCAGCTGTCGCAGCTCGATGCCAGCGCCGCGGTGCGTGATGCGACGACGATCAAGGGCTATGGGCTGGTCGACGTGCAGGCGGGGATCGTCGAGGCGAACGATCGCTTTCGCGTCAACTTCCAGGTCAAGAACCTGTTCGACCAGAGCTTCGCCGCGGCGATCACCTCGGGCGGGCCGGGCGGCAGCTACCGCTACATCATCCCGCGCGAGGCGGACCGTTATTACGGCGTGAATGCGCGCGTGAACTTCTAAGCGTCGCGGCGAAGGAGAAGCCGGCGGGGTCGCCCTCGCCGGCTTTTTCGCGTCTGTCGTTCAGTGCGCGATGATCGCCGGCGCGTCCCCCCTATTCTCACCATCGTGCTCGACCGCGACGATGCGCGGGATCAGCAGCTGGATGAAGCCGAGCGCCAGCAGGTAGGACGTGGCGCAGATGACCAGCGCGGGCGTGTAGCCGAGGCCGTGCGCCAGTGCCCAAGCCTGAAACTGGATCATCCCGATCGAGCCGAGATTGCCGCAGAACGCCGCGATCCCGATCGTCGAGCCGACCGCGCGCGCGGGCGTTACGTCGGTCGCGAGCCCGAAGACGTTGGTCGAGAAGCCCTGGTGCGCGAACAGCCCGAGCCCGAGCAGCAGCGCCGCCGACCACGGGCTATCGACCGACATGACGAGCGGCACCGGCGTGACCAGCAGCGCGTAGACGAGCAGCGCCGACTTGCGCGCGGCGTTGACGCTCCAGCCGCGCGCCATCAGTCGCGCTGGCAGCACGCCGCCGCTGATCGCGCCCATCGCGGCGAGGCCGTAGGTCAGCGCGATCGGCCAGCCGAGCGTCCCTTGCTGCAACCCGAACAGGCGGTGGAACAGGTCGGGCAGCCAGAGCAGCATGAAGAACCAGACCTGATCGGACAGCACCTTGGCGATCGCGATCGCGAGCGTGCGGCGGCTGCTGAGGATATCGCGCCAGCGAACCGGCGCGGCCGCGACCGCGTCGAGCGCGACGGGCCGCACGCGCAACGCAAACCACACTGCGACCCACACAAGTCCCAACCCGCCCGCGAGCAGGAATGCCGATTGCCATCCAAACGCGACCGCGAGCGGCGGGATCAGCGCCGGGGTCAGCACCGCGCCGACGTTGGGAGCGGTGTTGCCGATGCCGAGCGCGATCTGCCGGTCGCGGTGGTTGAAATAGGTCGCGGCCGATTTCACCGCGGCGGGCGTGCCGATCGATTCAGCGACGCCGAGCACCACGCGTGCGCCGAGGAAGCCGGTGACGGTGGTCGCGAAGGCGTGTGCCATGCCCGCAAGGCTCCACACGCCGACCCCGATGCCGAACCCGCGCCTGAGCCCGACGCGATCGATGAACCAGCCGGTGCCGAGGAACGCGAACGCGGTCGCGACCTGGAATGCGGTACCCATGTTGGCGTAATCCTGATCCGACCAGCGGAACTCCGCCTCGAGCGTCGGTTTCAGCAGCGCCAAGATCTGCCGGTCGACGTAGTTGAGCATGATCGCAACGAACACCATCGCGACGATGACCCAGCGCGCGCGATTGCCCGCCTCTGCCCCTGCCCCGTCCCTCGAACTGTGCGTCGCCACATCTGCCGCCATGTCCCTCTCCCGATCTGATTGACGACAACGTTGTCAGAGTGTGCTTACTTAGGCTAGTCCTCTCGCACTCTAGCACCGGGATCGACGATGGCCGCTACACGTTCTGCCACCCTGCCGATGGCGGCCGACCTGTACGGCGACCTCGAACCTAGCCCCAAGGCGACGTGGCGCGACCATGTGCCGGGGCTGATCATCGTCGCGGCGGGGACGCTGTCAGCCGGGTTCATCTCCGACCATTACGGTGCGCCGCTGACATTGATGTCGCTGCTGATCGGATTGGCGCTCAACTTCCTGTCGGCGGATGCGCGGCTGACCCCGGGGCTGGCGTTCGCGTCGCGGTCGCTGCTGCGCTGGGGCATTGTGCTCGTCGGCTTGCGCGTCACCTTCGGGCAGATCGTGGCACTGGGTCCGGTCGCGCTGCTGGCGGTGCTCGTCATTGTCGCGGTGACGATCGGGTGCGGCGTGCTGGTGGGACGCCGGCTCGGCTTCGACGCGGCGTTCGGCACGTTGGCGGGCGGCGCGGTCGCGATCTGCGGCGCGAGCGCGGCGATGGCGCTGGCAACGACGCTTGGCGAGCGGCGCGCGAGCCAGGCGCAGCTGACGCTGGTGCTGGTCGGCATTTCGGCGCTGAGCGCGCTGGCGATGGTCACCTACCCGTTCGTCGCGCACTGGCTGCACATGAATGACCTGAAGGCGGGGTTCCTGCTCGGCGCATCGATCCACGATGTCGCGCAGGCGCTGGGCGCCGGCTATTCCTACTCGGATGCCGCGGGGCAGATCGCGGCGATCGTCAAGCTGACCCGCGTCGCGCTGCTGGCGCCTGTGCTGGCGATCGTGGCGATGTTCCTGCCGCGCGGCGAGAAATCGGGCAAGCGTCAGGGTCTGCCGTGGTTCGTCGTCGGTTTCTTCGTGCTGGCGGGCATCAACTCGACCGGCATGATCCCTCCGCTGGTCACCGGCACTGCGGAGCGCGTCGCGGCCGGGCTGCTCGCCGCCGCCGTCACCGCGACCGCGATCCGGTCGCCCTTGTCGCAGCTCTTGGAGGCGGGACCGCGGCCGATGCTGGTGATCGCGGCGTCGACCTTGTGCGCGTTCGTGCTGGCGCTGGGCGCGGCGATGTTCCTGATTGGCTAGCCCCCGACGCGTCCGCCGGTCGAGTCGCGCACCATCAGCGCATGCGGCAGCTCGCGCTGCTCAAAGGTTTCTTCCGGCGAGAGCAGCAGGTCGGCGGCGTTCCAGGCGAGATCGCGCACCGGCTGGCGCATCGTGGTGAGCGGCGGCCAGACGTAGCTGGCGAGCGGATCGTCGCCGAAGCCCGCGATCGCGAGATCGACCGGCACCTTGACCCCGCGCCGGTGCGCGGCGGCGAGCGCGCCGGCCGCCATGTCGTCAGACGCGGCGAAGATCGCGCTGGGCGGTGTGCCGAGCGACAGCATCGCCTCCGCCGCGCGCGCGCCGCTGGCGAAATCATAATCGCCCTGCGCAATCAGGTCGGGTTCGGGCAAGATGCCGGCTTCAGCAAGCGCCGCCAGATATCCTTCGTACCGCTGCGTGCTGGTCGCGAAATCGCGCTGGCCGAGGATGTGTCCGATGCGGCGGTGGCCCAGCGACAGCAGGTGGCGCGTAACCTCGCGCGCGGCGGCGCGATTGTCGATGAAGACTGCCGCGCTCGCCTCGGGCCGGTGACCCGGCGATACGCGCACGACGCGGACGCCGCGGCCTTTCAGGAAGTCGAGCACCTCGTCATGGTCGCTAACCGGCGGGGTCAGGATCAGCCCGTCCAAATGGCTGGTCGCGACCAGCGCCTCGACCTCCTCGAGCAACCGACCCGAATTGCGGTCGTAGGGCTGCGCGATCATGCGCACGCCATCGACCTCGCAGCGGTCGCGGATGCCGGTCTGCATCGCGTAGACGTAGGCGGGGCTGGGATTGTCGCAGATCAGCCCGATCTGGAAACTGCGTCGCCCGGCAAGCGAGCGCGCAGCGAGGCTGGGCCGAAAGTTGAGCGCGCGCACCGCCTCCTCGACACGCTCGCGCGTCGCGGCACCGACATAACGCTCCTTGTTGAGCACGCGGCTGACCGTCTTGATCGATACGCCCGCGCGTTCCGACACGTCCTTGATCGTCGAGCGCATCAATGTCTCCCCCAATGCTCCTAGTGCACAAGCCGGGCGAGCGCGACAATGGCCGACGCGGCGCATGGTTGATCGCAGCGTCGATGATCGCCTAGGCGCCGGACACGAGGCTGGCGGCACGACTGGGCCCAATTCGGTTCGACACAGACATATCAAGAGGAAGCATGCACAGTTCCTGGGGTAGCAGCACCGCCGCGCCCGCATTGAGCGGCACTCGCGGCGAGCGCGAGGAGCAGCGCGCCGAAGCGCGGACGCGCCGCGCGGCCGAGCGGATCGCCGCCGCCGAGGCGCGGACCGAGGCTCGTATCAGCGCGCGCGACGCGCAGTCCTCCATGCGCGAGCAGCAGCGCGAGCAGCGCCGCGTCGAGGAGGAACAGCGTCGCGCTGCCGCCGCCGACGCGCGCGATGCACGGCCGAAGCGGCGCAGCAGCACCGGCTCGCTCGCACGGACGGGACACGCGACTGAGGAGCGCGACACGCGGCATTATGCGACCGAGCTCGACCTCGACCGATTGCGATTGCTGGCACGGCGTGGTGCGTCGGTCGCGGCACTCGCGCACGCGTTCAAGATCAGCGAGGAGGCCGTCGCCGAGGCGTTGGCGGACTAGGTCCCGGCAAGCGAGTCGAGCGCGGCGGCGATCCGCACCCGCGTGGCCGCGTCGCGCGTCACCTCCAGCATCGCGCCTAGGCTGGCGCGCGCCGCACTCACATCGCCGTCGACCAGCGACAATCGCGCATGTTCCCACCAGACGTGCGGGTTGCCGGGCGCGAAGGTGGTCATCCGCGCGAACAGCACCAAAGCGCGACGGGGATCGCCGGCGCGTTCGGCGCGCGTCGCCTGATTGATGAGCAGGCGCACCAGCACGTCGCGGTTGGTCATCGCCGCGACGTGGTCGGCGCGCGGCACCGCTCCCTCGCCCAGCGTCCGCCTGAGCAGGACGGACAATCCCTCCTGGCTCATCTCCTGCCCGTCGTTGAAAGGATCGGTCAGGACGGGGGCGGTCGGCGGGCCGATTTTCGCTAGCACATGGCCGGGCGTGTTGAGCACGTCGGCGGTCCAGCCGACGCGGCGGGCGGCGGCGACGTAAAGGATCGCAAGGCTGATCGGCATGCCGCGACGGCGGTCGACGACGCGGATCAGGTCGGCATTGTCGGGATCGTCATAATGGTCGCGGTTGCCCGAGAAGCCGAACTCGCCCGCGATCACCTGCGCCAGCGCGGCGCCCTGCGTGCTGGCGGAAGGAGCGATGTCGGACAGCGCGGCAACGCGTTCGGTGATGGCGGTCAGCACCGCGGCATAGGGATCGAGGTCGATGCCCGGATGATCGAGCGCGGCGAGTTCGAGCGCGGCGGCGTCGAGCTGGATCGTCTCATCCTCGACCAGGCCCAATTGTACGATGGCGGCATCCATGATGACAGGGACGGCCATCGCGCACGATGGTTCCTGCTGCGCAACGAAAGGTGCGTAGGGAACAGAGTGGCAACAGCGATCGTCTGTCCGGTCGAAGCGCGGGAGGGCCGGAGTGAAGATCGCGACCTTCAACGTCAACGGCGTCAACGGCCGCCTGCCCGTCCTGCTGCGCTGGTTGAGCGAGGAGCGACCGGACGTGGCCTGTCTGCAGGAGTTGAAGGCGCCGCCGGCGAAGTTTCCGGCTGCGGCGCTGCGCGAGGCCGGGTACGAGGCGGCGTGGCTGGGGCAGCCGCGCTGGAACGGGGTCGCGATCCTCTCCCGTGTCGGCGCGATCCACCAGACGCAGCGCGGTTTGCCGGACGATCCCGATCCGACGCAAAGCCGCTACGTCGAGGCGGCGGTGAACGGCGTGATCGTGGCGAGCCTGTACGTGCCCAACGGCAATCCGCGGCCGGGCGCACGGTTCGACTATAAGCTGGCGTGGCTCGACGCGTTGATCGCCCGCGCGCAGGTGCTGATCGACAGCGGCGCGCCGGTGGTGCTGGCAGGCGATTTCAACGTCATCCCCGGCCCAAGCGACGTGCATGCGCCCGAGCGCTGGGCGGAGGACGCGCTGTTCGTGCCTTTTGTGCGCGCGGCCTTCGCGCGGTTGCTGGCACAAGGGTGGACCGACGCGCTGCGCCACTTGCACCCCGATGCCAGGCTCTACACCTTCTGGGATTACCTGCGTGACGCCTATGCGCGCGATGCGGGGATGCGGATCGACCACCTGCTGCTCAGCCCCGCGCTCGCGGCGCGATTGTCGGACGCGGGCGTCGACCGGCACGTGCGCGGCTGGCCGCACGCGAGCGACCATGCGCCGACGTGGATCACGCTCGACGACGATGGGTCAGCGTGACGTCGATGCTGTCGGGTGAAGAGGTGATCGCGCGCGCGACGCAGGTCGCAGCAGGTTTTCGCGCGACCTCTCGCGGCAGCGCGCGGGCGGGTTACTCGGTGTACCTGATCCTGCTGCACCATCCGGCGCGGCGGCAGCCATGGGGCATCTATGTCGGTCAGACAGTGCGCGATCCCGACCAGCGCTTCGACCAGCACAAGGCCGGGTACAAGTCGAGCGGCGCGGTGCGGCGCTTCGGCGTGCAATTACTGCCCGAAGCGGTTGCGCACCTGAACCCAATGGAGCGATGGGAGTCGATCGAGCTGGAAGAAGCGATCGCCGCTGCGCTGAGTGCGGGCGGGATCGGCTGGGTCGAGGGTGGCCATTGAGGTCGCACAGACGGCGGCAGGTGTGCGATTGATTTGCAATAGCGTGGTTGTTATAGCGCGATAAAGGGCGCCGCGGGCGCGTTGCGGAAAAGCGAGACGATGACGCGCACTCCTCGTTGCACGGTTAAGAACGCGCAGTGACGGCGCTGCTGTTGTTCGTGGTTGCGGCCGGCATCGCGCTGGTCCGGCTCGGCTGGAGTGGACCACGGCTGGCGGCGGCGATCGGCTGGGCGTTGGCGGTGGTGGCGCTGGTCGCGCTTGCGTGGAGCGATGGTGCGTGGGGGCTTGCGGTTGGCGTGGTCGTCGGCATGGCAGTGGCGCTAACCTGCGTCCTGTACGCCGGCTGGCGCTCGCCGGTGCGCGAGCGTCGAGCGGCCCGTGACGCGCCCGCGATCTCGATTCCGCATCATCGCCGCGACGTGGTACGGCGACTGGCGGTGTTCGCACTGGTGGTGCCGATCGCGTTCGTCGCGGCGCAGTGGCTGGCGTTCGGAATGCAGGCGGCGGTTCGCGGCGGCGGCGAGCTCGACAGCGACTCGGTCGTGCTGACGCTGTTCCTGCAACCCGTGATCTGGACCGCGCTGCTGACGGTGCAGCTGACCCGCGCGCGGCCGGCGCAGATGGTGGCGGCACCGCTGATCGCGGGGATCGCGGGCACGATCCTGTGGGGCGTGGCGTGAGCGTGCCACCGGTGTCGCCGCGCCAGACGCTGGTCAAGCGCGCGCTGGGCGGTCATGCCGCGATCGGGCTGCTCGCCAGCGCGTTGATCTACATCATCTGCCTGACCGGTACGCTGGTGGTGATCCACGACCGCTGGCAGCGCTGGGAACAACCCGACGTGCCCGAGATGACCGCGCTGTCGCCAGCCGCGGTGCAGCGCGCAATCGCAGGGGCAGTCGCGCGCGAGTCAGGCAAGCCGGCGACAACGCATCTGTACGTGCGGATGCCGAGCGCGGAACTACCGCGTGCAACCGTCACCACTGACTCGGGCGGCTGGTACGTCGATGCGGAGGGTCGGATCGTCGCGCGTGAAGGGCATGCGTGGACCGATTTCCTGATCGCGATGCATGAATATCTGCACTTGCCGGTGACCTGGGGCATGATCCTGGTCGGTGCGCTAGGCGTGATGCTGTGTGCGCTGGTGACGACGGGAGTGCTCGCGCATCCCAGGATCATCCGCGACGCGTTCCGCCTGCGCGCGCGCCACGATGCGCAACTGGCGCGCGCCGACTGGCACAACCGGCTGGGCGTGTGGACGCTGCCGTTCGTGCTGGCGGTCGCGCTGACCGGTGCGTTCATCGGGCTGGGCGGCGTCGGCACGACGCTGCTGGCGAAGGCGTATACCGGCGGCGATACGCTGAAGGTTTATGCACACATCTTCGGGCACGAGCCGCCGTCCGATCCGAAGCCCGCGGATATCGCCGATGCGGCGGCGGCGCTGCGCACGCTTGAGGCGCAGGTGCCCGGCGCGGTGGCGACCTACGTCATTATCCACGAGCCCGGCACCGCGGGGCAGCATGTCCAGATCCTCACCGCGCAGCCCAGGCGGCTGGTCTATGGCGAGAGCTATTTCTTCGACCGAGCCGGCGCGTTCCATTCGAAAGCCGGGCTTTCGGATGGCGCCGTGGGCAAGCAGGTCGCGGCGTCGTCATACAACCTGCATTTCGGCAACTTCGCCGGGCTGCCGGTCGAGATCGCGTACGTGCTGATGGGGCTGGCGCTGTGCGCGATCACCGCGACGGGCAACACGCTGTGGCTGGAGAAGCGGCGGCGGCGTGGGTTGGGCGGCGAGCGGTTGCGGGCGGCGTGGAACGTGACAGTGTGGGGATCGGCGACGCTGATCGTGTGGGCGCTGTGGCTGCGCGCGGGGCTCGGCGCGGAGGCACCGCTAGCGCTGGCATTCTGGAGCGCCTTCGCGGCGGCGATCGTGGTCGCAGTGATCTATCCGCGTGTCGGTGACGCGCTGCTGCTGCGGCGCGTGTGCGCAGGGTCGCTGCTGCTGACCGCGATCGGGCACCTCGTGCTGCTGCGGCCTGCGATCGCGGAGCCGGTGGTGATCGACCTGGTCGCGATCGGGTTGTCGGTGCCGTTGCTGCTATGGGGCATGCGCGCGCGTCGAACCGCCGACCGCGCTACGATCAACGTCAATCCGACGCCGGCGTGATCGTCAGACGTCGGTGTCCTGCGGGTGGTGCGGGGTGAGGATCAGCGTGCGGCCCTCGACCCGCCAGCTCTTCAGCCGCGACAGGAAGTTCATGCCGATCACGTCGATGTTGCCGAACGCGGGCGACACGACGACGGCCAGATCACGCGCGACGACGTTGCCGAATCGGAGTTCCTTCACCTCGCCCGTCTCGGCCCGGATCGCGCCGTTGGCGGTCTGCAGCACGACCGGGAACAAGGCGGGCTTCACCTCGACTCCAGCCGCCGCAGCGGTGTCGGGCGAGAGCGCGGTGATCGTCGCACCGCTGTCGACCAGCAGGCGCTTCTCGACACCGCCGATCCGCGCCCGGACGTAGAAATGGCCGTCGGGCGACATGCGGATGCGCGTTTCCTCGCCCGACACCTGCTGGCTCTCGATGTCGAGCGCCGCCGCCATCCGCCCCATCCAGGGATCGAACCGTTCGCGCTGCGCGACGACCATGTAGAGCAGCCCGGCGAGCCCGGCCCAGACCGCAAGCGACACCAATGTGCGCAGCACCGGCACGCGCCGTGCGATCACCGAGGCGAGCAGCAGCACGCCGATCAGAATGTAGAAGTGGGTGTTGCCCGCGAAGTCGGTGCTCATCGTGCGATTTATATAGGTAGGCGCCCTGCCCCTCCCAATGGTGCAGGCTGGCGCGATTACCGCGTTCGCGCTATGCCGGCGCGCGATGATACCGCGTCATTCCCCTACGCGAACTAGCACCGCCCCGGTGGCTCCGGGGTTCGGCGACACGCGCGCCTGAACGGCGCCGCTCGCCTACGTTTGCGCGCGGCCTCTTTCGCGGTGTGCACTTCCGCCATAAGCGGCACCGAAGATTTCCTCAGGATTGATCCATGAACATGCTTTCGATCACGCTGCCCGACGGCTCGGTTCGCGAGGTCGCACCCGGCACCACGCCCGCCGACATCGCCGCTGCGATCGGCCCCGGTCTCGCCAAGGCGGCGCTCGCCGCGCGGGTGGACGGCGAGTTGCGCGACATCACGCGCCCCCTGACGCAGGACGCGCGGCTGGCGCTCGTCACGCAGAAGGACGAGGCCGACGCGCTCGAACTCGCGCGTCACGACCTCGCGCACGTGATGGCGGAGGCGGTGCAGCACCTGTTTCCGGGCACGCAGATCACCTTCGGTCCGGCGACCGACGACGGTTTCTACTATGATTTTGCGCCCCGTAAGATTGACGGGAAGCAGCGCCCGTTCACTGACGACGACCTGCCCGCGATCGAGGCCGAGATGCGCCGCATCATCGCCAAGAACGAGCCGTTCACGCGCGAGGTGTGGACGCGCGAGCAGTTGATCGAGACGTGGAACAAGCAGGGCGAAACGTTCAAGGCCGAGTGGGCGGCGGAGTTGCCTGACCATGAGGAACTGACGATCTACCGTCAGGGGCAGTGGTTCGACATGTGCCGTGGACCGCACATGGCCTCGACCGGCAAGCTTGACCCGGCCGCATTCAAGCTGACGCGCGTGTCGGGCGCTTATTGGCGCGGTGACCAGAAGAACGCGATGCTGAGCCGCATCTACGGCACCGGCTGGCTCAACAAGAAGCAGCTCGATCAGCACCTTTTCATGCTGGAAGAGGCCGCCAAGCGCGATCATCGCAAGATCGGTCAGGAGATGGACCTGTTCCACCTCCAGTCGGAGGCGCAAGGGTCGGTGTTCTGGCACCCCAAGGGTTTCGTGCTGTGGCGGCAGATGGAGGCGTACATGCGCCGCCGCCTCGACGCCGCCGACTATGCCGAGGTGAAGACGCCGCAGCTGATGGATGCGCGGCAGTGGGAGCAGTCGGGCCATTGGGGCAAGTACCGCGAGAACATGTTCGTGGTGCCCGACGAGATTCCCAACACTGAAGACGAGGGTGCGGTGCTGTCGGGTGACGCCGACCTGATGGCGCTCAAACCCATGAACTGCCCCGCGCACGTGCTGATCTTCAAGCAGGGGATCAAGAGCTACCGCGACCTGCCCATCCGCATGGCCGAGTTCGGCTGCTGCCACCGCAACGAGCCGCACGGCGCGTTGCACGGCATCATGCGCGTGCGCCAGTTCACGCAGGACGACGCGCATATCTTCGTGCGCGAAGATCAGTTGGTCGAGGAAGTGCGCAAGTTCTGCGAGCTACTCGACAGCGTCTATCGTGACCTCGGTTTCGAGGATTATGCGGTGAAGCTGGCGCTGCGCCCCGAGAAGCGCTTCGGCTCTGACGAGATGTGGGACAAGGCCGAGGCCGAGCTACGCGAGGCGGTGCAGGCGTCGAGCCTGTCCGACGCGATCAAGGCGAAGTTCGAGGAACTGCCGGGCGAAGGCGCGTTCTATGCCCCCAAACTCGAGTTCCACCTGACCGACGCGATCGGGCGGACGTGGCAGGTGGGGACGATCCAGTCCGACCGCGTGCTCCCTGAGCGACTTGATGCGAGCTACGTTGGCGAGGACGGCAACCGCCACCGCCCGGTGATGCTCCACCGCGCGATCCTGGGCACGTTCGAGCGTTTCATCGGCATCCTGATCGAGCATCACGCCGGACGTTTCCCGCTGTGGCTGGCACCGGTGCAGGTGGTGGTGGCGACGATCGTCAGCGACGCGGACGAGTATGCGCACCAGGTCGCGGCCGAGCTGCGCGCCGCCGGGCTGCGGGTCGAGACCGATCTGCGCAACGAGAAGATCAACTACAAGGTGCGCGAGCATTCGGTCGCGAAGGTGCCGGTGCTGCTGGTCGTCGGCAAGCGCGAGGCGGACGAAGGCACCGTCGCGGTGCGGCGCCTGGGGAGCCAGGGACAGGAGTTCGTCGCGCTCGGCGACATCACGCAGCGACTGCGCGACGAGGCGCGCGCGCCCGACATGATGCGGTGAGTGTCGGGCCGATCGGTGGCGGCGCATCACCGATCGGCTCGTCGCAGGCCAGCGACAAAGCGCGTGACTTTCCCCGCACGACCGCTAACCGCCCCCGCCTAATCAGGCGGCGCATAGATGCCGCGGTCATCAGGGATCGCACCCATGTATCGTTCGTATCGGCCCGCGCTCGCGGTCGGACTGCTCTCGTCCGCGCTGATGCTCACCCTTCCCGCGGCCGCGCAGCAGTCGCCGGTCGGGTCGGGCGACCAGTCCGCGTCTCCGGCTACTGACCAGACCGGCGACACACCGGGCGACATCCTGGTCACGGCGACGCGGCGCGCGGAGCGCCTGTCGGACGTGCCGATCGCGATCACCGCGATCTCGGGCGAGACGCTTGCCGCGACCGGCGCGGTCGACCTGCGCGGGATCGATCAGGTCGCGCCGTCGCTGCTGGTCTCCGGCGCGACGAGCGAGGCGAACTTCACCGCGCGTATCCGCGGCATCGGCACCGTGGGCGAGAATCCGGGGCTGGAAAGCTCGGTCGGGCTGTTCGTCGACGGCGTCTATCGGGCCCGCAGCGGCGTCGGGCTGACCGAATTGGGCGAGGTCGACCGCGTCGAGGTGCTGCGCGGGCCGCAGGGGACATTGTTCGGGCGCAACTCGACCGCGGGCACGATCAGCATCGTGACACGCGCGCCAGAGCTCGGCCGCGCCGACGCGCATGGCTCTGTCAGCTACGGCAATTACGATTACTGGCGGCTCGACGGCGCGGTGAACCTGCCCGTCGGCGAGACCGCCGCGCTGCGCGTCGACGGCGTGTGGCAGCGCCGCGACGGTTTCATCAAACAGCTGACCCCCGGCGAGCCCGACATCCAGGATCGGAACCGCTGGCTGGCGCGCGGACAGTTCGCCTGGGCACCGAGTGACGCGCTGTCGGTCAGGATCATCGGCGATTATGCCGAGCGTCATGAGAATTGCTGCAACGGCGTGCTGCTGGGTCCCGTGCGCAACCTGACGCGGACCGATCCCGCCGGGAATGCGGTAGCGGTCGGTCCCAACACGCTGCTGCCGCTGTTGCAGGCACTGGGGGCAAACTACCAGTTGCCGCCTGCGGACGAGCGGTTCCGGTTCGCGACCTCGACGAGCGCTGGCGTCCCGTACCGGTCGGAGGTGCGCGACTGGGGCGTGTCGGGCGAGGTCGACTGGCATCTGGGCGGGGCGACGCTGACGTCGATCACCGCGTGGCGCGATTACAAGAACCGGATGGGGCAGGACAACGATTTCAACCGGCTCGACCTGCTCGACCGGCAGGATCTGGATCGCCGCTTCCGCAACTTCTCTCAGGAAGTGCGGCTGGCGGGTCGCGCGTTCGACGGGCGGCTCGACTGGCTGGTCGGCGGTTATTACGGCAACGAGAAGCTGAACGTCGACGACGACCAGCGTTACGGGCAGGATTACACCCGCTTCGCCAATTGCATCATCGCGACCTCGTTTGCGGCCTCGGGGCTGGGGCATGTCGACCTCGCCTCCCCCACCTGCTCGACTGCGCCGACGAGCGTGTTCGCAGGCTATGACGCGGTGGCGCGGCAACTGGGCGCGGCACCGCTCAACGGCACCGGCGCGAACGACGGCAATTTTACGCAGGTGAGTCGCAACTGGGCGCTGTTCACGCACAACACTGTTGCGATCGTGCCCGACCGATTGTTCGCGACGATTGGGGTGCGTTACACCGACGAGCACAAGCAGGTACGCGCCGATTACCGCGCGACCAACACGCTCTGCCCGGCGCTGCTCAACTCCTCGCTCCAGTCGCTCGCCGGGCTGGCCTGCGTCGTTAACGGCGCAGGCGTCGACATTCCCGCGGGCACGCCGGGGTCGACGTTCGACGACGGGCAATGGACCGGCACCGCGGTGCTGGGGTTCAAGCCGGTGACGAGCGTGCTCGTCTACGCCTCCGCCTCGCGCGGGTACAAGGCGGGCGGGTTCAACCTCGATTTCTCCGGACTGGACCGGCCGTGCTTCGCGGGCGCGGGTACAGCAGCGCAACAGGCGGCGTGCGCGACGCTGCTCAGCCGGCCGGCGAACACGTCGGGCAACGGACGCGCCGAGGTTGCCGACCTCGCCTACGCCAGCGAGAAGGTAACCGCCTACGAGGTCGGCGCGAAGTGGAACGGCCGCAGCATCGACGTCAACGTCGCGGCATTCCACCAGCTGTTCAGCGGTTACCAGCTCAACACCTACAACGGGACGAGCTTCGAGGTCGCGAACATCCAGTCGTGCCGCGACGGCCTGAACCGCGCCGATACCGATGCCTCGGCGGCGACCGGCGCGTGCGCGCCCGACCGGTTGCGCCCCGGCGTGGTGTCGACCGGGGTCGAGCTGGAAAGCACCATTCGGCCGGCGCGCGACGTGTCGGTCAATCTCGGCTTCACCTACGCACACACGCGATACCGCCGCGATCTGGTCGGGACCGGCGGGCGGCCGCTGTCGCCGGTGCTGTTCCAATTGCCCGACCACGACCTGTCGAACGCGCCCGAGGTCGTCACCACTGCCGGTATCGGCTGGACTCCCGCGGTCGGCACGCGCGGGCTGACGGGGTTGGTGTATGTCGACATGCGGATGCAGAGCGACACCAACACCGGCTCCGACCTAGACCTGGAAAAGGTGCAGGACGCCTTCGCGGTCGTGAACGGACGACTTGGCCTGTACGGCGCGAACAAGCGCTGGGGCGTTGAATTGTGGGCGCAGAATTTGCTCGACCAGCGCTACTTCCAGCTCGCGTCCGACATACCCGCTCAAGGATCGGGCACGTTCCGCAGCGTCCAGCAGGCCGCGTCGGGCGGGTTCCCAGGCAGCGCCAACCAGCTGTTCATCGGCTTTCCGGGTGAGCCGCGCACCTACGGGGTGACGCTGCGCGGCAGCTTCTGAGGCACACATCGACGACAAAACGACCGGCGCCGTTCCTCTTTGCACAGGAGGGTGCGTCGGACATCTTCCGATTTCGTGACCGAAAGCATATATCAGCCAGAGTGAATCAACAGGAGAAGTATCTATCCGTCCGCCCATGATGCGCCGCCCGATGCAGGCGCCACCGATGAACGGCCCTCGCTTCAACGAGTGGATCCAGAGCCAGAAGGTCCGCGTGATCGATCACGAGGGCGAGAATCTCGGTGTCATGTACACGCGCGAAGCGATGGCGCAGGCCAAGGAAGTCGGGCTCGACCTGGTCGAGGTGTCCCCCAACGCGGACCCGCCCGTCGCCAAGTTCCTTGATGTCGGCAAGTTCAAGTACGAGGCGCAGAAGAAGGCCAATCTCGCCCGCAAGAGCCAGAAGACGCAGGAGATCAAAGAGATCAAGATGCGTCCGAACATCGATGACCACGATTATGACACCAAGATGAAGAAGGTGGTCGAGTTCATCGAGGAAGGCGACAAGGTGAAGGTCACGATGCGGTTCCGCGGGCGCGAGCTGAGCCACGGCTCGCTCGGCATGGCGGTGTTGCAGCGCGTCGCCGAGGCAACCAACGAGATCGCCAAGGTCGAAGCCTATCCGCGCATGGAAGGCCGGCAGATGTTGATGGTGCTGTCGCCGAAATAAAGTTGGTGCGCGCCGGCGGGATCACCGTCGGCGCACCACCCGACGCTTTGATCGCACACGTTCCGTAGCGTCAGCCTCACTAGCATGAGCATTCGTTTCGCTGAGCGGTGTTGCACAGGTGTCACACAGCCCATGCTTTTCGTTACGAGACACGTAAGTTTTACTAGACGCGTAAACCTATCCGCATAGGATCGGCGCCAAACCCGATATTCAAATCCGGGAGAGGACCGACATCAATGCGCATCACTGCGACCCTTCTGTCCACCGTTGCCTGCCTCGCTGCCTATCCGGCGCTCGCGCAGGAGCAGACCAGCCCGGTTACCAGCAATGCCGCGGTCGATGGACAATCCGACACCACCGCCCAGCAATCGAGCCCTACGAATGAACTGGGCGCAGGCGACATCGTCGTCACCGCGACCAGGCGCGCCGAGCGGCTGGCCGACGTGCCGATCTCGATCAACGCGGTCAGCCAGCAGAGCCTGCAGAATTCGGGCGCGACGGACATCCGCGGCGTGGCGCAGCTCGCGCCGTCGCTGAGCGTGTCGTCGACGGGTTCGGAAGCGAACGCCTCCGCGCGCATCCGCGGCATCGGTACGGTTGGCGACAACCCGGGCCTCGAAAGCTCGGTCGTCACCTTCATCGACGGCGTCTATCGCAGCCGCACGGGTTCGGGGCTGAACGACATCGGCGAGATCGAGCGGGTCGAGGTGCTGCGCGGGCCGCAGGGTACGCTGTCGGGGCGCAACTCGTCGGCGGGTGCGATCAACATCTACACCAAGGCGCCGTCGTTCGACTTCGGCGGCTACGGCGAGGCGACCTACGGCAATTACGACGCCGTTCGCGTCGCCGGCGCGCTGACGGGTCCGATCGTCAAGGACCTGCTCGCGTTCCGCGTCGACGGTGTCTACGCCAAGCGTGACGGCTTCTACCGCGACGTCATCAACAACACCGACTATAACGATCGCGACCGCTTCTTCGTGCGCGGCCAGTTGCTGCTCGAGCCGTCGAGCGATTTCTCCGTCCGCCTGATCGGCGATTACACGCGGCGTGACGAGAAGTGCTGCGGCGCGGTCTATATCGACACGCGCGAGAAGATCGACCCGACGCCGGGCACGCCGGGTGATTACGCCATCAATCCGGCGGGTAATCGCATCGTGCAGGTCATGCAGTCGCTCGGCGCGGTGTTCCCGAGCGCGGGCGACCCGTACAACCGTCGCATCGCACAGACGCCTGGCCGTGCCTATTCGAACATCACCAAGGATTATGGCGGGTCGGCGCAGATTGACTGGAATTTCGGCGGTGCGGCGCTGACCTCGATCACCGCCTATCGCGAATACAAGTCGGGCGGCGCGGGCGATTTCGACTACGGCAACCTCGACCTCGTTTACCGCGCCGACGACGGCAATGCGTATCGCCGCTTCCGGACCTTCACGCAGGAAGTGCGGCTGAACGGCGAAGCGTTCGGAGACCGGCTCAACTGGCTCGTCGGCGGCTTCTACAGCAACGAGAAGCTGCGCGTGGCGGACAACATCCGCTTCGGCAGGGACTATGGCCGCTTTGCCGCTTGCCGCGTGATCGCGACGGCGAACCCGACCGCGGCGCTGCGTAACCCGAACGCGCCGGGCTGCCTCGGCACCACGACCATTCCGGGCCTGGGCGTGTCGGGTCGCACGGCGGTGCTCGGTAGCCTGATCGCGGCGCAAGGCGCGGGTGCGGCGAACGCCGCCGCCAATGCGACCCGCGTCCTCGCCGGCATCGACGCCTTGTCGACGATCAGCGACCGTGGCGGCATTCGCGACATCTACGACCAGAAGAGCGAAAGCTTCGCCTTCTTCACGCACAACGTGCTGAAGATCACCGACACGCTGTCGCTGACCGGCGGCCTGCGCTGGACCAAGGAGACGAAGAACCTCGACGCCAGCTTCACCAACGACAACACCGTTTGCGCGTCGCAGCTGGGCAATTTGGCACCGCTGCTCGCCAACCCGCAGCTTGCCTCGACGGTTGCGGGTATCCTGACGCTCAGCTGCACCGGCAATTCGAGTTCGACCCTGAACGGCAAGTCGCTGAGCGACAAGTTCAGCAACGACGAATTCACCGGGACCGCGGTGCTGTCGTGGAAGCCGGTCGAGCGGTTGATGACCTATGCGAGCTACTCGCGCGGGTTCAAGGCGGGCGGGTTCAACCTCGACAAGTCGGACCTCGGCCTCGCCTATCTACCGCAGACGACGCTGGCGCCGAACGTGAACGCGCTGCGCTTCGACCCCGAGACGGTCAATGCGTATGAGATCGGCCTGAAATATTCGTCACGGCCGTTCACCTTCAACCTGGCGGCGTTCCGGTCGGACTTCACCAACTTCCAGCTTAACACGTTCAACGGCACGAACTTCATCGTGCAGAATCTGAGCAGCTGCAAGGACGGGCTGAACGGCGCCGACAAGGACAACAGCGCCGCGACCGGGCGCTGCACCGGCGATGTCGGCACGGGCGTGCGCAGCCAGGGCGTCGAACTAGAGGCGGGCTTCTATCCGGCGCGGTCGGTCGCGATCACGATGGGCTACACGCTCGCCGACACCAAGATCCGCAACAACATCGTCGGATCGGCCTCGGGCGAGCCGCTTGACCCCGCGCTGTTCCTGCTGCCGGGCGCGCAGATGCCGCTGGCGCCGCGCAACGTCATCACGACCTCGGCATCGTGGACGCCGGAGATCGGGTCGAACGGCATGTCGGCGCTGTTCTACATCGATCAGCGCACCTCGTCCGATTATAACACCGGCTCGGACATCTTCCCCGAGAAGGCGCAGGATGGCTTCACCGTCGTCAACGCGCGTGTCGGCCTGCACGGGCGCGACGACCTGTGGGCGATCGAGGTCTGGGCGCAGAACCTGCTGAACCAGGATTACCAGCAAGTCGCCTTTGCGGCACCGTTCCAAGGGTCGGGCAGCCAGGCGCAGGTGCAGGCGTTCGGAACCGCGGGCGGCTTCGCCGCGGCCAACCAGATCTTCACCTCGTATCTGGCCGAGCCGCGGACCTATGGCCTGACGGTGCGCACGCGCTTCTGATCGGCAGCGCTTACGGCAGAAGGGCCGGTTCGCACGCGCGAGCCGGCCCTTTTTCGTTCACGCCGCTTCCTCCAGCGCGCGTCCGGCAGCGGCGGCGAGCAGGCGGCGCTCCAGCCCCTTGATCTTCGACGACAGCGCGATCTTGTCGCCGGTCAAATCGGTCAGGTAGAAGGTGTCGACCGCGCGCTCGCCATAGGTCGAGACGTGCGCCGAGTGGATCGTCACCTTTGACTGGAACAACGCGTGGGCGAGCTGGTTGAGCAGTGCTGGGCGGTCTCGCGCATTGACCTCGACCACGGTGAAGCGGTTCGACGCCTTGTTGTCGACCAACACGTTCGGCTCGATCGCGAAGGCGTCGGCGCGCAGGCGGGGTAAGGGTTTCGCCTTCAACCGGTCGGTCAGCCGCACCCGTCCGGCAAGCGCGTCCTCGATCGTGACGCGGATGCGCTGTAGCTGCTCCGCCTCGTCGAACGGGCGGCCGAGCGGGTCCTGGACGAGAAAATTGTCGAGCGCCATGCCGTCGCGCGTGGTGTGGATGCGCGCGTCGATGATGTTGCCGCCCGCGACGTTGATCGCGCCGGCGATGCGGAAGAACAATCCCGGATGATCGGTCGCGTAGACGGTGACGAGCGTCGCGCCGCGTTCGGGATAGACCTGCGCCGCGATCGACAGCGGCGCGTCGCCCGCCTGCGCGACGACGCGCGCGTTCGCCTCCAGCACGTCGGCAGGCTCGGCGATCCAATAGGGTTCGGGCAGGCGACGCACGTAAGCGGCGAGCGCCTCGTCATCCCAGTTCATCGCAGCGCGCAAGCCTTCCTGCTTGGCCTCGATCCGCTCGATGCGGCCTTTCTGCTTGTGTCCGAGCCGCAGCACCTCCTCAGCGCCTTCGTACAGGTCGGCGAGCAACTGCCCCTTCCAGCCGTTCCACGTGCCGGGGCCAACCGCGCGGATGTCGACGGTGGTCAGCACCAGCAGCAGCCTCAGCCGCTCGACGCTCTGCACCACCGCGGTGAAGTCGAGAATGGTCTTGAAGTCCGAGAGGTCACGCTTGAACGCGGTCGCGGACATCAGCAGGTGGTGGCGTACGAGCCACGACACCGTCTCGGTCTCCGCGCGGGTGAGCCCTAGCCGCGGGCAGACGCGCAGCGCCACCTCCGCGCCCAGCACCGAATGATCGCCACCGCGTCCCTTGGCGATGTCGTGGAGCAGGACGGCGACGTAGAGCACGCGGCGCGAGACGACCTGCTCCATCACCGCGCTGGCGAGCGGATGGTCGGCCTTGAGCGTGCCCTGTTCGATCCGGGCGAGCAGGCCAAGCGCGCGGATCGTATGCTCGTCGACCGTGTAATGATGGTACATGTCGAATTGCATCTGCGCGACGACGCGCGCGAAATCGGGCACGAAGCGGCCGAGCACGCCGGTCTCGTTCATCCAGCGCAGCACCAGCTCGGGATCGTTCGGGCTGGTCAGCAGGTCGAGGAACAGCGCATTGGCGCGCGGATCGCGCCGGACCGAGGCGGCGAGTTTGGCGTCGCGCGTGGCGCAGCGCATCGCGAGCGGATGAATCTCCATCTTCGTCTGCGCGGCGAGCGCGAACGCCTCGACCAGGCGCACCGGGTCCTCCGCGAAAAAGTCGTCGCGCGGGATCGCGAGCCGGCCGCGGTCGACGGTGAAGCCGTTCAGCTTGCGCGGGCTACGCAGCAGCCGCTTGATCCGCTCACCGCTGTGTCTCCGGTTGTAGCGCTCCTCCAGGTGGGCGAGGAACAGGCCGGTCAGCGAGCCGACGGTCTTCGCCTGCAGGAAGTAGAATTGCATGAAGCGTTCGACTGCGGGTTTGCCGGGGCGGTCGGCGTAATGCATCCGCTGGGCGATCTCGCGCTGATAGTCGAACGTCAGCCGGTCCTCGGCGCGCCCTGCAATCAGGTGCAGGTGGCAGCGCACCGCCCAGAGGAAATTGTCGGCGCGGTGGAACAGGCGATATTCGTCCGCGGTGAACAGCCCAGCTTCCTTCAACTCACGCGAGCTGCGCACCTTGTAGGCGTATTTGCCGATCCAGAACAGCGCGTGGAGATCGCGCAGGCCGCCCTTGCCCTCCTTGACGTTTGGTTCGACGACGTAACGCGTGTCGCCCATGCGGATGTGGCGCGCGTTTCGTTCCGCAAGCTTGTCGGCGACGAATTCACGCTCGGTGCCGCTGCGCACCTCCTGGTCGAAGCGCGACGCGGCCTCCTCGTACAACGCCTCGTCGCCCCAGAGGTAGCGCGCCTCAAGCAGCGCGGTGCGAACGGTCACGTCGCCCTTCGCCTGGCGCACCATGTCGTCGAGCGAGCGGCTGGAATGGCCGACCTTCAGCCCCAAGTCCCACAGCGCATAGAGCATCGATTCGATCGCCTGCTCGGCCCAGGGCGTCTGCTTCCACGGGGTGACGAAGCCGATGTCGACGTCGCTGAACGGCGCCATCTCGCCGCGTCCGTAGCCGCCGACCGCGATCAGCAGCAGCCGCTCGGACGCGGTCGGATTGTTCAGCGGATAAAGCCGCGCGACCGTGAAATCGGCCAGCGCGACGATGACCTGATCGACCAGATACGCCTGCGCGTTTGCCGCCTCCAGCCCGCGCGAAGGATGTTCGATCAGGCGCCGCGCGATCTCCGCGCGGCCGGCGTCGAGCGCCGCCTTGAGGATCGCGGTCGCGCCGCGGCGAAGCTGTGCGTCCGCCTTGCCCGGCAGCGCGGCGAGCGCTTCGGCAAGCACGCGGCGGTCGACGATGGCGCGGCGGTTGGGCAGTTGCTCGAAGGTACGACGCATTGCGCAGACATAAGCGCGCGCGACCGCGATGGGGAGCCCCGCGTCAGCCCTCGCGCGCGAGCGCCTTCAGCCGGTAGAGCGTGTCGAGCGCTTCGCGCGGGGTGAGCGCGTCGACGTCGATCGCCTCGACCTCGGCGCGGATCGCGTCGCACTGCGCCTCCTCGGCCTGCGCGGCGGCGGCGAACAGCGGCAGGTCGTCGAGCCCGGCGGCGAGCCCGCCGGTCTTCGCGCGTCCGGCCTCGAGCTTGGCGAGCACCGACTTCGCACGCGCGACGGTGCCGGGCGACATGCCCGCCAGTCGCGCGACCGCGAGGCCGTAGCTGCGATCCGCCGGCCCTTCCGCCACCTCGTGCAGCAGCACCAGATCGCCCTTCCATTCGCGCGCGCGGACGTGATGGAGCGAGAGCGCATCGCAGCGTTCGGCCAACCGCGTCAGCTCGTGATAGTGCGTCGCGAACAGGCAGCGGCAGCGGTTGTCCTCATGGATCGCCTCCACCACCGCCCAGGCGATCGCCAGCCCGTCATAGGTCGACGTGCCGCGCCCGACCTCGTCGAGGATGACGAAGCTTTGCGCCGTCGCCTGCGCGAGGATCGCCGCGGTCTCGACCATCTCCACCATGAACGTCGAGCGGCCGCGCGCGAGATTGTCCGACGCGCCGACGCGGCTGAACAGGCGATCGACGAGGCCGATCGTGGCGCGTTCCGCCGGCACGTAGCTGCCCGCCTGCGCGAGCACCGCAATCAGTGCGTTCTGCCGCAGGAACGTCGACTTGCCGCCCATGTTCGGTCCGGTGACGAGCCACAGGCGGTTCGCCTCCGACAGGCGGCAGTCGTTGGCGACGAAGCGGTCGCCCGATGTCGCCAGCGCGCGCTCGACCACCGGGTGACGCCCGCCCGCGACCTCGAAGCAGGGTTGCTCGACCATCTGCGGGCGTGTCCAATGACCTTCAACCGCGCGCTCGGCGAGGCCCGCGGCGACGTCCAGCCGCGCGAGCGCGTCTGCGGTCGCGGCGATGTTCTCGCGCGCGGCGAGCGCGGTTTGCGTCAGTTCCTCAAGATGCGCCGCCTCGGCGGTCAGCGCGTGCGCGCCGGCTTGCGTTACGCGGGACGCGACCTCGTGCAGATCGGGCGCGTTGAAGCGGATCGCGCCCGCCATCGTCTGGCGGTGGGTAAAACCCGAGTCCGCGCGCATCAGCGGATCGGCGGCGCGCGCGGGCACCTCGATATGATAGCCAAGCACGCCGTTGTGCTTGATCTTGAGCGCGGAAACACCGGTGTCGGCGCGGTATTTCGCCTCCAGCGCCGCGATCGCGCGGCGGCCGCCGGCGCCAGCATCGCGCAGGTCGTCGAGCGCGGCGTCGTAGCCCGCGGCGATATAGCCGCCGTCGCTCGCCTCGATCGGGGGTGCGGGCACCAGCGCCCGCTTGAGCAGGTCGATCAGGGTGCCGTGGCCGCGCAGGCGCGGCAGGGTGTCGGCGAGGAGCGCGGGCGCGGGCTCGACGCGGCCGAGCAGTTCGGCGAGGTGCCATGCGCCGTCGAGACCGTCGCGGAGTTGTCCCAGATCGCGCGGGCCGCCTCGCCCCGCCGCCAGCCGTCCGAGCGCGCGGCCCACGTCGGGGAGCGCGCGCAAGGCGCCGCGCAACCGCTCGCGCAAGCCTTCGTCGTCGTGGAACAGCGCGACGAGCGCCTGCCGCGCCTCGATCGCGCCCAGGTCCATCAGCGGCGCGGCGATGTCCTCGCTGAGCAACCGCGCGCCGGCACCCGTCACGGTGCGATCGACCGCGTCGAGCAGGCTGCCCTTGCGCTGGCCCGTGACCGTGCAGGTCAGCTCAAGGCTCTCGCGCGTGGCGGCGTCGATCGCCATCGCCTCGGCGGCAGCCGACAGCGCGGGTGGGCGCAGGAAGGGCAGCGCGCCCTTGGCGTTGTGCTCCAGATAGGCGACGAGCGCGCCCGCCGCCGACAGCGCGGCGCGCGAGAACTGGCCGAAGCCATCGAGCGTCGCGACGCCGTAGAGCCGCTTCAACCGCGCCTCGCCGCCCGCGCTGTCGAAGTCGGCGCGCGGGCGCCACACGCTGGCGGGATGGTCCGCGCCCTCGCACGCGACGACCTCGGCCGCGCCCAGCCGCGCGAGCTCGGCACCCATGCCGCCCGCATTGGTCTCCATTACCACGAAGCGTCCGGTCGAGACGTCGGCGGCGGCGATTGCGACCGCGCCGTTTACCTCTCCGATGGCGGCGCACCAGTTCGCCGCGCGCGCGTCGAGCAATGCTTCCTCGGTCAAGGTACCGGCGGTGACGAAGCGGACGATCGCGCGGCCGACCAGCGCCTTCGACCCCCGCGCCTTACGCGCCGCCTCGGGCGTCTCGGTCTGCTCGGCGATGGCGACGCGGTGCCCGGCCTTGATCAGGCGTTGCAGGTACGCGGTCGCGGCGTGGACCGGCACGCCGCACATCGGGATCTTCTCGCCCTCGTGCTCGCCGCGCGCGGTTAGCGCGATGTCGAGCACCTGTGCAGCCACGCGCGCGTCGTCGAAGAACAGCTCGAAGAAGTCGCCCATGCGATAGAACAGCAGGCAATCCGCCGCCTCCGCCTTCAGCGCCAGATATTGCGCCATCATCGGGGTCGGGGTTGAAGGGCTCGCCATCGCGGGCGCGATACAGAAGCGCGCGCGGCGGCGAAAGGCGTGTCAGTGCCGGGCGGTAGGCGCTATGCTCACGCCGTCGCCATCGGGAGCCGCCGTCGCCATGCTGTACCGCACGTCCCTGCCCTCCCCGATCGGTGCATTGACGCTGGTCGCCTCCGACGCGGGGCTGGTCGCGATCCTGTGGCCGGACGAGGCCCCCGACCGGGTGCGGCTTGGCGAGGCGAGCGAGCGCGACGATCATCCGGTGCTCACCGCGGCTACTGCGCAGCTCAGCGAGTATTTCGCCGGCACGCGCACCACGTTCGACCTGCCGCTCGACCCGCAGGGCACGCCGTTCCAGCGCGACGTGTGGCTGGCGCTCGCCGACATTCCATTCGCCGGGACGCGCAGCTACGCCGAGATCGCGCGTGCGATCGGCCGCCCTTCCGCCACGCGCGCGGTGGGCGCGGCGAACGGGCGCAATCCGCTGTCGATCGTCGCGCCATGCCACCGGGTCGTGGGAGCGAACGGCGCGCTGACCGGGTTCGCAGGCGGGTTAGAAACCAAGCGTTTCCTGCTCGATCACGAGCGGCGTGTGGCGGGCGTCTGGTAGCGGTTCACATTGCGGCCACCTTTCCGTAAGGGCAGCGGCATGACCGATCCGCGCACCCCCGCCGAAGAAGTGAGCAACGACCAGTTTTCGGAGCGCGAGGCGCTGCTGTTCCACTCGGAAGGGCGGCCGGGCAAGATCGAGATCATCGCGTCGAAGCCGATGGCGACGCAGCGCGATCTGGCGCTGGCCTACTCACCGGGCGTCGCGGTGCCGGTGCGCGCGATCGCGGAGGACCCCGCCACTGCCTACGATTACACCGCCAAGGGCAATCTGGTCGCGGTGATCTCCAACGGCACCGCGATCCTCGGGCTCGGCAACCTCGGCGCGCTCGCGTCCAAGCCGGTGATGGAAGGGAAGGCGGTGCTCTTCAAGCGCTTCGCCGACGTCGACTCGATCGATCTGGAACTGGCGACCGAGGACGTCGACGCCTTCGTCAACGCGGTCGCGTTGCTGGAGCCGAGCTTCGGCGGCATCAACCTTGAGGATATCAAGGCGCCCGAGTGCTTCATCATCGAGCAGACATTGCGCGAGCGGATGAACATTCCCGTCTTCCACGACGACCAGCATGGCACCGCGATCATCTGCGCCGCGGGGCTCATCAACGCGTGCCTGCTGACCGGGCGCAAGCTGTCCGAGATCAAGGTCGTCGTGAACGGCGCAGGCGCGGCGGCGCTCGCCTGCACCGACCTGATCAAGGCGATGGGTGTCAGGCAGGAGAACGTCATCATCTGCGACCGCACCGGCGTGATCTACCAGGGGCGCGAAGGCGTGAACCAGTGGCAGTCGACGCACGCGGTCGCGACTGACCGGCGCACGCTGACCGAGGCGCTGGCGGGTGCTGACGTGTTCCTGGGGTTGTCGGCGGCGGGCGCGCTCAAGCCCGAGATGGTCAAGGACATGGCCAAGGCGCCGATCATCTTCGCGATGGCGAACCCGGAGCCAGAAATCCGCCCCGAGCAGGCGCGCGCTGCGCGTCCCGACGCGATCATCGCCACCGGGCGGTCGGATTATCCGAACCAGGTCAACAACGTGCTTGGCTTCCCCTTCATCTTTCGCGGCGCGCTCGACGTGCGTGCGTCCGCGATCAACGACGAGATGAAGATCGCCGCCGCCAACGCCATCGCCGAACTGGCGCGGCAGCGCGTGCCGGAGGAAGTCGCCGCGGCCTACGGCGTCCAGCACAGCTTCGGCCCCGAATATATCATCCCCGCGCCGTTCGATCCGCGGTTGATGGAGGAAGTGTCGGTCGCGGTTGCCAAGGCAGCGATGGATTCGGGCGTGTCGACCAAGCCGATCCTCGACATCGATGCGTATCGCCAGTCGCTGCGCGCGCGATTGAACCCGACCACGTCGGTGCTGAGCCTCGCCTACGAGGGCGCGCGTGCGCATCCCAAGCGCGTGATCTTCGCCGAAGGTGAGGAAGAAGTCGTGCTGCGCGCCGCCATCGCATTCAAGGAAGGCGGCTACGGCACCCCGGTGCTGGTCGGGCGCGACGACGTGCACGACCGTCTCGCTGCCTTGGGCATCACGCACCCCGAAGAATATGAGGTCCACAACAGCCGCAAGTCGCCGCTGGTGCCGCGGATGGTCGACTTCCTCTACGGTCGGCTGCAACGCCGCGGCTTCCTGCGCCGCGACTGCGAGCGGATGATCAACCAGGATCGTAACACCTTCGGCGCGGTGTTGCTGCAACTGGGCGAGGCGGATGCGATGATCACCGGCATCACGCGCACCTTCGCGCAAAGCTACCGCGAGGTGCGCCGCGTGATCGATCCCAAGCCCGATCGCACCCCGTTCGGCATCCACGTGCTGGTCGGGCAGAGCCACACGATCTTCATCGCCGACACGACCGTCAACGAACGCCCGAGCGCGGAGGAGCTGGCCGACATCGCGGAGCAGACCGCCGCGGTCGCGCGCCGGATGGGCCACGAACCGCGTGTCGCGTTCCTGAGCTACTCGACCTTTGGTACGCCCGAGGGTTCGTTCCTCGACAACATCCGCCAGGCGGTGACCGTGCTCGACGGGCGGCAGGTCGGCTTCGAATATGAGGGCGAAATGTCGCCCGACGTGGCGCTCAATCCCAAGCAGCAGGCGAACTATCCGTTCGCGCGCCTGTCGGGACCGGCCAACATCCTGGTCATGCCGGGGCTGCAATCGGCCAACATCTCGGCCAAGCTGCTGCGCGAACTGGGCGGCGACGACATGATCGGCCCGATGCTGATCGGAATGGAGAAGCCGGTGCAGATCGCGCCGATGACGTCGACCGCGGGCGACCTGATGACGCTGGCGGTGCTGGCGGCGGGCGGGATCGCACGATAAACGGGCGGCAGGGATGCAGACTTTGCTCATCGCGTAAAATGCAACCCGTCGCCCAGGTCGTTCATTTCGCCTCCGTCACTTGGTTCAAGGAGGCGGATGATGAAGATGACGGTGATGGCGCTCGGCGCCGCAATGCTGGTGGCGGGTTGCGCAGGCGATTACGGCCCCGGCCCGCGCTACGCCGGCTATAACGGCTATGGCGCGTACGATTACAACCGGCCCGATCCGGCGTATAACGGCTATTACGCCGATCGTTATTACCGCGACGATCCGAGCTACCGCGAGCGTCGGCTGAGCCGCCGCGACCGCGTATATGCCGGGCGTGACGGACGTTATTACTGCCGCCGCAACGATGGCACGACCGGGTTGATCGTGGGCGGTTTGGCGGGCGGCGTGCTCGGCTCAGCGATCGCGCCGGGCGGGTCGGGCCTACTCGGCGCGCTGCTCGGCGGTGCGGGTGGCGCGGCGCTGGGTCAGTCGGTCGACAGGAACAACGTGCGCTGCCGTTGAAGCACGTTATCTGAGCGGCTTGCCCGAGTCCTTCCAGCGATCGAGCACCTGCGACTCGGGCAGGTTGGGCTTCGGTGCGGCAACAGATGGCGGCGGTGCAATGGCATCGCCGCTGTTCGCGTGACGTGGCTGCATGTCGGTCGCCGGCGTAATCTTGCGGTCAGCGGCGGGGGCGCGCGTCGGCGTGGCAGTCGGTATCGGAGCCGTCACTCCGCTCGTGGGTGCGGGTGCGACGATCGCCTGACTTGCGGCGACGATCGGCGTCGGGATCATCGGATCGACCATGTGGTGCGGACCTGGTACCGGCTCATGGCCCACGTAGCGCTGGACGAACGCGCCGGCGGTGCCCCAAAATCCTTTCCAGCGATGGAAGAAGTGCGCGCCGACCGCGTCGGTCATCACCAGCGTGCGGTTCCACGCCGGGGTGACCGCATAGGTGTGATAATGGGTCGCGAGCCCCACGGGCGCGAAGACGTAGCCGCCAAGTGCCGCCGCCGCGACGCGCGCCGCCCGTGCCCAGCCGGACGGCGACGGCACCCGCGCCATTGCGCCGTCGCAGGCGAAGCTGAACTGGCACGAACGCCGCTCCGACCCCTGATAGACCACGCCGCAGACCGTGGCGGGAAAGGCGGGGTGGCGCGCACGGTTGAGGATCACCTGCGCGACCGCACGCTGGCCGTCATCGGGCTCCGACGCTGCCTCGTAATAGATCGCCGCGGTCAGGCATTCGAGCGCGCGGCCGCGATCGACCGCAGTTGCTGCCACAGTGGAGAATGGTCGTGCGGCGACCACCGAGCCGTTGTTGGCGGATAATCGCGCAAAGGCGAGCGGCACGGGCGGCAGCGCGATCGTTCCGGTCGCGCCGGCAGCGGGAGAGGCGTAGACCGGGTCGGCGGCGGCTTGTGCGCGACCGGCCGACGATTGGGCGCGACCGGGGACCGGCACGCTGATGACGGCCCCTCCCCGCCGGGTCAGCCCCTCCCCCACGACACGCAGCATGCCCTGCACCGCCAGCGCGGAGGCGAGCAGGATGACGAGCGCCGCGACGATCGCCCACGACACGCGCACCTGACGCAACCGCACCAAAGCGGTACCCGGTCCCGTTCGCCTCGCCATGCCGATGATCGCGCCTGCTCCGTGCCATGACCTGCAGTCCCGCAGGGCAATGCACGCCTTAGCGCAGCAATCCTTGCCGAACCGCTAGCGGCGCGCGGCCAGGGTCGCGGATGGTCAGCGCTTCTTGCCGTTGGCGAACAGCAATGCAGCGGCGACCGCGGCCGAGCCGATGCCGACCCCGACGATGCTGCCAAGCTGCCAGCGGCGCGCCTTATCGCTCGCCTTCGCCTTATCGGCGCCGGCGTCCTTGTGCGCCTTTGCGGCCTTGGCGGCTTCGAGGATCTCGTTCGGCTCGTCGCTCATCGTCATTCTCCCTTGCCGCGGCCGTAGCGCGCGCGGAAATCGCCCGCAAAGTCCGAGAGCGTGCCCGCAGCGATCGCGGCGCGCAGATCGGCCATCAGCGCCTGATAGAAGAAGATGTTATGCTCGGTCATCAACATCGCGCCAAGCATTTCGCCCGCACGCACCAGATGGTGCAGATAGGCGCGGCTCCACGTGGCACAGACAGGGCACGCGCAAGTCGGGTCGAGCGGTCCCTGATCCTCGGCGAAGCGCGCGTTGCGAATGTTGAGCGGCCCGGTGCGCGTAAACGCCTGCCCGGTGCGGCCAGAGCGCGTGGGAAGCACGCAATCGAACATGTCGACCCCGCGCTCAACCGCGCCGACGATGTCGTCAGGCTTGCCCACCCCCATCAGGTAGCGCGGACGATCGGCGGGCAATTGCGCGGGCGCGTAGTCGAGGCAGGCGAACATCGCCTCCTGCCCCTCACCCACCGCCAAACCACCGATGGCGTAGCCGTCGAAGCCGATGTCGACCAGCGCGTCGGCGGAAGCGCGGCGGAGCCCCTCGTCAAGCGCGCCCTGCTGGATGCCGAAGATCGCGTTATGCTTGGCGTGCGCCTCGCCGCCGGCGCCGTCGCGCCCATCAAATGCGTCACGGCTGCGCTTCGCCCAGCGCATCGACCGCTCCATTGCCGCAGCCTGCACCTCGCGCGTCGAGGTCGTCGGCACCAGTTCGTCGAACGCCATCGTGATGTTGCTGCCGAGCAGACGCTGGATCTCGATCGAGCGCTCGGGCGTGATGAGGTGGCGCGATCCGTCGAGATGCGAGCGGAACGCGACGCCCTCCTCCGAGCGCTTGGTCAGCTCGGACAGGCTCATCACCTGATAGCCGCCCGAGTCGGTCAGGATCGGTCGATCCCACGCCATGAAGGCGTGCAACCCGCCCAGCCGCGCGACGCGCTCGGCGCCCGGGCGCAGCATCAGATGGTAGGTATTGCCGAGGATGATGTCGGCGCCCGCCGCGCGCACATCGGCGGGCTTCATCGCCTTGACCGTCGCAGCGGTGCCGACCGGCATGAACGCGGGCGTGCGGATGACGCCGCGCTCCATTGCGATCTCGCCGGTGCGGGCGCGTCCGTCGTTCGCGGCGATCGTGAAGGCGAAGCGGGTCACCGGCGCTTCTTTTCAGGCGGAGGCGCGGGTTTGGGCATCGGTCGTCCGGCAGTCGGCCCCTTGGCGTCGATCGGTCCCGTGCGATATGTGACCAGTTCGGCGCGGCTGATCCGGTGATCGCCGTTCTTGTCGTAGCGCGCGAACAGCCGCGAGAAATGGTCCTGCAACTCGTCGAGCGAGATCTGATCGTCCTGATTTCGATCGACCTCGAACGGGCTTGGCAGCGCGTTGCGGTCGCCGAGCCAGCGCTCGGCCCAGTCGGCGAAGGCGATGTAGCGCAGGTAGCCCGTCTTTGCGGTGTCGATCACCTCGAACGAATGCTGCACGCCCGCCTGAAGCTCTGCCCGGTCGACGAAGCCGTCGCCGTCGGTGTCGAAAGTCGCGATCATCATCGCCACCGGCTCGACCACCATCGTCGCGGGCGTCTGCGGCGTGCCGGGCAGCGGCGCGCGGACGACGACGTCGCCCGCCTCGGGCGCTTGTAACGCCAGCGCGAGCAGCGCCGCGATCATGCGGCGACCTCCGGCAACAACAACGATGCGTCGCCGTAGGAATAGAAGCGATAGCCGTACGCGATCGCGTGCGCGTAGGCCGCCTGCATCCGCTCCCGTCCCATCAGCGCTGACACGAGCATGAACAGGGTCGAGCGCGGCAGGTGGAAGTTGGTCATCAACCCGTCGATGCCGCGGAAGCGATAGCCGGGCGTGATGAAGATCGACGTGTCGCCTTCGAATGCGCGGATCGTGCCGTCCGCATCCGCCGCGCTCTCGATCAGGCGGAGCGAGGTGGTGCCGACCGCGATCACGCGCCCGCTGCGCGCGCGTACCTCGTTCAGCCGATCGGCGGTTGCGGCGTCGATCCGGCCCCATTCGGCGTGCATGCGGTGGTCGTCGGTGTCGCCCGCCTTGACCGGCAGGAACGTGCCCGCGCCGACATGAAGCGTCAGCGTCGCGTGCGCGATCCCCGCCGCCTCTGCCCGCGCGAGCAGATCGGGCGTGAAGTGCAGCGCCGCGGTCGGCGCGGCGACCGCGCCCGCCTGCCGCGCGAACATCGTCTGGTAATCCTCGGCGTCGCGCGCGTCGGTGGCGCGCTTGCCCGCAATATAGGGGGGGAGCGGCATCTGCCCGGCGCGCTCGAGCAGCAGCTCGACCGGCTCGTCGCCGTGGAAGTCGAGCGCGAGGCTGCCGTCCTCCTCGCGCGCGCCTGCGGTAGCGGACACGCCGTGGCCGAAGTCGATCACGTCGCCATCGCGCAGCCGCTTGGCGTTGCGCACGAACGCACGCCAGCGCCTCAACCCCTCGCGCTTGTGGAGCGTCGCGCCGATGCGCGCCTGCCCGCGCGTCCCCTCGAGCTGCGCCGGGATCACGCGCGTGTCGTTGAAGACGAGCAGGTCGCCCGCGCGCAGTTGCACCGGCAGGTCGGACACGATGCGGTCGTGCAGCCCGGCACCGTCGACCACCAGCATCCGTGCGGCGTCTCGCGGCGCAGCGGGGCGCAGCGCGATCCGCTCGGCCGGCAGATCGAAATCGAACAGGTCGACGTTCACGCGCTTACCCCGAATACCAGAGCAGGCGTCAGCGGCGCGGGCTGCGCTTCTTCACAGGCGCCGGCATCGGCTTCGCCGGCTTCGCTCCGGGCAGCGTCACGTCGCCGAGTGCGGCCGGGATCACCGCCTGCGCGGGCGCGGCCTGATAGGCGGGCGGATTGTCGCTGGCGATATAGGCGTGGAGGATGCGCGACGGGTTCGCCGGCGGCTCGCCGCGCTCAATCGTGTCGACGTAGTTCATGCCCGTCATCACGCGACCGAATACGGTGTACTTCTTGTCGAGCTGAAGGCGCGGCTGGAAGACGATATAGAACTGGCTGTTCGCGCTGTCTTCCTTCTCCGCCCGCGCTGCCGCCACCGCGCCGCGCACGTGCGGCAGGTAATTGAACTCCGCCGGCACGTCGGGCAGCTGCGATCCGCCGGTGCCATCACCCTTCGGGTCGCCGCCCTGCGCCATGAAGCCATCGATTACGCGGTGGAAGATCAACCCGTCGTAGAAATGCTGGCGCGTCAACGTCTTGATCCGCTCCACCATCTTGGGCGCGACATCGGGGCGCAGCAGGATCGCGACACGCCCGCCGGTCGACAGGTCGAGCAGCCAGACGTTGGCAAGGTCAGTCGTCGGCAATGGCTGTGCCGGGGCAGCAGCACCGGGTTGGGGCGCCTGCGCCAACGCAGGCAGCGCGACGAACGACAGGATCAGCGACAGGAAAGCGGCAAGAAAGCGCATCGGGCCTACACGGTGATGACAGGGACGGCGTTCACCTAAAGCAATTCGCGGCTTGCGCCAAACTGAATGGCGCGCGGGCTTGCCAAACCGAAGGGCGCGCAGGCTTGGCGCTGACGAGCGTCAGCTGCCGCGGCGGCCGACCACCTCGACGCGGGCGACCACTTCCTCGCGCACACATGGCGTCACGAACTTGCGGATGTCGCCGCCAAAGATCGCAATCTCCTTGACCAGCTTCGATGCGATCGGTTGCAGCGCGACGTCGGCCATCAGGAAGACCGTCTCGATCCGGTCATTGAGCTTCTGGTTCATGCCCGCCATCTGGTATTCATATTCGAAGTCGGCAACCGCGCGCAGGCCGCGGACGATGACGCTGGCGCGCTCACGCTCGGCGAAGTTCATCAGCAGCGCGTCGAACTGCACGACGCGGATATCGCCCGCGATCCCGGCCACCTCGCGCTCGACCATCGCCATGCGTTCAGAAAGCGAGAACATCGGCGACTTCGACGGGTTGGTGGTAACCCCGATCACCAGCCGGTCGACCAGCTTCGCCCCGCGGCGGATGATGTCCATGTGGCCGAGTGTTATCGGATCGAAGGTGCCGGGGTAGACGCCGATGCGCGGGGCGGCTGCGCTCGTATCAGTCATGCTCAACGATCCCGCTCGACGACGAAGCGTGCGATCTGGCGCAGCAGGTCGGCCTCCGCGCCGTAGCGCGCCAGATGGTCGATCGCCTGGTCGACCAACATCCGCGACTGTTCGCGCGCGCGTTCGATGCCGAGCAGCGAGACGAACGTCTCCTTGCCCGCGGCCTCGTCCTTGCGCAGTTTCTTGCCCGCGAGTTCCTCGTCACCCTCAACGTCCATCAAATCGTCGACGATCTGGAACGCGAGCCCCAGGTCGTGCGCGTAACCGCGCAGCGACGTGCGCTGTTCGGGCGCCACGCGGCCGAGGATCGCGCCCGCCTCAACCGCGGCGCAGATGAGCGCACCGGTCTTCAGCTGCTGCAAGCGTGTGACGGTGCCGAGGTCGAACGTTGTCCCTTCCGCGACCAAGTCCATCATCTGCCCGCCCGCCATGCCCGCGGGGCCGGACGCCCGCGCGAGATCGGCGATCAGTTCGGCGCGCACGCCTGCGTCGGGGTGGGTCGCAGGATCGGCCAGCAGCTCGAACGCAAGCGCGTGGAGGCAGTCGCCCGCCAGGATCGCGGTCGCCTCGTCATACGCCTTGTGCACGGTCGCCTTGCCGTGGCGCAGGTCGTCGTTGTCCATCGCTGGCAGATCGTCGTGGACGAGTGAATAGGCGTGGATCGCCTCCAGTGCGGTCGCCGCGCGGCCGGCGTGATCGTGATCGACGTCGAACAATCGCGCGGTCGCGAACACCAGCAGCGGGCGCAACCGCTTGCCGCCGCCGATCGCGGCGTGGCGCATCGCCTGGTACAGCCGCGCGCGTGCATCGTCGGGAACGGCGAGCAGTGCGTCGAAGCGGCGGTCGATCTCGGCCTGCACCTCGACCAGCGCGTCGGCGAGGCTGGGTGCGGCCGGCTGGACGGGCGCGGAGCTCATCCGGCGTTGAAGGCGTGCACGCCCGCGGGCTTGCCGTCGGCGCCGACCCGGATCGCCTCGATCCGCGCCTGTGCCGCGTCGAGCCGGTCGGCGCAGCGCTGCCGCAGCGCGCTGCCGCGCTCATACAGCCGGATCGCATCCTCCAGCGGGGTGTCGCCGGATTCAAGCTTGCCGACGATGCCTTCCAGCTCGCGCATCGCTTCCTCGAACGACAGGTTCTCGATCGCCTGATCCATGCGCGGGCTATGCGGCAGCGCAGGGATGATGGTCAAGGATCGCCGTCACGATGCGGTGCCGGCCTCGGCGGCGACCTGCGCCAGCAGGTCCTTGCGGCTGAGCTTGCCGATCATCGTCTTCGGCAGCGTGTCGCGCACCACCACGCGGTCGACGCGTTCGTGCTTGCCGAGTTGCGGGTTGAGCCAGGCGAGCAGCGCGTCCGGGTCGGTCGCGGTCGCCGGGTCAGACGCGTCGTTCAGCGTCACATAGGCGCGTGGCACCTCGCCGCGATAGGCGTCGGGAATGCCGACCACCAACGCCTCCTTGATCGCAGGATGGTGGTAGAGGATTTCCTCGATCTGGCTCGGAAACACCTTGAAGCCGCCGACCGAGATCATGTCCTTCAACCGGTCGACCACCGCGACGAAGCCGTCGCCGTCGATCACGCCGACATCGCCGGTACGCAACCACTGCTCCCCGTCCAGCGTGACGAACGCGTCGGCGGCGGCATCGGGGCGGTTCCAATAGCCCGCCATCACCTGCGGCCCGCGCGCGACGATCTCACCCGGCGCGCCGGCGGCAACCTCTTTCGTGGCGTCCTCCTTGTCGACGAGGCGCAGCCGGGTGCCGGGCACGGGCTGGCCGATCGTGCCCGGGCGCTGCTCGCCCTCATACGGGTTACACGTCAGCACGCCCGAACTCTCCGACAGCCCATAGCCTTCGACCAGCCGCGCACCGGTCGCCGCCTGCCATCTGTCACGCAACTCCGCGGGCAGCGGCGCACCGCCCGAGATGCACATGCGCAGCGACGAGAAGTCGGTGGCGGCTAACTTTGGATGGTCGAGCAGCGCCTGGTACATCGTCGGCACGCCGGGCAGCGCGGTCGCCTTCGTCCGCGTAATCGCAGCCAGCACCTGCCCCGCCTCGAACCGCGGCAGCAGCACCATCTCGCCGCCGTTCACGACGGTGCGGTTGAGCACGCAGGTGTTGGCAAAGACGTGGAACAGCGGCAGCGCGCCGACGATGCGGTCGACCTCGTCGCGGCGCGGGTCGAGCGAAACGACCTGGCGCGCGTTGGCGGACAGGTTCGCGTGGGTCAGCATCGCGCCCTTGGGCGCGCCGGTCGTGCCACCGGTGTACTGGATCAGCGCGACACCGCGCTCGGCATCGATCGCGGGTCGGTCGAAACTGCCGTCATTGTCGATCAGCGCGGAGAAGGCGGTGACGCGCGCGTCATCGGGACGCTTCGTGACCTCCTTGCCGCGGAACAGGCGGTAGACGAGCGACTTGGCCGGCGGCAGCGCACCCGCGACCGATCCGACCACCAGCCGCTCCAGCCCGCTGCGGTCGAGCACCTTGAGCGCGGTCGGCAATAGCGCGCTGGCCGAGATCGTGAACAGCACGCGCGTGCCCGAATCCTCGACCTGATGCACCAGCTCATCGACCGTGTAGAGCGGCGAGAAGTTCACCACTGTCGCGCCAAGCAGCAGCGCCCCGTAATAGGCCGCGACGTAATGCGGCACGTTGGGCAGGAACAACCCGACGCGGTCGCCCTTGCCATAACCGAGCGCGGCGAGCCCGGCGGCGACGCGGTGTGCGCTGTCGGCGACCTCGGCATAGCTGTAGTGACGACCGAGGAAATCGATCATCGGGCGCACGGCGTGTTGCTCGACCGCGGCATCGAACAGCGCCGGCATCGACATCGGCGGCAGCTCGGTCGTCCAAGGCGTCGGGTGGCGGTAGCTGGTCTGCCAGATGGGAGCGTCGATCATTGACATGCGTGTAAGCAGGAGCCGCGCGTGCTTCAATCGGTCACGCGTGACGTTGCATGTCCGTCCTCACCCGGTGATGCGCGGCGCGCTCCAGGTGTAGAGCACGGAGACGCCGACCAGCCCGAGGTCGATCGCCGCCTGGATACGATGCGGCGCGGTGTCGCGCGCCTCATGCGTCATGATCTTCAGGTCGGCGGACGGGTGCCTGAGCGCCACCAGGGCCAGCACGGCGCCGGTGGCGGCGATGGCAATGTGACGGCGACGATGTTGCGGCATCAGGCTCCCCTCTGCACGTGCCCATACAGGATCGGAGGGCGGGCGGGAAGAAGATCCTGCGACGGGATCAGGCTGCGATCGACAGGGCCGCGCCACGCGCACGGTCGCGCCCGGCCGTTTTCGCGGCGTAGAGCGCCTGATCCGCCATCCGGTACATCGTCGCCCAGTCGCCCTCATGGTCGAGCACGCCGGCGTGGCTGCCGACCGAAACGGTGATGGTGAGGTCGTACGGCATCCGCGTCGCGCGCACCGCGTCGAGGATGCGGTCAGGCAGACCACGCGTATCCGCCGGCGCGAGCACCGCGAATTCCTCGCCACCGATGCGAGATACCAGCGATCCCGCCGGCGCGGTCGTGCGCAGCGCAGCGGCGACACGGCGCAACACCTCGTCGCCGAGATCGTGGCCGAGCGTGTCGTTGACCCGCTTGAAGTGATCGACGTCGGCGAGAACGAGCAATTGCGGCGTGCGTGCGCCTGCCACCAATGCTTCGCGCAGGAAGGAGCGGCGATTGAGGAGGTCGGTCAGCGGATCGGTATCCGCCAGCATGCGTGCGACCAGCTCCTGCGCGCGCGCCGCGTCGCGCTCGATCGACAGCAGGCGGATGCGGTAGGAAATCGCGACACTCGACACCAAGGCCTCGAGCGTCATCGCGGCGAGTGTCGAATTGTCGAGCCACGTGCTCGAGGCGATCAGGTGCAGGCTGCTCATCGTGCGGATCGCGGCAAGCAGGAAGGGTGCGGCCCAGGCCACGCCGAACACCCACAGGTAATTGCTCCCCTCACGCCACGCGCGCACGAGGATCACGCCCGCCAGCAGCGTCAACGCCACAAAGCCGAGCGAGTAGAAAAGGTCGAGGACGCGCGCCTGCCACGGCGCCAGCAGCGCGAAGGCGGCGGCAGTCGCGACAAGGTACAGGCCGACAGCACGCGCGGCGAGCAGCGTCCGCGAGCCGAACACACGCGACTCAAAGAAGTGGCGCGCGAAATATAACGCCATCGCCGCGGCAAGCGCGAGTGCGACGTAATTGACCCGCAGCCGCGCGAGATTGCCGAGTTCGGGCCACAGCCAGGCCATCGCGCCCGACGATGAAAAGGCATAGACTGCAAGCGCGCTCACCATGCCGCAATAAGCAAGCTGGAACCGATGCCGGAGCGCCGACCAGAGCGACAGATTGTAGACCAGCAGCGCGAGGCACAGCCCGCCGAACCCGCCGTAAAGTGTGGCAAAGACGAGGTTTCGCTTCACGCTCTCGGCCGGCGTCGCGATCCGCGCATTGGCGACGATGCCGCGGATGTTGGCGGCGCCGCGTACGTGCCAGAGCAGCTGCGTCACCGGAACCCCACGAACAGGGATCGGCTGCTCGAACACCGCGCCAAGCGCGATCGAGCGTGCCGCACCGACGTCGTCGATCGTGCGGCGTATCACCACCCCGTCGGCGTAGCCGAAGTACAAGGTCGCGGCGCGCTGCCACACGCTCCATGACCGCAGCACGCGCGGTGCGGCTCCAGCGCCGGTCGGCACCGAACGTGCGCGCACCCAGTAATCGCCCGCGCCAAAGGCAATTTGCGGCGTCGTGCAATCGAAGCGCATGGGCGGGCGCAGCATCGCCGCGGCTCTGTCGCTGGCATGCACCGGCGCGACGCAGGTGGCGACGATCTCACCCGCTGTGGCGCTTTGCGCCGCCGCCGGCCACGCGAGCAACAAGGCAAGCACGGCGGCAATCGACCGGCACAGGAAACGAAGCGGCATGGAACATCATTAAAGCGGCCGAAGCGAAGATATCGTAAATCGCTGAGCGGCCGGTCGACGCTCACGTATATCCGGTCGCGCGATCAACGCTGTCCGTCGAGTCCGGCCCCTGCATCCGCGTGCGGCAGATAGCGCGGCGCAACGCGCGCGTGCGACGCCTGTTCATAGGCGTAGCCGGCCCCGAGCACGCGCCCGTCGTCGCCGCGCATGCCGATGAACGACAGCCCGACCGGCAGGCCCCGCACCAGCCCCATCGGCACGGTCAGGTGCGGATAGCCCGCGATCGCGGGAAGGCTGGCGGCGGACGGGCCGTTGTACTGATCGCCGTAGACCGGATCGCTCAGCCACGCCGCACCATAGCTCGGCTCGACTAGCACCTGCGCGTTCGCCTGCGCCAGCATGGCGTCGATGCCCTGCACGCCGGCTAGCCGCAGCGATTTGGCGCGCGCTGCCTTGTAGGCAGGATCGGACAGCCCCTTGGTCGCGGCCGCCTTCTCAAACGTTTCCTGTGCGAAGAACGGCATTTCCGCGTTCGCGTCCGCCCGGTTGAAGGCGATGACCTGATCGAGCGTGCGCGTCGTGACCGCGGCGGGCGTGGAGCCAAGATAGCTGTTCAGGTCCGCCTTCAACTCGGTCAGCAGCACTTGGATCTCCGCCTCGCCCAGCCCGTCGAGCTTGGGCGGCGTGATCTCCACCAGCGTCGCGCCCTGCGCGCGCAGCACGGCGAGCGCGGCATCGAAGCGCTGGGCGAGATCGGCGGGCAAATCGCGCGGGCGGATCACGCCGACGCACATCCCCGACAAGGCCGCCGTCGACAGCCCGGCGGTATAGTCGCGGACCTGCGTCCCCGCGGTCGCGGGATCGGCCGGGTCGGGTGCCGACATCGCGGACAGGAGCAAAGCGGCATCGCGGACGCTGCGCGCCATCGGCCCGGCGGTGTCCTGGCTATGGCTGATCGGGACGACGTGGGTGCGGCTGACGAGGCCGAGCGTCGGCTTGAACCCCACCACCCCGTTCAGCGACGAGGGACAGGTGATCGACCCGTCGGTCTCGGTCCCCACCGCCGCCGCCGCAAAACTCGCCGCGACCGCCACGCCCGATCCCGACGACGAGCCGCAGGCGGTGCGGTCGAGCGCATAGGGGTTGCGCACCAGCCCGCCGACCGCGCTCCACCCGCTCATCGACCGGTCGGAGCGGATGTTAGCCCATTCGGACAGGTTGGTCTTGCCCAGGATCACCGCGCCCGCCGCGCGCAGCCGCGCAACGAGCGGCGCGTCGCGGCCGGTCACGTTGGCGGCGAGCGCGAGGCTGCCCGCGGTGGTCGCGACCCGGTCGGCGGTCTCGACATTGTCCTTGACCAGAACCGGCACGCCGTGGAGCGGTCCGCGCACGCGCCCGGCCTTGCGCTCGGCATCGAGCACGCGCGCCTGCGCCAGCGCATCGGGGTTGAGCGCGACCACGCTGCGCAACGTCGGTCCCTTGCGGTCCATCGTCGCGATGCGAGCGAGATAGGCGCGGGTCACCTCGGCGCTGGTCGCGCGTCCCGCGGTCATCGCCGCCTGTATCTGCTCGATCGATTGTTCCGCGACCGCGACGGTGCGCGCGGCGGCGGGGAGTGGTGCTGCCAGCATCGTGGCGGCGAGCAGGAGGCGAAGCGAGCGGACGGTCATGCGCCGATGATGCGGTGCCGCCCGGAGGCACGCAAGCGGCTTAGCAGCCGACCTTACCGGCCGGTATAGGTGAACACGACCGGCACGATGATCGGCATGTCCTCGACCCTGCCCTCACGCGTGACGGGGACGATGCGGAAAATCGGCGACATCTTCACCGCCGCCTGTCCGAAGCCCGATCCGCTCGGGATCTCGGCAAGCGCACGGCAGCTCTTCGGTGGTCCGACCCTGGGCACGACGCATTCGAGGATCGCCTTGCCCGACAGCCGCGCGGCGCGGGCGCGCTCGGGCCAATAGGGCTTCATTTCCAGGTTGGTCGGCACCTGCTGCCAGCGTGCGCGGACCGGCTTGCCGCGTCCGCGACCAGCGCCGTTGCCGTCACCCTGCCCGCTGCCGGCACCCGCGCCGTCGCTGCTGCCGATGCCTGCTCCCATCGCGGCGCTGCCCAGACCCGCGATCGAGTCGGTGGCGGGATTGAGCGACGCGGCAAAGCCGTCTGCGGTGATCGGCGCGGCGCGCATCGGCGATTGGTCGAGCCGTGCCGGCGGTAGCGGCACCTCGGGCTGCGGCGCGGGCGGGCGCTTGACCTGCGTGTCGCGTGGCGAGGCACGCCCGGCAGAAGCGCCTCCGGGATCGTCGTTGCGCGACCTCGCAGGATCGGGTTGAACCGCCGGTTCGGTCGGCGCGGTCAGCAACGGCGGCTCGAGCGGCGGCGGAACATCGAAGGTCATCAGCGCCGGTGTCGGCAGGCTGCGTGGCAAAGGCGACACCGGCGACCAGAGCAGCAGCGCGACGACCGCCAGATGCAGTGCGATCGACGCGACGGCCCAGCGCGTCCGACGCGGATCATGTCCGAGCGCTGACTGTCGGTAGAGCGTGACGAACTCCGAGAGGTTGGTCGACGAGTTTGACGCTCATCCGCGCGCGGTCAAGCCGCCCGCGACATGTTATTGCTTACAGCGGACGCGCTGGCCTTGTCTCGGCTCCGGCCCTATCTCGGCGGCCATGAACCCCAATGGTGTTATCTGGTCGGCGGCGGTGTGGATCATCCCGCTGGTGATCGCGATCGTGTTTCACGAGGTGAGCCACGGGCTTGCCGCGCGCGCGCTGGGCGATCCGACCGCGGCGCAGCTCAGGCGACTGTCGTTCAATCCGCTGCGCCACGTCGATCCGATCGGCACCGTGGTGCTGCCGCTGATGCTCGCGATCGCGAAGGCACCGGTGTTCGGCTGGGCAAAGCCCGTGCCGGTCGATGCGCGGCGGATCACGCGGACTTCCCCGCGCACCGGCATGATGCTCGTCGCGCTCGCGGGCCCGGGCATGAACTTGGCGCTGGCGTTCGTGGGGGCGCTGCTGCTCGGCATCTTCGCGCATTGGGTGGGTGAGCCGGCGGACGGCAGCGCAGCGGCGTTCCTGGGCGACAACCTCGTCAACTTCCTGCTGATCAACGTCTTCCTTGCGCTGTTCAACCTGATCCCGCTGCCGCCGTTCGACGGCGGGCACGTCGTCGCCGGGCTGCTGCCCGAGCGCGCGGCGCTGCAATGGGACAAATTGGCGCGGTTCGGCTTTCCGCTGCTCATCCTCCTGCTGCTGGTGCTGCCCGCGCTGGTGCCGGGCGCCAACATCGTCCAGCGGCTGGTCGGCCCGCCGGCGCAGGCGCTGACGCAGGTGTATCTCGGCATCGCAGCGGCGATCGCCTGACATGCACGGCTGGCTGGTTATCGACAAACCCGTGGGAGTTGGTTCGACGCAGGTCGTGTCCGCGGTGAAGCGCGCATTGCGCACCGCTGGCGCCGCAAAGGTCAAGGTCGGGCACGGCGGCACGCTTGATCCGCTGGCGAGCGGCGTGTTGCCGATTGCGCTTGGCGAGGCAACCAAGCTTGCCGGGCGGATGCTCGACAGCGACAAGGTCTACGCCTTCACGCTCAGCTTCGGCACGGAGACAACGACGCTCGACGCCGAGGGCGAGGTGATCGCACGCAGCGACGTACGGCCGAGCGTGGCCGAGCTCAACGCGGTGCTGCCGCGCTTCACCGGCTCAATCGCGCAGGTGCCGCCGGCCTATTCCGCGCTCAAGGTCGACGGGCAGCGCGCCTATGACCTAGCGCGCGCGGGCGAAGAGGTGGTGCTCGCCTCCCGCAATGTGACGATCCACAACCTGACGCGCGACGGTGATGCGGCGGGGGACACCCTGCTCGATCAGGTCACGCTGGTCGCGCATGTGTCGAAGGGCACCTACATCCGCAGCCTGGCGCGCGACATCGCGCTGGCGCTCGGCACGGTCGGCCACGTCACCTGGCTGCACCGCGTCAAGGCGGGACCGTTCGCACTTGCCCAGGCGATAACGCTGGACAAATTGGACGCGGCCGCTAAGGCGTCTGCGCTTGAACCGTTACTCCTGCCATTGAGGGCGGGGCTGGACGACATCCCGGCCTTTCCCCTCACCCCCGACCAGGCAGGCGCGCTCCGACAGGGGCGGGTGCTGGACGGGATCGCCGCCGACGATGGTCTCGTCTTTGCGTGCACAGGCGATACGCCCGTCGCGCTGGCCGAGGTCGAAGCCAACCAGCTTCGCGTCGTTCGCGGCTTCAACCTCTGAACCGATGTCGAAGGTAAAGATACAATGTCGATCACCGCAGAACGCCGCCAGGAACTCGTCAAGGAACACGCCCGCGCAGAGGGTGATACCGGTTCCACCGAGGTCCAGGTCGCGATCCTGACCGAGCGCATCCGCAACCTGACCGAGCATTTCAAGGGCCACGCGAAGGACAACCACTCGCGTCGCGGTCTGCTCATGATGGTCAACAAGCGCCGCTCGCTGCTCGACTATCTCCGCAAGCGTGATGGTCAGCGGTATCTCGATCTCATCGCGAAGCTCGGCCTTCGCAAGTAACCGGCAAGGGCGGCTCTCGGGCCGCCCTTCGCTTATCGGCGCCATCGCAATTCGGCGACGGCGCGAAGGGGCGACCACAAGCCCCGCACCGCGCAGGCCGGACAGCCTGCACCAAGAGGCCCCGGGTGCATCGGGCATCCGGTCCAAAGGAAATCATATGTTCGATACCAAGAAGGTCAGCATCGAATGGGGTGGCAAGACCCTGACGCTGGAAACCGGCAAGGTCGCGCGCCAGGCCGACGGCGCCGTGATCGCGACGCTGGGCGAGACGGTCGTGCTGTGCGCGGTCACCGCCGCCAAGACGGTCAAGGAAGGGCAGGACTTCTTCCCGCTCACCGTCCACTATCAGGAAAAGTTTTCGGCCTCGGGCCGCATCCCCGGCGGCTTCTTCAAGCGCGAGCGCGGTGCGACCGAGCGTGAGACGCTGGTCAGCCGCCTGATCGATCGTCCGATCCGCCCGCTGTTCCCCGAAGGCTTCTACAACGAGATCAACTGCATCGCGCAGGTGCTGTCGTACGACGGCGAGAACGAGCCGGACATCCTCGCCATGGTCGCCGCTTCTGCCGCGCTGACGATCTCGGGCGTGCCCTTCATGGGCCCGATCGGCGCCGCGCGCGTCGGCTACAAGGACGGTGAGTATCAGCTCAACCCGACCGACTCCGAGGTGCTGGAAGGCGAGCTCGACCTCGTCGTCGCCGCCACGCACGACGCGGTGATGATGGTCGAATCGGAAGCCAAGGAGCTGTCCGAGGACGTGATGCTCGGCGCGGTCATGTTCGCGCACAAGGCGAGCCAGGACATCATCAACGCGATCATCGATCTGGCCGAGCAGTCGGCGAAGGATCCGTGGGAGTTGGCGCCGGTCGAGGACAAGTCGGCGAAGATGGCCAAGCTGAAGAAGGCCATCGGCAAGGACATGGAGGCGGCCTACAAGCTGACCGACAAGCAGGCGCGCCAGACCGCGGTCAATGCGGCCCGCACCAAGGCGCGCGAGGCGTTCGCGTCGCTGAAGGACAGCGATCCGGCCGAGTATCTCGGCACCTTGAAGCTGGTGAAGAAGCTCGAGGCCGACATCGTGCGCGGTGCGATCCTCAAGACCGGCCGCCGCATCGACGGCCGCGACACCAAGACGGTGCGTCCGATCGAGGCGGAGGTCCACTTCCTGCCGCGCGCGCACGGTTCGGCGCTGTTCACCCGCGGCGAGACGCAGACGATCGCGACCACGACGCTCGGCACGCGCGACGCGGAGCAGATGATCGACGGGCTGAACGGCCTGTCGTACCAGAACTTCATGCTCCACTATAACTTCCCGCCCTACTCGGTCGGTGAAGTCGGCCGCTTCGGTGCGCCCGGTCGTCGCGAAGTCGGCCACGGCAAGCTCGCCTGGCGCGCGCTGCACCCGGTGCTGCCGACCAAGGAGGAGTTTCCGTACACGATCCGCGTCACCTCGGATATTACCGAGTCGAACGGCTCGTCGTCGATGGCGACCGTCTGCGGCGGGTCGCTGTCGATGATGGACGCGGGTGTGCCATTGAAGCGCCCGGTGTCGGGCATTGCGATGGGCCTGATCCTCGAAGGCAAGGACTATGCCGTCCTGTCCGACATCCTGGGTGACGAGGATCACCTGGGCGACATGGACTTCAAGGTCGCGGGCACCAGCGAGGGCATCACGTCCTTGCAGATGGACATCAAGATCGCCGGCATCACCGAGGAGATCATGCGCGTCGCCCTCCGCCAAGCGCATGAAGGCCGCGCGCACATCCTGGGCGAGATGGCGAAGGCGCTCGACTCGACGCGCACCGAGCTGTCGGCGCATGCGCCGCGCATCGAGACGTTCACGATCGACAAGTCGAAGATCCGCGAAGTGATCGGCACCGGCGGCAAGGTGATCCGCGAGATCGTTGCCACCACCGGCGCCAAGGTCGACATCGACGACGAGGGCGTCATCAAGGTGTCGTCGTCCGACAGCGCGCAGATCGAGGCCGCGATCAAGTGGATCAAGGGCCTGGTCGAAGAGGCCGAGGTCGGCAAGATCTACGACGGCAAGGTCGTCAACATCGTCGACTTCGGTGCATTCGTGAACTTCATGGGTGGCAAGGACGGTCTCGTCCACGTCAGCGAGATGAAGAACGAGCGTGTCGAGAAGCCGACCGACGTCGTGTCGGAAGGCCAGGCCGTGAAGGTCAAGGTCCTCGAGATCGATCCGCGCGGCAAGGTCCGCCTGTCGATGCGCGTTGTCGATCAGGAGACGGGTGAGGAGCTGGAGGACACGCGTCCGAAGCGCGAGCCGCGTGAGGGTGGCGAGCGCGGTGATCGTGGTCCGCGCCGTGACGGCCGCGGCGGTGGTGATCGTGGTGGTCCGCGTCGTGAAGGTCGTGGCGATCGTGGTGGTGACCGCGGCGGCGACCGCGGCCCGCGCCGCGAGCGCAGCGAAGGCGGCAAGGACAACGGGCCCGATCCTGAGTTCGCCCCCGCCTTCCTGACCGGCGACCGCGACTAAGCGTCAGCCGTCAGCGATAACATGGAAAAGGCCCCCGGCAGCGATGCCGGGGGCCTTTCTCGTTGATGCTATCGCTGGTCTTGTCAGCGCTGGTCATCCCCAGCTTGACCCGTGATCGCGCCTCCTACCATCTGACGAGATAGCGGGCTCAACGCCGTGGCAACGACGGCGCGGAACGAGCAGCCGCCAGCCGCTGCTCAGTGGCGGAAGCTCGGATCGATCCGGTCGAGCTTGCGCAGCAGCGCGGGCCAGGCGAGCTTCTGCGCTAGGCCGCCCATGCCCTTGGGGTTGGACTGTCCCGCGACCTTGTGCTCGACACCCTGCGGCGGATTGTTGAGGTGCTCGCGGCCCGCCGACAACATCATGACCTGCGCCTCGCACGCGCGTTCGAGGAAGTAGAGCCTGAGGAAGCAAGAGGCGACCGTGTCGCCGACCGCCAGCGTGCCGTGGTTGCGCAGGATCATCGCGTTCTTGGTGCCGATGTCGGCGACCAGCCGCTCGCGCTCGTCGAGGTCGGTCGCGATGCCTTCATAGTCGTGATAGGCGACGTCGTGGCTCGCGATCATCGCGGTCTGCGTGTGCGGCAGGAGGCCGAACTCCATCGCCGACACCGCCTGTCCGTGCGGCGTGTGGAGGTGCATCACCGCCGCCGCATCCTCGCGCGCCATGTGGATCGCGGAGTGGATCGTGAAACCCGCCGGATTGACGGGATGCGTGGCGGGGCCGACCGGATTGCCCTCGACGTCGATCTTAACCAGCGACGAGGCGGTGATCTCCTCGAACATCATGTCGTACGGATTGATCAGAAAATGGTGCTCGGGTCCGGGCACGCGCGCCGACAGATGCGTGAAGATCAGATCGTCCCAGCCGTATAGCGCGACCAGCCGATAGGCGGCGGCGAGGTCAACCCGAGCCTCCCACTCACCCGGCGCATATTGTGCCTCCTGATGGTCGACGGTCGCCAGCGTTGCCATGACGTGATCCTCTCCGTTGCGTTTCGCAACGTCATACCGCAGGATCGAACATGCGTCACCCCCGCCCCGCTTGCGCAGCCGATCTGACGTACCGCGGCCGGCAAGTCCGTGGCGGCGCAGCCAAGACGTGCCGCCGCGCCCTTTATGGGTCGTTGCGCTTGGTCGCGAAACGGCCATAGAGCGGCAACATGGCGGTGATGGCGCGCGTGCGCGACTTCCTTCGTGAAGAACAATGGACGTTCGCGCAGCACGAACTGCCGGCGTTGCCGGGCTCGCCCGGATCGCCCGAGCATCCCGCACGCCGCCGCATCGCCTATGCACTGATCGGCGTGCTGCTGGGGCTGACCGCGGGGTTCGGCAATGCGCTGATCACCGCCAATACGACGACGTTGCAGGGCGCGCTCGGGCTCGATCCGGCCGAGATCGCGTGGTTGCCGACGGTGTACGTAATGACCAACGTCAGCATCAACCTGCTGATGATCAAGTTCCGGCAGGAGTTCGGGCTCCGCCCCTTCGCGATCATTTTTCTCGCGGTCTATGTCATCGTCACCTTCGCGCATCTGTTCGTGCGCGATTTCAGCTCGGCGATCCTGGTGCGCGCGGCGGGCGGCATGGCGGGCGCACCGATCAGCAGCCTGGCGCTCTATTATCTGATGCAGGGGTTTCCGGCGAAGTGGCGGCTGCGCGCGGTGGTGGTGGGCATCGGCGTGCCGCAATGCGCGACGCCGATGGCGCGGCTGTTCTCGCCCGACCTGCTGGCGATGAGCCAGTGGCGGACGCTCTACCTGTTCGAGCTCGGGCTCGCGGCGATGAGCTTGGCCGCGGTGATCGCGCTCAGGCTGCCGCCGACCAACCGCGTCAAGGCGTTCGAGCCACTCGATTTCGTCACCTTCGTGCTGTTCGCAGGCTCGATGGCGCTGTTCGCCGCGGTGCTGGGGCTGGGGCGGATCGAATGGTGGACACAGGCGAGCTGGATCGGTTGGGCGATGATCGTCGCGATCCCGATGCTCGCCGCCGCGTTGCTGATCGAGAGCGGGCGCGCCAATCCGCTGCTCAACACGCGCTGGCTGGCGAGCGCGGACATCCTGCGCTTTGCGATCGTCACGATTATGGCGCGGATCGTGCTGGCGGAGCAGACCACCGGCGCGGTTGGACTGTTGACCGTGCTGGGGCAGAACAACGACCAGCTCGTGCCGTTCTTCCTGATCCTGACGCTGGCGACGGTCGCGGGCGTCGCGGCGAGCGCAGTGACGCTCAACATCGAGAAGTTGGCGCATCCGATCATGCTCGCGGTCGGGCTGGTCGCGGTCGCCGCCTTCATCGACTCGCATTCGACCAGCCTGACGCGCGCCCCGCAATTGTACGCGACGCAAGCGGTGATCGCCTTCGCCGGCGCGTTCTTCCTCGGCCCCGCTTTGCTGTTCGGAATGACGCGTGCGCTGGCGGCGGGCAGCGGGCACATCATCAGCTTCATCGCATTGTTCGGGATCATCAATTCGATGGGTGGGTTGGGCGGTGCCGCGCTGCTCGGCACGTACCAGGTGGTGCGCGAGAAGGCGAACAGCGCTGCGCTGGTGCAGGGTGTCGACGTGACCGACCCGATCGTCACGCAGCGCATCCAGGCGGGCGCCGCCGGGGTCGGTCGCGTCGTCGGCGACCCAAGCCTGCGCAGCGCGGAGGGCGCGGCGCTGCTGTCGCAATCGGCCACGCGCGAGGCCAATGTGCTCGCCTATAACGACGTGTTCCGGCTGGTCGCGGTGCTCGCTGCGCTGACCTTCCTCTACCTTCTTTTCCTGCTGGTGCGGCGTGCGATCCGCGCGCGTCGCGGAGTTGCCGCATGACCGACCCGCGTTCCCCCAACGTTTCTCCGACACCGATGACGGAGGAAAAGATCGCCGAGCAAGGCGGCACGCCGGCCGATGGTGCGGTCCCCGCATCCGCCACACCGCAAGGGTCGGGCTGGCGTCCGCCGCAGCTGAAGGCGGGCTCGGTCGTGCTGATCGTCGTACTGGCGCTCGCCGGACTCGCCGCAGTGCTGGCGGCTTGGCGGATCTGGCCGTTCAACCCCGACGACCAGTCGACCGACAACGCCTATGTCCGCGGGCGCGTGACCGTGATCAGCCCGCAGGTATCGGGCTATGTCACGCGCGTGCTGGTGCGTGACTTCGCCAATGTCGAGCAAGGGCAGCCATTGGTCGAGATCGACCGCCGCATCTACGCACAGCGCGTCGAGGCAGCGGCGTCGCAGGTCGAGGCGGCACAGGCGACGCTCGCCAACTCGCGCCAGCAGGCCGCGAGCCGGCAGGCGAGTTTCGGCGCGCAGGAGGCGGCGGTCGAGAATGCGCAGGCGCAGTTGATGCGCGCGCAGGCCGATATGGCGCGCGTCAACGATCTGGTGAAGGACGGGTCGGTGTCGCTACGCGAACGCGACCAGACGCTCGCCGCGCTGCGGCAGGCGCAGGCGGGCGTGCGGCAGGCGCAGGCCGCGCGCGAGATCGCGAGCCAAGACATCCGCACGGTCGAGGTCGGCCGCGGCGGGCAGCAGGCGGGCGTATCGGGCGCGGAAGCGCAGTTGCGGCTCGCCCGCATCGACCTCGCCAACACGCTGATCCGCGCGCCCGAGCGTGGGCGGCTGTCCGAGGTCGGCGTTCGCGTCGGCCAGTACGTGACGGCGGGATCGCAGCTGATGTTCCTCGTGCCGCCCGAAGTGTGGGTGATCGCCAACTTCAAGGAAGCGCAAACCGCGCGGATCGCTGTCGGACAGCCGGCGAGCTTCACCGTCGACGCGCTCAACAACGCGCGCATCCGCGGTCATGTTGAGCGTATCTCACCCGCCGCGGGCAGCGAGTTCGCGGTGCTGAAATCGGACAATGCAACCGGTAACTTCACCAAGGTGCCGCAGCGGATCGCGGTGCGCATCCGCATCGATTCCGGTCAGCCACTCGCGCAGCGGCTGCGCCCGGGCATGTCGGTGCAGGCGCGCGTCGACCTGAACGGCGCGCCGGCGGTGCAATGACGCGCACGGCTCCCCTGTTCGCCGCGCTCCTGCTCGCGGGGTGCACCTTGCCGGGCAAGCGCGCCGAGGCGCCCGCCGCGGCCGCGGTGGTGCCGCCGCCGGCGTGGCGGACGCAGACGCCGCCGGGGCAACCGATCGCGCAAGCCTGGTGGACCAGCTTCGGCGACGCGCAACTGACTGCGCTGGTCGAGCGCGCGCTCGCCAACAACCTCGACATCGCGGTCGCCGCCAAACGCGTTGAAGAAGCGCGTGCGGCGGAAGCGCTGGCGCGGGCGCAGCTGCTGCCCTCGATCGGTGGACAGGTGCCCGAAACGCAAGGCCAGACGCTCAGCCCGTTCGGCACGCCCAGCCGCGCGCTGGGCGCACAGCCCGCGATCACCGCCAGCTTCGACCTCGACCTGTTCGGGCGGCTGAAACAGGCGAGCCGCGCCGCACGCGCGCAATTGCTGGCGAGCGAGGGGGCACGCGACACGGTGCGGCTGGCGGTCGCGGCGAGCACGGCGACGGGCTACGTCACGCTCCGCGCGCTCGACCAACGATTGGAGATCGCACGCGGGACGCTGGCCGCACGCAACGACGCGCTGCGCATCGCGCGGCGGCGGTTCGAGACCGGCTACTCGTCGCGGCTCGAACTGCGGCAGGCGCAGGCGGAGTACGCCGCGACCGCGCAACTGGTGCCGCAGGCGCAGCTCGCGATCAGCCGGCAGGAGAATGCGCTGTCGCTGCTGACCGGCGATGCGCCGCGCAGCATCGCGCGCGGGCTGTCGCTCGAGCGATTGCAGCTGCCGCCAATTCCTGCCGGATTGCCAGCCGACCTGCTGCGCCGCCGCCCCGACCTTTTCCAGGCCGAGCAGACGTTGGTCGCGGCCGACCGTTCGCTCGACAGCCAGCGCGCGGCGATGCTGCCGAACCTGGCGCTCACCGGCTCTGTGGGCGTGGTGCTGTCGACCGCGCTGGCGAACCCGGTCGGCGTGTTCTCGCTGGGGGCGAGCATCCTGTCGCCGATCTTCGACGGCGGGCGGTTGCGCGCGCAGGAACGCGGCGCGGTGGCGCGGCGCGATCAGGCCGCATTCGCGTATCGCCGCACCGCGCTGACCGCGTTCCGCGAGGTCGATGACGCGCTGGCAGGCTATGCCCGCATCGCGCAGCAGGCGCAGGACCTGGCCGATCAGGCGAACGCGGCGCGCGGGGCGCTGGAGAATGCGACCAACCGCTACCGTGCGGGCTATTCGGCCTATATCGAGCAGCTCGATGCGCAGCGCAGCCTTTTGACCGCGCAACTCGCGCTGACGCAGGCGCAGGCCGACCGTCTGACCAACTTCGTCGCTTTGTATCAGGCGATGGGCGGCGGCTGGTCGCGCGCGGAGATCGACGCGACGGGGCGGTAGCGCTCAGGCGGTACCGGCGATCAGCGCTTCCTCGTCGGCGTCGTCCACCTCCTCCATCTCGCGCGCGTCGAGCTTCGGCGGCTGCGCGATGAACGAGGTGACGATGAAGAAGCCGAGGTTCATCGCCTGCGTCAGCGCGCCGCCCGCGAGCAGCAGCCCCGCCATCGCCGCGCGCGGCCCCGCGATCGTGTTGCTCATCTCCAGCCCGGCGCTCAGAAACAGGAGGTCGCGGTTGGGGATGATCGGCAGGCGCGAGATCACCATCTGCGCGGTCAGGAAGACGAGCCACGTGTCCCAGCGCTCCTGCGGCAGCACCACCGCCCATTGCGCCGCCTGCAACAGCACGACGAGCGAGGTGCGCGAGACGTGGATGCCGAGCACGCTGACGGCCTGCCCTCCCGTCAGCGCGATCAGGTGACGGCGCAGGCGGTAGAGCACCGGCAGCACGAACACTGCGGCGAGGATGCCAGCGACGATCAGCGCGGGTCCGGGGTGAAGCCAGTCGATGATCCGCCGCGCATTGCCCGTTGCGGCGAACAGCACCAGCAGCACGGACGTGACGAGACCCGACGACACCGCCGACAGGATCGCATTGTCCTTCAACGCCACCAGAATGCGCTTGGTCTTGAGCCCGAAGCTGCGCTTGAGCCAGATCGCGAACATCAGCTCGCCCGAATAACCGACCAGCGTGCTGTTGTAGACGCGCTTGCGGATCAGCACCGGGAACGCGCGCGGCAGCGCCCGGCGGAAGACGATGCGGTAGATCACCGTCTCTGATGCTGGCAGGATCAGAAAATTGACGAAGAACAGGAGGTAGAACAGCGGGTTGGTCGGCAGCGACGTGGCCACCTGCCGCCAGCCGATCGCGCGTACCTTGAGCACGAGCCAGGTGAACATGGCGGCGAAGAACAGCACACGCAGCGCGATCGCGACGCGCTTTGCATCCTCCGTTCCCGCCCATGACCGCACACGCTCGATCAGCGTCATCAGAACAACCCAAGTGCGCGCGAGTGTGCGAAGAAGGCGTCGAACGATGCCTGCTGTCGCCCGGTCAAGCGAAAGCGCGAATAACCTTCCGTTCGCCCGAGCAGGCGGCGCACGCCCCATTCGATCCGGTCGCGCGGGGTGAGCGCGATCCGCTTCTCGAAATGCGTTCGCTCCCATGTATTGCCGCCGTGAAAGCAGCGGATCAGCAGCGCCGCCTCGCCCTCGTCGAGCAGCGTGAACCCCAGCCGCCGCCACGCGTCGCGGTAGGTGCTGTCCTCGCCGCGGCGCTCCAGCGGGTAGCGGATGTCGTCGCGGCGACGGTGCAGGATCGTGCTCGGCACCCCGCCCTGGAACCAGCCGATGTACGGGCGTTCCAGCCACTCGGGCTCGGCGAGATGCATCAGCGCGACCGGGCACCAGCATGCCGCGTGGTCGCCGAGCACGACGATCTGCCGCGCCAGCCGCTCGGGATCGAACCAGTCGTCGTCGTCCCATTGCGCGATCAGGTCGCCACGCGCGAGATCGAGCGACAAGTTGCGAAGTGCGCCGAGCGTGGTCGCGGGGTCCTTGGCCAAGCGATGATGGATCAACCGGTTGGCGGGCACGCGCGACAGGATCGGCGCATAATCCTGCTCGCCGTCGTCAACGACGATCAGCTCGCGATTCGGATAGGTCTGCGCCAGGAAGCAATCGACCGATCGCTCGGCCAGCGCCATCCGGTCGGCGGTCACCATCAGGCACGAAATGCGCGGGCCATCGTCACCAAACGGCTGGACTGCGGGCGTCACGCCATGATCCTAGTCAGCGCGAAAGCGTGCTGGTATCCGCCGCGCCTTGACATGACACGCATCGTCTTCGTTCTTTCCTACCCGACGTATCACAGCGTCGCCGATCCCGCGGAGTGGCTGCGCTGGGACAATCGCGACCGCCGGATGCCCGCGCTCCTATCGGCGCTGGGAGCCGATGTCGAGTTATGGGGTGTGGCGCGCGAGGACGCGGTGCTGCGCTGTACGCCCGATCTGGGCGCACCCTACACGCTCAGGCTGTTCGCGCGAAACGGCGGGGGCACGAAGTCGCGCGATCATTACAGCGACGCGATGGTTGCCGCCGCGCGCGCCGACACGGCCGACCTGTTCGTCGTGATCGGCAGCAACGGCGGCGCGGGCTATCGCCTGTTCGACCGCGTGCTCAAGCCCGATGCGCGCCGCTTCGCGGTCATCATCGGCGGCGATTACTGGAGCCGGCTGGTGCCGCACGCCTCGATGGTGTTCACCGAATCGGAGTTGCAGGAACGCGCGCTTGCCCGCCCGCGCGTACCGTGGCGATCGGCGATCCCGTACGCGCGGATGGAGCGGCTGCCCAAGTCGATCGACACCGAACGCTTCCGCCCCGTGATGGGCGAGCGGCGGCGCGACGTGATCGCGGTCAGCCGGTTGACGCGGTGGAAGAGCTTCTCCGAGGTCGGCGCATTGTCGGTCGAGCACCGTGTCGCGGTCGCAGGCGGCGGACCTGATGCGGACGCGCTCGCCAAGCGCTATCCCGAAATCGACTGGCTCGGCCACGTGCCGAATGCCGCGATACCTGCGCTGCTCGGCTCGGCTGCGCTCTACTTTCACGCCGGGCGGCGCGATTATTTCCCGCGCGCGATCGTCGAGGCGATGGCGTGCGGCCGGCCGGTGGTCGCCTTCGCCGACCGGATCAGCGCCGACGTGCTGCCGGCGAATTGCGGGCTGCGCGTCACCAACCGCGACTATCGACGGGAGGTCGCCGCACTGCTCGCCGATCCGACGCGAATGGCGGCAATGGGGCTGATGGCGCGCGCGCACGCGCTGGCGACGCATGGGCTGCGGTCGAGCGAGCCCGCGTGCCAGACGCTGCTGCGGCTGGCGCGAGGAGACGCGTGATGGCGCCCGAATGGACCGTCGTTCTCGCTTACTACAACGAAACCGACTACCTCGCCGCAACGCTTGCCAGCCTCGACGCGCAGACACTCAAGCCCTTCCGCCTGATCCTCGTCGACAATGCGTCCGACGACGGCTCGGCCGAAATCGCGCGCGACGCGGCGGCGGCGATGCATGATGTCGAGGTGATCCACCTGTTCACGGACCAGCCCGGCAAGATCCACGCACTGGAAACCGCCAATCCGCACATCGCGACGCCGTTCGTCGCCTTCACCGACGCCGACACCTTCTACCCCCCGCACTATCTCGCCACTGCGGCGCAGGCGTTCGCTAAGGGCGGCACGCGCGTCGTCGCGGTGATGGCAACCGACGTGACCGATCCCGCCGACGGCCCGGCCGCGCTCGCCAAGCGTCGCCACAACCAGCGTGTCAGCCGGCTGTGGCCGAAGCAGACGCACACCGGCGGCTATGGTCAGTGCTTCCGCACCGAGGCCTATGTCGCGGCGGGAGGCTACACGCACGCGCACTGGCCCTATGTGCTGATGGATCACGAGATCATGGAACGCGTGCTCGCACGCGGCGATGCGGTCTACCCCTACGACATGTGGTGCGTCCCCTCCCCGCGCCGTTCCGATCGGACACGCGTGCGCTGGACGCTTGTCGAGCGGCTGCTTTACCACTTCACGCCGCATGGCGCGAAGGACTGGTACTTCTACCGCTTCCTCGGGCCCCGCCTCGCGCACCGTCGGCTGACGCACCTCAACCTGCGCGAGAAGACGTGGAAGACTGACGCATAGCAGGGACACTTGTGTTGCTTGAATATCACACCATCTAGTCGGCAAGACCTCAGGGGACAGACATGAACCTCGACAAGTTTACCGACCGCGCACAGGGCTTTCTCCAGTCCGCGCGCACCGTCGCGATCCGCATGAACCATCAGCAGATCGCGCCCGAACATCTGTTGAAGGCGCTGCTCGAGGACGAGCAGGGCATGGCCGCGGGGCTGATCGCGCGCGCCGACGGCGACGCGCGCCGCGCAACCGCCGAGGTCGACGCTGCGCTCGCCAAGATCCCGTCCGTGAGCGGATCGGGCGCGCAGACCCCGCCGGGTCTCGGCACCGACACGGTGCGCGTCCTCGACCAGGCCGAGGAGATCGCGAAGAAGGCAGGCGACAGCTACGTCACCGTCGAGCGGATGCTCGTCGCGCTGGCACTCAGCCTCAACACCGCAGCGGGCAAGGCGCTCAAGGCGGCGGGCGTAACGCCAGAGGCGCTCAATACCGCAATCAACGAGCTGCGCGGCGGGCGCACCGCGGACACGCAGTCGGCCGAGGATCGCTACGACGCACTCAAGAAGTTCGCGCGCGATCTCACCCAAGCAGCGCGCGACGGCAAGCTCGATCCCGTGATCGGCCGCGACGAGGAAATCCGCCGCACGATCCAGATCCTCGCGCGCCGGACGAAGAATAATCCGGCGCTGATCGGCGAACCCGGCGTCGGCAAGACCGCGATCGCTGAAGGATTGGCGCTTCGTATCGCCAACGGCGACGTGCCCGACACGCTCAAGGACCGTCGGCTGATGGCGCTCGACATGGGCGCGCTGATCGCGGGCGCGAAATACCGCGGCGAGTTCGAGGAGCGGTTGAAGGGCGTGCTCGACGAGGTGCGTCAGGCCGAGGGCGAGGTCGTGCTGTTCATCGACGAGATGCACACGCTGATCGGCGCGGGCAAGTCGGAGGGGGCGATGGACGCGGGCAACCTGCTCAAGCCCGCGCTCGCGCGCGGCGAGCTCCACTGCGTCGGCGCGACCACGCTCGACGAATATCGCAAGTATGTCGAGAAGGACCCGGCGCTCCAGCGGCGCTTCCAGCCAGTCTTCGTCGGGGAGCCGACGGTCGAGGATACGATTTCGATCCTGCGCGGGTTGAAGGACAAATACGAGATGCACCACGGCGTGCGCATCACCGATGGTGCGCTCGTCTCGGCCGCGACCTTGTCGAACCGCTACATCACCGACCGCTTCCTGCCCGACAAGGCGATCGACCTGATGGACGAGGCGGCCAGCCGCATCCGCATGGAGGTGGAAAGCAAGCCCGAGGAGATCGAGACGCTCGACCGCCGCATCCTGCGCCTCAAGATCGAGCGCGAGGGATTGCGCCGTGAGTCGGATGAGGCCTCGCGCGACCGGTTTGTCAATCTGGAGCAGGAGCTCGCCAACCTCGAACAGCAGTCGGCCGAACTGACGACGCGCTGGCAGGCGGAGAAGGACAAGATCGCGGGCGAGGCGAAGCTGAAGGAACAGCTCGACGCCGCGCGGCTCGAGCTTGAACAGGCGCAGCGCCAGGGTGATCTCGCGCGCGCGGGCGAATTGTCCTACGGCCGCATCCCCGCGCTCGAGCGGCAGCTGGTCGAGGCGCAAGCGACGACCCAGGGCGCGATGCTGCGCGAGGAAGTGACCGCCGACGACATCGCCGGCGTCGTCAGTCGTTGGACCGGCGTGCCGATCGAGCGGATGCTGGCGGGCGAGCGCGAGAAGCTGCTGCGGATGGAGGAGGTGCTCGGCAAGCGGGTCATCGGACAGGCCGACGCCGTGCGCGCGGTTTCCACCGCGGTACGCCGTGCGCGCGCCGGCTTGCAGGACCCCAACCGTCCGCTCGGCTCGTTCCTGTTCCTGGGACCGACCGGCGTCGGCAAGACCGAGCTGACCAAGGCGCTGGCGGAGTTCCTGTTCGATGACCCGAACGCGATGGTGCGGATCGACATGAGCGAGTTCATGGAGAAGCACGCGGTCTCGCGGCTGATCGGTGCGCCGCCTGGCTATGTCGGGTATGAGGAAGGCGGCGTGCTGACCGAGGCGGTGCGGCGACGGCCCTATCAGGTCGTCCTGTTCGACGAGGTCGAGAAAGCGCACGGCGACGTATTCAACGTGCTGCTCCAGGTGCTCGACGACGGTCGGCTGACCGACGGACAGGGGCGGACGGTGGATTTCAGCAACACGCTGATCATCCTGACCTCGAACCTGGGCTCGCAGTTCCTCGCCAACATGCCCGAGGACGCGAACGTGGAAAGCGTCGAGCCGCAGGTGATGGACGTGGTGCGCGCACACTTCAGGCCGGAGTTCCTCAACCGGCTGGACGAGATCATCCTGTTCCACCGGCTGGGTCAGGCGCACATGGGACCGATCGTCGACATTCAGGTGTCGCGGGTCGGCAAGCTGCTCGCCGACCGCAAGGTAACGCTCGACCTGACCGATGCGGCGCGCGCGTGGCTGGGTCGGGTCGGCTATGATCCGGTCTACGGCGCGCGGCCGCTGAAGCGTGCGGTGCAACGCTACCTGCAGGACCCGCTCGCCGACCTGATCCTGCGTGGCGAGGTGAAGGACGGCGCGACCGTCCATGTCGATGAGGGTGACGGCAAGCTCGCCTTGTCGGCGCAGTAGCGATGACGGACGTCCGGGCGGAAGTTAGCCCACCCGGACGTGGCTACGCCTCGTAGCCGAGCTTCTCGCACCACGGCCGCAGCAGCGCCGCGGCGTCACCGAAATAGCGTTCGTAGCGCCGCCACCGGTCGATCGCGCGCGTGTAGATCGGCTCGGTCACCTGCGAATAGCTGGCGGTGGCGATATGGCCGCGGCGGCTGGCGCTTGCCTGATTGTCGAGGAGGTCATCGTTCCACGACACGTCGAGGAAGCGCATCAGCGCCCGCAACTCCGCGTCGGGATCGGCGACGAGGCGCTCGTAACGGAAGCGATGTACGGTGAGCGGAAGCTGGCTCTCCGCATTGGTGAAGCTCGTCATCGCCGCGTCGTAGAGCGCCGCCGCTTCGCCCAGCGAGGTCAGGTGACGCATCGCGAGATTGGGCTGGAAGTTCGCCATGAAGCAGCTCAGCACGACATCGAACGGATGTCGCTCGACGAAGATCATCCGCGCGTCGGGAAACATGCGATGAAGCAGCGGCACGCGCGCCATGTGGAGCGGGAATTTGTCGACCACGGTCGCTCCGCGCTGGTTCGGCGCCACCCGCTCGAGCAAGGCGAAATAGCGCCGGCGCAGCTCGTCGGGATCGGCCTGGTCGATCCCGCCGCCGGCGCGCGCCTCTGCCTCGATCGTACCGACGATCGGCAGTTCTTCCAGCACGTGGAAGCGCGGATCGTTCATCAGCAGCGTGTCTAGCAGCGTCGTGCCGGATCGCGGGAAGCCCATGATGAAAACGGGCGACGCCGGCGTGCGCGTCGTTGACGTGGCCGCGTCGCGCACGGTCGCGGCAAGTCGCCCGTCGCCTTCCTGACGGACGCGGGCCAGGTAGTCCGGCTCCTCGCCCGCCCCAGCCCCGGCCAGCGCGGCTTGGTTCATCAAGGTGAATTCGGCGAATGCTTCCCCGGCCTTGCCGCGCCGCTCGGCGATGTCGGCGCGGATGTGGTGACGCCTGACGGGTGCCACGTCAGTGCCGATCAGCTCCGCCTCGCGCGCGGCGTCGTTCAGGCGGTCACGCCGCCGATGCAGCCACGCCGCGATCAGCGCGACGTGCCGGTCGGCAACGCCGCTCGCGCGCGCGGTTGCAACAAGCTGCTCCAGCTCGTCGATGCGGTTGAGGTTCTCGTACAGCAGGCCAAGCTCGACATATGCGTCGGAGCGCTGCGGTGCGCGTGCGACCGCGCTGGCGAACACCTCCACCGCACGATCGAAGTCGCGGCTGTTCGCCTCGGCGAGGCCGTGCTGGAAGACGATGTCGTAATCGTCTGGCAGCAACCCGGCGGCGCGGCGCGTCCACGACAGTCGGTATTCGTCGCGACCCGCGTCGGTCAGCGCCTTGGCACCATTGACGTGCGGCGCGGCCTCGTTCGGCGCGATTTGCACCGCGCGCTCAAACGCCTGTATCGCGTCATCGTGGCGCCCAAGCGCGGTGTAGCTGTTGCCGATGTTGTTCCAGCCTTGCGCGTCACCGGGCTGAAGGCGCAGCCAGGCGGCGTAGCGGGTCACCGCCTCGTCGTGGCGGCCGCACTCGGCCGACAGGAAGGCGCGCATCCTCATGGCGCGCGAGTTCGCCTCGTCAAGCGATGCAGCAACCTCGTCCGCCTCCACGAAGGCGCACACGTCGATTAGCGCTGCGACGAGGTTGAAGCGCGTCGCCTGTTCGGCGGGGTCGAGCGTGAGTGCGCGTCGCAGCAAGATCGCGCCAGCCGCGGGATCGCCGTCCTGACATGCGAGCAGCCCTGCCATGGCCGGCAGTACCGGGTCGTCGGGCAGTTGGTCGATTGCGTCGCGCAGCCGGTCGCGCGCGCGGGTGCGCTTGCCTGTGCGCCAATCCGCACCGGCTGCGCCCAATACCTGCTCTCTGATGCTCGTCATGGCGACGTCGGATAGGCGATGTCGAAGGCGACGGTAAGCCGTTCGCCGGCCGCAAACGGCATGGTGCCGTGCCACATCGTCGAGGGGAACAGCACCAGCTTGCCCGGCGTCGGCTCGATCATCGCGGTGGGCGGAAGGCTGAGCCCGAGATCGGCGGGCGGTTGCCCGATCGCGAGCCAGCCCGCCTCTGCCGGTTCGTCCGCGGCGCGTTCAGGCAAGTCGATGTAGAGCGCCGAGCTGATCCAGCCGGCGGGATGGACGTGGTTGGAATGATGCCCGCCGCCGCGCAACCGCACCGACCATGATCCGGCGAAACGCGGCCGCGCACGTCGATCCGGCGCAAGCGTCGGGTGCGAACCGTCACGCGGCGGCAGCGCGTCGATATAGCGGCGCACGCTGGCGCGGATCTCTTCGCGCAGCTGCTCGATCTCGGGGTCGATCCGCGCGAGCAGCATGCCTTCGGTCTGCGTGCCGCCGTTGACCGACTGGTTCAGATGCGGTCCGCCGGCGTGATGACGCTCCCGCAGCAAGGCGGCAAGGCGAGCCAGCGGCAAGACACGCGACAGGTCATGCTGCTGTACCAGTTGCGGCTGGCCCTCAAGCCAGGCGTGGCGCGGATCGTCGGTCAACCGCCAGACCAGCGAGGCATAAGGATAGAAGGACGCCGCCTCTGCACGCCCCAGCCACGGCTCGATGACCCGTGCGGCACGATCAACGCGCCGGTGACGCAGCAGATGGCGGACGTGGTAGACCGCCATACCGGCATCGCTCGCCAGATTGGCGGAGGAGAACGCGTCGCTATCGGCGGAAAGCAGCCCTGCCTCGGCGCGCGCAGCGAGGTCGGCAGCGCGAAGGAAGGGCTGGTTGCCGATACTGGTGCGCGCCGCTGCGGCGTGGCGGAGCACGTCGTCGTAGCGTTTCGCCTCCATCAACAATTCCAGCAGCAACTGCCACTTGGCAGGCTCGGCGGGTTGCGCCGCGATGCTGTGGCGGAGCGGCACGAAAGCCTCCTCGCGCGCACCGCGCAGCCAGAGCAGATGCGCGAGTTCACGCTGCCCGTCGATCCAGCGCGGTTCCTGTGCGAGGACGCGTCGCAGGCTCACGCACGCCTCCTCCCCTTGCCCGGCGGAGAACAAGGCCGCGGCGCGACCGAGCAGCAATCCGGCATCGAACGGCGCCAGGGCGAGCGCGGCATCGAAGTGCTCAAGGCTCGTTAGACCCGCCTCATAGCGACATTGCGCGAGGCCATGCGCGATCCGCACGTCGCGCGGCGCAAGGCGCGTCGCGGCCTCGAACGCAAGCAACGCCGCGCGTCGGTCGTCGAGCGCGCGGTGCAACAGCGCGGTCCATTGCCACAATAGCGGGTCATTGCCGATGCGGCGGGCGGCGGCGGCTACCCGGTCGATCGCCTGCTCCTCGCCGCCATGCGCCGATGCGTGACTGGCGAGCGCCACTGCCTCATGTGCGCTCAACGAGGTGGCGGTCGCCTGAGGCTGTGCCTGATCGTGCGTCGACATGCCGCGCGATCGTAGCGGGTCGCGCGCACAAAAAAAGGGCCGGGGAATACCCCGGCCCTCTCGATTGCTGATCGATCGATCAGAAGTTTAGCGTCACACCCGAGTAGATGTAGCGGCCGAGTGCGTCATACACCTGCGGATAGGTGTTGCCGTTGGCGAAGCCGGCCGGCTGCGCATAGGCGCCCGCACCCGCGACGAGCGGCGGATCCTTGTCGAGCAGGTTCTGCACACCCAGGCGGAAAGCGAACTTATCCGCGATCGGCGCGGTCAGCGCGAGATCGAAGTAGCTCTGCGGCTTGATGCGCGCATTGTACGCGGTGAAGTCACCCGACAAAGCCGACTGGTTGCTGCTCGCGTCGATGCGGACGGCCGAGAAGTAGCGCCACTGACCCGAGATACCGATGCCGTCGGCAAGGGTGAACGTCAGGCGCGTCTTGTGACGCCATTCCGGTGCCGGGGTGCCGCACTGCGTGCCGTAGTAACCTGCGCAATCGTAGGTCGCGACGACGCCGTTGTTGACCTTGAAGTCGTTCAGCCACGTGCCGTTGAAGTTGAACGAGATCGTGCCGACCGAGCCGACTTCGGAATTGAAGTTGGCGCCGACGTCGATGCCGCTCGTCTGCAGCGTGCCCAGGTTCTGCGTCAGGTCGGTGACATAACCCTGGTTCGAGCGCCACAGCGATCCGGTCGAGTCACGGTTGATCAGCGAGCAGAACGGCGACGCGGCATTGGCGGTGCACGACGCGAGGATCGTGTCCTGACCGATCTGACGGACGGTGTCCTTCACCTTGATGTTGAAGTAATCGACCGTCACCGCGAAGTTGCGCAGGAACGAGATGAACTCCGGCCGCAGCACGACGCCCGCGGTGTAGGTGTCCGCCGTTTCCGGGCGCAGGTTCGGGTTACCACCGATCAGGCCGTTATACTGGCCCGACGGGTTCAGCGCCACGGTCTGACCGACACGCAGACCCTGCGCGAGACAGCCCGCGTCCGCTGCGGTCAGCACACGACCGCCGCACGGATCAGTCGACCCGTTCAGCGCAATACGCTGCGTTGCGAAGAACTCCTGGATGTTCGGTGCACGAACCGCGCGGTTGTACGCGCCGCGGAAGCGGATCGCGCGAACCGGCGCGAAATCAACCGCGACCTTGTAGGTGTCGGTGCTGAAGTCGCGCGCGCCGACCTCGTACTTCGAGTAGCGATAGCCGCCCTCGATCGCGAGGCTGTTGATGAAGCTGTCCGAGATGATCGGCACGCGCGCTTCACCGAAGGCTTCGTAGACGTTGAACGCGCCGTTGATCGGCAGCGTCGCCGCACCCTGGCCCGCAAGGTCGCCGGTCTGGAACGCGGTGTCGGTGTTGAGGTTCAGCGTCTCGCGGCGATATTCACCACCGAAGTTGACGCCGACACCCTCGCTCGCCCACGGCGACTGGATGCCATACTCGCCCAGCAGGCCGGTGAAGTTCACCGACGCGACCTGCTCGGTCACCTGCGCACGCTGGAAGCCCGGCGTCGCGAGGTAAGCGACCGACTGCGGCGTCACGCCACCCTGCGAGAAGATGTTGTAGGGTACGCAGTTCGGATCGCTGCCGTCCACGACCGAACGGCAGGTCGCCGTGCCGTTGACCGACACGACATCCAGTGCACGGCCGAGGCGCGTGACCGAGAAATCGTTCAGGTACGTCTCGGCGAAGTTGGTCCGGCCATACTGATAGTAAGCGTCGTAGGTCAGGCCCTTGGACACGTCACCACGCGCACCGGCAACGAAGCGGTAGGCGGTGTGCTGCAGGTCGTCCTGACGTGGTCCACCCTCGACGTTGCGACGCAGGATCTGCGCGAAGCCGCGATTGTAGGTGCCGCCGGTGGTCGTATCGATGAAGTTGAACGCGGTGAACGCATCCGCTGGCACACCGGCAGTGTTGCCGTACAGCGCACGGTTCTGCGCGATCGACGACACCACGCCCGTCGCCGAGTAGGATGGCGCAACCGTGGTGTAGGCACCCGTGTCCGGGTTCTGCACCACCGTACGCGCGATCAGGCTGGTCGGTGCGCAGATGATGCCGCGCTGTTGCGCGCTGAGCAGCGGATTGTTGCAGTTGAGCGAATACGTGTTGCCGAAGTCGCCCGACGGCGCGATCTGGGCGACCGTGCGGTCGTCCATGAACATGCCTTCCATGTACGGCTTGAACGCGTCGGACACTTCGTAATTGGCGAAGAAGCCCGCCGTGTAACGCTCGTCGGGGCGCTGATAATAGTTGGTCGGCGCGTAGTTGTACGGCGTCGATCCGGGGACCAGCGTCGAGTTGGCACCGACCTGATAGGTGTTCGACTGGCCGTCGAAGATGGTGCCATTGGCCGAGGTCGCCGAACCGCCGCAGCTCGGCACGCCGGCGCGGCTGAACGCGAGCGCGCACGAGCTGTAGTCGCGGTTGTCCTGCGTGATCGCGTTGATCTTGCGGTAACCGAGATAGGCCGTGATGTGACCGCGGTTGTCGTCGAACGACGTGCCCATGACGCCGCTGACGTCGATCGTGCCGCCGTCTGCGACCGGGCCGCTCGGATAGCCGAAGCCGCGGTTGCGCAGCGCGTTGATCGTGCCCGAACCGGCATTGTTGTCATGCTGGTAGAGGCTGTACTGGCCGTCGAGCTTGAACCCGGTGAAATCGGTGTCGAGGATGAAGTTGACGACGCCGCCGACCGCATCCGCGCCGTAGGTGGACGACGCGCCGCCCGTCAGCACTTCCGCGCGCTTGATCAGCGACGAGGGAATGAAGTTGATGTCGGCGGCCGAGTCGGTCGGATCGCCGGGGACGAGGCGACGGCCGTTGATCAGCACCAGCGTGCGGTTCGCACCCAGGTTGCGCAGGTTGACGGTCGCGGTGCCGGTTGCGGCGTTCGAGACCGAGCCACCCTGGTCGGCGAACACCTGCGGCAGCGAGTTGAGCAGATCCTCGGTGCGGGTCACGCCCTGCAGCTTGAAATCCTGCTGGTTGACGACCGTGACCGGGCTGCTCGAGGTCAGGTTCGGCTGCGGAATGCGCGAGCCGGTGACGACGATGTCGCCGGTGGCCGCGGCGCCGGCATTGTTGCCGTCCGCGCTGGCGGGCTTTTCGGCGGGGCTCAGGCCCTCGACCGGACCGGCGGTCGGCTGCGCCGTCTGCGGCGTCGTGCCGGTGGTCGTGTCAGGCTGCGTCTGCGCGAACGCCGGCGCGGACATGATGCCGAGGCCGATGATGACCGGAGCCGCACCCGCCTTCAGACTGGCAAGCAATTGCTTCTTCACTGCCGAAATCCCTTTCCGTTTCACAACGCCAAACTGCCGTTCTCGCAACTTCATGGCGCGTTAGGCTCTGCTTGCTGCCATATCGTGCCGGCTGTAAATCCATCGTTACAATCCGGCAGCGCTTTCCCGGCAGAGCGTCACCGAAATGACACAGGGGACAGACATGGCAGCAGCAGAGGTGATCATCGGGCTGGCGCTTCAGGCGGCAACGGCCGGGACCGTAAATCCGCCGCGAACACAGGCACTTGACCCGTTGATCGCGTGCCGTTCCATCAAGGGCGACAGCGCCCGCCTCGCCTGTTTCGATCGCGAGGTGGCGGCGCTGTCGACCGCGGCCGAGACGAAGAAGATCGTCGTGCTCGACGAGAAAGCGGTGCGTGAAACGCGGCGGTCGCTGTTCGGCTTCGCGCTGCCCACGCGCAACCTGTTCGGGAAGGACAATGCCGACTCGTCGAAGCGCGAGGATACGGAGCTCAAGCGGCTCGACACGGTGGTGACGAGTTCGGCGAAGAACAGCGCGGGGCAACTGGTCTTCACGGTCGAGGGCGGCGCGCGCTGGGTGCAGGACGACGACCGCATGCTGATGCTCGCGCGGATCAAGCCGGGCACGAAGGTGCGGATCAGCGCCGGGATGCTCGGCAGCTATTTCGCGGCGTTCGAGGGTAACGCGTCGGCCAAGGTGCGGCGCGACCGCTAAGCCTGCGCGCCTAGCGCGGCCGCATCGCCTCGCTGGCGAGTTGCGCGGTCGCGAACGGGCGCTGTCCGGCGACGTCCCAGTAGCGCAGGTCGTCAAGCGCGATCGCGGCGCCTGAGGCGGCGCAGACGACATGGTCGCCGGTGCTCAGCACGCGAAAGCCGTTGGCCATGTAGTGAAGCTTCGCAGGGCGGTTGGTGTTCGACATGAGCATTGATCTGGTCCGTCAGAGGAAGGTCGGTTGTTCGGGCTTGCCGGCGTGCGGTTGGGGCTTGCGACGCACCTGGGGCCGAGCAGGCGTTTCCTCAACCGCCGCGTCGGCAATCACGTCGACGACCTCATGATGGCGGAAGTGGAGCGTCATCGCGCCCGCGTCGCGTGCCGCCTGCGCGGTGGTGATCGTCGCCCCGCCACGCGTCGTCACGCGGGCATAGCCGCGTTCGAGGATGCGATCGGGATTGAGGCTTTCGATCAGACGACCCACGTCGACGAGGCTGCGGCGCGCCGCCTCCAGCCGGCGGTCGAGCGTCGCCGGGCGGATCGCGCCCGCCACACGGTCGAGCGTGCCGCGCGCGCCCGCGACGCGGCGTTCGAGTGCACGGTCTGCGCGCGACGCGGCCTCGTCCATCCGCTGCCGCTGGGGTCCGAGCAGCCGGTCGCGTGAAGGAAGCAGGCGCGCCATCGCGGTCAAGCGCTCGCGCCCGCGCTCGACATGGCGGTTGGCGCAGCGAGCGGTGCGCGCCCCCATCGCATCGAGCGTGTAGCGCAGATCGGCGAGCACCGGCACCGCGATCTCGGCCGCCGCGGTCGGCGTCGGTGCGCGAAGATCGGCGGCGTGGTCGCACAGCGTGGTGTCGGTCTCGTGCCCGACCGCGGAGATGATCGGGATCGAGCAGGCGGCGACCGCACGCACGACCGGTTCCTCGTTGAACGCCCACAAGTCCTCGATCGAGCCGCCGCCGCGCGCGACGATGACGAGATCGGGTCTTGCAACAGCGCCCGGCGCCGCATCATTGCGGCCGGGCAGCGCGTCGAAACCGCGCACGGCCGCCGCGATCTCCTCCGCCGCGCCCTGCCCCTGCACCTTGACCGGCCAGACGATGAGGTGCGTCGGGCAGCGATCCTCCAACCGATGGAGGATGTCGCGGATCACCGCGCCGGTCCCTGAGGTAACGACGCCGATCACGCGCGGCATGAACGGTAGTGCCCGGCGCGCGCGCGACTTGGCGAACAGCCCCTCCGCATCGAAGCGCGCCTTGTTGCGCTCCAGCAGCGCCATCAGTGCGCCCGCGCCCGCCAGCTCCATCCGCTCGATGATGATCTGGTATTTGGAACGCCCCGGATAGGTCGTCAGCCGCCCGGTCGCGATCACCTCGACGCCGTCCTCTGGGCGGAAGGCGAGGCCGGCGCTGTTCCCTTTCCACATCACGCCGTCGATCACCGCGCTGTCGTCCTTCAGCGCCAGATAGGAGTGGCCGGAGGCGACGCGCTTGTAGCCCGAGATCTCGCCGCGCAGCCGGACATGGCCGAACTCGCCCTCGACCATCCGCTTCAACCGGCCCGACAGTTCGCCGACCGACAGCGCCATCGCATTGTCGCCCGCGACCGGCTCGGCTACCAGCCGGCTCGCCGGAGCGTCCGCGGACGTATCGAAAAGGGGGTCGGCCATGAATATCCTGTTGATCGGGTCGGGCGGCCGCGAACACGCGCTGGCGTGGCGGCTGGCGCAGTCGCCGGCTCTAGGTACGCTCTTCGCCGCACCGGGCAACCCCGGCATCGCAGAACATGCGACGATCGCGGAGCTGGATACGAGCGACCACCGCGCGGTGATCGACTTCGTGCGGCGACAGCAGATCGGGCTGGTCGTGGTCGGGCCGGAGGCGCCGCTGGTCGAAGGGCTGGCCGACAACGTCCGCGCGATCGGCGTGCCGGTGTTCGGACCCGGCCGCGAGGCAGCGCGGCTGGAGGGGTCGAAAGGTTTCACCAAGGATTTGTGCGCGCGTGTGGGCATCCCGACCGCGCGTTATTTCCGCGTCACCTCGCGCGACGGTGCGCTCGCCTGCCTCGACGATTTCGCCGATGGTGACGATTGCCGCTGCGTCATCAAGGCCGACGGCCTCGCCGCGGGCAAGGGCGTAACGGTCGCGATGTCGCGTGACGAGGCCGAGGCGGCGATCCGCGACCTGTTCGCTGACGGCCCGGCCGAGGCAGTGATCGAGGAGTTCCTGCAAGGGGAAGAAGCCAGCCTGTTCGTGCTAAGCGACGGCACGGTCAGCGCATCGTTCGGATCGGCGCAGGACCACAAGCGCGTCGGCGACGGCGACACCGGCGCGAACACCGGCGGCATGGGCGCCTATTCGCCCGCGGCGTGCCTCTCACCGGAGGACGAGGAACGCGCGCTGGGCGAGATCGTGCGTCCGACGATCGATGCGCTGGCCGCCGCGGGCACGCCGTACGTCGGGGTGCTCTATGCCGGGCTGATGCTGACGGCGGACGGGCCCAAGCTCATCGAATACAATGTCCGCTTCGGCGATCCCGAGTGCCAGGTGCTGATGGCGCGCTTCGACGGCGATCTGGCGGAGGTGCTGCTGGCGGTGGCGGAAGGGCGTCTCGCCGATCTGCCCGCGCCCAGCTTTCGCGACGAGGTCGCGCTGACCGTCGTGATGGCGGCGCGCGGCTATCCGGGCACACCCGAGACCGGCGGCACGATCGACGGGATCGCGGCGGCCGAGGCGGACGGCGCGCGCGTGTTCCAGGCGGGCACGCGGTTGCAGGACGGGCGGCTAATGGCGAGCGGCGGACGCGTGCTCGCGGTCACCGCGACCGGCGACAGTGTCGGCGCGGCGCAGAAGGCGGCCTATGCCGCAGTCGACCGGATCGACTTCCCGACCGGTTTCTGCCGCCGCGATATCGGTTGGCGCGAGATCGCGCGCGAGGATGAGCAAGCGTCGGCTTGAGGACATAACGAGCGCGCTCTACGTTCTCGCGCCATGGGAAATTACTCGATGATGCCGTTTTCGCAGGACAGCGTGCTCGTGCTGGTCGCGCTCGGGCTGGTGGCAGTGCTCGCACTGCTGACGATCCTGGGCATGATCAAGGGCGCGCGATTGAAGCGCGCGCGCCGCGTGGCCGAGCAGGAGGAGCAGACGCGGATCGAGGCGCTGCGCGACGACGGCGTCGAGGAGCGTGAGGCCGATCTCGCGGGCGATTCGTTCGCCGACGCACCGAAGCAGAATGCGGCATCGACGCTCGCACCCGAGGAAAACAAAGCCGAGCAAGGCCGTGACGAGCGCGACGCGGCCCCACGCGAAACTTCGCCGCAGCCGGCACCTGCCCCGCTGCCGTCCCCGACGGTCGGCCAGCCGCAACCCGCCGACCGAACATTCGATGAGCAGCCGGACGAAGCGCCGCTCGCCGACGAGCCGATCGCGGCAGCCGCACCGCTCGACGCATCGCCCGCCAGCACGGCCGCGGATACGCCCCGCCCGGCACCTTCCGCGCCCGCCGCAACCCCGGCTGACGCAGGCTCGATCACTCAGCTAAAGGGGCTCGGCCCCAAGATCGCCACGCGTCTGAACGAACTCGGCATCACGCAGGTCGATCAGCTCGCATGGATCGATGACGGCGAAGCAGCCGAGCTCGACGCCAAGATGGGGGCGTTCCAGGGCCGGATGGAGCGCGACCGCTGGCGCGAGCAGGCGCGCTTGCTCGCGAAGGGCGATCGCGCCGGCTACGAGGCGCAGTTCGGCAAGCTCGGATGAGCGTCGCCTTTCGCCGTGAAAGTGACGACGAGCATCTCGAGCCGACCTTCGAGCTGCCGCTGCCGTCCGGGCCCAATCTGGTGACGCCGCGCGGGCGCGCGCTGATCGACGAGCGGATCGGCGCGCTGGAGCATCAGATTGCCGCGACCGAAGACGCGGAGGTGGTCAAGAAGCTGCGTCGCGACCTGCGCTACTGGCAGACGCGCCAGGTAACTGCAGTGGAAACCGCGCCGCGCTCGGACGGGGCGGTCGGCTTCGGCAACCGCGTGACCTTCACGCTTGGCGGCAAGGAACGCCGCGTGACGCTGGTCGGCGACGACGAAGCCGATCCGGCTGCCGGCACCATCCCCTTCTCCGCTCCGCTCGCGCGTGCGCTGATGGGCGCGGAGGCGGGCGAGATCGTCGCCTTCAACGGTCGCGAGGACGCGATCGAGGTGATGGCGGTCGTTTAGGCGCCCGCGCCGCGTCGCCACGGGATGCGCCCGGCGAGCGGCCACAGGATGTTGAGCGCGAGGCCGCCCAGCACCAGCGCGCCCGCGCCCAGCTTCCAACCCGGCAGCGGCTCACCCAGCAGCATCGCGCTCGCGCCCATGCCGAACACCGGCACCAGCATCGCGAGTGGGGTGATCGTCGCGGCCGGGTGGCGCGCGAGCAGCCAGCCCCAGGCGGCATAGCCGAACAGCGAGTTGCCAACCGATTGCCACACGACTGCCGCCCACGCGCCGGGCGTCGCCTGCGCGAGCGCCGTTGCGATCGGCCCTGCCCTTTCCAGCAACAGCGCGGCGACGACCAGCGGCGGCACCGCGAACATGCTCGACCAGACGACGAAGCCGAGCATGTCGGTCACCCCACTCGCCTTCGCGACATGGTTGCCGCCTGCCCAGCTGAGTGCCGCCGCGATGACCAGCACGAGGCCGAGCGGCGTTGCCGCCCCGCCGCCGTGCGCGACGATCACGCCGATCCCCGCGGTCGCCATGACGAGCGCCAGCACCTGCACCCGCTTCACCCGCTCGCCGCGGAACGCCATCGCGAGCGCGATGGTGAAGAACACCTGGCTCTGCACCACCAGGCTCGCAAGGCCGGGCGAGATCATGCCGTTCATGGCGATGAACAGCAGCCCGAACTGCCCCGCGCCGATCAGCACGCCGTAGGCGGCGAGGTCGCGCCAGCGCACTGCCGGGCGACGGATGAACAGCGCTGCAGGAAAGAAGGCGAGCGTGAAGCGAAGTGCGGCAAAGGCGAGCGGCGGAAATTGCTCCAGCGCGACGCGAATGACGACGAAATTGGTGCCCCAGACCACCACGACGGCCAGCCCGAGCAGCAGGTGGCGCAGCGGCACATCCCCTCCCTCGACTCCAGTTGCCCCGGCGCTGACGACGGGCTGGCTCAGCGCAGCAGTCCCAGCTCGGTCAGCTCGACGCGCAGCGTCTCGGCGTCGCGGAAGTGATGCGCGCGGATGCCGACCACGCGTGCACCGGCGATGTTGGCTTCGTTGTCGTCGACGAAGATCGTCTCGTCCGCCGCCACGCCGAAACGGCGCAGCGCGAGGTGGTAGATCGCGGCGTCGGGCTTGATCAGCTTCTCGTCGCCCGACACGACGATGTCGCGAAATCGGTCGAACAGCGCCGCCTCACGCGCGCGGAAAGGTGCAAAGAACTCGCCCGAGAAATTGGTGATCGCGAACAGGAGCACGCCGTTCGCGTCCAGTTCCTCGACGATCTCCGTCATGCCCGCGATCGGTCCGGGGATCTGCTCGGAAAAGCGCGGTCCCCAGAGACGGATCATCTCCGCATGTTCGGGGTGGAGCGCGATCAGCTCGGCCGAGGTTTCCGCAAACGGCCGTCCCGCATCGTGCTGGAAATGCCACTCGCGCGTGGCGACATCACGCAGGAACACGTCGAGCGCCTGTTCGTCGTCGAACAGGCGCTCGTACAGGACTCGCGGGTCCCAATCGAAGAGGACGTGCCCGACATCGAAGATCACCGACGTAACGGGCATGAACCGCTTTATTCCAACCGTGCCGATCGAATCAGCAGCGGGCGAATCAGCCCTGGCGCGCCTTGAAGCGGCGGTTGGTCTTGTTGATGACATAGGTACGGCCGCGGCGACGGATCACGCGGTTGTCGCGGTGGCGGTCCTTGAGCGACTTCAAGCTGTTGCGGATCTTCATGGTGCGCCTTTACGGTCGTGTTCGAGTCTTCAGGGAAAGCGCGCCGCCTAGTGAAGCCGGCCGCGCAAGTCAACCGCGCTTCCCCGTCGCACACGAACGGCGCGGCGCGGGAGCTTGCAGCATCGTGCGGCGTTACCTAGTCGAAACGATCGTCACAGGAAAGAGAAGGTCACATGCGCGCCCTACCACTTGCCGCCCTCGCGACCGCCACGCTGGTTTCCGCCTGCGCGACGGGGCCGCAATCCTTTCCCGTCTCGGCCACGCGCTTCCACTATGATCCGGTGACGCAACGCGGCACAATCGCGGTTGAGCCGCTGCCCGGTCCGACGACGCCCAGCATCGAGTACAAGACCTATGCCGCCGCGGTGCAGAGCCAGCTCTTGCGGCAGGGCTTCACCAATCCCGCCCCCGGCGCCACGGCCGAATATATCGCAACGGTCGGCTTCACCCGCGCGCCGCAATCGCTGCCGCGGCGACGCTCGCCGGTGTCGATCGGGCTCGGCGGCGGCGTGGGTGGCGGCGGCTGGCGCAGCGGCGGCGGAGTCGGCGCGGGGGTAGGCTTCCCGGTCGGCGGCGGTGGTGGCGGCGAAGGCGTGGTGACCGAACTGTCGGTGCGCATCCGCAAGGGACCGGACGCGATCTGGGAAGGACAGGCGCAGTCGCTCACCGACGTGCGCGCGCCGACCGCCGATGCAGGATCGATCTCGCAGCGCCTGGCAGCCGCGTTGTTCAAGGGCTTCCCCGGCGAGTCGGGCCGGACGATCGAGGTCAAGTGAGCATGGCCGTGTCGATCAACGCCGCCTTTGATGGCGGCAACATTCGTGTCGTCGCCGTGCATGATGATCACGTCGATCTGGAGATCGTCCACGATCACCAGTCCGACTTCTTTCAATGGTTCTATTTTCGCGCTTCCGGCCTTGCGGGTCGCGCGACGACCTTCCGCATCCTCAACGCGGGCAAGTCGGCCTATCCGTTCGGCTGGCCGGGGTACAAGACGCGCGCCTCGACCGATCTCGCGCAGTGGCGGATGATCGACACGCGCTACAAGGATGGCGTGCTGGAGTTCGACTGGGATGGCAGCGGCGACCTTGCCTGGTTCGCCTATTTCGCGCCGTACACGATGGAGATGCACGCGCATCTGATCGCGCGTGTCGCAGCGCGGCCGGGAGTGACGCATCGCGAGATCGGGCAGACACTCGACGGACAGGCGATCGATTACCTCCGCATCGGGTCGGGCGAGAAGCAGGTCTGGCTCTACGGCCGCCAGCATCCGGGCGAATCGATGACCGAATGGTGGATGGAAGGCGCGCTCGACTGGCTGACCAGCGATGCGGCGCGACCGTTGCTCGACAAGGCGACCGTCCACGTCGTGCCCAACATGAACCCGGACGGCACGCGTCGCGGCCATTTGCGCACCAATGCAGCTGGGGTGAACCTCAATCGCGAGTGGCATTCGCCGAGTGCCGAGCGTAGCCCGGAGGTGCGGTGCGTGCTGGCCGAGATGGACCGCACCGGCGTCACCTTCGCGATGGACGTCCATGGTGACGAGGCGATCGCCGCCAACTTCATCGCGGGGTTCGAGGGCATCCCGTCGTGGACCGACGCGCACGGCGACAAGTTCTACGACTTCGGCCGGCGTCTCGCGGCGCACACGCCCGACTTCCAGACAAAGCTCGGCTACGACAAGTCGGCGGCGGGCAAGGCGAACCTGTCGATGTCGACCAACCAGCTCGCCGAGCGCTTCGGTGCGGTGTCGGTGACGCTGGAGATGCCGTTCAAGGATCACGATCCAAACCCCGATGCCGAGTTCGGCTGGAGCCCGGAGCGGTCGAAGCAGCTCGGCGTGTCGTGCCTGGAAGTGCTGTCGGAGATGATCGACGGGCTGTGATCGACCGATCACCCCGCCCGGGACCGGGCGGGAGCCGGCGCCTCAATAATCCTTTGACACCCGCACGTTGCCGCTCTGCCGGCCGAGCGTCGATATTGATGACAATAGCGACAGCCAGCGCGTGACCTGGAACTCGACCCGCGTGGCGGAATAGCCCTGCCCGTCGGTGATGATTTCGGCATAGAGCCGCCGCGTCACGTATTTGCCCGCCGCGATCGAGGTCGCCTGCCCCGTCTGCGGGTCGGCTGGCAGGATGCGAAGGCGGTCGAGCCCGGCCGCGCGGCGCACCGCGTTGATCGGGTTGATGCCGTTCCCGCCATCCTGCAACGCCGCCACCGCCGCGGCGAGCTGCAACGCCTCGGGCGCGGACAGGTTGGTAATCGAGGTGCCGAACAGCAGCCGTGACAGGAGTTCGTCCTGCGGCAGCGCAGGCACGCTGCTGAAGGTGATCTCGGGCTTCTGCGCGACGCCGGTGACGCGAATGCTGGCGCGCAGCCCGGTCGAGTCGGCATTCGCCTCGATATCGAGCGCTGGGTTGGCGGGCACCTCGCCTGCGAAGCGAAGCACGCCGCGCTCCAGCTCGAACTCGCGCCCGGCAAACTCGTAATCGCCGCGGATCAGGTCGGCGCGGCCGGTGATCGCGGGATTGTCCGGCGTGCCGGCGATGTTCACGTCGGTCGACCATTCCGATGACAGGCCGAGCCCGCTGACCATCAACCCGCCCCTGGCGTGCGCGTGCACCGCGAGCGTCCACGGCGCGGGTCCGGCGTCGTCATCGGCCTCGCCGCCGCCGGGCAGGTTGATCTCGCGCACGTTCAGCTGCGGCAATGCGCTCGCGACGGTCGCCTGTCCGAGGCGGTAGCGGCTGGCGTCGAGCCGCACGTCGCCCGCGATCCGCCCGCCCGACCCGTCGGAGGTGAAGGTGAGCGGCCCCGTCACGGTTGCCCCGATATCGTCGCGGTCGATCAGCACCGCGCGGTTCGCCTGCATCCTGAGATCGAGCGCGACGCCCTTCGCGCCGGCGAAGTCGAACCGGCCGGTGCCGGTCACCGTGCCGCCGCGCCCGGCGTCGGCGGTGAAGCTTCCCACCTGCAATTGCGATCCGGCGAAGCGGCCGGTCGCCTGCACGTTGGTGAGCGCGGTGCCGGTCGTCGCGCTGCTGATCCGTGCGCCGGTCGCCTTCACCTGCCCCCTGATCTGAGGTGCGCGGACGCTGCCCGACACATCGGCGGCGATCGCGACGGGTCCGGCGAGGTCGAACAGCTCGACCCGAGTCAGCCGCCACAAGGTGTCGGCGGGCCCGCTGTAGCGCAGTTGCGCGAACAGACCCGCACCCGTCAGCCGCTCGACCACGTCGCCCTGCCCCAGCGGCCGGAGCAGCGCCTGCGCGCGCCCGATCGTGCGGCCGTTCGATGCCATGACCGCGCGCAACCCGGCCTTGTCGGCGGTCAGCACGCCCGCGATCCCCAGGTCGATCGGTGCGGAGGATTGCAGCAGCCCCGAGCGCGTCAGCCCGCGCACCGTCATGTTGACGCGGCCGGTCGGCGCCTCGGCTCCGCGCGCCGCGTAATGAAGCGTACCCGACGCGTTGCCGCCGAGGCCGAGCCCGGCATAACCGATGTCGAGCACCGACAGCGGCATCGTGTCGACGGTGAGATCGACCGCGGTGTCGACCGCGCCGAACCGTCCTGACGCCTGCGCGCGGCCACCGGCGAACGACAGGTTGGTGGGCGCGAGCAGCCAATCGTCGCCGTCGCGCCGCAGCCGTGCGGGCGTGTCGAGCCGGATCGGCTGGTTACCGACCTTACCCTGTGCCTGCACCGTGTAGCCATCGGCGGCGATTTGCGTCACCGTCTGGATCTGGAACCCCGCACCGCGCGATCCGGCGATCGAGGCACGCACCTCCCCCGTGTCGCCGTTCAGCGTCGCGGTGCCGGCCAAGCGCGCGATACTGAGCGAGCCACGCCGCAACCCGTTGCCGGTCATGGTCGCGCTGACGCGCGTGCCGGTGGGATCGAGCAATGTGGTGAAATCCACATGACCCTGCCGTACCGACACGCTGTCGAGCCGCGCCGCGCGCGCATCAAGCGAGCCGACGATACGCTGGATCGTGCCCTGCGGCGCGAAGTCGAGCGTGCCGGAAATGCCCCCGCCTGCGACGGTCAACCGCCCGAGGAAGCCGTTGGGCACGATGTCGAGCGCGCCGCTCGCACGGGTGCCGCTGACATCGAGCCGCGCGACCGCGATCCGTGCGGTCCCGCCCTTCGGCAACAGAATCTGCCCCTCGGTCGTGAACGGTCCAAGCCGCGATCCGCCGGCGGCGGTGAAGGCGAAGCCGGCGGGTGTCGGATCGAGGTGCGCGCGCACGCCCGTCAGGCCCAGCGCCGCGTTCGGCCGCTGGAAGACTAGGTCGATCACCGGCCGCTCGATCTGCCCGTCCAGCTTCAACGTCAGCGCGCCGTAGGTCGCCTGCGTCCCTGCGCCCTCGAAATGGAACGTGCCGTCACGGCGGCGAAATCCGCTGCCCCTCAGTCTGATCTGCGGTGCGGTCAGGACGAGGTTGGTGAAATGCAGGACGCCGTCCGGGGTGCGCTCCAGCAGCGTCTCGACATGCGGCAATCCGCCCGCCAGGCTGCGGAAGAAGGCGTTGTCGAGCCGGACCATCTGCGCGCTGCCGCGTCCGACGACGCGGGTGCCATGGCCGCCCGGGCCCGGCACGACAGTGAGCCGCGACTGCACGTCAACCACGCCGAGGCCGGGGATCAGCAATCGCCCGAGCGCGCCGTTCACGCCGATGTCGAACTGACCGTTCGTCAGGTCGAGTTGAAGGTTGATGCGCCCGGTGAGCTTGTCCGAACGCAACCGCAAATCGTCGCCGGTGACAAGCCTGGAGGTGACCCGCAGCGTACCGTCGACCGCCAAATTGCGCAGGATGCCGCCCGCGACATTGCCGAGGCCGGTCACGCGCGCGGCAGTGAAGCGCACCGGCAGCGCGATCGGCGCCTTTGACCAGCGCCCGCGCCCAGCCGCGCGTGCCTGCTCGAACCCGGTTTGGTCGAACGAGAAGCGGGCGCTCGTGATGCGATAGTCGAACGTGAACGCGCGCAGCGGCCCGTCGAGGATCGCGCGCAGCTCCATGCCGGTCGCGCGCATGTTACGGAACAGCGCCTCGGGCCTGAGCAACCGCGCGCGCAGGCGCAGGTTGTCGAGCCGGGTGCGGGCCAGATCGACCACGCCCGTCGCCTCGGCGGCGAGCGCGGCCGAACGCAGCGACAACGTGCCGTCAAGCCGCCGACCGGCGAACGTCCCGCTGCCGTTCACCGCCACGCGGGGGACGGTCAGCGCCTGTAGCTTGCCGCGCGTGATCCCGGCGACCGCAAGCGTACCCGTCAGCGTGTAGCGGCCAGCGTCGTTGCCGAGGGCGAGGTCGGCCACACGCGCGCCGCCGACCTGCGCGCGCGCAGTCCCGCGCCAGCGCTGCCAGTCACCGACGCCGCCGACATCGAGCGAGACGGCGCGGCGCAATCCTGTCAACTGCGCGAGCACGCCCTGCGCGGCGCCTGCCGCGTGCACGTCGATGTCGAAACGCCCGGCATCGGGGACGGCATCGATCCGCGCGGAGACGCGGTCGCTTCCCTCGATCAACGCGGCGAGATCGACCGCGGCATGGCCCGAGCGGATGTCGGCGCGCCCTTGAAGCCGCCCGTAACGCTGCCGCCCGGTCACCCGCGGTGCCACGACCAGCCGGGAGACACGCAGGCGGCGGATCGCGATGTCGAAGTCAGGCAGGATCGGACCCTGCTTTCCAGTGTCGATCGTGCGCGGCAGCTTGGCGAGCATGGCCAAGGGCACGTCCAGCGCATCGATGTCGAGCCGGTTCGACACCCATGCGAACGGATCCCAGTCAAGCGTCGCGCGCGGCACCGCCAGCACCAGCCCGTCGGGATCGCTCAGGCGAAAGTCGACCAGTTCGGCCTTGCCGTACAGCGAGCCATCGATGCGGCCGAGGTGGAAGCGCAAGCCGTTGGCGGGCGCGAGCGCGTTGACGCGGTCGGCGACGAAGCGGTGTCCGATGTCGCTGTCGAGCACGACCGCGACCATCGCCATAAGCACGCCCAAGCCTGCGACGATCCGCAGGGTCCAGCGCAACATGGCTCTCAAAACGCCTGCCCAAGCGAGACATAGACCGCGACCCGGCTGTCACCCGGCTGCGGGTTGAGCGGGGTGCCGACATCAAGGCGGATCGGCCCGAAGTTGGAGTAATAACGCACGCCCAGCCCCGCGCCGTACTGCAACCCTTTGAAGTCGGGTACGACGCCGGTGTAGATATTCCCGCCGTCGAAGAACGGCACGATGCCGAAATTGCCGAACGCCCTGACCCGCGCCTCGATCGAGAATTCGGACAGCGACCGCCCGCCGATCGGATCGTTGTTGACGTCGCGCGGGCCGATCGCCTGGAATCCGTAGCCGCGCACCGACGCGCCGCCGCCGGCGTAGAAGCGCCTGGACGGCGCGATCTGATCGCGCGGTGCGCCGAGGATGGTGCCGACGCGCACGCGTCCGGCGAGCGTCACGCCCTTGCTTGCGGGGAGGTAACCGCTGGCATCCAATTGCGTGCGGGCATAACCGAAGACATTGCCCTGCAGGCTGATCTCGGGGCTGAGCCGCCCCGCCAGCCGGAACCCGCGCGTCGGGTTGAGCAGGTCGTCCGATCCATCGTAACCGAGGCTGGTGGGCAGCGCGCCGATGAAGAAGGTGCGGCGGCGCGGCTCGCCGGTCGAGGCGATCACGTCGCGCTCGTCGGTCGCGACCAGCTCGGCGCCGAGCGACCAGGTCCAGGTCTTTTGAAAGAAGATGTTGGTTTGCCGTTCGAGCGATCCCGACAGCGTCAGCGTGTTGGCGTCGTACGCGTCGCGTTGTGTATGCGCGGCGGCGAATTGCGCGGTCAGCACCTGGTCGCGCTCGCGGAAATTGTTGCGGCGGAACACCACCGAGCCAAGCTGCTCGCGCGTGCCGAGCACGCCGCGCAGCGTCAACGCGCCCTCTGGCGGGAACAGGTTGCGGTGCGTCCAGCTGACCTCGGACCGCGCACCCTCGCCGGTGCCGTAACCGAGCTCGGCCGCGACCGTGCGCGGCGGCGCGGGCTCTAGCCGCACGTCGAGATCAACCGTCTCCGGCGTGGCACCCGGCACCGGTGTCACCTGCGCGGTCGAGACAAGCCCGGTCTGGATCAATGCGCGGCGCAGGTCGTCGACGCCCGAGGTCGTGTACGGAACACCGGGGGCGAAGCGCGCGATCTCCTGCACGTGCGCGGCGTCGAACACGCGGTTGTTCGCGTTGGCGGTGATGCGGCCGAAGCGGCGCGCGGTGCCGGTGGACAGGTCGAGCGCGAGCGTGGCGGTGCGGGTCGCATGATCGACCACGATCGCAGGCTCACCAACCTTGGCGAAGGCGAACCCCTGCTCGCCGACCGCGGTGCGCAAGGTGCCCTCGGCGGCGGCGATCGTATCGGCATTGACCGGATCGTTGCCGGTGATGGGAAACGCCTTCTCCAGCGCAGCCGCCTTGTCACCCGCGCCCGTGATACCGTTCAGCGTCACGCCGGCGAAGCGGTACAGCGAGCCCGGCGTCGCCTGTAGCACGATCACCGGGCGCTTCGCCTCATTCGCGACCGAAGTCGTCACCGCGGCGTCGTAATAGCCTTCCCCCTTCAGCAGCGTGACGAGCAGGTCGGCATCCTGCTTCGCGCGGCGGTCGAGCTGCGCGGCATTCGCTTCCTTGTTGTGGTTGGCAGCAAGGGTGGACAGTTCCTCGAAGCGTTGCCGCAACAGGTCGGAGGCGACCCCGTCGAGCCCCTCGACACGGTAGCCGTAACGGGTCAGCGCGCCGACGTCGGCGCGGCGCGGATCGGTGCTCGCCGTCGACGCAGCCGCGGTCAGGTCGGGCCAGTCGACGCCGATGTCGGGCATCGCGGCGAGCGGTGCTGAGGGATCGAGATCGAGCGGGTCGGGCGATTGCGGTACGGCGGATACAGACGTGGGCGCGGCTCGGTTCACCTGCTGCGCGTGCGCAGCCGGTACCAGACCAACGATCCCCCCGGCCGCGCACAGCAACGCGCGGCGTCCCACACGCGAACCCATGATCCGCGGCTTAGCCCGCTCTCACGCGGCGCAACAGGGGCAAAGCGCGGGCAGGTCCACTTCGGACCGCAGCCGCGCCACGGCCCGTCGCGCTGGCGCAAGCGGGTCCGACGTGGCACAGCGCTGCGACATGAGCCAGTCGACCAGATCATCCGCCGCGGGCGGTTTCTTCATCGCGATGGGCGCGCTGGTCGGCACCGGCGTGGGGATCGCGATGCGACAGCCGTCGGTCGGCTTCCTCGCCGGCTTGGCATTCGGCGTCGCCATCGCGTTGGGCATCTGGCTGATCGACCGCCGCCGCTGATCGCCGGCGTTCCGGCCAGCCCGGAACGTTAAAGGTCGCGCAGCAGCATCCGCGCGCGGCCGATCACCGCCACGTCGCGCAGCAGCCGTTCGGTGGTGGGATAAAGCGGATTGTCGCTCGCGATCACCAGCGTGTCGCCTGCCCGCCGCACGCGCTTGAGCGACAGCAGGTCGTCGACGCGGATCACGAACAGGTCACCGGTCGAGGAAACGGTGCGCGCAGCGCGATCGACCAGCACGCGGTCGCCGTGGCGGATGCCCGGTGCCATCGACTCGCCGCGCACATCGATGATCGAAGCGTCGGCCGCTGCCATACCGGCGGCGCGCAGCGCCTCGGGCGCGAACGCCTCGTAGCGGAGCACGCGTTCCTCGGCTGCGGTCGCCCCCGGCCCGGCCGATGCGGCGAGCGCGAGATAGGGCACCCGCACCAGCACAGGCGCCGTCGAAGCCGGTCCTCCCAGCACCGCCTCTTCCACGCCGAAGAACGCGGCGAGTTCGCGCCGGTCGCGCTCCGGCAAAACGCGCGGCGTACCGCGGCGAACATATTGCTGCAGATAGGCGACGTTGCGCCCCAGCATTCGCGACAGCGCCGACAGGCTGGTGCCCCGTGCCTGCGTCAGGCGATCGAGCGTGTCGCGGGGCGTCTCAACCATGCACGTTCGTAGCGCAGGAAAATTCCTAGACAAGTTGGAAAATGCAGAACAGACCGGGAACATGTCTGAACGGACACCGATTCTATGGAGCGCGTTTGCATGACCCTGCTGACCGACATCGACCGTTACCTGCGTCGCACCGGCATGCCCGAAACGAAATTCGGGCGGCTGGCGGTGCGCGACCCCCGCCTTGTCCACGACCTGCGGCGCGGACGCGTGCCGGGTGAGCGCATCTGCGCGCGCGTGTTCGCGATGATGGAGGAACGCTGATGCGCGCGGCGGAACGGTTCGAGCGTGCCTTATGCGCGTCGGCGCGGCGTGCGGGCGCGCCGATCGCGATTGCCAGCCACGCGGCGCGCGAATGGCGCTCGGCGACCTTCAATGGCGCACGTCATGTGGTGGAGGCGTGCGGCACGCGCGGCGATGCGCTCGACGCGTGGCTGGCGACGCTGGGCGATACCGACCTCGCGGTGCCCGGTCACGTCGTCGCCGAACTGCGCGTCGGGGAGCGGGCGAGCGACGGCGGCGCGGCACGCTTCCGGCTGGAAGGTGTGACGGTCGCGCTCGCCTGATCAGCCCGCGGCGAGGCGGCGCAGGCGCTGCAACGTGTCGTCGAGCGAGACGGGCGCGGGCTCGCTGACCGGCGGTGGCGCTGGCGGCTGGACCGGCGCCGAGGCGGGCGCGGGCATGGGTGTCGCGACGACGCGCCGCTGCGCGGCCCCGCGCTCCAATCGCGCGAGCAAACCGGCAATCGACTCGTCGGGCGCATCGCCCCGCGGCGCGGCGCTCGCGACCACGAGCTTGGGTGAAAGCGGGGGCGGCATTTGAGCCTCAGGTGAAGCGACCGCTGCAGTCGGCATCACTGCTGGTGCTTTGTCGCTATAATCGATGTCGCTGCGCTCCTGCTGATCGGCAGGCGGGTTCGTGGCAACGCCAAGCGCGACCTCTTCGATCGAAGTTGCTTGCCCCGATGCGCTTCGATCGAGCGTGGGCGCCATCGGTTTAGGACGCGACGCTTCGTCTTCGAACCAACGCCAGGCGTTTTCCTCAGGCCAATGCTGCGACTCGGCCGAGGCGAGCGGCAGCTGATCGGATGCATCGACCCATTCAGGCACGTCGATCGCGACATCATCAACCTTCCCGTTCGATCCGGGACGGTGCAGCAATGGCGCGATCGGCTCGGGTGGCGCCATCGGGCGTAGCGGCACCGCGGCGGGATCGAAGTCGGCGAGCGGCCGGTCGAGGTCGGCGGGCAGCGGCTGCTCGGCCGGCGGCGGCAGCGGAGCGGAGCGCTCATCCTCCTCGCCGAAGATCGGCAGCGGATCGCCGAGATCGCTTGCGGCACGGATCGGCCGGCGCGGCGGCGCATCGGGATGCGCATCGGCGCGGCGGATGACGGGAGGCTCCTCCTCGTCGTCGTGCAGCGCTCTACCGCTGTCGGCCGGCTTGCGCGCGAACGTGTCGAGCCGCTCCACCAGCCACGCCTTTGCCTGCGGTGCAAAGCCGCACGCCGCGATCAGCGCGCCTGCGACCAGCGCCAGGATCGTTCGCCCGGTTGTGCCGATCGGCGAGGCGGCGGCGGGCAGCACGCTGTTGAACCCGGCGCGATCGACCGCGGCGTTCAGCACGTCGCTCGGCACCGTTGCGATGCCGATCGCGACGCCCAGCCCGATCAGCGCGGCGACCGCAGGGAGGACGTAGTGCCTCACGCGTTCAAGGGGGAATGTGGTTGCCATGTTCGGTCCTGCCGCGCGTGTGCGAGTTCGTGGTAAACGGGATCGTAGCGCGCAATATTTGACGACCAGTTACGCTCCGCCTCGACAAAGGCGCGCGCACGCCGCCGCCGCTCCGGCCATTCCGATTGGTCGGCGAGCAGCGCCGCCAACGAGGCAGCAATCGCGGCGGGATCGTCGGGCGCGAACAAGGTGCCGGTGTCGCCGTCGCGGATCAGTTCGCGGTGCCCGCCGATGTCAGATGCGGCAACGATCCGTTCCTGCGCCATCGCTTCCAGCGGCTTCAGCGGCGTGACGAGATCGGTCAGCCGCATCCGCTTGCGCGGATAGGCGAGCACGTCGACCAGCCCGTAATAACGCTCCACTTCGTCGTGCGGCACGCGTCCGACAAAGCGTATCTGCGCGGCGGCGGGCGAGGCGGCGGCCTGCGCGCGCAACGCAGCTTCCATCGGCCCGCCCCCGACCAGCAGCAATTGCGCGCGTGGCCGCGCGGCCACCAGCGCGGGCATCGCGGCGATCAGGTCGTCGAGTCCCTCGTAATCGTAGAAGCTGCCGATGAAACCGATCACCTCGTCACCAAGCCCCAGTTCGGCCGCAAGCGCGGTGTCGCGCACAGGCGGGGTGCCGAACAAGGTCAGGTCGACACCGTTGGGCGACACGATGATCTTGCCCGCCGGAATGCCTCGCGCGATCAGGTCGCCGCGCAAGCCCTCGCAGATCACCGCCACCGCATCGGCGCGGCGGCACAGCCACGTCTCAAGCGCGCGCGTCGCACGGTAGCGTACGCTGCCCTCGCGCCCGGTCCCGTTGCCGACCGCGGCATCCTCCCAGAAGGCACGGATTTCGTAGAGCAGCGGCAGGCCGCGTGCGCGCGCGACCTTCAACGCGGCGAGTCCGCCCAGCACCGGAGAATGCGCGTGAAGCACGTCGGGACCAAACCGCTCGACGACCTCATCGACCCGGTGTGCCAGCGCGGCGATCTCGCTCAGCTCACCCAGTGGCGCGGGCAGCTTGCGCGGCGGCACGGTGCGGTAGAAGTCGATCCCGTCGACGGTTTCTTCTCCCGCCTGCGCCGCACCCTGCCGCGCGCCCGTCACCGCCGCGACCTGCCACCCGCGCGCCATCTGCGCATGGAGGATCGCGCGGGTGCGGAAGGTGTAACCGCTTTGCAGCGGCAATCCGTGATCGAGGACGTGGAGGATGCGCATGGCGACCCTCATGCACCGGCCAGGTTTAACGCCGCGTCAACCAGGGCGCGGCTAAAGCGCTCCTCCCATGAGGACGCTGCGGCCATGATCGACAATTTCGCACTCGCGCTCTCGCACGGGCTGATGATGCTGACCGCGATCCTGCTGCTGCGTCGCCCCGACCTCGATCGCGAGGTGTCGCCGACCGACCCGGTGGAGCGTCGCCGCCGCCGTGCGTGACCTGGCCTTCATCGCCTTTCTGGTCGCATTATGGGGAACGGGTTTTCGCCGCCCGTTCCTGTTCGTGCTGACGTACGTCTACATCGATATCGTCTCGCCGCAGCGGCTGACCTATTACATGCTCAACGCGGTGCCGATCTCGCTGATCGCGGCGGTGCTGATGCTCGGCGGCTGGGCGCTGAGCGACGACAAGAAGGACAGCCGCGTCGCGCCGCGGCAGGGGCTGATCCTGCTGCTGATGGCCTATTGCTTCGCGACCAAGATGAGCGCCGATTTCCCGGTCGAGGCGCAGGAGAAATGGGAGTGGGTGTCGCGCACCTTGTTCTTTGCCGCGTTCCTGCCGCTGACACTGCGCACCCGGCTCAGGATGGAGGCGTTGCTCTTGTTCATGATCCTGTCGGCAGCGTCGATCATCATCGTCGGCGGGATCAAGACGCTGGCGGGCGGTGGCGGCTACGGTCAGCTGAACCTGATGGTGGACAATAATTCGGGGCTCTACGAGGGCAGCACCATCTCGACCGTCGCGATCGCGATCATCCCGCTGATCGTCTGGTTCATGCGCTACGGCACGATCTTCCCGCCCGACAACAAGGTGCGTCTGTTCTGCCTGGCGCTGGTGTTCGCGTGCCTGCTGATCCCGATCGGCACCTCGACGCGCACCGGGCTGATCTGCATCGTGCTGGTCGCGCTGCTGTCGCTGCGCAACGTGAAGCGCAAGTTCGTGTACCTGTCGCTGATCGCGGTCGCGGGGATGATCGCGGTGCCGTTCCTGCCCGCGTCGTTCAGCAATCGCATGAGCACGATCGAGAATCATAATGCCGACGAATCGGCCTCCACCCGGATCGCGGTGTGGAAGTGGACGATGGAATACGCGAAGACGCATCCGTTCGGCGGCGGGTTCGAGGCGTATCGCGGCAACCGCATCCGCTACGACATCGTCAAGACTGCGCCCGATGGCTCGGTGCACAACAGCACGGTGACCGACAAGGCGCGCGGCTATCACAGCGCGTATTTCGAGATGCTGGGTGAGCAGGGCTATGTCGGGTTGAGCCTGTGGCTGCTCATCAACCTGACCGGGCTGGTGCGGATGGAGGTGCTGCGTCGCCGCTACCGCGAAGGGGCGTTCGCCTGGGCGGGATCGCTTGCCGCGGGATTGCAGAGCGCGCACGTCGTCTACCTGTTCGGCGCGGCGTTCATCGCGGTCGCGTTCCAGTCGTTCGTCTACATGCTGATCGGCACGCAGATCGGGCTCGACACCTATCTGGCGCGGCGGCGTCGCGAGGAAGCGGCGCCGGGCATCGTCCGCCGTCCGCGCGCGCAGCCGATGCCGGCGTGAGCGAGCTTCGCGCACTGACGGGCCTGCGCGGGATCGCGGCATGGCTGGTCGTCCTTTACCATCTGCGCGGCGCGATCGCCGGGCTTCCGCCCGCCGTCGAGCGCGTCTTGGCCAAGGGTTATCTGGCGGTCGACTTCTTCTTCCTGCTGTCGGGCTTCGTCATCTGGCTGAGCTGGGGCGAGCGCCTGCGCATCGGCGATGCGGCGGTGGTCGTGCGCTTCTGGCAGAAGCGCGTCGCGCGGGTCTGGCCGCTCCACCTCGTCATGCTTGCGGTCGCCATCGCGCTGGCGCTGCTGTTCGCCGTGACCGGACGCAGCGACGCGGCGCTCCGGTGGCAGGACCTGCCCGCGCATTTGGTGCTGGTCCAGTCATGGGGCCTCGCCGATCCGATGCGCTGGAATTATCCCGCGTGGTCGATCAGTTGCGAGCTCGCCGCCTATCTCGCCTTCCCGTTGCTTGTCGCCGCCGTCGACTGGCGCCGCTGCCGCAGCACGACGCTGGTCGGGCTCGCCGGTCTCACGCTGCTGCTGCTTCACCTCGTCATGCGAGGCGTGACATCGCTCGGTCAGGACATCCCGCATTTCGGCATCGTGCGGTGCTTGTGCGAGTTCGCCACCGGCACGCTGGTTGCCGCTCTTTACCTGCGCCGACCGCCCGCGTTGCCGTACCTCGTCGCCGCCGCGATGCTGTTCGCCGCCTGGGAAAGCGGCGCGCCCGAGACGCTGGTCGTTCCCGCCGCGTTCGCCGCGCTACTGCTCGCCGCCGCGTTGACAGCAGGCCGCGCCGGGAACCCGCTCGAGATACGCGTGATCCATTATCTGGGCGAGATCAGCTACGCCACCTACCTGTCGCACTACATTCTGTGGAAGCTGTTTCAGCTTGCCTTCGTCCACCAGTCGGGTCCGATCGGTCCTCTCGCAGTGGCAGGCTATCTCACGCTGGTGCTCGCCGCGTCCGCGCTGCTGTATCGCTTCGTCGAGCGGCCTGCGCAGCGCGTGCTCAACCGCGCCGGGCCGCGTCGAATGCTCGCCCCGGCCGAGTAAATCACCCGGCCGGGGCAGCACGCTTCAGTCGTCGGCGTTCGCGGCGACCTGTGTCAGCGCCTCGATGATCGCCTTGTTGAACGCGGGGATGTCGTCGGGCTTGCGGCTGGTGATGAGATTGTCGTCGACCACCACCTGCTCGTCGACGACGTCAGCGCCCGCATTCTCCAGGTCGGTGCGGACCGACGGCCAGCTGGTCACCTGACGCCCGTCGACCACATCGGCCTCGACCAGCAGCCACGGCGCGTGGCAGATCGCGGCAACGATCTTATCGTCATCCATGAACTCCTCGACGATCTCGAGCGCGCGCTCCTGCAAGCGCATCTTGTCGGGATTGCCGACACCGCCTGGCAGTACCAGCGCGTCGAACTCCTGCGTGTCGACCGCGTCGAGCGTCAGATCGGGGGTGATCGACTTGCCCTTCTGGTCATCGTTGACGACGCCCTGGATCGGATCGGTCTTGATCGAGGCGAGCGTCACCGTGACACCCGCATCGAGCAGCGCCTGGCGAGGGTCGAACAGCTCGGCTTCCTCGAACCCGTCGGTGGCGAGCATCAGCACGCGCATATTGGATAGGTCGGCCATGTCGGGGGAACTCCGTCGGAAAGGGTCTGCCTGAACCCCCGCGCCCGCATCCTCGTTCCGGGAACGAAGGTGCCTTGCACGCATTTGCTTGCAGATGAGGAGGCGATGCGCAGCGTGACGGCGACGATCAACTACTGTGACGACAGCGAACCCGGCATCACCCGCAAGAAGACACGTGCGGGCAAGTGGAGCTACTGGACGCCTGACGGCGAGCGCGTCACCGATCGCGACGAGATTGACCGGCTGAATGCGATCGGTCTTCCCCCGGCCTACACCGATGCGTGGTTCTGCCTTGATCCGTTCGGCCATGTGCAGGCGGTCGGCTGGGACGAGAAGGGTCGCAAACAATACCGCTACCACACCGAGTTCCGCGCCGCGCAGGAGGCGGCGAAATATTCGAAGTGCGTCAGCTTCGGGCTGGCGCTTCCAAAATTGCGCCGGCAGGTCGAAGAAGACTTGGCGCATCGTCGCCACGACAAGGACCGCACGCTCGCCGCAGTCGTCAAGCTGCTCGACACGCACAATCTGCGGATCGGTAATGAGACTTACGCCAAGACGAACAAGAGTTTCGGGCTGACCACGCTGCGTGATCGCCATGCGAAGATCGCGGGCAAGACGCTCCGGCTCAAGTATCGCGCGAAATCGGGCAAGGAGCGGATGCTGACGATCACCGACCGCAGCCTCGCGCAATTCGTGAAGCGATGTCAGGATCTGCCTGGGCAGCACCTGTTCCAGTACGTCGACGCCGAAGGGGAGCCGCGCCCGATCACCTCGTCCGATGTGAACGCCTACATCAAGGAAGCGATGGGCGAAGATTTCAGCGCCAAGCATTTTCGCACCTGGGGCGCGAGCGTCGTCGCGTTCGAGGCGCTTGCACAGGCGCCCGAGCCGATCAGCCTGAAAACGATGCTGGAGCCGGTCGTGGAGCGGCTGGGCAACACGCCGGCGATCGCGCGCAAATCCTACGTGCACCCCGAACTGATCGAGATCGGGAAGAGCAAGGCTGCGCAAACCGCATTTCGCGCCGAACTGAAACTGCCGCGCTCGACGCCATATCTCAGCCGCGCCGAGCGCGGGTTGATCGCGTTCCTGAGCGCGGACCACAACGAAACGGCCAAGGCGGCGTAACGCCGCTCGACGATCGGACAGCATGACGACCACCAACAACACCGCCGCCGCCGCTACAAAACCGCACATCGATACCGGACGCGTACAGGATCAGGCTGAGAGCCTGTTCAATTCGAGCGCGCTGTGGCTACAGACCCACTGGCTCAAGATCCTGATCGGCATCGGTGCGGGCGTGGCGATCGCCACGGCGTTGTTCTGGTTGCGCGGCCTCGGCCCCCGAATCGTCGCGCGCAGCAAGACAGGCAAGGGCTGGTCGGCGGTGTTCGGCCGCGCGGTCGAGCGGACGCACGGCTTCTTCATCGTCATGCTGTCGGCCAAGCTGGTGGTGGGCTACGCAGGCGCGCCCGCGGATGTCACGAGCACCGTCACCTTCCTGTTCACGATCGCCGCGGTGTTCCAGGCCGCGATCTGGGCGCGCGAGATCATCCTTGGCGCGATCGAGCATCGCACCCGCGGAGAGCATATCGGCGGCGAGGCGCTGGGCAGCGCGATGGGGCTGATACGGTTGCTGGTCAGCTTCAGCGTCTTCGCGGTCGCGCTCGTCGTCGTGCTCGACAATCTCGGCGTCAACGTGACCGGGCTGGTCGCGGGGCTCGGCGTCGGCGGCATCGCGATCGGTCTGGCCGCGCAGGGCATTTTCGCCGATCTGTTCGCCGCGCTGGCGATCATCTTCGACCGGCCGTTCCGCCGCGGCGACGCCGTGACCTATGACAAAACCAGCGGCAATGTGGAGGAGATCGGGCTCAAGTCGACGCGCATCCGCGGCATCGACGGCGAGTTGCGCGTCATCAGCAACAAGAACCTGCTCGACAAGGAAATTCAGAACAACACAGTGCGCGAGCGCCGCCGCTCGACCTTCACGATCGGGCTTGCCTATGAAACCGATCCCGACCTGCTCGACCGCTTCCCACAGATGATGCGGGAGGAGATCGAGGCGTGCGGGATGACGTTCGTCCGTTGCGGCTTCTTCCAGTTCGGCGCGTCGAGCCTCGACTTCGACCTACGCTTCGACAGTCCCTCGGCCGATTTCATGGAGGCGTATGACGGCCGACACCGTGTCGGCGTCGCGATCGTGCGGCGCTGCAACGACGAAGGGCTGGTGATCGCCTATCCAACGCAGGTGAACTACACCGCCGCAGCCGACGGACGGCTGGTCGATCCGGCACCCGACGGCCCCGCGCGGCGACAAGCAGCGGAGAGCTGATCGCGCGCCTTACGTTACGGCATGTTGCGGTGAACCGTTGCGCTCGTGCACTTCTTTGTAACAAATTCGCCCGCTAAGACGGGGCGACATGATCAGCGCGCCGCTACACGACACGCTTCGCCAGACGGCGATCACCGCAGCCGTGCTACACGTGCTTCACGCCGCATGGCCGGTCGCGACCGACCTCGATCCTCACGCGCTCGGCGTGATCGGCGGCGATGACGACCGGCTGTTCGTCGCCGCGGTGCGCGGGCTGGTCGACGAAGGATTGATCGCGATGGAGGCGCTGCTGATCGGCACCGCCGACACGCCGATCGCGCGCGGCGCCATGCTGACGCACAAGGGCTGGAGCGTCCTCGATAACGTCACGCGTCCGATGTGACCGCGTCGAGCAACCGCTCCTCCAGCCGCGTCTCAAGCAGGTGCACGACCACCTCGCCCAGTTTCTTCAGGATCGTCAGCTCGCGCTCGCTGATCGGGCGTGGTTTCGCGTCGATCGCGGCAAGCATGCCGAGGTTATGTCCGTCCGAGCCCTTCAGCGGCACGCCGGCGTAGAAACGCAGACCGAAATCTCCTGCCACCAGCGGATTGGCGAGCGTGCGCACGTCGATCGCGGCATTCTCCACCACCCAGGGATCATCCTGCCGCACCGCCGATCCGCACAGCCCCTCGTCGCGCGCGAGCTGGTCGAGGCCATCGATCCCGGGGGATGCCTTGAGCCAAATCTGGTCCTTGGCGACCAAGCTAACGATCCCGATTGGGCAGTCGAGCGCCAGCGCCGCCACCTCCGCCAGTTCGTTGAGCATCGCATTCGGCGGCTGGTTGATGACATCGAGCCGCAATAGGCTGTTCAGCCGAGCGCGCTCACGGTCGTTTATCTGATCCATGTTTGTCTCCGCAGCGAGGCGCTAGATAACCCGTTGCGGCCGTTCGACAAGACATTTGGCGGCAATGAACTCCGCACGCCCTTGCGACGTTGAGGATGCAAAGGAGAATGCCGATGATCCGCAATGCCCTCTTCTCGCTCGCCGCAATCGCGTCGATGACTGCCCCGATGGCGATCGCCCCTGCAGCCGCGCAGCGTGGCGACCGTGACTATAACTGGCGCGATGGCGATCGGAACTGGAACCCGCGCGACAGCTATCGTGAGCGTCGCGGCGACGATCGACGGCTCGGCCGCAATGACCGCATCTACCGCGGGCAGGACGGTCGCGCCTATTGCAAGCGCAACGACGGCACGACCGGGCTGGTCGTCGGCGGCGTCGGTGGCGCCTTGCTCGGCAATCTCGTCGGCGGCGGTACGCTCGGCACGCTGGCGGGCGGTGGCGCGGGCGCACTGCTCGGCCGCTCGATCGATCGCGGCAACGTCAAGTGCCGCTGATAGGCTGACCAATCAGAGCAACGACGGCCGGGCATTCAGTGCCCGGCCGTTTTCATATCCGCTCAGATCCCGCCTTCGTCGAGGCTGAGCAATGTCGCGTTTCCACCCGCGCTGGTAGTATCGACAGACACCGCGCGCTCGGCGCAGAAACGATACAGATAGTGCGGCCCACCCGCCTTGGGTCCGGTGCCGGATAGCCCCTCACCCCCGAACGGCTGCGATCCGACCACCGCGCCGATCATCGAACGGTTGATGTAAAGGTTGCCGACTTCAGCCAGGCCCTCGGTAACTTCGGCCGCACGCGCGATGCGGCTGTGCAGCCCCATCGTCAGGCCGTACCCCTTGGCGTTCACCCGCGCGATCGTTTGCTCCAACTCGCCCGCCTTCCAGGTGGCGACATGCAGGATCGGCCCGAACCATTCGCGATTCAGTTCCTCGATCGACCCCAAACGGATCAGCGTCGGCGGCACGAACAGGCCCCCGGCGGGTGCGTTGATCGTCTTGACCCATTGCGTGCGCGCGCTGTCACGGTAGCCCATGAGCCGGTCATAGGCATCCTGATCGATCACCGGACCGACATCAGTCGCCGGATCGGACGGATCACCCAGCGTCAGCAGGTCCATCGCGCCCGACAGCATCTCGATCAGCCCGTCGGCGATATCCTCCTGCACCAAGAGTAAGCGGAGCGCCGAGCAGCGCTGCCCGGCCGAGCGGAACGCGCTGGTGACGACGTCAGCGACCACCTGCTCGGGCAACGCGGTCGAGTCGACGATCATCGCGTTGATCCCGCCGGTTTCTGCGATCAGCGGGACGATCGGGCGGGCGTCGTCATCCAGCAGACTGCGTGCGATCTTCTTGGCAGTCGCGGTCGATCCGGTGAAGGCAACACCCTGCACGCGCGCGTCGGCGGTCAGCGCGGCACCGACCTCCGGCCCGCCGGGCACGAGGATCAGCGCGTCGACGGGCACGCCCGCCTCGTGCGCGAGTGCAACCGCGCGCCGCGCGATCGCGGGCGTCTGCGGGGCAGGCTTGGCGACGACGGTGTTGCCCGTGACCAGCGCGGCGACGGTCTGTCCCAGGAAGATCGCCAACGGGAAGTTCCACGGCGCGATCGTCGCCCACACGCCGCGCCCGTCGAGATGCAGCATGTTGCGCTCGCCGGTCGGCCCGGGCAGCTCGATCGGCTGCATCTTGGCGCGCGCCTGCATCGCGTAATAGCGGCAAAAGTCGGCCGCCTCGCGTACCTCGCCGATCGAGTCGGCGATCGACTTCTTCGCTTCCTGAACGCAGATCGCCATCAATTCGTCGCGGTGACGCTCAAGCAGGGCAGCGAGGCGATCGAGGCAGTCGGCACGCGCCTCAACCGGCGTCGCGCGCCACGCAGGGAAGGCGGCGTGCGCGCGCGTGACGGCGTCGTTCACCGCCTGCGCGCTCACCCTTTCGACCGACAGGTTCACTGGAGCTCGCATGGCCCGCGTGGTCTTTGACAGCACGTCACGCTCAGCCAGGTCGATGCCCATCGAGTTGCGGTGCCCATCGGCGGCGCGGAACAGGTCGACCGGAAGCGGGATCGAGGGATGCCGCGCGCCGCCGACCGCGCTGATCTTGGCGACCGGATCGGCAAGGATCTCGTCCTCGGTCAGCCGCGCGTCGGCGAGCTGGTGGACGAAGCTCGAATTCGCACCATTCTCCAGCAGGCGGCGCACGAGGTACGCAAGCAGGTCACGGTGCCCGCCGACGGGCGCGTAGATGCGGCAGTGATAGCCGTTGTCGCGCACCAGCCGTTCGTACAGCCCGTCGCCCATGCCGTGGAGCCGCTGGAACTCGAAATCGCGGCTGTTGCCCGCCCATTCGACGATGGTTGCGACCGTCAGCGCATTGTGGCTGGCAAACGCGGGGCGAATGTTGGGCGCGTCGAGCATGTCGCGCGCGACCGCCAGGTAGCTGACGTCGGTCGACGCCTTGCGCGTGAAGAGCGGATAATCCTCCAAGCCCTCGACCTGCGTGCGCTTGATCTCGCTGTCCCAGTACGCGCCCTTGACCAGCCGGACGTTCATCACGCGGCCGAGTTCGTTCGCCCAGGCGACGACTGGGCGTGGGCGCTTGCCGTACGCCTGCACCGCCATGCCGAAGCCATCCCAGCCGTTCAGCGACGGTAGGGCGGCGACATTGCCGATGATGTCGAGGCTCATGTCGAGCCGCTCGCTCTCCTCCGCGTCGACGGTCAGCGCGATGCCCTTGCCCGCCGCCTGCACCGCCAGTGCCTCAAGCATCTCGGTCAGCGCAGGCACGCACTCGCCCCACTTCGCCACTTCATAGCGCGGATGGAGCGCCGACAGCTTGACGGAGATCGAGTGGCCGGCTGCGGAATCTCGCGCGACTGCGTCGATCGCATCGACGTACGCCTTGAAGTAACGCTCGCCGTCCGCGGTCGTGCGCGCCGCCTCGCCCAGCATGTCGAAACTGGCGGTGAAGCCGCGATTGTCGGGCTTCTTCATGCGGCGCATCGCCTCGTCGATGGTGCGCCCCATCACGAAGATCTCGCCCATCATCTTCATCGCGGCACCGACCGCCTGGCGCACGAACGGTTCGCCCGCGCGGCTCAGCAGGCGCTTCAATGGCCCAGCCTCGCCCTCACCGACCAAGGCGCGGCCGACCACCAGTCCCCAGGTCGCGGTGTTGACCAGGCGGCTGTTTGACTGGCCGGCGTGGCTACGCCAGTTCGCCTCGCCCAGCTTGTCGGAGATGAGCAGGTCGGCTGTTTCAGGGTCAGGCACGCGCAGAAACGCCTCGGCGAGGCTCAGCAGCGCGACGCCTTCGGACGAATTCAAGCGATATTCCTGCAGGAACTGGTTCACCCAGCCGCGCGATTGCGCCGCGCGCAGGTCGGCGAGCAGCCCCGAGGCGGTGTCCATCACGCGCTCGCGCGAATCAGGCGTCAGTGCGGCGCGCTGCAACAGCGGTTTTAGAACATCCGGTTCGCTCGCACGGTGCAGGCGACGCATGGTTTCGCGGGTTGCTGACGCTACGGCAGAGGACATGTTCAGGTTTCCGGTTCGTGGACCACTTGCGGGATGGGCTACCCCGCGCTTATGCAGTGCCGCAGTGCAGCGCGGCGCTCGGCCGCTGCTTTAGCGCGTCGTACCGTGAAGGGGAATTCGTCGTGACCGCAGACGAGATGAAGGCCAGCATCGGGCAGGAAAGCGTTTCCGACTGGATCGAGGTGACGCAGGACATGATCAACAAGTTCGCCGACGCGACGGGCGACCATCAGTTCATCCACGTGAACCCCGAAATGGCTAAGATGACGCCGTTTGGCACCACGATCGCGCACGGTTTCCTCACTCTGTCGCTGCTCCCGCAACTCGCCGCGAAGACGCCCAACGCGCCGAAGCTCGACGGCGTGAAGATGGGCGTCAATTACGGCGGCAACAAAGTCCGTTTCCTTGCGCCCGTCCCCTCGGGCTCGCGCGTGCGTGGCCGCTCCAAGATCGTCCAGTTCGATGAAAAGCGCCCCGGCCAGTATCAGTACACCACCGAGACGACGATCGAGATCGAGGGCTCGGACAAGCCTGCGATGATCGCCGAATGGATCACGCAGGTCTTTAACTGACCGCCGACTCCTCCAACCTGTTTCATCTGAAAGGCTCGCCATGCGTTCCGCCGTTATCGTCTCCACCGCCCGTACCCCGATTGGCCGCGCTTACCGCGGCGCGTTCAACAACCTGCCCTCGCCGACGCTGGCGAGCCATGCGATCAAGGCCGCGGTCGAGCGCGCCAAGATCGATGGCGGCGAGGTCGATGACGTGATCCTCGGCTCCGCGCTGCAACAGGGTCACCAGGCCGGCAACATCGCGCGCACCTCGCTGCTGCGCGCAGGCTTGCCGACGACCGTATCGGGCATGTCGGTCGATCGCCAGTGCGCGAGCGGCCTGATGGCGATCGCGACCGCGGCGAAGCAGATCATCGTCGACGGTATGGACGTGACGATCGGCGGCGGTGTCGAGTCGATCAGCCTCGTTCAGACTCCGCAGATGCGCGTCGCGCCCGACAAGGAGCTGCTGGCGATGCACGGCGACATCTACATGCCGATGCTCCAGACCGCCGAGATCGTCGCCAAGCGTTATGGCATCAGCCGCGACGCGCAGGACGAGTACGGCTACCAGTCGCAGATGCGCACGGCGGCGGCGCAGGCTGCGGGCAAGTTCGACGACGAGATCGTGGCGGTGTCGGCGACGATGGCGGTGACCGACAAGGAGACCAAGGAGGTCTCGCACAAGGACGTGACGCTGTCGAAGGACGAGGGCAACCGCGCCGACACGACGCTGGACGGGCTGAAATCGCTCAAGCCGGTGCTCGGCCCCGACCTCAACATCACCGCCGGCAATGCGTCGCAGCTGTCGGACGGCGCCTCGGCCAGCGTGCTGATGGAGGAAAGCCTCGCTGCCAAGAAGGGGCTGACTCCGCTCGGTCGCTATGTCGGGATGGCAGTGGCGGGCACCGAGCCCGACGAGATGGGGATCGGTCCCGTGTTCGCGATCCCGAAGCTGCTTGAGCGCAACGGCCTCAAGATGGACGACATCGGGCTGTGGGAGCTGAACGAGGCGTTCGCGGTGCAGGTGCTCTACTGCCGCGACAAGCTGGGCATTCCCGACGAGCTCTTGAACGTCAACGGCGGCGCGATCTCGATCGGCCACCCTTACGGCATGTCGGGCGCGCGCATGACCGGCCACGCGCTGATCGAGGGCAAGCGTCGTGGGGCGAAATACGTCGTTGTCACGATGTGCGTCGGCGGCGGCATGGGCGCGGCCGGATTGTTCGAAGTGCTGTAATTGAACCGTAAGCCAGATCGGCTTATGTAGGTTGCGGCGATGACATAGCGCCTTTTCGGGAACCCCGATCGTGCCAGCGGTCGGGGTTCTTATCGTTTGGGGCTCGACTGCCAGATCGAGCCCCGCCCGTGCCTAGTTCTTGCGAGCGACCTCCACGATCTTCAGGACGAGCATCCCGAACCCGAAGAGCGCCGGAAGCACCTGCGACAAGTCGGCGAGTGACATAGTTCACCTTTTCGGTTCGACGGCGACAATGCCGCCACCGGTCATCCAAGCAGGTCCGATACGCACGCGCAACCAACCCTGCCGCCCCTCGTTCTCCCGCCGAACCCCTCACGAGGAGAGACGACGATGGCCGACGCCAACACCGACCCCAAGCAGCTCAAGTCCGACATGTGGAAGAAGATGGCAGAGAGCCCGTACCTGATGGTCGGCCCGGCGGACGGCAGCACGCACAGCGAACCGTTGGCGGTCCAGCTTGACAAGGATCAGGTCGACACGTTGTTCTTCTTCATCGGCAAGGACAACCGCGTCGCGGACAAGAACAAGCTGATGGCGCAATTCGTGTCGAAGGGGCACGATTTCTTTGCCTGCATGCACGGTCGCGGCCACATCAACAACGATCGCGCGCTGATCGACAAATTGTGGAATAACCAGGTCGAGGCATGGTTTCCGGGCGGCAAGGAAGACCCCAACCTCGCGCTGCTACAGGTCGACATCGACAGCGCCGAGCTGTGGGAAACCGACATGTCGATCTCGGGCAAGGTGAAGCAGCTGTTTGGCGGCACGATCAAGGCTGGTGAGGAAGGCAGCCACGCCAAGGTTCAGACGACGGCGGAAAACTCGAACGCCTGACCCGCGCATCGACATGCAACAAGAGCCGGTCGCGTCGCCGCGGCCGGCTTTCGCGTTTCAGGCGTTGGCGGTGATGAATTCCTCTACCACCGGCGCGATCCGGTTGCGCCATTTGGACCCGTTGAAGATGCCGTAATGGCCAACGCCCTCAGCCATCAGATAGCGCTTCTTCTCCTCGGGCAGGTTGGTCGCGATCGTCAGCGCCGCCTTGGTCTGTCCCAGTCCCGAAATATCGTCGCGCTCGCCCTCGATCGCGAGCAGCGCCACGTCGGTAATCGCACCCGTATCGACCCGCCGCCCGCGATGCGTCATCAGCCCACGCGGCAGCTTGTGCTCCTGGAACACGACGTCGATCGTCTGTAGGTAGAATTCCGCCGTCATGTCCGCGACCGAGCGATATTCGTCGTAGAAGTCCTTGGTCGCCTGCGCGCTGGCGCCATCGCCCTGGACCAGATGCTTGAACATCTCCCAATGACTGAGCAGGTGGTTGCCAAGATTCATCGACATGAAGCCGGTGAGTTGCAGGAAGCCGGGATAAACGCGTCGGCCGGCACCGGGATGGCACGCCGGCACCGTCGCGATCACGTTCTGCTCGAACCAGGCGAACGGTCGCTCGGTCGCGAGCGTGTTGACCGCAGTCGGCGCCTCGCGCGTGTCGATCGGCCCTCCCATCATCGTCAGCGTTTTGGGCCGCGCGGGGTTCTTGTCCGCGCTCATCACCGCGACGGCGGCGAGGCTCGGCACCGACGGCTGGCAGACCGCGAGCATGTGCGTCCCGCCCTGCCCTTCGTTGCTGCCCATCTCCTCAAGAAAGGCGATGAGATAATCGACATAATCGTCGAGGTCGAAGCGCCCCTTGCTGACAGACACGTTCTTTGCATCGTGCCAGTCGGTGATGTGAACGTCGGCGAACGGCAGCATCCGCTCGACCGTGCCACGCAGCAGCGTCGCGAAATGCCCCGACATCGGCGCGACGATCAGCAGCTTGGGTCCGCTTTCAATGCCCTCGCGGCGAAAACGCTTCAGATCGCCGAAGGGGCGTGCGAGCACGACCTCTTCGGTGACCGCCACCTCACGCCCGTCGATCACCGTCGTGTCGAGCCCGAACGCCGGCTTGCCACGCGACGCGCTCGCGTGCGCGAATACTTCCAGCGCACTCGCCATCACCGGTCCGCCGCCCAGATAGGCGAACGGGTTTGCCGGATCGTTGAGCCAGCCGGCGGTCGCGGTCGCCAGCGCGCTGGCGGATGAGAGCCAGGAGCGCTGCAGTTCATAGGCGTCGTAGAACATCGGGTATGCCTCTCCGCCCCGGACAGGGGCTCATGATACTAACCGAAACGCTGCACTGCACAATGATGTTGCACCATCCCCCTGCCGCTTCGTGATGCGCGGTGGCCGATGGGTCACACCGCCGCGGCGTTGAGCCACCTTGCCCCCGCTGCTAGGGCACGCGCATGGCAAGCGCTCCCCCGGCTCCCGCCCCTGCTCCGACCTTATCAGAGGTCGCGCCCTCGCGCCGCATCGGCAATCTCGCGATGGTCTGGCGCGCTGCGCGGGCGTACCCCTTGCAGATCGCCGGCGCCTGCGTGGCGCTCGCCGTCACGTCGGCGGCCACGATCGCGATCCCCTACAGCTTCAAGCGCGTGATCGACCGCGGTTTCGCGGCGGGCGGCGACAGTTCTGCGGTATCTGGCGCGTTTCATTATATGTTGATGATTGTGGTCGTATTAGCGATCGGCACCGCGTTCCGCTTCTACTTCGTGTCGTGGCTGGGCGAGCGGGTCGTTGCCGACATCCGCACGCAGGTGCAGCGTCACCTGCTGACGCTCACCCCACGCTTCTACGAGGAAAACCGCCCGTCGGAGATCGCCAGCCGGCTGACCGCCGACACCGGACAGATCGAGACGGTGGTCGGCAGCACGGTATCGATCGCACTGCGTAATGCCTTCACCAGCGTCGGCGGGCTGGTCTACCTGTTCACCATCTCACCCAAGCTGACCGGATTGCTGGTGGTCGCCATCCCGCTGATCATCGCGCCGATTGCGCTGCTCGGCAAACGCGTGCGCGGCTATTCGCGCACCTCGCAGGACCGAATCGCCGATGTCGGGTCGATCGTGACCGAGACGCTGGGCGCGATGAAGATCGTACAGGCGTTCGGGCAGGAACGCCGCGAGGCCGCGCGCTTCGGTGACGCGGTCGAGGCGACGATGGCGGCGGCGCGCAAGCGCATCCTGCTGCGCGCGATCATGACCGCGATCGTCATCGGGCTCGTCTTCGGCGCGATCACATTGGTGATGTGGGAGGGCGCGATCGACGTCGCCGCCGGGCGTTTATCGGGCGGCGCAATCGCGGCGTTCGTGCTGACCGGCGGCATCGTCGCGGGCGCATTCGGCGCGCTGACGGAAGTGTACGGCGACCTGCTGCGCGGAGCCGGCGCGGCAGGTCGTCTGGCCGAACTGCTCGACGAGCGGCCGGAGATCGCACCGCCGGTGAGCCCGGTCGCGTTGCCGCTGCCGCCGCAGGGCCGCGTCGATTTCACCCATGTAGAGTTCCGCTACCCCACGCGCCCCGACCTGCCCGCGCTGCACGACTTCTCGCTCTCGGTCGCACCCGGCGAGACCGTCGCGATCGTCGGCCCATCGGGCGCGGGCAAGTCGACGTTGTTCCAGCTGATTCAGCGCTTCTATGATCCCGTCGCCGGTACGGTCAGCGTCGATGGCATCGCCCTGCGTGACACCGACCCGGCCGAGGTGCGCGCGCGGATCGCGATGGTGCCGCAGGAGACGGTGATCTTCGGCACCAGCGCACGCGACAATTTGCGCTACGGCCGCTGGGACGCCGACGATGCCGCGATCTGGCACGCCGCCGAAGCCGCCAACGCCGCCGACTTCCTGCGTGCGCTGCCCGAGGGGCTCGACACCTTCCTGGGCGAAGGCGGCGCGCGATTGTCGGGTGGGCAGCGCCAGCGTGTCGCGATCGCGCGCGCGTTGCTGCGTGACGCGCCGATCCTGCTGCTCGACGAGGCGACCAGCGCGCTCGATGCGGAGAGCGAGCGGCTGGTGCAGGACGCGCTCGAACGACTGATGGCCGACCGCACCACCATCGTCATCGCGCACCGCCTCGCCACCGTCCGCGCCGCCGACCGCATCATCGTGATGGACGAGGGCCGCATCGTCGAGGAAGGCACGCACGCCTCCCTGTTCGCGCGCGGCGGGCTCTACGCGCGGCTCGCCAGCCTGCAGTTCAGCGAGGCGGCCTGACCAGCGCCTATCTATTCGCGCGCCTATCACCTATATGAGTAGTACCACGCGCAACCGGACCGTAGGCGCGCGCGGCTGAGAGACCATCGCGCTCCCGCTTACGACGAGGAGTATGTCGCTTGGACCTCAACTACCTTCTTCACCGTCATCAGATATCGCTGATGCGCGCAGGATCCGGCTCCAGTGATGAGGCCCGCCATGCGCACCGCGGGCTGGCCACCGGTTATCGGCAGCGGATCGCGGCACTGCGCGAAACGATGGGCGCCGCCGCCATGACGCTGGACCGCGTCAGTTGAGCGACGCCGTCGATCCCGCCGCCGCCCTCGAGAGCGAAACTACGAAGCCTGCCCCCACCAGGCCCGCCGGCCGCCACTTTCGCCCTGCGCGTGTTGCGATGGAGCGTGGCGCGGCCGAGCGTCAGGGCCGGATCGCGCAGGCGGCGTTCCTTGCGTTCGGCAACCGCGACGCGGCGCTCGCCTTCCTCAACACGCACGACGACGCGCTCGGGCAGCGCCCGATCGATGCCGCTGTGTCGGGCGCCGATGGCCTCGCGGCTGCCGAGCGTCTGTTGAGCGATCGCTCAGTCGCGACGGCCGACGCGCCGGTTGTCAGAGCGTCGCCGGTCACCTGATCCGTTACGGACCCGTAACGCGGGCTTGTCTCGCCCAGCGCTGTCGGCTCTACTTCCGCTCGTAACGGCAGGGAGGCTGACATGTCACAGACGCAACGCGAGTTCGACGTCATCGTCTACGGCGCGAGCGGGTACACTGGGCGGTTGGTGGCCGAGTATCTCGCGCAGACCTACCCGACGGGTGTGCGCTGGGCGATGGCGGGGCGATCAGTCGCCAAACTGGAAGCAGTGCGCGACGAGATGGGCGTGTCCGCCGACATACCGATCGTCACCGCCGACGCGGACGCACCCGCGAGCTTGCGCGCGATGTGCATGCGCGCGACCGTCGTCATCACCACGGTCGGGCCGTACCAGCTTTACGGCAGCGACCTGGTCGCCGCCTGTGTCGAGACCGGCTCCGCCTATGTCGACCTGTGCGGCGAGCCGGCATGGATGCGGGAGATGATCGACACGCACCACGCCGCCGCGCAGGCGAGCGGCGCGCGGATCGTCTTCTCCTGCGGGTTCGATTCGATCCCGTTCGACCTGGGCGTGCTGACGTTGCAGGAGGCGGCACGCGCGCGCTTCGGCAAGCCCGTACCCCGCATCAAGGCACGCGTGCGCGAGATGAAGGGCGGCTTTTCGGGCGGCACTGCGGCGAGCCTCAAGGCGACGATGGCGGCGGCGGCGAAGAAGCCGTCGCTGATCCCGCTGCTCGCCGATCCGTTCGCGCTGACCCCGGGGCACAAGGGGCCGAACCAGCCATCGGGGCTGATCCCCGAATATGATCCGACGCTGCATTCCTGGGTCGCGCCATTCGTCATGGCGCCGATCAACACCAAGAACGTCCACCGCACCAACTTCCTGCTCGGTCAGCCGTGGGGCGACATCGTCTATGACGAGATGGTCGTGACCGGCCTTGGCGACTTCGGCCGCGCCGCCGCCGAGGCGCTGGGCAAGCTGAACCCGTTCGGCGGCGACAAGGGACCGAAACCCGGCGAGGGGCCGAGCAAGGAGGAACGAGAGGCCGGACACTTCGACCTATTGTTCGCCGGGCTGTACGACGACGGACAGCGGATCGACGCGGTGGTGACGGGCAACCGCGACCCCGGTTATGGCTGCACCAGCCGGATGCTGACCGAAAGTGCGCTGTGCCTAGCGCACGACGTGAAGGGCGATGGCGGCATCTGGACGCCCGGCGCGTTGCTGGGCAGGAAGTTGCGCGATCGGCTGGTGGCGAGCGCGGGAATGACCTTCACCGCGCAGTGATGTGGGCGGCGGTGGGCATCTTCACCCGCCGGCCGCCGCTACTCGCCACCGTCCCTTATCCCCCGATCGCCATCGCACCTGCTGCGGCGAAGCCTGCCAGCGCGATCCCGCCGAGCACGCGTGCCAGCGACTCCTTGCGGAAGTCGGACAGCCGCGACTGGTCGAGCCAGAAGCGGCCCTGCTTCACCTCGACCAGCAGGCCGAAATCGACCATCCGCCGGAACAGCCGCGTTTCCAGCCGGCCCTTGGGCGCATAGGGCAGCGCGGCATCGGGCTTGGTCGCGCCCGCATTCACGAAATAGTCGACGATGCGGCCGCGCGTGCGCGCGATCAGTGCAGGCAGTCGGTCGCCAATCATCGCTCGATCCTATCGCTTCTTGCCGTCGTGGCGGATGTTCGCCGGTCGACCGCGGCGTTTGAGCACGCGTCCGGCCTTGTTCGGCGTGCGCTCCTTACCTCCGCCAGCGCGGTGACGCGAGGCCGAAGGTGGTGCGAACCGTCCCTCCGGCAACTCGAAGCGCAGCGCCCCCGACACCGGGTTCGCTTCGGCGAGCCGCAGATCGAGCCGCTGGCCGAGCGCATAGACCTCGCCGCTCTGCTCGCCGGTCAGCGTCCGCGCACCCTCGTCGAAGCGGAAATATTCGCCGCCGAGATCGCGCACCGGCATCAACCCGTCGCCGCCGATCCCGTCGACCGTCGCGAAAAAGCCGAAGTTGGTCACGCCAGTGATCCGCACCTCGACCACCTGCCCCTCGCGCTCGGCGAGGAAGGCGGCGACGTAGCGGTCGATCGTGTCGCGCTCCGCCTCCATCGCGCGGCGCTCGAGCTTGCTGATCTGCTCGCCCAGATGCTCGAAATTCTCGTCGCCGTTGAGGCCACCTGGTCCCAGGCCATAGGCCGAGACGAGCGCGCGGTGGACCAGCAGGTCGGCGTAGCGGCGGATCGGCGAGGTGAAATGGCCGTAGCTGCCGAGCGACAGCCCGAAATGCCCGTGATTGAGCGGCGCGTAATAAGCCTGCGTCTGCGTGCGCAGCACCTGCTCCATCACCTGCGGCCGGTAATCGGCGTCACCGATGCGTTCGAGGATGCGGTTGAACGTGGCGGGCTTGATCACCTGCCCCATCGCGAACGGCACGCCGAACGTGTCGAGATAGTCCTTGAGCGCGACCAGCTTCTCGCGCGCGGGCGGTTCGTGGACGCGGTACATGACCGGCGCCTTCTTCGCCTCCAGCGCCTTTGCCGCCGCGACGTTCGCCGCGATCATGTAATCCTCGATCAAGCGGTGCGCATCGAGCCGCTCGCGCGCGGCGACCGACATGATGCGGCCGCCCGCGTCGAGTACGACGCGCCGCTCGGGCAGATCGAGGTCGAGCGGCTCGCGCTTGTCGCGCGCCGCCGCCAGCGCGCGCCAGCAATCCCATAGCGGGCGCAGCGCGTCGATCTGATCGCCCTCGCCGGCATCGATCGTCGCCTGCGCATCCTCGTAGGCGATGTTGGCGGCGAGTCGGACGGTGGCGCGGGTGAAGCGCCACGATTTCAGCGCCCCCGCCTTCGTCACCTGCAAGTGGCAGGCGAGCGCGGCACGGTCCTCGCCTTCCTTCAGCGAACACACGTCCGCCGACAGGATCTCGGGCAGCATCGGCACGACGCGGTCGGGGAAATAGACCGAATTGCCGCGGGCGCGCGCCTCGCGGTCGATCGCGCTGCCGGGGCGGACGTAGAAGCTGACGTCAGCGATGGCGACGATCGCGCGCCATCCGCCTTCGTTGGCGGGATCGTCGTCGGGCGTCGCCCAGACCGCGTCGTCGTGGTCGCGCGCGTCGGCGGGATCGATCGCGACGATCGGCAGATGCGTCAGGTCCTCACGGTCCCCTCCGAGCGGCTGTCGCGCGACGCGCTCGGCCTCGTCGAGCGCTTCGGGCGCGAACGTGTCGGGAATGCCGTGCTTGGCGATCGCGATCAGTGAGAAGCTGCGCGGCGCGAACGGATCGCCCAGTCGCTGCACGACGCGCGCGGTGATCCGCGGCGGGCGTCCGGCGAGCTCGGCCGAGACAAGCTCCCCCGCCTCCGCACCGCCCGCGTCCGACACCGCATATTCGCGCCGCTCCTTCTTGTCGGTGCTCTGCAACCACAAGCGGTCCCCAGCCCCGCGCAGCACGCCGATCACCTGCTCGGAGGTGGGTTTCAGCACCTTCATCGGATGCGCGGTGATCCCGCTGCCGGTCTCCTCGGTGCGCGCGAGGATACGCTCGCCGACGCCCAGCGCGCCGCGCTTCTGCTCGCGCACGCGGATGCGCGGCAGCGGTGCCTCGCTGTCCCATTTCTCCGGCGCGGCCCAGACGTTACCGCCGTCGTCGATCGCGGTGACGCGCAGCACCGTGACCTTTGGCACGCCGCCCATCTTGTGAAACGCGCGACCGGGGGCGGAGTCGATCAGCCCCTCGTCAGCCATGTCCTTGAGCAGCGCCTTGAGCCCGATCTTCTCCTGCGCGGAAAGCGCGAAAGCGCGCGCGATCTCGCGCTTGCCCGCGGGCTGCGCCGAAGCTGAGATGAAGTCGAGGATCTGCTCGCGGGTCGGCAGGCCGACCTTCTGTGGTTTTCTTGGCACGTGCCGGAGATAGGCGCTGTGCCCGCCCGCGTCACCTGCGCGGACGGGTTAAGCAGTAATCAGTACGCGCGCCCGACCAGCACGCGCTCGACGCACGGCTCGCCGGTGAAGATGCACTGCCCCTCCGGGTGCGTCTGCCCCATCGGCGCGTTGCGCAGCGTGAGCTTGAGCGCCTTCAGCCGCTCGACCACCTTGTCGAGCGCGTCCCCGGTCGGCCGCGACCAGCGCACGTCGAGCCAGCCGGGCGTCTTGTTGCCATCGGCGAAGTGCGCCTCGACCTGCGCCCAGTCATCGGCAGGCGTGATGTTCGCCTTCAACCGCGCGTCGGCCTCGTCGAACAGCGACTGCTGGATGTCGGCGAGCATCGCGCCGACGCCGCCGACGAAATCGTCCTTCGCCGTGCCGACGCTGTCGAGCTTGCCGTCGGCGCGGTACAGCCGGTCGCGACGGATCACCGACACGTTGCCTGCGGCCATGTCGCGCCCGCCGACCTCGATCACGATTGGCGCGCCCTTCTTCACCCACCCCCAGCGCTTGTTGGTCGACTTGACCGCTTTCAGATCGAGCAGCGCGCGCACCGGCTCGCCTAGCGCACTTTGCAGCGCCAGCGCCTGTTGCAGCGCCTTGCAATAGTCGACCAGCGCGGCGTCGTCCGCGTTGTCGCGCAGCATCGGCACGATCACCACCTGCCACGGCGCGACCCGCGGCGGCACGCGCAGCCCGTCGTCGTCGCCGTGCACCATGATCAGCCCGCCGATCATCCGCGTCGACACGCCCCAGCTGGTCGTATTGGCGAGTTCGAGCTGCCCCTCGGCATTCTGAAAGCGGATGTTCTGCGCGCTGGCGAAGTTGGTGCCGAGGAAGTGCGAGGTGCCGGCCTGCAGCGCCTTGCCATCCTGCATCATCGCCTCGATCGAGTAGGTCGCGACCGCACCGGGGAAGCGCTCGTTCTCCGGCTTTTCGCCCGCGATCACCGGCAGCGCGACCGCGTTCTCGGCGAAGTCGCGGTAGACCTCGAGCATTTTCAGCGTCTCGTCGCGTGCCTCCTCGGCGCTGGCGTGCGCGGTATGCCCCTCCTGCCACAGGAACTCGGCGGTGCGCAGGAACATGCGCGTGCGCATTTCCCAGCGCACGACATTGGCCCATTGGTTGATCAGGACCGGCAGGTCGCGCCACGACTGCACCCAGCGCGAGAAGGCCGCGCCGATCACCGTCTCGCTGGTCGGCCGCACCACCAGCGGCTCCTCCAGCTTCGCGGCGGGATCGGGGACGAGGCCTCCCTTTCCGTCCGCGACCAACCGGTGGTGCGTGACGACCGCCATCTCCTTGGCAAAGCCCTCGACGTGCTCGGCTTCCTTCTCGAAATAGCTGAGCGGAATGAACAGCGGAAAGTAGCAATTCTCGTGCCCGGTCGCCTTGATCGCGTCGTCGAGCAACCGCTGCATCCGCTCCCAGATGCCGTAACCCCACGGGCGGATCACCATGCACCCGCGCACGCCGCTCTCCTCGGCGAGGTCGGCCTCGCTGATGACGGTCTGGTACCATTGGGCGAAATCACCCTCGCGGGTGACGGACAATGCGTGCTTGATCATGATCCCGCAGCGATAGCCGCGACTGCTCACACGATGGAAGCGAAACGTTTAGGCGTCAGCGCGTCTCGTACGGCTTGATCCCAGCGCCCAGCCGATTCTGCCCAATCGCCATCCGGTCACCGCTCGCGTTGGCGACGAAGGCGGGCTGCTTGTCCTGCCCCGGTGCGAGCGAGGCGGTGTTGCCCTCAACCTGCAAGCCGGCGGAGGAGAAGTTCTTCGCCTCGGCCGCGACGACGATGAAGCCGGTCCAATTCTCCTTGTGCGTGCCCTGCACGAAGACATTGTCGGCGATCCGCCCCGTCCCGCCCTCGGGCAGGTCGATCGCATAATTGGTCTTGCGGCCCTGCGTATCGTCGAAGCTGTTGTTGGTGATCGACACGCGGGGTGCGCGGATCTTGACGTAATGCCCACCGCGCCCGCGCTCGAAGCGTGAATTGGTGATCGTCACGCTGCCGTGCGTCGCCAGATAGACCGAGTGCGCGCAATCGGGCGTCTCGTCGCATTGGCCAAGCCCGGCGAAGGTCGAATGATCGATGCGGATGCGCGTCGGCTGATCGGTCGCGCCCAAAATGCCTTCCTGGCTGTCGAGGAACATCGAATTGGTGACGGTCAGGTCACCCAGCTCGATGCGGATGCCGGCGCCATTGCCGTCCTCGACGCGCATGTTGCGGAACACAATGCCGTCGACCGCCGAGCCCTCTCCGCGCAACACCAAGGCTGCCTTGCCCTCGCACGTCGTGCCGTCAAAGATCACCGAACCCGGCCGCGCCGCCTTGAGGGTGACGTGCCCGGCCTGCTGCACCGCGCATTCATGGTACGTACCCGGCGCGATCACCACCGTGACGTCCTGCCCGCGCACCGCCATCAGCGCGTCGTCCAGCTTGTTGAACGATTGGCCGGTCTGTTGGACCGTGAAGGGACCGGACCCCTGTGCTGCCGCAGGAACGGCGAGCGTGAGCGCGATGAGGGGCAGGAACTTGCGCATGGACGACTCCTTGATCGTCGGCACCCTTGCACGCGTGCGGGTGAACCACGCCACCCGCAAAGAGGGTTAACCGACATGCCGACCGGCGCGCCAGCTTAAACATGCGCCCGACCGTACCATACCGGCACGGTAGGGCATCGTTCCGCCGATCTGCGTTTCACCTTGCAACGCTCTGCGCCCCGCGCCATCACCCTGAGCAAAGCAGAACATACGGTGGAGAGCGCGCGTGAACAGCTACCTCAAGCACTATATCAACGGCGAATGGGTCGAGAGCGACGGCGGCCGCCGCTATCAGGTGATCGACCCCGCGACCGAGCAGCCCTGCACCGAGATCACGCTCGGCACCCCTGCCGATGTCGACCGTGCGGTAGCCGCGGCGCGCGCCGCGTTCGAGACCTGGTCGCAGACGAGCGTCGACGAGCGCAAGGCGGTGCTGATGCGCATCATCGCCGAGTACAAGACGCGCATCCCCGACCTCGCGCGTGCGATGGCGCAGGAGATGGGTGCGCCGATCGGGCTTGCGATGGCGGCGCAGGCGCCGACCGGGCTCGGCCATTTCGCCGCGACGCTCAAGGCGCTCGACAGCTTCACCTTTGAGGAAACGATCGGCAAGGCGCGCGTCGTCCACGAACCGCTCGGCGTCGTCGCGATGATCACGCCGTGGAACTGGCCGCTCAACCAGATCTGCGCCAAGGTCGCGCCCGCGCTCGCCGCCGGTGATACGATGATCCTGAAACCCAGCGAAGAGGCGCCGGGCTGCGCGGTGATCCTGGCCGAGATCATGCACGCGGCGGGCGTTCCCGCGGGCGTCTTCAACCTCGTCAACGGCGACGGTGCCGGGGTCGGCGCGGCGCTCAGCGCGCACCGCGGCGTCGACATGGTCAGCTTCACCGGATCGACCCGCGCCGGGATCGCAGTCGCGCAGGCAGCGGCGGCGACGGTCAAGCGCGTGCATCAGGAACTGGGCGGGAAAGCTGCAAACCTAGTGCTGGAGGGCGCGGACCTCGGCACGGTGCTGCCCCCCACGGTTGCGGGCGTGCTCGCCAATTCGGGGCAGAGCTGCATCGCCCCCACCCGCCTGCTCGTGCACCGCAGTCAGGTCGAGCAAGCAACCGCGATCGTGAAGTCGATGATGGAGCAGACGCCGGTCGGCAACCCGATGGACGAAGGCCAGCATATCGGACCGGTCGTCAACAAGGCACAGTTCGAGAAGATCCAGTCGCTGATCCAGTCGGCGATCGACGAGGGCGCGACGCTCGTCACCGGTGGCCCTGGCCGACCCGATGGACGCAATGCGGGCTTCTTTATCCAGCCGACGCTGTTCACCGACGTGACCCCCGACATGCGCATCGCGCAGGAGGAAACGTTCGGCCCTGTCGCGACGATCACCAGCTACGACGGGATCGACGAGGGCGTGCGGATCGCCAACGACACCGAATATGGCCTGTCGGCGACGATCTCGGGCGATCCGGCAGAGGCGGCAAAGGTTGCGGGTCGCCTGCGCGCCGGACTGGTCACGATCAACAGCTGGTCGCCCGACATCGCCGCACCGTTCGGCGGCTACAAGCAGTCGGGCAACGGGCGCGAGAACGGCAAATACGGCCTCGCCGACTTCATGGAAGTGAAGACGATCACCGGCGCGCCCGCCTGACCTGCCAAATGGCGCGGGGTTGCGCGCGCCCCCGCGCCTGTCGCATGGCCGCCTCCGCAAAGGGGTGATCATGCAGCGTTATCTTTTCTCCGCGCTTGCCGCGTCGCTGGCGGCTGCGGGCAGTGTCACCGCGCAGACGGTAACGCTCGATCCGCTCGCCGAGGCACGGCTGCGCTACGAGGGCGTGGAGCAGGACGGCCTGCCGCGCCGCTCCGACGCGGTGACCCTGCGCGTCCGAACCGGCGTCGAGGCAGATTACGACCGCCTCTCCGCGCTGATCGAGGGCGAAGGCACGCTCGCGATCGGGACGCGCTATTTCGATGGGCTGGAGGGCGACACCGGGCGGCCGACGATCGCCGATCCGCAGAACATCGAGCTGAACCGCGCTTCTTTGTCCTACGCCGTACCCGACCGCGCGACCTTCACCGCCGGACGGCAGTATCTGGCGCTGCTCGACCAGCGCTTCGTCGGTGCGGCGAAGTTCCGGCAGAATGCGCAGACCTTCGATGCGGTACGTGCGCAAGCGACGCTCGCGCCCAAACTGACGGTGGACATCAGCTACGTATGGAACGTGCGCCCGATCAACGGCATCGACGGGCGCGGCGCGCGCCCGCGCTCGATCGGCGGCAACAGCGTGTTTGCGCTCCTCGGCTACGCATCGCCGATCGGCACGCTGACCGGCTTCGCCTACCTGATCGATGCGGATGAGGCCGCGTACCAGGGCTATCGCCTCTCCAGCCAGACCTATGGTGCGCGGCTGGCAGGGAAGCGCGCGCTCGGCGGCGGCTACGCAGTCGATTACGCGCTCAGTTACGCGCGGCAGAGCGACTATGCGCGCAACCCGAACGACTATGCCGCCGACTATTGGCTCGCCGAGGCCAAGCTGTCGCGACACGCGATCGTCGCGACGTTCGGTTACGAGGTGCTCGGTGCAAGCGACGGTCGCGCGCTCACCAGCGTTCAGACACCATACGGTGCTGTATTCGGGTTTCAGGGCTGGGCCGACAAGTTCACGACCACGCCAGCGGACGGCGTGCGCGACGTCTACGCCGGACTCGGCGCGCGCTGGCCGACGCTCGGTCGGGCACGCAACGTCGAGCTGTCCGCCTTCGCGCACCATTACAACAGCGATCGTCTCGTGCGCAGCTACGGCGACGAGGTCAACCTGCTTGCCAGCGCTAGTGTGGGCGGCGTCACGTGGTCGGCGCGCTACGCCGATTACCTCGCCGATCGCTTCGGCACCGACACGCAGAAATTCTGGCTGACCGCGGAATGGGCGCTGTGACGCCTCACGCGCTGCCGCACGCGCGCAGCAGCACCCCGCCCAGCACCGTGTCCGCGACCTGATCGGCGTAGCGGCGGCTCAGTTCCTCGTCGATCGCGTCCACGCCGAACGACCAGCTGAGCGAGTGGCGCGCGCTGAACAGATGTTCGCACGCGCCGAACAACGTAAAGTAGAACAGCATCGGATCGACGCGGCGGAACGTTCCCTCCGCCACGCCCTGCGCCAGGATCGCGGCGTGCGCGGCGGCGATCGGCGTCGTGAATCGCTGCGCGATGAAGCGCGCGCTGTCCGACTCGCTTTCGGCCGTCATCACTTCCACCAGCCGACTGATGTACGGGTGCCGCCAGTAAACGCGGATCACGCCGTGCACGTGCAGCCGCAGCTTCTCGGCCGCACTGCGGTCGGACGCGATCAGCGCGTCGAGATGCGGAAACACGCCGCCCGCATCACGCTCCAGCAGCGCGCGGAACAGCCCCGGCTTGCCGCCGAAACGGTAGTGGATCAGCGCGGAGTTGAGCCCGGATCGCTCCGCGATATCGGCAAAGGTGATGTGGACCGAATTACGCTCGGTCATTAGCGCGCTGGCGGCGTCGAGCAGTTGGTCGGCCGAATTGCGCCGCCGCGCCACTCGCGCACCAGACGCGGGCACGCCGGATGCAGGTACAGGCGATCGTTCACGCGACGGGTTGCTTCCCGCCCCCCGATGAATGGGCATCGCTATACTCGCCCTTGTCGTCGGTGCCGTTGCGGCATCCTCTCCGCGCACGACGATAGCGCGTTCCGTGCGCGGCGCAACGAGGATTATGCCCGATCCGGGCTCGCCTTAGGCGCCGGCCGAACCGGAGCCGAACGTCCTGAAAATACCGGAGAAGTCGGTCGCACCCTCACCCGCTTCGGCAAATGCCTCGTACAGCTCCTTCGCGCGCGTTCCCATCGGCACGTCCGCGCCCGCGTCCGCCGCCGCCGCCATCGCGAGCCGCAAATCCTTGAGCATCAGCGCGGTCGCGAACCCGCCCTGATAGCCGCGGTCGGCCGGGCTCTCGGGTCCGACCCCCGGCACCGGGCAATAGGAGGTCATCGACCAGCTCTGCGCGGTCGACACGCTGCCGACATCGTAGAACGCCTGCGGGTCGAGCCCGAGCTTCTCGGCAAGCGCGAATGCCTCGCACGTCGCGATCATGGTGGAGGCAAGGACGAGGTTGTTGCACATCTTCACCGCCTGCCCCGCGCCGCTCGCGCCGACGTGGAACACCGACTTCGCCATCGCGTCGAGGAACGGCTTGGCCTGCTCGACCGCCTCGTTGCTGCCGCCGACCATGAAGGTCAGCGTCCCCGCATTTGCCGCCGCGATGCCGCCCGACACCGGCGCGTCGACCGCGAGCAGCCCGCGCGCGGTCGACGCTTCCGCCACACGCCGCGCGGTCGCGACGTCGATCGTCGAGGAGTCGATCAGCACCGCCGACGGGGATGCCGCATCGAACACGCTCTCACGGTAGACCTGCTCGACGTGGGTGCCGGCGGGCAGCATGGTGATGATCGCCTCCGCACCCTCCGCCGCTTCGCGCGCGGAGCCGACCGGCAGGCACCCGGCCGCCTTCGCCTTGTCGAGCGCGTCGGCCGACAGGTCGAACGCGTGCACGTCGTGCCCCGCCTTCGCCAGGTTCGCGGCCATTCCGCCGCCCATGTTGCCCAGTCCGATAAAACCGACGCGTGCCATTATCCCGTCCTCTCCAGATTTATTCGCCGCAACCCGCTCCCCATTCCGAAGCCGGCCGAGGACCTCACTGCGGCAACCGATCCCGCGTCACTTGCCCGACCAGTTGCCCGCGCGCTTCTCGACGAAGGCGCTCATGCCTTCCTTCTGGTCGGCGGTGCCGAACAGGCCGTGGAACAGCCGCCGCTCGAACTGAACACCCTGCGCGAGGCCGGTTTCGAACGCGGCGTTGACCATCTCCTTGTTGGCGATGACGGCGAGCGGCGCCATGCCCGCGATCGTCGCCGCGGTTTTCACCGCTTCCTCGACCAGCTCGGCGGCAGGGACGATGCGGCTGACGAGACCGGCACGCTCGGCCTCGGCGGCGTCTATCATGCGCCCGGTCAGGCACATCTCCATCGCCTTCGCCTTGCCGACCGCGCGGGTCAGCCGCTGCGACCCGCCCATGCCGGGCGACACCGCCAGCTTGATCTCGGGCTGCCCGAACTTGGCCGTGTCCGCCGCCAGGATGAAGTCGCACATCATGGCGAGCTCGCACCCGCCGCCTAAAGCATAGCCGGCGACCGCCGCGATGATGGGTTTGCGCGTCTGCGTCAGCCGCTCATATCCGCCGAAGAAATTGCCGCCGTACATGTCGGCGAAGCCTTGTGCCTGCATCTCCTTGATGTCGGCGCCGGCGGCGAACGCCTTCTCGCTGCCGGTCAGCACTGCGCAGCCCTGCGACGCGTCGGCGTCGAACGCAGCGAAGGCGGCGAGCAGGTCGGCGAGCACCTGGCTGTTGAGCGCGTTCAGCGCCTGCGGACGGTTGAGCGTGACGAGCGTCACACGCCCGCGCTGCTCGACCAGGATGGTTTCGTACTCGGCCATTCGTAGCTCCTTCGGATCAGTCGTGCGGCGTCCACGCCTCGGCTTGCGGAAGTGGCGCGAAGATCTGGTCGATCACGTGATCGCTGACCCCTTCCGGCGTCGCGGGGTTCCAGCGGGGCGCATTGTCCTTGTCGACGATCACCGCGCGCACGCCCTCCAGGAAGTCGTGCCGCTGCACCACGCGGCTGCCGACCGCATATTCCTGCCGCATCTCGTCGGCGAAGGTCGCCATTCCCGCGCCATCCTTGAGCAGCTTCAAGGACACCTTCATCGTCTGCGGCGACTTGGTGCGGAGCGTCGCGAGCGTCGCTTGCGCGAACTCGGACGTGTCCGCCTCCAGTGCGGCGAACACCTCCTCCAGCCGATCGGACGCGAACAGTTGGTCGATTGCGTCACGCTGTGCGAGAATGCGAGCATCGGGCGCGTCGATCGCAAGACCATCGAGCACCGCCTGCGACCCCTCCGCGATCCGCGCTTTCGCCTCGTCCAGCGCGCTCGCGGGCAGGTAATGCGTTGCGAGGCCGAGCGCATGGCATTCCGCACCATCGAGCCGGTGCCCGGTCAGCGCCAAATATTGCCCGATCCGACCCGGCAACCGCGACAGATACCAGCCGCCGCCGACGTCGGGGAACAGCCCGATCCCCGTCTCGGGCATCGCCAGGCGCGTGTTCTCGGTCGCGACGCGGAAACGGCACGGCTGCGAGATGCCGACGCCGCCGCCCATCGTGATCCCGTCCATGAACGCGACCGTGTCCTTGGCATAGGTGAACAGCCGGTGGTTCATGCGATATTCGGTAAAGAAGAACTGCCGCGCCAGGGCGCCGTCTTTCGCGCCGCTCTCGGCCAACATGCGGATGTCGCCGCCCGCGCAGAACCCTCTGCCCTCGGCGTGGTCGATCGTCACGACGCGCACGTCCGCGTCCGCCCGCCACGCTTCCAGCGCGGCGAGCACGCCGTTGCACATCGCGGTGTTGAGCGCGTGGATCGCCCTGGGCCGGTTCAGCCGAATGCGCCCGACCGCATCCGCGGTTTCGACGATCAGGTCATCGGTCGCGTGATCCATCACTGGCGCACCAGGTCGCGGCCGACGATCATCCGCATCACCTGATTGGTCCCTTCGAGAATCGAGTGGACGCGCAGGTCGCGCCAGAACCGCTCGATCGGGTAATCGCGCAAATAGCCGTAGCCGCCGTGCAGCTGCAGCGCGCGGTCGACGATCGAGGAGCCGTTGTCGGTCGCAAGCCGCTTCGCCATTGCGGAGAAGCGCGACTTGTCGGGCGCGTTCGCGGTCACCTTCGCGGCGGCGAGGTACAGAAGCGCGCGCGACGCCTCCAGATCGGTCGCCATGTCGGCGAGCGTGAACTGCGTGTTCTGGAACTCGGCCACCGGCTGCCCGAACTGCTGCCGCTCCTTGGTGTAGCGGATCGACTCGTCGAGGCAGCGCTGCGCACCGCCCAGCGAACACGCGCCGATGTTGAGCCGTCCGCCGTCCAATCCCGCCATCGCGATCTTGAACCCCTCGCCCTCGCCGCCGACCAGATTGGCGGCGGGGACCCGGCAATCCTCGAAGATCACCTGCGCGGTCGGGCTGGCGTTCCAGCCGAGCTTCTTCTCGGGGGCGCCGAACGACAGGCCGGGCGTGTCCTTCTCCACCACGATCGCGCTGATGCCGCGGCTTTTCTCCTCGCCCGTGCGCACCATACAGACGTAGACGTCGTTATAGCCCGCACCCGAGATGAACTGCTTGGTACCGTTCAGCACATAATGGTCGCCGTCGCGGCGCGCGGTCGCCTTCAGCGCCGCCGCGTCCGAGCCCGAACCCGGCTCGGTCAGGCAGTAACTGGCGATCTTCTCCATCGTGACGAGCCCTGGCAGGTAGCGCGCCTTCAGATCGTCGGAACCGAAGCGGTCGATCATCCACGCCGCCATGTTGTGGATCGAGATAAACGCCGACGTGGCGGGACAGCCGTAGGCCATCGCCTCCATCACCAGCGCCGCTTCCAGTCGCCCGAGCGCGATGCCGCCCGACGCCTCGCTGACGTAGATCGCACCGAAGCCGAGCTCGCCCGCCGCCTTCCATACGTCGACCGGATAATGCGACTTTTCGTCCCACTCGGCCGCGAACGGCGTGATGCGGTCGGCGGTGAAGCGGCGCGCGAGTTCCTGTATCTCGCGCTGGTCTTCGGTCAGGTCGAACTGGTTGGTGTCGCTCATCATCGTTCAATCATGCTTGAGTTGGCGCCGTTTAGCACCGCTGGTACCGCGCCGTCTGCCCTGGTCGGCCTGCGTCGCCCTGCTCGACCATTAGGAGGCGCGTGCCACCCTGTTCGAGCGTCAGGCGCGTCGGGTGCGTCCAGCGCGTGTCGTCGTGCTTGAAGGACAGCGTCGCATCGACCTCGTTTGCCGACAATTCGCCAAGCGCATCGACTCGCGCGCGCTGGCGGAAGAAGCGCAACTGGTCGGCCTCGATCGCCAGCCGCCCTTGCGCGTCGACATTGGCGAGCGCGCAGTCGCCCGGCGTCCTGCCCCAATAGCCCTGAAACGCCACCGGCAGCTTGCGCGCACCCGCAGAAGTCGGCGTCGTCGTCGCGACCGGCAGCCCGCTACGCGCCGCGGTGCGCGCACCCTGCGCGGCGGCGGCGCGGTCGATCTGCGCCTGCGCGCGCGCCTGCGCCGGATCGACGTGGACCGTGTTGTAATCCGCGTCCGACGACGGCGAGCAGGCGCCGAGCAGCGCCGCTCCGATCGTCGTCATCCAGCCAGCTTGCCGCATCGCGCCCCTCCGTCGTTATCCCATGGTCGGGATGACGAACGCGTCCTGGATACGGCTGGGTCCACCGTCCTCACTTCCGCGAGGCAACTCGCCGCCTGACATGCCGAACCCATCAGGCCAGCGCTGCGTCACCGTCTTGACCTTGGTCCAGAACTTGACGCCCTCCATGCCGTGCTGGTTGGTGTCGCCGAATGCCGAGCGCTTCCACCCGCCGAAGGTGTGGTAGGCGACCGGCACCGGGATCGGCACGTTGATGCCGACCATGCCGACATTGACGCGCGCGGCGAACTCGCGTGCGGCATGGCCATTGCGCGTGAAGATCGCGACGCCGTTGCCGTACTGATGCTCGCTGGGCAGCCGCACCGCATCCTCGAACGTCTTGGCGCGGACGATCTGGAGCACGGGGCCAAAGATCTCCTCCTTGTACGCGCTCATGTCCGTCGTCACGCGGTCGAACAGCGTCGGGCCGACGAAGAAGCCGTCCTCATGTCCCTGCAACGTGAAGCCACGGCCGTCGACGACCAGCTCCGCGCCCTCGTCGACACCGGTCTGGATCCAGTTCTCGACGCGCTGCTTGTGCGCGGCGTTCACCACCGGGCCGTAATGCGCCTCCGCATCGGTCGACACGCCGACGCGCAACGCCTCAATCGCCGGGATCAGCTTCTCGCGCAGGCGATCGGCGGTCTGATCGCCGACCGGCACCACGACCGGCAGCGCCATGCAACGCTCCCCCGCCGAGCCGAACGCCGCGCCGGACAGATCGGCGACGACCTGGTCCAAATCAGCGTCGGGCATGACGATGCCGTGGTTCTTCGCGCCGCCCATCGCCTGCACGCGCTTCCCGGCCTCGACGCCGCGGCGATAAACGTAGTGCGCGATGTCGGACGATCCGACGAAGCTGACCGCGCTGATCGCCGGATGATCGAGGATCGCGTCGACCATCTCCTTGTCGCCGTGGACGACCTGCAGGATGCCCTCGGGCAGCCCTGCCTCGCGGAACAGTTCGGCCAGCCGCACCGGCACCGACGGATCGCGTTCGCTGGGTTTCAGGATAAACGCGTTGCCGGTCGCGATCGCGACGCCCGACATCCACAGCGGGATCATCGCCGGAAAGTTGAACGGCGTGATGCCGGCGCCGATACCCAGCGGCTGGCGCATCGAATAAACGTCGATGCCCGGCCCTGCGCCCTGCGTATACTCGCCCTTGAGCACATGCGGGATGCCGCAGCAGAATTCGATCACCTCCAGCCCGCGCTGGATGTCGCCCTTGGCGTCGGCGATCACCTTGCCGTGCTCGGACGATAGCGTGTGCGCCAGCTCGTCCATGTTGGCCTCGACCAGTTCCTTGAAGCGGAACATGACGCGCGCGCGGCGTTGCGGGTTGGTCGCGGCCCAAGCGGGCTGCGCGGCCTGCGCCGCCGCGATCGCACGGTCGAGGTCCGCTTGCGTGCCCAGCGTGACGTTCGCCTGCACACGGCCGGTGTTGGGATCGTACACGTCGCCCCTACGCCCGGCGCCCGCGCCACCCGAATGGCCGACGATGTGATGGTCGATGAACCGCATTGCCGCTCTCCTAAATCCTGGGTGCTAAAACCTTTACTGGCGTCTGCGCCTCATGCGCGTTGCAGGCAACGGGCAAATCTGCAACGTCCACCTGCAATGATGCAGCCGGTACCCTGGGGCGACTTGCAAGACTTCCTCGCCGTAGCGCGCGCCGGGCAGATCGCGCGTGCCGCAGCGCAGATCGGCGTCGACGCGACTACGATCGGGCGACGCCTGCGCCGGCTTGAGGCGCGACTGGGTGCGACCTTGTTCGAGCAAACGCGCGAGGGTCAGGTGCTGACCGAAGCGGGCGAGCGACTGCTGGCGCAGGTCGAGGCGATGCAGCGCGCGTCGGAGCGCATCGGCGAGACCGGTGAAGGCGACCGCGATACGCTGTCGGGCCTGTTGCGCGTCAGCGTGTCCGAAGGGTTCGGCACCTGGCTGATCGCCGAGCACCTGCACGATTTCGCACGCCGCCACCCTGCGCTCACGATCGACCTGGTGGCAAGCTCGGGCTTCCTGTCGCCATCGAAGCGCGAGGCGGATGCCGCGGTGCTGCTCGAACGGCCGAGCGCAGGACCCGTCGTCGCGAGCAAGCTCGCCGACTATACGCTCCGGCTCTACGCCAGCCGCGATTACCTCGATCGCCACGGCACGCCGACGCGCGCGACGATCGCCGCCGATCACCGCCTCATCGGCTACATCCCCGACCTGCTTTACTCGCCCGAACTGCGCTACCTGCGCGAGATCGATCCCGCTCTGTCGCCAAGCTTGCGCAGTTCGAGCATCAACGCGCAGGCACGGCTGATCGCGAGCGGCGCCGGCATGGGCGTGCTGCCGCACTTCATCGCCGGCGGTAATCCCGCGCTCGTCCGCGTGATGCCCGAGGTCGAGATCGCGCGCGCCTTCTGGCTCGTCACCCATCGCGACACGCGCCAGCTGCGCCGCGTGCGCGCCTTCCGCGCGTGGCTGGTCGAACTGGTCACGCGCCACCGCGCGCAACTGACCGGCATGTGAGGGGATGAGGGTTCCACAATCGCTTGTCGGCGCCCGCGCCGCCCCATAGACACGGCGGATCGTCTCAGGGGTTACCACCGATCATGCGCTTCGCCATCACCGCCGCCCTGCTGCTCGCCTGCTCGGGCGCTGCCTTCGCCCAGGCGCTGCCGCCCCCCGCCCCGGTTGCCGGCGACAGCGCAGAGGACACGAAGCTGAAGCGACTGTTCTACGACAGCGACGAAGCCAGCCTGAAGCGCAATCCGATCAACGCGATCTTCCGCGGCGACCTGCGCTACGCCGACCGGCTCGGCGATCCCCTGTCCGACGCCTCGATCGCCGCCGAGCGTGCCGCCAACGAGCGCGACCTTGCTGCCCTGAAGCAGATCGACCGCGCGAAGCTGACCCACGTCGACCAGATCGCCTATGACGTGTTCAAGTACCAGACCGAGGTCGCACTGCGCGGGCTTCAGCCCGACATCGTCGCGCTGACGGTTGTCCGCCCGCTTGACCATTTCTACGGCTTTCAGGCCTTCTACCCCGACTTCGCCTCAGGCCAGGGTGCGGCGCCGTTCAAGACGGTGGCGGATTACGACAACAACCTGAAGCGCAACGCGCAATATGCGCACCTGATGGACGAAGCGATCGTTCGTTTCCGTCAGGGCATGAAGGCTGGCATCGTCCAGCCCAAGCTGGTCGTGCGCAACATGGTCGAACAGTTCGACAATCTGCTCAAGCAAGGCATCGAAGGCTCGACCTTCTACGGCCCCGTGAAGACCTTCCCCGCCGGCATCTCCGCCGCCGACCAGACCCGCCTGCGCGCCGCCTATGCCGCGCAGATCCGCGACGTCATCAACCCGGCGCACAAGCGGATGCGTGATTTCCTCGAAACTGAATATCTGCCCGTCGCGCGCGAGAGCGTCGGACTGTCGGCGATGCCGGGCGGCGCGAAGCTGTACGATTACCTGATCGAGTCGAACACGACGCTGCCCCTGAAGGCCGAGGAGGTGCACCAGCTCGGCCTCAGCGAAGTCGCGCGCATCCTGAAGGCGATGGAGGTGCAAAAGGCGAAAGTCGGCTTCAAGGGCACCCTGCCCGAGTTCTTCACCTATCTGCGCACCGACAAGCGCTTCCAGCCGACCTCGGCCGAACAGCTGCGGCTGGGCTATGAGGCGATCGGCCGCCGCGTCGACGCGCGCGTGCGTGAGCAATTCTCGCTCATCCCCAAGACCAAACTCGAGATCCGCCCGGTCCCCGCCTTCCGCGAGAAGACCGACGCCGGCGGCTCGTACAATGGCGGCACCCCCGACGGATCGCGGCCGGGCGTGTTCTATTACAACACCTATGACCTCCCCTCGCGCTACATGTGGGAGATGGAGACGCTGTACCTGCACGAGGCGGTGCCGGGGCATCACTTCCAGATCAGCCTCGCGCAGGAGAACACCGCGCTGCCCGCGTTCATGCGGTTCGGCGGCAACACCGCCTATGCCGAAGGCTGGGGGCTCTATGCCGAGACATTGTGGAACGAGCTCGGCATGGAGACCGATCCGTATCAGCGCATGGGCGGGCTGAACGACGAGATGCTGCGCGCGATGCGGCTGGTGGTCGACACGGGCATCCACGCCAAGGGTTGGACGCGCGACCAGTCGATCGAATACATGCTCGCCAACTCGCCGATGGCGCGCACCGATGCGACCGCCGAGGTCGAGCGCTACATCGCCATTCCCGGACAGGCGCTGGCGTACAAACTGGGCCAGCTCACCATCTCGCGGCTCAAGGCATCGAGCAAGGCGACGCTGGGTGCGAAGTTCGACCCCCGCGCCTTCCACGCGCAGGTGCTCGATACCGGCGCGCTGCCGATGCCGGTGCTGGAGCGCAAGATCGAGACTTGGGCGAAGTCGGGGAAATGATGGTCCCTCTAGCCCTCTCCCTTCTGGGGAGTTCCTAGTCGATCATGCCCCCGGCACGATCTCAACATGCGGGGCAATGTTGACCCGGAACTGGTTGGGGTGAGGGGCTGGCTTAAGGCGGTGCGCTCCGGTGACACACCGCCCCCCTCATCTCTAACCCTCTACCCGCAGGGGATAGGAAGTAAGGTCACTCCACCGTCTGTTCGATCACCCCGAAGATCGGGTGATGCCGGTCGTCTTCCGCCCAGATGCGCACCGTGTCGCCCTTCTTGAGGAACGGCGTCGTCGCCGTGCCCGACGCGATCGTCTCGACGGTGCGCACCTCCGCTAGGCACGAATAGCCGACACCGCCCTCGGCGATCGGCTTGCCTGGACCGCCATCAGCGTCACGGTTCGACACGGTACCCGACCCGACGATCGTTCCCGCGCCAAGCTTCCGCGTCTTCGCCGCGTGCGCAACGAGCGTGCCGAAGTCGAAGGTCATGTCCTCGCCGGCTTGCGCGCGCCCGAACGGCTGGCCGTTCAGGTCGACGCACAACCGCCGGTGGAGCTTGCCGTCCTTCCACCAGTCGCCCAGCGTCTCGGGCGTCACGAACACCGGCGAGAAGGCGCTCGCGGGCTTCGATTGGAAGAAGCCGAACCCCTTGGCGAGTTCGCCCGGGATCAGGTTGCGCAAGCTCACGTCGTTGGTCAGCCCGACCAGCCGGACCGCGGCGAGTGCCTCGTCGCGGCTGGCTCCCTGCGCCACGTCGCCGGTCACGACGACGACCTCGGCCTCGAGGTCGCAGCCCCAGCTTTCGTCGGCGAGCGGGATCGCGTCGCGCGGCCCCAGGAAGCCGTCCGATCCGCCCTGATACATCAATGGATCGTGCCAGAACGTCTCTGGCATCTCCGCCCCGCGCGCCTGCCGCACAAGCGCGACGTGATTGACGTAGGCCGAACCATCCGCCCACTGGTAGGCGCGCGGCAGCGGCGAGGCGGCGTCATGCTCGTGGAAGCGCTCGCGCGGGATCGTCTGATGCTCCAAGTCGGTCGCGAGCAACTCCAGCTGCGGCGCGACGCGATCCCAGTCGTCGAGTGCCGCCTGCAACGTCGGACAGATGTGCTGCGCGTCGGCATACCAGGCGAGGTCGTTCGACACGACGACGAGCTTGCCGTCGCGACCCCGCTCGGCATTGGGCTTCAGGCTGGCCAGTTTCATGCGCATGCTCTCCTTGTCCCACGATCATAGGAGGCAAGGCGCATCCAAGTCGAGCCGCCTCGCCGCACGGCTACCTTCCATAACAAAAGTTACTTGACGGCGATCGGCCGGCTGCCGACACTCTCGAAAACATCCGTGAGAGGACGCCCATGACACTCGATACCGTCGCCGGCCGACAAGCCTACACCGAAGATCACGAGGCGTTCCGCCAGACGGTTCGCAGTTTCCTCGCCAAGGAGGGCCAACCCTTCGCCGATCAGTGGAACAAGGACCGGCTGGTGCCGAAATCGTTCTGGCGACAGGCAGGCGAGGTCGGGATGCTGTGCCCGACGGTGCCGGAAGCGTATGGCGGGCTCGGGCTCGATTTCGGCTACAACGCGATCGTCGACGAGGAGATGGCCTATGCGGGCGTCCCCGCGGGCTTCTCGCTGCAATCGGACATCGTCGCAGGCTATATCGAGCATTACGGCAGCGAGGAGCAGAAGGCGCAGTGGCTGCCCAAGATGGTGTCGGGCGACGTCGTCACCGCGATCGCGATGACCGAGCCGGGCACGGGCAGCGACCTGCAATCGATCCGCACCTCCGCGAAGAAGGACGGCAATCACTACGTCATCAACGGTTCGAAGACGTACATCACCAACGGTCAGAACACCGACCTGACGCTCGTCGTGGCGAAGACCGACCCCGACGCGCAGCCGGCGTACAAGGGCATGTCGATCATCCTGGTCGAGAGCGACCGCGAGGGCTTCAGGAAGGGCCGCAAGCTCGACAAGATCGGACAGGACGCCGCCGATACGTCAGAGTTGTTCTTCGACGACGTGCGCGTGCCGATCACCAATTGCCTGGGCGAAGAGGGCAAAGGCTTCGTCTACCTGATGAGCCAGTTGCCGCAGGAGCGCCTGTCGATCGCGGTGTCGGTACAGGCGACCGCGCAGAAGGCGTTCGACGAGACGGTCGCCTTCACCAAGGATCGCAAGGCCTTCAAGGGCACGGTGTTCGATTTCCAGAACACCAAATTCGTGCTCGCCGACCTGAAGGCCAAGCTGCAGGTCGGCTGGGCGCACCTAGACTGGTGCATCAAGCGGCATCTGGCGGGCGTGCTGACCAACGAGGAGGGTGCGGCCGCCAAGCTGTTCCATACCGAGCTAGAGTGGGAGGTCATGGACAAATGCCTCCAGCTCCACGGCGGAGCGGGTTACATGAACGAATATCCGATCGCGCGCGCGTGGCGCGCCGCGCGCGTGAGCCGCATCTACGGCGGCACCAACGAGATCATGAAGGAAGTGATCGCGCGCAAATTGTGACGCCACGCGCCGGTGTGCCATCGCATGAGGCAGTGCCGCGCATGAACGTGGGCGCGATCATCGTCGCCGCGCCGGATCGATGATCCGTCTGTCGCGTAGTCACGCGGCAGGAACGCGGTGGTGAGAGAAGCGACGATGAACGGGATGGACGATCAACGGGAAGTGGAAACAGCCGCGTTTCCGGTCGGCAGGGCCGCCTTCGCGCTCGGCTTCGCCGGGCTGCTGCCGCAGGCCGCCGCGGCGCTGCTGGCGGGGCTGGGCTATCCGGTCGGCGGCATGGTCGCGGTCGCCTACGGCGCGCTGATCCTGAGCTTCCTCGGCGGCATGTGGTGGGGACTGGCGATGTACCTGCGCCGCGGTCAGGCGGTGCTGGTGACGCTGGCGGTCGTGCCTAGCCTCGTCGCGGGCGCGCTGGTCGCGCTTGCGCTGATCCACCTGCCCGGCGGACTCGTCGCGCTCGGCAGCGCGATCCTGCTGACGCTGCCGGTCGACCGCCGGCTGGTCGCGCGCGGTGCCGCACCGGCCAATTGGATGAGCCTGCGCGTGCCGCTGTCGACCGGGCTCGGCGTGCTGACGATCATCGCCGGCGTGCTCGCGGTCTGATCCGCGTGATGGTCAGTCGGCGAGCAGCAGGCTGACCTTGGCGGCGAGCGTGTCCATCGCGAACGGTTTCGTCACCAGCGCCATGTGCGGCGCAAGCTGCCCATTGCCGATCACGGCATTCTCCGCATAGCCGGTGATGAACAATACCCTCAGCCCCGGCACCTGTGTCAGCGCCGCATCCGCCACCTGCCGCCCGTTCATCTGCCCGGGCAACCCGACGTCGGTGACCAGCAGATCGGGTCTTATCCCCGATGCGAGCAACGCCATCGCGCCCGCGCCGTCGCCTGCCTCGACTACGGTATAGCCCTGTTCGGCCAGCACCTCGGCGACCAGCATACGGATCGTCGGCTCATCGTCGACGAGCAACACGGTACGCCGCTCGCTGGACGGCGATATCGCCAGTTCGCCGACCGGCTGGACGCCCTCGCCCTCCTGCACGGCATAATGGCGCGGCAGATAGATGCACATGGTCGTGCCGTCGCCCAACTCGCTGTAGATGCGCACCTGCCCGCCCGATTGCCGCGCGAAACCGTAGATCATCGACAGGCCGAGCCCGGTGCCCTCGCCCATCGGCTTGGTAGTGAAGAACGGATCGAACGCGCGCGCCTGCACCTCGGGCGTCATTCCCGCGCCGGTGTCGGTCACGCACATCGACAGATACTGCCCCGGCGTCAGGTCGCGTTCGCGCGCGGTGCGCTCGTCGATCCACTTGTTCGCGGTCTCGATCGTGATCCGGCCACCATCGGGCATCGCGTCGCGCGCGTTGATGCACAGGTTCAGGAGCGCATTTTCGAGCTGGTTTGGATCGACCAGCGCGGGCCACAGCCCGGCCGCGCCGACCACCTCCAGCGTGATCTGCGGGCCGACCGTGCGCCCGATCAGATCCTCCATGCCCGCGATCAGCCGGTTGACGTCGGTCGGCTTGGGATCGAGCGTCTGACGGCGCGAGAAGGCGAGCAACCGGTGTGTCAGCGCCGCCGCACGCCTGGTCGCGCCCTGCGCCGCGGCGACATAGCGGTCGAGCTCGTTGACGCGCCCTTGCCCGACCCGCAGCTGCATCATCTCAAGCGCGCCCGAGATGCCGGTCAGCAGGTTGTTGAAATCATGCGCCAGACCGCCGGTCAGTTGGCCGACCGCTTCCATCTTGAGCGCCTGGCGCAGCTGTTCCTCCGTGCGCATCAGCTCGGTCGTGCGTGCCTCGACCTCATCCTCCAGCCGCGCGTTGAGGTCCGCCAGCTCACGCTCGGCGCGCCGCCGCTCGACCGCGTCGCGCACGCGTTCGGCCACGTCGCGGACGAAGGCGACCTCCGCATCGCTCCACACGCGCGGCACCGCATTGTTGAGGTACAGCAGCGCGACGAACCCGCCCTGCTCGGTCACCGGCATGTTGATGAACGACATCGCGGACAATTGCCGCAGCCCCTCTGCGGTGCTGCGGGTACGCGGATCGTCGCGCACATCGGGAATCGCGACGGTCACGCCCGCCTTCAAATCCTCGATATAGCTGCCATAGTCGCGAAAGTGCAGCAGCGCGGGCAGCGGCGCGATGCCGTCGGCGCAATAGGCCCGCTCGGTCGTGATCGTTTCCGCGACCGGATCAACCGTGCCATAGCCCGCGCGGCTGACGTCGAGTACGCGCCCCAGCACCTCGGCCGCGGCAAGCGCCAGATCGCCGACGTCACCGCCGCTGCGCAACCGGTCGTTGATCTCGACGATCGCTGAAAGCCTGAGCTCATGCCGCTTGCGCGCATCGATATCGTAGCTGACGCCCGGGAAGGCGATCACCGCCCCCGTCTCGTCGCGCTCGACCCGGCCCGACGCGACGAGCCAGCGGACCTGCCCGTCCAGCCCGATGACGCGATATTCCTGCTCGAACGCGTCGCTACCCGCCAGTGCCTGCGCGATCGCCGCCTCGACACGCGGCAGATCGGCCGGGTGGATGCCGCCGAAGAAGGTCGCGATCGGTGCGCCGGCCGCCGCGACGTCGGGCGCGACGCCGTACATCGTCGCGAACGACGCATCCGCGGTGATGCGGTCGGCGGGCACGTCCCACTGCCAGCGCCCGACGCTTGGCGCATCATCGCGGGTGGGAACGGCGAAGGGATCGGTCATGGTCGAAATCAACTATCGTGATTGAGCAAGAAGGATCGAGGGGAGAGGTTGGCTGAACACCCGCACCGCCGGCTTGTTCAACCGCAAACTTGACTTTTCGCGGCCAAGCGAGCACATGGCGCGCTATCGAGGCGTTTGCAGCGTGATCGATCCCGCAAGGGGTCCGGCTCCGCCTCGGTCGATCATCGACCGACCTCCCATGTCACGCGGGGTGTCTCTTACCTCCCCGCCCTCTTCACGCCCGATGCGTGTCGGGGGTCCGTTTATTTGGACTATATTTCCATGTCATTCGCACATCTCGGCCTGGCCGAGCCGCTCGTCCGCGCGATCGAGGCCAAGGGTTATTCCGAACCGACGCCGATCCAGCGCGACAGCATCCCGACGTTGCTCGAGGGCCGCGACCTGCTCGGCATCGCGCAGACCGGCACCGGCAAGACCGCCGCGTTCGTGCTGCCCTCGATCCAGCGCCTCGTTGCTGCCGACAAGCGCGTGCTGCCGACGCACGTCCGCATGCTGGTGCTTGCCCCGACGCGCGAGCTCGCCAGCCAGATCGCGGAAAGCGCGCGCGGCTACGGCGCGTTCTCCAAGATGTCCGTCGCGACCGTGTTCGGCGGCACCAGCATCAACAAGAACCGGCAGGACGTCGCGCGCGGCGTCGACATCCTGGTCGCGACGCCCGGTCGCCTGATCGACTGCGTTGAGCAGGGCTACATCAACCTGTCGATGATCGAGATCCTGGTGCTCGACGAGGCCGACCAGATGCTGGACCTCGGCTTCATCCACGCATTGAAGAAGATCGTCCGCATGGTCCCGCGCAAGCGCCAGACCCTGTTCTTCTCCGCCACCATGCCGGTGGCGATCCGTGATCTGGCGGCGCAGTTTCTGACCGACCCGGCGACCGTTTCGATCAAGCCCGCCGCGACCACCGCCGAGCGCGTCGACCAGAGCGTGATCTTCTGCAATCAGGCCGAGAAGCAGGCGCTGCTGACGATCCTGCTGCAGGAAACGAAGATCGACCGCGCGCTCGTCTTCACGCGCACCAAGCACGGTGCCGACCGCGTCGTGAAGCTGCTGGCCGGCAACGGCATCGCGTCGAGCGCGATCCACGGCAACAAGAGCCAGCCGCAGCGCGAGCGCGCGCTGGCGCTGTTCAAGTCGGGCGAGGTGCCGATCCTGGTCGCGACCGACATCGCCGCGCGCGGCATCGACGTGTCGGGCGTCAGCCACGTGTTCAACTTCGAGCTGCCCAACGTGCCCGAGCAATACGTCCACCGCATCGGCCGCACCGCGCGTGCGGGCGCGAGCGGCGAGGCGATCGCCTTCTGCGCCGATGACGAGCGGCCGTACCTGAAGGACATCGAGAAGGTCACGCGGCAGAAGATCCCCTCGGTGCCGCTGCCCGACGACTTCACCCGCCGCGCAGACCAGCTGAAGGCCGAGCGCGTCAAGACGATCGGTGCCGACCCGGCACCGCGCGTCGACCGCCAGCGCGGGCCTGCGCGCCCGAAGGCGACGCACGCACCGCGCCCCGCACACGGTTCGCGCCAGCACGAGCCGCAGGCGCCCGCCCGCGCGCACGGCGGCGGCCAACACGGTGGCGGTCGTCCGGCGCAAGGCGGACAGGCTCACAACGGCCAGCGTCAGGGCGGGCCGCGCCAGGGCGCGAGCGGTGGCAACGGCGGCGCCGGTGCCGCGACCGGCGGCCGCAACTACGCCAACGCCAGCCGGCGTGGTGGCGGCGGCTCCGGTCGGCGCGGAGGAGGCGGCGGTCGCAGCTTCGTCTGATTTGCGCAATCTGAGCAGGTGACTTACGAAGCCCGTGCCGCCCCTTCTCGCTTCGGCGTGGCGGGCGGAGCGGGCTTCGTCGCGTTGGCGGGCGTGTTCAAGACATGCGGGCCGAGAGCACCATCCGCGCCAACCCGGCAAGGGTTGGGCAGTTCGGCGGTTGATCGAGGCAATTAGCCGGTGGCACCGCGTTCGCGGCCTGTTCAACGACGGTTTGTTCACCGCGATACACGCCGAAACGAAGCTGACCCCGCACGCGCACGTGCGCCCGCGCAGCTTCGCGCGACCCGTTACCTTCATCACGCGCGGATCAGGTCCGGCGCGATGTCAACCGGAAGTTGCATATCGGGATTTGACCGAGAGCGTTTGCAGCGGTCATAAACTCGTCTCCTTCTGGTAGAGGAGCTGTGATGTTATCGTTTCTTGCGCCTTTGTCGTTTTCCAATACTGGCTTTTACTTTGTACCGGCTTTTTGATGATATGAAGCGCGGTAGAAAGCTTATTATTATCTTTGAGGTCGCTATACTACTACACACCTTCGGCTTATTCGCCTTGATGATGTCTGCTACCTCATACTAGGTATGTAGTTCCAGCGTCTGGTGGATGGGGTAGAGAGGACAGTGACCAACCACGTCCCAGCCCCGTCGACTTCGCACCCATCGCCGGTACAACACCCGGCATGACAGAGACCTCCACCCCGCCCCGTCCGCTCGCCGGCCTCCGCGTCCTTGAACTCGCGCGCATTCTCGCAGGGCCGTGGTGCGGGCAATTGCTCGCCGACCTGGGCGCGGACGTGATCAAGGTCGAGCGTCCGGGCGAAGGCGACGACACGCGCCATTGGGGTCCGCCTTTCGTCACCGCCGACGACGGCACCGATTTGTCGGCGGCCTATTACCACGCCTGCAATCGCGGCAAGCGATCGGTCGCGATCGATATCGCGAGCAGGGAGGGACAGGCCCGCGTGCGCGCCCTTGCCGCAGGTGCCGATGTGGTGATCGAAAATTACAAGGTCGGTGGTCTCGCCAAATACGGGCTCGACGCCACAACGCTGCGTGAAGTGAACCGGCGGCTGATCGTCTGCTCGGTCACCGGCTTCGGGCAGACCGGCCCCTACGCGCACCGCGCCGGCTATGACTTCATCATTCAGGGCATGGGCGGGATCATGTCGCTGACGGGTGAGCCGGACGGCGCGCCGCAGAAAAGCGGCGTCGCGATCGCCGACCTATTCACCGGCGTCTACTCGGCAGTCGCGATCCTCGCCGCCTTGCGCGAGCGCGAGCGGAGCGGACAGGGCGCGCACATCGACATGGCGCTGCTCGACACGCAGGTCGGCGCGCTCGCCAATCAAGCGCTCAACTGGATGGCGAGCGGCACCGTCCCCGGCCGGATGGGCAACGGCCACGCCAATCTTGCGCCGTACCAGAGCTTTCCGACCGGCGACGGCGACCTGATCGTCGCGGTCGGCAACGACCGGCAGTTCGCGAAGCTGTGCGCGGTACTCGGCACGCCCGCGCTCGCCGCTGACGAGCGCTTCGCGACCAACCCGGCGCGGGTGCGCAACCGCGCCGCGCTGCTGCCGCTGATCGTCGCGGAGACGGTGAAGTGGGAGAGCGCCCATCTGCTCGCCGCGCTGGAGCATGCCGGAGTACCGGTCGGTCCGGTCAACCGCATCGATCAGGTCTTCGCCGACCCGCAGGTGGTTGCAAGGGGCATGCAGATCAGCGTCGACGGGCTGGCAGGTCTGGCCGCGCCGATCACGATCGACGGTCGCCGCGTCATCGCCGCGCGTGCCAGCCCGCGGCTGGGCGAGCACGCCGACGCCGACTGGATCTGATCGAGTCGCCCGCTACCCGCGCAAAGTTAACGCGTCGGCCGCCGCACACGGCTAACAGGAGCGCTTCCGCGCAAGAGTAACCGCATGATCCGTCGCACCGTCACACTCGTCCTGCTGCTCGGCAGCGCGGCCTCGGCCTTCGCCCAGACACCCACAGAGGCGATCACCGGCGAGGACGTGGTCGTCACCGGCCGGGGTTTAAGCGACCGTCCCGGCGATGCCGCCGCCAGCGTGGTGACGATCACCGCCGAGCAGCTTCAAACCAACGCCGCCGACCGGCTCGAAAGCGTGCTCGCCGACGTGGCGGGCGTGCAGCAGTTCCGCCGCTCCGATTCGCGTTCGGCCAATCCGACCAGCCAGGGCATCTCCTTGCGCGGGATCGGCGGCAACGCGTCGAGCCGCGCGCTGCTGATCCTTGACAGCGTGCCGCAGGCCGATCCGTTCGGCGGCTGGGTGCCCTTCCCCGCCTATGCGACCGACCGCATCGGGCGCATCCGCGTGACCCGCGGCGGCGGCAGCGGTTACTACGGCCCGGGCGCACTCGCCGGCACGGTGGAGCTGGAAAGCGCCGCCCCGACGCAAGTGCCGCGCTACATGGGCAGCGTCGCCTATGGCAGCCGGAACTCGCTCGACACGCAAGGATCGGCGACGCTTAGCAACGATCGCGGTTTCGCGACGCTGTCCGCCGCCTATGCGCGCGGCGACGGTTTCACTCCGATCGTCGCGGAGGATCGCGGTTCCGTCGATGGCCGCGCGCCGTACGAGCAGGCTTCGGGCGCGATGCGCGGCGTGATCCGTACCGGCACCGACAGCGAGTTGCAGGCGAACGTCAGCGCCTTCACCGACCGGCGCACGCGCGGCACCGCCTTTTCCGCCAACCGCAGCGAAGGCGCGGACGCCAGCCTGCGCCTCGTCGGGCACGGCGATGCGACAGGCCGCTGGGGCTATTCCGCGCTTGCCTATCTTCAGACACGCGCGTTCGCGTCCGAGTTCGCCAGCATCGACGCCGCGCGCACCACCGCGACACAGACGCTCGACCAGTATAACACGCCCGCGACCGGCGTCGGTGCGCGGCTGGAGCTCGTGCCGCCGGTCGGCGCGGACGCGGACCTGCGGCTCGGGGTCGACTGGCGCGATGTCAGCGGACGGACACAGGAGCTGTACAGCTACGTGAACGCGCAGCCGACGCGTCGCCGCGTGGCGGGCGGCAGCAGCACGACGCTTGGCGCCTTCGCCGACGCGAGCCGGACCCGCGGCCCACTCACGCTGACGCTCGGCGGCCGCATCGATCGCTGGTGGATCGCGGACGGTCGGCTGAGCGAACGCGCGCTCACCACCGGCACCGTCTACACCAACGATCATTTCGCCGACCGCGATGGGACGGAGGCGACGGGACGTGCCGGCGTCGCCTATCGGGTGGTCGACGGCGTGAGCTTGCGCGCCTCGGCCTATCGCGGCTGGCGCCTGCCAACGCTGAACGAGCTCTACCGCCCGTTCCGCGTCGGTGCCGATGCGACCGCCGCCAATGCCGCGCTCTCACCCGAGCGGCTGAGCGGGATCGACGGCGGCGTCACGATCGCACCCACCGCGCGCGTCAGCCTTGCCGCGACGGTGTTCTGGAACCGGTTGGAGGACGCGATCGCGAACGTCACCGCCGCGCGCGGGCCCGGTACCTTCCCGGGCGTCGGCTCCGTGTCGGCGGCGGGCGTGTACCGCGTGCGGCAAAACCTCGACGCCATCCGCTCGACCGGCATCGAGATCGATGCGGAGTGGCGCGCGAGCGGGCCGCTGTTCGCACGCGCATCGTGGAGCCATGTGTCGCCGCGCGTCGAAACGTTGGGCAGCGCGGCGACGCTTGACGGCCTGCGCCCGGCGCAGACGCCGCGCGACCTCGTCTCCGCGACGCTCGGCTGGCGACGGGACGCGCTGACCGCGTCGGCGACGCTGCGCCACGCCGCACGCCAGTTCGAGGACGATGCCAACACGCGCACGCTTGCTCCTGCAACCACGATCGACGGCTATCTGTCGCTGCCGCTCACGCGCGCGCTGGCGCTTGAGGCGCGGGCGGAGAACCTTTTCGACGCGCGGGTGGAGGCAGGCGTCAGCGGCGCAGACCTGGTCGAACGCGCGACGCCGCGGACCTTGTGGATCGGTTTTCGCCTGCGCGGATCGTGAGCGCTCGCACTTCAATCTGATCGCTCCAAGTAATGGTTGGCTGCAAAGCTCGTTTCTACTTTCCTCGACGCAGAACAACGAGCTTGATCGATATCAGCGTTCTTTTTGTGTTCGCTAGGAAACTTAACCCTGTTCTTCTGGTTAAGGACGCATGTCGCAGCGTCGTGCCGCGTCACCCATGTTCCTGTCCGCTCGACATTCCTGTCTGTAAGGGAGAGAAGAAAATGAAGACGCTCACCGGTATCGCACTTGCGCTCGCCTCCGCCGCCGCCGCACTTCCCGCCGTTGCACAGACCCCGCCGCCTCCGCCGCCCGCCGAGGCGAAGTCGCAGGCAATGCCCTATGTCATGGCGTCGGGCATGAGCGACCTGTACGAGATCAACTCGAGCCAGGTTGCGCTGCAGAAGTCGCAGAACCCCGCGATTAAGCGTTTTGCCAGCATGATGATCAAGGACCATCAGAAGACCACTGCCGCGACGATGGCGGCGGCAAAGAAGGCCGGGCTCACCCCCACGCCGCCGATGCTCGATGCCGGCGCAACCGCGTCGATCAACGAATTGCAACAGGCCGCACCGGGCGACTTCGACCGCATCTATCTCGCGCAGCAGCTGCCCGCGCATCAGGCCGCGCTCGACTTGCAGCAAAGCTACGCTGCCGGCGGCGATCAGGCCGCGCTGCGCGCCAACGCGAAGGCGGCGACCCCGATCGTCAAGCGTCACGTCGACATGGTCACCAAGATGCAGGCCGGAAAGATGGACGCCGGGCACAAGATGTAACCCGGTCCGCTCAGGCGCGACGCTGATCCGCTGGACAGCGTCGCGCAGGAGTAGCTGAAAGCAGGGCGGCGTTCTCTGTTGATCAGCGGATGCCGCATGCGCTGTTTGAATCCCGCCGACGGCCACGTAGGCGAACGTCGACCTAACCGGCAGCGCGCACAAACCCGCTGTGTTGCACCAACTAGATTTAGCTTGCGATCGCGCGGCGCGCCCCTGTGCGACCATAGCCGTTGAGCCGGCATGAGCCTTGCGCATGCAACCGCCGGCTTCGTCGCGGCGACGTAACGTGCAAGCCTGCCCTGCCCGACTTTCCCGCATTATCCTCGCGTCCCCGGGTGGTCGTGCCCGACGGTCGCGCCACCCGAGACACGCTCGCGCAGACTGCTGCGTCACGCATAGCGGGATCGTAGCGGAGCAAGGTCAGGACGTACAATCGACCGGAGAAGTGGCGGAAAACAGGCTCTTGCACCTTCCCGTCCGCTCGCGATCTGCTATGGTGCTTCTGACCTTCGCAGAAGGTTCCATAAAGCCCTGAATATTTATCGTACGTGCGACGATCATGTCGGCGCGTGCACGCGAGACTTGCAAAGGACGCCATGTACCTGCCGACCGACGACTGCCGTTCCGACCTTACCCGCTCCACGCACGCTTCCCTGCCCGCCTACGACGTCGTCATCCCCTGCTACAACCGCGCGCACGTCGTCGGCGATGCGCTGGCAAGCGTCCTCGCGCAGGATCACGCACCGACGCGCATCGTGCTGGTCGATGACGGATCGAGCGACAACAGCGATGCGGTCATCCGGCGGCTGGCGAGCATGCACGCGAATGTCGAGGCCGCCGTCCTGCCGCGCAATGGCGGCGCGTCGAACGCACGTAATGTCGGCGTGTCGCTCTGCACCGCGCCCTGGGTCGCCTTTCTCGACAGCGACGACATATGGCTGCCGGGCGCAGCGCGCGCGCTGCTGGATCAAGCCGCGGGCCACGACATCATCGTCGGCTCCTTCGCCCGCGTCGAAGGGAACGCAATGCCGGGCGAACCCGAGTGCGGTTGGTCGGGCGGCGACATCCGCCGCGCGCTCGCCACAGGCGGCGTGATCGGGCCGAGTTGGTCGATCGTGCGCCGGGCCATCGTCACCGCGGTCGCGGGCTTCGATCCCAGCTTCCACAATTGCAACGACTGGGATTTCTACACCCGTGCCGCCGCGGATGGCGCCCGCTTCGCGCGGATCGATCGCTGCGTCGCGCTGTACCGCACCGTCGCGGGTGCGCGGCTGGTCGACGACGACGCGATCAACGCGGTCAACGCGCGACGCGTCCGCGCGCATCCCTATCTGGCCGACCTGCTGCAACCCGCCTGATGACAGATTGGAGATAGGGGGGATCAGGCAAGCCGCACAGAACGTTCGACCGGGCAATGACGCGTTTCTTCACCGCCGACACGCATTTCGGCGACCATCGCACGATCAACATCCAGCGTCGCCCCTTCGCGTCGGTGGCGGAGATGGACGCGCTGCTCGTCGCGCGCTGGAACGAGGTGGTCGGCGCTGATGACGAAATCTGGCATCTGGGCGATGTCGCGCGCCGCGCGTCGGACGTGCCAGCACTGCTCGCCAGCCTGAATGGCACGAAGCATCTGATCCGCGGCAACAACGATCCCGACGCCACACTCACCGCCGAAGGCTGGGCGAGCGTCGCCGACTATGCCGAGCTCGAGCATGACGGTCGCAAGCTGGTCCTCTGCCATTACCCCTTTCGTTCGTGGAACGGTCAGTCGCGTGCCGCGATCAACCTGCACGGGCATAGTCACGGTCGGTTAAAGCCGATGCCGCGCCAGTTCGATGTCGGCGTCGACGCGCGCGACTTCGCGCCCGTCACGCTCGCCGACCTGCTCGCGCGCTAGTCCCCGTTCCTGCCACCGCGCAGCGACGGGATCGCGGCGATGAAATTGGCGATCTCCAGCCGTCGCCGGTCCTCGTGCGCGAACTCGTCGTCGACGCCCAGTTCCCAGCGTGCGGCGTGATCGTCGGGGTCGCGCTGGATACGATCAAGCAGCGCGGCGCGCTGCTCCACCGCGCCCTCGTCGCTCGCCAGCCCCGCCTCAACCAGCGACTCGCTTTGCGCCCGGATCGCGGAAGCGATCTCGCCCGGGCTCAGCTCGGGGTGATATTGCACGCCCCAGAACACGCCGTTGCCGTGCCGGATTTCCACTGCTTGCACCCGCGTCACCCCGTTCGTCGCCAGCAGCAGCGCGCCCTCGGGCAGTTCCTCGACCTCGTCGCTGTGGACCGAGGCCGCATCCCACGACGCCGCTCGTCCGGCGAGCAGCGGGTGATCGCGTCCCGCCTCGGTCGCAGTGATCCGTCGGCCGACCGCCGCCTCCAGCCGCTCGGGCATCTTGCGTACGCGCCCACCCGCTGCCGCGACCGCGACCTGCAACCCCGCGCACGATCCGAACGACGGCACCCCGCTATCGAACACCGCGCGCATGAAGGCGAGCTGCCGGTCGACCTCTGGCGCGTTGTCATAGACATGGAGCGGCGATCCGGTCAGGAACACCGCGTCGTATTCAGCGATCTCGTCCGCGCCCAGGCGGTCACCGTCCGGGTCGGCCGGCATAACCCGAGTGACTTCCGCATCCGGCGCCATCTGCTCCAGCGTCGCCTGGAAGCTCTCCCCCGAACTCTTGCCTGCTCGCTCGCGCCGGTTGGCACGGTCCTGCGCGGTCTCACTTTCTGCCACCAGAAATCTCACGCGCGTCCGATCGAATCATTGTTGTGAACGCAGTGAACGCTTGCGCCCCCCTGACGTTCTGTCCGCAACATATTGAAAGGAAGAAAGATGGCGATCTTCAACAAGGACATGGTCGAGCTCGCGAACAACAACGAGCTCTGGCAGAAGGAAGTGTACCGCGACAACAAGGTGCAGGTGGTGCTGATGAGCATCCCGGCGGGCGAGGATATCGGCCTCGAAACGCACAATGCCGACCAGACGACCTTCATCGTCACCGGTGAGGCGCAGGTCACGATCGACGACCATCACACCAAGGCGGGTCCCAACCACATGGTCGTCGTGCCCAAGGGATCAAAGCACAACTTCGCCAACAAGGGCTCAACCGCGCTGAAGCTGTTCTCGGTCTACGCGCCGCCTGCCGAGCCCGAAGGTGCCGCGTTCAAGACCAAGGCGGAGGCAGAGGAAGCCGAGAAGGGCCTGCTCGCCAAGGCGGGTGATGCGATCAAGGACGCGATCGGCCGGTGAGCAAGCGATCCTCCACCCTGCGTGTCGTCATCACCGGCGCGTCGAGCGGGATCGGTGCCGCCACCGCGCTCGCCTTCGCGAAGAAGGGCGCGCACCTCGTGCTCGCCGCGCGTGGGCAAGCGGGGCTGGAGGACATTGCCGCCAAGGTGCACGCGGCGGGCGGTACTGCAGAGGTACGCTCGGTCGACGTGACCGACGCCGCCGCCGTCGCTGCCTTCGCCACCGAGGCAAAGGCGATCCTGGGCGAGATCGACCTGTGGTTCAGCAACGTCGGTGTCGGCGTGGTCGGCAAGTACGAGGACGTGCCGATGGCCGATCACAAGCAGGTGATCGACGCCAATCTGCTAGGCCATATGAACGACGCGCACGCGGTGTGGCCGATCTTTCTGGCGCAGGACCGCGGCATCTGGGTCAACATGATCTCGGTCGGCGGCTTTGTCGCGACGCCCTACGCCGCTGCCTATGCCGCGAGCAAATTCGGCTTGCGCGGATTCAGCCAGGCGTTGCGTGCCGAAGTATCGAAGCACCCGCACATCCACGTCTGCGACGTCTACCCGACCTTCGTCGACACGCCCGGTATCGATCACGCGGGCAATTACACCGGCGCGAAGCTGTCACTGCCCCCCGGCGCGCTCGCACCCGAAACGGTGGCAAAGGCGGTGGTGAAACTCGCCAAACGGCCGCGCAACACGACCGTTGTCGGCGCGCCCGCCTGCGCGATGAAGCTCGGGCAGTTCGCCGCGCCGAACCTCGGTGCCGCGATGATGAACGGCTTCATGGACGTCTGGTCAAACCGCGCCAAGCCAGGCGAGGACGATGCCGGCACAATCCACCAACCGCCCGCGACTCCCAGCGGGGCCGACGGCGGTCGTCGCCATCCTGAGCGCCGGCGCAAGGCGGGCATGGTCGCCGGCGGGATCGCCGCCGCAGGCGTGGCGGGGCTCACCGCCTTCCTCTGGCGTCGGCGCCACGACTGAGCCTGCGCCTGTCACGCCCGATGGCCGCTACATCGTGGTGCGCGGCCGATTGTGGCGGCGAAGCAACCCTGCGTTGTCGCCGGAGCGACGCGCCGAACTCGTCGCCGAATTGATGAACGCGCGACGCATCATCGGCCAGGCGAAAGACGCAACCGCGATCAGCGCCGCCCGTGCCCGCGTCCACGCCGCCAAGGTCGCGCTGGGCGAACGTGGCCCGATCTGGTGGGAAGACGGCGCCCTCGACCTCAACCGCCACATGGCACGCAACACACCCTACGCCGACTGGTTCGCGTTGCTCGACTTGGCCGCCGACCATCCCTCCTCGAAGGGGTCAGCAGGTTAGGTCTTGCGCCAAGCCACTCAAACTAACACCGTCGCTTGCGTCCGCCCCTCGTTACCGAAGATCCGCAGATAACGTTCGATCTCGCGCGGGTCCCCGGTCGCCTTCGACGGATTGTCCGACAGCTTGACCGCCGGTCGCCCGTTGGCCTCGATCACCTTGGCGACCAGCGAGATCGGCTCCAGCGCGTGTCCGCCTTGCGGATCGCAGCCGCGAAAGTCGTTGGTCAGGTTGGTGCCCCAGCCGAAGCTCATCCGCACCTGTCCCGCGAAGTGGCGGTACGTCGTTTCGATCGAATCGACGTCCATTCCGTCTGAGAAGATCAGCAGCTTGGCACGCGGATCGCGCCCGCGCGCGCGCCACCATTCGATGATCTGCTCGCCCGCGGCGATTGGCGGCAGGCTGTCGGGACGAAACCCGGTCCAGTCTGCGACCCAGTCGGGCGCGTGAGACAGGAACGCCTTGGTCCCGAACGCGTCGGGCAAGACGACGCGCAGGTTGCCGCCGTAATGCGCCTGCCACTCCTCCAGCACGCGGTACGGCGCCGCCGCGACGCCCGCATCGTCATCGGCCAGTGCCGCCATCACCATCGGCAGCTCGTGCGCGTTGGTGCCGATCGCCTCAAGGTCGTTGTCCATCGCCAGCAACACGTTGGACGATCCGATGAAGCGGCGCCCAAGCCCCTCCTTCAACGCCTCGACGCACCAGCGCTGCCACAGAAAACTGTGTCGCCGCCGCGTTCCGAAATCGGAGATGACCAGCTCGGGTAGCTGCTGCAATCGCTCGACCTTCTCCCACAGTTTCGCCTTGGCGCGCGCGTAGAGCACATCGAGCTCGAAGCGCCCGCGCGCCCTGAGCGCCGCGCGACTGCGCAGTTCGTTGACGATCGCGAGCGCGGGGATCTCCCACATCGTCGTATCGGTCCATGCACCCTCGAAGTGCAATTCGTACTGGCCATCGGCGACGCGCAGATCGTAATCGGGCAACCGGAAGTCGGCGAGCCAGGCGAGGAAATCGGGCGCGAACATCCGCCGCTCGCCGTAAAAGGTGTTGCCGGCCAGCCAGATCAGCTCCTTCTTCGCCAGCCTGACCCCGCGCGCATGGTCCAGCTGCTCGCGCAACTCGGCTTCGTCGACCACCTCCGCCAGCCGCACCGACTTCGTCCGGTTGATCAGCGCGAAGGTCGCGCGCACGTCGCGGTACTCGCGCCAGATCATCTGCAGCATCAGCAGCTTGTAGAAATCGGTATCGAGCAGGCTGCGGACGATCGGGTCCAGTCGCCAGCTATGGTCGTACACGCGCGTGGCGATGTCGGTCACCGCCACGCGGCCTTACTCCATGTCCGTCAGATCACAGGAACGGCGTACCACCCGTCACCGGGATTGTCGCGCCCGAGATATAGCTCGCCTCGTCGCTAGCCAGCATGACGTAGGGTGGCGCCAGCTCGGCCGGCTGCGCCGCGCGGCCGATCGGCGTCTCCTGCCCGAACGACTTCACCTGATCAGCCGGCATCGTCGACGGGATCAGCGGCGTCCACACCGGACCCGGCGCGACAGCGTTGACGCGGATGCCACGCTTGGCGAGCAGCTGCGCCAGCCCGGCGGTGAAATTGTGGATCGCGCCCTTGGTGGTCGCATAGGCGAGCAAGGTGGGGAGCGGCTTGTCGGCGTTGATCGACGTCGTGTTGATGATCGACGATCCCTCGCGCATGTGCGGCACCGCGGCCTTCGACAGGTAGAACATCGCGTGCATGTTGATCGCGAAGGTCTTCTCCCACTCGTCGTCGGCGATGTCCTCGATCTCGGCGAAGGTGTGCTGGTAGGCCGCGTTGTTGACCAGCACGTCGACGCGACCGAACGCCTCCACCGCCTTGGCGACGACCGCGCGCGCGTGCGCGGGATCGCTGATGTCGCCGGGCACGAGCACCGCCTTGCGCCCCGCATCCTCCACCAGCCGCTTGGTCTCGGCCGCGTCATCATCTTCGTTCAGGTAGCTGATCAGCACGTCCGCGCCTTCGCGCGCGAAGGCAAGCGCGACCGCGCGCCCGAT
>NZ_AORY01000013.1 GCF_000382485.1 Sphingomonas sp. Mn802worker | reverse complement strand
GCCTCATATCAGGTTGTCTCACAACGTCACGAAAACGGCGCTGCTTACTCTGCAGCGCACTTGCCGTTTGTCTCACGAAGCATCATCGCAGCTATATGCAGCGCGACATTTCTGGGGGCATATTCGGGGCACCGGATTTTTGCGTTGGGGGCATCGCGTGCTGACGGACAAGGCTTGCCGTCAGGCGAAAGGTGCCGAGAAGCCCTACAAACTCGCGGACGCCAAAGGGCTCTACTTGTACATAACGGTCAACGGCTACAGAAGCTGGCGCTGGAAGTATCGGATCGCGGGCAAGGAGAAGCGGCTGACGTTCGGCTCGTACCCGGACGTTTCGCTCGCGGAGGCGCGCGAGCTGCGCGAGGATGCGGCACGATTGCTACGCAGTGGCCAGGATCCGTCGATACACAAGCGACAGCAATCCGCGGCGCATGCAGCTCGGCACGGTGCGACCTTCCAGATGCTGGCCGAGGACTGGATGGCGAGCCAGCAGTCCGTCTGGTCGGCGAAGCATGCGACGAACGTCAGGCGCAGCCTAGAGAAGGACGTCTTTCCGCGCATCGGCACGCTCCCGATCGACACAATTACCACGCCGATCGTGCTGGCCACGTTGCGTCCCATCGAGAAGCGCGGCGCAATCGAGACGGCGCATCGCACGAGGCAGCGGGTCTCCGAGGTATTTGGCTGGGCGATCGGCAGCGGCGTCGCGGTGGCCGACCCGGCGGCGGTTACCAAGCGCGGATTGAGCAGGATCAGACGTGGCAAGTTTCCGGCCGTGCGCACGGTGGAGGCTGCGCAAGCTCTGTTGCGAAAGGTGGAGATCGAGCCGGCGCACCCGCTGACGAAACTAGCTTCGAGGTTCCTTGCGCTGACGGCAGTGCGATCGGGCGCGGTGCGCCTGGCCGAGGCGAGCGAGTTCGAGGATCTGGACGGTGTGGCACCGATCTGGCGCATCCCCGCCGCCAAAATGAAGCTGGTGACGGAGCAGAAGGCAGATGTTGCCTTCGAGTTCATTGTGCCGCTGGCGCCGCAAACGGTGGAGATCGTGAGGATAGCGATGGAGCTGTCAGGCACTGCTCCCCTTCTCTTCCGCAGCGTACGAAGCGCACGTCGACCGATCAGCGACAGCACGATCAGCAAGCTGTATCGAGCCGCCGGCTTCTCGGGCGTGCATGTGCCGCATGGATGGCGGTCGACCTTCTCCACCGTCATGAACGAGCTGGCCGGCGAGGAGAACCGTGCGGGCGACCGCGAGGTTATCGACCTGATGCTAGCTCACGTTCAGAAGGGCGTGGAACCGCTCTACAATCGCGCGAGCTATATGCCCCGTCGTCGTCAGATCGCGTGCGAGTGGGCGGACATGCTCTCGGACGGGCTGGCGGATCCCCGCACACTGATCGAAGGGCCGCGCAGAGCCTGACACACGCAGAAGCGGTCGCATGAAGATGCGTTCGTTCGGCGAGCTGGTCGGTAGCTTCGCGACCAAGGCGCACCGCACCGGACAGAAGGTCCACCGCAACAGCCGCAAGGCTGGCACGTGCGAGGGGCAGCTATGGTCTCCGTTCAACAAGGCCGAGCGCATGGCTCGCATGCGTGCGGCCGAGCAGTACGACCGCGAGAACAAGCAGCCGGGCAAGCGCAACGGCCCGATCGGGCATATCGGCCTCGACATTTTGCGCGAGATGATGCGCATCGTCGACTTCAAGACTGGTCGGCTCGAACCTTCGATCGAGTACCTGGCGGATCGGCTGCGCCGGTCGAAGAGCGCGATCCACGACGCGCTGGTGCGTCTGCGTGAGGCGGGCTTTCTCAACTGGGAACGCAGATTCGAGCCGCTGGAGAACCCCGACCCGTTCGGTCCCCAGGTGCGCCAGATCTCCAACGCCTACGCCCTGACCTTGCCGAAGATGGCAGCGGACATGGTGCGCCGCCTGCTCGGCCGCGCGCCTGTGCCGGCCGACGAGGTCACGCGCCGCCAGGAAGAGGAAGAGCGTACCGCCACCATGCTGGCAAGCCTCACCTCCGAAGAGCTGGCACGCTTCCGCGCCGGCGACACTCCGCTCGGCGACATGCTCGCCAAGCTCGGCCGCGCACTCGACGGTAACGCAAATCGCCCGAGCGGAATGAACCCGGCTCTGCGAGGTTAAGTATAAGAGGAACGCCTTCGGCGTGCGCAGCTTGCTGCTCCACCTAGCTCGATCTGGTGCTAACCAGACCAACGACAGCGATCACAGCCGATGTCGGACGGACCCGCTTGCGCGGGACCGGGGTTCCCTAGGAGGGAGTGGCACAAACCGTGCCATGAATGCGCCAGCGGCGCGCTTTGTGAGCCGCTTTTCCGGCGCAGAAAATGAGTTCAGACGCTTGACTTGTTCGACGTCAGATCGAGAGTGATCCGAAATACCGGAGCGAAATAGTGACTGATTCTACCGACTGGTTCGACGATTACGCCGAGGAAAACGTCGACGGTCAGATCGATGAATACGATGTCACAGCAACGCCGAATGATTTCAACGTTTTAACTTTGTATAGCTTTATCGAAGCCGGAGCCGTCAGAATACCGGGCTTCCAGCGTAATTACGTGTGGGACAAAGTCAGAGCTTCTCGGCTGATCGAGTCTCTAATACTTGGAATTCCAGTTCCGCAGCTCTTTCTCTACGAACAAGCGAGAAATCGGTTTCAGGTGATTGATGGACAGCAGCGACTTATGTCGGTGTACTATTACTTGAAACGAAGATTTCCGCGAATTGACAAGCGAGGTGAGCTGCGCGCGATTTTTGATGAGAACGGCGGCATCCCCGACCGGATCATACATAACGATGAATACTTTGAGGATTTTAATTTAAAGTTGTCTGGAGCACTGCCTAATCAACAAAGCAAATTCCACGGCCTGAATTATCATACTCTGGACGATTACAAGACTCAGCTTGACCTACGCCCCATTCGTAACATCATTGTAAAACAGAATACACCTGTCGGGGATGACACTGCGATCTATGAGGTATTCAATCGCCTTAATACCGGCGGAGTAAACCTTCGTCCGCAGGAGATACGTACAAGTATGTACCATTCTCCTTTCTATGACACGTTGTACAAGTTGAACATTCATCCCCTATGGCGTGAACTTCTTCAGTCGAGCAAGCCGGACCTGCATATGAAGGATATAGAGATCCTTCTTCGGGGCTTTGCCATGCTACTACGTAACAAAGCTTACGCACCTTCGATGGTTCGTTTTCTTAATCAATACTCCAAGATGGCAGAGTCTCAGACTTCGATACAAAATTCTTATCTTGCTGACCTGTTTGAGGGCTTTCTCAAAGCAACAGAGAAGCTGCCCCGTGACATCTTTGTGAACATCAAGAATGGTCGTTTCAATATAGCTCTTTACGAAGCTGTTTTCACCGCTTTGCTTGAGAAGGCGGTTGCAGAAAAGCGGCAGCCCAAGGGCAAAGCGAGCATGAAGGAAATCAAGGAGCTGTCGACAAACTCCAAGTTCAATGCGGCAGCATTGGAGGGGACCACCCGAACATCTAACGTAACGACCCGACTTGATACGGCTCGATCAATTCTAACGAGCTTGTAAACCGATGGCAGACCCGGTCGAGGACCTCTACGCTAATATGCAAGAGGTTTCGCGCATTCTTCGTGCCGCTGGCGAGATATCACTCGCCTCGTCCGTCGACGATCTGCATCGGAAATCACTTCTTTTGTCGGCAGCCAGTTACTTCGAGGTTAAACTCAGTAACGATGTACAGAGTTATAGCGATCATTACGCGGGCAATGGAGCGCCTCTTTCCAGCGTTGTACGAGTGAAAGCGATATCTCGACAGTACCATACTTGGTTTGATTGGGACCGGTCCAACGCCAACAAATTTTACTCCATGTTTGGCGATGAATTCAAAAAAAGCATGGAGGCCAAGTTTAAACGGGACGCAGATTATGCTGCCACCGTAACTGCGTTTCTGTCGATTGGAGTCGATCGAAACCGCCTTGTCCATCAGAACTTCGGAAGCTTTTCGCTGGAAGCGAGTCCTGATGAGATCATGGCAAGGTACCGACTGGCAAAGGAATTTGTCGACGCGTTTACCAACGACCTGCACAGTTTCACCGTGGCTTACCTAGCTGAACTCAGGGAACGCGAAACGCAAGGAGAGCCCTCTGAAGCCTGATAGCTGCACCGTACTGCACCCGGCGAGGCGCGGCCGAATTTGGCGACTCAGGCAGGTTTCAGGCCGATGGCCTTCTCTCATGAGGCTGCACCCTTTCAGACATATAAAGCTCGGGGGCGAGGCGGGGGGAATAGCGCGTTTCGTAGGGGTGCAAGTCGGCCGGTCGACCAGGCCGGGGGGCACCTGCCGCCCCGCCCTGATCGACGCGACCACGCGCGTGGCTAAGCCGCGCGGTCGCCCGCGATCAGCCGGTTGCTGATGATCAGCTCGCCGACCTTCTTCGCGGCGCCGGCGCCAACCGTGTAAGTCACCGGTACCTCGACCATGTCAAAGCGGCCGAACACCTCGCGCGCGCCCGGCGTGTCGTTGATCGAAAGGACGAACGCCCCCTTGATGCCGGCGAGCTGGTCGGCGAGCGCGGCGAAGTCGGCGCGGCCGAACACGTCCTGGCCGTAGTCAGTCTCGCAACCCCAGTAGGGCGGGTCGAGATAGAACAGCGCGCCGTCGCGATCGTAGCGCCGGATGAAGTCGGCATAGCCGAGCTGCTCGATCACCACGCCCTGCAGGCGTTCGTGGATCTCGGCGAGCATCGGTTCGAGCTTGCCAACGTTAAACCGGGCACCCTGCCCCTTCGACACGCCGAAGGTACGCCCCTCCACCTGACCGCCGAACGCCAGGCGCTGCAGGTAGAGAAACCGCGCCGCGCGCTGCAGGTCGGTGAGCCGATCGCCGGGGATCGCGCGCAGCCGCTCGAACTCGGCCCGGCTCGCCACCCGCCAGCGCAGCATGTCGATGAAGTAGGGATAGTGCTCCTGCAGCACGCGAAAGAACGTGGCGATGTCGCCTGACACGTCGTTGATCGCCTCGGCCGCGGGGCGGGTCGGCCGGCGCAGGAAGATGCCACCCATGCCGACGAAGGGCTCGGCGTAGCTCGTGTGCGGTATTTGGCCGAGCAGCGCGATGACGCGGCGCGCCAAGTTGCGCTTGCCGCCGATGTACCCTGCCGCAGGTGCGACGGGGAGAACAGAAATAGAACATGACATGTAGGAAAATCTCGCATCTATGATCCCGCCCGAGTCGAATCGGGTGCGGGACGGCCGACTGGCCGATCGTGTCGTGGCGAGATCATCCCTCGTCGGTTCAGCCGGGCGGCAACCCGGCTTCCCCCGCCCGGTCACCTGACCGGACGCAGAAACTAGTCGAGCGCGGGGCGCTCGCGGTATCGGATCGCCTCGACGCCCAGCCGGTCGTTCAGCTCGAGCAGCGCCGTCTTGATCGGCTCGATCTCCAGCTCGAGAAACATCGCGGTCGCATCCTTCGGACTGCCGAACGCCGACCCTTGCGCCGGCACGATCCCGAGCAGCTGGGGCGGCACGCGATGCGCGGCGAGCACGTCGGCTTGCGTCGCCGACTTGATGCCGAGGAACTCGTCTTTCGCGCCAACCTCGGCGATCGGTATCACCTTGATGCCAGCCTCCTTGCCGCCGGGCGCGTGCACGAACAGGTTGCGGAAATTGCCCGGCCCCTTCGAGTTTTTCAGCGCCAGCCGCATTGCGTCGGTGTCGCCGTTCTGGAAATCGCCGGTGGCGTAGAGGATGTATCCGGCATGGCTGCCGTTCAGGTAATAGCGGCGCCGGAACAGCGTGGCGGCTTCGTTCAGCAACGCCGATTGCAGCGCCGACAGATAGCCGGGCACACCGTACACCTCCTGGTTAATGTCTGGCTGCATGATCTGGATCACGCTGTCGGCCGCGAACTCGGTCGAGCCGAGCGCCCCCTGGACGAAGAAGAACGTGCCTGGCTTGACGCCGCGCCGGCCGTACTTCGCCGGCACGTGGCTGACGCGCAGCGGCTCACCAAAAACATTGTCATGGCGCTGGAACATTGCATCGCCGAAGATCAGGTAATCCTGCACCGCCTTCATGAAGTCGATGCGCGACAGGTAGCGCGTCGGCTCGAGTGATGCCGCGACCAGGTTGCGCTTGAACTCGATCGCGCTGCTGTGGTGCGCCGAGGCGCGAAATGCCCGCGCCAACCCCTCGCGCGAGACTGGCGGCTCGTACCAGCGATCATTGGCGTAGCATTCCGCCATGTCGAGGATCTGGCGACGGTCGAGCACCGGCTCCGGGTCGCCGAACGAGAACGCTTCGACCGGTCCCGGCTTCGCCTGGTGCTCGACCGCGCCGATCGCCGCCTCGTGCGCCTCGCTTCGCGCCAGTGCGCGCACCCGGCTTCGCTTCGCCATGTCAGAAGATCTCCATCGTCGCGGTCGGGCGTTCCTTGCCGTCCAGCGGTTCGTTCAACAGGATGTGCATGATCGACCAGGCGAGGTCGGCGTGACCGTCCTCGCCACCGCGGCCGGCCTTGAAAGTCAGGCTGCGCCCGCTCGGCGTGATCGTCTTCTTGATCGAGACGAACGACGAGATGACGTCGAGCCAACCGCTGTCGAACGCCAGGCGCCCGCGGCTGACGACGTTCTGCGCCTTCATCACCATGAGTTGCTTCTGCTCGATCGAATATTCGATCTTCGTCACGCCGCGCACACCGCTCTTTGCGAGCAGCTGGTAGACGCCGGCGCCGACCCCGGTCGCGTCGACGCCGAGGTAGGTGCAATTGTAGCGCGACAGGATCGTTTCAACGAAGGTTGCCTGCTGCTCGAAATCCATGCCGCGCAAGGGATGACGCTCGAGCAGGCGGAACACGCCGCCTGGCGCGCTCGGCGGTGCCGCGATCGTCAGCGACGCATTGTCGCCGGTCTCGCTGTTCTGCGGATCATACCCTGCCCACACCGCGCGCTCACCGTATGGCCGCGCCGCGTCGGGGTCGAAGTCGGGCCATGCCTCCAGCGTGTCGACGCCGCATTTAACCAGCTCGTTGAAGCGGAACGCTGACTGGCTGTCGTCCACGAAGTCGCACATGAACAGGTTCGCGAACTCGTCGGGCGCGTATTCGTCCTCCAGCTCGGCGATGTCGAACAGATCGCAGCCGGCTTCTTCCGCATCGCGGATGTTGACGATGTGGCGCCAGATCCTGTCGGGACCGACCGCGCCGCCCGCCAACGCTGCATGGCTCACGTCCAGTTCGACGCGGTCTGCCTTGCTGCGACGCCGATTGCGCCGCTCGCCGGTCCAGTACGGATAGGCCGGATGCAACACCGTCGATGGTGTGGAGAAGTAGGTTTTCCGCCACTTCTTGTGCGTCGCCATGCCCGAGGCGACCTTGTTCAGCTCCTCGAAGCTGTGGACCCAAAAGAACTCATCGAAGTAGAAATTGCCGTGCCGACCCTGCGCGGTGCGGAAGTTCGTGCCGAGGAAGTGCAGCTCGGCCGCGGGTTCGTCCGCCGGGCGCAGCTCCGACGTGATCAGCATCGGATCGCCGGTCAGCGTCACGTCGACCAGCTTGGCGAAGCCGACGATGTAGGAGCGGAACTGGTGCGCCTGCGCCTTGCTGGCGCTTAGGAAGATCTGGTTACGCCCGGTGTCGATCGCGTCGATCAGCGCCTCGAACGCAAAATAGTAGGTCGCGCCGATCTGGCGCGATTTCAGGATCATGCGCGTGCGTTGCGACAGCGCGGCGAACCACGCTTCCTGGTAGCCGTAGAGCTGATCGAGGAAGATCTCGCGCAGGCGTTCGGCCTGCACGGTCGTGAAGTGATTCTTCTTCGCCTTCGGCTTGCGTTCGCCCGCGTTGCGGTTGGCGACCTTGTCGTTCAGGTCACCCGAATGCCCGCCCGGCGCCTCGTAGCGGCGCACCTTGGCCAGGCTCTCGACTTGGCGGCGTAGCGCGTCAAGTTCGGTGTAATCAGCGCCGGTCTTCTTGTCCTTGCAGATCAGCACCATCAGGCGCGTCTCGAGGCAGTCCTCGAGCTTGCGGATCGACGGCGCGTCATCCCAGCGGTCGCGCCGGCCCCAGCTCTTCACGGTGTCGCGGTTGAGCTGAAGCTCGTCGGCGATCTGGCCATAGCTCCAGCCGCGCCAGTAGAGACTGCGCGCCGCATGGCGGCGGTCCTCGGGGGCGAGCGTCAGGGGATCGGCGAGGATCGACATCGGCCGGAGCCTAGCCACGCCTCCGCACGCCCTGCCCTAGCCCGCTCTTGTAGAAAGCAATTCAACAAGAGGGTGCGCTTGAGAAGCCGCGCCCTTCGGTCCCTGTTCGCGGCGCTGACGCGGTCGCTCGCCGCGTGTCTTTACCGGACCCGAGGACCAGACCGACAATGGCCAAGACCCGCTTCTTCCGCATCGCCGTCGAGGGCGGCACCACCGACGGGCGCGTGATCGAGCGCGACTGGATCGACCAGATGGCGACCGGCTACAACCCCGCCACCTACACCGCGTCGATCAACTGCGAGCACATCCGCGGCTACAGCCCGGAACCGCCGTTCAACTCCTACGGCACCGTGGCGGCGTTGAAGGCCGACGACGTCGATCTCGTGATCGACGGCAAGACGGTGAAGCGCCGCGCGCTGTTCGCGCAGCTCGACCCCAACGATCAGCTGCTGACGCTCAACCGCGCCAAGCAGAAGCTGTTCACCTCGTGTGAGATCGCGCCGAACTTCGGCGGGACCAGCAAGGCCGGCCTGGTCGGCCTCGCGGTCACCGACAACCCCGCCAGCCTCGGCACCGAAATGCTCGCCTTCGCGGCTGGCGCCGGCGACGCGAACCCGCTCGCGTTGCGCAAGCAGGACAAGGCCAACTTCTTTACCGCGGCGACCGAGGCCGAGATCGTGCTGGAAGGCGACGGCAGTGACCCGACCGGTCTGCTCGCCTCGATCAAGGGCATGTTCGACGGGTTCACCGCCAAGTTCGCGAAGCCCGACGATGCGCCGGTGCAGCAGCCGACCACCCCGCCCACGGGCGGGAGCGGCGCTAAGGAGCCGGCGAACGACAACGGCCTGACCGAGTTCGCGCGCTCGATCGGCGAGACCGTCAACAACGCCATCGCGACCTACGCGAAGGCGAACGACACCAAGGTCGAGAAGATCGGCGCCGACCTCGCCGCGCTCACGACGCGCCTGTCGAGCACGGAAACGCCGAACACGCCGCGTCAGCTCGCCACCGGCGGTGCTGACGGCCTCAAGACCGACTGCTGATCGGCACCGCCCGCCCCCCTCCTCGCACCATCGGAACACACCATGCGCAACAAGACCCGCATCGCCTACGCCAGCTTCGTCGGCGTCATCGCACAGCTCTCCAACGTCCCGTCCGCGGCAGAGAAGTTCACCGTCGACCCTTCCGTCGCGCAGAAGATCGAAGAACGGACCCAGCAGTCCAGCGAGTTCCTGACCAAGATCAACTTCGTCACGGTTGCGCAGCAGGAAGGGCAGAAGGTCGGCGTCGGCATCACGTCCTCGATTGCCGGGCGCACCGACACGTCGAAGGGCGAACGCCAGCCGATCGACCCGACCGGCCTGACCGCGACCAGCTACCGCTGCGAGCAGACCAACTTCGACACCGCGATCTCCTACGCGAAGCTCGACGCCTGGGCGCACCGGCCGGAGTTTCAGACCATCGTGCGCGACGCAATCGTCAAGCGGCAGGGTCTCGATCGCATGATCATCGGCTGGAACGGCACGCACGTGGCGAAGGACACCGACCGCGAGGCATTCCCGCTGCTGCAGGACGTAAACAAGGGCTGGATCCAGCACACGCGCGAGGACGCGAAGGCGCGGATCGTGTCGGACGGCGAGCATTCGGGGGACCCGGCGCAGGCCGGGCACAAGCCCGCCATCTTCGTGTCGGCGACCGGCACCGCCGATTACGTCAACCTCGACGCGCTGGTGTTCGACGCGCTGCAGCTGCTCGATGAGCAGCACCGCTCGCGCACCGACCTCGTCGTCATGGTCAGCGACGAGCTGGTCCACGCGAAGAAGTTCGCGCTGATCAACACCGCCGGCGACAAGGCAACCGAGCAGCTCGCGCGCGACGTGTTGCTGCTGCAGGATAAGATCGGCGGCAAGCTCGCCGCGGTGGTGCCGTCGTTCCCGAAGGGCACGATCGTGATCACCACCTACGACAACCTGTCGATCTACAACCAGGACGAGACGCGTCGCCGCGCGATCATCGACAATCCGAAGCGCGACCAGGTCGAGAACTTCGAGAGCGTCAACGAGGCCTATGTGGTCGAGGATTACGGCCTGATCGCAATCTACGAGAACATCAAGATGGAGGCGGCGCCCGAGGAGGCGCCCGCCGGCGCGTAAGCGCCGCTCCCCGACGTAGCCCGCCCCCACAGGACACGCCATGAGCCTCGCTCTCAAGCACCGGGATCGCACTCTCGCACTGCAATCGGCGTCTGCTCCTGCGTCCGGGGGCGGGCTCACCCCCTCGCCTGCGCGTCGCGCGTCGATCGATCCAGTCGCCGGGCAGATCAAGCTGCGGCTGCGCCACGACGCGCAGCGGCTAAAGCAGATCAAGGCGACCAGCGCCAAGATCCTCGCCAAGCGCGACATGCTGCCGGAATACCGCGCCTGGTGCGACGGCCTGCTCGAGGCCGGCCGCATGACGGTCGGCAACCAGCTCGGCGCGACCGACGCCGACGACGTGCTGCCGACGATCATGGTGTGGTCGATCGATGTCGGCGATTGGGCGCGGGCGCTCGAGCTGGCCGAGCACGTGCTCCGCTTCCACATCGAGCTGCCGATCCGGTTCAAGCGCGACGCGGCAACGCTGCTGGTCGAGGAGTTCGCGGAAGCCGCGATGCGCGACCAAGCACTCGACAAGCGCTTCCCGCTCGACCTGCTCTACCGGGTGGAGGAGCTGACCGCCGGCATCGACATGCACGACGAGGTGCAGGCCAAGCTGCAAAAGGCGATCGGCGTCGAGCTGGTCCACGTCGCCGGCGACGCCGAAGCCGATCTGGCGCGTCCGACCATCACCAACGCCATCACGCGGCTCGAGCGCGCGCAGTCGCTGCATGACCGCTCGGGCGTAAAGACGCACATTCGTGGATTGCGCAAGGCGCTCGCTGCCCTGCCCGCATCCGACCAGGACAATGCCGGCACGCTCGGCTGACCAGCTCGCCCCCGGCGCTCGGGGACGGATCGCGCGAGGCGGGAGACCTTCGGGTCGCAGGGCCGCTCTTCGACCCGGTCCCCACCCCCGTGAAACTCGAAGGACCGCACCATGATCGCCACACTTGCTACGCTCGCGCTGTTCGCGCTCCTCGGTTTTGGGGCGTATGGCGTGCTGGCCGGCACAGTCGTTGCAGTCATCGCTTCACCTTCCGATCGCCCGTTTCAGCTGACCACGCGCGCGGTCGGGCTGATCGTCGCTGCGGTTGGCCTCGTCATCTTCGTGCAGGCGTCGCTGCTCATCGCGGGGCAGATCGCGTGACTGACCTGATCGCCACCGTCCTCCCCGACGACGACGCGCCGCCCGCCGCGGTGATCGTCAACGAAGGCTTCTTTCCCGATGTCGACCCGACCGCTTTTCGCGAGCAGCTGCGCGTGCGCGAGAGCGTGACAGACGCGCGTGCGCGCGAGGCGCTGATCGCCGCCATCATGGGCGTGGGCCGAGATCTCGCTACCTGGTCGCTGACACAGCGCGCATCCGGGCACGCCCGGCTCGCCGACGTGCCTGCGCCGAAGATCGACGGCGCCAGCCGCCTCGAGCTGCTCTACCGCCGCGCCGTCTTCACGCTCGCCAAGGCCGAGCTGGTCGAACGCTACCGCGATGTCGAGCTGACGCCGCGCGGCGACCGCAAGGCCGAGGATCTCGACCCGAGCGTCAGCGAGCTGCGCCGCGACTCGCTCTACGCCATCCGCGACATGCTCGACGTGACCCGCGTCGCGGTGGAGCTGATCTGATGGCCGGCGCTCCGCTCGACACGGCGCGCGCGCGCGAGGGCGACACGCTCGACGCGCTGATCTGGCGCGAGCGCGGCCTCGGCCCCGCCGATCTGCCCGCCGTGCTCGCCGTCAACCCCGGCATCGCCGCGCTCGGCCCGACCCTGCCCAAGGGTCACGTCGTCAACCTGCCCGCCATCGCCGCGCCCGCTACCGGCGTGCGCACCGATGTCGTCAACCTGTGGAACTGACGATGGACAAGCACCTTCACGACGCCGGCGCTGCGTTGCTCGTCTTTCTGATCGGTCTGCTGCCCGCCGCGCTCGGCGCCGCGGTCAGCCTGGCCTACGAGCAGGCGCTCACCTGGCGCACTGGCTGTATGCAGTTCGTCGTTGGCGTGACCGTCAGCTACTTCGCCAAGCTCGCCTTCATCGCCGCCTGCGCCTTCTACTGGCACGCCGCACCCGACCCCTATGTCGAGCAGGCGGTCACGTTCACCCTCGGCATGATCGCCTTCAAGGCCGCGCCGCGCTTCCGCGACGGCGTGATCGAGATCGTCGTGGGGCTGCCCGACGCGCTCCGCAACGCCGTGCCCTTCATGCGTCGAAAGGATCCGCAATGACCGACAAGCCCGCGGGCTCGCCCGCGCCCGTGCCCGCGCGGAAGCCCGCGCCGAAAAAGCTCGCTGCTGTGATCGGCTCCGCGGCCGGTGCCGTGCTGCTCTTCGTCGGCGTGCCGCGTGAGGAGAGCGGCCGAACCGTCGCCGCAACCGTCAACGCCGACCAGAGCGTCACCGTGCGCCACGTCAGCGGCGACCAACACCTCACCGCCTACCTCGACATCGTGAAGGTCGCAACCGCCTGCGACGGTGTCACGCGCGGCGTGAAGATCGGGCAACGTTTCACGGTTGCCGAGTGCGACGCGATGAACGAGCGCGAGCTGGTCGCACACGCAGAGCCGGTGATCGCGTGCATCCCGTCGCTCTACGGCCGCCCCTACCAGGCGGCAGCCGCGATCGACCTCGCCTACAATGTCGGCACCGCCGGTGTCTGCCGCTCCAGCCTCCCCCGCCTCGCCGCGGCGGGTACCTGGCGCCCGTTCTGCGACAAACTGCTCGAGTTCAACCGCGCAGGCGGCAAGGTGGTGCGTGGGCTGCAGCTGCGTCGTCGACGCGCATGGGAGGCATGCGTGACCGGCATTGTCGCCGGGAAGACGCCCGCGACGCTCGACGCCCGCGTCAAGGCGGTGCGCTGATGCGTGCGCTGCTCGCCAAGATGAAGGCCGAGATCGGCTTCCTGGTGCTGCTCGTCGTCGCGGTCGCGGGCTGCTGGATGTACGTGCAGATGCGCAACGCACGCGACGATCGCGACAGCCTGCAGCACGCGGCCGAGCTGCTGTGCACCGCGGCGGGGCAGCCGTTCGCCGCATCCAGCCGGGTCGCCCGTGGCGTCGCCTGTCAGCAGCGCATCGCCGCACTGGCCGACTTCAAGGCGCACACCGCCGAGATCACCGCCAAGACGCTCGCCGACGCAATGGCCGCGCACGATGCGCGCCAGCTCGCCGACAACCTCGCCGCGCGCGCCGCGGCCGAAGCCGCGCGCGATGCCGCGCACCGCATGGAGAACGCCGATGCCGAAGCCGAACGCCGCAATTTGGTTGATCGTGAGTGGACTGCTGCTGTCAACGGCGTTGCCGGCCTGCGCCCCACGCTCGCCCGTTGAGGTCGAGAAGCCGGTGCCGATCGTGGTGCCGGTCAAGCAGACGCCGCCTGCCGAGCTGCTCGCTTGCGCCGAGCGGCCGACCGGCCTGCCCGAGGACGCTGATCTAGTCGCGCAGATCCCGACCAAGCTGCGCGCCGGCATCATCCGCATGGCACGCGCGTTCGGCGCCAACGCCAGTCGGCTCGACCGCCTGATCGAGTGGACCTCGCCCGGCACCTGCCCGAGCACCAAGTGAAGAAGCTCACCGACCTACGCGCGCATCTGATCGCGTCCGTTGCCGTCATCAAGGCCGATCCATCCAAGATGGAGGTCTTCGTGGACAAGGGCGATGTGGCGGTGCGCGCAGGGTCGCTGTCGTTCGAGTATGGCTACAAAGCCTCGATCTGGGTGCAGGATTTCGGCGCCAGCATCGACACGCTGGTTGCGCCGCTGCTCGCCTGGATTGCCGCCAATCAGCCCGACCTGTTCGAGAAAGGAGACCGCAAGCCGTTCACCTTCGAGTCCGAACTCCTCGACGCCGAAACGTGCGACATCACGATCACAGTAACTTTGACCGAGCTGGTCCGCGTCGAACAGCTGCCCCGCGGGTTGCGCGTGACGCACCTGCCCGAACCAGTGATGACCGACGCGTTCGCCACCGTGCCGACCGGGACGAAGATGTGGGCGGGTCTGATCGACGCCGACGATGTGCCGCTCGAGCTGGTCACCACGTGAACGACTTCGCCCCGATCGAGCAGCTATGCCGCGACCTGCTGCTGCGCGTCGGCGCGGCCGAGCGGTCCAAGCTCATGCGCGCGATCGGCCGCGAGATCCGCAAGAGCCAGTCGGATCGCATCGGCCGGCAGCAGCAACCCGACGGTTCCTCCTTCGCGCCGCACCGGCCGAAGAAGCCGCGCGCCGGTGAGGGTCGGCTTCGCCAGCAGAAGATGTTTCGCAAGATCCGCATGGCCAAGAGTCTGCGCAACGGCGGCAACGGTGATGAGGTATGGATCGGCTTCGGTGGCCGTGCCGCGCGGATCGCCGCGATCCACCAGCTCGGCCTCTCCGACGCGCCCGCACGCGGCCAGCCTAAGGTGCGTTACACCCGGCGCGTGCTTCTAGGACTGACCGACGCCGAGCGCGAACACGTGCTCGACTTGATCATTGAACATGTGGCGGGGGCTTGAGCGAACTCTCGTTCGTCCACGGGAACGAACGAACGGGCGCAGCTCCCAACAACATCTCGGGTTCGTGTGGACCGATTGGATCATGAGATACCGAACTAACTCGGTACCAATCACCGTTACCCATTTGGAACACATCTCCTGGCTCGGGATCAGGCACGAAATTACGAGCGAACATCGAGCCACCACCTGCAACGACAATCCGATAAGCGGTCATTCGGCAATCCTTTCTGCCAGTTGATGGCGAAGTTAATTCTTGTAGAATGCTTTTCAACAAGAGCCGGCTCTCGCCACACGCAAGCGCGCGACACGACATGGCCCGGCGATGCCCGCCACCAGCTCCACCTCCGTCGACCTGTCGCGCCTCGCGCCACCGACGATCGTGGAGCAGCTCGACTATGAGACGATCCTCGCCGGCCTGATCGCGCGCGTGCAGGCCGAGCTGCCGAGCTTCGATGCGGCGATCGACAGCGACCCCGCAGTTAAGGTGCTGCAGATCGCCGCCTACGAGCAGATGATGCTCCGCGCAGACTTCAACGATCGGCTGCAAGCGCGCCTGGTCGCATACGCCGTCGGTGCGACCCTCGACCATATCGGCGCCGCGATCGGCGTCGCGCGGCTGCCCGCCGAGAGCGACGACGCCTTGCGCGCCCGCATCGTGCTCGGTCCCGAGGGCTTCGCTGCGGCCGGTCCCGAGCTGGCCTACGTCAAGCGCGCCCGCGACGCCGGTGCGCAGGTGCTCGACGCCAGCGCGGTTTCGCCGGCGCCGGGCGAGGTGCTGGTGTCGGTGCTCTCGGCCGAGGGCGACGGCACCGCCTCGATCGCGCTGCTCGCCACAGTGCGCGCGATCGTCACCGACAAGGCGGTGCGCCCGCTCGGCGACCTGGTCACGGTCGCCTCGGCTGCGCAGGTCCGCTTTACCATCACCGCCAACCTGTGGACCTTCGCCGGCCCCGACCCGGCTTTGGTTGTATCCGCCGCGCGCACGAAGCTCGCCGCCTACCTCTCGGATGCGCGTCGCCTCGGCCACAACGTCACGCTGTCGGGCCTTTACGCCGCGCTCACTGCCGAGGGCGTGCAGCGCGTCGAACTGCTTTCGCCAACAGCCGACATCGTCTGCGACATGACGCAGGCGGCGCTCTGCACCGCCGTCACCGTGACCCACGCCGGCTATGACGACTAGCCTGCTGCCGCCCAACTCGACGCCGCTCGAGCGCGCGCTCGAGCAGGGTGTGCGCATTCTCGCGGTCGACACGCCCGTCGATGCCATCGACGACCCTCTCGCCTGCCCGGCCGAGCTGCTGCCGTGGCTCGCTTGGGGCGCGTCCGTCGACATCTGGGATGCGGACTGGCCCGAGGCCGAGAAGCGCAGCGTCGTCGCCACGTCGCTCGCGGATCACCGGCTGAAGGGCACGCGCCTGTCGGTTGAGACCGTCCTCGCCCGCTTCGACGCGCTCGCCTACGTAGTTGAGTGGTTCGAGGCGGAGCTGCCCCGCCCGCCGCACACCTTCGACATCATGCTGCCGATTGTCACGCGGGACGGTGTCGCGCCCGGCGGCTTTCGCGCCACCGCCGCCTTCGCCGACGCGATCATCCGCGAGGTGTCACGCGTCAAGCCGCTGCGCGAGCATCTGCAGCTCGTGCAGGCGGTGCTGCTCGGCGCGCCCATCGCGCCGGTCGCTGCCGCGCGCGCGGCCGAGTTCACCCGCGCCGACGTCGCGCTGACGATCGACACCGATCCTGTCTGGCAACGCCTCCTTCAGACCGAGGACGGCGAGCCGCTCGAGGACGATACCGGCGACTATCTGGAGGACGCCTGATCCCGTGCCCGCACCCGCTCTTCGCCTCGTTCTGACCGAGGCGGGCATCGCCCGCTTCACCGCCGCGCAACTCGGCCAGCCGATCGACCTCTCGGTCGCGCGCGTCGGGCTGACCGCCGCGGTGGTCGCGGTCAGCCCGACGCTCACCGCGCTGCCCGGCGAGTTCCGCCGCGTGGCGACGCTTTCCGGCAAGCAGGTCGGCCGCGATGTCGCGCACCTGATCGTGCGCGACGAGGCGGCGCTCGCCTACCAGGTGCGCGGCGTCGGGCTGTTCCTCGCCGATGGCACGCTCTTCGCGGTCTACGCGCAGGCCGATCCGATCGTTGGCAAGTCGATCGGCAGCACCATGCTGCTGGCACTCGACATCGCCTTTCCGGCGAACAGCACCGCCGCGATCAGCTTCGGCGACACCAACTGGCTGAACCCGCCCGCGACCGAGGACGTGAAGGGCGTGGTGGAGCTGGCGACCGATGACGAGGTCACTGCCGGCGCTGATGCGTCGCGTGCGGTCACGCCGCGCGGCCTCGCGCGCCGCATCGCCGCTCTGTTCGCCGCGCGCAAGGTACTGGCGGCCGGTCTCGCCAGCGGAGGCGGCGCCTTGTCTGACGACGTGACCATTACTGTCACATCGGCGAGCGCGGCCGAGGTCGACGCCGGCACGGTTGCGACCAAAGCGGTGACGCCGGCCGCGCTCGCGAACCTGCTCGCCTCGCTCGCCAACAGCGTGCGGCTGACCCGGCGCATCAACACCAGCGGCCTCGCTATCGGTGGTCAGTCGCTCGCGACCGATCCGACCATCACCGTTCCGGCTGCCACCGTCGACATGACGAAGGTGGGCACTGTTGATAGCAGCGCGGTGACGCCGGCCGGCCTAAAGGGTGCGGGCTTCATCTACGTCGTGCGCAGCCAGCTGAGCGCGCAGAACGGCTACCGACAGTGGAGCGACGGCTTCATCGAGCAGTGGGGCTACGTCGACGGTGCGATCACCGGCGAACCCGCCATCAACATCGTCTTTCCCCTCCCCTTCACCACCGAATGCTTCGGTGTCGAGGGCACCGTCCGCAACACCGCGCAGTCCACCTCGGGCAGCCACACCGTGCAGGAGGTGAGCGTGTCGCTGAACGGCGCCGTCGTGTTCCTGCAATCGGACAACACCACCACCCAGGACGCAGCCGGCGGGTTCCGCTGGCGCGCGACAGGACGCTGATCGATGGCCAAGATCTCCGCACTCGAGCTGCTGACCGCCGCGGATGGCACCGAAGCCGTGCCGGTCGTGAAAGCCGGCCGATCGCGACGCATGTCGTTTGTGGCGCTCGCCGCTGCGATGGTGCCGTTTCTCACCAACTGGTACAAGGGCGACAAGGGCGATCCCGGCGGCAACATCATGTCGGTCGGCCCGTTCAGTGCGATGTCGGCGCTGACCATCCCTGCAGGCACCGACATCGTGCAGACCAGCGGTGCGATGCGCGGCTGCCTGATCGCCGACGAGTCGTTGACCGACGCTGATGCTGCCGCGCACCCGCTCGCGATCGTGAAGTCTGCAAACGGGCGCTTCTTCCGCCGTGAGGCGCGCGACCTTTGGGTCGAGCAGTTCGGTGCGAAGGGTGACGGCGTCACCAACGATGGTCCCGCGATCCGCGCGTGCATCGCCTATGCGGCGTTCTGCAGCCGCGTCGCTTCGCAGTATCAGCGCGGCACGCCGACCGTGAACCTGGGCGTGGGCGTGTTCGCGGTTGGCGGCGCCATCGACCTGCACTGCTCGGTCAAGATCCAGGGCCAGACCCGCGGCATGGAAGTCGGTGGTTACGCCACCATGATCGTGCAGAGCGGAGCCACCCACACCTTCATCGTCAATCGGTACGACACGCAAAACGGAGCCTACACTGGGTCTTTCGCGCCTGGTGCCGATGGTACCGAGATCTGCAACATCGCCTTTCGCTACGCGACCGGCTCGTACGAACGCGGAATGGGTGCCGGTTCGGCCGTCTTGGCGAAAGCACGCGTGTGGCTGCACGACTGCTTGATCGAGGGCTACCCAGGTCCAGGTTGGCAGGTAGTCGCGACCTCGCAGAATGCGCCGCCCCCCGATCCTGTCTTGCAGGGTGAAGCGTCGGGATCGGTGATCGAGCGCGTCGTCGCAAATGCCTGTTACGTGGGCGGTTACCTGGCTGGCGCAGACTCCAACATTCAGATGGTGGCCAACTGCACCTTTGGTGGAAACGACCGTTGGGGCTTGCTCGCCGTGCAGTTCCTGTCCTGCACGTTCGTCAATAATCACTTTAAGCTCAACGGCACGCTTCTGAACATCCTCTGCTCCTACCAGGGCACGCGCTACCAGTGCATGCCGGAGCGCGAGAACGACGCCAGCACGACTGTGCCCGGCACGAACGATGCCGTGTGGTCGCCGGTCGACCAATCCGTCTCGCTCAGCGTCACCTGGACGCCCGGCAAGACGTGGATCTCGGGCGGTGCGGTCTACCACCAGAACAGAAATGCCCGCAGCGTCTTCCTCTCGAACTACCATGAAGGCGGCGCAGGCGCGCCGGTGATCAACTTCCCGGCTTTCTCGGTCGGTGGCCAGTGGGAGCATGCGGCGGGGTCCGATGCCCTGTTCATTCGGGGTGAGCAGGGCAACTTGACGACCCGCGCGCTCGCCGTCGTTCGACAGAATGGCTCGATGATCTCGGAGATCAACCCGGATCGTGGCTGGGTGCTCGCGGGCAAGACGACGCCGGCCGGGGTATCTTTCTCAGCCTACGGCCAAGATTTCAGGTTCGTGTATGCCAACGCGGATGCCGCGGCCTTCTTCTATCTGACCGGTCCGTACACGACGCGCTACTTCGGGCGGCAATCCGCGGTCATCTACACGCCCTATTTTCACCGCGGCCTGGTGCTCGGCGAGCGGGTCGTCACCGGCACGTTCGGTGCGCCCGCGGACGGCGACTTCGCTGATGGTGAGATTCGCTTCAACCAGTCGCCGACCCTGGGTGGCCCGACCCACTATCACCGCGTCGGTGGCTCAGGTGGCACCTGGCGCGCGAGCGGCATCGTGGGCGGCGTGCAGGGCGCCGCGCGTGCCGACGCACCAGCCGCGACCGCGGGCAACGCCGCTGGCGCCACCCCCAGCGCGGCCGAGTTCAACGCCCTCGTCGCCGACAACGCCGCGCTGCGTGCCGTCGTCAACGACCTGCTCGCCAAGCTGCGCACCGCGAGGCTGATCGCGACTTAATGTGGTGAAGACCTCGGTCAGGTCTCTTCGCGATCTCGCACCTTCCGCCTAGCGACTTGCCGCGCTCCTCTAAAGCGCTGCGGCGGAGTCTAGCAGAGCTTGGCGTAGCGCTGAAACTGCCGCGGCTCTCAAGGCAGATTCAGGCTGGTCGCCAGGCGTGGCGAGAGGAACGTTCACAGAGACGCTGCGCGCGCCGGCCGCATCGTAAAACGTCGCGCTCGCCTTATTCCCGTGCAGATCAACATTCAAAGAGTTCAATTCGAACGACATAACAATCTCCTCGACCGTTGGTCTGCCGCGTTTACTTACGGGGGTCCAGTGTCGTCGCTCACCCCGCAACAACAGCGCGCACTCGCTCGACTCGCATCTCCGCGCCGGCATTCCTGCGACATGCGCGATCTCCCTCATGCTGCACTCCGCCGGCATTTCACCGAGTGCGGCTAAGCCTTTACCCTCGTTGCCGACATAGCCGCCATGCACGTCGCGAGGCTAATCTTGTAGAAAGCGTTTCAACAAGAGCACGCCCTCGCCTCCGCACGCACCCCGCGCATGGTCGCGGCATGGCCGAGCCTTACGACTATCAGCGCCTGATCGGCGATATCGCGCGCGAAGGCAGCGTTGTATCGGTCGACCTCGAAACTGCAACCGCGCGCATCCAGCTCGCCGACGATCTCGTCACCGGCGATCTTCCCTGGCTCTCGCCGCGCATGGGCGACACACGCGTCTGGTCGCCGCCGAGCGTCGGGGAGCAGGTGCTTGTCATCGCGCCCGAAAGCGACATCGCCCGCGGCATCATCATGGGTAGCCTGTCGAGTAGTGCCCGGCCGCAGCCGGCCCGCGACAAGAAGACCCTCCTCGACTTCGCTGACCGCGCGCTGATTGGCTACGATCCGACCGCGCACGCGCTCACCGCCTACCTGCCCGCCGGCGCGACCATCGTGCTCGTTGCCGATGGCGGTCTGAACATCACGGGCGATCTGACGATCGAAGGCGAGATCCGCTCAACGGGCAAGATCGTGTCCGCCGCCGACGTGGTTGGTGCGGGTAAAAGCCTCAAGGATCACGTTCACGTCGCGGTTCAGTCCGGACAGGGCTTGTCGGGCAAGCCGCAGTGAACGGCATGAATCGCATCTCGGGCAAGCCGCTTGCCGGCGCCGACCACCTCGCACAGTCGATCGGCGACATCCTCGGTACGCCGATCGGCACCCGCGTCGCCCGCCGTGACTATGGCTCGCGCGTGCCCGAGTTGCTTGATCAGCCGAACAACGCGGGTGGCCGAACGCGCATCTTCGCCGCGGCTGCGCTCGCCTTGCTACGTCAGGAGGGCCGCGCGCGAATCTCGCGCGTGATACTTTCTCCCGGCGACCATCCACACCAGGCGGTGCTGACCGTCACCGGACGCCGCACCGACGTTGCCGGCAGCCCCGCCTTCACCGCCTCCACCACCATCCGCGCCCTGTCGGCGCTCGCCTGAAAGGTCACCTGCGCATGAGCTTCCTGCACGGCATCAACGTCACCGAGGTGAAGAACAGCCCACGCTCGCTTGCCATTGTCGCCACCGCCGTCATTGGCCTGGTCGCAACCGCACCCGCCGCGAACGCCGCAGACTTCCCGCTCGACACGCCGGTGAAGGTGACCAACCTCGATGACGCCATCGCCAAGGCGGGGGCGAGCGGCACGCTGCGCGCCGCGCTGACCGCGATCAAGGGTCAGGTCGACGCACCCGTCATCGTCGTGCGTATCGCGCCCGGCGCTGACGCCGCTGCCACCACCGCCGCCATCATCGGAAAGGATGAGGCCGGCGTGAAGTCGGGCATGCAGGCGCTGCTCACCGCCTCGGCTCAGCTAAAGCTGCAGCCGCGCATCATCGGAGCGCCCGGTCTCGAGGACGAGCTGGTGACCGAAGCGCTGGTTGCCGTCGGCGAGCGGCTGCGCGCGCGCGTCTACGCCGCGGCGATCGGCGGCGATCGTGGCGAGGCGATTGCCTATCGCGGCCTCTTCCCCGATGCCCGCGCGCTCACCCTGCTGTGGCCGGGTGTCACCGCGCCCTATGGTGCCGATGGTGCCAGCATCCCCGTTTCCGTCGCCGCGATCGCGATGGGCGCGCGCGCCGCGATCGACCAGGCGCAGGGCTGGCACAAGACGCTCTCCAACGTGCCGCTCGCCGACGTGGACGGCCTGACCGCCGGCGTCACCTTCGACATCCAGGACGCGGACTGCGACGCCAACGTTCTGAACGCCAGTGAGCTGGTCACGATCGTACGCATCGCCGGCGATCTGCGCTTCTGGGGCAACCGCACCTGCGCCGAGAAGGGCAGCGACTTCGCCTTCGAGAGCGCGTGTCGCACGGCGCACATCCTCGCCGACTCAGTCGCGCTCGGGCTGGTGTGGGGCATCGACAAGCCGCTCGTGCCCAGCCTCGCGCGCGACATCGTGGAGGAGATCAACGAGTTGTTTCGCGCCGAGAAGCGCGCCGGCCGCATCCTCGGCGCGGTCGCCACCTTCAATCCAGCCAAGAACCCGGTCGACCAGCTCAAGGCCGGCAAGCTGGCGATCGGCTACCGCTACACCTTCGTGCCTCCGCTCGAGGCACTCGGGCTCGAGCAGGAGATCAGCGACGAGTTCTTCGCGGACTTCGCCAGCCTGGTTGCCGGCAGCTGACCGCCCGCACTGCCTCCCCTTCCCGCGACTGAAAGGCTGCCATCATGGCGTTCCCCACCAAGCTCAAGCAGATGAACATCTTCAACGCCGGCGAATCGTGCCTCGGCGAGGTCGTCTCGGTCACCCCGCCCAAGCTCAATCGCAAGCTAGAGGATTTTCGCGCTGGTGGCATGAACCGCCCAGTCAAGATCGACATGGGCGGCGAAGCGCTCGAGATGGAGGCGACCTACGGTGGCCCGATGCGCCGGGTGCTGCGTCAGGCTGCGATGCTGACGCTGTCGGGCGTCCAGCAGCGCTTCGTTGGTAGCTTTCAGAACGACGACACCGGCGCAATTGACACGGTCGAAATCGTCACGCGCGGACGGCACGAAGAGATCGATATGGGCGAACTGAAGCCCGGCGAGGATACAGAGTTCAAGGTCAAGAGCCAGCTCTCCTACTACAAGCTGATCTGGAACAACGAGGTCGTGATCGAGATCGACGTGCTCGGCATGGTCGAGCTGGTTGGCGGCGTAGACGTGATGGCCGGTCACCGCGCCGCACTCGGCATCTAAGGCGCCGCGCCCGCGCTGCCGCTAACGCTCTCCCCTGCCCCGATTGGATTGAACATGGACGATCAGAACAACAAGCCCGCGCCGGCCAACTCTGGCGAGCTGGAACTCGAATACGACATCGTCGTCGCCGACAAGGTCGTGATCGCGGCCGGCACCAAGGTGACCGTCCGCAAGCCGATGGGCGGCGCGCTGCGCGGTGCGAACCTCGGCGGGCTGGTGCGTATGGAATACAACCAGGTCGCGCTCGTCGCGCCGCGCGTGACCAGCCCGGTGCTCCACCCGCACCTGGTCGACGCGATGGACCCCGCCGACGTGACCATGCTGGCGGGGATCCTCGTTGATTTTTTGCTGCCGAGTGCGACGAAGGAGGCGCTCTCCCAGGCTGCGTAGAAGACCCCATGGCGGACATCGCCTTCGTCTTCCACTGGCAGCCTGACGCCCTCGACGCGCTCTCCGTCGCCGACCTGATGCAATGGCGCGAGCGCGCGGCGCGCCGCCACAATCCCGAGGGGAAGTAGCGTGGACAGGAACCTGCGCATCCGCATGCTGCTCGAGGCGGGGGACAAGGTTTCCCGCCCGCTGCGTGAGATCGCCGGCGGGTCGACCAAGGCCGCGGACGGCCTGCGCGCCACGCGTGATCGCCTGAAAGAGATCGACCGCGCGCAGACCAACATCGCCGGCTTTCGCGGGCTAAAGGCCGGGCTTCGCCAGACCGAAAGCGCACTGGACGCTGCCCGCGCGCGTGCCGCGGCACTCGGCCGCCAGGTCGCACAGACGCAGAACCCGACGCGCGCGCTCACCCGCGATTTCAACCGCGCCAAGGTCGAGCTGCAGCAGCTCGAGCGCCAGCAACAGGCTGAGACACGCCAGCTCGGCGAGCTGCGCGACCGGTTGCGCACCGCCGGCATCGCTACCAACGATCTCGCCCGGCACGAGCGCGAGCTGCGCCGCGAGGCTGGCCGCACCAGCGACGAGCTTCGCCAACAGGAACAGCGGCTCGGGCGTCTCGCCGATCGCGAGCGCCGCATCAACGCTGGCCGCGCACGGTTCACGCGAATGCAGGGTGTCGCGACCGGTTTGGCGGCGAGCGGTGCGGCCGCGATCAGCACCGGCGTCGTCATGGCCGCACCGCTGATCACCAGCGTGAAAGCGGCGCAGGAATACGAATCGGTCATGACCGACATCGGCCAGAAGGCCGACCTCTCGCGCGCCGCATCGGAGAAGCTTGGCCGCAACCTGCTCGTCGCTGCTCGCGCCGCCAACCAGATGCCCGCCGACCTGCAGGCGGGCGTCGACACACTCGCTGGCTTAGGCGCGAAGGTACCCGACGCCGTCAGGATGATGACGCCGATCGGCCGCGCGGCGACCGCCTACAAGGCCGAGATCGCCGACCTGTCGGCTGCCGCCTATGCCGCGACCGACAATCTGAAGGTACCGATCGCGCAGACCGGCAAGGTGATCGATATCATGGCGACCGCTGGCAAGGCGGGCGCGTTCGAGATCAAGGATATGGCGCAGTACTTTCCTGCGCTGACCGCTGCCTATCAGGGTCTCGGGCAGACCGGCAGCTTCGCGGTCGCGGATCTCGCCGCTGGCTTGCAAATCACGCGCAAGGGCGCGGGCGACGCCGCGACCGCCGGCACCAACCTCGCTAACATTCTGCAGAAGATCGCCTCGCCCGCCACCAACAAGGCGTTCGAAAAGATGGGCGTCGACCTACCCGCCGCGCTCAAGAAAGCCTATGCCGAGGGCAAGACCCCGCTCGAGGCAATTGCCGAGCTGACCAACAAGACGCTCAAAGGCGACCTGTCGAAACTCGGCTATTTGTTCGAGGACGCGCAGGTGCAGCAGGGGTTGCGTCCACTTATCCAGAACATGCAGCTCTATCGCCAGATCCGCGCCGAGGCGGCGGGTGCGGGCGGCACCACCGACAGCGACTTCGCCGTTCGCATGCAGGATTCGGCCGAGCAGACGAAGCAGCTCAAAATCAACGCCACCACCCTCGCGGTCACCCTCGGCGCGCAGCTGCTCCCGGCCGTCAACGCCGTCGTCGTGCGCGCAACTGCCTTTGCCACCTGGGTCAGCGATGTCGCCAACCGCTATCCCGGCCTCACGCGCGCGATCGGCGTCGGCGCTGCCGCCTTTGCCTCGCTCTTCTTCGTGCTCGGTGGTGGCGCGATCGTCATTGCCGGCCTGGTTGCGCCGTTTGCCGCGCTGTCGTTCGCGGCCGGCGCGCTCGGCATCGGCCTCCTGCCCGTGATCGGCATCGCGCTCGCCGTCGTGGCGGGCGTCGTCGCGATCGGCGCCGCGGCTTACGCCATTTACGCGAACTGGGGCGCGATCACCGGCTGGTTCGCGGGCGTGTGGTCGAGCATCAAAGCGACAGGCGTCAGCGCACTCGCCTGGTTCGCCGCTCTTCCCTTGCGCTTCGCACAGTTCGGCCGCGACATGATCAGCGGGCTGATCCGTGGCGTGCTCGGCATGGTTGGCGCACTCCGCTCCACCATCGTCGGCGTCGCCAGTTCGGCCGCAAGCTGGTTCGCCAAGAAGCTCGACATCCACTCGCCCAGCCGCGTCTTCGCCGGCTTTGGCGGCAACATCATCGACGGGCTGACCAACGGCATCGCCGCGCAGGAGAGCGAGCCGGTGCGCCGCATGGACAGCCTCTCGCGCCGCCTGTCCTTGGCGATCGTCAGCGGCACTGCGGTGCCCGCGCTGGCGATGGCGTCGCCCGCAGCTGCCGCAAGCGCGGCCGGCGCTGGTAGCGTGGCCGGTGCCCGCACCTACAACATCACCATCAACCAGCAGCCGGGCGAACACGCGCAGGATCTGGCACGCCTGATCGCCGACGAGATCGATCGTCGCGAGCGCGAGACCGCCGCGCGGGGGCGCTCGAGCTACGGTGACACGCCTGATTGGGAAACGCCCTGATGCTGCTCGCCCTCGGCCTCTTCGTCTTCTCGATCGACACGCTCGCATTCGATGAGCTGTCCCGCCGCGCCACCTGGCGCCATGCCTCCTCGACCCGCGTCGGCTCGCGCGATGCGACGCAGTTCACTGGACCAGGCGAAGAGACGATCAGCCTGCCCGGCACCGTCTTCACCGAGATCGCAGACGGTGAGGTGTCGGTGGACGAGCTGCGCCGCATGGCGGGCACCGGCGACGCCTGGTCGCTGGTCGACGGGCGCGGCTACGTCTACGGCGCCTTCGTCATCACCACCATCGATGATCGCCGAAAGGCGTTCTGGCCTGATGGCACGCCGCGGCAGATCGACTTTTCGATCGACCTGCTCCGCGTCGACGGCACCGACGCATGATCGCCAACATCCCTGCGCTGCGCGTTCTGGTCGACGGCACCGACATCACACCGACACTACAGGGCAAGGTACCGCAGCCGGGTGGCCAGCCCCCGCGCCCGCGCCTGGTCAGCCTTGGCATCACCGAGAAGCGCGGCGAGGAAGCCGACCAGCTTGACCTTGTGATCGATGACAGCGACGGCACCGTTGCGCTGCCGCCCACCGGCGCGAAGATCCACGTCTGGCTCGGCTGGAAACAGGGCAGTGACGTGACCGCCGGCCTGGTCGACAAGGGCTGGTTCATCGTGGACGAGGTCAATCATGGTGGGCCCCCCGACGTCATTACCGTGCGCGCCCGCGCGGCCGACTTCACCAGCGACTTAAAGACCAGGCGCGAGAAGGCTTGGCACGGCACCACCCTCGGCGCGATTGTCGCAGAGATCGCACAGGCACATGGCCTCACGCCGCGCTGCGCGCCCAGCCTCGCCGCTGTCGCGATCACCACCAAGGCGCAGAACCGTGAGAGCGACCTCGCCTTCCTCCGCCGCCTCGGCCGCGAGCGCGGCGCGGTCGCGAAGATCCTGCGCGGCGTGCTGATCCTGTCGCCGATCGGCGCCGCCACTACGCCGACCGGCAAGACGCTCGCCACCGTGACGATCGCGCGCCGCGACAGCGACACGCATCAGTTCAGCCGGCAGAAGCGCGAGGACGTGCCCGGCGTGAAGGCGACTTGGCACGACCGCAAAGAGGGCAAGCGGCAGCATTTCGTCGCTGGCGAGGTGAAGGGCGCGAAGACGCTCACGAAGGTGTTCGCCACCGAGGAAGAGGCGCAGACCGCCGCCAATGCCGCCAAGGCGCGCGCCGGTCGCGAGCCGGTGTCGCTCTCTCTCACGCTCGCGCTCGGCCGCGCGGATCTACACCCCGAGACGAAGGCGAAGGTCAGCGGCTACAAGCCGGCGATCGACGCCATTGGTTGGCTGGTGACCGAGGTGGCGCACAGCGTCGGCGAGCGTGGGTTCACGACACAGATCAAGCTGGAGAACTCGTAATGCGCGATCTGCCGCGCGATATTGGTTAGTCAGCGTCGTCAACATCAGCTAACTGAAGATAACCGCCGCGTGTCACAGATCTGTTCCAATAATCACGCATCCATCGCCATTTTGCCCGAACAGAAGCAGGAAGTTCCCGATTAGAAGCGGAAGCGTTGATGTGACCAGCTATGACCCTTGCCGGTTCGATTAAATCGACCTTCCCGGGCTCCGGCTTCGGATCGAATTCCGCGAAATCAAGAAAGGTGTCGAGAATCGGTGTTAGATCATAGTGGTCTCTTATGACCTGCTCGGACAGGCCGTACATCGCACTATAATCGTCTACTGCGTCCTTCATAGTGCTGTGCAGAGCTATACGAGGAGGGGCGCCCGAAGCATCGCAACCATACGCTTTCAATAAGCCAGTTCCAAATAGCACGTCGTCCGTATGCGTAAGATTACCAACTGCTATACCACCCCGGAGCAGTATACCACGCTGTATCAAATTAGTTGCCAACATCCTACAGCCAGAGAACACAGCATTTATGCCGTACAGATTGAGACCGGCTGATATCACAATCGAGTCAGAGAACTGAGTAAACTCAAAGCCGACCCTTGGATTTCGCGCAAGCGTATCTCGTAACGTACGAATGATTGTTAATATAATCTCGCGAGGCTCTTCGCTGTGATCAGCCTCTTCGACCAAGTTACTGAAACCGAGTACGTCTAAAAACGCGACCACTCGTAACTCATACTCTCGCTCACCCACGTCTCGCCGCGCTGTACCCACCGACTTATCGCTCCTCATCTAAGTTGATAGTACCTTCGCCGTTAACCGCGTCTTCCCGCAGGCGAACGCTTTCGCGCAAGCGCCAGTTATCACAAACTCAAACCCAGACACGGGTCTTTGCAATACCGATGTAATCGACCCCTACAATGGTAGCGGAACGGTTAACGAAGCTTTGACTTTCTAGCAGCAAGGAGACCACAGGCGCTTTACTGTCAGCTCATATTTGGCGAGGTCAGTTGTCTTCTATCATCGGCGCGTCAGGTGCGTCTCCGAGATCAGGATAGCGGAACGGCGGTGGAGCCGGCGCGTCCGTCAGGATCTCGTAATGGCGCACTGCCTCAACCATCATGTCGCCGATCCGAAGCCGCGCCCGCAGTCTGCGAGCCGGCTCGTGATGCTGCAGCTCCTTGTACTGGCTGGCGGTCACCTTCCGCAGTGCCGACGCCAACCGATCGCGCAACTCGTCGCGGTTAACCTGCCGCATCGCGCACCTTCTCGGTCTTGATCCCGACCGGCACCGCAAGGAAGTGCTGCTGCTGCGACTCGTCCCAACTCGCCAACTCCAGCGCAATCGCATCATCGATCGCGTGCGCCGCGCTGTCGCGCCACGGAGCGCGCTGCTCTCCAAACACGGTGATGCAGTAGCGGAAGCGGATGCCTAGAGCCGGCAGCGGCCGCTCCACCACTTCCTCGACACGAGCCTGCCGCCATAATGCCGCGCCCATCAGTATGCGGCCCAGTCGAGCTCGGCGTCGTCCAGCGCCTCGAACATGTCACCATCCGCCTGCGTCGTGATCAGCCGCGCCCGCACCTCCTGCGGTGTTCCGTGGCGAGGGAAACCACGGTCACCCGCCGCTCCCTTGGCGAGCTGCCCGATCAACCCACCGCGCTCACCCTGGCACAACAGCCACGCGCCGAAAGTCACCTGCGTACTCGCGTCAATCGTGTCCTGCATTTCCGACTCCTTCTGCTCGACTCGCCTTTGACCAGAACATAGATGTTCGGTGTTTGTTCTCATAGGGCGACGAAGATGAAGGAGTTCACGCTGGCTATCGTCGGGATCGATTACCCCAACGCCGACCGCGCGCGCACTAACCGGCGATCGGAGCTGCTGCTGCTCAAGGAGGGTGCCCCGCTGGCGCTCGTGCCCGAGCCGAAGAACCCGCATGATTGCTGGGCAGTGGCGGTGTTCAGCCCGAGCGGCGTTCAGGTCGGCTACGTCACGGCCGAGCGATCACAGTGGATTGGAGGCAAGATCCGCGAGGGGCTTGAGGTCAACGCGATCTATCAGGGTATCGTCGGCAAGGCAGGATACACGCGCGTCCGTGTCGGTGGCGGTGCACCGACACTACCACCGGTCGCCTTCGCAGCGCCGATCGGCGAGGAGCACGACCCTGCGGACGGCGACGGCTTCTGGCCCGATGAAGACGGCCCCGAGTGGGGTACGTGACCGCTGCGATCACGCTCCCCACTGTTCGCTGCTCAGAGCCAGTACTCAGCCAGCCCGTACGCGAGCATACCAAGCAGAACGAAGGCGGCGAGCGTCCATAGCGCGTCGGTGCATCGCCCGAGATTAAGACCGTTCACGATGGCATAGGTGCCTTCTGCGCCTGCTTGTACGCGCTTTTTGCCGCGCTCTCCGCCCGACGCGCATCTTCGAGCAGCTCGCCGTATTCGGCTACCCAGTGGTGCTCCTTGTCGCAGATCACGCCGTCGGCTGCGACCACACGGTTGACGAACCGGGTCAGCACCGTCGCCGCGGTGCTGCTGTGCGCGTATTGCGCGATCGCCGACCGGAACACCTCGCCATCAGGCGCCAGGCGCCGCGCATGGGCGAGTATCTCCGCCATTGGCGGCTCGTTCTCCCATTCCTTGCGGATCCACAGCGAGCAGACGAAATCCTCGATCGCCTGTTCTTCAAGGCGGTGCCATCGGCCGTCGCACCTCGCCATGAAGCTGAGGACGTTCAGCCCGGCCACGATAAGCGACTTGTTGCTCGATGTCGTGTTCCAGTCGTGCTTCAACACCTTGTACGCGCCGACGAGAAACTGCTCGAAGAAGCTGCCATCGCCCAGGCACTCACCCGTCTGCGCGTCGGTGACGGCCTTGATGCGATCGCAATTGAAGGTCTTATAGCGTCTCGACTCGCCGCAGATTGCGCCGATGCGAGGGTTCCCGTTGAAGTGCTCGTACTTGCGGCAACTGATCGCCCGCTCGCTCACCACGCCATCTGCGTTGACGTATTCGATGATGCACAGGAAGCCGGCGATCGGCTGTGGTTCGTCGCCGGCCGGGGGCGGTGCCTCGGCCTCGCTCTCCGGCATCGCCACCGCAATGCTTGGTGGAAGAACAGCGACCTTCTCGGTCAGACGCTGCGCCGAAACACTCACCATGCTCACCCCCCTTGAGCGTTCGCTAAGTCCTGCGAACGATGTGTGAAACCTTGCCGACGACGTTCAGCTCGTCCGGGTGCGCGTAATCGGGCGGCACCTTGTCGTTGTCCGACAGGATCGTGACCTTGTCGCCGCGGATGCGCAGCCGCTTCATCATCGCCATCCCGCCGATCGTGAAAGCCCAGATCGCGTCCTGGTCGCGGACGCTACGATCCGATCGATCGATCAGCACGATGTCGTGATCGTTGATCGTCGGTGACATCGAATCGCCCCGCCCCCTCGCCCACGTGAGCGACGCAGCCGGCGTGCTGGTCAGCGCTTCGAGCCACTGACTTGGAAAATACATCAGATCGACGTTGACCGGATCGTCCGCGAACGTCGCTCCCATACCGTAAGCGAGATCGATCGATGCCACCGGCACGAGGTCGAGCAGCTGCGCCATCTGCTCGCGGGTCGGTGCCGGCGGCGCGTCTGTGGCCGGATCATCCGTCTCTGAAGTCAGATAATCGACAGAGGTTTCAAGGGCGCGTGCGATCTTGTGCAGATAGGATGAGGATCGCGCATCACCACGTACAAGATTGTTGATCGTTGTCTGCGCGAGAGAAACGCGTCGCGCCAACTCTGCTTGGCTCATGCCGAGCGCGTGAAGACGCTCTAATATCCGCTCGCCAACCGTCATGGCGTGGTTCTACCGAAAACGCGGTAGAACCGTACTCCATAATTATGGTTGACGATGCTACCGCATCGGCGGTAGTCGCACACTATGGCTGTTGAACACGTCCTAGACTCGCCGCTTGCACAAGCCGTTCGCCAAGCTGGCGGGCAATCAGCCTTCGCGCGGATCATTGGTCGTAAGCAGTCGACGGTCTTTAGCTGGTTAGTTCGCAATCACCCTCTCCCTGCGGAGCTCGTGTTGGAGGTCGAAAAGCGTACTGGCGTGTCGCGACATGATCTCCGGCCGGGCGTGTTCCCAGCGGAAGACACTACGGTGATAGCGGTAGGGCACGGTCGCCTCACGTCAGATCGCGCGATTATTTCTGACGGGCGCAAAGCATGACGATCGAACGCGAGCCCGGCACCTTCGAGCACGCCGTGAAGGTGATCATGGATCACCTCGGGACTGACGGTGTCGCTCGCTTTGCAGAACAGAACGGCTGGTCGGTCAGCTTGGTCGAAAAGTGGTCGCTGCCAACTGTCGACCGCTGCCCCAACGTGCACCAGGCGCTCGCCCTCGACACCGCCTACATCATGGCGGGCGGTGAAGGCGCACCGATGCACGAGGCGCACGAAGCGTTGCTCACCCGCGAGGTTGGCGAGAGCGTTGCCTGCCGGCGCGCGCTCGCCGCCACGATCGCCGAAGCCAGTGCAGAGATGGGCGACGCCACCGCGGCAGCCATCATGCTCACCCAACCGGGCGCCAGCCCGCACCAGATACATCGTGCGATGCGCGAGGCTGAACAGGCGCTCGGCGCCGTTGGTCGCCTGCGCCGCACGATCCGCAGATTCCTGTCCACCGGGGGACGGGTGCCGGGGGGAGCCCACCAGTGAAGAAGAGAAGTTATCCTGCGCGCATACCGGGCATCGCCTGCCCGCACTGCCGCGCACGCGCCATCGCCTACGATTCGGTCGAGATCGACCTGCTCACGCGCGAAATCCGCTTCCGCTGCGATGACGCTGATTGCGGACACACTTTCGTGGGTCAGCTCGGCATCTTCCGCACCGTGCGTCCGAGCATGAAGCCGAACCCGGCGGTGCAGCTGCCGATGGGTCAATGGCGGTCGAAGCCGGCCAATGACGACACGCGCGTGCCCGCCAACGACGACGTTCTGCCCGCCGCGGTCGCGGTGCCGGTCGACGGCACCGAACCCATGACAGGCTGATCACCGCGCGGCTCGGCCGCGTCCCGCACTCCCGCTCCCCCTACCCGCCGGAAAGTCCCGCTTCCGGCAACGTCACCCCTTTGCCTGAAAGGATTGCCCCATGATGCACGCCTTCCCCCGCACCTTCTCGTTGCCGCAGGATCGGCGCGAGCGGGTGGCACAGACCGCCTTTGCTCCCCTCACCGCCGCTGCCTACTTGCGCCTGCGCCGCGAGGCTGCCGGCCTGTCGATCGCCGCGGTCGCCCGCGCGCTCGCCAAGAAGCCGGGCGATCTCACCGCCGCCACTGATCTCGTCCACATGCTCGAGCAGCCGGGCAACGTCGCCCGCAAGATCAAGACGCTCTACGCGCTGCAGGCGATCTTCCCCTTCGACCAGGCAGTCTACGGTCAGCTCGCGCGCGAGCCGGCCGAGCACCACCCGCAGGTCTGCCGCGGTTGCGGCTGCAGCGAGTGGGACACCGACGACGCGCGTGCCGAGACCTTCGCATGGGCGAGCGAGCATAGCTGCGTCCGCTGTGCTGGTGCTTCCGCCGCGGAGCGCGACCAGTGATCGCCGGCGTCGACGCACCGCGCAGCCGCGCACACCGCGCCTTTCGCATCGCGGGCAAGCTCGCTCTTATCCTGCTCGCCATTCTGCTCGCGCCGATCGTCGCCGCCTGGGCGCTGGCGCAGCTCGCCGGGACGCCGCGGTGATGGGCCGCGGCTTCACCCCTCGCGCGGGCTTCTGCCTCGCGGGCCTCGTCATCGGGCAGCTGTTCGTCATCGTGCTGGATCGCCTCATCGGCGGTCCCGGCCCCTTCGTTGCGTTCGGCCTGTGATGTGGCCCGCGCAGCTCCTGCGCAACCGTGCGCCAGCGCCGGCATCGCTCGCGGTGATCGCTGCCTCTACCTCGGCATCGGTCAGCTCGCCGGTAAGCAGTGCGACGTTCTCTCAGTGCGCCGCGTCTTCACGACCATCCGCTTCGACAACGGCACCGCGGTGCTCGCACTCGTCGCCGACCTCCACCCTGTCCGGCGCCGCCCGCCGCCCATGTTCTGACCGGCCGCGTCTTGTTGAATGTCATTCGACAAGGTCGCGGTCTGGTCCCGGCGCGCTCGCCCCTTCCACGAAGAGGACCGCCCTATGACCAGCACGTCCACCACCCCTGTCCGTGCCCGCACGGGCAAGGCTGACGCTCTCGTCTGTGCCGCAAAACCGGCTCAATCACGCGGCGTTTTCAACGTTGGCCGCATGCAGGGGCTGGAAACAGCCGCGAAGCTGCTCGGCGGTCAGCAGATCCTCGGCGACGCGATCGGCGTCGGCTCGCGTAGCATGCGCTCGAAGTTCTCGGCCGAGCGCGGCATCAGCGATGGCGACATCCGCCTGACCATCGCCGCGCTCGAGAGCAAAGCGAAGCGCCTGCTCGATCACGCCGAAAAGCTGCGCGGGGAGATCATACCCGAAAGCACGAACTTACACGCACCCGAGGCCGAGCAGCTCGACATCGAACAGGCGATCGAGGCTACCCAATGAAGACGGCCGCACAGGCGAAGGAAGCGGGCTGCGCAGCCCGAGCAGGCCGCTTTCTGCGGGTTGATGACGTAATCGCCAGCACCGGCCTCAGTCGCGCAACGATCTACCGGTTGGTCGCGAATCGCACGTTCCCTGCCCAACATCGCCTGACGATCCGGTGCATTGGATGGTGGGAAAGTGAGGTCGAAGCTTGGCTGAAAAGCCGGCTGTCAGGCTCCGCACTCGACGCCTAGCAGAGAATAAGGGGGCACAGCAGGGGGCACTGCTGATGCTGGTAAAAACGATAAGTCAGCGAAAGCAGCTATTTATGATCATTCAGCCGACAG
>NZ_AORY01000012.1 GCF_000382485.1 Sphingomonas sp. Mn802worker | reverse complement strand
CGCGACCGCCGCCGGATACGCGCCGCTGCTGCGGCTGCTGATGGACGAGGTCGCGGTCAGGCAGATCCAGGGCGAGCATCCGCGCCTCGCGATCTACGGCCTGATCGAGGCGCGGTTGCAGACCGCCGACCTGATGATCCTGGGCGGCCTGAACGAGGGCGTGTGGCCGGGCAACCCGCCGCCCGATCCGTGGCTCGCGCCGCGCATCCGCGCCGAACTGGGCCTGTCGGGGTTGCAGCGCGCGATCGGCACTGCGGCGCATGATTTCGGGCAAGGGCTTGGCGCACCGCGCGTGCTGATCACGCGCAGCCGGCGCGACGCGCGTAGCCCAGCGCTCGCCTCACGCTTCTGGTTGCGGCTGGAGGCGATGGCGGGTGAGCGGTTCGTGCGTGCGCACCGGCTGGAGCGGTGGACGCGGTTGCTCGATGACGGTGCAACGCCTGAGCCGGCCGAGCGACCCGCGCCGGTGCCGCGTGCAGAACTGAGGCCCAAGAGCATCTCGGTGACGGAGGTCGACCGGTTGAAGGCCGATCCCTTTGCCTTCTACGCGCGGCGCATCCTGAAGCTGATGCCGCTCGACGCGGTCGACGCCGATCCGAGTGCGGCGTGGCGCGGCACCGCGGTGCACGGCGTGCTGGAGGAATGGGCCGAGCACGATGCCTGCGCCCCCGATCGGCTGGTGCCGCGCGCGCTGGCGATGCTCGACGATCCCGCCGCGCACCCGCTGCTGCGGGCATTGTGGCAACCGCGGCTGATCGCCGGCATCGAGTGGATCGCGGCGACGATGCAGGCCAATCGCGCCGAGGGGCGCGACATCCTGGCGGCGGAAGGGCAGGGCAATGCGGTGCTGTCGGGCATCAAGCTAACGGGGAGGTTCGACCGCGTCGATCGTGCCGCCGACGGGTCGCTGGTGGTGGTCGACTACAAGACCGGCAAGGCGCCATCGGTCGCGGCGGTGCGCGGCGGGTTCAACCTGCAGCTGGGCCTGCTCGGCGCGATGGTGGAGGAGGGGGCCTTTGAAGGCGTATCGGGCTGTGCGGGCGGGTTCGAATATTGGTCGCTCGCCAAGGGCCGCGACGGCTTCGGCGCGGTGACCAGTCCCGCCGACCCCGCGGGCAAGCACGGGCGCATCATGACCGACGATTTCACGCGCGCCGCGCGCGACAGCTTCGCCGAAGCGGCGGCGCGCTGGCTGACCGGCGAAGAGGCGTTCGTCGCCAAGCTGCATCCCGAATTCGCGCCCTTCGCCGATTATGACCAATTGATGCGCCGCAACGAATGGTACGGCCGTGAACGCTGACGCGCTCGCCCCCTTGCCCGCCTTGCAGGGCGATCAGCAGCGCGCGAGCAACCCTGACGCGCACGTGTGGCTCTCCGCGTCGGCCGGCACCGGCAAGACGCAGGTGCTCGCCGCGCGCGTGTTCCGATTGCTGTTGGGCGGGACCGATCCGTCCGCGATCCTGTGCCTGACCTTTACGAAGGCAGGCGCGGCGGAGATGACGGCGCGGATCAGCCGGCGGCTGGCCGCCTGGGTGCGGATGGACGACGTGGCGCTCTTCGCCGATCTGCGCGCGCTGGGCGAGCCGGGCGGGCAGGCGCAGATTGCGCGCGCTCGGACGCTGTTCGCCAAGGTGCTCGACGCGCCGGGCGGGGGCTTGCGCATCCTGACGATCCACGGCTTCTGCCAGAGCCTGCTCGCATCATTTCCGGTGGAGGCGGGGTTCGTCCCCGGTTTTCGCCCGATCGAGCCGCGCGAGGAGGCGCTGCTGCGGCGGCAGGCGCTGTCCGACCTGCTGGTTACCGCTGAGCGCGACGGGCGCGAGGGACCGGTCGCGACCATCGGCGCGCTGAGCGTCCGGCTGGGTGAGCAGGGGGCGGAGCAGTTTCTGCACGAGTGCGCGCGCGCGGGCAGTGCGCTTGAGGCGCTGCCGAGCGGCGTCGGAGCGTTCATCCGCGGTGCGCTGGGCGTCCCGCTTGGCGACATGGGCGCGCACGTGCGTGAGCGTTGCGCCGGGTTGGACGAGGGCGCGATCCGGCGCATTGCCGCAGCCAACGCTGCCTGGGGTACGGCGACGGGTTTGAAGCACGCCGACGCGGTTGCCGCGTGGCTCGCCGCCGGCGACGCAGCGCGGGCCGAGCAGCTGGGCGCGTTGATGGCGGTGGTGCGCACCGGCACGGGCGAGCCGCGCAAGGCATCGGCGAAGCTGATCGCGGCGGAGGCGGACTACGCCGCGCTGGCGGAGGAACTGGGCAGCGCGTGCGCCGACCTGCTGGGGTTACAGGTCCGCGCCGCCTACGCTGACCTGTTGGGCAGCGCCCTCGAGGTTGGGCGCGATTATGCGCGCGGTTATGCCGCGGCGAAGCGGCGGGCGGGGGCGGTCGACTTCGACGATCTGATCCGCGCAACCGTCAACCTGCTCAGGCAGGAAGGGATCGGCGAGTGGATCCGCTACAAGCTCGACCAGATCACCGAGCATGTGCTGGTCGACGAGGCGCAGGACACCAATGTCGCGCAGTGGACGATCATCCGCGCGCTGGTGGATGAATATTTCGTCGGGCGCGGGGTCTACGCGCCCTCGGTCCGCACGCTGTTCACGGTTGGCGACACCAAGCAGGCGATCTTCGGCTTCCAGGGAACCGATCCGGTCAACTTCATGGCGGCCGAACGCTATTTCGAGGCGCGCGCCGCGATGGTCGCGGGCGATGACGACATGGAGGCGGGCGAGCGCGGGCTGCCGTTCGACCGGTTGTCGCTGGTCGACTCGTTCCGCTCGACCGCGCCGGTGCTCGAGTTCGTCGATGCCGCGATCGAGCAGGTCGGCGCGACGCATTTCGCGGGGGATGACATGATCCCGCCGCACGGCAGCCGCATCGCCGGGCCGGGACAGGTCATGCTGCTTCCTGCGATTGCCGCCGGGGCTAGCGAAGCGGAAGAGGGCGGCGAGGAAGGCTGGATCGACGACGCGGTGCGCGCAAACGCGACGCGGATCGCCAAGCTGGTACGCGGCTGGCTCGATGGCGGAATGACGCTGGAGAGCAAGGGCAATCCGCTTCGGCCCGAGGACGTGATGATCCTCGTCAAGCGGCGCGGAGAGCTGGCGCAGTTGCTCGTCGCGCGGCTTTATGCCGAGGGCGTGCCGGTCGCGGGCGTCGACCGATTGCGGTTGAGTGCGCCGCTGGCGGTGCAGGACCTGCTCGCCGCGATCCGCTTCGTGCTGCAACCCGACGACGATTTGAGCCTTGCCAGCCTGCTCGTCTCGCCGCTGATCGGCTGGACGCAGGACGATCTGCTCGCGCGCGCGGTGCCGCGCAAGGGGACGCTGTGGCGACACTTGTCGGAAACGGTGCCGACGCTGCTGGGCGATCTGGACACGATGCTCGCGCGTTCCGACTTCCGCACGCCGTATCAGTTTCTCGAGATGATCCTGTCGGGGCCGATGCAAGGTCGGCGCAAGCTGCTGGCGCGGCTGGGCGAGGAGGCGCGCGACCCGATCGAGGAACTGCTCAACGCCGCGCTCGATTTCGAGACCACGACGACGCCGTCGCTGCAACGCTTCCTCGACTGGTTCGAGCGCGACGAGGTCGAGATCGTGCGCGATGCGGCCGCGCCGCTAGACGCCGTGCGCGTGATGACCGCGCATGGCGCCAAGGGATTGCAGGCGCCGCTCGTCATCCTGGCGGACGCGACCGCGGACCCGGACTCCGCGCCGCGCTCGACCGTGCTGTGGCAGCCGGGCGGGCTTGAAGAGGGCATACCGGTGTTCCGCCCGCGAAAAGCGGAGCGTGCGGGCGAGATCGATGCGGCGCTGAGCGAGACCGAGCGGCGCGAGCGCGAGGAGCATTGGCGTCTGTTCTACGTCGCGGCGACGCGTGCGGAGGAGCGGCTGGTCGTCACCGGCTCGCTTAGCGCCAAATGGAAGGGCGAGGCGCCGCCGTCGAGTTGGTATGCGGTGACCGCGCGGACGCTCGACGCGCTGGGCGTGGCCAAGCCGGAAGAGGGACCGCGCGTGTTCGAGGGGCGTGTACCCCGCGCGCCCGTACCGCTGCGTCGCGCCAAGGCCGAGGTGGCGAGCGACATGCTGCCACTGCCCGCCTGGGCGCGCGAGATGGCGCCGGAGGAACAGCGCCCGCCGCGCCCGCTCGCGCCCTCGTCGCTCGGCGAGGACGATGCCGCCGACGCGCCGCCGACGCCCGAGATGCGCGCCGCAGCCGAGCGCGGCACAATGATGCACGCCTTGTTCGAGCGGCTGCCGGTGGTTGACCCTGCGGGACGCGACGCGGCGGCGCGGCATTGGCTCGCCTCGCGCGGGGTTCCCGACGAGGATCAGGCGGCGATCATCGCACCGGTGCTGCGGGTGCTCGGCGATCCCAACTTCGCCGACCTGTTCGGACCCGATGCGCTTGCCGAGGCGCCGATCAGCGCGGTACTTTCCACCACGCGCGTCGTGTCGGGGACGGTCGACCGGCTGCTGATCGAGGACGGCCGCGTCCGCGTCATCGACTACAAGACCGGGCGGCAGGTGCCGCGCGATGCTACGCAAGTGCCCGATTATCACTTGAAGCAGATGGCCGCCTATCAGGCGGCGTTGCAGGTGATCTTCCCGGATCGCGTGGTCGAGGTCGCGTTGCTCTATACCAGCGGGCCGGTGCTGATCCCGCTGGATGCGGCGGCGCTGACGCGCGGCAAGCGCGGCTTGGCGGCGGCGGAGCAAAGCTTGGTCACGGATGGTTGAGCGCGCGAACCGCGCATCCTAGATCAGCAACGACATAAGGAGTTTACGATGGCTACCAAGAAGATCACCGACGCCAGCTTCCAGAACGACGTGCTGTCGGCCGACAAGCCCGTGCTGGTCGATTTCTGGGCCGAGTGGTGTGGACCGTGCAAGATGATCGGGCCGAGCCTGGAGGAGCTGTCCGACGAGCTGGGCGAGCAGGTGACGATCGCCAAGATCAACATCGACGAGAATCCTGACGCGCCGGGCCAGTACGGCGTGCGCGGGATCCCGACGATGATCCTGTTCAAGGGCGGCGTTCCCGCGGCGACCAAGGTCGGCGCCGAGCCCAAGGGCCGGATCAAGGCATGGCTTGAGGGTGAGCTGGCGTGATCCTCGCGGCGCTGCTGCTTTTCGCGGCGGCGCCGGTTGACTGTTGCGGGTGGAGTGCGCCGTTGCGTCCACGTCGCATGAAGGGCGTTCTCGTTAACGACTTCAAGGCGCCGTACTTTTACGAAAATATCGTGGTCGGCGAGATCGCGCCACGAACGCCGTTCGCATGGCTTTAGCGCGAGGGCGCGCAACAATCCGCAACCGCAGCTCCATGGCTTTTTGGCCACATATTCGAAATCGAGCTGATCGGCGCGGAGCGTTTGGCCCCGCCCGCTTCCGGCGATCTTTCCTCGCCTTGCGCGCCGACCAATGGCGAACGTAGCGCGATCCGCGCGATCAGGATCGTGTCCCAACGCGACCTGGGTCCAGCCACGGAGGTGTTGCCGGCGAGGCGCCAGTCGCTCAGTCGGTAGGCGCACCCAGCACCTGCGCACCGCGCTCCCACAAGGTAGGCGACGCGGCGGCGAGCAATCCCTGTCCGGTATCGGTCAGCGCGTAGGGACGTCCGTCCGGGCGTGCGACATGGCCGCCGGCTTCGGTCAGGAACAGCGATCCCGCGGCATGGTCCCACGGATAGATCCGCTCGAACCGTGCAATATCGTGGGTGCCATCGACCAGCGCGGCATATTGCGCCGCCGCGCAGCGAAGCCCGTGACGCAGGTCGAGTACGCCCGCCCCCGCGTCCTCGATCGCGGTGCACTGCTGAGGGGTGAACCAATAGTTCGAGTAGGTGGCGATCGGTTGCCGGGTGCGTTCGCCGCAGGACACGCGCGTTCCGTCGATGAATGCGCCTGCGCCGCGCGTGGCGAAGCACATCCGCTTCGTCACCGGCGCGTAGATCCAGCCGCGCTGCACCACGCCGTCCTCGACCAGCGCCACCATCATCCCGAACGGTTCGCGTCCTTCGGCGAAGTTGTTGGTGCCGTCGAGCGGATCGACCAGCCAGACGCGCCCGCTGGCGACCGTCTCGATCAACGACGGATCGGCCGAGGCGGCTTCCTCTCCGACCACGCGCGCAGCGGGATCGAGCCGAGTCAATTCTTCGGTGATGACCGCCTCGCTCTCGCGATCGGCGATCGTCACCCAGTCGCCCGGCGTCTTTTCCGCGGCCTGCGCGGCGGACAGACGGCCGAACCGCGGCAGGATGATCTCGGCGGCGACGCGTTCCAGCAGCGGCGGGATTGCCCGATCGAGCGCGTCCATCAGCTGCGGTAATCGGCGTTGATGCTGATGTAGCCGTGAGTCAGGTCGCACGTCCACACGCGCGCGGCGCCGTCGCCGAGACCCAGATCGACGCCGACCTCGATCTCCTGACCCTTCAGATGTGCGGTGACCGGCGCCTCGTCATAGCCCTCGACCGCCAGCCCGCCCTGCGCGACCTGCGTCGCACCGAAGCGGATCGACAGGCGGTCGCGCTCGGCCGGCTCGCCTGCCTTGCCGACCGCCATGACGACGCGGCCCCAGTTCGCGTCCTCACCCGCGATCGCGGTCTTGACCAGCGGCGAGTTGGCAATGCTCATCGCGATCCGGTGCGCCGAACGATCGCTTTCCGCGCCTTCGACGGTGATCTCGATCAGCTTCGACGCGCCTTCGCCGTCGCGCACGACGAGCAGCGCGAGTTGGCGGCACACGTCGGCGAGCGCGGCGCGGAACGCGTCGGCGCCCGCATCCTCGTCGCTCGTCAGCGGCGCGTTGCCCGCCGCGCCGGTCGCGAACGCGAGCACGGTGTCGCTGGTCGAGGTGTCGCCATCGACCGTGATGCACGAGAAGCTGCGCTCGTTCGCCGCCGACAGCGCGGCCTGCAAATAGCCCGGTGCGACCGCGGCGTCGGTGAAGATGAAGCCCAGCATCGTCGCCATGTCGGGCGCGATCATGCCCGAGCCCTTGATCACGCCCACGATCGTGATCGTGCGCCCGTCGACGACCGCGGTCGCGCTTGCTCCCTTGGCGAAGGTGTCGGTGGTCGCGATCGCGTCGGCGGCGTCGCGCCAGCCGACCGGCTCAGCGGCAAAGGCGGCGTCGAGCCCGGCCTCGGCCTTGTCGATCGGCAGCGGCACACCGATCACGCCCGTAGACGCGACGAACACGTCCGATGGCTGACACCCGAGCTGCGCGGCGGTCCGCGCGGCGATCGCCTCGACCGCGGCGCGCCCGCGGTTGCCGGTAAAGGCATTCGAATTGCCCGCGTTGACGACCAGCGCGCGTGCCTCGCCCATCACCAATGCACGGCGGCACCATTCGACCTCGGGCGACGGGCATTTCGATTGCGTCAGCACGCCGGCGACAGCGGTGCCCGCCGCCAGTTCGACGAAGGTCAGGTCGCAGCGGTCCCACGCCTTGTAGCGTGCACGCGCGGTGCGCACCGTCACGCCGGCGATCGGCGGCATGTCGGGGAAGGGCTGCGCGAGCGGAGAGGAGGGCATCGACTGGGACATCCGCGCGTCATAAGCTGCCGCGACGGTGGGGGGTAGGGCGATTGATCGACGATCTGGAGGATCTGGCGCGGCGGCAGGCACGCGCGCAGAACGGGCTCGGCCCCAGTCACGCACGACCGCAGCCGTGGTTCGTCGGCTCGGGCAGGCGGCTGACGTGGCTGATCGTCGCCCTCGTGGCGGTGCTGATCGCCTTGCGCGGCGTGACGACGCTGTGGCTCGCGGAGGATGCATCGAACTGGTGGTCGCAGCGCAAGCCCGCGACCGTTGTCGCGCGGCCGCCCGTCTACGTTCCGAGGCCGGTCCGCGCCGGGCCACCGCCGTCGACGATCACGCTGCCACCGCGGGCAAGCAGGCCGAAGGGCAACCCGGGCAGGTGGTTCGATGCTGGTTCCTATCCACCCACCGCGATCAGGGCGGGGGAAGAAGGCCGCACCGTCGCGCGCATATCGATCGGCGACGATGGGTTTGTGAAATCATGCGGCATCGTCACGTCGAGCGGCAGTAACCGTCTGGATGTGGCCACGTGCAGCATCCTCCTTGATCGCGGCGTGTTCGAGCCCGCACGTGACGAGGCTGGCATGGCGATCAAGTCGACAATCGACTTGCCGGTACGCTGGGTGCTGCCGCGCGACTGAGCGCGTGGTTGCACGCGAGCGGTGGACGCGTGCCGCGCGCCGCCTTATGTCCGGGCACGTGAACCTGTTCCTCCTCCTGTCTGCATTGCTGTCGGCGCTGACCGGCATCGGTAGCAGCGCGCGCCAGCCGCAGCTCGCGCAGGCAGTGGCGCAGGAGAAGGTGGCGCGTCCGGTCGCAGCCGCGCGCGTCGTGCTGCTCGCTCGTCCCGTGCAGGCGATCGCGTCACTCGCGCGCGCCGCCGCTGCGCCGATCACGCGCGGCTGGACGCTGCTCCCGGCCGAGCCCGCCTTTGCCGGGCGTCGGCGCGAATAAGCGCGCCGCGGCGGAGCTACCGCCGCTTCCCTGCCGTTTTCCCCTCAGCGCGTGGGCAGCCGATCGACGGCGCCTGCGCCCGCGTTCAGATACAGGATCCACACCCATGTTCGGTGGCATCGCCAAGTCGCTTTTCGGGTCGTCCAACGACCGTTACGTCAAGTCGCTCAACCCCATCCTCGCCAAGATCGCCTCGTTCGAACCCGCGTTGCAGGCGATGGACGATGCGACACTCGCCAACCAAACCGTACTGTTTCGCGAGCGGCTGGCAAACGGCGAGACGCTCGATCAGCTCCTGCCCGAGGCGTTCGCGACGGTGCGCGAGGCGGCGAGCCGCGTGCTTGGCCAGCGGCATTATGATGTGCAGATGGTCGGCGGCATCGTGCTCCACCGCGGCGAGATCGCCGAGATGCGCACGGGCGAGGGCAAGACGCTGGTCGCGACGCTCGCGACCTATCTGAACGCGCTGCCGGGCGAGGGCGTCCACGTCATCACCGTCAACGATTACCTCGCCGCGCGTGACGCCGACTGGATGAGCCGCGTCTACGGCTTCCTGGGGCTCACCACCGGCGTGATCGTACCCAATCTTTCGGACGAGGAGCGGCGGCAGGCGTATGCGTCCGACATCACATACGGCACCAACAACGAATTCGGCTTCGACTATTTGCGCGACAACATGAAGTACGAGCGTGCCAGCATGGTGCAGCGCCCGTTCGCGATGGCGATCGTCGACGAGGTTGATTCGGTACTGATCGACGAGGCGCGCACCCCGCTGATCATCTCCGGCCCGACCGACGACAAGAGCGAGCTGTACATCAGCGTCGACGCGGTGGTGAAGCAGCTGGGGGAAGACGATTACGAGAAGGACGAGAAGCAGAAGACGATCGTCCTGACCGAGGACGGGACCGAGAAGGTCGAACGTATCCTGGAGAACGCCGGCCTGCTGGAAGGCGCGAACCTCTACGATTTCGAGAACACGCAGGTCGTCCACCACCTCAACCAGGCGCTGCGCGCGAACATGATGTTCAAGCGCGACGTCGATTACCTGGTGAAGGACGACAAGGTCATCATCATCGACGAGTTCACCGGCCGCATGATGGACGGACGCCGCTGGTCGGACGGCCTCCACCAGGCGGTCGAGGCAAAGGAGGGCGTGCAGATCGAGCCCGAGAACCAGACCATGGCCTCGATCACGTTCCAGAATTATTTCCGCATGTACCCCAAGCTCTCGGGGATGACCGGCACCGCCTCCACGGAAGCGGCCGAATTCTTCGACATCTACAAGATGAACGTCGTCACGATCCCGACCAACAGGCCGATCAACCGGGTCGACGAGGAGGACGAGTTCTACAAGGACACGCACGACAAGTTCCGCGCGATCGCCAAGAAGATCCGCGAGCATGCCAGCAAGGGCCAGCCGGTGCTGGTCGGCACCGTGTCGATCGAGAAGTCCGAGCTTCTCTCGGAGTTCCTGACTCAGGAGGGCGTCGACCATTCGGTGCTGAACGCGCGCTACCACGAGTCCGAAGCGCATATCGTCGCGCAGGCCGGACGGCTGAGCGCGGTGACGATCGCGACCAACATGGCGGGTCGCGGCACCGACATCCAGCTTGGCGGCAACCTTGAATTCCGCGCTGAAGACGAGCTCGCCGGTATGCCGGAAGGCCCCGAGCGGGAGGCGGCGCTGGAGCAGATCCGGCAGGAGATCGCGGCGGAGAAGGCGCGCGTGCTGGAGGCGGGCGGGCTGTTCGTGCTCGGCACCGAGCGGCACGAGAGCCGGCGCATCGACAATCAGCTTCGCGGCCGCTCGGGGCGGCAGGGTGATCCGGGGCTCAGCCGCTTCTACCTCAGCCTCGAGGACGATCTGCTGCGCATCTTCGGTCCCGACACGTTGTTCGCACGCATGATGCGCTCCAATCTGGAGGACGGCGAGGCGATCGGTTCGAAGTGGCTGAGCAAGGCGATCGAGACCGCGCAGAAGAAGGTCGAGGCGCGCAACTATGACGTGCGCAAGCAGGTCGTCGAATACGACGACGTGATGAACGACCAGCGGAAGGTAATCTACGAGCAGCGCGCCGATATCATGGACGCGGACACGGTCGGCGACGTGGTCGAGGACATGCGCGCGGAAACGGTCAACGCGATCGTCGGCGATGCGTGCCCGCCCAACTCATACCCCGAGCAATGGGACATCGCGGGGATGAAGGAGCAGCTTGCCGAGGTGCTCAACATCCAGCCGCCGGTCGACGAGTGGTTGACCGAGGAAGCGATCGATCCCGAGATCGTGACCGAGCGTGTCCAGGCCGAGGCGGATGCGACAGTCGCGGCCAAGGCGGCCGATCTCGAGCCCGAGACGTGGACGCAGGTCGAGAAGTCGATCCTTCTGCAGAACCTCGATCATCACTGGAAGGAGCATCTGGCAACGCTCGATGCGCTGCGTCAGGTCGTCCACCTGCGTGCTTACGCACAGAAGACGCCGATTAACGAGTACAAGCAGGAAGCGTTCTCGCTGTTCCAGCGTATGCTCGACAGCATCCGCGTCGACGTGACCAAGACGATCGCCAAGGCGCAGTTCCGCATGGAGCCGCTGCCGGAGCTTCCCGAACTGCCCGACTTCATCACGACGCACTTCGACCCGTTCACCGGCGAGGATAATTCGGCCGACATTGACGCTGGCACATTGGGGCTGATCCAGACGCAGCTGCCGCCGATGCAGATGGTGCAGCCGAATCCGGTCGATGTCGGGGACGATCCCGCAGCATGGGAAGGGCAGGTCAGCCGCAACGCGCCGTGCCCGTGTGGTTCGGGGCGCAAGTACAAGCACTGTCACGGGGCGGTTTGACACCCGCCTAGTCTATCGCGCTGGGTGTGCGGCAAACGTCCGGGGACCCATTACGTTGACGGCACATGCGCGAAGTCGCTCGGCGGGCACGTGCGATGTCGGGCTTCCTCGCCACAGATCGAAGACCGCATCAGCAGCCTAAATCCGAAGTTGCCGACAAGAAAAAGGCTCCCCGCCGACGGCAGGGAGCCTTTGATTGTTACAGCGGCGGGCTTAGCGCGCCTGAGGCAGCTTGATCGTGGGCCCGAGCGTCTCGATGACCTGCCGCGCATCGAAGGCGCGAACATTGCCCGGTTGCGGCTTGCCGCGGAACATCACGATTTCAGCGCTCGCCTCGTAGCGATCGACAGTACGGATGTCAGCGCCGCCGCCCCAACCGCCCCACGGTCCGCCCCAGAACGGATCCCAGGAGCGATAGCCGAAGCTGCCGTAGAAGCCCCAGCGCGGGCCCCAAAGGCCGCCATACGGTCCGAAGCCCGGGCCCCAGGCACCCGGCGTCGAATAGGTACGCGCCTGCCGGTCGGTGTCACGATCGGCCATGACAAAATAGTCGAAGCCGTTCTGCGTCGTCAGCTCGGCGGCGCGGAACAGCAGGTACCGCTCCACCACATCACGATCGGTGACCGAGTTGCCGGCGAAGGTCACGCGGAAACGGTTCGGCGTGATGCGGGTGTCACTATAACCGGTGCGATAGAAGCCCGAGCCGGTCGCTGGACGGTAGGCGGTTTCGGTCGCGCACCCTGCGACGACGGTCGTGCTCGCAGCCAACGCAACCACCAGCGCCCTGCGACCCAATCTCCTCAACATCTCACATCTCTCCGCTCACACCCGACTGGGCGCGATCAGCGCCATATAGCCGACCCGAGTGGAACGTGCGATGAACGGAATGGCTCCGGCGGCGATCCGGCCCTTCTCGGAGGCTAGCTTTTCTCGATCTCGGTGCCCGCGGGTTTTCCGAACCGCGCAAGTGCGAGCGGAATTGCAATGAAGGACGCAGCAACAATGCCCATCGCGACTTCGATCATCAACATCGGTAATCCTCGCCTAATTGTATCTTTATGTATCAGCGCCTCACTGTGGCGCGAACACAACAAGCTGGCAAGAAAAAGCGGCAACCGGCCACTTTGACAACGATGACTGGCACTAATTGCGCCTTGCAAGGTTTGGTGTTGCCCGACACGTGTGTGTCGTCGGGACCGTCAGTAGTGTAACCACGCAGCCGGGCCGATCATCGAAGGAGAATTGACCATGCTGAAGAAGTTCCTGGCGGCTGCCGCCGTCGCGTCGCTGTCCGTATCGCCTGCGCTTGCCGCCACCGCCAACCCCGCCGCCAGCCTGTCGGTCGGCAACAGCGTCCGCGCCAGCACCCCGTCGGCGAAGCAGAACGAGCTGGCCGGTGGCTTCGGCTTCGTCGGCCTCGCGATCCTCGCGGGCATCGTTGCGATCGGCGTCATCGCGATCGTCAACGACGACAATTCTGACAGCAACTGAGATTGCTGCGCCCGGTGCCTTGCGCACCGGGCGTTCTTTGGGCGCGCGATTGCGCTCCCGGAATATGAGGGCCGTCGCGTCGACGCGCGTCGGGCGCATCCTTGCGTCCGCGCTCACGCTCGGATGATCAGCGCATCTGCGCCGACGCGATGGTTTTCTCAAGTGGGTGCAGCCGGCGCTGTCGTCCAGCGCTGCCTGATCGCGAAAAATGGCTCCCTGAGTAGGATTCGAACCTACGGCCGCTCGATTAACAGTCGAGAGCTCTACCGCTGAGCTATCAGGGAACGCTGCGCGGAGCCGCGTCTATAAACGCTGATTTTCGACGTGCAACCCTTTTCGGGTCATTCGCGATGACTTTTCAGACGACGAATTGCTCCATCGAGATTCGGTCGTCCAGCGCGTGTTCCGGGTCGAACAACAACGTCAATTCGCGCGCGCGGTCCATGCAAACCTCGACACAGGCGACATCGCGCAACTCGCGCTGATCGGCCACGGCGGACACCGGACGCTTGGCCGCATCAAGCACCCGCAGGGTAACGCGCGCCTTGTCGGGCAGGATCGCGCCACGCCAGCGCCGCGGGCGGAACGCACTGATCGGCGTCAGCGCGATCATCGCCGAGCCGAGCGGCAGGATTGGGCCATGTGCCGACAGATTGTACGCGGTCGATCCGGCGGGAGTCGCCACCAGAATGCCGTCGCACGACAGTTCCTCGAGCACGACGCGGTCGTTGACCGACACTTCCAGCTTAGCGGTCTGCCGCGTCTCGCGTAGCAGCGACACTTCGTTGATCGCTGGCAGCGAGTGGACGCGCCCGTCGATCCCGGTCGCGGTCATGGTGAGCGGCGTGACCTTGAACGCCTTGGCGCGACGAATGCGCTCTTCGAGGCCATGGTGGCGCCACTCGTTCATCATGAAACCGACGGTGCCGAGGTTCATGCCGAACACCGGGACGATCGGCTTGCGCCGTTCGAGCAGCATGTGGAGCGTCTGCAGCATGAAGCCGTCGCCGCCGAGCGCCACGACCAGATCGGCCTCCTCGACCGGCACCCAGTCCCATGCGTCGGCGAGTTCGGCACGCGCCGCCTGCGCGGGCGGTGTCGGCGAGGCGAGCAGCGCCCGCCGCGGGTAGTCGTTCATCCCCCCGTGACGCTCATGTGACGCGCAATTGCCGGCGCACCGTCGCGCTCGATGCGGAAGTCATGTCGCCGGGGCTTGGTCACCAGCGCGCTCTCGATCGCAGCGTCGAGTCCGGCCGTCCCGCCCTCGCGCAGCGCCGCGCGCAGGTCACGCTGATCGTCGTGGCCGAGACAGGTGTAAAGCTTGCCCTCGGTCGTCAGCCGCACCCGGTTGCATCCGTCGCAGAAGTTGGCGGTCAGCGGCGAGATCAGGCCGAGCCGCGTGTCCGAGCCATCGACCCGCCAATATCGCGCCGGACCACCGGTGCCGTTCAGGTCACGCGACAGTGCGAAGCGGGCCTCGATCATCTCCTTGACCACGGTCAGCGGCATGAACCGATCGGTGCGATCCTCTTCCACATCGCCGAGCGGCATCGTCTCGATCAACGTCAGGTCATGACCCTCGCCGACGCACCAGGCGAGCATGTCGCCGATCTCGTGCTCGTTGAAGTCCTTGAGCGCGACCATGTTGATCTTGACGCGCAGACCCGTCTCGGTGGCCGCCTTGATCCCATTCAGCACCTGCGCGACGTCGCCATGGCGGGTGATGAAGCGGAACTTGTCCGGGTCGCGCGTGTCCATGCTGACGTTGATCCGCCGCATACCGGCACCCGCCAGCAGCCCGGCATATCCGGCCAGCCGCGTGCCGTTGGTGGTCATCGTCAGCTCTTTAAGCCCCGACCCGACGTGACGACCGAGCCGCTGGACGAGATCGATCACGTCGCGGCGCACCAACGGTTCTCCACCCGACAGTCGCACCTTGTCGACGCCGCGTGCGATGAAGCGTTCGGTGATGATGGCTAGTTCATCAAGCGAGGCGATCTGCGACCGTGGCAGGAACGTCATGTTCTCCGCCATGCAATAGCGACAGCGCAGGTCGCAGCGATCGGTCACCGAGACGCGCAGGTATCGGATCGTCCGGCCAAAGCCGTCGATCAGCGACGACTCCGCGCTGTTCGGTTCGGTTGTCATGGAGGTAGAGCTAAGCGGGGTCACGGCGGGTCACAAGAGCAGGACGAACGATTGGCGGCTTGGTTGCGCCGCGCTACACGCGTGGCGGGTGGGAGGAAGAAGTCCTTTGGGGGAAAACAGTTTAGCGCGGCGCGGACACGAGGGTCCAACACCCAGTCCCGTCATCGATGCGTGGATCGCGCACGACCGTCCGGTCACGGTCGCGATCGTCGCGCTCGCCAGTTTCGAAATCATCAACGCCGCTTACGGACGCGACACCGGCGACGCGCTGCTCAAGGTCGCGATCGACCGGCTCGGGCGCGTGTTGTCCGCGACCGATGACCTGGAGCTGAGCCGCGAAGGTGCGGTGTTCACGCTCGCGCTGCCGTTGCCGTTCGAGGCGGCGCATCCGCTGATCGCCGCGATCGAGTTCGCGCTGGCGCAGCCCTTCGCGGTGGGTGCGACCACCGTCCATGTCGGCACCCGGATCGGCGTGGCAAGCGGCCAGGGCGAGGAAGCCGAGGCGCTGGTCGCACGCGCGCGCGCCGCGCTTGCCGACGCGCGCGTGCTCGAAGGCGCGACGACACGGATCGCGCCGCCCGCACCGCATCGCCCGATCGCGCAGCTCGCCGCCGACCTGCATCGCGCGATCGAGCGCGACGAGATCGCCGTGCTGTTCCAGCCGCAGGTCGCGTTCGGAAACGGCCGGATCGAGGGTGTCGAGGCGCTGGCGCGCTGGAACCATCCCGAACTCGGCGAACTGGGCGCGCAGACGCTGCTGGCAGCGTCGGATCGGGCCGATCTCGGCCTCGTCCTGTCCGACCACATCCTTGCGCGCGCGCTGGCGAGTGCCGCGGGGTGGTCCGACGCGCTCAAGCATTTGCGCGTCGCAGTGAACGTCACCGCAGCCGATCTGTCGCGCCCCGATTTCGCCGCGCGCTTTCTCGCCCGCGTCGATACGAGCGGCATCGCACGCGCGCGCGTCACTGCGGAGATCACCGAAGGCGGGTTGATCGACGATCTCGATGGCGCGACCGAGTTGCTGGCGACGTTGCGTGACGGCGGCTGCCGTGTCGCGATCGACGATTTCGGCACCGGTTATTCGAGCCTCGCCTATCTGACCGCGCTGCCGGTCGATTACCTCAAGATCGACCTGCGGCTGACGCAAAGCATCGTCGGCGACCGACGACACCGAGCGGTGGTGGAGGGCGTGATCGCGATCGCGAACGCGCTCGGGCTGGAGACGATCGCCGAGGGCGTCGAGACGGAGGAGCAGCGCGCGTTGCTCGAAGCGCGCGGCTGCACCTATTATCAGGGCTTCCTGTGTTCGGCTGCACTCGACAGCGCCACCCTCGCACGACTGGTCGGCGTGGCGTAGCGCGTCAGGCGGCCGCCTTCGCCAACCCTTTCGACAGTTGCAGCGCGCCGTTCAGCCGCGCCTGCGGATCGCCCCATGCGCGGCTGACCGCCAGCTTGCTGTCGGGGCGCAGCTTGGCAATCGGCCCCAGCTTGTCGACATAGGCGAGCAGCCCCGATACGTTGGGCGGCTTGTCGTCGTGGAACGCGACCAGCGCGCCCTTCGGTCCGACGTCGAGCTTCGCCACGCATGCCTTCTTTGCGTTGAGCTTGATCTCCATGATCTTGACGAGGTTGTCGGTCGCCTCCGGCAAGGGCCCGAAACGGTCGATCATCTCGGCGGCGAACGCGTCCAGTCCGGCACGCTCGTCGACCTCGTTCAGGCGGCGGTACAGCCCCATCCGCAGGTCGAGGTCGGGGACATATTCCTCCGGGATCAGGATCGGAGCATCGACCGTGATCTGCGGCGAGAAGTCGCGTGGTGCGTCACGCAGGCCACCCGCCTTGGCGTCCATGATCGCCTCCTCCAGCATCGACTGGTAGAGTTCGTAGCCGACCTCCTTGATATGCCCCGACTGCTCGTCGCCGAGCAGATTGCCCGCACCACGAATGTCGAGGTCGTGGCTGGCGAGCTGGAACCCCGCACCCAGCGTGTCGAGATCGGACAGCACCTTCAGGCGCTTGTCGGCCGCCTCAGTCATCTGTCGCTCGGGCGGGCTGACCATATAGGCGTATGCGCGCGTCTTCGATCGGCCGACCCGGCCGCGCAACTGGTAGAGCTGCGCCAGGCCGAAGCGGTCGGCACGGTTGACGATCATCGTGTTGGCCGACGCGATGTCGATGCCGCTCTCGATGATCGACGTGGAGACCAGCACCTCGAACTTCTTGTCGTAGAATGCGCTCATCCGCTCCTCGACCTCGGTCGGGCTCATCTGCCCGTGTGCGACGACGAAGCGTATTTCGGGCACTTCCTTGCGCAGATAATCCTCGATGTCGGGCAGGTCGGCGATCCGCGGCGTGACGAGGAAGCTCTGCCCGCCGCGATAATGCTCCCGCAGCAGCGCCTCGCGCAGCACGACCGGATCCCACGGCATGACATAGGTGCGCACCGCGAGCCGGTCGACCGGCGGGGTCTGGATCACCGACAGTTCGCGCAGGCCAGACATCGCCATCTGCAGCGTTCGGGGGATCGGCGTGGCGGTCAGGGTCAGCATGTGAACGTCGGCACGGAGCGCCTTCAACCGCTCCTTGTGCGTCACCCCGAATCGTTGCTCTTCGTCGACGATGACGAGGCCGATACGCTTGAAGTCCAACCCCTTGGCGAGCAGCGCGTGGGTGCCGACGACCACGTCGATGCTGCCGTCCGCCAGCCCCTCCTTGGTCTTCTTCGCCTCCGCCGCGGGAACGAGGCGGGAGAGCCGCCCGATGTTGATCGGGAAGCCTTCGAACCGCGCCGAGAAGTTGGTGAAATGCTGTCGTGCGAGCAGCGTCGTCGGGCAGATTACCGCGACCTGCATCCCCGCCATCGCTGCGACGAAGGCGGCGCGCAGCGCGACCTCGGTCTTGCCGAAGCCGACGTCGCCGACGATCAAGCGGTCCATGGGCTTGCCCGCCGCCAGATCGGCCAGCACGTCGCCGATCGCGCGATCCTGATCGTCGGTTTCCTCGTACGGGAAGCGATCGACGAAGGCGGGGTAGCCGGCGCTGTCGGGCTCGGCGACCTCGCCCGGGCGCAGCGCGCGCTCGGCCGCGGTCTTGATGAGTTCGCCCGCGATCTCGCGGATGCGCTCCTTCATCCGGCTCTTGCGCCGCTGCCACGCCTCGCCGCCGAGCTTGTCGAGGGACGCGCCATCCTCGCCGCTGCCGTAGCGCGACAGCACTTCCAGGTTCTCCACCGGCACGTAGAGCTTGTCGCCGCCGGCGTAGCTCAAGGCCACGCAATCGTGCGGCGCCTTGCCGACGGGTATCTGCATCAGTCCTTCGTAGCGACCGATGCCGTGGTCGCTGTGGACCACCAGATCGCCGGGCGAGAGCGTCGCGAGTTCGGCGAGGAAGGCGTCGGCCGACTTACGGCGCTTGGCACGGCGAACCAGCCGGTCGCCCAGCATGTCCTGCTCGGTCAGCACTGCGACACCCGGCGCGGTGAAGCCGTGATCGAGCGCAACGACGGTCAGCGCCACACCGCGCTCGGCCGTGCCCAGCGCCTCCTGCCATGTGTCGGCGAGGCGAGCGCCGACCAGATCGTGATCTTCGAGCAGGCTCTTCAACCGCTCACGCGCGCCGACCGAATAGCTGGCGAGAATGGCCTTTCGGCCTTCCTTCTTCAGCCGGGCGACGTGCGCGACCACTGCCTCGTACACGTTGGCCTGATTGGCGCGCTCTGGCGCGAAGTCGCGCGGGCCGTCGACCTCGAAGTCGAGCACGCGCGCCGAGGGCGGCTCGTGAAAGGGCGAGACGAGGTGCGCCGGCGCAGCGGTGACCTCGGCCTGCCATTCGTCGGCGTCGAGGTAGAGCGTCTTGGCGGGTAGTGCGCGATAGCTGCCGGGCTCGGCCGCCTCGGCGCGCTTGCGGTTCTCGTAATAGTCGGCGATCGCTTCAAGCCGCGCCTCGGCTGCGGCAGGCGCGCCGCTGTCGCGCACGACGACTGCGTCGCCGAGGTGATCCCAGAGCGTCGCCAGCTTGTCCTCGAACAGCGGCAGCCAGTGTTCCATGCCGGCCAGCCGCCTTCCGTCGCTGACCGCCTGGTACAACGGATCGCCAGTCGCGGTCGCGCCGAACTTCTCGCGGTAGCGCGTGCGGAAGCGCTTGACGCTTTCCTCGTCGAGCAGCGCTTCTGACGCGGGCAGCAGCACAAAGCCGTCGACGCGGCCGGTCGTGCGCTGGTCGGCGGGATCGAAGGTGCGGACCGTCTCGATCTCGTCGCCGAAGAAGTCGAGCCTGAGCGCCTGTTCCTCGCCGCTGGGGAACAGGTCGACGATGCCGCCGCGCACGGCATATTCGCCCTGATCGTGAACGGTGTCGGTGCGGACGTAGCCGTTCGCCTGCAACAGCGCGGCGAGCTTGTCGCGGTCGATCCGGGCGCCGGGCTTCAATTCGGCGACCAACTGCCGGATGCGGAATGGGGTCAGCGTGCGCTGCGTCGCGGCGTTGACGGTGGTCAGGACGAGTTGCGGGCCTTTCGGCTTGGCCTGCAACCGGTGCAGCGCGCCGATCCGCTCCGCCATGATGCGTAGCGTCGGCGAAGCGCGGTCGTAGGGGAGGCAATCCCACGCCGGCAGCTGGACGATCTCGAGCTCGGGCGCGAACCACGTCGCGGTCGCCGCCACGGCGCGCATCTGCGCCTCGTCCGCCGCGACATAGACCGCGCGCAAGTGCGCCGCGCGCGCAATGTCGGCCAGCAGCGAGGGCAGGAACCCCGACGGCACCCCCGACAAGGTCAGCGGCACGGTGGCGTCGAGGATCGTGTTCAATTCGGGCAAGTGGCGGCTATCCGTCTGTGATGGGGTGTAGCGGTCAGGCGCTTGTTCAGGGCAGGGGCACGAAGTCGAGCGAACGCATGCCCTGCATCATCGGTCCGTTCCACTGCGGCGGGCAGGGGATCGATCCGATCGCCCAGCCCATGATGTCGACGTCCTGTTCCTCCAAGAGCGCCTCGAACCAGTCGAGCTCGTCCGCCGACCACGACGCGTGATGCGCGTCGAAATAGCCGCCGATCATCAGGTCGGCCTCGCGCGTGCCGCGGTGCCAGGCACGGAAGCGCAGGCGCTTGATGCGGATAGGTTGTTCGCTCTTGGGATCGGTCATGGGTGCGCTCCGGGCCAGAGGGTTGAGGCGCCCGGCCCGACACGCTTTTTCTGGCAAGTCGGGGAGCGGCTGACTAGGTCAGCGCATGTAGTCATGCGTCCCGATATCCTCAATCCGCTGTTCGCCGAGGTCACGTCGCTGAAGGGCGTCGGGCCCTCGCTCGCGCGGCCGCTCGAACGGTTGCGGATTTCGCGCGTGATCGATCTTCTGTTTCATCTGCCGACCGGCTGGATCGACCGGCTGCCGCGCGACGAGCTGATGCAGGGCGACGTCGGCCGCACGATCGTCATCACGTTGACGGCGCGCGAATACCGCACCAGCAGCTCGCCGCGCGCGCCGACGCGGGTGCAGGCTACCGACACACACGGCAATACCATCAGCCTAACCTTCTTCGGCGGCTCGTCGGGCTGGGCGAAGAAGCTGTTCCCGATTGGCGAGGCGAAGCGCGTGTCGGGCAAGCTGGAGCAATATGGCGATCAGCTCCAGATGGTGCATCCGGAGCAGATCGAGGACGGCGACGGGCTCCGTGAGCGCGAGGCGATCTATCCGTTGTCGGAAGGGATCACGTCGAAGCGGATCGCGGCGCTGGTCGCGCAGGCGCTGACGCGCGTGCCGGTGCTGCCCGAATGGATCGAGCCGAGCCTCAAGGCCAAGCACGACTGGCCCGACTGGCACGAGGCGATCGCGCGCGTCCACGCCGACCCGGCGGATGCAAGGGCGCGCGCGCGGCTCGCTTATGACGAGGTGTTCGCGAACCAGCTCGCGCTCTCGATTGTGCGCGCCGACACGCGACGACGACGCGGGCGGGCGCTCGCGGGTGACGGGCGCTTACGCGACCTGCTGCGGCTGCCCTATACGCCGACGGGCGCGCAGTCGCGCACGGTGCGCGAGATCGAGGGCGATCTGGCACAATCGGCTCCCATGCTGCGGCTGCTGCAAGGCGATGTGGGTGCGGGCAAGACGCTGGTCGCACTGATGGCGCTGCTGATCGCGATCGAGGCGGGTGCACAGGGCGCGATGCTGGCACCGACCGAGATCCTCGCGCGCCAGCATTACGACTCGCTCCGCCGCCTGCTCGCCGGATTGCCGGTCGAGATCGCGGTGCTGACCGGGCGCGACAAGGGCCGCGCGCGCGAGGCGACGCTGATGGGGCTGGCCAACGGATCGATCGACCTGCTGGTCGGCACGCACGCGATCTTCCAAGAGGCGGTCGGGTACAAGGACCTGGGGCTCGTCGTGGTCGACGAGCAGCATCGCTTCGGTGTCGCGCAGCGCCTGCTGTTGCAGGACAAGGGGCGCGTGCCGCCGCACGTGCTGGCGATGACCGCGACGCCGATCCCGCGCACGCTGACGCTCGCCCGCTACGGCGAGATGGACCAGAGCCAGTTGGACGAAATGCCGCCCGGCCGCGAGCCGATCGAGACGCGGGTCATGTTGGAGGAGCGCACCGACGAGGTCGTCAACGCGCTCGGCCGGCACCTGTCGGAGGGAAAACAGGCCTATTGGGTCTGCCCGCTGGTCGAGGAAAGCGAGACGAGCGACCTGCAAGCCGCCGAGGCCCGCGCGGAGACACTGGTATCGCGCTTCGGCAATCGGGTGGGGCTGGTCCACGGCCGCATGAAGCCGGCCGAGAAGGACGCGGTGATGGCGCGCTTCTCTGCCGGAGAACTCGGCGTGCTGGTCGCGACCACGGTGATCGAGGTCGGCGTCGACGTGCCCAATGCGACGCTGATCGTGATCGAGCATGCCGACCGTTTCGGGCTGGCGCAGTTGCACCAATTGCGCGGGCGGGTCGGCCGCGGCGGCGGCAAGTCGGTCTGCCTGCTGCTGCGTGGCTCGGCATTGAGTGAAACGGCACGCGCGCGGCTCGCGCTGATGCGCGAGACCAACGACGGCTTCCGCATCGCCGAGGAGGATTTGCGGCTGCGCGGTGGCGGCGAACTGCTCGGCACGCGCCAGTCAGGGGAGGCGGTGTTCCGGCTCGCGACGCCCGAACTGCTCGGGGAACTTCTGCCGTCCGCGACCGATGACACGCGGTTGCTGATCGACCGCGACGGTGGTCTCGCCGGCGCGCGCGGGCAGGCGGCACGCGTCGCGCTCTACCTGTTCGATCGTGATCAGGGGGTGCAGCTGCTCCGATCGGGGTGAGGAGACAAAATGCAGGCGTTGTTCCCGATCCTGGCCGTGCTGATCGCCGGGATCGGCGTCGCGCTGCAACCGCCGACCAACGCCGCGCTCGCCAAGGTGTCGGGATCGGTGTGGCTCGCCGCGCTGATCTCGTTCGCGGTCGGCACCGCGGCGCTGCTCGTGATCTGGCTGGCTGATCGCACGCCCGTGTCGGCGGCTAGGAACGCGCCGTGGTGGGCGTGGCTGGGCGGGTTCTACGGCGCGGCGTTCGTCGCCGCGCTCGCCTTCGCGACGCCGCGATTGGGACTTGGGGTCACGCTGACCGCGGCAGTCGCGAGCCAGCTCGTCACCGCCATGCTGATCGATCGATTCGGGCTGTTGGGCCTGCCGCAGCAGCCGATCACCCCGATGAGAGCGATCGGTGTCGCGCTGGTGATCCTGGGCGTGGTGGTCGTGCGTCGCGGCTGAGCGTCCGCTCAGCCCGGATTGACGAGCCCGTGGTGCTTCTTGCCCGCGGAGACGCGGACCGGCTCAGCGCCGACTGTCACGACCGCGGCCTCGTCGCTGACCTTCTCGCCCGCGACCCGTGCGCCGCCGCCCTTGATGAGCCGACGCGCCTCACCCTTCGATCCGGCGAAGCCGAGCGCGACGAGCGCGTCGACCAGCGCGATCGAGCCCAAGGCGTTGACCGACGGCAGCGTCGCCCCGCTCGCGCCCTCCTCGAAGGTGCGACGCGCCGTTTCCGCGGCTTCGTCGGCCGCGGCGCGCCCGCGGCATAGCGCCGTTGCCTCGTTGGCGAGCACCTTCTTCGCCTCGTTGATCTCTGCGCCGCCCAAGGCTTCCAGTCGCGCGATCTCGTCCACGGCCAAGTCGGTGAACAGCCGCAGGAAGCGGCCGACATCACGGTCATCGGTGTTGCGCCAGAACTGCCAGTAGTCGAAGTGCGGCAGCTGGTCCTCGTGCAGCCACACTGCGCCGTCGACCGACTTGCCCATCTTGGAGCCATCCGCCTTGGTCAGCAGCGGGGTGGTGAGGCCATAGACCTCCGCGCCGTCCATCCGCCGCGCGAGGTCGACGCCGTTGACGATATTGCCCCATTGGTCCGACCCGCCCATCTGCAAGCGCACGCCGCGGCGGCGGTTGAGCTCGGCGAAGTCGTAGCCCTGCAGGATCATGTAGTTGAACTCGAGAAAGCTCAGCGACTGCTCGCGGTCGAGCCGCAGCTTGACCGAATCGAAGCCGAGCATCCGGTTGACCGAGAAATGCTGGCCCACCTCGCGCAGGAACGGGATGTATTCGAGCTGATCGAGCCACTCGGCGTTATTGACCATCACCGCGTCGGTCTCGCCCTCGCCGAAGGTCAGGAAGCGGTCGAAGATGCGCTGGATGCCGGCGATATTGGCGTCGATCGTGTCCTGCGACGACAGCTTGCGCGCCTCGTCCTTGAAGCTCGGGTCGCCGATCTTGCCGGTGCCGCCGCCCATCAGCGCGATCGGCTTGTGCCCGGTCTGCTGCATCCGCCGGAGCATCATGATCTGCACCAAGCTGCCGACGTGGAGCGAGGGGGCGGTGGGATCGAAGCCGATATAGCCGGGCACGACCTGCTTCGCCGCCAGCGCGTCGAGCGCGGCGGCGTCGGTCATCTGGTGGATGTAACCGCGCGTCGAGAGCGTGCGGAGCAGGTCTGAGTTGTAGTCGGTCATGTCGGCGGCGCGCTTAGCATCAACGCGGACGCAATCGCTAGCGTGACGGCAACTGCCTGATCGGGTCGACCGGGGTGCGACCCTTGCGCAGCTCGAAATGTAGCTCCGGTCGGTCGGCGAAGCCGGTGTCGCCTGACAGCGCGATCGTCTGCCCCTTCTTCACCGCCTGTCCGCGCTGCACGAGCAATTTGCTCGCGTGGCCGTAGACCGAGGTCCAGCCGCCGCCGTGGCGGACGATGACCAATCCGCCCAGCGCGGCGATCCCGTCGCCGACATAGGCGACGGTGCCGTCGGCGGTCGCCTTGATCGGTGTCTGCAAGGGCAGCGCGATCTTGATCCCGTCGTTGCGCTCGCCCGATCCGCCGGGGCCGAAGCGGCGGATCAGCTGCCCGGTCGCAGGCCAGGCGAACTGGCCGGGCGAGCCGAGCGGGGCGGCGACCGGGGTGGTTGCTGCGAGCACGCGGCGCGGCGTCGCGACCGCCTTTGCCGGCGCCTGATTGACTGCCACCGCCGGCTCGCCGCCGGTCAGGATCGAGTCGACGTCGAGCGTGAAGGCGGCGGCGCGCTGCGCGGCCGAGACGCTGCGTGTCGACGTGCCGGGGATCAGCACGCGCTGCCCGGTGCGAAGCGTGTACGGCTCCGCGAGCTGGTTGGCGGCGATCACCTGCGACCACGGCACGCCATAGGCGCGCGCGATCGCGATGCCGGTCTGGCCCGCGCGGACGAGGTGATAGCGTCCGCCGGGTATCGTCAGCCGCTCGCCGACCTGGATCGTGTACGGCTCGACCAGGTCGTTTGCGCGCGCGATCGCCTCGGCGGCGACCCCGGTGCGGTCGGCGACGCGGCTCAGCGTGTCGCCGGGCGCGACAGTATATTCCTGCGTCTCGACCTCGCGCGCGTCGGCCTCGACCGGACGCGCCTCCCATGCAGGCGCTGGCGCAGGCAGTTGCGCCACGCCGGTCTGGCGATCGACCACGGTTCGCGCGGCGACATTGCGGTCGGCAGCGGGCAGGTCGCGCGGAGGCGGCAGGTCGGCATCGCGGCGCGGCCGCTCGATGCGGCGCGGCGGCGCTTCGACACTGCGCTCATAAGGCCGATCCTGTTCCTCGAGCGCGCGTGACCAGCGGTCACCATCGCGCGGCGGCGGCGGCGTATCGTAGCCGCGATCGACCCCGTTCGGGATACAGCCCGCCAGCGCGCCGCCGATGAGCAGGAGCCATCCCGTCGCCGCGACCCGCCGCATTCCCCTATGCCTCGCCGTACACGCGGGAGAGCGATGCCAGCGACGCCTCGTGCGTCAGGTCGAGATGCAGCGGGGTAACGGTGATCCAGCCATCGGCGACGCGCGACAGGTCGGTATCGGGTGCAGGCGGGGTCGTCATGCCGCCGAGCGACATCCAGCGATAATCGTAGCCGCGCGGGTCGCGCCGCGTCTCGAAACGGACACGCCCGTAATCGCGCAGCCCCTGACGCACGGCGGTGACGCCGCGCACCGCCTCAGGCTCGACCGCGGGAAAGTTGATGTTGACGACCGTGCGCGGCGTCCATTCCATGTCGAGCAGCGGCCGGATCGTGCGCGCGCCCCATGCCGCCGCCACCGCAAACGACACGTCGTCGCCCGGCTCGACCGCCGCGTACCGCTGGCTGAGCGCGATCGAGCGGATACCGGCGAGCGCGCCCTCCATCGCGGCGGAGACGGTGCCCGAATACATCACGTCCTCGGCCAGATTGCCGCCGCGGTTGACCCCCGAAAGGATCAGGTCGGGCTTGCCGTCCATCAACTCGGCAAGCGCCAGCATAACCGCGTCGGTCGGCGTGCCGCTGACCGCGAAGCGCCGCTCGGCGAATTTGCGCACCCGCAACGGGCGGGTCAGCGTGAGCGATCGGCCCGTCCCCGACTGCTCCTCCGCCGGCGCTACCACCCAGACATCGTCGGAGAGCTCGGCCGCGATCCGCTCCAGCACCGCAAGGCCGGGCGCGTGATAGCCGTCGTCGTTGGAGAGCAGGATGCGCATCAGCGTGGGCTTAGCTGCTCGACGCCGCCCATATACGGTTGCAGCACCGCGGGCACCGTGATCGATCCGTCCGCTTGCTGGTAGTTCTCCAGCACCGCCACTAGCGTCCGCCCGACCGCCAGACCCGAACCGTTCAGCGTATGAACGAAGCGCGTGCCCTTCTCGCCATCGGGCCGGAACCGCGTGTTCATGCGCCGCGCCTGGAAATCGCCGATGGTCGAGCATGACGAGATTTCGCGCCACGCGTCCTGTCCGGGCAGCCACACCTCCAAATCGTAGGTGCGACGTGCGCCGAACCCCATGTCCCCGGTGCACAGCAGCAGCCGGCGGTAGGGAAGGTCGAGCGCTTCGAGCACGCCTTCCGCGCACCGCGTCATCCGCTCATGCTCGGCGTCGCTGTCGTCGGGGCGGCAGACGGTGACGAGCTCGACCTTCTCGAATTGGTGTTGCCGGATGAAGCCGCGCGTGTCGCGCCCGGCGGCGCCCGCCTCGCTGCGGAAACAAAGCGTGTGCGCGGTCATCCGCATCGGCTCTGATAGGTCGCCCAGGATGCGATCGACGACCGACGCGGTCAGGCTGACCTCGGCGGTGGGGATCAGCCAGCGGCCATCGGTCGTGCGAAACGAATCGTCGGCGAACTTGGGCAGCTTGTCGGTGCCGTACATCGCCGCATCGCCGACCAGCACCGGCGGGTTGCACTCGACATAGCCGTTATCTTCGACGTGGCGGTCAAGCATGAACTGCGCCAGCGCGCGGTGCAGCCGCGCCATGCCGCCGCGCAGAAAGGTGAAGCGCGCACCCGACAAGCGCGCGCCGGTCTCGAAATCCATCCCCAGCGCCGGGCCGAGATCGGCGTGCTCCTTCGGGGCGAAGTCAAACGTGCGCGGCGTGCCCCAGCGTTTCAGCTCGACATTGTCGCTCTCGTCCTTGCCCGTCGGCACATTGTTCGCCGGCAGGTTCGGGATCGTCGCCAGCTTGTCGACCAGCGCCGCGGCCACCGCTTTTTGATCCGCCTCAAGTTCGGGCAAGCGCTCCTTCAGTGCCGCCACCTCCGCCATCAGGTCGGTCGGATCGTCGCGCCGCGCTTTCGCCGTGCCGATCGCCTTTGACGCTTCGTTGCGCCGTGCGAGCACCGTCTGGACCTCGGTCGTCAGCGTGCGCGAGCGTTCGTCTATCGCCAGCACCTCGGCTGAAACCGGAGCCAGCCCCCGCTTGGCAAGCGCGGCGTCGAAGGCGGCGGGATCGTCCCGGATCAGGCGGATGTCGTGCATGGTGGCCGAGCTATGGCAACCGCCCCCGACCGGCGCAACCCGCGCGGGGACGGCAGCGTTGGATCGGGGCGAAACAAAGGAGAACGCGATGCAGGTCCCTCATAAATCCGTCGTGCTGGTGGCGGACGGACGCAAGCTCTTGTTCCTGCGCAACGAGGGCGATGCGGATTACCCGAACCTGGTCGTCGAAACTGCGCAGGAAAAGCCGAACCCCGCCGATCGCGATCAGAAGACCGACGCTGCCGGCGCGGCCTCATCGACGCAATCGGGTGCGGGTGCGCATGGCGGCGCGCAAGGCGGCTCGGGCAACGCGGGCGGTGGTGGCGCGCAGTTCGCCGCGGGGCGCGGCAGCATGGGCGAGACCGACTTCCACCAGCTGGAGGAGGACCGTTTCGCCGCGGACGCGGCCGAGTTGCTTAAGAAGCGCGCGCTCGCCAACAATTACGACTCGCTGATCGTCGTCGCGCCACCCAAGACATTGGGCGAGCTTCGCAAGCACTACCATAAGGAGGTGGAGCGTCGCCTGTCGGGCGAGCTCGACAAGGATTTGACCGGCCACCCGATCGACGAGATCGAAAAAGCATTGCAGGCCGCCTGAACGCTTCGATCACACATAAAAAGGGGCCGGTGCATGTGCTGCACCGGCCCCTTTTCCGATCGCCCGCAAATATCGGGATTACGCTGCCACGGTCTCGCGCTTCGCCAGCCGCTTGCGCGCGACCAGCGCGGCGGCCGCGGCGCCGAACAGCAACATCATCGGCGGCGCGGGAACTGGCGCAGGCGTGCCGTTGCTCGATCCCGGCGGCGGGGCGCAATGACCGCCCTTGCAGCCATGATCCCAGCCGTTGTTCGATCCCCAGCCGTGGCTCGATCCCCAGCCCTTCGAGCTTGAGCCATAGGACGACGAGGAAGTTGAGGAACTGGTCGAACTCGACGTGCTGGTTGAGCTAGATTGATGCTGGCCCTGGTTCTGCTGTTGTTCCTGGTTCTGATTCTGGCTCTGTTCGTTGCTGTTCTGATTGTTGTTGTTATTCGTGTTATTGCTTGAGTTGTTGTTGTTGCTGGAATTATTGCTCGAGTTGTCGTTGTTGTTCTTGCTCGAATTGTCGACGTTGTTCTCGTTCTTGTTCGAATTGTCGATGCCGACGACCGCGCCGCCGGTCGAGCTGGAGGTCGAGGTGGACGACACCACGATGGCGCCGCTGCTGCCGCTGCTGCCGCCCGACCCGCCAAAGAAACCGCCGGCGAAGAACCCGCCGCCACCACCGCCGTAGAAGCCGCCGCCGCCGATCGGCGCTGCGACCGCGCCGCCGCCACCGACGAACGCGGGAACCGGCTCGGGCAGGGGCACCGGAACCGGTGCACCAGTGCTGGCGACCGTCACCGTCGTCGCCGCACAATTGTTGCCCGCGCTGCGCACGATGCGACGAACGCTGCCCTTGCTGGCGTAGCTGCGACGGACGACGCGGTTGGTCGCCTTCTTCGCGTAGGCCGTGCGATGCTTGGCCGTTTCCGCCACGTGCACCGCACCACCACCGATCAGTGCGCCACCGCAGGTGCACGCGCAAAGTTTTGCCAACGCCATCCGCACAGACATGCCATCACTCTCTCGTTGGCGACGATGCGAACCGTCGCGGAAAAACCCAAAGCAGCGCTATCGCTCCGCCCATGCACCAAAGTGCAAAACAAAGGCTTAAGTGCAACGCCCTTAACCACCAATGTCACGCTTTGCGCATCATGTATCGCGTGGCCTCGGCCGACAACATGGTTAACGTGTCACGCTGGGACTGAATCGGAAGGGGCGTGGAATTTCGTTCAGGCCGGCGTCAGCGACACGATCTTACGGAAACTAACCTGTTCGCTTGTCGTCGTGTACGACCGCGGTTATAGGCCCCGGCAGGGGGCGCACCAGCGGTGTTGACGATCATTCCTGGCGCGCAGGCGGGAGAGTGTCGATGGCTACGGTGTTGAATCGTATCGAAGAAGCCGCGGTCGCGGTTGATGACAATAATGGTTACCGGCCGAGCGCCGACGAACCGTTCATGAACCCGCGCCAGCAGGCGTATTTCCGACAGAAATTGTACGATTGGAAGGAAGCGATCCTGCGCGAAAGCCTGGGCACGCTGTCGCAGTTGCAGATCGATTCGCTGCGTGAATCCGATCTGACCGATCGCGCGTCGAGCGAAACCGACTGGTCGATCGAGCTTCGCACCCGCGACCGGCAGCGCAAGCTGGTATCCAAGATCGACGCGGCGCTGCGGCGGCTCGAGGAAGGCGAATACGGCTATTGCGAGGTCACCGGCGAGCCGATCAGCCTGCAGCGGCTGGAAGCCCGTCCGATCGCGACGATGACCGTCGAGGCGCAGGAGCGGCATGAGCGGCACGAAAAGATCTCTCGCGACGATTGATCGGACCTGCCCCATGGTAAGCGGTTCTTTACCGCCGCGCGGCTACGACGGCGATCGGACCGACAGGCGGTGGGGTTGATGGAGCATTTGGGAAAAAGCGTGTTCGAGCCCGATCCAGGCGTGAACGCCGGGGTCGATGCGACGCGCGGCCGCGACAGCCTGTTTCTGATGGCGAAGATGCGCATGGCGGGCAAGCAGCCCGTCGACGTGCGCGTGCGCAACCTGTCTGCGGGCGGGCTGATGGTAGAACTGCCTTATCCGGTCGCGCCCGAGGGCGATGTCGAGGTCGAGGTGCGCGGCCTCGGCTGGATCGCGGGGCGGATCGCCTGGCAGATCGAGGGGCGCGCCGGTGTCGCTTTTGACCGCGAGATCGATCCGCAACGCGCACGCAAGTCGCCCGGCGATTCGCAACCGACGGTGAAGCGGTTCGGCAAGGGCGCGTTCAAGCGCTGATCGCCACGGCGGTCGCATACGCCGTGTCACAAACCATCTGGACGGGCGCGAAATAGCCTGTCACAGGGGCGTCACCCACGCGGGCGTGGTGGAATTGGTAGACGCGCTAGACTCAAAATCTGGTTCTGGAGACAGAGTGTCGGTTCGAGCCCGACCGCCCGTACCACCTTTGGTGGCTCATTCATTCTTTCTCGATCTTTCGATCGGCACTTGCCGAAGACGGCCGTCGCCAACGGCCGTGCAAAGGTACGGCAGCGCGAACGCGTTTAACGGTTGCCGGAGCATCTGCTACGCCGCTGAACGTGCACGACGCAGCTGTCCTACACGCCATCGGCCTGCCACAGCGACCGCGCTCTTTATTATCGTCGTGCCATCACGCGCCCGCACGCAGGCGCGCGCACCTGCGTTGCGCTGCGACCTTTCAACCGACGCCGAGGTCGGCAGGTCCGAACGCGTCGGGTAGCAATTCGGACAGGCGATAGCGCACGATCGTGTCACCTAGCGCGCCGCCGCAATAGACGGCGACGTCGCGGCCACCCATCTGCGCCGCCTCGTTGATGACTTGCCGGCAGCGCCCGCACGGGCTGACCGGATCGCTGCCGGTCGCGCGGCCTTCGGCATCCATCGCGCCGCCGATCACCCCGACCGCGACGACCTCGCGCAGCCGTCCCGACGCACTGACGCTCGCGATCGCGACCGTTTCGGCGCAGAGCGACAGGCCGTAGCTCGCATTCTCGACGTTGGCACCCGTGACGACGCTGCCATCGGTCAGCAAGACGGCCGCGCCGACCGCGAAGCGCGAATAGGGCGCGTGGGCGTGGCGCGCCGCCTCGCGCGCCGCGGCGATCAGCCGGGTTGCTTCGCCGTTCGCTTCTTCGGGGAACATCGGTCAGGCCTTGATATGGAGGACGCAGATAAGGGTGAACAGCCGCCGGGCGGTGTCGAAATCGATCTCGATCTTGCCGTCGAGCCTCTCCTTCAGCAGTTCCGCCGCCTCGTTGTGGATACCGCGCCGCGCCATGTCGACCGTCTCGATCTGCGCGGGCGTCGATTGCCGGATCGCCTGGAAATAGCTGTCGCAGATCGCGAAATAGTCGCGGATCGGACGCCGGAAGCGGGCGAGCCCGAGGATCAGCGTCTCGATCGGCGTGTCGTCGGCGCGCTTCATTTGGATGACCAGCCGGCCTTCCTCGACCGAGAGCAGCACGCGGTACGGGCCGGCGTAATCGTCGGGCGTGGCACGCTGCGGCGCGAAATGATTTTCTTCGATCAGGTCGAAGATCGCGATCCGGCGTTCCTGCTCGATATCGGCCGATCGCCACAGGATCGTGCCCTCGTCTAGCTGAATGTCGATGATCCGCGGATCGGCCATATCGTCTCGATAGCCACGAAGCGCGCGCGCGACAACGCGTCGGCGAGGCGGGTTATCACCGGCATTCACCGCCGCGACGGTTTCGGTAATCGTCCCGACCGGGTATGACGCCGCGATGGCGACATTGGCATTTCCGCAGCCGGCTCCGGTCGAACCCGTTCAGCTTCCGCGCAACGTCGAGGCGGAGGCCGCGATGCTCGGCGCGATGATGATCGACAATCGCCTTGCCGACGATCTGGTCGACCGGCTCGAACCCGCGCATTTCTACGAGCCCGTCCACGGCCGCGTGTTCGCTGCGATCAAGACGCTGCGCGCCGCCGACATGCTGGCGACGCCCGTCACGCTGCGCCCGATGTTCGACGCCGACGAAGGCATGAAGGAGCTGGGCGGCCCGGCCTATCTTGCCAGCCTTACGGGCTCGGGTGCGGGACTGATCGGCGCGCGGCAGTTCGCGCAGCAGATCTACGATCTGGCCATGCTGCGCTCGCTCGTCTCGGTAGGGCGCACGCTCGTCGATCGCGCGATGGACACGTCGGAAGAGGTCAATCCTCGCGCGCAGATCGAATTGGCGGAAGAGGAACTGTTCAAGGTCGCGGCCGATGGCGCGACCGAGAACAGCATCAAATCGTTCGCGCAGGCGAGCACCATGGCCGTCAAGATGGCCGAAAAGGCGCTCAACTGGGGCGGCAACCTTTCGGGCGTCACCACGGGCCTCGACAGCGTCAACCAGAAGATCGGCGGCCTGCATCATTCCGACCTGATGATCCTTGCCGGGCGTCCGGGCATGGGCAAAACGTCGCTTGCCACCAACATCGCGTTCAACGCGGCGCAGCGCTGGATGCATGACATGCGCGACGGCATTCCGCCGTCGAAGTCGGTCGGCGCGAAGGTCGCCTTCTTCAGCCTCGAAATGTCGGCCGACCAGCTCGCCACGCGCATCCTCGCCGAACAGTCGCGCATCTCCTCGGAAGCGCTGCGCATGGGCAAGATCAGCAAGCAGGAGTTCGAGCAGCTCGCCGCCGCCGCCGCCGAGCTGGAGAATTTGCCGCTGTTCATCGACGATACCGGCGGTCTCTCGATCGGCTCGCTCCACACTCGTGTCCGTCGCCTGCAACGCCGCCACAACAACGAGATCGGGCTGGTGGTGATCGACTACCTCCAGCTCCTGTCCGGCTCGGGCAAGTCGTCCGACGGCAACCGTGTGCAGGAAATCTCCGAGATCAGCCGCGGCTTGAAGACGTTGGCAAAGGACATGAACGTGCCCGTGCTGGCACTCTCGCAGCTGAGCCGCGCGGTCGAGCAGCGCGAGGACAAACGCCCGCAGCTGTCCGACCTGCGCGAATCAGGCTCGATCGAGCAGGACGCCGACATGGTGTGGTTCGTGTTCCGCGAAGACTATTACGTCGCGGCGAAGGAGCCCAAGCGCCCGGTCGAAGGCGACAACGCCAAGATGTTCGAGGACCACGCCGCCTGGGCCGCCGACATGGAACGCGTCTACGGCCTGGCCGAGCTGATCGTCGCCAAGCAGCGCCACGGTGCGACCGGCAAGGTTATCCTGAAGTTCGACCCGACGATCACGCGCTTCTCGGACTATGCCGGATATTGAACGGATCGATCAGTGCGGACGGTAGCTGATGTCCGCCTGCCCGGTGACCGCGACCGGCATGAACAGCCCGGCGCCGGTTGCGGTGATGCGGCCGTTGCGCACGCCGGTGATCCGGGTGCGCAGCACGAAATCGCCTTCGCGCCGCTCGCCGATCGCGCGCTCCACCTTGACGAGCAGCTTTCGGTAATCGGGCGCGAAATCGTGGGCGAGGCCATCGGCAATGCCGGCGCGCACGGTTGGATCGGCGAACAAGGCAGCGAGCAGGTCGACCAGCTGCGAGTTGGTCTTGGTCGCGAACTCGACGTTGCGGACCTGGACGAGCTGCGATTCGGGTTGGTTGTACGGCTGCGCGGCGAGCCAGGCTTCGCCCTCCGCCGAGGCGATCGGGCTTGAGCGCGCCTTGACCTTTGCATGAACACCGACCGCGATCCGGTTGTCGCTCGTCGCATAAACGGTGACGCGCCCGAACTCTGCATCGACTGCTCCGATCCCCTTCAGCTTTATGCCACGCACGGCCAGCTTGCGCAGCGTGCGCTGCACCACCGGTTCGAGTTGGGCGTAATCGGCGAGCACCGGGGTGAAGAAACGCAAGCCGGGTGTGCCGAGCTCAGATGACGGGGGCGGTAGCGCTGTCGGCGTCAGATCAGGCGGGCGGTGGCCGACGAATGTCTGCGTCAACGCGTCCGCCCGCAACGTCAACCGCAGCTCGCGTCCCTTGATCCGGTAGCCGCCGTAACCGAGCCGACGCGGCGCGACCCGCATCCACACCGGCGGGTTGCGTTGGCTGAGCTGGAGCGTCGTGAACGACTGGTCCCAGACCTGTTCAAGCTGGCTTCGCAGATGCAGCCGCGACAATTCCGCCGGCAGGTCGCGCTCCAGCTTCGCGAGCATGGGCTGCAGCTTCTCGTCAGCCTTGTCGGTAAAGGTAATGCGTTGTCCCAGCAGGTGGATGCCGGGCGGCTGCGTCCAGTCGTATGACAATTGCATTTTGGCGGTCGGTTGCCAGTCGCCGTAAATCGAGATGCGCCCGGTCGCGCGGACGATCGCACTGCCGGTTGCGGTCTCCCCCGCAACGCCGCCGACATCCTTTGCCGAGATCCGGGCGTGGATCGGCAGCGTGACGACCAGCCGATCGCCGCTGCCGCCGACGTATACCGGCCCGCGGGTGACGGTGCCGACGACGCGACAGCCGAGGTCGGGCGTGACCCTTACCTTGGCGATGCCGAGGTTGACCCGCCTCGCCTTCACGCAAGTGTCGAGGTGACGGTCGATCGTCCATAGCTGGCGCGGCGTGCGCTGCTCCAGCCCGCGTTCGAGTTGATCGAGGTCGGCATCGACGGGCACGACAATCGTCGAAGGTTGTTCGGGCATGGTGATCGCGCCCGTCACGCGGGGCGGGGCGGCGTTACCGACCTGCCGGTTGCATGCCGCAAGTGGGATGATGAGCAGCAGGCATATGAGCAGGCGTGGCACGATCGCTAAACCAAGATCGGGCCGATTCGATCCAGTACCGAAACGAGCCGCAGCCTAGAAGGCGGGTTCCTCACCCGGCTTCTCCGGCACATGGATGCCGCATTCCACCTTGTCCCAGCCGCGCCAGCGACCGGCGCGTGGGTCCTCGCCCGGCTGCACGCGCGAGGTGCAGGGCGCACAACCGATCGACGGGTAACCCTGCGCCTCCAACGGGTGCCGCGGCAGGTCGTGCTCGTCGAAATAGGCGTCGAGATCAGCCTTGGTCCAGGCCGACAGCGGGTTGATCTTCAAGCGGCCGTCATCTTCCTCGAACCGCGGCATCGCGCGACGGGTGGACGCCTGAAACCCCTTGCGACCCGAAATCCAAGCATCGAACGGCAGCAGCGCACGGCGCAGCGGCTCGACCTTGCGCAACTCGCAGCAGCCGTCGGGGTCGTAGGACCAGCGCAGGCCCTTGTCGTCCTTCAGCCGCAGCAGACGCGGATCGGGGCGGAACACGCGCAGGTCGGTGAAGCCCAGCCGCTCGGCGAGTTCGTCGCGGTATGCGAGCGTTTCGCCGAACATCTTCTGCGTGTTGGTGAACACGACCGGTACGTCGCGGTCGACCTCCGCGATCATATGGAGGAGGACCGCCGACTCCGCGCCGAACGACGACACCGCCGCGATCCGCCCCTTCAATTCGCCGGTCAGCAGCTCACGCAGCATCTCCTGCGCCGAAGCACCCGAGAAGCGTGCGGCGTAGGCTGCGGCATCGGCGGCGGTGTAGACGCGACCGGTGTCGATCGTGTCGAGCTGGCGTGCGGGCTCACCCATGACGAAGCTTCCATACCGGCACCGATGCATCGGCGGCTTTCTGGTAATGGTAGTCGTAGCGGTCGAGCGAGCGGCGCAGTGTCTCGCCGTCGATCGGTGTTTCGGGCGCAAAGCTGTCGAAGCCGCAGCGGCGCATCAGCGGCACCTGATCGACGAGCACGTCGCCCGCTGCGCGCAACTCGCCGGTGTATCCCGCCTCGCGCAGGATACGCGCGACCGAATAGCCGCGCCCGTCGCGGAAGCTCGGGAACGACACCTCGATGAGTGCGATACGGTCGAGCGAAGGCAGCAGTTCGCGCGCATCGTCGCCGGGCTCGATACGGACGGCGGTCGCGTTCGACTGACCGACCAGGAACGAGTCGAGCGTGACCGCGGGCTCCTCGTGTACCTCATCATCGCGGAAGCGCAGCTGCACGCCGCCGCCGCTGTCGGTCGTCGTGGTCTGGTCGGGATCGAAACCATCAGCCATAGATCGCCTCCTTGAACGGCTCCATGCCGACGCGCCGGTAGGTGTCGACGAAACGCTCGCCGGTCTCACGCACCTCGATGTAGGTGTTGGTGACGCGCTCGATCGCGTCGACGACGCCGTCCTCGCTGAAGCCCGGACCGGTGATCTTGCCCAGACTCACGTCCTCCGCACCCGATCCTCCGAGCAACAGCTGGAAGTTCTCCACGCCCTTCTTGTCGACGCCCAGGATGCCGATGTGACCGGCATGATGATGCCCGCACGCGTTGATGCAGCCCGAGATCTTGAGCTTCAGCTCGCCCAGGTCGCGCTGCCGTGCCGGGTCGGCGAAGCGCTCGGCGATCTTCTGTGCCAGCGGGATCGATCGCGCGTTGGCGAGGCTGCAATAATCGAGGCCGGGGCAGGCGATGATGTCGCTGATGAGATCGAGATTCGCCTCGGCGAGCCCGGCCTCGACCAGTGCCTCCCACACCGCCTTCAGGTCGGCGACGCGGACGTGCGGTATGACGATGTTCTGCGCATGAGTCACCCGCAACTCGTCGAAGCCGTAACGCTCGGCGAGGGTCGCCATCACGTCGATCTGGTCGGCCGAGGCGTCGCCCGGGATGCCGCCGATCGGCTTCAGGGACACGTTGACGATCGCGTAGCCGGGCTGCTTGTGCGGCTTGACGTTCTGGTCGAGCCAGACCGCAAAATCGGGATCGCTGCGGTTGATCTCGGTCGACGCTTCCGCCTCGAACGCGGGGCTTGCGAACATTGCGGTGATCCGCTCCAGCTCGGCGCGCGGCGGATCGAGCCCGAGCTGCTTGACCAGCGCGAACTCCTCCTCGACCTGGCGGCGGTATTCATCGGCGCCGATCTCGTGGATCAGGATCTTGATCCGCGCCTTGTAGATGTTGTCGCGCCGGCCGTAGCGATTGTAGACGCGCAAGGCCGCCTCGAGATAGCTCATCAAATCGTCGGCAGTCACGAAGTCGCGAATTTCGTGCGAGATCATCGGCGTGCGGCCCATGCCGCCGCCCGCAAAGATCCGCGCGCCCAGCTCACCGTCGCGCATGACGAGCTGGATGCCGATGTCGTGCAGCCGCATCGCCGCGCGATCCTCGTCCGCTGCGATCACCGCGATCTTGAACTTGCGCGGCAGGTAGCTGAATTCGGGGTGAAAGGTGCTCCACTGACGCAGCAGCTCGGCCCAAGGGCGGGGATCGGCGACCTCGTCGGCGGCGGCGCCGGCGTACTGATCGGAAGAGATGTTGCGGATGCAATTGCCGCTCGTCTGGATCGCGTGCATCTCGACCTTGGCGATCTCGGCCAGGATGTCGGGCGCGTCGGACAGCTTGATCCAGTTGAACTGGATGTTCTGGCGCGTGGTGAAATGGCCATAGCCGCGGTCGTACTTGCGCGCGATCGTACCAAGCATCCGCATCTGCCGGCTGTCGAGCGTGCCGTAGGGCACCGCGATCCGCAGCATGTAGGCGTGAAGCTGGAGGTAGAGGCCGTTCATCAGCCGAAGCGGCTTGAACTGGTCCTCGGTGATCTCGCCCGCCAGGCGGCGGCGCACCTGATCGCGAAATTCGTCGACGCGCGCATCGACGATCGCCTGGTCATACTCGTCGTACTTGTACATCAGATTACCCAGCTTCCGGCAGTGGGATCAGCCGGCTTCAATGTCAGGTCGGGGCGGACGGTAGGCCCGAGCGCGCGAATACGATCCTTGATGTGTGCAGGTCGGGGGCCGTCCGCAGTTGCGACACCCTCGATTACATAAGGCACGTTGACGCGGCGCGAAGCTTCCTCCGCGCGTGCGATCGCCTCGGCATGGTCGCCGGCATCCACCGCTTCCTCGATGTGGCGCGACCAACCCTGGCCTGTCCACCAGATCACGTCGCCGCTCGGCAGATCGTTGCCCGTCACCAGTTTCACGCCATTACCTTCACGCAAATGTCTCCGCGGTGCGGACATAGCCCGCCAACCGGTTCTCGGCATCTGACAATTCGACCACCTCGCCGACGACGATGATCGCGGGGCTGGCGACACGCTCGCGCGTCATCATCGCGCCGAGATCGGCGAGCAGGGTACGCAACGCGCGGTGGTCGGGCTGCGTACCCTTTTCGAGCACCGCGACCGGCATATCGGGCGCGACTCCGTCCGCCATCAGCTTGTCCGCGATCTGATCCGCGGTTGCGACGCCCATGTAGATGACGAGCGTGCGGCCTTGGCCGGCGAGGCCCGACCAATCCTGCTCGCTCAGTCCCTTGCACTGTCCGGCGACGAAGCTGACCGCGCTGGCATGGTCGCGGTGGGTGAGCGGCAGCATCGCCTCCGCCGCGCAACCCAGCGCCGCCGACACACCGGGGATGACCTCTACGGGCAGGCCAGCGGCGCGCACCGCCTCGACCTCCTCGCCGCCGCGCCCGAAGATGAACGGGTCGCCGCCCTTCAGCCGCACGACGACCGATCCGGCGCGGACGTGCGCGACGATAAGCGCGTTGATCGCGTCCTGCGGCAGGGTGTGGCGCGCGCGGCGCTTCGCGACCGAGATGCGCTGCGCCGTGGCAGGCGCGATGTCGAGCACGCGTGGGTCGATCAAGCCGTCATGGACGACGACATCGGCGCACTTGAGCGCCTCCACCGCGCGGACGGTCAGCAGCCCGGGATCGCCCGGACCCGCACCGACGAGGATGACGCGACCGCGCGCGTCGGGATCAAGCAGACTTGCCATGCTTTGGCAGATGGCCTCACTGGCGCGCCCAAGCAAACCAGCAAGGCTTGCGCCGCGCGTAGTCGAGGTTTCAGTGCGCCGCGTCGCCGTGCTTACCGCGTGCCCGTTGCACGTGGTGCACGATCAGCGCGACCAGTCCGCCGACGATTAGCCCGACCACGCCCGACAAGGCCGCGGTGACGATCCAGGCGACCGCGCCGCCGAGCGCGCCCGTCGACTTCCCCGCCACCTCGGACGCGTGGTGAACGACGTGGGCCAGCCCGGCGAGACCGAGCTCCTCCATCCCGTGCAGCAGGATGCCGCCGCCGACCCAGATCATCGCCGCGGTCCCGATCACCGCCAGCCAGCGCATCATGACGGGTACGCCCTTCACCAGCCCGAGCCCGATCGCCTGGAGCGCGCCCGAGCGTTGCTTGGCGAGATGAAGCCCGATGTCGTCCGCCTTCACGATCAGCGCGACGACGCCGTAGACGCCTGCGGTGATCGCCACCGCGACGATGATCAGCGTGATCGCCTGCGTCAGGATCGGCGTGTCGCTGACCTCGCCGAGCGCGATCGCCATGATCTCGGCCGAAAGGATGAAGTCGGTGCGGACCGCGCCCGCGACCTTCTGCTTTTCCAACTCGACCGGATCGGTCGGCGCGGCTTCTTCCTCCTCGCCGTGCCCGCCCGACACGGCCTCGATCACCTTCTCCGCGCCCTCGAAGCAGAGGTACAGACCGCCCAGCATCAGCAGCGGCGTGATCGCCCATGGCGCGAATGCGCTGAGGATCAGTGCGGCGGGGAGCAGGAACAGCAGCTTGTTGCGGATCGAGCCGAGCGCGATCTTGCCGATGATCGGAAGTTCGCGCTTGGGTGATAAGCCGACGACGTAGCGCGGCGTCACTGCGGTATCGTCGACCACGACGCCCGCCGCCTTGGTGCCTGCCTTCGCTGCGGCACCCGCCACGTCGTCGAGCGAGGCGGCGGCGAGGCGGGTCAGGCCCGCGATATCGTCGAGCAATGCGACCAGCCCGCTTGCCATGTTGTCATTCCCCCGTTTGTATTTTCTGCCGCGTTGGCGACGGTCTATGCGTCGGCGAGCCCGATGCCGATCGATGCGCGCGCAGCCTCCGCCTCGTTCGAGACGACGGGATAGGCGCAATAGTCCGCCGCATAATAAGCGCTTGGGCGATGGTTGCCCGACCAGCCGATGCCACCGAACGGTGCCGACGATGACGCACCGTTGGTCGGCTTGTTCCAGTTGACGATCCCGGCGCGCGCGCCCGCCCAGAAACGGTCGTAGAGGATCGGCGTCTGGCTGACGAGCGAGGCGGACAGGCCGTAGCGGGTATTGTTCGCTTCCGCGATCGCGGCGTCGAAATCATCGACGCGGATCACCTGGAGCAGGGGGCCGAACAGCTCGATATCGGGGCGATCCGGCAGGTCGGTCACGTCGATGATGCCCGGCGTGAGCAAAGGTCGATCGGGATCGGGCCGCGCCATGTGGCGGATGGGACGACCGCCACGCATCATCAGCGCGAGGAAGCTTTCGGTCAGCCCGTCGGCCGCCTCGTTGTCGATCACGGGACCCATGAACGGCTGCGGATCGTCGTGCGGGCGACCGACGATCAGACGCCCGGTCAGCCGGTTGAGCTCGGCCAGAAACTCCTCGGCCAAGCTTTCCTGCACGATCAGGCGGCGCGCCGCAGTGCAGCGCTGGCCGGCGGTCGTGAAGGCCGATTGCGCCACCAGCACCGCAGCGGTGGCGAGGTCGGGGGTGTCCCACACGATGATGGGGTTGTTGCCGCCCATCTCGAGCGCGAGGATCTTCTCCGGCTTTTCGGCAAAGGCGCGGTTGAGCGCGAGGCCGGTGCGTGCCGAGCCGGTGAACAGCAGGCCGTCGATCCCGTCGTGCGCGGCGAGCTTCCGGCCTTCGTCGGGGCCGCCGATCACGACGCGCATGCATTCCTCGGGCACCCCGGCGGCGTGGATGCACTCGCACAGGAACACGCCGGTCGCGGGCGTCTTCTCCGACGGTTTGAACACCACCGCGTTGCCCGCGATCAGCGCCGGCACGATGTGCCCGTTGGGCAGATGCGCGGGAAAATTGTAGGGGCCGAGCACCGCCAGCACGCCATGCGGCTTGTGGCGGAGCGCCATGCGGCTGCCCATCGGCGCGTCCATCCGCCGCTGCGCGGTCCGCTCGGCATAGGCGCTGACCGATATGTCGACCTTGGCGATGACCGAATCGACCTCGGTCTTCGCTTCCCACAGCGGCTTGCCCGTTTCGCGTGCGATCACGTCGGCGAAGGCGTCGGCACGCTGGCGCACCACGTTGGCGAAGCGGCGCATCGTCTCGATACGGAAGGTGACGGGACGCGCCGCCCAGGCGACCCAGCCGTCGCGCGCGGTTGCGACCTCCAGGTCGACATCGCTCGTCGCGCCGCGCCACAGTTCTGCACCCGTCGCGGGCTCAAACGAGATCAACTCACCCATTTCGGTTCCTTACCGTAATAAGGGGCGAGTAAAAGGGGCAGTCGCCGAGCGCTTGTTCCATTTGGCGGATGCGTGTCACCTTGGCATGAAATGGCTGCCAATCGTCGTCACGATCGATCGCGGCCCAGATTTTTTCCTCAACCTCGTCGATCAGCATCGCGCACGGCTCACCATCCCAGAAGGCGTGGTCGCGCGCTCGACGCGGTTCGTAGCCGTCGAGCGCGGCGCGTACGTCGTCCCATTGCGCGCCGTAGCTCGCAGGCAGTGCTTGCGCGAACACGTCGAAGAAGAAGCGTTCGATCTGAACGCCAGTGCCGCGCAGCGCACGCTCGACCGCCTGCACCAGCGCGCGATCGCGCTCGTGCTCGCGTGAGCGTCGCCCGAGCCGCCACAGGATCGCGGACGTGACCGCGCGCTGGTAATGCTCGGGAAAGCGGTCGAGCGCCGCGATCAGCGGTTCGGCGTCGCTGATCTGGCGCAGCGATACCGCCAGCTGCATCGCATCCCAATGGATCGCTTCGGGCTGGCGACCGAGGGCGTAGAGCCCGGCGTGATCGAAATAGGCCGCGACGGTGCCTGGATCCCACGTGGGTGCAAACCGCCACGGGCCGTAGTCGAAGCTTTCGCCGGTCACGTTGATGTTGTCCGAATTGAGCACGCCGTGGACGAACCCCGCCGCCATGTAGCGTGCGACGAGCGTCGCGGTGCGCTGAACGACCAGGTCGAGCAGGCGCACGGGATCATCGTTGTCCTCACCGTAAAGGTTGCGCAGCACATAGGCGGTGAGCTTGCGCAAGCCGCCCTCATCGCGGTGGTAGGCGAGCCGCTGGAACGTGCCGATGCGGATGTGGCCGTGGCTCAGCCGCACCAACACCGCCGAGCGCGTGGGCGAGGGTTCGTCGCCCCGTTCCAGCGCCTCACCGGTTTCGATCAACGAAAAGCTGCGCGAGGTCGGCACGCCCAGCGCCTCGAGCATCTCGCTCGCCAGCACCTCGCGCACGCCCCCCTTCAGCGTCAGGCGACCATCGCCGAAACGGCTCCACGGCGTCTGGCCCGAACCCTTGGTGCCGAGGTCCATCAGTCGGCCGCGCCGGTCACGCAGTTGCGCGAAGGTGAAGCCGCGCCCGTCGCCCAAATCGGGATTATAGGTGCGGAACTGATGGCCGTGGTAGCGCAGCGCGAGCGGCCGCGGCAGCGTGTCCGGCAAGGGCACGAACCGACCGAAGTGCGTCAGCCACTCCTCGTCGCTCAGCGCGTCGAGACCGACCTCGTTGGCCGCGCGATCGTTGCGGAAGCGCAGGATCGTCTGCGGGAAAGCGGCCGCGTCGACCGGATCGTAGAAGCCGTCTCCCAGTTGCATGATCGTCATCTGCGGGCGGTACGCTTGCGGGTCGGTCGGCATGCGTCGATATGGGGGCCACGGCGACCGGGGTACAAGCGTGGCAGGAAACGAGGCGAGTTTCGCGGACTTCTACTGGTGGTCGGCCGACGGATTGCGGCTGCATGCGCGCGACTATCCGGGTGACGCGCGCAAGCCTGTACTCCTGTGCATGCCCGGGCTGACGCGCAATGCGCGCGACTTCGCGGCGCTGGCGCAGCAGCTGTCGCCTGAGTGGCGCGTGCTGGCGGTCGAGTTCCGCGGGCGCGGCGAAAGCGGCTACGCCAAGGATCCGATGAGCTATGTCCCGCTGACCTATGCGCAGGATATCGCGGGCTTGGTGGAGGCGGCGGGGATCGACCGGTTCGTCGCGGTCGGCACGTCGCTGGGCGGGATCGTCGCGATGCTGCTTGCCGGCATGATGCCCGACCGGATCGCAGGCGCGGTCCTGAACGACATCGGACCCGAGATCGAGCCGGCGGGGCTGGCGCGGGTGCGCGGCTATGTCGGCAAATCGAGCAACCACCCAACCTGGATGCACGCCGCACGCGGGCTGCAGGAATCGAGCGGCGCCGTATATCCCGACTGGCGGATCGAGGATTGGCTTGCGATGGCAAAGCGCATCTACCGCCTGAGCAGCGCCGGGCGCGTCGTGCTCGATTACGACGCGCGCATTGCGGAGCCGTTCCGACTGCCCGGCAACGAGGCGGGGCCGGACATGTGGCGCGCCTTCGCTGCCTTGTCGCACGTGCCGACGCTGATCGTGCGTGGCGAGCGATCGGACATGCTGTCGGCCGCGACCGCCGAGCGGATGGCGGCGAGTGCGTCGCACTCAAGGCTGGTCACGGTGCCGCGTGTCGGTCACGTGCCGACATTGTCAGAGCCGGTTGCGCTCGCCGCGGTCGAGCAACTGCTCGAACGGATCGCGGAACCCGCCTGATCGCTCGATCGTCTCGGGCGGATGACCGATCAGGACGTGCCATGCTCCCGACCCGACTGACCCAAGTGTGCTGGCGGCTTTACGCGTGACGCAAGGTGCACCCGAGTTCGCGCACGACGCGCTGATCTTCGATCCGCGCGACGTCGACCTGTCGCGCTCGCCGCTTTCCGGCAGGATCGACGCCGAGACTTACGTGCTGGGCGCGTTCAATCCCGCGCTCACGCGCCTGCCGAACGGCAATCTGTTGATGATGGTCCGGGTGGCCGAGGCATTGCGCCAGCCGATCAGGGATGGGCACGTCCACGCGATCCGCTGGGACGATGGCGCCTACGCGCTCGACGCCTGGCCGTTGCAGCTGGTCGATACGAAGGACCCGCGCACGTTCATGATGCGCGGCGGCGGCTGGAAGGTGATGGCGCTGACCTCGCTGTCGTGGCTGCTGCCGGTCGAGTTGAATGCGGATGGCACGCGGGTCGAGCAGATCCACTACGACCGCGCGATCGCGCCGCAGCGGCCGTATCAATGCTACGGCGTCGAGGATGCGCGGATCAGCCGCGTCGACAATCGCTACTACATGACCAGCTGCTCGGTCAGTCCGGAGCGGCAGGGAACGACGCTGTACTCCAGCGACGACGCGCTCGACTGGCAGCTGGAGGGAGTGGTGCTCGACCACCAGAACAAGGACATGCTGATCTTCGAAGGCCAGATTGCGGGCAAGTTCTGGGCGCAGACGCGGCCGCTCGGCGACCTGTATTTCGCCTATCCGCCGGACTCGCCGTGGCGCGCGGGACCGTCGATCAACCTCGCGACCTCACCCGATCTACTGCACTGGAAGCCGTGTGACGAGCCAGGCATCCGCCCGCACGCCGCGACGGTCGCGACCGCGCGGATGGGTGGCGGCGCGCAGCCGGTGCGCGCCAGCGTAGAGGGGCAGGAGGGCTGGCTGACATTGTGGCACGGCGTCGAGCCGAGCGGCGCGGTCGGCATCTATCGCACCTATTGGTCGCTGCTCGACCTCGACGATCCGTCCAAGACGATCGCCACCTGCCACACGCCGTTGATCGAGCCCAGACCGGCGCTGACCCAGCCGCTGGCAGAGCAGATGTACCTCGACAATGTCGTGTTCACGACCGGCATCGTCGATGGCTGCGACCATTGGATCGTCGCGAGCGGGGAGGCCGATCTCGCGTGCCGGATCACGCACATTCCGAAGAACAGCCTGCGCGCCTCGCCACCCGCCTAGGTAGGTGCGTGTTAGCGTCTCGCGGGTTATGCCGGCGCGCATGACGCGGCCGATCTCGATCCTGCACCTTCATTCGACCTTCGATCTGGGCGGAAAGGAGGCGCGCGCGGTCCGGCTGATGAACGCGTTCGGCGACCGCGCGCGGCATACGATTGTGTCGGCAATGCCCGCGGCGCTGGGCGCACGCGCACGGATCAATCGCGGCATCGCTTACGAGATTGCGCAGAACGCGCCGCCGCTCACCGGACGGCCATCGGTCGCGCGCTACGAGGCGATCGCGCGTTATATGCGTGGGTTCGATCTGGTGCTGACTTACAATTGGGGCGCGATCGATGGCGTGATGGCCAGGCGCGTGTTCGCGAAAGGCGCACCGCCGCTCGTCCACCACGAGGACGGCTTCAACGCCGACGAAGCGGGCGGACTGAAGCGCGAGCGCAACATCTATCGCCGCCTCGCACTTGGCGCGGCGCACGCGCTGGTGGTGCCGTCGACCAGCCTGGAGCGGATTGCGCTGGAGACGTGGAAACAGCCGCGCGCGCGTGTCCATCGCATCCTGAACGGCATCGCGACGGGCCTGTACGCGAAGGACCCCGACGCGAAGGCAATTCCCGGCTTCCTCAAACGCGCGAACGAGGTGGTGATCGGCACGGTTGCGGGCCTACGCGCGGTAAAGGATCTGCCGCAGCTGGTCCGCGCCGTCGGCGGCGTGTCGGCTCGGTTTCGGCTGGTGATCGTGGGTGAGGGGCCAGAAAAGGCAGCGATCGAGCAGGCGGCACTGGCGATGGGGATCGACGACCGGCTGGTGATGCCTGGCTTCCTCGACCGGCCGTACCGCTTCATGCGTTATTTCGATTTGCTCGCGCTGTCGTCCAAGTCAGAGCAATTCCCGATCAGCGTGGTGGAGGCGATGGCGGCGGGGCTGCCGATCGTCGCGCCGCCAGTCGGCGACGTGCGCGCGATGGTGGCGGAGGAGAACGTGCCGTTCATCACCGAGCATCACGGCGAGGTCCGCTTGCGCGACGCGATCCAGGCGCTCGCCGCCGATCACGGCCTGCGTGCCCGCGTCGGGCGCGCCAATCAGGTGAAGGCACGCGCCCTGTACGACGAGGACACGATGATCGAGCGCTATGCCGCACTGTATAATGAGGCGATGGCGCGGCCCGGCGCGCTCGGCTGATGCAATCCTATCGCCTTGTCCCGACTTTGGTTTATAGCGGACCGAATTACCAACGTCGGGAAGTGACAGCAGCGTGTTCAAGGGCCTGAACCCCATCGTCTATGCCGGCCGCGAAGTCTGGCCATTGGTGGAGGGTGGAAAAGGCGTTGCTGCGACGAACCACGCTTCGGCGGGTGCCTGGGCCGCGGCAGGCGGCATCGGCACGGTGTCGGCGGTCAATGCCGACAGCTACGATCCTGAGGGCAAGATCATCCCGCAGGTTTACCGCGCGCTGACCCGGCGTGAGCGGCACGAGGAACTGATCGCCTATGCGATTGAGGGTGCCGTGCAGCAGGTCCAGCGCGCGTGGGAAATCGCGGGCGGTCGCGGCGCGATCAACATCAACGTGCTATGGGAAATGGGCGGTGCGCAACGCGTGCTGCAAGGCGTGCTGGAGCGAACCAAGGGCATGGTCGCCGGCGTCACCTGCGGCGCGGGCATGCCGTACAAGCTGTCCGAGATCGCGGCGTCATACAACGTCAACTACCTGCCGATCGTCAGCTCGGGCCGGGCCTTTCGCGCGTTGTGGAAGCGCGCTTATTCCAAGGTGTCGGAACTGCTCGGCGCCGTAGTGTACGAGGATCCGTGGCTGGCGGGCGGCCACAACGGCCTGTCGAACGCAGAGGACCCGCTGCGTCCCGAGGACCCGTATCCGCGCGTCAAGGCGCTGCGCGAGACGATGCGCGAGGGCGGCATTCCCGATACGACGCCGATCGTGATGGCGGGTGGCGTCTGGTACCTGCGCGACTGGAACGAGTGGATCGACAATCCCGAGCTCGGCCAGATCGCATTTCAGTACGGCACGCGCCCGCTGCTGACGCGCGAGAGCCCGATCCCTGCCGACTGGAAGCAGCGGCTGTTGACCGTGGAAGAGGGCGACGTGCTGCTCCACCGCTTCTCACCCACCGGTTTCTATTCCTCGGCGGTGCGCAACCCGTTCCTGCGTAGTCTTGAGGCGCGATCCGAGCGGCAGATCGCGTTCTCGACGCAGGAGGCGGGCGACCACGTCTTTCAGCTTGACGTGGGCGTGAAGGGCAAGAACTTCTGGGTCACGCGCAACGATCTCCTGCGCGCGCGGCAGTGGTTTGGCGAGGGCTTCACCGATGCGCTCAAGACGCCGGACAACACGCTGGTGTTCGTTTCGCCGCAGGAGAAGGGCGAGATCCGGAAGGATCAGGCCGATTGCATGGGGTGCCTGTCGCAATGCCTGTTCTCGAGCTGGGCGGATACCGAGACCAACTCCACCGGTCGCCTCGCCGATCCGCGCAGTTTCTGCATCCAGAAGACGCTTCAGGAGATCGCGCACGGCGGCGATGTCGAGCGGAATCTGATGTTTGCGGGACACGCCGCGTATAACTTCAAGCGCGATCCGTTTTACTCGAACGGCTACGTGCCGAGCGTCAAGGAACTGGTCGACCGTATCCTGACGGGCGATTGACCGGGTGCAGGCCACGCGACGATGATCGCGCGGCCCGCACCATTCATTCAGTCAACGATGGTGCCGACCACCGCGCCGCCGACGCCGCCAACGGCTGCACCCTTTTCGACACTGCCGCCGGTGGCTGCGGCAACACCCGCGCCCCCGGCACCGCCGATCGCCGCACCCTTGAGGGTGGAACAGGCCGAGGTGGAGAGAGCGGCGAGACCGAGTACGGCGATCAGGGCTGCGTTGCGCATCGTATAGGCTCCGTTGATGTGGGGAGCCGGATCAATGATGAGCGCCGATGTGGGTTCCGCTGCGTAAAGCTTTGTTACAAAGGCGCGAGCAGGCACACGTTCAGGCCCAGCCGTCGAGCACCTGATCGGGCGGGCGGTGACCGTCGGCCCACATGCGAATGTTGGCGATCACCTTGTCGCCGCTCGCAACCCTTCCTTCGTAGGTCGCCGAGCCCATGTGCGGCGTCATGACGACGTTGGGGAGTGCAAGCAGCCGTGGATCGATGCGTGGTTCGTGCTGCCACACGTCGAGACCGGCACCCGCCAGTCGCTCGTTCTGTAATGCATCGACGAGCGCGTCCTCGTCGAGGATGCCGCCGCGGCTTGCGTTGATGACGAAGACGTGCGGGCGCAGCAGCGCGATCCGCCCCGCGTCGATCAGGTCGCGGCTGTCGTCGTTGAGCGGGGTGTGGAGCGTTAGGATGTCGATCGCGCCCAGCATCTCGTCGAGGTTCGGATGCCACTCGGCGCCCAACTCGCCTTCGAGCACCTTCGGCAGCCGGTGGCGGTTATGGTAGTGGATCGACAGCCCGAACGCACGCGCGCGCCGCGCGACCGCCTGACCGATGCGCCCCATGCCGACGATGCCGAGCGCCTTGCCACCGATGCGGTAGCCAAGCATTCCACCGGGACTCCAACCGGTCCACGCGCCTGACCGCACCAGTTTCTCGCCCTCCGCCAGCCGTCGTGGAACCGAGACGATCAGCGCCATTGTCATGTCGGCGGTATCCTCGGTCAGCACGCCCGGCGTGTTGGTGACGATGATCCGCCGCGCGCGCGCCGCCTTCAGGTCGATGTGGTTCACGCCCGCGCCGAAATTGGCGATCAGTCGCAGCCGCTCGCCCGCATCCGCGATCAGGTCGGCGTCGATCGTGTCGGTGACGGCGGGGACGAGCACGTCGCAATCGGCCATCGCAGCGGTCAGCTGAGCGCGGGTCATCGCAGCGTCACCGCGATTGTTGGTCGTGTCAAACAACGCCTCCATCCGCGACATCACCGTGTCGGGGAGTTCGCGCGTGACGATCACCTTGGGGTGCGCGACGCGCTTGGCTGTGAAAGGCTGGGCAACACGCGGCGTGTCGGGCATCGGCGATGAGTGACGCAGTCGCGTGGACGCGTCAACGCTTGAAGCATGCGGCTGGATGGTTGAAGCGGCCCGCGTCGCGAGGCAAGATGCGCGTGGCAGGCGACGTGGGGGGACAGGGCGAGTGAACAGGCGTATCAGTGTTGTCGGGGCGCTCGCCGCCTTATGCCTCGTCGATGGCGCACAGGCGGCCGAGCCGAAGCAGAAGCCGCCTTACTACGCCTCGATCGCGCCGGCGCGTGCGCGGATGCGGAGTGGGCCGGGGCGCACCTACCCCGCGACATGGCTGTACGTCCGCCGCGACCTGCCGGTCCGCGTCATCGACACGTTCAAGGAATGGCGCAAGGTCGAGGACCCGAGCGGCACACAGGGGTGGTTCCTCGGCAACATGGTCAGCAGCACGCGCACCGCGATTGTCGAGGGCGGGCAGCCGATCGAAATGCATGAGCGGCGCGGCGGCGGGAAGCTTCTATGGCGCGCGGCGCCTGGCGTCGTCGGGCGATTGAGCCAGTGCGGATCGGGCTGGTGCCGCTTCGACGTGCACGGGCAAGCCGGCTGGGTCGAGAATACGCGATTGTGGGGTGTTGAACCGGACGAGGCGTTGCCGTGACCTTCACGCTTGATGGCTTCGCCCTCGACGCGTTCGTCGAAGCGACGCTCGCCGAGGACATGGGCGAGGGTGGGGATGTCACCTCTGCCGCGGTGATCCCTGCCGACGCGCGCTTCACCGCGGTGATGGACAGCCGCGACGCGATCACGGTTGCCGGGCTGGAGATCGCCGCGGCATTCTTTCGCCGGCTCGATCCCGAAGCGACGATCGCGCTGCTGGTCGCCGACGGCGACCGGGTCGCGGGCGGAACCGAGTTGATGCGCGTCGAGGGATGGGCGCGCGCACTGCTGACAGCCGAACGCTCGGCGCTCAACACCGTGCAGCATCTATCGGGCATCGCGACGCTGACACGCGCCTATGTCGATCGGATCGAGGGCACCGGCGCGACGCTGCTCGACACGCGCAAGACGATCCCGGGCCTGAGGCGGCTGGAGAAATACGCGACCCGCATGGGCGGCGCGACCAACCACCGTATGGGGTTGTGGGACGCGGCGATGATCAAGGACAACCACGTCGCGGTCGCAGGCGGCGTCGCGGAGGCCGCTGCGCGCGCCAAGGAGGCCGGCATTGCGCGCATCATCGTTGAGGTCGACCGCGTCGAGCAGATTGAGCCGGCGCTGGCGGGTGGCGCGACGCACCTGCTGCTCGACAACATGACGCCTGCGACCCTGCGCGACGCCGTGATGCTGGTCGGCGGACGCGTGCCGACCGAGGCGTCGGGTGGTGTCACGCTGGAGACGATCCGCGCGATCGCGGAAAGCGGCGTCGACTTCGTCAGCGTCGGGCGGATCACGCAATCGGCTCCCGCCGCCGATATCGGGCTCGACTTCGCTGCCGTGTAACGGCACCAATCGTTCCTCCACTCTCGCCTCACAGGATCATATGCAGCGACCGGCTTCGATCGTCACTTTCGAGCGGCTCTACCTCGCCAGCCTCGCGGTCTCGCTGATCGCCTGGGCGGTCGACTGGCCCAATATGCAGGCGCGGCTCGCCTCCAATCCGCAGACCAAGCCGTTCGGCTGGATGCTGTTCGTCATGCTCGGGCTGAATGTCGTGGTCACGCTGCTGCTGTGGTTCTTCACCACCAGACGCGCGAGCGTTGTCGCCAAGTGGATCGTGGTGGTGCTTGCCGGACTCTCGGCGCTGCGTTTCCTGTTCAACCTGCCCGCGTTGCTCGGCGGGGCGATCAGCGCGACCTCGCTGATCCTGTCGGTGCTGACGACGGGATTGAGCATCGCCGCAGCGGCGATGCTGTTTCGCATCGATGCACGCGCCTGGTTCGGTGAAGACCTGACCGGCGATCTGGTGGAGGACGGCGAATGAAGCGGCTTGCGATGGTTCTGGCAGGCAGTGCTCCGCTGGTCGTACCGGCGATGGCTTCGGCGCAGGCGAATGTGTGTCGCATTCCGACGACGATCGAGCGGCCGCATCCCGATTTGCCGTCGGCAAGCCAGCCGGTGCGACGCTTGCCGATCGGCAGCTATACGCTCGCGATCAGCTGGAGCCCCGAATATTGCCGCACCGGCTCGCGTGACCGTGGTGCGCGCAGCAACGTGCAATGCGGCGGCGGCAACGATTTCGGCTTCGTGCTTCATGGCCTGTGGCCAGACGGCGTGAGCAAGGATTGGCCGCAATATTGTCAGGCGACCCCGATCCTGCCGACCAGGCTAATCCGACAGCATCTATGCTCGTCACCCTCGGCGCAGTTGATGCAGCACGAATGGTCGAAGCACGGAACCTGCATGCCGGGGACGTCGCCCGAGGCCTATTTCGCACGCTCGAGCGCGATGTTCGGACGGTTGCGCTTCCCCGACATGGATGCACTATCGCGTCGACCGCTAACCGTTGCCGAGTTCAAGCGCCGCTTCGCCGCGGTGAACGGCTTGCCGGCCGGTGCGGTGCGCGTGACGACCAAGAAGGCCGGCTGGCTCGACGAACTGTGGCTTTGCACCGACAAGCGCTTCCGCTACGTCGCCTGCGATGCGGAGCAGGGCGGCGGCGCACCGGCGGGGCAGCGGCTGCTGATCTGGCGCGGGCGTCGCTGAGCGCACGTGGTTTACCGCTTGCGTGTCAGCTCGCGCATTGCCTCGTCCAGCCCGTCGAGCGTCAGCGGGTACATGCGGTCGTTCAGCAGCTCGCGCATGATCTTGGTCGACTGTGAATAGCCCCATTGCGCCTTGGGCGTCGGGTTGAGCCACACCGCTGCGGGATAGGTGGTAGTGAGGCGCTGCATCCACACCGCCCCCGCTTCCTCGTTGAAATGCTCGACCGAGCCGCCGGGGTGCGTGATCTCATACGGGCTCATCGCGGCGTCGCCGACGAAGATCAGCTTGTAGTCGTGCGGAAACTTGTGAAGCACGTCCCACATCGGCGTTCGCTCGGCGAAGCGGCGCTTGTTGTCCTTCCACACGCCCTCGTACGGACAATTGTGGAAGTAGAAGAATTCAAGGTTCTTGAACTCGGTCGTCGCGGCCGAGAACAGCTCCTCGCACAGCTTGATGAACGGGTCCATCGATCCGCCAACGTCGAGGAACAGCAGCAGCTTGACCGCATTGCGGCGTTCGGGACGCATGTGCACGTCGAGCCAGCCTTGCCGAGCAGTGCCCGCGATCGTCGCATCGATGTCGAGCTCGTCCGCCGCGCCCTCGCGCGCGAACTTGCGCAGCCGGCGTAGCGCCACCTTGATGTTGCGCGTGCCGAGCTCGCGCGTGTTGTCGAGGTTCTTGAACTCGCGCTGGTCCCACACCTTCAGCGCGCGCTTGTGCCGGCTCTCGCCGCCGATGCGGACACCCTCGGGATTGTAGCCTGAATTGCCGTACGGGCTGGTGCCGCCGGTGCCGATCCACTTGTTGCCGCCCTGGTGGCGTTTCTCCTGTTCCTCCAGGCGCTTCTTGAGCGTTTCCATGATCTCGTCCCAGGAGCCGAGCGACTTGATCGCCTCCATCTCCTCAGGACTGAGATACTTCTCGGCCACCGCCTTCAGCCAGTCGGCAGGAACCGCGGCCTCGTTGGCCGCGAAGCTGGTCTCCAATCCCTTGAACACCTTGGCGAAGACCTGGTCAAATTTGTCGAGCACCCCTTCGTCCTTCACGTAGACCGCGCGCGAGAGGTAGTAGAAGTCTTCCGGCTTGCGCTCGATCACCTCGGCCTCGAGCGCTTCGAGCAGGATCAGATGCTCCTTCATGCTGGCGGGGATGCCGGCGGCGCGGAGCTCGTCTAGGAAGTGGAGGAACATGCGGCGGAGTGTGCCGCGCGCGTTGGCCCGTGTCGAGCAGGTCCGTGTCGAGCCGCTCCGACAGGGTCAGTGCGCCCCTGCTCCCGGGACGTATGCATCGATCAGCGCACCGACGTAATCGGGATCACGCCCGGTCAGTTCGCGCGCGGTGTCTCCCGTGCCGTAGATGAAGCCCTTTACCGGATAGATGCTGCCGCCGAGTCCGTTCGAGTCGCGGTACCACACCTTTACCCGGCTCCAGTCGTTGTCGTCGGACACGTCGTAGAGCGTCACGTCCTGCTCGGCGTGACCCCGCTCACCGTTTTGACGCGACCAATTGGCGTGGGTCAGCATCAGCACGCGGTCCTCGACCACGCGGCTGACCACCGCGACATGACCGAGGCGGAGCTGCCCCGTCTTCGCGAACACGATCACCGCGCCGATCTTCGGCTTGTGCCCGCGTTTGTAGCGGCCATCGGCCTGGTCCCACCACGTCCACGCATCGCCGTAGATCTGGATGCCCGACGCTTGACGCGCAAAGGGCACGCATTGCCCGACGTAGTCGAGCAGATTGGCGGAGGCCGGGGCGGCACCGAGCAGGGCGGCGACAGCGGTGACCAAGGCGATGCACGTGGGGGGAACGCGAACCATGACCCTTTGGTATCGGGTTCATTGTAAGGATGCGTTTGACGGGCGTGGTTAGCGAGCCGTTACCCGTCTGCTTTTGGCGGTGTTCCCCGGCGGCGTGTCAGCCCTTGTTCGCCTGCCGCCGGGCCATGAAGGCGAGGCGCTCGAAAAGCATCACGTCCTGCTCGTTCTTGAGCAATGCACCGTGCAGCGGCGGGATCGCCTTGGTCGGATCGCGGTTCTGCAACACCTCAAGCGGCATGTCCTCGTGCAGCAGCAGCCGCAGCCAGTCGAGCAGCTCGCTGGTCGACGGCTTCTTCTTCAATCCCGGCACCTCGCGCACGTCGTAGAAGATGTCCATCGCGCGGCTGACCAGCAACTTCTGAATGCCGGGGAAATGGACGTCGACGATCGCCTGCATCGTGTCGCGATCAGGAAACTTGATGTAGTGGAAGAAGCAGCGGCGCAGGAAGGCGTCAGGCAGCTCCTTTTCGTTGTTTGACGTGATGACGACGATCGGCCGCTCGACCGCGCGCACCGTCTCCTTCGTCTCGTAGACGTGGAACTCCATCCGATCGAGTTCCTGGAGGAGGTCGTTGGGAAACTCGATATCGGCCTTGTCGATCTCATCAATCAAGAGGACCGGCGGCGAAGGGCGGGTAAACGCCTCCCACAATTTGCCGCGGCGGATGTAGTTGGCGATGTCGTGGACGCGCTCGTCGCCCAATTGCCCGTCACGCAGGCGCGCGACCGCGTCATATTCGTAGAGACCCTGCTGCGCCTTGGTGGTCGACTTGACGTTCCACTCGATCAGCTCGGCGTTGGCGGCCTTTGCGATCTCGTGCGCGAGCACGGTCTTGCCGGTGCCGGGTTCGCCCTTGACCAGCAGCGGGCGGCGCAGCGTGACCGCGGCATTGACCGCGACCTTCAGATCGTCGGTCGCGACGTAGCTCTGCGTTCCTTCGAAGCGCTGCATGGGCAATCCCGTCCTGTTCGATTGTTCTCGCACCGGCGTAGCGGAGAGCCACGCCGCGATGCAAGCCGGCGACATGCTCGGGTGCGGACGGCGGGGATCAGCTCAGGCGCGGTCGCGCGCGGAGGCGCGTGCCTCGAGCAGGTGCCACAGCCCGCGGTGCTGCGCGAGCAATTGCTCCGCGCCGAACAGCATCGCCCGCTCCACGCCCGACGGCAGCGGCGCTTGCGCGAGCAGCGCGGCGATCTGTCGCGCGAACTCGTGCGTCGTCTCGGGGCCCGTCCCGAACAGGCGTCGCGCGGCATTGTCGAGCACGGCGCGGATCGCGACCCAGTCGAGCGTCAACCCGACCGCGGCACCAAGCGCGCAGCCGGCGCGGTCGGATGCGGAGAGACGGTCGAGCACCTGGCGCTGCGCCAACAATGCCGCCTCGGTCGCAGCGTGACCCGGCGTCGACGGGATTGGCCCGACATCGGCTGCTAGACGGGCGAGAAAGGCGCGTTCGTCCGCGCGAACACCGGCAACGCGTACGATCCAGTTCTGTAACGCGGCGTCAGCGGCGTCGAGTGTCGGGAGCCGCCGGTCAGGCGAGCCGTGCACGGCGCAGAGCGCATGCACCGCATCGGCCAGGTCGCGCATCGAGGCAACAGGGCGTGCGAGCATCAGCGCGTGCGTCTGCGCGGCGGTGCCGTCGGTCGCGACCAGCGACGCGAGCGTGCGCGTGCCGACCGACCATGCCTCGCTCGATGCAACAATCACGCGCGCCTTTACCTCCATTCACATGCCAGCCCCCCGGCCTCATCGGCTTAGCGTGCGAGTGTGAAGGTCGCGTTTACGCTGGATCGCGCGCGTTTAACGCGGACCTCGACCGGCTAAATCGTTCGCGTGATGCGGTAACTGGACCGTGCAGGCGGTCAGGCTGCTGGCGTGAGCAGAATGCTCAGCTCGTCGACCCGACCGCTGCGCTCGACCGGGGCGATGCCCAGGGCGACTGGGAGCGCGGTCGCACCATGGACGAGCAAGTGCGCGCGCGTTCCCACCGCGGCGGTATTGGCGAAGGCATAGTCGATCATGTCGGCCACGCGCGCGCGGTCGGCGACTGCGACCAGCGTCAGGAAGCGTGCGGTGGCGAGCTGTTCGACCGTCGTTCCGGTGACGCGTGCAAGCGCGGCGTCGGGTTCGAGCAGATAGCCGCGCGGATTGATACGCGCGCGTGCCGCGACGTTCGACACTTCGATCGCGCGTTCGAGCGCGCGCAGCTCGGCCGCGCATGCGCGCGCCTCCTCCGCCGCGGTCGCATCACGCGCGACCAGCAGGCAACCGTCACCCAAGGGATCGATCCGAGCGTGCAGTCGGCGCGCGGGGAAGGGGTCGGGCACGAGGTCGAGCGTCTCGCCCGTGCCGCTGGCGAGTACGCGCGCGACCGCGTCTTCAAGGAACAGGCCGCTCACCTGCGTTACCTGGCGGGCGGCGCGATCGACCTGCGCCCCTTTGCCGAAGCGGGTCTGCGCGGCGGCGTTGGCATGGCGGATATGCCCGTTTGCCGCGAACACGATCAATGCCTCATCAAGGTGGTCGATCAGCGCGGGCACCTGCCCATTGACGTCAGGGACGCCGTCGAGATGCGTCGAGCAGATCGAGTCCATCAGTTCGAGCGACAGCAACACGAGCCGCAGACGCCCCCGATGGTGAATATAGACCGGCGCGCGTGCGGCGCGATCCTGCCACAAGCCGAAATGGCGGACGAGCTCCGACGCGGTCACCTGCTGTTCGGGGCTGATTTGCGGAAGTGTGTTGTCCATAGGCCGATGACTGGCCCGCGACCGACGGCATGCCTAGCAAGTTGAAGCAGAATGGATGATTTCGGCCGACCGCAACTCGCAGAAAGTCGGCCCATAACGGATGTTTAGCCGAGGCAGCTATCGTCAAAGCGGCCACCGAGGCAAGCCGACGATCCGCTATGCCGACGCTTATCGAGAAAAACGCCGGCGAAGTCTCCTTCGCCGGCGTGTTCGGATCATTGGTCGAGGAAGCTGCGCATCTTGCGGCTACGGCTTGGATGCTTGAGCTTCCTGAGCGCCTTGGCCTCGATCTGCCGAATACGCTCGCGCGTGACCGAGAATTGCTGGCCAACCTCTTCCAGCGTGTGGTCGGTGTTCATGCCAATGCCGAAGCGCATGCGCAGCACGCGCTCTTCACGCGGCGTCAGGCTGGCAAGGACACGAGTGACCGTTTCCTTCAAATTCGCCTGGATCGCGGCGTCAACCGGGATGACGGCGTTCTTGTCCTCGATGAAGTCGCCCAGATGGCTGTCCTCCTCGTCGCCGATCGGCGTTTCGAGCGAGATCGGCTCCTTGGCGATCTTCATCACCTTGCGCACCTTCTCGAGCGGCATGCTCAGGCGCTCGGCCATCTCTTCGGGCGTCGGCTCGCGGCCCTGCTCATGGAGGAACTGGCGGCTGGTGCGGACCAGCTTGTTGATCGTCTCGATCATATGGACCGGGATGCGGATCGTGCGCGCCTGGTCCGCGATCGAACGGGTGATCGCCTGACGGATCCACCATGTCGCATAGGTCGAGAATTTGTAGCCGCGACGGTACTCGAACTTGTCGACCGCCTTCATCAGGCCGATGTTGCCTTCCTGGATCAGGTCAAGGAACTGTAGCCCGCGGTTGGTGTACTTTTTCGCGATCGAGATCACGAGGCGCAGGTTCGCCTCGACCATCTCCTTCTTGGCAATGCGCGCCTCACGCTCCGCCTTTTGCACCATGTTGACGATGCGGCGGAACTCGGCCAGCCCCATGCCGGTCTGCTGCGAGATTTCGGCGATCTCGCTGCGGATGCGCTCGACGGCTCCGGCCTCGTTGGTCGCAAACGCGGTCCACTTCTTGTCGAGACCCGACACGGTCGACAGGAACGTGTCGTCGAGTTCGTGTCCCATGTAGCGCTTGAGGAAGTCGGCGCGGCTGACCTTGTGCCGCTCGGCCAGGCGCAGCATCTGCCCGCCCAAAGCGGTCAGGCGACGGTTGTACGAATAAAGCTGGTCGACTAGGAACTCGATCTTCGCCTGATGGAACTGCACGCTCTCGACCTCGGCAGTCAGCTCCTCGCGCAGCTTCTGGTACTTGCGCTCGTCGGCGGCGGACAGCTCGTTGCCGCCGCCCATCGCACCAAGCCGCGTCTCCTGCATCTTGGAGAACTTCTTGTAGAGCGCGGTGATATTGGCAAACTTCTCCAGCGCCTGCGGCTTGAGCGTTTCCTCCATCTGCGCGAGGCTGAGCGTGTTGTCCTCGTCCTCGTCGTCGCTCGGGCGCGGCACGCGCGGCTCGCCGGACTCGTCGTCCTCATCGGCGGACGGCTCCTCGGCAACGTCCTCTTCTTCCTTGAAGCTGGTGCCGGCGTTCTTCTCGCTGATCTCGCCGTCGTCGTCCTCGGCGCCCTCGACCTGCTCGGCCGACGGTCCCTTCGACAGCATCGCGTCGAGATCGAGGATCTCGCGCAGCTGCATCTGCCCTTCGTTCAGCGCAGTCGACCAGTCGATGATCGCGTTGAAGGTGATCGGGCTCTCGCATAGCCCCAGGATCATCGTGTCGCGCCCGGCCTCGATCCGCTTCGCGATCGCGATCTCACCCTCGCGCGAGAGGAGCTCGACCGCCCCCATCTCGCGCAGATACATGCGGACCGGATCGTCGGTGCGATCAACGGTTTCCTTCTTCTTCTCGACGACGGGCGCGCTGCTGTCGGCCTCGGCATCGGTCGCCTCGACCTCGTCCTCTTCGGCGCGCTCCTCGGTCTCGCCTTCCTCGCCCTGCTCGTCGTTCTCGACGATGTTGATGCCCATCTCGTTCAGCGCCGAGGTGATGTCCTCGATCTGATCGGACGACATCTCACCCTGCGGCAGCGCGTCGTTCAGCTGGTCATAGGTGATGTAGCCGCGCTTCTTGGCGCGGGCGATCACCTTCTTGATGTTCGCGTCGTTCAAGTCGATCAGCGGCGCATCCCCGTTGTCCTGAGCCTCGGGTGCTTCCGCCATATTCGCCTTCGCCATCAATTGTCCTCGGTACCTAGCGCGCGGGCGTCTTCGTTCGCCTGCACGAGATTTGCAAGCCGCACGTCCAGCGCCCGTTGTTCGTTGACCAATGCCACCTGCCGTTCAAACGCTTCGTCGGTGAAGTGGCGCTGCATTGCGGAGGTCGCGTCCGCCAGCGCCGCATCCACTTCGGGGCGGGAGACAAGAATGGCGATCGCCTCGTCGAGGTCCTCGCGCGCCTTGTTCTCGTCCGCCGTCTTGCGGGTGAACGAATAGGGCATCGTATCGGCCCTGAGCAGGTCGGACGCGACCTGTTCGAAGCCGGATCGCGTCAATATGGTGACCAGACGCTGGCTATCAAGCGCCCCCTCCCGCCGCGATCTGTCCTCAAGCGCTACGTCCACCACCGCCTCGAACAATCGGCCGAGTGCGCCATCGGCGAGCTTGAGGCTGCCAAGCACTTCCATGTGCGTTGCGATCTCGGCCGGGTGGCGGATCAGGCCGGCGAGCACCGCCTTGGCGAGCACGCGGTCGATCCCGCCCGCGGCGCGCACTGCCTTGGCGTCGTCGGTGACGGGGGCGGGGGGCGGCGACCATTTCTGCCCGGCGCGGCGCTGCTGGTAGGGGAAGAACGGCGTACGCGTCTGAAAGCCGATCCCCTGCCGCCCGCGTGCGAACTGCTGATCGAAGCGGTGGCGGAACTCGGCGACATACTCCGACTTGACGCTTGGATCGGCGATCGTGTTCGCGAGGTCAGACAGGCGGCGCTTCAATCCGGCGCGCTGCTCGGGCGTGTCGAGCGGCTCTGCGGCGAGCTCGTGCTTCCACAACCGTTCCACCAGCGGCTCGGCCTCGCGCACCAGCGCCTCGAACGCGCGCGCGCCGCCCGCGCGCATCAGGTCGTCGGGGTCCTGTCCATCGGGCAGCGTCACGAAGCGGAGGCTGCGGCCGGGCGCCAGCATCGGCAGCGCGCGGTGCGCGGCGCGGATCGCCGCCTTCTGCCCGGCACTGTCGCCGTCGAGACACACGGTCGGCACGTCGACCATCCGCCACAACCGCTCAAGCTGCGCCTCGGTCAGCGCGGTGCCGAGCGGGGCGACGACCTCACCCACGCCACCCTGCGCGAGTGCCACCGCGTCCATATAGCCTTCGACCACGAACACGCGGTCGGCCTTGCGCGCCGCCGCAGAGGCGCGGTCGAGATTGTAGAGCGTGCGCCCCTTGTCGAACAGCGGCGTGTCGGGCGAGTTCAAATATTTGGGCTCGCCCTCTCCGATGATGCGGCCGCCGAATGCGATCACGCGCCCGCGCTGGTCGCGGATCGGGATTATCAACCGGCCGCGGAAACGGTCGTAGGGTTCCTTGTTGTCAACCTGGATCAGCAGCCCGGCCTCGACCAGCATCGCGTCGCCGAAGTCCTTGAGCGCGGCGCGCAAGCGGCCACGGCTGTCGGGCGCGTAGCCGAAGCCGAAGCTGCGCTGCGTCGACGTGCTCACCCCGCGGCGGTCGAGCAGCGCGCGGGCCGCCGCACCGTCGATCCCGCCCAATTGCGCGGCAAACCAGTCGGCGGCGGCCTGCATCACGTCGTGAAGCGACTTGGCGCGCTCCGCCTTCTGCGCCGCGCGCGGGTCGGCCTGCGGTACCTCCAGCCCGGCGGTGGCGGCGAGTTCCTTCACCGCGTCGATGAAGGGCAGACCCTGATGATCGGTCATCCAGCGGATCGCATCGCCGTGCGCCGAACAGCCGAAGCAGTGGTAGAAACCCTTGTCGTCGTTGACGTAGAAGCTGGGCGTCTTTTCATTATGGAACGGGCAGCAGCCGCGCATCTCGCGACCTGCGCGCGTCAGCTTGATGGTTTTGCCGACCAGCGCTGACAGATGCGTGCGCCCGCGCAGTTCGTCGAGAAAGGCGGGCGAGAGCGACATCGCGCGATTCTACCTATGCCGCGTCGGCGGCCGCGCGACAATGTGGCGAAAAGGTAACGCTTTACGGCTTGCTGACCGAGTGGTGCGCTACGGCTCGCGACGCGCGGTGTTGATGCGGATCGTCGGCGAAAGCATCTGCCCCTTCATCACGCCGATACCGTCGGTCGGCGAAGTAGGTGAGCCGAGGATGCGGCGGATCACGTCCATCCCCTCGACCACGCGGCCGAACACCGCGAACCCGGGATCATTGTCGTGCGCGTCCATCGATTTCAGATCGCCGACCACGACGAAGAAATCGCCCGCTGCGGTGCCCGGCTTCGCCATGGCCATCGAGATCGCGCCGTCGACGTGGCTCAGACCCGTCTTGCTGGTCGGCTCGAAGGCGACGGGTGGCAGCGTGCGCTTGGGATCATTGCGCGTCCCAAACTGCGCAAGACCGTAGCCGTCGCCGACCTTCACCGCGCGGTAGAAGGCGATGCCGTCGAGCTTCTTGGCATCGACGTAGCGCAGGAAATTGGCGGCGGTGAGCGGCGCATGCTCGCGGTCGACTGCGATCACGATCGGTCCGGCGGCGGTTTCTAGCCGGACCTTGACCGGTGCCACTGCCGGGTTGGCCGCAGGCGCTGCGACAGCAGGCGGAGCTAGCGTCGGTACAGCTGCCGGAGCCGTGGCTTGCGCGAACAGCGCGATGAGCGGCAGCATTACCGTCACTTTACCCGGACGATCGTGGCGGCAACGGTCTGCGTCGGCGCGCCCGTCAGCTGCAGCACGTACCGGCCGGGACGCAGTGGAAAGTCGACCAGCTTTGCGACACCGGTGCAACGCGGCCCCATCGTGTGTGCGCTCGACGCGACACCAGCACGTCCGCGGATGACATCGATCCATGCCTTCTGCCCCAACGCGACGCGATAGGTGCCGGGGCGGATCACCTGAAACATGACAAGGCCCGCGTAGCTGCCGGGTGCCGGCACCTTGGCCGGTGCGATCCGGGGCTGCACGTTGGCGAGAGGCGCGAGCCTCAGGTCGGCAGCGCGGCCAATCGCTAGCACGGGCGCGTTGCGCGGCGCATGGCCCGCGGTCAGCGGCGTGCGCATGCTCCAATGCGACAGCTCGGCCGGGAAGGCGACACGCACATTGGCGCAAACCGGATCGGTGGCAGGATCCTGCATCGCGGCAGCGGCCGGGTGCGAAAGGCCGACGGCGGCGGCGATGCCGGCGACCAGGGGTTTGAGCATGGAGGGCAGGAAACGAACCATTCGGGCCTCTTACCGGGCCGCCGTGCGCACCGCCAGCCTGCCGTTGCGGCAACTTGCGCGCGGAACCAAGCCTGTGGTTGGGGCTGTGGCGAGCGTAACGGAGCAACGGCGATCATGGCGAGCAAACCCAACGACATACCCGCCGCGCCGTCCGCAGCGGTGCCGATGCCGCGTGCGCTGCCCGTCATCGGCCACCTGCACCAGATCGCGCGCGCCGGGCTGATCGGCCATCTGCTCAGCGTCAGCCGCGACATGTCGCAAGGTATCTTCAAGCTGCGCTTCGGCAGCCGCGTGTCGATCTTCGTCACCGATCCCGATCTCGTCGCCGAACTGTCGGACGAGACCCGCTTTCGCAAGATGCCGGGCCCGGCGCTGCGGGTCGTGCGCAAGTTCGCGGGCGACGGGCTGTTCACCGCGTTCAGCGAGGAGCCGAACTGGGGCAAGGCGCACCGCATCCTGCTGCCCGCCTTTTCGCAGCGCGCGATGCGCGGCTATTTCGACATGATCGTCGAGGTATGCGATCAACTCGTCGCCAAATGGACGCGCGCGGCGGGCACCGACGTCCACGTCGCCGACGACATGACCCGCCTGACGCTCGACTCGATCGCGATCGCAGGCTTCGGCCACCGCTTCAACTCGTTCGAGCGCGACGAACTCGACAGCTTTCTGGTCGCGCTCGGCCGCGCATTGTCGGAGGCGCTCAACGTCATCACGCGGCTGCCGGTGCAGCAACGCTTCGCCAAGCGTGCGGCGGCGCAGTACGAGGCCGACATTGCCGAGATGAACGCGCTGGTCGACGGGATCATCGCCGACCGCAAGGTCAACCCGAATGAGGGCAAAGACCTGCTCAACCTGATGCTGAGCGCCGTTGATCCGGAAACGGGCGAGGGGCTGGATGACCTCAACATCCGTTATCAGGTGCTGACCTTCCTGATCGCGGGCCACGAGACCACGTCGGGGATGCTGACGTTCGCCTTCACCTACCTGCTGCGCAACCCCGCGGTGCTGGCACAGGCCTATGCCGAGGTCGACCGTGTGCTGCCCGGTGATACGCGACCCGATTACGCGCAGGTCGCCCGCCTTGAGGTGATCGAGCGCGTGTTGAAGGAAGCGTTGCGGCTGTGGCCGACCGCGCCCGCGTTCAGCGTCGCACCGTTCGGGGATCAGGTGATCGGCGCGGGCGACGGCAAGCCCGGCTGGCGGATGCGCAAGGATCGCCCGGTCAACATCTTCACGCCCGGCCTCCATCGCGCGCCGGGTGTGTGGGAGCAGCCAGACGAGTTCGACATCGATCGCTGGCTGCCTGAGGCCGAGGCGGCGCGGCATCCGCACGCCTACAAGCCGTTCGGCAACGGCGAGCGCGCGTGCATCGGGCGGCAGTTCGCGATGGTGGAAGCGAAGATCGCGCTGGCCATGCTGCTGCGCGCCTTCGCGATCAGCGATCCGCACAGCTACACGCTGCGCGTCAAGGAGACGCTGTCGATCAAGCCTGACGAATTCGCCATGCGCGTGCGCTTGCGCGGAGCCCATGAGCGTTTGCAGATGGGTGAGGCCGCCACGACAGACGAGGCGATAGCGATCGGCGCGGTGGCCGGATCGGGGCAGCGCTTCGTACTGCTTTACGGCACCTCGCTCGGCACCGCGCGCGACGTCGCGGAGGAGATCGCCGAGCGCGCACGCACCGACGGGTTCGACGTTGTCGTGCGGTCGATGGACGAGGGACTTAAGGGCGGCGCGGCACCCGCCGACAAGGTGATCGTGATCGTCACCGCGACCTATAACGGTCGGGCGCCCGACAGCGCGGTCGCGGTCGAACGCGCGCTCGATGCTGGGGTGTTCAACGACGCGGATTGGAGCGGCGCGCGCTACGCCGTGCTCGGCATCGGCAATAGTCAATGGCCGAACTTTCAGGCATTCCCCAGCCGCGTTGATACCGCAATCGCGGCGGCTGGCGGTGAGCGGCTGGTGCCGCGTGGCGAAGCCGATGGGCAGGGCGACTTCGACGGCGCGATTGCCACCTTCGTGCGCGACCTGTGGCAGGCGCTGGGCGCAGAGGCGGCGCCGGCGGCGAATAGCGCGACGCTGTCGCTGGTGCCGGTCGACGCCGCCGAGATGCGCGTGCGCGCCTTGCCCGAACACGCGCAGCGGCTGGAGATCGTCGCCAATGACGAACTGGTCCGCCCGGCCGATGGCTTGTGGGACTTCGCGCAGGAGCCGCCGCGACCGTCGACCCGGCTGATCCGGGTACGGCTTCCCGAGGGTAAGCATTATGCCACCGGCGACCACCTCGCGATCTACGCGCGCAACCGGCCCGATCTGGTCGCGCGTGCGCTCGACCTCCTAGACACCCGCGGCGCGATGCAGGTCAGGGTCGACGGGCAGGGCGGTCGCTTCAAGCACCTGCCGCTCGGCGCCACCGTCACAGTCGAGCAGCTGCTGACCGACTTCGTCGAACTGTCCGAGGCGGCGTCGCGGCGCGCGCTCGCGGGCCTGCGCGGCACGACGCGGTGCCCGCACACGGTCGCGGCCTTGGCGGCGATCGAGGCGGATTACGACGCGCAGGTGGGCGACAAGCGCGTGTCGCTGCTCGACCTGATCGAGCGGCATCCAGCCGCGTCGGTGACGCTCGACCAACTGATCGACTGGTCGCCCGCTATCCAGCCGCGCTTCTATTCGATCGCCTCATCGCCACTCGTCTCGCCCGATGTCGTCGACCTGATCGTCGGCACGATCGCCGCGCCCGCCTGGTCGGGGCTGGGCGAGCATCGCGGCTTCGCGTCCGATTACATGAAGGCGCTTCAGCCGGGCGAGCACGTCTTCGGCTACGTCCGCCGACCCAACCCGCCGTTCGCGCCGCCTGCCGACCCCGCGCAGCCGATGATCCTGATCGGTCCCGGCACCGGCTTCGCACCCCTGCGTGGCTTCCTGCAAGAACGCGCGGCGCAAGCGGCGGCAGGCGCGCAGGTCGCAACCAATCTGCTGTTCTTCGGCTGCCGTCACCCTGACCACGACTGGTTCTGCCGCGACGAGATGGAAGCGTGGGCGGGAGACGGGTTGATCGACCTGCAGCTCGCTTTCTCCGCGGTGCCGTCACATCCATGGCGCTTCGTGCAGGACGCGCTCTGGGCCGAACAGGAGCGGGTCTGGCGCGCGCTGGAGGATGGCGCGAGCGTGTTCCTGTGCGGCGACGGCCGCTACATGGCGCCCGCGGTGCGCGACACGCTGGTGCGCATCTGGATGCAGCAGGTCGGCGGCGAGCACACGCAGGGCTCCGCCTGGCTCGAGCGGATGATCGCCGAGGGCCGCTTCCACCAGGACGTGTTCGGCTTCGGCAAATAACGCGGGTGCAACCGCTTGGGGCCGGCCGGGTTGAGGCGATGCAAGCGGCTTGAACGCTGGCCGCATGGAGGAGCAGGATAATGGCGGACGACAACGCAAACGCGACGAAAAACGCTACCGGCGCAGCCTTCGAGGGAGCGCAGCGCGCCGGCGACGCGATACACGCGTCCGGACAGAAGATCGCGGACCAATCCTCCAGCCTGGGTGTCGCGATGATCGATCAGGCGCAAACCAACGCCGAGCAGGCATTTGCCGCGATGCGCGCGGCAGCGCAGGCCAAGGATCTGGGCGATGTGATGCGCATTCAGGGCGATTACCTGCGCGAGCAGAGCCAGCGCTCGATGGATCAGGCACGCGAGATCGGCGAGCTGATCATGAAGTTCGGCCGCGACGCGGTTGCGCCGATGCAGGGCGGCGGCAAAGCGGGCTGATGATGCCCGTGCAACCCGCTTCCGCCCGCCTGTGAACAGCGGGCGGGGCGGTTATGCCGCGTTACGGCCGTGGCGGTGTGCCGGTGCTGACCGGCGTGACCGGCCCTTGAGCGGTCGCCTCCAGTTGCGAATCGCCACCGAGCGTCTGGTAGAGCGTGACGAGGTTGGACGCGCGCGTCAGCTGCGTCTGCACCACCGTGCGTTGCGCGGTGTAGAGCGATCGCTGCGCGTCTAGGCTGGTCAGATACGTGTCGATCCCGCCCTGATAGCGTGCGTTGGCGAGCTGCAACGTGTCGGCCGCAGCGTTGAGGAACCGCTGGTTGGCGGCAAGCTGGTCGGTGATCGTGCCGCGCCGCGCCAGCGCGTCCGAGACCTCTTGGAACGCGGTCTGGATCGTCTTCTCGTAGGTGCCGAGTGCCGCATCGCGCTGTGCCTGCGAATACGCGACGCCCGCACGCGCCGCGCCCGCCTGGAAGATCGGGTAGCTGACGTTCGGCGCGACCGAATAGTTGAACGCGCCGCCGGTGAAGAGCGTGCGGAGCGCGGTGCTGGCGAAGCCGACCAACGCGGTCAGCGCGACGCGCGGGAACAGCTGCGCACGCGCCGCGCCGATCTCTGCGTTTGCGGCCCGCAACGAATATTCCGCCTGCACCACATCGGGGCGGCGCAACAGGATGCCAGAGTCGAGCCCGGCGGGCAGCTCGCCCAGGTTGCGCGCCGCGTCGTCGATCGATCCGGGGAGCAGCGTCGCATTGACCGGCGCGCCGACCAGAAGTTGCAGCGCGTTGGCGTCCTGCGCGATCAGCGTCTTTTGCTGTGCCAGATCGGCCAGCGCGGTCTCGAGCACCTGCTCGGCCTGACGCACGTCGCTGCGTGGCGAGACGCCGCCTGCCAGCCGCGCGCGGGTCAGCTGCACGCTGCGTCGCGCGCTGGTCGCGGTATCCTCGGCGATCTTGAGCAGGCTCGCGTCGGAGCCGTAGGTGATCCAGGCGTTGGCGATGTCCGACACCAGCGTTAGCCGTGTCGCGCGCGCTGCCGCCTCCTGTCCGAAGTAGCGGTCGAGCGCCGCGCTGGTCAGCGAGCGGACACGGCCGAACAGGTCGATCTCGAACGCCGTCACGCCCAGCTGCGCGCTGAACGTGCTGCGATTGCTGGAGACGCTGGTAGTGCCTCCGGTGCCGACACCGCCGGTGCCGCCGTTGCCGACACCGGTACCTCCGTTCACGCCACCGGTGCCGACGCCACCGGTGCCCGTCCCGCCGCCGCCGGCATTGCCGCCGGTGCCGATCGGCACTCCTGTAGAGACGCCCGAGCTGCCGGTGCGACGATAACTGTACGACCCGGTCGCATCGACTTGCGGGAACAGGTCGGCGCGCTGGATGCGGTATTGCGCGCGTGTCGCCTCGATATTCGCGACCGCGACGCGGAGGTCGCGATTGTTGACCAGCGCCTCGTCGATGATCCGCTGCAACCGTGCGTCGCGAAAGATGTCGCGGTAGCTGACGCTTGGCAGCGGCGCCTCGCTCTGGCGTAAGTACGCATCACCGATCGGCCATGACGGCGGCACCGGCAAGTCGGGGCGGACGTATTTGGGTGCCAGCGAGCAGGCGGTGAGCGCGCTGGCGGTCAGCAGCGTGACGAGCGGTCGGAACGTCGGGCGCATCATGCGTGATCCGGTGCGGGAAGGGCAGGGTGGCTCGCCGGCGCGGGAAGCTGCGGCGTCGGCGGCCGGTCCTTCGGACCATCGCCTCCATCACCGCCCTCTTCCGGGTGGCTAGGGTCGGCGCCGCGACGCAGGCCCTTGATCCCGTCCCGCGTGCCGCGGCGGACCAGCACGAAGAACAACGGAATGTAGAAGATCGCCAGCACGGTCGCGGTGATCATGCCGCCGATCACCGCGGTGCCGATCGCGATGCGGCTGTTCGCGCCCGCACCGGTCGAGATCGCGAGCGGCAGCACGCCGAAGATGAACGCGAGGCTGGTCATCAGGATAGGGCGCAGACGCAACCGCGCCGCCTCCAGCGCCGCGTCGATGATGCGCGCACCCTTCTTCTCCGCCTGTTCGGCGAACTCGATCATCAGAATCGCGTTCTTCGCCGCCAGCCCCATCGTCGTCAGAAGTCCGATTTGGAGATAAACGTCATTGGTCAGACCACGCAGCGACACCGCAACAATCGCGCCGATCAGCCCGAGCGGGATGATCAGCAACACTGCGATCGGGATCGTCCAGCTTTCGTACAAGGCCGCCAGGCACAGGAACACGACGATGATCGACAGGCCGTAGAGCAGCGGCGCCTGGCCCGAGGACAGCCGTTCCTGATACGATAGGCCGGCCCAGGCGATGCTGGTGCCCGGGATCTCGCCCGCCAGTTGCTGCATCCGCGCCATCGCGTCGCCCGAGCTGACGCCGTTCGCGCCCGAACCCTGGAATTCATACGACGAGATGCCGTTGAAGCGCGACAGCGTCGTCGGCGCCTGCGACCAGCCGAGGCTCGCGAACGAGCTGAACGGCACCATCGTGCCCGACGTGTTGCGGACGAACCACTGGTACAGGTCCTCCGGCTCGGCCCGATAGGGGGCATCCCCCTGAACGTAGACGCGCTTTACGCGACCGCGGTCGATGAAATCGTTGACGTAGCGGCCACCCCAAGCGGTCGACAACGTGGTGTTGACGTCACCCTGCGACAGGCCGAGCGCGGCGAGCTTCTGCGGGTCGGCATCGACGCGCAGCGTGCCGATGTCGGGCAACTCGGTCAGGCGCACGCCCGCCAGTTTCGGATCGGCGTTCGCCTTTGCGAGCAATTCGTCGCGCGCGGCGTTGAACTTCTCCTGGCTCATGCCGCTCGCGTTCTGCAGCTCCATCGTGAAGCCGTCCGACTGGCCGAGGCCACGGATCGCAGGCGGGACGAGCGCGAACACCTGCGCGTCGCGCAGCCCGCGGAATGCGGCGGACGCGCGCGCGACGATTGCATCGGCGCTGTCTGCCTTGTCGGTGCGGTTGGCCCAGTCGGTGAAGGCCATGAAACCCTGTCCGGTGTTCTGGCCGCTCACGCCGCCACCGCCACCGCCCGCGACCGTGAACAGCGTACGCATGTTCTTGGCTTCGTTGGTCGCAAAATATTGCTCAACGCGGCGCTGCACCTCGGTGGTGCGTCCCTGCGTCGCGCCCGCGGGCAGGCGGAACTGCACGATTGCGCCGCCTTGGTCCTCGGTCGGCAGGAAGCCGGTCGGCAGCCGCAGGAACATGACGGCCAGCAGCGCAACGATGCCGACATAGATCAGCACGACGATCCAGCGATGGTCAATCACGCGCTCGACCGCGCCCGTGTAACGCTTGACCATCCGGTCGAACCGGTCGTTGAACCAGTCCTTCGCACCCTCCAGCTTGTCCGCGACCCACGGCGCCTTTCGACCGAGCCAAGTCTGGTGAAGGTCACCGTTCTCGTCGTGCTTGGCCTTCAGCAGGTGTGAGGTGAGGGCGGGGCTCAGGATCAGGGCGACCAGTACCGACAGGACCATCGCCGAGATGATGGTGAGCGAGAATTGGCGATAGATGACGCCGGTCGATCCGCCGAAGAACGCCATCGGCAGGAACACCGCCGACAGCACGAGCGCGATCGCGATCAGCGCGACGGTGATCTCGTCCATCGATTCCACCGTCGCGTCGCGCGGGCTCATGCCCGGGTTCTCTTCCATCAGGCGTTCGACATTCTCGACCACCACGATCGCATCGTCGACGAGCAGGCCGATCGCGAGCACGAGCCCGAACAGCGTCAGCGTGTTGATCGAGAAGCCGGCGAGATAGAAAACCGCGAACGTGCCGAGCAGCACCACCGGCACCGCAATTGTCGGCACCAGTGTCGCGCGCCAGCTTTGCAGAAACACGAACATGACGATGACGACGAGGATGATCGCCTCGACCAGCGTCTTGATGACCTCCTCGATCGACAGCTTGATGAAGTCGGTGGTGTCGTTGGCATAGGCAACGCGCAGATTGGGCGGGAACGTCTTTGCGACACGCGCGATCTCGGCCTTGACCAGCTCGGCGGTCTGCAATGCGTCGGCGCCCGGCGCCAGCAGCACGGCGATGCCTGCGCCAGGATGGCGATTGACGCGGCTGAGCGCGGCATAGCTCTCCGCGCCCAGTTCGATCCGGCCGATGTCGGCGAGCCGAACGGTCGCGCCGCTGCTGGTCGTCTTCAGGATGATGTTGCGGAACTGCTCTGGCGTCTGCAACCGCGACTGCGCGGTGACGGTCGCGTTCAGCATCTGTGTCTGCGGCATCGGCTGCCCGCCGATCTCGCCGGCCGCGACCTCGGTGTTCTGGTTGGTGATGGCGGTGACGACGTCGCCCGGCATCAGCTGATAACTTGCCAGACGCGCGGGATCGAGCCAGATGCGCATCGCATATTGCGCGCCAAAAACGTTGGTGTCACCCACACCCTGAACACGGCCGAGCGGGTCCTGCAGGTTCGACACCAGGTAATCGGACACGTCCTGGTTCGTCAGCTTGTCGCTGATGTCGTAAACGCCCGCGATCAGCAGGTTGTCCGGGTTCGATTTGCGGACGACGAGGCCCTGTTGCTGCACCTGCGTCGGCAGGCGCGACACCGCCTGCTGGACCTGGTTCTGCACCTGAACCTGCGCGATGTCGGGGTTGGTCCCCTTTTCAAACGTGACGGTGATCGTCACCGATCCGCGCGACGAGGATGACGAGCTGAAGTACAACAGGCCGTCGATGCCGGTCAGCTGTTGCTCGATCACCTGCGTGACCGAATTCTGGATCGTCTGCGCGTTGGCGCCCGGGTAGGTCGCACGGACCGATACCTGCGGCGGGGCGACGTCGGGATATTGCGCAATCGGCAGACCGAGGATGCCACCAACGCCCGCCATCATCACGATGATCGCGAGCACCCAGGCAAAGATCGGGCGATCGATGAAGATGCGTGACAGCACTCAGCCGGCCTTGCTCTGGCCGCCCTGGCCGCGTCCGCCGGTGTCGCCTGCCTGACCGCCGTTACCGTCCTTCGACGGCGGTGGCGCGACCTTTTGCGGCGTGTTGGCGGGCACCGGCTTGATGGCTGCGTTGGGCTTCAGCGTGCCGGTGCCTTGCGTGATGATGCGATCGCCGTTCTTCAGCCCGCCGGTCACCACCCAGTAAGCGCCCTGTGTCCGCGTCGCGGTAATGTCGCGCTGTATCGCCTTGTTGCCGGGGCCGACCAGCCAGACCGTCGCATTGCCCTTCGGATCGCGCGACACCGCCTGCTGCGGCACCAGGAACGCATTCTGGTCGATCGACTGGCTGAACTGCGCGCGGACGAACATGCCGGGCAGCAACAGGCCACGCGGGTTGGGGAAGCGCGCGCGAAGCGTGACGGTGCCGGTCGACTGGTCGACGACCACCTCCGCGAACTCGACGCTGCCGGTCAGGCCATAGTCGCTGCCGTCCTCCAGCTTCAGCCGCACATCGGCGCGCGCGGGCACCGAGCCGCCGCTGGCGAGCGCGCGGCGCAGCGTGAGCAGCTCCGCGCTCGATTGCTGGATGTCGACGAAGATCGGGTCGAGCTGCTGGATCGTCGTCAGCGGATCGGTCTGCGTCGCGCTGACCAGCGCGCCGACCGTGAACAGCGAGCGGCCGATGCGTCCGGTGATCGGCGCCGGCACCGTCGTGAAGCGCAGGTTGATTCGCGCGGTATCGAGCTGCGCGCGGTTGAGCTGGATTTGCGCCTGCGCCTGCCGCTGTGTGGCGACCGCGTCGGTGTAATCCTGCTTGCTGATCGCCTGTATCTCGGCAAGCGGCTTGTAGCGATCGGCGCGGATGCGCGCGGCCTCGGCGTTGGCTTGGGCGTTGGCGACGCTAGCGCGCGCCTCGTTCGCCGACGCGCGGTAGAGCGACGGGTCGATCTGATAGAGCGGCTGACCCTTTTTGACGACCGAGCCTTCCGTGAAGAAGCGCCGCTGGATCACGCCCGACACCTGCGGGCGCACCTCCGAGCTTTGGAATGCGACCACCCGCCCGGCGAGCTCGGTCGTCATCGGCACTGAGGTCGGCTGGACAACGACATAGCCGACCTGCGCCGGACCACCGCCGCCGCCGCGTCCGGCGGCACCGCCCTTTCCCTTCGCCTGCTCACCGCCGCCGCCGCATGCGGCAAGCGCGAGGACGGCGGGAGCGACGGCAATGCCGAGCAGCAGGCGGCGATGCCGCCCTTGGTCACGCTTGATCAATCTTTCACCCGCATGCCTGTGGTGCCGCCCACGCGCGTCGCGCTCGTGTCAGCCTGTCTGTCCCAGATGCGCTTATCCGGGGTTTGTCGCAAATGTTTCTCAGCGGCTGGGTTATTTTCCCGCAACGAGCGGACAGCACCGAAGCGCGCGTGGTCACCCGCGTACAAAATCGCCCTTGCGCCGCTCCCCGACCGCCTTGATCCCCTCGCGGAAATCGGCGGTCTGCATCAGTCGGTCCTGCTCGGCGCGCTCGTGCTCGGTCCGCGTCCGCACCGCTTCGGCCAGGTCGCCGCGCAGCGTCGCGCGCGTGGCCTCAACGGCGAGGGGCGCGTTTGCGGCGATCTCGCCCGCCAGCCGCTCGGCCGCGGCGCGCAGGTCGTCGAGCGGCGCGATCTCATCGACCAACCCATAGCGCAGCGCATCCTCCGCCTTCACGCGACGGCCGGTTTGCAGCATCAAGGACGCGTGCTGCTCGCCGACGACGCGCGGCAGCGTCGCGGTAATGCCGAAGCCGGCATGGAAGCCGAGCGTGACGAAATTGGCCGAGAAGCGCGCCTCGGGTGCGGCGACGCGGAAGTCGCCGACGAGCGCGAGGCCCAGCCCCGCACCGACCGCCGCACCCTGAACCGCGACTACAACCGGCTTTTTCGCCGCGAACAGGCGATAGGCGCCGCGGTAGAGCGCGGGAGTCTCGCTCTCGCCGCTGTCGTCCGCCAGCGGCTTGTCGCCGGTCAGGTCGGCACCGCCGCAAAACACCTTGCCCGCGGTCGCAAGCACGATCGCGCGGACGTCGTCATCGCGTCCCAACTCCTCGAACACGTCGGCAAGCGCGTTGACCAGGACGGCGTTGACATGATTATGCGGCGGACGGTCGATGACGACGGTGGCGACGTGATCGGCGGTGGTGACCGCGATATGCTCTCTCATGCTCTAGTTCCCAACAGGTTGCGCGCCACGACCCAGTTATGGATCTCGGTCGGCCCGTCGTAGATCCGCATCAGCCGGATGCGCGCCGCCATCTGCTGCAACGGCATTTCGCGCGTCATGCCCATCGCGCCGAAACATTGCATCGCATGGTCCAGTACCTCCCACGCGGTTTCCAGCGCGAAGCTCTTGATCATCGACACTTCGGTACGGGTATCGCGGCCCTGATCGAGCTTCCACGCGCAATCGTACGTCATCAACCGCGCGGCGTGCAGCTTGATCGCGGCGTCGGATACCCAGTTCTGGACCGTCTGCCGCTCGGACAGGGGCTTGCCGAAGGTCGTGCGCTGCGGCGCATAGTCGATCATCATGTCGAGCGCGCGCTGCGCCATGCCGATCGCGTTCGCCGCCATCTCGGCGCGCCGCGTGGCGAGCCGCAGCTGCATCGGCGCGAAGCCCTGGCCCTCGGTGCCGAGCAGCTTCCATTCCGGAACGCGGCAATCCTCCAGCACGACCTCGTACAAGGTCTCGCCGCCGATCACCGGGATCGGACGCACGACCTGAAAGCCCGGCGCGTCCTTGTCGACCAGGAACGCGCTCATGCCCCCGCGTGCGCCCTTCTCACGGTCGGTCACCGCCATCAGGATCGTGAAGTCGGCGCGGTTCGCCTTGGTGATCCAGATCTTGCGGCCATTGATGACCCAGTCATCGCCCCCATTCTCACCGGGCACTCGCACCGCATGCGTCTTCATCCCGGCAGGGTCCGCGCCCGCGCCGGGCTCGGAAATGCCGATCGCGCTGATTGTCTTGCCGGCGACATATGGGGCAAGGTACGCCTCGCGCTGGCGGTCGTTGACGGTCGCAGCGAGCATCCGCAGGTTGGGCGAGTCGGGCGGCAGCGTGTAGGGCACGATTGTGCGGCCCATCGCCTCGTTGACGCCGACCATTGCAACTGCAGGCAGATCGTGGCCGCCGACATCCTCGGGTGCGTCGAGCCCCCAGAGCCCAAGCTCGCGCGACACCGCGTTGACGCGCTCGGTCTCTTCCGCGGTCAATTGCACTTCCTCGCCCGCGATCGCCCGGTCGAGCACGCCCTGCTCCAGCGGCACCAGCTCGTCCTCGACGAAGCGCCGTACCAGATCGGCGATCATGCGATGGTCTTCGTCCAGCTCGAAGTTCATGAACTCTCCCGCGTGTCGTTGCGCCGTCCTTACGCGCCGTGCGAAAGGGTGCCAACATGGCGGCGGCCGAATGTTTGCCGGGCGCCGTCGCAACTCTTTGGGTCGCAAAGCGTTGCAAGAATTACGGGGGTGTAACGGTAAAGCCGACATCCTGCGCAAAGGGGCGAGTGCGTGGGTTTATCGACGAGAATGATCTTGCTGGCGGCAACGTCTGCGCTGGCACTGGGTTCGGTCCCTGCCGCGGCGCAGATGGGTCAACCCGGCATGGCACCGGCACGCGGGCCAGATGCGCCGAAAGCCGCGACCTCGTCTTCCCCGGTCTCATCCGCCGACCCGCAAGGTGACGCGCCGATTGTCCCCGATGCCGAATTCAACAGCGCGCTGCCGCCGCTCAGCAACGACATCAACGCCCCGCTAGAGCCGATGCCGCTCAATGCCGCGGCGGCGTCGCCGTCCAAGCGCCCCCAAGTCAACGATCCCGCGCCGATTGCGCAATCTGCCGCGCAAGCACCGATCGTACCCGGCACGCTGCCCGCCCCGTCGCCGGTCGACGTCCAGCTCGCCCAGCCGCTCGAACCGCTGTCGACCTTCAACACTGAGCCGTTGCAATCGGTCGCCGATGCGAAGGGCCGCGACGCGCCCCAGATCGCATATGACACCGTCGTGCGCGGCCTCGATCCGCTCAAGCTGACCGACGAGTTCAATGCGCTGTCGGCGTTGAAGGAAGGCAAGGGCAAGGCCGCGAACGCCACCCAGGTCTCGGCGCGCGCGCGCGAGGACGAGGCGCTGGCAGTGCGGTTGATGAAGTCGCTCGGATATTACGACGGCACTGCGGTCTCCACCCTCGAACAGCCTTCTGCCGGCACGGGCAACAAGCTGCGCGCGATCGTCAGCGCGACGCCCGGCAAGATCTACACGCTCGGCTCGATTGAGGTGCAGGCCGGACCGACCGTGCCGCCGGGGCTCGTGCAGCGCGAACTGCCGCTCAAGGTCCACGATCCGGTCGAGGCCGCGCGCATTCAGGGCGCGGAGGCGAACGTCAGCCTGAAACTGCCGCAGCAAGGCTACCCCTTCGTCAAGGTGGGCGAGCGCGACATCCTGCTCGACGATGCGACATGGAAGGGCGCTTACACGCTGCCGGTCGATACAGGGCCGCGCGCTTCGTTCGGGCAATTGCGGGCAGAGGGCGACTCGGTTTTCTCGGTCGATCACTTGAACGTCTTCCCGCGCTTCGACCAGGGGCAGCTTTATGACATCCGCCTGACCGACGACCTGCGTCAGGCGCTCGTCGCGACGGGGCTGTTCTCGAGCGTTTCGGTCGAGCCGGTCCGTACCGGGCAGGCGGGACCCGATGGGACCGAGCAAGTCGATCTGCTCGTGCGCCAGACGAAGGGGCCGTTCCGGTCGCTGTCGGGCAGTGCCGGTTACGGTACGGGTGAGGGGGTCAAGGTCGAGGCCGCGTTCACGCACCGCAACCTGTTCCCGCCCGAGGGTGCGCTGATCGTGACGGGCGTCGGCGGCACGCAGCAGCAGGGTGCTTCCGTCACCTTCCGCCGCCAGAACGCGGGCAAGCGCGACCGCACGGTCAGCCTGCTCGGCAGCGTACTCAGGCAGGATTACGACGCTTTCAACGCGGTGACCGCAACGATCGCGGGGCGGATCAGCTACGATTCGACGCCGATCTGGCAGAAGCCGCTCACCTATGCCTTCGGATTCGAACTGGTCGGCACCAACGAGCAGAGTTACGACTTCCAGGCCGGTGGGCGTCGCCGCCGCAATTACGGTATCGCCGCGCTGCCGGGCCAGGTGTTGTTCGACCGCTCGAACGATCTGCTCAACCCGACCAAGGGTTATCGCCTGAAGCTTAACGTCAGCCCGGAAACCGCCGTGTCCGGCGGGGTCAGGCCGTATGCGCGCACGATGGTCGAGGCGACCGGCTATTATCCGGTCAACGACAGCCTGGTCATTGCGGGACGTGCGCGCGCGGGATCGATCTTCGGCATCGAGCGCGACGATCTTGCGCCGTCCAGGCGCTATTACGGCGGCGGCGGTGGGTCGGTGCGCGGCTACGGCTACCAGCGGCTCGGCCCGCTCGATCCCGAGGGCAATCCGGTCGGCGGACGCAGCCTCAACGAATTCGCGATCGAGGCGCGTTATCGTTTCGGCGACTTCGGCATCGTGCCGTTCTTCGACGCCGGCAACGCCTATGAGGGGACGTTCCCGACCGCCAAGGACCTGCGCTACGGTGCGGGCATCGGCGGGCGCTTCTATACCAACTTCGGGCCGATGCGCGTCGATGTCGCCACGCCGCTCAACCCGCGCAAGGGCGACGGCAAGATCGCGCTCTACATCTCGATCGGGCAGGCGTTCTGATGACTGAGGACACGCTCCCCATCGATGACACGGTCGTTGTGAAGCGCCCATTGTGGCAACGCGTGCTCAAGTGGACCGCGGTCGCGGTCATCGCGCTCCTGTTGCTGCTGGTTGCGATCGTGCTTGGCATCAACACCGATCCGGGTCGCCGGTTCGTCGCCGATCGGATCGGCGACTATACGACCGAGTCGGGGCTCAACATTCGCGTCGGGCGGATCGAAGGGTCGCTCTATGGCCAGATGGCGCTGGTCGACGTGCGCGTGAACGATCCCAAAGGTACGTTCCTGGCCTCGCCGCGCATCGATATCGACTGGCGTCCGTTCGACTATCTCAACAACCATATCGACGTGCGCCGCGCTTCCAGCCAGCTGATCACGCTGCGCCGCAATCCCGAGCTGAAGACCGTCCCGCCCAAGCCCGAGGACGCCAACGCCCCAATCCTGCCCGACATCGACATCGATATCGGACGGTTGCAGGTCGCGCGCTTCGTGATGGAGCCGCCGGTCGCAGGTCAGCGCCATATCGCACGCTTCGATGGGCGCGCGCACATCGCAGATCGTCGCGCGCAGCTGAACGTTGACGCGGCCGCGCTGCGTGGGCCGGGGATTGCCGGCGGTGACACCGCGCATGTGCTGATCGATGCGGTGCCCGACGACAACAAGCTCGACATTCGTGCGCGGATCGCGGCCCCGGCGGGCGGCGCCATCGCGCAGATCGCCGGGTTGAAGGCGCCGCTCAATGCCACGATCGATGGTCGCGGCAGCTGGAAGGACTGGCGCGGCAAGCTCGTCGCTACGCTGGGCGGCGGGACGCTCGCCGACCTCGCGTTGCAGGTGAACGACGGACGGTTCCAGATCAACGGCCTGACCCGCCCCGGCCTCTACCTCGAAGGGCCGGTCGAGCGGCTGACCGCGCCGGGGTTGCAGGTCGCGATCGATACACGGCTGAACAATCGCCAGGCCGACACACGGATCAAGCTGAAGTCGAATGCGCTGTCGGTCGACGCCGGGGGCCTGATCGATCTCGCCAACGCGCGGCTCGGCAATTTCGCGGTCGATGCGGCATTGCTGACGCCCGGCGCGATCGCGCCCAATCTGCGCGGCCGCAACGTGCTGGCGCGCGTGGTGCTGAACGGTGCGTTCAAGACGCCGACAGTCGACTACAAGGTACGTGCCACCTCGATCGGCTTTGCCGAGACGAGTGTCGAGAACGTCTATGCCGAGGGACTCGCGCGGGTGAATGCCGACCGCATCCTGGTGCCCGTCCACGCCCGTGCGCGCCGGATCACCGGGCTCAATCCGGCGCTCGGCGGTTTGACGACCAACGCGCGGATCGATGGCGATCTGGCGATCGCGATGCCCAACATCCTGTCGGACAATCTGCGCATCCGCTCCGACAGCATCGATGCGACCGCCGTTGTTGCAGCGAACGTCGCGACGGGGCGCTACACCGGTGCATTGAAAGGCCGCGTCAACAACTTCCGTGTCGAAAGCGTCGGGATCATCGACCTGACCACCGACGCGAAGCTGGTGCCCGGTCCGAACGGCGGCTTCGGAATAACGGGACGCGTCGCGGTACGCACGAAGCAGTTGTTCAACGAAGGCGTCCGCTCGTTCATGGGTGGCAATGCGACTGCCAGCACGCGCTTCGGTTACTCGCCCGAGGGAATCGTCACCTTCACCGAGCTGCGGCTGAACGCGCCGCAGTTCCGCGTGACGCGAGGGCAGGGGCGTTACGATCCGCGTGGCGGGTTGCTGGTCGATGCCGACGCCTATTCGACGCAATACGGCCCGATCTTCGCGCGCGTCACCGGAACGACGGTGGCGCCAGTCGTCCGCTTGCGCGCGCCGCGACCCGGCGTCGGCATCGGACTCGCCAACCTCGACGCGCGCGTCGTGGGACGCGGCGGGGCGTATCAGGTAAACGCGAGCGGCGGGACCAACTACGGTCCGTTCACCGCCGACGTGCTGGTCACGCCCGGAAACCAGCTCGCGGTCGATATCCGCAGCGTGCTGTTCGCGGGCATCGATTTTGCCGGACGCGTCGTGCAGACCGCGGCGGGGCCGTTCGCCGGACAGGTGCGCTTCGCCGGGTCGGGCCTGACTGGTACCGCAGACCTTGGCGCGCAGGGCAAGTACCAGCGGGCCAGCGTCAACGCGCGCGCCTATGCGGCGACGATCCCGGGCGCGACCGATTTCACGATCGGGCGCGCGATCATCAACGGCACCGTCATTTTGTACGACAATGCGCCTTCGGTCGTCGCCGACGCACAGGTCGCCGACCTGCGTTACGGACCGACCGTGATCCAGGCTGGCCGTGTCAAGGTCAACTACACCGGCGGGCGCGGCACGGCGCAGGCACTGCTGACCGGATCGAACAGCGTCCCGTTCCGCGTCGCGATCAATGCGAAGCTGTCGCCGAGCGAGTATCTCGCCGCGTTGCAGGGACAGGCGAACGGCATCGCGTTCCGCACCGCCAACCCGGCGCGCGTCGTCGTCGCCGGTGGTGGTTACGAACTCCAGCCGACCCGGATCGATTTCAGCCAGGGTAGTGTGCGTCTTGCCGGTCGCTATGGTGGTGGTAGGACCAGCGCGCAGGCGCGGCTCGACCGGCTCGACCTTGGCATCGCCAACGCGTTCGTGCCCGACATCGGGCTTGGTGGACAGGCGACTGGCAGTCTCGACTACGTGCAGCGGTCCGCAAGCGCGGTGCCCGAGGCCGACGTGCGGCTCAATATCAGCAACTTCACCCGCTCCAGCCTGGCAGCGGTGTCGGATCCGGTCGACGTGGTCTTTCAGGGCCGGCTGGACGCAGCCGCAGGTGAGGGGCGCGCGCTGATCAAGCGTGACGGGACCACGGTAGGACGGCTGGTCACCCGGTTAACGCCTGCGGGCAGCGGCAGCTGGTCGACGCGGCTGATGCAGGGTCCGCTATCGGGTGGGATCCGCTACAATGGCCCGTCGAGCGTCCTGTTCAGCTTCGCCGGGCTGGCGCAGCAGCAATTGTCCGGACCGATCGCGGTTGCGGCCGATTTCGGCGGCACCGTTTCCGCGCCGCGCGTCAACGGTCTGATCCGCGCCGATAATTTGACCTACGACAATGAGACCTATGGTACGCGGTTGTCGCAGATGCGGATCGCCGCGCGGTTCAACAACGATCGCCTCGAGCTGACCGACGTTTCGGCCCGCGCGGGCGACGGAACGGTGCAGGCACAAGGTAGCGTCGGGCTCGCGGCAGCACAGGGATTTCCGATCGACATCACCGCTCGGCTCAACAACGCGCGGCTTGCCAAGTCCGACGCGCTCGGCGCGACCGCGACCGGGACCATCCGGGTGCAGAACGGCGCGAACGGCGGGCTGATCAGCGGCGATATCAACATCCCCGAGGCGCGCTATGAGATCATCCGACAGGGCGCGGCCGAGGTGCCGGAGCTGACCGGCGTGCGCAAGAAGAGCGAGATCCGCGTCGCGCGGCCGACCGATCGCGCGGCCGCTCCATCGGTCGGATTGTTCAAGCTCGACCTGCGCGTCCGGGCCGACAACCAGCTGTTCGTCTCGGGCATGGGGCTGGAAAGCGAGTGGGAGGCCGACATGCGGATCGGCGGCACCTCGGCCGCTCCGACGATCACCGGCGGGCTCGACATCGTGCGCGGCACCTATTCGTTCTCGGGCAACCGCTTCGACGTGACCCGCGGTCGGATCCGCTTTCGTGGCGGCGTGCTGACCGATCCCGACATCGACATCCTTGCCACGACGACCAAGAACGGCGCGACGTTCAACATCGCGATCACCGGCACTGGACAGCGGCCACAGGTGAGCTTCACTTCGACTCCGGCGCTGCCGCAGGATGAGGTCCTGAGCCGACTGCTGTTCGGCACGAACCCCGCAAACCTGTCGGCGACCGAGGCGATCCAGCTCGCCTCCGCGCTCAACTCGCTGCGTGGATCGGGCGGCGGCGGGCTCAATCCGCTTGGTAAGCTGCGGTCGGCGACCGGGTTCGATCGCCTGCGCGTGCTTGGTGCGGATCAGGCGACCGGGCGCGGCACCTCGCTCGCCGCCGGCAAGTATCTGACCGACGACATCTACATCGAAATCGTGACCGATGCGCGCGGCTTCACCGCGACGCAGCTGACGATCGCACTGACAAAGGCGATCAGCGTGTTGTCACAGGCCGGATCGTTCGGTGGATCGAATGTGCAGCTTCGTTACTCAAAGGATTTCTGATCGGTCTTCCCGAGCAACTGACATGAGTGTAAGCCGGCTTCCGGGTAGAGGAGCCGGCAATGACCGAGCAGTTCGACGTGATCATCGTGGGTGCCGGCCTATCGGGGGTGGGTGCGGCTTTTCATCTGCAGAAGAGATGCCCCGATCGCAGCGTTGCGATCCTTGAGGCGAGAGAGGCGATCGGCGGAACATGGGACCTGTTCCGCTATCCAGGCATCCGCTCCGATTCGGACATGCACACGCTCGGCTACGACTTTCGTCCGTGGACGCAGGCGAAGGCGATTGCCGATGGTCCGTCGATTCGCGAGTATATTCACGATACCGCGCGCGAGTACGGGATCGAGCAACGCATCCGCTTCGGACATCGTGTAAAAAGCGCCGCCTGGTCGACCGAGGAGGCGGCATGGACCGTCGAGGTCGAGCACGACGGTGTGGCTCGCCAGCTGCGCTGCAACTTCCTCTACATGTGCTCGGGCTATTACGATTACGGCAAGGGGCACGCGCCGACCTTTGCCGGATCGGAGCAGTTCGACGGGCGGATCGTCCATCCGCAATTCTGGCCGACCGATCTCTATTACGCGGGTAAGAAGGTTGTGGTGATCGGGAGTGGTGCGACTGCGGTGACGCTGGTGCCCGAGATGGCGAAGCAGGCCGCGCACGTCACCATGCTGCAACGCTCACCCACCTATGTCGTGTCGCGCCCGGTAGAGGATGGATTGGCCAATCGCTTGCGTTCCCTGCTGCCAGCGCGGGCCGCCTACGGTATTACACGCTGGAAGAACGTCCTGTTCGGAATGCTGTTCTACAAGCTTGCGCGCAGGAGACCGGCGCGCACCAGGGAGCGCTTGCTCGGCATGGTTCGCGACCATCTCGGGCCGGACTACGATATCGAGACGCACTTTACGCCGCGCTACAATCCATGGGATCAGCGTCTGTGCCTCGTGCCCGACGCCGACCTGTTCGACGCGATCAAGCGCGGCAGCGCCTCAGTCGTGACGGACACGATCGAGACGTTCACGCCGAACGGCATCCGGCTCGCGTCGGGGAAGGAGATTGCCGCCGACATCGTCGTCACCGCAACAGGGTTGGAGCTCGCGTTGATGGGTGGTGCGACGCTCAGCGTCGACGGCGAGCCGGTGCGGATGTCCGACGCGCTGCAATATAAGGGAATGATGTTCTCCGACGTGCCCAATCTCGCCTTTACCTTCGGCTACACCAACGCGTCCTGGACGCTGAAGGCCGATTTGGTGGCGCGGTATGTCTGCCGGTTGCTCAACGCGATGCGACGCAAGGATCTGCGCCAGGTGACACCCAGGATCGGAGCGGCAGCGCTGACGCCGCAGCCGTTTGCGGATTTCTCGTCGGGCTATATTCAGCGCGCGCTCGCGCATCTGCCGCGGCAAGGGGATCGCAGACCGTGGCGACTTAACCAGAACTACGCCCTTGACGTGCTGGCCCTACGCTTCGGTTCGATCGAGGATGAAATGGTCTTCAGTAACCCGGCGCCACGTCGTGAGAGCAGGGCAGCGTAACCGGTTGATTAGGTGGTTCGGACGTCCACCAGTCCCGAGGGACTTCAAGCAAACGTCCGAACCGATTGTGATTACCAGGGCTTGATGATCGGCCCGGTGATCAGCGCTAGAATAAACGCGAGCATGGTTTTCTCCCAGTTACGCCTTCCCGTCGGAAGGCTGTTCTTGGTTAAGCCATATTCACGAAATCCACAACGCAGTTAACGGATCGTTAACCACCTTTCCCGGCTTTAAGCCATTCTTCAGTCCTGCATCCTACGCTGCACGCATGGACGCGTCCCCATCCAGTGCTCAGGTCTTCCACTCGTCAGCCGAGGTGCGCTCGCCGTACCGGTTCCACGTGTTGGTGGAGGCAGCGAACTTCACCTACCTGCGCCGCTATCTCGGCTGTGCACGCGCGGACGTATTGGTGAAGGATATGGTAGAGCGGCTCCGCGCGACGCTCGCCGACGCGCGCGTGCGTGCCATCGGGCGCAATCTGGTCGAGCTCGACGTCGAAGGCGAGACGCCCGAGCAGATCGATGCGCTGATGACGACCGCCTGTCGCGCGTTCGACGAACCGCTCGACCTCGATGGTGAGCGCCACCGCGTGAAAATCGTCATCGCCGGAGCCGTTGGCGGCTGGCACACCGACGAAGTGACGCTGGCGGAGGAAGCCGAGCGCGCCCTCCTCAAGGCGCGTGAATATGACAAGCCGGTCACCCAGGCGATCGAAGCGCTGCCGCATGATGCGAAAAAGCTGGCGGAAGAACTCGATCTTGCGATCGGACGGGGTGAACTCGTGCTGTTCTATCAGCCAAAGGTTCATGCGCGACGACAGGAGATCACCAGTGCCGAGGCGCTGATCCGCTGGCAGCACCCGGTACGTGGGCTGATCCTGCCGGGCGACTTCATTCCCGTCGCCGAACAGGCGCAATTGATCCGCCGACTGACGCTCTGGACGATCGAACAGGCGATCGTCGACGCGGGAAGGCTCCGACAGGCAGGATATGAGCTGCGGCTGTTCGTCAATATTTCCGGGCAGTTGCTGTCCGACGACCTGTTTGTGACCAACGCCTGCCGGATGGTGGCTGGCAGCGACGTGGCGCTGGGCTTCGAGGTGACCGAGACCTCGGTCATCCGCGACCCGGAGAGCGCGATCGCCAACCTGCAGCGGTTCGCTGACATCGGGATCCGCGTCGCGATTGACGATTATGGTGCCGGCTTATCGAGTCTCGCCTATCTGAAGCAATTGCCGGCGCGCGAACTGAAGATCGATAAATTGTTCGTCACGCAGCTGACGAGCTCCAACCGTGATCCGCTGATCGTCCGCTCGACGATCGATCTCGCGCACGCGCTCGACATGGAGGTCGTGGCCGAGGGTGTCGAGACGCATGCGGCGCTGGCGCTGCTGACGGTGATGGGTTGCGACATGATCCAGGGTTTCCTGATCAGTCGGCCGATCGCGCTCGATGCCTTCATCACCTTCATGCGTGAAGATCGGCACCGCCGCGCACCCGAGGCTTCACGAGACAGCTTCCACCGATTGGCGGCGACGTGGAAACGCGGCTGACGCAATCCGCTCGACTTTGGGGAGCAATGGTCGGGATTGCCGTCGCGCTCGCTGCCACGGCGGCATCTGCGGTCCAGGCACCTGATTTCGCCGCAACGATCGCGCGAGCCAAGGCGATCATGCTCAGCTCACCGCGTGAGGCGGACTTGCTGGCGAAGGAGGCTAGCCGGCTTGCTCGTCAGAGCCAATGCGGTCCTCAACTAAAGCGTTCCGAAGCGACTGCTTTATGGTTGCAGGGCGAAGCTGCGGCGCGGTTGAACGAAACGCGACGTGCAGTCAATTTGCTGAATCAAGCCGAGCGACGTGCGATCTCACTCGATCCGACGTCCGGTCTCCAGGCCGAGATATTGCTCGCAAAAAGCGGTGCGCTCATCGAGCTGGGTGAGATTGCAAGAGCGCTGCCGGCGCTTCAGCAGGCGCATACCCTATTCACCGCGCAACGCGACTCCCGCGGAGAGGCCAAGTCGCTCATCCTCCTTGCCTTGATGTATGACGGCGCGCGCGACCGCACCGCCGCGCTGCGCTATTTCGGACAGGCGCTTGAGGCGCATCAGGCCGATCCCGGATTGTTAATCGCGATCTCAAATGGTCGCGGCATGACGTTGATGGCGTTGGGGCAGCACGGAAAGGCCGAGCAGGACTTCATCCAAGCCTACCGTCTTGCAACCAAGATGCATAGTACGGGCATGGCGGCTATAGCCCTTGGCAATTTGGCGAACGTTCGACTGTTGCAAGGGCATCTGGCTGACGCCGCGCAGACGATCGTCGAAGGAGCAACTCTTAGCAAGACGCCGGACGCGGCATTCGCTCGCCCGACCTTCCTGCGCCTGGCCGCTCAGTCCGCGTTCCAGCGCGGCAATCTGGTGCGCGCACGTCAGCTGATCGACGAGCGGTTTGCCGGGGTTGATCTGACCAAGACGATCCTGACCGAACGCGACGATCACCAAACGGCCTATTCGATCTACGCCGCGCTTGGCGAGGATCACCTTGCCTTGCAGCATCTGACCGCGCTCAAGCGGCTGGACGATCAGGCGACCGAGGTCGCGCGGTCGAACAGTGCCGCGCTGGCGGCGGCGCGCTTCGATTACGCCAACCAGGAATTGCGCATCGCCAAGCTGAAGGCGGACGAATTGCAGGCGACCGTGGCGCACGAACGCGAGCAGGCGCAGATGCAGCGCACCGTCTTCGTCGTGGCAGCGATCGGCGTCTCGTTGGTGATCGGATTGCTGGCGTTCGGCATGTGGACATTGCGGCGCAGCCGCGATCGCCTCCGCGTTGCGCGCGACAAGGTGGCGCGGGCGCTGGCGGTGAAGACCGAGTTCCTCGCTGCCACGAGCCATGAGATACGCACGCCGCTGAACGGCATCCTCGGCATGACCGAAGTGATGATCGCCGACCGGCAGCTGGATCCTGCCACGCGCGACCGTTTGTCGGTGGTACACGGCGCGGGCGTGACGATGCGCGCGCTGGTCGACGACATCCTCGATGTCGCAAAGATCGAGACCGGTAAGATGACGATCGAGCAGGCGCCGCTCGACCTGCGCCGCACGATCGATGAGGCATGCCGGCTATGGCGTGAGCAGGCCGAGGGCAAGGGCTTGTCGTTTGACGTCGGTATCGATGCCTGTCCCGGCTGGATCGTCGGCGACGCGGTGCGATTGCGGCAGATCGTGTTCAACCTGCTGTCGAATGCGGTGAAGTTCACGGCTGTGGGATCGGTCACGGTCGCGGTCACCTGCACGGGGGAGCGGTTTCAGGTAACGGTCACCGACACCGGCATCGGGATCGCGCCCGAGGCGCATGACGTGATCTTTGATTCGTTTCGCCAGGCCGATGCGGGCACGACGCGACAGTTCGGCGGGACCGGCCTCGGCTTGTCGATCTGCCGCAGCCTGTCGCGTGCGATGGGCGGTGACGTGACCGTCGAAAGCGCACTCGGTCAGGGGGCGCGGTTCACGCTCGACCTGCCACTTATCGCCGCGGAGACACCGGCCGGTTCGGAACCGGCGCCCGCGATCCTGTTGGTGGTACGCAGCCCGATCACGCGCGCGATGCTGAAGGCATTATTCGAGGAGCATGGCGACGTGATGGTCGCGCCCGATCTGACGGAAGCGTGCAGCCTGGCCGCCAGCCGCCCGCCACAGCGCATTCTGATCGAGGGCGACGACACGATCCTCGCTCAGCCAGCCGTCGTAGCCGCGCTCGTCGAGCTTACGGTCGCGGCACCCGTCGCTGCATTGACTCCCGTACTCAGCCCCGACCTGCGCGCACGCTTGCTCGCCAGCGGGGTTGATGCCGTGATCGAAAAGCCGGTCGGCAAGAAGGTGCTCGTTGAACGCGTCATGAACCTGGAACGCGTGCTTGTGCGCGGCGCGGCTTAGGCTAGGGTGTACTAGTGACACGCAACACGGGTACGATCCGGTCGCAACGGGGCCAGGGCGCATGAGGGTCCTCTTCATCGAGGACGATCGCATGAACCGCCGAGTCGTGCGCGACATGCTCGATGTCGCCGGCGCACAGATGGAAGAAGCCGAGAGCGCGGAGATCGGGCTCGATCGGATCGATGCCGAGCAGTTCGACATGATCCTGGTCGACCTCAGAATGCCGGGCATGGACGGTCTGACTGCCATCGGTCACATCCGTGCGCGGAACGATGCGAAGGGCAAGCTGCCGATCATCGTCGTCACCGCCGACCGTGCGGTCGACCTGCGCGAGCGCTGTCTGGCGGCGGGTGCCGACGACGTGATCTTCAAACCCGTCGCGATGGATTCGCTGTTCGAGGCGATGGGACGACTGCTGGCGACAGGCGGTGACGACGAACTGATCTAACCGAATGGCCCGCCCGGGCGCGGAAGCATGGACCCGGCCGGGCGCGGCGGCCCGCGGCGGCCCGCGTCCTGCTCGGGAGAGGGCGCCCATCCGGTCAGGAACACGATCTCGAACCGCTCCGACACGCGACCGTCCGCCTCCGCTCGCACATTAAACGCGGTCGCGGCACGCGCCAGCGCTGGACGGGTCAGGGCAGTGCGGTCGTTGAGCACGTTTGCTGCGGCCATGCCGCGCACGTCGCCGATCAGTCGAACAAGCGAGGCGTAGCGGACGGTGAGCGTCTCCGCATCGGCGACCGGCAGGCGGAAACCCGCGCGCAGCAGCAGGTCACCCGCCGATCGAACTTCCACCTGCGGATGGATGCGGATCGCGGGTCTCTCGGCCTCCGCCTCGCGCAAGACCTGTCGTAGCGTCGGAAGCGAGCCCGCGCCTAGGAACGCGCCAAGGAACAGGCCGCCGGGGCGCAGCACGCGCCGGATCAGTGCGAATGCGCCGGGCAGGTCTGCGACCGTGTCGAGCGTACCGGCGGCGACGACCAGATCGAAAGTCGCGTCGGCAAAGGGCAGGCGATCCTCGTCGCCCTGAACACCGCCAGCGCGGCGTGCGAATGCAAAGCCGGGATCGAACCGTGCCACCCGCGCGCTTGCCGGTGGCGTGAAGCCCGCATCGAAGCATCCAAGGTCGAGGACGTCATCGAAGCCGCGGAGTACCGTGCCGAGCCGCTCGTCGATGCCATCCAGCATGACCGTGCGCAGGAAATCGTGATCGCCGAAGCGGGTTGCGGCACGGTCGCGCTGGCGTCGCCGCGCTGTTCGGTCGAAAATGTCGGGAGGTGAAGTCACGCCGGCGCTTGTGGCGGGGGGCGCGTCGAACGACAAGAGCGGGGGCAGGGCCAGGGGGCGGGCTGAGTGGGATCAACAGCGATAGCGCGTACGATGGTGAAGCTAGCGGCCATGCTGCGCGACCTGGCGCTGCCACCGCGTTGTCCGGGCTGCGGCGAGATCGTCGCGGCGGCGCATCGTTTCTGCGCGCCATGCTGGTCAAGCCTGCGCTTCATCGGACCGCCGTGGTGCGCCGCCTGTAATCGGCCGTTCGAACATGATCGCGGCGAGGGCGCGCGATGCGCCAGCTGCCTCGCTGATCCGCCGGCGCATGCGGGTGTTCGCGCTGCGATCGCCTATGGCCCTGTCGCGCGCACCGTCGCGCTGCGGCTCAAATACGCGCGGCGAACCGCCTATGCCGAAACCGCCGCGCGACTGATGGTGCGGCATCTACCCGCACATGTCGACGTGCTGATCCCGGTGCCGCTCCATCGCTGGCGCTTGTGGCGTCGTGGCTATAATCAGGCGAGCCTGATTGCGGATGAGCTATCGAGGCTGAGCAGCGTTGCTGTGGATCGTACGACGCTGGAGCGTCACCGCGCGACCGCGCCGCTCCGCGGCCACTCACGACGCGCGCGGGCACAGGCGGTGCGCGCGGCATTTCGGACGTGCGGCGACGGCGTGCGCGATCGTCACGTCGTGCTCGTGGACGACGTCTATACCAGCGGCGCGACCACCGACGCCTGCACCGCGGCCTTGCTGCGCGCCAAGGCACGGAGCGTCACGATCCTCGCCTGGACGCGCGTGCTGGATGACGATCAGCCCGCTTAGCCGTCCGTCGGATTGACAAGACGTGTCCGCAACCACAGGTCAGCGTCATGGCAAAGGTAGAAATCTACACCAAGGCGTTCTGCCCTTATTGCTCGCGTGCGTTGCGCCTGCTCGGCGACAAGCGCGTGGAGATCAGCGAAATCGACATCACGCTCGACCGGACCAGGCGTGAGGAGATGATCGGGCGCGCCGATGGGCGCACCACGGTGCCGCAGATCTTCATCGACGGCCGGCACGTCGGCGGCTGCGACGACCTGATCGCGCTCGATCGCGCGGGCAAGCTGGATCCGTTGCTCGCCGCGTGAGCGGAGCGGCGGCGAGATGATGAGCGAATGATCGTATTCGACCTTCGTTGTCCGGGCGATCACGTGTTCGAGGTATGGTTCGCGTCCAGCGCGGCGTTCGAGGAGCAGCGTGCGCGTGGGCTGGTGTCGTGCCCGACCTGTGGCAGCGGGCAGATCGAGAAAGCGGTCATGGCGCCCCGCGTCGGTGCGAAGGGCAACAGCGTCGCGGCGGCAGCCAGGCCGGACCTGAAGACGGTGCTGAACGCAATAGCGACCGAGCAGGCCGCGGCGCTCAGGAACTCGAACTGGGTCGGCAAGGATTTCGCCACTGAAGCGCGCGCGATCCACGATGGCGAGAAGCCGGATCGTCTGATCCATGGGCAAGCCACGGCCGCCGAAGCGCGAGCACTGATCGACGATGGCGTGCCCGTCGCGCCGTTGCTGGTTCCGGTCACCCCGCCGGAGTCGCTCAACTAGGCGTGAGAACTGGCGCACCCGACAGGATTCGAACCTGTGGCCTCTGCCTTCGGAGGGAAAAGGGCAAAGCGGATTTCCGCCGTTTTCTGCGATTTGCAGCGACTGAAGAGGCGGAACGTAGGGCGAACAAGGCAAGAACAGCAGCAATTTGCACCGGAGTTGCACCGGAGCGATGTTGGGCCGGATTGCGTCTTGCGATTGAGCCTGTCGCAGTTACGTTTGCACTATGACCATCACGCCTCTCGATCCTATGGCACTTGCTTCGTGACCCGCGCCGGCGAGAAGCTCTACGTGGACTGGCAAGTGCCACCGCGGCGCGCTCGGATCACCGATCGCCGATTTTGGATCGGGGCAGGGGTCACGCTGTTGGCGCTTGCACTGATCGTGATCGCCGCCGGCCTGCGCTGATGTGCAATCGCGCTAGGCTCTCCTACGAACCTGAGACGATCCTGACGCACTTCGGCGCAGACTGGCTGGCTGAGAAGCCCCGCGACAATCGCTTTGACCCGAAGGAGCTCAGGCCGAAGAGCCGGGCGTACGTGGTGCGCGAGCAGGACGGTAAGCGCGGGCTCGACGTCATGGGCTGGGACGTGCTTGGCGGGAAAGCGGCCTGGCCGATGACCAACGTGCGCGACCTCGGCCTGCCGCAGTTGCGCCGCTTGGCTGAGAAGCCGGAGAACCGCTGCTTGGTGCCGCTGTCCGAGTTCTGCGAGTGGACGCCCGACAAGCACGACCTCGGCGACGGCAAGCCCGCGATCAAGGGCGAGATGTGGTTTCAGGTCACCGAACAGCCGCTTTTCGCGGTCGCGGGGTTCTGGCAGCACACCGCTGAGGGTGCCGGCTTCACGATGGTGACGTGCGATCCTAACGAGCTCGTCGCGCCAATTCACCCCAAAGCGATGATCACGATCCTGTCTGAGGACGATCACGAGCGCTGGTTGCGCGGCAGCTATGACGATGTGGTGGCGTTGCAGCTGCCGTATGGGGCTGAGCAGATGACTGTACGTGGACCGGCATTTCCGACACGATCCAAGCATACCTTTCCTGTTTAATGCGCCATAGACGCTTCAAGCACTAGCGCGGGGGTATCCCGATCACGAAGGGAGCAGATAGCTCGATCAAGGTGAGGCGCAGCGTTTAGCTCGCCGATACTGTCGAGTAGATCGAGAGCCTGCATCATATGAGCAATGGCCTCGTTGATGACAGCCGTCTTCTGCACCTTTGTCTCACATCCATGCACCGCAGCGGAAGCGCTTAATCTTACAAAATAGCCTGCGTTAAGTGACTGAATGCTGACTCTTACGTGCTTGTGATCCAGTTTGGCACAACATGGATCAGCGACAGAGGTGAGTTGTGCCGCAGCTGCCTTACGGAGTGACCGAGAGAGAAGCGGAAGTGCTGCGGCTGGTTGACCGGACCAGGTCGACTGGTGAGATCGCGGCTCTCGTAGGTCGCTCCACCTCAACAGTCGACCATCAGATCAAAAGCGCTCGCCGCCGTATGGGAAACCTCGACCGGTATCGCGCGGCCGAGCGCTTCCGTCAGGCAGAGCATAGCCAAAGTGCGTCTAGACCTGCGCCGTCGATACCGCCCGAAGCTCAGACGCTGGAGATCGATGGCGCCGCGAGTGATCGTGTCGTGTCCGAACCTGCAAGCCGCTTGCGAGAGGATCGAGCCAGATACGATGCGCCCACCCCGGCATACTCGATGGAGAATGTCGATGATCCCGCCGGATTGAACACCAGCCCACTGGTCACGATTGTGCTGATAGTGATTTTAGCAGCCGCCATGATGATCGTGATCCTGGCCATACCCGCGCTCGTCAGCAGCGCTGGCCAACTCACCCAGCTTATCCGCTCTCAAACATAAATCCGGATCTCCACCGATCCGGGTGGAGGACAGCCTTGCACACGAATCTTCGCTCCGCCGTTGCCACGCGCAAAGTCGTCGGTGACCAAGTGGCACACAGTCTCATCCCGCTTGAGCAAAGCGCCCAACAGACGGCGCTACAAGCGAGCATGTTCATGAGCCTCATTCTTGAGGCGCACGTCCAGGCCGCGATCCCGGAAGAGGATGGCATGGCGATCGTCTCGATGTTGTCCGAAGCATCGCACCACGCGGCGCAGAGCCGAGCGCGCATCGGCCAGGCACATGCCGCGATGCGCCGACTGGCTGACAAGCACGGGATCGTCTTTGCGGGTCCGCCGAACTGCCCTGAGCCCGACTTCGCCCGCACATTCACCGGAGCATAGGAAAGGTTGACCGGACTGCGCCCGTCGTGGTCCGGTCAGACATGCCGGTATGGACGATCCTCTATTCCGTCGCCTTTTGGCCCTGCCTGTTCGCGGTGGGCGCCGCCTGCTTGCTCTGGGGCACTCGCTCGCAAAAGTGTGTGGCGCTCGTGCTCGTAGTGGGATTGACCCTTGGGCAGCTCAGCCTTTCAGCGATCGACTATCGCGGCCTGGAACGCAGGCTCGCGATGATCGACATGATCATGCTCTGCCTTCTGGTCGCGTGCGCGATGTGGAAGCCGCGCCTTCCTTTGATCTTCGTGGCCGCCTTCCAGCTTGTAGCGGTCATGGGACACTTGGCCAGGATCATCGATCCACGCATGGACCGGCTGACCTATGCGATCCTGACCGGCGCTACGGCCTACTGCCTTCTCATCGCGCTGATCACCGATTTGACGCTGCTTACCCTGCGCCGCCGATCGCAAGCGCGCCACCGTGCATTCGACTAGCCAGACGCTACACCGGCGCGCACCTCAGAGCCGCCGAGGGATTGATCGATGATCTGCGATGGAACGGCGTCACGCCGTCGATAGAAATTGCTGAATGCGTAGGTCACGCCTTCGGCCTGTGGGCTTACCCTGCTCAAGACGACATCGACTTCGCTTTGCCCACCTACGACAAGAGTATCTACGAGGGCTGGGTCGCACACTTCAGCAGACCGCAACCATGAGGCTTGTGCGGACTCATCAGGTGCAAGCCGAGCAAACCGCCCTCGGCAGGTCGGCGGAGGTGATCCGCGGCATCATTACCAGATGGGAGCGGCTCGACGAAGATCGCCCGGCTCACCGGTGGAGGGCACGACGCGAGATCGCGCTTACAATCGAGAGCCTGATAGCCGTGCTCGACCGCCTCACGCCCGACTGCGACTTCGAGGATGAGCCGTCTGAGGCTTGCGGCGATGAAGCTGATGTATCTTGGCCAGAGATGATCACCGCAACTCCGCCCACACCGAGTACCCTCGGTCGACCAGCTTCTGCACCATCCACCTGATCACTTCCACCACCCGTCGGGGACCATCGTCCGGTACTCGGCATAGACCGGGTACCCATTCTTCAGCAGCGCAGCGACGATCTGCACGTAAGGCGTGCTCGGCCCCTCGTGCGCCAGCCTGTCGGTCTTCTTGTACGCGGTCCAGTATGCCTCCAGCGTTTCGCGGCGACGCACGTGTGGGTGCAAGACGCGTAGGGCGAGGCGGATCGCCTCATCGGGTAACGGCTGGTGTCCGCTTGGATATGCGCCCTGCCGCACGATCTTCAGCGCCAGATCGATCAGGATCGTTTGCGCGCGCCGGCGCTTTAGCTCCTCCATCTGACCGCCGAAGGGCACCACGTCGACGCGCACTGATTGGCTGGTGCAGCTACCATGCGAGCAAATCTGGTCGTGCTGGACCGCGACCCACTCCATCGGTCGACGCGAGAAGCTGCGCTGCCCGATCATCTCCTCGAGCGCGACCAGGCGTGAATGACCGCACTGCCGACACTTCAGGCGCACGGCGCCCTCGACACGGCGCAGATCGTAGAGGGTCTTTGGCGGGCCGACCATGCCACCATGTGGCACGGAACAAAGGTGGAACAAAAGTCTGGAAATGTCGGATTGCGCGGAGCATCATGGGCGCATGATCGAGTCGCAATCCACCGCCCACGGCGCTGCGAACGGGCGCGCCATCAATCACCACGGCGAGACGTTCGGCGCTTGGCTGCGCGTCCAGGTCGATCGCGAAGGGCTGGTCGGCCAGCTGGTCGCCGGCGCCAAAGTCGACCGCCGCTTCCCGCGCGACGGCAGCCCCGAGGACGTGCGCCGCCATCTCGCCGCGATGCAGGCGGAAGGCGACCTGTTCGAGGCCGTGGATGAGGCTGAGATCGACTGGCAGGCATACTGATGGTCGACGTCGACGAGGTGCAGCTGGGCGCGCGCATGACGTGGCGGCCGGTCAGGTGAAGCACGACCACCGCGGCATGACGCGCTGCGGGCTGTGCCGGACGGACGATCGCGCGGCGCTGGTGGAAGGTCTCGCCCGCGACATGTTCGAGAGCCGCTGCGACGGCACGCACGATTACCGCTGGGATGAGTGCTCGGGCTATCGCACGATCTACCGCGGCTTTGCGTGTGTGGTCCCTGAGAGCATCGACGTCGAGCGACACGGTCGCTGCATGCTGTGCACCAGCAACGATCGCGACGCGCTCACGCAGGTGGTGGCGCGAACGTTGTGGGACAGTCGTCAGGAAGAGGGTGGTCTGCCGTGGGAGCGGGCGGATCAGTGGCGGGCTAAATACGGACAACTTGCGGGCGCGGGGTTCGCGTCGCTGGAAGGCATGCCGTTCTAGCCCAGGCTCCACATCCACCAGATCGCCGACAGCAGCATAATCATGCTGATTGCGGCTGCAATCATAGCGGCGCGAAACGCGCGCACGCCTTCTTCGGTCGGACCCAAGCTCATGATGGGCGTGCGTAGCAGTGCCCTAATAGGCCTCAAGCGCGATTACTTACATATGTAAGGAACGGCGATTGCGCGTCGCTGGTCAAGCGCCATGATCATTTCGCGCGCCGCTCCCCAAAGCATGCCGCGCAGCAGGGCGCTCCCCGCGCTTTCAGCGCAACTCATGGACGTCTGTTCATGCCGGCCACGTCTCCCCCGAGCGTCGTGGCCGGCATATTCATGCGATCGGCTTCTTAGATTGGAAGCAATGACCGTTTGCACAGCATGGCCAATGCGGCATGTTTCCGTGCAGCGAGTTGCGGGGGTGACTCGAACTGGGAGGGGTAATCTTATGATCAAGTCTCTGGCGCTTGTGAGCGCCGCTATGCTCGTGTGCTCGACCGCAGCAGCTCAGACAGGAACGCCGCTCGCGCCAGTCGCAGCGGCCAACTACAGCACCGCGGTATTGCGGACGGGCACCGAAGTGCCGCTAAAGTTGAGCGAGGAACTGACAACCAAGGGCAAAAAGCTGAAGGTGGGGCAGCGCTTCCACATGGAGGTCGCCGAGAATGTGGTCATGCAGAACCAGGTTGTCATTCCCGCAGGTTCGCCCGCGATCGGCGAAATCTCGGAAGTTCGCAATAAAGGCATGTGGGGAAAATCTGGTCACCTGACCGCACGAATCATGTACGTCACCGTCAACGGCCGTCAGATCAGGATAAGCGGAGGATTTGACGACAAGGGCGTAACCGGCACTGCGGGTGTCGTCGGAGCAATCGCGCTCGTGCCGGTAGCCGGTTTCTTCATGACCGGTACAAGCGCGAAGATTCCGATGGGCACCGCCGTAAAGGGCTTCGTGGATGAGGACGTTCCGCTGACCATCGCCGCTGTCGGCCCCGTGCCGCTGTCTGTCGGAGCGCCTACGGCTCAGCCGGCTGTTCAATCTTCGCCTGCCGCGACGCCGGTCCTGACCCCGGTGTCCCAGGTCAAAGCGAAGTAGGAACGCTCCGGCCGCGCGGGCATCATGGACAGCCCGCGCGGCCGGCTTTTATCACGCGCTCGGCCTCTTCGCCTCCTTGATCGCCTGCTTCACGGCAGGTGCCACCGCGATCGCGACGGGTGCGAGCGCCTTGGCGATGCGGAAGATGGCGGCAAGATTGATCTTCATGGGTCTTCTCCTTCGTGGGTGATCAGGGCAGCACCAGCGCGCGGACGCGGGCGGTGAATGCGATGCGTTTAGCCTCGCCGTTGGCCGGTTTCGTCGCGCGCGGGTTGCCGCGGTTGATCGAGCGGCCGATCGCAACGCCGTCGTCACCGTCGGCGAGCGCGTTCAGCCCAGTGCGCGACCAGTAGAGGCAGCTGGTCAGCAGCCCGAGCGACGGCATGGCGACGATCTCCGGGTGACGCTCCAGGTCGATGCCGAGTGTCGCGCCGTCCGCGCGGTAGTTGCTCCGCCCGGTCAGCTGGATCGGTCCGCGGCCTTTGTAGCGCTTGCCGTCACCCGGCTGCGTGTTGCCGAGGCTCATTCGCCCTTCATAGTCGGCGCCGCTGGCGTTCTCCTCCATGTAGCGGAAGCTGCCGCTCTCATGGCCGCACTGACCCATGAAGTGAATTAGCCGCCGCGGAGCGTCTAGGATGCCGTAGGTGCGGAAGTGGACGGCAGCGGCGAGACCAAGCTCCTGTGCGACCTCTACCTTGGCGCCGAAGCGGGCGAACAGCGCCGTGAGGGTGCCGGGGCCGACGATGTTGTCGGGGGCAACGCCGAGACGGCGCTGCATCGGAATGGCGTCGATCATGCGCGCTTCACCGCGGCAGGAATGAGAGTTCCTTCCAACATCAATGCTGTCCTTGCTTTGCGGCGATCGCTGCGACACGATGCTGTCGCCGATCTCCTTCGGTGTACGGGGGCGTCTCACTCTCTTCAGCAGGAGTGAGACGCTCTACTGTTAGGTGCGCGGCTGACCCGTCGTCTCGCCGAACCAGCGGTCAACGTAGCCCTTTGCGATTTTGATGATGCCCGCGCCGAGCGCGCCCACGCCGGTCCCGAACAGCAGCGCGGTCAGCGGGGCGGGGCGCGCGGTCACGATGATGCCCGCAGTGAACATCAGCGCCAGAGCGGAAACCGGCACGTCGAGCAGCCAGCGGTTCGCGCCTGCACCGTGCTGCACAACATAGAAGCGCACCGCGATGCAGGCGCACAGCGCCGCGATCATGCTGCCGGCCTCGAATGGATAGCCGAGCAGGTGCCAAACGACAGGACCATTCACAGCTGCCCCCTTGGTGATGGTAGCGGCCGCAGCTGCGACCGGTGCGGTGATGCCGGCGAGTGCCCCCACTCGCAGGCTCATCGCGTCACCGTCACGCCGACGGCTGCGACGAAGAAGACGCCCGAGACGCAGAGCATGCGGCGGACGATCGGCCACGACTGCCAAATGTCGATTGGAATCGGCTCGCGGCGTAGCTGCGACAGCATGCCGGGCAGCGACATGATGAACAGGATCATGCCGGTGACCCCGCACGCGATCGCGACCGGATCAACGAGCCGTTTAATGAACAGAAAGGTGCCGGTTTTCGCAGGCTGCGTCGTATCCCAGCCCCAAAGCGTCAGCGCCTCGGCCCCGCTACGGATCGCAATGCCGGTCGCAAACAGAATGCCGATCCACCGCCACAGCCGCGCAGGCGAAACGCCTGGTACATCGAGGTGGCGGTGCTTTCGGCCGTCCGTCACGAGCGTGTAGACCGCCATGCAGGCGAGCAGACATGCCGCCGTCATCGCCCATAGATTGAGCACGACCAGCCACTCGACCCCGTTGAACGCGGCTGGTGCAGACGTGCTCGGGCTACCCGCGACCGCTTTTGTCGCAAGAGACGCGTTGTTCATCATCGGGACCCCCGAGCCGATTGTAAGGAAACGTTGCGGTCACATCGCAAAGGGCACACTACCTGACGCAGCTTCTCTCTGGAGGCGCCGCCTGTGCAGATCCGTGTTTTGGTCGCGTACGTGCTCATCGTTTTGATGGCAGGCGTCGCAGTGTTCGTTTGGAGGCGCTGGCGACGCAATAAGCGGCGCCGTAGCTGGTAAGGCCCCCCGCAGCGTAATATTTACCATTGTGCGGCTAAGCCGTTTGTCGGACGTATTATCCTCGAACAGTGAGGGTGCCGCACGATGGACGTAGAGACTCCGCCTCCCGCCAAGCTTTTCCGCACCTCGCCGTCACGCGCTTCTGCTATGCCGCCCGCTGCCGGGTTCCCACTCGCGCTTGTGCTGATGGCTGCGCTCTATGTTGTGATTGGCCTTTTCATATTTGCTTGATTATGATGCGCTGAGGTTTTCGAGCCTCAGCGCATGATCAAAGGCTAGGCACGTTCGACGATGTGATAGCTGAGTTGGTAAGTGCCGTTAGGCTGGCTTAGGTTAATGCCGTCAATGAAGGCGCGTAGCTGTCCCACGCCGATAGAGGTCCAAGTGATTGTGCTTGGACCTAAGTTCGGGACTGAGGACGCGTCCGTCTTACGAATTGAAAACGTCACAAAGCACTTCGACAGATCCTGCTGAGCGAAGGGCAGGTAGATGTTAGCGATGGAGTGCGTAGAGTCGACCGAGACGATGTTGACGACGCCGTAAGCTTCCTGCCGCACAATCGGCACGGCGGGCGCAAGCGGAGAGGTTCGGGTGCCACCACCAAAATAGACCGGTCCACGAAAGATGAGCGGCGCGCCTGCTCCGACGATTGATCCGCCCTGCCATTGGGCCTGACCAGTGCCGGTGGCGATGATGCCTGTCGGTGTCGCGGTCGTCTCAGAAGCGACATTGGCGTTGCAGCCGATAAACTGAACCGCGCTGTTGTTGTGCTCGACGCCCGTCTGGCCAATGAAGTCGCACTGAGAGAAAGAGCCATAGGCTTGGGTGAGCGTGGCGGCGATGCCTCCACGAGCGATAAACGTTGATGCGATGACCTTGAGGCCGATCGTATCGAGATTTCCTGGATTGACGTTGATGCCCACGCCGGCAGGGTTGACAAGCTCGATACGCACGTTGTCGAGGTAAATGTCTTCGAGATTTGCAACGTTCGCGGCGAGATCAGCGCCTACTGGCGTGACGCCGTAGCCCTTGAAGCCGATAAAGGAGATGCGCTTTGACCCTACCAGCGGGTGGATCCAGCTTAGGCATGGCACATCACCGTCACCATCTCCCGCTTCGCAGTTGAGGTACGTCGTCCCGTCAGCACCCTGCTGCTCGTAGTGCACTTGGCTGTTGTAGGTGCGAAGATCGACGTTGAAGCTGCTGGGCGGCGTTGTCAGATCGTTGGTCCCGCTGTCGTAAACCGCATAGCCGGTGCAGTTGCGCACGATGACCCGCTCGCGCCGGCAGTTCCGGGCGCCGTTGAAGACAGTGACGCCGTTGATGCGCGCACCTCCACCAGCACCCAAGCCGACCTTATTAGCGTCGACCTCGCCGCCCAGGATCGCGGCTCGACTACCCTCGAGCAAAACGAGGTGGTTAAGGCCATCTACGATCTCGAAGTCCGGCAGGGCGCGGAGAATCGTATCTGTCTGCAGGTTGAGCGTTTTGCCGGCAGGCACTCGGACAGTATGCGAAATCCAGATGATGCCGGACGGGAGATCGAGGGTCAGCGTCTCAGCATCTGCAAGCAGCGCATTGATCGCTGGCGACTGATCTTCTTCGACGTTGGGATCGATCGTAGGGGGCTCTGTGACCGGCGGCTCCGTCACAGGCGGTTCGGTGACCGGCGGTTCGGTGACTGGCTGGTCTGAGCCATCTTGCGGGTTACCGTTGTTAAGCTGACTCATTTCGACGTCCTTTGTTGAGGAAGGACTGGAGGCGCTCACGCCGAATGGGACAACAGCGGTTCCTTACTTGTAAGGAATTAGTCATATTCGACGAAGTGGTAGCAGACGCGGTAATCGGCCGGAGCAAGCACCACGCCCGCGAACCGGATTCTGAAGAAGTTCGGCTCTACCATCGCCCAGGTCGGCACCGGGATGACCGTGTCGGCATAGGTGTCCGTGAGCCGACGCACGCTGATCGTCATCTGCACCTTTGCAACGTCAGCCACGTTCTGAGGCGGGTAGACGTTCACGGAGGTGCTGCTGCCATCGGCGACGGGCTCGACCTGAGCGTGGATCTGCTGCACGATCGTCGGCGCGCTGTCGGCTGGTGGTGCCGGCGTCAGTTTGGTGTCGGCGGACACCGCGACCGGGCCTTGTGCCGGCACAGCACCGGCCGGGTTCTGCACGTTGAGCTCACCGGCGTTCCAGCGTGCCTCGCCACCATAGGCGATGAGGCCGAAGCTCGCCTGCGTTGCGCCAGCGGCGCGGCGTGCAACGGAGGTGCAGCCCACAAACTCCACGACGCTGCCGGTCGTCTCTACTCCGTTGCCACCCTCGAAGCGGCAGGCGGTGAAGACGCCGGTGGTGCTCTGGAGCGAGGCACCGATCCCGCCCGGTGCGATGAAGCTCGAGCGTGACACGCTCAGCCGCAACACGTTGAGCCATCCCGCAGGCACGGACAGCGCCACGCCGCCATCGTTGGTCAGGCGGAAGAAACTGTCGTCGATCGAGATGTCTTGCAGGTCGGCGATATTCGCGGTGAGATCGAGCGCGGCCGGCGTCTCGCCCTCGCCGCGAAAGCCGGTGAAGCGGATGTTCACCGACCCGACGAGCGGGTGTATCCAGCTGAGGCAGTCGATATCGCCGTCGCCATCCCCGCTCTTACACTCGTCGTAGACGCTGCCGTCTGCGCCCTGCTGCTCGAAGTGGATTTGACTGTTGTAGACCGTGACGCGGTAGTTGGAACTGCTGGGCGGCGTCGTGCGATCGTTGGTGCCGCTATCGTATACGGCGTAGCCGGTGCAGTTACGCACGATGATGTCGGTCCGCTGGCAGTCGCGAGCGCCATTCAGGACCGTGACGCCGTTGACGCGGGCGGTGGTGCCGGCGCCCAGGCCGACCTTGTTCGCGTCGACCTCAGCCCCGGGCTCGCCTTCGATCGACGCACCATCGCCCGCAAGCAGGACGACGTGATTGAGCGCATCGCCGGCGAAGCTGAAGGTCGGGAGCGCGCGCAGCTTGGTGGTGGAGAGAAGCTTGAGCTTCTTGCCCTTCGGCACCTGCACGCAGCGGCCGGTCCATACGACGCCGGGCGGCAGGATCACGGTCGAGACATCCGCCTGCTGGAACAGCGCATTCAGTGCGGCCGATTGGTCCTGCTGGACCCCGGCCGCGACCTGGGCGACCGTGCCGTGGGCGGCGAGAGCCTGGAGGCTCGGGAACGCCGCCTGCTGCACGGCCGCGCCGTTCTGGCGCAGGTAGAGCGTCAGCGCGGTGCTGCCGGTGCCGGGCACGACGAAGTACTGCCCGTTGGTCGACGCAGCCAGACCAGCCGCGACCGTGGCGAAGGTGCGTCCCGCAGCAAGCGCCGCGTCCCGCGCGGCTGCCGCCTGCGTGGCGGATGCGCCGGCCTGACCTTCGGCCGCCTCGGCGTCGCTGGCGGCACTCTCCGCGCGGGCGACCTGCGGCGCGACGAGGTCGAGGCCCTCGACCGCGAGCAATGTCACGTCGTCACCGGCGATCGTCAGGATGGTGCCGCCTGATGGTGCCGCACCGAGCACAGACCGCCCACCCCAGCTTTGCGGGCGCGAAAGCGGCGCGGCGTCGGACCCGTAAGCGTGGGCGAGGATCGAGAAGTTGCCGACCAGCCGCGTGTGGCCGGCGATCAGCAAGGCATAGGCGAGCACGCGCGCGTCGCCGACCTCGCCCGCGTATCCCGCGCCTTGCAAGCTCGACTTGTTGATGCGGATGCGCAGATCGGAGACGATGACGCCGTCGACCGTGGTCACGCCCGCGACGCGCAATCCCTCCGCATTGCCGTTCGTCACTTTAACGAGATCGATCAGCGGCGGACCCGACGTGTCGGGCTCGTTGCGCAGCTGCATCACGAGCGCGAGCGGGCGCAGGTCGAGACCACGCACACTCACCTGGTGCTCGTACACATCGTCATTGCGCCAGGCGGACAGGTCGCGGCGGGCTGTGCTCGTCATGCGCGCATCCTCTCGATTGTGGGGGTTAGAGCTTGATGCGCAGCTCGCCGGTCGACGTCTTGTAGACGTCACCAGCCACCAGCCCGCCGGTGCCGGCCGCGCTGTCCGTCGCATAGGTCGGCAGCGACGGCATGGTGACCACGCCATTGCCGCGCACGCTGAACTGGCGCGTGCCACCGGTCGCCGAGGTTGTGTTGGAGCGGACCTCGAGCGGCACTGACGCGTAGGTCGCATCTGCGGTCGAGACCACAGCGCCCATCGAACCGGAGGCGTTCGACGAGTTGTGCAGCCAAGCGGAATAGCTGCCGGTGGTCGACTGATCGGCGCGCAGGCGGACGGTCGACACGATCGCGCTGCCGACCGCGGCGTTGCCGGTCGTCGTGGCGGTGGTAAATGCGCCGGTCGTCGGGGTGGCCGCGCCGATCGGCGTGCCGTTGATCGCTCCGCCGGTGATCGCAACACCGCTCGCCGGCTGCGTCGAGAGCGAACCGAGACCAAGTGCCGTCCGCGTGCTCGGCGCATCCGCCTTGGTCAGCAGCTGACGACCGAAGTCGGCGGTGCTGAGCGACGCGATCGCGGTCAGGTCGCTGTCGAGCGGCTGGAACGTGGGCGCGAGGAACGCCAAGATGAGCGACGGCGTCACCGCCACGCTCGCGCACGGCGTCGTCTTGGCGGTGCACCCGCTGCCCTGAACCGCCGGCATGCGCTCGCTGCCGGTGAGCGGCTGTGCCTGCGGAATGGTGCGTGTGTCGAGCTGCGCCGTTGCAGGCGCGCACGTCAGCAGCACCGCGGCGAGCGCGGCAGCGATACGGTTCAGCATGGTCGGTGGTCTCCGAAGTGAAAGGTCAGATGCCGATGGTGTCGACAGTCACGGTCGCGCCCGCGAGTGCAGTAATATCGCCGGTCACCAGCGCCGATGTCGTCACCTGCACGCGGCATCCTTTGGCGGTCAGCGTGCCCGCGATGATCTCCGCCTTTAGCGGTCCTGCGAGCACGCTCGGCACCGCCGAGGCGAGCGCCTTTGGTGGCGCGGCGAAAGGCGGATCGAACGTGATCTTCGCGACGCCATCCGCGCCCGACACGCCCGTGAACATGTCAACCCGCGGGATCACCGGCAACGCGCCCACGATCGGCAGCACGAGGTGCGCGGCATCGTCTTTCAGCATGCCGGTGAGTAGCAGCACGCCTTCGGCTGCCTCGACCTGCTCGCGCGACGGCTCAGCGGCCGAAAGGTGCAGCTGCGCCACGCCCGCGCCGTCTGTGCAGATGAGTGCCCAGATTGGGCGAACCTCGGGAACACCTCGCGTCATTGCTGCGCCACCTGCTGTTGCTGGTACCGGCCGCCGCCACCGTATCCGCTGCCACTGTCGCCCGATGGCGGTGTCTCGGCTGGCGGATAGGTCGTGCCGTCCGCGTTGGCGGTGGTGGTGAGGCGTATGACGACGAACGCCGGGTTGGCTGGGTCGAGCAGCGAATCGGCGGGGGCGGCGTAGTAGCTCCCGGCCGGGATGATGCCCGCGAACGACTGACCATCGGCGCCGGTGAACGCCTCGCCGCTCGCCCCCGTGAACGCGGGCGTCGCATCCTCCAACGCGTAGAACAGACGGTAGCTCGCCGCGTCGTTGAGGCCGTCGATCTGCCCGGCCGGCAAGTCGATCATCCGACCGTCGTCAAGCGTTGCGCTGAAAGGCGCGATGCTGATCGACGTGGCGGTCGTGGTGACCGGGTAGGCGACCGTTTGCGCGACGATCTGATGCGCGGCGCGGTCGATCGCAGTCGCCGCCGCTGCCGCCGCATCGTATTCAGCCGTGCTGAGCAGCGCAGGCGTGGGCGGCGCTATGCCGACCTGCCCGAGTGCGAACGCATGCTTCGTCAGCGTCTCACCGCGGAGCACCAGGTTGACGCCCATCGTCACTGGGTCGAGCGAGCGCTTGAGCACGACAGCAGGCTGCATCAGCAGACCAGCCTCGGGCAGGTCGACGATCAGCAGGTCGCCGGGACCGTACCGTCGCAGGCGCGGCTGACACGGCAACTCAATTTCGCCGAGCTCTCGACGATCAAGCAGTTCGTACGCGCACAGCTGCGACGCCTGAGTGGCGTCCTGCACCAGATCGATCTGCCGTTCCTCGACCTTTTCCTCGCCGTCCTCGGCCAACTGCGCGGCGATCTGCACGCGATTGTCGGTCGCGACGTATTCCCACTTATGCTGCTCTGACCGGTACTTCGGCGTCAGCGTGTTCAGCCGCTGCTCCCAGCCCTGCATTGCGCCGACGACCACCTTACCGTCCGCGAGATCGTCTTCAGTGATCGTGTCGAGCGCGATGCGCGGCGCTTGCACCTTCAGCCCAAGCAGCCCGCCGCGCCACGCCGGCTCGGCACCGCCCGCGGCAAGGATCCTCTTGAGGTTGTCCCAGCGGTCGGCCGGCTCGAAGATGCGTCCGCCGACGCGCCAGCCGTTTGCATCGCAGATGTTGGCGAGGTGGACGAAGTCGGCGACGATCACCGCATCGATCGCCATCCCGATACCGAACACCTTGCGATAGGTCGAGCCGGCGGTCGGCTCGTCGCGCTCCCACGTGCCGAGCACGTTGCGCAGCGCCAGCAGTCCGGGCGAGGTCGTGTATTCCCACGTCAGCCGCGCCGCGTCGAACGCAGCGGTGTCGCGCGGATCGGCCCAGCGGTGCGGACCGCTGCCCCCCGGATAGGTCGAGTCTTTACGCGGGTCGTACGCCTTCACGCCGCGCCAGACCGAACCCATCTGACTGAACCCGGACGCGAACACCTCGCCGTCCTTGTCGAACAACGCGTTCCACGCGATCGCGGCCTTACCCGACAGGCGCGACGCGGCCGACCAGCCGGGCGCGTTCGCGAAGTGTAGCGCTAGCGCGCTCGCCTCGCGCTGCTGGCCCAGCTGCACCGCGTTCCACAGGAACCCGGTAAAATAGCCCGTTGCCGCGTCGCCCGCGAAGCCGATCGGCGCAAGGTCGGCGAGGAAGCTTTCGCAGGCGTCGAGCGGCCCGCCGACCGACACTACGTCGACCGCGAGCAGGTAGGGGTTCTTCACCTTCTTCCGGGTCGCCCCGTAGCCGGTCAGGTGCACACGCGCGCCCGGCGAGTAGGTACGGCCCAGCATCTCGCACGACGGCTGATCGGTGCCGATCGTCGTCTGCGTCACCGAGCCTTGTCGGGGCGGTGCCTTTGCGGTCAGCTGCGCGCCGACGTTGGCGACAGTCGCCACCGCCGCTGCCGCCAGCGCGATCGGCTGACCGCCGGGGATGAACATGGCCACGGTGGACACGACGCCGGCGATCTTGCCGACCGTCGACAGGACGCCGCTCACAGGCGCCACGCCGCGATGAAGTGCGCAGGCCCGACCGGCACGATGTTGACCAGCCCGTCACCGAGCCGGTCGTCATGGTAGCCGAGCACCTTGCCGCCCGCGTTGATCACGATCGCGTCGAAGCCGGCGCCGCCTGCCATCAGCGCGAGATCGCCCAGCCACATCGCGGCGGGCGCCACGCGCGGCAGCAGGCTGTCGAGCAGCGCCTCAAGGGTCTCGTACCCGGTCGCCTTCAGCGCGCGCGTGGCGGTCACACCGGAGCGCATGTCCGGCAGCCTGGGCGGTCTGTGCCCGAGCGCGACCATCTGCGCCCGCGCGAGATGGATGCAGGTGCGCCGATCGCTCCACGAGAACGGCCGCGCGCGGAAGCGGGCGACGACCTTCTCGGTCGCTGCGCGGCGCTGTTCGAGGTCAAAGCGCATTGACGCTGCTCCCACCGAAGCCGCCACCACCCACACCCCCGCCTCCGACCGCAGCGACGCCGCGCGGCGCGCTGGCAGCGCCCCACGCCACGTCGACGGTCAGCCCGGTCGCATTGTCCAGCCCAGCCTCGCCGGGATGAATCGAACGGTGAAAAGCCGGACTGAGCGTGTTGCCGTCGTTCACCAGCATCAGCCGCTGCCCGCGCGTGACGCAGGCGATCTCCAGCGTCCGCGTACCGCGTGCGACGCGCAACCGCGTGCTGTCGATCTGCCAGTCGATCATGAGATCGGGCTCGCCGACGATCGCGCCGGTCACCTCATCCACCTCGCCGACCCACAACCGAACGCGTGAGCCCTGATAACCGGGCGTCGACAATATGGCAGCCGCTGCCGTGCTCGGCGTCGCCATCGACAGCATGCCCGCAGGCGCCTCATCGCCAACGCCTTCGGTCAACGCCTCGAAGCCGACGAGCACGCCGAAGTCTGCATCCTCGACCTCGAACACGTCGCCACCCCAGCGAACGAACCCGCCGTCGCACAGCAGCACGTCTCGGATCGGCAGCTCGATCTTCATCAAACCGACGAGCAGAACCCGGTCGATCATCGGGCTTCCTCGATTGTCACGGTGAAGTCGAGCCCGCGCTCCACGTCGATCGACCACTCGCGCGCGTCACCGTCGACGATACCTTCGATCGGCGGGCTGACCAAGCGCACCGCCGCGCCATCAGCGAACGGCGCGCGCAAACCTTCCGATAGGGGCAGGATTACCCGCCCGTCGCTCCCAGCCATCACGCCGGCCGCAACATTGTGCAGGTAGGCGCGACCACGCGCGTCGACCGCCGACAGCCACCAACCCTCCCTAATCGTCGTCTGCCGCTGCAATCCTCGGATCGCCAGCGCCTTGCCCGACTGCCCCGCGCCATCCACCACGACAGTACCGGACACCGGCTGGTCGTCATGCGTCGGGAACCAGGTGCGCAGACCTTCCTGCTGCGCACGGATCAGGCGAGACACCACGACGCGCGCGAGTGCCGGATCGGCAACGCGCGGGAACGTGAGAGCGACCCGATAATGCGAGCCGAGCCGGTTGACCCGGAGCGCCGCGGTATTCAGCGGCGAACGCATCACGCCGCCCGCGTCGACCAGCGCAGCCGAGGCAGCGACCGGCACCACGCCGGCAGGAAGCTCAATCACGAGCCGAGCGCCTGGCGACCGCGCAGCGCGCCCATGCGGTTATTGTTGGCGACGGTCTGTACGCTGACACTGCCAGCCTCGGAGCGCACGACCGGTCGGAACAATGCGCCTTCCTCGATCGCGATCTGCACCGTGGCGGCTCCTCCAATCTCGTGATTCGGCACGATGCTTCCACCGCTACCGCCCATGCGCAGGATCTCGGGACCGCGCTCGCCGACGAGATAGTCGCGCCGCGGCAGAACCGGACCGCCCATTGCGCGTGCACCGCCAAAGCTGTTCGTCGAGTAGGTGCGCTGCGCCGGCGTGCCGGTGCCGTTAACCATGCCCGCAATCTGGCTGATCGCGTCGAGCGCGCCCTGCAACGCGCCGACCCAATCGCCCGACTTGATGCTTTTCGCGAAGTTGCCGAGCGAGCCGACCACGTCGCGCGCCATGTCGGCGAAGCTTGTCACGGTATTGTCGTTCGCCGCCTGCACGCGCGCCCAGGCGTCCTCAACCGTCTTGACGGTGTTCTCGACCGAGATCGTAGTCGCGTTCGTGTCGGTCGGCTCGGTGACCCCGCCGGTCGGCACCGCGTCGGGATCGAGGCCACCGCCTACAAGGCGCATGCGCCGATGCGCTTCCTCGATCTGATCAGCCGTCCAGCCCGCCTTCTTCGCATAGGCGTCGAGCGCTGCCATCTCCGCCTCGAACCGATTTACCGCCGCTTGCCGCGGGAACAGTCGTTCGAGAATCGGCGACACCTGCTGTTCGAGAGCGCGGAACGCCTCGGCTGCCGTCTGCGTCGCCTTGGTAGCAGGCGCGACCATGTTGGTCTGGAGCCGAGCCATGTGCTGCCCGATCTCGTCGACCATGTCGGGAACGTACGAGTGTCCGACGACGCGATCATACAGCGTGAAGAAGGCGTCTCCGACCGCCTTGGCCTTGTCGCTGAACCGGGCCGGCGCGCGGCCGGCCCGGCGGAGGGTTCACGCGTTGGCGAACGGCCCCTTGATGAGCGCGGCAGGCCGCTTCACCGCGAGACCGAGCCGCTCCTCGCAGCGCATGGTCAGCAGGTTCTTTTCGAAATCGTCCGCGTTCTCGGACGAGATCAGCACCTCGGGCTTGAGGCGGTCGTACAGCGTGGCTGCGACCTTGAACGCGCCGACGAGGAAGGTGCCCTGTCCGCCACCGCCGGTAACCGACTGCATCCACCCGGTGATGACCTGATAGATGCTCATGCGAACATCGCGCCGGAGTTGAGAAAACCGTCAAGGTCGGGAGCAGCTTCATCTGCCATGCTCGCCACCCCCATCGCCATCACGAGCGCGACCATGCCGTCGATCCGGCCGGTGCTCTTCGCCTTGTTCAGCTTGCGGGCCCCCGCGGCGTTCTTCTCGACAACGGCGTTCGCCGCGCAAATTGTCATCACCGGGTTGCCGCCGTGCAGCACCTGCTCGTTGAGGAACGCGATCTCGGTCGTGTCCATTGCCGGCGCCATGCTGACATGACCCTGGCCGAATGGCTCAAAGGGCAGGGCAATGCCGAGCTTCCCCATCTGCGCTTCCAGCGTCTTGAACCGATATCGATCGAAGCCGATCACTCCGATGTTCATGCCGTCAGTGATCTGCCCGATGCGGGCAGCGACGAACTCGTAATCGACCGCGACGCCCGGGGTGGTCTCGATGTAGCCGTCGTCGACCCAACGCTGGTACGGCTGGCGATCGCGCTTGGCGTGGTCGGCGACGGTCGCGGCCGGTTTCCAAAACCACGCGCGGACATGCCACTTGCCCTGCCAAAACGCGATCAGAACGAAGGCGCAGAGGTCGGTCGTCTCGGCGAGATCGAGCCCGCCAAACACCAGCCCCTTCGCGAACGCCTCGTCGCTGGTCTCGCCGTTGCAGGCCAGCCAAACACCCGGGGAGATGAAGGGCGAAAAGCGATTAACCCGCTGGTTGAGGTACAGATTGCGAAAGCCGTTCTCCGCCGACGGCATGCGCGACGCCTTCTCGGCAGCGGCCAGCAGCTCGGCTTCCGAGCGGAACGTGCCCAGCGCCGGGTTCGCGGCACGATGCGCCACAGGATCCAGCACGTCGGCGCCCGGCTCAGCTTCGTACACGTGACAGACAATCTTCGGGTCGCCCGACCGCCGCGCGTCGTCAATTTTGACCGACAGCATGTCGGCATCTGTCGGTGCCTGGGTCGAGATGATCAGCCGAAGCGCGTCGTCGTACGCGCCGCTCGCCGTCTCGATCGCCTCGACAAAGTCGTCGTGGTCACCCTTCACCTGGCCGAGTTCGTCGAGAATGGCGAGCACCGGCGAGAGACCGTGCGCGGTGGAACCCTCCGCTGCCAGCGCACGATATTCGACATTGAGCGCCAGCCCGATCAGCCGCTTCCCCGACGGCACGATCCGCACCAGCTTCGACAGGTCAGGCGACAGCGCCACCATCTTCGCGGCGAGATTGAACACCAGCGCCGCCTGCTCGCGCGACCGCGCGCCGCTCACGATCTGGCTGTTCAGCCGCGCTTCCGGCCCCGCGATGTGGGCTAGCAGGATCGCGGCAATGAGCCCCGACTTCCCGTTCTTGCGCGCGATCGACAGAATGCCCTCGGTCGTGCCGACCGGGTTGTCGTAGACCTCCATGATGAAACGCTGCTGGAACGCCTCCAGCCGCAACGGCTTGCCGACGAGCTTGCCCTCGGGCACGACGCAGTAGCGGTGAATGAACGCGATAACGCGTTCGCCGCGGGTCATGCGCTGCCGGCGGGCCTCGCGAGCAGCCCGTCCCCATCATCCGTCATCGGGTTGCGACCGCCTTCGATCTCCGCCGCGTGTTCGCGACGTGTGGCGATGTTGCTCGCGCGACCGTCCTTTCCGCGGACGTCGAGCCCGAGGCTGCGGCGCATGGCGAGCGACAGTCGGGTGAGCTTGTCCATCGTCTTCACGTCGTCGATGTCGCAGCGCTCAATCAGTGCCAGCGTGCGGGCGAGCTGCGCAGCGGTGACCAGGTCGGCGTCGTTCCAGTCGGACCGAGGCCGCGCCGCAACGATGACCTGCCAGAACGGCTTCTGTGCCGCGGTGAGCTTCACACCGGCCGGCAGCGTTATCTCCCGCGCCGCACCTGCGAGGACGGAGACCGCACCGGCCGCGCTGTCGATGCGCTGACGACGGGCCATGCAAAAATCTCCACTTACCGATTTAATTCGGAGGGGCGTCGGTCCGGAGGCGAGAAGCTCCAGACTTTTGACCCTCCCCCCGGGGTGGCGTCAGCCCTGGTTCCAGGGGTGACGCGGGTCGGTCGGCATGCCGCTCGCCGTGCACCCGCCTCGTACCCGCTTCGTCTGCCCCTTGTCGACGATCGTCTTTGCGTCGTGGCAGGGGGCGCACAGCAGCTGGTAGTTGTCGCGGCTGTTGTCGCCGCCATCAGCAAGCGGCTTGATGTGGTCGGCAATTGTGCCCGGCGTCACCCGCCCGTTGCGCGTGCATTCCTCGCACAGGATGACGGTGGCGATCAGGTGAGCGCGCATCGCCTCGTGCGCCTTGCCGTAGCCTCGATCGTGCCGGCTCGTCTTCGACCAAGCCATCACGCACCCCGTTCAGAATATATTCTCACCTCGGACCTATGTTGCCCGTCATCCATTACGACGCACCACCAACGACAGCCGGGCGATCGAGATGAGCAAGACGAGCGCCACAGGCGAGAGCGACGCCATGCGTGAAGCGCGCGGGTTGAAGGGCGGATGGGTCGAGCGCTTCGGGACCGAAGCCGGCGTTGTCGCCCACATGATGTGCAACAGCATGACCGATCAAAATTTGCCGCACCGTGCAGCGGTGTATCTGGCGCTTGAGGGCCTGGTGAAAGAGGGTGAGGGGCGGGCCTGATCGCCATCCCCGCGCCTCTGATACGCAGGCTTACATGCCAACGTTATCAGACCGGTATGCGGCTTGTGTCAGCGTTCCTGACGTGAAAGCATCTCCTCAGCCGGGTAGCCCGGCTACGGGAGACGAACGATGAAAGTCGCATTCAAGCTCGCAACGATGTCCGCCGCAGTGGTTGGTGCCCTCATGCCGGTGATGCCAGCTCAAGCCCAATGGGGCGGCAGTGGCGTCATGTACGAGCGCTACTATTACGATGACCCCGAAATGACGATTCAGGTCGGCTATGAGCAAGACACCTGCACGCGGTACGGAGTCGGTGGCGGCCGGACCGAGGGTCGATATGGGCCCTACGTTCAATCCAACCCGATCGCATACTGCGTGAACGGCGAGCTGCAGCCTTACTGATCATCTAATCCGGCGAGCCACGGACCAGTGTTGTGGCTCGCACCGAAACGAAGAAGAGCCGCAACCCTGCTGGGCGCGGCTCTTCGATCTATCTATGTGGATGCCTGAAACGGGGCGTGCGGTCAATAGCCAGCGAAAGCTTCAAGCCACAAACAACAAAGGGGACCGAAGTCCCCCTTGCGACCATCTGTCTGCCGCGGCGTCCGAAGCAAAGGAAGTTACGCGGCAGACATGAGGATTAGTTGCTGTCGGGCCGGTCGTCGCCGTCGGTCGCGACAACCACGATGCCCGCGATCACGGCAGCAGCCGCGATGATTGCGATGATGAAGCCGCCGCCGGCCAGGTCGCTCGACTTAGCCGAGGTCGACGAGGCGCGCGACACCGAAGCGGTCGTCGCCGACGAGGTCATCGGGGCAGCAGCAACAGGAGCTGCAACCAGGGCGCTAGCGGCCGCAGCCGTCAGGATCTTAGAAATCATAGTACTTCCCTTTGAACTGTCTGGATCGACTAGCGCAATGCGACACTCATGTAAACGTTCCGTAGATCCGGATCGGCCTGATGGAATGTAAGATATCGTTGCGCATATATCACGCTAGGCTGGGAGCTTTAGCCAGGTCGCCAGCGTGTCTGCAATGGCCGCGATTCGCTGCGCGAACCGGGCGCGCTGACGACTATCGTGGAAAGTAGGCATATCGTCGCTGACTATAATTCGGTCGAACAGCCCAAGCATTTGCGCTGGGATTGCCGCACGAGCCTCACGCAGCTTTCGGCGTGCATCCCACTGGTGCCGGCTGCGAGGCTGCCCGTAGCTTTCTCTCCCGCATTCCCCCACGCCGTCGCCGTATGCCGCCACCACGCGGGGCGCGCTCATCGCCTCGGCATGCAGCCGCATGTACCAGTCGCATGCATACCACTGAGCGTAGGTGAGCTGCCCTCGCTTATGCATCCGGTCGATCGCGCTGTCAGCGAAGCGACGGGTCAGCTTGGCTCTCTCGCCGGCCTTGTCGATAATGGCGTCCACGATCTCGTGGTTGCCGTCAGCTTGGGCGATCCGCTCGGGCGTGGCATCGACATGCTCCTGCACGACTTGCCTAGCTGGCTTTGGCTTCGGCGAGCGCCGAGGAGTTGGCGCCACGTGCTTCTCTCCGCGGAGACCTGCGCTGATTGCATGACCAGCCCAGTTGGCGCGTCCAGCCGCTGTATTTGCACGGTTTTTTAAGGTCATTGTTCTAAACCCGCTTAGCCGTGGAGATCCCTCACGACCTAGCTTGGTCGCGCATGAGAAAAGTGTGATGACGCCTTCTTTTTCCTTCAGTGTTGATGCGGAGAAAAGTTTGGTGCGCATCACAATGTCTGGGTTCTTCGACCCAGCTCATATCCATCGCTTCGCTAATGCACGTGACGAGGCTCACCGCTCGCTGCGATCTCGGCCCAACCAGCACGTGACGCTGGTCGATATTCGCGAAATGCAAATCCAGTCTCAGGACAGTGTTACAGCCTTTCAGAGGCTGCTCGGCGATCCAGCTAGCAGGTCTCGCAAGATCGCCTTTGTCGTGACCCGCTCTCTTGCTCGCATGCAGCTCAAGCGGGCCGTGGCTGACCGCAGCGCGGGGTACTTCGATGAAAACATCGATGCCGCCGAGCGCTGGTTGCTGGAAGACAGCTGACGTTGTCCATCGGTTTGGCCGCGACGGTGTGCCGGCCGCTAAGCCGTTTCTCGTCGAAGCCATATCGTTAGCGCATGCTTGCTCGTATGCGGGCGATCCCGCGGTAGACGGGCAGGGAGCGAGAATATGGTCAGGAGAGAACAGGCGACGCCTTGGTCGACGCCGCCAAGCGGGCAAGGCGAGAACGAGTGCACCTGGTGCCTGCGAACGATCTACCAGCCTGCGCTGCCTTGCTCGATCGAGCCGATCGAAGGGCTGCTCAGGATGACCACCAGCCCGGGGCTGGGCAATCGGTGCAAGTACGAGCTCGGCACCCGACAGCCGGAGCTGCTGGATCAGCCTTTGGGCTTGTGAGCTCACGCTGACGCGACCTCCGGTTCCGGCAGGCAGAAAGCGCCGTTCTGCATGCGAGCCACCACCTCGGGCGGCGGTCCGTCTAGCTGGCGGTAGCGCTCGGCTCGGGCACGGCTCAGCTCCCGCGCCTCGTCCTCGACCGCGGCTCGGCCACGCAGCCGTTTCTCGATCCACGAGATCGGCTCAGCCCTACCGACAGCCGAGATCAGTGCTTCCCGCACCGGGCCGTCGCCGTGGTTCTTCGCCCATCTGGCGATCATGGACCGGGCCGAGGCGGTCGACTTGCCCGCAGCGGTGAGCAGCTTCACCCCCTCGTCGAACACGAGCTTGCTTAAATTCGGCGGATCAGCAGCCGTAGCGTCAGCTACGGAACTACTTCTCCCTCCTCCATCCTCCATCTGGCGAGCTTTTGCCCCACTGGTGGGTAACTGGTTCCCCACTGGTTCCGAACTTGGCGGCGTTGAAGGTGGAGCCGGTTCGGAAGCGCTGGGTGAGGCAGGGGTCACCTGTTCCCCACCATCGCGCTTTGCACGTGCCTCGGTTCCGACCCATTGGCGAACCGCTTCCGACTGCGGGTAGGTCGCTGTCGGCTTCTTCGGTCGCTGGTACTGGCAGAAGTTGCGGACGGCACCGTACGTGCGGTCGTCGACCTCGTAGCTGGTGATGGCACCGGCGGTGAACAGCTCGGCGAGCAGCGTCGCGGGATCGACGTTGTCGGCTGGTAGCAGCCGCATCTTGAGCTTGAGCGGCGACCACTCGAACGAGCCGAAATCGTCGCATTCGCCCCACAAACCCATGAAGAACAGGCGGGCAAAGGCGGACAGGCCCACGAACCGCTCATCGGTCCAAAGGCCAGGGTGCACGGAACGAATGCGGGCCATCAGCGGACCTCCGGTTGAGATTGACGATAGAACTCGCTGCCGCGCACGGCCGCGTTGGCGCCGAAAAAGAAGCCGACACCCTTGCCGGTCGGACCGCTGCGGCGCTTGCCTCACGCCCCGGCTTGTCGTTCTGTCCTGCAATGACGATCGACCGGATGCGGGACGGGTACTGCGCCTCGATCATGAAGGCAGTTCCGAGACACGCCCAGACCTCGCGGCCGGGCAGTTCCTGTGCCAGCGACAGCGCGTCTTCTGGCCCCTCGGTTACGATCCCCGGCTGGCGAACGCCACGCGCGATCCTCGCGCGAGCTACGATGTCGGCACCTGCCAGGTTCACGGCCCTACGGTCGTGATTACTGCGGGTCTGACCACGTCCGAATTCCCTCAGACTCACGAGAGCCGCTTTTGTGGCGATTGGAAGGGCAAGGAAGGCGGTGGAGATGATGGAGAACGCGTTCTGCCCTTTACCGCTCGAAAAGCGGCGTAACGGCGTGACGACGTTGTCTGCCCACTCTCGCAATTATACCTGTAAGCACGAAGAGGGCGACCGCTTCGATAGGAAGCCGGTCGCCCGTGAGCGGTCAGTAGCGGTAGCGCCGGCCGTAGTAGCCGCGCGGCCCGCGGTAGCCGCGATAGTTCCGGTACCCACGGTAACCGCGATAGCCACGGTAGTTGCGGTACCCGCGATAGCCACGATACCCGCGGTTTCGATAACCGCCCCGGTACCCACGATAGCCTCTGTACCCGCGATAGCCGCGGAAACCACGACGCGGCGCGTAGTATCGCCCGCGGTTGAAGCCACGATTGCGGGAGTAGCCCTGATCATAGCGGTAGGACTGGGCCGAAGCCTCAGTCGGCGCGACGCTGGCGCCGAAGCCTGTCAGCACCATCGCTAGGGCAGCGAAGATGCCCATCATTCTGTTACGCATACACATATCTCCCGGCGCCTCGCGCGCTCGTCGTCGAGAACAGCCAGCCGCACTCCATCGTTCCTGCGGCGCGCGGATGCGGTGAGCGCGGCAAGCAGAAGCTTCATGTCTCTCTCCATCATACAGCGACAATCCGAGTCGCTGCACGCAAGGTGCCACGCATGACCGACCTTCCACCAGCCCGGCAGCGAGCCGACGATCCGAGCACTTGCGACGTAACAAAGCTAGCTGCGGAGCTGACCTTGCCACAGCGCAACACCGTGATGAATTTGGGCTGGCCAGACAGTGCAAGCCCTACCACGATCAACGGAGTTGTACGGCGTGCCCTAATCGCAGCGGGTCTGCTGCGGCCGATCGGCAAATCGCCGGGCGAGGGTTACGAACTGACCCCTGTAGGCGTCGTGGTGCGTGAGCTCATCCTCAAAGAGCAGCAGGCATGATGATGCCGCCGTTCACCTGCGAGGTCGTGAAGGTGCACGATGGTGACGGGCCGCTCTGGTGTCGCAACGGCACGAAGGTGCGCATCGCCGGCATCCAGGCGCCCGACTATGAGAGCGCGCAGCCGTGCCGCACAGGACGCGCGAACTACGTCTGTGACGATCGCGCCGCCGCCGCCAGCCAGCGGGTCGCTCAGCGGCTCACGCTCCACAGCCGTTACGCTCCGGTGCCCGCCACCTGCTCACCGATGCGATCGCCGACTACCTTGTCGCACGGGAAGGGCGCTCGTCGATCGGCTCGATCCGCCCGCGGCTCGCGCACGTCACCGCCTTCCTCGACGAAACCGACCGGCTGGCGACGGCGTGCGAGGACGTCGACGAGGACTGGATCGACAGCTTCCGCGAATGGGCGATGGAGGTGCCGATCGTGTCGCCGACCGGCAAGGTACGGGAGCGTGCGCCGGGCACTGTCGAGGCCAGTGTGCGGCAGCTCGCCGCCGCGGTGAACTATGCCTACGGGCGCAAGGACACGCTGTTCCCTGCCGGCTTTGCACCACGCTCGCCCGAGCAGGTCAGCCGCACGCCAAGCTACCGCGCTGACGTGAAGATGCTGGCAGCGATGTTCCGCTACTGCGTTGAGCCCGAGCGCGGACCTGACGACAGCGACAAGTTCTACGCACGGAAGCGGCTGTGGCGCGCGCAGCTGCACCGCTTCCTGCAAATCAGCGTTGCGACGTGGGCGAGGCCCGATGCGGCGCACGAGGTGTCGACTGCGAGGGAGCGCGATCAGTGGCACTCCAATGCTCGCGCGCTCAACCTCAACCAGCGCGGACGGGCTCAGACGAAGAAGTATCGTCCCATCGTTCCGATCAGCGACCGCGTCGCGCGGCTGCTGGATGGAACGACAGGGTTCTACGTGACCGTCGTTTCGGTTGACCGTGCCTTCGAACGGATGGCCGAGGTGCTGAAGCTGCCAGGTGAGGGTGAGGGCGGGCTCAAGCTGATCCGCCGATCAATGGCGCATCTCGCACGCGAACGGCTGGGTGAGCGGGACTGGATCGAGGGGCAGATCATGCTCGGTCACCGCAAGACCAGCACGTCGGATATCTACGCGCCATTTACGCCCGGCTACCTCGCTCGGGCACTCGCAGTGACCGACGGGATCATCGCCGACATCGAGGCTCTGTGCCCCGGCGCGTTCGAGCCTGCATGGAGCCGAGACGAGGACAAAACGGAAACGAAGGAGGAACGCTCCTGATTTGCACCGGAGTGTCACCGGAGCAAGGATTCGCGCCCGGAGGCAAAAGGTGAGGATTTCTGCTGGCGCACCCGACAGGATTCGAACCTGTGGCCTCTGCCTTCGGAGGGCAGCGCTCTATCCAGCTGAGCTACGGGTGCCTGGCCATGCGGTTAGCGCAGTGATGCGCCGCGCGCCACCATAATTTCGGTCAGCGGGCATGTGCGATCGTCACCGGCTGGAACGGGGCCAGCCCGCAGCCGGCACCCCGCATCGGCCCTCCGCCCTGGTAGAGCACGGTGATGATGTCCTGCGCGCATAACTGGCTGAGCAAGGTGGCGTAGCTGAAGCGCCGCTCAGACTCCAGCCCGGGACAGGATTGCGGCAGCGTCACCCGGTAATATCGATCGCGACCGGATGCGCGGAAATCGATCACGCGGTCGCTTCGCACCAGGCTGTCACGCAGCTGCGCGAGCGGCACGCAATTGCGCGCGGGACCGATCGGTGTCGCGGCAGGCACCTGGTTCCGGTCGCGTGCAGCGCCTGGCACGGCAAGCAGGACGAGGCAGCAGGCAGCGAGGGCAGCGTAGCGCATGGTCACTCTCCGTTCGGCGTCGCCTTGACCTTGGGGGGCGGCGTCTTCGGCTTGAACGCACACAAATCGGATACGATGCAGCGCCAGCACTCGGGCTTTCGCGCCTTGCAGGTGTAGCGTCCGTGCAGGATCAGCCAGTGGTGCGCGTGCAGCCGGAACGGTTGCGGCGTTGCCTTGTCGAGCTTCAGCTCGACCGCCAGCGGAGTCTTGCCGCGGGCAAGGCCGGTGCGATTGCCGACGCGGAAGATGTGGGTGTCGACCGCGAACGTTTCGGCACCGAACGCGGAGTTCATCACTACGTTGGCGGTCTTGCGCCCGACGCCCGGCAACGTTTCCAGCGCGGCACGGTCCGCAGGCACCTCGCCGCCGTGGTGATCGATCAGCATTCGGCTGAGCGCGATCACGTTCTTGGCCTTGTTGTTGTAGAGGCCGATCGTCTTGATATGCTCCTTCAATCCGTCAAGGCCGAGGTCGAGCATCTTCTCCGGCGTATCGGCGACCCGGAACAGCGCTCGCGTCGCCTTGTTGACACCCGCATCGGTCGATTGCGCCGACAGTGCAACCGCGACCAGCAGGGTGTAGGCGTTGGTGAACTCCAGTTCGGTTTCCGGATGCGGGTTGGCCTCCGCCAGCCGGGCGTAGAATTCGACGACGTCGGCCTTCTTCATCCTATAGCCCGAGCACCTCGGCCATCTGGTAACGACCCGGCGCGCGACCTGCGAGCCACAGGGCCGCCTTTACCGCGCCGCGTGCGAAGATGCTGCGATCCTCGCCGCGGTGACCGAGCTCGATCCGCTCGCCTTCACCCGCGAAGATCACCTGATGATCTCCGACCACGCTGCCGCCGCGCAGCGAGGAGAAGCCGATCGTCTCCTCCGTCCGCGCGCCGACCAGTCCGGCGCGCCCATCGACGCGTACCTCGGACAAAGCGGTGCCGCGTGCCTGTGCTGCCGCCTCGCCGAGCAGGATCGCGGTGCCCGACGGTGCGTCGACCTTGTGACGATGATGCATCTCGACGATCTCGATATCCCAGTCGCTGCCAAGCCGCGCCGCTGCCTCACGCACCAGAATGCCGAGCAGCGTCACGCCGAGCGAGGTATTGCCGGTCTGGAGCACCGCGACCTGCCGGGCTGCGTCGTCGATCATCGCATGGTGCGCCGGCGAAAGGCCGGTCGTGCCGATCACGATCGGTGTGCCGGCCGCGACTGCGGCGGCGAGGTGCGGCTGGAGCGCGGCAGGGGTGGAAAAGTCGACCAGCACGCCGGCGCCCTTGGCCAGCGGCGCGGGATCGGCGCCCGCGTCGACACCGCCTGCGATCGTGCCGCCTTCTTCGGCCACGATGGTCGCAATCGCGCGCCCCATGCGACCGTTGCTGCCATAGATGCCGATGGAGGTCATTGCGTGAGCGCGTGCGACATAGGGTAGGACGGCGTTGTCATGCCGCGGCTATGGCACAGCGATGTGACAGGGGCGACCACGCAGCAGCGAAAATTCAATATATGCTATGGGCCGCTGCCACTCGTCGCTCGCCTGCCTGTGATGCCAAGCTTGCGCGAAGAGTAACATGCGCTAGCGCGTGACCATGCCGACCGAAGTGCTGTTGCCCGTCTTTGCACCCTATTTCGACATTGCCGGGCTGGCGGTGTTCGCCGCTTCCGGCGCGCTAGCTGCGACACAGCGTGGGCAGACGTTCGTCACGCTCGCCTTCTTTGCGCTGATCACTGGGGTCGGGGGTGGAACGGTACGCGATCTGCTGATCGGTGCGCCGGTGTTCTGGGTGCATGATGCGCGGGTCGCGGCGGTGTGTCTGGGCGTCGCGGTGCTGGTGTGGGTGACGCCGGAGCGCTGGTGGCGTGGCGCTGCGCTCGACTGGTTCGACGCGGTCGGGCTTGCCGCCTATGCGGTGTACGGCGCGGCAAAGGCGATCGGCTACGGCGTGCCGCCGCTGCCCGCTGCGCTGATGGGCGTCGTGACCGGCTGCGTTGGCGGGATCATCCGCGACGTGCTGGCAGGCGAACCGTCGATCCTGATGCGACCCGAGTTGTACGTGACTGCGGCGGCGCTCGCGTCCGGCCTGTTCGTCATTTTGCGCGTGTGCGGCATCGATCCGCGTGTCGCCGCGATCGCCGCGGCGGCGACCGGCTTTGCGCTTCGTGCCGCCGCAATCCGCTGGCACCTTGCGCTGCCTGCCTATCGCGGACGCCGCTAAGCCCTTAATTCACCTTTGACTTGGTGTAGGGTACGAACCGACCCAGCGCGACAAAGCCGTGCGGGATGGTCGATGTGCGGTCGAGTAGCCGAACCAGGTCTTGTCGGCACAGATTGCTGCCGAATGTCCGTGTGACGATGATGTCGTCGCGGTGAAGCCGGCTCGCACCGTCAGGTGGCACGTTGACGAACAATCGGGTGCCGAGCTGGTATACGATCGCGCGTCCGGTTACGATCGTGTTGCCGGTTACATTCGGTAGGGAGATGCACTCGACCGGCTTGCCCGCGACATATCCTTTTAGCATGTCCTGCAACTCGGCATCCGGCGAGACGCGCGGCGTAGCGGCAGCAGAGAAGGTTGATGCGAGCGTGGCCGTCGTCAGCACGGCAACCCCGAGCAACGCAGGCGACCATCTGAACATGATGTGCCTCGTAGCAGAGGCTTGTCGAACGCTGTCTATCTGATCCGGCCCCGCCCGGTGCCGGGCGTGCGGAGCCATGCCAGTCACAATCCCAATTTGGCGAGCAGCAGGTCGAGCAAGCGCATGTCACCGGCGTGCGCCGTCATCGGCCCGGACCCGGCGCATTCGAGGCATTCCGCCCGCACCGCCGAACCCGTCAGCAGCCGCCGCGCGTCACCGATCGCCAACGCCGCGACCTGGCGCTGCTGCCACGCCATGCGCGACATCACGTCGAGACCGGCGCTCGCATCGTCGTCGTCATTGTCACGCTTCCACTGCTTGGCGATCTGCGCCGCAAAGCCGGGCTGCTTTTCCAGGTACACGATGTCGGTCGTATCCACCTTGACGCGCTTCGCCGCCTCGGCGACCGCGTCGTTCAGCGAGCCGAAGCGATCGACCAGGCCCAATTGCCGTGCGGGTCCGCCGAGCCAGACACGACCCTGGCCGATCTCGTTGACGCGCGCGACCGGCAGATGACGCGACTGCGACACGCGGGTCAGGAACTGCATGTAGCCATGCTCGATCGTCGACTGGATCACCGTGTCGATCACCGGGTTGGTGCCGGCCAGCACGTCCGGTTGCCCGGACAGGGGCGTCGTGCGCACGCCGTCGCTGGTGATGCCAACCTTCGCCAGCGTGTTCTCGAACGTCGGGATCACGCCGAAGATGCCGATCGAGCCCGTGATCGTGTTCGGCTCGGCGAAGATCACGTCACCCGGCGTCGACACCCAATAACCGCCCGACGCCGCGAGGCCGCCCATCGACACGACGACGGGCAACCCGCGCCGCTTCGCCTCAAGGATCGCCAGTCGGATCTTCTCCGACGCCAGCACCGAGCCGCCGGGCGAGTCGACGCGGACCACCAGCGCCTTCAGGTCGTTCTTCGCCAATCCCTGGTAGATCGCGTCGGAGATCGTGTCTCCGCCGGCGCCGCCCGGGCCCGCCTTGCCATCAGTGATGGTGCCGGCGATCGTGACGATGCCGATCTTGCCCGTCTTTGGCAGCGGCCTGGCATCGACATAGGCGTCATAGTCGATCGTGTTGAAGAAGCCCGCCGCCTTCTTGTCGTCACCGCCTGCGATCTGCGCGACGCGGCGGCCAAAGGCGACGCGGTCACCCAGATGATCGACGATCCCGGCGCGCAGATTGGCCTGCGCGACATCGCCGCCCGCGGCCTGCACGACCTGCGCCGGATTGGTCAGCAGCGCGGCGATCTGCGCTTTAGGCCGCGCCTGCTGCACCGCGCTGCGCCACTGCTCGAACAAGCCGCCGTACAGCGCCTCGGAGGCGGCGCGTGCTTCCGGGCTCTGGTCGGCGCGGATGTACGGCTCGACCGCCGACTTGAACTTACCGACGCGGTAGACGTGCGCGTTGACGCCCAGCTTGTCGATCAGCCCCTTGTAATACATCTGCGTACCGCCGGGCCCCGAGAACAGCGTGCCGCCCTGCGGGTCCATCCAGATCTCGCTCGCTGCCGACGCGATACGGTAGCCACCGTCGGTATAGGCGATACCCCAGGCGAGCACGGGCTTGCCAGCGCGGCGCACCTCGGCGAGCTTGTCGGCCACCTCACTCAATGCCGCCGGATAGGCGCCGCCGAACTTTTCCAGGTCGACCACCACCGCTTTGACGCGGTCGTCGCTCTTGGCGGCGTCGAGCGCGCGGACGATGTCGCGCAGGCGGTACTGCCGCCCGATCTGCTGCCCGCTCGCCAGCTGCGTGAACGACACGTCCTCGGGCTGCTCGACGATCGGACCGTTCAACTCGAGCAGCAGCGCGCCGTCCTTGATCGCCGGCGCCTTGCTCCGGGCGTTCAGCGCGACGAACAATGCGCCGAAGAATAGCAGCATCAACGCGAGCACCAGCGCGTCCTTGATGCCGACCAGCAGTTTCCACGCGCCCCGAACCAGCTTCATCCGTACCATCCTTACGGGCGATCCGCCCATTGCATGCGGTTCTAGCGCGCCGTGTATGGCGTGAGCAATACGCTTCTATGGTCAATCCGGGACGTTCCGCCTAACGGCTGCGGCGATGCACGCCGGTCCGACCACTCCCGCCTCTTTGGATGTACCGCGCCCGACCGGTTGGCGCGACGAGTTGACCGCATTGTCGCGATTGGCCGGACCGCTAGTCGCGGCCAATTTGTTGCAGATGGCAGTGGCGGCGGTCGACGTGATCTTCCTGGGCCGGATCGGCACGCTCGAGCTTGCCGCCTCGACTATGGGCGTGTTCCTGTTCAACCTGCTGCTATACGCGATGATCGGGCTGACCAGCGCCGCCGCGCCGTTGATCGCCGCCGAGCTTGGCCAGCGCGCGCACGCGGTGCGCCAGGTGCGCCGCAGCGTCCGCATGGCGTTGTGGGTAGGGGTCGCCGCCTCGCTGCTGGTGATGGCGGTGTTGGCGAACGGAGAGCGCTTGCTGCTGCTCGCCGATCAGGACCCGCGGGTCGCAGAAAGCGCCGGCCGCTTTCTCGACATCCTGCTGTTGGCGACGATCCCCGGCGTAGTCGCGGGCGTGCTGCGGACGGTCGCGGCGGCGCTCGGGCGGCCGGGCTGGGCGTTCGTCGTGACCGGGCTGGCGCTCGCGCTCAGCATCCTCGTCAACTGGTTGCTGGTATTCGGCAACGCCGGCTTCCCGCGCCTTGGCCTCGAAGGGTCCGCGATCGCCAGCGTGGTGAGCACGGCCGGCATGATGCTCGCTTATCTGCTGATCTTCTTCGCCGACCGTCGGCTGCGGCGCTATCGCCTGTTCGGCCGCTGGTGGCGGCCGGAATGGTCGCGCGCGCGCGAAATCGTGCGGCTGGGCGTGCCGATCATGCTGACGTGGCTGTTCGAGGGCGCGCTGTTCGGCGGTGCGGCGATCCTGATGGGGCTGATCGGCGTGACCGAGGTCGCGGCGCACGCGGTTGCGCTCAACATCGCAGCCGTCGCGTTCCAGGTGCCGTTCGGCGTCGCGCAGGCAGCGACGATCCGTGTCGGGCTGGCGTTCGGCGCACGCGACACGGAATGGGTGACGAGGGCAGGGCGCACCGCGCTCGCACTCGGCATCGGCTTCATGGGGGTGAGCGCGGTCGCGATGTGGCTTGCGCCGCGGCTGTTCATTTCCGCCTATATCGACGTCGATGCGCCGCAAAACGCCGCGGTGGTGCCGCTCGCGCTCCAGTATCTTGCTGTTGCTGCAATCTTCCAGCTCGTCGATGGCGCGCAGGCGGTGGCGGCGGGCGTGTTGCGCGGGTTGCAGGACACGCGCGTGCCGATGCTGGTCGCGCTGTTCGGTTACTGGGTGGTGGGTTTCGGCACCGCGGCCGCGCTCGGCTTCGCGACGTCGCTGGCTGGAACGGGCATTTGGATCGGCCTGGCTGCGGGTCTGCTCGTGGTGTCGGTGCTGTTGCTGTGGCGCTGGTCGACGCGCGAGCGGCTCGGCCTGCTCATGCCACGCCCGGCCTGAAAAAAGGTTCCGAAAAGCTTTTGCTGCCCCATTGACGCGTCAGGGGGCGGCACACATATGCCGTCCCGCTGGCACTCGCCTGAGGGGAGTGCCAAAAAAGTGTCATCAATCGATAAAGGGTTACAGCAATGAACTTTCGTCCGTTGCACGACCGCGTTCTCGTCCGCCGTGTTGAGGCAGAGGAGAAGACGGCCGGCGGGATCATCATTCCCGACACTGCCAAGGAAAAGCCGCAGGAGGGCGAGGTCGTCGCAGCCGGCACCGGCACCAAGGCCGAGGACGGCAAGATCACCCCGCTCGACGTCAAGGCCGGTGATCGCATCCTGTTCGGCAAGTGGTCGGGCACCGAGGTCAAGGTCGACGGCGAAGACCTGCTGATCATGAAGGAATCGGACATCCTCGGGATCGTCGGTTGAGCGTGTTTCGAACCTCAACTTTCTCAACTTCGTAATCTGAAAGGGTAGCCAACATGGCAGCCAAGGACGTGAAATTCGGCCGCGACGCGCGTGAGCGCATCCTGCGCGGCGTCGACATCCTCGCCGATGCGGTCAAGGTGACCTTGGGGCCGAAGGGCCGCAACGTCGTGATCGACAAGAGCTTCGGTGCGCCCCGCATCACCAAGGACGGTGTGACGGTCGCCAAGGAGATCGAGCTCAAGGACAAGTTCGAGAACATGGGCGCGCAGATGGTGCGCGAAGTGGCCTCGAAGACCAACGACACCGCCGGTGACGGCACCACCACCGCGACCGTGCTCGCCCAGGCGATCGTGCGCGAGGGCATGAAGTCGGTTGCGGCCGGCATGAACCCGATGGACCTGAAGCGCGGCATCGACATCGCCGTCACCAAGGTGATCGAGGACGTGAAGTCGCGCTCGAAGCCCGTGTCGGGTTCGCAGGAAGTCGCGCAGGTTGGCATCATCTCGGCGAACGGCGACCGCGAGGTCGGCGAGAAGATCGCCGAGGCGATGGAGAAGGTCGGCAAGGAAGGCGTCATCACCGTTGAAGAGGCCAAGGGTCTCGACTTCGAGCTCGACGTCGTCGAGGGCATGCAGTTCGATCGCGGCTACCTGTCGCCGTACTTCATCACCAACCCGGACAAGATGACGGTCGAGCTGACCGATCCGTACATCCTGATCCACGAGAAGAAGCTGTCGAACCTGCAGGCGATGCTCCCGATCCTGGAAGCAGTCGTGCAGTCGGGCCGTCCGCTCCTCATCATCGCCGAGGACATCGAGGGCGAGGCACTCGCCACGCTGGTGGTCAACAAGCTGCGCGGTGGCCTGAAGGTCGCAGCGGTCAAGGCGCCGGGCTTCGGTGATCGTCGCAAGGCGATGCTCGAGGACATCGCGATCCTGACCAAGGGCGAGGTGATCTCCGAGGATCTCGGCATCAAGCTCGAGAGCGTCACGCTCGGCATGCTCGGCACCGCCAAGCGCGTCTCGATCGACAAGGACAACACCACCATCGTCGACGGTGCTGGTGAAGCCGATGCGATCAAGGGCCGCACCGAGGCGATCCGCCAGCAGATCGAGAACACCACCAGCGACTACGACCGCGAGAAGCTCCAGGAGCGTCTGGCGAAGCTCGCCGGCGGCGTCGCGGTGATCAAGGTCGGTGGTGCGACCGAGGTCGAGGTGAAGGAGCGCAAGGACCGCGTCGACGACGCGCTGCACGCGACCCGCGCCGCGGTTGAAGAGGGCATCGTTCCCGGCGGTGGCACGGCGCTGCTCTATGCGTCGAAGGCGCTTGAGGGTCTGACCGGCACCAACGAGGACCAGACGCGCGGCATCGACATCGTCCGCCGCTCGCTGACCGCGCTGGTGCGCCAGATCGCGCAGAACGCCGGTCACGACGGTGCGGTGGTTTCGGGCAAGTTGCTTGAGGGCAACGACACCTCACTCGGCTTCAACGCCGCGACCGACACCTACGAGAACCTGGTCGCGGCCGGCGTGATCGATCCGACCAAGGTCGTGCGCACCGCGCTGCAGAACGCAGCATCGGTCGCTGGCCTCCTCATCACCACCGAGGCGACCGTCTCCGAGGTGCCCGAGGACAAGGCGGCACCGGCGATGCCGGGCGGCGGCATGGGCGGCATGGGCGGCATGGACTTCTGATCCGCTAGGCGGCCGTAGCCAGCGTTGCCGGCTACGGACTCGCTGCGGATCGGCCGGCGGGTCGGCCAAGCCGAACCCGTCCGACGCCAGGCAGCGGCTTCGCCGCTTCCAGCCTGCAAAGAAGGGCCGGGCGGAGCGATCCGCCCGGCCCTTTTTTTGCCCAATCATCGGGCGTATTGTCGCCAGATGGCTACCGAACCCGCCGACCGTTCGCTGACTGCGCAGGAGTTTTTGCAGATCGACTTTGGCGCCAATCTGAAGGCTGAACTGGATAACGGCAGAATTCGCATGGTGGCGGGCGGCACGCGCGAACATGCGCGCATCCAGGCTAAGGTGCTCACCTATCTTCGCGTCCGGTTGAGAGGGTCGGATTGCCGTCCATATGGCTCCGACTTGGCGGTACAGACGCACGAGCGTGGCGTTCGTTACCCGGATCTGACGATCGATTGCGGCAGCCCCAGTGACCAAGATACCGACAAGGTGCTGCGCGATCCCCGCGTCATCATCGAGATATTGTCGCCATCGACGCGTGAACTCGACCTTCGCGTCAAGCGTGCAGAATATCGCGAACTTCAGGGCGTTGCGACGATCGTCTTCATCGATCCGCTCGCAGAAACCGTGTCGATCAGTCAGCGTGGTGACGGTAAGTGGATTGAGACGTTGTTTGCACAACGCGACATCGACCTGCCCGCACTCAATCTCTCAATCCCACACGATGAGGTATTCGCGCGCGACTGAATTGCAGGTTGTGCGTTCGGGCGCACATGAGCAATCGCATCCCTCTCGACGGCAAGATCCTCGGCTTCGGCCCAATGCTGCCGCTCGTCGCGGCAGGAATCGGCGTTTGGACGCTACCCGGCGGCTGGAAGGTCGTTGCGATCAATTGCGCGATCATCTGGGGGGCGCTGATCCTCGCCTTCGTCGCCGGCGTGCGGCGTGGCTATGGCTTCGGCAACCAGGGCGCCTCCAAGCCGACCGAGATCGCTGCGGCGCTATCCTATTTCTCGATCGCCGGCCTGTCGCTGATCGTGCCCTATGCCTCGATCGCGATGGCCTTGCTGGCCGCGGGCTACGCGTTCGTCGCGCTGCTCGATCGACGCGCCGGGCGCCGCGGCAACGCGCCGGCGTATTTCGCGAAGCTGCGCGGACCGCAGTTCCTGCTCGGGGCGGCGGGACTTGCGGCGTGCTGGGCGTGGCTGATGCACTGAGCGGCAGCCACGCCGCGCACACTCACTTCCGCTTCATCTCTTCCTGCAGCAACTTGACATCCTGGCTGCGGCCGCGCGGCAGGATCAGGATGTCGTTCCCGCTTGCAACCACGATCAGGTCCTCGACCCCTACCATCGCGATCCGCACGCAGTCGCTGCGCACCAGGCAGTTGCGGCTGTCGAGCACGATCGCGTCGCCGTTCACGACATTGCCGTGCTCGTCGTTGTCGGCGATTGCGTGCAGCGCATCCCAGCTGCCGACGTCGCTCCATCCCATCGCGACCGGCACCACCGCAACGCGATCGGCCTTCTCCATCACCGCATAGTCGATCGAGTCCGATGGCGAGGCCTCAAACGCGGCTTTGTCGGGATAGACGCGAACACCCTCGCGGCGGGCACTATCCATTGATGCCTTGGCCGCACTCAGGATGTCGGGCCGGAACTGCTCCAGCGCCTTGAGATACGCGTCGGCGCAGAACAGGAAGATGCCACCGTTCCAGGCATGATCGCCGCTCGCGATCATCGCTTCGGCGACCTCACGCTGCGGCTTCTCGACGAAGCGGGCGACGCGGTGGACACCTGCGGCGACCTCGTCACCAACCTTGATGTAGCCGTAGCCCGTTTCGGGCGCGTCGGGCGTGATCCCGAAGGTGACGAGCCAGCCGTCCTCGACGAGCGGCAATGCGGCGTGGATCGCGGCGTGGAACGCGTTGGGGTCGGCGATCACGTGGTCGGACGGCATGACGAGCAGCGGCGACTTGCCGTCGGCCTCGAGCGCGGCGAGCGCGATCGCCGGTGCGGTGTTGCGCCCAGCCGGCTCAAGGATGATCGCCTGCGGTGATGCGGTTGCGACCGCCAGTTGCGTCTCGACCTGATCGGCATGTGCGGCGTTCGCGACCACGATCGGCGCGGCGAACGCATCGCTGTGCGCGCGCGCCGCGGTGAGTTGCAGCATCGTCTCGGCCGCGGTCAGCGCTAGGAACTGCTTGGGTCGCTCCGGCCGCGACATCGGCCACAGACGCGTTCCCGATCCGCCGGACAGGATCACCGGCACGATTGATGACAAAATCTATTCTCCCAACCCCCGCCACCGAACAATACGGCAACGCAGCCGTAACGACCTAGCTGCTACAAAGCTCCGGCATTCAGGAAATCTTTGCCAATTTACGCGAGAGCATGTCGGAAAGGCTTACAGGGCAAGGGCAGCGCCTTCATGACGCGGGTGTTCAAACATTACGTACCCAATGCCGTGCTGCTGCTGGGGCTACTCGACTTCGTGCTGCTGCTGCTCGCGGCGGAGGCTGGCTGGCGGGTTCGGGCCTGGCAGATCGACATGGCGGTTGACAGCATCGCGACGCGGATCCCGCAGCTGCTGTCGTTCGCCCTTCCGCTCGAGATCGCGATGGTCGCGGTCGGCGCTTACGGCGTCCATGCGTTCGAATCGTGGCGCTTCGCCACTGCGCGGCTGCTTGTCGCGGTCTCGCTCGGCATCATCTTCCTGTCGCTCGTCTTCTTCCTGCTGCCCGGGATCACCTTTTGGCGATCGAACCTGTTTTTCGGCATGGTCTTCGCCATCGTGGGGCTGGTCGTGGTCCGTTTCGCGATCGGCAGCGTCATCAGAGGCGATGCGCTACGCCGCCGCATCCTGGTGCTCGGCGCAGGCCGCCGTGCGCTGAAACTCGCCGAGCTGGCTGCCCGTCCTCGCGCTAGCTTCAAGATCGTCGGCAATGTCGCGATGGGCGAACCGACGACGGCAATTACAGGCGCGATCGGGCGCGATGCGATCGACAATCTGTCCGACCACGTCCTAGCGCTCGATGCGACCGAGGTCGTGCTGGCGATCGAGGAGCGGCGCAACTCGCTTCCGTTGCGCGATCTGTTGCGCGTCAAGACGACCGGCGTCGGCGTGATGGATTATTCCACCTTCCTCGAGCGCGAAACCGGGCGGATCGACCTCGACAGCGTCAATCCGTCATGGCTGATCTTTTCCGATGGTTTCTCATCGGGGCGGATGCTGTCGAGCATGTTCAAGCGTGCCTTCGACGTCGCGGTCAGCCTGCTGTTGCTGGCGTTTGCCGTGCCGGTGATCCTCGTCACCGCGCTGGCGATCAAGCTCGAAAGTGCGGGTCCGGCTTTCTACCGTCAGCGACGTGTCGGCCTCTACAATCAGCCGTTCGACATCCTCAAGCTACGCTCGATGCGGCAGGACGCCGAGGTGGCGGGCACGGCGGTCTGGGCGGCAGAAGATGATCCGCGGATCACCCGGATCGGCAAGTGGATCCGCAAGGTCCGTATCGATGAGCTGCCGCAGTGCTGGAGCGTGCTGAAAGGCGAGATGAGCTTCGTCGGCCCGCGCCCCGAACGGCCGCAGTTCGTCGCCGACCTCGAGCGCGACCTGCCCTTCTATGCCGAGCGGCACATGGTGAAGCCGGGAATCACCGGCTGGGCTCAGATCAATTATCCTTACGGCGCGTCGACCGAGGATGCGCGGCACAAGCTCGAATACGACCTTTATTATGCCAAGAACTACACGCCGTTTCTCGACCTGCTGATCCTGTTGCAGACGTTGCGGGTCGTGCTCTGGCCTGAGGGTGCGCGCTGAGGTGACGGTCGCCGCGTTCATCATCTGGTTGCACGGGCTTGCCGCGCTGCTGTTCTGCGGCGCGTTCGTTGCCGAAGCACGGTCGCCGATCCGCGCAGTGCCGCGCTGGCTGCTGTTGTTCGCGCTGGGATCGAGCGCGCTTTGGGCGATCAGCATAGCGGGGATCGGTGACGGCGAGATAGGGGTGCGCATGGCGGTCGTCGCGCGCAACCTTGCCTGGATCGCCACGCTATACGTCCTGTCGTCTTCTCAGGTCAGGGGCCGGCATTGGCGACTGGGCGTCTACGTCGCCGCCGCCGGCTGCCTCGGGTTCGCCGTGATGGTCGCCGTCTCGCTCAGCGGGCCGCCGACCGGTCAGGTACACGAGGCGGGTGAGCGCGTCTGGCTCATCCTGCGCCTGCTTTCGACTATCGGCGCATTGATGCTGCTGCACCAGCACGTGGTCGGGCGTGACCAGCGGTGGAGTGAAGCCGCGGCGATGTTGAGTGCCGCGATGGCGTTGATCTGGGCCTGCGACCTGATCGTGCTCGCGATCGCTTATGCCGCAGGCGGATGGGCCGACTGGCTGACCGTCCTGCGCGGGTTTGCCACCGTGTTGGCTGCACTCGCTACGGTCATCGCGGTGCATCGCCGCGCCGAACGCGCGATCAGCATTTCACGTACTGCCACCGCGCAGGCGTTCATCGTCGTAGGCGGAATGGCCTATATCACGATTGTGGTCGCAATCACCGCGTTGCTTGGACAGATCGCGGGCAGCAGTGCCCGCGTGTTCCAAGCAGCCTTCGTCGTCGGTAGCGGTACGGCGCTTTTCACCTTTGTTGCCACGCCCTGGCTGCGCGCCTGGTCAAAGGTGATGATCGCCAAGCACCTGTTCAGCCACCGCTATGACTATCGGACCGAATGGATGCGGTTCACCGACACCCTGGGCGTCTCTGGTGAGGACGTCGCGCCGCTGCCCGACCGGGCGATACAGGCGATCGCGAACCTGACCGGTTCGCCGGCCGGCCTGCTGCTATACGTCGAGGGTGGCGAGATGGTAGCGGGTCCGGCGTGGCGCTGGGACGAGGCGGCCAAGTCGAACGACACCGCGGCGTTGATCGTCTATCTCGAACGCAGCGGACGGATCATCGATCTCGATGCCTGCCGCGGTGGTGACGCGGGCGAGGACGAGCGCGCCGCCGTACCAACGGGGCTGCTCGCGCGCGAGGACGCATGGGCGGTAGTACCGCTGCTGCGCGCCGAGACGCTGATCGGAGCGGTCGTGCTCGCGCGTCCGCCGGTGGCGCGCGCGCTCGATTGGGAGGATTTCGACCTGCTCGGCGCAGCGGGGCGACAGGCGGCGAGCTATCTGGCGGAGGAGCGCGCCCAGGCCGCGCTCGCCGACACGAAGCGGTTCGACGAGTTCAACCGCCGCTTCGCCTTCATCATGCATGACTTGAAGAACCTCGTCAGCCAGACGGCACTGGTTGCCCGCAATGCGGAGCGTCATGCCGACAATCCCGCCTTTCGCGCCGATATGATCGTGACGCTTCAGGACACGTCGCAGCGCATGACGGCATTGCTCGCGCGGTTGTCGCAGCATAGGATGATGTCCGCCGACGCGTTGGCGCCAGTCGACCTGCTTGGAATCGCGCATGACATCGCCGCGTCGCGTGCGGCGCAGCACGCGGTCACGGTGACTGGTGCGCCGGCGTGGGTGCTGGCTGACGGGCACGGCCTGCGCACCCTGCTGGACCATCTGGTGCAGAACGCAATCGAGGCGAGTGCGGGCGGGCAGGTGATCCGATTGCACGTCGAGGACGGCGCTCGCACCGCGACGATCACGATCATCGATCAAGGCAGCGGCATGTCCCCCGACTTCGTGCGCGACGCGCTGTTCAAACCATTCGCCTCAAACAAGCCCGGCGGCTTCGGGCTAGGCGCGTATGAGGCTCGTCAGATGGCAGAGCAGATGGGCGGCAGCATTACCGTTCAGTCGCAGCAGCGGGAGGGGAGCAGTTTCCGCGTCGAACTGCCGCTCGCCGCTGCCGCAGAAGCAGCCGGTGCGCCGCCGCTGGAGCAGGCCGCATGAGCGACACAAAGACGCTGCTGATCGTTGAGGACGACGTCGGTCTGCAACGCCAGTTGCGTTGGGCCTATGACGGCTATGACGTCGTCGTCGCGAGCGACCGCGCCAGCGCGATCGACGCGGTGCGCGCGTCGGAGCCGCAGGTGGTGACGCTCGACCTCGGCCTGCCACCCGACCCGGACGGTGCATCCGAGGGGCTGCGCACGCTCGCCGAAATACTGGCGCTCAAGCCCGATACCAAGGTCGTCGTCGCGTCGGGCAACGGAGCGCGCGAGGCCGCGCTGGCGGCGATCGCGGGCGGCGCGTGGGATTTCTACAGCAAGCCGATCGATATCGACGCGCTGGGGCTGATCGTCGCGCGTGCATTTCACGTCCACGCGCTGGAGGAAGAGAACCGCCGACTGGCGACGCGCGGCGTGATCGGTGACGGGCTCGGCGGCCTGATCACGGCGGCGCCGGAGATGCAGCGGGTCACGCGCACGATCGAGCGGGTCGCCGCAGCCGACGTCTCGGTGATGCTGCTGGGTGCGAGCGGGACCGGCAAGGAAGTGCTCGCGCGCGGGCTCCACGATGCGGGGCCGCGCCGCGCGCGACCGTTTGTCGCGATCAACTGCGCGGCGATCCCCGAGACACTGCTGGAAAGCGAGTTGTTCGGGTATGAGAAAGGCGCATTCACCGGCGCCAGCAAGACGACGGCAGGGAAAATCGAGGCCGCCGATGGCGGCACGCTGTTTCTTGATGAAATCGGCGATGTGCCGCTGGCCTTGCAGGTCAAGCTGCTGCGTTTCCTGCAAGAGCGCGTGATCGAGCGGATCGGGGGGCGACGCGCGATTCCGGTCGACGTGCGGATCGTCTCGGCGACGCATCAGGATGTCGACGCGATGGTCGCGGAGGGTCGATTTCGCGAGGATCTCTACTACCGCCTGGCGGAGATCGTCGTGCGCATTCCGTCGCTAGCGGAGCGGAGCGGCGACGCGGCATTGCTCGCGCGGCACTTCGTCCAGCGCCATCGCACGACGCTGAACCCGGCGGTGCAGGGGCTGAGCCCCGATGCGATCGCCGCGATCGATGCGTGGAATTGGCCGGGGAATGTCCGCGAGCTGGAGAACCGTATCAAACGCGCGGTCATCATGGCGGACGGCAAATATGTGACTGCGGGCGATCTCGACCTGCCGGGTACGTCCGACGCGCTGCCGATCAATCTGCGCGCCGCGCGCGAGCAGGCCGATCGCAGCGTCATCACGCGCGCTTTGGCGCAGGCAGACGGCAACATTTCCGGCACCGCTCGCCTGCTCGGCATCAGTCGCCCGACGCTCTACGATCTGTTGAAGAGCTACGACCTGCATGGCTGAGGGGGCAGGGATCTATCCGCTGCTGCGTCGGCGCCGGCAGCGGAGAAGGCTCAGCCACCGTGCCGCAACGCTGCTGCGCAGCCGTATGGGACGGATCATGCTCGGCGCGCTCGTCCTCGCCGGTCTGGCCGCGGGCATCGCATTGCTGGCCCGCCATGCCGATGTTCCCGACTTGCGCGGGTCGATGATGCGCGGGGAGGCAGCGCTCGCCCGCTCGAACTATTCCGCCGCGCGCAACCACTTCATTCAGGCGACGCGCGCCGAGCCGGGCAACGCCGCCGCGCAGATCGCCCTGGCGCGCACGTATCTGCTGCTGGAAGACGGCGTCGCGGCGGGTGGCGCGATCGATCGCGCGCAGACCGCCGGGGTGCCCGCCGCACGGCTCCATCATCTTCGCGCGGCGGCCTTGCTGTTGCAGGGCGATGACGACGGCGCGATCGCCGAGGCTGACCAGGCGAGCGGCGACGGCGTGCCGCTCGCGCAGCGTGACAAGGCACGTGCGCTCGCCGACCAGGGTGACCGCGCTGGCGGGGCGGCGCTGCTGGAGCAGCTGACCGCCCGCGTTCCGCAAGACGCGGGCGTATGGCTCGATCTCGCTCGGGTCCGGTTCGACATCGGTGACGTCGGTGGGGCGAACATCGCCGCGCAGCGCGCGCTCTCGCTCCAGCCGAACAACCTTGCCGCGCTCGTACTGCGCGGCCAGCTGGTGCGGAGCCAGTACGGGCTCGACGCCGCGCTGCCATGGTTCGAGGCTGCGCTGACGCGCGATGCTTACTACCATCCCGCGCTGATCGAGGAGGCGGGCACGCTCGGCGATCTCGGCCGCAACGCCGACAGTATCGCGGCGGCGCGGCGAGCCCTTGCGGCTCGTCCGGGCGATCCACAAGCACTCTACCTGATGGCTGTGGTAGCGACACGTGCGGGTGACCTGTCACTTGCCGGCGACTTGCTCGACCAGAGTGCGGGCGGGCTCGACGGACTGCCGGGTGGGCTGCTGCTGTCGGGCGCGATCGATTATGCCAATGCGCGCTACCAGCAGGCGGCGGTCAAGTGGCAGGCGCTGATCGGTGCGCAGCCGATGAACCTTGTCGCACGCCGGCTGTTGGGGGCGGCGCTGCTACGCTCGGGCGATGCCAAGGGTGCGCTCGACGCGCTGCGCCCCGTTGCGCTACGCCCCGATGCCGATAGTTATACGCTGACGCTGGTCGCGCGCGCGTTTGAGGCGCGTGGCGAGCGCGGCTGGGCGGCACGGTTTCTTGATCGCGCGGCGAGGCCGCCGCTGACCCAGGCCGTTCCGTTCGGGCAGGATGACGACGCCGGCGTGCTCGCGGAGGCAGTCGATGATGCGCCGAGCGATCCTGCGGCGGCAGTGGACAATATACGCGGCCTGATCGAGCGCGGGCAGTTCGCCGCGGCGGTCGCGCAAAGCGAGCGGATCGCGCGCGTTTCGCCCGGCGCGCCGATGGCGCAGATGCTGCTGGGTGATACCCTTGCCGCGAACGGCCGCCTAGCGCCAGCGGCGGCGGCTTACGTGCGCGCGGCCGACCTGCGCTTCGACGAACCGGTATTGCTGCGGCTGATCGAGGTCTGGGCGCAGACCGGCAACCGCCAAGGCGCGGCCGACGCGCTTGCATTGTACCTGGCGCAGAACCCGTCCGCGGTCACGGCGCGGCGGCTGCTCGCCAACTTTCAGCTGGTAGCCGGCGACGCCGCTGGTGCCATTTCGACCTTGGAGGCGCTGCGCCGACAGATCGGCGATGGCGACGCGCTGGTGCTGACGCAGCTCTCTTACGCCTATACGCAAGCGGGCGATCCGAACACCGCATTGCCGTTCGCAAGGGCCGCTTACCATCTGTGGCCGATGAACGCAGGGGCGAGTGACGCTTACGGTGCGGCATTGTTCGCGGTCGGCGATACGCGTGGTGCGCTGCAATTGCTGACCAAGGCGGTCAAGATCGCGCCTGCGCAGGCCAATATCCGCTGGCACTATGCACAGGCACTCGCCGAAAGCGGCCGGACTGCGGAGGCGCGACAGGCGATCGCGGCCGCGCTCAAGGATCAGCGCTTCACCGAGCGCGCGGCGGCGACACGGCTGCTTGCGGCACTGCCACGTTGAGCCGGCGGTTCGCGGGCGTTTGAGGACCGATCGCAACGCCGTATAGCGCGCGCATGGACGACGCCCTGACCCGCATCGCCGCCGCGCTGGAGCGGCTCAGTCCGCCGCCGCTACCCGCGGCCGATCCGCTCGCGCATCCAGCCTACGTCTGGCGCGACGGCGTGTTGACGGCGGCGCGTGATTTCCGACCTGTGTCGGTCGACATGCTGCACGGTATCGAGGCCCAGAAGGCGGCATTACTCGGCAACCTCGAGCGGCTGGCGTCGGGACACGCGGCGCAGGACGTGCTGCTCTGGGGCGCGCGCGGGACGGGCAAGTCGGCACTGGTCAAGGCGAGCGTCGCCGCGGTGCAGGCGGCGGACGGTCCAATCGCGCTGGTCGAGGTCGCGGCGGATCGTCTCGATACGCTGCCGCGCTTGTTCGACACGATCGCTGATGTGCCGCGCGCGTTCGTCCTGTTCCTCGACGATCTCGGCTTCGATGCCGCCGCCGATGCGCGGTCGCTGCGCTCGCTGCTGGAAGGCGGGGCGGAGGCGCGACCCGCCAATGCACGACTGGTCGTCACCTCGAACCGCCGTCACCTGCTGCCGCGCGACATGGGCGAGCAGGAACGCGCGGTGAACGCGCGCGACGTCGCCGACGATCAGCTCGCGCTGTCGGACCGCTTTGGTCTCAGCCTCGGCTTCCACGTCGTCGATCAGGATCATTACCTGCAGATCGTGCGGGGCTATGCCGACGTTTACGGCCTGCCGTTCGACGGTGCCGATGCGGTGCAATGGGCGACACGCCGCGGCAGTCGATCGGGCCGCGTCGCGTGGCAGTATGTGGTGGACCTCGCCGGACGCGAGGGTCGCGCGCTCTAGCCCAGCGCCTCGACCTGTTCGGCGAGGTCGAGCCAGCGGAGCTCGGCCGTGTCCTTCTCGTCGCGCAAGCTGCCGATCTCGCGCATTAGCCGGTCGAAGGCGGCGGGATCACGGGTGTAGAGCCCGGCGTCGGCGAGCAAATCCTCCTTGCCCGCGATCTGGTTGTCGATTTCCTCGATCCGGCGTGGCAGCAATTCGTAGTCGCGCTGGTCCTTGTAGCTCAGCTTGATTCGCGCTGGCGGTGGGGCAGGAGCGGCGACCGGCTTCGACGCGGCTCGCTTCGCCTCGACGCGCGGGCGACGCTTAGCGACCCAATCCTCATATCCGCCCGCCACCACGTCGACGGTGCCACTACCATCGAGCCCCAGTGTGACGGTTACCGTGCGGTCGAGGAAGTCGCGGTCGTGGCTGACGATCAGCACGGTGCCGTCGTAATCGGCGATTACCTCCTGCAACAGGTCAAGTGTCTCGAGGTCGAGGTCGTTGGTCGGCTCGTCCATCACCAGCAGGTTCGACGGCCTCGCGAATTCGCGCGCCAGCAGCAGCCGCGACCGCTCGCCGCCCGACAGCGTGCCGACCCGCGCGTCGACCATGTTGGGGTCGAACAGGAACTCCTTCAGGTATCCATGGATGTGCTTGCGCGTGCCGAGCACGTCGATCCATTCGCCGCCATCCGCCAGCACGTCGCGGACCTTCTTCTCGGGCGCCATCAGGCTGCGCTGCTGGTCGATGACGATGCCGTCGAGCGTCTTGGCGAGCTTGACCGAGCCGGCGTCAGGCGCGATCTCGCCGGTCAGCAGCTTGAGCAGCGTCGATTTGCCCGCGCCGTTGCTGCCGACGATCCCGATCCGGTCGCCGCGGGTCACGCGCAACGACAAGTCACGGATGATCGCGCGCTCGCCGAATGATTTCGACACGTGCTCGGCATCGATCACGACCTTGGTCTTGACGTCGTCGCTGCCGACCGAGAGCGCCGCGGCGCCCTGCGGTCCGACCATCGCGGCGCGTTCCGCGCGCATCTCCTTCAGCTTGGTGAGACGTCCCTGATTGCGGCGGCGGCGGCCGGTGACGCCGCGCTGTAGCCAATGCTCCTCCAGCTTCAGCTTGGCATCGAGCTTCTGCGCCGCGCGCTCTTCCTCGGCATAGACGGCCTCGGTCCACGCATCGAAGCCGCCGAACCCGACTTCGTTACGCCGCAGCGATCCGCGTTCGAGCCACAGTGTCTGCCTGGTCAGCCGCGTCAGGAAGGTGCGATCGTGGCTGATGACAACGAATGCGCCGGTGAAACGGTTGAGCCAATCCTCCAGCCATTCGATCGCGCCGAGGTCGAGGTGGTTGGTCGGCTCGTCGAGCAGCAGCACGTCGGGGTCGAGCGACAGCGCACGCACGATCGCGGCGCGGCGGCGCTCACCACCTGAGGCGGAGGCGCAGGCGCGGGTCAGGTCGATGCCGAGCTGCCCGGCGATCGCCTCCGCCTGATACGCCTCGGGCGCGCGGTTGCCCGAGAGGACGTAGTCGGCAAGCGTCTCGAACCCGCTCAGGTTTGGCTCCTGCTCCAGCATCACGACGTTGGTGCCCGGCACGATCGTGCGGCGCCCCTCGTCGCTGTCGATCGCGCCGGCGATCAGCTTGAGCAATGTCGACTTGCCCGCACCGTTGCGTCCGATCAGCGCAAGCCGGTCGCGCTGCCCGATGAACACGTCGAGATGCCGGAACAGCCACCCCGCGCCCTGCACGAGGCCGAGGTCTTCATATGCTAGTATCGGTGCTGCCATGCCCGCGCACCTAGGGAACCGACCGGCAGCGGGCAAGTTACCGACCGCTGACCACGTTATTCACAGGGTGTTCAATCCATTGCGCTTATGCGACCACCCGTGAAGATGCTGCCGATCCTCCTGCTGCTTACCGCCGCTGCGCCTGCGTTTGCCGAACCGGCGGCGCAGGAGAGCGAGCGCTCGTTCGCGTGGCGGGCGACACGTTCGGGTAAGCTGCTGCCGATCAAGGAGATCGAGCGGCGCGTTATCCCGACGATGAAGGGCGCGCAATATATCGGTTTCAACCTCGATCCGCAGTCGGTCGTCTACACGTTGAAGTTCCTGCGCGATGGCGAGGTGATCTGGGTCGACGTTGACGGTCGTTCGGGACAGGTGTTGGGCCAGACCGGCCGCTAATCATTGATCTGGCCGGAGGCGCCGCTAAGCGGGCATCGACGGGCCTAGGGGAGATAAAGATGCGTGTTCTGATCGTCGAGGACGAGCCGAACCTTGGCCAGCAGCTGAAGTCGACGCTGGAAGGTGCAGGCTACGCGATCGACCTGGCGACCGATGGGGAGGAGGGGCACTTCCTCGGCTCAACCGAGAATTACGACGCGATCGTGCTCGACCTGGGCTTGCCGGAGATCGACGGACTGACGGTGCTCGACCGGTGGCGTAAGGAAGGCAAGGTCACTCCGGTGCTGGTGCTGACCGCGCGTGACAGCTGGTCGGACAAGGTAGCGGGTCTCGATGCAGGGGCGGACGATTACGTCGCCAAGCCGTTTCAGACGGAGGAGCTGATCGCGCGGCTGCGTGCGCTGATCCGTCGCGCGTCGGGAAACGCATCGTCGGAGCTGACCGCCGGGGACGTGCGGCTCGACACGCGATCGGGCAAAGTGACGCGGGCGGGCGAGCCGGTGAAGCTGACCGCGCAGGAGTACAAATTGCTCAGTTACCTGCTCCACCACAAGGGCAAGGTGGTCAGCCGCACCGAATTGATCGAGCATATCTACGATCAGGACTTCGACCGCGATTCGAACACGATCGAAGTGTTTGTCACGCGTATCCGCAAGAAGCTGGGTCAGGATGTGATCACGACGATCCGCGGGCTCGGCTACAGCCTGGAGGACGCGGACTCCTAACTCATGACGGCGCCGTTACAGCTCCTGCCGGCTGGCTTGTGCGGCGTCCACGTCGGCAGCGATACGCTCGATCGTGGTGAGCTGTACCGGCTCTTCATTCGCTTTGGCGATGCTTGTCCCGTGGATCGCGGGGCGCGGCGGATAGGAGGTCGTCACACCTGCGACCGCGTAGGAAGCGAGCAGCATGCCGGCCAGCATCGATACCAGCGTGCCGCCTATGCTGGCGACAATGATCGCGGGTGCGTTTCTACCCTTTCGCATGGTCATTCCTCCAAGTGGGCGCTGAACCGGTCGCGCATGGCTTGGTTCCGATGAGCGGCGGCGCGCCGATGCTGCGGACGCGCGGATCGCTGTCGCGGCGCATGATCCTGATCGCGGCGGCGTGGATTTCGATCCTGCTCGCGGGCGGAGGGTTCGCGCTCGATCGCGTGTTGGTCGCGGCCGTCACGCGGAACGCCGACGACCAACTTGGCTATGTGCTGCGTTCGCTGCTCGTGTCGGCCGAGATCGATACCGCGGGTGAGGTGACGTTCAACCGCGAGCCGGCCGACCAGCGCTTCCTCGAACCCTATTCCGGCCTCTACTGGCAGGTGTCCGCGCCGGGGCACGAGACCTGGCCATCGCGCTCGCTATGGGATCGCCAGCTCGCCTACGGACCCCCGCACAACGACCGCAGCGTACACAGCTACGACAGCAGACAGTTCAAGGATGAAAAGCTGCGCGTTGTCGAACAGGACGTGAAACTGCCGGGATCAAAGGTTCGCTGGCGGTTCCAGGTTGCCTCCAGCCGCGAGGCGCTCGATGCGCAGATCACGATCCTGCGTCGCACCCTGATCCGCAGTTTCCTGCTGCTCGGCATCGGGCTGGTCGTGCTAGCGGCGTTGCAGACCTTCTACGGTCTCCTGCCGCTCAGGCGGGTGCGGCTGGCGATCGCGAAGATGCGCGCGGGTCGCGCCAACCGGGTCGAGGGCAACATGCCCGTCGAGGTGCTGCCGATGATCGACGAGCTGAACGCGCTGGTCGAGCATAACGAGCGGCAGGCCGAGGAGGCGCGACGCCACGCCGGCAACCTGGCGCACGCGCTGAAGACCCCGCTGACCGTCATCATGAACGCGGCGACCGCCAACGCTGACGACCTTGCCGATACGGTCATCCGCGAAGCACGCACGATGCGGCGACAGGTCGACCATCATCTCGCGCGCGCTCGAGCAGTCGGGCGGCGCGGGTCTGCGCACAGCCGCGCCGACGTGTGGCCGAGCGTCGAGTCGGTCGAGCGAGCGGTCCGCCGCCTCTACCCGCACGTTCGCGTCGACATGGACGGTCCGAAGGATCTGGTCGCGCACATCGAGCGGCAGGATCTGGACGAGATCATGGGAAATCTGGTCGAGAACGCCGCCAAATACGGCGGCGGCAGCGTGTTCGTGACCGTGGGGGCGCATTCCGGCTTTGTCGAGATACAGGTCGAGGATGACGGTGCCGGCATTCCCGAGGCCGATCGTGCACGCATCTTCGATCGCGGCGTGCGGCTCGACTCGGGGAAGCCCGGCACCGGACTGGGCCTCGCGATCGTTCGCGACGTCGCCGAAATCTACGATGGGACCGTCAGCCTGGAGGAGAGCGACGATCTGGGCGGGCTGCTCGTCCGACTGCGCTTGCCGGCGGCAGCGTCGGTCGCGGCATAAAGGTCCGCTCTTGTCCTAGTATCACCTGTTCCTGCTACGCTAACGCGTGCGGCATGGGTCACGGACAACACCACGGTCACTCGCACGATCATGCGCATGGCCACGGGCATAGTCATGGGCACGGCCACGTTCATGCCACTCCGCCCGGGCGTTGGGACCGCGTGTTCGCGATCGGGATCGGGCTCAATCTCGCCTATCTGATTATAGAAGCGGTGGCGGGGCTGCTTTACGACTCGGTCTCGCTTCTCGCCGATGCGGGGCACAATCTGTCCGACGTGCTCGGCCTCGCGATCGCTTGGGGCGGCGCGGCGCTGGCGCGGACGCCACCATCGAAGCGGTTTACCTATGGATTGAAAGGCTCAACCATACTGGCGGCGCTCGCCAATGCGTTGCTGCTGCTGGTCGCGCTGGGCGCGATCGCGACCGAGGCGGTGCAGCGTTTCGCAACCGCGCCGCGTGTGCCCGGCCTGTCGGTTGCTGTGGTCGCGGCGGGCGGGATCGTGGTCAACGCGGTCACCGCGTGGCTGTTCGCGCGGGGGCGCAAGGGCGACGTCAATATTCGCGGCGCGTTCCTCCACATGTTGTCGGATGCGCTGGTCTCGGCAGGGGTGGTGGTCGCGGGTGTCGTCATCTGGGCCACCGGCGCTGAGTGGATCGACCCGCTGGTCAGCCTCGTCATCGCAGGTTTGATCTTCTGGCAGACATGGGGATTGTTGCGCGAGACGGTCGAGATGTCGCTCGCCGCCGTGCCGCGCGGTATCGACTATGACGGGGTGCGCGCGGCGCTTAGCGAGCTACCCGGCGTTACCGAGGTGCACGATCTGCATATCTGGCCGATGTCGACGACCGAGCCCGGCCTGACCGCGCATCTGTGCGTACCCGCCGGCCACCCGGGCGACGCGTTCCTGCACGACGTACAGAACACGCTCCGCACACGTTTCGGCATCGGCCATGCGACAATTCAGATCGAGACGGGTGCTCACGCGTGCGAGCTGGCGGACGAGCGGCGGGTTTGATCTTCCGTCCGCGACGTTAGTAAGCGCGCGCCACCGCGAACTCGACGGCCTCGACCATCGCGTCCTTCGCCGCGCCATTGGCGAATGGACCCAGCGCGTCGATCGCGCGCTGGCCGTAATGGCGTGCCCGCGCGAGCGTGTCGTCGACCGAGCGAGTCGCCCGCACTAGTTGGATCGCGTGCGCGAAGTCGGCGTCGCCCGACCGGCGCCCCTCGATTGCATCCTTCCAGAAGGTGCGATCCTCAGCCGAGCCGCGCGCATAGGCGAGAATGACCGGCAGCGTCACCTTGCCCTCGCGGAAATCGTCGCCCGCATCCTTGCCCATCGTCCCCGCGTCGGACGTATAGTCGATCGCATCGTCGACCAACTGGAACGCGATGCCGAGGTATCGGCCATAGGCGTCTAGTGCTTCTTCCTCAGCGTCGGGCCGTTCGGCGACGACCGCGGAAATCCGGCAGGCGGCGGCGAACAGCGCCGCGGTTTTCGCACCGATGATGTCGAGGTAGCGATCCTCGCCCAGGTCAACGCGGCGGATCGCGGTCAACTGGTTCACCTCGCCCTCGGCGATCACGGCCGAGGCGTGGCTCAGGATCTTGAGCGATTTGAGGCTGTCGGCCTCGACCATCAGCTCGAACGAGCGGCTGAACAGGAAATCGCCGACCAGCACGCTGGCAGGATTGCCCCAGATGATGTTGGCGGTGCGCTTGCCGCGCCGCAGGTCGGAGCCATCGACGACGTCGTCGTGAAGGAGGGTCGCGGTATGGATGAACTCGACCGCGGCGGCGAGCCGGTGGTGGCGCGTGCCGGTGTAGCCGATCAGCTTCGCGCTCGCGAGTGTCAGCATCGGGCGCATCCGCTTGCCGCCGCCCGCGATCAGATGTCCGGCCAGCTTCGGGATCAACGGTATTTGCGATTGCATCCGGTCGAGGATCACGGCGTTGACCGCGTTCATGTCGGCGGCGACCAGATCGATCATCGGATCGAGCGAGGGGGTGCGGCCCGAGAGCCGGTGGATCGATGCACTCATCTTCCCGCGCATGTACGAGCGGAGCGCAGGCCAAGGCAAGTCGCGATCGAACCTTGCGGGCGGCGTGCGTCTGCGCAACAGCGTTGCAGGGGAGGACCGCATGACCGACGACGTGCTGAAGGGTTACCGCAAGAGCATCGACAACATCGACGCGGCGCTCGTCTGTCTGCTCGCCGAGCGCTTCAAGGTCACGCAGGCGGTCGGCCGGTACAAGGCGGGAACCGGGCTGCCCGCGGCGGATCCGGGCCGCGAGGAGCAGCAGATCGCGCGATTGCGGCAGCTGGCGCTCGATGCGGAGCTGGACCCCGAGTTTTCAGAAAAGTTCCTCCGTTTCATCATCGACGAAGTCATCCGGCACCACCGTGCCGCGGCTGAAACGTGATCGTCTCGACTTGGTAACATGGATTAGCTAGGGGCGGGCTATGACAGAGCCGCAGGATGCGCGTTTCCGCCGCATCGTTTATTCCAGCATCGCAACCGCGCGCGCCGATGATGAAACGCAGATCGACATCCTGCGGCAGTCGCGCGCGAACAACGGGCTGAACGGTATCTCGGGCGTGCTTTTGTCGGACGGCAAGCGCTTCCTGCAGGTCCTCGAGGGAACGCCGGAGGCGATCGCGCACGTGTTTGCGCAGATCAGCGCCGATCCCCGCCATGCCGAGGTAAGGACGCTGAACGACGAACTCGATTCCCGACGCATCTTCAGCGGCTGGACGATGGCGAGCATGTCGGACAAGCGCGAGAGCGATGCGGTTCGCGAGCGGCTTCAGGTGTTACTTCGCAGCGCTCCGGCCGACATTCGCGCCGAGTTCGAAGACATCCTGCGCACGGTAGGCTGACCGCGAGGTCGGCGGCAGGTTGCCGATCGGCACTCCGTGACGAAGTGCCGACCAGCCGGCCTCACGCAAATACCTCGACAAGGAAGTCCTGCATCGCCTGCCAGCTGCGGCGATCGGCGCGCTCGTCATAGGCGACGCCAGGCACGGTCGAGCCCTTCATGCTCTGGTCGGTGAAGGCGTGGCCGGCGTGACCATAAGCATGGATCTGCCAGTCGGCGCTGCTTTCGGTCAGTTCCTGTCCGAGTGCGACCAGGGTTTCTGGCTTGCCGAGCGGATCGTCCCAGCCGTGGCAGATCAGCAGCTTGGCCTTGATGGGTGACACGTTGTCGTAGTCCGGGCGATCGTACACGCCGTGAAAGCTGACGCCGCCGAGTACGTCGAGCCCGCTGCGTGCCATGTCGAGCACACATTTGCCGCCGAAGCAGAAACCGATCGCGGCGGTATGTGCCGCGTCGACTTCTGGCTGTGCCTTCAACGCTGCCAGGCTCGCCGACAATCGGTCACGCAGGAGGATGCGGTCGGCGTTCAGTTCGTCCATGTAGCGCGACGCATCGGGGCCGCGCTCAGTCCGCTTGCCTTGACCGTAAACGTCGCAGGCGAACGCGGCATAGCCAAGCGCGGCGAGCGCCTCGGCTTTCTCGTTATCCTCTTCTTTCTGCCCCAGAATGTTAGGGATGACCAACACGCCCGGACGTGGCCCATCAATGGCGCTGTCCCAGGCGAACACGCCCTCGAAACGCCCGCCGGGACCATCGTGGATCAAACCCCTGCGCTCGACTGTCATCTCGATTTCCTCTGCCGGATTGCTGCGGTACGCTTCACCCAACACCCTTGCCATGGAGCGCGCAAGTGCAGGTACGCCGCGACACGCCGACGAACCCCGCGGTAGCGCCGCTGCTTAGCGCGCACGTTGCCGAGCAGCGAGCGATGACGCCGGCGGGCTTTTCCTTCGCGCTCGACGCCGCTGCGTTGACTGGGCCAGCGATCACGTTCCTGACCGCGTGGGAGGGCGAGACGCTGGCTGGCATGGGCGCGCTCAAGCGGCTTGACCACGCCGCGGGAGAGGTGAAGTCGATGCGCAGCACGCCTGCGGCGCGCGGTCGCGGTGCGGGCCATGCGATCCTCTCCGCGATCATCGCGGACGCACGCGCAGCGGGATTGTCGCGACTGTACCTCGAGACAGGCACTTCGTCCGCCTATGACGCTGCTATCAAGCTGTACGCACGCGCCGGGTTCGTGCCGTGTCCCGCGTTTGCCGACTATCGTCCGAGTCCGCACAATCGCTTCTTCGTGCTGGTGCTGTGAGCATCGCGGCTTGCCCGCCGCTGCCGCTTTCCCGTAGCGGGTGATGCGACCGCCGCGCTCGCGGCTCATGCAAAGGTTGTCGTCCATGCCCACGCTCGTCCTGATCCGCCACGGCCAGTCGTCGTGGAACCTGGAGAACCGCTTCACCGGCTGGTGGGATGTCGACGTGACCGAGAAGGGTGCGGGCGAGGCACGCGCGGCGGGCGAGTTGATGGCCGCGAAAGGCCTCGATTTCGACCAGACCTTCACCTCGTTGCAGACCCGCGCGATCAAGACGCTAAACTTCGCGCTGGAGGCGATGGGACGGCTGTGGCTGCCGGTCGAGAAGGACTGGCGGTTGAACGAGCGTCACTATGGCGGGCTGACCGGGTTCGACAAAGCGGAGACCGCCGCGCGTCACGGCGACGAGCAGGTGCATGTCTGGCGTCGCAGCTTCGACGTGCCGCCGCCGTCGATGGAGCTGGGCAGCGAGTACGATCTGTCGGGTGATCGCCGCTACGCCGGGATCGACGTTCCCGCGACTGAGAGCCTGAAGGACACGATCGCGCGCGTGCTGCCGTACTGGGAGGGGCGGATCGCACCGGCGCTGAAGGATGGGCAGCGCGTGCTGATCTCCGCGCACGGCAATTCGCTGCGCGCACTGGTCAAGCATCTGAGCAACATTCCCGACGACGAGATCACGGGTCTGGAGATTCCGACCGGTCAGCCGATCGTCTACCAGCTCGATAGCACGCTGAACGCGACCGATCGTTACTATCTGAGCGAGCGCTGACGCGACCGCTACGTGGTTCAGGCGGGTTCGAGCAACCGTTCCGCCTGAGCGCGTGCCTCGTCGGTGACGGTCGCACCCGACAGCATCCGCGCGATCTCCTCCCGGCGTTCGATCGCGGAAAGCGGGCGGACGCCGGTGCGCGTGACGGTACCGTCACTGGTCTTGGCGATCAGCAGGTGCGCCGCACCGCGTGCGGCGACCTGCGGCGAGTGGGTGACAACGAGCAATTGCGCGCGTGTCGCCAGCCGGGCGAGCCGGTCCCCGATCGCGCTCGCCACCGCGCCGCCGACGCCGCGGTCGATCTCGTCGAAGATCATCGTCGCGGCGCCACCCTGCTGCGCCAGCGCGACCTTGAGCGCGAGAATGAAGCGCGACAGCTCGCCACCGCTTGCGATCTTGGCGAGCGGTGCAAACGGCGCACCGGGGTTGGTCGAGATCTCAAATTCGACGCGATCGCGCCCGGCCGGCGACCATTCGCCTTCGCCGAGAGAGGCTACGACCGTGCGGAACCGCGCGGCGTCGAGCTTCAACGGAGCGAGCTCGCCTGCGACGGCGGTGTCGAGCCGCTTGGCCGCGGCGGTGCGTTGCTTCGTAAGGGCGTCGGCTGCGACAACGTAAGCGGCGCGCGCCTTGTCGAGGCGTGCTTCCAGCCCGGCCAGACCTTCCTCGCCGGCGTTCAATCGCTCCAGCTGCGCGCGCTGGCGGTCGGCCAATGCGGCGAGGTCATCGGGCTGGACGCGGTGCTTGCGCGCCATCGCGCGAAGCTCGAACAAACGTGCCTCGTCCTCCTCAAGCTGACGCGGATCGTGCATCAGCGCGGCGGCGGCGTCGCGCAGCTTCTCCTCGGCCACCGCGCCCTCAATCACGGCGCGGTCGATCGCGGCGAGTGCCTCGGCAAGCGCGGGATGGTCATCGGCGATCCGTTCAAGCACGCGTGCGGCCTGACGCAGCTGCGTCATCGCGCCATTACGGCCGTCAACGTGGTCGGTCACGTCGTTCAGGTCGTCCGCGATTTTTTCCGCGCGCTGCATGCCGCGGCGGCGCTCGGCGAGCGCTTCCTCTTCGCCGGGTTCGGGCGCGAGCTTGTCGAGTTCGGCGACGGCGTGCTCGAGCCATTCGCGATCACGCTGCGCCGTCTCGATCTCGGCCTGCGCCTGTTCCAGCGCGGCAGTGGCGGCGCGCCAGGCGGCGTGCGCGGCGGCAACCGTCGCCACGTCGGCGCGCGCGAAGGCATCGAGCAGCGCGCGGTGACCCGCAGGCGCCAGCATGCCGCGATCGTCGTGCTGGCCATGGATCTCGACCAGCATCTGCCCGATCTCGCGAAGCAGCGCGGCGGACGCAGGCTGGTTGTTGACGAAGGCGCGGCTGCCGCCATCGGCCTTGACGATGCGGCGCACGATCAACGGCTCGCCCGGCTCGGCATCGATGCCGTTTTCCTCCAGCACAGTGTCGACGCCGGCGGGGGGATCGAAGGTCGCGGTAACGCTCGCCTGCTGTGCGCCGTGACGTACCAGACCGCTGTCGCCGCGCCGGCCGAGTGCGAGCCCGAGCGAGTCGAGCAGGATCGACTTACCCGCGCCGGTTTCACCGGTAAGCACGCCCAGACCGTCGCCGAAATCGAGGTCGAGCGCTTCGATCAGCACCACGTCGCGGATGGAAAGGGCAGTCAGCATGGGGCGACAACGCCCTTAGCGCAGATCGGGCACGACGTTACCCCTTTTGTTCCGCTCATGCCCGCGACGCCGCGGTTACGGCGTCGGCGTGCTCGACGTCGGATTGGGTGTGTTCGCAGGCGAGGTGGTGTCGGGCGGCAGCGTACCGGCGGGATCGCCGCCGGTGGTGGCGGGTGTCACCGCGTTCGGCGCATCGGCCTTGGCCGGCACGCTGGTGGTCGCCTCACCCGCGACCGCCGTCGTGCGCGTGCCGGGCGGCACGACCTGCGCCCCGGGAGCGAGTGGCGTAATCGGCGTCGACGGATATTCACGCATCAGCTTGAACGCGCGCTGGTACCAGTCCGACCCCGGATAGTTGGCGCCGAGCACCGCCGCGGCCTTTTCCGCCTCGTTGCGGACGCCGAGTGCGAGATAGGTTTCGGTCAGCCGCATCAGTGCCTCGGGCGCGTGCGTTGTCGTCTGATATTCGTCGATGACCTTGCGGAAGCGCAGCGTGGCCGCGAGCCACTGACGGCGACGCTCGTAGAAGCGGCCGACCTCCATCTCCTTGCCGGCCAAGTGATCGCGCACGAGGTCGAGCTTCAACCGCGCATCGGCGGCGTAGCGCGTGTTGGGATAGCGCCGGACGAGCTCGCCGAGCGAGTCCTGCGCCTGCGTCGTGATCTTCTGATCGCGCGTCACGTCGCTGATCTGCTCGTAATAGCTCATCGCGACGAGGTAATAGGCATAGGCTGCGTCGCGGTTGCCGGGGTGAACCGACAGGAAACGCTGCGCGCCCTGGATCGCGTTGGTGTAATCGCGCGCGAGATAATAGCTGAATGCGCCCATCAACTGCGCGCGACGCGCCCACACCGAATAGGGATGTTGGCGCTCGACCTCATCGAACAGCGCGGCGGCTTCCTTGTAGCGCCCCTGATCGAGCCGGGTCTTGGCCGAGGTGTACAAGGTGCCGACATCGCGCGCGACATAGGGCAGGTCGCTGCCGGCGCGGTTGCGCGCACAGCCGGCGATGGGAAGCGCTAACGCGGCGATGAGCGCGACCGAGAGGCCGCGGACGGGAAGGGTACGCATCGGTGACGGCCTTAGCGCAAGCGAACGCGTGCGAACAACGGCTTTCGCACGCAGCCCCGATGCAGACCCGACAGCTTTGTTGCTTGGCGCGCGCAACGGACCTGTTATCGCGCGCGTTTCGATCCGTTCGTCGTTCACCATCAGGAGTTCCCATGCCCGCCACCCTGCTTGCCACCAAGCGCGTCGAGAAGCCGTGGGGACGGCACACGCTCTATCCCGGCTTTCCCGATCCCGCGGCAGACGCCGAGCCGATCGGCGAGGTCTGGTTCCAGTCGCCGCACCCGGAGGAGTCGGAACTGCTGATCAAATATCTGTTCACCAGCGAGAAGCTGTCGGTGCAGGATCATCCGTCGGATGAGGAAGCGCAGAAGCGCGGCCTGCCGCGCGGCAAGGACGAATGCTGGACCATTCTCGACGCTCAAGCCGATTCAACGATCGCAATCGGGCCACTCGCACCCATGACGGCGGACGAGCTGCGGGAGAGCGCACTCGACGGGTCGATCGAGCACAAGCTCGATTGGAAGAAGGTCAAGAAGGGCGACTTCTTCTACTCGCACTCGGGCGTGATCCACGCGATCGGCGCCGGGTTGACGCTGATCGAGGTGCAGCAGAACTCGGATACCACCTATCGTTTGTACGACTATGGCCGACCGCGCGAACTGCATCTGGACGACGGTGTCGCGGTTGCCGAGCTGACCCCGTGGACGCCGCCGAGCGCGCCGGGCGAGGTCGAGCCCGGGCGCACGATCCTGGTCGAGGGGCCGAAGTTCGTGCTGGAGCGCTGGACCGGCGGCGATCGTCAGATCGATCTGCCCGAGGGAAAGACCGGCTGGCTGGTGCCGATCAAGGGTGAGGGCGTGGTCGCGGGCGTGGCGTGGAAGGCCGGCGAGTGCGTGACGGTCACCGGCGCGGAGAAGCTACACGCGTCGAGCGATGCCGACCTGTTATTCGCCTATGTCGGTGATCGTCGGCTCTGATCCGTTAGTTCACGGAGCAGAATGAAGCGGGGCGGGGTGTCGGTGCGCCCCGCCCCTTCATGTATCAGATCGCGCCGGAGAAGGTGTCGCACGCCGCCGGGTCGCCGCTTTCCATGCCCTTGCGGAGCCAGAACTGACGCTGCGCCGAGGTGCCGTGCGTGAAGCTGTCGGGGACAACGCGGCCCTGTGCCTCGCGCTGCAACGTATCGTCGCCGATCGCCTGCGCCGCGCGCATGCCTTCCTCGACGTCGCCGGGTTCAAGCCGGTCGCGGTTCTTCGCCGCCCACACGCCGGCGTAGCAGTCGGCCTGCAACTCAAGCCGGACCGATGCCGCGTTGCCTTCGGTTTCGTTGCTACTACGCTGGACCTGCTGAACCTTCTCCGACGTGCCGAGGAGGTTCTGGATGTGATGGCCGAATTCGTGCGCGACGACGTAATATTGCGCGAAGTCACCCGGCGCCTTGAAGCGATTGGTCAGCTCGTTGAAAAATCCGGTGTCCAGATAGATGTCGCTGTCGGTCGGGCAATAGAACGGCCCCATCGCGCTTTGCGCCGCGCCGCAGCCCGATTGCCCCTGTGCGGTAAAGAAGCGTAATCCCGGTGCGCGGAATTGCTGGCCCGACGCGGCGAAGATTTTTTCCCACGTATTCTCGACGTTGCTGAACGCGTTGCAGGTCGATCGCCGTTCCGGGCTGGCGTCGCAGATCTGTTGCACGCTGCCGCCGCCCGATTGCTGGCCTACCTGGCTCGACGGTGCGCTGCCGCCGCCACCGATCAGGCCACCTAGTCCGCCGAGGCCACCACCGAACACCGCGAACAGGATCAGCACCACGACGATTCCGCCGCAGCCGAAGCGGCTGCCGATCAACGGCAGTAGCCCGAACAGCAATCCCCCGCCGCCGCCGCCGCCAAAGCCGCCACGCGAGGTTGCGTCGCCGACGTCGATGTCGTTGTCGTAATCGTCGAGCCGCATCGGCCCACTCCCTGCAAATCGTTTCTGTTGCGGCATGAACCCGGTGGCGCGCTTCGGGTTGCAAGCGGCACGCGTCTGCCCGATGCAGACAGGGAGGAGACTGAGCCGATGTTCCTGCAAGGTAAGAGCGCGATCGTCACGGGATCGACGTCGGGGATCGGTCTCGCGATCGCGCGCGCGCTGGCGACGGAGGGTGCCAGCGTGATGTTGAATGGACTCGGCGATGCTGACGCGATCGAGGCGACACGGGCCGACGTGGAGGCAGCAAGCGGGGTACGCGTGCTCCACGACGCGGCCGACATGACGAGGCCCGACGAGATCGCGGCGATGGTGGCACGGTGTCACGCCGAGCTTGGCGGCCCCGATATCCTGGTCAACAATGCCGGCATCCAGCATGTCGCGCCGGTTCACGAGTTTCCGGTCGAGAAATGGGACGCGATCCTGGCGATCAACCTGTCGAGCGCGTTCCATGCGATGCGCGCGGCAGTGCCGCTGATGCGCGAGCGCGGCTGGGGCCGGATCATCACGACGGCGAGCGCACACAGCCTGGTCGCGAGCCCCAACAAGGTCGCGTATGTCGCCGCCAAGCACGGCGTCGCGGGGCTGACCAAGGCGGTCGCGCTGGAGAATGCGACGCACGGCATCACCGTCAACTGCATCTCGCCTGGCTATGTCTGGACGCCGCTGGTCGAAAGCCAGATCCCGGACACGATGACGGCGCGGGGCATGTCGCGCGAGCAGGTGATGAACGACGTGCTGCTCGCCGCGCAGCCGACCAAGGAGTTCGTAACGCCCGAACAGGTCGCCGCTTTTGCGCTGTTCCTGTGCCGCGACGAGGCAAGGGCGATCACCGGCGCCAATCTGTCCGCCGATGGTGGCTGGACCGCAGCGTGATCGCCGCGCGCCTCGCCGGCACGATCGCGATGACGGCGGCGCTATGCGGGTGCGGGGGCAGGGAGCGCACGGCGATTGCGGCGCCAAGTGAGGTTCAGCCCATCGCGGTCGAGGCGAACTGGCGTGCCCAGGTTACGGTGGCCGATCGGCGTCGACTGAGCGAGTGGCGCACCGCGTGGATCAGCGCGCTGCGTCAGGCACGCGCGGGCGGAGCGGGCGACAGGATCGACGCCGATGCCTCATTCTATGCCTTTGATGCCGCGCTGACCGACCCGGTGCCGCCAGCGGGCGATTATCGCTGTCGCACGGTGAAGCTGGGCGCGAAAACGGCAGGCGGGCCGGGCTACGTCGCTTATCCGTTCTTCCGCTGTGTGGTGTCGAAGATCGGCGGGGCGCTGACACTGACAAAGCTGACCGGATCGCAGCGCATCGTCGGCACGATCTACCCGGATGATCCGACGCGGGCGGTTTTCCTGGGTACCGTGGCGCTCGGCGACGAGCAGGGCGCGATGCGGTATGGACGCGACAATAGCCGCGACGTGGCGGGCTGGATCGAGCGGATCGGTCCCGCGCGCTGGCGGCTGGTGCAGCCTTACCCTGCGTTCGAATCGACGCTTGACGTGCTCGAACTCGTGCCTGCCTGATCGCCGCCGCTCATCGCCGCGTCGGGCTTCTTGCCCTTGATCGTGCCGGGGTCGGAGACTGGTGCGTCGATCGGGCGTACGCCGTTGATCGGCGGCAGCGTGGCGAGATAGTCCTTGCCGAGCTTCTCGACCAAGGTGACGTGCCCGACGTTGCCGCTCTCCACCGCTGAGAGGAAGCTGGTCGGCTTCTTCATCAGCTTGGGATGGTCGAGCGCTTGCAATCCGCTCGCGCGCAGCGCCTCGCGTACGAAGTGGACACAGTTGCGCTTGCCCAGATTGTAGGTGCTGTCGCCGGTCTTTTCGCTCCATCCGGCGATCAGGCGAAGGACCGCGTCGTACTGCGTGTCGGTCAGCTTGACCGAGAAGCGCGCGTGGCTGCCGTCGATGTAGTTGCGTTTCGGCGTCTCGACCCGCCCTTTCACGTTGCCGAACAATAGCGCGGGGCTGACCGACTGCGCGGTAAAACCGTAGCTGGCGTCGACCGTCGCGCCTCCGCGATCGGGGGTGCCGCGCAGGGTGAAGAAGGCATGCGGGAAGTAATTGCCGAAATCACGGTTCCAGAAGGTGATGGTGACCGCTGCCTGCGCGGGCAGCGCGCCCATGAGCAGTAGCGTCGCCGCGACTGCACCGACCAGCCGCCGCAGCACGGTGGTCACTGTGCGCCTGCATCGGAGACGGCATCGCCTGCCTTTTCCGGGCGTATGTAGATCGACGACAGGCGCGGTTCGGCCTTTTTCAGCGTCTGTTCGATCTCTTCGATCATCGTTTCGCCCTCGCCCATCGTCAGAGTGTCGTCGAAATCGGCGCTGATCGCAACGAAGATGCTGTCGGGCGCGGTGTGGATCGTGCGGACGTGGTTGACCGCCGTGATCATGGGGTGACGCGCGACCTCGTCGCGTACGCGCTGGATCACGCGCGGGTCGGCGCGCTCACCGATCAGCAGCCCCTTCGCCTCGCGTGCGAGCAATACCGCGACGATGCCGAGCACCCCGCCGATCGCGACCGAGGCATAACCGTCGATGCGCGGATCACCAAGTGCATGGCTCGCGAAAACGCCGACTGCCGCGATGAGGAGCCCGGCGAGCGCGGCCGAGTCCTCGAACAGGACGATGAAGCCGGCGGGGTCCTTCGACTGATGGATCGCCGCCCACCAGCCGAGATCGCCTTTCGCCTCCTTGAACTCGCGCCGCGCGATCCACCACGACGATCCTTCTAGCGCAAACGAGATGGCGATGACGACATAGTTGATCGTCGGATCGGTCAGTTCCTCCGGCTCGATGATGTGAAGATAGCCTTCGTAGACCGAGACGCCGGCGCCGATCGCGAAGATCAGGATCGCGACGACGAACGCCCAGAAGTACAATTCGCGGCCGTAGCCGAACGGGTGCGCCGCATCCGCGGGTCGCTTGGCGCGCTTCTGTCCGTAAAGCAGCAGGATCTGATTGCCGCTGTCCACGACCGAGTGGACGCCCTCGGTCAGCATCGAGGACGAGCCGGTGATGCCGGCGGCAACGAACTTCGCTACCGCAATCCCGAGGTTGGCGGCGAGCGCGCCGAACAGGACGATGTTTTCGCGGATGCGCGCGGTAAGATCGGACAGTGTGGTGGTTCCCGGTTCTGTTCAGGCGTGTAAACATTTATGTTGGCAAGTCGTTCACCGCCGCGTTGCGGGCCGATCGACGACGCGATAGGCCTGAACTTATGACCGTTCGCCTCACGCTTGCCGCGCTTGCGCTGTCCACCGCCGGTCTCGCTCACGCGCAGGACCGCGTGACGCCGATGACGCCGGATGTTGTCGCGTCCTACGACCAGGTGCGGCCGCAGGCGGATTACATCAAGCGCGTCGTCATGGTGCCGATGCGTGACGGAACGAAGCTCTACACCGTCATCCTTATGAAAAAGGGAACGCGGAACGGCCCGATCCTCTTGTCGCGGACGCCGTACGATGCAGCCGGTTCGACCGCACGGACCGCAAGCCAGCGGCTGGTCGACATCCTGCCGGTAATGGACGCGGAGTTCGTCGACGACGGCTATGTCCGCGTCTATCAGGACATTCGCGGGATGCATCATTCGGAAGGGCAGTTCGTGATGACGCGCCCGCTGTCGGGGCCGCTCAACTCGACTGGTATCGACGAGTCGACCGACGCCTACGACACGATCGACTGGCTGGTGAAGAACGTGCCGGAGGGTAACGGCAAGGTCGGGGTGATCGGCAGCAGCTACCTGGGTTTCACCACGCTGATGGCGGAGATCAATCCGCATCCGGCGCTGAAGGCTGCGATGCCGCAGAGCCCGATGGTCGACACCTGGATCGGCGATGACGACTTCCACAACGGCGCGTTCCGCGTCGGCACGCTCGACTATGCGGTCGAGATGAGCACCGGCCACGGCGACGCGGGCGCGAAGATCGCGCGCGGGGCGGGGGATGATTACACCACCTATTTGAACGCGGGCTCGATCGGCGATTATGCGCGCAAATGGGGGATCGAGAACTACCCCACCGTCCGCAAGGTGATAGAGAACCCGGCCTATACTGATTTCTGGTCGTTGCAGGCGGTCGACAAATGGATGGCGGCACGGCCGCTGACCGTGCCGACGATGCTGGTGGTCGGGCAATGGGATCAGGAAGACAGCTACGGCGCGCCGGCGGTCTACGACGCGCTGGAGCCGAAAGACACGGCCAGCAACATGGTGTCGCTGGTGATCGGGCCTTGGCGGCATTCGGGCGTCAACCATTATGGGTACGATCTGGGGGCGCTGACCTTCAACGGCGACACCGCGCTGCAATTTCGCCAGCGCTATATGAAGCCGTTCTTCGACCATTACCTGCGCGGCACGCCAGCGACGATCCCGCCGGTGCTAACCTACGCGACGGGGACAAACCGCTGGGAGGTATCGCCGAAATGGCCGATGGGCACGCAGACGCCGCTGTACCTCGGTGCGGACGGCAGCGCGTCGTTCACCAAGCCCGCCGCGGCCGGCAGCACCAGCTACGTGTCCGATCCCGCCAGCCCGGTGCCGTTCCTGCCACGACCGATCGACATTGGCGACGGCGACCAGTGGAAGACGTGGCTAGTGCGCGACCAGCGATTCGTCAGCGAGCGTCCCGACGTGGTCAGCTGGCAGACGGGCGCACTCGACAAGCCGGTCCACATCATGGGCGCGCCGCAGGTCAACCTGTTCGCCGCCACCAGCGGCAGCGACAGCGACTGGGTGGTCAAGGTGATCGACGTCTATCCCGACACGCTGCCTGAACCCGCGAGCCAGGGATCGAAGCCGGCGATGACCGGATACCAGCTGCCGCTCGGGATCGAGATCTACCGTGGTCGCTACGTTCACGGACGCGCGACGCCGGCGAAGCTGGTGCCGGGTAAAATCGAGAACTATCGCTTCGCGCTGCCCCACGTCGATCACGTGTTCCTGCCCAGCCACCGGATCATGGTGCAGGTGCAGTCGAGCCTGTTCCCGCTCTACGATCGCAACCCGCAGACGTTCGTACCCAACATCTTCAACGCGAAGCCCGGCGACTACAAGGCGGCGACGCAGCGCGTGACGTGGGGCGGCACGCAGGCGAGTGCGGTATTGCTGCCGATCGTCGATGATGCCACGGCGGCGCAGGTGACGGCGGCGCAGTAGCGCCGCCGTGTCGCCTCACACGCCCGCGTCGGTCAGCCGGGCGAGTTGGTCGTCACTGAGGCGCAGGTCCATCGCGGGAAGCAGGTCGTGCACCTGCTCGACGCGGGTCGCGCTGGCGATCGGCGCGGTGACGCCGGGTTGCGCGATCAGCCAGGCGAGCGCAACCTGCGCCAACGTCGCGCCAGTTTCCTTGGCCACATCGTCCATTGCGGCGAGCATCGTCTGGCCCTTGCCCGCCAGCAGGTCGGTCATGCGTTGCCCACGCACGCTCTTCTTCTGATCCTCGGCAGAGCGATACTTGCCGGTCAGGAAGCCCGAGGCGAGACCATAATAGGGCACGACGCCGATGTTGTTCTCGACGCAATAATCCTGCAACTCGCCCTCGAACTTCTCGCGGCTGACCAGGTTATATTCGGGCTGAAGCACCTGATAATGCGGCAAACCGGCGGCGCGTGCGCGCTCGATCGCCGACTTCAATCGCGCGGCACGGAAGTTGGAGGCGCCCAGCACACGGACCTTGCCCGCCTCGACCAGCTTCGCAAATGCCGCAGCCACCGCGTCCTGTGATTGCGCGTCGTCATCCTGGTGCGCGAAATAAAGGTCGATATAGTCGGTGCTGAGCCGCTTGAGCGACGCCTCGCATGCGGCGGCAATGCGCGAAGGCGCCAGTTTTTCGCCGCCTTCGCCGGGCAGCATGCCGACCTTTGTCGCGATCTGCACGCGGTCGCGCTTGCCGCTCACGCGCAGCCACTCGCCGATCATCGTCTCCGACTCACCGCCTTCATGGCCGGGAACCCAGGCGGAATAGACGTCGGCAGTGTCGATCATCGTGCCGCCGCCGTCGACAAAGGCGTCGAGCACCGCAAAGCTGGCGTCGCGGTCGGCGGTCCAGCCGAACACGTTCCCCCCAAGCACCAGCGGCGCGATCTTCAGGTCCGATGCGCCAAGGCGCCTGAGTTCGGTCACTGTTCGTTTCCCACTGCATTGCCCTCTGTGACGCCGCCTTCGTCCTCAAGCGCGACGCTATTGGCGTCCAGCATCTCGGCAGCATGGTTGAGGCGAACATCTTGGTCAGCGGTCAATTGACCCGGCTGATCCGGTGCGGAGCAGGCGGCAAGCGCCATCACCCCAATCGCCACGATCAGGCGTCGCATCAGCGCCGCATCGCGTTACCGGTGTCGGTCAGCGCCTTGCCCGTCGCGTCAGTTGCCGCGTCCGCCGTATTTGCGGTGGCGTTGCCGGCGCGATCGATCGAGTTGGCAGCGCGGTCGAGCGCGGCGTCGCTCGCGGCCTGAACGTCGTTTACCGCATTGGCCGTCGTTGCGCTGGTATCGGCAGCGACAGCGTTGGCGGCCTCCGCGCTCTCGTTCTGCGCTTTCTGGCTGCATGCGGCGAGCGATAGCGTAGCGACGGCGAGTGCGATGACGAGCTTCATGGACATACCCCTTTAACGATCGAAACGCGCAACGCTGCGGCCTCGCACTTGGCTCCGACGCAGGACTTCGTTGACCGCATATAAAGATATCTTTATATCTTCACGTGATGGACGCTGCGCTCGACATCTTCCGTGCCCTTGCCGACAGTTCGCGCTTGCGGATCGTCTGCCTGCTGCGTGCGATGGAATTGTCGGTCGGTGAGCTTGCACAGGTGTTGGGCCAAAGCCAGCCGCGCGTCAGCCGTCATGTCAAGATACTGACCGATGCCGGCCTTGCCGAGCGGCGCAAGGAAGGCAGCTGGGTGTTCGTCGCGCTGGGCGAGCAGGCGCGCGTCGCGCCTGTGCTTGCCGCGCTTGATACCTGGGAAGCCGGGTCGCCTGATCGGCAGGCGAGCGCGGACGCGGCGCGGCTGGCGGCGGTGCGGGCAGATCGCGCCGCGGCGGCGGCGGGCTGGTTCGAGAGCCACGCGCGCGAGTGGGACGCGATCCGCTCGCTCCACATCGCTGAGGAGCAGGTCGAGGCGGCGATGGTTCGCGTGCTGGCGGGCGAGCCGATCGGGCGCTTGATCGACATCGGCACGGGCACGGGCCGGATGATCGAATTGTTCGCGCGCGCGGCGACGACCGCGCTTGGGATTGATCGCAGCTCGGAGATGCTGCGGCTCGCGCGCGCCAAGCTTGGCGAGCAGGGGCTGGGCAATGCCGAGTTGCGTCAGGCCGATCTCTACGCGCTGCCGCTGGGTGACGGCGGCGCGGATGTCGCGATCCTCCACCATGTGCTCCATTTCGCGCAGCAGCCGGGTGCGGCGATCGCGGAGGCGGCGCGGGTGCTGTCGGGCGGGGGGCGATTGCTGATCGCCGATTTCGCGCCGCACGACCGCGAGGAGTTGCGGACGCAGGACGCGCATACGCGCCTGGGCTTCTCCGACGCGCAGATCGAGGGCTGGTTCGCTGCCGCCGGGCTGATGCCGGCGCGGATCGAGACACTCGAGGGCGGCGAACTCACGGTAAAATTGTGGCTTGGTCGCAAGGCGGCGGGGCGCGCGGGCGAGGTGAAGGCGGCATGAGCACGCAGGCAAGAGAATTCAGGCAGGTGAACGAAGCGGTGCTGGCGCACGACGGCCCGCTCTACGCCGATGTCGGTGGTGACGTTGATGTGAGCTTCGAATTTTCGCCGCCTAAAACCGACAAGGCGGAGGAAAACCTGTGGCAGTCGATCGCGATGCTGCAGCCGCTTGCACCCCGCTTCCTGTCGGTCACCTACGGCGCCGGCGGATCGACGCGCGACCGCACGCACGCCACTGTGGCGCGCATCGCGCGCGAGACCGACGTGCCGGCGGCGGCGCACCTGACCTGTGTCGAGGCGACGCGCGAGGAACTGGACGGGATCGCGCAGGAATATTGGGCGGCGGGCGTGCGCCACATCGTCGCGCTGCGCGGTGACGCGCCCGCGGGCGCGGAAGGCTACGCGCCGCATCCGGGCGGATATGAGAATGCGGCCGCACTGGTCGCGGGGCTGCGGCGGCTTCACCCGTTCGAGATATCGGTCGCGGCCTACCCTGAATGCCATCCCGACTCGAGCGACGCTGCGGCCGACCTCGACAACTTAAAACGCAAGATCGATGCCGGCGCGAACCGCGCGATCACGCAATTCTTCTTCGAGCCCGACACCTTCTTCCGCTACCGCGATGCGGCGGCGGCGGCGGGGATTACCGCCGAGATCGTGCCCGGCATCATGCCGATCGCGAGCGTCGCGGGCGTGATGCGGATGGCGGCGATGTGCCAGACGGACGTTCCGGCATGGCTGACGCGGTTGTTAGAGGGGCTGGACGATCGTCCGGCGGCACGGCAGCTCGTCGCGGCGACGGTCGCGGCTGAATTGTGCCGCAAGCTGTACGCTGGCGGGGTCAAGCAATTCCACTTCTACACGATGAACAAGGCAGAGCTGAGCTTCGCGATCTGTCATCTGCTGGGCGTGCGTGCTGGCGGCGCGGTGCAGGCGAAGGTGGCGGCATGAGCGTGCGCGATGTCTTCAATGCCGAGGCGGCGAAGCGCATCCTCATCACCGACGGTGCATTTGGGACCGAGATTCAGAACTGGAAGCTGTCAGAAGCCGACTATGCCGGCACGCTGTCGCTCGGCCATGACCAAAAGGGCAACAACGACATCCTCGCGCTGACAAAGCCCGAGGTGCCCGCCGCGATCCACCGCGCCTATTTCGAGGCGGGTGCGGACATCGCCGAGACCAACACTTTCTCCGCGAACCGCATCAGCCAGGCCGATTACGGCGCCGAGGGGCTTGTGCGCGAGATCAACGTCGAGAGCGCAAGGCTGGCGCGCGGGATCGCTGACGAGTTCCAGGCGCGTGACGGTCGCCCCCGCTTCGTTGCCGGCGCGGTCGGGCCGACCAACAAGACGTTGTCGCTGTCGCCCGACGTCAACGATCCCGGCTACCGCGAGATCGACTTCGATTACCTGAAGCAAGTCTACCGCGAGCAGATCGACGCGCTGGTCGAAGGTGGCGCCGATTTCGTGCTGATTGAGACGGTGTTCGATACATTGAACGCCAAGGCAGGCGTGATGGCGGCGCTTGAGGCCGGGGCGGCGCTCGGGCGCGACCTTCCGATCATGCTGTCGATGACGCTGACCGACCTGTCGGGGCGTAATCTGTCGGGGCATACGGTGGAGGCGTTCTGGCACGCGGTGCGCCACGCGCGGCCGCTGACGATCGGCCTCAATTGCTCCTTCGGCGCGGAACAGCTTCGCCCGCACGTGAAGACGCTGTCGGAGATCTGCGACACGCTGATCATGGTCTACCCCAACGCCGGACTGCCCAATGAATTGGGCGCGTACGACGAGGCGCCCGCGACGACCGCGGGGCTGGTCGGGCAGTGGGCGGAAGCGGGCCAGGTCAACGTGCTCGGCGGCTGCTGCGGCTCGACGCCGGCGCATATCGCCGCGATCGCCGAGGGCGTGCGCGGGCTCGCCCCCCGCATCGTGCCGGTCCCGGCGGTGCGCACCCGGCTCGCCGGGCTGGAGCCGTTCTTCATGGCGGCGTGATCGCGCGATTACGCTGCAAACTCAAGCCACAGACTCATGCCCCGTGAACGCGGGGGTGACAGGAACGTCATGACCAACACCTCGGCCAATTTCGTCAATGTCGGCGAGCGCACCAACGTCACCGGGTCGGCGGCGTTCAAGAAGATGATCATGGCGGGCGACTACACCCGCGCGGTCGAGGTCGCGCGTAGCCAGGTCGAGAATGGCGCGCAGGTGGTCGACGTCAACATGGACGAGGGTCTGCTCGACGCGGTCGAGGCGATGACCACGTTTCTGAAGCTGATCGCCGCCGAGCCCGATATCGCGCGCGTGCCGATCATGATCGACTCGTCGAAGTGGGAGGTGATCGAGGCCGGGTTGAAGTGCGTGTCGGGCAAACCGATCGTCAACTCGATCAGCATGAAGGAGGGCGAGGCAGCGTTCCTGCACCACGCGCGGCTGTGCATGAACTACGGCGCCGCCGCGGTCGTGATGGCGTTCGATGAGACGGGCCAAGCGGATACTCGCGACCGCAAGGTCGAGATCTGCGAACGCGCCTACAAGCTGCTGACCGACATCGGCTTTCCGCCCGAGGACATCATCTTCGACCCCAACGTGTTCGCGGTAGCGACCGGGATCGAGGAGCACAACAATTACGGCGTCGATTTCATCGAGGCTACGCGTGAGATCAAGGCGCGCTGCCCGCACGTCCATATCTCGGGCGGGCTGTCGAACCTGAGCTTCAGTTTCCGCGGCAACGAGCCGGTGCGCCGCGCGATGCACTCGGTGTTCCTCTATCACGCGATCCCTGCGGGGATGGACATGGCGATCGTCAACGCGGGGCAGCTCGACGTCTACGACACGATCGATCCCGAGCTGCGGCAGGCATGCGAGGACGTGGTGCTAAACCGCGACGCGGACGCGGGCGACCGGCTGGTCGCGCTCGCCGAGCGCTACCGCGGCACCGACGCGGTTGCGGAGAAGCAGGCGGCGGAGTGGCGCAGCCTGCCGGTCACGAAGCGGCTGGAATATGCGCTGGTGAAGGGCATCGACGCGCACGTCGTCGACGACACCGAAGAATGCCGCCAACAGTTCGCGCGCCCGATCGAGTTGATCGAGGGGCCGCTGATGGACGGGATGAACGTCGTCGGCGACCTGTTCGGATCGGGCAAGATGTTCCTGCCGCAAGTGGTGAAGTCGGCGCGCGTGATGAAAAAGGCGGTCGCGCACCTGCTGCCGTTCATCGAGGCGTCGAAGGAGCCCGGCGCAAAGGGCAAGGGGCGCGTCGTCATGGCTACCGTCAAGGGCGACGTCCACGATATCGGCAAGAACATCGTTGGCGTCGTGCTGCAGTGCAACGGGTTTGAGGTGGTCGACCTGGGCGTGATGGTGCCATGGTCGAAGATCCTTGAGGCTGCCAACGAGAACGACGCCGACATGATCGGCCTGTCTGGTCTCATCACGCCAAGCCTCGATGAGATGGTGACCGTCGCCGAGGAGATGCAGCGCGCCGAGATGACGATGCCGCTGCTGATCGGTGGCGCGACGACGAGCAAGGTGCACACAGCGCTGCGTATCGCGCCGGCGTACAAGGGGCCGGTGGTCCATGTGCTCGACGCGAGCCGTGCGGTCGGTGTCGCGACGACGCTCGTCTCCGACACGCAGCGCGACCCCTATGTCACGCAGGTCGCGGTCGATTACCAGGCGGTGCGGGACGCGCGTGAGGGCAAGGGGCAGAATGCGCTGCTGCCGCTCGCCGAGGCGCGTCGGCGCGGGTTCGCAGCCGATCTGGCGTTGAAGGCGCCAGCGGTGAAGCAGCCGGGCGTTCATGTGTTCGACGATTGGGATGTTGCCGATCTGGTCGGCTATATCGACTGGACGCCGTTCTTCCGCGCTTGGGAACTCGCCGGCACTTACCCGGCGATCCTGTCGGACGAGGTCGTCGGCGAGAGCGCGACAGGGCTGTACGAGGACGCACGCGCGATGCTCGACCGCATCGTCGCGGAGAAGTGGCTGATCGCGCGTGGCGTCGCCGGGCTCTGGCCGTGTCACCGGCACGACGACGATGTGTGGGTGCACGATCGCCACGTCGAGGCGCATCGCAGCCCTGACGGTGGCACGATCCCTCCGGGGTTCAGCGTGCCGAACCTCGACCGTCGCGACGAGCATTCCACTCGCCTACCATTCCTGCGTCAGCAGATCGCCAAGCGCGAAGGGCGTGCAAACATGTGCCTCGCCGACTTCATCGATCCCACGGGCGACTGGATCGGCGGGTTTGCGGTCGGTATTCACGGCATCGAGCCGCATCTGGCGGCGTACAAGGCCGCGCACGACGACTACAATGACATTCTGCTGAAAGCGCTGGCCGACCGGCTGGCGGAGGCTTTTGCCGAGCGGCTGCACCAGCACGTCCGTACCGATTTGTGGGGCTACGCGCCCGACGAGCAGTTGACCAACGATGCGCTGGTGCGCGAGCAATATCGCGGCATCCGCCCGGCCCCGGGCTACCCGGCGTGTCCCGAACACTCGCTCAAGCGCACGCTGTTCGACCTGCTCGACGCCGAGGCGAATGTCGGGCTGGAGTTGACCGAGAGTTTCGCGATGCTGCCGACGGCGGCGGTCAGCGGGTTCTATTTCGGTCACCCGCAGGCGGAGTATTTCGGCGTCGCACGGATCGGTGAGGATCAGCTGGACGATTATGCCGCGCGGCTCGGCGTCGACCGCGAACGCGCGACGCGGCTGTTGCGCCCGAACCTTGATTGAGCGTCGCGCGTTCGGCGTAGGATGGCGCACAAGAAGCTCAACCTGCCGACCAAGACGTGCCCGACGTGCGAGCGGCCGTTCGCATGGCGAAAGAAGTGGGAGCGCGACTGGGACAATGTCGTCTATTGCTCCGACCGCTGCCGCCGGATCGCTGCGACTGCGAGGAATTAGCAATAAATTGCATGCAATTGCAGATTTTGCATGCTGACAACGATGACATTGCACTTGCGCAGTCTGCTGCTGCGATGCACAAGGATCAGGCCTTTCAGGCATCCTCTCCTAAAAACTTTTACAGGTCGGGTATTCCCGGCCTTTTTTTTGGCCTCGCGTTGGTCTAGGCGGTCGCCTTAGCCGCAAGCCATAATAATGCGCGCAGGAGGATGTCGCCGGTCGGACCGGCGTTGCGAAGGGGGTGAGCGGCGCGCTGGCCGCTCACCCGAGTAGCCTGCGTTGCTTAGGCTTGGACGATCACACCCGCAGGTAGCGGAAATACCAAACCTCGTGTCCGTAGCGGCGTGCCTTGCGTTCGTAGCGTGTCTCGGGCCAGTCTTCCGGGCGATCGAGAAAGTCGCGCGGGCTTCGTGCCTGCCAGACGAAGTCGCGGCGCTGGTCCATGATCATCATCGCCCATCTGCAATAGATCTCGTCATCGGTGCCGAGCCGGAACTCCGCGCCGGGCTTCAGCTTCGCCGCGATCAGGTCCATCGGACCGTGGTTCATCATCCGACGCTTGGCATGGCGCGCCTTGGGCCATGGGTCGGGGTGGAGCAGGTAGACGCGGTTGAGACTGGCGTCGGGCAGCCGCTCCATCACCTCGAGCGCGTCGCCCATATGGACGCGGACGTTGTCGAGATCTTCGTCGCGAATATGGCCGAGCGCACCGACGACGCCGTTCAGGAACGGCTCGCATCCGATGAAGCCAGTGCCGGGTGCCGCCTTTGCCTGCTCGGCGAGATGCTCGCCCGCGCCGAAGCCGATCTCAACCTGCAAGGGTCGCTTGTCGCCGAACAGCCGCTCGGCGGTCAGCGCGCCATCGGTCGGCACCGCGACGCGCGGCAGCATGTCGTCGACCAGCGCGGCTTGTCCCGCGCGCAGCACATGGCCTTGCCGGCGTCCGTAGAGCCGGCGGATCGTTGTGGGATCGTTCATCTGCGCGCGCCTAACCGCTGCCGCGCGAAAACGGAACGGAGAGAAACATGCGGCGGGCAGTGGCAGCGATGTTTGCCGTGGTGTCAGCGGTCGGAGTTGCCACGATCGCTGGCGGGGTTAGCGCGCAAGATGCCTCTACGCGTTCGATCTCGATGTTCGCCGCTCCGGGCAGCAGATGGAGTGCGGCGGCGTTCGTGTGCGACGCCACCAACCGCGATCACGTTCTGGTCCTCTCCGCGCCCACCAACGGTCGTCGGGTACGATTGTGGGCCCTCGCCAAGCCCGGCCTTGCTGCGACCGGCAACGACGCGACGCTGGGCCGCGGCGACCCTGGCATGAACCAGATCTATTATCCGCTGACCGGTGGTGGCGGCGAGCAGCTCGGCTGGGTCCACGCGCTCAATCCCGCGATCGTCGAACCGGGCGCGACGACGCCCGCGGTCACGTCGGTCAAATGGGGGCAGCAGATCACCAACTGCCGCTTTGCGCCGCAAACGCGCGTGCTGGGCGTCACGCCACGCCGCTCGGTTCAGATCACCGCGACGCCCACGCGGGGCTATCTCTACCGCAGTTACAATGACGACGCGCGGCTGGCCGAAATCGAGCAGCCATGGGGCGGTCGTGACACCCACGCGTCGCTGACGATCGCGAACGGCCAGTTGTTAGAGCATCGCGGTGCGCGTAACGTCTACCACTTCACCAACAACGGCTACACCTACCGCGTCTTCGTCTCGACCGATCCGCTCCGCGGTGGCGGCGGTGTGCAGGTGCTGCGCGGCGACCGCGTGCTGATGACCGAGCCGTTCGGCGCCTATACGGCAGCGGTGCAACCCTGAACCCTGTCGCTGGTTCAACAGCGATGTCACAGCAACACGCGCCGACGCGCAGCGACGACGAGGACATTGAGGAACTTAAGGCGGCCGACGCCAAGGAACTCCATCGTGCGGTGCGCGAGGAAGGCGAAGAGGAGGTCGCCCGGCCTGCCGCCTCGCTGCTCTGGTCGGGGCTCGCCGCCGGGTTCGCGATCAACGCTTCGCTCCTGGCCGAGGGCGCGATCGAGAGCCATATCGGCGAGACACCGTGGCGCACGTTGATCGTCTCGCTCGGTTATCCGATCGGGTTCGTGATCGTGATCCTCGGGCGAATGCAGTTCTTTACCGAATCGACGATCACCGCGATGCTGCCTTTGGTGACACGGCCGTCGCTGTGGAAGCTGAAGCGAACGTTGCGGCTCTGGTTGCTCGTCATCGTCGCCAACCTTGCCGGTACAGCGCTGACCACGCTTGCGTTGACCCACCTGCCGTTGGTCGATGCGTCGTTGCGTGATGCCATGGTGAGCGTGTCGGAAGCGATCCTGAAGCACGATGCTATGGCGACATTCTGGACCGCGATCCCCGCCGGCTTCATGATTGCGTCGATCGCGTGGATGCTGCCTAACGCGCGCGAGCAGTCGTTCCTCGTCATCTTTGCGGTTACCTATGTCGTCGGCGCGACCGGCCTGAGCCACGCGGTGGTGGGCTCGGCCGAGGCGTTCACGCTGCTGTGGAGTGGGCGGATCGACGCAGCCGGCGCGCTGTTGACGAAGATCGTGCCGGCGGTGTTCGGCAATCTGGTTGGCGGGGCAGGGCTGTTCGCGGTTCTCGCGCATGGTCAGGTCAGGCCCGAGATGCCCGACCAGGGAGTCGGACATTGAGCGGCGCCTGGGCGCTGGACCGGGTCGCCAAGGCGGAGCATCGCCTGATCCAGCCGGTGCTTGCCCTTCAGGATAGTGTGCTGGTCCGTACGCTCACCCCGCTGGCGAAGCTGGCCGACGAGCGGCCGCTGATGCTGCTGAGCGGGGCCACGATGGTCGCGGGAGTGGCTGCGGGCAACGCGCGCGTGGCGCGCATGGGCGCACGGATGCTGACGGCGCACCTCTTCGCCAATGCAGCCAAGACGGTGCTGAAGAGCAGCGTCGACCGCCTGCGCCCGAACGCGGTGGACGAAGAGCCCGAAATCAAGCCCGGTAGCGGCACCGACGATGGTGCGGAAAACGCCTTCCCCTCGGGTCACACCGCCGGCGCGATCGCTGTTGCTCAGGCCGTCGCGCACGAACTGCCCGCGCTCGGCACATCCGCGCGCATCCTCGCAACGGTAGCCGGAGCGACGCAGGTGCCGCGCGGTGCCCATTACCTGACCGACGTACTTAGCGGCGCAGCGGTTGGATGGGTGTCGGAACGCGCAGCCGGCCACGTGCTCGATCGTCTTACGCGCGTAGTAGCCAAGCGCGAGCGAGCCAAGAAAAAGCCCTCCGCCACATCTGCGTAGCGGAGGACCATTCGACGTTCGGACCAGATCAGATCAGGCGACAGCAGCCTTTAGCTGGTCGACCAAATCGGTTTTCTCCCAGGTAAAGGTGTTGCCCTCGGGCTCGCGCCCGAAATGACCATAGGCGGCGGTCTTCGAATAGATCGGCGCGTTGAGCTTCAGATGCTCGCGGATGCCCTTCGGGGTCAGTCGGACGAGCTTGGGCAGCGCCTGCTCCAATGCTGCCTCATCGACCTTGCCGGTGCCGTGCAGGTCGACATAGACCGACAGCGGCTCGGCGATACCAATCGCGTAGGAAAGCTGGATCGTGCAGCGCTTCGCCAGACCCGCCGCAACAACGTTCTTGGCAAGGTAGCGCGCGACATAGGCGGCCGAGCGGTCGACCTTGGTCGGGTCCTTGCCGCTGAACGCGCCGCCGCCATGCGGGGCCGCACCGCCATAGGTGTCGACGATGATCTTGCGACCCGTCAGCCCGGCGTCGCCATCGGGACCGCCGATCTCGAACGTGCCGGTCGGATTGATGTAGAGCGCGGTGTCGTCGGAGACGAACCCCTCGGGCAGCACATCGGTGAACACGCCCTTCACGTAATCACGCAGCTCGGCATATTTTGTCGCGTCGGCATGGTCGCCGATCTCGCAATAGCCCTGCTTGTGCTGCGTGGAGACGACCAGCGCGGTCGCCTTGACCGGCACGCCGTTCTCGTAATGCAGCGTGACCTGGCTCTTCGCATCGGGTTCAAGGAACGGAGCGGCGCCGGAATGGCGGTCGGCGGCCATGCGCTCAAGAATCTTGTGGCTGTAATACAGCGTGGCCGGCATCAGGCCCGGCGTTTCGTCGGTGGCGTAGCCGAACATGATGCCTTGGTCGCCCGCGCCCTCGTCCTTGTTGCCGCTTTCATCGACGCCCTGCGCGATGTGCACCGACTGGCCATGAAGGTTGTTCGAGAAGTCGAACGTCTGCCAGTGGAAGCCGTCCTGCTCGTAGCCGATGCGGCGGACCGTCTCGCGCACGGTGCGCTCGATCTCTTCCTCGATGCCGGGCGCCCAGGCGTCGTTCTCATACACGCCCTTGCCGCGGATTTCGCCCGCCAGCACGACCTTGTTGGTCGTGGTCAGCGTTTCGCACGCGACGCGCGCCTGCGGATCCTTTGACAGGAACAGATCGACGATCGCGTCGGAAATCTGGTCGGCGACCTTGTCGGGGTGGCCCTCGGACACGGACTCAGAGGTGAACAGGAACGACTGGCGCATGATAGCTCCGCAACAGATAACGATATAAAGATAGCTTTAAGTCACCTCCTATCGCGCACGACGACGCAGGACAAGGGCCGCGGCGATCAGCAGCGCGGCGACGACCGCCGCCATCCAGTTGCCGACGTGCGAGAACAGCGTCGGAGCCGCCGGTGCCGGCAGCGCCGCCTCGATCGCGCCAGCCTTCATGTGCGGAACAGTTGCGAGCAGCGCACCATCGGCGGCGATCACCGCCGAGATGCCGTTCGGGGTCGCGCGCACGATCGGCAGCCCTTCCTCGATCGCGCGCATTCGTGCCTGCGCCAGATGCTGCGGCGGTCCCCAGCGTCCGAACCAGGCGTCGTTCGACGGATTGAACAACAGCCTTGGACGATGCTTGGGGTCGATCACTTGCCCTGAGAAGATAATCTCGTAGCAAATCTGCACCCCGATTGCGCCGAAGGCGGCCGTGTCGAGCGTGCGCGGGCCGGGGCCGGGCAGAAAGTCGACGTCACCCGGCACTAGCCGCGCAAGGCCGAGCGGTTTGAGCAGCCACGGCATTGGCAGGTACTCGCCGTAGGGCACCAGATGCGCCTTGTCGTAGCGCACCGCGATGCGTGCGTCGGGCGTGATCGCGAAGACTGAGTTGTAACCCGACGCGATGTCGCCATCGGACTTGAAGTTGAGCGCGGTGCCACCGATCAGCAGCAGGTCGCGCGGGCCGAGCAACGCCGCCATCCGCTCGCGTATCACGTAGGGGCTGCGATTGCCGTAGACCCAGAGCGGATAGCCATCCTCGACGAAGTCGCGCACGACGCCTTCGGGCCACAGCACCAGCCGCGGCGCAGTGCCGGGGCGTCCCGATAGCGCGGACAGCCGTCGCAGCATCATCTCGCCGTCGCTCTCGCCGCGTTCGTCCTGCGCGACGTTGGGCTGGACGACGACGAGGCGCGCGGTGGTGGGGCCAAGCGGCGCCGGAGCCTCGCGATAGCTCAGCGCCTGTGCCACGAGCAGCGCCGCGATCACGCCGCCACTCGCCGCAAGGCGCGCGCGGCGTGGTAAAACGAGCATCGATCCCGCAAGCGCGATCGTCAGATCGGACAGTCCATAGGTGCCGACCCACCGCGACAGCATCGCAACAGGCTGCACCGGTACCCAGATGACGCCAAGCGGGTCCCAGGCGTAGCCGGTGAATAGCCAGCTTCTTACCCACTCGGTCGCGCTCCATGTCGCGGCGAACAGCAGTACCCAGCCGAAATCGATGCGCCGGACACGCACTCGCCAAGCGATCCCGGCCGCGACCATCGGGAACACCGCGAGGTAAAGCGCGAGTGCGAGCGGCGCGACGTAACCGAGCACCGGCGGCATCTTGTCCTGGAAATCAAAGGCGTGCTGGAACCAGTTGTCGTTGATCGTGAAGTGTCCGACACCGAACACCCAGCCGCGCCACAACGCCGCCTTCCACGTCGGCGCGTCGTGCACCAGCCACATCCACACGGCGAAACAGCCGAGCGTCAGCGGCCATAGTTGCAGCGGCGCGAACCCGCACGCCGCCACCGCGCCGAGAATCAACGCGGTGAGCGCGGGGTAGCGGGTGAACAGGTGAGACAAGCCGGCTTCCTTGGATCGCCGCAGGACCCACGGCTCGCGGCTGTTTGAGCGAGCGCGGTCGAGCGCACAAGCGCGACGTGCGTGCAACAAACGGGTAGCGCTCGCCACGAGACGCCGTATCATACGGGCATGACACTCAGGCCGTTCCACCTTGCCTTTCCGGTCCACGACCTTGCCGCCGCGCGCGCCTTCTACGCGGGCGTGCTCGGCTGCGATGAGGGTCGATCAAGCGCCGAGTGGATCGATTTCGACCTGATGGGGCATCAGATCGTCGCGCACCTCGATCCCGCAGCGAAGCCGGTCGCGGTCGAAAATGCGGTGGATGGCCACCACGTGCCGGTGCCGCATTTCGGCGTCGTGCTGACGATGACCGACTGGCACGCGCTCGCCGACCGCGTCGCGGCGGCCGGCGTCACGTTCGACATCGAACCGCACGTTCGCTTCAAGGGACAGGTCGGGGAACAGGCCACAATGTTCTTCCGCGATCTGTCGGGCAACGCGCTGGAGTTTAAGGCGTTCGCCGATGACGCCATGCTGTTCGCGACCGAGGAGGTATCCGCATGACCCAGCCGATCGAAGTCGACCTGCCGCACCGGCTGGGCAAGGCTGCCGCCAAGCAGCGGATCGAAGGCGGGTTCGGGAAACTCGCCGGCTTCATCCCCGGGGGTCATGTCGCCGAGCATCAGTGGAGCGGCGACACGCTCAACTTCGTGGCGGAAGGAATGGGACAGCGCGTTGCGGTGCGGCTCGACGTCGGCGACAGCAACGTGCACGCCTCGTTCGAGCTGCCCGGCTTCCTCGCCATGTTCGGCGACCAGTTGCGTGCCAAGCTGCAGAAGGAAGGCCCGAAGCTGCTCGAGTAGAAGATTGCCTCCACAACGGAGCTACGCGCAACGAAGGTTAGGCTGACCCGCTTTGTTCGAGAAGGGGTTGTCTATCGTATGCGTAACATCATGGTTCCGGTGCTTGATGCGCCGGCTATTTCTACGGTCGAGCCAAGCCTTGAGACTGCCGCGCTGGTGATGCTTCACCGCGATGTGCTCGAGTCGATCCGGCTGACGATCATGAGGTGCGCGCACTCGAGCTGCGCATCGTGCCATGAGCTTGCTGCCGTTCTAGACGATTACCTGATTGATTGACCTTGATCGTCACGAAGGCGTTTGCGCAGGTCCAAGCGACGCTTGATCAACGCAGCGCAAAAGACGATCGGTACGACACCGATCAGCGAGGCGGTGGCAAAGCCTAGCGACGCGCCTAGCTGATCGACCGCCGCATATTGCGTCGCCTTGGCGACGGCGACAGTAGTTCCGATGAAGAGCACGGCGTCGGCGCCCCGACGCAGCGCCGCGACCACGTCGCTCGCCACCGTCGCCGAACAGTCGATCAGCGTGCGCGCGCGATCGGCTGCGGCGCACTGACCCGCCAGATCGTGTTGCCGACATCGTCTGCGACCAGCAGGCCGCCGTGCGCATCCGACTTCACGTCGACCGGACGCCCGTGTGCCTCGCCGTCCGGCGTGACGAAGCCGGTCATGACGTCGATCGGCTTGGCGCCCTTTACCGGCCAGCCTTGCGGCGTGAACGGCACGAACACGACCTTGTAGCCTGACAGTGGCTTGCGGTTCCACGATCCGTGCTCACCGATGAAGGCGCCACGTGCGAAGCGGTCACCCAGACGCGTCTCATTCGCAAAGGATAGGCCGAGTGCCGCGACATGCGGTCCGAGCGCATAGTCGGGGCGCTTGGAATATTGCTGCAATTCCTGGTTCTTCGGCTCGACCCGCGTGTCGGGATAGCCGCCCCAATAATACCACGGCCAGCCGAAGTGATCGCCGAACTCCACGGCAGTCAGGTAATCGGGCGCCAGGTCGGAGCCGAGCATGTCGCGCTCGTTGACGACGGTCCATAGCGCGCGCGTGTCGGGGTTGAGCGCCATGCCGTTCGCATTGCGCAGGCCCGCGGCGTAGATGCGGAACGTCTTCTCCTTCGGATACACTTGCAGGATCACTGCGCGATTGTGCTCCTGATCGAGCCCGTTGTCGGCGATGTTCGTCGACGAGCCGACCGACAGGTACAGGGTGCGGCCATCCTCCGACGCGATGACGTTGCGCGCCCAGTGATTGCCGCCGCCCGGATAGCGCACGACGAGCTCAGGCTTGGCAGTGATCTTCGTCTGACCGCTGGTGTACGGCACGCGCACCAGCGAGTCGGTGTTGGCAACGTAGAGCTGACCGTCGAACAGCGTCATCCCCGAGGGTGAGTTGAGACCGGTCATGAATACCGTCTTCAGCTCCGCCACGCCGTCACCATCCGCGTCGCGCAGCAGGGTGATGCGGTTGGCCGAGGGAACGCCCGCGCCGACCTTGCCGAGCAGGTGCTTCATCACCCAGCCTTGAATGCCTCCACCCTCGCGAGGCGGCGAGTTGGTCTCGGCCACCAGCACGTCGCCGTTAGGCAGGCGATAGAGCCAGCGCGGATGGGACAGGCCAGTCGCGAACGGTTGAACCGTCAGTCCGGCGGGGACCGTCGGACGCTCCCCGTTCTTCCAGCCGATCGGATCGGCGGTGCCGACGGTCGGAATCACCTGCTCACGCGGTGCGGTGATGTCGGGGCGACCGCCCGCCACTGCGTTGACGTCCAGCCGCGCCTTGTCGGGCCAGGCGAGATAGATCAGGGTTGCGACCGCAATAAGGGCGATCAGGCCGAAGACGGCGAGCACATGCTTGAGCATGGCACCCATGTACGCGCGATCGTATTACGATGCACGATGCTTGTGGAGTCGGGCTCGTGAGACTCGAGCGCGGTCCTGGGACCATGAAAATGAGGTGGACCGCCGGCATGGGGGGCATGCCGGCGGCCCTCGGCGGTTCAGCGTCTTGGGTTGCGACCCGAAGGGCTTGTTCCGCCGATCCCAAGGGCAGGGGGCGGAACGCAGCCCGCGTTCCGCCCCCCACCGAGCCGTTGTCCGCGGCGCTACCGGGCAGCGCCCAGCCGCACAAGCGAACGGTTATGCGTCAGGCGGTGAGCAGATCGTAGCGATCCGCGTTCATCACCTTGGTCCATGCCGCCACGAAGTCGCTGACGAACGTGTCGCCCGCATCATCCATTGCGTAGACCTCGGCCACCGCACGCAGCTGCGAGTTCGAGCCGAAGATCAGGTCGGTGCGCGACGCGGTCCACTTGTGCTCGTGGGTCAGGCGGTCGGTGCCGACATATTCCTGGTCGCTCTTCTCATCGACCTGCTTCCACGCCGTCTTCATGTCGAGCAGGTTGACGAAGAAGTCGTTGGTCAGCTGCCCCGGACGATCGGTGAAGACGCCGTGCTGCTTCGCGTTCGAGTGGTTGGTGCCGAGCACGCGCAGCCCGCCGACCAGCACCGCCATCTCGGGCGTCGACAGGCCGAGCAGCTGTGCCTTGTCGACCATCAACTCCTCGGTCGGCACGGTGAAGCGCACCTGCAGGTAGTTGCGGAACGCGTCGGCCTTGGGTTCCAGCACGTCGAAGCTCGCCGTGTCGGTCTGCTCCTCCAGTGCGTCGGTGCGGCCCGGGGTGAACGGCACCTCGATCGACTTGCCCGCCGCCTTCGCCGCCGCCTCGATCCCGACGTTGCCGCCGAGAACGATCAAATCGGCGATCGACACCTTCTTCTCACCCTTGCCGTCGAACTCGGTCTTCAGCCCTTCATAGACCGAGAGGACGCGGGCGAGCTGCTCGGGCTCGTTGACGTCCCAGTCCTTCTGCGGCGCAAAGCGGATGCGCGCACCGTTGGCGCCGCCGCGATGATCCGACTTGCGGTAGGTCGAGGCGGACGCCCAAGCAGTGGTGACCAGCTCGCTGATCTCCAGACCCGAGTTAGCGATCGCCTGCTTGAGCGAGGCGACGTCGAACTGGTCGATGGTCGCGTAATCGGCTTTCGGAATCGGATCCTGCCAGATCAGCTCTTCCGCGGGCACTTCCGGGCCGATGTAGCGCTGCTTCGGACCCATGTCGCGGTGGGTCAGCTTGAACCACGCACGCGCCCATGCATCAGCGAAGTAGGCCGGATCGGCGCGGAACTTCTCCATCACCGCGCGGTAGGCGGGGTCCTCGCGCAGCGCCATATCGGCCGAGGTCATCATCGTCGGGACCTTCTTGCCCTCGACGTGCGCCGACGGGGCAAGCGTGTCCTCGGGATCGCCGACCGGATGGTATTGATTCGCACCCGCCGGGCTCTTCGTCAGCTCATAGTCGTGATCCAGGAGCATGTCGAAGTAGGTCATGTCCCAGGTGATCGGCGTCGGCGTCCACGCGCCCTCGATCCCAGAGGTGATCGTGTCGTCACCCATGCCGGTGCCGTGGGTGCTGGTCCAGCCGAGACCCTGCGCCGCGATGTCCGAACCCTCCGGCTCCTTGCCGACCTTGGACGCGTCGCCGTTGCCGTGCGCCTTGCCGAAGGTGTGGCCGCCCGCGGTCAGCGCGGCGGTTTCCTCATCGTTCATGCCCATGCGCGCGAACGTCTCACGCATGTCGCGCGCCGAGCCCATCGGGTTGGGCTTGCCGCCCGGACCCTCAGGATTGACGTAGATCAGACCGTGCTGGATCGCGGCAAGCGGACTCTCGAGCGCCAGGCCCGCTTCCTCGTCGATGCGCGTCTGGCCGAGCCACTCTTCCTCGGTGCCCCAATAGATGTCCTTGAGTGGCTCGAACACATCCTCGCGCCCGCCCGAGAAGCCGAAGGTCGGCCCCCCATCGACTCGATCGCGACGTTGCCGGTCAGGATGAACAGGTCGGCCCAGCTCAAGGCACGGCCATACTTCTGCTTGATCGGCCAGAGCAGGCGACGTGCCTTGTCGAGGTTGCCGTTATCCGGCCACGAATTGAGCGGCGCGAACCGCTGTGCGCCCGACGACGAACCACCGCGACCGTCGCCGGTGCGATAGGTGCCGGCCGAGTGCCACGCCATGCGGATGAAGAACGGACCATAGTGACCGTAATCGGCCGGCCACCACGGCTGGCTCTCGGTCATCAGCGCGGTCAGGTCTGCCTTTACTGCGGCATAGTCGAGCGTCTTGAACGCCTCACGATAGTTGAACTCCGCGCCCATCGGGTTGGCGGGCTGACCATCGGTCTGCAGGATCTCAAGCGGCAGTGTGTCGGGCCACCAGTCGCGCGCGGTGCGACCCAGCAGCGAACGCATCGCGGCAGGCTGCTTGTCGGGATCGTTGATCGGGCTGCCTTCGGTAATCGCGTCCATGTTCTTCTGGCTCCTCGTCGGCGCATTCAGGCCACTTGGCTCCGCTCATCGCGGAAGCGTGGCTTGGGATAGTCGATGCGCGTGTCTAGCGTGTGACGATTGATCGGGGAAACACGAAATCACGCCTGGATTGATCGTCACGCTCGATCAGTCATCGTCACTGTCCGGCGGCGTCACCGGCGGGTGGAGGCGGACGCGATTGACGCGGCGTTCGTCGGCGTCGATCACCTCGATCTTCCAGCCGCTCGGATGGTCGAGGCAGTCGCCCACCACCGGCACATGCCCGGCAAGCACTGCAGTCAGCCCACCGATCGTGTCGACGTCATTCTCGACCTCGGCAAGCCGCGGATCGATCGCCTCGGCGACGTCCTCCAGTTCGACACGCGCGTCGGCGTCCCACGCGCCGCCGTCGATCGGCACCAGCAGCGGGGCAGGCGCCTCATCATGCTCGTCCTCGATCTCGCCGACGATCTCCTCGATCAAGTCCTCGATCGTTACGAGGCCTTCGGTGCCCGAATATTCGTCGAGCACGACCGCCAGATGGACGCGCGTCTGGCGCATGTCGGCGAGCAGGTCGAGCGCGCCGCGCGACATCGGGACGTAGAGCGGCTGGCGGATCAGCGCCGCGATGTCCGCGGGCTTGTCGGCCGAGCGCGCCAGGATGTTGAACACGTCCTTGATGTGGACCATGCCGATGATCGTATCGAGGTTCTCGCGATAGACGGGCAGGCGGCTGACGCCAGCCTCGGCGAACACCTGCACCAGATGGTCGAAGGTGGTGCGTTCCTCGACCGCGACGATGTCTGCGCGCGGCACGCCGACGTCGCCCGCATCGCGCTCTCCGAAGTGGAGCAGGTTGCGCACCATCTGCCGTTCGAGCGGGGTCAGGTCGCCCTTCGCGTCAGGGCTGGGATCGCCCTCATGCCGGTCGATCACCTCTTCGAGCTGATCGCGCAGCGTTTCTTCGCGCTGTTCGCCGAAGATCAGGTTGCGCAACCCGCTCCAGATATTCTGTTCATTGGAGTCGCCGCCGTGCGCGGCGCTACTTCGGTCCTCGGCCATGGTGGCTGCGTCATTCCTCTCGGATCAGATACGGATCGGCGATGCCGAGATCGGAGAGCGCCGCGCGTTCGATTTCCTCCATCGCGTCGCCCTCTTCATCGGTGCCGTGATCATAGCCTAGCAGATGAAGCGTGCCGTGCACCATCAGGTGCGACAGGTGCTGCTCGACCGAAATGCCGCGCTCTGCCGCCTCGCTCACGCAGACGCCGTGCGCGAGCACGATGTCGCCCAGCAGCACCTCGCCATCGTCGCTGTTCTGCGTCACGGTTGCGATCAGGTCGGGCTGCACCATCGGAAACGACAGCACGTTGGTCGGCTTGTCCTTGCCGCGATACTGGCGGTTGAGCGCGTGGACCTCGTCATCGCTGGTCAGCCGGACGCTCACCTCGACGTGCGCCGGTGTGGTCAGCAGTTCGCCGTGCGGCGTGCGCGACACGGCCGCACGCGCGGCGGCGAGCGTCAGCGCCTCCCAGTCGGCGATGCCGTCCCACGGTTGCTCGCAGGTCAGCTCGACATGGATCATCCCTCGACCCCTTCGTACGCCTCGACGATGCGCCCGACGATCGGGTGGCGCACGACGTCGGCGGCGCTGAAGCGGCACAGCGAGATTCCCTCGACCCCGTCCAACCGCTGCGTGGCGTCGGCCAGCCCGCTGGCACGGACGCCGCCGGGCAGATCGGTCTGGTTCGGATCGCCGCAGATCACCATGCGGCTGTTCTGCCCGAAGCGGGTCAGGAACATCTTCATCTGCGCGGGCGTGGTGTTCTGCGCTTCGTCGAGGATCACGAACGCGTCGGCGAGCGTACGGCCGCGCATGAACGCGATTGGCGCGATCTCGATCTCCCCGCTCGCGATCCGCCGCTCGACCTGCTCGGCCGGCAGGCAGTCGTGAAGCGCGTCGTACAACGGGCGAAGATAGGGATCGACCTTCTCCTTCATGTCGCCGGGCAGGAAGCCGAGCTTCTCGCCCGCCTCGACCGCGGGGCGCGACAGGATCAACCGCTGGACGCTGCCGGTGATCAACTGCGCCACCGCCTGCGCGACCGCGATATAGGTCTTGCCGGTGCCCGCGGGGCCGAGCGCGAAGATCATGTCGTGCGTGGTCAGCTCGCGCATGTAATGCGCCTGCGCCGGTGTGCGCGGGACGATCGTCTTCTTGCGCGTGCGGATCATCACGGAGGGCGCGCCTTGCCCGGCGTCGGCGCGGATGATGCCACTCAGCACCGGTTCAGCCGCCATCGCGATCGATGCGTCGACTAGGCCGGTATCGACCTCCTCGCCGCGCTGGATCCGCTGGTACAGGTCGTTCAGCACGTCGCGTGCGAGCGCGACCTGCTCGGCGGTGCCCTCCAGACCGACGCGGTTGCCGCGCGCGGTAATATAGACCCCCAGCCGGTTCTCCAGCGCGACCAGATGCTGATCATATTGGCCGAACAGCTGTACCAGCAGTTGCGGCTTGTCGAACAAAAGTTCGACGCGGGCACGTTCACCCATCTGGGCGGGAGCAGGCTTGCGACTCATGCGGTCCTTTCACTTACCCGCACAAGGTGAGCACTCGCGGGCGCGCGCGCAACTGCCCTGAAAGCCGCGCACGAGAATTCGCTTAGGCCGCGACCGCCACTTGGGCCTCGCCGGTCAAGGAGTTCGGGCCAGCCTGCGTCAGCACGACGTCGATCAGGTCGCCGATCGCGTAGTCACCGAGCAGGTGAACCGATTGCAGCCACGGCGACTTGCCGAGCCACTGGCCGGGCAGCTTGCCGCGCCGCTCCACCAGCACGCGGCACGTGCGTCCGACCGCCTGCGCGTTGAACGCGGCCTGATCGCGATTGAGCGCGGCCTGCAATCGTTGCAGGCGATCGTCCATCACCTCCGGCGCGACCTGTCCGGCCATGTCGGCGGCGGGCGTGCCGGGGCGGGGGCTGTACTTGAACGAGAACGCCTGCGCGTAGCCGACCGCGTTGACCAGGCTCAGCGTCTCGGCAAACTCTGCCTCGGTTTCGCCCGGAAAGCCGACGATGAAGTCGCCCGACAACGCGATGTCGCGGCGCGCGGCGCGGATGCGGTCGAGCAGGCGCAGGTAGCTGTCGCGCGTGTGGCTGCGGTTCATGACCTTGAGCACGCGGTCCGATCCCGCCTGCACCGGCAGATGGAGGAACGGCATCAGGCTTTCCACGTCGCGGTGCGCGTCGATCAGGCCCTGGCGCATGTCGTTGGGGTGGCTGGTGGTGTAGCGGATGCGCGACAGGCCAGGAATGCGGTCCATCGCGCGGATCAGGTCGTGCAGGCCGCGCCCGTCCACGTCCTCCCACGCATTGACGTTCTGTCCCAGCAGTGTGACCTCGCGCGCGCCGGCGTCGACCAGCGCCCTTGCCTCATCCAGCACGTGCGCGAACGAGCGGCTGACCTCGGCGCCGCGCGTGTAAGGGACCACGCAGTAAGTGCAGAACTTGTCGCACCCCTCCTGCACGGTCAGGAAGGCGCTCGGGCCCACCTTCCGCCTGGCGGGCAGCGCGCCGAACTTGGACGCGAGCGGCATGTCGGTGTCGAGCGCGGCGGTGCCGGAGGCCGCATCGGCGACGAGGCGCGGCAGGTTGTGGTACGCCTGCGGTCCGACCACCACGTCGACCTTGGCGCGGCGGACGATCTCGGCCCCTTCGGCCTGCGCCACGCAGCCCGCGACCGCGATCATCGGCGCGCGCCCGTCCTTGCCGGCATGCTTCCTGATGCGGCCGATGTCCGAATAGACCTTCTCGGTCGCCTTTTCGCGGATGTGGCAGGTGTTGAGCACGACGAGGTCGGCGGCGTTCGCGTCGTCGGTCGCGGTCAGGCCATCGGCCGCCATCAGTTCGGCCATGCGCTCGCCGTCGTAGACGTTCATCTGGCAGCCGAACGACTTGACGTGAAAGGTTTTCGGGGGCGACTTCATGCGTGCGCCCATAGGGCAAAGTGCCGGTAATCGCTACACTTGCCCTGCTACCGGACGGCGGCGACGATCCGCGCGCGTGCCTCGGCCGCGATCGCCTTGCGATTGCCGTTTGGAGCGAAGGGTTCGAGGAAGTGAAGCGTCGCGGTGAAGCGGCCGGCGCGCGCGAGTACGCGGCGCGCGTGATCCACGCCGGGCTCATCGCCGACCCAGGCGAGTTCCGCCGTCGCTGCGCCGTAGTCGATCCGAACCGGCTGGATCATCAGCCCGGCGGGTGCGGGGTCGAGCGCGCCGAGCAGCGCCGCCTTGAACGGCAGCAGCGTCACACCGTCGCCGGTCGTGCCTTCGGGGAAGATCGTCACCGGCCAAGGACGGCGCAACGCATCACGCAGTTGCGCCACCTGCGCCGCTACGTTCATCCGGTCGCCGCGGGCGACGAAGATCGTGTGGTTGAGTGTACACAGCCAGCCGATCAGCGGCGCGCCGCGCAACTCCGATTTGGCGACGAACGCGCTGCCGTTGGCGCCGGCAAGCAGCAGTATGTCGATCCAGCTCAGGTGATTGGCGAGCACGACCACGTCGCGCGTGAGCGGCCGTCCGATGACGCGCACGCGAGCGCCGACGATCCTTGCCACGGTGCCGAGGAACCGCCGCGGCCAAGGCGAGGGCGCGCGCACCAGCCGCCACAGTGCATGCAACAGCAACGCGAGCAGGAGCGCGACGATCAGCGTCGTCAGCCGCGCCGCGGTGCGAACCCCGCCGGCCATGCGAACCCGCCTAGTCCTTGCGGCTGAGGCTGACGCCGTACAATTCCATCCGGTGATCGACCAAGCGGAATCCGAGCTTCTCCGCGATCGCCTTTTGCAACTGCTCCAGTTCGGGATCGACGAACTCGATCACCTTGCCGGTTTCGACGTCGATCAGATGATCATGGTGCGCCTCGGGACTGGGTTCGTAGCGCGCGCGACCGTCTCCGAAATCGTGGCGGTCGAGGATGCCGGCCTCCTCGAACAGGCGCACGGTGCGGTAGACGGTCGCGATCGAGATGCCGGAGTCGATCTTGGATGCGCGCTCGTACACCTTTTCCACGTCGGGATGGTCGTCGGCTTCGGACAGGACGCGCGCGATGACGCGGCGCTGCTCGGTGATGCGCAGGCCCTTTTGATGGCAGAGGGCTTCGAGATCGATGTTGCGAGGCATGAGGCGGCTCTTAAAGGCTAAGGCTTGTTGCGAAAAGCGCTAGCGACTCGCAAAAGGGCTAGAGGTCACGCGCATAGGTGTGCGCGTCGAATGCTTCGCCCGATTTCGCGCGGTAATAGTCGCGCCGCTCGCCCGCCTTGGTGAAGCCGGCCCCGGTGTAGAGTGCCAGCGCCGCATTGTTCGCGCGAACCTCGAGATGGATACGCTTGACCCCGCGTCCGCGACACTCCGCCAGCAGCGATCGCATCAGGGCACCTGCCACGCCGCGCCGACGGTGCGCCGGGTCGACCGCGATCAGCAGCAGCTCGGCCTCGTCGATGATGGCGCGAACCAGCGCGAAGCCGACCACCTCGCCCTCAGCTTTCGCAAGTGTCAGCCACACGCCCGGCATGGTCAGGATGCCGACGCATTGCGCACGCGTCCACGCCTCACCGTAGCGCGGGTCGAACGCCGCCTGCATGACGCGATCCACCGCGTCGGCGTCACTGACGCGGCCGTTGGCGAGTTCGACCATGCGGAGCTGGGTGCTCACCGCGCTACCTTGGGCGCCGGGATCTTGGCATCGGGTGCGCGGCCGTAGAGCGGCGCAGGCGAGAGGCTGCGGTAGTCGGGCGGCAACAGCAAGGCGTGGGCGGCGTCAGGCCACGCTTCAACGATCGGAAAATCGAGATCGATGTCCGCGAGCCAACGCGTGCCGCTGCCGATCGCCAGGCGTCCGCCGAGCGCGCCGAGCGCGCCGAGCGCGGCTTCGGGGCGCAGCGACTGCACCTCGTCCAGCGCAAGGAAGGGAGCGGCGAACGCCTGCATGAAGACCTCACCGTGCCCGCCTTCGGTGATGACGGCAAGTTCGGACATGTCGCCTTTCGCCAGCGCCGCAGCAGCGATCAATGCGAGCGCGCTATAGCCACGCGCCTCCCCACCCCAGCCGAGCGCCAGCGCGCGTGCCGCCGCGATCCCAACGCGGATGCCGGTGAAGCTGCCCGGTCCGACATCGACCAGGATGTGCTGCGCGCGTCCACCATCGGGCAGATCCGCGATCATCGGCAACAGCCGCTCGGCATGGCCGCGCCCGACCACGTGGTGCTGGCGTGCAAGCAACGTCTCGCCTTCGAACAGTGCGACCGAGCAGGCGGCGGTCGCGGTATCGATCACGAGCAGGCGGTCAGCGTGGCTCACGGCAGCGACCGGAGTGAAAGGCACGGAAACATGGCGCAGGCTTTCGCCGCCCGCGCCGCTTCATGCAACCGTGTTGAACTTCTCGAATGTGGGGCGCGGGCTGCGATCGAAGATCGACGACGCGTCGCCGTGACCGATCGTCATGATGAAGTTGGTGCGCACCGCCGGCTGGCCTGCGAAGAACGCCTTGTCGAGCGCGCCGCCGTCGAAACCGGACATCGCCCCGGTATCGAACCCGAGCGCGCGCGCCGCGATCAGCAGATACGCGCCCTGCAACGACGAGTTGCGGAATGCCGACGCCTCGCGCAGCTCGCGATTGCCGTCGAACCAGCTTTTCGCATCGGTGTGCGGGAACAGTTTGGGCAGGTGTTCATGAAAATCGGTGTCCATGCCGACGATGACGGTGACGGGTGCGCCGAGCACCTTAGGCTTGTTCGCCTCGGAGCAGCAGGCGGCGAGCTTCGCCTTTGCCGCGTCGGAGGTGCACCACACCAGCCGCGCCGGCAGCTGGTTGGCGGAGGTCGGACCCATCTTCGCCAGTTCCCAGATCGCGCGGCAATCATCCTCGGTGACCGGCTGGTCGGTGTAGCCGTTGTAGCTGCGTGCGGTGCGGAAGAGCTGGTCGAGCGCGGCATCGTTCAGAGGATGAGACATGGAAGGCTCCGGGGCGTGGATGAAGGAGGGGGGTAACGGCGATCAGACCGCGCGAACCTCGCTCACCTCGGGCACGTAATAGCGCAGCAACTGCTCGATGCCGTTCTTGAGTGTCGCGCTGGAGGACGGGCAGCCGGCGCAGGCGCCCTGCATGCGCAGATACACCTTGCCCTTGTCGAAGCCGCGATAGACGATGTCGCCGCCGTCATTCGCCACCGCCGGGCGAACGCGCGTGTCGATCAGGTCCTTGATTTGCGCAACGATGTCGGCGTCGGCCGGATCGTCGGCGAATGCTTCCTCTTCTGCCGGAACCGAAAAGCCGGCGGAGGCGGGGCGGAACAGCGGCATCTGCGCCGCGAAATGATCCATCAGGATGCCGAGTACGTCGGGCTTGAGCGTCCCCCAGGCGACACCCGGCGCCGCGGTCACCGACACGAAATCGCGCCCGAAGAACACGCCGGTCACGTCGCCCAGATCGAACAGCGCTTGCGCCAGCGGGCTTGCCTCGGCTTCCTCGGGCGTGGCGAAATCGCGCGTGCCGGCGTCCATGACGACACGCCCAGGCAGGAACTTCAGGGTCGCCGGATTCGGCGTGGCTTCTGTTTCGATCAGCATGGCGGCGATGTGGCGCACGCGACCGGCCGGATCAAGCCGCGGGCACGAAAGCGATCGTTTCAGCGTGCGTCGTGCACCTTGGCCATGCCTTGAGGCCGTGAGCGTGTCGCTCAAACGTCGAGCTGCTTCACCGCCGCGTTCCACCTGGCGACGTTGTCGCGCGCTTCCTGCACGAACGCGCTGCGCTTGACGAAGCCGAGGAACAGGTCGGCGAACCACTTGCCCGGCTGCCTGAGCGGGCGTTCGACCTGCAGCAGCAGCACGACCCGCGTGCTCGCCGTGTCGTTCCACACTTCATGATCGTAGGTGTCGTCAAAGACCAGGGTCTGCCCCTCGCACCAGCGGACCACGCGCTGGTCGACGCGCATGCGGACGTCGCCGTCGCGCGGCACGATCAACCCCAGGTGACAGGTGATCAGCCCCTTGGTCACGCCGCGATGTGCCGGAATATGCGTCCCCGGCGCCAGGATCGAGAAAAAGGCGGAGTTCAGCCCCGGAATCGCCTCGATCACCGCCTTGGTCTCAGGACAGCGCGCCAGATTGTCGTCGATCGGGTAGCCATAGCCCCAGAGGAAGAACGAGCGCCATTTGTCCACCTCGGCGATCGAGCGATGGTCGGGCGAGATCGTGGCGAGGCTGGGCGCGGCGTGGCCAACGAGCGCGACGCCGATCGCCTCGTCGCGGATCGCCGTCCAGCGATCGCGCAAGCCCTGCGACCAGGCGAAGTCGCGCACGTCGAGCACCGGGTCGTTCGGGACCAGCGACGATCCCGCGATCAGCCAGTCGAACATCCCGCGCAGATGCTTGCCGACGCGGATGATGAGCGGCCGGTTGCGCTCGGCCTGCATCGCAGCGCCTGCGGCCGGTGCGCCGGAAATGATGTTCGGTGCAGGGTTGGTAACAGTCGTCGTTGTCGGCGTGTCGCTGCGCCAGGTGACCGACCGTGCGACCTCTTCTGCAATCATCGCGTGCTTTCGTCTCCTCGTCACCCGTTCCGGCGTTACTAGATGATGTTGGGCCGGGAATCAGGCGATTAGGCAGCCAAGACGACGAAATGATGGCAGGGTCGCGGCGATCATTGGCCGTTCGGCGTACGCGCGTAACGGTGTGTTGCCAGGCAAAGGACGGGAGAGCGGCGTTGCGCGCGAACGTTGCAGTGGCGCACCGGCAGCCCTACAAGTAACCGCATATGGTTTCTTCCGCACGCGCGCTGTCCAAGCCGCTCGTCGCCTTTCTCCTCGCCACCGCGCTGGTACCGGCCGCCGCCGGTCAGCGCGTCGGGAACGGCAAGCCTGCTCCAGCCGTAAAGCCGTCGACGCCCGACGCCACGCCGGTCGATCCGGCCTCGGTCAAGGTCGATACCGCGCCATGGCTGTTCAAGGGATCGGACATCCCGCCCGATCCGGCGTGGTATTTCGGCCGCCTGCCGAACGGCCTGCGCTACGCGGTGCGCAAGAACGGCGTCCCGCCGGGGCAGGTCGCGGTCCGTGTCCGCATCGACGCGGGATCGCTGTACGAGAAGGATGACGAACAGGGCTTCGCGCACCTGATCGAGCATCTGTCGTTCCGTGGCTCCAAATACGTGCCCGACGGCGAGGCGAAGCGCGTTTGGCAGCGTTTCGGCGCGACCTTCGGCTCTGATTCGAACGCGTCGACCACGCCGACGCAGACGGTCTACAAGCTCGACCTGCCCGGCGCGACGCAGGTAAACCTCGACGAGAGCCTCAAGATTTTCGCGGGCATGATGCAGGAACCCGCGATCACCGCGCAGGGCCTCGCCGCCGAGCGTCCGGCCGTCCTCGCCGAACAGCGTGAGGCGCCGGGGCCGCAGGTCCGCTACGGCGACGCGCTGCGCGAAACCTTCTTCGCGGGGCAGCCGCTTGCCAACCGCTCGCCGATCGGCACGATCAAGACGCTGGAGGCGGCGACGCCGGCGGCGGTGCAGGCGTTCCACGATCGCTGGTACCGGCCTGAGAACACGGTGGTGATCCTGTCGGGCGACATCGATCCCGCCACGGCCGCGACGCTGATCGTCAAGAATTTCGCGAGCTGGACCGGGCACGGGCCTGCCGTTCCCGCACCCAGTTTCGGCAAGCCCGACCCCAGCGCGCCCCCGACCAGAACCGTCGTCGAGCCGTCGCTGCCGCCGATCGTCGCGACCGCGGTGCTGCGCCCGTGGGAATACCGCGACGACACGATCATCTTCAATCAGAAGCGGCTGGTCGATTTCGTCGCGCTGCGCGTCATCAACCGCCGGCTGGAGACGCGGGCGCGGGCAGGGGGCAGCTTCCTGCAAGCCTCGGTCAGCCTTGATGACGTGTCGCGATCGGCCAACGGCACCTTCACCAACATCGTGCCCTTGGGCGACGATTGGGAGGCAGCGCTCAAGGACGTGCGCGCGGTGATCGCCGACGCGATGGCGACCGCGCCGACGCAAGCCGAGGTCGACCGCGAGCTGACCGAGTTCGATGCCGCGATGAAGAACGACGTCGCCACCGCGCGCGTCGAAGCGGGGACCAAGCAGGCCGACGACATGGTCGGCGCGCTCGACATCCGCGAGACGGTCGCGGGGCCTGAGACTTCGTACAAGATATTGCAGGACGCGCGCGCGAAGGGGTTCTTCACGCCCGCCGCGATGCTCGAATCGACAAACCGGCTGTTCAAGGGCGATGCGACGCGCGCCATGCTCAACACGCGCACGCCCGATGCGGGCGCCGCCGCGAAGCTCGCCGCCGCGCTCAAGGCCGACGTGTCGAAGCTCGCGGGCAAGCGCAGCCAGCAGGCGGCGGTCGACTTCTCCAAGGTGCCGAAACTCGGCACGCCGGGGAAGGTCGTGACCCGCGCCACGGTGACAGCCGATCCCGGTATCGAGCAGGTGACCTTTTCGAACGGCGTCCGCGCGCTGCTATACCCGAATTCGTCGGAGACCGGGCGCGTCTATCTGCGCGTGCGTTTCGGGCGCGGCAATCTCGCCCTGCCCGGCGACAAGCCGACCGTCGCCTGGGCGGGCGACAACGCGCTGGTGGCGAGCGGTATCGGCAAGCTGCGCCAGGGCGACCTCGACCAGCTGACCGCCGGACGCCGCATGGGGCTCGACTTCGACATCGGCGACGATGCCTTTACGCTGAGCGCGATCACGACGCCGGGCGATTATTCCGACAATCTGACGCTGATGGCGGCGAAGCTCGCCGCGCCGGGGTGGGATCCGCAACCGGTCGCACGCGCGCGCGCCGCCGCACTCGCGGGCTATGCTGGGCTGTCGTCGTCACCCGACGGCGTGCTGTCGCGCGATCTGGAACGCCTGCTGCGTGACGGCGACCCGCGCTGGGGCACGCCGACGCTTGGGCAGATCGAGGCGCTGAACGCCCCCGACTTCCGCAAGTTGTTCGAGCCGCTGCTCGCGACCGGGCCGATCGAGGTCGACGTGTTCGGCGATGTAAAGGCGGACGAGGCGGTCGCCGCGATCGCCAAGAGCTTCGGCGCGCTGAAACTCCGCACGCCTGCTGCCACCAGCGCTGCCCTGGTGCGCTTCCCCGCGCACAACGCGACGCCGGTGCAGCTGACGCATGACGGCGCGGACACGCAGGCGGCGGCGGTGATCGCGTGGCCGACCGGCGGCGGATCGGCCGACCATGCCGAGGCGCGTCGGCTCGACGTGCTCGCCGCGGTCTTCTCCGACCGGCTGTTCGAGCGGCTGCGCTCGGTCGCTGGGGCGAGCTACTCGCCCAGCGCGCAGAGCCAGTGGCCGACCGGGCTGCCCGGCGGCGGGCGGCTGATCGCGCTGGGGCAGGTCGCGCCCGACAAGGTGCCGCTGTTCTTCCAGCTCTCGCGCCAGATCGCGGCCGAACTGGTGTCGACCCCGATCGGTCCCGATGAGCTCAAGCGCACGATCGTGCCGATGCTGCAATATATGTCGCGTGCCTCGTCGGGGAACCAGTTCTGGCTGATGCAGATGCAGGGCGGAAGCTATGATCCCAAGCGGGTCGAGGCGACGCAGAGCATCGTCACCGACATGACGAGCATTACCCCCCCACTGCTTCAGGCGACCGCGGCGAAATACCTTTTGCCGTCGAAGGACTGGACGCTGGCGGTGATGCCGAAGAAGGCTGCCATCGCGAGTACCCCGGCCACAAAATAGCGCAGGCGCTCCGGGTGGGGCAGGCACCGGCCGGAGCATCCCACCGCGCTTAGCCGCGGTACAGCGCCTCCAGCCGCTCTCCGTAGATCTGGCGCAGCACGTGACGCCTGATCTTCAGGCTCGGCGTCAGTTGCTCGTTCTCGATCCCGAACGGCTCGTCGGCGACGATCCAGCGGCGGACGCGCTCGATCACCGACAGGTCGCGATTGGTGCGGTCGACCGCAGCCTGTAGCGCGGCCCGGTACTCGGGATCGTGCTTCGTCTTGCCGGTTCTCGCCGTCCACTCGGCGCTCCATTCCGCATCAGGCACCAGCACCGCGACCATGTGCGGCTTGCGGTCGCCCGCGATCATCGCCTGCGCGATCTCGGGCTGGAGGGTAAGCATCCCCTCGACCTTTTGCGGGGCGACATTGTCGCCCTTGTCGTTGATGATCAGGTCCTTCTTGCGATCGGTGATCCTGATCCGCCCGCCTTCGTCGATCTCACCGATGTCGCCGGTGTGGAGCCAGCCGTCGTTGAGCACGCGCGCGGTCTCGGCATCGTTGCGCCAGTAACCGTGCATGACGAGCTCGCCGCGCACCAGGATCTCGCCGTCCTCGGCGATGCGTACCTCCGTGTCGGGCAGCGGCGGCCCGACGCTGTCCATCGTGACCCCCGCGCTGGGCCGGTTGCACGAGATGACAGGCGCTGCCTCGGTCTGGCCGTAGCCCTGGAGGAATGTGACGCCGAGCGATTGGAAGAAGATGCCGACCTCGGGCGTCAACGGCGCACCGCCGGAGATCATTGCCTTCATCCGGCCGCCGAACTTCTTCGCGATCTTGCGCTTGAACAGCGCATCGACCAGCAACGCCTTCGGTCGATCGGCCAGCCGCAGTTTGTCCGCATACCGTTTCGTGCCGACGTCCAGTGCGGCGGCGAGCAGCTTGGCGGAAACGCCGCCCTGCTTCTCGATCGTCTTAGAGATGCGGGTGCGCAATACCTCGAACAGGCGCGGCACGACGAACATGATCGTCGGGCGGGTCTCCTCCATGTTGGCGGCGAGCTTCTCGATCCCCTCGGCATAGTAGATCTGCCCGCCAAGCCCGATCGGCACGAACTGTCCGCCGGTATGCTCGTAGGCATGACTGAGCGGCAGGAACGAGAGGAACACCTCGTCACCCCAGCCGAGATCCTCCGAGATCACGTCGCAGCAGGCCTTGACGTTGTGCAGGATCGCGCCGTGGTGCTGCACCACCCCGCGCGGTGCGCCGCCGGTGCCGCTGGTGTAGATGATGCAGGCGGGATCGCCGCGCGCGAAGTCGGCCTTCGCGCGCGCGTCGTCGACGCTCGCGGGATGCCGGTCGATCAGCGTCTGCCAGTCGTAAACGTCGAACGGCGTCTGGCCGAGCCGGACGGGGTCGATCCCGATCAGGATCTGCGGCTGGATCGAGCGCAGGATTGCGGGCATCAGCGTCTTGGCGAGCTTGTCGGTCGAGACGATCACCGCCTTCGCGCCCGAATTCTCGATGATGTGGGTGTGATCGCGCTCGGTATTGGTGGTGTAGGTCGGCACCGTGATCGCGCCCGCCGCCATGATGGCGAGATCGGACAGGCACCATTCGGGGCGGTTCTCGCTAACCAGCATCACCCGGTCGCCCCGCTCCACCCCGATCGCGGTCAGCGCGGCGGCAAGGCGCGCGACCTTTTCGGCGGCATCGCGCCACGTCGTCGGCTGCCACGCGCCGTCGCGCTTCGCCCACAGGAACGGCGCGTCGCCCTGCTCGGCCGCGCGAGCGAAGAACATCGCGACCAGATTGGGGAAATGTTCGAGCCTGCGCGTCACGGTGATCCTCCCGGTTGCGGCCTGATCGGCCCGTATTGCGGCCACGCTCTAGGGGCAGGTCGGAGGCGACGCTAGGGGAGGCGCATACGCGCACGAGGTGCGCGCCGTGGCGAATAGTTGCGCGGTGGTGTGCGCCGCCGCGTGGACGAAGTGGCGGTCAGTGCGTAATCCAGCGCCATGCGTACCCCTTTGCTCGCCGCCGTTGCCGCCCTCCTGCTCGCCTCGTGCACGGCGATGCCGGCGGGCGATCCGCCACCACCGTTGCCGAGCGCCGCGGCGCCGCGGACGCCCGGCTTCGTCGTCGCGGCCAACCCGCTCGCGGTTGATGCCGGCATGGCGGTGTTGCGCCGTGGGGGCAGCGCAGTCGACGCGGCGATCGCGGTGCAGGCGATGCTGTCGCTGGTCGAGCCGCAGAGCTCGGGAATCGGCGGTGGCGCGTTCATGACCTATTACGATGCAGGCAAGCGCGACGTGATCGTTTATGACGGGCGCGAGGTCGCACCGGCGGGCGCGAGCGCGGACATGTTCCTCGATCCCGACACGCGTCAGCCGCTGCCGTTCGCGCGCGCGGTGCTGTCAGGCCGCGCCACCGGCGTCCCCGGTGCGGTCGCGATGTTGGCCGAGGCGCACCGGCTGCACGGCGCGCTTCCGTGGCGCACGCTGTTCAGCGACGCGGAGCGGACCGCACGCGACGGCTTCATCGTCTCGCCCAGGCTCGCGCACATGCTGGCGGGCAGCTACGCCGAACTGTCGGCACCGGATGTGCAGCATTACTTCGCGCGACCGGGTGGCGGGTTGCTTCAGGCGGGCGACCGGCTGCGCAACCCGGCCTATGCCGAGTTTCTGACGCGCTTCGCGGCCGAGGGACCGGCGGCGCTGTACCGCGGCGAGACGGCGCGCCGCATCGTTGCGCGGGTGCAGGCCGCGCCGTTGCCCGGCACGATGACCGAGGCCGATCTCGCCGCTTATCGGCCGATCGCGCGGACGCCGGTGTGCGGTGCGTGGCGCGTCTACCGCGTCTGTGCTGCCCCGCCGCCCGCTAGCGGGGTCGGGCTGATCGAGCTGCTCGGCCTACTCGAGCGGACCGATATCGCGAAACGTGGCCCGAACGATCCGCAGGCCTGGTACCTGTTCGCGGAGGCGAGCCGGCTGATGTACGCCGACCGCGATCGCTATGTCGCCGATCCCGCCTTTGTACGCGTGCCGGTCGCGGGAATGATCGACCCGGCCTATCTCGACAGCCGATCGCGGCTGATCGGGCGGCGTGCTGGTCCTGCACCGGTCGCAGGCTCCCCGCCGGGCGCTCCCCTGACCGGCCCGGACGCGACGCACGAGCCCGCGGGCACCTCGCACTTCATCGTTGGTGACGGTGCGGGCAACGTCGTCTCGATCACGACCACGGTGGAGTCGATCTTCGGCTCGGGGCGGATGGTCGACGGCTTCTTTCTCAACAACCAAATGACCGATTTCTCGTTCAGCCCGCGCGACGCGACCGGCCGCGCGGCGGTGAACGCGGTGGCGCCGGGTAAGCGCCCGCGCTCGTCGATGACGCCGCTTGTCATGCTCGACCGTGACAACCGTTTCGCCGGTGCGATCGGATCGGCCGGCGGCAATGCGATTCTCGCCTATGTCGCCAAGTCGCTGGTTGCCGCGATCGACTGGAACCTGCCGGCGCAGGCGGCGCTCGCGCAGCCGAACCTTGTCGCGCGCGGCGATGCATACCAGGGCGAGGTGACCAAGTTCGCGCCGCAGGTGCTTGCCGGGCTCGCCGCTCGCGGCATCGCGCTCAAACCGGGGCAGGGCGAGGACTCCGGCGTTCACGCGATGATCGTGCGCGGTGGCGGACGCTATGATGGCGGCTATGACTCTCGGCGCGAAGGCAAGGTGGTGGTGGAGGCGGTGCCAGCGCCGCGCATCAGGTCAGTCGCCATCCGCCCCGATCGCGTCGGCCACGCACGCGAAACCGTTGCGGCGCAGTAGCGCGTCGAGCTCGCGCAGGATGCGTGCGGGCAGCCCCGGCCCGCCATAGACCATTGCCGAATAGACCTGCACCAGGCTCGCGCCGGCGCGGATGCGGGCATAGGCCTCCGCTCCGGTATCGATGCCGCCGACCGCAACGAGCGGCAACGCGCCGCCGGTCGCGCGGCGAAAATCGCTCAGCCGCTCGCGTGCGAGTGTCCGCAACGGTGCGCCCGACAGCCCGCCCGTCTCGTTCTTGTGCCGGGAGGCGAGCGCGGGGCGGGAGATCGTCGTGTTGCCCATGATGAGCGCCTCGACACCCCCGTCGATCGCGTCGCGCGCGATGTTATCGATCTGTGCATGGGTCAGATCGGGCGCGACCTTGAGGAACAGCGGCGTTTTCCCCTTGGCGGATCGGCAGGCAGCAAGCAGATCCCGAAGCGCCGCGCCCTCCTGAAGGTCGCGCAGACCGGGCGTGTTGGGCGAGCTGATGTTGATCGTGACATAGTCCGCGACGCGCGCCGCCGCCGTGACACCGGTGACGTAGTCCGCGACGCGGTCGGTCGTATCCTTGTTCGCGCCGACGTTGATGCCCAGCACGCCGGTGCGCTTCGCCGCCGCCGCCCGTGCGATCCCTGCCGTCTGACCGCCGTTGTTGAATCCCATGCGATTGATGACTGCGCCGTCTTCCGCCAGCCGGAACAGTCGCGGCTTCGGATTGCCGCTCTGCGCCAGCGGGGTCAGCGTGCCGACCTCCACCATGCCGAAGCCGAGCGCGAACCAGCCGGGGATCGCGCGCGCATCCTTGTCGACGCCGGCGGCGAGCCCGAGCGGATTGGCGAAGTCGAGCCCGGCGACGCGCACCGGCAGGTGCGACACGCGCGGGCGCATCGGCGCATCCGCTGCCGCCCATCCGGCGAGCAGACGCACCGCGGCGACATGCGCGCGTTCGGGATCGAGCAGGTGGAGCAAGCGCGTGGTATTGGGCATACCATGCTCTTCGCCGATCGTGCACGGCTGAGCAAATCTCGATTCGCGCTCCATTTGTAAGGATCGCATGGGACGCTGACGCTTCCTTCCAATACATCCGGCCCGCCGCGTGCTCGAAGGTGCATGCGACCCGAGGGGCTTCGTTCCGCGAAGCTCTTGCACTCAGGCCCGGCGCTCCCGTCGGGCCTTTTTTCGTGGCTCATGCAGTCGATTGCGCTGATCGACCTTTCGGCGATGCAGCACGTGCTTGATTTCCGCGACCCAGCGCGCCATCTGCCAATCGGAACGATCTGATCCGATTTGAGAACCGCTCGCAACATGCGCCTGTCATCGCTTACCGACTATGCCGTCGTGCTGCTTACTGCGGCGGCGCGGCATTGCGGCGGCGTGGCGCGGCTGAACGCGACGATGCTGGCGGAGGAAACCGGCGTGCCGCTGCCGACGGCGCAGAAGCTCGTCAGCCGCTTGTCCGCCGCCGGCCTGATCGACAGCGTGCGCGGCACCGGTGGTGGCTTTCGCCTGTCGCGGCCGCCATCGGCAATCACGATCGCCGACATCGTTGAGGCGGTTGAGGGCCCGATCGCCATGACCGCCTGCGTCGACGCGGGCGATCACGACTGCAATCTGTCGGGCAACTGCCGCGTCAAGCCGCACTGGAATGCGGTCAACGATGCGGTCCGGTCGGCGCTCGCGGGCGTCACGCTCGCGCAATTGGCGGTGCAGCCCGCCGCTCCACAAACTCCCACAAAGGTTCTGGCATAATGGCCACCAAGAACGCCGAAGCCTATGCGGCCGTCTCGAAGACGTACGAATGGGGCTTCTCCTCCGATATCGAGCAGGACTTCGCGCCCAAGGGGCTGAGCGAGGACACCGTTCGCTACATTTCCGCCAAGAAGGACGAGCCGCAGTGGATGCTCGACTGGCGGCTAAAGGCGTATGCGCGCTGGCTCGAGATGGAGACGCCCGACTGGTCAAAGCTCAACATCGCGCCGATCGACTATCAAGACGCCTATTACTACGCCGAGCCGAAGGCGAAGCCCAAGCTCGGCAGCCTTGACGAGGTCGATCCCGAGATCCTGCGCGTGTACGAGAAGCTCGGCATTCCGATCGCCGAGCAGAAGATGCTGGCGGGCGTCGAGGAGCGTGACGAGAACGGCGAGCCCAAGCGCCGGGTCGCGGTCGACGCGGTTTTCGACTCGGTGTCGGTCGCGACCACGTTCCGCAAGGAGCTGGAGGCCGCGGGCGTCATCTTCCGCTCGATCTCCGAGGCGATCCGCGAATATCCCGATCTGGTGCGCAAGTGGCTCGGCAAGGTCGTGCCGCAGCATGATAACTACTTCGCGACGCTCAATTCCGCGGTCTTCTCAGACGGTACGTTCGTCTACATCCCCGAGGGCGTCCGTTGCCCGATGGAGCTGTCGACCTATTTCCGCATCAACGCGGAAAATACCGGCCAGTTTGAGCGCACCCTGATCGTCGCCGACAAGGGCAGCTACGTATCGTATCTGGAGGGCTGCACTGCGCCAATGCGCGACGAGAACCAGCTGCACGCCGCGGTGGTCGAGCTGGTCGCGCTCGACGATGCCGAGATCAAATATTCGACCGTTCAGAACTGGTATCCCGGCGACGAGAACGGCGTCGGCGGTATCTACAATTTCGTTACCAAGCGCGCGCTGTGCCAGGGTCGTAACAGCAAGGTGTCGTGGACGCAGGTCGAAACCGGCTCGGCCGTCACGTGGAAATATCCGTCGTGCGTGCTTGCGGGCGAGAACAGCGTCGGTGAGTTCTATTCGGTCGCGGTTACCAACAACCGCCAGCAGGCCGACACCGGCACCAAGATGATCCATCTCGGCAAGGGCAGCCGCTCGACCATCGTGTCGAAGGGGATCAGCGCGGGTCGTAGCGACAACACCTATCGCGGGCTCGTTCGCGTGGCGCCGACCGCGGAGGGCGTGCGCAACTTCACCCAGTGCGATAGCTTGCTGCTTGGCGACCAGTGCGGCGCGCACACCATCCCCTACATCGAGGTGCGCAACCCCTCGGCGCAGATCGAGCACGAGGCGACAACCTCGAAGATCAGCGAGGACCAGCTCTTCTACGCGATGAGCCGCGGGTTGGACCAGGAAGCGGCGGTCGCGCTGATCGTCAACGGCTTCGCGCGCGAGGTGCTCCAGCAGCTCCCGATGGAGTTTGCGGTTGAGGCGCAGAAGCTGCTCGGGATCAGTTTGGAGGGTTCGGTTGGATAGCCCGTTCTTCTTTGACCAAACTCGATACTGGTCGGAAGGTGATGAGAAGGCGCACTTCGACTGGCTCGGACGCATCGCATGCATTCAAGACGTGCGTGGACGTGGGACGCAGGTCGTCTTGACTATCGATCCCACCGCCGTGACCGCGGCCGACATGATAGAACTCTGCGCTATTTATCGTCGCTACGGTGGCGACCTTGAACAGCTGCAAAGCCTCGAAGAAAGCTCAAATGCTCAAGATTGAAAACCTATGTGCCGAGATCGACGGCAAGCCGATACTCAAGGGCCTGTCGCTCAGCGTCAACGCGGGTGAGATCCACGCGATCATGGGGCCGAACGGCGCGGGGAAGTCGACGCTCGGCTATGTCCTCGGCGGCCGCCCCGGCTACGAGGTGACCGAAGGCTCGATCACCTTCGATGGCCACGACCTGCTCGAGATGGAGCCGCACGAGCGCGCCGCGGCGGGTGTGTTCCTTGGCTTCCAATATCCGGTGGAAATTCCCGGCGTGTCGAACGTGCAGTTTCTGCGCGAGAGCTTGAACGCGCAGCGTGGCCAGCGTGATGAGAAACCGCTGTCGGGCGCGGAGTTCCTGAAGCTCGCGCGCGCGGAAGCTGCGCGGCTGGAGATGGATGCGGAGATGCTCAAGCGTCCGGTCAACGTCGGCTTCTCGGGCGGCGAGAAGAAGCGCAATGAGATGGTGCAGATGGGCATCATCAGCCCGAAGTTCGCGATCCTCGACGAGACCGACAGCGGGCTCGACATCGACGCGCTGCGCATCGTCGGCGACGGCATCAACCGCATCATGCGCGCACCCGACAAGTCGGTGCTGCTCATCACCCATTATCAGCGGCTGCTTGATTACGTGAAGCCAGACGTTGTCCACGTCCTTGCCGACGGTCGCATTACGCGCACCGGCGGGGCCGAACTCGCGCACCAGCTGGAACGCGAGGGCTACGCCGGGATCGAGGCCGAGGCGACGGCGTGAGCATGCTCGAACTCCCCTCGACCCGCGCAGAGGCGTGGCGCTGGGCTGACCTCGGCGCGCTCTCCGCCGCGGCGGCGCTCGCGCCCATCGCTCAGGTAGAGCACGACTTCCTCGACTTGCCCGGTGCGCGGTTGATGTTCGTCGACGGCGTGCTGGATGAGGTAGCGTCGACGCTCGGCGCCGTGACGCTCGGCGACGTCGCTGGTAGCGACCACGCGCTCGGCCGTCATGCGCGCGCCGGCTGGTCGCTCCGCCTGGATGCGCAAGCTGCCGCTGAACCGGTGCAGATCGTCCACGTCGCGACGCGTGCGGAAAATCACCTTGGGGCCGAGATCGTGCTTGCTGATGACGCGGTCGGCGAGGTGGTCGAGACGTTCGTCGGGGCCGGCTGGGCCAACCGTTACACCCGGACCACGCTCGGCCGCGGCGCGCGGCTGATGCGCAGCGTTCGGCTGCTTCAGCCCGCGGGCTTCGTGTCACTGCGCGAGGAAGCCGACATCGGTGAGGCGGCGAGCCTCCTTACCACCTTCCTCGGTGTGGGCGGGCAGGGCAGCCGCATCGACGCGCAACTCAACCTGATGGGCGAGGGCGCCTTCGTCGAATACGGCGGTGCGCTGCTGACAAGCGAAAGCCAAGCGCAGGAATGTGCCGTCCGCGTCAACCACGCGCAGCCGAACGGCGCGTCGCGGCAGGTGTGGCGCGCGGTCGCGGCCGACCAGAGCCGCGCCAGCCTCGCCGCCGCGGTCGAGGTCGCGCGGCATGCGCAGAAGACCGACGGCGAGCAGAGCCTGCGCGGCCTGCTGCTGCACCGCACCGCGACCGTCAACCTGAAGCCCGAGCTCGAGATCTTCGCCGACGACGTGAAATGCGCGCACGGCGCGACGGTCGGCGAACTCGACCCGCGCGCGCTGTTCTACATGCAGAGCCGCGGTATTCCGCGCGGCCGCGCGCAGGCGATCCTGACCCACGCCTTCGTCGCGGACGTGCTCGAGCGGATCGGCAACGAGGCGGTCCGCGCCGCTTTCGAGGCGGACGCGGATGCGTGGCTCGACGCTGCGCTGTGAGGCAGGCACCGGCGTCCTTGATGGTGGTCGCGCGCGCAAGAGGATGTGATTTTGTGACTTTCCAGCAGGTGCCGGCATGACCACGACCACGCAGGAGCGCCCGCTCGATACGGTCGCCGACTTCCCCGCAATCCCCGACGGCTGGGCCTATCTCGACACCGCCGCCACGTCGCAGAAGCCGCAGGCGGTGATCGACGCGATTACGCGTGGCTACGACACGACCTATGCCACCGTCCACCGCGGCGTGTACCAGCGTAGCGCCGACATGACGCTCGCCTATGAGGCGGCGCGAAATCGTGTTGCATCGTTCATCGGTGGCTCGTCAGACGAGATCGTCTTCGTTCGCGGCGCGACCGAGGGGATCAACCTCGTCGCGCATTCCTGGGTCGCGCAACAACTAAAGGCGGGCGACCGCATCCTGCTGTCACAGCTCGAGCACCACAGCAACATCGTGCCGTGGCAGATCGCGGCCGAGCGCGCCGGTGCCGCGATCGACGTGGTCCCGCTGACGGAGGATCACCGTATCGACCTCGATGCGATGGCGGCGAAGATCACGCGTGAGCACAAGTTCGTCGCGCTCGCGCACGTCTCCAACGTCCTCGGCTCGGTGCTGGACGCGACGAAGGCAAGCGAGATCGCGCATTCGGTCGGTGCGAAGATACTGATCGACGGGTGTCAGGCGGTGCCGCGGATGGCGGTCGATGTCGCCGCGATCGGCTGCGACTTCTACGTCTTCTCCGGCCACAAGCTCTACGGCCCGACCGGCATCGGCGTGCTGTGGGGCAGGGCGGAGCTGCTTGAGGCGATGACGCCGTACCAGGGCGGTGGGTCGATGATCGACCGCGTCTCGTTCGAGCGATCGACCTACGCGCCCGCGCCGACACGATTCGAGGCGGGAACGCCGCACATCGTCGGCGCGCTGGGCCTGCACGCCGCGATCGACTACGTTTCCACGATTGGCCTTAAGCGTATCCACGCGCACGAGGCGGCGCTGGTCGCCGACACGCGCGCGGCACTGTCGCACCTCAATTCGGTGCGCGTGTTCGGTCCTGCCGACTCGGCCGGAATCGTGTCGTTCGCGATGGAGGGGGTGCATCCGCACGACATCGGCACCATCTTGGACGAAAGCCGGGTCGCGATCCGCGCCGGGCATCACTGCGCGCAGCCACTGATGGCCAGCCTAGGCGTCGAGGCGACCGCGCGTGTCAGCTTCGGTGTCTATAACGGACCCAAGGACGTTAAGGCGCTGGTCGCCGGCATGGAACGGGTAAAAAGGATTTTTGGATGAGCGAAGGCTCCGACAAGATCGAGGTACAGGAGGTCGCCGCGGTGACCGCGCCTCCGCGCGCGCGCGTCGAGGATGCGGCCGACAGCCCTCGCGAGCGCGATTACCTGACCGGCTTCCTTCAGCAGAAGCCTGCGGGCGACAAGCCCGGCGAGCCCGGCGGCGCGCTGTACGAAGGCGTGATCGACGCGTTGAAGGACATTTTCGACCCCGAAATCCCCGTCAATATCTACGACCTCGGCCTGATCTACGGCGTCGAGGTGACGGACGAGGGGCAGGCGATCGTCACCATGACGCTGACCACGCCGCATTGCCCGGTCGCCGAGTCGATGCCCGCCGAGGTCGAGATGCGGGTTGCGGCTGTGCCCGGCATCGCCTTCGCCGACGTGAACCTCGTCTGGGATCCGCCGTGGGATCCGGAGAAGATGTCGGACGACGCCAAGCTCGAACTCGGCATGTTGTGAGGAGGTCGCGATGACCGACACCAAGACCCGCGCCCGTCCCGCCGCGCTCAACCTGACGGCGACCGCCGAAGCGCGCATCGCCGCGTTGATGGCGCGCGCACCCGCCGATGCGATCGGCGTCAAGCTGTCGACTCCGCGTCGTGGTTGCTCGGGTCTCGCCTATTCGGTCGATTACGTCACCGAGGCGAAGCCGTTTGACGAGAAGATCGAGACGCCCGGCGGCACGCTCTGGGTCGACGGCGGCTCGATCCTGTATCTGATCGGCTCGACGATGGACTGGGTCGAGGACGATTTCACCGCCGGCTTCGTGTTCAACAATCCCAATGCCAAGGGCGCGTGCGGGTGTGGCGAAAGCTTCACCGTCTGAGCTGATTTCTCGCCAATGACGCGACGGCAGGTGACAAGAGGGCGGCAAGCCTCCTAATCCTGTGCCGGAGCATCATTCGGGGGTCCTTGCTTGAACGTCGCAACCGTCGCCGCCGCGCCATTGTCCGAGCGCGGGTCGCTGGCGTCAGCCATCCTCGACACGTTGGTCCACCGCATCGGCAAGGACGAGCATGCCGCACGGCCGCACGACTGGCTCGCCGCGACGATCCTGACCGTGCGTAACGAGATCATCGAACGCTGGATGGATTCGACGCGAGAAGCGCACGCGGCGGGTGCGAAGCGGGTCTATTATCTCAGCCTTGAGTTTTTGATCGGGCGACTGCTTCGCGACACGCTGTCCAACCTGATGAAAACCGGCGAGGTCGCCGAGGCGCTGGCGGAACTTGGCATCAGCTTGGCCGAGTTGGAGGAGATCGAACCCGATGCCGCGCTGGGCAATGGCGGGTTGGGACGACTCGCGGCCTGCTTCATGGAGAGCATGGCGACGCTCGATCTGCCCGGCTACGGATACGGTATCCGCTACGTCAACGGCATGTTCCGGCAGCGGATCGACAATGGCTGGCAGATGGAGCTGCCCGAAACCTGGCTCGCCCATGGCAACCCGTGGGAGTTCGAGCGGCGCGAGAGCGCGTATTTCATCGGCTTCGGCGGCGAGGTGACCGGCAACGAGCAAGGTGCGGTCCACTGGCACCCCGCCGAGGCGGTCGAGGCGGTCGCGGTCGACACGCCGATGGTCGGCTGGCGTGGTCGCCGGGTCAATACGCTCAGGCTATGGACCGCGCGCGCCTTCGATCCGATCAAGCTCGATGCCTTCAACGCCGGTGACTTCCAGGGAGCGCTGGCCGACCAGTTGCGCGCCGAAACGCTGACTCGCGTCCTCTACCCCAACGACAGCACGGCGGCGGGGCAGGAGCTTCGGCTCCGGCAGGAGTATTTCTTCTCCTCCGCCTCGATCCAAGACATCGTGAGGCGCCACGTCCAATATTTCGGCGACGTCCGTACTCTTTCGGACAAAGCGGCGATCCAGCTCAACGACACGCATCCGGCAGTGTCGGTCGCCGAGCTGATGCGGCTGCTGATCGACCACCACGAACTCGGCTTCGACGAGGCATGGGACGTGACCCGCTCCACGTTCGGCTACACCAACCACACGCTTTTGCCAGAGGCGCTGGAAAGCTGGCCGTTGCCGCTGTTCGAGCGGATGCTGCCGCGTCACATGCAGCTTGTCTACGCCATCAACGCGCGCCTGTTGCGAGAGGCCCGCGCGACCGACGGCATCGACGACCGCGTGATCGCCGCGATCAGCCTGATCGACGAGGGCGGCGAGCGGCGGGTGCGGATGGCCAATCTCGCCTTCGCCGGCTCGCACAGCGTCAACGGCGTTGCCGCGCTCCACACCGACTTGATGAAGCAGACGGTATTCGCCGATCTTCACCGGCTCTACCCGACGCGGATCAACAACAAGACCAACGGTATCACGCCCAGGCGTTGGTTGCAGGAGTGCAATCCTGCGCTCACCGCGCTGATCCGCGAGGGCATAGGCGACCGCTTCCTCGACGACGCGAGGGCGTTGTCCGACCTCGCCCCGTTCGCCGAAGACGCCGCTTTCCGCGAGCGTTTCGCCGCGGTGAAGCGGGCCAACAAGGTCGCGCTCGCCCAGCATCTGCGCACCGACATGGGGCTGCGGCTCGATCCCGACGCGATCTTCGACGTGCAGATCAAGCGCATCCATGAGTACAAGCGCCAGTTGCTCAACCTGATCGAGACGGTGGCACTCTACGATCAGATCCGCTCGCATCCCGATCGCGACTGGACGCCGCGCGTCAAGTTGTTCGCGGGCAAGGCGGCGTCGAGCTACCATAATGCCAAGCTCGTCATCAAACTGGCCAACGACGTCGCGCGCCGCATCAACGCCGACCCGGCGATCGGCGGACTGCTGAAGGTCGCGTTCGTGCCCAATTACAACGTCAGCTTGGCCGAGCGAATGGTGCCCGCCGCCGATTTGTCCGAGCAGATTTCGACCGCCGGCATGGAGGCGTCGGGCACGGGCAACATGAAGTTCGCGCTGAACGGCGCGCTGACGATCGGGACGCTCGACGGCGCGAACGTCGAGATCAGGGACCATGTCGGGGCGGACAATATCGTGATCTTCGGCATGACCGCGGACGAGGTCGCGGCGAAGCGCAGCGGTGGCTATGACCCGCGCAGCCTGATCGAAGGGTCGCACGAGTTGTCTCAGGCGATCAATGCAATCGCCTCCGGCGTGTTCTCGCCTGACGATCCGAACCGCTACCGCGATTTGATGCAGGGGTTGTACGACCATGACTGGTTCATGGTCGCGGGCGATTTCGATGCTTATGCCGCCGCGCAGCGCGAGGTTGACGCCCGCTGGCGCGACCGCGACGCCTGGGGGCGCGCTGCCGTGCTCAACGTCGCCAACATGGGCTGGTTCTCGTCCGACCGCACCATCGCGGAATATGCCCGCAACATCTGGGGCGTGATGTGACCCCGCCCGAGGACGCGATCGCCGCGCTGCTTGAAGGACGGCACGACGATCCCTTTTCAATGCTCGGCGCGCGCGCCGGACCGGAAGGCACGTTCGCGCGGACGTGGATCCCGGGGGCCGATCGCGTCGTGGCGCATTCGCTTGGCGGTGAACTGCTCGGCGGGCTTGCGCGTGTCGACGATCGCGGACTGTTCGAGGGGCGGATCGAAGGTGAGCCGCAGCCGCTGCGCTACCGTGCGAGCGGAGCGGGGGGCCATTGGTGGGTCGGCGATCCGTACAGCTACGGTCCCGTGCTTGGCCCCGTTGACGACCTGCTGATGGCCGAGGGCAAGCACCAACGGCTGTACGACAAGCTTGGCGCGCACCTGATCGATCACGAGGGTGCGAGCGGCATCCACTTCGCCGTCTGGGCCCCCAATGCGCAGCGCGTCAGCGTTGTCGGTGACTTCAACAACTGGAACGGTGCGCGCCATGTCATGCGCCGGCGCGCCGACGCGGGCGTGTGGGAAATCTTTGTCCCCGATCTGTGTGCCGGGCGCGCCTACAAGTACGAGATTGTCGCAGCGAATGGCGTGACGCAGCCGCTCAAGGCCGATCCGTTCGCCTTTGCCGCCGAGCTGCGCCCTGCCACCGCCTCGATCACCACTGCGCCGCCGACGCACGAATGGGGCGACGACGCGCACCGAGAAGCGTGGGCGAAGGTCGACGCGCGGCGCGTGCCGATCAGCATCTACGAGGTCCACGCCGGATCGTGGGAGCGTGACGAGCACGGCTGGTTCCTGACTTGGGACGCGCTTGCCGACCGGCTGATCCCCTACGTCGTCTCAATGGGTTTTACCCACATCGAGTTCATGCCGATCGGCGAATATCCCTATGATCCCAGCTGGGGTTATCAGGCGACCGGCCTTTATGCGCCGTCGGCACGGTTCGGCGATCACGAAGGATTCGCGCGCTTCGTCGACGGTGCGCACCGCGCCGGACTGGGTGTGATCCTAGACTGGGTGCCGGCGCATTTCCCGACCGACGCGCACGGCCTGGCGCGTTTCGATGGCACCGCGCTCTATGAGCATGAGGACCCCCGGCTCGGCTTCCACCCCGACTGGAACACCGCGATCTACAATTACGGCCGGCGCGAGGTGGCGTCGTTCCTGACCAACAACGCATTGTTCTGGGGCGAGCGCTATCACGTCGACGCGTTGCGGGTCGATGCGGTCGCCTCGATGCTTTACCGCGACTACAGCCGCAAATCGGGCGAGTGGGTGCCCAACCAGGCCGGCGGGCGCGAGAATTGGGAGGCGGTCGACTTCCTGCGCGGCGTCAACCGCGCGCTCTATGCCGAACACCCCGGCACCTTCACGATCGCGGAGGAATCGACCAGCTGGCCGGGTGTCAGCCACCCTGCGTATGACGAGGGCGCGCGCGAGAACCTCGGGTTCGGGTTCAAGTGGAACATGGGCTGGATGCACGACACGCTGCAGTACATGGCGCGTGAGCCCGTGCACCGGCCGCACCATCACGACGAGCTCACCTTCGGGCTGATGTACGCCTTCAGCGAGAATTTCATTCTGCCGATCAGCCACGACGAGGTCGTCCACGGCAAGGGATCGCTCCTGACCAAGATGTCGGGTGACGATTGGCAGCAGTTCGCCAATTTGCGCGCCTATTACGCGATGATGTGGGGCTATCCCGGCAAGAAGCTGCTGTTCATGGGGCAGGAGTTCGCGCAGCGCCGCGAATGGAGCGAGGAGCGCGCGCTCGACTGGCACCTGCTGAAATCGTCGGCGCACGACGGGGTGCGCAAGCTGGTGCGCGACCTGAACGCGCTCTACCGCACCAAGCCTGCGCTCTACGCTCGCGATTGCGAGGCGGAGGGGTTCGAGTGGGTGATCGCCGATGACGCGGAGAACTCGGTGTTTGTCTGGCTGCGCAAGGCGCCGGATGCGCCAACGATCGCGGTGATCGCCAACATGACCCCCGTCGCGCGGATGCCCTACCCGGTGCCGTTGCCCGCAAACGGGCGCTGGCGTGAAATCCTGAATTCCGACGCGCACGATTATTGGGGCTCGGGGCTCGGCAACCTCGGTGGCGTGGTCGCGAAGGATGGCATCGCCAACGTCACGCTGCCGCCGCTCGCGACGATCATGCTTGAACAGGTAGGATGACGCCGCACGCGACCACGGAAACGGGAGAGACGGGATGATGCAGCACGATCACCGACGCAGCCACCCGCTGGCACGCGACGCGATGGCCTATGTGCTGGCGGGCGGGCGCGGCAGCCGCCTGGCCGAGCTGACCGACACGCGCGCCAAGCCCGCGGTCTATTTCGGCGGCAAGAGCCGGATCATCGACTTCGCGCTGTCCAACGCGATCAACTCAGGGATACGCCGCATCGGCGTTGCGACGCAGTACAAGGCGCACAGCCTGATCCGGCACCTGCAACGCGGCTGGAACTTCCTGCGACCCGAACGCAATGAAAGCTTCGACATCCTGCCTGCATCGCAGCGCATCAGCGAGTTTCAGTGGTACGAGGGGACCGCCGATGCGGTGTACCAGAACATCGACATCATCGAGAGCTACGCGCCGGAGTTCATGGTCATCCTGGCGGGCGACCACATCTACAAGATGGATTACGAGGTGATGCTCCAGCAGCATCACAGCAGCGGCGCCGACGTGACCGTCGCGTGCATGGAGGTGCCGCGGATGGAGGCAGTCGGTTTCGGCGTGATGCATGTCGATGCGCAGGACCGGATCGTCGATTTCGTCGAGAAGCCGGCCGATCCGCCGTCGATCCCCGGCCAGCCCGATGTCGCGCTCGCCAGCCTGGGTATCTACGTCTTTTCGACGCGGTTGCTGATCGACGAGTTGCGCCGTGATGCCGACACACCGGGCTCAAGTCGTGATTTCGGAAAGGATTTGATCCCCTATCTGGTCAAGCACGGCAGCGCGCAGGCGCACCGTTTCGGCGACAGCTGCGTCCGCACCGCCGAGGAACCCGCCGCCTACTGGCGCGATGTCGGCACCGTCGACGCCTATTGGGAAGCGAACATCGACCTGACCGATGTCGTGCCGCAGCTCGACCTCTACGATCGCAGCTGGCCGCTGTGGACCTATTCGGAGATCACGCCTCCCGCGAAGTTCGTTCACGATCACGACGGGCGGCGCGGCTCGGCGGTGTCGAGCCTGATCGCGGGCGATTGCATCGTGTCGGGCTCGACGATCCAGCGCTCGCTGCTCTCGACCGGCGTGCGCGCGCACAGCTATTCTTGCCTCGATGAAGCGGTCGTGCTGCCCTACACGCATATCGGACGCGGTGCGCGACTGAGCCGCGTGGTGATCGATCGCGGCGTCCACATCCCTGACGGGCTGGTGGTGGGCGAGGACCCGGTCGCCGATGCGCACCGCTTTCGCCGCACCGACAAGGGCATCTGCCTGATTACTCAGCCGATGATCGATCGGCTCGGGTGAGGTGATCAAGCCGTGACGATCCGCGTCCTCTCCGTCGCATCCGAGGTCTATCCGCTGGTCAAGACCGGTGGGCTGGCCGATGTGGTCGGTGCACTGCCGGGCGCGCTCGCCGGGCACGGGGTCGAGCTGACCACGCTGATCCCGGGCTATCCTCAGGTACTGGCGAGCGCGGGTAAGCTGCGTGTCGTTCACCGCTGGCCGGCGTTGTTGGGCACGACAGCGCGGCTGCTCGCGGGCAAGATCGATGGCTATCCGTTGTTCGTGCTCGACGCACCCGGACTGTTGGCGCGCGACGGCAACATCTACACCGATGCGGGCGGCAAGGATTGGCACGACAATTGGCGACGCTTCGCCGCGCTCGCGCGTGCCGCGGCCGATCTCGGTTCCGGCGGCGTGACCGGCTACACCTTCGACATCGTCCACGCGCACGATTGGCAAGCTGCGCTCGCGCCCGTCTACCTGCGCCACGCCCCGGTATCCGCCACGGTAGCGCGTTCGATCGTCACGATCCACAACATGGCGTTCTCGGGCTGGTTCGATCCCGGCATCCTACCGTGGCTGGGACTGCCCGACGACCTCTTCACGCTCGACGGTGTCGAGTTCTTCGGCGGCGTCGGTTATCTGAAAGGCGGGATGCAGGCCGCCGATGCGATCACCACGGTCAGCCCGTCTTACGCGCAGGAAATACTGACGCCTGAGTTCGGGATGGGGCTGGAAGGGCTGGTCGCCGCACGGCGGGATCGTGTCTCGGGCATCGTCAACGGCATCGATCCTGCCATCTGGGATCCCGCAAGCGACGCGGCCCTGTCGGCGCGATACACGGAGCGGACGCTTGGCAGGCGTGAGGCCAACAAGCGCGCAGTGGAAACCCGCTTTGCGCTTGAGCCGGACGATGGTCCGATCTTTACCGTGGTCAGCCGGCTGACATGGCAGAAGGGGATGGACGTGCTTGCTGAGTGCGTCGACGATCTCGTCGCGAAGGGCGCGCGGCTCGCACTGCTCGGCTCGGGTGACGTCGTGCTGGAGGAAGCGTTCCGTCTCGCCGCCGATCGCCATCCCGGTCGCATCGGCGTGATGATCGGCTATGACGAAGCCGTGTCGCACCTGTTGCAGGGAGGAGCCGACGCGATCCTGATCCCATCGCGGTTCGAGCCGTGCGGGCTGACGCAGCTCTACGGGCTCGCCTACGGTTGCGTGCCCGTCGTCGCGCGCACCGGCGGCCTGAACGACACGATCATCGACGCGAACGAGGCCGCGCTGGCTGCCGGGGTCGCGACGGGTTTCCAGTTCGCGGGCGTCTCACGCGACACGCTTACCGCCGCGATCGCGCGCGCCGTCCGCCTCTACGCCGATCGAGCAGCGTGGACGACGATGCAGAAGCGCGGAATGCGCAGCGACTTTTCATGGGAGCGTAGCGGGCTACGCTACGCCCAAGTCTACCGGAAGCTTCTCAACACATGATCCGTGCCGTTCCGACGATCCCGTATTCCGACCAGAGGCCTGGCACTTCGGGCTTGCGCAAGAAGGTGCGCGTGTTTCAGCAGCCGAACTACGCGGAGAACTTTATTCAGTCGATATTCGACGTGATCGAGCGCGAGCGTGCCGGGGCGACGCTGGTGATCGGCGGCGACGGTCGCTTCCTCAACCGAGAAGTCATTCAGATTGCGATCCGCATGGCGGCTGCGGCGACCTTCGCGCGCGTGGTGGTGGGGCAGGGCGGCATCCTCTCGACCCCGGCTGCGTCGCACCTGATCCGCCGCCGCGGTGCGCTCGGCGGCCTGATCCTGTCGGCGAGCCATAATCCCGGCGGGCCGGACGAGGATTTCGGTATCAAGTACAATGTCGCGAACGGAGGCCCAGCGCCCGACGCGATCACCGACGCGATCTACGCACGCACCAAGGCGATCGACACCTGGTACATGGAGGAGGCCGCCGACATCGATCTCGACACGATCGGCGTGGTGCAGGTGGGCGGCATGTCTGTCGAGGTGGTCGACCCCGTCTCCGACTATGCCGACCTGATGGAAACGCTGTTCGACTTCGACGCGATCCGAACGGCCAAGTTGACGATGGCGTTCGACGCGATGAGCGCGGTGACCGGTCCCTACGCAACCGAGATCCTTGAGGGCCGACTTGGCTTCGCGCCCGGCACGGTCAGGAATGGAACGCCGCTGCCGGATTTTGGCGGTCATCATCCCGACCCCAATCTCGTCCACGCGCGCGCGCTTTACGACACGATGATGGGGCCGGAGGCGCCCGACTTCGGCGCTGCCTCGGACGGCGATGGCGATCGCAACCTCATCATCGGGCGCGGGCGGTTCGTGACGCCGTCGGACAGCCTCGCGATGCTCGCAGCCAACGCGCATCTCGCACCCGGCTACGCGGGCGGGTTGAAGGGTATCGCACGCTCGATGCCGACCAGCGCCGCCGCCGATTGCGTGGCGGCCGCGCTGGGCATTCCGGCGTACGAAACGCCGACCGGATGGAAGTTCTTCGGCAATCTGCTCGATGCCGGCATGGCAACGATCTGCGGCGAGGAGAGTGCGGGCACCGGCAGCAACCATGTTCGCGAAAAGGACGGGCTGTGGGCGGTGCTGCTGTGGCTGAACATCCTGGCGGTGACCGGCAAGAGCGTCGACGCACTCGCGCGCGACCATTGGGCGCGCTTCGGGCGCAACTATTATGCCCGCCACGATTATGAGGGCGTCGACAGCGTCGCCGCCGATGCGTTGATGTGCGACCTGCGCGATCGACTGCAGTCGCTGCCGGGCACCGCGCTCGGTGCGCTGACGATCGCGCAGGCGGACGATTTCGCCTATACCGACCCGACCGACGGCTCGATCAGCGCCAACCAGGGCGTGCGGATCCTGTTCGAGGGCGGCAGCCGCGCTGTGTTCCGCCTGTCGGGCACGGGGACGAGCGGCGCGACGCTGCGCGTCTATCTGGAACGCTACGAGCCAGCGACCGGCAACCTCGACGCGGATACCGGCGCGATGCTGGCCGAGATCGCGCAGGCGGCGGACGATCTCGCCGGCATTCGTCGCCATACTGGCCGAGCCGCGCCCGATGTTATCACCTGAACTCGGCGCCCGAATCGGGCCGGGCGGAACCAGTTTCGCGGTACGCGCCCCCGCGGCGGCGACGGTCTGGCTGTGCCTGTTCGACGGTGAGGTGGAACGTCGAGTCGTGATGACGCGTGCCGGTGCGATCTGGCACGTCGAGGTCGCGGGGCTAGGGGAGGGCGCACGCTACGGCTTTCGCGCCGATGGACCGCCGCCTCACGACCCCAGCAAACTGTTGGTCGATCCCTATGCGACCACGCTCGACGGTCCCTTCCGCTACGATCCGCGACTGGCGCAGCGCGGCTTCGACACCGCCGCGCTGGTGCCCAAGGCCCAAGTCACGTCGCACGCCATGACCGCGCCCGATCCGCCGGTGTTCCGCCACGGCGGGTTGATCTACGAGGTTAACGTGCGCAGCTTCACGATGCGGCACCCCGATGTGCCCGAGGAACAGCGCGGCACGATCGCCGCGTTGGCGCATCCCGCGGTGCTCGCGCATCTGATGAAGCTTGGTGTTGACGCCGTCGAGTTGATGCCGGTCGTCGCCTGGATCGACGAGCGTCATCTCGCGCCACTCGGGCTGCGCAATACCTGGGGATATAATCCAGTCGTGCCCATGGCGTTGGACCCGCGCGTGGCGCCCGGCGGCGTTGCCGAACTGCGCGAAACGGTGGCGACGCTAAGGCGACACGGGATCGGCGTGATCCTTGATCTGGTGTTCAACCATAGTGGCGAGAGCGACGAACTCGGCCCGACGCTGTCGCTGCGCGGGCTCGATGATGCGGCCTACGCACGCGATGATCTGGGCGGTATTATCAACGACGCCGGAACCGGCAACACGCTCGATTTCGCGCGAGCATCGGTCCGCGATCTGACGCTGGCCGCGATGCGCCACTTCGTCGCGACCTGCGGCGTCGACGGCTTCCGCTTCGATCTCGCCCCCGTCATGGCGCGCGGACCAGGTTTCGATGCCGAGGCCCCGATCTTTGCCGAGATCGCGGCCGATCCGCTTCTCGCCGACCGGGTGTTGATCGCGGAACCATGGGACATCGGACCGGGCGGCTATCAACTCGGCGCGTTTCCGCACCATTGGCTCGAGTGGAACGACCGCTTCCGCGACGACGTGCGCCGTTTCTGGCGCGGCGACGGCAGCAATGGCGCGCTGGCCATGCGGCTCTCCGGTTCCAGCGACGTGTTCGGCGATCAGATCACACGAAGCATCAACTTCGTCGCCGCGCACGACGGCTTCACGCTTGCCGACACCGTGGGCTATGCGGAACGCCACAACGAGAACAATGGCGAAGGCAATCGCGACGGGCACGCCCACGATGTGTCGTGGAGTAACGGGGTTGAGGGCGAGAGCGACGACGCATCCGTGACCGAGCGTCGCCACGCCGACCAGCGCGCGCTGCTCGCCACGCTTTTCGCCAGCCGCGGCACGATCATGCTGACCGCAGGCGACGAGTTCGGCCGCACGCAGGCCGGCAACAACAACGCTTACGCGCAGGACAACGCACTGACCTGGCTCGATTGGCCCGCGCGTGACCGCGACTTGGAGGATTATGTCGCCGAGCGGTCGCGACAACGCCGTTGCGTGGCCGTGCTGGGTGATCCGGCGATCCGTCACGACGTGCGCTGGCAGCGAGTATATGGCGGCGCGATGGGGCAGGCCGATTGGGACGGTTGCGCCGGATTCGAGATGATCGTCGGCGAGGTCACTGTGCGGATCGATCGCGAGGCTCGCTCCGTCACGATCATCCCGGCTTGAGGCGATCGATCGAGCGCTGAAGCCGGTAAGATCACCTTCGCCCGCAGGCGACACGGGCAAAGCCGGTGTCGTCGGTCGGCCCGTGCGCGCGGCCGGCCGCGCTGGTCGCGGCGGAACAGCTCGCGCTATTCCGCCGCGACCAGCGGCAATCCCGGCTGCACCTCTTCATGCCCGCGCACGATCCCCGACAATGTCAGGCCTAGCAGTCTGATTCCGCCTGCGACCGGTAGCTCGGGCGCGATCAGCAGCCGTCCGATCGCCAGCATCTCCGCCTCGCTCGCCACCGGATCGGCGAGCGAGCGCGCGCGGGTGATGGTGTGGAAGCTGCTGTCGCGCAGCTTGAGCGTCACGGTGCGTCCGCGCGCCTGCTTGCGCTCCGCCCGCGCCCAGGCGGTGGCGGCGACATGGGCCAGCGCGGCGTCGATCTCTTCGGGCGTGAACAGGTTTCGCTCGAACGTCCGCTCCGCTCCGATCGATTTGCTCGCCCGGCTGGACCGCACCGGGCGATCGTCGATGCCGCGCGCGGCACGGTGCAGGTACTCGGCGTAGCTGCCGAAATGCGCACGCAGGAACTCGATCGGGCGGTCGCGCAGGTCGGCCCCGGTCTCGATCCCCAGTCGCGACATCTTCGCCGCGGTGACCGGGCCGACCCCGTGGAAGCGCTTGACGGGAAGGCTCGCGACGAACGCCGCGCCCTTGCTCGGGGGAACCACGCACAGGCCGTCGGGCTTGTTCTGGTCCGAGGCAAGCTTAGCGATGAACTTGTTGTAGCTGACCCCGGCCGAGGCAGTGAGCCCCGTCACGGCCTTGATCCGTGCGCGAATGTCCTCGGCGATCGCCTTCGCCGAGCCGAGTCCGTGGCGATCGATCGTCACATCCAGATAGGCTTCGTCGAGGCTGAGCGGTTCGATCGCGGCGGTGTAATCGGCGAAGATCGCATGAATCTGTCGGCTGACCGCGGCGTACACTTCGAACCGTGGTTTGACGAACAGCAGCTCCGGGCAGCGTCGCCGTGCCACTGACGACGGCATCGCCGAGCGTACGCCGAACACGCGCGCCTCATAGCTCGCCGCCGCCACGACGCCGCGCAGGCTCGACCCGCCGACTGCGAGCGGCCGTCCGCGCAAGGACGGATCGTCCCGCTGCTCGACCGACGCATAGAAGGCGTCCATGTCGACGTGGATGATCTTGCGGATGACGTCGCCGGTCACATGACCGCTATAACGTCCGTGTTCGCATCCGTGTACCCGTTTCGTTCGCGTCGGCGGCGCTGTTTTCGTCACGGACGCAATCCGCTAAGGCACCTCGCATGACCGAGCTTCAACGTCCCGTCCTCGTGCCGCCGAACGGCGAGAAGAAAGTGCTGCTCCACTCATGCTGCGCGCCGTGTTCGGGCGAGGTGATGGAGGCGATGACCGCGAGCGGGATCGATTATACGATCTTCTTCTACAATCCCAACATCCATCCGAAGGAAGAGTATCTGCTCCGCAAGGAGGAGAACATCCGCTTTGCCGAGGATCACGGCGTGCCGTTCGTCGATGCCGACTACGACACGGTCAACTGGTTCAAGCGCGCCAAGGGGATGGAGTGGGAGCCCGAGCGGGGCGCGCGCTGCACGATGTGTTTCGACATGCGGTTCGAGCGCACCGCGCTCTACGCGCACGAGCACGGCTTTCCGGTCATCACCTCGTCGCTCGGTATCTCGCGCTGGAAGGACATGAACCAGATCAACGGCTCGGGTGAGCGCGCGGCGTCCCACTATCCGGGTATCAATTACTGGACGTTCAACTGGCGCAAGGGCGGCGGTGCCGCGCGGATGATCGAGATTTCCAAGCGCGAACGCTTCTACCAGCAGGAATATTGCGGCTGCGTGTACTCGCTGCGCGACAGCAACGCACACCGAGTCAGTCAGGGACGCGATGAGATTCGGATCGGCGAGCTATATTACGGCGTGGAGCCGTAAGGCTGATCGATCATGAGGTATCATTCGCCCGTCGAGCGGCGCCCGGGCTAACGGATGCGCTTCAAATCTTAGAATTGAAAAGCGGAAAAGTTGGTCGGGGAAAGAGGATTCGAACCTCCGGCCCCTGCCTCCCGAAGGCAGTGCTCTACCAGGCTGAGCTATTCCCCGACCATGTGCCAGCCCGACCAGGTCGGGGGCAGGCGGCGGCTTATATCAGCGAAATCGACGGCTGCAAGCGGCTGCTGATGCTATTTTGCGCGGCAGCCGATCACGTGTGATCGTGACGGCGCGCGGGCACCTGCGCTAACAGGCGACATGGGCGCCACCGAATGGATTGCGACAATGCTGGGGCTTGCCTGCGTCGCACTGGCGGCGCGGCGCAGCGTGTGGACTTTCTCGTGCGGCATCGCCTCGGTTACGCTGCTCGGCGTCGTGGTGTTCGAGGCGCGGCTGTACAGCGACACGCTGCTGCAGGCCTTCTTTGTCGTCGCGAACGTCTATGGTTGGTTGAACTGGTCGCGCAGCACCGACTTCGCGGGCGACGTGCCGGTCACGCATATGTCGGCGTCCGAGCGTCTGCGCTGGACAGCTGGAACGCTGATCGCATCGCTCACCTGGGCGACACTCGTTCATCGCTTCACCGATGCTTCCTATCCAGTGTGGGACGCGCTGATCGCGGGCGCGAGCGTTGCCGCCCAGATCCTGATGGCGCGCCGCCGTATCGAGCATTGGTGGGTGTGGATCGCGGTCGATGTCGCCTCGGTGCCACTTTATCTGGCGAAAGGCCTGTATTTGTTCGCCGCGCTCTACCTGCTTTACCTTGCCTTGTCGGTATGGGGACTTATCGACTGGCGCCGCGCCGAGCGGGCCACAGCACAACGGGCCACCGGCTGATGCTACGCACGATCTGCCTGCACGGACCCGAGAGCACCGGCAAGTCGACGATGGCGCCGCGGCTCGCGCGGCATTTCGACACGCAGTGCGTCGCGGAGTTCGGGCGCGCCTATTGCGAGCAGCACGGTACCGACCTGACCATGGCGGATCTGGTCGCGATCGCGCGCGGGCACGATGCCAAAACGCGCGCAGCGGTCGCATCGGGCGATCAGCCGGTGATCCTCGACACCGATCCGCTGATGACAGCGGTGTGGGCGGACATGCTGTTCGGGCGGCGTGATCCATGGTTTGACGCGTGGACCAATACCGCGGACCTCTATCTGCTGTTCGACATCGATTTGCCGTGGGAAGCCGACGGCACCCGCATGTTCGGCACGGCGGCGGAGCGGCAACGCTTCTTCGACCTGTCGCGCCTTGAGCTGGAGCGCCGGGGTGTGCGCTGGGCATTGGTGTCGGGGCAGGGGAGTGCGCGCTACCTGTCGGCGCTGGCGGCGATCCGCGCGGCGGGCTGACGTTCTCGCCCGCGCACGGCGCTTTGGCTTTTGCCCCGCGCCTGCTAACGCGCGCGGATCATGGCTACCCCGCTCTCGCACATCCGTAATTTTTCGATCATCGCGCACATCGATCACGGCAAATCCACGCTCGCCGACCGGCTGATCCAGGCGACCGGCGGCCTCTCCGACCGCGAGATGAGCGAGCAGGTGCTCGACAACATGGATATCGAGCGTGAGCGCGGCATCACCATCAAGGCGCAGACCGTGCGTCTCGCCTACAAGGCGAAAGACGGCGAGACCTACACGCTCAACCTGATGGACACGCCGGGCCACGTCGACTTTGCCTATGAAGTGTCGCGCAGCCTCGCCGCATGCGAAGGCGCGCTGCTCGTCGTCGATGCGGCGCAGGGCGTCGAGGCGCAGACGCTCGCCAACGTCTATCAGTCGATCGAGCACAATCATGAGATCGTGCCCGTCATCAACAAGATTGACCTGCCCGCCGCCGAGCCCGAAAAGGTGCGCGCCGAGATCGAGGACGTGATTGGCCTCGACGCGTCCGAAGCCGTGCTGGCGAGCGCGAAGTCCGGCATCGGCATCGCCGACATCCTGGAGGCGGTCGTCACCAAGATTCCGGCGCCGAAGGGTGACGCCAACGCACCGCTGAAGGCGATGCTGGTCGATTCGTGGTACGATCCGTACCTTGGCGTCGTGATCCTGATCCGCGTGATCGACGGCACGTTGAAGAAGGGGCAGCAGGTCACCTTCATGCAGGCGGGCACGCAGCATCTGGTCGACCGCGTCGGCTGCTTCCGGCCTAAGATCGAGCAGTTGACCGATTTGGGTCCGGGCGAGATCGGCTTCATCACCGCGCAGATCAAGGACGTGGCGCAGGCGCGCGTCGGCGACACGCTGACCGACGCGAAGAAACCGACCGCCGAGCCGCTGGAAGGTTTCAAGGAAGTGCAGCCGGTGGTGTTCTGCGGGCTGTTCCCGCTCGACGCCAACGACTTCGAGAAGCTGCGCGAATCAATCAGCAAGCTGCGGCTGAACGACGCATCGTTCAGCTTTGAGATGGAGACATCGGCGGCGCTCGGATTCGGCTTCCGCTGCGGCTTCCTGGGACTGCTCCACCTGGAGATCATCCAGGAACGGTTGATGCGCGAATATGACTTGGATCTCATCACTACCGCGCCGAGCGTGGTGTACGAAATCGAGCTGACGCACGGTGCCGGTTCCGTCGAGCTGCACAACCCCGCCGACATGCCCGACCCAAATAAAATCGCGACGATCAGCGAGCCGTGGATCGAGGCGACGATCTACGTCCCCGACGAATATCTCGGCAGCATCCTCAAGCTGTGTCAGGACCGGCGCGGCATCCAGAAGAACCTGACCTATGTCGGCGGGCGCGCGCAGGCGACCTACGAGCTGCCGCTGAACGAAGTGGTGTTCGATTTCTACGATCGGCTGAAATCGTTGTCGAAGGGCTATGCCAGCTTCGACTATCACCAGATCGGCTACCGCGAGGGCGATCTCGTCAAGATGAGTATCCTCGTCAACGAGGAGCCGGTCGATGCGCTCAGCATGATCGTCCACCGGGGCACCGCCGAGACGCGCGGGCGTGGCATGTGCGAGCGGCTGAAGGAATTGATCCCACGCCACTTGTTCAAGATCCCGATCCAGGCAGCGATCGGCGGCAAGGTGGTCGCGCGCGAGACGATCAGCGCGATGCGCAAGGACGTGACCGCGAAATGCTACGGCGGCGACGCAACACGCAAGCGCAAGCTGCTGGACAAGCAGAAAAAGGGCAAGCTCAAGATGCGTGAGTATGGCTCAGTGCAGATTCCGCAAGAAGCCTTCATCGCTGCGCTCCGCATGGGTGACGAGGGCTAAGCCTAGCGTGGGAAGCCGCAATCACGTTCGCAGCTTTCCCGCCTCGTTCTTCAGCATCCACGCCCGAGCGGCACGTTGTACCCGCGGCAGGATCAGCCATTGCAGCAGTGCCGTCAGCACGATCGAGGAAACGACGACCTGTAGCGGCGGCGCTAGGAACGGCAGCACCTCGCGCGCCGGCGTGCTGACCAGGCGCAACACCGGCAGCACCGACAGCCAGGTCACGACGAGGCCCTTCCACGGCGATGCGCTGGCATCGCTCGGCAGCTCGATCGTGACGCGGTTACTATCCTCGACCTGATCGAGCCCACTGGCCAGTACCGCGCCGCGCCTCTGCAACGCGCCAAAGCCTTGGCTCTCGCGAAATTGCTCAAGGGAGGCGCGCGCGCCAAAGCGGATGAGCAGGTGTTGCAACGCCTTGCTCTGCTTCAAACGGACCGCTCCCGCGAACCCGTCCGCTGCCGCTGCGACATCCGTCATCCCTTTTATCCAGCCGTGCAGCGCATCGGTGCTGCCCGGCTTGACGGCGCGACTGAGCACGGGTGTCGCCCGACGTTCAGTTTCGCTCGCTCATGCGCGCGGGACGGGTGTCAAACGCGGGCGTTGCGTGGCCCAGTCCGAATTGGCTTGGACCTGACGCGGCGCAGGGTGGGTGGCGCCGCGGTATTCGGCACGATACAGCGGCGGGCATGATCCGTCGTACCATCCTGTTGCTGCTCGCCTTGCTGGCGGCGCCAGCCGCGACCGCGCAGGAGCGCGCGCCGATCGTGCTCGCCGCGGCCAGTATGCAGGAGGCGATGAACGATGCGGCGACCGCGTGGGCGAGCGGTGGCCATAGGCGGCCGGTGCTCGCCTTCGCGGCGTCGTCGGCGCTCGCGCGGCAGGTGGAGGCAGGCGCGCCCGCCGACCTGTTCGTGTCCGCCGACGTTGAGTGGATGGACGAACTTCAACGGCGCGGCCTGATCGCTGCGGGGACCCGTGCGGTTGTGGCACGCGGGCAATTGGTCGTGGTCGCTCCGACGGGGGCGGGGGCGGTGCTATTTGGCGGCTTGCGAGGACCAGCGCTCGCGCGCGTGCTCGCACGTGGCCCGGTGGCGATGGCCGATCCCGCCGCCGTGCCGGCAGGTCGATATGGTGAGCAGGCGCTCCGCCGGATGGGGGCGTGGAATGCGATCGCGCCGCACGTCGTTCGCGCGGAGAACGTCCGCGCGGCGCTTGCGCTGGTCGAGCGCGGCGTGGCGCCGTTCGGCATCGTCTACGCGACCGACGCGCGCGCTTCGGCACGCGTACGCGTCGTTGGCGTCTTTCCGCCACGCAGTCACGCGCCGATCGTCTACCCGGTCGCGCGACTCGCGCGTTCGCGAAACCGTGACGGTGAGGCGTTCCGACGCTTCCTTCTCTCACCCGCCGGCCGAGCCATTCTCGAACGCAGGGGGTTCTCCGCGCGGTGAGCGACACGAGTGAGATCGTTCGCCTGTCGCTGCTGATCGGCGGGACGGCGACGATCGCCTGTCTGCCGATCGCCTTTGTGACCGCGTGGGTGCTCGCGCGGTGGCACTTCCCTGGCAAGATCGTGTTGGACGGCATCACGCACCTGCCGCTCGTCGTGCCGCCGGTGGTGACCGGCTGGCTGTTGCTGCTCGCCTTTGCGCCCAATGGGCCGGTCGGCAGCCTGCTCGAGCGCTGGTTCGGCATCAGCGTGCTGTTCCGCTGGACCGGGGCGACGATCGCGGCGGCGGTGATGGCGTTGCCGCTGATGGTGCGTGCGATGCGCCTTTCGATCGAGGCGGTCGACCGGAGGCTTGAGCAGGCGGCGCTGACGCTCGGTGCGTCGCGCTGGCGTGCGTACACGACCGTGACGCTGCCGCTCGCCCTGCCGGGCGTGCTCGCCGCCGCCGTGCTGGGATTCGCGCGTTCGATCGGCGAGTTCGGCGCCACCGTCACCTTCGTCAGCAACGTGCCGGGTGAGACGCAGACGCTGCCGCTCGCGATCTACGCCGCGCTGCAGCAGCCCGACGGCGAACAGCAGGTGTGGCGGCTCGCGACGATCTCGGTCGCATTGTCGCTGGGCGCGCTGATCGTGTCCGAGGCACTGGTGCGGCGTGCCGGCAGAGGCACGCATGTGCTTTGATGTAGACGTCACCGGCCGGGGTGGGCGTGTGTCGGCCAGCTTCGAGGTGGCGGGAGGGGTCACGATCCTGTTCGGGCCCTCCGGCTCGGGCAAGACGAGTGTGCTCGACATGATCGCGGGCTTGCTCACGCCCGAGCGCGGCCACGTGCGGGTGGCCGGAAAGACGTTGTTCGATGCGGTAAAGGCGGTGAACCTGCCATCCGCTCGACGGAACGTCGGTTATGTCTTTCAAAACGCGCGACTATTTCCGCACAAGCGTGTACGTGCCAATCTTCTTTACGGCGCAAGCAGCGACGCTCGCCTGTCAGAGGTGGCGGCGATGCTCGACCTCGGCGACCTGCTCGACCGCTGGCCGCGCACGTTGTCGGGCGGGGAGGCCAAGCGGGTCGCGATCGGTCGCGCGTTGTTGAGCGAACCCGACTTTCTGCTGCTCGACGAACCGCTCGCCTCGCTTGACGCAGGTCGACGTGCCGCGGCGATGACGGCAATACAGTCGCTACGCCGCGCCACCACGCTGCCAACGCTGCTGGTGACTCACGACCGTGAGGAGGCCGAGCGACTGGGCGACCGCATCGTCCATCTCTGATGCGGCATGATGTGGCGCGCCCGGCTGGATTCGAACCAGCGGCCCCAAGCTTAGAAGGCTCGTGCTCTATCCAACTGAGCTACGGGCGCGCGTGGGTGGGGAGTAGCGCGGATTGCGCCCGCGCGAAACCGCGACGTATAAAGTTTGCATGTCCGAGCCTGCTCCGATCACCGTCGAAGGTCCGCTAGCGATCGTGGATGCCGATGCGCTCGCCGGATGGCCGCTGCGCTTCTACGATTTCGTGATGGCGGCGTTCGTCGCGATCCTGCTGCTCTCGAACGTGCTCGGGGCCGGGAAGGTCGCGGTCGTCAGGTTTCCAATCGTCGGGGAGTGGCCGTTCGGCGCCGGCATTCTGTTTTTTCCCGTCAGCTACGTGATTGGCGACGTGTTGACCGAGGTCTACGGCTATGCGCGCGCACGCCGCGTCATTTGGGCGGGCTTTGCCGCAACCGTATTCATGGCGGGAATGGCCTGGGTCGTCGTCGCGCTGCCGCCCGCGCCCGACTGGACCAACCAGGCGGCCTATGAGACCGTGTTCGGGCAGGTGCCGAGGATCGTCTTCGCCAGCATGTGCGCGTTCTGGGCGGGCGAGTTCGTCAACTCGTACGTGCTCGCGCGGATGAAGGTGTGGAGCGGTGGGCGGCACCTGTGGATGCGGACGATCGGGTCGACAATTGCCGGGCAGGGCGTGGACAGCCTGATCTTCTATCCGCTCGCCTTTTTGGGCGCGGCGGGCTGGACCAGTCGGCTGGTCGTCATGGTGCTGTTCACGCAATGGGCGCTGAAGGTGGCATGGGAGGTGCTGCTGACCCCCGTCACCTACGCGGTCGTCGGCGGATTGAAGCGCGCCGAGGGCGTCGATGTTTTCGATCAGCGAACCGACTTCTCTCCGTTTCGCGCGCGCGTGTGATCCTCCTGGCCGGGTCTTTGCGGCCGAGGCGTCAGGCGACGCGGTCGAGCAGGCCCTCGAACAGGCGACGCCCATCGGTGCCGCCATGCGCGGGTTCAATGCGGCGTTCGGGATGCGGCATCATGCCGAGCACGTTGCCGCTGGCATTGACCAGGCCGGCGATATCGCGTGCGCTGCCGTTGACCGGCTCGGCATAGCGAAACGCAACCTGACCCTCACCCTCCAACCGGTCGAGCGTCTCTGGATCGGCGACGTAATTGCCGTCGTGGTGCGCGACGGGCACGCGCACCGTCTCACCGGCCGAATAGCCGCCGGTAAAGAGCGAGCGGGTCTCACCAGCAGTCAGCGCGACGTCACGACAGATGAAATCGAGCCCGGCGTTGCGCATCAACGCGCCCGGCAGCAATCCTGCCTCGGTCAGCACCTGAAAGCCGTTGCAGATGCCGAGCACCGGCAGTCCCTTGTCCGCGCGTTCCACCACGTCACGCATGATCGGTGATCGCGCGGCGATCGCACCCGAGCGGAGGTAATCGCCGTAGGAGAAGCCCCCCGGCACCGCTACCAGCGTAACATCGTCGGGCAGGCTGGTATCGCGGTGCCACACCATGACCGGCCTGGTGCCCGTCACCTGCTCGAGCGCGACGGCGATGTCGCGGTCGCAGTTCGAGCCGGGGAAGACGACCACGGCGGTCTTCATGCGCGCTGGATCCGGTAGTTCTCGATAACGGTGTTGGCGAGCAGCTTGCGGCACATCGCATCCACATCCGCGTCGCTGGTGCCGTCATCGACTTCCAGCTCGATCAGCTTGCCGACACGCGCGCCGTGCACGCCTGCGAAACCGAGGCCGGAGAGCGCGTGCTCGATCGCCTTACCCTGGGGATCAAGGACGCCGGATTTCAGCGTGACGTGGATGGTGAGCTTCATGGGCGCCGCCTATGCCGTGCCGGTCGGGATCGGGCAAGGTGTTCGCGCGCCCATGCCGACCGCTTACTTGCCGCGCTTCTTGCGATGCGTTTCGAGGTCGAGCACGGCGTTCTCGCTACCTTCAGGCAACAGGCCGAGCCGCCTGGCGACCTCCTGATAAGCCTCCACCTCGCCGCCCAGATCGCGGCGGAAGCGGTCCTTGTCGAGCTTCTCGTCGCTTTCCATGTCCCACAGACGGCAGCAATCGGGGCTGATCTCGTCCGCCAGGATGATCCGGCTGTAGTCGTTGTCCCAGATGCGCCCGAATTCGAGCTTGAAGTCGATCAGGCGGATGCCGACGCCGGCGAACAGCCCGCACAGGAAATCGTTCACGCGGATCGCCAGGTCGGCGATGTCGTGCATTTCCTCCTGGCTTGCCCAGCCGAAAGCGGCGATGTGCTCATCGGTGATCATCGGATCGCCGAGTTCGTCCGACTTGTAGGCGTACTCAATGATCGTGCGTGGCAACTGCACGCCTTCCTCAATGCCGAGCCGCTTCGACAGCGATCCCGCCGCGACGTTGCGGACCATCACCTCGACCGGTACGATCTCGACCTGACGGATGAGTTGCTCGCGCATGTTGAGGCGGCGAATGAAGTGCGTCGGCACGCCGATATGGCCCAGCAGCGTGTAGATGTGCTCGCTGATCCGGTTGTTCAGCACGCCCTTGCCGTTGATCGTGCCCTTCTTCTGTGCGTTGAAGGCGGTGGCGTCATCCTTGAAATATTGGATCAGCGTGCCGGGCTCGGGACCCTCGTACAGGATCTTCGCCTTGCCTTCGTAGATCTGCCGCCTGCGCGCCATCGATCGCCCTTTCACGAAATAAGGACGCCCCGGGAGCGCGAAACCTGTTGTCGCGCAGCCGGGGCGATGATGCGTCGCGCTATAGGCCAAAGCCGTTCGCACGAAAAGAGCCTGTGCTGCGATGCGGCGATCAGCGCGCGGTGTCGAGCTGGCGATCAGGCACGCGCAATTGTCCGAGCAGCAGCCGCTTCGTTTCGCGCCATGCCGCAGTGTCGGGCATCACGAGTTCGACATGGCCGGTGTTCGGCACCGTGTGCAGCGACACCCGGTCGCCCGCCGCGGTCGCCCGCGCGACGTAATCGGTCGCCATCCGATACGGGATGATGCGGTCCTCACGACCGTTGACCAACTCCTGCGCGACGCCGAGCGGCAGCAGGCGCGTCACCGACGTGTCGGCGTAAGGATCGGCGCGTCCTTGACCAACCAGCTTCGCCACCACCGCGGTGCCGCAGCCATTGTCCGGACTGGTTGCCGTCGCTTCGAGATCGGGCAGCCCGCCCAGGCTCGTGACATGATCGATGTGGAGCGGGTGCGGCATGCGTAACGGACTGTCGGCCGGAAGCTTGCCGCGCGCCGCCAGCCACAAGGCGAGATGCCCACCGGCGGAATGCCCGACAGCGACGATCCGCTTGATGTCGAGATTGAACTTGGCCGCTGACACAAGGAGTTGGTCGGCAGCCTTGGCAGCATCGCTGAAGGTTCCGGGATAGCCGCCACCCGCGCGATCGACGCCGCGATAGTCGATGTTCCACACCGCCACGCCCGAACGACGCAGGTCGTCGGCGACCCAGTTCATCAGCGTGCGATCGGCGATGCCGGTGGTCCAGCATCCGCCATGGACCATCAGCACGGTCGGGAACGGACCCTTGCCGCGCGGCAGCCACACGTCGACCTTTTGCATCGTATCGCTGCCGTAGCTGATCGTTGCGTCGGGTTTTGGACGAGGACGCTTGATGAGATCGTCCCAGGTCAGCGGCTTGAAGGCAGCGGGTACCGCCGCGTCGATCGGTGATGGCATGATCAGCGTGCTTCCCGGCAAGGCTGCGACGATGGTAAGGGCGAGCAGATGGCGCGAGCTCATGACGTCAATCTGCCACGCGCATGCGCGGGCATCACCTGTGCGATTGCATGGAGAACATGGCGCAGCAGCCCGGCCTCGTCATGGCGGACGTTGTGGCCGCCGGGCATGCCGATGAGGCGGGCGCCCGATATCCGAAGATGCGGGCACAGGCTGTCGCCCTCCTCGACGCCGTAGATGCAGGTGAGCGGTGCCCAGGTGAGCGTGCGCGCCGTCTCGATCCCATACGCATCCGGCGTGCCGTGATATTCGATGCTGCTCGGATCGGCACGGAAGAACACGGTTTCGCCCGGCAGGATCAGGATGATCGCCGCGACACGGGCGCGAAGATCGGCCGGCAGGTGGGCGAGGCCGGTCTGCACGATGTCGGCGCCGTAGGATTGCCCGATGACTACGATCCGCTGCGCACCCGTCCGCTCGAGCGCGGTGCGGATGCCATCCGTCACGATCGCGTCGATTTCCGCGCGGGTGCGGCGGTGGCGGAACAGCGTCGGGGTGACCACCGCCATCGTGGTGACGCCGTGCTCGGTCAGTCCGCGCATCGTCGACGCGCCGAGCAGGAAGCGAACGCCCATGTCGCCCGAGAAATTCACCGCGGCGATCGGCAGCGCGCGTCCCTTGGCCGGATAGAGCTCGTACGGATCGCGGTTGAAGTACCCCGCGAGCCCGACGAACACGCAGATGATGGCGGAGACGACGCCGGTAACGATGACGCCGCGGCGCAGGCGGCGTAAGGTGGAAGACGGCACGGTTGTTCCCGAAGCTGACGAACCAGCGCTATAGCGTGCGTTTGACGCCCAGCCCAAGCGCTACGCCTCTTAACGCGGTGCGATCGGGCTGATAGACGGATCGGACACGATGCCGACCAAGATCACCGACCTTCCTGACGATCCCCCCATCGGCGTGCTCGACGCGCCGTTCGATAGCGCTTTGTCCGAACGCTACCTCGTTTACGCGTTGTCGACGATCACCGCGCGTTCGCTGCCGGATGTCCGCGACGGGTTGAAGCCTGTCCACCGCCGTTTGTTGTGGGCGATGAGGCTGTTACGGCTCGATCCTGCGGCCGGATACAAGAAATGCGCGCGCGTTGTCGGCGACGTGATCGGCAAATATCATCCGCACGGCGACCAGTCGGTCTATGACGCGATGGTGCGGCTGGCGCAGGATTTCGCGCTTCGTTATCCGCTGGTCGACGGGCAGGGCAATTTCGGCAACATCGACGGCGATAACGCGGCCGCTTATCGCTACACCGAAGCGCGGCTGACGCAGGTCGCGATCGATCTGATGGATGGGCTCGACGAGGATGCGGTCGAGTTTCGTCCGACCTATAACGGTGAGGAACAGGAGCCGGAGCTGTTCCCCGGCGCCTTCCCGAACCTGCTCGCCAACGGCGCCGCGGGGATCGCGGTCGGCATGGCGACCGCGATCCCACCGCATAACGCGGCCGAGCTGCTCGATGCGGCGATCATGCTGGTCGACACGCCCGAGGCCGGCCATGCCGCGGTGCTGGCATTGGTCAAGGGCCCCGACTTCCCAACCGGCGGGCTGGTCGTCGACAGTCAGGCGGCGATTACCGAGGCCTATGTCACCGGGCGCGGCGCATTTCGCGTGCGTGCGCGCTGGAGCGTGGAACGGGAAAAGGGTGGCACCTGGCAGATCGTCGTCAGCGAGATCCCGTATGGCGTGCAGAAGGGCAAGTTGATCGAGCAGATCGCAGTCCTGATCAACGACAAGAAGCTGCCGATCCTCGCCGACGTGCGCGACGAGAGCGATGCCGAGGTCCGCCTGGTGCTGGAACCGCGCAGCCGCACGGTCGATGCGCAGGTGCTGATGGACGGGCTGTTCCGCCTGTCCGACCTGGAAACGCGCGTGCCGCTCAATCTGAACGTGCTCGACAAAGAGCGCACCCCCCGCGTCATGTCGCTGCGCGATGCGCTCGCCGCCTGGGTCGAGCATCAGTTCGTCGTGCTGCGCCGCCGGACCGAGCACCGGCTGGGGAAAATCGCCGATCGGCTCGAGCTGGTTGGTGGCTACATCGTCGCCTTCCTCAACCTCGATCGCATGATCGAGATCATCCGCACCGAGGACGAGCCGAAGGCGGTGATGATCGCGGAGTTCGCGCTGACCGATCGTCAGGCAGAGGCGATCCTCAACATGCGCTTGCGCAGCCTGCGTCGACTCGAAGAGATGGAGCTCAAGCGCGAGCAGGCCAGTCTCGAGAAGGAGCAGGCCGACCTGACGTTGCTGCTCGGCAGCGAGGCGCGGCAGCGTACGCGGCTGAAGCGCGACTTCGGGCGGGTTCGCGCGCGCTACGGTCCTGACACACCGCTCGGTAAGCGTCGCACCGCGATCGAGGAAGCAGCACCGACACGCGACATTCCGTTGGAGGCGATGATCGAGCGTGAGCCGATCACCGTGATCCTGTCGGAGCGCGGCTGGATCCGCGCGATGAAGGGTCATGTCGACCTTTCCGCGCCGGAGACGATGAAGTTCAAGGAAGGCGATGGACCCGCCTTCGCCTTTCACGCGCAGACGACCGACAAGCTGTTGCTTGCCGCCGCCAACGGGCGCTTCTATACGCTCGCTGCCGACAGATTGCCGGGCGGACGCGGGTTCGGCGAACCGGTGCGAGCGACGATCGATCTCGACGGCAGTGTCGCCGTCGTGGCGCTGTTCGCCGCACGCGGTGCCGAGCGGCTGCTGCTAGCGGCAACCGATGGACGTGGCTTCGTCGTACAAACGACGGACACAGTAGCGGAAACGCGCAAGGGCAAGAACGTCATGACGCCGCGCTCTGGCGCGCGCTTGTCGGTGGTGCGAGCGGTCGCGGTCGAAGACGATTATGTCGCGGTGATCGGCGATAACCGAAAGTTGCTCGTGTTCCCGCTGGCCGAGCTACCCGCGATGTCGCGCGGGCAGGGGGTGCAATTGCAGCGCTACCGCGACGGTGGGTTGGCGGATGCGAAAACCTTTGTCTTTGCACACGGTCTGAGCTGGACGATGCGCGGGGAAACGAAGCGGACGCGGACCGAGGCCGATCTGAATGCGTGGCGCACGGCGCGGGGCGCCGCCGGGCGGATGCCACCCAATGGGTTCCCGCGCGACAATCGTTTCTGAGCGGGTCCGGTGACGGATCGAAGAGGTAAGGTTGCGCCCGTCGGCGCGTAAGCCGGTCTTAATGCTTGCGGTTTACTGGTGGCCGTGATGGCTCGCAGTCTGTCTTCCGTCGCGCGCGGCGGCGTGCTCCACCTAATACCGCCGGGGCTTTCGGCCGCGGAAGGGTCGCTGGAACTCGTCCCCATGCCGTTGCTGATGGTGTCGCTGCGAGGCACGCAGGTCGTTCATGAGGCGTCGAACCGGGCATTCAAGCGTGCGCAGGTCGAGGCCGACACCAGCCTTGACCCCGTCATCCGCGACTTCCTGCTAAGCGACGCGGAAAGCGCCGAGCATGAATGGCATAGCGGCGGCGAGGTGGAGCGTCGGCACTTCCGCGTCTGCCTGTCCCGCATCGCGCTGCGCAGCGAACCGGTATGCATCGTGTCCTTGGTTGATCAGACCGCCGAGGTCCGTACCGAGGAGACGCTTCGCCGAGAAATGGCGACTGACTCGCTGACCGGGCTGCCGAACCGTGGTGGCTTCACCGACGCGCTGGAGACGACGATCGCGAACAGCGCGGCGCGTTGGGCGGTGCTGATGGTCGATCTCGAGCGGTTCAGCCGCATCAATGCCTGCCTGGGTAGCATGGCGGGCGACGAATTGCTCATCACGGTGGCGCGGAGGATCAAGGGCGCCTTGCGCGCACGCGATGTGCTGGCGCGCACCGGGGGTGACGAATTCGGCATCCTGCTCGCGATCGACGAACGCGACGACGAGGCGCAGCATGTCGCGAAGCGATTGCAGGCTGCGCTATCGACGCCGTTTCGGCTGAGTGAATATGAGATTCGCGTCACCTCGGCGATCGGTATCGCGTTCGGCGACGCGCGGGTGGAGCATGCAGAGGACGTGATCCGCCACGCGCAGGTCGCGATGAAGAAGTCGAAGGCGAGCAAGAAGGCCGAGGCCTATCAAACCCGCGCGCTCGATTCTGCGCGCGCCGAGTTCGCGATGGAAACCGCGCTACGCCGCGCGATCGACAACGGCGATCTGACGCTGCGCTACCAGCCGATCTGCGACCTGGCCACCGGTCGGGTCGAAAGCTTCGAAGCGTTGGCGCGGTGGACCGATGAGCAGGGCGTGCAGCACCAGCCGACCGATTTCATCCGGGTGGCAGAGGAATCGGGATTGATCGTCCCGCTGGGCCGCTGGGCGATCGACTCGGCACTGGCGACCCTCGCCGAATGGGATCGTCGCGGCGACGCGAGCCACGGTATCCGGGTCGGCGTCAACGTTTCGCCGATCCAGCTTCAGCGCGACTCGGTACCCGACGTGGTCGAACACGCGCTCGCCGCCGCCGGCATGACGGGCGACCGCCTGAAGCTGGAGTTGACCGAAAGTGCGCTCGTCGCCGAACCCGCGCGTATGGCGCGCATGCTGACCGCGCTGAAATCGCTCGGCCTGACGATCGCGATGGACGATTTCGGCACCGGCTTCTCCAACCTGGCCTCGTTGCAGAAACTGCCGATCGATGTGCTCAAGATCGATCGCAGCTTCATCACCGGTATGCTTGCCGACCGCGACAAGATCGCGATCGTGCGTGCAATCCTCAGCCTGTCGCAGGCGCTCAACATGTCGACGGTGGCAGAGGGGATCGAGACGCACGACATCGCGCAAACGCTGGCGGCGCTCGGATGTCAGTCGGGGCAGGGCTATGCGTTCGCTCATCCGCTCGAACCCGACGATGCTTACGGTTTCCTGCTGACGCGCAATCGCTAGCGCGCGCTGGCGAGGGTCGCAGCGGTTTCCTCATCGGCGATGACGGCGGTGCGCACGCGGTCGGGGAAACCCTCTGCGATCCAGCGTGCCTCGACCCGTTTGAGCGTCTGCGCGACGAGTGGGCCCTTGCTCAATCCGCGCGCGACCAGTTCGCCGCCACCGACCGGCAGACACGGCGCAACCCAGTCAAGAAGCGGCGACACGTCGGCACCCGCCAACAGCAGCCGGTCTAGAGCGATCCCGACATCGTGGCGATAAGCGAGCCCACGCGCGCCCTCGCTCCCGATCCCGGCGCCGGCGAGGGTGAGCCGCTTGCGATCGGCACTGCTCAACTTCATTCGCGCCCCGACGCTCTCGGCCGTGTCAGCCGGCACCAGCGCGGCGAGCCTGCGGATTGCATCGGGCGCGACGCCAGCGCCCACCTCGCGTTCGGCCAGTTCGTGCAACCGCGCGACACCGGCCGCATCGATCTCGGGCAGGATGGGGCGGAAGATGCCGCGATCGTGCATCAGCGCAATTACCGGCACCGCCGATCGCGCGACCAGCAGCTTGAGCAGTTCCGCGGCAATCCGCTCGCGGCTGAGCGCCATCAGGTCATTTGCGCGCGCGACGCACGCGTCGAGCCCCTGCTCGTCGATTCGATCACCGAAGCGCGCGTGGAAGCGGAAGAAACGCAGGATGCGAAGATGATCCTCGGCGATGCGCCGATAAGGATCGCCGATGAAGCGGACGCGGCCCGCGGCCAAGTCCGCCAAGCCACCGTAGTAATCGTAGACCGCGCCGTTGCCAGGATCGGCGTAAAGCGCGTTGATCGTAAAATCGCGACGCCCGGCATCCTTGCGCCAGCTATCGGTATAAGCAACGACCGCGTGGCGCCCATCGGTCGACACATCGCGGCGCAACGTCGTGACCTCGACCACCGTCCCGGCCGACACCGCCGTCACCGTGCCGTGCGCGATTCCGGTCGGCACCGCCTTAATGCCGGCCGCATCCAGCCGCTGCACGATCTCGTCGGGCGGGTGAACCGTTGCCAGGTCGAGGTCATGTGCGTCGAGCCCCAGCAACGTGTCACGCACCACGCCGCCGACGAAGCGCGCTTCTTCGCGCTCGCTCCCCAATACGGTCGCCAGATGCTCCAGCCCCGCTCGGGCGCGCCAGGCGGCATTGGGCAGGATCGTGTCGGTCAGGCCGTCCATCGCAGCCGCCGTGCCAGATTGACGATCATGCCCGCGGTTGCGCCCCAGACTCGCTGATCCTCCCACGTCATCTCCCAGAAACTGCGGCTCACCCCCTGCACGTCGACGGTGCGATGCCGATGGTTCGCCGCGTCGAGCAGAAAGTCGAGCGGCACCTCGAATACGCTCGCCACCTCGCCCTCGTTCGGGTGCAGCGGCAGGTCGGGCGGAACGACGCCCAAAACCGGCGTAATCGAATAGCCGGTGCCGGTGCGGTACAGATCGGTTACGCCGATCACGTCGACGCTCGAGCGTGGCAGCGCGATCTCCTCTTCCGCCTCGCGTAGTGCAGCGGCGATCGCGTCTTCGCCGGGGTCGATCCGGCCGCCTGGGAAGGCGACCTGCCCGGGATGCTTGCGCAAGGTATCGTTGCGGCGCGTCAGGATTACGCCCGGCCGCGCGCGATCAGTCACCGGGATCAGCACCGCGGCGGCCGTCAGCGTCGCGTGCGTCGGCAGATGGTCGCTGTCTCCCGACAACACGGTAACGTTGTGCGGGGATGCCAGCGCATGCGTCAGCTTCAAGGCAAGCGACGATCGAACGACCTCTCCGATCACAACGTGGCGTCGGCCGTGCCGAGGGGAAAGAAGCACCCGCCGCTCCACACTCCTGCCGCATCATCGCCACCTGCGAGCGCGATCTCTGCCAGATCATAGTAGATCGCACGCGAGATCAGCGCCTCAAGCCGGCCGCGAACATGAACATATGGGTGCGGCCCGTCATCGCGTTCCTCAAAACGCAGCGGGTGCTCGGCCGACGCAATCACCACATCGCCGGTGTTGAGCCGGAACCCGAGCATCTGATCCTCACCCGCACCCCCGACCTTCAGTTCAACCGCGACGAACGGGGCATCCTCGACGGCGATGTCCAGCTTCTCGACCGGTGTGACCAGCACGTAGCCGCCGTCTGTCTCACGCCGGAGGATACGGCTGAATGCGCGGACCATCGCGGCGCGACCGATCGGCGAGCCCTGATGGAACCACGTCCCGTCGCGCGCGATCCGCATTTCGCTGTCGCCGCAATGCGCCGGGTGCCATCGCTCGACCGGAGGCAGACGATCGCTGTCCGCCAGGCGTGCGATGTCGGCCATGGTCAACGTGTGGAAGTCTGGAGGCGGCGCCATCGGCATGGTCGTTCAGTTAGGGTCGCCGACCGTCGCGGTAAAGGCGTCGAACCGATTAGGCGACAGTGCAACGGGCTCCGACTTCGCCGGCACCGGTGGGGACCGTCGCACCGCGCGCCAGCAGCCGCCGCCGCTCCACCGGTCCTGGAAGCCGCCACAGCGCCGTGTGCTCAGCCGAGAAGTTGAAGAAGCGCCCGTAATATTCCGGATCGCCGATCAGCATCATCGCGGCGTCGTTCTGCGCCGCATCCAGCGCTGCGCCCATCAGCCGGCGTCCGATCCCGTCCTGCTGACGGGAAGGGGTGACCGCAACCGGTCCGACAAGGATCATTGGGACCGCGCGCATGTCCGATCGGTCGGGGACGAACCATATCGGCCAGCACTGAATGCTGCCGACCAGCGCACCATCCTCGATCGCCGCGAAACTAAACGTCGGGATTGACGCCGTGCCCGCGCGAAGCAGATAGGCGGTGCGGCCATGGCGTTCGCTGTCGAACGCGTCGTCGAGCAGCCGCTCGATCGCGGCATCATCCACCTCGCCGATCGGCACCAGATCAATCATTCGCCATTCCCAACGCCCCACCGACACGGGGATCGCCGCGCCCCTTAGCGAAGCGCGCCCGCGACGCAAGCGATGGCTGGGCCACTGATACATGCAGTCGAATGCTGGCGTCGCCGGATCACCTTGGCTAACGGCGCACGTATGGATGACACGCTAGAACTCGAGGTCCACGATCTTGAGGTGCCGGTGCTGACCGGCATCTACTCCGAGGAAACGCACCTGCCGCAGCCGTTGCGGATTTCGCTGACGGTATTGCTTGACGCCCCGGCGCATTTTTCGCCGGACACGCCGCTCACCGCGTCGAAGAATTACCTCGACCTGAAACACGCCGCGACGACCGCGCTCGAGCACGAAGGTCATTTCACGCTGATCGAGGCGGTGGCCGACCACATCTGCGAGACCCTGTTCTTGCAGGATCGACGCGTCAAGCGCGTGAAGGTGAAGATCGTCAAGCTCGCCATCGCGGAAGCGGGCGAGGCGATCGGCATCACGCTGGTGCGCCATCGCCGCTGATCGCGCCGGCCGCGTTGCTATGGCAGGCGCCAAGTTGCTGGATGACAAAGGCATAATCTTCGCGCGCGTGAACGACATCTGCTTCATCCAATGCGGTCGTTGCCGCATTGGGGAGCGTGCGGGGTAGAAAGCAGGCGAGGCGGTACCATAGCAAGGTATCGCGCGCGGGCGCGGTTGCGTTCTCGTCGATCACCTCGCTGAGCGCGATCGACCATCGCGGCTGCTCGCCGGGGCGACGCAGCACCGAAATCGCAGCAGGCCGATCGTTCTTCGTCAGCAGGAAAATCTGCGTCTCGCCTTCACCCGGCAGGGTTCCGGGCACGTAGAATGCGCTTTTCACCCCTGTCAGAATCGGCGGCGCATCGGGGCTGGCCGCCTCGGTTGCGATCCGGCGGGTCAGGGCTTCGGCGGCCGGCGACCAAGGCCGTTGCGCGTCCTTCGCGACCAATTGGACCTGGTCCGGGCGTCCGGCGACCGGCCGGGCGAATGCGAGCACGCGCTGCTTCTTGAGCGACGGTGGACGTCCGCGGGCGTCCAGCGGTACGTCGACCAGCCATCCAATCCTTGCCGGAATCGCGCCCGCGGCGCGCACCAGCGTGCCGACATCCGCCTCGACGTAGAAGCGCGCGGCGTCGGGTGCGATCCCTACGGCTTCGACGCCCTTGATTCGCGCGGCCGAGCGAACTGTGGCGTCGATGATCAAGGGGCTGTCGACGACCAAGTCGGCAAAATCGGGGTAGGATGGCTGGCTGCCCGATGAGGCCCCGACAACGTTGGCAGAAAAGCTGGTTGAGGGCACCTGCGCCCGGAGCGGCGACACTGGCGTCAGCGCGAGTGGAAGGGCGAGGATGTTGAATAGCTTAAGGGCAGACATGGCTTCATGGTACGCCCTTCAAGATGAACGAAATAGAAATTTTTCTGTCGTCACACGCTTGTACGTTTGTTGCGCCCGACAAAGCGTTTGCGTCCATTCAGGTGCCGCGATAGTAACCGTGACGCTACGGCCTTCCCGACAGGGGGGTGTCGTGGGGTATTTTCGACGGTTGGGTTTGTCCAACCGCCCAACAGGGCCGCAGGATGAGGGAGTTTCGTTGCTGAATGGCCTATTCTGACCAGAAGATGAGCGGGAGCAAGGTCACCGCCCTGGTGATCGTGGCGTTGGTCCACATCGCTCTCGGCTACGCCTTCGTGACCGGCCTAGCGACCAACTTCGTGAAGAAGCAGGTCGAAAAGCTGAACACGTTTGACGTGGAAGAACCGCCGCCCCCGCCGCCGGATGAGCCGCCCCCCCCGCCGCCCGACATTCCGATGTCGCCGCCGCCGGTCGTCTCGCCGCCGCCGATCGTTCGTAACCCGAACCCGCCGCCGGTCGTGATCAACACGACGCCGAACCCGCCGCCGGTTTACAACCCGACGCCGGTCGTGGCTCCGCCCGCGCCGCCCGCGCCGGCTCCTGCTCCGCCGGCACCGCCTGCGGTCAGCAAGGCTGCCGGTCTAAAGGGTAATCCGGGTCAGTATTTCGGCGCGGACAATTATCCTCCCTCGGCCATCCGTGCCGAAGAGGAAGGTCGCGTGGTCGCGAAGTTGACCGTCGGAACCGACGGGCGTGTGACGGACTGCTCGATCACCACGTCGAGCAACTCGTCGGCGCTCGATCAGGCAACGTGTCGTATCGCCAAGAGCCGCGTGCGGTTCTCGCCAGCGCTCGACGCGTCCGGGTCAGCGATCACGTCGAGCTACACGCTGCCGGTACGTTGGGTTTTGCCGCGCGATTGATCGTTTCACGACTTTCGAGCCAAGCTTTTTAGAGGGAATACCACCGCATGATCATCAACATCCTGGCCGCGGGTGGAACCGCAGCCGCAGAAAACCAGTTCGGACTCCAGCAGGCGCTGCGTGAGGGCGGCATCATCTCGCAGTCGGTGTTCAGCATCCTGGTGCTGATGTCGGTTGTGTCGTTCTACATCCTGTTTTCGAAGCTGTTCGAGCAGCAGAAGATCATCAATCAAGCCAAGCGTATGCGGCAGGGTTTCTGGTCGTCGAACTCGCTGCGCGAAGGCTCGGCGAAGCTCGAGAAGAACTCGGCCTACAAGCAGCTCGTCGACGACGGCCTGGCCGCACAGGACCAGCACGCGCAGCTGACCGATCCGGTCGAGGCGCATGACTGGCTGCACGGTTCGCTTGCGCGTTCGGAAGCCGCGATCAACTCCAAGCTGGGTGGCGGTCTGGCGTTCCTTGCGACCGTTGGTGCGACCGCGCCGTTCATCGGTCTGTTCGGTACCGTCGTCGGCATCTACCGTGCGCTGATCAAGATCGGTGCGTCGGGCGATCCCTCGATCGACAAGGTCGCAGGCCCCGTGGGTGAGGCGCTGATCATGACCGCGCTTGGCCTGGTCGTCGCGGTTCCGGCCGTGCTCGCCTACAACTGGCTGCAGCGCCGCAACAAGTCGATCGCGGAGGACCTGTCGGCCTTCTCGAACGACGTGCTCGGCTTCCTTGCCTCAAACGGCAAGGTCCGTCCGTCGATCGGCAATGCCGCCGCCGCGAAGGCACCGGTGAAGCCCGCCGGCGCTACGGCCACCGCCGGCCAGGCGGGTGGCGTGCAGACCCGCGCGTAAGAACAAGGGCGGGGACCGCGCCCGGCGTGGTCCTCCGCTTGTCCGGCGGGTCGGTGCCCGGTCGGACGGAGAATAGGAAAGCCTGACATATGGCGATGAGCGTAGGTGGTGATTCCACCGAAAAACCTCTTTCGGACATCAACACGACGCCCCTCGTGGACGTCATGCTGGTGCTGCTGATCATCTTTCTGATTGCGGTTCCGGTCGCGATTCAGACGGTCAAGGTGAAGTTGCCGAACGTCCGGTTCGATCCGACCACGACCAAGCCGGAGAACGTGTCGCTGTCGATCACCTCGGACGCGTCCGGCGCCTGCAAGGTTTATTGGGGCGTCGCGCCCGTCACGCAGCAGGAGCTGCTTGATCGCGCCGTCGCCAAGTTGAAGACGGAGATCGCGCGCCAGGGTGGTGTCAACGCACCTGGCCTCGAGCTGCCGGAGGCGCACATCCGTGGTGACGTGGATACGCCGTGGCATTGCATCGGTGGCGCCATCTTCAACATGCAGCAGGCGGGTTTCGCACGCGTCGGCTTCATCTCGCAGCCCGGCGTCGGCGCCGGCGCCTGACACCCAGCCAGAGGAGTAGCAGTTATGGCAATGAGTGCTGGGAGCGATGACGGCGAACCCATGATGGAGATGAACACGACGCCGTTGATCGACGTCATGCTCGTCCTACTCATCATGTTCATCATCACGCTGCCCGTCCCGACGCATGCGGTGAAGGTTGACCTGCCGGTGAACGATCCCAACGCGGTCAAGCCGCCGGTGGACCCGATCAAGAACAAGATCGCGATTGACGCGGCCGGTACGATCACGTGGAACGGCGCAGCCGTCAACGACACCACGTTGCGGCAATATCTCGATACGTCAGCCGCGATGACCCCGGAGCCGGAACTGCAGTTCCAGCCCGACCGCAATTCGCGCTATGAGGTGGTCGACAACGCGCTCGCCATCATCAAGCGGTCCGCGGTGACCAAGCTCGGCTTCGTCGGCAACGAGCAATATTACAAGGACTTCTGATCGCGTTGGGCGTGATCAAGTGACCTTGAAGGGCGGGTACTCCACACGGAGTGCCCGCTTTTTCTTTTGGTACCTTCTTACTTGAAGCCACTGCACATGGGTTTGGACAGACATACGTTTTAGCATGTTGCTCCTCGCCTGAGAGCGGAGCTCACGAAAGCCACGCTTCCAAGCTAATACACATTGACGCCGGATCTTCCGTGAAGCCACTTGCTCCACTGTCTTAAGAGTGACATCCATGTGTCACAAAAATGAAACAAGCGGAGAGTGGTATGCGCACCGGTTTGCTCCTTTTAGTTGCGACCTTGTCTGCAACGCCCGCGTTGGCAAAGGACCGGACGGGCTACACCGCCATTGCCGCCGGTAATCTGGCGCAGGCGGAAACGACGCTGGATGCAGAGCGGGCCATCTTTCCGCGTCGTCCTGAGGTCTTGTTGAACCTCGCTGCGGTATATGCGCGCACGACCCGGACCGCTCGGGCACGGGCGCTGTACGACGACGTGCTCAGGTCCGCTCCGGTGTCGCTCAATCTGGCCGATGGCGGAACGACCTCGTCGCACGAAGTGGCCGAGCGCGGATTGGCGCGGCTCGGCACGGCCATCGCGGCACGCTAGCCGGGTTTGCCATAATCGATGTGAGGCGATTAACCTGGGCGCCGACCCCATCACGCTCTGCGCGATCGTTCGAGCGGAACGAGCCTTACAGGCGCGGTAGCGTGACGCCGCGTTGGCCCATGTATTTTCCGGCACGGTCGGCATAGCTGACCTCGCACGGCTCGTTGCCTTTGAGGAACAGGAACTGGCACGCGCCTTCGTTGGCGTAGACCTTGGCGGGAAGCGGCGTCGTGTTGGAGAATTCCAACGTGACATGGCCCTCCCAGCCCGGCTCCAGCGGGGTCACGTTGACGATGATGCCGCAGCGTGCGTAGGTCGACTTGCCGAGACAGATGACCAGCACGTCGCGAGGTACGCGGAAATACTCGACGGTGCGTGCAAGCGCGAAGCTGTTCGGCGGAATGATGCAGACGTCTGTCTTGCGGTCGACGAAGCTGTTCGGGGCGAACTCCTTCGGATCGACCAAGGCGTTGTCGACATTGGTGAAAATCTTGAACTCATCCGCCACGCGCGCGTCATAGCCGTAGGACGACAGCCCGTAGCTGATGCATCCGTCGCGCCGCTGCGCTTCGACGAACGGCTCGATCATGCCGTCCGCGTTCGCGCGCTCGCGGATCCAGCGATCTGATTGGACGGACATCTAGGCTCCTCCCTGAACGGGCATGCTGTCGCGTGAGATCATGACGGACGCAAGCGCGATCGAAGGTGATTGTGACATTGAGCGCGGTTCGACTGCTGCAAGCATCATCCGGGCTGCCTGGCGAGTGCGGCACAACAGGAGCACGTGAAGCTGTGTACTGAATGCATTCCGAATTCGCGCGGTGGCCTACCGCCCGCGGGGAAGCATGATTTCCGCGCAAAGACCTCCACCATCGCGATTGCTGAGCGCGATCCTGCCGCCGGCTTCCTCAACAATCGCGCGTGCAAGTGCGAGCCCCAGCCCGATGCCACCGGTTTCGCGGTTCCGTGATGTCTCAAGACGCGTGAAGGGGGCGAGCACATCCGCCAGGCGGTCCGCTGGTATGCCCGGGCCGTGATCCGCGACTGAAAGCACGACCGTATCGATCGCCGGCCGCAGCGTCACTTCTGCACCATCGGCGTATTTGATCGCGTTTTCGATTAGGTTCCTGATCGCGCGTCGGATGAGCGATGGGCGCAGGCGGATACGCAGCCGATCGGCTTCCTCGAAGGCGACGTTCGCGCCCAGGTCGCGGAAATCCTCCACTACCGCATCGACCAGGGCGGCAAGATCGACTTCGGTCACCGGCTCGCTCGGCCGCCCCAACCGCGCGAGCGACAGGATGTCGTCAAGTGTGCGGTTCATCTCCGCGATCGTGTCGGCCATGCGCGCGCGATCCTGCTCGTCCTCGACTGACTCGATACGGACACGAAGGGCCGCCAGCGGCGTGCGCAGATCGTGACCGATCGCGCCCAGCATGCGATCCTTCTCGTCGAGCATCGCGGTGACGCGCAGGCGAAGGCCGTTGAACGCCGCGGTAACCGCACGCACGTCGGCGGGACCATCCTCGACGATCGCGACCGGAGCGATGCTGGGATCGAAATCGTGCGCGGCAGACGCGAGTACCCGCAACGGTCGGGAGATACGTCGCGCGATCCACAACACCGCGGCGAGCATGATGGCGTAGAGGATCAGCGTCTGTGCGAACAATCGCCAGAAGATGTAGCCGCCGCCGCCCGGCCACGGTGCAACGATCGACAACCAGCCGCGGCCGGGCTGTTCCACTGCGATCAACAGGCTTTGTCCGTCGCGGCCGAGGCGAACGTCACGATCGTCGGGGTGGAGCGGTGCCGGTTGCAGGCCGGTGTCGATCCGCCCGGCTGAGACGCCCAGATCCTTCAGCTGGTCACGCAACGCGCTCGAGACCTCGGCATGCCGGGGTAGGTCCGGTGGGATTGGGTCGGCCCGGACGCGTCGCACCCGGCCTCGATCGGGGCTGAGCACGCGCCCGGCTTGCTCGCGCTCGAGCGCGTCGGCGATGCGCGTCGCGACAGGGCGGGTCGCCTGCGCGAGACGGAAGTTGGCACGATCGCGCAGCACCAGCGTGAAGTTGATCGCCTGCGCGACGAACAGGGCGACCGCGACGAGCAAGGCCATCTGCCCTGCCAAGCTCCGCGGGCAGCCCGGCCGCCACCGCGCCGTCGCGACGGTCAAAGTCGGGTGACTTCCGCTGAAAGAGCGTAGCCGCCGCCCCACACCGTCTTGATCAACTCGGGATTACGCGGGTCGGGCTCGATCTTCTTGCGCAGCCGGCTGACCTGATTGTCGATCGCGCGGTCGAACGCTGCGGCCTCGCGCCCTTGCGTCAGGTCAAGCAATTGATCGCGGGTCAGCACCTGTCGCGGGCGCTGCACGAGCGCGAGCAGGAGATTGTACTCGCCGGTCGACAGCGCCACCGACACGCCCTCGCGGTCGACCAACGCGCGCTCGCCCGTTTTCAGCACCCAGCCGGCGAAGGCATAGGCACCCGCGTCGGGTGCGTGCTGGCGCGTACCGCCCGCGGCGGTCCGCCGCAGCACCACCTTGATCCGGGCGGCGAGTTCGCGTGGCGAGAACGGTTTCACCACATAATCGTCGGCGCCCATCTCCAGTCCGACGATGCGATCGGTTTCCTCGCTGCGGGCGGTCAGCAGGATAACCGGCGTTTCACTCGTTTCTCGGATATGGCGGCAGAGCGACAGTCCGTCCTCACCCGGCATCATGATGTCGAGGATAACGAGATCGATCGCATAGGCCGCGAGTCGCGCGCGCGCCGCTTCCGCCTCGCCGACCTGGGTGACACGGAAGCCCTGCTTGGTCAGGTATTGCGCAAGCGGCTCGCGGATCGAACGCTCATCGTCGACCAGCAGCAGATGGGGAATGTCGGCCATGATGTCGGCGTCTGACATGTTTCACCGCATCTGTGAAAGGTTGTGACCACCAGCGCGGACGTTCGGATAAGAACATCCGGCTGGCACGCTCACTGTTGTTCGTCACTCGGCGATGTCACGCGCGGGCGATCGCCGTCTGCCATGCGTGCGCGTCGCAGCAGGCGCATCGCTTCCATTTCGCGTGCATCGATGCGCCCGTCATGGTTGGTGTCCGCGCGGTCGAACATCCTCAGCGCACGGTCGCGAAAGGCCTCTCGCGTCATCGGTGGTCGCGCGTCCTCGCCGCCGCTGAACCTGTCGCCCAACGGATCGGAGGGCGCCTGTTCGCCGCGCTCGCCATATACGCGACGATGCGGTCGCGCGGCGCGGCTTTCATCACGGCTCAATTTGCCGTCACCGTCGGTGTCCATTGTAGCGAAGCGACGATCGGCATCCGCAATCACCTCGTCGCGCGTCACCACGCCGTCCCCATTCGCGTCGGCACGCATCAGGCCGGCGCCGCGCATAACTTGCGGGGGTAAAGCTGAAGCCGGCCTAACGTCGCTCGCGCTCGCCGCCTGGCCGCGGCAGCGACGCCTGCGCCACCTGCCAGCATCGTCACGCCCAGAGCGGCGGCGAGAACATGCTTTTTCATCGATGATCCCTCGAACACGGGCGGACGATCCCGACCTGTGTCAATCGGCTAAGGCACCGATGTCGCGTTTGTTTGTCGCAGCCTGCTGCTTTTGTCGCGAAATGTCTCGGAGAGTCGTTCAGCCGAACAGCGCAACCGATTGCATCTGCTCCGCCACCATCTCGCCGTGCGCGTTCCAGATGCCCATCGCTTGCGACGATGATCCGGCCCGCGCGTAATCGGCGTTTGAGCGCAACAGCCACCAGCCGTCCTGCGTCGCCGGCGTCGGGCCAAGCACGTTCAGGATCCACGTCATCGAGCTCATCGGCACGTTACGGCCGAGCAGGCGTAGCGCAGCGGGCGGCAGGCAATCACCGATCGCGATCAACTCGACCATCGGATCGATCCCGTCGCGCTCGTTCAGCCGCGTCCAGCGTAGCCATTCGGCAGGCTTCAGGTTCGAGGCCTCGCGCTGATCGAGGAATTCGAAATTCTGCGTGAAAGGTACGCGTGGATGCCCCTTGAAGGTCGCGTCCTCGACGCCGGGGCGAGGGAAGTCGGGCACAGTGGTGATCTGGTAGTCGACCTCGCTCTCGATGGCGCGCATGAACACGAAGGTGCAGCGCAAGCCCAGGCCGGCTTCGCTCTCGACATCGGCTTGGATGAAGGCAGCGTTCTTGCCCCGGCGCAGCTTGTGCGTGGTGATCAGGATCGCCCCGGAAAGCGGTCCGACGAAACTGACCTGCGCCGATCGCAGCGCAGGAAGATCGGGCTCGGACTGCATCGCGCAGTGAAGCGCGATCGCCGCGGACAATCCACCATAAGCGGTGCGTCCCTGCAACCAGCCGTCCGGGATCGTTCCGCGCCATGCCATCGCGTCGGCGGTAGGCTCCAGCGCGTCTAGCACCTGCTTGAGCGTGGTCATGCGAACTCTCCGGCGACGAGGCGATCGCGCAGCTCACGTTTCAACACCTTGCCGATCGCGCTGCGTGGAAGCTCGTCGGTGCGGTACAGCGCCGACAAGCGCTGCGTCCTGCCCAGCTTCGCGTTGATCGCCGCCAGCACCTCGTCCGCACCTTGCGCCGCGTCACCGCGCGGCACGTAGAAGCCGACCGGTGTCTCGCCCCATTGCTCGGATGCGACACCCACCACCGTGCAGTCGGCGACTTCCGGATGCTCGACCAGCAACGCTTCGATGTCGGACGGGAAGATGTTGAACCCACCCGAGATGATCATGTCCTTCTTGCGATCGGTGAGGATCAGGAAGCCGTCGTTGTCGAAGCGTCCGATATCGCCGTGACGGATGAAGCGATCGCCGTCGGGCGAGAACCACGTGGCGTCAGCCGTTGCCTGTTCGCGCCCATGATAACCGTTCATCATCGCGCCTGATCGTCCGACGACCTCACCCATCTCACCGGAAGCGACCTCAATCCCGTCATCATCGATCAGCCTGATCTCATGTCCGGGCAGCGGGCGACCGACGGTGTGCAGCTTGTCGGGATACTCGGTCGCGTTCAGCGCACAGCTCGCGCCGCCTTCGGTCATGCCGTAATATTCGATCAGCAGCCCTGGCCAGCGCGCCACCACGTCACGCTTCAACGCCGCAGCGAAGGGAGCGGAGGTGCAGGTCTTGAAGCGAAACGCCGACAGGTCGAACCGGTCGAAGTCGGGCAGCGCCATGATCCGCTGGTATTGCACCGGCACCAGCATGGTGTGCGTCGCCCGGTATTGCTCGGCGAGTTCGAGGTAGGCGTGCGCCTCGAACTTCTCCATCAGAACGACGCTGCCGCCCCAGCCGAGCGTCGGCAGGAAGCTGACCAGCGTCGTGTTGGAATAAAGCGGCGTCGCGATCAGCGTCACCGCCTGGTCGAACCCGGCCGCCGTGTTGCGCGACAGATGCTGCCATCGCATTGCGTGGCTCTGCACAATGCCCTTCGGCGTGCCGGTCGTGCCTGACGAATAGATGATGTTGAAGCCGTCGCTCGGCTGCACCGTGACCGGCTTCGGCATTGCGGCTTCCGCGCCGAGCCACGCCGCCAGGTCGTCGAGCAACACGACCTGAGCCGCGAGCGACTGACCATGCAGCGCTTCCGCCGCGGCGGTATCGAGGAAGACGATCGCGGCGCCGCAGTCCGCGATCATCGCCGTGATTTGCTCGGGTGTCGCCGAGGGCTGGATCGGCGCCGCCATCGATCCGGCGCGAAGTGCGCCGAGAAAGACGATCGCCTGTGCGACGCTGGGATGGGCGACCGAGGCTACCGCTTGCCCGGCAACCGTGCCGTCGCGCTGGAGCGCGGCCGCGACGCGATCCATCATCCGATCGAGCTCAAGGTAGCTGATCCTCGTTACGTCGTCGGCGATTGCCAGCTTGTCGGGGCGTTGTTCCGCATGGACGCGGATCAGATCGCTCAATGTGCCGAAATCCTCGGCGAGCAGGGCGGCGATGTCGTGCTCAGCGCTCATATCCGCATCCGCTATGCGAAGCGCCGCGGGAATGCCATACGCATTCTTCGAAAAGACATGGAGTCGGGCGCAATGAAGGGTGCAGTGGCGATCGTGACGGGCGGCGGAACCGGCATCGGCGCGGCGACCGTTCGCCGGCTGGCGGCGCGGGGCGTATCATGCGTCATCAACTACGCCTCAAGCCAGGCGGAGGCGGAGGCGCTTGCGGTCGAAGCAGGGCATGGTGCGATCGCGGTTCAGGCTGATATCGCGGATGATGAAGCCTGCCGCCGGCTTGTTACGGCGGCGAACGATGCGTTCGGCCGGGTCGATTTTCTGGTCAACAATGCCGGTCGTACCAAATTCGCCCTGCATGAGGATCTCGACGCGCTCGACGCTGCGGACTTCCTCGATATCTACCAGCTGAACGTGGTGGCGGCGTTTCAGATGATCCGCGTGTCCGCGCCCATGTTGCGCGCAAGTCCGATGAGCGCTGTGGTGAACGTCGCAAGCGTCGCCGGCGTGTTCGGGATCGGCTCATCCGTCGCCTACGCCGCTTCCAAAGGCGCGCTAATCACCATGACGAAGAGCCTCGCGCGTATTCTCGCGCCCACGATCCGAGTCAACGCGGTCGCGCCGGGCTATGTCGCGACCGGATGGTACGAGCAGCGGCTGGGCGAGGAAGGGTTCGCGCGCCTGAACGCGAAGGTCGCGGCGGCAACGCCGATGGCGTTGGCGACCGGCCCCGATGAAGTCGCCGCGCCGATCGAAGCGCTGCTCGACCCGGCGATGCGGGCGGTCACCGGCGAGGTGATGCTCGTCGACGCCGGTGCGCACCTGGATGTCGGGATGAGCCGCCGGCCGGGGCGCGAGAACTGAGCAGCGAGACGCTTCGTCCTTTGCAGCGCGCCGTGATTATGCCATGAGCAGCCATACCGTTTATTCAGAACGTGGAGACTGACGCGATGGCGACTGCCGCCGAACAGACCCGCCCGGATGCCGCAGGCGGCGACTTCCGCCAGGAAGCGCGCGACTGGATCGGGGCTAATTTCCCGGCCTCGTTGCGCGGCACCGACAATGCGATGTCGGCGATCGAGGGACCCGGCGACGAGACCCCCGATCAGCGGCAATGGCGTGAGGCGATGGGCGCAAAGGGTTGGGGCGTTCCCTCTTGGCCGAAGGAATATGGCGGCGGTGGGCTCGACCGCGCGCAGGCGCGCATCGTTCAGGAGGAACTCGCGCGTGCGGGCGCGTACAACCCGATCGGCGGCATGGGCGTGATGATGTTCGGGCCGACCTTGCTCGAATACGGCACCGAGGAGCAGAAGCGGCAGCACATTCCCGGAATTGTCCGCGGTGAGGTGCGCTGGTGTCAGGGTTATTCTGAGCCGGGTGCGGGGTCGGACCTCGCCTCATTGCAGACCTTTGCCGAGGATATGGGCGATCACTACCTCGTTAACGGGCAGAAGACCTGGACGTCGGGCGGGCAGTGGGCCGACAAATGCTTCGCCCTGGTGCGCACCGACAAGACGCAGAAGCACGCGGGGATCAGCTTCCTGTTGATCGACATGGATGCCGAAGGAGTCGAGACGAAGCCGATACGGCTGATCAGCGGTCAATCGCCCTTCTGTGAGACCTTCTTCACCAACGTCCGCGTGCCGAAGGAAAACCTCGTCGGACAAGAGGGACAGGGCTGGACGATCGGAACGCGCCTGCTCCAGCATGAGCGAAGTTCGCTGTCGGGCGGCAGCGGTTCCGGCAGCCGGATGAATGCGGGCAAGAGCGTGCCCGACATCGCCAGGAAGTATCGCGGGGTCGATGCCGAAGGCCGCCTCGCCGATGCCGACCTGCGCACCCGCATCGTCAAGCACGAAATGGACCAGCGCGCCTTTGCCCTCACGCTGCGCCGCGCCGCCTTGGAAGCGAAGGGCAACGCCGGGCCATCGGCGGCGACATCGATCATGAAGAACGTCGGCGCGCGCATCACGCAGGACCGCGCCGAACTCAACATCGAAATTATGGGCATGCAGGGGCTTGGCTGGGAAGGCGAGGGCTTCAGCGAGGAAGAGCTGACACAGACGCGATCCTGGCTGTGGGGCAAGGCGGTGTCGATCTATGGTGGTTCGTCGGAGATCCAGAACAACGTCATCGCCAAGCGCATCCTGGGCATGCTCGACCACCAGTAATCACGAGGTAGGCGCGGCGGCATCGTACCGTTTGCGTCCGGAGAGGGCCGGGTCGAGGGGGCAGGCGCACCAGAACGCCTTGTCACCTCCCCGGCTTAACTCGCCGCTCACATCATCATCACCGCGCCCACATTCCGAGGAACGACACATGGCCGCTTTGAACGACGAACAGGTGATGTTGCGCGACATGGCGCGCGAGTGGGCCAACAACGAGAGCCCGGTCACCGCTTTCCGCAAGTTGCGCGAGGCCGCACCCGCGACCGGCTTCGATGCCGAGGCTTGGGGTGTGATCGGTCAAATGGGTTGGGCGGGGATCGTTATTTCGGAGGAATATGGCGGCTCGGCGTTTGGCTATCTGTCGCTTGGCCTGGTGGTCGAGCAATTGGGGCGCAACCTGGCGGTGTCGCCGCTGTCATCGACCGCGGTCGCGGCGAGTGCGATCGTGCTGGGCGCATCGGAGGCGGCCAAGCAGCAATGGTTGCCACGGCTGGCCAGCGGCGAGGCGATCGCCACGCTCGCGATCGACGAGGGTGCCATTCACGATTTGTCGGTGCGCTCCGCCGTCGCAGACGGCAGGCTGACCGGCAGCAAGGCGTTCGTTGCGGAAGGGGACGGCGCCGATGTCTTCGTCGTCGCGACGCAGGACGGGCTGTATTTGGTCGAAAAGGGCGAGGACGTGACCGTATCGCCGCGTCGCATGGCCGACAGTCGCAGCCATGCCGAGGTGCGTTTCGACGGTGCGCCGGCCGAGCGACTGGGCGGTACAGCGTTGACGGCAAAGATGGCGGATTATGCGGCGGCGGTGACGGCCGCCGAAATGCTTGGCATGGCGGACAGCGCGTTCCACCAGACACTCGATTATCTGAAGCAGCGGGTTCAGTTCGGTCAGGTGCTCTCGACTTTTCAGGCGCTCCAGCACCGCATGGCGAAGATGTTGACCGAGATCGAGCTGATGCGCTCGACCGTAGAGGGTGCGCTGGAGGCGATCGATGCCGGTCGGTCGGACGTGGATCAGGCGGTCAGCCTTGCCAAGGCGACCGCGGGCGAGACGCTGCGTCTGGTCAGTCGCGAGATGGTGCAATTGTTCGGCGGTGTCGGCATGACCGACGAATATGACGCCGGTCTATATATGAAGCGTGCGGCGGTGCTTGAGGCGATGTGGGGAAATGCTGCGTACCATCGCGACCGTTTTGCCCGGCTCAATGGTTATTGATTCGCCTGGATCAAGCAATCGGTACGCAATTTGTTACGGTAGAGCAGTTACACTGACTTGATCTGACCGACCGAATCCGATCTACTCGAATGTACGGTACGGCGCGCAATAGTGCTGACCGACGGGAGAGGATCAGATGACGAAGCATGTGCTTTTGTCGGCGTGCGCGGCTGCCGCCATTGTCGTGGCGGGACAGGCGGGCGCCCAGACCACCCCTGCCGGGGCGGCGGAGGCAGCGCCGGTGCAGACCACCGACAATGTCGATTCCACCCCTGCCGACATCGTCGTCACTGCGCAGGGGCGCGCGCAGGCGCTCGCCGACGTGCCGGTCGCGATCTCGGCGGTGAACGCCGACAGCCTGGCCTTGTCCGGCGCGAACGACATTCGCCAGCTCAATCAGCTCGCGCCATCGCTGCTCGTCTCGTCGACCGGATCGGAGGCCAATGGCTCGCCACGCATCCGCGGCATCGGAACGGTCGGCGACAATCCGGGGCTGGAAAGCTCGGTGGTGGTATTCGTGGATGGTGTCTATCGATCCCGCGCCGGTATCGGCCTCAACGAACTGGGCGAGATCGACCGGATTGAGGTGCTGCGCGGGCCGCAAGGCACGCTCGGCGGGCGTAACTCATCCGCCGGCCTGATCAGCATCGTCAGCGTCAAGCCGGCCTTCACCTTTGGCGCGAATGGCGAGGCGACGTACGGCAATTATAATTTTGTGCGCTTGGCCGGGGGTGTGACCGGACCGATCGCGGGTGACAAGCTCGCCGCACGCCTCGACGGTGTTTATGTGACCCGGGACGGTTTCTACCGTGATCGAACCAACGGCACGCGTATCAACGATCGCGATCGCTATTTCATCCGTGGACAATTGCTGTTCGAGCCGACCAGCGACATCTCGCTTCGACTGATCGGCGATTACACCAAGCGTAAGGAGGCCTGTTGCGCCGCGACTTACGTCGATCGTACCGTCAACCCGTATATCGGCAATCTCAACAATCCCGCGACACCGCTGACGACCGGGCTTTCGACCGGCAACAACATCGTCAACGTGTTGCGCGACCTGGGCCAGAATCTCGGCGCGCTCAACCAGGGGTATAGCAGGAACGTCTCGGTCTCCCGCGGGCGCAGCTACGCTGGCACGACACAGGATTATGGCTTTTCGGGGCAACTCGACTGGAAGTTCGGTGATACGAATCTCACGTCGATCACCGCCTATCGCGATTATTACAATGCGCAGGGTAGCGACACCGATTATGGCACCGTCGACATCCTCTACAACGCTCCCGACGGCAACAACCGGCGTGGGTTCAAGACCTTCACGCAGGAAGTGCGGCTGAACGGCAGCCTGTTCAACGACCGGCTCGACTGGCTGATCGGCGGATTCTACATCGATGAAAAGTTCAGCGGCCGCAGCAACCTGCGCTTCGGCTCGCAATACGGTCGTTTTGCGACGTGTCGCATCATCTCGGGCGGTGGCTTGGCCGCACTCTACGCGCCCAACAGCACAGGATGCGTCGCGCCGGGCGTCGGACCGGCGACACTGGCGGCGGTTGGCGGCGCGGACGTCGCCAACGGCTTCGTCACGCTCGATGGAATCAACGATCGCGGATCGACGGTCGATCGCTATCGCCAGAACATGAACAGCTTCGCGGCGTTCACGCACAACATCATCCACGTCACCTCGAATATCGATCTGACGCTTGGCCTGCGCTACACGACCGAGCGGAAACGCTTCGCCGCCACTTTCGGCAACGATAACACCGGCTGCGTCGCCTTGCAGCAGACGTTGACCGACGAGGCGAACATCACCGCAGCGCAGATCGCAGCAACGCCGGCGCTTGCGACCAGACGTGCGCTGGCGCAGGCGCTGATCGGGCTAGGCTGCCAGGGCAATTCGACTGCGGAGCTGAACGGCGTCAGCATCCGCGATCGTCGCTCGGAAGACCAGCTGACCGGCACTGCGATCCTGTCATGGAAACCGATCGACGACCTGCTGATCTACGGCAGCTATTCGCGCGGCTACAAGGCGGGTGGCTTCAACTTTGATCGCTCCGCACTCAAGGCGCCGTTGCAGGTGTCGAACGGGCAGATCACGACGACCTTCGCCTCGCTTGGCGGCGCGCAGGCGCTGGTCAGCAACCTTCAGTTCGATCCGGAGAAGGTCAACGCCTATGAGATCGGCGCCAAATACGCGACCGGTCCGTTCTCGCTGTCGATCGCCGGGTTCCGGCAGGAGTTTAGCAGCTTCCAGCTCAACACCTTCGACGGCACCGTCTTCATCGTGCAGAACGTCAACGGTTGTTCGAGCAGCCTGAACGGGGGAGACCGCGATCAGAACATCTTCACCGGCGCATCAAATTACAACGCGGCGGCCGCGTCGACCGGAGCCTGCGCGCGTGACAACGTCGGATACGGCGTCGTATCGCAAGGCGTCGAACTCGAGGCCACGCTGGTGCCGGCACGCGACTTCCGCTTCACCGCGGGCCTGACCTATGCCGACACCAAGTATCGCGACAATCTGGTCGGGTCGAACAGCGGCGCTCCGCTGAACCCGGCGCTGCGCAAGCTGCCCGGCGACAATCTGTCGAACGCGCCGCAAGTGGTCGTGACCGCGTCGGCCGCCTGGACACCCGAGATCGGCAGCAGCGGGTGGTCGATGCTATTCTACGGCGATACGCGCCTTAGCAGCGATTATAACACCGGGTCCGACCTCTTCCCGCAAAAGGAGCAGGATGGGTTCGCGCTGGTCAACGCACGCGTCGGTGTGCGCGCACCCAAGCAGCGGATATCGATCGAATTGTGGGCGCAGAACCTGCTCAACAAGAATTATGCGCAGGTCGCCTTCAATTCACCGTTCCAGCAGGGGGCGAGCACGGCGAGCTTCCAGGACCCGGTCTATCCCGGCGGGCGGCAGTTGTTCTCCCAGTTTCTTGCCGAGCCGAGAACATATGGTGTGACGTTACGCGGCCGCTTCTAACGCGCCGGCTAATCTCTGCAAAGGGTGCGTCGTGCAGGTCCTGCACGGCGCCCTTTTGAGTTGGCGCATGATGAGACGAGCATATCCTATGTGATTGTATTTATTCGTTTCATCCGGCTTCGTTACTGGATCGATGTGACCTGACCCGCTAGCCTGCTGACAGATGGACGGGGAGCAGCGCGGTGGAACTGAATCGGCCCGAGATCGCAGATACGCTGGCATTGAAGCGACGCGGTGTTACCCTCGCGCTGCTAACGCTGACATACTTCTTCAGTTTCATGGACCGGCAGATACTTGCCATTCTGCTGGAGGCGATCAAGCTCGACTTGAAGCTGTCTGACACGCAGCTTGGATTATTGTCGGGGCTGGTGTTTGCGATCTTCTACGCAACGCTCGGCATCCCGATCGCACGACTGGCGGATCGCACCAGTCGCCGCCGCATCATCGCCGTGAGCCTGGGCATATGGAGCGTCATGACTGCGCTGTCCGGTATGGCGCAGAATTTCACGCAGTTGATGTTCGCGCGTATCGGCGTCGGCGTCGGCGAGGCGGGTGCCGGGCCGCCGAGCCATTCGATCATCGCCGATCTGTACCCGCCGGAGAAACGGGCTTCGGCGATGGCGATCTACTCGCTCGGCGTGCTGCTGGGCGGCGGTTTGGGCATGATGATCGGCGGCATCGTCGCACACGCGTATAATTGGCGCGTGGCCATGATGGTCGTCGGCTTGCCCGGTGTCATCCTCGCGTTCGTCGTCTGGCTGTTCCTCGCCGAGCCGCGCCGCGGCCTGTCCGATGCGCAACGTGCGATGGACGCGCCGGCTGCGATGCCGTCACTGTGGGAGGGGACCGCTGCGATGTGGCGCGACCGCGCCGCGCTCCACCTCGTGGTGGCGGTGACGCTTACCTCGTTGATCGGATATGCGCTGACGGGATGGGGGCCGAGCTACATGCAGCGATCGCTCGGCATGTCGATGCTCGACGTATCGCGATACGTCGCGCTGCCCGCCGCGATCATCGGGTCGACCTCCGCGTTGCTCGGCGGTGTGGCCGCGGACCGCGCGGCGAAGCGATATGGTCTCCACGCGCAGAGCTGGGTGGTGGCTGCGTTCAAGGTGGTCGCATTTCCGTTCGCGGTCGGTTTCTACTTCGTCGACGATCCCCGCCTGGCGCTCGCCAGCTACTTCATTGCGGCGTTGTTTGCGGGCGCCTATCTGGGCCCATCCTTTGCGCTGATCCAGCACCTTGCGCCGATCCGGTTGCGTAGCGTCTGGGCTGCGTTGACGTTGTTGGTGATTAATCTGGTCGGGCTTGGATTGGGTCCCTTCCTTGTCGGGCGGGTGAGCGACATGCTTGCTCCGGCCTATGGTGCGCAGTCACTGCGTTGGGCGATGTTGTCCGTCGCCTTGCTGACGCCCGTCGCGATCCTCGCCTATTGGCGCGCAGGAGTGCTCCTGAAGCGGCAGCCGACATGAAGTGACCAAGATCGCCTCCAATCGCTTATTTCATTTCTGAAAAGGTCATGATAGCAGACCAGTTCATCACTGCTGGGGGGCGGTTGCGATGAGCGAAGCAGTTCTACCGGTTCAATATTGGCGACCAAGCGCGGCATTGTCGCCGTTCGTCACCGGCTATCATCTATATCACGCGGCGCTGCCGCCCGGCCTGACGCTGCAGGACGTCTTCCTGCCCGGCGTGGCGTCGATCCAGGTCACGTTGCATGAAACGCCGGCCTGGTCGCTTCGAATGGGTGCGCGGACGTTCGATCCGATGCCGGGCGCGGCGTTCGTCGGCCCGACCAGTTGCGCCGGGCATCTGTCGGCACAGGGCGGCACGATGGTCGGCGTCGGTTTGAAGCCGCTTGGCTGGGCACAATTGTTCGGCGGCAACGTGTCGCGCTATTCCAACCGCGTCGCGGCGCTGTCCCAGCTCGACAGCGGTGCTGCGCAACTGCACGATGCGCTGGAACATAGCGACCGCCCCGATGTGGTGTTCGAGCGCTGGCTTGAGGCGCGCCTGCACCGGCGACCGCCGGTCGACCCGCGCATTGGCAAGCTCTTCGCGATACTCGAGGAAGGTCGTGAGACGCGGATCGATGTGATCGCCGACATGCTGGACACCAGCCCGCGTTCGCTTGCAACCATGACGCGGCAATCGTTCGGGTTCACCCCCAAGCTGATGCTGCGCCGGACGCGGTTCGTGCGGGCGTTGACCGCGATGCTGATCGATCCCGATCGCGGCCCGGCGGCATTGAAGGCGAGCGGCTATTACGATCGTTCGCACTTCCTGCGCGACAGCCACCTGTTTCTCGGCTGTTCGGTGCGTGATTTCGCGCGACGCCGGGGTCCGCTCAATCAGATCGCGCTGCGGGTCCGACAAAAGGTGCTGGGTCCGCTCGTCTGAAGCGGATCGTGCAATGGTGGTGCAAGGCTTCGGGTGGCCGCTACAGCACGCGGTCGTCGAACATGCCGAACATCAGCGTCGACGCATAGAAGGCGATCGCCCGGTCGCGCGGCATCGACCACGCCCATTTGCGCATGTCGAAGGCTGCGTTGAGCAAGGCCATCGTCGCCTGCGCGGCGATCAGGCTGTCGACCGAGCGGATCGTGCCCTCGGTCATCCCGTCAGAGATCGTGCCCGCGAACCGGCGTGCGATTCGGTTGGAGCGTTCCACCATCGCGTCGCGCGTGTCATAGGGCAGGCCGCTCAACGCGGTCGTCCGCAACAGCGAGCCGTGCTCGGAGAATTGGACGTCGAGTAAGCCCGCAACCGTGTCGCACAGGCGCTGCCATTGCGTCCCGCCGCGCTCGTCGGCCTGGCGCTGCGCCGCGGCGATCGTATCGAAACTGCGGCGATAGCAGGCCGCGACCAGATCGTCCTTCGCGTCTAGGTGATGGTAGAAGCTGCCCTTGGTCACGTTCAGCTCCGACGCGATCCGCTGCACGCTGGCCCCGCGGTAGCCGAGTTCGTTGATCAGGCGCGTCGCCGCGAGCAGGAACGCCTCGCGCCCGGGCATCGGATCGTCGTGACCGAGCGCAACCGGACGCGGCGTCCATTGCGCGGCGGGTACGGCGACGCCGTGGCGAAAGATGTCGATCAGGCGATCGCACGCGCGCGGCCATTGGTCGACGTCGTAACGCGGCAACCACACCGGCATCCAGAACGTGTTTTCCAGCAGGACATGTGCGCGGGCGCTTGCCAGATCGGTGTGCGTGCGCCCGGTCGGCTGGCCCCAGAGCGCGCGCGTGCGCCTGAACACCTCACGCCATCCCGCCATCAATCTTGTGCGCACCGGGTCCTCGGTCGCGCGCAGGTCGGAAAGGACGGCGAACGGCTTCTCCTCGCCGCGTTCGATCCGCGCAAGCCGGGCCATGTTAAGTTTCAGGTACGCCTCAATCCGCTCGGCAGGCGTGTCGGCCTCCGTCGCCTCGTCGAGCATCCGCAACAGATAGTCGAGCGTATGTTCGAACGCGGCGGCGGCGAGGTCCTCCTTGCGCTTGAAATAGTAGGTCACGCTGGTCGTGTTCAGCCCGACGCGTCGCGCGACATCGGCGAAGGTCATGCCCTTCGCGCTTTGCTCGTTGATCGCCTCGGCGGCGGCGGCCAGGATCGCGTCGCGCTTCTCGCGGAAACGCCGTGTGCTGGTGGCTTCGTCTGCTCGGGTGTCCCCCATCGTCGGACTGTAGCAAAAGCTTTTCGAAGAACCAGTCCCTTTGTGCACGCGCGCGCCAGCGAAGCCTACGCAGGTGCGATTAGATGGTCGCGGCGCTTTACCGAACAAACGGTATGGCCTAAGCCCGCGTCAAACGGCAGACAGGCGGAGGGACAAGATGGATTTCACCCTGAGCGAGCGCGAGACCTATTTTCGCGACCGCGTGAAGGCGTTCATCGACGCCGAGATCGCGCCGCGCAATCACGAATATCACCAGCAGTCGCACCAGGGCGAGCGCTGGAAAGTCATTCCGGTGATCGAGGAGGTGAAGGCAAAGGCCAAGGCCGCGGGGCTTTGGAATTTCTTCATGCCGCCGCATTCGGGGCAGACCCACGTCGACGAAACGTTCGAGTTCGAGGGAACGCAACTGACCAACCTCGAATATGCGCTGTGCGCCGAGGAGATGGGCAAGATCGGCTGGGCGAGCGAATGCTTCAACTGCTCAGCGCCCGACACCGGCAACATGGAAGTGCTGCACCGCTACGGCACGCTGGAGCATAAGGAGCGCTGGCTTCGCCCGCTGATGAACGGCGTAATCCGTTCGGTTTTCCTGATGACGGAGCCGCAGGTCGCATCGTCCGACGCGACCAACATCGAGACGCGGATCGAGCGCGACGGCGATCATTACGTCATCAACGGCCGCAAATGGTGGTCGTCGGGCGTCGGCGACCCACGCTGCAAGATCGCGATCCTGATGGGAAAGACAAGCTTCGAGGGATCACGGCATCAGCAGCAAAGCCAGATACTCGTGCCGATGGATACGCCGGGTGTCAGGATCGAGCGGATGTTGTCGGTCTACGGCTACGACCATGCACCGCACGGGCACGGCGAGGTCGTGCTGACCGATGTGCGGGTACCGGTCGAGAACGTGCTGCTGGGGGAGGGGCGCGGGTTCGAGATCGCGCAGGGACGGCTTGGGCCGGGTCGCATCCACCATTGCATGCGTACGATCGGGGTCGCGGAGACGGGGATCGAAGCGATGGCCAAGCGGCTGGTCAGCCGTGTCGCGTTCGGCAAGCGGATCGCAGATCACAGCGTGTGGGAAGAACGGATCGCGCGCGCGCGGATCGATATCGAAATGACGCGGCTATTGTGCCTCAAGGCCGCTGACACGATGGACAAGGCGGGCAACAAGGCCGCGCAACTCGATATCGCGATGATCAAGGTGCAGGCGCCGAGCATGGCGCTCAAGATCCTTGACGACGCGGTACAGGCGCACGGCGGCGCCGGCGTGTCGGATGATTTCGGCTTGGCGCACGCCTGGGCGAACCAGCGTACCTTGCGGCTGGCCGATGGCCCCGACGAGGTCCATGCTCGCTCGATCGCGCGCAACGAGTTCGGCAAATACGCCGAGTGGAAGATCGATCGCCCGTCGAACGACGCCGCACCCGCTTTCTCAAGCGGCGACGTCGGCGTCAGCCGGTGAAGCTTGAAGCGCCCGCGTCGATGTGGCGCGGGCACGTATCTGCGACCGGTAGCAGGCCGGCGCGTCACAGGAGAGGGTGAGCCGTGAAAGCCGCCGTTCTGTTCGAAACCAAGTCCCCGCTCCAAATCGAGGACGTCGACGTCGCCAAGCCCCGCGCGCACGAGGTGCTGATCCGCACGCTCGCCTGCGGGGTATGCCGCTCCGACCTGCACTTCGTCGACGGGGCCTATCCGCACCCGCTGCCTGCCATCCCTGGCCACGAGGCGGCGGGCGTGGTCGAGGCGGTCGGCGAGGAGGTTCGCACCGTGAAGCCGGGCGATCATGTCGTGACCTGCCTGTCGGCGTTCTGCGGTCACTGCGAATTTTGCATCACCGGGCGCATGTACCTGTGCGTGTCGGGTGAGACGCGGCGGTCGTCGCGCGACGAGCCGCGATTGCGACTGGCGAACGGCGGTACGGTGCAGCAGATGCTAAATTTGTCGGCCTATGCCGAGATGATGCTGGTGCATGAGCATGCCTGCGTGGCGATCGACCGCGACATGCCGCTCGACCGCGCCGCACTGATCGGTTGCGCGGTGACGACCGGCGCAGGCGCGGTGTTCAATGCGACCGATGTGTCGCCGGGCGAAACGGTCTGCGTGGTGGGGTGCGGCGGGATCGGCCTCGCCGCGGTGAATGCCGCGAAAATCGCGGGCGCGGGCAAGATCATCGCGCTCGATCCCGTACCCGAGAAGCGGGCGGTGGCCGAGAAGCTTGGCGCCACCCATACGCTCGATCCTCTGAGCGACACCGCAGTCGCCGAGGTAGTGGAGATCACCAAGGGCGGCGTCCACCACGCGATCGAGGCGGTCGGCCGGCCGCAATCCGCCGCCACGACTGTGGGTGTGCTGCGTCGCGGCGGCACCGCGACGATCCTCGGCATGATGCCGCTTGGCGAGAAGGTGGGGCTGTCGGCGATGGACCTGTTGTCGGGCAAGCGGCTGCAGGGCGGGTTCATGGGGTACAACCGCTTTCCGGTCGACATACCCCGGCTGGTCGACTTCTACCTGCGCGGGCAGCTCGACCTTGACGCGATCATCGCCGATCGCCTGCCGCTCGCCCAGATCAATCGCGCCTTCGACGAATTGCGCAAGGGCGACACGACCCGCAGTGTGATCGTGTTCGATCAGTGAGCGAGTTGCAGACCGACATCGCCGACCGCGACCGGCTCGACACCGAGCGGCTGTCGGCGTGGATGCGCGCCAACGTTCCCGGGTTCAAGGGACCGCTCGACTATGCCAAGTTCTCGGGCGGGCAATCAAATCCGACCTACAAGCTGACCACGCCGACGGCGAGCTATGTACTGAGGCGAAAGCCGATGGGTGACCTGTTGCCGAGTGCGCATCAGGTCGACCGTGAATACCGTGTCATGGCCGCACTGCACCCGACCGGCTTTCCCGTGCCGCGCCAATACGGCTTGTGCGAGGATGCGGGGGTGATCGGCTCGGCCTTCTACGTGATGGAGATGGTCGAGGGGCGGACGATCTGGGACGGCGGGATGCCCGATCTCTCGCCGGCGCAGCGGCGCGAGCATTACCATGCGATGATCGACACGCTCGCCGATCTGCACAACACCGATTACGAGAAGATCGGCCTCGGCGACTTCGGTCGCCCCGGCAATTATTTTGAGCGTCAGGTCGGACGCTGGACCAAGCAATATCGTGGGGCCGAAACCGAGCACATGCCCGCGATGGAAGCGCTGATCGATTTCCTTCCGCGCACGATCCCTAGGCAGACGCGTACGTCGATCGTTCACGGCGACTACCGCGTCGACAACATGAAGTTCGCGCCCGGCAGCGACGGCCGGGTCGTCGCGGTGCTCGACTGGGAGCTATGCACGCTTGGTGACCCGACGGCCGACCTGACTTATTATCTGATGAGTTGGGTGACCGAACCCGAGGGGCGGTCGGGCGTGCAGGGGCTGACCGGTCCCGACACCGGCATCCCGACGCTGGAGGAGATGGTCGAGCGGTACTGCGCGCGCACCGGGCGCGACGGCCTGCCGCAACTAGACTGGTATTTTGCCTTCAACCTCTTTCGCCTCGCCAGCATCGTGCAGGGGATCAAGAAGCGTTTCCTGATCGGCACTGCGTCCAGCGCGCGCGCCGAGGAGATGAGCGCGCGCGTTCCGATGCTCGCCGACGCGGCGCTGACCTTCGCTCGCAGGGCGGGCGCCTGACTCAGGAGGAGACATCGATGTCGCTGTTCGATCTGACCGGCAAGGTCGTGCTCATCACCGGTTCCTCGCGCGGGATCGGCAAGGCGTCGGCCATCGCCTGCGCCGCGCAGGGTGCGAAGGTCGTCATCTCCAGCCGCAAGCAGGACGCGTGCGACGCGGTCGCGGCCGAGATCAATGCGGGCTTTGGCGAAGGCACGGCGATCGCGGTCGCTGCCAACATCTCCGACAAGGCAGCCTTGCAGCATCTGGTCGATGAGACCCGCCGCGGGTTCGGGCGGATCGACGTGCTGGTCTGCAACGCGGCGTCGAACCCCTATTACGGCCCGCAGGCCGGCATCCCCGACGATCAGTTCCGCAAGATCCTCGATAACAACATTATTTCCAATCACTGGCTGATCAGCATGGTGGTGCCCGAGATGCGGGAGCGAAGGGACGGCTCGATCGTCATCGTGTCCTCGATCGGGGGCTTGCGCGGTTCGACCGTGATCGGCGCTTATTGCATCAGCAAGGCGGCGGACATGCAGCTCGCCCGCAACCTCGCGCACGAATATGGCCCGGACAACATCCGCGTAAACTGCATCGCGCCGGGCCTGATCAAGACCGACTTCGCCAAGGCATTGTGGGACGACGAGGCAAAGGTTGCCGAGCGCAACGCGACCACGCCGCTGCGCCGCATCGGTGAGCCCGAAGAGATTGCGGGTGCGGTCGTCTATCTGGCCAGCGCGGCGAGCGCGTTCATGACCGGTCAGACGATGGTGATCGACGGCGGCGTCACGATCTGATCCGCGACAGGGGGTAAAGGCATGGCACGCTTCACCGACAAATCGATCATCGTTACCGGTGCGGGCTCGGGCATCGGTCGCGCCGCCGCGACGCTGTTCGCCGCGGAAGGCGCGCGCGTCGTCGTCGCCGACCTGAGCGAGGGGGCGGAGGACACCGCGCGGCTGATCCGCGAGGCCGGCGGCATCGCCGAGGCGATCCGCATGGATGCGGGTAACGAGCAGGACGTGATCCGTACCGTCGCGCTGGCGTGCGATGCGTTTGGCGGGTTGGACGTCATGTTCGCTAACGCGGGTATCTCGGGCGGGATGGCGAACATCTTCGACACCGACGTGGCGCTCATCACCGAGGTGCTGCGCGTGAACCTGATCGGGCCGTTTCTGGCGGTAAAGCATGCCGGAGCAAGGATCGCAGAGCGAGGTGGGGGTGCCATCATCCTGACGGCCAGCGTGGCGGGCATCCGATCGGGTGCGGGGTCGCCGGCCTATTCGGCATCGAAGGCGGGCGTCATCAACCTGGCGATGGTGTCGGCGCAGCAATTGTCGGGCGCAAACGTCCGCGTCAACGCGATCTGCCCCGGCCTGACCGAGACCGGCATGACCAAGCCGACGTTCGACTATGCGCGCGACGCGGGCAAGCAGGATCGGCTGGGCCGGCTCAACCCGCTGCGTCGGGGAGCCCAGCCCGAGGAGCTCGCCAAGGTCGCGCTGTTCCTCGCCAGCGACGACGCCAGCTACGTCAACGGGCAGGCGATCGCGGTCGACGGCGGCTTGTCATCGAGCCACCCGGTGACAAAGCAGGAATACGGTCGCACCGCCGTCTGATTTGGAACGCGGCACCAGCCGGTCGGTTTGAATGGGTGAACAAGCAAAGGTTTACCCATGGCCGACCCGATCCGCTATTCGCCCGATCTTGAAAATGTGAAGCCTGACGAGGCCGAGACGGTTGACCGGCTCAACGAGCAGTTCGACATTATTCTCGAGACGACGCACGAGGATTACGGTCATGCGGTCCGTTCGGTGCATGCGAAGGCGCACGCGATCGTCGAGGGGACGCTGACGGTGCACGCGGACCTGCCTGCCGAGCTCGCGCAGGGACTGTTCGCGACGCCGGGCGAGCACCCGGTGTTCATGCGCTTTTCGACCAATCCCGGCGACATCCTGAGCGATGCGATCTCGCTGCCGCGCGGCCTTGCGATCAAGGTGATGGACGTTGACGGTGAACGTTTGCCGGACGCCGAAGGTCGCGCGCAGGACTTCGTGATGGTGAATGGTCCGGTCTTTCAGGCGAAGGATGCCGACAAGTTCCTGGGCAACCTGAAGCTGCTCGCGCGCACGACCGACAAGGCGGAAGGCGCGAAGATCGCCTTGTCGAGCGTGCTGCGCGGTATCAACACCGCTCTGACCGCCGTGGGTGTCGAGAGCGCCGCGATCCGCTCGCTTGGCGGCGCGCCCAACGTCGATCCGATCGGCGAGACCTATTACAGCGCCACGCCGTTCCGCTACGGCGACTATGTCGCGAAGTTCAAGCTGGTGCCGGTCGCGCCGGCGCTGAAGGAGCGGACCGGTGCCATTATCGACGCATCGGGTTGTCCCGACGCGATCCGCGAGACCTTGCAGCAGGAGTTGCGCGACATCGCCGGTGAGTGGGAGTTCCGCGTCCAGTTGCAACGCGACACCGACAAGCAGCCGATCGAGGACCCGACGGTGGAGTGGACCGAAGAGGACGCGCCCTCCGTCACCGTCGCGACGATCCGCACCAAGGCGCAGGACAGCTGGGACGAGGCGCGCGTCCGACGCGTGAACGAGGAACTGCGCTTCAGCATCTGGACCGGGCTCGCCGCGCACCGGCCGCTCGGCAACATCAACCGGTCGCGTAAGGACGTGTACAAGCACAGCGCCGATTTCCGCGCCCGCGCCAACGGCTGCCCGATCCGCGAGCCGGCGTAACGAAAGCCTCGGATCGCGCCTGAGCGGGGGCGCGACCCTTCCGGCTCAGGCGCGGTTCGCCGCCGACAGCACCGCACGGACGCTTGCCGTCGCAATGTCGCTGTCGATGCCGACGCCCCACAATGTGCGGCCGTCGGCGGCGCGGCATTCGAGATATGCCACCGCCTGCGCGGTCGCACCGTGTCCGATTGCATGTTCGGCATAGTCGATCACGTCTAGGTCGGGACCCGTTGTCTCCGCCAGCGCGGCGATGACGCCCGAGATCAGCCCGTTACCGCGGCCAGAAATTGATTGCTCCTCGCCATCGACGGTCATGCGCCCGACGAACAATCGGTCGCCAGACGCGCCTGTCTCTTCGTAATCGCGCAGCACGAAGCGGTCACTCCCGCCGGGCAGGTAGGTTGCCTCGAACCGACCCCATATGTCGATCGCGTTCAACTCCCGGCTGGTCTCGTCGGCGAGCGCCTGGACGTGGCGGCTGAAATCGGCCTGCAACCGCTTGGGCAGGCGCAGGCCCTTGTCCTGTTCGATCACCCAGGCGACACCGCCCTTGCCCGATTGCGAGTTGACCCGGATCACCGCTTCGTAGCTGCGCCCGAGGTCGGCGGGGTCGATCGGCAGGTACGGCACCTCCCAGAGGTCGTCATTGCGGGTAGCCTGTGCGGCAAATCCCTTCTTGATCGCGTCCTGATGCGAGCCCGAGAAAGCGGTGAAGACCAGATCGCCGGCGTACGGCGTGCGCGGATGGACCGGCAGGTTGGTGCAATAATCGACCGTCTTCACGATGCCATCGATGTCCGACAGGTCGAGACGCGGGTCGACGCCTTGCGTGTACATGTTGAGCGCGACGGTCACGAGGTCGCAATTGCCGGTCCGCTCGCCATTGCCGAGCAGGCAACCCTCGACACGATCGGCGCCTGCCATCATGCCAAGCTCGGCCGCCGCGACGCCCGTGCCGCGGTCATTGTGCGTGTGGAGCGAGATCACCACTGCTTCGCGGTTGGGGATATGCCGAGCGAACCACTCGATCTGGTCGGCATAGACATTGGGCGTCGCGCACTCGACGGTCGCGGGCAGGTTGAAGATGATCGGTCGTTCAGGGGAAGGGCGCAGCACCTCCATGACCGCGGCGCACACCTCGACCGAGAAGTCGAGTTCGGCCGTCGAGAAGGTTTCGGGGCTGTACTCGAACTGCCAGTCGGTACCCGGCCGCTTCGCTGCCTCGTCGCGCAGGATCGTCGCGCCGTCGACCGCGATCTGCCGTACCTCTGCGCGCGACATACCGAAAACGATACGGCGCCATGCCGGGCTGACCGCATTATAGAGGTGGACGATCGCGCGGGGGGCGCCTTCCAGGCTGCGGAAGCTCGTCTCGATAAGGTCGCGGCGTGACTGTGTGAGCACCTGCAACGTCACGTCATCGGGCACGCGGCCCGACCGGACCAGACCCGAGATGAAGTCGAACTCGGTCGCGCCGGCGCTTGGGAAGCCGACCTCGATCTCCTTCAGACCCACCTTGACCAGCAGGTCGAAGAAGCGCGTCTTCTTTTCCGCGTCCATCGGGTCGATTAGCGCCTGATTGCCGTCGCGCAGGTCGGTCGAAAGCCAGCGCGGCGCTTGGCTGATCGTTTTCGACGGCCATTGGCGGTCGGGCAGGTCGATGGTCGGAAAGGGACGGTATTTGGTCGATGGATCGCGCAACATGGCTCGGCTCTCTGCTGGGGAGTGTCGGCTGGCCCTTAGGCGCGGGTGGCGCGGTTACCCGCGCACGGTCGAGAACGCGCCTAAGGGCGCGTAAGTCGAAGAAGGAGGCCGCGGGTGCTCATCTGGGCGACGTCTTGGCGGGTGTTTGCGGCACTGTCCACCCCTCGCGGTCGGGCGGGCGCTCCATCGGTCCCCCGCCAAATGGCGCGAACTAAGTGCCTGATCGAGGTCAAGCCCTTCATCTCCCGGCAACTTCTGCCGAATAGGCCGGTCGCAAGGAGCCCGTGCCATGCTGCAACTCGTTTATATCTCATCGGTCGCGCAGCGCGCGGACCTGTCCGCCATCCTTGCGACCTCACGCCTGAACAATCGTCGCGACGGGATCACCGGGCTGCTCTACTCGGACGGGGTGCGTTTCCTGCAGGCGCTGGAGGGGCCGCGCGAGGCCGTCGAGAGCGCCTATGAGCGGATCAGGCAGGACCCGCGACACCACGCGCTCGTGATCCTGTCGCGTCGCGAGGTCGACGCGCGAGAGTTCGGCGAATGGGCGATGGCCGAGCGGCGCGTCGGCGAGGAAGGGGATCAGTTCTGCGCCCGCGTCGACCAACTGCTGGCCAACACGAGCGCGAATGTCCGCGCGACGTTCGACAGCTTCATCAAGCTGCGCCGCGCGGCGTAAAAGCGGGGCGGGCAGTGTCGGCCCGCCCGCCCTATTCAGGCCGTGAAGGCCGCGTGAATCGTCAGATTGACGGTGTCCGAGACGACAGGTGCGTAGGCGCCGACGCCGAAGTCGCTACGCTTGATCTGCCCCTTGGCGGTAAAGCCGAGGTTGAGTTTCTTGCTCATCGGATTGTCGCCCGCGCCGACGAAGGTGACGTCGAGCGTGACCGGCCTGGTCTGATCCTTGATCGTCAGATTGCCGGTCATGGTCGCGCTGTTCGCGCCCTTCGGCACGATGCGGGTCGAGACGAAGCGCGCCGTCGGGTATTGGGCGGCGTTGAAGAAGTCGCCGGACTTCAGGTGCTTGGCGAAGGGCGCTGCGGTGACCGAGAGATCGTCGATGTTGAAGGTCACGTCGACCTTGGTCGCCGCCGGCTTCTTCGGATCGATCGTGATCGAGCCTGTGCTCGCGCCGAACTGCCCCTCGAGCATCGAGAAGCCCATGTGGTTGACCTGCCAGCTGACCTGCGTGTGCGCGGGGTCGACCTGATAGGTGCCGGCGGGAACGCGCGACGCGATCGGCTGTCCGGGCTGCTGCGGCGTGGTCGCGATCTGCGCGATGGCGGGAACGGAGACGAGCGCCAGCGTGGCGGCGGCGAGGTGACGGATGCGCATGGTCGTGTGAAACTCCCTGTTGACGGGCGTGATCCAACCACAACCGCGGCTTCAAGGGAACATGGCGCGGCCGAAACGATCAGTTTCGCTCGCTCAGCCGGCGTCGTCCTCGAGTTCCTTCGACCCTTGCGGCAGGATATCGTACCTGATGCGCACCCAGACACCCAGCAGCGGCTGACCGCCCTTGCGCGGGGGGCGGATCAGGAACTGCCACGCCGCCTGCCGTACCGCGCCGGCGATCCGCGAGCCCGGCGTCTCGCCCAGCTCGCGACAATCGTCGACGTGGTAGCGCGCGATCGTGCGGCACGCGATCACGCCCCAGCCAAGTTTACCGGCAGGGATATAGGTCGCCATCTCCGCGCGGGTCGGCCGGCGGTACCATTCGGCGGCGTACATCGGTTCGCCCCCCGGTCCGGTACCGATGCTGGGGTCGCCCCCTTCGTCACCGGCAGACGCGACCTGCGTGCCGTTGCCCGCGCCCGCGGTGCCTTTGATCTTGCCGATGTTCGAGGCGGCGTAGTCCGACTGGCTGAGCACGAGCACGCCGGGCAGGTGGAGCGCGACGGGCGGGGGCGGCACGATCGGGGCCTCCCGCGGCTGGGTGACCGTGCGTGGTTGCGGTGAGGCAGCGGTCGGCGCCGCGGCGCGGGTGCGCGTGACCGTGCGCTTGCTCGCTTCCGAGGAACCGAGCGGGGTTACGTTGAAGGTCGTCAGCCGTCGTCCGTCGCCGGGCTCGGTCCGCCGGTATCCGCCCAGCCCGAGCAGCGCGAGGATGATCGCGGCGGCGATGCCGAGCGCGAGCGCCCAGGACGCGGCGCGACCGCCACGCGACGCACGCGCGTCGTACGACAATGACCGGTACGACGCCGCGCTCATGACCGGTCGCCCCTACGCCCGCGCATCCGCCGCGGCAACGGGGCCGCGGCGGCTTTTTCCATCAGGGTTCGGGTCGGCTCAGTTCTTCGCCTTGTCGACCAGCTTGTTCGCGCCGATCCACGGCATCATCGCGCGCAGTTCGGCACCGACCTTTTCGATCGGGTGCGCGGCGGCGGCCTTGCGCGCAGCCTTTAGTTCGGGCTGACCGGCGCGGTTGTCGAGGACGAAGTTCTTGACGAAGCGACCCGCCTGGATGTCGGCGAGGACGCGCTTCATCTCAGCCTTGGTCTCGTCGGTGATGATGCGCGGGCCGGTCGTGATGTCGCCGTACTCGGCGGTGTTCGAGATCGAGTAGCGCATGTTGGCGATCCCGCCCTCGTACAGCAGGTCGACGATCAGCTTGGTCTCGTGCAGGCACTCGAAATAGGCCATCTCCGGCGCGTAGCCCGCCTCGACCAGCGTCTCGAACCCCGCCTGGATCAGGTGGGTGATGCCGCCGCACAACACCGCCTGCTCGCCGAACAGGTCGGTCTCGCATTCCTCCTTGAAGTTCGTCTCGATGATGCCCGAGCGACCGCCGCCGACCGCCGAGGCGTAGGCGAGGGCGAGGTCATGCGCGTTGCCGCTCGCGTCCTGCTCGACCGCGATCAGGCAGGGAACGCCGCCGCCACGAACATATTCGGAGCGGACGGTGTGGCCTGGACCCTTGGGCGCGATCATGATGACGTCGATGTCGGCAGGCGCCTCGATCAGGCCGAAGTGGATGTTCAGCCCGTGCGCGAACGCGATCGCGGAGCCGGCGCGCATGTTGCCCTTCAGGTCGTTCTCCCAGATGCCGGCCTGATGCTCGTCGGGGGCGAGGATCATGACGAGGTCGGCCCAGGCGGCGGCGTCCTTGTTGCTCATCACGGTGAAGCCGGCGTCCTGCGCCTTCTTCGCGGTCGCCGAGCCCTCGCGCAGCGCGATCGCCACGTCCTTGACGCCCGAATCGCGCAGGTTCTGCGCGTGCGCGTGGCCCTGGCTGCCATAGCCGACGATCGCGATCTTCTTGCCCGTGACGAGGTTCAGGTCGGCGTCCTGATCGTAATAGACACGCATGATAAACTCCCTTTGATCGTGAAAGCGCTGCTCGGGCCGAGCACCGCGGGAAATGGTCAGGCGGCGTCCTTGCCGCGTGAAATCGCGACCACGCCGGTGCGCGCGACCTCGACCAAGCCGACCTCGCCCATCAGCTCGACGAACTTGTCGATCTTCTCGACCCCGCCGGTCACCTCGAACACGAACGATGAGGTCGTCGCGTCGACGACGCGCGCGCGGTAGACGTCGGCGAGGCGCAGCGCCTCGATCCGGTGATCGCCGGTGCCGCGAACCTTCACCAGCGCGAGCTCGCGCTCGACGTGATCACCCTCGGCAGTCAGATCGTGGACGCGGTGGACGGGGATCAGCCGATCGAGCTGCGCGACGATCTGTTCCAGCGTCGCTGGACTGGCGCTGGTGACGATCGTGATTCGGCTGACCGCCTTGTCCGCGGTTACCTCGCTGACGGTCAGGCTCTCGATATTGTAGCCGCGCGCAGTGAACAGCCCGGCGATGCGCGCCAGGATGCCGGGTTCGTTGTCGACGATGACCGCCAGCGTGTGCCGCTCGGCCGCTTCTTCGCGAATGTGCATGATGGTCCTTCTGCGCTCCCGTGGCGGGAGGAAGCGATGGTGGGCGGAGGCGGGATCAGACGAGCGCGCGCGCTTCGTCGTCCATCGTGCCCGATACCTCGTTCGCCTGCAGGATCATGTCGGTGTGCGCGGCACCCGACGGGATCATCGGGAAGCAATTGGCGAGCTTCGCCACGCGACAATCGACCATCACCGGTCCTTCATGCGCGAGCATCTCGGCGATCCCGTCGCCCAGCTGATCGGGCGCTTCGATGCGGATGCCCTTCCACCCATATGCCTCCGCCAGCCGGACGAAGTCGGGCAGGGAGTCGGAATAGCTTTCGGCGTAGCGGCTCTCATAAGTCAGTTCCTGCCACTGGCGCACCATCCCCATATATTCGTTGTTGAGGATGAAGACCTTCACCGGCAGGCGGTATTGCGTCGCGGTGGCGAGTTCCTGAATGTTCATCTGGATCGATGCCTCGCCCGCGATGTCGATGACGAGTGCACCCGGATTGCCGAGTTGGGCGCCGATGGCGGCGGGGAGGCCATAGCCCATCGTGCCGAGACCACCGCTGGTCAGCCATTTGTTGGGTAGTTCGAAGCCGAAATATTGCGCTGCCCACATTTGGTGCTGCCCGACCTCGGTCGTGATGATCGGCTGACGTGCGTGCGTCGCTTCCCACAAGGCGCGGACTGCGCGTTGCGGCATGATCTCGCCGCAGAAACCGTTCGGCTCGTCCTCGGGGTAGGCGAGGCTGTCCTTGGCGCGCCATTCGGCGATCCGGTTCCACCACGCCGACAGGTCAGGCTTGGCGTACTGGCGTGATTTCCACACCCGGATCATGTCCTCCATCGCGCGCCCTGCGTCGGCGACGATCGCGAGGTCAATCCGCACCGTCTTGTTGATGCTCGACCGATCGATGTCGACATGGATCTTGCGGCTGTTGGGCGCGAAGGCATCAAGCCGGCCGGTGACGCGATCATCGAAGCGCGCGCCGATGTTCACGATCAGGTCGGCCTGGTTCATCGCCCAGTTCGCCTCATAGGTGCCGTGCATCCCCAGCATTCCCAGGAATTGCGGCGACGAAGCTGGGAAAGCGCCCAGCCCCATCAGCGTCGAGGTGACCGGCGCGCCGGTGATCCGCGCCAGCTCGACCAGCAGCTGCGCCGCCGCCGGCCCGGAGTTGATGACCCCGCCGCCGGTGTAGAGCACCGGACGCTCGGCGGCGGCGATCATGTCGACCGCCTGCTCAATTGCGGCGCGATCGGCCTTCAAGGCGGGGCGATAGGTTTTGTGCTGGATCGGACCGGGCTTGCTGTAGCCGGCGGTCGCGACCTGCACGTCCTTGGGGATGTCGATCACGACGGGGCCGGGGCGGCCCGAGGTGGCGATATGGAACGCCTCGTGGATCGTGGGCCCAAGCTTTGCCGGGTCTTTCACGAGGTAATTGTGCTTGGTGCAATGGCGCGTGATGCCGACGGTGTCGGCCTCCTGGAACGCGTCCGAGCCGATCAGGTGCGACGGCACCTGACCCGTGATGACGACCATGGGAATCGAATCGAGCATCGCGTCGGTGATGCCGGTGATCGCGTTGGTCGCGCCGGGTCCAGAGGTGACGAGCACGACGCCGGGCTTGCCGGTCGAGCGCGCATAGCCCTCCGCGGCGTGGGTCGCTGCCTGTTCGTGGCGGACGAGGATGTGCTTGATCTTCTGCGATCGGAACAGCGCGTCGTAGATCGGCAGGACCGCCCCGCCGGGATAGCCGAACACGACTTCCACGCCGAGATCGACCAGCGCCTCGACCAGGATGTCCGCTCCGCTTCGCTCAACCACCACGTCACTCCTTTACCGACGCGAGCAGGTGCTCGCGGTGTGGCGGCGCGCTATGCTATGTAAAGTTGCGCGTCAACCAAGTTAAACGAAATAAAATTGCAAACTAGGCATTTCAGTACGTAGCCATGAAGAAGGGGGCTGGTTGCGAAACCACGTATATTGCCGCTTGGCATAGTGCCGGGTGGCGAGTTGCGTACGCGCCATGGCCTCCTCGCGGCTGATGATGCCGCCAAGCATCGCGGCGATCTCCGGCACGCCGATCGCGCGTCGCACCGGCGCGTCTTCGGGTAGGTCGGGGCGGCCGATCAGCGTGGCGACTTCCTCAATGGCGCCGTCGTCGAACATCGTCTCAAGCCGCCGATCGCAGCGCGCGAACAGTTCTTCTCGCTCCGGCAGCAGCACGGTTGCCGAGAGCGCGATGCGGTCGCCGATCCCGCCGCGACGCTGCTGCTGCCAATGCGACAGCGGCCGGCTGGTCGAGCGCACGACCTCCAGCGCCCGCGCAACCCGCGTGGTATCGGCGGGGGCCAGGCGTGCGGCAGCGGAGGGGTCCTCCTGCGCCAGTGCGGCGTGCGCGTCGGCGACCGGTAGCGCGCGCACGGTCGCCCGCACTTCAGGGTCGATGGCAGGAACAGGTGCGATGCCGTCGAGCAGGGTGCGCAGGTAGAGCCCCGTTCCGCCGACCAGCACGGGCACGCCGCCGACCGCGTGGACCTCGTCGATTGCGGTCGCCGCGTCCTTCGCCCAGCGCGCCGCGGAACACGCTTCCGCGCCATCGACGTAGCCGAACAGTCGGTGCGGCACGCGCACCTCGTCCTCGGGCGACGGCCGCGCACTCAGCACGCGCAGGTCGCGGTAGACCTGGCTCGCGTCGGCGTTGACCACCGTGCCGCCGATCTGTTCCGCCAGTTCGATCGCCTGCGCGGACTTGCCGCTCGCGGTCGGCCCTGCGATGAGCGCGACCCTGGGCCGCGGGGTAGGGGACGACACGATGTTCACAGCAACGCTGATAGCAGCGGGGCGGCTCGCGCCCAACACGCTGGCGGACGCGCGCGACCGGCTGGCGGCGGCGGGGTGCACGCCGACGACGGTCGCCTGGATCGACGAGGGTGACGCGGCAGACGTGACGTTCGGGTCAGCGCCTGAGGCTGCACGCGCCGCTTTGGAGGGTGTGTTTGACCACGTCGATGTCGTCGTGCAGCCGGTCGAGGGACGCGCCAAGCAGCTGCTCGTCGCCGACATGGATTCGACCATGATCACGGTCGAGTGTATCGACGAATTGGCCGGCTATGCCGGTATCAAGCCGCAGATTGCCGAGATCACCGAACGCGCGATGCGCGGCGAGCTCGACTTCGAGGCGGCGCTCGACGCGCGTGTGGCGCTGCTACGCGGGCTGGACGAGACGGCGATCGACCGCTGCCGCGCCGAGCGGGTCACGCTGATGCCGGGTGCGCGGACGTTGGTGCGGACCATGCGCGCGCGCGGCGCAACCGCAGTGCTGGTGTCGGGCGGTTTCACTCGCTTCGCCGAGCCGGTCGCGGCCGAAATCGGCTTTAATCGCGCGATCGCCAACGTGCTGGAGATTGAGCACGGAGAGCTGACCGGAACGGTGGCGCGCCCGATCGTCGGCGCTGCGACCAAGAAGGCGACGCTGCTCGATTACCGCGCGGAGCTGGACCTAGGCGAGTGGGCGACGCTTGCCGTGGGAGATGGTGCTAATGATCTTACGATGATCGAGGTCGCCGGGCTCGGCATCGCCTTTCACGCCAAGCCGGTCGTGGCCGCGGCCGCGGGCGCGCGGATCGACCATAACGATCTCTCCGCGTTGCTATGGGCGCAGGGGATACCACGCGCCGAGTGGGTCGACTGAGCGGGGCGATCGCCGCTCAGCCGGTCATCACCCGATCAGCCCGCCAGTGCGGCCTTCACCAGCCCGCTGGCCTTGCTCATGTCTAGGTTGGCGGCGTGACGCGCTTTAAGCTCGGCCATGACGCGGCCCATGTCCTTCATGCCACCGGCACCTAGCTCGGCCTTGATCGTCTCAATCGCTGTGAGGGTCTCGTCCTCGCTCATCTGCTGGGGGAGGAAACGTTCGATCACCGCGACCTCGGCTTCCTCGCTCGCCGCCAGTTCTTCGCGTCCGCCCTTGCGATACATGTCGATCGATTCGCGGCGCTGCTTGACCATCTTCTGCAGCACCTCGACGACCAGTGCGTCGTCGGCCGGCGTGCCGGGTTCGGGCGCGCCGCTGGTGCGCGCCTCGATGTCGCGGTTCTTTACCGCGGCCTGGATGAGGCCGATTGCGGCGCGGGCTTCCTTGTCGCCCGACTTCATGGCGGCGATCTGGGCTTGCTTGATGTCGTCTCTGATCATGGCGGCTGCGATAGCGCGGGTGCGCGGCGGAGGCGAGGGGCTGGGATTGGTTGACGAACGGAGACGGTGGCACTAGCGGGCGGGGCTTAGCGACATCGCAGATTTTGACACGGAGTGCCCGCCGATCATGGCCGACGCCAAGCCTTTGCACGCGCCTAAACCGGAAGGGGCGACCGGTGTCCTCGTGCTCGCCTCGGGCGAGGTCGTCTGGGGTCGCGGCTTCGGTGCGGAAGGCGCTGCGGTGGGCGAGGTGTGCTTCCACACCGCGATGACCGGGTATCAGGAGATCATGACCGACCCGTCGTTCGCCGGGCAGATCATCACCTTCACCTTTCCGCACATCGGCAACGTCGGCGCCAACCCCGACGATATCGAGGCCGACGCGCCGCACGCGCTCGGCATGATCGTGCGCGAGGACGTGACCGCGCCGTCGAACTTCCGCGCGGTCGAGAACCTCGACGGCTGGATGCGCCGCCACGCGCGGATCGGCCTGTCGGGGATCGACACGCGTGCGCTGACGAAGCGCATCCGCGCCGGCGGTGCGCCGAACGGCGTCGTCGCGCACTCGGCGGCGGGCGAGTTCGACCTCGACGCGCTGCTGGAGATGGCACGCGTGTGGCCCGGGCTCGAGGGCATGGACCTTGCCAAGGCCGTGTCGACCGAGACGCATTACGCCTGGGGCCAAACGCGCGAGGGCGGTCCGTGGCGGCTCGGCTTCGGCTATGGTGGCGCGGAAGGCGAGGCGCGCCCGCACGTCGTGGCGATCGATTACGGCAGCAAGCACAACATCTTCCGCAACCTTGTTCACGCAGGGGCCAAGGTCAGCGTCCTGCCTGCGACCGCGACGTTCGAGCAGGTGATGGCGCTCGCGCCCGACGGCATCTTCCTGTCGAATGGTCCCGGCGACCCCGCCGCTACGGCCGAGTATGCGGTGCCGGTGATCCGCCAACTGCTCGAGACGAACAAGCCGCTGTTCGGCATCTGCCTCGGTCACCAGTTGCTCGCGCTCGCGGTCGGCGCGCGCACGACCAAGATGTTCCAAGGCCACCGCGGCGCCAACCACCCGGTCAAGCGCGTCGATGCCGATGGTGCGACCGAGCAGGTCGAGATCACCAGCATGAACCACGGCTTTGCGGTCGAACGCGACAGCCTGCCGGCGAACGCGCGCGAAACGCACGTGTCGCTGTTTGACGGCAGCAACGCAGGGCTTGAGTTGACCGATAGGCCGGCGTTCTCAGTGCAGTATCATCCCGAGGCGAGCCCGGGGCCGCAGGACAGCTTTTACCTTTTTGAACGGTTTGTAGGTTCTTTGCGTTGACCGCTAATCGAAAGCCTTGGCGACCCGAATATCGGTTTCGACGTTTCGAGTTTGCACGTGATATTAGGGTCAATCGAAGGTCAATTCCGCCGCTTAGATTCGGACCTCACCTCGCTCGCTCGGGCTTGAAGCGGATCGCTGAACATTACGGCATCGTCTTTGTTGAGGTTGATCAAAGGACGCCAAAAGCTTTCCGGCTTGCCGTGCCGCAACTGCTTAACAACGATCGCTTGCGACGACTGGCCAATTATATCGATCGAACACCACGACTGAGAAGCCTCGGCAAATTGTCGCGAGCCATTAGACGGCAGCTGGCGATGCACGACCGCCTCCTTCACAAGAGATATTAATGCCCAAACGCACCGACATCTCCACCATCCTCGTCATCGGCGCGGGGCCGATCGTCATCGGTCAGGCGTGCGAGTTCGATTATTCGGGCACGCAGGCGATCAAGGCGCTGCGCGAGGAGGGCTATCGCATCGTCCTCGTCAATTCGAACCCGGCGACGATCATGACCGATCCCGATCTGGTCGGCAGCGACGGCGCGACCTACGTCGAGCCGATCACGCCCGAGGTCGTCGCCAGGATCATCGAGAAGGAGCGCCCCGATGCGGTGCTGCCGACGATGGGCGGGCAGACCGCGCTCAACACTGCGCTCGCGCTGTTCCGCGATGGCACGTTCGAGAAGTTCGGCGTGCAGATGATCGGGGCTGATGCCGATGCGATCGACAAGGCGGAGGACCGGCTGAAATTCCGCGATGCGATGGACAAGATCGGGCTGGAGAGCGCGCGCTCCGCGATTGCGCATACCGAGGCCGAGGCACTCGCAGGGCTGGAGAAGGTGGGGCTGCCCGCGATTATCCGGCCGAGCTTCACTCTGGGCGGCACCGGTGGCGGCGTCGCGTACAACCGTGAGGAGTTCCTCGACATCGTGCGCAAGGGCCTCGACGCCTCGCCGACGACCGAGGTGCTGATCGAGGAATCGCTGCTCGGCTGGAAGGAATATGAGATGGAGGTGGTCCGCGACCGCGCGGACAATTGCATCATCATCTGCTCGATCGAAAACGTTGACCCGATGGGGGTGCACACCGGCGATTCGATCACGGTCGCGCCCGCGCTGACGCTGACCGACAAGGAATATCAGATCATGCGCAACGCCAGCGTCGCGGTGCTGCGCGAGATCGGGGTGGAGACGGGCGGCTCTAACGTCCAGTTCGCGGTCAACCCGAAGGACGGCCGCCTGATCGTGATCGAGATGAACCCGCGCGTGTCGCGATCGTCTGCGCTGGCGTCGAAGGCGACCGGCTTTCCGATCGCCAAGGTCGCGGCGAAGCTAGCGGTCGGCTACACGCTCGATGAGATCGAAAACGACATTACGGGCGCTACCCCGGCGGCGTTCGAACCCACCATCGACTATGTCGTGACGAAGATCCCGCGCTTCGCGTTCGAGAAGTTCAAGGGCGCGGAGGCCGTGCTGTCGACCGCGATGAAGTCGGTCGGCGAAGTGATGGCGATCGGTCGCAACATCCACGAGTCGATGCAGAAGGCGCTGCGCGGGCTGGAAACCGGGCTGTCGGGCTTCAACAACGTCGATCGCCTGATCGGCGCGCCGCGCGCGGAGATCGAGGCGGCGCTTGCGGTCGCCTCGCCCGACCGGCTGCTTGTCGCAGCACAGGCGCTTCGCGAAGGCTTCACCGTCGCCGAGGTCCACGCGATCGCCAAGTACGATCCGTGGTTCCTCGAGCGGATCGCCGAGATCGTCGCTGCCGAGACGGAAGTGATGGAAAACGGCCTGCCGATCGATGCGGCGGGTATGCGCCGGCTGAAATCGATGGGGTTCAGCGACAAGCGGCTCGCCTGGCTGGCGCTGCAATCGGCCAATCTGCGCGGGATGAGCCGCGGGATCGCGCGCGGGTCGGGATTGATCCATGAGGCGGTCAAGGCGATGACCGGCGGCGTGACCGAGGACGAGGTGCGCGCGCACCGCGTGAAGCTGGGCGTTCGGCCGGTGTTCAAGCGGATCGACACCTGCGCGGCCGAGTTCGACGCGAAGACGCCGTACATGTACTCGACCTATGAGGCGCCGTCGTTCGGCGAGCCCGAGAACGAGGCGATGCCGTCCGACCGGCGCAAGATCGTGATCCTTGGCGGCGGACCCAACCGGATCGGGCAGGGGATCGAATTCGACTATTGTTGCTGTCACGCCTGTTTCGCGCTGGCGGACGCCGGGTTCGAGACGATCATGGTCAATTGCAACCCGGAGACGGTGAGCACCGACTACGACACCTCCGACCGGCTCTATTTCGAGCCGCTGACCGCCGAGGATGTGCTCGAAATTCTCCACGTCGAACAGTCGCGTGGAGAATTGGTGGGTGTGATCGTGCAGTTCGGCGGGCAGACGCCGCTCAACCTCGCGCGCGCGCTGGAGGCGGCAGGCATCCCGATCCTCGGCACCGCGCCCGACGCGATCGACCTCGCCGAAGATCGTGAGCGCTTCGCGGCACTCGTCAACAAACTCAAGCTGTTGCAACCCTCGAATGGGATTGCGCGCAGCCGCGACGAGGCGATCGCGGTCGCGCACCGGATCGGCTATCCCGTGCTGATGCGGCCGAGCTACGTGCTGGGCGGACGCGCGATGGAGATCGTCGACAGCGACCAGCAACTCGACGATTACATCCTTACCGCGGTTCAAGTGTCGGGCGACTCGCCGGTGCTGATCGATCAATATCTGCGCGACGCGGTAGAGGTCGATGTCGATGCGATCTGCGACGGCGACGATGTCGTGGTCGCGGGCGTGCTGCAGCATATCGAGGAAGCGGGCGTCCACTCGGGCGACAGCGCGTGCTCGATCCCACCGTACAGCCTGTCGGCCGAGATCATCGCCGAGATCGAGCGCCAGACCGAGGCGCTCGCTCGCGGGCTGGGTGTCGTCGGGCTGATGAACATCCAGTTCGCGGTCAAGGATGGTCAGGTCTACCTCATCGAGGTCAACCCGCGCGCCAGCCGCACCGTGCCGTTCGTCGCCAAGGCGATCGGCGCGCCGATCGCGAAGATCGCCGCGCGCGTGATGGCGGGCGAGAAGCTGCGCGATCTGCCGCCGATCGATCGCGACATCGATTACTTCGCGGTCAAGGAAGCGGTGTTCCCGTTCAACCGCTTTCCCGGAATCGATCCCGTGCTCAGCCCGGAAATGAAGTCGACCGGTGAGGTGATGGGGATCGACCGAGATTTCACCACTGCATTTGCGAAGGCGCAGCTTGGTGCGGGTACGGTGCTGCCGACCACGGGCGCCGTGTTCGTGAGTGTCAAGGATGGCGACAAGCCGCTGATCGTGCCTGCGGCAAGGCAGCTGGTGGACGCGGGCTTCGCGATCATCGCGACGGGCGGCACGGCGGATTATCTGTCGCGCGCCGGATTGCCGGTCGAACTGGTGAACAAGGTCGCGCAGGGTCGTCCACATATCGTCGACCGGATCAAGGATGGCGGCATCGCCTTGATCATCAACACGACCGAAGGGTGGCAGAGCCTGAAGGATTCGCAGCCGATCCGCGCCAGCGCGGTAAACGGCCGCATTCCGTATTTCACAACCGCATCGGCCAGCATCGAGGCGGCGAAAGCCATCGCGGCAGGCGCGCGTGCCGGCGAGCGCGGGGCGCTTGAAGTGCGACCGTTGCAATCCTATTATTCGCAATCGCACAACTGAACCTCGGACATACAGTGTGATCGTGCGTGCGGCCTTTGCAGGGGAGGCCGCTCGGGGGCGTTTGAAGGAAGTGACGCATGGCAACCGTTGAAAAGATGCCGATGCTGCAGGAAGGCTATGAGAAGCTGAATGCGGACCTGAAGCGTCTGAAAACCGAGCGCCCGCAGATCGTCGACGCGATCGAGGAAGCGCGTGCGCACGGCGATCTTTCAGAAAACGCCGAGTATCACGCCGCAAAGGAACGCCAGGGGCAGATTGAGGCATCGATCGCGGATATCGAGGACAAGCTCAGCCGCGCGCAGATCATCGATCCGCGTGATCTGTCGGGTGACAAGATCGTATTCGGCGCAACCGTGACACTGCTTGACGAGGACGACAAGCCGATCCGCTATCAGATCGTCGGCCAGACCGAGGCCGACGCGAAGGGTGGCCGCATCAGCTACAATTCGCCGCTTGGTCGTGCGTTGATCGGACGGAGCGTCGATGATGAGGTCGAAGTCACCGTCCCGTCGGGCGACCGCTATTATCTGGTGTCGAAGATCGAATTCATCTGACCCAGGGGCATCGCCTTGGCTGACATCGTTGCAGCCGGGGTGATGAGACGCACCGCTGACGACACTAGCGCCTGTTTGTTGGCTCGTTGACGCCTCTAACAGGCACCTCTGTTACAGGCGGCCTGTTAGCTTCACGTCGCCGAACATCGCAAACTTGGCCGTCCGGCTATGCTCGGCAACCGACTTTCCTTTAGCCATGTCACCGGAGCAGGCTTAGGCCTCGGCGGTCAGAGTTGGCTCGAACAGACGGTGTAGGTGCACCACGACATACTTCATCTCGGCATCGTCGACCGTGCGCTGTGCCGCGCCGCGCCAGGCCTTCTCGGCGCTGGCGTAATCCGGGTAGACGCCCACGACGTCGATCGAGGCGAGATCGTTGAATTCCAGCGTGCGCGGATCGCTGACGCGACCGCCGAAGACGAGATGAAGCTTGCTCATGCGCGCTCCTCTAGCGTCCTCGGCGATAAAGGTGAAGGGTCAGGCGGGCGTTGAGCCGGCGACCGGCTTGTCACCGGCGTGACGCAGCTCGTCCTTGCCGGCTGATGCTGCTGCCTTGCCTGCAGTAGCGGCGGCACCGGCTACATTTTGCAGCAGTGTCTTCACCTGTTCCTTGGCTCCGCCCTTTGTCAGCCCGATGTTCTGCAGCTCGCTCTTGCCGCTTTCCTTTGCGGCAGAAAAGGCGGCCAGGGCGGTCGCGCCGAGCCGCTTCCCGACCGGCGCAAGCAGTTCCTTCTCCTTGGCGCTCCGGGGGACGACCGCACCGATCAGCGCACCCAGCGCCACGCCGCCGGCGACGATCGCGAGCGGATTGGCTTCGGCTGCATGTGCCGTTTGATGTGCGACTTCGCGCGCCTTCTCACGCGTGGTTTGAGCCGCATCGCTCACCGCCGCCTTGGCGCTGTCCAGTCCGTCGCGCAACGTGCTGTGATCGTGTGCGTGATGATGCTCGGTCATGTCGTCGTTCCTTTCGAACGTAGATGATTAGCGGGGGCGCTTTAGATGAAGGGGTGTTGCGGGCGATGGTGGGCGCTTGGCGAGACCGAGGGCGCGGGCGAGCGGCTTGCGGCAGAGGAAGAGAACCACTGCGGCAACTCCTCCGGTGACCGCACCAGGACGCTGCATCGCGGTCTTGATCGACGCGCGGGCGGCGCTCTGCGCCCCGTCACTGACACCGGCGACAGCGGTGCGGGCGAGTTTGCGCGGTGCAAGCTCCCCCTGTAGCTGCTCTACCGTTCCGTTGAGCCGTGCTCGCGCCTCTACAGCACGCGCCTCCGCGGCGGCAACATCGGCAGGACTGCTCACGCCTGGACCTTGGGTGAGAAGCGGTTCTTGCCGACGATCCCGAGTGTTGCCGCGATCAGCAGCGTAACCCCGACGACCACCAGCGTGGCGAAACCTGGGCCGATCAACGTCGCGAGCGTGTCGATCATTCCGACGAGCAGCGCAATCAACGCCGCGAGTGCGAGCACGGCAGCCGCTGCGAAGAAGACGATCGCGTTTTTGTAGCGGCCGATCGCCTCGCCGACCTTCGCCTTTTGCAAGGCTAGTTCTGCGCTCGCCAAGTCTTTCGCATCACCGGCCAGCTGCGACACAAGAGTCGTCAAACTTGCTTCCGGTGCAACACGCCCTTGCATCGCACCGGCCGCGCGCCTGATCGGCGTCACGTTGCTGGGATCGTTCATGGAGTCAGGCGCCGCGCTGCTCGACACCGGCGGACACCAGACGCGCCACGACGAAGCCCAGCGCTGCGGCAATGCCGACAGCGACGCCTGGGCTCTTCTTTACCAGCTCACGCGCTTCGTCGAAGATTTCGTCGACGGTGGTCTCGTCAAGCTTGGCACCGAATGACTGCACCTGATCGGCAGCGTTGCGTGCATATTGGCCGTACTGCGTCCCGATCTTGTCATCGACCTGCGCCGCCGCATCGTTCAGGATCTGGGTCAGCTGACCGAGTGCATCGGTCGCCTTCGACTTGCCGTCTTCAGCGAGCAGGCGCACGCGGTCGGTCGCCTGACCACGCAGGTTCGACGCACCTTGCTTGAGTGTATCCTGTGTTTCAGTGGCCGTGGCCGACAACGTTGCGCCAGCATCACCCTTCGATGAGGCCACTGGCTGGGCCGAGGCATTGCTGTCAGCGGGCTCGATGTCGGCGCTCGTCATCGGGGACAATTCGCTGCGATCGATCGGGTCGGCCATCGTGATCAAATCCTTCATGGTTTTGTCGTGAACCCCGTGCATCGCCGCCGGTTCCCTCGCGTTGCGGCTTCACACGCCGCTCGCTACAGCCGGCCACGACATTGCTTTGCCGGAAAAGCTAAGGGGATCGTTACGTGACCGCAATCATCGACATACACGCACGCCAGATCGTGGACAGCCGCGGTAATCCGACGGTGGAGGTCGATGTGCTGCTGGAGGACGGAAGCTTCGGCCGCGCGGCCGTTCCCTCGGGCGCGTCGACCGGCGCGCACGAGGCGGTCGAGCGGCGCGACGGCGACAAGGCGAAGTGGGGCGGAAAGGGCGTCGATCAGGCGGTCACCGCGGTGAACGAGGAGATCGCAGGCGAGATCGTCGGCATGGACGCCGAGGACCAGCTCGAGATCGACCACGCGATGATCGCGCTCGACGGCAGCGAGAACAAGGGGCGGCTGGGCGCCAACGCGATCCTTGGGGTCAGCCTGGCTGTCGCAAAGGCAGCAGCGGATGCGCGCGGGCTGCCGCTCTACCGTTATGTCGGCGGCGTCGCGGCGCATGTACTGCCGGTACCGATGATGAACATCATCAACGGCGGCGAGCACGCCGACAATCCGATCGATTTCCAGGAGTTCATGATCATGCCGGTCGGTGCGCCGTCGCTCAGCGAGGCGGTGCGGTGCGGCTCGGAAATCTTCCACACGCTGAAGAAGGGCCTGCACGACAAGGGGCTGGCGACCGCGGTGGGCGACGAGGGTGGCTTCGCGCCCAACCTTGCCAGCACGACCGATGCGCTCGACTTCATCATGGTGAGCATCGAGAAGGCCGGCTACACGCCGGGTGACGACGTGATGCTGGCGCTCGACTGCGCGGCGACCGAGTTCTTCAAGGACGGCAAATACGTCATCTCGGGCGAGAACCTGACGCTCGAACCCGGTGCGATGGCAGAATACCTCGCCAATCTCGTCGCACGCTACCCGATCCTGTCGATCGAGGACGGCATGGCCGAGGACGATTTCGAAGGTTGGAAGGCGTTGACCGACGCGGTCGGTGGCAAGGTGCAGCTGGTCGGCGACGACCTGTTCGTCACCAACCCGAAGCGGTTGCGCGACGGGATCGGCCGCGGACTCGCCAACTCGTTGCTCGTGAAGGTCAATCAGATCGGGACGCTGTCGGAGACGCTCGAGGCGATCCGCATCGCCGAGCGCGCGGGCTACACCGCGGTGATGAGCCATCGTTCGGGCGAGACCGAGGACGCGACGATCGCCGACCTCGCGGTTGCGACCAATTGCGGGCAGATCAAGACCGGCAGCCTGGCGCGGTCGGATCGGCTCGCCAAGTACAATCAGCTGATCCGCATTGAAGAGGAACTGGACAAGGTCGCGCATTACGCGGGTCGCGACGTGCTCCGCACGCGCTGAAGCGTCTTGCAAGCAGGGCGCATCTGCGCGATTTTGTCGCGCGATGCGCCGCAAGCCGACACCTCCGTCTGTCCTCCTCCGCCGTGCCGCGGTTCCCGCCGCCGCCCTGTCGGTGATGGGGTTCTTCGGCGCTTATGCGGTAACCGGATCGAACGGTGTCTTCGCGCTTGGCGACTACAAGCAGCAGATTGCCGCGCGCGAGCGGCAATATGCGGTGCTGGATGCGCGTCGAACAATGCTGCGCAACCGTGTCGCGCTGCTTGATCCCCGCCACGCCAATCCCGACCTGGTCGACGAGCTGGTGCGCAAGGAATTGAATGTCGCACACCCGGACGAGGTGATCGTCCCCTTGAAGTAATCGGCGGAGCCGCGACGCGCAGCTCCGCCGACAGTGTCAACGCAGGAAGGTCAGCAAGTCCTGCGTCAGCCGATCGCCCTCGGTCGCGAAGAGGCCATGTGGCGCGCCGTCATATTCGACCAGCTGACTGTTCGCGATCGCGGCTGCGGCAGCGCGGCCGGCCGTGTCGATCGGCACCGTCTTGTCCGACGTGCCGTGCAGCACCAGCGTCGGCACGCGGAAGGCGGGCAGGTCGGGCCGAAAGTCGGTGTGTCCGAAGCTTTCCGCGCAGGCTAGCGTGGGTTTCAATCCCGCCTGCATCGCTAGACGCCACGCCCAATCGATCGTCGCGCTGCTGACCGGGCTGGTCAGGTAACCCTCGCCGAAGAAGTCCTTGAAGAACGACTGGAAAAAGGCCGGGCGATCCTTTTTGATGCCATCGGCGATCTCCTGCAACTTCTCCTCTGGCGTGCCGTCGGGATTGTCGTCGGTCTTGAGCATGTACGGCACGACCGACGAGATCAGCCCGGCCGAGACGACGCCGCGACCTTCGTGGCGGCTCATGTAGCGTGCGACTTCGCCACCGCCCATCGAGAAGCCGACGATGCTGGCGTCGCTTTCCGCGCCGGTCGCCTTCATGACGTCGGCCAGATCGTCGGTCAGGGTGTCGTAATCGTAGCCCGACCACGGCTGGCCCGACCGACCGAAGCCGCGACGATCATAGGCGATGACGCGAAAACCGGCGTCGGCGAGCGCCATCATCTGCGGGTCCCAGCTGTCAGACGATAGCGGCCAGCCATGAATCAGCACGACCGGGCGGCCGGAGCCCCAGTCCTTGACGTAGATGTCGGTGCCGTCGCGTGTCTTGACATAGGGCATGTGGTTGAACTCCGGCGGTTTGTGCGCCGGATCAACGTGGGCGAGGGAGCACTGTTCCTGTCAACGTGCACCGTTGTCGAGGAAATGCTCCACCCGATCGAGCGACACGGTCTTGTCGAGAAACGTTTGACCTATTCCGCGCGCCAGCAGGAACGGGAGCGTGCCGGCCGCCATTTTCTTGTCGTGACGCATATGGTCGACCAGCCGGGCGGCCGGCGCGGTGATGCCTGAGGCGGACAGCCCATCCGGCAGGCCGCTGTCGCGCCAGTGCGCCGCGACACGGTCGGACGTCTCGCGCGTGCAGAGCCCGATCGTGGCCGAATAGTCGAAGGCAAGCCCGCAGCCCGCCGCCACCGCCTCGCCGTGGAGCAGCCGGTCGGAAAAGCCCGCCTCCGCCTCAAGCGCGTGGCCGAACGTGTGGCCGAGGTTGAGCAACGCGCGGCGGCCCTTCGTCTCGAACTCGTCCTCGCCGACGATCCGCGCCTTGGCGGCGACGGCATGGGCGATCGCATAGGCGCGTGCGTCCGCGTCGCCTTGAAGCAACGCCGCCCCGTTCGCCTCGCACCAGGCGAAGAAGTCGGCGTCGTCGATCAGGCCGTATTTGACGACCTCGGCATAGCCGGCGCGCACCTGCCGCACGGGCAGCGTGTCAAGCACATCGGGGTCAATCAGTACGAGGGCGGGTTGATGGAATGCGCCGATCAGGTTCTTTCCCGCACGCGCATTGATGCCGGTCTTCCCGCCGACCGAGCTGTCGACCTGCGCGAGGAGGGTCGTGGGTATCTGCACAAAGCGGCATCCGCGCTTCAGGATCGCGGTCGCGAAGCCGACGAGGTCGCCGATGACGCCGCCGCCGAGCGCGATCACATGATCCTGCCGCTCTACACCATGTTCAAGCAGCGCATCGCACAGACGTTCGAGCACGGCCCAGCTCTTCGTGCCCTCTCCCGACGGCAGCACGATGTCGTGCGCGGCAATGCCGCAAGCGCGCAACGATCGGCGCAGCGTCGCCAAGTGCGGCGCGACATGTTCGTCGGCGACGATCACCACTGGGCGCGTGCCGACGAGCGGCGCGAGCTCGTCGCCCGCGCGCGCTAGCAGACCGCTCCCGATCCGCACTTCGTAGCTGCGCTCGCCAAGCGCGACCGGGACCACCTTCATCGACCAATTGCCTCCAGTATCGCGCGCACGGTATTCTCGTGCGGCGCATCGGCGCTCGCCACCCGTAGGTGCGCGAGGCTGTAAAACGGGGTCCGCTTGGCGGCGAGATCGCGCAGCACGGCGCCGGCGTCGCGACCACGCAGCAGCGGCCGCGTGTCGCGGCGGCGGACGCGGTCGACCAGCACGTCGACGGGCGCGTCGAGCCAGACCGACAAGGCGTCAGACAGGATCAGCGCGCGGGTTTCGTCGTTGATGAACGCACCGCCCCCGGTTGCGATCACCTTCGGCTTGCCGTCGATCAATCGCGCGATCACACGGCGTTCGCCGTCGCGGAAATAATTCTCGCCGAAGCGGTCGAAGATGTCCGCGATCGTCATGCCTGCTGCATGTTCAATCTCGTGATCGGCATCGACGAACGGAAGCTTGAGCCGGTTGGCAAGTCGCCGCCCGACCGTCGACTTGCCCACGCCCATCAGCCCGACCAGAACGATCGGCCGCCCCGTCCAGGCGGGGGTCACGGGCGGGCTATGCAACATGATGCGGCGGGCTATACAGCGCACTTCGACGCCGACGCCAGACCTAGCGCTCGGTGAAGTCACCTGTTCATGCTAAGGTCCCGATATGCGTTTCATCGTCTCGCTCGTGGTGCTGATCGTCCTGGTCGTGGGCGCGCTGTTCTTCTTCGCCGGGCGCGCGACCGAGCGGCCGGTGACGCAGATCGAGCAGCCGGTCGAGCTCGGCAACCTTGCCAATTAAGCACCTGCTGATCGGGGCCGCTGCGGTCGCGATCGCGGCGACCGCGCTGGCGCAGGAGCGGCCGGAATCGCTGCTGCCGCCGGGGTTCGGGCAGACACCGTCGCCGGCACCCGCGCCGACCCCGACATCTGGCAGGGCGAACGATGCCGTGACGGCCCCGCGTGCGGCCGCGACCGCTAGTGCGTTGCCAGCGCTGCCGTCGCTGGTCCTGCCAAGCCCGACGCCGACAGCATCGCCGACGCCCGATGCGGCGCAGCTTGCGCTCTACGAAATGCCAGCGTTCGCGCGCCGATCGCTGCAACAGGTCGGGCCGGTCGGTGCCGGCGAGGGCGGGGTAGGTGCGGACGCGTTCGGTCGTGCCGACGGCCGCTACCTCGAAGTCCTGATGCGACGATTGTCCGCGCCGCTGCCGTCGCGCTGGATGTCGATCGCGCTGCGCCGCCTGCTCGCCTCACAACTGAACACGCCGGCGCATGTCAATGGCGCGGATTTTGCGGCGGAGCGGGCGTGGCTGCTGCTGCGGATGGGCGAGTCGGTCGCGGCGCGCGCAGTGGCGCAGTCGGTCGATGCGGACAACGTCACGCCCAAGCTGGCGCAGGTGTGGATGCAGACCGCACTCGCCAACGCCGATCCCGCCGGGCTGTGCACGCTGGCGCAGTCCCCGCGCATTGCGCAGAGCGAGCCCGGCTGGATCGCGGCGCAGGCGATGTGCGCCGGGATGACCGGTGAGCCGACACGACCGCTGGTGCAGAAGCTACGCCGTTTAAAGGTCGCGAGCGGTGTCGACCTGCAATTGACGCAGAAGGTGATCGGTGCGGGTGCCGACAGCCGGCAGGCGATCACGATCGAGTGGGATGCGGTTACGCAGTTGAACGCGTGGCGCTGGGGCCTGGCAACCGCCACCGGCGTCGTCGTGCCCGAGGAATTGCACGCGACGGTGGGTTCGCAGCTGAGTGGCTGGCGTGCGCTCGCGCCCGCGATCCCGCTCAGCGATCGTGTCGTGCCGGCCGAGCGCGGCGCGGCGATGGGCATCCTGTCCAATGCTGCGCTGGTCGATCTGTTCGCCGCATCGCGCGAGCTGGAGGAGGCGCCCGCGCCGCTGGCGCAGGCCGCGAACGATCTGCAGGACGCGTATGTCGGCGTCGATCGGGCAACCCGGTTGAAGGCGATGACGGCATTGTGGAGCGGGGCCGAGACGCCCGAGCTGCGTTATGCCCGGCTGATCCTGACCGCGCGTGCGGCTGGTCGATTGACCGTGTTCGACGGTGTCGAGCAGGCGGATCAGCTGATCGCGTCGATGCTCTCGGCCGGGCTCGATCGCACGGCGCTGCGCTGGCAAGGCCATGTGCCCGCGGGCAGCGATGCTTGGGCCATGCTGCACATCGCCGAGCCGGACCGGACCGGCAGCGGATGGGGCAGCGTCGACGATTACGCGCCGAAAGGGGCGAACGCATCGCGCAAGAAGCAGCTGTTCTTCGCCGCGATGGCGGGGCTTGGCCGCATGAGCGCGAGCGATGTCGAAGCGGGTGCGCAGTCGCTCGATGTCCGCATCGGCGCGACCGACGCCTGGACCCGCGCGCTCGACCGTGCGGCAGCCGAAGGGCAGTCGGGCACCGTCGTGCTGCTCGCCGCGACGGGCATGCAGACGAACGATTGGGCTGGCGTGCCACCCGCAGCCTTGTACCGCATCATCGGTGCGCTGCGTGCGGTCGGATTGACCGGCGAGGCGCGGATGATCGCGGTCGAGGCATTGACCCGACTATGACGGCGACGTCGCCGACCGGCTGCGTGAGCGACCGCGACGCGATCGAGCGGTTCCTGGAGATGATGGCGGCGCAGGCCGGCGCGGCACGCAACACATTGGCGGCGTACCGGACCGATCTGCGGCTCGCGTCCGGGCTGCTGGATGGTCGGCTCGCGATCGCGGATGCCGCCGCATTGGGGGAGCTGGCAGCGAGCTGGAGCGCTTTGTCGCGGGCGAGCGTGGCACGCAAGGCGGCGGCGCTCAGGCGTTTCTTCGCGTTTCTGGTGGAAGAAGGCGATCGAACCGACGATCCTTCGCCCGCGCTGCCGCGCCCCGGCAGCGAGCGCGGACTCCCGCGTACGCTGTCGCACGATGACGTTGACCGGCTGTTCGCCGCGGTCGCCGAACGGCTGCGACGAGAGCCGGCGCTCGCGCCCGACCTGCGGCTGTCTGCGCTGCTGGAATTGCTCTACGGCTCCGGGCTGCGAGCGAGCGAACTGGTCGGCCTGCCGCGCGGGGCGGTGCAGGCGGACAAGCCGTTCCTGATCCTGCGCGGAAAAGGCGGGCGCGAGCGGCTGGTCCCCTTGTCCGATCGCGCGCGCGCGGCAGTGGCGGCATGGCGTGCGCACGTGCCGACCGATCAGGCGTTCCTGTTTCCATCGGGCAAGACGCATCTCTCGCGCGTGCGCCTGTTTCAGATCGTTCGCGCGATCGCGGCAGAGGCGGGCATCGCGCCCGACCGCATCAGCCCGCACGTGCTACGCCATGCCTTTGCGACCCACCTGCTGGAGGGCGGCGCGGACCTGCGTGCGCTGCAGTCGATGCTGGGTCATGCCGACATCGCGACAACCGAGATATACACGCATGTCGACCGGAGCCGACTGGTCGAACTGGTCAATGAGCGGCATCCGCTGCGCGAGGCGCTCGTTGACGCTGGCGCGCGCGCGTCCTAACCGCGCGCGATGCTCAAATTCCTCGACTACGAGAAGCCGATCGCCGAATTGCAGGCGCGCATCGACGAACTGCGCGATACTGGTGCGGAGGGCGGCGTCGATATCGCCGCCGAAGTGTCGCGGTTGCAGGCCAAGTCGGACAAGCTGCTGAAGGACACGTTTGCCAAGCTGACGCCGTGGCAGAAGACGCAGGTCGCACGGCATCCCGAACGCCCGCACTTCAAGGATTATGTCGCCGGGCTGTTCAGCGACTATATGCCACTCGCCGGCGATCGGGCGTTTGGTGACGACCAAGCGATCCTGGGCGGCTTCGCGACGTTCCGCGGACGCCGCGTGCTCGTGCTCGGGCACGAAAAGGGCTACGACACCGCGACGCGACTGCGGCACAATTTCGGAATGGGAAAGCCGGAAGGATATCGCAAGGCGATCCGGCTGATGGAACTGGCCGACCGGTTCGCGCTGCCGGTCGTGACGCTGGTCGATACCTCGGGTGCGTTCCCCGGCATCCAGGCCGAGGAGCGCGGACAAGCCGAGGCGATCGCGCGATCGACCGAGACGTGCCTGTCGCTCGGTGTGCCGTTAATTTCCGCGATCGTGGGTGAAGGCGGCTCGGGCGGCGCGGTCGCGCTGGCGAGCGGCAACAAGGTGCTGATGTTCGAGCACGCGGTCTATTCGGTCATCTCGCCAGAAGGGTGCGCCTCAATCCTGTGGCGCACGGCCGACAAGGCGGCGGACGCGGCGGAGGCGATGAAGGTGACCGCGCAGGATCTGCACGCGCTGGGTATCGCTGACACGATCGTGCCCGAGCCGTTGGGCGGCGCGCACCGCGATGCTTCGCGTGCGATCATTAACTTGGGTGACGCGATCGAGCAGGCGCTGGCTGAGCTGTCACCGCTGGATGCTGCGGCGCTGCGGCAAGCGCGGCGGGCGAAGTTCCTGGCGATGGGGCGCGTCTGACCCGCCAAGTGCGCATCTAGACGCACGAATAAGGGCGGCGGATCGCTCCGCCGCCCTCCATTTTGGCATGCCTGCCGGTAGGTTACTTGGCGGTACCAGCCGTCGATGCCGTGCCCGACGCGGTGTCCAGACGTGCGCCAGCGGTGGCGAAGGTGTTCTTGATCGAACCACCCAGGTTGGACATGGCGGTGATGGCGGCGACGGCGATCAGCGCTGCGATCAGGCCGTATTCGATGGCGGTGGCGCCCTTGTTGTTCTTCAGGAATGCGCGAATCTGCTGCATGTCGATCTCCGATGACTTTTCGAAACTTCAGTTACCCGGCTGGTTTTCCGAAGTCCGGTAGCCAGCGTTGCCGTGATACGCGCGAAGCAATTGCGAAATGTTTAATAGCGATGCTTAATCATGGGTTTGCGACCGCGCTGCTCACCTGGCCGTTGACGTCGCTCCACAACCCGGTCGTCTGCGACGCCACCTGCGCGATGGCGGTGAGCGCGGCCAGCGCGATAAGCGCGGCGATCAGTGCATATTCGACCGCCGTGGCGCCGCGACGCGCCCGAACCAGGCGCGTGATTGCACCAAGGAGGGTTTGACGGCGCTTCATCGACGGGGAGACTAGCGAATGAGCCTTAACGATTCGCTTCCTCAACACCCGGCGCCGATCCGCTCGCCGTTGATCGTCGTCGCGGCCGCCCTCTGCGACGACGTCGGACGCGTGCTGATGCAGCAGCGACCGGCGGGTAAGGCGCACGGCGGTCTGTGGGAGTTTCCGGGCGGCAAGGTCGAGGCAGGGGAGACGCCGGATCAAGCGCTTGCCCGCGAGTTGCTGGAGGAACTCGATATCCGGGTGGCGATGGCTGACCTGACGCCGCACGGCTTCGCAACCGATGCGGACGCCAAACGGTGCATGATCCTGCTGCTGTTCCGGTGCACGCGTTGGCGGGGTGTTCCACGGGGACTCGACGCCAGTGCACTGTGCTGGGATCAACCGGCGGCGCTGCGACGCCTGCCGATGCCGCCGCTGGACATACCGCTGCTGGAAACGCTGATCGCGCGGTCCTGAGGCGGTAGGCCGGCGCCCTGCCGCCGATGTCGGGGGCGAGAGGAACTGGTGACACGCTGCTGTCGCGCCGCTAGGCCATTGCGGTGAGCGCGTTCCGCCGTCTTCTCGTGCATCGTCACCTTGCCGTGCTGATCTTCGCGGCGGCGTTGCTGATGAAGCTGGCGGTGCCAGGTGGCTATATGGTCAGCGACGAAGCGGGTTGGCCCACGATCACCTTGTGCCCTCAGGTCACTTCGACCCAGATCCAGTCGGTTGAGGCCACGATGGACGACTTGGTGCACATGGACATGATCCATGCCGACGCGGCCGACAAACGCAGCCCGTCACACTCGGACGGGAAGGCGGAACTGCCGTGCGTCTTCTCCGCGCTTGCCGCCGCGACGATCGCGGCGACCGACCCGCTGTTGCTCGTCGCGCTGATCGCCTTTGTCATGGCACTGGGCATCAGCGGCATCGTCCTGCCCGGCCGGACGGAACCGGCACGGTCGCGTCCGCCGCTGAGAGGCCCTCCCACACTTCTGTGACCTGAGTTGCGTCGCGCTGATCCGCGGCTTCTTTTCCAACGGCGCGGGCTGGCTGCTGCGCCGGTCACAGGTGTTTTATGTCAACTTTCATCTTACGACTGGGTGCGGCATTGCCGTGCCTGCTGCCTGCCGCGCCCGTTGCAGCGCAAGTGCGCGACGGTGACATCGTCGTCGAGGGCGCGCGCGATCCCGTCAAGCTCGATCAATCGGTCCAGGCGAGCAGCAGGCTCGGGCTGACGATCCGCGAAACGCCGGCAAGCGTCGAAGTGCTGGACCAGAACGAATTACAGGTCCGCGGGCTGCGCACCGCACGCGAGACGTTCAACGACGTGGTCGGCGCGGTGGCGGGTAACGTGCCCGGAAACCCGGCCGTCGTCTCTTTACGCGGGTTTGCGGGCAACACCGTCTCGGTCCTGCAGGACGGGGTACGGATCGCCGCCTCGACGGTCGTGCAGCGTGACAGCAACAACTGGCATTACGACCGCGTCGAGGTGCTGAAAGGCCCGGCGTCGGTCCTGTACGGCGAGGGGGCTCTCGCGGGCGTGATCAACAAGGTGACGCGCAAGCCCGTGCTCGGCGAGGAGCATTTCGACAGCCTGGTTTCGGTCGGCAGCTTTGACACCGTATTCGCCGCCGCAGGGGTCAACCTGCCGGTAACGGGCGATCTCGCGGTCCGTGCGGATGCAAGCTACCAACGCTCGCGGAGCCTGTACGATGTCGACAACAACGACACCTTCTCCGCCGGGCTGACCGCCAGCGCGCTGTGGCGGCCGAGCACGACGCTGTCGGTGCTGGTCGCGGTCGATCATTTCGAGGATCGCTACGACGCCACCTATCAAGGGCTGCCGCTCATCCCGGCTCGCTACGCGCTGCGGCCAAGCGCTGCGGTCGAGAGTACGAGCGGGCTGGTCGCCGACCGGCCGCTCAGGCGGCGCAACTACAATCCATTGGGTGCCTATTCCGGCGCGGACGAGACGACATGGCGGTCGCGCATCGATTGGGTGATCGGTAACGGTTGGACCGCAGCGCTCGACCTGACCGGTTACATCGCCGACCGTGCGTTCCTGCTCGCCGACACGCAGACCTTCGTCGCGTCGGACGCTGTCTTTCCACACGGAAGTTTTCGCCAGAGCTATCAGGATTTCCGCCACGATCATCGCTTCTGGAATGCGCGCGGGGTTGTCGGGCATGATGGCGCGATCGCCGGGCTGCGCAATCGTTTCAGCCTTGGTGCCGAGTATAACGACACCGACTTCATCAGCCTGCGGCAGCAGGCGCCGGCTGGCGCATTGCCAGCGGTCGACGTGCGCGATCCGGCGGTGATCGCACGGCCGACCTCGCCCGCGATCTACACCAGCGGCAACGTGACGTTCGAGTCGAAGCTGCGGCAGGCATCAGTGTTTGCGGAGGATGCGGTGAACCTGACGCCGAAGTGGCTGCTGCTCGGCGGCATCCGCTGGGACCACATCGCGCTGCGCCGTGCGACGATCCAGAACGTGACCGGCGCGGTCGACCGCAACGATCCGAGCTTCGATCCCGTGTCGTGGCGGGCGGGCACGACGTGGGAGGGGTGGCCGGGGATCACGCTCTACGCGCAATATACCACCGCGGTGTCGCCGGTGTCGACGATCCTGCTCGCCTCGATCGCAAACAGCCGCTTCAAGCTGACCAGCGGCCGCTCGTACGAGGGCGGCTTCAAGGCAGGCACCGCGAGCGGGCGGATCAGCATCACCGGCGCGGCCTACCGCATTGAGCAGCGCGACATCATCACGCGCGATCCGGCCAATCCCTCGCTTGCGGTCCAGGGCGGACGCCAGTCGTCGCAGGGCATCGAGTTGATCGCCGCGCTTTCCGCATCGAAGTCGCTGCGCCTGTCGGCCGGCGCATCCTATACCGACGCACGCTATGACGAGTTGAGCGAGGTCGTCTCAGGCATAGCGGTCAGCCGACGCGGCAATCGGCCGATCAACGTGCCATCGACGACGCTGAACGCGACCGCGCTTTATACGATCGCCGACAAGGTGACGATCGGTGGCTTCCTGCGTCACGCCAGCGATTTCTACACCGACACGGCGAACACGATCCGCGTTGCCGGGCACACCACGCTGGACGCAAGCATCTCGGTCCCGGTCGCGCGCGGGGTCACGTTGACGGCGCGAGGGCGCAACCTGACCGATGCGTTCTACGGCGAATATTCGGGCTATCCGAGCACCAACGTGTACATCGCGGCGCCGCGGTCGTTCGAGCTTGCGCTGGCGACGCGGCTGTGACGGCCATGCTGGTGAGTGAGCGAACGCGGACGGCCGCCTTTCACCGCGCGGTGTGGCGCTGGCATTTCTGGGCCGGGTTGATCGTCGCACCGTTCCTGCTGATGCTGAGTGCGACCGGCGCGATCTATCTGTTCAACGATGAGTTGAATGATGCGATCTATCCCGAATTGCGTCTGGTCGCGCCACATACGACCAGTGTTCCGGTCTCGGAGATGGTCCGTGCGGCACTGAGCGCGCATCCGGGCGCGGCTTCGCGGGTCGACGTGCCGGCGTCGAACACGCGCGCGGCGGTGGTCTACGTGACGCCGAGCGACGGCGTGCCGCTGCGCGTGCACGTCGATCCGGGAAGCGGACGCGTGCTCGGCAGCCTGGTGTACGAGCGCACGCTGGTCGGGATCGCGGACGGGCTGCACGGATCGCTGATGATCGGCACGGCGGGTGATCGGCTAGTCGAACTGGCGGCGTGCTGGGCGTTGGTGCTGCTCGTGACGGGCACGATCCTGTGGTGGCCGCGTGGGTCGGGGCGGTGGCGCAAGGCGGGCGTGCTGTGGCCGCGCTTCGACCTTCGAGGCCGGCGCTTCTGGCGCGCGCTGCATGGCCCGGTCGGGGTGTGGAGCATGGGGCTGATCGGCTTCCTGATCGTGACGGGGCTGCCATGGGCGGGGGTGAGCGGCGACCTGCTCCAGCGGGCGAGTGCGGCGGCCGGCGTCGGCTATCCGCCGTCGTTTCGCACCCACAATGCACCGCACAGCGTCTCGATGAAGGCGGCGCTCGGACAGGTGCCGTGGACGCTCGAAGCAGCGCCAATGCCGCAATCGAATGGCGGAGACCAGCATCAGGGGCATGCCGGCCACGAAGCGCCGGCGGCGACGCACGATGCGGCTGCGATCGCCGGCATCGACCGCGTGACGCGCTTGTTGGCGCGGCGGCATCTCGTCGGGGGTTACTGGCTTTACCTGCCGGCTGGCCCGGACGGCGTGTATGCCGCGATTACCTACCCCGACCGGCCACAGGGGCAGCACACGATCTATGTCGATCGCTACAGCCTGCGACAGATCGGGCAGGAGGTCGACTATGCCGATTACGGCATTGTCGGAAAGGCGGTCGAGTTAGGTGTGCAGTTGCACATGGGCAATTACTTCGGACGTCCCAATCAATTGCTGATGCTTGTGCCCTGCATCGCGATCTGGGTGTTGACGATCAGCGGGGTGGCAATGTGGTGGAAGCGGCGACCGCGCGGATCGACCGGCGCGCCGTCGCCGATCGCCGGCGCACGCGCGCGCGGTCTGATCATCGCGCTGGTCGTTGCGGGGCTCGTGCTGCCGTTGTTCGGTGCGTCGCTGCTGCTCGTGGCGGGGCTGAACCTGCTGCTTGATCGATTGCTTCCTGCCCAGCGATTGGCCTGAAGAGCCGGAACCGTGCCTGCGACTGAAGCGCTGGGCTGCAAGCGGGAGGGCAGGCGATTGCTGATGCAGGTGGAACAGGGCGACGGAGCGTCGTTGGTCGCGCGTTTGCGAGACGTAGTGCGCGTGTGGGATCATGCAAATGGCGACGAGGAGTTCCCGGCCGAGCGGCTGCGAACGCTGATCGACCTCGGTGCGACCTCGGCGTTTGTCACGCTGGACGGTGCGGCGGCGGCCGTCGATCTGCTCACGACGTTGCGCCTGATCGGTGGAGCAGACCTGAGCCTGGGTCGGATCTACGAAGGTCATGTCAACGCGGTGCAGCTCGTTCACGCTTATGGTGGTGCGACACAACGCGACGCACTGGCGCGCGATCTGGCGGCGGGGCGCGTATACGGCGTGTGGAACACCGAACCCGCACCCGGCATGAATGTCGAGGAGACGGGGCCGGGCACCTATCGTCTGTCCGGCGCCAAAAGCTTCGCGACGGGGGCGGGGCACATCGACCGGGCACTGATCACGGCACGGTGGCCGGACGGCACCAAGCAGATGGTGCTCGCCGATGTGTCGGAAGCGGGTGCGCGGGTCGACAACAGCGCGTGGCAGGTGCGCGGCATGCGCGGCACGAACAGCGGGACGCTTGATTTCAACGGCTTGGTCGTCAGCTCAGACGCATTGATCGGCGAAGCGGGTGATTACGAGCGCGAGCCGCGATTTTCCGCCGGCGCGTGGCGCTTTACCGCGGTGCAATTGGGTGCGGTCGAGGCGTTGCTTCGGCACTGGCGCGATCACCTGGTCGCCACGGGCAAGGCGAACGATTCGATTCAGCGCGCGCGGATTGGCGCGGCGATCGTCGCGACGCGCTCTGCCGCAACGTGGGTCGGCCGCGCGTCGCAGCTCGCCGAAGACGGCTCACCGAATGCGATCGCCCACGTGCTGATGACGCGCGGCGTGGTCGAGGAGGCAGGTCTGCTCGTGATGGAGGGAGCGGCGCGCGCGATCGGGACGGCATCGTTTTTTGCCGGCAGTCGCGTCGACCGGATCACGCGCGACCTGGGGCTGTACCTGCGCCAGCCGGTTCCCGATCAGGCCCGCGACCGCGCAGCGGCGGCGTGGATCGAGGCGGATCGCTGGGGCGACGATCCGTGGTGGTGATGCCGGGTCAGGCGAGCTGGCGGCGCACGTTACTGCGCGCGCGGCGTCTGTCGATCGCACAGGCGGCACGGGACGGCTGGCTGGTGCTTGCGCCGCACCCCGATGACGAGGCGCTGGGTGCGGGCGGGCTGATCGCGGGACTGTCGGCTTCAAGCGCGCGGCTATCGGTCGCATTCCTGACCGATGGTTCGGGCAGCCACGTCGGTGCGCCCGGATGGAGCGCCAAGCGGGTGGCGGCATTGCGCGCGGGCGAGGCGCGTGCGGCATTGCGCGTGCTTGGTTCCACAGCCACCCCAATGCTGCTCGGCTGGCGCGATGCTGCGCCGTATGCCGCCGACAGTGTGGCCTTCGGTCATACGGTCGACCGGCTGGTCGCGCATTGCCGGCGCGAGCGGCTGACGCGTGTGACGACCACCTGGGCCCATGATCCGCACTGCGATCATCAGGCTGCTGCCGCGGTGGCCTGCGCGGTTGCGCAGCGTCTTGGCACGACGCCGTTGTTCTACTGCGTGTGGGGATGGACCCGCGCCGATGTGGCGGAGCGGCTCGCCCGCGTCAGGCCGCTCGTCATCCGATCAAGCGCCCGGCGCGGGATCGAGCGGCGCGCGCTCGCGTGCCACCGCAGTCAGATGGGGGCGCGCATTACCGGCGCCCGCGACCGCTTTGTCCTGCCGCGGGCCATGCGGCGGCTGGTCGATCGGCGCTTCACCATACTGTTGGAGGAACGCGATGCGGCGTGATCGATCGATCGGGGCTGACTGGTTCGAGGGCCTGTTCGCCGAACAGGGCGACCCGTGGCATTTCGAGACGAGTGACTATGAGCGGGCCAAATACGATCACAGCCTGGCGAGCCTGCCACGAGAGCGGTACGCTGCCGCATTGGAGATCGGCTGCGCGAACGGTGTTCTGACGCAGCGGCTGGCGGCGCGCTGCGACGACCTGCTTGCGGTCGATGTATCGCAAACCGCGCTGGCGGCGGCGCAAGCGCGGTGCGCGGACCTGCCGCAGGTTCGCATCGAGCAGCGGCAAGTGCCCGGTGATGTGCCGCCGGGCTGCTTCGACCTCGTCGTCCTGTCCGAGGTGATCTATTATTGGGATCGCGCTGATCTCTCGCGCGCGGCCAATTACCTATCGGCGCATGTGGTCAGCGGCGGCGACCTGCTGCTGGTCCATTGGATCGGAGAGACGGACTATCCGCTGTCAGGCGACGAGGCCGTCGAGGGGCTGCGACGCCTGATGGGGAACGGTGTCGAGGTTGTCCATGCCGAGCGGCGGGAGCAATATCGGCTCGACTTGTGGCGGCGGGCGTAAACGACGCGCGCGGATCATGGCGCGAGCACGTGCGACCGCGTCGGGTAGCGTCAGGAAGCTGAGCTGGTCGTCTGCCGTCGCGCCTATCGGATCGAGCGCGGCTGGAACAGCGTAGGTCTCGTGCAGCGGGGCGGTCAGGTCCTGCGTGATCCAGCGTGCGAAAGCGTCGGCCATGCCGCCGGGTGCGCGGCCATTGAGCCGGCTGGAGGTGAAGACACGCACGTCGAGCGGGTGGCGGACGCGCCCGCCGGCCGCTCGAACCGCGGCGAACAACGCGCGATCCTCCGCCAGGGCAGGCGTCGGCGCGCCGCCGATGCGGCGATAGGTTTGAAGCGTCAACGCGATGCTTGCGCCGCCTTCGTAGAAGTGCCGCGGCCATGGATCGTATGGATCAGGCGACGCATCGGCGCGCAGCCAATCCAGCGCGGTGTAATAGCGACCGAGCAGGTTGAGCCGGCGCATCGCCTCATGCCCGAGTGCGCGGCGATCGTCGCGACGGGTCAGCGCGCGCCCGGCAACCGCATCCATGCCGCTGTCGAGATAAGCAACCGTGCGCGTGATCCAGTCGGGTGCGACACAGGTGTCGGCGTCGCTCGACATCAGCACGTCGGTGTCGGCGCTGAGTGCGTCGGCCGCGGCATCGAAGGCGAGCCGGCGCGCCCAGCCGGCATGGCGGAAGCGCGGAAGCAACGTCACCGCACGCGGCCGCAGCGTCGCGTGGCGCAGCTGCGTGTCGGCAAGCACGCGCGACGTCGCGTCGGCGCAATTGTTGGCGACCACAACGATCGTCACCGCGCCGCCGAACCGACCCGCTGCCTGGTCGAGCGCTGCGAGGCAGACGGGCAGGCAGGCGGCTTCGTCCCTCGCCGGCAGCGCCACAGCGACGCGGGGTAGGGGATCGTTCATGGCCGACATGTTGGCATCGACGATCGGCGTAGAGCGACGGGCGTCTGCCGACAACAGACGTGGATCAAGGTCGGTGCTTGTCCGCTGCATGTGCTGCCGCCATAGCCCGCCACTCTCTGACGGACCGTCTCTCTATGTCGAACCTTCGTGCCATAGGGCTGGACTTCGGGACCACCAACACGGTGGCGGCGATGGTCGAGGATCGAGCGCAGCCGCCGCGTCTGCTGCCACTCGACCGCGTGCAGGCTAGCGAGGTGTTCCGATCCGCCTTGTGCTTCTGGCAGGACGAGGATGCACCCGATGGGTTGATGGTGGAGGCCGGACCTGCGGCGATCCGCGAGTATTTGGAATATCCGGACGGCAGCCGGTTCCTGCAATCGTTCAAATCGGTGGCGGCGAGTGCGTCGTTCGACAGCGCCCCGGTCTTCAACAAGCGATATCGTTTCGAAGAGCTGGGACAGTTTTTTCTCGACCGGGTTGCCGAGAGCGCGGAGGGAGCGTTCGCACACCTTGATCGGCTGATTGTCGGACGGCCGGTACGATATGCGGGAGCGCGACCCGATGCGGCGCTGGCGCGTGAACGCTACGATGCGATGTTCGCCGGGCGGGGGCGGAAATCCACTACGTCTACGAACCGCTTGCGGCCGCATACAGCTATGCCGCACGCGTCAGCGAACCCGCGACGTTGCTGGTGGCCGATTTCGGTGGCGGCACGAGTGATTTTTCGGTGGTGCGTATCGAGCGTGCGGGCGAGTCGCGCCGATGCCTGCCGCTCGGTCATGCCGGCGTCGGTATCGCGGGTGACCGCTTCGACTATCGCATCATCGACCGGCTGGTGCTGCCGCTGCTCGGCAAGGGCAGCGCTTATCGCTCATTCGACAAGCTGCTCGAGATACCGGGCGGCTATTTCGCCGATTTCGGCGACTGGTCGAAGCTCGCGCTGATGCGCAACCGGCGTACGCTGGCAGAACTGGAGCGGCTGCAGCGCAGCGCGGTCGACCCGGATGCGATCGGGCGCATGATCGCGATCATCGAGCACGAGCTTGGCTTTCCCTTGTACGACGCGGTAGGTCGATTGAAGCGTGCGCTGTCGTCGGCCGACAGCGCCGAGTTTCGCTTCGCCGGCGGCGGGCTTGACATCGCCGCGCACGTGGCGCGAGCCGACTTCGAGCAGTGGATTGCCGACGACGTTTCGCGCATGGCGCAAGCGGTCGACGAGGCGCTGGCCGATGCTGGCGTCGACGCAAGCGCGGTCGACCGCGTTTTCCTGACCGGCGGCACCTCGCTGGTGCCCGCTGTGCGTCGATTGTTCGAGCAGCGCTTCGGCCGAGAGCGGATCGACGCGGGGGGCGAACTGACCTCGATCGCGCACGGACTGGCGCTGATCGCGCAGTCGGACGACGTATCGGGCTGGGCAATTTAACGGCCGGTGATCAAGGCAGAAGTAAGTTTGGGCGTGTAGATGTCATCAGGTAGATCACATCGTTGATGCGGCGACCTATCTGGATGCAGCGGTGTGAATTGCTGACCAGGCCATGGTATTTGGGCAAATGAACCTGTTGAACTGCGAGCTTCTCGACCTGCGCGCGTTGGTGGCGATCGCCGATGGCAAGAGCTTCCTGCGTGCGGCCGAGCAGTTGCACCTGTCGCAGCCCGCGCTGAGCCGGCGGGTGCAGAAGCTGGAGGCGACGGTCGGCACCCAGTTGCTCGAGCGCACGACGCGCAGCGTGCGGCTGACGCCGGCGGGGCAGGAGATCGTGCCGCTGCTACGCCGCCTGCTCGACGAGATGGACGGCTCGCTGTTGAGCACGATGGCGCTCGGCGAGCGACAGGCCGGTCGGCTGACGATCGCAAGCATTCCGAGCGCGACCGTCCGCTTCCTGCCCGCCGCACTTGAGCGGTTTGCGCAGGATTACCGCAACTACCGCGTTCGCCTGCTCGACCTGTCAGCGACCGAATGTGCGCAGGCGGTGCGCACCGGCGAGGCCGAGCTGGCGATCACCTTGCCCGTATCGCTCGATGCCGACCTGACGTTTGAGCCGCTGACCGACGATCCCTACGGGCTGGTCTGTCGCCGCGATGACCCGCTGGCGGCGATCGATGCGCCGCGGTGGAGCGACCTGGCCGGGCGGCGGCTGGTGACGGTGCACCGCGGCAGCGGTAATCGCACGTTGCTTGAGGCTGGACTGGCGCGTGCAGGGGTCGAGCTCAGATGGTTCTACGAGGTGACGCGGCTATCCTCTGCGCTGGCGCTGGTGGATGCGGGGCTGGGCCCGTCCGTGCTGCCGCGGCTGGCGTGCCAGGGGCCGGATGCGCGCGACCTTGTCTGGCGGGCGATCAAGGGGGCGGAGATCGTGCGGACGATCGGTGTCTTGCGCCGTCCTTCGGTCACGCTGTCGCCCGCCGCCGAGCGGTTGACGGCGCTACTCGCGGCGGGCTGGGGCGAGCGGTGAAGGCGCGAGTGCGCCTGCCCAGCGCGTGATCAGCAGCGAGGCGGAGACGTTGGCGCTGGCGCTGGTCAACGCGCGTATCTCGGACAGGAAGCGATCAACCGCGATCAGCATCGCGGCCGCGCCGACCGGCACATCGGGCAGCAGCGCGAGCGTGAGGAGCAGCGCGGAAAAACCGCTGCCGGTGACGCCCGCGGCGGCCTTCGACGTGACCAGCATGACGAGCAGGTAAGTCGCCAGACGCTGCGGTGACAGGGCCAGGCCGAGCGCGTCGGCGAGGAACAGGGTGGCGACCACCAGATAGACTGCGGTGCCGGCGAGATTGAGCGAATAGCCGAGTGGGACCGTCAGTCCGACGATGCTGCGCGGGCAGCCGAGCGCCTCCAGCTTCTCGATCAGGCGCGGCAGCACGACCTCGGTCGAGGAGGTGCCGAGGATGATGAGCAACTCGTCGCGGAACGTCCGCAAGAGCAGCAGCGGACCGATGCCGGTGACCATGCGCACCAGCGCAAGTAGCAGCGTGACCAGCAAGGCGCAGGCGAGCGCAAGCGCGGCGGCGAGGTGGCCGAGCGAACCGAGGAAGACGAGCCCGTAGGTGCCGACCGTATAGGCGATGGCGCCGAACGCCCCGACCGGTGCAGCGCGGGTCAGAAAGCCGAAGATGACGAACTGCAGGCGTGTCAGCGCCTCGATCGCGCGAACGATCGGCGCACCGGCCTCCCCGATGCGCAGCAGCCCGAAGCCGACCAGTGCTGCGACGAACAATATCGGCAACACGTCGCCCGCGGTGAAGGCGGAGAACAACGTATCCGGCACCATCCGCACGAGGAAGTCGCCGGGGCCGGTGACGTATCGGCCGGCGAACTGGTGTTCAAGCGCGCTCGCGGCGGCGGCGTAGGGCGCCAGCGGTAGTCCGCGTCCGGGATGCAGCAGCAATGCGACGCCTAGTCCTAGTGCCAGCGCCGCTACGGTGATGGCGAGGAAGACCAGCAGGCTGCGCAGCAGGGTGGCGCCGGTGTCGCGCGCCGCGCCATGCCGCACGATCCCCTCGACGATGGTGCAGAACAGGACCGGCGGCACCATCATTCGCATCGCCTTGACGAACGCGACCCCGAGCGGTCCGAGCTCGCGTCCCCACGTCGGCGCCAGATAGCCGACCGCGGTGCCGGCGACGATGCCGAGCAGCAATTGCACATGAAGACGCTTGAACGCGTGCAGAAAAGACCTCCGAGCAGAACAGTTATGCGCGCAGCGCAATTAGCGCACCGATCATTGCATTTGAACGCGGGGCTCCTGGCGATGCTTAGTGCCCGGCGAAGCCATCAGGCTCAAGTCTGACTTGCGAATGAGAGCGCGCCGACAAGCGGGCCCGACACGAGAGGAATGCGTGATGGAAACTGTACTCAGGATCAAAGGCGGGCGGATGAGGGCTGCCAGCTTCTCGTTGCTGTTCGGCCTGTCGCTGTTCGGCGGCGTCGTCGCTGCACCCCTTGAGGCGCGCAAGACGCAGGCAAAGGCGACTGTTCGCGAAGTCCATGTCGTCACCTCTGGTGCGTTCACCGCCGCGTTCAAGGCGCTGGCGAAGAAGTATCAGCGCGAGACCGGCGTGCGGGTCGTGACCGAACATGGCCCGTCGATGGGCGACACACCGCAGGCGATCCCGAACCGCCTGGCGCGACACGAGGAGGCTGACGTCGTCATTCTCGCGCGCGGCGGGCTGGACAAGCTGGTCGAGCAGGGCCGCGTCGCGTGCGGCAGCGCGGTCGATCTCGGATTGTCGAAGATCGCGGTGGCGGTGCGCGCGGGTGCGCCGGTGCCCGACATTTCGACCACCGACGCGGTGCGCGCGACCCTGCTCCACGCCAAATCGGTCGCGTGGTCCGACAGCGCGTCCGGCGTGTACATTCAGTCGACGATGCTCGACCGGTTGGGCATCGCGGACGAGGTCCGTCCAAAGGGGCGGATGATCCCGGCCACCCCGGTGGGTACGATCGTCGCGCGCGGCGAAGCCGAGCTCGGCTTCCAGCAATTGAGCGAGTTGAAGCCGGTCAAGGGCATCCGCATCGTGGGCCTGCTGCCCGACGCATTGCAGAAGGTGACGCCCTTCTCCGCCGGCATGGTTTCCTATTCCACCCACCCGGGCGAGGCGCGTGCGCTGATCGCCTATCTGTCCTCCCCCCGGGCCTTTCCGATCATCCGCGACAGCGGACTGGAACCCGCGGCGCAAAAGGCCAAGCCATGACCCAGGCGTATGCATCACCCACTGTCTCATCGGCGATCGGAGCGTCAGCCGCCGCGCCGATCTCCCCTGAGCGCAAGCGATCGGCGTTGAAGTCGATCTTCATCGTCGCCAGCGGCAACTTCCTCGAAATGTTCGATTTCATGGTGTTCGGCTATTATGCCACGTACATCGCGAAGGCGTTCTTTCCGACCGGCAGCGAGTTCGCCTCGCTGATGCTGACATTGATGACGTTCGGCGCCGGCTTCCTGATGCGGCCGGTCGGCGCGCTGGTGCTGGGTGCCTATATCGATCGTCACGGGCGACGGCAGGGTCTGCTGCTAACGCTCGGGTTGATGGCGCTCGGCACGCTCGCGATCGCGATCACGCCGACCTACGCGCAGATCGGCGTTGCCGCGCCTATCATCATCCTGCTGGGGCGACTCGTGCAGGGTCTGTCCGCGGGCGTCGAGGTGGGCGGGGTGTCGGTCTACCTGAACGAGATCGCGCCGCCCAACCGCAAAGGCTTCTTCTGTTCGTGGCAATCGGCCAGCCAGCAGGCGGCGGTGGTATTCGCCGCGTTGATCGGGCTGCTGGTGTCGACCAGCCTTGATGCCGATACGATGCAGGCGTGGGGCTGGCGTATCCCGTTCATCATCGGTTGCGTGATGATCCCGTTCCTGTTCGTCATCCGCCGTCACATGGAGGAGACGGACGTGTTCCTGAAGCGCAAGGAGCATCCTAAGCTCGGCACAATCCTGCGCACCGTCGGCGGCAATTGGGGCATCGTGCTGCAGGGTACGCTGATGGCGGTGATGACCACCGTCTTCTTCTACATGATCACCGCTTACACCCCCACGTTCGGGAACAAGGTACTGTCGCTCACGCCGGGTGCGAGCCTGTTCGTCACCGCCTGCGTCGGCCTTACCAATTTCGTGCTGCTGCCGGTCATGGGCGCTTTGTCGGACCGGGTCGGGCGCATGCCGCTGCTGATCACCGCGACCGTGCTGGGTGCGGTGCTGGCCTATCCGCTGATGAGCTGGCTGGTGGCGGCGCCCAGCTTCGGGCGGCTGCTGACGGTCGAACTGCTGCTGGCGGCGATCTATGCGACGTATAACGGCGCGTTCATCGTCTATTTGACCGAGGTGATCCCGGCGCATGTCCGCACCGTCGGCTTCAGCCTGGCCTACAGCCTCGCGACCGCGATCTTCGGCGGCTTCACGCCGGCGATCAGCACCGCGCTGATCGGCGCGACGGGCGACAAGGCGATTCCCGGCGCATGGTGCGCCGCCGCCGCTTTGCTGTCGCTGCTGTCGCTGGTGATTGGGTCACGCTTGGCCAAGCGCGCGTAGCGCTGGCCCCCTCGGCCGTTCGCCGGGTGCGCGGCGGCCGGTCTCTTCAAAGGATCCATGTCGATGCTACGAGCAGCGGCGCTTGTCCTCGGCGCGAGCATGGCGGTGCCTGCCTACGCGCAAGTCGACGACGATGTCGCCAGACTGACCCGCCTGGTCGAGGCGCAGCAGGCACAGATCGCCAAGCTGGAAGCACGGCTCGCCGTGGTCGAGGAGGGCAAGGCGGTAGAGGCGACTCAGGTCGCTCAGTCTGCGGCAGCGCCGGCGCCTGCGCCGTCGACAAAGACCGGATCGCCGCGGCGAATGCCGGCGCCGCTCGGCCAGGCGCTGCCGTCCGACGCGCACCCGCCGTCACTCGACGCGCGGCTCGCACGGATCGAGCGCGCGCAGCAGGGCAACGGCAGCGTCGACTGGTCGAAAGGCACGCCCGAGTTCACCAGCGCGGACGGCCGCTTCTCCTTTCGTCCGCGTGGGCGCATCCTGATCGATCTGGGCACGACGCGCGGTAGTGCAGTGCCGGCACGCAACGTTTCGGCGACGCAGGCGCGCTCGCTGCGGCTCGGCATTGAAGGTGCGGCCGGCACGCACCTATCATATTTGGTCGAGGGAGATTTCGCCGACAACGAAGTCGCGATCAAATCCGCCTATCTTGCCTGGACGACGCGCTTTCTGGGGCAACAGGCGGAGTTCGCGCTGGGTAACAGGCTGAACGATCGCGGGCTCGACGGATCGAGCGGGACGATCTCGGTGCCGTTCCTGGAACGCAACGTCGTCGGCGCGGGCATCATTCCGGTACGCGGCTTTTTCGGGCTGGGTGCGGCGGCACGCGTGTACGGCGACGGCTGGCATGTCGGGGTGCAGGTGTCGGGCGATGACATCAACAATCCCGGCAACGCGAGTGACGGGCTGACGATCGCCGGGCGCGCGCACTGGAACCCGGTCAAGACCCGCGAGTGGCTGTTGCACGTCGGTGCGTGGGGATTTCACGAGACGCTGGCGGACGACGTCACGCGCCCGACGCGCAGCATCGCGGTCGGCGGATTCTACAACGACGCACTACGGATCGCGCCCGGCACGTTCGCCGGGGCGGTTCGCGGTGACGGTTACGGGTTCGAGCTGGGCGCGTTTCACCGCTCGCTGTGGACCTACGGCGAATATGGTCGGCGCACACTGGAGGGTCGTGCCGGGTCAAGCACCACCCAGGATGCGTGGGCATGGTCGGCCGGCTGGTTCCTGACCGGCGAAACGCCGCCGTACCTCAGCCGCGGCGGCGTATGGAGCCGGCCAAAGGTGTTGCACCCCTTCACCAGCGGCGGCAGCGGCGCGATCGAGCTTGCCGCGCGCTACGAGGCGCTTGATTACAGCGATAACCCGACCGCAGGGCGCGGCACGGCGACGACGCTGGGCGTCAACTGGTACCTCAATAATTTTGTCCGGTTGCAGGTGAACGCGATCGATTGGACGGTGACCAATCCGTTGCCCGCAGGCATTGGCACCGATCACGGACAAAGTTTGATCGGTCGTGCTCAAGTCGCGTTCTAGGAGCGTCGGTAATTTCGAACGGATGGACAGGCATGCGGTGGCGACGGCGTAATCTCGCGTCGATGAGCGCGGACGTGGGTGACGGGCTGGCACCAGGCGTCGAGGCGATCACCGCCGGATCGGTGAAGCAGCCGGAGGTGGCGGCTGCGATGCCGGCGGCCGCCGCGCGCGGGTACCGCGTCACCGCGCTGGTGGTCGCGTCCGCGCTGTTCATGCAGCAACTCGACGGCACGGTGCTGACGGTGGCGCTGCCGACGATGGCGCGTGACCTGGGTACGCCCGCGACCAGCCTCAGCCTGGCGCTGACCAGCTATCTGCTCGCGCTGGCGCTATTCATTCCGGCGAGCGGGACGCTGGCCGATCGCTTCGGCTCGCGCTCGATCTTCTGCGGGGCGATCATCGTGTTCCTGCTCGGCTCGGTTGCGTGCGCGCGGTCCGACAGCCTTGCGATGCTGGTCGCGGCGCGCTTCGTGCAGGGGATCGGCGGCGCGATGATGGTGCCGGTCGGGCGGCTCGTGCTGCTTCGCAGCGTCGCCAAGGAGGACATGGTGCAGGCGTTGTCGTGGCTGGTCATGCCGGCACTCGCGGGGCCGATCCTCGGCCCGCCGCTCGGCGGATTGATCGTCACGACGCTCGACTGGCGCTGGATCTTCTACCTCAACCTGCCGATCGGCGTGGCTGGCGTGGTCGGGGCGTGGCTGCTGGTGCCCGACGTGCGCGGCGACGCGCGGGTTCGGTTCGACCGGCTTGGCTTTGTGCAATCGGGGCTGGCGCTCGGCTGCCTGTTGTTCGGGTTCGAGCTGTCGAGTCGGCCGGGGACGGGCAGGGTCGCGATCGCGCTGCTGGCGGCGGGCGTGCTGCTGGCGCTGGCGTACGTCCGCCACGCCAGGCGGGTCGCGGACCCGATCCTCGATCCCACGCTGATGCGCGTGCCGACGTTCCGCCTGTCGGTGATCGCGGGGTCACTGACGCGGATCACGCAGGGTGCACAGCCGTTCCTGCTGCCGTTGATGTTCCAGCTCGGCTTCGGCCTGTCGGCGGCGACGACGGGCTTGATCACGATGGCAGGCGCGATCGGCGCGCTGGCGATGAAGGCGCTCGCGCCGCGCGTGCTCAGGCGCTGGGGATTCCGCGACAGCCTGATCGTGTCGGGCATCGCCAGCAGCCTCGGCTATGCGACCTGCGCCTTCTTCCGCCCCGACTGGCCGATCGCGGTGATCGTCGCGGTGCTGGGGCTCTCGGGCTTCTTCACCTCGTTCCAGTTCACCGGCTACAATGCGGTCGCCTATGCCGACGTGGAGCCGACGCGGATGAGCGCGGCGACGAGCTTCTACGCGACGTTCCAGCAACTGACGCTGTCACTCGGCATCTGCACCGCGGCGACGATCCTGGAGATCGGCACCGCGATCGGAGGAAAGGGCGTGCCGACGCTCGACACCTTCTCGGTCGCGTTCGTGACCGTTGCGGTGATCTCGATGTCGGCACTGGTGTGGAACCGGCGCTTCGACCCCGATGCCGGTGCGGCGATGAGCGGGCATCGGTCAGCGCCATGAGCAGGGTCAGTCGCTGGCCTGACCCACCGTCACGAAGGAGTTGATCGAGCGTGGATCTGCATCACTGACGATGTGCAGCTTTGGTGGTCAGGCCGTCATAGGTAATGACCTATCGGTCTGATGCTGTGCGGGGCACCTTGAGACCGCCGCCCGCACATCGATGGGAGCCGACCCTAGTTGCGCCTGATGACGAGGTTCCTGATTTCCGTCATGTCCTCCATCGCGAAGCGGACGCCTTCGCGGCCTAGGCCGGAGTCCTTGACACCGCCATAGGGCATGTTGTCGACGCGGTAACTGGGAACGTCGTTGATGACGACGCCGCCGACATCGAGCCGGTCCCATGCGTCGAGCGCCTTGAACAGGTCGCGCGTGAAGATACCGGCCTGCAAGCCGAAGCGGCTGTCGTTGACGATGTCGAACGCTTCATCGATCGAGGAGAAGCGCTGGAGGAACGCGACCGGGCCGAACGCTTCGTCAACGTTGAGTTGCGCGGCGGGGTCGACATCCTCCAACAGCGTCGGCGTGAGCATCGCACCGCGACGCTCGCCACCGCACAACAGGCGCGCGCCGGTGGCGACCGCCTCAGCGATCCATTGCTCCAGCCGTGTCGCTTCGCCCTCCGAGATCATCGGGCCGACGAAGGTGTCGCGCTCCTTCGGATCGCCGCAGACGAGCGCTGACGTGTGCTCGACCAGCATGGCGCGCACACGGTCGTAGATGTCGGCATGGATCAGGATGCGCTGCACGCCGATGCAGCTTTGTCCCGATTGGTAGAAGGCGCCGAAGATCACGCGCGTGACCGCATCCTCCAGGTCGGCGTCATGATCGATCACCACCGCCGCGTTACCGCCGAGTTCCAGCGTTACCTTCTTCTTCCCTGCGCGCGCCTTCAGGTCCCAGCCGACATCCGGCGAGCCGGTGAAGCTCAGCAGCTTCAGCCGGTCGTCGGTGGTGAACAGGTCTGCGCCGTCGCGGCTCGCCGGCAGGATCGAGAAGGCGCCGGGCGGCAGGTTCGTTTCGGCGAGAACATCGCCGATGATCAGCGCGCCGAGCGGCGTTCGGCTGGCAGGCTTCATGACGAAGGGACAGCCGACCGCGAGCGCGGGCGCGATCTTGTGTGCGGCAAGATTGAGCGGGAAGTTAAAGGGCGAGATGAAGCTGCACGGTCCGATCGGCACGCGCTTCCACATGCCCTGGTAGCCGCGCGCGCGGGCCGAGATGTCGAGCGGCTGTACCTCGCCCGTCATGCGCACGGCCTCTTCCGCGGCGATGCGGAACGTGTCGATCAGGCGCGATACCTCGCCCTCGCTGTCACGGATCGGCTTGCCCGCCTCGACGCAGAGCGCATAGGCAAGCTCGTCGGCGCGCGCGCGAAAGCGATCGACGCAATGTTGCAGCACGGCCTGCCGCTCGAACGACGCCATGCGCGCCATCGGCTGGGCCGCCTTCACCGCACCCGCGATCGCCTCGTCGATCATCGCCGCGTCGGCCTGCGCCACGCGGAAGGCGACTTCGCCGGTGAATTTGTCGGTGACGGCCAGGTCGGTGTTGGGCTGGGCCGGACGGTTGTTGAGAAACAGCGGGTAGGTGGTCTGCAAGATGCTCATGCTGGTCTCACGAAGGTAGGGCAGGGCACGACGCGTGGTGCTTGGTTAGTGAGTGGCGGTATGCTCGCCGATGATGCACACGGGGCAATCCTCCTGAACCGCGCCCTTTATCGCATCGACCATGCGAGTCAGCAGCGCGGCGCGGTTGGTCAGAATTTGACCGCCGACGGTGGCGCGCGCGCCGGCTTGGCTGACCGCGATCGACACGGCCTCGGCCAACGGATTGATGACAGGAATGCAAGAGGCGGCGGCGACAGTAGCGGCGATGGGCGACATGCAGGTGCAGCCGAGCATCACGGCATCGGCTCCCTCAAGCCGCGCAGCGTTCACGGCGGTGTTCACCGCAGTGACGATCGCCGGCGCGCCGCGATCAACTTCGGCAAGGTAGCCGTCAGGACCGGACACACGGGCGATGACGTTCTCGATACCGACATTGTGGATGCCGAGGCATCGCTCGCGCAGTCCGTACCGCGATAGCAGCGCTTCGGGTACGAAGTTCATCGAGGCAGGCCAGACAGTCACGATCGCGAAACGTCCGACTGCGGCGGCCGCGCGCAGGCCGCTTTCCCCAGCGCCGACTGCGGGAAGCGCCAGTGCGGCGCGGAGCGCGTCAAGGCCGTAGTCGCCGACGCTGTCGATCACGACCGCGTCGGCGCCTGCCGCGGCGGCACGCAGCCCGGCCTCAAGGTGCCCGATCGCCTGCATGTCGCGCTCGACCGGCGTGGAGGGGAATACACCGACGTGAGACCGCCATGCGGTCAGCCGCGTCCCGACCGGAAGTGCGGTGTGCAGTTCCGGTCGTACTCCCCCGCCGATCCCGGGGACGGTGCCGAGCAACGCAAGGTGCATGAGCGCGGTCGCCCGGCTTACTCAGCCGCCTCGGCGAGCGGCTCCCACAAACGCTGGCGAGGTGCGGGCAGGCCGGTGTCGCGCTCGCATTGTGTGCGCAGCGTCTCAATGTCGGGGCCGAAGTCGAACACCTGCGTGTCGCCACGGTCGGCGCGCATCTGCGCCCGGAGCGCTTCGGTCGCGGCCTGGTTCACCTGGCCATCATCGGCGATCACGACGCCATAATCTGCGGCACCCGTCGCGGTGACGAGGCCCTGCCTGATCTCCTTCTCGACGATCGCCGGATCGCGGTCGAGCGGATCGCCCCAGCCGCCCCGCCCCAGGTGATGAAGTGGAGCACGTCGTCGACCTCAACCTCGACGTCCTCGACCTTGTTGCCGACGATGCGCTGCGTGCCATCGGGCTTTGCGATGATCTTGCGTGCGCGGGCGCCGGGCTGGCCGCCGTTGACGCCCCATGGCGGCACGAACCAGCGGTCGTCATGGATCGCGATCTTGCCGGCTTCGAGGAAGCGGTACGACATGATGATGCCGTTGCCGCCGCGGTGCAGCCCCGCGCCGCCCGAATCTGCCACGGTCTCGTAGCGTTCGATCACCAGCGGGAAGTACCGCTCGAGGAACTCGTTCGGCACGTTGGTGAAGTTGGGAAACAGCGAGTGGCCGTCGGGTCCGTCACCCAGTGGCCGTCCGGGAATGCCGCCGAAGCCGATCTGGAACAGCTGGAAATATTCGCCGGTCTTGTCGAAGCCCGAATAGAACAGGTGCGGCGATGACGAGAAGCCAGCCGCTGTCAGGAACTCGGGCGTCTTCTGGCCGAGCAACCCGCCGAGGATGTCGAACATGCGGCCGAGCGCGTGGGTGCGGCCCGACAATGCGGCGGGGAAGCGCGGCTTCAGCAACGACCCTTCCGGGATCCGGACATCGATCAGGTCGTAATAGCCGTCGTTGAACAGGATTTGCGGGTCAAACACCATGATCATGTAGATGCCGAAAAACATCCGCATCATGTTTTCGTTGAGGAAGAAGTTGATCGAGGCGACCGATTGCGGATCGGTCCCGTCGAAATCGAGCACGACGCGCCCGTTCTCGCGCCACATTGTGCAACGGATTTTGTACGGGCCGTAACCCATGCCGTCGTCGCAGATGTAATCCTCAAAGCTGACTTTTTCCTCGCCGATTGCGTTGGCGATCAACTGGCCCATCGCGCGGTGGTTGCGTGCCAGCAGTTCCTCGCACGCCGAGACGAATACGTCGTCGCCGAAGCGCTCAGCCATTTCGACCACACGGCGCGCGGCGACGCGGCACGACGCGATCAGCGCGTTCAGGTCGGCCTTGCACCAGTCGGGCGTGCGCACCTGATGCATGATCAGGCGGACCACATCCTCGTTGTAGACGCCTTGCTTATAGAGCTTGACCGGCGGGATGCGCACGCCTTCCTGGAAGATCGAGGTGGCGTCGATCGGCATCGATCCCGCGACCATGCCGCCGATGTCGGACTGGTGCCCGAACATTGAGGTGTAAGCGATCAGGCGTCCGTCCTTGAACACCGGCATCAGCACCAGCCAGTCGTTGCAGTGGCTGACCGCGCCGCCGACCGAATAAGGATCGGACAGCATGATCAGGTCGCCTTCCTCGACCGTACCCGAGAAGCCGTCGAGGAACGGTCCGATGTAGGAGCCGAACTGGCCGACGATCATGCGCCCCTGATGGTCGGCGATCAGCGGAAAGGCGTCGCCCTGTTCGCGGATGCCGGGCGACATCGCGGTGCGCACCAGCGTCGCGTCCATCTCGACCCGCGCGTTGCGCAGCGCATTCTCGATGATGTCCAGGGTGACAGGGTCGATCGCCTTTGTCTCGAAAGGCGTCTCGTTCGACTGGATGATCCGTGCACGCATCTGCTGATCCTTACGCGTCGTTCGAAGAGGAAGCGGGGCTTGAGGCGGCGGCGAGGGTGATGAGAATGTTGCCGACCGCGTCGATGGTCGCGATGCAATCCGCCTCGACCAGGGTAGTCGAGTCCATCTCGATGACGATCGCGGGGCCGTGCACGACGTCGTTCGCCTTCAGCCTTGCGCGGTCGTAGATGACCGCCGGCTGCATGCGGCCGTTCATGTACAATTCGTGGTCGCGCAGCTTCGCGTCGCTGGGGTCGCCATTGCCGACCGGCAGCTTGGCGGCGGGCAGGTCTAGCGCCTGTCCCAGCGCGACCGCGCGCAGGTTCACGATCTCATGCTCGCTATCCATGTTGAAGGTGAACAGGCGGCGATGTTCATCATCGAAGCGGCGGGTGAGCGCTACGATGCCTTCATCCTCCAGTTCGGCGAGCGTCACGTCCATCGGCACCTCGAACGCCTGCCCCGAGTAGCGCACGTCGACCTCGAACCCGATCGTGATCTGATCGGCGGCGACGCCTTCGGCCTCCAGCTCGCCGCGGATCTGCTGCTCCATCTCGCGCAGCAGCTGGCTCACCGCCTCGCCGCTGGTGCGTGACGCGACCGTGGAGAAGGAACGCGCGGTTTCGGTCCGCATCCGCGTGGTCGCATCGCCCAGCGCGCACAGCACACCGGGGCTGACCGGCGACACGGCCGGCCAGCTGCCCATCAATCGCGCGACCGCGTTGACGTGGAGCGGGCCTGCGCCACCGAAGCCCATCAGCGCGAAATCGCGCGGGTCGTAGCCCTGCTGGACCGAGATCATGCGCAGCGCGCCGAACATGTTCTCGTTGACGATGTCGATGATGCCGCGCGCGGCGGCATACAGGTCGATCTTGAGCGCGTCCGCGATCGTCTGCACGGCGCGGATCGATCCGGCGCGGTCGAGCTTGAACGTGCCGCCCAGCAGCGCCTCGGGCAGATAGCCGAGCACGACATTGGCGTCGGTTACGGTCGGCAGCGTGCCGCCCTTGCCGTAGGCGACGGGGCCGGGAACCGCACCGGCCGATTGCGGGCCGACGCGCAGCGCGCCGGTCAGCTCGGGCACATAGGCGATCGAGCCGCCGCCCGCGCCGACCGTTTTCACGTCCAGCGCGGATGCGCGCACCGCCAAGTGGCCGACCTCGGTCGTGCGGACCCGGCGCGCCTCCAAATTCTCGATCAACGCGACGTCGGTGGACGTGCCACCGACATCCAGCGTTAGGATGTTCTTCATGCCAGCGTTCTTGCCGACCCAGATCGCGCCGGTGACGCCGCCGGCCGGACCCGACATCAGCAGCGAGACGGGGTGCTCCTCCGACTTTTCCGACGTCATCAGCCCGCCGTCGGAGCGCAGCAGCGACAGCTTGCCCGCCATGCCGACGCCACGCAGCTTGTCGCGCAGGTTGCGGACGTAGCGGCCGACAACCGGGCGCACCGCCGCGTTCGCGACCGTGGTCAGCGTGCGCTCATATTCCTGCATCTCCGGCAGCACGACGTGGCTGAGCGAAAACGGGATACCGGGCAGGATTTCCGCCGCCAGTTCGCCGACGCGGCGTTCGTGCGCGCCGTTCAGATAGGCGTTCATCAGCGACACGGTCAGCGCCTCAACGCCTTGCGCCTTCAGCCGTTCGAGCTGCGCGCGAATGTCTGCATCGTCGATCGGGCGCAGCTCGGCGCCACGCGCGTCCATCCGTCCCTTGATCTCGAACGTGTCCTCCAGCGCGGCGAGCGGCTGTGGCTTGGGCCAGACGATCCAGCCGGCGAGCCCGCCTGGCACGAAGCTACGTGCGATCTGCATGATCTGGCGGTAGCCCTCGGTCACGATCAGGCCGACGCGCGCGCCCTTGCCCTCAAGCACGGCGTTCGTCGCGACGGTGGTGCCGTGCAGGAAGATATCGATGTCTGCAGGCGAGATGTTCGCCTTCTCGCAGATCGCATCGAGTCCGTGCACGATGCCTTCGGAACTGTCGTGCGGCGTGGACGGCGTCTTGTGCCGCCAAAATGCGCCGGTGCTTTCCTCGAACAGGAGGAAATCGGTAAAGGTGCCGCCGACGTCGACGCCAAGACGATAGGCCATTGATGCTCCTGTCACGATTGCGCGGTGCGAAGGTCGACGATGACCTTGCCCATTGATTGTCCGGAAATCAGGCGTTCGACCGCGTCGTAGACCGCGTCGAGCCCAACGAATGACTGTTCGTCGAACGTCACCTTGAGCGTGCCGTCCTTGTACATCGCGAACACCTGCTCGCGCGCGGACGGCCAGTATTTCGTCAACAGGCCGTTCATGAACCCGCGCACCGATGCGCCCTTGTAGTAGAGCTTGTGCGCGATGCGGGGCTGGGTGACGATCTCGGGCCGGCCTTCAAGATCGGCGGCCGCGCCGCCGACGACGACGCGCCCGTGTGGTGCCACGTTGTCAAGGAAAGCGTCAAAGATCTCGCCGCTGACGGTGTCGATCGCGACGTCGAGCTTGTCGGGGTATTCGGCCGCCAGCACCTTGGGCACCGACTCCGTCCGGTAGTCGATCACGCGGTGCGCACCGAGCGACTGGACGAACGCCTTCTTCTTCTCGCCGCCGCAGACGGCCACGACGTGGCATTTGCGCGCGACCGCCAACTGGACGATCAGGTGACCGAGCCCGCCTGCGGCCGCGGAGACAGCAACCGTCTCCCCGTCCTGAACCGCGCCGATATGCTGCAGTGCCATCGCGGCCGACACGCCGGTGGAGGCAAGCGCCAGCCACTCGGGTGCGGTGTCGGGCACCTTTACGAAATAGTCGGCAGGAGCGATGTTCCATTGCCGGTAGCCGCCGGGAAAGCGGGTCGTGACCACCGCGTCGCCGGGCGCAAAGCCGGAAACGCCGTCACCCACCGCTTCTACCTGCCCAAGCGCCTCGACCCCGGTCAGCGTCGGCAGCGCGATCGAGACGTAATCGACCGCGTTGCGCGCGATCTGCGTGTCGAAGATGCCGTTGACGCCGGCGTACATGTTGCGGACAAGCAGCTCGCCCGGTCGAGGCTGACGCAGGTCCAGGTCGACGATCCGCGCGCCCTCGCGGAACGTGTCGGCAAAGCGCTGCAGCTGGACGGCGCCATAGGTGCCGCTCATGCAGCGTTCTCGCCGACCGGGAAGCCGAGTACGCCTGGGTTCAGGATGCCGCGCGGATCGGCCACCGCCTTTACCGCATCGAGCAGCGCGCGCGATCCGGGGTCGCGACTCTCGCGATAAGGATAGGTCCGTCCGATCTGGAAATGTCCGGTGCCATAGCGCGCGAAGATCGCGAACAACTCCTTTCGGAGCTCGACCACAAGCGCGGTGCCGTCGGGATTGCTGCCACGCTTCGTCAGGCGCGACAGGTGCGACGGCTCGACTGCCGATTCGTGCACCTTGCGCCAGCCTTGCGGCCAGAAGAATACCGGTTCGAGCACGATCGCGTTCGATGCCATCGTCGAGAACAAGAAACCGGTATGGATTTCCGCCGCCTCCATCTCGGCCCGGCGACGCTCGTAGACCTCGTAGATTTCGGCCAGAATGGCGGGCGCAGTCGACAGCGAGCAGACGCAGTGGACGGGCACCCACGCTTCTCCGGTCGGCCCGAGCATCGAGTTGAGCGGCGGGAACGGCATCGCGCGGATCACCTTGGCGATGGTGTTCTCGATTTCCGAACCACCCGCGGCAATGCAGATGCGACGTGCCTCGGCCATGTCGGCATCGACCGCGCCTTTTGAGCGTCCTTCGCAGGCGAAATGCAGCGGATAGTCGGTTGGCGCGACGAAGTTGCGGCCGCCGACCGCGATCTTCGCGGCGGCGAGCAGCCCCTTGCCGAACGACTTTTCCTTGGCGACGACGGCGCCGAGCGTCTTGATATCGCCGGCGAGCGAGGCGCGCTTCAGTCGGATCGTCGTCAAGCCCGGATCGAAGGCGCAGGTTTCCGCCGCGACGCCGCTGCGCGCGATCTCCGCCATCGCGTTCAACAGCGCGGCGCCGGTCGGGAACGAGAAGGAGGCGGTATCCTCGAACTTCGGCGCCGTGATCAGCCGCAGCGTCACCTCCGCCTTCACGCCAAGCGTACCGCAGTCACCGCAGAACAGGCCTGTCAGGTCGGGTCCGAAATGCCGGTAATGCGGTGTGTCGCCGCCCGGTCCGCGCGCGCCGGTGCGGACCACCTCGCCGGTGGCGAGAACCACCTTCAATGCGACCACGCTTTCGCTCGACGTGCCGTACTGGCCGGCACCGAACATCGCGTTCAGCTGCGATATGCCGCCGCCGATCGTTGAGGAGAGGCCCGACATCGGCCCCCAGAACGGCAGCCGCAATCCATGCTTCGACACTTCGTCGTTGACGGCGGTCCAGGTCGCGCCGGCCTCCACCGTGATCGTCATGTCTTCGCGACTGAGGCGGACGATGCGGTTCATGCGACGCATGTCGAACGAGACGGTGCGGTCGTGCGCAGGCACGTATCCGCCGGTGTAGCTCATCCCGGCGCCGCGCGGCGCGATTGAGTAGCCGGCCTCACCCGTCGCCCGAACCGCGGCGGCGAGTTCCTCGGTCGAGCCCGGCGCGACGATCAGCGCGACGGTCGAGGAAACGGGCGTCCAGACGTCCTCGCTGTGCAGCTCGCGGACGGTCAGGTCGTCGTGGACGTGTGCGCTACCAACGATCGTGGAAAGCGTTTCATGCAGGCCGGCGGCGTCCGATAATGGCGCGCATCGTACTTCCAACTCCATCAGCCCGTATCCGTTGGTCGTTATATGTTATATAACTATGACATATAAATCTGGACTGGCAAGCACTGTCTGTTGCGAAGTTTCAGCTTTCGACGCTTTGTTCCGTGCGCCCGGCTGCGAGCGCTGCCGCGGCGCGCCCTGAGATCCAGCCGAGCGTCACCGCGGTGGTGAGGCCCATCGCAGGCAGATAGCCCCACGACGACGGCCCGGACACCGAGCGCGCCGATCCGCCGCCGGCAAACAGGTTGGGGAGGCGGCTGCCGTCGGGGCGCAGCACGCGTGCCTCTGCATCGACCTGCAAGCCGCCTTGCGTGTGATAAAGCGCACCGATCACACGCAAGGCGCGGAACGGCGCGGACGGCGGCTGCGTGCCGGTCCAGTCGCGGCCGAGCGGATCGGGCGCACTCCCGGCACCCGCCCCCTGCGCACGCTTGATCGCATCCGTGAGCATCGACGGATCGGCGCCGATCAGCGCGGCGAGCGCCTCCGGCGTGTCGGCCGATTTGGCGGCGTGCAGCTCGATCAAGGTCGCAAGCTCGGGGATCGCGGCGCAGCGTTGCTCGATCGCCGCATCGTAGATGACCCAGCCGATGCCGTCCGGTTGCTCGGTGAGCGGATGGACCATGCCGGCGATGTCGGCAGTCTCGTCGGTGAAGCGCGCGCCGTGCGCGTTGACGATCAATCCGCCTTCCAGCAGCACCGGCGGGGGTACCGAGATGCCCTGCGGGTCGGTCAGCATCGCATAGCCCTGGTACGATCCCATGTCGCCCAGCGCCGCGCCCAGCTTCTCGCCCAGCGTGATCGCATCGCCTTCGCTGCCCTCATGGCCGTTGTAGCGGAGAGCCCGTGTCTCGGGCGCGTAGCGGTCGGTCATTGCGCGGTTCGCGCCATAGCCGCCGCACGCAAGGATCAGCGTCTCGCACCCGACGCGCTCGATTGCGCCATCGGGTCGTTCCAGTGCGACGCCGCGCACCCGGCCATCGGCGTCCGCGACGATCTCCACCAGTCGGGTGTCGAACAGCACGTCGACGCCGGCATCGGCCATGCGGGCGTGGAGCAGTTGCACCATGTCCAGGCCGCTATGACCCGGCCAGCCGTGAAGCCGCGGCCGCGTGTTGCCGTAAGAGGCACGAAATCGTGTTTCCAGCTCCCAGGGCAAAGCGTGGCGGTCGATCAACCATTCGAGCGCGGGTGCACTGTTGATCGCGAGCGTGCGGGCGATGACCGGATCGGTCTTGCCACGCGCTTTTGCCATGATGTCGTCGAAGAAGGTGGCGGCATCGTCCGCGACGCCGTGCGCCGCCTGGCTGCGTGTGCCGGCCGCACAGACCAACCCCTGCGACATGCCGGTCGAGCCGCCGGGGCGATCATCGCGCTCGACCACCAGCACGCCGACGCCGGCGTCGGCGGCCGCGAGCGCGGCGACCGACCCGCAGGCACCGGCGCCGGCGACCAGCACCGGCACCGTCCAGTCGAAGTCGCTCAATCCGCTCCCCCGAGTTCGACCGCCACGTCCTCGGACGCGATATCGCCGACCGCCTTGTTGGCCTCGTTCCGCTGCTGGATGATGCGCAGCACGCGCGCGATATATTCCTGCGTTGCGAGCGATCGTTCCACGGCGACGTGTGGTGCAGGGTTGAAGGTCTCGATCTCCTCGCGCCGGAGCACACCCTTGTCCTCGAGCAGTCGTTCCAGCGTGTCGACGCGCTGGCGGCTGACCGACACTTCCTGGACCAGCGCCATGGTGATGGCGAGCACGGTCTCGATCTCGGTATCGAGGAAGAACGGGCGCTTGCCCGCGGGTTTGGCGCCAGCCTCGGCGATGGCGTCGGCGATGCTCATCAGACGCGCGCCCCGATCACGTGCCAAGCGGCCTTGCGCCCGTAATCCTCGGTGTCGTCGTCGGCGGCATCGGGGAACAGGTCCTTGTCGACCACCGCGGTGACACCACCGTGGATCAGCTGTTCCCTGGTAAAGCCGGCCTCGACCATCGCGCCGTCGAGGTCGAGCTCGTGCATTCGGCTCCAGAACGGCTCGTTGTTGTAGAAGGCGTCCCAGTCACGCATCACCTGCTCGAACAGCGGCATGGTCGGCGCATATTGCGGTTGTTCGACGTGCAGCACGATCCCGCCCGGCTTCAGCAGGCGTCGTGTCTCGCGCAGGATGTTCGCCAGCGACGTTGTCGACAGCTCGTGCAGGAACATCGTCGTCTGGATCCAGTCGAAGCTCTGGTCCGGGAAGCGCGACAGGTCTTCTCCCGACGCCTGCACGAAGCGCACGTTGTCGACCCCGAGCGACTTCGCGCGGGCGAGGCCGTAGCGCAGCATCGGCGCGCCGAGATCGACGATCGTCATCTCCGCATCCGGCCATGCCTGCGCGATCGGCAGGCTGGAATGACCAACGGTGCCGCCGATCTCCAAAATCTTGTGCGGCGTGAAGTCGGGAAGGTTGCGCTTGACCCATTTGACCACCGCATGGCCGCCGCCGTCGGCGTACTTGCCGAGCAGCCCGGCGGTGGTGACGAAGTTACCGTGGTCGTAATTGGCACCGTTGGTGACATCGCCGACGAAGGCTTCCTGATGATAGCTGCCGGGCATGCAATGATGGTCGACCGCCGAGACGTAGCGCGGCATCGCCAGCGTTGGGTCGAGTTCCAGCCGATCGTCGCCCTCGGTCAGCGCCGCCGCGCGCTCGGCCAGTTCCTCGCGCTGGCGGATCGTCGTCCAACGGCCGGCCTGCTGGCGCTGCTCCATCGTCATGCGGCGAATCGCGGACCAGAAACGGAAGGCGGGATGCCCCAGCATCGCCTTGCGCGCCTCATGCCGGTCGGCGAGCGCCGCGCCGGTTTTCTTCTCGAACGCGGGCGCGACTTCCCGGTCGAACGCGTCCTTCACGCCCGGAACGATGCGAGTCGAAAGGTGCCGGTTCATCTGCGCGAGGAAATTGACGCGTTCGATTTCGTCATGACCCATCGTCGGGAAAACGCCGTGACGGCCGATCACCCGGTAGTCGGGCGGGCCTTCGTAGCTTGCAGAAGGAGTGTTGCTGCTTGCCATCGCCGTTTCTCGCTTCCCAGTTTTGATATAACTCTATAACAATATGCCATCGACCAACCCAATCGCAATGGGGGAATTGCGCCGTGACCCGTATTATTGTTCTGCTGAACCTGAAGCCTGGCAAGAGCGCTGAGGACTACGAGCGCTGGGCGGTCACCACCGACCTGCCGACGGTGAACGCTCTGGGCTCGGTCGCCTCGTTCGAGGTGTTCGCAGCGACCGGCACGCTGGGCGGCGGGGCGAGTCCCTTTCAGTATATCGAGATCATCGACGTCGCCGACATGGACGCGTTCGGGCGGGAAACCGGAACCGATGCGATGGGCCGAATCGCGGCGGAGTTCCAGGAATGGGCCGATCCCGTGTTCATCGTCACGCGCAAGCTCGAGGACAAGGCGTGAGCGGTCGGCTGTCCGGCAAGACGGCGGTCATCACCGGATCGGGGCGAAAAGCTGGACTTGGTGAGGCGATCGCGCTGCAACTCGCATCCGAGGGTGCGAACATTGTCCTGTCGGACGTCGGCTCGTCACGTGACGCAGCGACGCCGGATGCGATGATCGGGCAAGCGCGCGAGATGGACGAGATCGCGGCGACGATCACCGCGATGGGGGTGCGATGTTCGGCGCAGGCGTGCGACGTGCGCCGGCGTGACGAGGTGCAGGCGCTGGCCGATCATGCGATGGATACGCACGGCAGCCTCGACATCTGGGTCAACAATGCCGGCATCGGTTACATCGTCAAGCCGTTGCTGGATGTGAGCGAGGAAGAATGGAACGCCGTGATCGGCGTCAATCTGACCGGTGCGTTCTGGGGCGTGCAGGCCGCGGCGCAGCGGATGGTCCGGCAGGGACGCGGCGGGCGCATCGTCAACATCGCCAGCCAGGCGGCGAAAAGCGGCTTTCCCAATATGCAGGCCTATACCGCGTCAAAGCACGGGCTGGTCGGATTGGTAAGGTCCGCCGCGACGGAACTCGGCGAGCACGGCATCACCGTCAACAACGTCTGCCCCAACCACGTGACGACCGGACTAGGCGCGTGGCAGAACGAGTATTTTGCCAAGCGGCAGGGCAAGTCAATCGACCAATATATGCAGGACATGGCCGCGCGCATTCCGATGGGACGCCCGGGCTTGCCGCGCGACACCGCCGCGGCAGTCGCGTTTCTGTGTTCGGACGAGGCCGGCTACATCACCGCCGAATCGCTCAACGTGTCGGGCGGCGAGGAACCGCACTGATTGTCCACGCGCAGGCGGCGGCGCTTACCCCTCCAGCACGCAGGTCAGCGCAGCCGCCACGTCGTCCTCTTGCGCCAGATCGGAGATCAGCGCGATCAGCGGCGCGTGCGCCGCCGCCAGGCCGCCGAAGGTCAGGCACGCCGAAGCCTTTTCCAGGTGCTGCTCTCGGCTGAGCGGCCAATCGGGCGATCCGAACTGCCGCGAGACGGCATGAGTCAAGGTGCGTCCATCCAACAGTGTCGCGGTGCCGACCGCGGGCACGAAGGCGGCGAGATCGGTATTGTCATCGACTTCGACATGGATGCGATCGGCCAGCGCAAGCAGTGCCGGATCGCTCAACCGCTCCGGCGTGAAGTCGCCGAGCCCGATCGTTCCGCGTGACAGCACCACCGCGCCGATCCATGCGAAGCATAGCCGTGCATAGGCGACGCTCATCCCGGCGTAGGGCCGACGCCCTACCAGCCGGTGGATGAGCGGCGGTGCGCGGTAGACGAAGCGCGCGAGTTGATCGGGCGTGAGCCCGTTCTCCGCCACCAACAGCCGCAGCGCCAGGATCGCGCCATGCGCCGCGCGGCCGGTCGGGAACGGTTTCCAGCTCACTTCCTCGATCCGGCGGACCTCGCCCAGCCGGTCGAGCAACGGCGGCAGGTCGACGTCGTTCTCGAACAGCGCGCAATAGCCGAACGGCCCTTCGATCGCGCCGCTCGGGCCCTCAAGTCCTGCAATCGCCAGATCGACCGCCTCAACAGCGGACCGGGCCGCGGCGGCAACCTGGACCGCCAGCGTCGGCATTCCCTCGACATGCGCCTGCATCGTTCCGCTGGCGAAGGCGAGACCGTAGCCGAGCGCATGTGTGGTCACCTCGGGCGACAGTCGACGCTGGCGGCACAGCGCGGCGATCGAGCCGAAGATGCCCGCGGTTGCCGGACGGAAGAACTTGAGCGGTCCGCGTGCGGCCACCCCCAGACTCGCGATCACATCGACCCCGCCGACGATCGCCGACAGGAAGTCCGTGCCCGCAACCGGAGCGCGGCAGGCGTCGGCGAGCAGGACCGCGGCGACGCTCGCCATCGGATGCGCGACCGCGGGTTCGTGCACGCAGTCATATTCCTGCGCGTGGATCTGGAATGCATTGACGAACGCGGCGTGCGGCGCGGTCAGGCGTGCGCCGGCGCGACCCAGCACCACGCCGCTGCCGCCGTCACCGCTCCATCCACGGGCAGCGGCGAAGATCGCATCCGCGTTTGGTGCGTTCCGCCCGGCAATCCCGACCGCAAGCGTGTCGTGCAGGAAGGCGAGCGTTGCCGTTTGCGTGCCGGGCGGAAGGTCGGCCCACTCGGTTGCAAGCGCGTGATCGGCCAGCCGCCGCGACGCCGGCAGCATCAGAACTGGATCATCACCTTGCCGACGTGATCGGCGGAGGCGAGATGCGCGTAGGCGTCGGCGGCCTCGGCAAAGGCGAAGGTCTTCGCGACGACCGGCTCGATGTTGTTCGCCTCGACCGCGCGCAGCAGCCGCGCGAGCATCTCACGGCTGCCCTCTGCGATACCGCGCAGCGTGAGGTTCTTGCCGATGATGGTGCCGTAATTAGGCAGGCCTTCGCCCGATTGACCCGCGGTCACGCCGATAATGACGATCCGTCCGTTGACCGCGGCAGCGGCGAGCGACTGGCTGAGCGTCGCGGGGCCACCGGTCTCGACGATGATGTCGGCGCCGGCGTTGTTCGTCGCCTTCATCAGCTCCGCCGCCCAGTCGGCGTGGGTACGATAGTTGATCGTGATGTCCGCGCCCAGTTCGCGTGCGCGTGCCAGCTTCTCGTCGCTGGACGAGGTCGTCGCGACACGCGCACCATTCGCCTTCGCAATCTGCAACGCGAAGGTCGATACGCCACCGGTACCGAGCGTAAGAACCACATCGCCCGCCTTGACACGGCCGACCTCAACCACCGCGTTCCACGCGGTCAGCGCGGCGGAGGGAAGGGCGGCGACCTGGCGGTCGGAAAGTCCAGCCGGCACGCGGACCAGCGCGGCGGCGGGCACGGCGACACGCTCGGCCAGCCAGCCGTCATGCGTCACGCCCAAGTCGTGGCCGAACGCGTGATAGCCGAAGTCACCACTCGTCCAGTTGACAAAGTGTGGCGCGATGACCCGGTCGCCGGGCGCGAACCCGCTGACGCCCTCCCCGACGGCGACGATCTCACCCACACCTTCGGACACCGGGATGCGGTCTGCGGGCTTTTTCGCGCCGTAGCTGCCACGGATGATCTGAAGATCGCGATTGTTGAGGCTGACGAGACGCGGCGCGAGGATGACTTGTCCAAAGGCGGGTTCCGGATCGGGCCGGGTCGTCTCGCGCAGTGCCTGGACGCCGTCCTGCTCGCCGATCACAAATGCCTTCACGCCCGTGCTCCTGCCCGTTGGTTGCGCGACGCCGACTTGCGACCCCGCGTCTAGTTCCAATTGTATTGTGTATATACCAAAAGCGTGAGGGGCAAAGACTTTGTGCGGCGAATCGCGTTCAGGCTCCGCTATGGGCGAGGACCGGGACCGCCGCTATGCTGAGATGCTGCAGGTCGAGGCGGATCGTGAACTTGTCCGCGCGGTAATGCGCGAAGGTGAGCAGGAACGGATGGCGGGCGCCGTTATATACCGTGCGGCTGATCCGCAGCAGTGCGGCGCGGGGTTCGATGTCGAGCGCTTGCGAGATGGTCGGGTCGGATTGCGTCGCGCTGATCGTCTGCTCGGCCTGCTCGGCCTTGTAGCCGCCTTCTTCCAGCACCTTCAGGATCGGCGCTTTCGCGAGTGCATCGGCAGTGACGATGCCGGCGAGCGCTGCGGGCACGTAGCTGACGATATAGCCGAGCGGCACGCCATCGATGCTGCGCGTCCGGATCGCGCGTACGACCTCCTGGTTCAGCCCGACGCCGAGCGCGCTCGCCACGGTCGGGGAGGGCATTTCGGCCGCGACCTCGATCACCTTGACGGTGGTGCGTCGCCCGAATGCCAAGAGCGAATCGACCGCCTGATCGATGTTCGCCTCCATCGCCTTGGCGGGCGATTGGAAGATCACGCGCGTGCCCAGTCGCCGCTTGCGCTCGACGAAGTGCTGCTGGCTCAATTCGGTCAACACGCGTCGCGCGGTGATGCGCGACACGTCGAATTGCTCGGAAAGCTCCTGCTCGGTCGGCAACGCGCTGCCGAACGGGCGCTCTCCGCTCAGGATCTGATCGCGCAGTTGCAGAAAGATCTGGTGATAGATCGGCACGGCGGCATTGCGGTCGATCAAGCTGCATCCACTCCGTTCGCGCATCTCCCAAGGAGTGCCGTCGCAGTGGGTAGTCCAGTTTTTGGCGCAACCGTCAAGAGAGTAGCCGGCCCTAAGGCGTTGGTAGGACTAATGCTTTGACAGTCGATTCGATCGCGGACAGACAGAGCCGTTGCGGCTGAGTCACGTCACAGGGTTGGGTGGCTCATCCCGCAAGTTCGGCGATGATCGTGGCCGTGTCGGTGACGAGCCCCAGGCGCGGAAAGATGTTGGCGAAGGCGAAATCGTGCATCTCTGACGAAAAGCTGCTGGTCGCGTCTTCGGCGAACAGGATCGAATAACCGTGCTCCCACGCCGATCGCGCGGTTGATTCGACTCCCATGTTGGTGACGATGCCCGCCAGCACGATCTGGTCGATGCCGTGGCGGCGCAATTGCAGATCAAGGTCGGTGCCGTAGAAAGCGCCCCATTGGTGTTTGCGGACGTGCAGGTCGCCTGGCTGCGCACCAAGTTCGGGTACGATCGCCGTGAATGCGTCCGGGTCGGCCGGCGCGGGGATCGGCGCGGCGTGGCGCTGACGCGGAGCGTCGGCCATGTCGGCGGCCCAGCCTACGGTTACGAGTACGACAGGGCGACCGTTGTTGCGAAAGGCGTTTGCCAAATCTGCCGCGCGGTGGACGACCTCGGATGCCGTATGCGGCTTCGTCTCTCGCGCGCAGATGCCGGCCTGGAGGTCGATCAGGACAAGCGCTGCGTGGTCGGAAAGGTTGGAGCTGGTCGTGGTCACGGGGCACGGTCCTTTTCAGTTCGTCGCCTTGCGCGCGCCAGCAAGGAAGTAGCGTCCGCCGCTGGTGCGCGTTTCTTCTGCGCGATAGCCTGCCTGCACGATCAGGCTGGGCGCGAAGAGGCGGAACATGGTGTCGCGCGCGAAGCCCGCGCGGGCGAACTCGTCTTCCAGCACCATCGCGTAATAGCCGTCCATGAACGGTTCGGCATTGCAGCGGATGTCCCAGTCACGCAGCGATTGTGCGTAAGCGTCGAGCTCGTCGAATTGCGGTGCATCGGAATGGAACATGATGCCGCCGGGGCGCAGCAAGCGGTGACATTCGGCGAAGATGGCGCGCGCGGCCTCCTCGCATGTCTCGTGGAGCAGAATGCGCGAGAAGACGAGGTCGAAGCTGGCATCGGCATAGCCGGTATGCTCGGCATTGCGCTCGCTGAACGTCACTTCCACTCCAAGCGAGGAAGCGCGCGCCGCACCGTAGGCGAGGCAGGGGCCGGACACGTCGATGCCGACGACCTCGGCCGCCGGATACGCCTGTTTGAACGGCAGCAGGGTGTGTCCGACGGTGCACCCAAGCTCAAGGATGCGGCGCGGCGCGAAATTGGGGAACGCCGTTTTCAGCATGGCGGCGATGCTATGTCCGACATCGTCGACCAGCGGACCCATGGCCGCAACGCGGTGGACCGCCAGCGCACGGTCGTAGGTCGCGCCGGCGGCGAGCGGGTGGCTGCCGGTGCTATCGTCGTAGCCACCGGCCATGTTGTGCGGCTCCGCCTGTACGTAGCGCGGAAAGGGCAGCGACGCATCGAGCTCCAGCACCGCGTGCCCGTTTCCGAGAGCCCTGGCGCGGGCGCTTAATTCGTCGGCTTGTTGGTCGACGATCGCGCGCGACGCGTCGAACGCTTGGCGCTGAGCGGTCGTGCGCGCGACATACCAGGCGCGATTGGCGGGATAGCCGAGCATCGCGGTCGCGATCTCGTGACGGTCGGGCGATCGATGCAGGACATCGCGAAGCTGCGGCTCGACCGAAGTCTCGTAATGACGGCGAAAGCCTGGCCGCACGTCGGTTTCAAGGAATGTCTGCAATTCGCCCCAATAGGCTTCGCGGACCGCATCGTCGAAGCGGGGTCGGATCATCATGTCGTGCGGCATCGTCTGCATCGCAGGCTCCTTTATCGATCACGCAGCGCGCCGAAGACGCGTTGGATGAAGCCGTGCCGTCGCGCCTTCAAATCGCGCGCCTCATCCGGTGTTGGCACGAATTTATCGATCTCGCCGGTCGTGAACAGCCCGCGTCGTGCCGCCAGTCGCTCGATCGTCTCCAGCCGGTCGCGCAGCACGACGACCTCCGCGGACAAGGCCGTCGCGACGGCCAGCGCGCGGTCGGCCACGGTTGATCCGATTTCCTCCACCATCACCTCGCCCGTTGCGATGTGCGCGATCCGCGCTGATGAACAATGATGTCGCATCGCAGCGCGGCGGCGACCATTGCCATTATGGTATTTATGCATGACAAATGGCTATGGATCTGTCCCGCCTCGATCCGGTCAAATTGCGCCATCTGGTCGCGGTCGTCGATTCAGGGTCGTTCGCCGGCGCCGCCGCGGTGTTGCGGATCAGCCAGCCGTCGATCAGCAAGAGCATTCGCGTGCTGGAGGATGCGTTCGCCACACGGCTCTTCGAGCGCGGTCGGGCGGGTGCGCGGCCGACGCGCTACACCGAGGTGCTGGTCCAGCATGCGCGAACGATCCTGGCGGAATATGAGCTCGCCGCTGCTGAACTGCGGGCGCTGACCAAGGCGGGCGAGCAGCAGCTCGCGGTCGGCGCGAGCCCCAGCATGGCGCAGGGGCTGCTGTGCGAGGCGATCGCGCGGTTCCGGCATCGCTGGCCCGAGACGATGGTGTCGGTCGACGTGCGCTTCTCGGCGCCATTGCTGGCGGAACTGCTCGGCGGCGGCCTTGATCTGGTGCTGAGCGCGCCCGAGGAGGGCGGGGTGGATGACGATCGCCTGTCACGCACGTTGCTGTTTCGCGAGCAGGACGTGCTGGTCGTCGGCGCGAACCACCCGTTGCTCGGCCGCGCCGACCTGCGCCTTGCAGCGCTGCTCGACTATCCGTGGATCGTGCCGCGTCACTCCGCGCGGCTCGATCATATCCATGCGGTGTTCGCGCGCGATCGGCTGCCGCCACCGCCGTACATGCTGCGATGCGAGGCGGGCGATCTGGCGCGCGGGTTGCTGGTGCGTGAACCGTTCATCTGCCTGATGGGTGAAGGCGTGCTGCGGTCCGACCTGGAGGCAGGACGGCTGGCGATCTTGCCGCAGCACGATTTCGCCGCCAGCCGGGGCGCGTTCCTGTTCACGCGCCGAGCTGGTCCGCCGCACATCGCCGCCTGCAACTTCGCCGGCGTGGTGATCGACCTTGCGCGAGCGGGCGAGACGCGGTGACCTAGCGCGCCAGAAGGTATGCCGACGAAGAAAAAAGGGCTGCCTTTCGGCAGCCCTTTTTTCTTCGATGTGGACGTCAGTCGATCAGAACTTGAACCACAGCCGTCCGGTGAAGCGGCGCGGATCGCCGGGGAACAGCGACAGGAAGTTCGCGGTGATCGTTTCCTGCTTGGTCAGGTTGGTTACCCCGAACGCCGCTCCCCAAGTACCTTCGTTGGCGTCGTAGGTAAGGTTCAGGTCGACGAAATTCTCCTGCGGGGCGAAGGCGGTGTTCAGCGCCGCGATCGCGTAGGAGGAATTGTGACGGTAGGCGCCCGTCAGCCCGACATCGCCGTCGAGCGCCTCGACCGGCACCTTGTAGGTGGCCCCCGTCGCGAGCTGGAACGTCGGCACGCGTAGCGGGATCGTGTCGGGGGTGATCTGCGACGTGGTCGGCACGCCCGGCGTCAGCACGGTCGACAGATAGCTGCCTTTTCCGATCGAGCCGTTGGCGAAGATGTTGAACCGCGTCGTCGGCGCGAAGATCGTCTCGAACTCGAATCCGTAGCTGCGCAGCTTGCCGGCGTTGCGCGCCAGCTGCGAGATCGTGGTCGCCGGTGGGACGATGATGCCCGAGGTCACCTGAAGGTCATTGGTGATCGCCAGATATGCGGTGCCGTTCACGCGCAGCTTGCGGTTGAAGAGATCGGATTTGAAGCCCGTCTCGTACGACCAGGTGCGCTCGGGACGGAACGGCAGTACCTGGAAGGGGACGTTGTTGGTCCCGTTCCAGCCGCCCGACTTGAAGCCGTTGGTGGCCGATGCGTAGATGATCGTGCTGGGATCGACCTGGTAGGTCAGCGCGAAGCGCGGCGTGACGCGTCTCTGCGTCTGGCTGAGCGGAATGCCGGACGCGGCGACCTGCGCGCTCGAATAACCGGCCGCACCAAGCGGATTGCTGTTGTAGGCGGGGCTGAAGAAGCGGTCGGAGAGGAAGAACGCGATGTCCTTGCGCTCCCATGTGTAGCGGGCGCCGGCGGTCAGCGTGAGCTTGGGCACGAACTCCCAATCGGCCTGCGCGTACCCGGCCGCGGTTTCCACGGCCTGCTTGAAGTGAATGTCGTTGCCATAGGTCAGGCCGTTCGAGGTCGCCCGCGCCAGCACGTAGGACGTGGTACCGCCGGAGAAGCCCGCGGTCTGAAGCTCATTGTTCTCCTTGAGGTAGAAGACGCCGGCGACGTACTTCAATCGGCCGTCAAGGAGCGAGCTAGACCATTTCAGCTCTCCGGAGTGCTGATTGTTCCTGATCTTGTCGGCGAGGATGAAGCCTGCATATTTGTTGACGGTGCTGGAGCTATAATTATTGATATAGCCCTGGTCCTGCTTGCGATAGCCGACGATCGCCTCCAGCGTACCGCCATCGGTGTCCCAGTTGACGTGCGCCGAACCGGCGTAATTGTCGGTGTTCAGACACAGACCGTTCTGCGTCGTCAGCAAGGTGGTGACGGGATCCTTGCCGCAATCGACCTTTCGCATGTTCATCGCCGCTTCGTAGAAGACCGGGGTCGTCGCCGTGCGGAACTTCGGATCGGGTGTCGGCAGCACGCGGACGCCGAAATAGGTGCCCTGGTTGTTGGTGTACTCACCCGACAGGTCGATCGTGACATTGTCGGTCGGCAGCAGTCGGATGTCGCCGCGCACGCCGTAGCTCTTGTCGCCGTTCAACCGCTCGCCGGTCGTGATGTTCTTCAGGAAGCCGTCATCGGTGACGTAGAAAGCCGAGACCTTGGTCAGGATCTTCTCCGACACCGGCAGGTCGATGCTGGTCTTAGCGGTGATGCGGTTGAACGAGCCGCCGGTCAGCTCGAACTTAGCGCCCAGCTTGTCGCTCGGCTTGCGCATGATCAGGTTCACCGCGCCGCCGGTCGTGTTGCGGCCGAACAGCGTACCTTGCGGACCGCGAAGCACCTCAACGCGCTCCGTATCGAAATACGCGTAGTTGTTGGCGTTCTGCCGCGCGACGTAGATGTCGTCGACATAGGTGCCGACCGGCGGATCGAACGTCGCCGCAGATTGCGAATTGCCGAGTCCGCGCAGGAAGTAGCCGTTGGCGGTGGCGAGGCCCGCATTGTGCTGCGAGATCATCGACGGCACGTATTTGGACACCGAGATGGCGTCGTTCAGGTTCAGCGCCTTGATCGTGGCGGGCGTGAATGCCGACACGGCGATCGGGATCGACTGGACTTTTTCCGGACGGCGCTGCGCGGTGACGACGATATCCTGAAGCGCGCCCTGACCTGCCTTGGGCGTCGGTGCCGCCGGTTCGTCGGAAGCGGCCGTGGACTGCGTGGTGAGCGCCGTGCCCTGCGGAGAAGCGGCCGTGCCCGCTGCCGTCGCGACCGGCTCCGCAGTCGTGTCTGAGCCAGCCTGCTGTTGCGCCGGTACATCCTGCGCATTGGCGGTTGAGGACATCGAGCCCGCTGCGATCGCAAGCGCGATCAAAGAAACCCTGCTGGATAAACCCGTCATCATGATACGACTCCCCACCCGAATGATGCCTGTTCCCGGTCCTGCGACAATGACATTATTGGTTATATTGTTATGCCAATAGTACAATTATATTTGCGAGAGGCTGTCAAGCGCATTCGTAAATTTCGGCAGGCTGTTGTGAGAAGCTCACACTGATCCAGCAGGGCGCGTCGACTGGCTAGGGTAGGGACCAAGAAGCAGCAGCAGCAATCCACCCGCGATCAGGCAGCCAGCGCCACCCAGCAAGGCCAGGTGGTAGCTGCCGGTCCGATCGAAGCTCAGGCCGTACAAGACCGGACCCAGTCCGCCGCCGAGCGCGATCACGGTATAGAAGCAACCGTAGATCGCGCCGTAATGCCGCTGCCCGAAATAGCGGTTGATAAGGTAAGCGAGCAGGTCGAACTCGAACCCAGCACCGAACCCGATCGCCAGAACCGCGAGATAAGCATGCGTGGTACTGACGGTGCTGCCGGTCAGCAGCCAGGATCCGATGGCGGGGATCAGCAGTACGCCAAGCGCGCATAGCGGCGCCCAGATGCGATCGAGCAGCCAGCCACCGATAATGCGGCCTGCGATGACGGCGAGCCCGAAGCTGGCGGTGATGCGCCCGATCGCGGGCAGTTCGAAATGAAACGTCTTGAGGATGTTCTCCATGTTCGGGGTCGGCGCGGTGAGCGCGAAGGCGATCATCAGGAACGCCGCGACCAGGATCCAGAAACGCCGTCCGCGCAGCGCCTCGGCCAGGGTCACGCCGTATTCGGTCGCGCGCTCCGCCGATGATTCGGCGCCCGTGTTCACGTCCGTTTGACGCTCGCGAAAGAGCCAAAGGACGGCGGGAACGCCGATCACGATCGGCAGCAGGCCGATGACCGCGAACGCGGTGCGCCAGCCAAAGCTCAGGATCAGCCACGCGGTAAATGGCTTGATGAGGAACCCTGTCAGCCCCGTTCCCGTGCTGGCGACGCCGAGCGCAAGCCCGCGATTACGGTCGAACCAGCCGTTGACGACGCGCGTCCAGGTTGCCGACAGCGTGCCCGCGCCAAGCACCGACATCACCACCCACTGCGCGTAAAAGACGATCAGCGATCCGTTGTTCAGCGACAGGCTCATGAAACACAGGCCGAACAGCAGCAGCGACACGATCGCGATCTGCCTGGCGCCGTAACGGTCGATCATGACGCCGACGATCGGGCTGACCAGCATGACCACGCCGGACTGGACCGCGATGCTGCCCATCATCGAGGCGAAGCTCCAGCCGAACGCCTTCGACAGCTCCGGCGCGAACATGCCGATGGTGTAGAACGGCAACGGGCTTAGTCCCACCGCGACGCCGATCATCGCCGCGATCACGACGAGCCAACCCTGCCGCGTCTCGATGCTGTCGCTGCCCGCTTCCCAAGCCGTTGTATTTTTCATCATCTTTTTCCTCGGGTCTGGACAAGCCAGCCATGTTGCCGCAGCATTCGTTATAAGAATATATCAAATGGTTCCATGCAAGCCCCCTGGCGGGCAAATGGCGGCCAAGCTGGAGAAATGTGAGCTGATGACAGCGAACACGGCCGTTTCCGGCGCGATGCCCATCGTGCGCAAGGGCTATGTCACGGTAGATGGCCGGCTGGTTCACTACCGTTATGCAGGTGCAGGTCCGGCACTGGTCATGCTGCACGATTCACCGCGCTCCTCCCGTCTGCACATCGCGACCATGACGCGGCTCGCGGCGCAGTTCCGCGTCTTCGCACTCGACACGCCGGGCTATGGCGGCTCGGCGCCGCTGCCGGATGCCGTGCCAACAATCGCCGAATTCGGCGTGGCGCTGGAGCAGGCCTTGGAGGCGATGGGACTGTCGTACGCCCCGCTTTATGCGACGCATACCAGCGCGAAGATCGCGCTCGATTATGCCGCGCGCACGAACAAGCCGTCGCGGCTGATCCTCGACGGTCTGTCGATCCCGCTCCGCGCGCCCGATGCCGACTTCATTGCCGCCTATATGCGCCCGTTCGAGTTGGACGATGCCGGCGCATATCTGGCGCGGGAGTGGACGCGGCTGCGTGACATGCTGCGCTGGTTCCCGTGGTTCAGCCAGACACCGCCAAACCGAATGGCGATCGACGCGCGCAGCGATGCGTGGATCGCGGACTACGCGATCGACCTGTTGTCGGCTGGTCCGTCCTACTCATCCGCCTATGCCGCGGCGATGCGATACGATCCGATGCCGGCGCTGCAGGCGGTCCGGTGTCCCACGGTCATAGCAGCGCGGACCGACGATGTGCTGTATGCGTCGCTCGACCGCGTGCCAGCCGATGCCAACAGCGCGCTAACCGTCGTACGGCTGCCGGCCGATGATCGCGCCTGGTACGACTGGCTCGCCGAGGCGGCGGCGGGCGGTCCCGATGTCGCACCGCTTAGTCAGCTGCATGGAAAAGCGTGCTACGTCGACCTGCCATATGGGCAGATGCTGGTGCATCGCGGCAACGTCGGCGGCGGCCGACCGCTGCTGATCCTGGAGGCGCCGACGACGCTGCACGCGCGGCGATGGCAGGCAGCGTTCGTCGATCGTGAGACGATCGTGCCCGAGCTGCCTGGCTACGGCGACTCGGATGCGCTGCCCGCTCCGTCAGTGGATGCGCTGGTCGAGGCAATCGGCGTTATGCTGGACGGTCTCGGGCACGAGCGGGTCGACGTGGTGGCAACCGGGTTCGCGACGCCGATCGCCGCCGCCTTCGCGGCCGCGCGGACCGATCGCGTAGGGTCGCTCGTGCTCGATGGTTGCTTGGGGTTGGATGACGAGCGCCGGGCCGAGATCGCCGCCGCGATCTGCCCGGCAATCGAGCACGACCGGGCGGGCGCACACCTGCATCGTATCTGGCACATGCTGCGCGATGGCGAGGCGCAATGGCCGTGGTTCGATGACGCGCCGACGGCGCATCGCGCCCTGTCGCCGACGTTGCACGCGGAGGCGCTGCACCCCGAATTGCTCGCCATTTTGAAGCAACCAGAACGCTACGGCGATGCGACCCGCGCCGCGATCAAGCGCCGCGGCGACGCGCGATATCCGGTGCAGCCCCGTCCGACGCTGGTGTTCACGCGTGACGACGATCCGGCCTATTCGGCCGCGTCGGCGGTGGCGGCAACGCTGCCGCACGCGCGCATGGTCGAACGGGCGCCTGAGATCGCTGCCGCAGCGGAGCAAGCACGCGCGTTCCTCGATGCGCCTGTTGACCGCTCGGCGGCAAACATCTCCATCAAGGCCAGTGCGGCATGAGCGCGTCGACCATGTCCAACGCCTCCGAAGCATCATGGCCGCGGCGCAATTACGCCTGGTACGTCGTCGCGTGCCTGACGATCGCCTATGCGCTGGCGATCCTCGACCGGGTGTCGATCGGCCTGCTGATCACCCCGTTGCAGGCGGCGTTGAAGATCAACGACACGCAATTCGGCCTGTTGCAGGGCATGGCGTTCAGCATCTGCTATTCCGTGCTCGGGCTTCCGCTGGGCATGTTGTGCGACCGGTCGCACCGTGTGTCCGTGTTGATCGGCGGGCTGGTGTTGTGGAGCTTCGCGACAATCGGCTGCTCGTTCGCGGCGACGTTCCATCAACTGTTCGTCGCGCGGATGCTGGTCGGGATCGGCGAAGCGGCGCTGGTGCCGGTGGCGACCTCGCTGATCGCGGATTATTTCGCACCGCAGATCCGGCCAAAGGCGTACGGCGTCTTCGTCACGGGCAGCTCGCTTGGCACCGCAGCCGCTTTTACGCTGTCGGGGTTGTTCCTGTCTTGGGCCGACCGGCTGATCGCACTGGTGCCGGTGTTCAACGGCATGGCGGCGTGGCAGGTCGTGTTCATCCTGTGCGGCGCGCCGGGTCTCGTTCTGGCGCTCGTTCTGCTCGTCTCGTTTCGTGAGCCCAAGCGCCATGGCGTCGTGTCGGTCGCACAGGGTTTTTCGCTAGGTCCGATCATGGCGCTGTTCCGCGCGCATCCCAAAGCCTTTGCGACGCTGATGATCGGCACCGTGCTCAACCTCGTCTGCGTATACGCGATCGTCGGCTGGTTTCCGGCGCTGTTCATCCGCGCGCACGGCTGGTCGGCGGCGAAGACCGGCTATGCGCTCGGCGCGGTCGGTTTGCCGATCAGCACGCTGGCCGCGTTCAGCAGCGGCTGGGTGATCGCGTGGTTGATGAAGCACGGTCACCGCGACGCGCCGATGATCGCGGCAATCACCTGCGGATGCTCGATGGCGGTATTTGGCGCGCTCGGCTGCGTCGTTCCCTCCGCGGCGCTCGCGTTGGCGCTCTACGGCCTGAACGCGTTGTTTGTGAACTGGAACATCTCGGCGGTCTATTCCGGGATATCGCAGATCACGCCCAATGAGCTGCGCGGACAGGTGATGGCGTTGCACAACATCTGCTCCGGCCTGATCGCGCTGACCGCTGGCAATTTCATCGTCGGCTTTCTGTCCGACACGATCTTCCACCAGGCAGGCGGGATTTCCTACGCGCTCGGCCTGGTCTTCCTCTTCTTCGGCCTGTGCGCCGCGGTTCTGCTCGCGTTCGGGCGGGCTGCGTTCCGCGACGCGGTGCAGGCGTATAGCGAAAGGCAAGCATGTTGACCCAGGATGCAGTGATTGAACGCAGCGCCACCGACAACCTGACCGAGCGGTTGCGAGACCTACTTGGTGAGGAAGGGCTCCTGTTCGGCGAGGAGAACCGGCGCCTGTATTCCGCCGACCTGTACGGTGCGGGCGGGCTGGTGTCGGCGGTAATACGGCCCGGCTCAATCGAGGAGTTGAGCGCGGCGGTGCGTGCGATCGCGCCGACCGGCTTGCCGCTGCTGCCGCGTGGCGGCGGGCTGACCTACGTGCAAGGCTATGTCTCGCCGGACGAGGGTGGCGTCGCGGTCGACCTGCGCCGCATGAACCGGATCATCGACATCGACACCGACAGCATGCTGCTGACGGTCGAAGCGGGCGTGACCTGGATGCAGATCTACGAGGCGTTGCGTCCACTGGGCCTGCGTCTGCCGTTCTTCGGCACCTTCTCCGGGCGTGGTGCGACCGTCGGCGGCGGACTGTCGAACGGCGCGCTGTTCCTGGGCACCGCGCGCTACGGCACCGCGGCGGAGATCGTGCTGGGGATGCAGCTGGTGCTGGCGGACGGATCGGTGCTGCACACCGGTCAAACGGCGGTTCGCGCCGCGACGCGCAGCTTCACGCGCACCTTCGGGCCCGACACGACGGGGCTGTTCACCCACGATGCCGGCGCGCTGGGGATCAAGGCGGTGGTGACGTTGCGGATGATCCGCGCGCCAGCCCATACCGATTACCTGTCGTTCGGTTTTCAGGATCGCGACGCCGCGGTGCGGGCTTTGTGCGAGGTCGGCCGCGCCGAGCTGGCCGAAGATTGCTATATGATGGACCCCGACAAGACGCGTCAGGCACTTGCCGCGCCGGGCGATTTCGTTCGTGACGCCAAGACACTGCTGAAGGTCGTCGCGCAGGAAAAGGGGCTGCTGCGTGGATTGAAGGCGGGCGCGCAGCTGGCGATGGCAGGGCGCGATTTTGTCGAAGCGGGCTGCTTCTCGCTCCACCTCGTGCTCGCCGGCCGGACGCGCGGCGCGGTGGAAGGTGACATGGCGCTGGCACGGCAACTGGTTGCGCAGGCCGGCGGCAGTGAATTGCCGAATTCGATCCCGAAGGCCGGTCGCGCCGATCCGTTCTCGCCGCTTGATGCTGTGCTCGGGCATACCGGCGATCGTTGGATCGCGCTGAACGCGAAGGTCGCGCACCGCGATGCAAAGCCGCTGGTCGACGCGGCGGAGGCGCTGCTCGCGCGGCACAAGCGCGCGCTCGACGACCACGGCGTCGTCGTGTCGCGACTGCTGACGGTCATCAGCAACCACGTCTTCAGCTACGAACCCGTCTTCAACTGGCACGATGCCTGGTTGCCGATGCATCATGCATCGATCGGCGAGGATACCCGCGCCCGGCTGACCGAGCCGACCGATGCCGCCGCGGCACGCGAGCTGGTGATGCGCGTGCGGGCCGAGTTGATCGACCTGTTCGCGCAGGTCGGCGCGCAATCGAACCAGATCGGCCGCACCTATCCTTATGCATCGGTGCTGCGGCCAGAGGCCCTGGCGCTGCTGCACGGCGTGAAACGAACGGTCGATCCGCACAACCGCGTCAATCCCGGCGTACTCGGTCTGGGAGAAGCATGATGGCACGTTCGTATATCGAATTCGTGCAAACCCAGAACGTCGACTGGGAGCTGCAATCGGACGGCAGCGAGATCAAGCGGCTGAACGTTGATCCCGTCGATGGAGAGGAAACGTACATCGTCCGCTATCCCGCGGGCTACGCCGCCGCCGACCGCGGCCTCGAGGACCGCGCCGAAGAATATCTCGTGCTCGACGGCGACATCCGCGTCGGCGGAAGGATGCAGCGGTACCATTGCTACGGGTTCACGCCGCGTGGGGAAAGTGCGGGCGGGCGGGAAACGGAGGGCGGTGCGACGCTGCTCGTCTTCCGCTATGGCCGTAGCGACCCGAACAGTGCAAGCGGCGCGTCGGAGGCGCTGGCCGTCGACCCGGCGACACTCGCGTGGGACATGTCGCCGAGCGTCGCGCATATCGCGCACCTGCGGCTGGCGCGGAAGGTCTTGCGGCTGGGCCCCAACGACAGCTCGCGCACGTTTCTGCTGATCGGATTGCCGCATGGCATCCCCGACCGACCCGAAATGCCGGCGGAGATCCATGACCATTTCGAGGAAATGTTCATGCTGCAGGGCGAGATGTGGACGCCCGAAGGATTGATTCGTCCCGGCGCCTATTTCTACCGCCCGGCAGAGATCGTCCACGGCCCGCACGTGTCCGAAGCGGGGTTCTTTCAGATCATGCGTGCGGGCGCGAACTATGTCCGCACGACCTGGACCGATCCGCTGCCGTTGCCGATCGGCCAGCCTTATGCGCCCAAGATACCCGAGGGTACGCCGGCCGGCTGGACCAGGCCATGGAGCGGCGGCGGCGCGTTCTAGGTCTCGACCGGCGGCGTCCTGCGCCGCCGGTTTGCCCAAGCGATCAGCGGCGGGTCAGTTCGACCAGCTCATACCACGTCATCATGTAGCCATCGACACCGCCTTTCAGGAAGATCGCGTCGTCGTCCGCCGTTACCCAGACGTGATAATCGGGGTGACCGCCCGCCATCGTCGCCTCGGGATCGGTGAACTTGTAGTGCGAGGCATCGAACGTTCCCGCCTTCACGGTCACCGTCTCGTCACCGACATATTCGAGCGTCAGGTTGGTTTCCGCGATGATCGGCGGCGTCGCGCCGCGGTGGTCGGGTGATGGCAGGAAAGTGCGGAACTTGCGCGAATGCGGCCCCTTGGTCTTGTCCATCTTTTTAGTGATATAGGCGTCGCCCGCGATCGGGTGCGTGCCGAACCCGTCGAAGTCGCCGCCGAACGGCACCTTTTGCGACACCCGACCGATCGCCGGACCGAAGCTTTCGCACTCCACATGCGTGTCGGTGATGCGGAACAGACCGGCGCCCATGAACTGATCGCCGACCATCAAACGGACGTAGCAGTCGGTCGGCATGTCGTTCGCATCGAGGCTGTAGACGATGTCGCGCATCACCGTCGGCTCCGGCTCCTCGATCTCGCACAAGGCACGCATCGTCCGGCTGCCATCGGTGTGCTTGGTGAAAGTGAAGAACTCGCGACCGCGCTCCTCACCTTCGCGCCCGGGTTTGCGGGACGTGTAGAGGATCGTCCCCATGATCACGGTGTGCTTCATCGATGCTCTCTCCTGTGAAGGGTTGAAAAATCAGGCATGGTCGGCGAGGAAGCCGCGGATCGCGGCCGCGCGCGTGGCGGCGAAATCGGGCGCGTCGAAGCGCGGTAGCGCGACGTAGCGCTGATCGGGCACAAACGCGGCGAGCGCGGCCGTGCTGTCGAGCAGCGGATCGTTCTCGCCCGCGATCAGCAGCGTCGGGCGGGTCAGCAGCGGCAGCCGCGCCTCCGCATCCCATTTGAACGCGGCACGGTAGTTCAGGTGATAGGTCTCGTTCGCCTTCAGCACCTCTACCACCCAGGCGTGGATGTCGGCCGCGCTGCCCAGCCCATTATCGCGCCGTCCGCCGCGCGTGCGATCGTACCACGGGAAGAAGAGGTACTGGTCGCGACAGAACTGGAACACGCGCGCGAGGTACGCGCCATCGCGGTCGGCGGGGAAGGGGAAGGCGTAGTTCGCCAGCACGTCCTCGAGCTCTGCAGGCGTCATTTGACTGACGCCGTCGAGCACCACCGCGTTGATGCGATCGGGCGCCAGAATGGCGAGCTCGGCCGCAATCGCCGCGCCGGTGTGCGAGCCGTACAGGTCGACGCGGTCGACCTGGATCGCATCAAGGAAGCGCGTGCCGACGTCGGCCAGGTCGACGATCGTCGGTTCGCGGTCGAACAACGGAACGCTGTCGCCGTTGCCGGCGGTATCCGGCGCGATGACGCGGTGCGTGCGCGCAAATTCGGTGATGAAGCCCAACAGCTGCCGCGAGCTGCCCGGCGAGGCGTGCAGCATCAGCAACGGGCGGCCCGCGCCGGCGTGGCGGTAATGAACCTGTCCGTGCGACAGGTCGGCGAAGGCGCGCTTAACGTCGGTCATGCTGGTGAACCCTTTTCGGATCGCGTGGTCAGGCGATGGCGTCGCCTTCGATGATCTCGATCAGCGCGCCCTCGGGTGTCTTCAGCACCCCGGTGCGGCGTCCATCGTACAATGGTCCGTCACGGCGCTGCGGCGGCGTCAGCCAGTGGTCGGCGAAGCGATCGAAATCGGGATGCATCATCGTCATGATCGAAACGCCGGGCGGCAGGGCGCCGTCGTGCCCGGTCCGGGGCGCAGCTGCAGCAGGATATTGATCGAGCTCGATAAAGGTCTTACCGTTCCAACGCGCGAGGCACAGCGACGTCTTGTCCTCGGCATTGAGGCCGAAGGCGAGCTGGATCATCGAATAACGGATCGACACCGGATCGGTCACCTCAAGCCCCAGCACGTCGCGAGTCCACGCCCTTGTCGCTTCCAGATCGGGGCAAGCGAGCACGAGAATAAAGGGCCGGTCGACCAGCGATCTCGGCACCGGCAAACCGCTGCCGGGATCATCGGTCTTGATCTCGGTCAGATAGACGGTTTCAAGGTCGGGCCCGCGCACCTGCATAGGCTTGACGGTCGGGAAGCCTTCGAGCGGCTTGGGCTGACCGATCACGTCGAAGTGGGGCGACGCGATCATGCGCGTGTTCACCGCCTCCACATCCTGCACGCAGATCTCGATCGCGGCCCAGCCGTGAGTTCGGATCGGCTTGTAGTCGGGTTCGACCGCGCCCTCTACGAAGCGCAGGAACACCGGCGTGCCCGATGACGGCTGCATCACGGCATAGGCGCGCCCGGCAGTTGCGGGCGTCATCCAGGCCGCGGCGAGCTCTGGCGACACACTTCCCTGATCGACCAGTTGATAGTCGAGTTCGCGTGTGTAGCGATCAACTGCTGCCGCTACGTCGTAAACCGTGTGGGTCGCACATTTCAGAAGCGTCACGCGCCTTCTCTCCCCGACGAGGCCGACCGACGATCAACCGTGCTGTGATTTGATATACAATTAGTACATATTGCAAGCGTCATGTGCGACGTAGCGGCTTATTCGCCCAAATAGATCCACGGTCGCGCCGTGCGATCGGCCGCGCGGAAAGCCTGGATCGCCGCGCGGTTCTTGAGCGTGAGCTCGACCGCGTCGAGCCCTTCCATCAGCATGACGCGGGGCTCGTCCTCAAGGCTGAAGGACCACGACGTTTCGCCGGCCGAGACCGTCATCCGCGACAGGTCGACGTCGACCGGCGTGCCGGCCTCTGCAAGCATCGCCAGCGCCGTGACCGCGTCGTTCGGCAGCACGACGGGCGCAAGGCCATTGCGCACGCAATTTCCCTGAAAGATCGGGCTGAACGACGGTGCGATCACGACGCGAAAGCCGTATTCGGCCAGCGCCCAGACGGCATGTTCGCGGCTCGATCCGCAGCCAAAGTTCGCGCCGGACACTAATATCTTCGCGCCCGCATAGCGCGAGGCGTTGAGAACGAAGGCCGGATCGGGATCGCGCGAACCGGGCGTCCGGTAGCGCCAACCGGCGAACAGGCCGTCGGCCAGTCCCGTCTTCGACACCGACTTCATCTCGCGCGACGGAATGATCGCGTCAGTATCGACATTGTCGCGCAGCAGCGGCGCCGCGATCGATGTCAGGCGTACTAGCGGCGTCATGCCAGCGGCTCCAGTTTACGCGGATCGGCGATCACGCCGGCGATGGCGGAAGCGGCGACCGTTTCGGGCGAGGCGATGTGCGTGCGGGTGCCTGGCCCCTGGCGGCTTTCGAAGTTGCGGTTGGTCGAGCTGATCACGCGCTCCTGTGCGCCGAAGCTTTCGCCACCGGCGAAGAAGCACATCGAGCATCCCGCCTCGCGCCACTCGAACCCGGCGGATCGGAAGATCGCGTCGAGCCCTTCGCGTTCGGCGGCCTGTTTCACCTGCGTCGAGCCGGGTACGCAGATCGCGCGTATACCGGGCGCGACCGTGCGCCCGTCAAGGATCGCAGCGGCGCGGCGCAGGTCGGAGAGCCGGCTGTTGGTGCACGAGCCGATAAAGGCGGCATCGATCGGCAGCCCCTCAACCGGTCGCCCGGGCGTCACGTCCATATAGGCGATCGCACGGTCATAGTCGCTGCGTCCCACCGAGCCGTCGAGCGCCTCGAACACCGGCACTGCCGCATCGAGCGGAACGCCGTGCTGCGGGCTGGTGCCCCAGGTGACCATCGGCGCGACCTCGGCGGCGTCGATCACGTGCTCGACCGCGAACGGTGCGCCGTCCTGGCTGGCGAGCAGGCGCCACTCGGCGACGGCGGCATCCCACGCAGCGCCTTTGGGCGCGAACGGACAATCGCGCAGATAGGCGAAGGTCTTGTCATCGGGGGCGATGATCGCACCGAAGGCGGCAAGCTCGGTCGCCATGTTGCACAAGGTCATGCGCGCTTCCATGTTGAGCGCGGTCACCGCCGGACCGGCGAACTCGACCACGTGCCGCTTCGCGCCGCCGGAGCCGAGCCGGCGGACGATATGGAGCGCCAGATCCTTTGCGGTCACGCCAAGCCCAAGTTGTCCGGTGATCGTGATCCGCATGTCCAGCGGCCGCTCGACCCGGAGCGTCATGGTCGCCAGCGCATGTTCCGCCTCGCTGGAGCCGATTCCCCAAGCGAGCGCGCCGAACGCGCCCTGCGTACAGGTGTGGCTGTCGGGACAGGTCAGCGTTGCGCCGGGCAGCACGATGCCCTGCTCGGGCGAGATGACGTGGACGATGCCCTGACGCGGATCGTGCAGGTCGAACAGGGTGATGCCGTGCCGCCGCGCGCCGTCGCGTGTGATCGTCAAAAACGCCTTGCCGGTCGGCATCAGCGTATCGTCGCTACGGCCGGGGAAGGTATCGACGATGTGGTCCATGGTTGCGAACACTTGCGCCGGCGCCAGCACGCTTCGTCCGGCCTCGTCCAGGCTGCGCAGCGCAACCCCGCCGGTGCGCTCGTGCAGCAGCAAGCGATCAATCGCGAGCAGCGCGGTATCGCCGCTCAACGGGCAGACGACGTGCGCGTCCCAGATCATTCCGGCCAGCGTGCGCGGTGTCCCGCCGTCGCCGCCATGCGGCGCTGCCGTCATGCGGTCTGCTCTTGCCCGGCGAGATCGCGAACAGACTTAGCCAGAGTACCGATCGCACCGCTTTCGTGCAGGGCGGCGATCTCGGTCGCGCCGAAACCGAAGTCACGCAGGACATCCTCGCCGTCTTCACCGGGATGCGGCAGGTCGCGGCGGACGCCCGGAATGCGACCATCGATCTCCAGCGGCAGCGCGGGCAAGCGGATCGCGCGGCCATCGTTGAGCGTCAGGTCGACCAGTCCGCCGCTGGCGTTGAGGTGCGGATCGTCGAACAGGTCCTGCGGCCGGGCAATCGGTGCGAAGGCGACGCCCGCGCGCTCCAGGCGATCGAGCAGCTCGGCGCGGCTGTGCTGCGCCATGATCGCGCGCACGACCGGTACGATCGTTTCGCGGGCGAGCACGCGTTCATTGTTGGTCGCGAAGCGCGGGTCGCGGCCGACCTCGCCCAGATCGAACGCGGCGGTGAAGCTTTTCCACTGCCCGTCGCTGACCACGCCGACGAATAGCAGCTCGTCGGGATTGAGCGTCTCGAACACGTCATAGATCGCCCAGGCAGAGATGCGGTTGGGCATCGGAGCGGCGGCCTGACCGGTGACGGCCATCTGCGCCATATGCTGCCCGACCATGAAGGCCGTGGTCTCGAACAGCGACGCGCGCACCGATGCGCCGCCGTCGCCCCTGGTGCGCGCGAGCAGCGTTGCAAGGATGCCGATCGCGCCGAACATGCCGCCTGCGATGTCGATCACCGATGCGCCCGCACGCAGCGGACGACCCGGCGGCCCGGTCATGTAGGCGAGACCGCCCATCATCTGCGCGACTTCATCAAGCGCCGAACGATGCTCGTACGGGCCGGTCAGGAACCCCTTGGTCGAACAATAGATCAGGTCGGGGTTGACCTTGCGCAATGCCTCCGCCCCAAGGCCAAGCTTGTCGAGCGCGCCGGGTCGATAATTCTCGATCACCACGTCCGCCCCGCGCACCAGGCGGATCGCGGCATCGCGCCCGGCAACGCTTTTCAGGTCGATGCAGATGCTGCGCTTGTTGCGGTTGAACATCGGGAAATAACCCGAACCCGAACCCAGCAGACGACGCGTGTTGTCGCCGCCGATCGGCTCCACCTTCACCACGTCGGCCCCAAGGTCGGCCAGCACCGCGCCCGTCAGCGGGCCCATTACCATGTGGCTGAATTCAACAACCTTGATCCCCGCGAGGGGGAGCCCCTTTAGATCGTCTGCCACCATCATGCCCCTCCCGAACGACGCCCCGCCGTCAGGCACATTTGATATATGGACAATACAATTGGGATCAAGCTAGGAATGTCGCCATGGACGTTTTGATCAGCGAAGTCGGTCCGCGCGACGGATTGCAGAGCATCGATGCGACGATCCCCACGGCGGCGAAAAAGGCGTGGATCGACGGCGCGGTCGCAGCGGGCGTGTCCGAGATCGAGGTCGGCAGTTTCGTACCGCCGAAACTGCTGCCTCAACTGGCGGACACGGCGGAAATCGTCCGCTACGCGGTCGGCATTCCCGGACTTACGGTCGCAGCGCTGGTGCCCAATGCGCGCGGTGCGGAAAACGCGATCGCAGCGGGTGCGCATAAGATCACGCTGCCGCTGTCGTGCAGCGAGTCGCATAGCCTAGCCAATTTGCGCCGTACGCACGCGCAGGTGATCGAGGAGGCGCGTAGCATTGCGGCGCTGATCCGCGATCTGCCGGCGGAGCGGCGGCCGCATTTTGAAGGAAGCCTGTCGACCGCGTTCGGTTGCACGATCGAGGGCGAGGTGCCGCAGGTGAAGGTGGTGGCGCTGGCCGAGGCATTGATGGCGGCTGGCTGCGACGAAGTCGGGCTGGCGGACACGACAGGCTATGCTGATCCCGCCGCGGTCAAGTCGATGATCGCCGCGCTATGGTCGGCGCTCGGTCGGGGCGCGCTGACGGGTATTCACCTGCACAACACGCGGGGACTCGGCCTCGCCAACGCGCTGGCGGCCTACGAGGTTGGGCTGACTACGTTCGACAGTTCGCTGGGCGGGGTCGGCGGTTGCCCGTTCGCGCCGGGTGCGAGCGGCAACATCGTGACCGAGGATCTGGTGTTCATGTTCGAAGCGATGGGCGTGCGCACCGGCATCGACCTGGAGAAACTGTTTGCGGTGCGCGAACAGGTGGCGGCGGCGCTGGGCGACGAGCCGCTTTACGGCTTTACCCCGCTTGCCGGCCTGCCGCTCGGTTTCCGGCCCGCTAGCAGCAATCGTTCGATCAACGAAGGAGCACGCGCGTGACAATCGTCGGCACAAAGATGGTTTGCGACAACAAGACCGCGCGTCAGTTGTTCGAGGAAACGATCGCCAAGCCCGGTCGGGCCAAGTTCGGGTTCGGCAGCAAGCTGGCGATCGTCAACGTCGACTTCCAGTGCGCCTACACCCGCATCGACGAGTTCGCGACCGCGTACGAAACCGATCCGCGGCAGATCGAGCACACCAACACGATCTCGAACCTGGCCCGCGCAAAGGGGATGCCGGTCGTGTGGACGCGCGTCGCTTATGCGGAGGACGGGTCGGACTGCGGCGTGTGGGGCACGCGCACCGACACGCCCGATTCGTTGCAGAACATCAAATACGGCAGTCGCCGCCACGCCTTTGACGACCGTTGCGCGATCGATCCGGCGGATGCGGTCTACAACAAGCGGATGCCGTCCGCCTTTTTTGAGACGCCGCTGCAATCATTGCTCGTCTTCCACGGCGTCGACACCGTGGTCGTGACCGGCGGCTCCACGTCGGGCTGCGTGCGCGCGACCGCGGTGGATGCATTGTCGCGCGGATATCGCACGATCGTGCCGATCGAGACTTGCGCCGACAAGCACGAGAGCTTCCACTTCGCGAACCTGACCGACCTCGCGATCAAATATGCCGATGTCGAGCCGGTGCACACGGTGATCGACTGGCTGGAGGCACGCTGATGCACGAGCATGCGGCGGACCCCGGCCTGTACGATTACCAACCGTACCGTGGGCGCCCGAAGATCGAATGGCCCGATGGAAAGTCGGTCGCGGTATGGGTGTCGCCCAATCTCGAATTCTACGAGCTGGCCCCGCCCGCCAACCCGCATCGCAAGAGCTGGCCCAAGCCGCACCCGGACGTGGTCGGTTATTCGCACCGCGATTACGCCAACCGCGTCGGTCATTGGCGCATGGCCGAGTTGATGGAAAAGCACGGGTTCAAGGGATCGGTCTCGCTGTCGGTCGCCTTGTGCCAGCACATCCCCGAAGTGGTGGCGCACGCCAACCAGCTCGGCTGGGAGTTCTTCTCACACGGCATCTACAACACGCGCTACAGCTACGGGATGGACGAGGCGCAGGAGCGCCTGATCATCGAGGATTCGATCCGCACGGTGCGCGAGGCGACCGGGCAGACGATCAAGGGCTGGCTGGCGCCGGCGCTGACACATACGACGCGCACGCTCGACCTGATCGCCGAATACGGCATGAGCTATACCTGCGACCTGTATCACGACGATCAGCCCATGCCGGTTGTGACGAAGAGCGGGCGGTTGATCTCGATGCCGTACAGCCTTGAGGTCAACGACCATTACGGCTTCTTCGTCTACAACATGAGCCCGCGCGAATATGCGCAGACGCTGATCCGGCAATACGATCGGCTCGCCGCCGAAGGAGCGGAAAGCGGCACTGTTATGTGCATCCCGCTGCACAGCTACCTGATCGGCCAGCCGCATCGGATCGGCGCGTTCGAGGAGGTGCTGCGCCATATCGCCGCCGATGGTCGTGCCTGGATCACGCGGTCGGGTGACATCGCCGACCATTATCTCGCCCGCGGCGCAGGAGCGCAGGCATGACGCTCGATCCGACCTATTTCGACTATCCGCACCGCCGCGAGGGGATGGATCACGATCTGTATCGCTGGTCCAACCTGTTCAAGCGTCCGCCGATCAGCTGGCCGAACGGCAGCACGGTCGTGACCTGGGTTGTCATCGATCTGGAATGGTTCCCGATCCTGCCCGATGCCAAGCCGTTCCTGGCGCCCGGGCACATGCAGACCGCCTATCCCGATTACCGCCACTATACCTCGCGCGATTACGGCAGCCGCGTCGGCATCTACCGCCTCCTAGACGCACTGGGACGGGTCGGCGCGCGGGCGAGTGTCGCAATGAACAGCGCGATCGCGGCGCGGTATCCGACACTGGTGCGCGATATCGTGGCGGGTGGGCATGAGATCGTCGCGCATGCGACCGACATGAACGCGACGATCGCGACCGGCGTGCCTGAGGACGAGGAACGTGCGATGATCGCCGCAACGCTGGACGGGATCGAGCACGTGACGGGAACGCGGCCGGGCGGCTGGCTGTCGATCGCGCGGTCGCAATCTTTCAACACGTCCGCGCTGCTCGCGGAGGCGGGGCTCGCCTATCAATGCGACTGGGTCAACGACGACCTGCCGTATCGCATGACGACGCGTAGAGGGCCAATCCTCAACCTGCCGCTGAACCATGAACTGTCCGACCGGCAGATCCTGACCGTACAGCAGCAATCGATGGCGAGCTACTGCGAGCAGATGCGCGATGCCTTCACCTGGTTGCGGGACGAGGCGGCCGCGACTGGAGGCGGGCGGATGCTGGCGTTGAACGTGACGCCGTACATCACCGGGCTGCCGTATCGGATGGACGAGTTCGACGCGCTGATCGGCTGGCTGGCCGAGCAGCCCGGCAACGCGTTCGCGACCGGTGCCGAAATTGCGGCGGCGGCGGGCGCGCAGCTGGACTGACGATGATGGCGCGCACGCTGTACGACAAATTGTGGGATGCGCATGTCGTGGCGGAGGCGGGCGACAAGGCGCTGCTCTACATCGACCGCCACCTGTTGCACGAAGTGTCGACGCCGCAGAGTTTCGAGGCGCTGCGCGAGGACGATCTGCGTGTGCGCCGTCCGGTGACGCAACTGGCGGTCGCCGATCACAGCGTGCCGACCCACGATCGCGATGCGCCGATCGAGGACGATCAGGCGGCAGCGCAGGTCGCGCTGCTGGAGCGCAATTGCGCCGCGTTCGGGATCGAATATCTGCCGCTGGCCGGCGACGATCAGGGGATCGTCCATGTGATCGGCCCGGAACAGGGCTTCACGCTGCCCGGTATCACGCTGGTATGCGGGGACAGCCATACCAGCACGCACGGCGCGTTCGGCGCGCTGGCGTTCGGGATCGGTGCGTCGGAGTGCAGCACCGTAATGGCGACGCAGACGCTGTGGCAGTCCAGAGCGCGGACCATGCGCGTCAGCTTCACCGGGCGATTGCCGCGCGGGGTGAGCGCGAAGGACATGGCGCTCGCGTTCATTGCGGCGGTGGGCGCGTCGGGTGCGACCGGTTACGCGGTCGAATATGCCGGCGAGGCGGTCCGGGCCTTGTCGATGGAAGGTCGCATGACGCTTTGCAACATGACGATCGAAGCCGGAGCCCGCACCGGGATCGTCGCACCGGACGAGACGACATTCGCGTATCTGCGCGACCGACCGCGGGCACCCGCCGGCGACGATTGGAGCGCAGCGCTGGCATATTGGCGCACGCTGTCCAGCGACGCGGATGCGACGTTCGACCGCGAGATCGCGATCGCGGTCGAGCGGATCGCACCGCATGTCACCTTCGGCACCAGCCCGGATCAGGTCCTGCCCGTCGGCGCGACCCTGCCCGCGGGCGAGCAGTTGTCGAAAGCAATGCGCTATATGGGGGTAGAGCGGGGAGCGCCGATCGTCGGACTGGCGATCGACCATGCGTTTATCGGCAGTTGCACCAATGGGCGGCTGGATGACCTGCGCGCCGCCGCCGCGATCGCTCAACATGGTCAAGTCGCACCCGGCGTGCGCGCGATGGTCGTGCCGGGGTCGATGCGGGTCAAGGCGGCGGCAGAGGCGGAGGGGCTCGACCAGATTTTCCTGCGCGCCGGTTTTGAATGGCGGGAGCCCGGATGCTCGCTGTGCGTGGCGATGAACGATGACCGCCTGCCGCCGGGTGCGCGCTGCGCCTCAACCTCGAACCGCAATTTCGAGGGACGGCAGGGTGTCGGCGCGCGAACGCACCTGATGAGCCCGGCGATGGTCGCGGCGGCCGCGTTGGCCGGGAGGATCGTCGACGTGCGGGACGTGGTGACATGAGGGCGCTGTCGGTCGTCGAAGGGCAGGCGGTGTCGCTGCCAGAGGCTGATGTCGACACCGACATCATTTACCCTGCGCGGTTCCTGCTGATTACCGCCAAGAAGGGATTGGGCGCCTATGCCTTTGCCGATCGGCGCACCGACCCTGAATTTCCGATCCACACCGACAATACGCGACCGATTCTGATCGCCGGGCCAAATTTCGGCTGCGGATCGAGCCGCGAACAGGCGCCTTGGGCGCTGGACGACTTGAGCTTTCGCGTGCTGATCGCGGAGAGTTTCGGTGAAATCTTCTACGGGAATTGTTTCCGCAACGGCATCCTGCCGATCCGGCTTGGTGCCGCGATCGTAGCGGAGTTGCGCGGCGAGGCCGTGCGCGATGCGGTGATCCGCGTCGATCTGACCGCGCAGACCGTGGCGACGCCGTCGGGATTGTTCACGTTCGAGATCGCCGAGGACCGACGCGAGGCATTGCTGAACGGGTGGAACGACACGCGCCGCATCCTCGCACTGCACGGCGATGACATAGCGCGGTTCGAGCAAGGGCAACGGCGGAGCGCCGCGTGGCTCTGGACAAAAGAGGACATGGATACGTGACTGACACCCGCCTGCGCGACAAGCTCGCGACCAAGCAGTTCTTCGTGGTGCCCGGGATCCACGACATGATCACCGCGGTGATCGCCGACCGCGTCGGATTCGATATCGTCTATGGCACCGGCTACTGGCTGACCGCGTCAGGCTATGGGCTACCCGACGCCGGGCTGGTCAGCTACACGCAGATGCTCGATCGCCACGCGACGATCATGCGCACCAGCAAGGCGGCGCTGATCGCCGATGCTGACACCGGCTTCGGCGGGCTGTTGAACGTCCAGCATACCGTGCGCGGCTATGAGGCAGCGGGCATTTCCGCGATCCAGATCGAGGATCAGGAGTTTCCCAAAAAGTGTGGCCACACGCCGGGCCGCCGCGTGATCCCGGTCGAGGACATGGTGCAAAAAATCCGCGTCGCCGCCGAGACTCGCGACGACATGCTGATCATCGCACGCACCGACGCGCGCCAGGCCGAGGGCATGGACGCGGTGCTGCGCCGGCTGGAAGCCTATGCCAAGGCAGGGGCCGACGTGCTGTTTCCTGAAGCGATGGAGAGCGAGGAGGAGATGCGGCTCGCCTGCGCCACGTTCGAGCAGCCGGTGATGGCGAACATGGCCAATGGCGGCTCGACGCCGATGCTGAACGGCAGCGTGCTGGCCGACGTCGGTTATGCCTTTGCGATCTACCCGTCGCTGTCGAGCCTGATCGCGGCATCGGCGATCGAGACCGCCTTCACCCGGCTGCGCGACGAGGGTGATGGCGAGCCCGCCGACCTGCTGATGTTCGACTTCAAGACCTTCTGCGGCCTGATCGGATTTCAGGAAGTGTGGGATTTCGAGAAGAAGTGGGCGCGTTGACGCGATTGGCGACGCGCGAGCCTTTCTGACCTGAGCATTAAGATCGGATGACCATGAAGATCACCGCCGCGGTCCTCGCGCGTACCGGGGACAATCCACGCCCCTATGGTGAACATCGCCCGCTTGAGCTGGCGACACTGACGCTCGATCCGCCGCAGGCGGGTGAGTTGCTGGTGCGGATCGATGCCGCAGGGCTGTGCCATTCCGACCTGTCGGTGGTAAATGGCGATCGCCCGCGTCCGATGCCGATGGCGCTGGGGCATGAGGCGACCGGTATCGTCGAGGCGCTGGGACCAGGCGACGACATGCAGTTCGCGGTCGGCGATCGCGTCATCCTCGCCTTCCTGCCGTCATGCGGCGAGTGCGTCCGGTGCAAGGGGGGCGAGCCGTATATGTGCGCGGCGGGCGCGGCGGCGAACGGCGAGGGGCGGCTGTTGTCGGGCGCCCGGCGGCTGCATGACGCTTGCGGGCACGAGGTGCACCACCATCTGGGCGTGTCGGCTTTCGCCAGCCATGTCGTCGTCGACCGCCGCTCCGCGGTGAAGGTCGACCGCGATATTCCTGCGCACATCGCCGCGCTGTTCGGTTGCGCGGTTTTGACGGGGGCGGGGGCGGTCATCAACTCCGCCGCGATGCGACCGGGCGAGAACGTGCTGATCTACGGGCTGGGTGGGGTGGGGCTCGCCAGCCTGCTGGCGGCGCGGGCGAGCGGCGCCGGCACCCTGGTCGCAATCGACCCGTCGGCGGAGAAGCGCGCGATCGCGACCGAGCTCGGCGCGGAAGCGCTCGACATCGAGGAGGCGCACCGCCTCCCTGAGCTGTTCCCGAACGGCGGCGCTGATCTGGTCGTGGAGACGGTCGGCCGCGCGGCTGTGCTGAAGACCGCCTATGCCGCGGCGCGGCGCGGCGGTCGCATTGTGACGGTGGGGCTGCCGAACCCGGCAGAGGCGTTCACGATCCCGGCAGTGTCGCTGGTGGCGGACGGCAAGACGGTGATCGGATCGTACATGGGGTCGTCAATCCCAGCGCGCGACATTCCGCGTTACATCGCGATGTGGCGTGCGGGACGCTTGCCGGTTGAGAAACTGCTCACTTCGATCAGTCCGCTGTCGCAGATCAATACACTGCTAGACGGACTGGCCGACGGGCAGGCGATACGTCAGGTGATCGTGCCCGACGCCGCCTGATCGCCTGCGCAGCGCGTCAGCGGTTCGCCGACGCGTCGTCCTGCTCCAGCCGCGCCTCAAGCCGGTCGAGCACCGAGGCGCGGACCGGCTGACCGGCGATCATCTTTCGCCAGGTATTGTAGCTGATGCCGAATTGCGCGGTCAGCGCGGTGTCGGTGCGTCGATCAACCGTCGCTTCCAGTCGGGCGATGAGCGCGGGGTCGACCGTGCGGCAGCCTCTGCCAGGGGATGCCGCCCACTTCGGTGATCTCGTGCTGACCTCGTGCCGCATCGGTGCGCTCCCTGCCTCCCTCTAATGTTATGTACATATAACAAATGAGGCAAGCGCCGTCGTGACGCTCAGGTCGGTTTGACGATCCCCAGCAACGCGGCGGCGATGACGAGCACCCAGAGTGCCAGGACGGAGATGCGCGCGTTGCCGTTGGCGCGGATGATCGCGGCATCGGTGGCGGCGGTCGGCCCGGTCGCGTTCATCTCTCTGATGGCGCCAAACAGCGGCACGATCTGCTTGCGCACCAGCAGGCCAAGCGCGATGCATCCCGCGAGCACGCAGAGCTTGAGCGCGATGAACAGCGGAATGTCGCGCAGCCCGACAATGCCGGCGATCCCCGCAACCGCGAAGGCGGCGACGCACAGGTACCGTATCGCGAGGTCAAGGCGGCGCGCCAGTTCGGAGCCGCTGCCATGGCGCAGGTGTACGAACCACGCGAGCGCCAGCCACGACAGGAACAGCACGGCCGCGATCACCGGCATGTAGCCCGGCACGTCGACCCAGTGCTTCGCCCAGGCGAGCGCGAGGCCGGTCGGATAGGCGAGGATCAACGTGGTGCGTGGCGCCATGTCGATGTTGTTGAGGATCTTCAACGCCATCATCCGCTCGGGTACGGAGCGGCGCGGGTCGGTCATGAAGTTGGACACGTAGAAGGCGCCGAGATCGCCGCCCAGCCAGTAGACGAACACCAGAAGATGCAGAAACGTCAACAATGCCACCGTCACGAACGGACCTCCTCAACCTGATGTCGTGGTGGCGATGCTGCATGCGTGCTGAGGCGGTCAATTTGAGAGTTGGTCGACGTCGAGAGTCGCCAACCTGACCTTGCGTTAGGACGCCCGCAGGCTAATTGTCCCGTTATTAAGCGGACGTGGGTATAGCCTCACCTGCAGTTCAGGCACATACCGATCACATTGCGAGCCTGCATCAAACCGATGTCGGAAGCTGTTATCCGCTTGCGGGCTTTTGCCAGCGGCGCCGACATCCGAAATAAACTTTCGGTCGGCGCAGACAGCGTATTGGAGGCCCGACCGGGAATCGAACCCGGGTGCAAGGATTTGCAGTCCCTGAGCGCAGCGTACCGGGATGCTTTGGGACTGCCCTAAGTCACTGAGATAACACCGAGTTCCGCACCTGTTCCGAGGCTAGAAGATGCCGGAACGTTCCGTGTAATTCCGGTCGTGATTACACACGAATTACAGCGGTAGAGAGGGGCGCGTTTACCGGCGCGGCAGCGTGAGGAGGAGGTAGGCTACGACCACCAGCACCAAAGCAGCCATAAGCCAAGTTGTGCTCATTGCAGCGGCTACGAGCTCGAATGGATCGAACGCGCTCGCTGCTTGGCTAGAAGACGGCGTCCCGCCGACTACGGCAGGGTCAGGGTAGGGCGGCATCACGCTACTAGCGACTACGGCTACTGCTATGATGCCGCCGTTAACGTCACGGAACCGGCAAGCGGACCGGATCCGATAACGCTTCCATTATACAGGCGCATCCGTGGGCCATATGGGGGTGCTACCAAGATGGATGCAATTCGCTACTAGGCTACGTAAATACAAAAACTGGTACAACCATGTAAGAGACGGCGGTAGTCTTTAGGTACGTTTAGGCAAGTTGCCGTTTCCGGCTCCCTAGGTCCTGGGTGTTTGCTTAAACAGTTGTGTTTTTGCGGTGATCGAGTGACAATTAGCTTACTACGCTCTGCCGGGTGACGCTACGATGTCGATGTTCGCGATTATCACCTTCCGCCATGACGGTCCCTTGAAGAACTGGCAGGCTGTCCGAGCTGCAAACGTTCACAATGCTCGGACTCAGCCGCTTCCTCACGCGATACCCGGCGCCCCGCCGCCGACATATCTGATCGGCACCAACAACCTCGAACAGGATGTGAAGCGCCAGCTACGCGCCGCCAATATCGATCCAGGTCAGCTGCGTAAGAACGGCGTGATCGCCTATGAAGCGATCTTGACGGCGTCCGCTGAGTTCTTTGAACGGGGCACAGCCGACGAGCGCGATCAGCGACTGCATGAGTGGACAAAAGCGCAGGTAAAATGGGCGCTGAAGCAGTACGGCGCGCATCGCGTGGTCTCTATGGTGCTTCACGAAGACGAGAAGACACCTCACGTGCACCTCGTCATCCTGCCTCTAGAGGAGAAGCCGGATCGGCGCTGCACTGATGACACTGTCCTGCGTTGGAAGCTCGTCGGGCGCACGATCTCTGGTCCAGGAAGTTTCGAAGAGGCTCAAGACGCATACAGTCAGGGCATGGCGCGGTTCGGGTTGATGCGCGGCATCAAAGGAAGCGGACGCAAGCACGAACCCGTGCCGGTTTTTGTCGCTCGAATGGCGGAGAAGGAAGCAGCGGTGGAGAACGCTCAGCGGCTGCTGGACACAGCCAAGCTAGCCCACGACGCTGCTATGACCGCGCAGCTTCGCGACATCGAACAAGTTCGAGAGCGGCTCGTTTCTGAACGTCAGTCGGCAATCGCTGAGACGGCAGCTGAGCGCCGCAGAATTGCGGCCGAGCGTACGGAGTTGGATAGGGCTATCGCGGATCATGCCGCAACGGTCGCGTTCGACGATCACCGCTTGGCGGCTGATCGCGAGTCCGTGCGTGAGCACCTCGAAGTTATGGCGCAGATGGAGCGTGAGCTGCAGCACGACATGGATGAGCAGCGCGCCGAAACTGCTGCTCTTGCGCTGGAAAGGGAGGCGATGATGGCTGCGCGCCGCGATGCCGAAGCTGAACGATCGGCAGTTGCAGCGGAGCTCGCCTCGGTTCGCCAGCGTGCCGCGAAGCTGCAAGAGCATCAGGAACGGCTCTTTCCTACGTTCCGGGCGGCACGCGATTTCCGTGAACAGATCGCGGCTCTGAAGGGCCAAGCACTTTCTCCCGTTGCTTCAGCGACCTGTGCGGCTGCAGATGCGCTCGCCGTTGCCGCCGCAACAGTGTCTCCGCCGGACCATGAAAGGCGGCCCGACATGATCGCACATTACGCCCAAATTCAGCGGCAGGGTGCGGCATTGAGGTGAAGGTGGTCAGATACTTCCCCCTGATTTTTCCCCTACTAACTTCAGATGAAGGTAAGCGTGCTGCAATCAGTCCTTTAAGCCGTGTACCGCTACCGACAGCAGCGCTGTGCTTCCAAAGCGCTGTTTTCGTTGCCAGGCCTACCGCAGAGGCGCCCTCCGGCGCCGTGGCGCGCCATACGCCTTAACGCTACTCATCCGACTTCAAAGCTTGATTGGCGGCGACCAACGTCACGTCATACCTGACTTTGCGGCAGGCTACACCTTTTGACACTGCAACGCCGTCTCTGTCGAATACCGACATCAACAGACAGTTTCGCGATACCGCATTCTTTTGCGGATCTCGGGCGACGCTGGATTGATGTAACTTTTTCGCGCTAATGACAAACGTCAGTTTCTCTGCCGCTCCGATTGTCGAGTGGTAGTAACCAAAGGCGCAAGGAAACTTAGGGGTGAATCGCATCGCAGAAAGTGAGGGAGTCCAAAAGCGAGTCAAGCCTGCATTTGCGATTTTCGAGGGAGGCGGAGCGAAAGGAATTACTCATATAGGTGCATTGAAGGCACTTGAGCAAAACGGCTACGAACTCGTCGGTGCAGCAGGCGCCTCTGCCGGCGCAATCATCGCAGCGCTAACTGCGATAGGGTACACCGCTGACGAACTATTCGATCGGTATTCCGACAGTGACTTGCTACAATCTTATGGGCTTAAGCCACTCGATCTATTAGGACCCCGTAAATGGTTGTGGTTCAACCTTCTACGGAAGTCCGCTATATGGGGCTTGGGACTAGCTATACTTATAGTAGTCAGCTCTATGATATTAGAGGTTAGGTCTAGTTATTCAAGTCTACTACTTATTGGCTTGTTGCTGTCTCCCTCTCTTTTGCTAACTATACCAGTGCTATTTGGACGTGGATTTCTCTCAACAAAGCAAATGCGTGAGAAGCTCAACGACATCCTGCGTGATCGTCTCAAGGAGCACTACATCAATCTTGGGATTGAAGTCGAGCCGCCTCGATACATCAGGTTTTCTCACATAGATCCAGCAATCATTCCACAATGTTCAGGGCTGAAGATAATAGTCTCCGATGCTCGAAATAACTCGTTAGTGCAATTTGATCAAAGCACACCGGACGTCGTTGTGGCCGACGCCGTGGCGGCATCTGCTGCGATCCCGTTCGTATTTAGGCCTGCCCACGTCCGGGGAGCAGCCGCGGATAACGACCCAATCTATGTCGATGGAGGTCTTATATCTAACCTGCCTGTCTGGGCGTTTGCGGCTGAAAAGCGTGCGCTTGAGAGGGAGCAGCAAGGTTCTCCGATACCGATTTTTGCATTCACGCTGGGGGGGAAAACAGAGGAAACTGGTGTACAGAATAACGACAAGATTGAGGGTCGTTCTTTTAATGCACTGTTAGCAAAACTATCGCGCGTAAGAACCCATATCCTCGCTCCTCTAGCGCGTCTGTGGTCTCCATTTCACGACTTTCTGAGTCATGCGAGTTCAGTAATAGAAACGGGTGTTTTCGGCAGCCAGTCGATTATACAGGACTTCATTCCTGATTTAACTGTGGTGGAGCTGCAAAGTCCGCTTGGGACTCTGGACTTCGGGTGCGGGCGCGTTGAAGCAGGTCAGGCGTTTGATGCAGGGCTTAATCAGGCGCATACTGAACTTCATGGAGCCGCTCTCATGAGCGACCTAGTCAACGGTCTTCTCGCTGACCTTCTTGAGCGAACAGCTGATAAGATTGCAGCCCGACGAGCACAGGTAGCGGCCGAGAAGGTGGTCAAAAAACGCAGCTTCCAAGAGGTCGTATCTTTTAAACGTCGGAATAAAAGCTCTGTTGAGCAACCGCCGCCCCGTTTAAGGCTATATCTTCTACAATCGCTTCGAGGTGGATCTTTCAAGGTGTCCGACTCGGTGTCAATGGACGCTGACTCGGACGATCGAATGGAATACGACGCTAGAAGCAAGCTCGGACCGCGAGCCTTCGTAGAAAGAAGGCCTATATACAGCGAGTATGCTGCTAATCCCGCCGCGCTTTGGATGACGAAATATGAACGGGCTCTTGCAAGCCAGGACCGGCGGTCCATCATTGCGATACCGGTGTTCGCCAATCCAGAAGCACGGCAAATTTATGGTCAGAGAGTCCCAGTCCAGAAGGCTTTGTGTCTCGACAGCAGTGACCAGCTCCAGTCGGATTTTGATGATCCGGTGTTCCTTGATTGGTTGAACACGGAAGCCGTGGTATTCGCGCAGACGATGCTTAAGGACCTGATGGATGGCTAAGGAGGTCACGTATGCATCGGCTCAAGAGGCTCGTGCTGCCGCGGCCAAGTCGCGCACAATCGATCGGGCCGACGGCGGTCCTACGAGATCTCAGACCTCGCAACGTCTCACTGCGATAACGCCGGACGACATATCCGATGTCATGTCGAGAGCGCGCGCCACGTGGAAACGCGTGCGCGACGGGCAGGGTGAGGAGAGTGAGATGGTCGAGCCCGATTTGCGTGACTTGATCCATCGCTTCTGGCTGCTGAGCAGCAGTCAGCGACGCGAAATTGCGCAGAGGTTCGATTTGCTTGAGGAAGGAGAAATCCGCTTGCTCGAACCCGAACGTTATAGACGTGCTCTCGCGCGTGCGGGTAGTCGAAAGATTTTAGGCGAATTAGCGGCTGCGGTCGCCACAATGGAGAACTAGCGATGGCGACGCCACCAGAGATGAGCCCCGACTTTGCCCGCTGGTATACTGACAGCTTCATGGACTCTGGGGAGACTAGGAATCTGCGGTGGGAGGGGGTGGTTGCAACGTCGACTAAGCCATCGTTGAAGACGGTCGAGGTCTGTATCCGTCTGGCGTTCTCGTCCAACGTTCCTGCTGCTGGCTTGAAGAGCGAAGACTTAACGGAAGCGCACGCTACAGTCGTCTCCATGCTTGGAGGAACTGATAGTTCTTTCGACCCGTCTGGTTCAGGACGAGAGCTGCAAGTCTTGGCAGCAGCGGCACTTTCCCGAATGTTCGCTGGTGAGGTCGATGCAGCGATCGGCGTGGTTACTGCAGCCTTTGCGGGGGCCCGTAAGCCAGAACTTCCAATGGATCTTGTCGGCCTTGCCCAGAAGGCACTTGTCGCGCTCTCGGGGCGTCAGCATGTTCGAGCTGACCCCAAAGCCTCTCAAAGCACGACCAAAAAACTGGACTTCTCTGTTTCAGCAGAAGCGATGCAAGTCATGGACGCAGCACTTTGGTCAAGCGAGTTAACCCGCCTCCGCGACTCTGCCGGTGCCGCAATCGCCGCGTTGGCTAGAGAACATGACAGGACGATCAATCTCCTACAACGGCGCCTAGCGCTTGATGAAGAAGAGCTTCAGATCCTGTGGTGGCTTATAGGAGGCTTTAGTCGCCATCTCGACATGCCGTTCAAGGACATCGATCGAGAAGCGCGCCCGCTTCGCATTGCGAGCGAACTAGGGGAGATGACCCAGATTTCACCAGGGCCTGCCTCAATCGGCGCGCTCCTTACTCGAGCCGGCGTTGGTTCTGAGGAGTGCACCGTAGAAGACGCCGTTAACGCCGTCGATCTCGAGTGGGCAAAAAAGGTAACGGAAAGCGCATTTGTCTCTGCAATGACCACGCCGCTTCACTTCGCTTTAGAAAAGCGCGCTGAGCTTGGCTCTGACGACACATGGCAGCCAGGCTGGACGGGGTTAACCGGCCTGAAGGCAAACCTCTCAATACCGGCCGCGCGGATGGCCGAGTTGTTCTACCGCGAATACCTTTTCCTCAATGTAGGCGCATGACGCCATGGCGTCCCAGCCGAAGAGTTGCTCAAATGAGCAGTGCGACTACGCTAACAATGGAAGGTGTGTAGAGGGATATGAACTAGAAGAATGCCCTCATCTTGCGACGATGACGATCGATGACTTTGAGGAGATAGTAGAGGCGCCCTCCATTAAAGAGGCCACCAGGATGATTAGTCTGGCTTCTGGCGAGGCCCTCGACACGATGAACGCTGCAGCTCTGCAACGTCGTCTCCTGTCCCGAGTGGTTGGCCTCGTTGGCCCCAACAACGCGGGAAAGACCAGCCTGATCGCGAGCGTGTATGATCTGCTGCAGGAAGGGCCCGTCGGCGACATCGGATTCGCCGGTTCGACTACGCTGATAGGTTTTGAAAAGGTCTGCCATGATGCACGAGCTGCGTCGAGGCGTGGACTACCGCACATGGAAAGAACCATTGTGGGCGCCGAGGCTACCTTTTTCCACCTCGACCTAAAGGCGGAAGGGCAAGACGTGGTGTCACTTTTCCTCGGCGATAGATCGGGAGAGGATTACTTGGGGGCTGCCGACGATGTTGCACGTGCTGACGACTTTATCGAGCTGCGGAGAGCCGACACAGTAACATTGCTGGTAAATGGCGAGCACCTGACCGGGACCGAGCATCGGCACGAGGTCAGGGCTGTAAGCCCGCAACTGATCGAAGCCCTCGTTGAAGGAGGTGCTATCCGCGAACACTGTCGATTGGCGGTAGTTCTTACCAAGAACGATGTAGTGGTGGGGACCACTAACGCCGAACGCACTAGGCGCGATTTTGCGGAAATCGTGGCGACAATCGCCGAGCGGCATTCATCACATCTCTCTGAAGTTAAACCGTTCGTTATTGCAGCTTCGCCAAAGTCAGTCTCGGGTTTGAAGCGCGGTGATGGGGTTGATAATCTGCTGCGATACTGGTTGAGCCCGACTTGCAACTCAACGTCGGCTTCTGCAATCGGACTAGGTGTATCCAGCCGGATGATGGATTTGCTTGCGCCAAATCAGGAATCTTTTGGATGAACGAAGATGCGCACATTTCAATCGTTGGCCTCCCAGCTTCGGGCAAAACGACTTATCTTGCGGCATTGTGGCACATGGTGCGTGAACCAGGCGCAAACACTAATTTGCATTTCACCAGCTTGAAAACCAGCAACTATGAACACCTAAACACTTTGGCAAAGCTCTGGCGCTCCGGTAAGATCCAACAGCGCACTCAGACATCAGGTCTTAGAACCGTTATAATGACGCTTGGCAATGCCGAGGGGCGCGAAGTCGAGATCTCTTTCCCTGATATCCCGGGAGAAGATTTCAGCGACATGTGGGAAAAGAGAGAGGTTGATGAAAGCGTCCGCAAAACGCTTTCTGCCCGCGATATCGTTTTGATAGTTAACGGCGACACAATCAAGCTACCTGCTTGGGTAGCCGAGCGCAACAAGATGACACAGGATGCCGGATTACCGATAATCGATAACGAGCCAGTCGATTGGAGTCCGAATTTTTCACCTACCCAAGTGAAGCTAGTTGCACTTCTTCAGTTTCTTATGTCTGAGACACTTAACGTTGGTCCTAGACGTGTCGCGATCCTGATTTCGGCTTGGGACAAGGTCGAAGGCGAGCAATTGTCTCCGACAGAAATCATGTCGACCAAGCTGCCCCTCTTATTTCAATACCTTCAAAGTGGCCGAGATCCTTGGGATTGGGAGGTGTGGGGAGTCAGTGCTCAAGGTGGTGACTACGAAGACCCGGAGAAGGATCAGCATTTCGCTGTAACGGACGCGCTGCGAGATCTCGACCGCCCTTCAGACCGCATCAAGATCGTGCGAGATGCGGCGGTAACCTCAGACATCACTTTGCCTCTGGCGTGGTTGATGAAGTAATGGGTTTTTTCGTCCACCAGACACTGCATGGGTACAATGACGGTCATCGTCTGATTGCAGGCTCATTGAAACTGGAAAATGTTGATTCACGCACCATGCTGGTGATGAGCGATCTTTCTGGCAGTGGTGTGAGGCCGGGACCAAGCGGTTACCTTACCGGCTATCGGCTCGATGACGCAGGAAAGTATGTTCTTGCTCGAACTTGGGCAGCTCCTGAGATGTCACGGCCGGGTTGTGTATGGACGCATTCTCTGCTGATCGATAATGCCGATCTAGCTGCGCTAACTTCAACTGCCGGTCTCTTGGATGCCTTTCAGAGACCGACAGATACTTTCGCACGTTCGGCATACGGTGTTGACATCGAAATCGCTCAAAGGCTTGCGGTCGAGACTCCAACTACGTCTCAGCGCGCTCTTGAAGTGGTCAACGCCATTTACGGAGCACCGGACCGCCCGATCCTCGTAGAGGCGGAAGATGGTGATGAAGACGAAACCTTAGTTGTTGCAATTTGGATGCAGCAGTGGCCTCGTCTGCGACGAGCGTTTGGTTTCTGCACGTTATCTGGCATGGATCGCTCCGCCAAGGGCGTCCCGCTTGATCTTCAAATGGCGAAAATCTCTGACCGGCATGTGCGATCGCGCTTTCCAAGTTCAGTGTTGCCAAGCGAGGTCTTCTATCAAGAAGCACTAGAGCCACTTGTCAAAGATTTGTTTCGAAATGACGCCACTAATATACGCGAGTTTTTACGCCGTGTCGGAGGGGACGTTGATGGCGGGCGTCGTGCGATGGCCCCTCTTTGCCGCCTTCATACAGCTTTGTTCGCCGCGTCCGCGCCGAAGCTAACTGAGGCTGTTCAGGCGCTTGGCGAATTAGGTGGGCTTGGCGAGAGATCCGCAAGAAACATTCGAACTCTCGTAGCAAGGCGTGCGATAGAGCAGATTGGGATCGTAGATGATCTAGTATTCGAATTTGTTATAAAATCTTCCGATGAGGTACTGCCGACTGACGATCGTCGCCTCGGCCGATCTTTAGCTCGCGAGCTCTGGCTCAGAGTTCCAAATCGCTTTCTCGACTACTTGACTGCCAATGGACCAATGGGTTTAGCCTGCAGAGAGGCACTCGGCTCGATGACGCCTGTCGAGATTGTTAGCGCTTTAAACTCTTATCCTTCCATAGCGGCGTCCATCGTTGCATTTAGACCGGACGTCCTGGAAGTGGCAGACTTCTGGCGTATAGCCGGTATTGGCGATGAATTAGCCAACAGCGTGCATGAGGGATCGGCAACTCAAGTCGCATTGGCGCTTGCGACCGCCGGAAGAACAGGGCCAGCCACCCTTTTGGCCAACTTGGCAGATCCGGCGGATCTCGTCGCCGGTTTAGAGGTAGCGGACGCGGCTACAGGGGTCCTGTCGCAATGGCTTAAAACGTTAGCATGGCAGCCGAACAAGCTAGCTTCCGCGCTTGCTTCGGGCAAAATAGCGAAACTCTCAACTGTCCATCTACTCGCCCGGATGAGCGAGCCGGATGTTGTTCCAAATGACTACGGTGAAGACCCTTGGGCCTTGGCCCTAAGCCGCGCTGGGGGTTCCCTGCTTGAACCTGATCATGACTTTTTGGCTGCCTTTATGGTCTCACGGGCATTGGGGGGTCGATCTCGTTCAAAGGCTTTTCTTTTTCGGTTTGGCTATGGACGGCTGTACCGTGCGTTCCAACAATCTCGATTGCCCTGGGAAATCGAAAGACTGGTGACTCGGCGTCTGGATTGGGGGTCTTGGTTTGAGTGGGACAATTGCTCCCGTCTGCGAGAGACCACGGTACGTATGTTCGTAGATGGTCATCTTGACCCGGACACCTTCGGAAGGCTGACCGACGATGGGGCGCTTGCAAATTCGTTGATTGAAGAGGCGGCCCGTAGCAGTCGAGGTCGTCGATACCTTCGAGAAGTGCGACAATCGATCCGGCACTCCGAGGACAAGGGGCTTCGGGCAAGAGGAGAATACATATCAAAAAAAGTCAAATAAGTTGTGCTCATGAGCTTTGTGCCGCGCTTAAGATTCGGAAAAGTTCCAGCTTTTCGGCTTATTCTCGTGCGGATATCACTTGGTAAGTGAATGTAAATGGTGCGTTCGAGACTAACCTGATGAAGTGGGAGTGATGCCAACTGAAAGCTTGCCGTAAGCATATGGTGTGATCATTGTCATTCCATGCGACTACAAACCGATGGCCGTGTGTGTGGCGTACGCGCCGTAGCCTTACGCAAGCTTCTACGACGGGAACGATTTGAGACCATCTCGGCCATGCCCGCCCTCGAGCTTGACGAGCCAGACATCACAAATAAGCTGCTCGAGCTGCAGCACGAAGGCTGGCTGGTCTACGCCGGCCGTACTAATGACAGGGATCAATGGATCGCCACTAGAAAGGGGCACCGGCTTACAGCGACAAAGGTCTTGAAGCGTATATCTGCTGAGCAAGGACTCGTGATCCTTGACAAATTGATTGCTGAAGCTCGACTGATCAACTCGGATCCAGAGCGATCGCAGCGGATCGCGGAAATATACCTTTTCGGAAGCCTTCATACTGGGTCAGAAGATGGCACGATCGGCGACATCGACATCGTCGTAGAAACAAAACGCCGAAATCTGCCCGTTGGCGAACGCGAAAAGCTTGAAGAGGCCGAGCAGGTCGGAGAGTCTTGGGGAATCAACCGCTGGAGTCGAGGGTCGCTAATCATCGGCTCGCGTCTCAATAAGATAGCACGTGCGGTATCGCTACACGACAGCATGGACTTGCGCCTGCCAGGCGTTCGCTTCCGCCAAATCTACGCCTTTGATGTCGAGCGTGAGCGCGAAATCCCGTTCGACGCTAGTGAGAAGATCCACGCTGAGCCGCTCAGGGGACAAGACACGCCGTGCGATCCGGTTGCTAAGCCGTTTACCCGTTTGCCGCGGCCGTGGCCCATCGCTGAAGAGGATGAGCGGGCAACGCTGGATAGCGCTGACGGTTACGAGGCTCAGCACCTTTGGCAGAATGGCCTTACGGCTGATGCCATAGGGGAGCAGCTCCGAGCCACGCCTGCTGACATCACTGTCTACTTGGCGAGCCGAGCAGCACCCAATGTGAAGCCTGCTAAAGTAGAAGGCCTGCTGTCGGCTTGCGTGCGAAAGACCTTGCCGGATGAGTGCACTTTCTCAGTTACAGTCGCTGTCAAGCTGGGGCGAGGGTGGGACTCGGTTGAGGTGCGAGCTTACGACGCCGACACATTTGACCTCCTCGGCCGCGTCACCCGTTACTCGGCCCGAGATGCCCGCATCCACCATTCTGAGCCAACAACAATAAAAACAATGATGGCAATCTCTGTCGTAGCCTTCGAATGGCGCACGCGGATGAAGAGTAGGATCGCAAATCTTTACGTAAGAACGTGGACTCATGTCAGATCTGAAGACAGGCCCGTGGAGACTAAGGGGTATCCCAATTTTCAACCGCTCGAAGCATCGCTTCTGTCGGCACTCGCTGCTCTGTGGGCAGGCCGAAATGAAGACGACGAAAAAATAGAAATCTCAATCGAGATTAAAGGTCCTGATCGGTCGAGGATCACGCAGCGCTATGGGAGATACAATGATTTCAGTTTTGCGAGAGTGCCGACGTTATTAACTGCTCCGATCAATGATGTCTTAAGGCCCTTTAGAAGGTGTCATGCAGAGTTTCTCGATCGATCCACCGGCTATACGGTAAGCGTCAATCAAGACATGCTTGATGACTGACGGTCACTTCGATGGCTTTCCTGCTCCCTGGTTCTATCGCGTCACTGATGCTCATTAGGGAGGGCGAGATTGATCGCCTTTTCCAACGCGAACAACAGCACGCCGGTATAGGCAAGGCTGGGGCTGGCGCGGAACGACAAGAACAGCAGTACCGCCACCCCTAAGAACGAGAGCACGTAAGCGAACGCGATTGCGAGGCGGGTCATGTTCATCTCTCCCCGTGGTCAAGGATAGGCGAGGAAGCCCGTAGGAGGCTCGCCAGCGCCATTGTTGCGCCGGGAGCGTGCAGACGCGCCCTGATCGCATTGAGGGTCTGTACGGACTCCTGTTCGAGTGGCTGGGTGCGTCCGACCCACAACCGATCCCCGATCATCATGGCGACGCCGCCGTGATCGGACCACATCGCAAACCACGCGGCCGGGTCGAAGCTGGTACGGGTCGCCATATCAGCAGCCCTCCCGCTTGGGCGTGCGGCCATAGAATACCGTGAGGTGCAGGCCGAACCAATCAAGTGAGAAGTAGCGTCCCTCGCCGGATACCTCGTGCTGCACGCTGTCGATGCCGGCGGGGCCGAAGTCGTACCACGGCTCAATCGCCTGCATGGCAGCGTGGACAAGGCAGCGGATGGTGGGAGCGGCCATCGTCGCCCCCTGTTGCTGGTGCGTCATGCCCGCACCTCCGCCTTGCGGCTCTTGGAGGCGTAGCGGGCCAAGTCCTCGTCAACCATCGCCTGCCAGTCTGGGCGGTACTTCTCAGCCCACTCGCGCCTGCCAACCATGCGTTGCTTTGCCGCGGCATCGCACCTGCGGGTTGTAGGCGTCCGCAACGCGTCCTCAATCGCCTGATCCAGTTCGGCTTGCGCGCGTTCGCGTTCCACGTTGGCGGCATCGTGCCGGGTGCCGCCGTCCTGCTTGTCGAGCAAATAGGCCAGCGCCCAACGGCTTGCCGCAAGCTCCTGCGCCTTGGTGGCGACATGGACGCGGTGCTGTGCCTCGGTGAACCACTCTGACCGCGGCGTAACGGGCGTGACGATCAGGCGCAGGTTGTTGCGGGGTAGCTTTCGGTCCATCGTCGCCAGCCGCAACGCGAGCAGATGCGCGTCGCTGTTCGGTGCCGTCTGTGCGAGGTCGTGCGCCTGCTTCTGCCAAATGGCGGCGATCATCGCGTCTTGGTACGTGTGCTTATGCTCGTCCGTGCTGGTGGGGATGGCGATGCCGGGGCGGATCGCGCGGACATTGCCGCGCCGTGCAACGCGGCTCATGCGCGCACCTCACCGGCAAGGCGACGAACGCCAGCCGTTAGCAGCGGCAACAGCACCGCATGGCCCGCGCCGCGTTCCTCCGCGAAGTCGAGGGCTGCGCGCAATTCAACCGCGTTGGTGAACGGATACTCATATACCCGCGTGGCGGCTTCATCGGCTACCCACTCCAACCGGTCGCTCTTGTCGAACGCGGCGTCGTAGCCAGTGACTTTCATCGCCTGTCCAACCTTGCGGTCGCGCCACATAGCGGCGGCAACCAAGCGGCGTTGTGCCTGATAGAACGCGCGTGCATCCTCTGCACCAGCGCCAGCGAACCGGCGCTTGCTGCGCACGTCGCGGCGCGCACTGGCGACGCGGCTGGTCTGGCTGGTCGACCATTCCATAGGGCCGCCGTCGTATTTGCAGACGCCTTGCACCTCCGTGTGCGGGATCGTGTCAGCGCGCAATGGAAAACAAGGATAGGCGTGACGGCTGGGTGTTCCCGACCTTGAACGAGAAGCAGTCGAAGGCGGGACACCGCACAAATATGGCCCGTCCATTCGCCCGCGCCGTCGTTCGGGCACAGCTCGATCCCGACAAGGTGACACCACACACCATGCGCCGCACAGCGATCACCAAACTGGTGCGTGCCGGCGTTGATTTGCCAACGATCCAGAAGATCAGCGGGCATAAGACACTCGCGATGGTGCTGCGCTACGTCCACATGCAATTCGATCACGTGGACGCATCAATCACGGCTCTCGACGCGGTGCTTCCTGGCGCGGTTACACTGGGATTACACACGCCGACTATGCCAAGTGCTTCTGAGGTCGCGACGGTTGTGGCAATTAGCAGCGCAAAATCAGCCGCTTAGCGTTTGGAGGCCCGACCGGGAATCGAACCCGGGTGCAAGGATTTGCAGTCCTCTGCGTCACCACTCCGCCATCGGGCCTCGACGTCGGGAGAGGCGCGCCAATGCGCAGGGCAGCGTTCGCGTGTCAAGCCTTGCAAGAGTTGGCGAGCGGCCGATGGTCCGATACATAGCGTCACTGAAGAAGTGTGTTGTCTTACTATGACAGCCATGGCACAGGAACCGCAATGACCGCGACGACGCTCCATTCCGACCAATTCGAAGCCATGCGCATGGCGATGGTGGCCAGCCAGCTGCGCCCCAGCGGCGTGATCGACACGCGTGTCGTCGCCGCAATCTCGGAGACGCCGCGCGAGCGGTTCGTCCCCGCAGGCATGGAGGCACTCGCTTACCGCGACACGACGATCGACCTGGGCGAGGGCCGGCGTGCGAATACGCCGCTCGCCACCGCGCGGTTGCTGGTGGAGGCGCGGCTGCGCAGCGACGACCGTGTGCTTCTGATTGGCGCAGGGACCGGCTATACCGCCGCAATCATCGCGCAGATCGCTCGAGAGGTGGTGGCAGTGGAGAGCACAGCCGCGCTCGCCGCGGCGGCGCGTGACAATCTGCGCGCTTTCGCCAACGTGTCCGTGGTCGAGGGAGCGCTGGAGCACGGCCACCCGTCAGACGCCCCCTATGACGTGCTGGTGATCGACGGCGCGGTCGAGGCTGTGCCTGCCACGCTTTACACCCAATTGGTCGAGCGCGGGCGCGTGGTGACCGGGCTGGTCGATCGCGGCGTGTCGCGCTTGGCTGCCGGGGCGCGTGATGCCGACGTGATCGGTCTCCTGCCGTTCGCCGACTATGACAGCGTCCGCCTGCCCGGGTTTGCGAAACCGCGTTCCTTCACCTTTTAAGGATCACTTCTTGCGCGCTTCCTTTCTCCTGTTCGGGACGATCCTTGCCGGCACCAGTGTCGCCACTGCGTCGGCCGAGACGCTGCAGGACGCGCTGCTCAAGGCGTACCAGACCAACCCGACGCTGACGGGACAGCGCGCCGGACAGCGCGCGGCGGATCAAAACGTGCCGCTCGCGCGCGCGGCGGGCCGGCCGACAGTCGCGACGTCGGGCGGGTTGAACGAGAATTTTATTCGGGGTGGCAACAGCTTCACCTCACCGGAGCGATCGCTGAACGGCACGATCGGGGTTACCGTGCCGCTGTACCAGGGCGGTGCGGTGCGCAACTCGGTACGCGCGGCGGAAATCCGCGTCGAGGCAGGGCAGTCGACGCTGCGCCAAACCGAGGCTCAACTGTTCACCGCGGTGGTCAGCGCGTACAACAACGTGCTGCGCGACGAAGCGATCGTCGGGCTGAACGCGCAGAACGTGCGCGTGCTGGAAACCAACCTGCGCGCGAGCCGCGACCGGTTCGAGGTCGGCGATCTGACCCGGACCGATGTGGCGCAATCCGAGGCACGTCTCAGCCTCGCGCGTGCGCAATTGCAAACCGCGCAGGCGAATCTGATCACCAGCCGGGAAAGCTATGTTAGCCTGGTCGGCGAAGCGCCCGGCACGCTTGCCGCGCCTCCGGTGCTGCCGCATCTGCCGGCGACGCCCGATGCGGCGGTGGAGGTCGCGTTGAGTGACAATCCGCAGCTGCTCGCGGCGCGACGCAGCCGCGATGCGACCGATTACGACATCAAGGTCGCGCGGGCGAGCCGTCTGCCGCAGGTCGGCGTGACCGTGGGGCAGAACTACTCCAACTATCTCGGCACGCTCGGCTCGGGGCAGGGCTACCAAGGAACGCAGTCGGGCACCTCGACCGCGGCGGGACTGTCGCTTAGCCTGCCGCTGTTTCAGGCGGGTCGCCCGGCGGCGCTGATCCGGCAGGCGCAGGAGCTTCGCTCGCAGGCGATTGAGCAGGCGACGCTCGCCGAGCGGCAGGTGATCGCGCAGACGCGCTCGGCTTACGCGGTATGGCGCTCCTCGCAAGAGGTGATCGCATCGGCCGAGGCGGCGGTCGCGGCGAACAAGCTGAGCCTGGAGGGTGTCCGCGCGGAGAACAGCGTCGGGACGCGCACCATCCTCGACATTCTGAACGCCGAACAGGAATTGCTCAACAGCCAAGTCACGCTCGTGACTGCGCGGCGCGACGCGTATGTTGCGGGCTTTGCGTTGCTCGCCGCGATGGGCGAGGCCGAGGCGCGCGATCTCGGGCTCGAAGGCGGACCGCTCTACGATCCCAGCGTCAATTACGCGCGTTACCGCGGCAGCATATCGGACTTCGACACCGATATCGCGGGTACGACCGCGGCTTCGTCAACGAAGTTGGTGCCGGCACAGAATGCGGTCGTCACGCGTCCGCTCGAGCCGATGTTGCAGAGCGATGTTGACAGAAGCACGCGGTTAACCACAGGTGCGGACACGCGGCGTCCCTGACGGGAGCCGAAGGGCGGGCAAACGGGGTTACGATGGGCGACATGAGCGCGGAGCCTTCGATGGAGGACATTCTTTCCTCGATCAAGCGCATCATCGCGGAAGAGGGCGACGCCGGTACGCCGCGTCAACGCCGCAACGGTCAGGGTCGCGCGGCGCCGCTGCCTATGAGCCGCGACGAAGAGGATGAAGACGAGGTGCTCGAATTGAGCGACCCGATCTCGCCACCGGCTCCGCCTGCGGCAGCAACCCCGACGTTCGACGCACGCCCGGCCGCTGCTCCGACGCGCACGCAGAGCGCGGCTCCGCATGCCGCCGCGATGCAGGCGCCCATGCCCGATCATCACGAGCCGCACACCGCCCACGCTTCGGCCGCCCATGTTTCCGCCGCCACGGTCGAGGCGACCCGCGGCGCGCTCGACTCGCTGTCGCGGCTGCTGGTGAAGCCCGAGCCTGAGAGCGACGGCACGCTGGAGGGGCTGGTGCGCGAAATGCTGCGCCCGATGGTGTCCAGCTGGCTCGACCGCAACCTGCCCGCGATCGTCGAGCAACTGGTCGCGCGCGAGATCGCCAAGATTACCGCCGGGCAGCAGTAACGCCCGGCACCGTTCGCGCGATTGTTTCGCGCGCGACGATCTGCTTAACCGGCCGCATGAAGAGCATCATTGCGGCGACGCTGTTCGCCACCACCGCCGCCCTGTCGATCGCTGCCGCGCCTGCTGCCGCGCGACAATTGACGATCGACGACGTAATCTCGCTGTCGCGGGTCGGCGCACCGACCATGTCGAAAGATGGGCGCTGGCTCGTCTGGGCGCAGCGTGAGGCGGATGTCGCGGCCGATCGGGGCCATTACAACCTGTGGCGGCTTGACCTATCAAGGGCGAGTGCGGCGCCCGAGAAGCTTGCGGCGGACCCTAAGCTCGACGAGAACGATCCGCAGATGGTCGGCGCGACGGTCTATTTCTCTGCCGACGATGCGATCTGGTCGGTCCCGGTCACGGGCGGCACGCCGCGACGGCTGACCAACTTCAAGGGCGGCTTCAACGGCTTCAAGGTAGCACCGACTGGTGATCGCCTGGTCGTCTGGGCCGATCGGAAGCCGGGCGCGCCGAGCCTTGAGCTGCCGATGGTCAAGAAGGACCCGCTCGCCGGATCAGGCCGCACCTACGATCAGTTGTTCGTGCGGCACTGGGACACGTGGGCGGATGGGACGCGCTCGCAGCTGTTCGTGCTTCCGCTGACGAGCGCAGGCGCGCCGGGCAACGGCGTCGCGATCGAAGGGGCTCTGGTCGGCGACACGCCGTCGAAGCCGTTCGGTGGCGGCGAGGAAGTCAGCTGGAGCCCGGACGGTCGCACCGTCTACTTCGCGCTGCGCGAGGCGGGGCGGATTGAACCCTTGTCGACCAACCTCGACATCTTTTCCGCGCCCGCGGACGGCTCTGCGGCACCGACCAACCTGACCGCCGCCAACAAGGCTACCGACACGCAGCCGAGCGTCTCGCCCGATGGGCGCAAGCTCGCCTATCTCGCGATGCGGCGTCCGGGGTTCGAGGCCGATCGCTACGTGCTGACGGTCCGCGACCTTACCACCGGCAACACCGTCTCGCTGACCGAACGCTGGGATCGCTCGATCGGGTCGATCGCCTGGGCGCCCGATTCGCGTAGCCTGTACGTGACCGCGGAGGACACGCAGGAGAACCCGCTGTGGCGCGTCGACGCGGCGAGCGGGCAGGTGACGCGGTTGACGCAGGCGGGCAACGTTTCCGGGGTGGCGGTCGGAGCGGGCGGAGCGGTCGTGTCGATGAACAGCCTGACCTCGCCGGACGATTTCTATCGCATCGCAGGCGGTACGCCGCAGCGACTGACACAGGTAAACGCGGCCAAACTTGCCGGCATCGACATGCCGAGCGTCGACCGCTTCAGCTTCAAGGGCGCGAACAACGACACCGTCTGGGGCTATGCGGTCAAGCCGTCCGGGAGCAGCGGCAAGGTGCCGGTCGCGTTCATGGTGCACGGCGGGCCGCAAGGGTCGAGCAACAACAGCTGGTCCTACCGCTGGAATCCGGCGGTATTCGCCGGCGCAGGCTACGGCCTGGTCGCGGTCGATTTTCACGGCTCTACTGGGTACGGTCAGGCATTCACCGATGCGATCAGCAACAACTGGGGCGGCTGGCCGCTCGAAGACCTGCAGAAGGGCCTCGCCGCTGCAACCGCGAAATACCCGTGGCTCGACGCGAACAATGCCTGCGCGCTCGGCGCATCCTACGGCGGTTACATGATGAACTGGATCGAGGGACGCTGGCCCGACCGGTTCAAGTGCATCGTGCAGCACGATGGCGTATTCGACGCACGCGCGATGGCGTACGAAACCGAGGAGCTGTGGTTCGACGAGTGGGAACACGGCAGCAAGGCGTATTACGAGGATCCGCAGGCGTTCGAGCGTTGGAACCCGGTCAACTACGTCGCCAAGTGGAAGACGCCGCAGCTTGTCATCACGGGCGAGAAGGATTTCCGCATCCCCTATACGCAGGGGATTGCCGCCTTCACCGCGCTACAGCGTCGTGGCATCCCGTCGCGGCTGTTGGTGTTCCCGAACGAGAACCATTGGGTGCTGAAGCCCAAGAACTCGCGGCAATGGTATGGTGAGGTGCTCGGCTGGATGAACCGCTGGACCAAGGGCGGCGCGCAGCGCTGAACACCGCAACTGAAACGTGACTTCGGCGGGGTCGGTTGGCTAAGGGCAGTCGCATGAGCGAACTTCCCCAGAACACGTTGGCCAAGACCTTCGACCCCGCCGCGATCGAGACCCGCTGGTACCGCCATTGGGAAGAGAAGGGCTTGTTCCGGCCCGAGCGGCCGAACGTGGAGCCGTGGACGATCGTCAACCCGCCGCCCAACGTGACCGGCTCGCTCCACATCGGCCACGCGCTCGACAATACGTTACAGGACATTCTCGCCCGCCACGCGCGGTTGAAGGGGAAGGATGCGCTGTGGGTCGTCGGCACCGATCATGCCGGTATCGCGACGCAGATGGTGGTCGAGCGGCAGATGAACGCGGCGGGCGAAAAGCGCACCGACCTGTCGCGCGAGCAGTTCGTCGAGCGGGTGTGGAACTGGAAGGCGGAGAGCGGCGGGCAGATCACGCAGCAGCTGCGCCGGCTCGGTTGCTCGATGGACTGGGCCAACGAGCGGTTCACGATGGACGGGGGCTTCTCAAAGGCCGTGCTCAAGGTCTTTGTCGAGCTCCACCGCGAAGGGCTGCTCTACCGCGACAAGCGGCTGGTCAACTGGGACCCCGGCCTCGGCACCGCGATCAGCGACCTTGAGGTCGAGACGCGCGAAACGCAGGGCAAGTTCTGGCACCTGCGCTATCCTCTCGAGGACGGGATGGGGTTCATTTCGGTCGCGACGACGCGGCCGGAGACGATGCTCGCCGACATGGCGGTCGCGGTTCACCCCGACGACGAGCGTTACCGCGACAAGATCGGCAAGTTCGTCCGCCTGCCGATCACCGGGCGCACGATTCCGATCATCGCCGACGAGCACGCCGACCCAGCGCTGGGATCGGGCGCGGTGAAGATCACGCCCGGCCACGACTTCAACGATTTCGAGGTCGGCCGCAGGGCCGGCATCGAGGCGCGCGACATGCTCAACATGCTTGATGCGCAGGCGCGGATCACCCAGACCGCTGATGGCCTCGTGCCTGATTACCTGCTCGGCATGGACCGGTTCGAGGCGCGGCGCGAGATCGTCGAGGCGTTACAGGCGCAGGAGTATCTGGAACGCGTCGAGGACCGCGTGATCCAGACGCCCTACGGCGATCGCTCGGGTCAGGTGATCGAGCCGTGGCTGACCGACCAATGGTATGTCGACGCGAAGACGCTGGCGCAGCCGGCGATAGAGGCGGTGCGTGATGGCCGTATCAAGATCGTGCCGAAGACGTGGGAGAAGACCTTCTTCAACTGGATGGAGAACATCCAGCCGTGGTGCGTCTCGCGGCAATTGTGGTGGGGGCATCGCATACCGGCGTGGTTCGCTGAGGATGGCGACGTCTATGTCGCCGAAACGCAGGAAGACGCACAGGCACAGGCTGGCGAAGGGGTCGAGCTACGCCAAGACCCCGACGTGCTCGACACGTGGTTCTCCTCCGCGCTGTGGCCGTTTGCGACGCTTGGATGGCCGGAGGGCGGGGATCGCACGCTTGCCGGGCGCTATCCCAATGACGTGCTGATCTCAGGCTTCGACATTCTGTTCTTCTGGGATGCGCGCATGATGATGCAGGGAATGCACTTCATGGGCGATGTGCCGTTCCGCACGCTCTACCTGCACGGCCTCGTCCGTGCGGCGGACGGCGCGAAGATGTCGAAGTCGAAGGGCAATACGGTCGATCCGCTCGGCCTGATCGACAAATATGGCGCTGATGCGCTGCGCTTCTTCATGGCGGCGATGGAAAGCCAGGGTCGCGACATCAAGATGGATGAGAAGCGGGTCGAGGGATATCGCAACTTCGCGACCAAGCTGTGGAACGCCAGCCGCTTCGCGCAAGGGAACGGCATCGGCGGCTCGACCACGCTCGACCCGCCGGTCGCGACCAATGCGGTCAACAAGTGGATCGTGGCGGAGGCGGTCGCGACCGTGCAGGCGGTCGACCTGGCGCTGGCCGACTATCGGTTCGACGCGGCGGCGAACGCGATTTACCAGTTCACCTGGAGCCGGTTCTGCGACTGGTACCTCGAGCTCATCAAGGGCGCGATCGACGACGAGACCAAGGCGGTCGCAGGCTGGGTGCTCGACCAGATCCTGGTGCTGCTCCACCCATTCATGCCGTTCATCACCGAGGAGTTGTGGCATGCGCTGGCGCCCCGCAAGCATGAGTTGATCGTCGCGCACTGGCCGATGGCGGATGCGCGTGCGCTCGAGCCAGCGGCGGGCGCGCAGGTGTCGGGGCTGATCGAGCTGATCGAGGCGGTGCGCGCCGCGCGTGCCGAGCTGAACGTGCCGCCGGGCACGCGGATCGCGCTCCATACCGGCACGAGCACGGTGCCGGTCGAGATCGTGCCCTATGTCGAGCGACTGGCGCGTGTCGCGGTGACGGCGGGCGAGGCGGAGGGAGCGCGTGCGCCGATCCTGTGGGGGGCTGAGACGTTCGCGCTCGCGCTCGAAGGCGTGATCGACCTGGACGCCGAGCGCGCGCGGCTGACCAAGTCGCTCGTCGCGGCGGAGAAGGAGCGCGATGCGCTTGCCAGCCGGCTTGGAAATGCGAGCTTCGTCGAACGCGCCAAGCCGGAGGCGGTCGAAAAGGCCAAGGCCGATCACGCCGAGAAGTCTGCCGATGCGGAGCGGTTCGCGGCGGCGCTCGCCCGGCTTGGTTGATATTGATGGCGGGGCGCTCCGGCACCCCGCCACTTAAGGCTCACGGGATGATCTGGTACGTTACGCGCGCACTCGCCTGCGTCTCGATCGGGCGCGGCGCGACCGCGACGTCGATCGGCGGCGGGGGCGGCGGCGGGGGTGCAGGAGCTGCCAATCGCGACCCCGTCACCATGATCTCGTCCGGCGTGTCACGATCGCCGCTGTCGGAGGCGTAGAGGATCGCGCCGAGTCTCACCTGCGCGCCCTGCGCGATCGCCTCCGCGCGGGTACGCGCGTCCGTCAGCGCCGCTGCCATCGCTCGCCGCTGCGCCGCGCGTGGGTCGGCGAGCAGGAACGATGAAACACGCGGGTTGCGCGCACCCAGTCGACCGACCAACCCCGTGATCGTCCCGACCTTTGCGACTTGCTCGGTCCGCAACTCCAAAGACAGATCGGCGACATAACCGATGATGACGCACGCGCCGGTGTCGAGGCGCGGGGGATCGTAATCGTTGTCGTTGCATTCACGCGCGCGAACGGCGCGGATCGAGACGTTGCCGCCTTTCGGAACCGCGTCGGTAAGCGAGCGCACGCCGCCATCGACCGCGCGGCGTGTGGCATTGAGCTGCGTCAATGCGGCGTCGGAGGTCGGTCCTTCGCCATGAACGGTCCAACTGACGACCGCGAGATCGGGCGGAGTAAACACACTGCCGCTGCCGGTGACGCTGATCTGCGGCGTTGGCGGAGCACCGCTACCGCTTTGTAGCAGCAAGAGCATCGTCAACCAGGATGCGGCAAACGGCATATCGTGTCCCCTTCGCGAACACGCTAGCGCGACTGGGTGACGCTTCCAAGCAGTGGCTGGACGCTGACGCATATTCGCGCCACCGTGCGGAACGGATCGGGTCGGCAAGGGTAGGGCAGCGACATGGACGAAGCCTCTCCCTCAGCCATTCACGGGACGCAACGCGACCTGACGCGCGGGCCGATCGGCGCGACGCTGCTCGCCTTTGCATTGCCGACGCTCGGCTCCAACGTGCTGCAGTCGCTGAATGGATCGATCAACACGATCTGGGTTGGGCGCTTCCTAGGTGAGAATGCGCTCGCCGCGACCAGCAACGCCAACATCATCATGTTCCTGATGTTCGGCATGGTGTTCGGCTTCGGCATGGCAGCGACGATCATCGTCGGTCAGGCATGGGGGCGGCGCGACCACGATGCAGCAAGGCGCGCGTTCGGCTCCGCGATCGGGCTGGTGCTTGCCGGTTCGGTCGTGACGGGCGCGCTCGGCTGGATCTTCGCGCCGCAGATACTGACGCTGCTGGCGACACCCGGCGACGCGTACGGCGAGGCGCTGGCTTACTTGCGCGTGATCTTCCTTGGACTACCAGCGTCGATGCTCCTCGTCCTGATGTTCATGGGGCTGCGCGGCATCGGCGATTCTCTGACGCCATTGTGGTTCATGGGATTGTCGGTGATGCTCGACGCTGGACTTAATCCGGTCTTCATCCTCGGGCTTGGGCCCGCGCCCAAGCTTGGCATCGCAGGGTCGGCGACAGCGACGCTAATTGCCAATGTCGTCGCCTGCGTCGTGCTGATCGGCTACATCTACGCACGTCGTCTGCCGTTGCGGCTGATCGGGGACGAGCTCCGCTACATCCTGCCCGAGCGCGGGCTAATCGGCACGATCGTCGGCAAGGGACTGCCGATCGGTGCACAGATGCTCGTGATCTCCAGTGCCGGGTTGGCGATGGTCGGGCTGGTCAATCGCAACGGGGTCGACACGACGGCCGCCTACGGCATCACGCAGCAGCTGTGGACCTATATCCAGATGCCGGCGATGGCGATCGGTGCGGCGGTGAGCGCAATGGCGGCGCAGAACATCGGCGCGGGACGTTGGGACCGGGTTGGTGCGATCACGCGAAGCGGCGTGCTTTACAATCTGGCGATCACCGGCGCGATCATCGTGGTCGCGTTGCTGTTCGATCGGCCATTGTTGTCGCTGTTCGTGCCCGAAAACTCGTCGGTGCTGGGGATTGCCGAGCACGTCAACCTGGTCTCGACCTGGGGCTTCGTGCTGTTTGGCGTGACGATGGTGCTGTTTGGGGTGGTGCGTGCGAACGGTGCGGTTTGGGGACCGCTCGCGATCCTGTTCATCGCTATGTTTCCGGTGCGGCTGGGTGTCGCGGTGCTGTTGCGCCCGACGCTTGGCGTCGACGCCTTGTGGTGGAGCTTTCCGCTCGGTTCCGCGACGACGTTAGTGCTCGCAGCGCTTTATTATCGCCACGGCGATTGGCGCAAGGGTGCGCTACTCGCGCCCGAGCAGCATTGTGAAGAACGCAGCCATGCCGATGTCGAGCCCGGTGGCGTGATGCGTCCTGCAAGCTGACCCGAACGGGCTCAGCGCGGCACCATCACCTCGATCGCGCCGGCCGCAATGCGTGCCGTAACCGGCGTGTGCGCAAGCACTTCGCCGTCGATCGATATCGGCATGCCCGACGGTTCGGTGTCGATGCGGATGCTCTTGCCTGTAAAGGACACGGTGTGTTCGCGCCGCGCCTCGTGACCGAAGAATGCTGCGGCCCAGTTCTTGACCAGGTTGCGCTTGAACGGACCTTTCACCGCCTGCACGACGATCTCGCCCGAATCGACCTCAGCCCCCTCGACGACATCGGTGCCGCCGTGGAAGGGACCGTTTGAGATACGAACCTCCACCGCTTTGATCCGCGCTGCGTCCGCACCCTCGCCGATGATCAGCGTGAAGGAGTGGAAACGAAAGAATTGCAGCGTCGCCCAGCTGAGGTACCCGACACGTCCGGCGACGCGCTTGAGCAGGTGCGGCACGGTTTCGGCGATCTGCGGGCTGATCCCCATCGCCGCGCAATTGGCGTAATAATCACCATCGATCATGCCAAGATCGATCCGGCGCGGGGTACCGTCGCCAAAAACGCGCACCGCGCCCGCGACGTCGAGCGGGAGCCCGAGCGAGCGGGCGAAGCTGTTGGCAGTGCCGAGCGGCAGAACACCCAGGATCACGTCCTGGCCGACCAGCAGGTCGACCAGCCCGCTGATCGTGCCGTCGCCGCCGCCCAGCACCACGAGGTCGGGCTTTTTCGCCAATGCGCGGTGAACGGTCGCTTCGAGATCTTCCGGGTCCTCGACCGCATGTGCATCGACCGGGAAGGGCAAGGCGCGCATCGCCTCGCACGCTTGCGCAAACAGTTTCTGGCCCCGGCGCGATTTCGCGTTCACGATCAGGGCAGCGGACGTGATGCGCTTTTGTGTCATACCGTGTCGAACGCGTCAGGGTGGGTTTCGCTTCCGTAACGCTCGGGCAAGGTCAAATACTTGCACCCGCCGCGCGCATCGCCGACATGGCGACGATGCATGCTCCTTACCCAGCGCTCCGCCTGCGTCGTACCCGTGCCACCGGTTGGAGCCGCCGACTTCACGCCGAGAACGTGCTGACCGCGGCCGACCTGATCTGGCCCCTGTTCGTGACCGACGGGGACGCGGTCGAGGACCCGATCTCGACGTTGCCCGGGGTCTCGCGCTGGTCGGTAGATCAGGTCGTTGCGCGGGCGAAGGAAGCACGCGATCTCGGCATCACCTGCCTGGCATTGTTTCCCAACACGCAAAAGGAGCGGCGCAGCGACGACGGGGCCGAGGCGCTCAATCCCGACAATCTGATGTGTCGTGCGATCCGCGCGATCAAGCGGACGGTTCCCGATATCGGCGTGCTGACCGACGTCGCGCTCGATCCCTACACCGCGCACGGTCATGACGGGATCGTCGACGATGCCGGATATGTGCTGAACGACCGCACGATCGAGTTGCTGATCGGTCAGTCGCTCAACCAGGCCGAGGCGGGCGCGGATATCATCGCGCCGTCGGACATGATGGACGGCCGCGTCGGGCTGATCCGCGAGGCGCTGGAGGAGGCGGGGCACGTCAACGTCCAGATCATGGCCTATGCCGCCAAATACGCCTCGGCTTTCTATGGCCCGTTCCGCGATGCGGTCGGTAGCCGCGGATTGTTGAAGGGCGACAAGACGACCTACCAGATGAACCCGGCCAACCGCGAGGAGGCATTGCGCGAGGTCGCGCTCGACCTGTCGGAAGGCGCGGACAGCGTGATGGTGAAGCCGGGGCTGCCGTATCTCGACATCGTCCGCGAGGTGAAGGACGCGTTCGCGGTGCCCGTGTTCGCTTATCAGGTGTCGGGCGAATATGCGATGATCGAGGCGGCTGTCGCGGCGGGCGCGGCGGACCGTGACGCGATGGTGCTGGAGACGCTGCTGGCGTTCAAGCGTGCGGGTTGCTCGGGCGTGCTGACCTATCACGCGCTGCACGCCGCGCGTCTGCTGGCGCGCTGACGAGCCGCATGATCCTCACTGAGCGCCTGATCCTGCGACCGCCGCAGCCCGCTGACCGCGCCGCGATTCATGCGATGTGGGCGGACCCGGTCGCGATGGCCGATCTCGGACCGGTAAACACCGCGGAGCAGACCGATGCTGCGCTGGCGCGCCACGCCTCCTACGGTCCAGACCTTGGTTATCGCGCGGTCGTGCGCCGGGTTGATGATGCGGTGGTGGGATTTTGCGGGCTGAAGATCGCCGGTGACGACACGCCCGTCGCGGGGGAACTGGAATGCGGCTGGATGATCGCGCGCGCGCACTGGCGGCGGGGTTATGCGCTGGAGGCGATGGCTGCGCTGCTCGACTGGGGTTGGGCGAACACGGCCGCGCCGCGCATCGTCGCGATCACGGCGCAGCGCAACGCAAAGAGCCGTGGCATGATGGAGCGGCTTGGCATGACGCACCGGCCGGCGCTCGACTTCGTCCATCCCAGGTTCGCATCCGACGATCCACTCGCGCCCGCAGTCATCTACGTGCTGGATCGCCAGCAACCCGCGCTGGGCTAGCTGGAACCATGGTGAGAATGGCTGTCGCTGATCGATCCCACGCGTGTCAGTTGCGCGCCAAGCCAGAGTGGTGCCGATGATCGCCGACGATGCGCGGGGGACACGATGGCTGTTCGTTGCCACCATCCTGACAGGATCGTTCCTGCTCTTTCTGGTGCAACCGATGATCGCGCGGATCGCACTGCCGCGACTGGGTGGTGCGTCGGCGGTGTGGAACTCGGCGATGCTGGTGTACCAGGCGCTGTTGCTAGGTGGATATGCCTATGCGCACCTGCTCGGACGCGTTCGCGCACGCGCGCAGGGGCTGATCCACTTGGGCGTGCTAGTCGCCGCCGCGATCTTCCTGCCGATCGGGCTCGCCGACCGCGTGATGCCTGCAGGTGCCGAGCCGGCGCTCTGGGTGCCGTACCTGTTCATCGTCTCGATCGGGCCATTGTTCTTCGCGGTGTCGGCGCAGGCGCCGTTGATCCAGCGCTGGTTCGCGCTGTCGCAGCCGCAGCAGGACCCGTACGCGCTTTACGCCGCGTCCAATATCGGCAGCTTCGTGGGGCTGCTTGCCTTTCCTCTCGTGGTCGAGCCGCTGCTGCCCGTCACGGCGCAGCGCTGGCTGTGGAGCGCGGGGTATGTTCTGCTCGTAGGCCTTGTCCTTATCTGCGTACGGGCGCTGCCGGAACGACGCGAGCAGGAGGACAGACCCGTCGCCGGACGGACGCGTGCGCCGGACCCGCGGTCTTGGCTGACGTGGATGACGCTCGGCTTCGTGCCGTCGGGGCTGATGCTGGCGACGAGCACCTTCATCAGCACCGATCTGCTCGCGTTGCCGCTGTTGTGGGTCGTGCCGCTGTCGCTCTACCTGCTGAGCTTCTCGGTCGCATTTGCGGCGCGCCGGACCGCAGCCGACGCGATCACGCGCTACGCGCCCATCACTTTGGTCGTGTTCGGCGGCATGTTGATGGGCGGGTTCACGAACACATCGTTGCTGGCGGTGTTCGTCGCGGCGGCCGTGCTCTTCGTCGCGTCTGTCGCGCTGCATACCAAGCTGTATCGCCTGCGTCCGGCGCCCGAGCATTTGACGAGCTTCTATCTCGCGATGTCGACCGGCGGTGCGCTCGGCGGCGTGTTCGCCGGATTGATCGCGCCGATCGTCTTTGATTGGACGTGGGAATATCCGATTTTGCTCGTTGCGACCGGCGCGTTGATGCCGCAGTCGTTTCTGGCGCAACAGATTGCGCGCTTGTGGTTCACGCGTGCCTATCGCCTGATGCTGATCGCGGCGATGGCGGGCATATTGCTGGTCCTGCTGATCCTCAGCGCGCGTGATCTCGGCAGTGCTGTCGAAGGGCGATGGCTGGGTGCGTCGTTTGTCGCGGTTACCGTCTTCGGCATCCTGTCGGTCGGTCGCCGCGCCGCCTATCTGAGCGTCCTCGTCTGCGGGCTGCTGCTGTTCGGTGGTACGCGCTCGCTGGTGCTCTCGCTCGATCCTGGTGCGCGCGTGCGGAGTTACTTCGGCGTCTACACGCTGGCTGAGGGTGCGCGACAGCGAAAGCTGGTGCACGGCACGACCATTCACGGCGTGCAATTGGTCGGCAGTCCGACGCGTGAACGCACACCCACGACCTATTACGTTCCTACGTCGGGGGTCGGGAGGGTGATGACGCTGGCGCCGGCGCTATACGGCGACACGGCACGCATCGGGGTTGTTGGCCTGGGTGCGGGAACGCTTGCCTGTTATCATCGGCCGGGCCAGCGCTGGCGCTTCTACGAAATCGATCCGACGATGGTGCAGATCGCGCGCACCGGTCATTTCACCTTTCTGCGGCGTTGCTCACCCGACGCGCAGATCGTCGTCGGCGACGCGCGTCTCAGCCTGTCGCGCGAGCGTAGTAACACGCTCGACATCCTCGCACTCGACGCCTTCTCCTCGGATGCCGTGCCGATGCACCTGCTGACGCTGGAAGCGTTCGCGGGCTACGGTCGCGTGCTGAGCCCACGCGGCGTGCTCGTGGTGCACGTCTCCAACCGCTACCTCAATCTCGCGCCCGTCGTGGCGGCAGCGGCAAAGGCAGGCGGCTGGCATGCCGCGGTGCTGAACCACACGCCCGATCCGTTCGAGGAGGATGCCACCAAGTCCTCCTGGGTTATGCTGACGCGCGATCGGTCGGTCTATGAGGCGGTCACGCGCCGCGATGCGCACTGGCGGGCACTTCGTCCACGTGTGGGCTTCGCGGCGTGGACGGACGATTACGGGTCGATCCTGCCGCTGCTCCGCCTTTGATCGATCAGGCGGACGCGAGGCTTCCCGCAATCGCGTCGATCCGGCGCGTTTGCGCGGTGCTGGTGTCGCGCGCCGTCTTCAATGCGGCCTCTAACGCCGGATAGGCAGGTTCCAGCGCCTGCGCGCGCATTGATGCCATATCTTCCAGCACACTCAGCGCGTCCTGATGACGGGCACGCAAGGTGTCCAGCTCGGCCAGTGCAGTCTGCGCGTCGAGCCAGGGCTCGCTACCGGCCTTTGCGCCGCGCGCGGCGCGGGCCAGTCGCTCGGCCCGGCTCGCACCGATGTCGAACGCAGCGACGGCGGCTGCTCGCTCGCGCGCATTGTCGGCGAGACGGGCATCGAGCGCCGGGTCGGGTCGCACAGGCGCGGGAGCAGGCGGCGCCGGCTCGGCGAACCCAAGCTTCTCCACCGGCCGAGGGGCGAGCGACGGGTAGGGACCCTCAGGCACGGCGCAGCCCGCAAGAGGAACGAGCGCCGCACAGAGCAGCGGGAGCAGACGGTTGGAGCGATGCGGCATGTGGCCTGCGATAAATTCTTTGCGAAAAGCGCGCAACGCACTTGCGCGATCAGAAAAGCCCTCGTATCAGCGCGCCTCCACAGGGCGCCCGTAGCTCAGCTGGATAGAGCATCAGACTACGAATCTGAGGGTCGGACGTTCGAATCGTTCCGGGCGCGCCACTCTTTCGAACGAAGAGTGGGTGGAAAAACCATCGCAGGATGGACGAAGCCGGGTCAGCAGTGGCCCGGCTTTTTCGTGTTTGTCGAGCCTGGTTGCGTGCTGCAATGGCCTAGTCGTTGATGCCGATCTCGACTGCCTCGATGATCTTCGCGCCGGCCATGAAGACGGCGAGCGTGCACGCGGCGAACAAGACCCAGCCCTGCGTGCCGGGATATTGCGCACGGTAGTGCATGCCGCGCTCGACCGCACCGGTGCCGAGGCCATAGATGACGAGGAACGCCTCGAACTTGGTCTTGATGACGAACAGGCGTGCGATGCGGCTCCACATGCCTGTGTTTACGCAAAAGCCGCGCCAGCCGCCGTTTTCCGCCATTATGGCGGGATCGTTAAAGGTTAATTGTCAATTAACCCGACAAGATCGAGCGCACGCAGCAGCGTTTCGCGTGCCTGCTCGCTCTGCCGAATGAAGGCGGCGTCGCCGATCTGCCCCGGCTCGATCGTCTCTGGCCAATCCTGCGCCACCACGTCGGCGATCCTGTCGAGCCGCGCATCGTCGACGAGGAAGCGTGGATCGATCGTCGTTGGATCGCAGACGACCCGGAGGCGAAGACAGGCGGGGCCGCCGCCGTTCGCCATCGATTCGCGCACATCGACAACCTCGACCCGGCGGATTGCACCGTTGCTCGCGAGATGTTGCTGCAACCACTGCCAGGTGCGCGAGTGATCGCGCACCTCCTGCGGCACGATCAAAGTCTGGTCGCCCGTGGGTGTGCTCACTAGCTGCGCGTTGAACAGGTAGGAGCCGATTGCATCGGACAGGCTGACCGCCGACGCGGGTACCTCGACGATTTCGACCTCGGGTATCATCGCGCGCAATTGCGTGTAGAAGCCGTCAGGGTCCGCGAACGCCTGTTCGTGCGCGAAGAGGGTGCGTTCGTTCGCGACCGCGACGACGTCGTTGTGAAACGCGCCAGCGGCGATCGCCTCGCGCGACTGCTCGACGAACAACGTGCGCGCTGGATCGAGCGCGTGACCACGCGCGACCGCGCGGCTTGCCTCGAGATGCTGACGGGCAGGGAAGGGCCCGCCCGAGACGCCGTAGACGAAGATCTCCACCCCGGCAGCGCCATGCGACGCGCACAGGCGCATGTGGTTGGCAGCGCCCTCGTCACCGAATGGTGACGGCACGGGTGCGTGGACCCGAAAGGCATCGTGCGCAAAGGCGAGGCGCAGTTGCGCCAGCGTTTCGGGCCATTCGTGGCTGCGATGCGGCATGGTGACGAGGTTGGCGACGCTCAGGTGACAGCGTCCATCGGCGCAATCGGGCGCGGGCGACACGGTTGCGGCGTTCGCCGCCCACATTGATGACGCCGACAGCGCGCGCGCCTTCAGGTGCGGCTCGGCTGCGGTATAGTCGGTGTGGAGCGAGGCGAGCCAGCGATGATCCGGCCGGCGATGCGGCAGCAACACGCCCTGCGTCAGACCAAGCGACAGATTCGCACGCATCTTGGCAATGCCTTGCAACGCCGCGGCGCGTGGATGCGCGACCGCACCGGCGTTGCTGGTGGCGGCGAGGTTGCCCGGGCTCAACCCGGCGTAATTGTGCGTCGGGCCAATGATGCCGTCGAAGTTGATCTCGTGCAGCATTGTCACAACCGTCCGACGTGGCTGATCGTCGCATCTTCCGCGATCCCGAGCACGTCGGCACATGATCGCGCCAGCACCACGCCGTCGCCGCATTCGCGCACCGCCCCGTAGGCGCAGCGGAAATCGGCCAGCCGTCCGGTCGCGACCAACGCCTGCTCGCCGCCGTCTCCGTCGATCGCCGCCACCCGAGTTTCCTGAGCGTCACGAATGCTGCGCACCGCATCGGTCCGCGCGGTCATCGTCGGGCCGCCATCGAAGATGTCGACATAATTCTCGAACGCGAAACCCTCGTTCTCGAGCATCCGCATCGCGGCGCGTCCGCTTGGGTGCGGCAGGCCGATCGCGGCGCGTGCGTGCTCCGACAGCATCGCGGTGTAGACCGGATGTTTGGGCATCAGATCGGCGATGAATTGATGGCCGTTGATCGCGTTGAACTCGTCCGCGGCCTGAAAATTCATCCCAAAGAAGCGCCCGGCGAGACCGTCCCAAAACGGCGAGCCGCCCGCTTCGTCGATGATGCCGCGCAGTTCCGCCAGGATGCGGGGCGCGAAGCGGGCGCGGTGGGCGGCGATGAACAGATACCGCGCGCGGGCGAGTAACATGCCCAATCCGCCGGCACGCTCGCCGGGGTGCAGGAACAGGCCGCCGACCTCGCTGGACCCTTCCAGATCGGTGGTGAGCGTCAGCATCTCGGCACGAAACGTCCGGTCGAGTTCGCGGCTATGCTGCGTCAGCGTGCCGATGCGATAACTGTAGAACGGATGCTGCTGCCCCACCATCGTGAACAGCTGACAGGTGCCGCGCACCTCCTTCGTGGCGGTGTTTTCCAGCACCAGCACGAACAGTTCGTCAAGCATCGCTCCACCGTCGCGCGCGAACGCCTCACGACTGCGGGAGAGCTTCGCGGACAATGCCTTGCGGTCGGGCGGCAGGTTGGTGAAACCGCCGCCGGTCAGTTTTGCCATCTCATACAGATGCGGCAGGTCGGCCTCGGTCGCGGCACGGACAACGAACGTCAAAGAAGAGCCCCCTCGGCAATGCGTTTGATGGTCAGCGCGGACAAGGCGGCGCGCTCGGTCAGGCTGTCGACCAGCAGAAATTCGTCGCTCGAGTGGATCGCGCCCCCGCGTACCCCCATCGTGTCGACCACCGGCACACCTGCCGCGGCGATGTTGTTGCCGTCGCACACCCCCCCGGTGTCGCGCCAGGCGACGTTGAGGTCGAGCGTCAATCCTGCGTCCTTCACCAGCGCGAACAGGCGCGCGGCGGCGTGGTCGATCGGCTTGGGCGGGCGGTTGAAGCTGCCGTGCACCTCGACATGGACGTCATGCCGCGTCGCGGCGGCGGCGGTCACGTCCGCGATCAGGCGACGTGCGCGCTCGATCTCGCCAGCGTCGCCTGGCCTGAAGTTGACGCGCAGCACGGCCAAGTCGGGGACGACGTTGTTCGGGCCGCCGCCGTCCACGCGTGCGGGATTGACCGAAAGGCGCGGCGAGCGTGCCTCGTGCAGCCGCAGCGCGATCTCACTCGCCGCAACGATGGCGTTGCGGCCATCCTCCGGGTTACGCCCGGCATGCGCCGCACACCCACGTACGAGGATCGAGAAATTGCCGGTGCCGCCACGCGCGCCCGCCAGCGTCCCATCGGGCAGCGCGGGCTCGTAGGTGAGCGCGGCATGCTTGCCCCGGGCTGCGTCCGCGATCAGCCGCGCAGAGGAGAAGGACCCCGTCTCTTCGTCGGAGTTGATGATCACCTCGTAGCCGAGCGATGGGGTGCCCGCGTCTTCGACAACGCGTAACGCTTCGAGCATGACCGACAGACCGCCCTTCATGTCGGCGACGCCGGGCCCGTTGAGCGTGTTGGCGTCGCGCCACGTCAGCGATTGAAAGGCGTGGCCGGCCGGATAGACGGTGTCCATGTGGCCGGTTAAGAGCATCTGCACCGGTGCCTCGGGCCGCACGGTGAGGCGAAGATGCTGTCCGTGCGCCAGTCGGGTCACGCCGCCGTCTATGCCGACATTCTCCGCCTCGTCGCCGTCGACCAACGAGAGCGATCCCGGCAAGACCGAGAAAGCATCCGCGAGCAGGCCGGCGATCGTCGCAAGCCCGGACAGGTTACGCGTTCCGCTGTTGATCTCGCTCCACGCGCAGGTTCGCGCGAGCATCGCTGTAGCATCCAGCCGATCGATCAACGCGCGATCCGTTTTGTTGCTTTCCGTCACGAGCGGGAGCGTAGCGCGATCAAGTTACAATTGCGACCTTCGCGTCGCGGCCTACCCGGCTAGAAGCTGTAGACCAGCGATGCGCGACTGGTGGTGTCGGTTGAGACGCGGCCTTCGGGCGGTGCGCTTTCGTACTGGACCATGTAGGAGAATTGCGCCGACAGCGGCCCGATCAGCTTGGCAGCAAGCGCGGTGTTGCTGCTGACCGTGCTGTTGAACCGCTCGGCATAGGCGGACGCATTCTGCTTGACCGTGACGCCCGACGAAAGCTTCCAGTTGAGGTCCATGCTGCCGCGCAGCGCGGGGCTACTTTGCAGGCGACCATCGGTGAAGTCGGTGTAGCGGAACGCCGGCCCGAGTTCGATGTCGAGCGTCAACGCTGAAGAACGCAGCGCGTTGTAGCCCGCACCTGACGAGGCCGAGTAGCGCTGGTTATAGCCGAAGAAGCGGTCGGCTTCGAACTGCGCGCTGCCGTACAGGTAAAGCCGATCGTCGATCTTGTAGTTGGGCTCATAGGCGGCGAGGTAATGCTCGCGGCTGGTGACGCCGGCGTTGCGCTGGTAATCGGCCTGCAGGCGCAGCTTGTGCCGCCAGTTCAGGCTCTCGCGTTGCAGGTTGGCGGTGCCGGTGATCCCGGTCACCTGCGTGTTGCCGGTCGAGGCGAAGCCGCCGGCCTCGATCCGCCCGGTCCAGAGCTCGAAGGCGGTGGCCTCGCGCAGCCGTTCGTTGCGTTCGCGCGCGCGCACCTCCTTCCACTCGCTCGCCAGCTTGAGCGATGCGTCGCCCGAGGCCGGATCGGCGACGCGAGCGTATTTGACGATGGTGTTGACCGCATTTTCGTCGCCCGACGCCATGGCAGCGTCGAGCATCGCGCGGATCGTCGGCGGAATAGCCAGCGGGTCGGGCGCGTCGGCGGCGGCGATCGAGAGGAGCAGGGCGACGATCATCGGGTAGGTGACTTTAACCAAAAAGCGCGGTGGCTTGAACGCCACGCGTCCGCGCGTGTCGACGAACCGCCCGTCAGTTCAGATGATCGGCGAAGGCGGCGAGCACCTGCTCGTAGAGCGCGCGCTTGAACGGAACGATCAGCTGCGGCAGGTCAGCGGGCTCGGCCCAGCGCCAGGCGCGAAACTCGGGATGCGCGGTATCGATGCGGATGTCGCTGTCCTCGCCTTCGAAGCGGAACAGGAACCAGCGCTGGCGCTGTCCGCGGTACTTCCCCTTCCACACCTTGCCGACCAGCTCGGGTGGCAGGTCGTAGAACAGCTCGTCACGGGCCTCTGCGACCAGCGACACCTTGTCGGGGGTGACGCCGGTTTCTTCGCCCAGTTCGCGGATCGCAGCCGTGTGCGCGTCCTCACCCGGATCGATCCCGCCCTGCGGCATCTGCCAAGCCTCCAGCGTGCTGTCGATCCGCTGGCCGACGAAGACACGGCCGTCGCGGTTCATCAGCATGACGCCGGCGCACGGACGATAGGGGAGCGTGGAGGGATCGGTCATGACAGCTTCCCTAACAGCCGTTCCGCATCAACTCTACCGCCAGTGCGACGGCGCGGCCATCGGTTCAGCTCTTCGGCTGTGCCGAGCGTTGCGCCTCCGCCTCGGCGACCGCGCTCTTTACCGCTGCCAGATAGCCGGCCACGTCGGTCGCGCTTGAAGGCACCGCCTGTCGCAGCGTGACGAACCCGTGGATGTTGCCACGCGCCTCGCGGAAGGTGACGGGAACGCCCGCCTGGATCAGCGCGGCGGCATAGGCGCGTCCTTGATCGCGGATCGGATCGAGGCTGGCGGTGACGATCACGGCGGGCGGCAAACCGGCGAGCGACCCGCTCATCGGCGAGGCTTTGACGTGATCGGCTTGCGGCGCGTAATGCTCGCCGAACCACATCATGCCGTCGCGGGTCAGCAGGAAACCGTCGGCGAAGTCGTTGAAGGAGGGATATTCCTTCATCATGTCGGCTGCCGGGTAGATCGGCGCCTGTACGATCACCGGCACGTCGGCGGGATGGTTGCGCAGCGCGATGGCGGTGGTGATCGTCAACGTGCCACCCGCGCTATCTCCTGACAACACCAGGGCAGTCGCAATGCGGCCGAGTTCCGCCGGATTGGACGCGACCCAGCGCGCCGCCGCCTCGCAGTCGTCGGGCGCTGCCGGCCATTTCGCCTCGGGCGCAAGGCGATAGTCGACCGATACGACCGGCAGGTCGAGCTGCCGTGCCATTTCCGCGGTGAAGCTCGCGTGCGTGTCGATGTTGCCGATGACGAAGCCGCCGCCGTGGAAGAAGACGACGACCGGCCCCGGCGCACGCGTCTCACGGGGGTCGAACAGACGGGCGGCGATGCTGCCGCCCTCGACCGGGATCGACAGGTCCTTGATCGTCGCCAGCACGCCGACGGGCGGATCGGCGATGTCCTTCATCGCGTGGAACACGGCACGCGCCTCGCCCGGCGTCCGTTCGTGCATCTTTGGACCAGGCACGCTGTTCAGATAGGCGAGGAAGGCGCGTACGTCGGGTCGGACGAACGGTTCGGCTGCGACGGCATCTGCCGGGCGATCGATGATGGTGTCGGTCACGCAACTCTCCTGCTGCGCACGCCCGAGTGGCGCGTCGCTGTTTGCAACCTATCTTAGCGGGATGATCGCGGTCGTCCACCATCCCGATTACGTCACCGAAGCACCCGCCCGCAGCACCTATCGCTGGGGCAAGAACGGCGCGATCCGCGATCTGCTGCAAGCAGAGGGCGACCGCGTCGGCTGGCACGAACCTGTCGCTATGCCACGCGCCTGGCTGGAGGCGGTGCACGACCCCGACTATGTCGCGGAAGTACTCGCCGCGCAGGTGCCGCGCGAGAAGGAGCGACGGACGGGCTTTCCGATCACCGCCATCGTGGCGCGTCGTGCCGCAATGGTGCCGGGCGGTACCTACCTCGCTGCACTGCTCGCGCTTGAACATGGGTTTGCCGCCAACACCGCCGGCGGCAGCCACCATGCGCTCGCCGATACGGGCGCGGGCTATTGCGTCTTCAACGACCTGGCGATCGCGGCGCATCGCTTGATCGAGGAAGGCAGAGTGGAGCGCGTCGCGATCGTCGATTGCGACGTGCATCAGGGCGACGGAACCGCGGCGTTGACCGCCGGGCATCCCCAGATCACGACCTACTCGATCCACGCGGCAAAGAACTTTCCTGCGCGCAAAGCGCAGTCGACGCTCGACGTCGCGCTGGCGGACGGGATCGGTGACGAAGACTATCTCGACACGCTCGATACGACATTGTCCGGCTTTCTCGACGCGCACCGGCCCGATCTGATCCTGTATCAGGGCGGCGTCGATCCGTTCGTCGACGATCGGCTCGGCCGGTTGGCGCTGAGCGAGGACGGGTTGGTGCGCCGCGAACAATTGATCGCACGGCTCTCCGCCGCGCGGGCGCTTCCGGTCGCCTGCACCGTCGGTGGCGGCTACGGCGATGACGTGATGGCGATCGCCGCGCGCCACGTTCGTGTCATCATGACACTGGGCGGATTGTTGACCCAGCCGCCCGTTGCGATCGCGGAACAAGAACGCGGAGCCGGCGTAGTCGACGCGTGACGAGCATCCTCTGGTACCGCCAAGACCTCCGCCTCCACGACCAGCCCGCGCTGCGCGCCGCTGCAGCTGATGGAGCGGTGATCCCGCTCTACATCCTTGACGACGAGACGCCGGGGGACTGGCTCATCGGCGGCGCGCAGCGCTGGTGGCTGCATGCCAGTCTCGCCTCGCTTGATGCCGCGTTGCGGAATCACGGCAGCAGACTAATCATCCGTCGAGGCGCCGCGGACAAGGTGTTGCAGGAGGTGCTGGAGGAAAGCGGGGCGGAGCGCGTGCACGCGCTGCGTCACTACGAACCGTGGTGGCGCAAGGCGGAGGACATGCTCGGCGACCGACTGTGCCTGCACGACGGGAATCATCTGACCCGCGTGGAGGACGTGCGCACGGGCAGCGGCAAGCCGTTTCGCATCTATTCGTCGTTCTGGAAGGCGCTGCAATCGTTCATGCCGCCCGAGAAGCCGGTCGCCGCGCCGCGGAAGATCGACACGCCCAATCACTGGCCGAGCACGCTGAAGCTTGCTGAGCTCGATCTGCTACCGACCAAACCCGATTGGTCGGTAGACTTCGACGGCACGCCGGGCGAGGACGAGGCGCGGAAGAAGGCGAAAGCGTTCACCAAACGGGTCGATCACTATGAAGCGATGCGCAACCTGCCGGCGGAGGAGGGGACCTCCATGCTGTCGCCGCATCTTCATTTCGGCGAAATCTCGGCACGTGAGCTGTGGTACATGGTCAGCGACCACGACGATGCGATCAAGTTCCAGAAGGAGCTCGCCTGGCGAGACTTCACCGACGGCGTGGTGATGGCCCTGCCCGACTACGCCGAGAAGAATGGCCGGCCCAAGTACGACAAGCTTAAGTGGCGCACCGGCAAGGAAGCGGCGGCCGATCTGAAAGCCTGGCAGCAAGGCCACACCGGCTATCCGATCGTTGACGCCGGCATGCGGCAATTGTGGGCCAGCGGGTGGATGCACAACCGTTTGCGCATGATCACGGCGAGCTTCCTGATCAAACACCTGCTGATCGACTGGCGCGAGGGAGAGCGCTGGTTCTGGGATTGTCTGGTCGACGCCGATTACGGCAATAATTCGGTCAACTGGCAATGGGTCGCGGGCACCGGCATCGACGCCAACATGTTCTCGCGCATTATGGCGCCGCTGACCCAGTCGGAGAAGTTCGACGCTGGCGACTACATCCGCCGCTGGGTGCCGGAACTGGCTGATGTGTCTGATGACGCGATCCACGATCCCGAGGAAGCCGGGTGCAAGCCTAACGATTACCCGTCGAAGATCATCGGGCATCGGGAGGCACGCGAACGCGCGCTGGCGGCGGCGGCGCGGTTGCGATAACCGCCGCGTCCCATGGACGCACCCGTTCGCCAATCCCCTGCCTCACGCTCGCACAACTGGCGCCTGTCCGGCGTGATCGCGCCGTTGTTCCATCGCATCCTCGACCGGGTCGATGCCGGGCTGGAGGCCGGAGCGATCGAGGCGGAGCTGCCTGACGGTTCGCGACGGCTGCTCGGCGGACGCAGCGAAGGGCCTGTCGCCATCGTGGCGGTGCATCGCTGGCGTGCGCTGTGGCGGCTCGTCTCGGCGGGCTCAATCGGCTGGTACGAAGGCTGGGAGGCGGGCGACTGGTCGAGCCCTGACCTGGTGCCGATCTTCGATCTGTTCATGCGCAATCGTGTCGCGCTGGGCGACACGGCGCGTGCCAAGCGGGGTGCAAAGATCGCTGCGCGCGTGTTCCACGCCATCCGCCGCAACGATCGCCGCGGAGCGAGGCGCAACATCGCCGCGCATTACGACCTCGGCAACGATTTCTATCGCGAGTGGCTCGACGAGACGCTGACCTATTCGAGCGCGATCTTCGCCGATGGCAGCGAGTCGCTTGCCGACGCGCAGCAGCGCAAACTGGACGCGATCCTCGATCGGACGCGTGTAAAGGCGGGTGAGCGGGTGCTGGAGATCGGCTGCGGATGGGGGTCGTTCGCGGCGACCGCTGCGGCGGCGGGCGTGCATGTCGACGCATTGACGCTATCGACTGAACAGCGCGATCACGTTGCCGCGCGCGCCCTGCCGGATGCCGCGGTGTCACTGACCGACTATCGCGACGTGACAGGCACGTACGACGCAGTCGCCAGCATCGAGATGGTCGAGGCTGTCGGACAGGCATATTGGCCGGTCTACCTTCAGACGATCGCGCGCGTACTGAAACCTGGTGGGCGCGCCGCGATCCAGTACATCTCGATCGCTGACGACGTGTTCGACGCCTACGCCGGCAGCGTCGACTTCATTCAGCGCTACGTCTTTCCCGGCGGACTTCTCATCTGCGAGAGTCGCTTTCGCCGCTTGGCGGAGGCGAGCGGGCTCGAATGGCAAGAGCATCACGCCTTTGGGCTGGACTATGCAGAGACCTTGCGACGCTGGCGCGTGTCGTTCGATTCCGCCGCGCAAGAAGGTCGGCTGCCGCCGCGCTTCGACGCGCGGTTCCAACGTTTGTGGCGCTTCTACCTGATGTATTGCGAGGGCGGCTTTCGCGGCGGCGGGATCGATGTCGCGCAGGTCACCCTCGTCAAGCGTTGAACGTCAGGCGTCGACGCGCTCGCGGTGGCCGGCGGGGAAGCCGTCGATCGTCAGACGCACGATCCGGTCTGCAACTACCTCTGGCGGCTTGACCGAAGCGGGGTCTTCGCCCGGATAAGCGCGCGCCCGCATTCTCGTTCGCGTTGCGCCGGGGTCGAGCACCGCGATGCGCACCTTGCTGATCTCGGCCATCTCGTCACCGTAAGCACCGAGCATGGTGTCGAACGCGGCCTTCGACGCGCCGTAAGCGCCCCAGTAGGCGCGCGGCTTCGCGCCGACCGATGACGTGACGCCAATGACGCGGGCGCCGGCCGAGCGACGCAGCAGCGGATCGAACGCCTGGATCATCGCGACCTGCGCCGAGACGTTGAGCGTCAGGACCTGTGCCAGCTCCTTGGGATCAATCGCGGGGACGGCGGCGAGTTGCCCGAGCATCCCGGCGTTCAGGACCATTACGTCAAGCGCGTCCCAGCGGTCCGCCACCGCCGTCGCCAGCCGAGCGATCGAGTCGGTCTGCGTCAGATCGAGCGGTGCGATCGTCGCCGAGCCGCCGGCGTCGAAGATCCGCTCCTCGACCGATTCCAAGTCCTTCGCGGTACGCGCGGTGATGACGACGTGCGCCCCCTCTGCCGCCAGCGCGATCGCAGTGGCCGCACCGATACCGCGACTCGCGCCGGTCACCAGCGCGAGCTTGCCTTCCAGTCCTTTGGTCAAATCAGTTCACTCGTTCTGCCAGAAGCGCGAATTGGTCGACCGCCGTCGTGTCGTCGTGATCGGTGAGGCTGGTTGGGTAATCGCCGGTAAAGCACGCATCGCAATATTTCGGACGGATGTCGGCGCGGTGCGTCTCGCCCAAGGCCTTGTACAGACCGTCGATCGACACGAAGGCGAGGCTGTCGGCGTGGATGAACTCTGTCATGCCGCCAAGATCGTGCTTGGCGGCGAGCAGCTTGGCGCGCTCAGGGGTGTCGACGCCGTAGAAGCAGGAATGGCGTGTCGGGGGCGAGGCGATCCGCATGTGTACCTCCGCCGCGCCGGCATCGCGCATCATCTGGACGATCTTCAATGAGGTCGTGCCACGCACGATCGAATCGTCGATCAGCACGACCCGTTTGCCCTTGATCAGCGCGCGGTTGGCGTTGTGCTTCAGCTTGACGCCCAGGTGGCGAACCTTGTCACCCGGCTGGATGAAGGTGCGCCCGACATAGTGCGAGCGGATGATGCCGAGCTCGAACGGTATTCCGCTCTCCTGCGCATAGCCGATTGCGGCGGGCACGCCGGAATCGGGCACCGGAATGACGAGGTCGGCCTCGACCGGCGCCTCGATCGCCAGCTGCGCGCCGATGTTCTTGCGCACCGAGTAGATCGACTGGTCGTCGACGATCGAGTCGGGACGCGAAAAATAGACCCATTCGAAGATGCACGGGCGTGGCGATAGTGGCGCGAACGGGTGAACCGAGCGCATCTCGCTGCCCTGAACGATGACGAGCTCGCCGGGTTCGACCTCGCGCACGAACTCGGCCCCAACGACGTCGAGCGCGACCGACTCGGAAGCGAAGATGATTGCGTCGTCGAGCTTGCCCATGACCAGCGGGCGGATGCCAAGCGGGTCGCGGCAGGCGATCATGCCCTCGGGTGTCATCACGATCAGCGCGTAGGCACCTTCGATCTGCTTCAACGCGTCGATGAAGCGGTCGAGCAGGGTGCGATAGCTCGAAGTCGCGACCAGGTGGATGATCGTCTCGGTATCCGACGTCGACTGGAAGATCGAACCGCGTCGCACCAGCTCGCGTCGCAGCTTCATCGCATTGGACAGATTGCCGTTGTGCGCGATCGCGAACCCGCCCGACGACAGCTCGGCATAGAGCGGCTGCACGTTGCGCAGCGCGGTCTCTCCGGTGGTCGAATAGCGGACGTGGCCGCAGGCGATCTCACCCGGGAGCGAGCGGATCACGTCGTCGCGGTCGAAATTGCCCGCGACATGACCCATCGCGCGGTGGGTGTGAAACATCGCGCCATCGAACGTCGTGATGCCGGCGGCTTCCTGTCCGCGGTGCTGGAGCGCGTGGAGACCAAGTGCGACCAGCGCGGCGGCCCCTTCGGTCTGCGACACGCCGAAGATGCCGCACTCTTCGTGCAGATGGTCGTCGTCGAACGGGTTTGTGGTCAGCATGGCTGAAGCTCGCGTTAGGGGGCTCGCGGGGTGCGGGGCCGCATATAGCGGGTGTCGTGGAAATGTCATCCTGCACCGCCGCTCTGTTGCCCGGTATCGATCGCCGCTATCGCTCGCGGATGGACGATCGAGAGCAGGGCAGCACCTTTCAACCCAGGTTCGACGCAAATGGGCTCGTCACCGCGGTGGTGAGCGACCCTGCCGGCGCACTGCTGATGGTGGCGCACATGAACGCGGAGGCGTTAGCCGCGACGCAGGCGAGCGGCGAGGCGACGTTCTGGTCGCGCAGCCGCGAACGGTTGTGGAAGAAGGGTGAGACGTCGGGCAATGTCATGCGCGTGCTCGAGATGCGCGTCGATTGCGATCAGGACGCATTGTGGCTGATCGTCGAGCCCGCGGGTCCCGCCTGTCACACCGGCGCGACCAGCTGTTTTTATCGCCGTGTCACGGGCGAGACGCTTGAGCGGATCGAATGAGGCTGGTCGGGCTAGCGGTCGCGGTGTTGCTTTGCGCGTGCGGGCAGCAGCCAGCGGCGGAGCAGACGAGCGGGGCTGGTGCCGCGCTTGAACGCGCTGCACGTGCGAACGGGATGGTGTCGGATCCAGCGCGCGTGGTGCCGACCGGTGTCTACGGCAGCGGCGAGGACAAGGTATGCATGGTTCCGCAAGGCGAGGGCCGGTACCGTATCGGGGTCTCGGTCGACCTAGGGGAGCAGCAACGTTGCGCCGGGCGCGGGATTGCGCGCGGACGCGAGAAGCTTGACGTGCGGATGGGTGGGGGATGCGAGTTCGTTGCCTCGCTCGACGGCGATACGATCGCGTTCCCAGCCGTCTTGCCGGCCGCGTGCGACACGATGTGCGAGGGGCGTGCCACGCTTGCCGCACTCTCCGCTGCACGATTGAGCGACAGCCTGTCCGAAGCAACGCGTGTCGAGGGATCGGACGGCAAGCCGCTTTGCGGCGGTTGACGTTCACGTAAAGGGAAGGTACCTTTCGTTGCATGAGCGCTGTTGCCCATGCCGTCGTCCCGCCGCGCGATGATCGCGAGCAGTTCAGCATCTCCGATCTGTCGACCGAGTTCGGCATCACGCCGCGTGCGTTGCGATTCTACGAGGACGAGGGGTTGATCAGCCCCGAGCGACGTGGGCTTGCGCGCATCTACTCGCAGCGTGACCGTGCGCGGCTCGCCTGGATCCTGCGCGGGAAACGCGTCGGGTTCAGTTTGGCCGACATACGGCAGATGATCGACCTTTACGATCTGGGAGATGGCCGGCGGGCGCAGCGTGCGATCACGATCGAACGCTGCCGCGAGCGCATCGCAACGCTTCAGGCGCAGCGCACCGACATCGACGCCGCGATCCTCGAGCTCGAGGAGTTCGTCGCGGTGATCGAGACCTCTCATCCGATACCCGATCTGACCAAGGAAGCCTGACATGCCGCAATATACGCCTCCCGTCCGCGACACGCGCTTCGTGCTGGAGCATGTCGTCGGCCTCGACCGCTATGCCAACGTGTCAGGCTTTGCCGCCGCGACGCCCGACACGGTTGATGCCGTGTTGGAAGAGGGCGGCCGCTTCGTTGCCGAGGTGCTATTCCCGCTTAACCAGTCAGGCGATCTGGAGGGTTGCACCCGCCACGAGGACGGGTCGGTCACGACGCCTAAGGGCTTCAAGGACGCCTACGACAAGTTCGTCGAGTCGGGCTGGGGTACGCTCAGCGCGCCGGAGGCGTTCGGCGGACAGGGGATGCCGCACGTCGTCTCGACCGCGTTCCAGGAATATATGATCAGCGCCAATATGGCGTTCGCGATGTATCCCGGCCTCGCGCACGGCGCGATCGCCGCGCTGGTCGTTAAGGGCAGCCCCGAGCAGCAGGAGAAGTACCTGCCGCGGATGATCTCGGGCGAGTGGGGCGGTACCATGAACCTGACCGAGCCGCAGTGCGGCACTGACCTGGGCCTGATCCGCACGCGCGCCGAGCCGCAGGCGGACGGCAGCTATCAGATCACGGGTACGAAGATCTTCATCTCGGCGGGTGAGCACGACCTGACGGACAACATCATCCACCTCGTGCTCGCCAAGACGCCGGGCGCGCCCGACACGTCGAAGGGCATCTCGCTGTTCGTCGTGCCCAAGGTGCTGGTCAATGAAGACGGCTCGTTGGGTGAGCGCAACGCGGTGTCGTGCGGCTCGATCGAGCACAAAATGGGCATCCACGGCAACGCCACCTGCGTCATGAACTATGACGGGGCGACCGGCTGGCTGGTCGGCGAGGAGATGAAGGGCTTGGCGGCGATGTTCATCATGATGAACGCGGCGCGCCTTGGTGTCGGCCTGCAGGGTCTCGGCGTCGCGGAGACGGCGTACCAGAATGCGGTGCAGTACGCGAAGGATCGCCGCCAAGGCCGCGCACTGACCGGTCCGGCCGAGCCGAACGAAAAGGCCGACACGCTGTTCGTCCACCCGGATGTGCGTCGCATGCTGATGGATGCGAAGGCGTGGATCGAGGGCTTGCGTGCACTGTGTCTGTGGGGGGCGCTGCAGGTCGATCTCGAGCACAATGCGGAGAGTGAGGAGGAGCGCCAGCTCGCCGGCGACCTGATCGGGCTGCTGACTCCAGTCATCAAGGGCGTCGGTACCGACAAGGGTTACGAGATCGCGACCAATGCGCAACAGGTTTACGGCGGGCACGGCTACATCCAGGAATGGGGGATGGAGCAGTACGTCCGCGACGCGCGGATCGCGCAGATCTACGAGGGCACGAATGGCGTGCAGGCGATGGACCTCGCCGGCCGCAAGCTCGCGCAGAACGGTGGCCGCGCGGTGATGGCGCTCGGCAAGATGGTGACCGAGGAGATCGCTGCGGGCAAGCAGGACGAGGCGACCGCTGATTTCGCTGCGCGGCTGGAAAAGGCCGCGGGCGAGCTGCAGGGTGCTACGATGTGGTTCATGGCCAACGGCATGAAGAACCCCAACAATATCGGCGCGGGCGCTGTGCCCTACATGCACCTGGTCGGCATCGTCTCGGTCGGGCTGATGTGGCTGCGGATGGCTTCGGCGGCGGCGCGCTTGAAGGGCGCGGGCGAGGGCGATGCAGCCTTCCTCGACGCCAAGCTGGTGACCGCGCGCTATTTCGCCGAACGCGTCCTGCCCGAGGCCGGTGCACTGCGCCGCAAGATCGAGGGCGGGGCCGAGGCGATCATGGCGCTGCCGGTCGAGATGTTCGCGGCAGCCTGAGGGTGTTACCGCCGTCCAGTGCCTGTCACTGAACGGCGGTTTGGCCTGCTGCGGCATCGGCCTTCGCTGCCGATGGCGTCGGTGCAGTTGTCGGCACAGAGCCGCGACGCACACCGGGGAGCGCGGCAGGGCCACGTGGCGAGGTTACGTCTTCTGACGCGGTGCGGCTGACCGGTACCGCGGTCATTGCCCCGCGCCCGCGCATACACTGCGCCGGATCGACGCGCTTGAACTGGCCGCAGTTCCATAGTGCGCGATCGAAGCCGTTGGCGCGGTCGCGCAGGTAGCTGAACCCCATCGTGGCATATTGCTGCGGCGCGATCGTCGCCGACGCGGGGACGAGCCGCGCATCGGCCCAGCCCATCAGCTTGCAGCGCGGGCGATCGCCGCAGGCACGCTGCGCCAGCGCCGGCAACGCGTCGGCCTGTCGCGGGTCGATGACGACCAGAAACGTGTCGGTGTCCTCGGACACCGGCTTCAACGTGCCGGCTTGCGCGAGCGGAAGGGGAGCGGCCCCAGGTTGCGCGCCGGCGGGTAGGTCGGCGAACAGTGGCACCGCCGCGGCGAGCGCGTCTTCCGCTTCGTCGATCGCGCCAGCCAGACGATGCGCGTCGGAGATCGCCGCGAGCTTCGCGATACTTGGCTCGGCCGAGGCGACGCTGCGGTTGAACGCGGGCGGCGTCCCCCACCAACCGGCCCAGCGGAAGAACAGGTGGCTGTGGACTGCCGCGACCTTGTCGAGGCTCGACTGCCAGTACGGCACCACCCAGTCGGTATGGTAATGCGTCGAATAGCCGATCGGTTTGTACACGCGCCCGCCAAGTGCCTGAGTAGCGCGCGTTCGGGCATCGCGAAGCATCGTCTCGCTGGGTGTCCAGCGCGTGAGCGCACCGTCGCAGGTGAAGGTGAACTGGCAGCCTGTGGCGCGCTCCTGCCCTTCGAAGACGACGCCGCACACCGTTTTGGGAAAGGCGGGGTGGCGCAGCCGGTTGAGCACCACCTGCGCAACCGCACGTTGTCCTTCGGGGTCGTTGCCCGCTTCGTAGATTTCGGCCGCGGCGAGGCAGTCGGTCGCGCGTGCGATGCTGGCGGCGTCGCCGGCGATTTGGAAGGGGCGCGCTGCCGGGTTTGGGCCGGTTACGAATGGCACGCCGTCGTTGAACGCCTTTGCGTCCTGCGGACTCAGGTCGACGAGTTCGACCGGTTCAACCGGCGGCAGCACGGTCGCAGGAAGTACCTTGCGCTTGGCGAGCGCGCGCAGCGCCGCGGGGCGGTGCTGCATCGTGGGCGGGTGCGTGATAACCCACGCGGGCACGCCCACCGCCGCAATGCCGACGAGTGAAAGGACGGCGCGCAGGCGATAGCTCACCTGCGCGCCTGATGATGGTGTGCTCACTGTTCGGGCAGGAAATCCGGCACCGACAGGTAACGCTCACCCGTATCGTAGTTAAAACCGAGCACGCGGACGTTGTCGGGCAGATCTGGCAGCTTCTGCAGAATCGCAGCGAGCGTCGCGCCGGACGAGATGCCGACCAGCATGCCTTCCTCGCGTGCGGAGCGTCGCGCCATGTCCTTGGCGACCGCAGCGTCGACCTCGATCACGCCGTCGAGCAATTGCGTGTGAAGATTCGCCGGGATGAAGCCTGCGCCGATGCCTTGGATCGGGTGGGGGCCAGGCTGACCGCCGCCGATAACGGGCGATGCCGCCGGTTCCACCGCGAATACCTTGAGGTCAGGCCATTCCTTCTTCAGCACCTCGGCTACACCGGTGATGTGCCCGCCGGTGCCAACGCCGGTGATGATGACGTCGATCGGCGTGTCGCGAAAATCGTTGAGGATTTCCTGCGCAGTCGTGCGGACGTGGACGTCGACGTTTGCCGGATTTTCGAACTGCTGCGGCATCCACGCATTCTCGGTCTGCTCGACCAGTTCAAGCGCGCGTTCGATCGCCCCTTTCATGCCCTTCTCGCGGGGGGTGAGATCGAAAGTCGCGCCGTAGGCGAGCATCAGCCGGCGACGTTCCAGCGACATGCTCTCCGGCATGACGAGCACGAGCTTGTAGCCCTTGACCGCCGCGACCATGGCAAGCCCGATCCCGGTGTTGCCGCTGGTCGGCTCGATGATCGTGCCGCCGGGCTTCAGCTCGCCGGACTTTTCCGCCGCCTCGATCATTGCTAGCGCGATGCGGTCCTTGACCGAGCCGCCGGGATTGCCGCGCTCCGACTTGATCCATACTTCGCTGTCGGGGAACAGCCGCTGCACGCGAACGTGCGGGGTGTTGCCGATCGTGTCGAGGATGGTGTTTGCCTTCATGGCTGTATGCCTCCGTTCTGCGGTCCGAGCTCTAGCGCCTCGGGCGGGTCAAAGGTCCGTGCGTTCTTGAGTTCGGGGAAAAGCCGCGCCCACACAAGCGTGATCGCGATCGCTCCAACCGCGCCTACCACCACCGCTCCGACCGGGCCAAGCAGCGAGGCGAGGAAGCCGCTTTCCGCTTCGCCAAGCTCGTTCGACGCCGAAATGGTGAGCTGCGACACGGCGCTGACGCGTCCCCGCATCGCGTCGGGCGTATGCAACTGTATCAGCGAGGTGCGGACATAGACCGACACCATGTCGGCGCCGCCCGCAACGATCAACGCAGCGAGGCTGAGCGGGAAGGACCGGGAAATGCCGAATGTCAGAATCGCCGCCCCGAACACGACGACCGCGACCAGCATCTTGACCCCAACGTTGCGCTTCATCGGATTGAACGAGAACCAAAGCGCCGTTGACGCGGCGCCGATCCCCATGCCGGCGGCGAGGAAGCCGAGCCCCGTCGCGCCGACGTGCAGGATGTCGCGCGCGTAGATCGGCAGCAGCGCGGTCGCGCCCGCGAGCATGACCGCGAACAGATCGAGCGTGATCGCGGCAAGCACCAGGCGGTTCTGCCGCACGTACTGGAACCCGTCGAAGATGCGTTGCATCGGTCGACGGTCTTTCTGCGCCGGCGGCTGCGGCACGCGCCCAATCAAGAACATGAGACCGAGTGCGAGCAGCAACATGCCCGACACGACCGCGTAGGCGAGATCAGGATGCAGACCGTACAGGAAACCGCCGACGCTTGGTCCCACGATGGTGCCGGTCTGCCATGCGATCGAGCTGATCGCGATCGCGGTCGGCAGGCTTTCCTTAGGCACCAGATTGGGCGCGAGCGCTGAATAGGCAGGGCCGGCAAAAGCACGCGCGACACCTACAAGTACTGCCGCCCCGAACAGCGCCGGCAAGGTCAGCGCGTCAGTGTAGGTCAGGTAGCCGAGCGTTGCGGCCACGGTGCACAAGAGCGCGGTGGTCCCGCGCACGATCCAGCGGCGATCGACGCTGTCGGCGACCAGTCCCACCACGGGAGTCAGCAGGAACAGCGGCACGAACTGCACCAGCCCGATCATGCCAAGCAGAAAGGCGGCCTGCTCGACCTCCATCGTCTGTCGGGCAAGGCCGTAGACCTGCCAGCCGATGATGATTGCCTGCGCACTGGTCGCAATCGTGCCGGCAAAGCGCGACACCCAATAGGCACGGAAATTGGCGATGCGCAGCGGGTGCACGGTCTGTTCCATCTCGCGCGCGGCTTAGGCGGCGGCTTCTTGCGTGGCAACCGGCTGCTTGCCGTAGCGGCCGCTGCAAATGCCAAGCGTTGCAGCCGCCGCGCAATCGCGCCTATAGGCCCGCATCCCTTTCCCCAGGTACGAGGTTTTTGTCCGTGGCCAAAGCCCCCGCCCGCGCACCCGCGCCAAGCGAGCCACCTACGTCCAATCGCGAGCGTCCGAGCGAGCCGCAACCCTATGCAGCGACCAAGGACGAGCTGCTGAAATTCTACGAGCAGATGCTGCTGATCCGCCGGTTCGAGGAAAAGGCAGGACAGCTATACGGCCTCGGCCTGATCGGCGGTTTCTGTCACCTGTATATCGGCCAGGAAGCGGTTGCGGTCGGCCTGCAATCGGCGCTGTCGGGCGATGACTCGGTCATCACCGGGTACCGCGACCACGGTCACATGCTGTTGTGCGGCATCCCGCCCAAGGACGTGATGGCGGAGCTGACCGGGCGTCAGGCCGGCATCTCGAAGGGCAAGGGCGGCTCGATGCACATGTTTAGCGTCGAGCATAAGTTCTACGGCGGGCACGGCATCGTCGGCGCGCAGGTGTCGCTCGGCACCGGGCTCGCGTTCGCGCACAAGTACCGGAACGACGGCGGCGTGGCGCTCGCCTATTTCGGCGATGGTGCGGCGAACCAGGGCCAGGTGTACGAAAGCTTCAACATGGCCGAGCTGTGGAAGCTGCCGATCATCTACGTGATCGAGAACAACCAGTACGCGATGGGCACCAGCGTCAATCGCGCCTCGGCCGAGGACCAGCTGTACCGCCGCGGCGAGAGCTTCCGTATTCCGGGCCTGCAGATCGACGGCATGGACGTGCTGGCGGCGCGCGGTGCGGCCGAAGAGGCGCTGGCCTGGGTGCGCGCGGGCAAGGGGCCGATCATCCTTGAGATGAAGACCTATCGCTACCGCGGCCACTCGATGTCCGATCCCGCCAAGTATCGCTCGCGCGACGAAGTGCAGGCGGTGCGCGACAAGTCAGACCCGATCGAGCACGTCAAAAAGCTGTTGTCCGAACAGGGCGTCGCCGAGGACGAGTTGAAGAAGATCGAGCAGGACATCCGCCGCCAGGTGAACGAGTCCGCCGACTTCGCCGAGAGCACCCCCGAGCCGGAGCCTTCCGAATTGTACACCGACGTTCTGGTGGAGAAGTACTGACATGGCGATCGACATCAAGATGCCGGCGCTGTCGCCCACGATGGAAGAGGGCACGCTGGCCAAGTGGCTGGTGAAGGAAGGCGATACGGTCAAGTCGGGCGACATTATGGCCGAGATCGAGACCGACAAGGCGACGATGGAGTTCGAGGCGGTCGACGAGGGCGTCGTTTCGAAGATCCTGGTGGGTGAGGGTACTGACAACGTGAAGGTCGGCACCGTCATCATGCAGTTGGACGGCGAGGATGCCGGCGCGGGTAGCTCGACCGCGTCCGAGCAAGCGGCACCTGCTGATCAGTCGGCCGCGACGAAGGACGACAATCCCGCCGCGGACGCAAAGGCCGACGAGAGAAAGTCGGACCAAGTCGAAGACTCGGCACACCCCGCGCAGGAGAAGGTGGAAACCGGCGCGCGCCAGATGTTCGAGGCGGCCAAGCACGACGCCGAAGTGCGCGACCCCGCGATCCCTCAGGGCACCGAGATGGTGAAGGTCACCGTCCGCGAGGCGCTGCGCGACGCGATGGCGGAGGAGATGCGCGCCGACGATCGCGTGTTCGTGATGGGCGAAGAGGTCGCGCAATACCAGGGCGCGTACAAGGTCACGCAGGGGCTGCTCGACGAGTTCGGCGAGCGTCGCGTCATCGACACGCCTATTACCGAATACGGCTTCGCCGGTATCGGCTCGGGCGCGGCGATGGGCGGGTTGAAGCCGATCGTCGAGTTCATGACCTTCAACTTCGCGTTGCAGGCGATCGATCACATCATCAATTCGGCCGCAAAGACCAACTACATGTCGGGTGGGCAGATGCGTTGCCCGATCGTGTTCCGCGGGCCGAACGGCGCCGCCAGCCGCGTCGGCGCGCAGCATAGCCAGAACTTCGGCCCGTGGTACGCGAGCGTCCCCGGCCTGATCGTCATCGCACCGTACGACGCGGCGGACGCGAAGGGGCTGCTCAAGGCCGCGATTCGTTCGACCGATCCGGTCGTGTTCCTAGAAAACGAGCTGCTTTACGGTCGCTCGTTCGAGGTTCCCAAGCTCGATGACTGGGTGTTGCCGATCGGCAAGGCGCGGATCATGCGCGAGGGCAGCGACGTGACGATCGTCAGCTACTCGATCGGCGTCGGGCTGGCACTAGAAACGGCCGACAAGCTGGCTGAAGAAGGGATCGACGCTGAGGTGATCGACCTGCGCACGCTGCGTCCGCTCGACAAGCAGACGGTGCTGAAGTCGCTTGCCAAGACCAACCGCATGGTCGTGGTCGAGGAAGGCTGGCCGACCTGCTCGATCGCGTCGGAGATCAGCACGATCGCGATGGAAGAAGGCTTCGATGACCTCGACGCGCCGGTGATGCGCGTGACCGACGAGGATGTGCCGCTGCCTTACGCGGCGAACCTTGAAAAGCTGGCGCTGGTGTCGGCGGACAAGGTGATCGCGGCGGTGAAGAAGGTCTGTTACCGCAAGTGAGCCAAGCGCCTGCGATCGCTCACGTCGCGGTGTAGCGGTCGCAGGTGTACCTCGTCGCCTCGGGCGAGGGATTGAAGATCTGGCTGAACGCGCGCTTGTCGCGCACGACGAAGACCGAGTTATAGTGCATCAGCATGGTGGTGCTCGGCACCCAGGTCGCGCCGATGATCGGTTGATAGTCGTAATTGATTTCGACGAACATGACCCCCGATCCAGGTGGCGCCGTCACGACCGCGTTCGCGTCGCCCATCCCGGTCACCTGGGTTCCGGGCGCCGCGGGCCAAGGCTGGATACCTGAATCAGCCGTCGCGAACCCGTAGTGCGAGTCGTAATTTGCGCCTTTTTTCAGCCCGAGGCAGCGCTGCCACCGGATATATTGTTTCCCGTCATGCTCCTCCAGGCTGGACAGCGTAATGCGACCGTTTTGCGTGACGTTCCAGCGCGATCCCTGAATACGCGCGGAGGTCAGCGCGTCGTTGATGTCGATTTCACGCAGCTGCGACGAATTGTCACTCTGCATGTTGCCGACCCGCGACGCGTTGTCAGCCAGAGACAGCCCGATTTGATTGATCCGTTCGTTCATCAGGACGAGGTTCGCCGTCTCAGCACCATAGCATCCGAGCGCCATGACAACTGGCAACGAGATCGCAAATTCGATCAGCGCAAGGCCGGAGCGATCGCGCTCAAAGCGGCGGAGGCGGGCTGCGAAACGGCTGGCGCGCCCGACCTTGCGTGTTGTTGTCACGTGCATATCGATTGGACCGGCTGAACGACCTGGGTCTTGTAGGGCTGGTTCTTCAGGAATGTTTCCGAACTGATCGTCTGCGTGGTCGGCAGCCCTAGTAGACCGGCGACCGGGAAGATGCGCGGGTAGGTCACGGTCATGGTGTAGCGCGTGACATCGTTGGCGCCGCCTTGCGACTGGACCTGACCCGGATCGGCATCCCATTGCTGGTTGCCGTTCACGTCGTCGAAACATTCGCCGGGATCACGAACGCCGTTGCCATTCTTGTCGGTGAAGTTCTCGGGTTTGGCCACCAGGTAGCTGGAATAGCTGCGGCGCATGGCCTGAAACTTCATGCCCGGGCCAAGCACGCTCACCATGTCGATCACCTTGGCGTCCATTGCGGCGGCAGACGATGCGTTGGTTTCCAATGCGGAGTCGCGGCCGGCCTTGTACATCGCACCGTCGAGCACGGTCTGCGCGTACGACCGGTACATCAAGTCGAACAGACCCATCAGCATCGTGAACAGCACGGGCGTCACGATCGCGAACTCGATGATAGTGACACCGCGCCGATCGCGACGCAGGCGACGGACGAAGCGCCGGATCATTGATCAAGCCTCAACATCGCGACCTGCTTGGCTATTTTCTGGAACAAGGAGGACAAACCGCTGCCGGTGGTCGTGAACAATGCCTGCGCAGGATTGCTCGCGCATTGGGTGAGCTCGTTGGTCGTGTTGGGGCCGAACGCGACCGTCCAGACATCGATCTTCAGCTGCGAGGCCTGTGCGCATTCGTAGAGGAAGCGGGCGTTGTGGTAGTCCTTCAGCGAGGTCGAATTATTGCCGCCGCTGACGCGCTGGTCGTAATATTCGATGCCATATTGGCCGTAGATGCTTGAACTGGGCGCCATGTCGCCATCGGTCAGGAAAACGATCACCTTTTTCGGTGACGGCTGGCCGGTACGACCTACGTTGTCGGCTGCGAAGATGCCGTTCGTCGCGAGCAGGCGCACGCCCCAGATCATCCCGGTGTCGTGGTAGGTGCCACCCAGCGGCTTGAAATCCGCCGCGTCGACGTAGCCCGAGATGTCTGACGGCGACATGACCGCGAGTCGCCGGATCGGCTTGCCGCAGGAATAGAAGCCGGACTTGCGCTGGTTGTCCGCGCCAAGATTTAGGCCCTTATAATAGTAGCCGTATGGATAAGGGCTGAAATCCTCATCGTTGCTGTTCTGCGCTGCGGTAGAGGCGTAGCTGTATCGCGCCCACTCGATCGCGGCCCACGCAGGTCGCCAGCGGGTCGCCGCGTTGGCAGTCGGGATCAGCGTCGGGTCAAGATCATAGGCGTTGGCGTTGAAGGTGGTCGTACCGGATTGCGTCTGGCGTTCTTCGATACAGCCGTCCCACGCCGTCTGCGTACCGTCGACGTGAGTCGGGTCGACGACGTTGCCGCCCTTGATCAGCTGTGAGACATTTTGCGGATATTGGCCGTAGGTCCAAACCGGTCCGGTCACCTTCGATGTGTCGTAGCAACCGCCGTTCCGCCACGTGTACTTGGATGTCGTCGCGCGTCCGTCCGAGGTGCGAAACGGGTACGGGTTTGCAGACGTGGTGGCTGGATCACGCGTGTTGGGAGAGGCTGGTTCGCAATTGGCTTGCGTACGTCCGTTGCTCTTGTCAGCGTAGCTGCTCGAAATCTCGTATTCGCCCGTCACCACGCGGGTTTGATAGTTGACGGTCTCACCTGCCGAATTGCCGACGAGATAGGCTGGGTTAACGTCGTAGATCGCCTTTCCGGCATTAATGATCGAGGTGTAGCTGACGAAACCGTAGCGGACACGCGTGTTCGCATCGACGCTGCTGGCGACGACGGAGTAGAAGTCCTTCACCGCCTGCCGCAGCGCCTTGATGCGCGATCCATTGCCTGCATTGGTTTCCGGCACGCCGAAGCCGTTCTGCGCCGAATAACCGGGCATTGCATAGCTGTCGTTCGGTCGTGAGTACGACACCGCCGGATTGGCCTGCACATAGGCGTTGCACTGCGAGTCGGTATCCTCGGGACGGCAGGCCATCGACCCGGTGGTGTCGAGGACGAAGATCACATCGGTATCGGAAATGTCGTAGCGCGCCTTGCATGACACGCTGACGGTCGCGCTGCTGGCGTTGATGATCTTGGTCACCGTCATCGGCACGGTCACGGACGCGGTGCCCGAAACCTGCTGGTCGCTCGTCTTCACTGGCATGAATACGGGGTTCGATGTCCCGATCCAGCCACCCTGGTAGTTGCTTTTGAAGAACAGCTGCGCCTGGGTGCTCGCATTCTGGTCGAGCGTATTCGAGCCGTCGGACTTCATGAACTTGCGACCGGCCAGAGCGCCGGCGTCGCAGGCTTGCTGCAGCCTCGACTTGACCGCGTACATACGCCCCATGTCGACGCTCGCGCCGGCGAGTGCGGTCAGGGGGAAGAGCGAAGCCGCCACGATCACGAGCGTGTTCGCGGTCCGATCGCGCAACAATCGCGCGAAGAAGCCGGTACGGTCAGGCATCTAGAGCGCCTCGGGCGGGATCGATCGACAGGTCACCGTCTCTCGATGCCGCGGAAACGTCCAATTTCGCTTCAAGAAATCCGGTTAACGTGGCCGCAACCATAGTTGTCGATCATCGCCCGCCTCGCCAGATAGCGCGTGTGTCAGCAATCAAGCCGCTCAGCAGTCCGTCCCAGATCTTCGCCTGGTGCGGCGCGCGCTTTGCCGGAACAGGGATCGAGACCCTGTTTGCGCTCGATCGGCAGCTCGGACAGATCGTACGAACGACCGAGCAGCCGATTGTCGGGCAAATGCGGCTGACGTGGTGGTTCGACGCGTTGACAAAGCTCGATGACGGCGATGTTCCCGCGCAGCCGCTGCTGCAGGCGGCGGCCGAATACATTGCAAGCGGCAGGGTGACGGGCCGCGCCCTCGCGACGATGACCGAAGGGTGGGAGGTCCTGCTCGATCCTGCCCGTGACGATCCGGCATCGCTTGCGCAGTTCGCGCAGTTGCGCGGCGCCACGTTGTTTCAGGCGATGGGAGCGCTGACGGGACAAGATAATGAGCAGGTTGGCGCGGCGGGTGCGCTTTGGGCCTTGTCCGACCTCGCCGCCAACATCAGCGTCGACCGCGTCAGGATGCAGGCGAGATCATCTGCGCTCGCGATAGCGGGCGAATTGTTTGCGTTGCGCTGGCGGGAGGCGCGTTCGCTCGGTGCATTAGCACTCGACGCCCATATGGCTATGACAGGGCTGGGCGTGGCAGATGGTCCCCGCCGTGCAGCTCGTATCGCGCTATTTCGTATGATTGGGCGTTAGCGCCTTTCTACCGCGATTCTGCCTCGCTAGCATTCCGGTGCGGGCGGGGGAGTGATCGATCATGTGGCGCTATCTGGTGGGCGGATTGGCTGCTTTGCTGCTGAGTGGTGCGGGCTGGCTTATTTTTCTGAACGATAAATCCGGCGACGCCACGGCGCGTGCCGCCACGATCCTGCCCGCGATGACGCAGGCGAGCGCGCCCCAAGCGGACGATGTTCCGGCCGACCTGCCCGCAGCACCCGAGCGAACGCGCGAGCAAAAGCGGTTCGACCGCTACGACAAGGACCGCAATGCGAAGATTACACGGGAAGAATATCTGCTCAGCCGGCGAAAGGCATTCGCGAAGCTGGACCTGAACCGTGATGGTCAGCTGTCATTCGATGAATGGTCGGCAAAGACGGCCAAGCGCTTTGCTGACGCTGACGCTGACCGGTCGGGCGCGCTCAATGCAACCGAGTTCGCGACCACCAAGCCGAAGCGCAAATCGAAGCGTCCGGTGTGCGCCTGCCCGGCAGCGTCGCCGCGCGACGACGACTAGGCGGCGAGCCAGTCTGCCAGCGCCGCGCGGCCACGATCGGTGTACATCCGCTTCCGGTCCGCCTTCTTGGTCTTGCCCGCGATCGGTGGAAACAGGCCGAAGTTCACGTTCATCGGCTGGTAGGTCTCCGCCACTGCCTCTCCGGTGATATGCGACAGCAGCGCACCGAGCGCCGTCTCACGCGGCGGGGAGGGAAGCTCTTTGCCGGCGAGTTCGGCCGCCGCGAACCGCCCGGCGAGCAGCCCGATCGCGGCGCTTTCGACATAGCCTTCGCATCCGGTGATTTGCCCCGCGAAGCGGATGTTGGGGCGCGACGATAGCCGCAGCGTATCGTCGAGCAGCTCGGGCGAACGCAGGAAGGTGTTGCGATGCAGCCCTCCAAGCCGCGCGAACTCGGCGTTCTCCAGGCCTGGAATGGTGCGAAAGATGCGTACCTGTTCGGCATGCTTCAGCTTGGTCTGGAAGCCGACGATGTTCCACAGCGTTCCCTGCGCATTGTCCTGCCTCAGCTGCACCGCGGCATAGGGCCAGCGACCGCTGCTTGGTACGTCGAGCCCGACACCCTTCATCGGTCCGAAGCGCAACGTCTCGGGTCCGCGCGATGCCATCACCTCGATCGGCATGCAGCCTTCGAAATAGGGGACGTTCTCCCACTCCTTGTATTCGGTCTTTTCGCCGTCGAGCAGCGCCTGAACGAAGGCGTGATACTGCTCCTTGTCGAGTGGGCAGTTGATGTAGTCGGTTCCGTCACCCTTGTTCCAGCGCGACTGCGCCCAGGCGACCTCCATGTCGATCGAATCGCGGTGCACGATCGGCGCGATGGCGTCGAAGAAGGCGAGCGCGTCGCGACCGGTCTCGGCCGCGATGCTATCGGATAGCGCGGGCGCGGTCAGCGGACCCGTGGCGATGATCGCAGGCCCGTGCGGCAGCGCATCGACGCGCTCGCGGATGATCGTGACGTTCGGATGCGACTCGAGCGCGCCGGTCACCCCTGCCGAGAAGCCGTCGCGATCGACTGCAAGTGCGCTGCCGGCGGGTACTTTGTGTGTGTCGCCGCAGCGTAGGATGATCGAGCCGAGCGCGCGCATCTCCTGGTGCAGCAACCCTACCGCGTTCGACTCGGCATCGTCCGAGCGGAAGCTGTTCGAGCAAACGAGTTCGGCCAGATGGTCGGTATGATGCGCAGGCGTGTTCTCGCCGCTGCCGCGCATTTCCGACAGTCGCACCTTGAAGCCTGCCTCGGCAAGCTGCCACGCGGCCTCCGAGCCTGCAAGCCCGCCACCGATCACGTGAATGTCATGGGTCATGGAAGCCGCAGATAGCGCCTGCCGACCTCACGGCAAGCACGGTATCAATCGCGAGGAACGCTGACCAAGGCGTCAATAGCCGCCTGCAGGATATGCGCGGCCGCAGCGGAATCGATCCGCTCGGCACGCTTGGCGCGGCTCATGTCCTGCTCAATCAGCGCGCGTTCGGCGGCAACGGTCGACCAGCGTTCGTCCCACAAGAGGATCGGCAGGTTCATGTCGACGCAGTTGCGCGCAAAGGCACGTGTAGACTGGCTGCGCGGGCTGACGCTGCCGTCAAGGTTGAGCGGCAGGCCCATGACGAGGCCGACGACATGTTGCGCCCGTACTAGTTGGGCTAGTGCTGCCTTGTCGGCGGTGAACTTCGTGCGGCGGACAAGAGGCGCGGGGCTGGCGAAACTCCAGCCGGCATCGCACAAAGCGGTGCCGATCGTTTTGGTGCCAAGGTCGAGGCCTAGCAGGCGTCCACCAACCGGCAGCGCGGCGGCGAACTCGGTTGCGTCAGTCGTGATCACCGTGCTGCCATCCGCCGCGCGACATCGGCTCGGACGTTGGCCCAGAACAGGCTGTAGTCATAGACGTGGTAGTTGTTGCCCGGCAGCACGTAGGGGCCGACATCGGGCGGCGATCCGATCAGCAGCAATCCGCGGGCGTCGCAGCGCGCGCCGACGGTGCCGGGGCGAAGCTGCGCGGACGACAGGTCCTCGCTCGGGTAAAGCGTGCCCAAATTGGCGCTGGCTGGAGCGGCGGTAAACGGCACGCCGGTGATCGGATTGGTGCACAGCATCTGCGTTCCCTTTCGCGGGCGACCATCGAAGCCGGTGGTTTGATCGTAATTGTCGGTGATCAGCGACGGGTCGGCGGGCTCGGCGAAGCTCTGCCACGACAGGATGCAGCCGCGCTGGTCGGCGCGCGCGCAGGCGGGCAGGCCGAGCGCGGCGAGGTCGGTCGCGGTGGAGATCGGCCAACCGACGACATAGGCCGCCACGATCCGTCGCGCGAGCGGCTTGCCTGCGACACGGTCACGCAGCAGGTGCGTGAGGTGCAGCCCGCCCTGGCTGTGGCCGGCAAGGATGATCGGGCGGTCAGGGCCGACCTGTGCCACGAAGGCATCAAAGGCGGCCAGCACGTCACGATACGCCTGATCTAGCGCGCGTGTGGCGTTCGCCTGATCGGTCAGGAAAGCGCCGAATGTCGCCTGATGATAGCGCGGCGCCCAGATCTCGCCGACTGCGTTGAAGGCGCTGGCCTGTCCGCGAAGGAACAGCGCGGCACGGTCGTTCGCCTCCTTGTCGTCGAGCGGCGCGTTCCAGTGCGCTCGGTTGAGGTACGAGGTCGGGTGGATGAAGAATACCGCGGCGCCGCCCGGCTCACGGCGCGGCTGCTCCCCCGCTGGCGTCCACAATGCGGGGTTGTTCGCGATGTCAGGCCGCGCCAGCCATAGCTTTGTGTTGCTATAATCTGCCGGGGTGAGTTGGCGAACGGCACGGAAGTCTTCACCCGGCACCATCGCGGCGCGCATCAGCTCGACACCCCAGATGCGATAGGCGATCAGCCCGGCGAGCGCGAGAACGATCAGTCCGGCGACGATGTAGAGGAACTTGCGAACCAAAAGCGTGGTGTCCAGACGAGAGCAGAGGCGGAACTGGTTCGCCCGCTCTGCCGCAGTGTCCGCCTACGCGCAATCGCCGCAGTTGCGCGTGGGCGCCGGCTGGTGGTAGCGGCGCGGATATGTCCGTAGACACAGCAACCGTTAAGCGTGTGGCCAAGCTTGCGCGGATCGCGATCCGTGACGAAGAGGCCGAGCGTCTCGCACCCGAACTGGGCAATATCCTCGGCTGGATCGAGCAACTGGGCGAGGTCAACACCTCGTCGGTGCAGCCGATGACCGCCGTGATCCCCAACCACCTGCGTCTGCGCGACGATGTGGTGACCGATGGCGGTATCCGCGCAAAGGTGCTCGCCAACGCGCCCGAGGGCGAGCACGGCTTTTTCACGGTTCCGAAGGTGATCGAATAGTGAGCGACCTGACCGACCTGGGTATCCGCCAGATCCGCGACGGCGTGGCGAGCGGCAATTTCTCCGCGCGCGAAGTGGCTGAGGCGTTCAACGCCGCGGTCGCTGCTGCCAAGCCGCTCAACGCCTTCATTGTCGAGACGCCGGAGCACGCGCTCGCCGCTGCCGACAAGGTCGACCAGGCGCGTGCCGCGGGTGAGACCTTGCCAGCGATGGCGGGCGTGCCGATCGGAATGAAGGACCTGTTCTGCACCAACGGCGTGCAGACCACGGCCGCCAGCCATATTCTCGAAGGCTTCAAGCCCGAATATGAGTCGACTGTCTCGCAGAAGCTGTGGGACGCGGGCGCAGGCATGCTCGGCAAGCTGAACCTCGACCAGTTCGCGATGGGGTCGTCGAACGAGACGAGCTATTTCGGCAACGTGGTGAGCCCTTGGCGGCGGAGCGACGGCGGCAATGCGCCGCTCGCTCCCGGCGGATCGTCGGGCGGTAGCGCCGCGGTGGTCGCTGGCCGGATCGCGCCGGGCGCGACGGGTACCGATACCGGCGGCTCGATCCGGCAGCCGGCGGCGTTCGTCGGCATTTCGGGGATCAAGCCGACCTACGGGCGCTGCTCGCGATGGGGCACGATCGCCTTTGCCTCCTCGCTCGATCAGGCGGGACCAATGGCGCGCGACGTGCGCGACTGCGCGATCATGCTGGAGGCGATGAGCGGGTTCGATCGTAAGGACGCGACCTCGCTCGACCTGCCCGTGCCGGCGTGGAGTGCCGGGCTTAACGCCAGTATGGCAGGCAAGCGCGTCGGCATTCCGCGCGAGTACCGCGTCGACAACATGCCCGAGGAGATCGAGGCATTGTGGCAGCAGGGTATCGCCTGGATGAAGGATGCGGGCGCCGAGATCGTCGAGGTCTCGCTGCCGCACACGCGCTATGCGCTGCCGGCTTATTACATCATCGCGCCGGCGGAAGCGTCGTCCAATCTCGCGCGCTACGACGGCGTGCGTTACGGCCAGCGTGACCTGCCAGAGGGCGCGAACCTGCAGGACATGTACGCGGCGACCCGCGCGGCGGGGTTCGGCGACGAGGTGAAGCGGCGTATCCTGATTGGCACCTACGTGCTGTCGGCCGGCTTCTACGACGCATATTTTACGCAGGCATCGAAGGTTCGTGCGCTGATCGCACAGGATTTCGAGCGTGCGTGGGAGCAGTGCGATGTGCTGCTAACCCCGACCGCGCCGTCCGCCGCGTTTGCACTCGGCGAGAAGAGTGCCGATCCGCTGGCGATGTACCTGAATGACGTCTTCACTGTCCCTTCTTCGCTGGCGGGATTGCCGGCAATGAGCGTGCCGGGCGGGCTCGACAAGGCGGGACTGCCCCTCGGGCTTCAGGTGATCGGTCGCGCGCTCGACGAGCAGGGTGTGCTGGACGCAGCGCTCGCGATCGAGGAGCGGGCGGGCTTCACCGCGCGGCCGGAGCGTTGGTGGTGATGCGCAAGGGCGCGGCGTACGTGGAAGCGGAATGACGAACATGGAAACATCCTACCGCATCAAGGGCGCAACCGGTGACTGGGAGGTCGTGATCGGCCTTGAGGTTCATGCGCAGGTCACGAGCAACGCCAAGTTGTTCTCGGGTGCGGCAACTGCGTTCGGCGCAGAGCCGAACAGTCAGGTAAGCCTCGTTGACGCGGCGATGCCCGGCATGCTGCCCGTACCCAACCGCGAGTGCATCCGTCAGGCGGTGCGCACCGGCATGGCGATCGACGCACAAATCAACAAATGGTCGCGGTTCGACCGCAAGAACTATTTTTACGCCGATCTGCCGCAGGGCTATCAGATCAGCCAGCTCTACCATCCGCTGGTCGGTGAGGGCGTGGTCGAGATCGAGGACGATGGGCGCACCAAGACGATCGGGGTCGAGCGCATCCACGTCGAGCAGGACGCAGGCAAGCTGATGCACGATCAGCACCCCACGCGCTCCTACGTCGACCTCAACCGCTCGGGTGTCGCGCTGATGGAGATCGTGTCGAAGCCCGACATGCGCTCTCCGGCCGAGGCGGGCGCGTACCTGACCAAGCTTCGGTCGATCCTTCGCTACGTCGGGTCGTGCGACGGCAACATGGACCAGGGCTCGATGCGCGCCGACGTCAACGTCAGCGTGCGCAAGCCGGGTGACGAATTCGGCACCCGCACCGAGACGAAGAACGTCAACTCCATACGTTTCGTCATGGCGGCGATCGAGCATGAAGGTAAGCGGCAGGTCGCGGTGCTGGAAGACGGCGGCACGATCCAGCAGGAAACCCGGCTGTTCAACCCCGACACCGGCACCACGCGGTCGATGCGGTCGAAGGAAGACGCGCACGACTACCGCTACTTCCCCGATCCCGACCTGTTGCCGCTTGAGTTGGACGATGCGTTCCTAGACGAATGTCGCGCATCGCTGCCCGAGCTGCCGGGTGCCAAGCGCAAGCGGTACGAGGCGCTCGGGATCAGCGCCTATGCCGCCGACGTGATCACCGCCGAGGTCGAGAGCGCGCGCTGGTTCGACGCGTTGCTGGATGCGGGCGCGAAGCCGGTGGCGGCAGCGAACTGGGTGACGAGCGAGCTGTTCGGTGCGCTCAATCGCTTGAGCAAGTCGATTGGCGAGAGCCCGGTGCAGCCGGGGCAGGCGGCGGAGCTGCTCGCGCTGGTGGCTGATGGAACGCTGTCAGGCAGCCTCGCCAAGCAGGTGTTCGAGGCGATGCTTGAGACCGGCGATGCACCCGGCAAGATCGTCGAGGAACGCGGGCTGAAGCAGACTAGCGACACCGGCGCGATCGAGGCGGTGATCGCCGCCGTGCTGGAGAAGAACCCCAAGCAGCTGGAACAGTATCGCGGCGGCAAGGAGGCGCTGTTCGGTTTCTTTGTCGGGCAGACGATGAAGGCGATGGCGGGGAAGGCCAACCCCGCGGTGGTAAACGACCTGCTGAAGAAGGCGCTGGCAGGCTAGCTCGAGTTCAGCATAGCGAAGAGGCGGTCATCATTGTGACCGCCCCTTTTTGGGTTACTGCTGCGTATCGTCTTGGTTCTTTACCTCACCGCCGGTGCCGCTGTTGCCGTCGAACTCTCCGGTGTCGGTGAACATCGCAGGCTCGGGTCCGCCTTCGCCGCGGACGACCGCGTCGCTTCGCGCTTCGACCGCTTGCTGGATGTCCGGGCGATCATCGTCGCGATCGGGGACGGGATCGATGGTCTTCGGTTCGCTCATGATGTCCTCAGATCGTCGGGTTGGCAGGTGCGGGCGTCTCGTTCGGTGCGCCGGGACTGGGCATGTCGATATCGGGTCCGGGCGGTGACACCTCGGGCGGAGGCACGTCGGGCTGCGCGGGCTGGGTCGGCTGGGGCACGTCGGCGGGCAGGTCGCCCGGATTGGTCGCCATGATCTGTTCTCCTTCGGATGCATGAACGCGGGCGGCGAGGGTTCGGTTGCCGCCGCGCTTGCTCCCGCGGTTTCGACGGTATAGAGGCGCGCGACCGACGGTGTCCTGTGCGGGCGTGGCGGAACTGGTAGACGCAGCAGGTTTAGGTCCTGCCATCGCAAGATGTGGGGGTTCGAGTCCCTTCGCCCGCACCAGTCCCGCGCTCGCTGCGCGGGTGCCACCATCTACGATATTCCTAGAAGCGAAGGCGTAACATGCAGACTGTGGAGACGTTGAACGAGGGGCTGAAGCGCGCCTACACCCTCACCATCCCCGCCGCCGACATCGCGAAGAAGGTCGATGCCGAGTTGAAGCGCGTCGCTCCGCAGATCCGCATGCCCGGTTTCCGTCCCGGCAAGGTGCCAGCCAACCTCGTGCGCAAGATGCACGGTCCGGCACTGATGCAGGAAGCGCTCAACACCTCGATCCAGGACGGCGTGCAGTCGCTGATCGCCGAGAAGCAGCTGCGTCCCGCGATCCAGCCCTCGGTCGAGCTGGCCGACGGTTACGAGGAAGGCAAGGATGCCGAGCTCAAGGTCGAGCTGGAAGTGCTGCCGCAGGTGCCGACGCCCGCGATCGATACGCTGAAGCTTGAGCGTCTGACCGTGCCGGTCGCGGATGAGGCGGTCGACGCGCACCTGCAGAAGTTCGCCGACCAGCAGAAGAAGTGGGACGACGCCGGCGACAAGGCGGCCGAGCAAAGCGACCTCGTCACCGTCGATTTCGTCGGCAAGACGCTGGACGGCACGGCCTTCGAGGGCGGCACCGGCGAGGACATGGCGGTCGAGATCGGCTCGGGTCGACTGATTCCCGGCTTCGAGGACCAAGTCGTCGGCGCCAAGGCGGGCGAAGAGCGCCAGATCAAGGTCACCTTCCCCGAGGATTATCCCGCCAAGGAGCTGGCCGGTCAGGACGCGACGTTCGACCTCACGATCAAGTCGGTGAAGACCGCGGGCGAGAGCGTGATCGACGACGAGCTCGCGACCAATCTCGGCCTGGAAAGCCTTGAGCAGCTGCGCGGTCTGCTGAAGGGGCAGATCGAGCAGGAGCATAACGGGCTCACCCGCACGCACATGAAGCGCAAGCTGCTCGACCAGCTGGCGGAGGGTCACGACTTCGAGGTTCCGCCGTCGATGGTCGAGGCTGAGTTCAACCAGATTTGGGCGCAGCTCCAGCATGAAGCGACGCACGAGCCCGACCAGCAGGCGGCACTCAACGAGATGGAGAACGAGCGCGACGATTACCGCAAGATCGCCGAGCGTCGCGTGCGTCTGGGTCTGCTGCTGTCCGAGATCGGTCAGGCCAACGGCGTCGAGGTCAACCAGCAGGAGATGCAGCGCCTGATCATGCAGGCCGCGCAGCAGTATCCGGCCGAGCAGCGCCAGCAGTTCGTTCAGTACGTGCAGCAGGAGCCGATGGCGGCCGCCCAGCTCCGCGCGCCGTTGTACGAGGACAAGGTGGTCGACTTCCTGTTCGACAAGGCCGAGATCACCGATCGCGAGACGACGCGCGAGGAACTGGAAGCCGCGATCGAGAGCGAGGATGGTTTCGCGACCGGCACGCACACGCACGATCACGACAACCACAAGCCGAAGCAGAAGGCCAAGAAGGCCTCGGCCGACGATGCTGTGTCCGAGGCGACTGACGCGAAGCCGGCAAAGAAGAGCGCCAAGAAGCCGGCGGCCAAGGGTGCGGATGCAACAGTCGAGCCGAGCGACAGCGATGTAGCGGCACCGGCGAAGAAGCCACGCGCCAAGAAGGGTGCGCCGGTCGAGGCCGAGACGCAGGTGCTTGAGGCTGATCCTGCCGCGGCTGAGGCAGCGGAAGGGACGCTCGCGGCGGACGAAACCGCGCCTGCTGCGAAGAAGCCGCGCGCGAAGAAGGCACCGAAGACCGAAGCGTGATGTTAATGGGTGGGTGCTAGAAAGTAGCGCTCACCCGCGGCGTCGCTGTGGGCTGCCATTCATCAGTCTATGGCGCCGCCCTGGCGCCGCTCGAACGGGTGCCTTGTGTCGCAATCCAATGCTCCGACGATCGCCGTCCTGCTTCCTTGCTATAACGAGGAGGCCGCGATCGCGCAGACGATCGTCGGATTTAAAGCGGCACTGCCCGACGCCGCGATCTACGTGTACGACAACAACAGCAGTGATCGTACCGTCGAGGTGGCGCGTGCGGCCGGTGCGATCGTGCGAACCGAGCGTATCCAGGGTAAGGGCGCGGTGGTACGACGCATGTTCGCCGATGTCGACGCGGACGTCTACGTGATGGCGGACGGCGACGCGACCTACGATGCCGCCTCCGCGCCCGCGTTGGTCGACCGGCTGTTGAACGAACAACTCGATATGGTGGTGGGCAGCCGCGTTCACGAGGCCGTCGAGGCTTATCGGCGCGGGCACCAGTTCGGCAACGCAATGCTGACCGGCATGCTCGCGCGATTGTTCGGGCGCAGCTTCAGCGACATATTGTCGGGGTATCGCGTGTTCTCGCGGCGGTTTGTGAAGAGCTTTCCGGTGCTGTCGGTCGGCTTCGAGATCGAAACCGAAATCAGCGTTCATGCGCTGGAATTGAAGATGCCGGTGGCCGAGGTGAGCACGCCTTATTTCGCGCGTCCGGAAGGATCTGCATCCAAGCTGTCGACGTACCGCGATGGCTGGCGGATTCTCGGCACGATCGTGACGCTGTACCGGATCGAGCGGCCGTTGTGGTTTTTCGGCGCGCTGGGCGGTCTGCTCGCCCTTCTTGGCGTGATCCTCGCCGTTCCGTTGGCAATCACCTATGCTCACACCGGGCTGGTGCCGCGTGTGCCGACGGCCATCCTGGTAACCGGATTGATGATCATCGCGACATTGGCGTTCTTCGCGGGGCTGATCCTCGACACGGTGGTACGCGGCCGGCGTGAGGTTCGGCGGCTCGCCTATCTGGCGCACGCGGCACCGTATCGGTTGTCTTGACCCCGGCGGCAGCGGTTGGGGCTTGAACAAGCCTGCGCTAGCGCCGATGTTGCTGATCTTCCCTTCAAGAGAGTTCTTCCATGCACAATCCGTTCGACAACGGCGATTTCGCGGGCAAACTAGCGAACGCAGGCGTCGGTATGCAGCAGACGCAGGCCGGGCTGGTTCCGATTGTGATCGAGCAGTCGAACCGCGGCGAGCGCAGCTTCGATATCTTCTCGCGGCTGCTGCGTGAACGTATCGTTTTCGTAACCGGCGGGGTTGAGGACGGCATGGCGTCGCTCATCACCGCGCAGTTGCTGTTCCTTGAATCGGAAAATCCGAAAAAGGACATCTTCATGTACATCAACTCGCCCGGCGGTGTCGTCACGGCTGGAATGGCGATCCATGACACGATGCAGTACATCCGGCCGCGCGTCGGGACGGTGTGCATCGGTCAGGCGGCGTCGATGGGCAGCTTCCTGCTGGCGAGCGGAGAGCCGGGCATGCGCGTCGCGTTGACCAACGCGCGGATCATGATCCACCAGCCGTCGGGCGGCGCCCAGGGTATGGCCTCGGACATCGAGATCCAGGCCAAGGAGATCCTGCGCATCCGCAAGCGGATGAACGAGCTCTACAGCCAGTACACGGGGCAGCCGATCGAGGAGATCGAGCGCCGCATGGATCGTGACACTTTCCTTGAGGCGAACGAGGCGAAGGATTTCGGTCTGATTGACGAGGTATTTGACAAGCGACCGGCGCCTGCCGACGACGTGGCGGCCGCCGCCTGACCGCGTGTCTTACCGTACGGCATTGCCCAATGAACGCGGGGCGGGTTACGATGCCTGCCCCACCACACCGCAGATGTGCGGGAAGGATGATTGAATGACGAAGCTCTCCGGCGGCGACTCCAAGAGCACCCTTTATTGCTCGTTTTGCGGAAAGTCGCAGCACGAGGTGCGCAAGCTGATCGCCGGTCCGACGGTCTTCATCTGCGACGAATGCGTCGAGCTGTGCAACGACATCATCCGCGAGGAGACGAAGTCGGCGCTGGTATCCAAGAAAGATGGCAGTGTCCCGACGCCGCAGGAGATCTGCGATGTGCTCGACGATTACGTCATTGGGCAGAAGCAGGCCAAGCGGGTGCTATCGGTCGCGGTGCATAATCATTACAAGCGGCTGAACCATGGCGCGAAGGGCGCGGACGTCGAGCTTGCCAAGTCGAACATCCTGCTCGTCGGGCCGACCGGCTGCGGGAAGACGCTGCTCGCGCAGACGCTGGCGCGTATCCTCGACGTGCCGTTCACGATGGCCGACGCGACGACGCTGACCGAGGCCGGCTACGTCGGCGAAGATGTCGAGAACATCATCCTCAAGCTGCTGCAGGCGTCCGATTACAACGTCGAGCGCGCTCAGCGCGGCATCGTCTACATTGACGAGATCGACAAGATCAGCCGCAAGGCCGAGAACCCGTCGATCACGCGCGACGTGTCGGGTGAGGGCGTTCAGCAGGCGCTGCTCAAGCTTATGGAGGGCACTACCGCCAGCGTGCCCCCGCAGGGCGGGCGCAAGCATCCGCAGCAGGAGTTCCTGCAGGTCGATACGACCAACATCCTGTTTATCTGCGGCGGTGCGTTCTCTGGACTTGAGAAGATCATCGGTGATCGTTTGCAGGGTAAGTCGATCGGCTTCGGTGCCTATGTTGCCTCGCCGGAGGAGAAGCGTACGGGCGAGATGCTGCGACAGACCGAGCCGGAGGATCTGCTCAAGTTCGGATTGATTCCCGAGTTTGTTGGTCGCCTGCCGGTGATCGCGACACTGGAGGATCTCGACATACCGGCGCTGGTCAAAATCTTGAGTGAGCCGAAAAATGCGCTGGTCAAGCAGTACCAGAAGCTGTTCGAGATGGAGGACACCAAGCTCGGCTTTACCGACGACGCGCTGACCACGGTCGCGAAGAAGGCGATCGAGCGCAAGACGGGCGCGCGCGGGTTGCGCTCGATCCTGGAAGCGATCTTGCTCGACACGATGTTCGATCTGCCGGGAATGGACTCGATCGACGAGGTCATGATCGACAAGGACGTGGTTGAGGGCCGCAAGGAACCAATCCGCGTCTACGCGGAGAAGAAGAAGGTGGCCGACGGCGCCGCCTGACCCCTCCTCCAAGATGTTCAAAGGGCGCTACCGATCTTGTCGGTGGCGCCCTTTCTGTTTGCGGATGCTCTGGCGGGGGAACGAAGGAGCACACGCCCCATTGTCGTAACGAACAACGGGAGCATGGTTCGTGGACGACAATCGTGTGTGGAGTTTCGAGGAAAGCCTGTGGACGGCGAGCGCTGAGCATTACGAGGAGTCAATCGACAACAAGTGCTTGATGGTGCTGCCCGAGCCGCCGTTTGTGCTGAGTGGTCAGCAGGCAATCGAGGCGGTGAAAAAGACGCCGCGATGGGAAAGGGTCGACCTGACGGAGCGGCAGGTCGCGCGACCGCAGGAAGGATTGATCGTCGTCGCCTATCATGTCGCGGCAGCGCGCGGCGACGAACGTTACGCGGCATATTGCACCTCGACCTATCGCTGGCTGTCGCACGAGAACTGGCGGGTCGTGCAGCATCAGCAGATGGTGCCGTTGAAGGTCGGCAATTGAGCCGAGGTGTGCAGGTAGCGCCAAGTTCCGCCTCGTCAGGGGAGCGCCGCGCGCCGACGCTCCCTTGGTGGACGTTGGCCTTCCCTGCGGCAGGGGCGCTGACGATCGCTGTTGGGTTGGCGAAGGCTGGTACGATCGGCACCATCGCGGCGGCGCTGGTACTGTTCGGATGCGTGATCGCGGCCGTTCATCATGCGGAGGTAGTAGCACACCGGGTTGGTGAACCGTTCGGGACGCTGGTGCTGGCGATTGCCGTCACGGTGATCGAAGTATCGCTGATCGTATCACTGATGCTGTCGGATGCGGGTGACGCGTCGACGCTGGCGCGGGACACGGTGTTCGCCGCGATCATGATCATTCTGAACGGTATCGTCGGTATCTGTCTGCTGGTCGGAGGGATCATGCATGGCGAGCAACGGTTCCAGTTGCGCGGGGTGAGTGCGGCCTTGTGCACGCTCGCCTCGCTTGCGGTGCTGACGCTTGCCTTGCCCAATTACACCGTCAGTACGCCGGGGCCGAGCTACACGACCTCGCAGCTGCTGCTGGTCGCGGCCGTCAGCCTGTTGCTCTACGCCGTGTTCGTGATGGTGCAGACGGTGACGCACCGCGGGTATTTCATGCCTGCCGACGATAGCGATGAGGAAGCGCACGCCCCGCCGCCAAGCGATTGCACAGCGTGGACGGCGTTTGGCGCGCTGTTGGCAGCGCTGGTTGTTGTCGTCTTGCTTGCCAAGGCATTGTCGTCGACGGTCGAAAAGGCGGTGCTGAGCGCGGGTCTGCCGCTGGCGATCGTTGGCGTAGTGATCGCGGCACTGGTGCTGGCGCCGGAGAGCCTGGCGGCGGTGCGCGCCGCGCGGCGCAATCGCATTCAGACCAGCCTCAATCTCGCGCTCGGCTCTGCGTTGGCGACCATCGGCCTCACCATTCCCGCGGTGGCGGTCGTGTCGTTGATCATCGGATTGCCGCTGGCGCTCGGCATCGGAGCCAAGAGCATCCTGCTGCTCGCGTTGTCGCTGTTCGTGGCGACGATCTCGCTCGGCACCGGGCGCACGACGGTATTGCAGGGAGCAGTGCACCTCGTGATCTTCGCGACCTATCTGTTCACGACGGTTGTCCCTTAGGGCGAAGACTGGCAGCGAGGGCGATCCCGGCGGCTAGCTGGACGAGGCCGTACATGCGGCGTCGGGTCGGCTTGCCGCCGAAAGGGGACACAAGGGCATCCACAGCTCCCACCTCCGACCGCCACAGATCGACGTGGCGGGTGGGCTGGAGAAGCCCGAGCAAGCCGTCCCCGATCATGAAGACGGCCGCCATCTCGCCCGCTCGTTTCAGGCCAAGGATGGTACTGTCATCGGCGGCGTTGACCGATGTGCGATCATTCATTTGCGTGACCTCTGTTCGTTCGTCCAGGCACGGAACGCTTCAACAGCCCGATTGCGCCGCAACACGCGCGCCTCCGGATCGATGACGAGATGCGCACCGGCAGGCGTGTCGATCGTCGCGACCCCATTAGCCATCGTAAGACGCTGTATCTTGCCGTCGACGCTGATCTCGATCGGCATTGGAAAGGAGGCACCGCCGGGAACCTTCCAGCGGAGTTCGGTGCGGTTGTTCGGAAGCGACGTGGCGACGAGATCGGGCAAGGCGGCGTGCCGCAGATAGGTGTCGAAGAACCAGTCGTAGTTCTTGCCGGTGACCTGATTGACGATCCGCTGATACTCGCGCGTCGAGCCGTAGCGCGGAGTGAAGTTGCCGGGCTTCGGATCGTCACGACCGTAGATTTCTATGCGCATCGCCTTGAAGAAGGCAGCGTCGCCGACCAACCAGCGTAAGGTGTGGAGCATCCACGAGCCCTTGTAGTAGATGTCGGTGCCGGGTCCGCCGAGCTTGGGTTCGTACACCTCTTCCTCGGTCAGCACCTTATCGCGCACGATGGGGTGGTTGCCCGCGATCAGGTTTCGCTGCATGTCGAGCATGACGTGGTAGCGCGCGTCGCCGTCGCGCCAGCGGCCGTAGAGCGGTTGCATGTAGCTGCCGAACCCCTCGTGCAGCCAGTAATCGTCCCAGTTGGCGGCAGTGAGCTGGTTGCCGAACCATTCGTGGCTGAGTTCGTGCTGGAACAGCCAGTCGAACCCTTCGGGTGCCTTGGCGTATTTGTTGCCGTAGGCGTTGATCGTCTGGTGCTCCATGCCCTTGTGCGGGGTTTCGACTACCCCGAGTTTCTCGTCGCCGAAGGGATAGGGGCCGACCGTGGCCTCGAAGAAATCGAGCGTCGGCGCGAATTCGGCAAACAGCGCCTCGGCCTTTGCCTTCTCGCCGGGCAGGTACCAGTAATGGAGCGGGATGGTGTTGCCAAAGCGGCTTTCGTAGCTGCCCGATATCTCCTCGTACGGTCCGACATTGAGGGCGATGGCATAGGTGTTGGGCTGGCGCGCGCGCCAGTTCCAGCGCGTGCGGCCGTCGGGCAGTCGGTCGATGCCGAGCAGGCGACCGTTCGAGGGTGCCTTGAGCCCGGCGGGTATGGTAATGTGGAGGTCGACCGAGCCGGGTTCGCCGGTCGGAAAGTCGAGGCAGGGCCAGAACAGGTCGCAACCATAGCCTTCTGCGGTGGTGGCGAACCAGGTGCGGCCGTCAGGCGTCTTCGACCAGACCATGCCGTCGTCCCATGGAGCGTTGACGGCGACGTGCGGTGTTCCGCCGTAACTGATCCGGGCGACGACCCGTTTTCCGGCGGCAAGCGGGCGGGGCAGCGTGATCGTCAGGCGACCATCGGGGTTGGTCCAGGCGGTACGGGCGAGTGGTCGTCCGTCGATGCTGATCGCGGAGATCGGCAGGTTGTGGTCGAGGTCGATCAGCAATCGGGTGAGGGCTGCGCGGGCGGTGAAGGTGAGCGTAGCAACGCCGTTCAGCGCCTGACGCTCGGGCAGCACCTCGAACGATAGATCAGCGTGGTCGAAGCGGAGAGCGGTCTGTTCAGGCAGTAGCGGCCCGCCCGAACGCTGGGTTTGCTCGGAGATCGGCGGGCTCCCCTTCGACGGTGGGGCGAGAGCCAGCAGGGGTAGGGAGAGCAAGGCGGCAAGCAGGGTGCGGGGCATCGAGTTCTCGGCTGATTGAGCGATTGCAGAAATGACAAGTTGAGGAAGTTGAGATTGGGGGAGGTTTTTGTTTCTTCTCTCAACTTCGTCGGCGGCTTGATACGTGATGACCGCGGCGATGCGTAAGACATTGTCATAGCGCCAGTCTTTCCGGGCGAAGCTGGTCGGCTTCCGCGGTCGCGGCATGATTGATGAGCGCTCGGGGCGGGTGCGAAGTTGACATTGAAGCGGACCTATCCGGGACGCCCCGAGACCCTGCGCTTACTAATAGAAACAGTGCGGCGTGAGCCGGCATGGAGGGGGTTGAGGCGACAACGATCGCGTAAAGCGCGTCGGCCGATGCTCCGACATGCGGCGTCGTGGGGAAGGACGGTACGAATGTGCGCGGCATGAGTGTTCAGCATGACATGCGCTTGGCAGGTAGGACAGCGCGGGCGGTACGCGGCCGCAACGATTGATGGATTTCGCCGGCGCACCATATAGGATCATGAACGTCGCCGCTGTTCGGCGACCCCGGAGTTTTCATGACGCTTACGCTTCCCGTCCTGCCGCTTCGCGATATCGTCGTCTTCCCGCACATGATCGTTCCGCTGTTCGTCGGACGCGACAAGTCGGTGGCGGCGCTGGAAGCGGCGATGGCCGCCGACAAGGAGATTTTCCTCGTCGCGCAGCTTGATCCCGCCAACGACGACCCGACCCGCGACGACCTGTATTCGATGGGCGTCACCGCGAGTGTGCTGCAATTGCTCAAGTTGCCCGATGGCACCGTGCGCGTGCTGGTGGAGGGCAAGCAGCGCGCGACGCTGGAAGCGCTGAACGAGCGCGACGGCTATTTCGCGGCCGACATTGCGCTGATCGAGGACAAGCCGGTCGAGGGGCCAGATGTCGCCGCGCTAATGCGATCGGTGGTCAAGCAGTTCGAGGCTTATGCCAAGCTGCACCGCAAGTTGCCGGCGGAAACCGCTGCGCAGCTGGGCGAGATCACCGAGGCGGCGCTGCTGTCTGACTCGATCGCGGGCAATGTGCAGATCAAGGTGGCTGAGAAGCAGTCGTTGCTGATGGAGACCGATCCGGTCAAGCGGCTGGAGATGTCGTTCGCGCTGATGGAGGGCGAACTGGGCGTCCTGCAGGTCGAGAAGAAGATCAAGAGCCGCGTCAAGCGCCAGATGGAGAAGACGCAGCGCGAGTACTATCTCAACGAGCAGTTGAAGGCGATCCAGCGCGAGCTGGGCAACAGCGACGACGAGAGTAACGGCGACGAGATCGCCGAGCTAACGCAGAAGATCGCGACGCTGAAGCTCAGCAAGGAAGCGCGCGCCAAGGCGACGAGCGAGCTGAAGAAGCTGAAGACCATGGCGCCGATGAGCGCCGAGGCGACGGTCGTGCGCAACTATCTCGACGTCCTGCTCGGCCTACCGTGGGGCAAGCGCAGCAAGATCAAGCGCGATCTGATCGCGGCCGAGGGTGTGCTGAACGAGGACCATTACGCGCTCGACAAGGTCAAGGATCGCATCCTTGAATATCTCGCTGTGCAGGCGCGGACCAACAAGCTGAAGGGGCCGATCCTGTGCCTCGTCGGCCCGCCCGGCGTCGGCAAGACAAGCCTGGGCAAGTCGATCGCCAAGGCGACCGGTCGCGAGTTCATCCGCCAGAGCCTTGGCGGCGTGCGTGACGAGGCCGAAATTCGTGGGCACCGGCGGACCTACATCGGTTCGTTGCCGGGCAAGATTGTCACCAACCTGAAAAAGGCCGGTGCGGCGAACCCGCTGTTCCTGCTCGACGAGATCGACAAGCTGGGTCAGGATTTCCGCGGCGATCCCGCATCCGCGCTGCTGGAAGTGCTCGACCCCGAGCAGAACGCAAAGTTCAACGACCATTACCTCGAGATCGACATCGATCTGTCCGACGTGATGTTCGTCTGTACCGCCAACTCGCTCAACCTGCCGCAGCCGCTGCTCGACCGGATGGAGATCATCCGGCTGGAGGGATATACCGAGGACGAGAAGGTCGAGATCGCCGAGCGGCATCTGGTCGCCAAGCAGATCGAGGCGCATGGGCTGAAGGACGGTGAGTTCACGCTGACGACCGAGGGTCTGCGCGCGCTGATCCAGCGCTACACCCGTGAGGCAGGTGTGCGCACGCTGGAGCGCGAGATCGCCAAGCTGGCGAGAAAGGCGCTGCGGCAGATCCTGGAAGGCAAGGCGACGAGCGTGACGATCACGCCCGACAACCTCGCCGACTATGCCGGGGTGCAGAAGTTCCGCCACGGCCTGTCCGAGCAGGAGGACCAGATCGGCGCGGTGACCGGGCTTGCCTGGACCGAGGTCGGCGGCGAACTCCTGTCGATCGAGAGCGTGACCGTGCCGGGCAAGGGCCAGGCCAAGGTGACCGGCAAGCTGGGCGACGTGATGAAAGAGTCGGTGCAGGCCGCCTACAGCTTCGTGCAGGCACGCGCGCCGTCGTTCGGGATCAAGCCGAGCCTGTTCCACCGCAAGGACATCCACATCCACCTGCCCGAGGGCGCGGTGCCGAAGGACGGGCCGAGCGCGGGTATCGGCATGGTGACCGCGATCGTCTCGACGCTGACCGGCGTGCCGGTCAGGTGCGACGTGGCGATGACGGGCGAGGTGACGCTGCGCGGGCGTGTGCTGCCGATCGGGGGCTTGAAGGAGAAACTGCTCGCCGCCCTTCGCGGTGGCATTACGACGGTGCTGATCCCGCAGGAGAATGAGAAGGATCTGGCGGAGATCCCCGCGAACGTGAAGGCAGGACTGAAGATCATTCCCGTGTCGCACGTCGACGAGGTGCTGCGGCTCGCATTGACCGCGCCGCTGGAGGCCATTGATTGGACCGAGGCGGACGAGCTCGCCGCACTGCCGCCCGCGCCGATCATGCCGGTGGGTGCGGAGGTGCACCACTGAGGTGATGGTTACATGGCCGTAATGACGTAGCCGCCACGGTGCGACCGTGGTAGCGGAACAACAGGCCGTCGCGCATCGGGACCGAGGCGCGGCGGTTTCGTTTGACTCGGATCGGGGCTGCGCCCTTACTGGGGAGATGCGGTTCGTCGCGGGCGAATCCGCACGCCATTTGTACTGCAACACCGAAGCGTAACACGGGGGTTCTCGGGGATGAACAAGCAGGAATTGATCGCGCAGGTCGCGACCAGCGCAGGGCTGGGCAAGGCCGAGGCGGTACGCGCGGTTGAGGCGGTGTTCGACACGATCTCGACCTGCCTGAAGAAGGGCGAGGAAGTGCGGCTGGTCGGGTTCGGCACCTTTGCTGTCAGCAAGCGCAAGGCATCGACCGGTCGCAACCCGCGCACCGGCGAGCCGATGACGATCGAGGCGAGCACGCAGCCCAAGTTCAAGGCGGGCAAGGTGTTGAAGGACTCGCTCAACGTCGCAAAGTGAGCGCGGTTCTTGGACGAGCGCTTTTGCGCTGGACAGGCCGGTGGTGCTTGCCTAAACGCGCCGCTCCGACACGGGTCGGGCGCGTAGCTCAGCGGTAGAGCACACCCTTCACACGGGTGGGGTCACAGGTTCAATCCCTGTCGCGCCCACCATTCCAGGCCCGCAGCCAGCGATGGCGGCGGGCCTTGTCGTATCTGCGGTCGGTCGGCGCGGGATCGCTCACGATTGTCGTCCGTTGGCGCTGTCCGAACCAGCGGAGCACGACACGCCATGACCGACCAGACGCCCAGCCAGACCGTGGCTGACCAGCACCAGCCGCTTGTTGCCAACCGCACCGTGTGGGTCGACCGGTTCGGCGACCTGGACGTGATCGCGCTGTCCGAGCGGCCGGTGCCGCAGGCGGTCGACGACGAGGTGCTGGTGCGTGTTGCGGCGGCGAGCGTGAACCCGGTCGACTGGAAGACCGCGGCGGGCGACTATCCGCCCAAGGGAGCGGATCAGCTGCCGTTCGCGCTCGGGCGGGACCTGTCGGGTCGGATCGAGGCGCTGGGGACACGCGCGCACAACATGCTGAGCGTCGGCGACCGCGTGATGGCCTTCATCGGCCAGGATCGCGGTGCGCAGGCCGATTACGTGGTGGTCAAGGCAGTCGAGCTGGTGGCGACGCCCGCGGGGGTGGACGATGCGACAGCGGCAGCCTTGCCGCTGGCGGCGATAACGGCGTGGCAGGGATTGTTCGATCACGGGCGGCTGGAGGCCGGGCAGCGCGTGCTGATCCATGGTGCGGCCGGCGGGGTCGGGCATCTGGCGGTGCAGTTCGCGGTGTGGAAGGGCGCGACCGTCTTCGGAACCGCCGGCGCGCGCGACCTTGATTATGTCCGCTCGCTGGGTGTCGCGCGCGCGATTAATTACGAGCGCGAGCGGTTCGAGGATCATGCGACCGACCTCGACCTCGTGTTTGACACGCAGGGCGGGGAAACGCAGGCACGGTCTTTCGCCGTGTTGAAGAAGGGCGGGACGATGGTGTCGACGCTTGAGCCCGACGAGGCGAAGGGCCACGAGATGGGGATCCGCACGGTGCCGCGCTGGCATGCCGAGCCGAACGGGGCGCAGCTGGCGGAGGTCGTAGACTTGGTAGCGGCGGGGACGATCAAGGTGGCGGTCGACCGGACGTTCGCGTTCGACCGAGTGCGCGAGGCCTATGCCTACACGCGCGACGAGCATCCGCGCGGGAAGGTCGTGCTCACGATGTAGTCGCGCGCGGCCGGCGGGCGCATTGTCACGAAACCGAAATGCCGGCGTCACTCCACTGTCTTTGAACATCCATGCCGCTGTCATCCACCACGCCTAGCGCGGGGTGGAGGCCGGCACGGGGGATCGAGTCGGCCGGGCGCCCAACACGCGCCCGTCATCAACGGTTCGGGAGTGTTCAATGCAGAACTTCAAGCGCGCTTCGCTTATGCTCATGCTCGGCTGCGCCACCGCGGCGCTGAGCGCGTGCGGTGCCGACGACATCGCCTCGCCGGGCGAGGGCGTGATCGTGCTGCCGTCGCCGACGCCCGCGCCTGCTCCCACGCCGACCCCGACGCCGGGCACCGGCGCCGGGCTCGTCACCGCGGCGGCGAGCTGCCCGACGATCGCGGGTCCGAACGCGCTGGTCGATCGCGGCACGATCTCCGGCCCGACCGGCACGTACCGCAACTGCGCGCTGCCGGCTCGCTTTACCGCCTCGACGCAGCTGGCGAAGGCGACGGGCGTGATCTACTCGCTCGACGGTCGCGTCGATGTCGGCACCGACCAAGGCCCGACCTCGACCGGTTACCAAGTCACGCTGGGCATCGATCCGGGCGTGATCGTGTTCGCCTCGACCGGCACCGCGTTCCTGGCGGTCAACCGCGGTAACCAGATCAATGCGGTCGGCACCCCGACACAGCCGATCATCTTCACCAGCCGCGCCAACGTCGTCGGCACCAATGACGCGACGTCGCAGGGCCAATGGGGCGGCGTCGTGCTGCTCGGCCGCGCGCCGATCACCGACTGTTCGGAGCCGACCGCGACGCCGGGCAGCGCGAACTGCTCGCGCGATACAGAGGGCACGTCGGGCGCGCTCTACGGCGGTGCGCAGCCGACCGACAGCTCGGGCCGGATGAGCTACACGCAGATCCGCTACTCGGGTTACGCGCTGGCGCCCGATCGCGAGCTCCAGTCGCTGACGCCGTCGGGTGTCGGATCGGGCACGCAGATCGACCATTTCCAGTCGGTCAATTCGTCCGACGACGGCATTGAGGTGTTCGGCGGGCGTCCGAACATGAACTACCTCGTCATCTCGGGCGCGGACGACGACTCGCTCGACACGGACGTGGGCTACAAGGGCTTCATCCAGTACGTGATCGCGATCCAGCGGCCGGGTGGCAGCTCGGGCGACGCGATGATCGAGCACGACTCGAACGGCAACGAGGACGCGACCCCGCGCTCCAACGTGCGGTTGGCAAACTTCACCTTCATCCACCATTCGAAGATCGGTTCGGACGCAGCGGTGATGCTGTTCCGCGGTGGCGCGGACTACTCGCTCTACAACGGCGTGGTGGTGAGCGACTCGGGGCTGCCGTGCGTCCGCATCAACAGCGCGACGACGATCGCGGCAGCGAACGCTGCGACCGACAAGGCGGGGCCGCCGAGCTTCACCTCGGTGCTGCTGTCGGGCTGCAACCCGGCGTTCAGCGGCACCGGCGGCGTGTCGAACGATCAGGTCGCGGCGATCTTCAACGGCGGGCGCAACAACAATGCGGCGTTCACCTCAACGCTGACGAGCACGTTCATCAACGGGAGCGGTGAGACGGCGGCGACCGCGGTCGATCCGTCGAGCGCGAGCGTGGTCAACTCGGGCGGCTTCTTCCAGTCGGCGCCGTATGTCGGCGCGGTCCGCAATGCGAGCGACACCTGGTACCGCAACTGGACCTGCAACCTCAGCTACGCCGATTTCGGCAGCTCGAACGGTTCCTGCCTGAGCTTGCCGACCACCTGAGACCCGCGGGTCACACAAGGGAGCGGCAGCGATGCCGTCCCCTGATTCGCATCTGAGGATTTTGGGGGAATGAAGATGTCCAAGCGGCTGCCGATGGCGAGCGCCCTGTTGTTGACCACGTGCCTGTTCACGCAGCCCGCCTTCGCGCAGGCGGGTGGATCGAACACGCCGACCACCGCCGCGCCGGGTGCGACGCCGTCGAGCCCGTCGGGCAACCCGACGCAGGACGAGGCGGAGACGGGCCCGGAGGATGAGAATGGGGCGCCGCAGGTGTCGATCCCAGGTGGCGGCGGCGACATCGTCGTTGTTGGGCGAGCGCGCGCCAACGCGGTGCAGAACGCGCCGCAGGTCATCTCGGTATTGTCGACCGAGGATATCGCGCGAACCGGCGAAGGTGACATCGCGGGCGCGTTGCAACGCGTGACCGGCCTGTCGGTGGTCGGCAGCGGGTTCGTCTACGTCCGCGGTCTGGGCGACCGTTACAGCCTTGCGCTACTCAACGGATCGCCACTGCCGAGCCCCGAGCCGCTGCGCCGTGTCGTGCCGCTCGACATCTTTCCGACCGACGTGATCGCGTCGAGCCTGGTGCAGAAAAGCTATTCGGCCAATTTCCCCGGCGAGTTCGGTGGCGGCGTCATCAACCTGACGACCAAGACGACGCCCGACGAGCCGTTCCTGACCGTGTCCGGGTCGGTCAGCGGCGACAGCTACACGACCGGGCGGCTGGGCTATGTCTATTACGGCAGCCCGAGCGACTGGACCGGGTTCGACAACGGTACGCGTGACGTGCCCGGACCGCTGAAGGCCGCGCTCAACAGCGGATCGCCGATCGGCGAGAATGCGACCTTTACGCGTGCGCAACTGGGCGAGATCGCGACCAGCCTGGTCAATTCGCGCACCTCGGTGTTGCAGACGCAGTATCAGATGCCGGTCAATTTCGCCGGTAATCTGACCGGAGGCACGAGTTTCGACGTGGGCGGCCTGCGGCTCGGCGTGCTGGCCTCGGCCGGGATCGGCAACACGTGGCGCACGCGCCAGACGTTGCAGCAATTCGCCAACGGCGTCGGCAATGCCGGCACGCTGCAGAACAGCTTCAACCGCGTCATCACCGACAATCGCGTGGTGGTGAACGGCCTGCTCGGCATCAATGCCGAGTTCGGCGACAACGTGATCCGGTGGACCAACCTGTACGTGCGCGACACGATCAAGCAGGCGCGGCTGGGCGTCGGCTTCGACCTCGACCGGGCGGGGCAGGACCTGCTGCTCCAGAACACCGGATGGTACGAGCGGCAATTGATCGACACGCAGCTGACCGGCGAGTTCAAGCCAACCGACGATTTGAAGGTCGAGCTGCGCGGCAGCTACGCCAACTCGCAGCGCGAGGCGCCGTATGAGCGCGAGTTCCTGTACGTGCGCACCAACCTGCCGTTCGATCCGATCGGCAACAAGTACACCAACAATTTGGGCACAGGCGGCAAGGGCGGCGCCAGCGTCGCGTTCAGCGACCTGAACGAGGATCTGTGGTCGGGCGGCGCAGACCTGGTCTATTCGCTGACTGGCGGGATCAAGCTAGGCGTGGGTTACGCCTACACCGACACCAAGCGTACCTCGACCCGGCGCGCGATCAGCTTCCTCGCCAACTCGCTGCCGATCCCGGTCCAGCAGCTGCGCCCGGACTATCTGCTCGCCGACCAGACGATCCAGGCGTACGGCATCTACTTGCAGGAGACGACCGCGCAGGACGGCACGGCGGCGTTCGACGCGGCGCTTCGTACCCATGCGGGCTACGGCCAGGTGATCGCGCAGCTGACCCCGGCGCTGAACGTGACAGCCGGCGTGCGGTATGAGACCGCGAAGCAGACGGTTGATGCGGTCGACCTCTTCAACACCGGGTTGCCGGGCTTGGCGGGGCAGCTGAACACGCGGCTCAACAAGGATTACTGGCTGCCGTCGCTGACGGTCACCTACGAATTGCAGCCGGGGATGCAGCTGCGTGCGAGCGGATCGAAGACGATCGCGCGGCCGCAGTTCCGCGAGCTGATCAGCCAAGTCTATATCGACACCGACACCAACCGCCTGTTCCGCGGCAACAATTCGCTGGTCGACAGCCAGCTGTACAATGCCGAAGCGCGCTACGAATGGTTCTTCGGACGCGACCAGCGCTTCACGCTGGCGGGGTTCTACAAGAAGATCGACAAGCCGATCGAGACCTATTCCGCGATCGTCGGACAGGTGCAGACGAGCTTCGCGACCGCACCCGAGGCGCAATTGTACGGTGCCGAGGTCGAGGTGCAGAAATACTTTCCGCTTGCAGGTCTGGGCGGTGAGTTCTGGTCAGCGCGGCGCTTGCTGGCGATCGCCAACTATACCTGGACGCAATCGAAGCTGAAGGTGCAGGACGGCGACCAGACGATCATCAACGGGGTGTCGCGCGACGCGAACCTGTTCTTCCGCGACGGCGCGCCGCTGACGGGCCAGTCGGACCATCTGGTCAACCTGCAACTCGGGCTGGAGGACACCGATCATCTGTCGCAGCAGACGTTCCTGCTCAACTACGCATCGAAGCGGGTAACGACGCGCGGGCCGAACGCGCAGCCCGACGTGTACGAATATCCGGGTTTCCGGCTCGACTTCGTGGCGCGCGAGGGTGTTCGAATCGCGGGCGTGGAGACCGAGATCAAGTTCGAGGCGCGCAACATCACCGCGACGCCGTACAAGGAGTACCAGCAGTTCGACGCGCAGCGCATCTACTACAACCGCTACGATCTTGGCGCTTCGGTGTCGCTGGGGTTGGGCGTGAAGTTCTGACGATCGGGAGCGGGGGTCGTCGCGGCACCCGCTCTCCCTCACCGCGAGCGACAGAGGCTTACCAGCCCCACGGGCGTTCGCGGTACCATTTGGTGATGACGTATTTGGTGCCGGCGCGCACCTTCATGCCGTGGTGGATCGTCGCGGGGTTGAGCGAGCCGTCGGGGCGGTGATTGTTCCAGCAGACGAGCTTGCCCGTCTCCGGCTGGATCGTCTTGTCGACTGCCTTGAACCGCGTCGCGCCGCCCGCCTCGGGTTCGTTGAGATAGACCATCGCGGTCCAGGTGCGATTGCCCGCAACCGAGCAATAGCGCGCGAAGTCGACGCCGTTCGGCTCGAAATAGTCCGTGTGCGCCTTGAACTCCTGACCGACTGCGTAGCGTTGTCCCTGTAGCGGCTCGCCGTGGAACGGATCGAGGCCGGTTAAGGCGGCGAGCGCGTCATCCACTCGTGCGACGAGCGGGTCGACGGCGGGCAGGTCGCACGTCTCGCTGGTGCGGAATGCATTGTCGCCGTTATGGTCCGAGATGGTCGAGGGTCGGCGTTCGGCATCGATCATCGCGCAGAGTGCTTCGCAGGTGTCGGCGTCGAGGAAGCCGCGCTGGACGAACAGCGTCAGCTTGGGGCTGGGCAGTTTCTGGATGCCGGGCTGCTGGGCGAGATGGGCGGTGATCGCGTCGGTGGCCATGACGGTTCCTGTAGCGCGGCCGGGCGGCGCGTCCCAACACCAGAATTATTACACAAGCCTGCAACGGCGCTGTAACATCGCGGACCTAGCGCCAGTCGGGCGGGGAGTTGGCCAAAGCGCATGCGATTGAAGTTCGACGCCCGTGCGCGGGCGATCCTGCGGCGGATACCCGTAATGAACGTCTATTCGGCCGCCGAGATCGCGCTGCTGGGCGTGCTGGCGGTGCAGTGTGCGCGGCTGGTGTGGACGGTGGTGACGCCGATCGCGCCGCTGGGCGCGTGGGCCCCGGCAGGGCCGGTGCTGCCGGGCGATCCGGCGGGCGTGTTCGCGAGCTTCGATCCGTTCTACCGGGTGAGCGGGGTTCAGACCAAGGCGGCGGCGGTCACCTCGTTGCAACTGACGCTGTTCGGCACGCGGATCGATGAGGCGCAAGGGCGAGGATCGGCGATCATCGCAGGGCCGGACGGAGTGCAGAAGAGCGTGAGCGTAGGTGAGGAAGTGGCGCCGGGCGTGGTGTTGAAATCGGTGGCGTTCGATCACGTGACGCTTGATCGCGGCGGTGCGAGCGAGGACCTGTTCCTGCCGCAGGGCGAGGGGATGAGCGCACCGGTGGCGGCACCCACCGCCGGGGCAGCGGCACCGGCGGCCGGCGGCGCGTCGCTGGCCGACCTGCGTGCCGACGTGTCGGCGATCCCGCGGATCGACAAGGGGGCGATCAACGGGCTGACGCTGCGCGGGCAGGGCAAGGGCGTGTTCCAGGCGGCGGGATTGCAGGATGGCGACGTGCTGACCGCGATCAACGGGCGACCGATCACCGGCGTGGCGGACCTGGAGCAACTGGCGAAGGGCGGCGCGACGGGAGTGACGATCGAGCGCGGGGGGCAGTCGCTGCCGGTCACGCTGCCCGGAGGGGTGCGATGATGCGGCGGGTCGTGGCGGCTGCGCTACTGGCATCCTGCGCGCTCTCCGCCGCGCCGGTTGTGGCGCAGACGACGCTGAACGTGCGTGATGCCGATATCCGCGCGTTCATCGCCGACGCGGCGAAGGTCACCGGGCGCACGTTCATCATCGACAATCGCGTACAGGGCAAGGTCACGGTGGTGACCGACCGGCCGCTGTCGCGCTCCGAGTATTTCGAGGTGTTCCTGTCCACGCTGCGCGCGAACGGACTGGTCGCGATCCCGACCGCGAACGGCGCGCTGCGCGTTCAGCCGATCGACAATGCGGCGAGCCAGCCGGGGCGGATCGGCCTGCGCGGTGCGGCGCGCAACCAGCTGGTGACCGAGATCATCCGGCTGCGCTCGACCGATGCGACGCAGGCGGTCGACACGGTGCGCCCGCTGGTGAGCGCGCAAGGGTCAGTGACCGCGAACCGCGGTGGCAACAGTTTGGTTGTGGTCGATTTCGCCGACAACGTGCGCCGTGTGCGCGAGGTGATCCGGCGGATCGACACCGATGTCGCCTCGACGCGGATCGTGGCGCTGAGGAACGCCAACGCGAAGGAGGTCGCGACCGCGCTGACGCAGTTGATCGGCGGCGGCGCGGGTGGCGGCGGCGGGCAGCCAGGTGCAGCAACGCCGGGTGGCGCGTCGGCGGTGGCGATCGAGAGTTCGAACGCAGTCGCGTTGCGCGGTGATCCGTCGACGGTGGCACGGCTGGTTGCGGTCGCACGCGACCTCGACACACGCGCGCGCAACGCCAACGAGATCAAGGTCGTGTTCCTGGAGAATGCCGACGCCGCGCAATTGTTGCCGGTGCTCCAGCAACTGGTCGGGCAGCAACCCGATGCGATCCAGGAACAGGCGCTCAGCCGCGCGAACTTCGGCGCGAGCAGCACCGGGCCGACCACGGGCGGGGCGATCAGCCAGCAGTCGAATTCATCGAACTTCCGCCAGTCGACCGCGCAGCAGAGCACCACGACGACACAATCGGGCAGTCAGCCGCAACAGGCGGCAATCACGGGGCAGGGCGGGCGCACCGCGGCGGTGGTCACGCGCTTCGCCGGCGCAAACGCGATCGTGATCGCTGCGCCGGGCGACATCCAGCGGCAATTGGCCGAGGTGATCGACAAGCTTGATACAAGGCGCGAGCAGGTGCTGGTCGAAGCGATCGTGGCGGAGGTGTCGGACACGACGGTCAACCGGCTGGGCGCGCAGTTCATCCTCGGCAATCTGTCGGGCGGGGCGTTCGGCGCATCGACCTTCTCCAACTCGGCGCCCAACATTCTGCAGATCGCGGGTGCGATCGGCGCTCGACAGCTGGGGACGACGACCACCGTCACGCGCAACACCGACGGCAGCACGACGACGACCACCGACAGCAGTTCGAGCGACCAGCTGACGCAATCGGCGATCAACTCGATCCTGGGGTCGACCGGCGGGTTCGGCGGATTCGGCGGGACGATCGGGAGCACGTTGTTCGGCGCGATCATCAATGCGGTGAAGAGCGACAATCAGTCGAACTTGTTGCAGGTCCCGCACATCATGACGCTGGACAATCAGGAAGCGCACAGCCTGGTCGGGCAGGAGATCCCGATCACGACGGGACAGGCGCTGTCGAACGATTTCAACAACACGTTCCGCACCACGCAGCGGCAGAATGTCGGCATCGGGCTGGACGTGCGGCCGCAGGTAAATTCGTCGGGTACGATCAAGCTCAACCTGCATATCGAGGTCAGCTCGATCGCGGGACCGGTGTCGAGCGACAATTCGGACCTGATCCTCAACAAGCGCGAGGTCGAGACGGTGCTGACCGTCGATGACGGCGCGATCGGCGTGATCGGGGGATTGCTGAGCGACGAGGAGCGGCGGACAATCGAGAAGATACCGCTGCTGGGCGACATTCCGGTGCTGGGCAACCTGTTCAAGTCGAAGGCGAAGTCGCGGTCGAAGACCAACCTGATGATCTTCATCCGCCCGACAGTGATCCGCTCGGCCGCGGACAATCGCCGTGTGACCGAGCAACGCTACGGTTACCTGCGCTTGCAGCAGGGATTGCAGGACCCGGCGGCCGAGCCGTCGATCGACGCGCTGGTGCGCGACTACATGGGTGCAGCACCGCCGATCCCACCCGCCGGTCAGCCCGGCAGCATCGAGGACCCGCGCGTCGGCGTGCCGGTCTATCGCAATTCGGTAACGACGATCCCGGCGCGGCCGAAATGATCCGCACCGGCGCCGAGGTGCTGATCGATTCGGCGCTGTCGAGCGGCGTCGCACCGATCGACGCGGATGCGGTGCTGGGCGAGATGCCGCAGGTCATAGCGCCGGTCGCGCCGGTGCAATTGCCTTATGCGTTCGCGCGCAAGTTCGGCGTCGCACTCGACGGTGATCGCGTCGCTTTGCGTGAGGGCAGCGATCCGCGTGCACTGATCGAGGTCAGGCGCGTGTTGGGGCGCGCGTTCGACGTGGTGGTGATCGAGCCGCCGGCGTTCGATCGGCTATTGAGCGACAATTACGCGATGGACGGGCAGGCGACCGCCGCGGCCGCGGTCGGGATGGGCGACGAGCTCGACCTGCTAGCCGAAGGATTGCCGACCGCGGACGATCTGCTCGACACCGCCGACGATGCGCCCGCCATCCGCCTCATCAACGGCGTCATCGCCGACGCGGCGCGGAACGGCGTGTCCGACATCCACATCGAGCCGTATGAGACCGGGCTCGTCATCCGAATGCGGATCGACGGCGTGCTGCGCGAGACGCTCAGGATGCCGCCGCATGTGGCGCCCGTGGTGGTCAGCCGCATCAAGGTGATGGCGCGGCTGGATATCGCCGAGCGGCGCGTGCCGCAGGATGGGCGCATGGGGCTGACACTGGGGGGCAAGTTGCTCGACGTGCGCGTCTCGACGCTGCCGGCGCGTGCGGGCGAGCGGGTGGTGCTGCGTATCCTCGACAAGGAAAATGCCGGGATCGACCTCGACGCGCTGGGCATGAGCGCGGAGATGAATACGCTGCTGCGTCAGGCGATCGCCGTGCCGAACGGGATCGTGCTGGTGACTGGGCCGACCGGCAGCGGCAAGACGACGACGCTGTACGCCGCGCTCCGGCTGCTGAACGACGGCAGCCGCAACATCCTGACCGTCGAGGACCCGGTCGAATATGCGGTCGAGGGGGTCGGGCAGACGCAGGTCAATGCCAAGGTCGGTCTGACCTTTGCCGCTGGCCTTCGCGCGATCCTGCGTCAGGACCCCGACACGGTGATGATCGGCGAGATCCGCGACCGCGAAACCGCCGAGATCGCGGTGCAGGCGTCGCTGACCGGGCATCTGGTGCTCTCCACCGTCCACACCAACGACGCGGTCGGCGCGATCACGCGGATGCGCGACATGAAGGTTGAGCCGTTCCTGCTCGCCTCGACGTTGCGCGCGGTGATCGCGCAGCGGCTGGTCCGGCGTCTGTGCCCGACGTGCCGGCGGGCAGTGCCGGCGCGCGAGACGGTGGCGCCGCTGCTGGGGATTGCGCCCGAGACGATCGTGTACGAGGCGGTCGGGTGTGAGCAGTGCAACCGCACCGGCTTTCGCGGGCGGATCGGCGTGTACGAGGCCATTCGCATCGATCCGACGATCCGCCGGCTGATCAACGACAGCGGGGATGAGGACGCGATCGCGCGGCATGCCTTCGCCGATCCGGCGCGCGAAACGCTGGCGGATGCGGCGCGGCGATTGGTCGAGGAAGGCCGTACCACCGCGGAGGAAGCGGTGCGCGTCAGTCGCGCTGACGCGACCGATACCGTTGCGGCGGACGCTGCTGAAGCAGCGATCGCGGATGCCTGAGGCGCGGCGTGGCTGATTTCGATTACGTCGCGATCGACACGCGCGGCAACGAGGCGCGCGGGCATGTCGCGGCGGCGTCGGTCGAGGCGGCGCGGGCAGTGCTCGACCGGCGGCGCTTGTTCGTCGTCAGGATCGAGGCGGGTAGCGCACCGGCGAGCAAGGGACGCCCGCTGTTCGGGCTCGAGCTCGGCCGGGCGAAGATGTCGGGCAAGCAGTTGACCTTGTTCACGCGGCAATTGGCGACATTGAACCGCGTCTCGCCGCTGGAGGAGAGTTTGCGCACTGTGTCGCGCCAGACCGAGCAGGAGCGCGTGCGCGTGATCGTGCAGAACGTCCACGCGGGCGTGACCGAAGGCCGCCGTCTGGCCGATGCGATGGCGCGCGAGCCGAAGAGTTTTCCCCCGCTCTACCGCGCGATGGTCGCGGCCGGGGAGAGTTCGGGCTCGCTGCCTGAGATCATGGAGCGATTGTCGCTGCTGCTGGAGCGGCAGGCGGAGATCAGGGGCAAGCTGTTCACCGCGATGGCGTATCCGGCGGTGCTGGCGACGGTCGCGATGGGCGTCGTCATCGCGTTGATGGCGTTCGTGGTGCCGCAGGTGGTCGAGCAGTTCGACACGGTCGGGCAGGAGTTGCCGTTCCTGACGCGGATGGTGATCGCGCTGTCGGCGGCGATCACGGGTTACTGGTGGGCGATGGTGCTGGTGCTGGTGCTCGCCGGACTGGGCGCGTGGGCGTTGCTGCGGCAACCGCCGATCCGGCTCGCGTTCGACACCTGGCTGCTGCGCGTGCCGCTGGTCGGGCGATTGCTGCGCGACCTGCACGCGGCGCGGATGGCACGGACGCTGTCGACGATGGTGGCGAGCCGGTTGCCGCTGCTGGAGGGACTGAACCTGACCGCGGGAACGATCCATAACCGGCGGCTGAAGGCGGCATCGGACGAGATCACCGACGCGATCCGCGGCGGCGGCAGCCTGTCGGCGGCGATGCGGCGCACCGCGGTGTTCCCGCCGCTTTTGGTGTACCTCGCGGCATCGGGCGAGGCGGCTGGGCGGCTGGACGAGATGCTGGAGCGCGCGGCCGATTACATGGAACGCGAGTTCGATCGCTTCACCGCCACCGCGCTGTCGCTGTTGGAGCCGCTGATCATTGTTGTGATGGGCGGTATCGTCGCCACGATCGTGCTATCCATCCTGCTGCCGATCCTTCAGCTCAACACGCTTGCGGGCCAGTAGGTCAGGACAGTGAGAGAATATATGCGTACCGAACAGAAGAAGCGCCGCAAACGTAACGGCTTCACGCCCTTGAGGCGTTCCGCCGAAAACGGCTTCACGCTTGTCGAGTTGATGGTCGTGATCGTCATCATCGGGCTGCTGGCGACGATCGTGGCGCTGAACGTGCTGCCGTCGGGCGACACCGCGCGGATCCAGAAGGCGAAGGCCGATATCGCGACGATCGAGCAGGGGCTGGAGATGTACCGGCTGCAGCAGGGCAGCTATCCTACGACCTCGCAAGGATTGCAGGCGCTGGTGAGCGCACCGGCGGGAGTCGATGCGTCGCGTTATCAGGCCGGGGGGTATATCAAGCGGTTGCCCGAGGATCCGTGGAACCGCGCATATCTGTACGCCTCGCCCGGGCAGCACGGGGCGGCCGACGTGTGGACGCTGGGTGCCGACGGCAAGGACGGCGGCGAGGGGATCAATGCCGATATCGGCAGCTGGCAGTAAGGCTGGCTGCGTAGGCGAGCGAGGCCGGTGTTTTCCACCTTTCGCTTGAGCCAGCGGGGCTCAAGGCTTCGCGCGGCCGAGCCTGGCTTGGCGTCGGTCCTGCGGCCCGCCGAGCGTGGCTTGGCGTCGGTCCTGTGGCCGGCCGAGCGGCGCTTGGCGTCGACGCTCCGCTCGGCCGAGCGTGGCTTTACGCTGATCGAACTGATGGTCGTGGTGACGATCATCGGGCTGGCGTCGGCGGTGGCGGTGCTGGCGATGCCCGATCCGCGCGGGCGGCTGATGGACGAGGCGGCGCGTTTCGCGACGCGGGTGCGCGCGGCGCACGACAGTGCGATCATCGATGCACGGCCGGTCAGCGTGTGGGTGACGCCGAGCGGCTACGGGTTCGATCAATGGCGCGGCGGGCGCTGGGCGGCGATGGTGGAGAAACCGCTGCGCGTCGAGCGGTGGAGCCAGGGGACGGGCGCGACGGGTTTGGTGCGCGAACGCGTGACGTTCGACACGACGGGGCTCGCGGACCGGTCGCTCAACGTGTCGCTGCGGCGTGACGGAACGAGCGCGAGCGTCGCGATCGCGGCGGACGGGAGCGTCCGTGTCGCGGGCTGATCGGCGCAACAACGGCTTTACGCCGTTGTGCCGTTCCGCCGAACACGGCTTCACGCTGATCGAGATCATGGTGGCGCTGGCGGTATTCAGTCTGGCGGCGCTGGCGCTGATCCGGCTGGAGGGGGCGACGATTCGCTCGACTGCGCTGCTGCAATCGACGCTGCTGGCGCAGATCGTGGCCCGGAACGTGGCGATCGAGGCGGTCAGCGACGTGCAGCCGCCGACGCGCGGGCGGGTGACGGGCGCGGAGCAGAACGGCGGGCGCGCGTGGCGCTGGGTCCGCGACGTGCGCGCGATCGGCGACGGCGACGTGATGCGCGTCGACGTGGCGGTGGCGGACGGCCAAGGCGCGGTGCTGGGGCGCGCGACGATGATCCGCCCGCCGGCGCAACTGGCGAGCGTGCAGCAGTGAAAAGGACGCGCGAGGCGGGCTTCACGCTGATCGAGGTGATGATCGCGCTGATGATCTTCGGCATGATCGCGGCGGCGGGCGTCGCGTTGCTGGCGTTCAGCGTGCGCGCGCAAGGCGCATCGGGTGCAGCGCTCGACGATATCGGCGCGATCAACCGATTGTCGTCGATCCTGACCGCGGACCTGGCGCAGGCGGTCGACCGGCCGACGCGCGACCAGAACGGGACGCGGCTGCCCGCCTTTACCGGCGGATCGGGGCAGGTGCCGATGCTGCGGCTGGTGCGCGGCGGGTGGAGCAACATCGACCAGTCGCCGCGCGCGACGTTGCAGAAGGTTGAGTACCAGCTGACCGCGGGCGGGATCGAGCGTGTCGGTTACCCGGCGCTCGACGGGGCGGCACCGCTGCCGGCGGCGCTGATCGTTGAGGGCGTGCGGCAGGCGACATGGCGGTTTCGCTACGCCGGGGCGTGGAGCGATCGATGGGAGGGCACGCCGGTCGCCGCGCTGCCGCAGGCGGCGGAGCTTACACTGGTGCGCGAGAATGGCACTGCCTATCGCATGATGTTCCTCGTCGGCACCGGCGCGCCGCGCCCGCGTCGCGGCGATGCGCCCGGTGCGCAACCGTCACCCACTCCTACGCCGACGCCCAATGCGCGGCGCTAGGGGCGAGCGCGGAGCGGCGCTGCTGACGGTGCTGTTGCTCGTCGCGGTGATCGCGGTGCTGGCGGCGACGGCGCTGGAGCGGTTGCGCATCTCGACGCGGCTGACCGCCAACGCGGGCGCGCTCGATGCCGCGCGCGGCTACGCTTATGCCGCGGAGACGCTGGCGACGACGCGGGTGACGAGCCTGCTTGGCAAAGCGGGCGACCGTGTCGCGCTGCTCGGCGGATGGAGCGACCGGCCGTTCGGGCTGCCGATCCCCGGCGGCGTGGCGACGGTGCGAGTGCGCGACGGGGGCAATTGCTTCAACCTTAATAGCCTGGTGGTCGAGGCGCCGGACGGCAGCTATGCCGCGAACAACCAGACGTTGCTGCAATTCCAGCGCCTGATCCGCCTGCTGCGCGTGCCCGGCGGTGAGGCGATCCCGGCGGCGGCGGCGGACTTCATCGACTCGGACGATGCAGCATTGCCGGGCGGCGCGGAGGATGGCGCCTATCGCGGGTATCGCACCTCGGGCACGCTGATGGCGGATGTGAGCGAGCTGCGGGCGGTGTCGGGGGTGACGGCGGAGCAGTATCAGCTGCTTCGGCCATGGCTGTGCGCGTTGCCGACCGTCGATCGAGCCATCATCAACGTCAACACCTTGCTGCCCGAACAGGCACCGCTGCTGGCGATGCTGCTGGAGACGGGCGGCGGCGTCGAGGCGGTGCGGGGCGTGCTGCTGAGGCGACCCGAACAGGGCTATGGCTCGACCGATCCGGTGTGGAACGCGCTGTCGCTGGGCGGCACGGGCACGCCGGCGATGGATGCCAAGGCGCAGACGGGGGTGAAGTCGGTGTGGTTCGCGCTGACGATCGACGTGGTCGCGAACGGGGCGGAATTGCACGAACAGGGATTGATCGACGCGCGGACCCTTCCCGCGCGGCTTGTCTCGCGGCAATGGGGCGACGTATCATGACCGCGACGACGCTCCTCTTCGTGCCGCCTGCCGCGGATCAGCCGTGGCGCTGGTGGCGCATCCGCGACGATGTGCTCGACGAGGGCGAGGGGATGCCGCCCGTCGCCGAGGATGCGACCGACCCGGTCGTGGCGGTGGCCCCGGCGGATGCGGTGACGCTTCACTGGGCGGCGCTGCCCGCGCGGTCGGCGGCGCAGGCGGCGGCGGCGGCGCGCATCGTGGTGAGCGATGCGACCGCAACGGCCGGCGACCTGCACGTCGCGGTCGGGTCGGCGCGCGGGGGGCGGACGGCGAGGAGCACGCCATCGCGGTGGTTTCGCCTGAGCGGATGGCGACGTGGCTCGCCGAGTTGAACGCACGCGGCGTCGATCCGGTCGCGATGCTGCCCGCGCCGCTGCTGCTGCCTGCGCCCGAGGAAGGCTGGTTGCGCGGCGAGGTAGGCGGTCAGGCGATCGTGCGTGGACGCTCCGCCGGGTTCGCGGACGAGGCGCGGCTGACCGAGTTGATTGTCGGCGATGCCGAGCCGGTGACGCTGGCGCGCGACGAAGTGTGGCGTGCGGCCGCGATCGCCGCGGCTGCGTGGCCGCTCGACCTCAGGCAAGGACGCTTTGCGCGGCGGACGCGGCGGGCGATCGACTGGGCGTTGGTCCGGCGGCTGGCATTGCTGGTCGCGATGATCCTGCTGGCGACGCTGGCGATCGATCTAGTGCGGATCGCGCGTTACGCGCTCGGCGCGGATACGCTGGAGGTGCGTGCCGAGGCGGTGGCACGGCAGGGATTGCCGCGCGGCGCCGGCGACGGCGATGCGGCGCGGATGCTGGGCGAGCGGCTGTCGCGGCTGCGGGGTCCGGGGTCGGGGTTCAGCCGCACCGCGGCGGCGGTGTACCAGATCGTGCAGGCGGTGCCCGACAGCGAGGTGACCGCGCTCGATTTCCAGCCGACGGGTGCGCTGCGTGTGTCCTTGTCGATAGCGGGCGAGGGGCAGGCGAACACGGTCAAGACCCAGCTGGAGCGCGCCGGCTTTACCGTGACGAGCGGGGTGTTCCAGCAATCCGGCGGGCGGCTGACCGGCGACCTGACGGTGGCGCCGTGATGGGGGCGCCGTGATGCGGGAGCAGGACGCATGAACGAACTGCGTGGATGGTTCGCGGGCCGATCGTTGCGTGAGCGGCGCCTGATCCTCGTCATGCTGGGGCTGCTGGCGGTGACGATCGTGTGGGGGCTGGTGATCCGCCCGGTGCGTAACGGCCTGTCCTCGACGCGTGAGCGCTACGTCGATGCGGTGGTGCGCGCGGGAACCGCGGAGCGCGAATTGGCGGCGGTGAAATTGATCCAGCGACGGCAGCCTCGCCCGGTGCAGCTGCCGCTCGCCGACGAGGTGCGCGCGCGTGCCGAGGCGGCAGGGTTCGCGCTCGCGACGCTGGAGCCCGAGGCGAACGACCGCGTTCGTGCCTCGATCGCGACCGCGAAGGCGGGTGCGCTGATGGCGTGGATCGGCAATCTGGAAAACGACGGCGTGCTGGTTGACGGGTTGAGCGTGCGCGGCAACGGCGATGGCACGGTTACGGCGCAGATGACGCTGAAGGCGCGGGCGGCGTGATGCGGATACGACTTGCGACCGACCGGCGGACGCTGTTCCTGGCAATGTTCGTGGCTGCGTTGCTGGTGCTCTTGCCGCTGCGGGTGGTGCTTGGCTGGGCAGGACTTGACGATAAAGGGTTCGCCGCGCGCGAGGTGCGGGGCAGCGTCTGGTCGGGGCGGCTGAGCGAGGCGCGGTTCGGCGATCTGGCGCTGGGCGACCTGAACGCGCGCGTATCGCCGCTGGCACTGCTGATCGGGCGCGCGCGCGTGGCGCTGGAGAGCCGCAACGGCGATGCGAAGCTGTCGGGCACCGTCGAGCTGTCGCGGGGCCGCGCGGGCGTGATCGGCACAAGCGGGCCGATCGAGCCGGGCAGCGCGTTTGCGCCGCTGCCGGTCACCGCGCTTAACCTGGACGAGGTGAGCGTGCGCTTCGCTGATGGCGCGTGCGAGGCGGCGGAGGGGCGCGTGCGGGCGGAGATTTCGGGCACGTTCCTGGGCGCGGCGCTGCCGGGGGCGGTGAGCGGAACCGCCCGATGCGACGGCGGCGCGCTGCTGTTGCCGCTGGTCAGCGCGGCGGGAACCGAAGGTGCGGCGCTTCGGCTGTGGGCGGACGGACGCTACCGCGCCGAATTGACGCTGGTGCCGAGCGATCCGGCGGTCGCGACTCGGCTCGACACCGCCGGGTTCGTCGCCAATGGTGCAGCACGGATGCTGGCGATCGAGGGGCGGTTCTGACGCGACGCGCACTTTGCCGGTTGACGGAATGTTGCGCGGGCGACTAATGCGCGGGCCTTCGCGGCGACCGTAGTTCAATTGGTTAGAGCGCCGGCTTGTGATGCCGGAAGTTGCGGGTTCAAGTCCCGTCGGTCGCCCCATCAATCTACCCGGCTGGAGCGTTATGGCGAACTGGGGTTTCCCTGATTTCGACGACCACGAGGGCGTTCACCTGTTCACCGATCCGGCGTCGGGGCTGAAGGCTGTGATCGCGGTCCACTCGACCGCGCTCGGGCCGGCAGCGGGCGGCGCGCGTTTCTGGCATTACGCGAGCGAGGCGGGTGCGATCACCGACGCGCTCAGGCTGTCGCGCGGCATGAGCTACAAGAACGCGATGGCGGGGCTGGAGCTGGGCGGCGGCAAGGGCGTGATCCTGGCCGACGAGCCAGGCGCGGTCATCAGCGAGGCGCAACTGCGCGCGTTCGGGCAGAAGGTCGAGTCGCTCGGCGGACGTTACGTCACGGCCGAGGATGTCGGCATGTCCGAGGCGCGCATGAAGGTGATCGCGGCCGAGACCAAGTACGTCTCGGGCCTGCCGGTCGCGTCGGGTGCTGCGGGCGGCGATCCGGGACCATACACCGCGCACGGCGTCTATCTGGGCGTCAAGGCAGCGGCGAAGCGGGGCTTGGGCAGCGACGATATGCGCGGCGTCCGTGTCGCCATCCAAGGCGTCGGTTCGGTCGGCGGCGGGCTTGCCAAGCTGTTGGCGAAGGACGGGGCGGTACTGACGATCGCCGACGTCGATACGGCCCGCGCAGAGCGGATGGCGGCGGAGGTGGGCGCCAAGACTGCACCCGCCGAGGAGATCCTGTTCGCCGAGGCCGACATCGTCAGCCCCAATGCGCTGGGCGCCATCCTGACCGAGCAGACGATCGGGCGGTTGAAGGCGAAGATCGTCGCCGGCGGTGCGAACAACCAGCTTGCGACCGCCGCGGAGGGGCAGCGGCTGCATGACGCGGGCATCACCTACGCACCCGATTACGTCATCAATGCGGGCGGGATCATCAACGTCGGGCTCGAATATCTCGGCCACGGTGACGAGGCCGAGGTGATGACGCGGATCGCGCGCATCCCCGAGCGGCTGCACCAGGTGTGGGACGAGAGCGAGGCGACGGGTGAGTCCGCGGCCGAGGTCGCCGACCGCATGGCGCGTCGCCTGATCGGACGCTGAACGGCTGCGACGACTCGCGTGACGCGCGCGTGCGACTGATTTAACGGTAGCGACGTGCCCGCGCTTCATGCCTTTGCCAATCCTGCGCGTTTCCTCAAAGTCGCGCGGCCACTGACGCCGGTGCTCTTCTGGATCGGGGCTGCGTTGATCGCCTTTGGTGCGACTGCGGGCCTGACGATGACGCCGCCCGATTACCTGCAGGGCGAGAGCGTTCGCATCATCTACCTGCACGTGCCCGCCGCGTGGCTGGGCATGGGCGGGTGGAGCGGCATCGCGCTGTCGAGCATCGCCTTCCTCGTCTGGCGACATCCACTGGCGGCGATCGCGGCGCGTGCGATTGCGGTGCCGGGCGCGGTGTTTGCGGCGATCTGTCTGGTCACAGGGGCGATCTGGGGGCGGCCGACGTGGGGGACGTATTGGCAGTGGGATGGGCGGCTGACGTCGATGCTGCTGCTGCTGTTCGTCTATCTCGGCTATATGGCGCTGTCGCGCGCCGATCGTGAGCGGGGCGGCGCGGGTGAGATACCGGCGTTGTACGGGATCGCGGGATCGGTGCTGCTGCCGATCATCCGTTATTCGGTGGTGTGGTGGAACACGCTGCACCAGGGGCCGAGCATCGGACTGACGCAATCGACGATCGACCGGTCGATCCTGTGGCCGCTTCCGATCACGCTGATTGGGTTTACGCTGCTGTTCGCCGCGATCGTGCTGATGCGGATGCGCGCGTTGCTCGCGACCGCGAAGGCCGAGGCGCGGATGCGGCGAAAGGCGGCAGCGTGAACGCGTGGCCCTTTGTCTGGGCGGCGTATGGCGTGACGCTGGGCGGGGCGGCGGTGCTGTCGCTTGTCAGCTACCTCGCGATGCGGCGCGCCGAAAAGTGACGGCGAAGAACCAGCGGATGGCGCTCGCCGGGGCGGGTGTGCTCGCGATTGCGGTCGCGGCAGTGCTGGCGCTGTCGGGGTTGAAGGATCAGGCGGCGTTTTTCTACGCGCCGTCCGACGTCGCTGGCGGCTTGCCCGCGCCCGACAAGGCAGTGCGGTTGGGCGGGATGGTCGCGGATCACTCGATCCGGCGCGCAGCCGATGGCGTGTCGATCGACTTCGTGGTGACGGATGGCAAGGCGACGACGCCGGTGCGCTTCACCGGCATCGCGCCCGATCTGTTCCGTGAGAAGTCGGGCGTCGTCGCGGAGGGGCATTTCAACCCAGATGGCTCGTTTACCGCGACCAACCTGCTCGCCAAGCATGACGAGAAGTACATGCCGCCCGAGATGAAGGGCCGGATGCACGAGACGAAGACGCTCGAGCGATGAGCAAGCGTCGGGGCACGCGATGGGCTATCTGACGCTCGCGCTGCTGGGCGCGGCTTCGTTTGCTGCGCTGGTTGCGCTCAGGGTGGCACGACCGCTCTGGTCGTTGGTGGGCGCGGCGTTATTCCTTGGGGCGGCGGGGTACGCGTGGCAGGGACGTCCGTTGCTGGAGAGCGCCGATGCGCGTCCGCACGTCGATGCATCGCCGCTCGAGCCCGAGATGATCGCGCTGCGTGCGAGCCTGCTCGGCAGCTATACGCAGGACGCCGCCTATCTGATCGCGTCCGACGCAATGACGCGCAGCGGCGATCCGCAAGCGTCTGCACAAGTGATGTTGGGCGCGGTGCGCAAGCTGCCGAACAGCTTCATCGCCTGGACCTGGCTGGGCACGACTCTGGCTGCAGTGTCGAGCGAGGGTGGACAAGTGCAGGTGCAACAGCCGGCGCTGCTGGCGTTCCGCCGTGCGGCGCAGCTTGCGCCCGAGCATCCGGCACCGCCCTTCTATGCCGGGTTGGCCTATGTCCGCGCCGGCGACCTAGCGACGGCGCGGACATACTGGCGGCGGGCGCTTGCGCTGTCGCCGGCTGGTACTGATTACCGGCGCGAGATCGGGATCAGGTTGGCGTTGTTGGAGCGCCTGCTTTCCAGCGGCGCCGTGCGCTGACGAACATGACGCGGCGGAATGGCCACCGCATCATGCACGGATCGCTTACTTACCGCGTCCGGTTTTTTCCTGCAGTTCATCGATCTTCTTCGACGCGTCGGCCTTGCTCAGCGTGTCGTCGAACTCCTCATGCGCTTCCTCGCTCAAGGTCTTTAGATAGCTCGCTTGGGCGCCGGTCATCGCCTCGTCGCCGGTGGTCCAATCGTCGGGATTTTTCTCTGCGTTGCTGAAGGGTTCGGACTTGGGATTGGTGTCACTCATCGGATGATCCTTTCGCGCGGTCGAACGCATCGTGTTCGCTTCCTGTTCCGCGTTGCGGGCGCATAGTGAGAGTGCTAGGCGCGGCGACGATATGGGGACCATGACGGACGCAGCCGTGACCTCGGGCCGATCGGCGCTGGCGTGAACACCGAGGATCCCGCCGCGCGGGTACAGGCTGGTCTAACGTCGGACACGCACGCCCGCGACGGGCTGTTGAAACTGGCGGTCGGCGCGATCGGCGTCGTCTACGGCGATATCGGCACCAGCCCGCTGTATTCGATGAAGGAGGTGTTCGTCGGGCACCATCCGCTCGCGGTCGACCAGCTCCACATCTTCGGCGTCGTCAGCCTGATGTTCTGGTCGCTGATGCTGATCGTCACGGTCAAATACGTGCTGATGATCCTGCGTGCCGACAATAACGGCGAGGGCGGCAGCCTGGCGCTGTTGGCACTGATCCAGCGGCAGTCGAAGTCGGGCAAGCGGTGGGGCACCAGCCTCGTCATGCTCGGGGTGCTGGCGACCGCGCTGTTCTTCGGCGACTGCATGATCACACCCGCGATCTCGGTCTTGTCGGCGGTGGAGGGGCTGGCGACCGTCGAGCAGGGCTTCGACGCATTCGTGCTGCCGATCGCGGTGACGATCATCATCGCGCTATTCTACCTGCAATCAATCGGCACGGCGAAGGTCGGACGGTTGTTCGGCCCGATCATGGGCGTCTATTTCGTCGTGCTGGCGGTGATGGGCGTGTATCACATCATCGCGCGCCCCGACGTGCTCTATGCACTCAACCCCGTCTGGGCGGTGCGCTTCGCGATGAACGACGGCAAGCTCGCGTTCCTGGCGCTCGGCTCGGTCGTGCTGTGCGTGACGGGCGCAGAAGCGCTCTACGCCGACATGGGGCATTTCGGACGTCGCCCGATCTCGCTCGCGTGGCTGGTGTTCGTGTTCCCGGCGCTGATGATCAACTATCTGGGGCAAGGCGCGCTGCTGTTGTCGACGCCATCGGCGGCGGAGAACCCGTTCTTCCTGATGGCACCTGAGGCGTGGCGGCTGCCGCTCGTCATTCTGTCGACCATGGCGACGGTGATCGCGAGCCAGGCGGTTATCACCGGCGCCTATTCGGTCGTTCAGCAGGCGGTGCAGCTGGGATTGATGCCGCGCATCCGTATCGAGCACACCAGTGCGTCGGAGGCGGGGCAAATCTACATCCCTAGCGCCAATTGGGCGCTGCTGGTGATGGTGCTGCTGCTCATCTTCGGCTTTGGCGAGTCGTCCAACCTGGCGGCGGCGTACGGCATCGCGGTGACGGGAACGATGTTCATCTCGACCTGCATGGTCGGCGTGCTGGTCTATCGCGTATGGAAGTGGCCGTTGTGGCTGGTGATCGCGTTCGAGGCGGTGTTCCTGACGATCGACGGGCTGTATTTCGCGTCCAACCTGACCAAGGTGCCCGACGGCGGCTGGTTCCCGCTGCTGGTCGCCAGCATCGTGTTCCTGCTGCTGACGACCTGGTCGACGGGCCGCAAGCTGATGCTCGAGCGGATGCGCGAGGCGGCGATGCCGATCAAGATCTTCATCGACTCCGCGGCGAACTCGGCGACGCGTGTGTCGGGGACGGCGGTGTTCATGACCTCGACGCCCGAGGGCGTACCGCCGGCGCTGCTGCATAACCTGAAGCACAACCGCGTGCTGCACGACCGGGTCATCCTCTTGACCGTGCGTGTGACCAACATCCCGTACTTCCCGGAAGAAGATCGCTTCCTGCACGAGGATCTGGGGCAGGGGTTCCACCGCGTCGTGCTGCGCTACGGCTTCATGGAGGAGCCCGACGTGCCCGCGCACCTGAAGGATTTCCATGGCTGCGGCGCGGAGTTCCGGATGATGGAGACGAGCTTCTTCCTGTCGCGCCAGACGCTGCTTGCGTCCGAGCGGCCGGGCATGGCGATCTGGCGCGAGAAGCTGTTCGCGTGGATGCTGCGCAACGCTGAAAGCGCGATGGAGTTTTTCCGCTTGCCGACCAACCGCGTGGTCGAGCTGGGCAGCCAGATCGAGATATGAGCCGACCGGAGGATCAGGCGGGCGGGCACGGCGGCGGATTGAACGCGCCGATCATCGTCACCGCGATCTTCGCGAAGCCCGACCAGGCCTGGTTCGACGCGCAGCGCCGCCAGTATTTTCCGCCCGAGCGCAACCAGCTCGATGCGCATCTGACGATGTTCCATCATCTGCCGCCGAGTGTCGTAGCTGAGGTAAAGCGGCGGTTGAACGAGGAGACGCGCGGCGTGCGGGCGCCGGACGCGCGGGTCGGTGGTCTGTTCTCGCTCGGACAAGGGGTCGCTTACCGGATCGAGAGCCCCGATCTGGTCGCGCTGCGTGCGCGGCTGGCGGACGCGTTCACGGGGTTGCTGACGCCGCAGGATCAGGCAGGCTGGCGCCCGCACGTGACGATCCAGAACAAGGTCGAGCCGGCTGAGGCGAAGAAGACGCTGGCGGCGCTGCAGGCGAGCTTCGCGCCTCGCGTCTTGCAGGTCGCGGGGCTGGCCGCGTGGTGGTATCGCGGCGGTCCGTGGGAGCAATTGTCGGTGCACAAGTTCAGCGCTTGACGGCGTTTCGATGGCTGCTATAGCCCGCGCCTCGCAAGCACTCCGGTCGCTTCATGGCGGAGTAGCTCAGCTGGTTAGAGCACGGGAATCATAATCCTGGGGTCGGGGGTTCAAGTCCCTCCTCCGCTACCAACTGGAGTGCTTGCGAGTGCATCCCGACATCGTTGTGGCTCCGTGAAGGAGCTGACCTTGGCGATCGTCGGGATCGACTTTCCCAACAACGATCGTGCGCGGTCGAACCGCCGGTCGGAGCTGATGCTGCTGGCGCCCGGCGCACCGATGATGCTGGTGCCCGAGCCGCGCAACCCGGTCGACCCACAAGCCGTGGCGGTGTTCAGCCCGAGCGGGTTGCAGGTCGGCTATCTGAGTGCGGAACGCGCACCGTGGATCGGTGCGCGGATCAGGGCCGGCGACGAGGTGGTCGCGGTGTTGCAGGGTGTCGTAAGCGGTGCCGGGTACCTGCGCGTGCGGATCGGGGGTGGCGCGCCGACGCTGCCGGTTGGGCGGGAGCGCGACGAGGAGGGAGCGGGCGAGGTGGACTTCTGGCCCGATCCTGAGGGGCCGGAGTTCGGCGCCTGACGCATCAACGGTTCCCTGACCTGATCCACCAAACGGGATCAGGTCAGGAAAACGCTCAGGCAGGTACGCCGTAGAGGTCGTGGTCGTCCGCGTCCTCGATCGTGACGGGCACGATGTCGCCGAGGTTCAGGTGGCCGGCATCGCGCAGCTGCACCTCGCCGTCGATCTCGGGCGCGTCGGCGTAGGAGCGGCCGGTCGCACCGCCGCTCTCCGCATCGACCGCGTCGATGATGACGTCGAGCGTGCGACCGACCTTGCGCTGGAGCTTGGCCGCCGAGATCGCCGCGGTTTTTTCCATCACGCGGGCGTAGCGCTCTTCCTTGACCTCCTCGGGCACGTGATCGGGCAGCAGGTTGGCGGTCGCACCCTCCACGGGCTCGAAGCGGAACGCGCCGACGCGATCGAGCTGTGCTTCGTCGAGCCAGTCGAGCAAATACTCGAAATCGGCCTCAGTTTCACCGGGGAAGCCGACGACGAAGGTCGATCGGATTGCGATGTCGGGGCAGATGTCACGCCACGTACGGATACGGTCGAGTACCTTGGCATCGTTCGCGGGCCGCTTCATCCGGCGCAGCACCGCGGGCGCGGCATGCTGGAACGGGATGTCAAGGTAGGGAAGCACCAGCCCTTCCGCCATCAGCGGGATCACCTGATCGACGTGCGGGTAGGGGTAGACGTAATGGAGCCGCACCCAGGGCGCGATCTGGCCCAGTTCGCGCGCGAGATCGGTCATGTGCGGTATGACCTCGCGTCCCTTCCAGCTACGCGGCTCGCGGCGGATGTCGATGCCGTAGGCCGAGGTATCCTGGCTGATGACGAGCAGTTCGCGCGTGCCCGCGGCCACCAGCTTTTCCGCCTCGCGCAGGATCGCGTCGGGACGGCGGCTGACGAGGTCGCCGCGTAAGGACGGGATGATGCAGAAGGAGCAGCGATGGTTGCAGCCTTCCGAGATCTTCAGGTAGCTGTAATGGCGCGGCGTGAGCTTCAGCCCCGCATCGGGGATCAGGTCGACGTAGGGGCTGATCGACGCAGGCGCGGCGACGTGGACCGCCTCCACCACCTGCTCGTATTCGTGCGCCCCGGTGATCGCGAGCACCTGCGGAAAGCGCGTGCGGATCGCCTCGGCTTCCTTGCCCATGCAGCCGGTGACGATGACGCGGCCGTTCTCCGCAATCGCCTCGCCGATCGCTTCGAGGCTCTCCTCCTTCGCCGAATCGAGAAAGCCGCAGGTGTTGACCAGCACGACATCGGCGCCCGAATAATCGGCGCTCATCTGATAACCGTCGGCGCGGAGCTGCGTCAGGATGCGTTCGCTGTCGACCAGGTTCTTGGGACAGCCGAGCGACACCATGCCCACGCGGGGCGGGGAGGGAAGTTGCGTTGCCATGAGAGTGCTCGGACATAGCGATTTCCCGCGCGATTTCCTAGGGTGCGGGGATGACGCGCTATTCGCTGATCCCGCACCCCGACCACCCGCCGCTCGCCGTACGCGGGGCGACGGTCGACTTGCGCGTGACCGACCCGCTCGGCGTGCTGCTTAGCTATACCATCGAGGGCCAAGAGGCCGTGGTCTGGCCCGATCGGGCGAGCCCGGTGCGCACAGACGAGCTCTGGCGGACGACCTGTTTCGAGCTGTTTCTGATGTTCGACGACGAGGAGCATTACGTCGAGTTCAACCTCTCGCCGTCCGGGGCGTGGGCGGCGTACGCCTTTGACGGGTATCGCGACGCGATGAGCGACCTTCCGCGTGACCTCGTGCCGCGTGTCGAACGGACCGCGACTGGCGTGGAGGCCGCCTGCGACCTGAGCGGATTGCCGCACGGCGAGCTGCTGATGTCGCTGACCGCGGTGATCGAGGAAACGGGTGGACGTCGCTCGTTCTGGGCGCTCGAGCATCCCCCGGGCGCGCCCGACTTCCATCATCGCGATTGCTTTGCCGCACGGCTCCCGGCACCAGCGCGCCCATGAACTTCGGGATCGATCGCCTGCTCGCCGATGCGAGCCTTCGCCGCCAGCTTGAGGGACGCCGCATCGCGCTGCTGGCGCATCCCGCATCGGTGACCGCCGATCTGACGCACTCGCTCGACGCGCTGGTGGCGGCGGGCGTCAACGTGTCGGCGGTGTTCGGGCCGCAGCACGGCGTGCGCGGCGACCTGCAGGACAATATGATGGAGTCGCCCGACTTCACCGATCCGACCTACGGCATGCCGGTGTTCAGCCTGTACGGCGAGGTGCGCCGTCCAACGCCGGCGTCGATGGACACGTTCGACGTGATGTTGGTCGATTTGCAGGACGTGGGCTGCCGCATCTACACCTTCGTGACGACGCTGCTCTACGTGCTCGAAGCCGCGGCGGAACATGGCAAGACGGTTTGGGTGCTGGATCGACCCAATCCGGCGGGACGTCCGGTCGAGGGACTGAGCTTGCGCGAGGGCTGGGAAAGCTTCGTCGGAGCGGGACCGATGCCGATGCGGCACGGGATGACGCTGGGCGAGCTGGGGCAGTGGTTCGTCGCGCATTACCGGCTTGATGTCGACTACCGCGTCGTGACGATGGAAGGCTGGGCGCCCGAGGCGGCTCCGGGTTTCGGCTGGCCCGAGACGCGGGTGTGGATCAATCCGAGCCCCAATGCGGCGAACGTCAACATGGCGCGTGCCTATGCCGGCACGGTGATGCTGGAGGGCACGACATTGTCGGAAGGGCGCGGGACGACGCGGCCGCTCGAATTGTTCGGTGCGCCTGACGTGGACGCGCGTGCATTGATCGCGGAGATGCAGGCGCTCGCGCCCAAATGGCTCGCGGGTTGCACCTTGCGTGACATCTGGTTCCAGCCGACGTTCCACAAGCACGCGGGCGAGTTGTGTGCGGGCGTGTTCATCCACGCTGAGGGCGCGGGCTATGACCATGCGGCGTTCCGACCGTGGCGGTTGCAGGCGCTGGCGTTCAAGGCACTGCGCCGCCTGCGCCCCGATTACGCGCTGTGGCGCGACTTTCCTTATGAGTACGAGTTCGACAAGCTGGCGATCGACGTCATCAACGGCGGACCGGGATTACGCGAGTGGGTCGACGAGGCGGGTGCTCAGCCCGGTGACCTGGACGCGCTCACGATTCTTGATGAGCGTGCCTGGATGGAGAAGCGCGCGCCGTTCCTGCTTTACTAACGGTCGATCGTGACGGTGGCGGGATGGTGCTTGTCGAGGTGCCGCATGATCTGCTTCAGGTTGCGCGTGTTCGAGCGGTAATAGAGGTCGGCGGCATCGCCGAAAAAGGGGACGAGCCCGACCAGCGCGTCGAAGCCGACGCGGCCGGTCATCCGCATTAGCGCAAGCTTGCCCATGCCGAGGTTGCGTGCCTCCCACACCAGCCAACCGCCGAGTGCGGCGGCGAGCGCGTCGCCCGCGACCGGGATCAGCCCCAGGATGAAGTCCAGGCCGACGCGGCGGTTGATGCCGGGGATGACGAACAATCCTTCCAGCAACTGCTCCATCGCGACCAGCCGGCGCCGCACCGAAGCGGGATCACGCCCGAGCGGCAGGTTGGCAGAGGAGAGACCGAGCGGGATGGCGTCAGGACGGATGGTCATGCGCCATCATCTGGTATCGCGGCGCAGGTGGTTCAACGGATGCCACGCGCGTGTATTCGCCTGCCATTGCGCCAGCCGGACCGAGACCAGCGACCAGCGCAGCGGCCGGGCGAGCGGGATGAATGTGGCGTCGGCGGTCAATGCCGCGTCGGCGCGCGCAATGGTTGCTGCGCGGGCGTCGGCGGTCGGGGCGACGCGGGCATCCTCGATCGCCTGCTGCGCCACATCGGAACAGGCTAGGCACGCTTCGGACAGGTACCAGCGCGCGCTGTCATACGGTGCGACGAGGTCGACGAGCCGCAGGTCGGCGGCGGGATCGTCGGGACTGAGCCGCAGCGGCCTGATCCCCATCGCGTAGAGGTCGGTGGCGAGGCGCGTCCACAACAGCGTTCCACCGGTGCCCACCGGCAACGCAAGCCCGAGCGTCGGCGTGCCTGCGGCCACGCGCGATGCGGCTACACGCGCGCGGACGGCCGCAAGGCGTTGCTCGCGCGCTAGCGTCGTCCAGGCAGGCTGCGTGGGCGGCGCAAGCGAATCGAGCTGGTCGGGCAACAACGCCTCCGCGGGCGCCCAGTCGGGCGACACGGCCGTCACCAGCGCGGCACGATCGAATGCGGCGGCCAGTGCGGCGCGGTTGTCCGCATCAGCCAGGAAACCATCGCGGCGCATGACGGCGAGGCCGAACAGACCGGCGGCAGGGTCGAGGCGCAGCGTCCCGGCGACCGGCTCCGCACGCTGGACGAGCGGCCAGTCGGCGATGGTGCCGCCGGTGACGAGGTCGGCGCGGCCTTGCGTGAAGCGTACGATCGCGCGGGCGGCGCGCTCGCCGATCAGTCGGACGTTGTCTTCCGGTTGCGGGCGATCGTCGTCGGGATCACGGTCGGGATCCTCGATCGGGCGCAGCAGCACGGCGCGCGCTCCACCGGGTGTCGCGCGGAACGGGCCGGCGCCTTCGCCGCGTGCGCTGCGAACCAGCGCCAGTTCGGGTTGCGCGAAGAGCTTGAGCAGATCGGGGCGTGGGCGGGCGAGTTCGACTTCGATCACCTCGGGCGTCATCTCGACCACATCGTCGATCGCGCTGAGATAAGGGGCGAGGCTGTTGCGTGCGCCGCGGGCAAGCTGCCGCTTGAGCAGGGTGACGATCTGGCTGGCGCGGACAGGCTGTCCGTCGGCCCAGCGTGCCTCGCGCAGGCGGAAGATGAAGCTGGTACCGTCATCGGTGACGGTCCAGCGTTCGGCAAGCCCGCCTTCGATCTGTCCGGCGGCATCGAAACGGACCAATCCTTCCGCCACCGCGTCGGTCAGCACGCGGTCGGAGGTCGCGAGCAGGCGGCGATCGGTGCCGGCGATCGCTGGCGCGTCGCCGATGACGCTGACGATGACGGGGCCACTATCGGTGCGACGATCGCACGATGTCGTGAGGAGCAGCGGCGGCATCGCCGCGACTGCAAAGATGGTGCGGACGGCGGGACTCGAACCCGCACGCCATGGGCAGAAGATTTTAAGTCTCCAGCGTCTACCGATTCCGCCACGTCCGCGCATCCGCTTCGTGCTTGAGCGCGCTTGGTGGGGGCGCGTCAAGCGTTGAAGCGACGAGAGCGCGTCGGTCAGACGTTGAGGCGCTGGCGCATTTCCTTGCCCGGCTTGAAATAGGGCACCCGCTTTGCGGTGACGTCGACCGTTTCGCCGGTGCGCGGGTTGCGACCGGTGCGCTCGTCACGCTGGCGGGTCGAGAAGGCGCCGAAGCCGCGTAGTTCGACGCGGCCGTTCGCCGCCAGACGGTCGGTGATCTGGTCGAAGAAGGTGGAGACGATCGCTTCGACGTCGCGCTGGGACAATTCCGGGTTTTCGTCCGTGAGCCGGTTGACGAGTTCCGACCGAATCATTTGCTTCCCCAACCATCGCATCACGCAACCGCGCAGACCGCTGCGGCCCGACGTTGATACAGATAAATCCGCCCGCGCGATAGGACCGATCCGCCTGGACACGGGCGCAAACGAAAAGGGGCCGGCGCTGCCGACCCCTTCGCGTGTTTCGTTTGCCCTGGCGGGCAGACGCTTACTTCTTCGATTCGCGTGCCTTGAGCGCTTCGCCCAGGATGTCGCCGAGCGACGCACCTGAATCGGACGAACCGTATTGCGCGACGGCCTGCTTCTCCTCGGAGATCTGCATCGCCTTGATCGAGAAGGTCGGCTTCTTGGAACGGTCGAAACCGGTCACCATCGCGTCGAACTTCTGACCGACCTGGAAACGCTCCGGACGCTGCTCGTCGCGGTCACGGCCGAGATCGGTGCGCTTGATGAAGCCGGTCGCGCCGTCGTCACCCTGCTGCACTTCGAGGCCGGCATCGCGAACCTCGAGCACCGTGACGGTGACCACCTGGTTCTTGCCGATGCGGTCGCCCGCGCCAGCGGTGACGGGGCCGCCACGCTCGAGCTGCTTCATGCCGAGCGAGATGCGCTCCTTCTCCGAGTCGATGTCGAGCACGACAGCCTGAACGGTCTCGCCCTTGCGGTGCAGGTTGAGCGCGTCCTCGCCCGACACGCCCCAGGCGATGTCCGACATGTGGACCATGCCATCGACATCGTTGTCGAGGCCGATGAACAGGCCGAACTCGGTCGCGTTCTTGACTTCGCCCTCGACGGTCGACCCGATCGGGTGAGCGGCGGCGAACGCCTCCCACGGATTGGCCTGCGCCTGCTTGAGGCCGAGCGAAATGCGACGCTTCTCGGCGTCGACCTCGAGCACCACCACGTCGACTTCCTGGCTGGTCGAGACGATCTTGCCCGGATGGACGTTCTTCTTGGTCCAGCTCATCTCGGAGACGTGAACCAGACCCTCGATACCCGGCTCCAGCTCGACGAACGCACCATATTCGGTGATGTTGGTCACGCGGCCCGACAGCTTCGCACCGACCGGGTACTTGACGCCGGCGCCGTCCCACGGATCGCTCTCAAGCTGCTTCATGCCGAGCGAGATGCGCTGCGTGTCCTTGTTGATGCGGATGATCTGCACCTTCACCGTGTCGCCGATGTTGATCATCTCGGACGGATGCTGGACGCGCTTGTACGACAAATCGGTGACGTGGAGCAGGCCGTCGATGCCGCCGAGATCAACGAACGCACCATAATCAGTGATGTTCTTGACCACGCCCTCGATGATCTGACCTTCGGCCAGGCTCTGGATCAGGCCCGAACGCTGCTCGGCGCGGGTTTCCTCGAGCACCGCGCGACGCGACACGACGATGTTGCCGCGCTTGCGGTCCATCTTGAGGATCTGGAACGGCTGCGGAATGTCCATCAGCGGGGTGACGTCGCGCACCGGGCGGATGTCGACCTGGCTGCCCGGCAGGAAGGCGACGGCGCCCGAGAGGTCGACCGTGAAGCCGCCCTTGACGCGACCGAAGATCGTGCCCTCGACCCGTGCGGTCTTCGCGAACTCAACCTCGAGCTTGTCCCAGGCGGCCTCGCGGCGCGCGCGGTCGCGGCTAAGCATCGCTTCGCCGTGCATGTTCTCGACGCGGTCGACGTAGACCTCGACCTCGTCGCCGATCTTCAGCTCGGCCTTCTGGCCCGGCGCCGGCGCGAATTCGCGCAGCGGCACGCGGCCTTCGCTCTTCAGGCCGACGTCGATGACGGCCAGGTCATTCTCGATGCCGGTAACGGTGCCGAGCACCACGCGGCCCTCGAAGCTGTCGGCGCCGCCGAACATGTCATCGAGCATTGCCGCGAAATCGTCGCGTGAGGGAGCTGCCGTAGAGGCCATAAGTCCGTAAGTCCTAAACGTTATCGTTTCCGGCCAAGCGGTTGGTTCCGCTGGTCTAGGGGCAACCCCCAGGGCCAAAACACCACGCCGACCCCATGCCGGACGCGGTATCCGCGCGCGCCGAGAATATGCAGAGACACAGAACGCTGATGCGAAAAGGGCGCGGCAGATAGGAACAGCCGCGCCATGCCTCCGCGAACCCTAAGCCCGCTGGACCGCGCGCCCTTAGCCGAAGCGGGGTGAACAAGCAAGCATCGGCGCTGGCGATCAGCCCTGCGGGCGGCGCGCCTCGACGAGCGCGATTGCCTTGGCGATCGAGGCGTCGATCGAGAGGAAACTGGTGTCGAGCAGCGCCGCGTCGGCAGCGGGTACAAGCGGGGCGGCCGAGCGGCTGCTGTCGCGTTCGTCGCGCGCGCGAATGTCGGCGAGCACCTGATCGTAGCTGACGCCGCTGCCGCGGTTCTTGAGTTCAGCGTGGCGGCGTTGCGCGCGGATCGTCGGCGTCGCGCGGACGAACAGCTTGGCGAGCGCGTCGGGGGCGATCACCGTGCCGATGTCGCGTCCGTCGAGCACCGCGCCGCCCTCCTGATGCGCGAAGCGTTTCTGCCGTTGGAGCAATGCCGCGCGCACGAGCGGGTGGGCAGACACGACCGAGGCGAGTTGCCCGACATCGTCGTCGCGCAAGCCCGGATCGGCGAGCGTCAGCTCGTCGAAGTCGCAGGCGGCGACGGCATCGGCTTCCTTCTCGGGGTCGAGCTCCATGCGACGCACGGTCGCAGCGACCGCGCGGTAGAGCAGCCCGGTGTCGAGGTGGGGCAGGTGATAGTGGCGTGCGAGCGCCTTGGCGATCGTGCCCTTGCCCGATGCGGCGGGGCCGTCTACGGCGATGATCATGCGACTTCTCCCGAAAGCGCTGCCAGTTGGTCGAAGAAGGTCGGGTAGCTGGTGCGTACCGGCGACACGTTGTCGAGCGTGATGGCGGTGCGGGCATGAAGCGCGGCAACGGTCATGCTCATCGCGATGCGATGGTCGAGTTGCGTCGCGACGGTGCCTCCGCCCGGGATCGCGTCACCGCCGCTGCCGTCGACCGACAGGCCGTCCTCGTGCTCGGTGACCTGCACCCCGCTTGCCTCCAGCGCGGCGCGCATCGCAGCGATGCGGTCGCTTTCCTTCACGCGCAGTTCGTCGGCGCCGCGCGCGACGGTTCGGCCGGCGGCGAAGGCCGCGGCGACGAACAGCACGGGATATTCGTCGATCATCGACGGCGCGAGGTCGTGTGGCACGGTGATCCCCCGTAACGCGGCGTGGCGGACGCGCAAGTCGGCGACCGGCTCCCCGCCGACGGTGCGCGGGGAGATCTCGGTGATGTCGGCGCCCATCATGCGGAGCGCAGTGACGAGGCCGGCACGGGTAGGGTTGAGCCCGACGTTCTCGATCGTGACATCGCTGCCCGGCACGATCGATGCGGCGACCATCCAGAAGGCGGCGGACGAGGGATCGCCCGGCACGACGATCGACTGCGGGCGCAGCTCCGCCTCGCCCGTGATTGAGATGATGCGCCCACGGCTCGTCTCCTCGACCAGCACTTCGGCACCGAAGCCTGCGAGCATCCGCTCGCTGTGATCGCGCGTCAGCACCGGCTCGATCACGCGGGTGATGCCGGGCGTGTTGAGCCCGGCGAGCAGGATCGCCGACTTCACCTGCGCGGAGGCGACCGGCAGCGCATACTCGATCGGCACCGCGGGGCAGAGACCGCGCAGCATCAGCGGCAGACGACCACCGGGCGAGGCGGTGATGTCCGCGCCCATGCGCGACAAGGGCGTGATGACGCGCTCCATCGGGCGGGCCGATAGCGAGGCGTCGCCGGTGAAGGTCGCGGTGATCGGATGCGAGGCGATCAGCCCCATCAGCAGCCGGGTCGAGGTGCCCGAATTGCCCATGTCGAGCGCGGCGGCGGGTTGCAGCAGTCCGCCGACCCCGAAGCCGTTGATCGTCCACACACCGGCCCCGTCACGCTCGATCCGTGCGCCCATCGCACGTAGCGCGGCGGCGGTGGCGAGCACGTCCTCTCCCTCCAGCAATCCCTCGACCCGGCTTTCGCCGACCGCAAGCGCAGAAAGCATCAGCGCGCGATGGCTGATCGATTTGTCGCCGGGAACGCGGATGCGCCCGGCGAGGCGCGTAGCGGGGGGCACGGTCAGCGAGGAGGGTTCGGGATGCGACATGCGCGCCGCTTGCCAGCCGGGTTGTGCTATGGCAAGGCGCGCCCCACTTCGCAGGGCTTACCTGCAGAACCACCCATCCGAAAGGCTTTCACGGCATGATCCAGCCGGAATGGGGCACGAAGCGTACGTGCCCGAAATGCGCGACGCGTTTCTATGACCTCACCAAGGACGACCCCATCACCTGCATCAACTGCGGGTATGCCTGGTCGGCCGAGCCGATCCTGAAGTCGAAGCAGCCGATGCCGTTCGAGGCGGCGAAGACGACCAAGCAGGACGCCGACAACGATCTCGCCGGTGACGACGAGGACATGGATCTGGCGCCGAACGAGGACGAGGAGCCCTCGGCCGACGACGAGGTCGATCTGGGCGGCGACGACGACCTGGGCGTCGAAGCCAGCAAGGACGACGACGAGAACTGATTTTTCGTAACCGGCTTGGCAAATGGTGCAATCCACCGCTTGCCAAGCCCGCAGCGCCCGGTTAGTGGGCGCTTCCCAACGGGAATGGGGCCGTAGCTCAGCTGGGAGAGCGTCGCAATGGCATTGCGAAGGTCAGGGGTTCGATCCCCCTCGGCTCCACCATTTCCGATCAGGCGAGCGTCCGACAGCGGACCGCCGATCAAAGGTCAAAGCTTTAGAAAACTGACGTTGCAGCGAGCGTAGCCTGCTTGGCAGTCGCGCGGCGACGGGGTCCGCCCTTACGAAGCAGTTGTGTGTCCGGCATCGGCGCGGACGTGAGCGCACGTCCACAAGACGCATCGTGCATCGTGGACGGGCGATGCCGCTGACATCGCCCGTCCAGCGCGACCTACAGCCCGAAGCGCAGCGTCGCGCGCAGATCGCGGCCGGCGAGCGGCGCGAAGTCCTTGAGGAAGCTCGACGCGCGGCGTGCATTGACGTCGAAGATGTTGTTGGCGCTCAGTACCAATTGCGTCTTGTTGGCCCGGCCGAACGGCGAGAAGGCGAGGCTCGCGTTGACGAGCGTATAATCGCTGGTCGCCGTCTCGAACGCGGCAGTGCGGTTCTGCTCGAACAAATGCTCCACCTCCGCGCGCGCGGTGAAGGCGTCGCCCTGCGCTTCGAGCCCGCCGAGCACGCGTGGCGCCGGGATGCGCGGGACCGGTCCCTGATCGACGACGTTGGCATGGACGTAGTCGCCCAGTACGTCGGCATTGATCCGCGTGGTGCCAAGCGTGAACAGCTTGGCCGATAGATCGGCCTCGAAGCCGTAATAATGCGCGTCGGCCTGATTGTACTGGAAGCACGGCAGGTCGACCTCACGCCCGGCTGCGCCATAGCGCACCGCTGCGGCCTCGCAGACGCCTTGTCCGACCTGGTTCTCGTAGATGAAGTTGGTGATCCAATTGTAATAGGCCGACGCGTCGAAGTTGACTTGGTCGGTGTGGGCGTGGAGCGTCGCCTCCAGCCCCCAGCTGCGCTCCAGCCGGAAGTCGGGGTTGCCGAGCTCGTACGCTTGCGTGCCGGCGTGACCGCCATTGGCGAACAGTTCCTCGGCCGAGGGCGCGCGTTCGGTGTAGGAGCCGTTCACGCCAAAGCGGAGCGCATCGGTGAAGCCATAGCTGGCGCCGAGCGAGCCCGAGAACGCGCCGTAACTGGTCTTGCCGACGAAGAAGCGCTGGTCGGTGTCGGACTTGGCCGCCTGGTCGGTCCACTCGTAGCGAGCGCCCGCCTCTGCCTTCAGCTTGCCGAAGTCGAACTGCTGCAACGTGAACAGGCCGGTCTGGTTGGTCTCGTTGCGCGGCAGGAATGCCTCATCGCCGACGACGTTGAACTGGCGGTTGAAATATTGGACGCCGGACGCCCCCGACCAGGCGCCGTGTTTGGCCTGGACGAGTTCAAGCCGCCCTTCGAGACCATTATTGTAGAAAGCGGTGCCGACCGCACCGTCGGGTTCGAGCTCAAAGTGGCGGTAGGTCGCTTGGCCAGCGCGGATGCGGATGCGGTCGAGGAAGCCGCCACCGGTTTCGACCTCGCCGCGCAGGTCGACGCGGTTCTGCACGAGATCGAGGCGAGGAGCCTCCTGCTCCTGACCCACTTGCGTCGCGTAGCGGATCGGGATGCCGTAGGTGCTGTCGTAATGGCTGTAGCTGATGCCGAGCTGACCGGTATCGGTGATGATGCTGGCGCCGACGCCAGCGGTCCACGTCTCCGACTGGCTGTTAGGCAGCTTGCCGCGGATCGCAGCACTGGAGGCAAAGTCGATCGGCTCCTCGCCCGGTTCGACATCCTGTGGCAGGCCGACCTGGCTGAGCGCAGCCGCGCGTGCGGCACGTGACAGCGCGTAGCCGCCGATGCGCAAATTGTCGGTCTTCAGGTACGAACCGTCGGCGTGGAGGACGAGGTGCCGGCCGACCGCAACGTCGCCCGCCATCTCGGCCGAACGCTCGTTCGCGGCCGAGCCGTAATTGGCGATGCCGCTCAGCCGATAACCGTTGTCGGGCACGGTGCGCGGGATGCGCGTGTCGACCACGTTGACGACGCCGCCGACCGCCGACGAGCCGAACAGCAACGCGCTGGGCCCGCGCAGCACCTCGATCCGCTCGGCAAGCAGGGGATCGACGACGACGGCATGGTCGACGCTGGTGTTCGACACGTCGATCGCGCCGATGCCGTCGGTCAGCACGCGGATACGCTCGCCCTGGAAACCGCGCAGGATCGGGCGCGAGGCAGACGGGCCGAACGAGGTCGCGGACACGCCCGGCAGGCGCGACAGCGTTTCGCCGATCGTCGGGCGCAGGTCGCGCGTCAGCGCCTCGCCCGAGAGGACCGAGGTGCCTTGCAGCACGTCGCGCTCGCTGCGTTCTACGGGCGCGGTGACGATGATGTCGCCGACGCTCGGCTGCCGCGCGGACGTCGCGACCGTGGCCGAACCACCGTCCTGCCGGACGTTGGTGGCGCCGGTCCCTCCCGACGAGGATTGCGCGAACGCCGGCGTGGCGGCCGCGAGCACGGCGAGGCTGACGGTTGCACGCAAGAAGCTGGTCATCATTGTTTCCCTGAACACTCGATGGATCGCCTAATCGGAGCATCCACGCACATCAAGAGCTATGTTACATCATCGCATTAGCTGATGTGGCGGCGTACATGTGCCGGGCGACAATGGCGCTGCATGTCGCTAGGCGAAGCAGGCAATCGAGGCGGGCGTGTCGGCTAGCGGCGGAGACGAATAAGATGATCGACCGGATCGAGCGGCATGGCTTTTCGGTGATGGGAGCATAATCGATGGCGTTGAAGCCAAGCAGCTCGGGCGTGGCAGTCGTCGCCTGTAATACGTGCCGCCATTCGAGTGACGCGCGTGAGGACGGCGAGGGGAAGCGCGGCGGTGCGCGGCTGGTCGAGGCGCTGCGCAGGGTCGCATCCGATGATCCGGCTTACGCCGGCGTTGCGGTCGAGGAGATGCCGTGCCTGTTCGCGTGCCAGGATTTCTGCACGGTGCACCTGCGTGCGCCGGACAAGGTCGGCTATGTCATGGGCCGCTTCGTCCCCGACGAGGACGCGGCACGCGCGATCCTCGACTATGCGCGCGCTTACGCGGACAGCGAGTGGGGACAGGTGCCGTTCAAGCAATGGCCGCAAGGGGTGAAGGGGCATTTCATCACGCGGACGCCGCCACAGGGCTTCGTGGTCGAATGATCGGGATCGATAGCGCGGCGGCGTTCGAGGCTGCGTTGCGCGACCTGCCGGCGGCGGATGCGAATGCACGCGCGGCCGCCGAAGCGCGACAGGCGCAACTGACCAAGCCTGCGGGATCGCTTGGCCGGCTGGAAGAGATCGCGATCTTCATGGCCGGATGGCAGCGCGTCGCGCGTCCGCGGATCGAGCGCGGTCGCGCGGTCGTGTTCGCGGGCAATCACGGCGTCGTCGCGCAGGGCGTCAGCGCGTTCCCGCCCGCCGTGACGGCGCAGATGGTCGCGAACTTCGAGGCCGGCGGCGCGGCGATCAATGCGCTGGCGGGGAGTGCCGGGCTGACGTTGCGCGTCGCGCCGCTCGATCTCGACCGGCCGACCGCCGATTTCACGCATGCCCCGGCGATGAGCGAGGCGGAATGCCTCCATGCGCTGAACGCCGGCGCAGCGGCGATCGCGGGCGCGGACCTGTTGGTGCTGGGCGAGATGGGGATCGGCAACTCGACCGCGGCGGCGGCGTTGGCGGCGGCGAGCTTCGGCGGCAGCGGGCGCGACTGGGTCGGGCCGGGAACCGGCGTCGATAGCGACGGCGTGGCACGTAAGGCGAGCGTGGTGGATGCGGCCTTGGCGTATCATCGTGGCGCGCTCGACACGCCGTTCGGGATCCTGCGCCGGCTGGGCGGGCGCGAGATCGTCGCGATCGCGGGTGCTGTAGTGGCGGCGCGACATGCGCGAATTCCGGTCGTGCTCGACGGCTTCATCGCCTCCGCCGCGGTCGCACCGCTTGCACGGACGGTGCCGGGGATCGTAGATCACCTGATCGCCGGGCATTGTTCGGCCGAGCCGGGACATCGGAGACTGCTCGACCGGCTGCGACTGCGACCGCTGCTGTCGCTCGACATGCGGCTGGGCGAGGGGAGCGGGGCTGCGGTGGCGGTAAGCGTGATCCGTGCCGCGCTCGCCGCGCATAACGGGATGGCGACCTTTGCCGAAGCGGGTGTCGCGGACGCGTGACGAGCTTCGCGCTGCATCTGATGCGGCACGGTGAGCCGGTGCTGGCGGGACGAATGCTGGGGCGGACCGACTGTGCGGTGACTCCGGCCGGGGTCGCGGCATGTCAGGCGCAGGCGCGAATGCTTGAGGCCCGCGGCGAACGCGTGACGCGCGTTGTGGCATCGGACCTGCGGCGCGCGCACGATTGTGCCCAAGCGATCGGTGCGACGCAGATCGATGCGCGCTGGCGCGAGCTCGATTTCGGCGCGTGGGACGGCGCATTCGCACGCGACCTCGATCAGGAAGCATTGGGGCGGTTCTGGAACGATCCTGACGCGTGCCCGCCGCCGGACGGGGAGCGTTGGTCCGAGCTGGTCGCGCGGGTCGGCAACGCACTCGCCGCGACCCCGCCCGCGGCGACGCTGGTGGTGACGCACGGTGGCGCGATACGCGCGGCGCTGCACGTGCTGTGCGGGTTCGATCGCGCGCAGGTGTGGGCGTTCGACCTGCCCTATGCGGCGATCGTCTCGATTCGGGTAAGGGATGGAGAGCCGAGACGGGCGCAGGTGACGGGGCTGTGGCCGTGCGCCGGCTGATCGTCGCGCTGTCGTTCCTGACGCGGCTGCCGGTACCGCGGCAAAAGTTGCGCGACGGCGACTTTGCCGCATCGGTGCGGCTGTACCCGCTGGTCGGCGCGATCGTCGGCAGCATCGTGGCGGGGCTGGGATGGGCGGGCGCGTTGATCGACCCATGGCTGGGCGCGCTGGCCGCGGTGCTCGGCTGGGTGTGGGTGACGGGGGCGCTTCACCTCGATGGCCTGGCCGATATGAGCGATGGGCTGGGCGCGGCGCACGGCGACCGGTCCCGCCTGCTGGCGGTAATGAGTGATCCGCACGTCGGCAGCTTCGGCGTGGTCGCGATTGTGCTGCAACTCGCCGCCAAGCTGGTGATGCTGCACCTGATTCTTCCCGGCGGCTGGTTGGCGGTGGTGCTGATCCCGGTGGTGGCTCGGCTCGGTCCGTTAGGCTGGGCGCGTTTCGTTCCGCTGCTCAAGGCGAGCGGCCTGGGCGCGGCGATCACCGGTGCGGTGCGGCGGCGTGATCTGGTCGGCTGGGTGCTGGTGCTGCTGGGCGCAAGTGTCCCGGTGCCGTCGTTGTTGCTGGCACCGGTCGTGCTGGCGGTACTCGGCGTCTTCTTCACGCGGCGGGTCGGGGGCATGACCGGCGACGTTCACGGTGCGGGGATCGAGCTGACCGAGACGATGCTGCTGCTCGCCTGCGTCGTCGATCGGTGGGTGTGAGCGAGGTCGATCAGCGCGTCGACGTCGACGTGCTGCTCAAGCTGCGCGGCGATCTCATCCAGCGCTGCGTCAACGTCGGCGGCATGGTCGCCGCCCGATCCTGTAATGCCAATGCGTTCGAGCCATGCGCGCCGCTGTGCCGCCTGACCGAGCAGACCGTGGATGTAGCTGCCGGCGACGAGCGCATCGGCGCGCATCGCGCCCTCCGGTGTTCCATCCGACAGAAAACCTAGCGGTCGAGCCGTATCGGGTCCGGTCGTATGGCCGAGATGGATTTCATAGCCATCGAACCGCGCGCCAAGTGCCTCGCCGCTGACCTGTCGAACGGTCTTTTCGCCGGTCAGCACGGTGTCGATGTCGAGCAGCCCGAGGCCGGGTGTCGTACCCGCCGGACCCTCCACGCCAGCCGGATCGCTGACCGTGCGGCCCAGCATCTGGTAGCCGCCGCACAGGCCCAGGACGGGACGGCCTTTGCGGACGTGCGCGAGGATGTCGATGTCCCAGCCCTCATCGCGCAGGCTTTGCAGGTCGGCGCGCGTCGCCTTCGATCCCGCGAGGACGATCATCGCCGCGTCGGGGATCGGGCGGCCGGGCGGAACCATGACGAGATCGACCGCAGGTTCGAGGCGGAGGGGATCGAGATCGTCGAAGTTCGCGATCCGCGGCGTGATCGGGCAGGCGATGACGTGTCGGTCGGTCGGGCGATCGCTGGCGCGACCGGACGCACGCTCCAGCGCGACCGCATCCTCGCTCGGCAGGCGGCGGGCGGCGGCGAGCCAAGGTATGATGCCGAGCGCGGACCAGCCCGTTCGCGCGGAGACGGCAGTCATGCCGTCAACGAACAGCGCCGAGTCGCCGCGGAATTTGTTGACCAGGAAGCCGCGGATCATCGCCGCGTCTTCGGCTGCGATCACCGCGTGCGTGCCGACCAGGGAGGCAATGACGCCGCCGCGATCGATGTCGCCGACAAGGACGACCGGGACGTTGGCCGCACGTGCGAAGCCCATGTTGGCGATATCGCCAGCGCGCAGGTTGATCTCCGCCGGGGAGCCTGCGCCTTCGACCACGACGATGTCGGCGTCGTCGTGCAGGCGCCGGAAACTCTCGAGCACGTCGCCGAGCAGCCCGATGCGCCCTTCGCGCCAGTTACGTGCGGCGAGCGTGCCGCGCACCTGCCCGCGGACGATCAATTGCGAGGTGCGGTCGCCCTGCGGCTTGAGCAGCACCGGGTTCATGTCGACGTGCGCGGGCACGCGGCAGGCGATCGCCTGCGTCGCCTGCGCGCGCCCGATCTCGCCGCCATCGCCGGTGACGGCGGCGTTGTTGCTCATGTTCTGCGGCTTAAACGGGCGGACGCGAAGCCCGCGATTGGCGAGCGCGCGGCAAAGCCCTGCGACCAGCACCGACTTGCCGACGTCGGAGCCGGTACCCTGCAGCATCACCGCAGCCATGCGACGATCCCGACGAGAACCCACAGCAATGCGCAGGCGCGCACGTAGACCGCCAGCGCGCGGTTCAGGTCGGCGGCACGGGCGGCGGCAGCGCCATCCCCGATCCAAGGCTTCATCTGCATCTGCCCGTCATAGGCGATCGGCCCGGCGAGCGCGACGCCGAGCGCGCCCGCCATCGCCGCCTCGGGCCATCCGGCATTGGGCGATGCGTGACGGCGACAATCGAGCCACATCACGCGCCAGCCGCCTGCGCCGGCGATGCACAGCAGTACGCCGGCAAGTCGCGCGGGGATCCAGTTCGCGGCGTCGTCGATCCGTGCCGCCGCCCAGCCATAGGCGCGCCAACGCGGTTCCTTGTGCCCGATCAGGCTGTCGGCGGTGTTGATCGCCTTGTAGCACCACAGGCCCGGCAGACCGGCGACGAGCAGCCAGAACAGCGGCGCAACGACGCCGTCGCAGAAGCTTTCCGCGAGACTCTCGATTCCGGCGCGGGCGATGCCGGCGGAATCGAGCGCGTCGGTGTCGCGGCCGACAATCATCGCGACCGCATGGCGGGCGGCGGGCAGGTTTCCGTCTTCGAGCGCGGCTGCGACCGGGCGGACGTGATCGAACAGGCTGCGCTGGGCTAGCGCGGGCCAGGCGAGGAGTGCGATCGCGACCCAGGCCGACGCGCCGAGTGCATGACGGATCAGCAGTTCGAGCAGAAGCGCGAACAGCGCGGTTCCGATGAGGAGCAGCAGCATCGCAGCGACGCCGAGCGTGCGACGCTGCCGCTGGGTGCGATCGGGTGTGTTCCAGCGTTGCTCGCACGCGCCGATCACGCGCGCGAACCCGCCGACCGGGTGTCCGACGCGGCGGTAGAGCGACCCGGGCCAGCCGATCAACGCGTCGAGCGCGAGGGCGGCGAGCGCGACCGGATCAGCCACGGGCAAGCGCGCGGTCGAGGCGATCGAACGCGGCCTCGTCGCCGGGCAGGCCGAAGCGGAGCCAGTGCGGCTGCGCGGCGAACGGGCGGGCGAGGATGCCCGCGCGGGCGAGCAGGTCAAACAGTCGCCATGCGTCGCGATGCTCGACCAGCCGGAAGAGCGGGCAGGCGCCGGTCGCGGACAGGCCGTGGCGTGACAGCAGGGAGTCGAGCCGAGCAGCCTGAGCGTGTAGCCAACTGCGGGTTTGTGCGATCCACACGGCGTCACTGTAAGCCGCGGTTCCCCAGACGATTGCCTGTGTGCTGACAGGCCAGTCGCCAAGCAGGTATCGTATTCGTTCGATCACCTCGTTTTGACCGACGATGAAGCCGAGGCGCACACCGGCAAGACCGAAGAACTTCCCGAACGAGCGCAGGACCGTGACGTTGCCGGTTTGGTCGAGGTGAGGGATGAGGCTGGTTCCCGGGTCGACGTCGGCAAAGGCTTCGTCGACGACCAGTGCACCGCCTGTAGTGGCGGCGTGCTTCGCCAGGGCGAGCAATCGCGACGGCTCACGCCGATACCCGTCGGGATTGTTCGGGTTTGCCAAGAGCAGCGTTCCGCACGTCCAGCCAGATCGGTCAAGCGCATCGTGCGAGACAGCATGCTCTGCAATGTCGTGGTGGGTGCCGTAGCTGGGTGTGAGCGCGGTGAATGGTTGCGGAAGGCCGAGTTGCGGCAGCAGTCGGAGTGCGATCTCGCTCCCCGGCACGGCGGCGACCTGTTCGGGCGCGCAGCCGAAGAAGGCGGCGGCGGTGCGTTCAAGCGCGCGCAATGCGCTCACCTCGGGCAGCGAGCCGCTGTCGATCGCCGCGGCCGGCGGCGTCCAGGCGCGGGGGTTGATGCCGGTCGACAGATCGAGCCAGGGCGTCGGCGCGTCGGGGAAACGCGTGCGCGCGTCGTCCAGCCGGCCGCCATGGTGTGCGAAAGGGTGTGATTCTGCTTGCGTCACGGCGTGTGCCTTCGCCATTCACGCGGGCTTGAGCAAGTCGGCAGGAACATGAGCGCGCACGCGACGACGACATTGGTGCTGGGCGGTGCGCGGTCGGGCAAGAGCCGGCACGCGCAGGAACTGGCGGAAGGGTGCACGGGCGAGCTGGTCTTCGTCGCCACCGCGCAGGCGTTCGATGGCGAGATGGCCGAGCGCATTGCAGCGCATCGGCGCGACCGTGACGCGCGCTGGTCGACGCTTGAGGCACCGACGGACCTGCCCGGAGCGATCGGGCGGGAGGCGCGTGCGGGCCGTGTGCTGCTGGTCGATTGTCTCACCTTATGGGTGTCGAACCTGATGCTTGGCGATGCCGATATGGATCAGGCGAGCGACGCTTTGGTGAGCGCGATCGAACAGGCTGACGGTGACCTGATCTTCGTCAGCAACGAGGTCGGCTTCGGCATCGTGCCCGACAATGCGCTGGCACGACGCTTCCGTGATGCGGCCGGCCGCTTGAACCAGCGGGTTGCGGCGGTGTGCGACCGGGTCGAGCTGGTGGTCGCAGGACTGCCGCTGCGGATCAAGGGATAGGGAAGGCGTCGGCCTGGCCGACGTGATCGATGGAGACGATGTCGATGCGCAGTGACGAAGAACATGCCGAGAAGATGGCGAAGAAGAAGGTCGCGCACGATCGCATCGTCGCATCGAAGCAGGTCGAGAAGGGCCTGCTGATCGTTCACACCGGCAAGGGCAAGGGCAAGACCTCCGCGGCGCTCGGCATGGTGGTGCGCGCGGTTGGACATGGCATGAAGGTCGGCGTCGTCCAGTTCGTTAAGGGTGCGATGGAAACCGGCGAGGCGCCGGTGTTCCGGCAGCTGGGCGTCGAGTTCAAGCCGATGGGCGAGGGCTTCACCTGGGACACGCAGGACCGCACGCGCGATATCGCGACGGCGCGTGCGGCGTGGGAGGAGGTCAAGCGGATGATCGCCGACCCGACTTATCGCATGGTGCTGGCGGACGAACTGAACATCGTGCTGCGCTACGATTATCTGCCGCTGGATGAGGTGCTCGACGTGCTGCGTGCCAAGCCGGCAATGACCCATGTCATTGTAACGGGACGCAATGCGCCCGACGCGCTGATCGAGCTTGCCGACCTGGTGACTGACATGAGCCTCGTCAAACATCCGTTCCGCGAGCAGGGCGTGAAGGCACAGGCCGGGATCGAGTTCTGACCGGCGGCGGGTGCCGACGCATCGGTCCCGAAGAACCTATCCCGCCAACCGCGCGTCGTAACCCAACGCCTGCGCCGCCATCGCGACCTGGGTCCGGTTGCGGACGTTGAGCTTGCGCATCAGCGCGGTCATGTGCGCCTTCACGGTCGCCTCGGCGATGCCGAGATCATAGGCGATCTGCTTGTTGAGTCGGCCGGAACGGACGCCGTGCATCACCTTCAGCTGCGTCGGGGTCAGCCGGGCAGGTCGGGGCACCAGCGTGTGTGCTGGATCATGTGCTTGTTCGCCTGTCATGCGTCATCCTCCCTTGATCGACGGTACGGTCGCGGTCCGCCTTGTTTCGCGCGAACTCTGTTCCTGCATTCCTTACGACAAGTGGTTGGACAGGTTCAATCCCCGAAGCTAATTTACCGCTATCTTAGGCGCGCCGGCGTCCTGATAGAGAAAAGACTTGTCATACAGGTTTCGCGCCTGACCGTTTCAAGCGGAGACCGAACGACAGCGTAAAAGGACGCGGTACCTCTTGGTCCCGGCGGAATGCGCGCTATCCTGAGCTACCAAGGGAGAGGGCGTGCACGTGGTGCAGGAACGACTGACCGATCGCGCCTACACCGCGATCGTCGAGATCATCGACGACCAGGATCTGAGCGTCGGAGATCGGCTACCGGCGGAAGCGCGGCTGGCGGAGATGTTCGGCATGTCGCGCACGATCGTGCGCGAGGCGCTGGCGCGGCTCGCGTCAGACGGGATCACCGAGCCGCGGCGCGGTGCGGGATCGTTCGTGAAGAGCAGGCCATCGCACAGGATGCTGGCGTTCATGCCGGCTTCGGGGCTGGCGGCGACGCTCGGTACCTACGAAGTTCGTTTCGTGCTGGAGGCGGAGGCAGCACGGCTGGCGGCAGCGCGGCGATCTGACGAGGAGATGGCGGCGATCGAGGCAGCGCTCGCCGACCTGCGCCGCGCGCTGCTGTCCGATGCGCCGGCGCACGACGAGGACATGGAATTGCACCGCCGCATTGTCGGGGCGACCGCCAATCCGGCGTTCCCGGCGGCGTTCGAGGCGCTGGTCGGCGAGGTCGAGAAGGTGATGCGGGCCGGTGTCGATATCTCGCGCTCGCGCCCGCCCGAGGTGATCGGGGCGATGATGCGCGAGCATGAGATGATCGTCGACGCGATCGGTGCGCAGGACGGCGATGCGGCCGCACTCGCGATGCGGTGGCACCTGTCGGAAGGGCGCAAGCGCTTGATGCCCTAGGTGCCCTGGGCCCAGGTGATCGCCGCGTAGCAGAGTTCGGACGGGCTGTGATGCGCGTCGAGCGCCAGCACCGGCTCGTCGGGTGCAGGAAGCTCGAGGCTGTCCAGCTGACTGTCGAGCAGGCTGGCGGGCATATAGTGATGTGCGCGGTGTTGGAGGCGCTCGACCAGCTCGTCGCGATCAGTGTCGAGCAGGACAAAGCGGACGCTGCCTGCGGTCGCGGCGATCAGGCGGTCACGGTAGCGTCGCTTGAGCGCGGAGCAGGTCGCGACGGCGCGGCCATGCGTGCGCGCCGCCGTCCCGACCGCTTCCCCCAGGCGGTCGAGCCACGGCCAGCGATCAACGTCGCTCAAAGGGTGACCCGCACGCATCTTCGCGATCGCCTCGACCGAATGGAAATCGTCCCCTTCAAGGAACGGGCAATCCAGCGCGCGCGCGAGCAGGCTGCCGAGCGTCGACTTGCCCGACCCGCTGACCCCCATGACGATGATGGCGAGCGGGGCTGCGCCACGGGCAGGGGTAAGGGTCACGTCGTCCGGCTCCTTCTGCGACACCGCCGCAGCGTTAGGCGGCGAGGCTGGAACGCGGAAGCCGGACCAAGGTCGCAAGCGCCGCCATCACACGGCGACACCGCCTCTTTGCACACGGCTATCAGGCGGCGAGCCGCCACGTGCCGCGTCCGGCTGCCTTCGCCTGGTAGAGCGCCCGGTCGGCGCGGGTCATCACCGCGCGCTGGGTGACGAGCGGGGAGGCGGACCATGCCGCGCCGATGCTGGCGCCGACATCGAGCCCACTGTCACCACATGCGTCGAAGCGGCCCTGCAAAACCGTCACCGTGCGCGCCGCGAGCGACTCGAGCTTGCCTATGTCGGCGCCGACCAGCACGACCGCAAACTCGTCGCCGCCCAGCCTCGCGACCAGGTCGTCACGGCGTACCGAACCGCGTAGACGGTCGCCGACCTCGACCAGTATAGCATCGCCCGCGTCGTGGCCGAGCGTGTCGTTGACCTGCTTGAACCCGTCGAGGTCGACCAGCATCACTCCGCAGGCGAGGTCGGCAGGCAGCGCGGCCAGCCGCTGATCCAGTCCGCGCCGGTTCAGAAGCCCGGTGAGCGGATCGGTCGTCGCCTCCAGTTCGGCACGGATGCGGCGTTCGTGTTCCTCGGTCAGGTCGATCGTCACGCCGACGAGCTTCTCGGGCCGGCCGTGCTCGTCGCGTAGAAGCCGCCGGTCGCAGCGCATCCAGTGGATGCCGCTCGCGGTCTGCAGGCGGTATTCGACCGAGGAGCGGTCGTGCTTCCCCTCGATCAGGTCGCTCAGGTCGGCCTTGGCGCGATCCTCGGGCAGGATGTGCTCGCTGAAACCATCGAGATCATAGGGTTGTGCCTCAGGACCGGCGACAAAGCGCGCAAGCTGCTGCGATGTCTCAAAGGTGCCGCTCGCCACATCCATGTGCCACGATCCGCCGCGTACCGCTTCGGACACGAGCGACAGGCGTGCGTTCATCTCGATCAATCGGCGTTCGGCCTCGCGTTGCTGGGTGATGTCCTCGACATGAGCGAAGAAGCAGGTGACCTGTCCCGAGTCGTTACGCACCGCCGAAACCTCCAGCCGAGCGGAGAAGGCGGTGCCGTTCGGGCGCACGTAGCGCTTTTCCATGCTGTAGCCGTTACGCACACCGGCAAGGATTTCGTTTAGTTGCCGCAGGTCGGACTCGAGGTCGTCCGGATGCGTGATATCGGAGATGCCAAGGCCGAGAAGGTCCTGCGCCGGGCGCTCAATCATCGCCGCGAAGCGCGGGTTGACGCGAACGATGCGCCCATCCGGGCTGACGATCGCACGGCCGAATGGCGCGTTTTCGAACGCTTCGGCGAACATTGCCTCGCTGCGTGCCGTTTCGAAATCGATGGTGTCGCGCCGGCACGTCTCTGTCACTAGGACGATGACGCCGGCGACATGCCCGATTTCGTCAAAATCCGGGACGTAGCTTCCTTGCACCGATCGCTGGTCGTCGTTGTCGAACAGCAGGTAGTCGTAGGAAATCGTCTCACCACCGAGGGCGCGGCGTAGCTGGTCGGCGATCAGCGGGTAGTTACGTTCCCCAACGATTTCACGAACGTAGCGGCCGACGATCTTGTCGGGGTCCATGCCGCGCCAGCGCGCATAGGTCTGATTGGCGTAACGGTAGCGCAGATCGGGTCCGAAATAGGCGACCAACCCGGGAAGCAGATCAAGGATACGTGCCGGCGCCACCGCGGAGTTGTGGGCCTGATGCGGCACCAGCGTGTCCGCAGCGTTGAGCGACGAGGGCATGTGCGAGCCATACGGCGGGCAGGTTAACAACGTTTCTCCGGCTAGAGGGCGAAGCGACGAAGCCAGGGCGTCGCCTCGCCTGTTATTTCAGAGCAGCTTGTCGAGCGTGATCGGCAGGTCGCGCACACGCTTGCCGGTCGCGTTGAACACCGCGTTCGCGACGGCGGCCGCAACGCCGGTGATCCCGATCTCACCGACGCCGCGCGCGCCCATGGGTGCATGCGGATCGGGAATGTCGGTCCACATGACCTCGATCTCGGGCACGTCCATGTGCACGGGCACGTGATATTCGGCGAGGCTGGGGTTCATGATGCGCCCGCTGCGCTCGTCATATTGCGTCTCCTCCATCAGCGCGAGGCCGAGTCCCATGATGATGCCGCCGCGGAACTGGCTCGCCGCGGTCTTGGGGTTGAGGATTCGGCCGCAGTCGAACGAGCCGAGAAAGCGCGAGACGCGCAGCTCGCCCGTCACGGCATTCACGCGCACTTCGCAGAACATCGCGCCGTGCGAGTGCATCGACCAGTGCGTCGTCTCCAACGGTGCGGGCGGCTCGGCCTCCGCAGATACCTCGTCGCGCTGCGCGCGAGACAGGATCGAGGCGTAGCTCTCATGTGCCGAAGGATCGTCGACCTTTGCGAGGCCACTGTTCACGCTGACGACTTCATCGACATCAAGGCCGGCGAGCGGCGAGTCGTTGCCGGCGAGCTTCAGCAGCTCGGTGACGAGCGCGCGGTGCGCGGCCATCACCGACGCGCCGATCGCGGCAGTCTGCTGCGATCCGCCGGCCATGACGGTGCCTGGTAGCGTGCTGTCGCCATAGTTGAACGCGACTTGGTCCATGTCGAGCCCGAGTCGATCGGCCGCGACCTGCGTCTGCGCGGTGGCGGTGCCCATGCCCATGTCGTGCGCCGCGATGTCGACCGTCGCGCCGTCCGGCCTGAGCGTGATCCGCGCCGCGCCGCCCGGCATGCGATAATAGGGATAGGTTGCGGTGGCGACACCGGTGCCGATCATCCACTCGCCCTCGCGCCGCGTGCCCGGTGCATGGCGTTCGGACCAGCCGAACCGCTCGGCGCCGTCACGATAAGCTTTTTCGATCTCTCGGGAGGAGAAAGGCGCGCCGGTGGTCGGGTCCTTCTCGGGCTCGTTGCGCAGCCGCAGCTCGATCGGATCGACGCCCATCTCGTGCGCGAGCTCGTCGATCGCGCTTTCGAGCGCAAAGGTGCCAACCGCTTCACCGGGCGCGCGCATGAAGGTGTTGGCGACCATGTCGAGATAGGCGACCTCGACGTCGAGCTTCATCGTTTTTGCCGCATAGGCGCTGCGGGCGGGCAGGATGAACGGCTCGGGCAGGACGTTGTGGTGGCTCATCGCGGTCGTGCCGGTGTGGATCAGCGCCTCGAAGGTGCCGTCCGCGTCCGCGCCAAGCGCGACGCGCTGTTCGGTGACCGTACGCCCGCCGACGATGCGGTAGACGCCCTCGCGTGAGAGCATCAGGCGGACGGGACGCCCGGCCAATTTAGACGCGGCGGCGGCGAGCACCTGATGCTGCCACAATCCCTTGCCGCCGAATCCGCCGCCGACGAACGGGGAGGTGACATGGACCTGATCCTCCGCCATTCCAAACACATGCCCTAACGACCAGGCGGTGTGCGCGACCATCTGCGTCGCGTCGTGAACGCGCAAGGTTTCGTCGTCCCACGCAACGGTGACCGCGTGCAACTCGATCGCATTGTGACTGTGCCGCGGCGTCGTGTAGCGTCGGTCGACCTTGTGCGCCGCGCGCGCCAGCGCCTCCTCGGCGGTGCCGTTCTCGAACTTGAGCGGCTGCCCCATGAACTGTGCGGGCTCGACGCCGTTCGCCTTGGCCTCGGCCAGCGCGGTGACCGCATGTTCTTCCGCGTAGGCGACATGGATCAGCGCGGCGGCGTGATCGGCCTGTTCCTGCGTCTCGGCCAGCACGAGCGCGACCGGCTCACCGTTCCAATACACCTTCGCGTCCTGCATCACGGGCAGGTCGTTACCGCCGCACGCCTTTTCCGAGGTCATGAACAGCGGCATCCGCTTCATGCGCGGCGCGTTGCGATAGGTCATGACGAGCCGGACGCCTGGCGCAGCCTCTGCCGCACCGGTCTCAAGCGCAGTGATCGTGCCCTTGGCGATCGTGCTGAACACGAGCGCAGCGTAGAGCATGCCGTCGAGCGGAAACTCCGCCGCATAGGGTGCCGCGCCGCGCACCTTGACCGGACCATCGATACGCGAGATCGCCCGGCCGACATGACCGTGCTGCGCGCGGATCAGCGGATCGGGCTTGCCGCCGGGCATCCAGCTGTCGGGTGCGAGTTGCACCGCCTTTGCCATGACGGCCTGCGCCGCGCCTTGCACCGCCTGTTTGGCGTCCTCGACCGCTTTCATGCGTCCACTCCCGCCAGTTCGGCCAGCACGGCCGTGATCGTCCGTTTCGCGAGCTCTATCTTGAAGCCGTTGTCGCGCAGCGGCACCGCGACGGCGAGTTCGGCGTCGGCAGCGGCGCGGAAGGTATCGGGTGTTGCGGCTTGGCCGCGCAGCGCCGCTTCGGCGCGGGTCGCGCGCCACGGCTTGTGCGCGACGCCGCCGAGCGCGAGGCGCACGTCGCTGACGTGACCGTCCTCCACCTGGATAGCGGCGGCGACCGAGACGAGCGCAAAGGCGTAGCTCGCGCGGTCGCGTACCTTGCGATAGGTCGAGTGCGCGGCGAGCGGCGAGGAGGGCAGCTCGATTGCGGTGATCAACTCTCCCGCCTCCAGCACAGTATCGAGCTGCGGATGGTCGCCGGGCAGCCGGTGCAAGTCGGTCAGCGGCAGCGTGCGCGTGCCGGTCGCGGACGAAAGATGCACGACCGCGTCGAGCGCGGCGAAGGCGACGCACATGTCGCTCGGATGCGTCGCGACGCAGGCGTCGGATGCGCCGAGAATGGCGTGGATGCGGTTGAACCCGTCTTTCGCATCGCAGCCTTGTCCCGGCTGGCGCTTGTTGCAGCGCGACCCTTCGGCATCGTAGAAATAAGTGCAGCGCGTCCGCTGGAGCAGGTTGCCGCCGACCGTCGCCATGTTGCGGATCTGCGCGCTGGCGCCCGCCAGGATCGCGCGGGCAAGGACGGGATAGCGGGTGCGGACCTGTGGATGTGCAGCAAGCGCGCTGTTGGTCACGGCCGCACCGATCATCAGCCCGCCGCCGGGCGTGTCGGTGATGTCGCGCGACAGGCCGGTCACGTCGACCAGCGCGGCGGGGCGCTCCACCGTCTCACGCATCAGGTCGACCAGATTGGTGCCGCCGCCGAGATAGCGTGCACCGTGCCGGGCGAGTTCGAGTGCCTGCGTCGTGTCGCGAGCGCGGTTGAAGCTGAACGGCGTCATTCTGCGGCCTCCAGCACCTTTTCATCGGCATGGCCGTAGACCTCGAGGATCGCATCGACGATGCCGTTATGCGCACCGCAGCGACACAGATTGCCGCTCATCCGCTCACGCACCTCGTCGCGGGTCAGCGTGATCGTGTCGCCGCCGAGCGCATCGGTGACGTGGCTGGGCATGCCGCGCGCGATCTCGTCGGCCATCGCAACGGCGGAGCAGATCTGGCCGGGCGTGCAATAGCCGCACTGGAACCCGTCATGCTCGATGAAGGCAGCCTGGAGCGGATGGAGCGTGTCGCCGTCCGCCAGTCCTTCGATCGTGGTAACCTCACGGCCGTCATATTGCACCGCGAGTGCCAAGCAGGAGACGATCCGCTCACCGTCGACCAGGACGGTGCAGGCACCGCACGCGCCCTGATTGCAGCCTTTCTTGGTGCCGGAGAGGTGAAGCCCCTCTCGCAGCAGGTCGAGCAGCGACACACGCGGATCGCTGGGAATGGGAACGGGCGATCCATTGATGGTGATCGGCATGACGCTTCTCCGATGATGGTGGACAGAATAGTCGCGCGACGATCACGCAGCAATGACCGCGGGTGGCTTCATGGTCGTAGCTGGAGCGTCAATCGACGCGGGGCAGCACCGCTTGGTCGAAGCCCAGTCCGGTCACGAAGTCGTTCCATTGCGCAATCGTCAGCGCGCCGCCGGTCGCCTGAGCATGACCGTTGCCGTAGCGGCCGTCAGCACCCTCAGGCCGGTGCTCGGCGAGGAACGCAAGCAGGTCGCGCCCGCTCGCCGAACGCGCGGCGAAATGCACCCAGCCGGGGCGGTAGCCGCTGTTGGCGGCGATCACGATCTTGTCCTTCAGCCGCCCGCGCCATTGCTGTGCGATCAACGGATGGATCTGACAGGGTGAGGCGAAAAGGATCAGCGCGACGTCGCCGACGACGCGTGGGGCGATGCGGCGGGCGGCCTCGACCGCTGCGCGGACCTCCGCCTTGGCGGCGACCAGCGCCTGCGCATCGGCGCTGTCGCCCTTGCTGATGATCTTGGGTCCGTCTGCGGTTAGCAGCAGGCGGAGCGCCGGTAATGCGTCTGCTGCGGCGGTGCGCCGGGGCGCATTGACGAGCGAAGTCGCGTCGCGCAGCGCGGTCTTGCCCCAGCGTGCCTGCGCCTCGGCGAGTTCGGGAAAGGCGTCCTCGGGCGCCATGTCGCCGATCAGCCCGAGGGCGGCGAGCCATTGCAGGTCGGACGCGTCACCCAGCGCAGCCGCCGCCCACCACGCGATCAGCGCACTGGTGGGTTCCGGGTTTAGTTCGTGCCCGTTAAGCGTCACGCCATCGGGCGGTGTGCCGGTCGGGCGATGGTGGTCGATCGTCAGCGTTGGTACGCCCGAGAGGACGGGCTCGCCGCGCGTACCCAGATCGGTGACGATCAATCCGGCGGGCGACATCGCGTGCAGGTGGTCGGCGAACGACTTGTCCCATGGCGTCTCGCCCTTGCCGACGATCGCCGCCTCGGCCTCGCGCCCGCTCGTTCGCAACGCTCGTAGCAGGATCGCGACAGCCGACAGGCCGTCCGCATCGAAGTGACCCGCTACGACGATGCGACCTGTGGGTACGTCGTCAAGGAAGCGAGCCATGCCGGCGCGTGCGTCGGCGCGGGGGTCATCATTGGTAAGCGAACCGATCATGGCGACAGAACCGGCGGGGGCGGGCGAGGTTCACCCCCGATGGAGCGTGAAGCATGTCATCTCCGATGGACGGCCAAGCCGGATCGCGAAGCCCGGCCACAGACCTGTGCCGTTGCTGACGTAGAGCGTCATGTCGCCAATTGGGTAGACGCCCGAGACGAAGCCGCCATTGGCGGGCTCGAGCAGCTTCGCCATTCCGGCGATCATGCCGCCATGGGTGTGGCCGGAGAGCTGCAGTGCAACGCCTTGCGCGGCGGCAGCGCGTGCGTTGCGCGGCTGGTGATCGAGCAGGACGATCGGGGCGGCGGGCGGTGCACCGGCGAGCGCTGCTTCGCGGTCGGGACCTGCTTGGCCCGCGCCACGCGCGGACAGATCCGTGACACCCGCGATGACCAGCGCCGCGTCGGCGCGTTCGACCACCGTGTGGGCGTTCGGCAGCATGCGGATGCCGAGCGCGCTCAGGTGCCGCATCCACTCGGCATAATCGAAGAAGTATTCGTGATTGCCCGGCACCGCCCAGACGCCGTCAAGCGCACGCAGGTCGGCGAGTGGTGCGACATCGTCGCGGCGCATCGCGACCGAGCCGTCGATGAAGTCGCCGGTCACCACGATCGCATCCACGCCCGCGGCGTTCGCGCGCGTGACGACTTGGCGAGCCCAAGGCGCGGTGAACAGCCGGCTGAGGTGCAGATCGGTCAGTTGCAGCAGTCGATAGCCCTCGAACGCGGGCGGCAGGTTCGGGATCGTAATTGCGACGTCCTTGACCAGTGGCACGCGCGCTGCATTCGCGACGCCGATCGCGGCGAGGATCATTGCCAGCACCGCCACGGCATAGCGCGCGGCGTCAGGCATCGCCCACGCACCACGTCGCACGATCCAGCCGATGACGCCCGCCACGTCGAGCGCAAGCTGGAACACCGCCAGCAGCAGAATCGCGCCAAATGCCCAGTTGAACAGCAGCACGATGGTGCGCGGAAACTCGGGCGCGAATACCGATCCCGACGAGAGGCGGCTCCACAGATGATATTGCGACGCGGCGAGCAGGGCGACGACGCCCACCAGCTTGATCCAACCAGGCAGCGACAAGGGAACCAGCCAGCGCGCGATGACGATCAGACTGGGGATCGAGAAGAACAGGTGAAAGATCGACGTCACTCCTCACACGGCCGGGCGGACTGTTCGGCCGGCGGCGCTCAACCGCAGGTGAGCTTCACGACCCGGCCGCTCGCGTCGGTCTCGATGTTGAGGCGATCGGCGCGATAGTCCATCGTCAGCATGTCGCCGGTCGCGTAGCGGCGGACGCTGCGCGCGCCGCTCAGCCGCTGCGCCTCTGCCTGCGCGGTGTCGGCGGCTTGACCGACGAGGTGCTGAGCGCCGTCCGCGTTGCAGGCGGTAGCCGGCGCAACGAGACCGGCGTTCTTCGGCGCGCAGGCAGAGATCGCCGCCATGGCGATCAACAGCGCTACCCGCATCATTCCGCCGCCTCCGCGCGGGTCATCTTCAACCGGCCGCCGGTGACCGCAAACGCCATCCGCCCTTCGACCAGATCGAGCGCGTCGCGGCCGAACTGGTCGAAGCGCCAGCCCTCCAGGATCGACAGCCCGCTGCGCGCGCCTGCCGCCAGGGCTTCCAAATCGTCCGATCGCGCGAGCAGCCGCGGTGCGACGTCGATGTCGCGAGCGCGTATCTTGAGCAAGAGCTTGAGCAGGTCGGCGACGAGCGCGCCGTCCTTCCCCAGGCCCGGCTTGCGATCGTCGCGCGCAGGCATCTCGTCGGTAGGCAGCGGACGCGCATGCTCGATTGCCGCCATCAGTCGCGCACCGATCTCGTTCGAGCCCCAGGTCTGCGACAGGCCGCGTACCTTGGCGAGGTCGGCCTGTTTGCGCGGCGGATGGCCGGCGAGGTCGCCTAGCGTCTCGTCCTTGACGATGCGTCCACGCGGCAGGTCCTTGCCCTGCGCCTCCAGCTCGCGCCAGCGTGCGATCGCCTTCAACCGCCCGAGCACGTCGGCCTTGCGGCTCGCGACGCGCACGCGCTTCCACGCGAGATCGGGATCGTTGGCGTAATTCGCCGGGTCGGCGAGCCGCTCCATTTCCTGGTCTAGCCACGCGCCGCGCCCGGTCTTCTTCAATCGTTCCAGCATCTTGGGGAAGATATTTGACAGGTGAGTCACGTCGCCGATCGCATAATCGACCTGCCGGTCGTCGAGCGGTCGCCGGGACCAATCGGTGAAGCGTGCGCCCTTGTCGACTTGGATACCGAGCCAGCTGTCGACAAGATTGGAATAGCCGATCTGCTCGCCCTGTCCGAGCGCCATCGCCGCGACCTGCGTGTCGAACAGCGGGTGCGGGGTGCGGCCGGTCAGATTGTAGATGATCTCGATATCCTGCCCGCCCGCGTGGAAGACCTTAAGCACGTCCTCATTCTCGGTCAGCAGCTCGAGCAGCGGCGTCATGTCGAGGCCGGGCGCCTTGGGATCGATCGCGGCGGCCTCTTCCGTGTCCGCGATCTGGATCAGACAGAGCTCGGGGTAATAGGTGCTTTCGCGCATGAATTCGGTGTCGACCGTCACGAACGGCGCATCGGCGAGGCGGGCGCACAGGTTGGCGAGCGTCGCGCTGTCGGTAATCAGGGGATGAACGTGCATATCCCGCGGGTCATAGCGGGGCGGCGCCAGCTTGACAAAGCGTGGTTGGAAGGGGAGGGCGCGCGGGTTATCGGCCGGGTACGAGACGTACCCGCCAGCCGCCACCAATCCCGGTTTCGCCGGGGTGACGATCAAGAGACTCGCCCATGCACGCCTATCGCTCGCACACCTGCGCCCAACTGACCGCCGAGAACGATGGCGAGACCGTCCGCCTGTCGGGCTGGGTGCATCGCAAGCGCGACCACGGCGGCGTGCTGTTCGTCGACCTGCGCGACCATTACGGCATCACGCAGATCGTCGCGGATACCGACAGCCCGGTGCTGGCGCTGCTCGATAGCTTGCGCGTCGAGTCGGTGGTGACGATCGACGGCAGCGTCAAGCGACGGTCGGAGGCGACGGTGAACCCGAACCTCGCGACCGGCGAGATCGAGGTCTACGCGCGCGCCGCGACCGTGCAGAGCCACGCCGCCGAGCTGCCCATGCCCGTCTTCGGAGACGCCGAATACCCGGAAGAGATCCGGCTGCGGAACCGCTTCCTCGATTTGCGCCGCGAGAAGCTGCACGCGAACATCATGCTGCGATCGAGCGTCATCGCGTCGATCCGCCGCCGCATGGTCGACCAGGGCTTCACCGAGTTCCAGACGCCGATCCTGACCGCATCGAGCCCCGAGGGCGCGCGCGATTACCTCGTCCCTAGCCGCGTCCACCCGGGCAAGTTCTACGCGCTGCCGCAGGCGCCGCAGATGTTCAAGCAGCTGCTGATGGTCGCCGGGTTCGATCGTTATTTCCAGATAGCGCCGTGCTTCCGCGACGAGGACGCGCGCGCCGACCGGTCACCGGGTGAATTCTACCAGCTCGATTTCGAGATGAGCTACGTCACGCAGGAAGACGTGTTCCAAGCGATCGAGCCGGTGCTTCACGGCGTGTTCGAGGAGTTCGCCAACTGGCCGGGCAAGGGGCGGACCGTCTCGGCGCTGCCGTTCAAGCGTATCCCGTACCGCGAATCGATGCTGAAATACGGCAACGACAAGCCCGACCTGCGCAACCCGCTGATCATCTCGGACGTGTCCGAGCAGTTCGTCGGATCGGGCTTCGGCCGCTTCGCCTCCATCGTCGAGGCGGGCGACGTGGTGCGCGCGATCCCGGCACCGGGTACGCACGAGAAGAGCCGCAAGTTCTTCGACGACATGAACGTCTGGGCGCAGGGTGAGGGGTTCGCCGGGCTCGGCTATGCCACGCGCAAGAACGGCGAATGGGGCGGACCGATCGCCAAGAACCACGGCGAGGACAAGATGTCGGCGATGGCCGACGCGCTCGGGCTTGGACCGAACGATGGCCTGTTCTTCGCAGCCGGCAAGGAAGCGCAGGCAGCGAAGCTCGCGGGTCTGGCGCGCACGCGCGTCGCGGACCAGCTCGGCCTGATCGACCAGAACCGGTTCGAGTTCTGCTGGATCGTCGACTTTCCGATGTTCGAATATGACGAGGACAACAAGAAGGTCGATTTCAGCCATAACCCCTTCTCGATGCCGCAGGGCGAGATGGAGGCGCTGGAGACAAAGGACCCGCTCGACATCCTCGCCTATCAGTATGACATCGTCTGCAACGGCGTGGAGCTGTCGTCGGGTGCGATCCGCAACCATCGTCCCGACATCATGTACAAGGCGTTCGAGATCGCGGGCTACAGCCAGGCCGACGTCGACACCAACTTCGCGGGCATGATCAACGCGTTCAAGTATGGCGCGCCTCCGCACGGCGGGTCGGCACCGGGCATCGACCGCATCGTCATGCTGCTGGCCGACGAGCCCAACATTCGCGAGGTGATCGTCTTCCCGATGACGCAGAAGGCCGAGGATCTGATGATGGGCGCGCCGAACTACGCGACGCCCAAGCAGCTGCGCGAGCTCAACCTGCGCGTGACCGTCGACGGCCCGAAGGCCGACGTCGACGCCGCGGTCAGCAAGCGCGCCGGCTGAGCCAATGCAAAGGTACGAGGGGCTGGCACCCCCTCGTTAACCATGCAAGAAGCCCGCGCCATTAAGGCGGGGGACGATGCCAGAGGAACAGCTTTCATCGGCGGCGCTGGTGCCGCTCGCGCGCAGCCTGGGCGTGGCGGGCGTGCTGTTCCTGACGCTGTCGGTGACGACGCCCGCGTCATCGGTGTTCGTGATCGTGCCGGGCATGTTGCAGGTCGCCGGCACCGGAGCGATCTGGGCGACGATCATCGCGGGGCTGGTGTGCGTCGCGACCGCTTATATCTACGCCGAGCTGTCATCTGCCTGGCCGGTCGCCGGCGGCGAGTACGTGATGGTCGCGCATACGCTGGGGCCGATGGCGGGCTTCGTCATGCTCGGCATCAACGTGTTCAACAACCTGATCTTCCTGCCGGTCGCGGGGCTGGGCATCCGTGAGGTGCTGGTCGGCGTGATCCCAGCGCTGCCGCAGGTGCCGACCGCCATCGTGGTGGTAGGGGTGTGCACGCTCATCGGGTTGCTCAACATCCGTTTCAACGCGCTCGTCACCGGACTTTTCCTGTTGATCGAGGTGGTGGCGTTGCTCGCAGTGACGGCGTTCGGTCTCATAGACGTACAGCGCAACCCGCTCAATTTTCTGACGCAACCAGTCATGACGGCGGGGCAGGGTCTGGCGCCCGCGTCGTTGACCGCGATCGGGGTCGCGGCGTCGATCGCGATCTTCGCCTTCAACGGCTACGGAGCCGCGGTATATTTCGGCGAGGAGATGCACGAGGCGCCGCATCGGATCGCGCGCTCGATCATGCTGGCGCTTATCTTCACGCTGGTGCTCGAGGGCGTGCCGCTTCTCGCCGCGCTGGTGGGCGCGGTGGACTTGCGAGTGATGCTCGCCTCGCCCAATCCTTTCGGCGATCTGGTGACCGCGATGGCGGGAGCGCGCGCCGGGCAGGCGATGGCGCTCGGCGTCGCGCTCGCGATCGTCAACGCGATCATCGCCTGGGTACTCGCCTGCGCACGCTTCTTCTACGGCACCGCGCGCGATGGGTCGTGGGGGCGGCCGCTCGATCGCTGGATGAGCGCGATCCATCCGCGTTGGGGATCGCCATGGCTCGGCACCCTGCTGGTCGGCGCCGTTGGCATGCTGCTCTGCTTTCTACCGTTGCGCCTGCTAGAGGTGTGGAGCGGGGCGGGGCTGATTGCCATCTACGCCGGGATCGCCATTGCCGCGATGGTCGGACGGCACTCGGGTGCCTCACGCCACGCGACCTATCATATGCCGCTCTACCCGCTGGCGCCGATCGTCACGCTGGTCGCGCTGGCGTTGATCACGGTCGCGACGTGGCAGGATGTGGCGGAGGGGCGGCCGGCGATCATCGCCACGATCATCCAGATCATCATCGCCGCCGGCTATTACCTGCTCATACTGCGGCGGCGCCGGTGGCAGGCAGTGGTGCCGACCGCCTGAGCGACCGGCACCGGTAGGTGTCAGGCGGGCTCGAACGCGCCTTCGCCATCCTGCATCACGCGGAGCTGACCCTCGGCGATGCCGAACCACGCGCCGCGCAGTTTCAGCTCGCCCGCATCCTCGCGCTCCTTGACGAAGGGAAAGGTCCGCAAATTCTTGATCGAGGAGCGGATGCCCTCCCACTCGATTGCGGTCTGTGCCTCGGCGCCAGTGCCCTTCTCCGCCACGACCTTCTCGCGCGCCTCATCGAGCAGGCTGATCCAGTCGGCGACGAAGCCGCCCGCGCCCTTCTCGGCGTCCTTGAACCCTTGCGACAATGCCGCCGCGCAGCCGCCGCACGAGGCGTGGCCCATGATGAGGATCTCACCGACCTTCAGCTGCGTCACCGCGAACTCAAGCGCGGCGGACACGCCGTGATAGCCACCGCCGGTCTCGAACGGCGGCACCAGATTGGCGACGTTGCGGATCACGAACAGCTCGCCGGGCTTGGCATCGAAGATCTGCGTCGGATCGACGCGGCTGTCGGAACAGGCGATCACCAGCACCTTCGGCTTCTGACCCTTGGACAGCGTTTCCCATTCGGCCTTTTCCTGCTCCCAATCCTCGTTGCGGAAGCGGTGGTAACCCTCGATCAGACCGGCAACATCCCTTGGCATTCTGTAGCTCCTACGTTGTTTCAACACTCAGACGACGCTATCTCGCACCGCATGAACGACAGTAATTCGCTTCTGGCTCCCACCACCGCGCCGGCCGCCGTTGCACCGGCAAGGGCGCGCAAGCCCGACTGGATCCGCGTCAAGGCGCCGACCTCGACCGGCTTTGCCGAGACCAAGCAGCTGATGCGCCGCCTGAACCTCGCCACCGTGTGCGAGGAAGCGGCATGCCCCAACATCGGCGAGTGCTGGACCAAGAAGCACGCGACCGTGATGATCCTGGGCGACACGTGCACGCGCGCGTGCGCCTTCTGCAACGTCAAGACCGGCATGCCGCGCGCGGTCGACCCGCTCGAGCCCGAGCATGTCGCCGTGGCCGCGGCGGAGATGGGGTTGCAGCATATCGTCATCACCTCGGTCGATCGCGACGATTTGCCCGATGGCGGGGCGTCGCAGTTCGTGAAGGTGATCCAGGCTCTCCGCCGCAACACGCCGTCGACGACGATCGAGATCCTGACACCCGACTTCCGCAACAAGGCGCAGGCCGCGGTCGAGTCAATCGTCGAGGCGCGGCCAGACGTGTATAATCACAATCTGGAAACCGTCCCCCGGCTCTACCCGACGATCCGGCCCGGCGCGCGTTATTATGCGTCGCTCAGGCTGCTGGAGAGCGTCAAGCGGCACGATCCGTCGATCTTCACCAAGTCGGGCGTGATGATGGGGCTGGGCGAGGAGCGGCTGGAGGTTCATCAGGTCATGGACGACATGCGGTCGGCCGACATCGACTTCCTGACGATGGGGCAATATCTGCAACCCACCCCCAAGCACGCCAAGGTCGCCGATTTCGTCACGCCCAAGGCGTTCGACGCGTACGCTGCGATTGCGCGCGCCAAGGGGTTCCTGCTCGTCGCCTCGTCGCCGCTGACGCGGTCGAGCTACCATGCCGGTGACGATTTCGCGAAGCTGCGGGCCGCGCGAGAGGCGAAGCTGGCGCGCGCCTGATGCCGAAGCATTCCGAGACGCGCGCGCTGCCGTACACGCCGGAGCAGATGTTCGACATGGTGGCGGACGTGCGCCGCTACCCCGAATTTCTGCCTTGGGTAACCGCGATGCGCGTGCGTCAGGACAGCGACACCGAGACGGTCGCCGACATGATCGTCGGCTTCAAGGGCCTGCGAGAGACGTTCACCTCCAAGGTCGAGAAGCAGCGGCCCGCGACGATCCACGTCGAATACGTCGACGGGCCGCTGAAGTACCTCCACAACGACTGGCGTTTTCGCGATGACGGGAACGGCGGCTGCTTGGTCGATTTCACGGTCGATTTCGCATTCAAGAACCGGATGTTCGAGATGCTGGCGGGGCAGGTCTTCTCGGTCGCGCTCAGGCGGATGATCGGCGCGTTCGAGACACGCGCGGCGGTGCTCTACTCCGCCTCGACGGCAGGCCCCGGCAGCAGTAGCTCGAGCGCGCACAGCGCGGCCTGAAGCCGGACGCCGCCGCGGCCGATATCCCCGAAGAACTTGCGATCGGCGATGATGTCCGCGGGATCGCCGTGCCGCTCCGCGCGCGCGAAGACGACGGTGCCGACCGGTTTCTTCTCGCTGCCGCCGCCGGGCCCGGCGACGCCGGTGATCGCGACCGCCACGTCCGCGCCCGACTTGGCCAGCGCGCCCTGCGCCATGCTCCACGCGGTCGCGATCGACACCGCGCCGAAGGTGTCGAGCACGTCGCGGCTGACCCCCAGCATCGCGATCTTGGCTTCGTTGGCGTAGGTGATGAAGCCCGATTCGAACACCGCGGACGATCCCGCGATCTCGGTCAGCGCGGCCGACACCAGCCCGCCGGTGCAGCTTTCCGCGACCGCGATCCGGCGTTTGGCGGCAATATTCTCCTCCACCACGCGGCGTGCGGCGGCGAGTAGCTCCCCCGGGAGTACGCTTTCGCTATGATCGGCGCTCATCGCGAAGCCTGCGCCGCGCAGATCGGCAGGTCGGGTGCATCGCGCATCGCGCCGCGCGCGTGTTCGGCCTTGATGTACTGGAGCGTCGCAACAACGATCCCCGCGGTGTTGCGCGCCGGCAGCGGTTCGAGCAGCGTGACGAGCCGGTCAAGCGTCGGGCAATCGCGCGATTGCAGCCGCCCAGTGATCTGCGGCGCGAACAGGCTGGTCAGCATGGGCCGGGCATAATCGCTCATCAGCAGCAGTTCCACCGACGGATCGCTCAGCTTGGTGATCGCCTGTCTCGCCGCGGGCCAGGCGCGATCCGCCTCGGCGTCGTATTTGGCGAGAAACGGACCGGAGGTGCGCCGCAGCAGGCTGGTCGCGGGTAACGCGGCGCAGATGCGACCGGCGTCGCGGATGATCGCGGGCAGGGTAACCAGCGCGATCGACTCGGCCTCCGACTGGCTGAGACACGGCGCCTGCGCGGCGGCAGGCGAGCCGATGAGCGACAGCGCCGCAGTGAGCGCGAGCAGTCTCTTCACGCGAGTGCCCCAGGCAGGCGGATGGTGGCGACTGCCTGCGCTGCGATCCCCTCACCACGACCGGTGAAGCCCAGTCGCTCGGTCGTGGTCGCCTTTACGCTGACGCGGTCAATCGGCAGCTTTAGAAGCTCACCGATCCGTGCCTGCATCGCAGGCCGGTGCGGGCCGATTTTGGGCGCCTCGCACATGATCGTCAGGTCGACGAAGGTCACGCGTCCACCGCGCGCCTCGACGAGCTCACGCGCGTGCGACAGGAATTGACCCGATTCAGCGCCCTTCCACTTGGGGTCGCTTGGGGGAAAGTGCGTGCCGATGTCGCCTGCCGCGATCGTGCCGAGCACCGCGTCGGTGATTGCGTGAAGTGCGACGTCGGCATCGCTGTGGCCCGACAGACCCTGATGATGCGGGATCAGCACGCCGCCGAGCCATAGCTCCTCGCCATCCTCCAACCGATGCACGTCGAAGCCGCTCGCCGCACGTGTTTCATAACCGATGCGCGCCTCGGCGGCGGCGAAGTCGGCGGGGTAGGTGACTTTCTCGAGCATCTGGTCGCCCTGCACCAACGCGACCCGGCCGCCAAGCGCGCGCACCATCTGCGCGTCGTCGGTGGGCGCATCCCCGGTCCAATGATCATGCGCGCGCTGAAGGGTTTCGCGCTGGAATGCCTGCGGTGTCTGCACGCGGCGCAAGGGGTCGCGCGCGACCAGCGTGCCGTCGGTGTGGACCAGCGTGTCCGCGACCGGCAGCACCGGGACTGCGCCGTCGTGCGTGACCAAAGCGTCGAGCAGCCGATCGATCACCTCGGCGGGTACGAAGGGCCGGGCGGCATCGTGGATCAGGACGACCTCGGCGTCGGGAACCGCCGCGAGCCCGGCCGCTACCGACTCGTGGCGTTCGGCCCCACCGATGACGTGGGATGCCGTCGGCAGCATCGTCGCCAGACTCGCCTGCTGCTCGGCAGCGACCACAACCACCACGTAATCTATCCGCGCGTGGCGGTTCAGCGCATGGTAGCTCCACGTCAGCATCGGGCGGCCGGCAAGAGTACTGAACTGCTTTGGTCCCGTCTGGCCCGAGCGCGAACCCGTTCCGGCGGCGACGATGATCGCAACGGTCTTCATCGGCCGGGCGATTAGTCGCATCCGGTTCACCTTGCCACCATAGGTTTGAGCGATTACTGCCTAAATAACAGGCATCATGCAGAAACTTACTCCTATCCAGATCGGCTCGGTGCGGATCGACCAGCCCGTTGTGCTCGCGCCAATGACGGGCGTGACCGACCAGCCGTTTCGCACGCTCGTCCGCCGCTACGGCTCCGGTTTGAACGTAACCGAGATGATCGCAAGCCAAGCCGCGATTCGCGAGACGCGGCAGTCGCTGCAAAAGGCGATGTGGCACCTGTCGGAGGAGCCGGTGTCGATGCAACTGGTCGGCTGCGCCCCCTACGAGATGGGCGAGGCTGCCAAGCTGGCGCGCGACAAGGGCGCGGCGATCATCGACATCAACATGGGCTGTCCCGTGCGCAAGGTGACCAACGGAGACGCGGGTTCGGCGCTGATGCGCGATCTGGTGCTCGCGCGTTCGATCATCGAGGGCGTGGTGAAGGCGGTGGAGGTGCCGGTCACGCTCAAGATGCGGATGGGCTGGTGTCACGATAGTCTGAATGCGCCCGAGCTCGCGCGGATCGCCGAGGATCTGGGTATCCGCATGGTCACCGTCCATGGCCGCACGCGCAACCAGATGTACAAGGGCTCGGCCGACTGGCGCTTCATCCGCGGGGTGAAGGATGCGGTGTCGATTCCTGTCATCGCCAACGGCGACATCTGCGGAATCGAGGACGCCGAGGCAGCGCTGGAGCAATCGGGTGCGGACGGTATCATGGTTGGGCGCGGTGCCTATGGCCGGCCGTGGTTGCTCGGCCAGTTAATGACGTGGTTCGCCGAGGGGCGTCGCGTTGCCGACCCGTCACTCGATGAACAATATCACGTGATCGTAGAGCATTATGACTCGATGCTCGAACATTATGGCACGGTCACGGGCGTCAACATGGCGCGCAAGCACATCGGCTGGTACACCAAGGGGATCAACGGATCGGCTGAGTTCCGCAACCGCGTCAACCAGGAGCCTGACGCAAACCGCGTCAAGGCGATGTTGCGCGAATTCTACGCGCCGTATCTGACCCGCGCTGCGGCGTGACGACGACGCACGTCAGCCCGAGTGACGCGGAGCTGATCGCGGCGTTGCCGGTGGCGATGCTGCTACTCGACGGCGAAGAGCGGATTGCGCAGGTGAACGCCGAGGGTGAGGCGCTGCTCAACCTGTCGCAACGCGCGCTGGTGGGACAGCGACTGGCTGACGTACTGACATGGCCGGGCGGTGCGCCGCGTCGCGAGGGCCATGCCGCTGCCTTTTTCGACACCACCGTCACCACCGCGCGCGGATTGGCCTTGCGCGTTGACCTGGTCGAGGCCGAGGTGCCCGACCGGCCCGGCTGGCGTGTGGTGACGCTTCATCATGCCGCGCCGTCGCGCCGGCTCGGCCAGAGCAACGACCGTGCAGCCGCCGCCCGATCGGCAGTCGGGGCGGCGGCGATGCTGGCGCATGAGATCAAGAACCCGCTGTCCAGCATCCGCGGCGCGGCGCAATTGATCGCCTCGGGCGCCTCGGCAGGCGAGTTGTGCAGCCTGGTCGTCAAGGAGGTCGACCGCATCGTCGCGTTGATCGACCGGATGGAGGATTTCACCGATACCCGTCCGCGGGAGACCGGGCCGATCAACATCTATCCGCTGCTGGCCCATGCGCGCGACGTGGCGCTGGCTGGCTTCGCGCGCGGGATCGCGATCGAGGAACGCTACGATCCGTCCTTGCCGCTGGCGCTGGGCAACCATGACGCGTTGCTGCAGGTCATGCTAAACCTGCTCAAGAATGCGGCTGCGGCGCTGGGCGAGATCGGCGAGCGGCGGATCACGCTCCATACCGCTTATCGGCACGGCATTACCGTAGCGGCGCGCGATGGCGCCGGACGCGTCGCGCTGCCGATCGAGATTTGCGTCATCGACACCGGGCCGGGAGCGCCCGACGACATCGCGGAGCACCTGTTCGACCCGTTTGTGTCGAGCCGCCCGGAGGGGAAGGGGCTTGGCCTCGCGCTCGTCGACAAGCTGATCCGCGACATGGGAGGGATCGTGCAATATTCGAGAGAAGGCACGCCGAACGCGACCGTGTTCCGCATCCTGCTGCCGCGCGCCGCGTGATGGCGGCCGACATCCTGCTCGTCGATGACGACGATGCGATCCGCCTCGTCGTTGCGCAGGCGCTGCGCCGCGCGGGGCATCAGGTGCGCACCGCCACGTGCCTTGCCGAACTCGACCGAGAGATGCGCGCAAAGCTGCCCGACGCACTGATCACCGACGTCGTGCTGCCCGATGGCGACGGGATCGATCATGCCGCACGCATCGCCGCCGACCATGCGCGATTGCCGATCGTGGTGCTGTCCGCACGCAACACATTGACGACCGCGGTGCGCGCGACCGAGGCGGGGACGTACGATTATCTACCCAAGCCGTTCGATCTCGATACGCTGACCCGCACCGTCGCGGCAGCGCTGGCACGGCAGAACGGGATCGACCTGCCCGCCGACGAGCACGCGGACGCGTCACTGCCGCTGATCGGTCGCTCACCGGCGATGCAGGAAGTATACCGCATCATCGCGCGCGTAGTGTCGAACGACCTGACCGTGCTGGTCTCGGGCGAATCGGGAACGGGCAAGGAACTGGTCGCACGTGCGATCCACGATCTGGGACCGAGGCGCGCCAGTCCGTTCGTCGCGATCAACATGGCGGCGATCCCGCGCGACCTGATAGAGGCCGAACTGTTCGGGCACGAGCGCGGTGCCTTTACCGGCGCGGCGCAACGATCGGCCGGTAGGTTCGAACAGGCGGCGGGCGGCACCTTGTTCCTCGACGAGATCGGCGACATGCCGCGCGACGCACAAACGCGCCTGCTCCGCGTGCTTCAATCGGGCGAGTTCACAACCGTAGGCGGCACACGTGCGATCCGCGCCGAGGTGCGGATCGTCGCCGCGACCAACCGCGACCTGCGCGGGGCGATCGCGGACGGACAGTTCCGGGAGGATCTGTTCTACCGGTTGAACGTCGTGCCGATCTCGCTGCCAGCGCTTCGTGAACGGCGCGGTGACATTGCCGAACTCGCGCGACATTTCCTCGACCGTGCGGCAGCCGACGGATTGCCGCACAAGGTGCTCGACGGCGATGCGGTGGCGGAGCTCAAGGCGTTCTACTGGCCCGGCAACGTTCGCGAGCTCGGAAATCTGATGCGGCGTCTGGCCGCCTTGTCGCGCGACGATCGCATCACCGCTGGCGAGATACGAAGCGTGCTTGGCACGACAACGGCAGCAGGTGAGCCGGCCGACATTGATCTCGACCAAGCGGTCGCGGCGATGATTGACCATCTGGCGCGCAGCGAGCCGCGTGCGCTCGACAACGGCACGCTTCATGCCCGTCTGGTCGCGGCAGTGGAGCGTCCGATGATCGAGGCGATGCTGCGTCGCCATGGCGGTAACCAGTTGCGGGCCGCGCGTGCGATCGGGCTCAACCGCAACACGCTGCGCAAGCGACTGGATGTGCTCGGCATCGATCCGGACGCAAATTCGACGGCGGTTTAGCCTCTGTCTGTCGAAATATGTGTTTTCCATGCAACACTGATGGTGTAGCGCACCGGTGATGCATGCCGGCGCTCAGCCCGCTTCTCACGCGATGATCGCCCCGCGGCGCAGGCTGTCGGTGACGCCCGCGGTCGAGCTGGGCGTGCTCGCTGCCGTAGTCGCGGTCGCGCTCGCCAGCTACTTCATCGTTCGTGGCGAGGGTGATCCGAAGGGTCTGCTGGCGCCCCCCGTGATTGCGCTCGTGCTCGTCGCCAATCTGGTCGGCGGCATCGCGCTGATGATGCTGGCGGGGCGGCGGATCGCACGGCGACGCGCGGCGCGCTCTCCGGTCGGGGGCGAGGGGCGGTTGCACGTACGGCTTGTGCTGCTGTTCTCGGCCGTTGCCGCGGTGCCTGCGCTGCTGGTGACGATTTTTGCGTCGCTGTTGTTTCAGTACGGTGTGCAATTCTGGTATTCGGACCGCGCGCGCAGCATGTTCGAGAATGCCGCGAGCCTGGCGCAGGAGAATTATACCAGCGAACTCAATCGCGTGGCGCAGGAAACTGCGACGATGTCGAGCGACCTCGCCAACTATCTGCGTACCGACACGATCGACAGCAAGCGGTTCAGCGAAGGGCTCGCGTATCAGCTGTACCTGCGCAACCTGTCCGAGGCCGCGATCGTGAGCCGCGGTGCCGACGGCGAGTTGCGGACGCTGGCACTGCTCAATCCGTACGACCGGCCGTTAGACCGTGTGGTGACGCCGCAGATGGTTGCGAAGCTGGAGCGCGGCGGGCCGACAGTGATCGTGCAGGGGGCGGACCGTGCGGGTGCGCTGACCCGGCTCGATTATCAGCCGAACACCTACCTCTATTCGGCGCGTGTATTCGACCCGCAGCTGTCGGCACAGATCGATCGCGGCGCGGCGGTGCTGGGCGATTACCGCCAGTTGCTCGAACGCGCGCGGTCGCTCCAACTTCGTTTCAATGCGGCGTTGCTGATCATCTCGCTGTTGATCGTCGCCTTTGCGGTGTGGATCGCGTTGCAAGTCGCCGATCGCCTCGTCCGACCAGTCGGTGAGTTGGTAGAGGCGGCGCGGCGCGTGGCGAACGGCGATCTGGCTGCGCGCGTACCGGACACGCGCGAGCTCGACGAGGTCGGCGTCCTGTCCAACGCGTTCAATGCGATGACCTCGCGACTGGAGACGCAGAACACCGCGCTGGTCACCGCCAATACTCAGCTTGAGAGCCGCCGCGCGCTGATCGAGGCCGTGATGTCGGGGGTGTCGGCGGGCGTGCTGTCGATCGCGGAGGATCGTACCATCCGGCTCGCCAACAGCTCGGCGCAGACGCTGCTCGGGTTGGACACGTCGCCGATCGGACAACCGCTTGCCCGCGTCGCGACCGAGCTCGACCAGCTTCTGTCGGACGGCGCGCGCGAGGGCGCGGTGCAGGTGCTGGTGGCGGGTGAGCAGCGTACTTTTGCGGCACGAGTGGCACGCGATGGATCAGGACCGATCATCACCTTTGACGACATCACGCAGCAATTGACCGATCAGCGCCGTGCCGCCTGGGCAGACGTGGCGCGTCGGATCGCACATGAGATCAAGAATCCGCTGACCCCGATCCAACTCGCGGCCGAGCGGTTGCAGCGCCGCTACGGGAGCAAGGTGGAGGAGGGCGATACGACGTTCGCGCGACTGACCGACACGATCGTGCGGCAGGTCGGCGACCTCCGGCGGATGGTCGACGAATTCTCATCGTTCGCCCGGATGCCCAAACCCGTGTTCCGGCACGAAGCGCTGCTCGACATCGCGCGTCAGACGATGTTCCTCCATGAGGTCGCGCATCCGCGCATCCGCTTCACTCTGGAACATGACGATCCCGCTCCCGCGCTGGTGTGCGATCGCCGACAATTGGGGCAGGCGCTCACCAACGTGGTCAAGAATGCAGTCGAGGCGGTCGAGGGGGCGGATCGCGCCGATCCGGCAATCACGATGCGGCTCGCGCGGGCCGATCAGCGGGTCACGATCAGCGTGGCCGATACGGGTGTCGGGCTGCCGGCCGAGCGCGAGCGGATCGTCGAGCCATACATGACGACGCGCGCGCGCGGTACGGGTCTGGGGCTCGCCATCGTCAAGAAGATCGTCGAGGAGCATCACGGATCGATCGCCTTCGACGATCGTCCGGGTGGCGGCACAATCGTGACGTTGACGTTCGAGCCCGCGCTGCTCGAACCGCTCGCGCTTGATGACGGGCAAGACAATTCGGACGACGATCGCACGATCGCCGCTTTGACCAGGAGCCGGAATTAAACGCATGGCGATCGACATCCTTGTCGTCGACGACGAACTCGACATCCGCGAACTCGTAGCGGGCGTGCTGGAGGACGAGGGCTATGACACGCGCGTCGCCGCCGACAGCGACAGCACGCTGGAGGCCATCGCGACAAGACGTCCCAGTCTCGTGCTGCTTGACGTGTGGCTGCAGGGGTCGCGCCTTGATGGGCTCGAATTGCTCGACGAGATCAAGCACCGTGACCCATCAATCCCGGTCTTGGTGATCTCCGGGCACGGCACGCTCGACACCGCGGTCGCCGCCATTCGCAAGGGTGCGGCCGACTTCATCGAAAAGCCGTTCCAGGCCGAGCGGCTGCTGCTGATGGTGGAACGCGCGACCGAAACCGAGCGGCTGCGTGCGGAGGTCGCCTCATTGCGTGCGGCCGTGGGCAGGGCGGTCGACCTGACCGGCAACTCGACCGCGATCAATGCGGTGCGCGCGACGCTCAAGCGGGTTGCGGGCACGGGCAGCCGCACGCTGATCATGGGGCCGGCAGGGGTCGGCAAGGAAGTCGCCGCGCGGTTGCTGCACGGTTGGAGCCAGCGCGCGCACGCCAATTTCGTCCTGATGAGCGCGGCGGGCATGGCACCCGAACGGGTTGAGGAAGAGTTGTTCGGGGTCGAGGAGAACGGCGACCTCAAGCGGACTGGGCTGCTCGAACAAGCGCACGGCGGGACGCTGTTCCTCGACGAGATCGCCGACATGCCGATCGCGACGCAGGCGCGAATTTTGCGCGTGCTGACCGATCAGAGTTTCACGCGCGTAGGCGGCACGCGCCTCGTCAAGGTCGATATCCGCGTCGTCTCCGCGACCGCTCGCGACCTGCCGACCGAAATCGCGGAGGGTCGTTTCCGTGAGGACCTGTTCTACCGGCTGAACGTGGTGCCCGTGGTGCTGCCGTCGCTCTCCGAGCGGCGCGAGGACATCCCGCCATTGGTCGAGCATTTCGTCGCGCACTACGCCGCCGAACGGCGCGTTGCCGTGCCGCAGATCGCGACCGAGGCGATGGTCGCACTGCAATCGTACGACTGGCCCGGGAACGTGCGCGAACTGCGCAACGTGGTCGAGCGCACCATCATCCTGGCCCCCGGCAATCGGATTGGACGGATCGACGTCGACCTGTTGCCCGCCGAAGTGCTCGGCGATCATGCGTCCGGTGCGGGCAGCAGCGCGATCATGGGAGCGCCGTTACGCGAGGCGCGCGAGACGTTCGAGCGCGAGTATCTGCGCGTGCAGATCAGGCGTTTTTCCGGCAACATCTCGCGCACCGCCAGCTTCATCGGCATGGAACGCTCCGCGCTGCATCGCAAATTGAAGCTGCTCGGCATCACCGAAACCCGCGACGATTGACACAGGACCGGCGAAATCCGCGCCCGGCACTGGACGCGGGCGGGCGCGTTACATAGCTTCAGCAACGACCGACCAAGCAATGCCGACGCCGGGCACCGGCGCATCGCGGGGAACCTCCCGCCAAGAACATGGACGATCTTATGGCCGACAAGCAGACCTCGCTACAGGACCTGTTCCTCAACTCGCTCCGCAAGACCAAGACGCCGGTGACGATGTTTCTCGTCAAAGGTGTCAAGCTGCAAGGAATCGTGACGTGGTTCGACAATTTCTCGGTGCTGCTGCGGCGCGATGGCCAGTCGCAACTGATCTACAAGCACGCGATCTCGACGATCATGCCGGCCGGGCAGATCGACGTTGAGGGCATCGTCGGCTCGCTGGGAGAAAGCACGCGCAAGCAGCCGTTGTTGCAGGACATTTTCCTGAACGCGGTGCGCAAGTCGGAAGACCCGGTGACGATGTTCCTCGTCAACGGCGTCATGTTGCAGGGTGCGATCGCGGCCTTCGATCTGTTTTGCATGTTGCTTCAGCGCGACGGCATGTCGCAGCTTGTCTACAAGCATGCGGTATCGACGATCCAGCCGTCGCGTCCGCTCAACCTCGCCGAGGAGCAGGACGAGGATTGACCGCGGTGCGAGTGGTGCAGGTGCGCACGTGAGCGGCGGGTTCGAGCGCGACCGCGATGACGTCGCGCGCGGCGCAAAGGCGATCGTGGTATTTCCCGATCTCGGCGGCTCGTCGCGCGATGCGGAGGCGAGGCTGGATGAAACCGCGGGCCTAGCGGCTGCGATCGGCGTGAAAGTGGTTGATCGCGTAGCGTTGCGGGTCCGTACGCCACGCGCAGCGACGTTGATCGGCAGCGGGCAGATCGAGGAACTTGCGACGCGTGCACGGATGGAAGCGGCGCAGCTGGTCGTATTCGACGGGGCGCTGACACCGATCCAGCAGCGCAATCTGGAGACCGCGCTTGAGGCCAAGGTGATCGATCGAACCGGGTTGATCCTGGAAATTTTCGGGGAGCGCGCGGCGACCGCCGAAGGGCGGTTACAGGTGGAGCTTGCCCATCTCGATTACCAATCCGGCCGTCTGGTGCGCAGCTGGACGCACCTTGAGCGGCAGCGCGGCGGCTTTGGTTTTCTAGGCGGTCCGGGCGAGACGCAGATCGAAGCCGACCGCCGCTTGATCCGCGATCGCATGGCGCGACTTCGGCGCGAGCTCGATCAGGTGACGCGCACGCGCGGGCTCCATCGCGAACGGCGGCAGCGTGCGCCTTGGCCCGTCATCGCACTTGTCGGCTATACCAATGCGGGCAAATCGACGCTGTTCAACCGGCTGACCGGCAGCCATGTGATGGCGGAGGATCTGCTGTTCGCGACGCTCGATCCGACGCTGCGGCAGATCTCCTTGCCAGGCATCGACAAGGCGATCCTGTCGGACACGGTCGGCTTCGTGTCGGAACTGCCGACACAATTGGTCGCGGCGTTCAAGGCAACGCTGGAGGAGGTGGTGTCGGCCGACCTCTTGATCCACGTGCGCGACATCGCGCATCCCGATACCGAGGCGCAGCGCGTCGATGTCGAGGCGGTGCTGGAAGAGATCGGCGTCGCAGAGACCACCCCGCGCATCGAGGCATGGAACAAGCTTGACCTGGTCGACGCGGACACGCGGGAGGTGATGGCGGCCACTGCGCAACGCCGCGATGACGTGATGACGATCTCCGCGCTGACCGGGGAGGGGGTCGATGACCTGATCCGCCACGCAGCGGCGCGGTTGACGACCGGCCATCGTCGCTACGTTATCACGCTCGACCCGTCCGACGGTGCGGGTGCGGCGTGGCTGCATCAGCATGGCGAAGTCTTGTCGCACCGGATCGAGCCGGAGCATGCGCGTTACGAAGTGCGAATGGCGGAGCGTGATTATGAACGTTTCCAGCAGCGCGCCGGGTAAAACAGGCGCCGGTCAGTCCGTTTGATCGAGGCGCTTGGCGCGCTGCCATAGCGCCTCTTGCGCATCAAGGCTGAGCGAGGCGAAGTCGTCGTTCATCCGCTCCATGGCGCGGAAGCGATGCTCGAACTTGGCGGTCGCGCGCCTGAGTGCGGCTTCGGCATCGACGCCAAGGTGTCGCGCCCAGTTGACGGTTGCGAACAATAGATCGCCAAGCTCGTCCTCCCGCTCATCTGCGGTCTGAGCGGCGATTACCTCACCAAGCTCCTCGTCGATCTTCTCGCGTGGGCCGGTCGCGTCGGCCCAGTCGAAGCCGGTTCGTGCAGCACGCTTTTGGATTTTCTCGGCGCGTTGCAGCGCCGGCAGCCCCAACGCGACGCCGTCCAGCGCGCCGGACGCACCCTTGGCGCTGCGCTCGGCCGCCTTAACCTGATCCCACAGGTGATGACCACCATCGGGTGCGTCGCCGAAGATGTGCGGGTGGCGGCGCTCCATCTTATCGCTGATCGACGTGACCACATCGTCGAAGGTGAAGTGACCGGCTTCTTCGGCGATGCGGCTGTGAAACACGACCTGAAGGAGGAGGTCGCCCAGCTCATCCTTAAGGTCGGCCGTATCGCCGCGGGCAATCGCGTCGGCTACCTCATAGGCTTCCTCGATCGTGTAAGGCGCGATCGTCTCGAATGTCTGGGAACGGTCCCATTCGCAACCGTCCGGGGAACGCAGCCGGCGCATGATCGTGAGAAGTCGGTCAATCATTAAAAGACGCGCCCAAAGCTACGAGCGATAATATACATTATGTAAACTCGCGGTGGTTACCGTAGGTCAGCCTGATCAAAAACAGACCCAACACGAATATAGCGATCCAGATTGCTGCATATCTAACCAGCGTTCCCATCGGAACGCGTCGACCGAGCAGAGCCGCTACAGGCAGGACCAGCAACACTGCGTAGAGTAGTGCCTGACCGGCATGATCGCTCACCAGCGACGCTCCCAGCCGTCGTAGCCAGGCTCCACCCCTTTCGGCAGCTCACGACACAGCGTCCGATAGTCCATCGACTGATCCATGTGGATGAGCACGGTGTCCTCGGGCTTCAGCGCTGAGACCCAGTCGAGCACGGTCGGTAGATCGGCATGCGACGGATGCGGCCGTCGTCGCAACGCATCCACGATCCACACGTCCAGCCCGGCATATAACGCTCGCATCTGGTCGGTCATCGCGCTCACGTCGGTCGCGTAGCCGAAGGCGGCCCCACCCGCGGAGAAACGCAGACCTGCCGATGTAATCGAACCGTGCGGCTGATCGCACGCGCGCACGTCGATGCCCGCGATCTCCATCGCGTCATTGAGAGGACGAAGGTCAACGATCGCAGGATAGCCGCCGCTTCCCTCAAACACATAGCCGAACTGCTTGCGCAACAGGGCGGCGGTATGCGGTCGCGCATAGGCGGGCACGGGTGCGCCCCGCGCGTGGTAGATCTGCCGCAGGTCATCGATACCGAAGACGTGGTCGGCATGCGCGTGCGTCCAGATCACCGCATCGACGACACCAACTTCGGCCGCCAGCAACTGCTCGCGCATGTCGGGACCGGTGTCGACCAGGATGCGCGCGCCGCGATGCTCCACAAGGATTGCGGCACGTGAACGCCGGTTGCGCGGCTCGCTTGGATCACAGGCGCCCCAGTCGTTGCCGATCCGCGGCACGCCGGAGGATGTACCCGAACCGAGGATGCGGACTTTCACGCCGCAGCCTTGTTCCCGGTCTTGCTGAACAACGCATGGAAATTGCGCGCGGTATAATCACGCAGGTCGTCGACGTGCTCGCCGCGCAGGTCCGCCAGGAATGCTGCGGTGTCGGCGACGAAAGCGGGCTCGCCCGGTTTGCCACGGTTCGGTACCGGGGCGAGGAACGGCGCGTCGGTCTCGATCAGCAAGCGCTCGCGCGGCAGTCGCGTGGCGGTCGCCTGTAGGTCACGCGCATTCTTGAACGTGACGATGCCGGAGATCGATATGTAGAGGCCAAGTGCAAGCGCTTGGTCCGCGAACGCATCGCTGGCGGTGAAGCAATGGATGACGCCGGTGTTGGCGCCGTGTTGCATCTCGGCGGCCAGGATCGCGATCGTATCCTCTTCCGCATCGCGGGTATGCACGATGAGCGGCACCCTCGCCACCCGCGCGGCCTCGATGTGCGCCCGGAAGCTTTCCTGTTGCCGTGTCCGATCGGAGTGATCGTAGTGATAATCGAGCCCGGTCTCCCCGATCGCGACCACCCGCGGATGCGCGGCGCGCGCAATCAACTCGGCGGCGCCAACGTGCGGGTGCTGATCGGCTTCGTGCGGGTGAATGCCGACACTGGCCCAGACGTCGGGCTCGCGCTCGGCCGTGGCGAGCACTGCGTCCCACTCGCTTTCACGCGTTGCGATGTTGAGCATCGCAGTCACGCCGCGGCTGCGCGCGCGCGAAAGGACCGCTTGCTGGTCCTCCGCCAGACCCTTGTAGTTGAGGTGACAATGACTGTCGGCGAGCATCAGGCGGCTGCCTCGGCGTCAGCGGGCATCTCCAACCGCGGAAACGCCGGCGTCGGCGCGGCAAGCGTGAAGCCGGAGCCTGCCTGCCGCGCGTACCAGCCGTCGTCATCGATCGCGGCATGGGTGCGCTCGGTCGCGCCGAGCAGATCGAGCACATGGCCGGCACCACGCGGCACCACCGGCAGGATCGCGATCGCGAGCATTCGGATGGCCCGGATCAGCGTGCCGAGCACCGCGTGCATCCGCTCGGGATCGGTCTTGCGCAGCGACCATGGCGCCTGGGCATCGATATATTGGTTGCACGCGAACACGCCGCGCAGCCATGCCTCGATCCCCTGGCTGAGCATCAGGTCGTCGAATGCACTGCGCATTCCGGCGCAGGCGACGATTACTTCCTCGATCAGCTGGGCGTCGGCGTCGTCGGCGCGGCCGGCGTCGGGCAACGCTCCTCCAAGGTTCTTGGCGACGAACGACAGCGTGCGCTGCGCCAAATTGCCGAAGGCGTTGGCCAACTCGGCGTTGACGCGCGTCACGATCGCCTCGGCCGAATAGCTGCCGTCCTGCCCGAAGCTGACCTCGCGCAGCAGGAAGTACCGTAGCGCGTCAACACCAAATGCGTCGGCGAGGCCGATCGGATCGACGACATTGCCGAGGCTCTTCGACATCTTCTCGCCGCGGTGGAGCAGGAAGCCGTGGCCGAACACAGTCTTCGGTAGCATGATGCCCGCCGACATCAGGAACGCAGGCCAGTAGACCGCGTGGAAACGGACAATGTCCTTGCCAATGAGGTGCAGGTCTGCGGGCCAGTATGGCATCTCGCTGTCCGGGTAGCCCGCACCGGTCAGATAGTTAGTCAGCGCATCGACCCAGACGTACATGACGTGTCCTTCGCTGTCCGGCACCGGCACGCCCCAGTCGAACGTCGTGCGCGAGACTGACAGATCGGACAATCCGCCCTCGACGAAGCGCATGATCTCGTTGCGGCGACTCTCGGGACGAATGAAGTCGGGGTTACGTGCGTAGAGATCCAGCAATGACTGCTGATATTTGGACAAGCGGAAGAACCACGTCTCCTCCGCAGTCCAAGTGACCGGGGTATTCTGCGGAGACAGCTTTGCCCCGCCCTCGCCATCGACCAGCTCCTTTTCGTCATAGAAGGCCTCATCGCGAACCGAATACCAACCCTCGTAGCGGTCGAGATATAGGTCGCCGTTCGCCTCCATCGCGCGCCAGATCGCCTGGCTGGCGCGATAATGATCCTCGTCGGTGGTGCGGATAAAACGATCGTAGCTGATCGCAAGCGTGTCGCACATCTGCTTGAAATGGCCCGACATCTCGCCCGCAAATTCGCGCACGTCACGCCCCTGGTCGCGGGCGGTCTGTGCCATCTTCAGCCCATGCTCGTCGGTTCCGGTCTGAAAGCGCACGTCGCGCCCGGCCTGCCGCTGAAAGCGGGCGATCGCATCGGCCGCGATCGCCTCATAAGCATGGCCGATGTGCGGGCGCCCGTTGGGGTAGCTGATTGCGGTGGTGATGTAGAACGGCTTACCCATGCGCCGCTCCTAGCCGCGCGTTCGGCGTAAGTCAGCCCCGTGTTGCGTCGGTGCGTCGCCAGCGAGGCGTGCGACCAAGCCGCCGAGTTCGAGCACCGTCCCGCCCGCATCGAGCGACAAGCCGCGTGCGGCACCCGCCACGTCGCGCGCGCGTCCATAGGCATCAAGCGCGACCTGCAGCGCGGGTCCGCGACGATCCTGCGCCGCTTCTGCGATCACGCCGGGCACGCGGTCGAGGAACGCTTCATAACGTGGTTGCGCCGCCTTGAGGCTGAGCGCCTTGGCGAGCTTGGCACGGCGACTGGTGGTCGGGTCGCCGTCGCGCGCGATCGCATGGAGCGCGTCATCGATCTCCGCCATGCCGAGCTCGGCGTAGCGTAGCGCGCGCCCGGGCGAGCCCGCCCCTGCGCCTACCAGCGCGCCAATCTCGTCCCGGTCGGCTTCAGGCAGCGCCTGCGCGAGTGCCTGCCGCATTGCGCTATCGTCGAGCGGCTCGAGGCGCAGAACGCGGCAGCGCGAGCGGATCGTCGGCAGCAATCGCCCGGGTGCGTGGCTGACAAGCAGGAAGATCGTATCGGCCGGCGGTTCCTCGAGGCTTTTGAGCAACGCATTGGAGGCACCGGGACGCTCGAGCTCGTCGGCGCTGTCGATCACGATGATACGGCGCGACGACATCGATGGCATCGTGCCGAGGAAGGGGGCAAGCGCGCGCACCTGATCGACCGTGATCGAGCGCGCCAGCTCACCGTCCTTGCTGTCCTTCTTCGGCAAACGCCGGAGTTCGCGATAGTCGGGATGCGCACCCGCGCCGAGCAGCGCAGCGGTGCGGTTACCCGGCGGCAGCGCGAGCCGCAGCGGCAACACTCCGGGCTCTGCTCCTTCCACAAGCAGGCGCGCGGCGGCAGCGCGTGCGAAGGTCGCCTTACCGATCCCCGGCGGGCCGGTGATCAGCCATGCATGGTGTAGAGCGCGTCCGCGCATCGCGGCGAGCAACGCGTCGGCGGCGGCTTCATGCCCGTGAAGCATAGGTGAGCCGGTCGCGCTCGTCACGCCAGCCACGGCTCCAGATCGGCGAGGATCGCGGCGGTAACCGCATCCGGTGCCTGCGCGGCATCGACTCGCCGTACGCGGTCCGGCTCATGTTCGGCGATACGCTCGAATGCAGCGGCGACGGCATCGTGGAACGCCGCGTCTCGCGCGGCGAAGCGGTCGGCCGCGGCCCCGTCACGCGCGGCAGCACGGTGTGCGCCGATCTCGGCCGGTAGCGTCAGCACATAGGTCCGGTCGGGCAGCAGCCCTTCCGATCCGAAGGCGTGGAGCGCCAGCACGTCGGCGTCGGCGATCCCGCCCGCCGCGCCCTGATAGGCACGCGACGAATCGAGGTAGCGGTCGCAGATGACCCATTCGCCGCGCGCGATCGCGGGGCGGATCACCTTCTCGACGTGATCGGCGCGCGCGGCGGCGAACAGTAACGCCTCGCTTCGCGCGCTCCAGCGGCCCGCGTCGCCTTGCATCAGCAGCGCGCGGATCGCCTCCGCTCCCTCACTGCCGCCGGGTTCGCGCGAGACACGGGTCACGCACCCGCGCGCCTGCAACGCGGTGGCGAGTGCGCGGACCTGGGTCGATTTGCCCGCCCCCTCGCCCCCTTCCAGGCTCAGGAAGCGTCCACGCATCAGCCGAACATGCCGGTCAGGCCATGCCACGCGCGACGAAAGAAGCCGGCCTCGGCGACGTCGCTGGCGGCATTGAGCGGCGTGATCTGCGGCGACAGACCAGGCGCCGCGACGACGAGATCGGCGACGTGCGTCCCCGCCTTGATCGGCGCCTTGAGCGGACCTTGGTAGACGATCTTCCCCGACACCGCGGGGCTGGTGCCCGCGGGCACCGACACCGCGACCGCGCGTGGCGCGACGAGGTCGACCTTGGTCGCGTCACCCATCTGCACATTGGCCTGTCCGACGACGCGTCCGCTCTTCACCACAGGCTTCGACTGCCAGGCGCGGAAACCCCATTCCATGAAGCGGACCGACTCGGACGCGCGCTGGTTGAAGCTAGTGAGCCCGGCAAGCACCATGACGAGACGGCGACCGTTCTGTTCGGCGGAACCGGTGAAGCCGAAGCCCGCCTCCTCGGTGTGCCCGGTCTTCAATCCGTCTGCCCCGGCGACGCGTCCGAGCAGCGGGTCGCGATTGGCCTGCGTGATCTGGTTGCCGCCCATCGTCTTGCCCCACGTGAAATCCCGACGCGAATAGAATTGCTTGTAAAGCTTGGGATGCTCCTCGATCGTCGCGGCGGCGAGCTTGGCAAGGTCGCGCGCGGTGACATAGGTCACGCCATTGTCGGGCCAGCCGTTCGACGTGCCGAAATGGCTGTTGGTCAGACCAAGCTTCTTCGCATTCTCATTCATGCGGTCGACGAACGCCGGCTCGGTACCCGACAACCCCTCCGCCAGCACGACGCAGGCGTCGTTGCCGCTGAGCGTCACGATCCCGTACAGCAGGTTCGCGACCGTGACACGCTCACCCGACGACAGGAACATCGTCGAGCCCGCCGACGGGCCATGCCATTTCTGCCATGTCTCGGGCCTGACCTCGAGCTCCTGGTCGAGGCGGATATCACCCTTACGCAGCATCTCGAAAGCGGTGTAGACCGTCATCATCTTCGCCATCGAGGCGGGCGGCATGCGGCGGTCGGCGTCCTTCGCGAACAAGATCGCGCCCGACGACAGATCCTCCATGAACGCGACCGGCGCCGGCGTATCGAACTGCGGGGCGGCAGGTGCCTGTGCCGCGACCGGGAAGGCCACGCCAACGAGGACGGCAGGAACCGCGAGCGCGGTCAGAAACTTGGACATTGACGCACTTTCCAACTGGGCCGCTCGCTGGCGGCTCGTTCAGGGAGCCTGGATGATCGAGGCGCCACCATAACCACGCGAAACCGCCGCGTCACGCGCGCGCTGCGCGGCGGCACGATCGGCGAATGGTCCCAGCCGCACGCGCCACCATCCCGTCGCCTGCTCGACATGGCCGTCGAGGGTTCGCGCAACGGCGCGGGCACGTGCCTCATCGCGCAGGGCGGCGACCTGAACCAGCGGACCGGCCGCGCGGGTGTTCGAGGATAAGACGGTAGCTCGCGTGAGCGCAGCGTTGCTGGTGGGCTTCGTCTGGGCCGCGGAGGTCGGGGCTTTTCGCTTCGGCTTACCCACGACAGGTCTTGTGAGAGCCGACGTGGCGGTCGCCTGCGGTGCTGCCGCTACAGCCGGCGCGGCGACTTCGCGTCGCAACGCGCGGAGCAGCGCGTCAGGTGCGGGCAGCCGCGGTGCCGCACTGCTGCCGGACCGAAGCGCCGCGAGATCGCTCGACGATGGTTGCACGCTGCGCACGCGTACGGTGCCGCGGTCGCCTGCCAGACCAAGCGCGCGGGCCGCGGCGCTGGAAAGCGTAATTTCCACCGCGCTCGTGTCGGTCGGTCGTGTGGTTATCTGCACGAGGATGATGTGCCCGGTGCCGAGGTCGGTGACCTCCGCGACTGAGCCGAGCGGCAATCGTGCGTGTGCGGCGGTGAAGGCTTCTCCGGGTCGCGTTTCCGCGCGCCCGACACGGTCGTACACGCCCGCCTCTCCGTTACCGGCCGTGCCGCGTGGACCGGTTACACTCGCGTCGGGCTGCTGCGCCGCGACGAGCAACGGCGCGAGCAGCAGGACGCTAGCGTGCGATCTCATCGGCGAGCAGCCCGACGGACAGCGCGTAGAAGTTGGAACAATTATAGTCGAGGATGACGCGGTAATTGCCCGTCAGCAGATATGCCGTCCGGCCGGGCCCGTCAGGCTCGATCAGTACCGCCTGCACCGGGTCGCGCGGCCAGTTACCCGACTGCGGCGAGAGGCCGAGTGCGCGCCACTCCGCCATCGTTCGCCAGCCGCTGGCCCTCGCAAACACGCGCGGACAGCGCGGCGAGACGAGCCGGTTGGTGACGGCACCGCGGTCGAACCCGCTCGGTACGTTGACGGCGACGCCCCATGGCTCGCCCGCGCGCCAACCCGCTTGAGTGAAATAATTCCCGATCGACGCGAGCGTATCGGCCGCGCTGCCCCAGATGTCGGCAAACCCGTCGCCATCGGCGTCGCGGGCAAGCCGCAGATAGGCGGAGGGCAGGAATTGCGGATTACCCGTTGCGCCAGCCCAGCTGCCGACCAGCCGCGCGCGTGGTACGCCACGATCAATCATCTTCAACGCGGCAATGAACTCGCCCTCGAACAGGCTGCGGCGGCGTCCCTCGTACGCAAGCGAAGCAAGACTGCGCAGCAGGTCGAAGTTACCGGTGTACGCACCGTAATTGGTTTCATGGCCCCAGATCGCGACCATGATCTCTTCGGGCACACCGGTCTGCGCCTCGACCCGCGCAAGCCGGGAGCGCTGTTCCTGGTAGGTGGCGCGACCGCGCCGGATCCGCGCGGCATCGACGTGCTGTGTGCGATAGGGCGCAAACATCGGGATCGCACTGCTGTTATTTTGCTCCGGCTGCTGCCGGTCGAGTTCTACCACGCGTGGATTGTAGCTGAGCGAGGGGAACACCGATGCGACCGTCGCGGGCCTCACCCCCTGTGCGATTGCCGTCGAGCGCAGGCCACTCAGATAGGCCTGGAACCCGCTCTCGTCCTGCGCCATCGCCGACGGCGCGCCAAGCAGCAGGCACGCCGCGGCTGCAACACCCGCCCGCAGCCGGGAAGAGATCACTCGCACTATTCGCATCGGCGCTTTGTGACATAGCGCGGCCGACAGGCAAACAGCCAATCGTCGTCAGGCTTGCACACGGCACCGCAACCGGCCTAAGCGACGCCCGGCACTCGAGCCTCGGGTGCGGAGAGATGGCCGAGTGGTTTAAGGCAGCGGTCTTGAAAACCGCCGTGGGTTCACGCTCACCGTGGGTTCGAAT
>NZ_AORY01000011.1 GCF_000382485.1 Sphingomonas sp. Mn802worker | reverse complement strand
GGGCCCATTGCTCGGCGGTCCAGCCAGCGCGGGTGGCGGGGTCTAGGTCGGAGACGTCGACCTCTCCGGCCGTGGCGGGTGGCCGGCGAGCCAGCGGTCGGCGCGGGCGAGGGCGAGGACGGGTTCCAGGTCGGCGGCCCGGCTGGCGCGCGCGTCGGGCCCAAGGCGCTGAGCGACGAACAGGCCGGCGCGGGCGGGCGTCGCATCGGCATCGATCAGGTCGAGATAGGCGTCGAACTGGCCCGCGACCGCGCGCGCGGCGGTGCCATGGGCGCTGCGCTGCGCGGCGTCGGAGAAGCGGTCGAGCCGGTGGAGCATGTGGGTCGCGAGGCGATTGTCGAAGCGGTGGCGGGTGACGACCGAGCCGTCGGGGCGGGTGATGACCTCCTCCTGCCCCTCCAGCGCGCGGGTGAGGAGCGTGTCGGCGAGCGTCTCGCGCGCGAGCAACCGCGCGCCGTCCCAGGCGAGCGCAAAGGCGGCACCGGCGGCGCGGCGGCGAAAGGCATAGGCCGAGGCGGGCGAGAGCGCGACGCGCGCGCAGGCGCGATCAACGGTGTCGCCGCCGGCGATCCCCTCCACGAAGAGGCGCTGGCGCTCGGGCGTCCAGCCATCGCTACGGTGATAGTGCGCGCGGTCGCCGGGGAGGGTGGCGTCGGGGGCCGGGATGGTGGCCGGGGTGGCGTGGCGGGTGGGCTCGTGTCCGGCCGGCGTGTCGACGGGGGCCGGGAGCGCGGTGGGCGGGTGCGCGGTCATCGACGGCACAGCCCGGTGCGGCGGAACAGCGCCTCCATCGTCAGCGCGGCGGCGATCTCGAGCGCGGGCAGCGGGGTGGCGGAGATGCGGCCGGCGTCGACGTGCGCCTGCCACTCGCGATGCGCGATCTCGTGCCGCTCGGGCGCCTGATCGAGCGGGTAGGCGACGGGGATGTAGGGTGGGGTGTGCATGGGCGTGGTCCCGTTGGTTGAGGGTCCGGGGTAGTAGGCAGGTTTGCCAAGTGTAGGACAGGCCGGCGCGGCAAGGCGGTAGCGAAGCTACCGACGAGCGCCCCAGCGCCGGCCCGGCCAGCGGCGCCAGCAGCGCCGACTGACGACGCGGCTTCGCCGCGGCGAGGCTTAGTTCTTCCCACCTTGGCAACGTAGCCGTCACCACCACATTCGAAGGCGCGGCTCCGCCGCGACGACCCTTGACGCCGCATTATGTAGGTACAAAATACCATCGTGGAGATCAGCTACGATGCAGCCAAGCGGGACGCGACGCTGCGCGAGCGAAGGCTAGACTTCGCCGATGCGGCGGGCGTGTTCGACGGGCCGGCGTTCGAGTTCGAGGACGCGCGGTTCGACTATCCCGAGCGGCGATGCTGCACGATCGGGCTGCTGGGCGAGCGGACGGTGGTGATCGTGTGGGCGGCAACCGAGCGCGGGCGGCGCGTCATTTCGATGAGGAAGGCCAATGAGCGAGAACAAGCACGATTTCGCAGCCGGCTCGCCTGACCCGGCGGACGATCTGTCGGAGTGGACCGACGAGATGCTGGACACCGCCGAGTTCTCGATCGGGGGCAAGGTGATCCGGCCGGCGACGGGCTATCTGGGGCCGAACGGCGTGGTGCGTGGTCGACCGCCGCTGCGCGGGCGCGCGAAGGAGCAGGTGACGCTGCGGCTCGACCCCGACGTGATCGAGCGGTTTCGCGAGGGCGGGCCGGGGTGGCAGGGGCGGATGAACGAGGCATTACGGAAGGCGGTGGGGTTGTGAATAAAAGGATCGGCTAACTTAGCAGCGATGTTTTGTCTTGTATCTGTTGCCCATTACAGCGAGGTTCTCGCCCAGAGAGGGGGTAATGATGGCACGAGGAAGTTCGTCACGCGGATCTGGCGGTACATCGAAATTTCGCTTTGTCCTTCTTGAAGGCGATTTTCAAGAAGGTGAGATCGCGCAAGTTACTCAAGCGATCCAAAATGTTTTTCGCGGTTCTACAACTGTGAGCTCCCGTCAGGTTTCTCGTCCAGCAAGTCCTGCCTTGCTTGAAGCGGATGCCGATCAGATCGATAACGACGAAGATGTGATCGAAGGTGGCGCACTGGACGCGGAACCGTCACGACCGAAGGCTCCAAGGAAGGCCCGGGTAGCTAAAGTACCAAACCCCGTTAATGACTTAGACGTGAAGTCTGACCCATCGCTGAAAGACTTTGTGTCAGATTACGAGGCGAAAACAGGCTTCGACAAATACCTTCTAATCGCTTTGTGGTTGCGCGACGCTAGAAATATCAACGCTTTTACGGTAGACTACATCTACACATGTTTTAAATTGCTGGGATGGAGTACCAACTCTACGGACTTCTCCAAGCCATTGCGTAATCTAGCCGATAACAAGTTTTTATCCGGTGATAGTAAAGGCTATTCGCTTAGCTTGACGGGCGCTGGCCGCATTGAGGATAAAAAGAGACGCTCTGAATGACTGAGTTTGAGGAGTTCTTTGAGGCGCAGGCGCGGTTTAAAAACCTATCGGTCAATGAACAGATTTGCAGGATAGCGTGGTTTTTGCATCGCATTAAGAAGGTGGACCGATTCGCTCCTCGCGCGATAGCGGAGGTTTTTAGATCGGTTCATTTGGCACCTCCACAGGTTAGTGTGTATCTTTCGCGTTTAGCTACAAGAAAGCCGCCGCTTTTTATTTATGATAAAAGAGGTTACTTTCTTGAAGGGCAAGAACGAAAGAGACTCGATGACATATTGGTACCTAATACGAAGAGTGCAGCAGTCTCTAAGCTCTTATCAGGTTTGATAGATCAGGTCGAAGACGGACCCGAGCGAGTTTTTTTAGACGAAGCGATTCGCTGTTATCAAGTCGCTGCATTCAGATCATCAATCGTTATGACATGGAACTTAGCGTATAATCATTTAAGGCGCTGGGTTCTATCAGACGGAAGCCGTCTTGGGCAATTCAATGAAGGCGCAAGTAAGAGATTCACGAAGTCGCCAAAACCGCTAGTTTGCAAAACTGACGATTTTGACGAGTTCAAGGAGTCAGAATTCCTTGATGCTTGCTCCAGCGGCAAGGTGATCCAAAAAAACCTTGAGCAAATGCTTAGAGAGAAGCTGAAACGCCGAAATATGGCCGCTCATCCATCGTCCATCGTCATTTTACAGCCGCAAGCAGATGATGTTATTTCTGATCTCATAAGAAACGTTATTATTGAGTTGCGCTAGACACACCTCACTCCGCCGCAATCGCCTCCGCCACCTTCCGCTTCCCCAACAGCGGCGCGAGATACCGCCCGGTGAAGCTCCCCTTTACCTTGGCGACCTGCTCGGGCGTGCCCTCGGCCACGACGCGGCCGCCCTTGACGCCGCCTTCGGGCCCCATGTCGATGATGTGGTCGGCGGTCTTGATGACGTCGAGGTTGTGCTCGATCACGACGACGGTGTTGCCCTGTTCGACGAGGGCGTGGAGCACCTCGAGGAGCTTGCGCACGTCCTCGAAGTGCAAGCCCGTGGTCGGCTCGTCGAGGATGTAGAGCGTGTTGCCGGTGGCGCGGCGGGCGAGTTCCTTGGCGAGTTTGACGCGCTGCGCCTCGCCGCCCGAGAGCGTGGTCGCCTGCTGCCCGACCTTGACGTAGCCGAGACCGACCTCGACCAGCATCGCCATCTTGTCGCGGATCGGGGGCACGGCCTTGAAGAACTCGGCCGCGTCCTCGACCGTCATGTCGAGCACGTCGGCGATCGAGTGGCCCTTGAACTTCACCTCCAGCGTCTCGCGGTTGTAGCGTTGGCCGTGGCAGACGTCGCAGGTGACGTAGACGTCGGGGAGGAAGTGCATCTCGATCTTGAGCACGCCGTCGCCCTGGCACGCCTCGCACCGCCCGCCCTTGACGTTGAAGGAGAAGCGGCCGGGCTTGTAGCCGCGGGCGAGGCTCTCGGGCAGGCCGGCGAACCAGTCGCGGATCTGCGTGAACGCGCCGGTGTAGGTCGCGGGGTTGGAGCGCGGGGTGCGGCCGATCGGCGACTGGTCGATGTCGATGACCTTGTCGAGATGCTGTAGCCCGGAGATCTTGTCGTGCTTGCCCGCGAGCATCCGCGCGCCGTTCAGCGTCCGCGCGGCGGCGGCGAAGAGCGTGTCGATGGTGAAGCTCGACTTGCCCGAACCCGACACGCCGGTGATGCAGGTGAAGGTGCCCAAGGGGATCGACGCGGTAACGCCGGTCAGATTGTTGGCGGTGGCGTTGTGGACGGTGAGCTTCTTGGCAGAGCCCTTGCGGCGTTTCGCGGGCACGGGGACCTCGCGCACGCCGTTCAGGTAATCGGCGGTGACGCTGCCCTCGGTCGCCAGCACTTCGGCGAGCGTGCCGGCGGCGACGACCTGCCCGCCGTGGACGCCCGCGCCGGGCCCCATGTCGATGACGTAATCGGCGGTGCGGATCGCGTCCTCGTCATGCTCGACCACCAGCACGGTGTTGCCGAGGTCGCGCAGACGCCGGAGGGTGGCCAGCAGCATGTCGTTGTCGCGCTGGTGGAGGCCGATCGAGGGCTCGTCGAGGACGTAGAGGACGCCGGAGAGGCCCGAGCCGATCTGGCTGGCGAGGCGGATGCGCTGGCTCTCGCCGCCCGAGAGCGTGCCGCTGGTGCGGTTCAAGTTGAGGTAATCGAGGCCGACGTTGTTGAGGAAGCCGAGCCGCTCGACGATCTCTTTCAGGATACGCTCGGCAATCGCGCGCTGCTGGTCACCCAGGTGGTTGGGGAGATCGGTGAAGAAGGCGAGCGCGTCGACGACCGAGAGGTGGGTGGCGTGGCTGATGTCCTGTTTCGCGATCTTGACCGCGAGCGCCTCTGGCTTGAGGCGGGCGCCGTGGCAGGTCTCGCACGCCTGCGCGGACTGGTATTTCGACAGCTCCTCCTTCATCCACGCGCTCTCGGTCTGGAGCATCCGGCGGTTGAGGTTGCCGATGACGCCCTCGAACGGTTTCTTAACGTCGTAGGACTTCTTGCCGTCGACGAAGGTGAGCGTGACGGGTTTCCCGCGCGTGCCGTGGAGGATGGTCTTCTGCACCTCTGCGGGCAGCTCGCCCCAAGGGGTGTCGAGCACGAAGTCGAACTCGCGCGCGAGGGAGCCGAGCACCTGCATGTAGTAGGGCGAGGGCGGGTTGGATTTCGCCCAGGGGACGACCGCACCCTTCTTGATCGACAGCTGGTGGTTGGGGACGACGAGGTCCTCGTCGAAGATCAGCTTTTCACCCAGGCCGTCGCACGCCGGGCAGGCGCCCTGGGGGGCGTTGAAGGAGAACAGGCGCGGCTCGATCTCGGGAATGGTGAAGCCCGAGACGGGGCAGGCGAACTTTTCCGAGAAGACGATGCGGCCGTCGGGGGCGTGGTCGCCGAGCACCGCGCTGGTGGGTGTGCGGGGCTCAACGGGATCGGCGGGGTCGACGTAGGCGAGACCGTCGGCGAGCTTGAGCGCGGTCTCGAAGCTCTCCGCCAAACGCGTGGCGATGTCGCCGCGGACGACCAAGCGGTCGACGACGACCTCGATGTCGTGCTTGAACTTCTTGTCGAGCGCGGGCGCCTCGTCGATCTCGTAGAGCTCACCGTCGATGCGGACGCGGGTGAAGCCGGCCTTCTGCCACTCGAGCATCTCTTTCCGATACTCGCCCTTCCTCGCGCGGACGACGGGGGCGAGCAGGTAGAGGCGCGTCCCCTCGGGCAGCGACATGACGCGGTCGACCATCTGGCTGACCTGCTGCGCGGCGATCGGCTCTCCGGTGGCGGGGGAGTAGGGGACGCCGACGCGCGCCCAGAGCAGGCGCATGTAGTCGTAGATTTCGGTAACGGTCGCCACCGTGCTGCGCGGATTGCGGCTGGTGGTCTTCTGCTCGATCGAGATCGCAGGGGACAGCCCCTCGATATGGTCGACGTCGGGCTTCTGCATCAGCTCAAGGAACTGGCGCGCATAGGCCGACAGGCTCTCGACGTAGCGGCGTTGCCCCTCGGCGTAGATGGTGTCGAAGGCCAGTGAGGACTTGCCCGAGCCGGACAGCCCGGTGATGACGGTCAGCGTGTCGCGCGGAATGTCGACGCCCACGTCCTTGAGATTGTGCTCGCGCGCGCCGCGCACCGAAATCGTCGTCAAAGCCATGAGGGCCGTTCTACCTTCGTTCCGCAGCGGATGCCAGTGTGGCGGGATGTAGGAACGCGTGGGAGGCCTTGCGAGGTTCGTGGGCGCGGGCGGTTAATGCGGGGGCGGTCAGTCGCCGGCAGGTGATGCGGCGTCGTCGCGCCCGCACTGAGCGGCGAGCCCACAACATCGCTTGTGCTCGGATCGTGCCTGCGTCGGTACGCGCCACAAAGACGAGCGACTATCTGAGCGAACCGCCTGATCCGCCGTAAAGGCGACAGAAAGGATCTGCTTGTAACAGGCAAGCATGCCGCTTCTGCTCATCCCGCTGGTCATCTTCGGCACTTACCGGCTGCTTCGCTCCGCCTGGACCGAGCGATATGAGCGCCGTTTCTCGGTCGACACGCTCAACGAACGGCCTGTCGCCTATCTGTTCGATCTTGGCTTTCTGGCAGTGGGTGTCGGCCTTGGATGGTATCTGTTGCTCGGCAGCGTACACGTTTCATGGTCGTGACGGCGTAGAAGCGTTGGTGGCGCTGGTTGCCAAGCACCGCGCGCGATAGGTCCCCGGACAGGGCGAGGACGGCGATATGCGCGTGAACGATGCGGCTTGTCGCGGCCCCCGGAACTATCCATGCTGCGGTAACCGGGGGGTATGAACGATGCGATCGACGCGTGGGTGGCTGCTGGCAGCGGCCGTTGTGATGAGCGTGGCAACGATGCAGGCGAGAGCGCGCGACCTGCCGGTGCCGGCGAGCAAGGGCTGGCAGCACGCGCAGAGCGGGATTATCCTGATGCCGGTGCTCGCGGGATTGACGCGCACCGAGCTGAGCGATGCGACCGCTGGCGAATTCGATGTGACCGCGCGGTACGAGGCGGCGGACAAGAGCGTCATCACGACCCTGTTCCTGTTCCATCCCGCGGCCGGTGATGCTGCCCTGTGGTTCGATCGCGCGCGCACCGCATTGGAGACGAGCGATGCCTTACCCGGCATGTCGCCCGCAAGCGCGACGCCGGTGGCATTCGCCGCGCCGGGCGCAACCGCGGCCTCGTCGCTACGGCAGGTGTATGCGAGTCCGGGCGGACAGTTCCGCAGCACCGCGCTCGCGGTGGTGCCGGTCGGGGGCTGGCTTGTCGTCTTGCGCATGACGGCTCCCGTCATGACGGCGGCGCAGTTGAGTGAGCGGATGGACCAGGTGATCGCGGGCGTGCGCTGGCCGGCCGGGAGCATGACGGCAGCGCGCGCGGCGGTCCCGGTCGCGGCATGCCCCCAGCCGCTTCGGTATGCCAAGGCCCGTGTGGTCAAGCCCGACCTGGCTGACATGATGATCGCCGGTCTGGTTCACTCCGGCAGGGTGGCAAAGCAAGACAAGACGACCGTGCCGGCACAGGTGACGTGGTGCCGCGACGGGGTGGGTGAGCGCAACTACGGCGTGTATCGGTCGGGCGACGCGAGCGGAGGCTATGCCATGGCGCTGGGCGATGCGGGACGCGTGATCAGCGTGGAGCCGTCGCTAATGGCGCAGATCAACAAGACAGGCGTCTATTCGGTCACGCTGAGCGATGTCGACGGCAGCGTGAGCACGTTCCCGTCGTTCGACCGGATGCCGTCGCCGACGCAGGTATGGTCGGCGATCGCAGGCGGTAAACCGACCAGCCGGACGCAGGGCAACACGACGACGGTACATTCCGGCGCGTTGTAGCGGCATGTACTTTCCGCACCAACCACGCGTTAGAATGGAGCGTGGCGGCGGGCCGGGCATCTGTAGAGTGTCGTGAATGGACCACTGCCACGCTACAGGGCGACGGCCGAGCCACACGAGGCGACGTAGGGTGATGCAGGTTGTTGTGATCGTCACCCTCGCCGCGGTCCAGCATGTCAGGGGGCGTGGCGACCGTTTGATAGGGAGCAGTGGATCGCTGACACGGCAGTGAGGCCGTTAACGGGCGACGACGATCTTTGGCGAGACGTGCAGCGATACGCTTCGCCGCTCGTGGGGTGAGCGGACATGCAATCGCCGTTGCAGGCGCGGGCGGTCGCGTGGTTCGGCGTGGTATGCGATGGCGGGCGCAGTTGGAGGTTTCATGTCGTTCATTCGCCGGTTCATCGATCCGTACCTGTTGCTGCTGCTCGCCACCGTTGCTCTTGCCGCGGTGTTGCCGGCGCGGGGAGAGGGCGTGCGGGTGGCGGAGATGGCGGTGACCGTCGCGGTCGCGCTACTGTTCTTTCTCTACGGTGCGCGGCTGGCGCCGGCGGCGATCTGGGCGGGGCTGACGCACTGGCGATTGCAGGGGCTGGTGTTCCTGAGCACGTTTCTGTTGTTTCCGCTGCTGGGGCTGGCGGTGAGCGGGGTGGCACGCGCGTGGGTGCCGGGCGAGATCGCAGCGGGGCTGTTGTTCCTGACGTTGCTGCCCTCGACCGTGCAGTCGTCGATCGCCTTTACCGGCATTGCGGGCGGCAACGTGCCGGCGGCGTTGTGCAGCGCGTCGGTGTCGAACCTGGTCGGCACGGTGTTGACGCCATTGATCGTCGCGGTGGTATTTCCGCTGACGGGGTTGCTGCCCGCGGCGGGCGGGGGCGTGTCGTGGCATGCGATCGAGGGGATCGCGGCGCAAATCCTGCTGCCGTTCGTCGCCGGGCAGGCGGCGCGCCCGCTGATCGGCGGATGGATCGCGCGGCATAAGCGGCCGACGAGCTTGGTCGATCGCGGATCGATCCTGCTGGTGGTATATGCAGCGTTCAGCGAGGGCATGGTGTCGGGCGTGTGGCAGGCGGTGAGCGCGGGCGATCTGGCGCTGGTGCTGCTATTCGACGGCGTGCTGCTGGCGGCGGTGATCGCGGCGACGACGTGGATGTCGCGCGCGTTCGGCTTCTCCAAGCCCGACGAGATCGCGATCGTATTCTGCGGATCGAAGAAGAGCATGGCGAGCGGCATCCCGATGGCGACGATCCTGTTCACGGGATCGTCGGTCAGCCTGATCGTGCTGCCACTGATGATCTTCCACCAGGTGCAGCTGTTCGTCTGCGCGGTGCTGGCGCGGCGCTATGCGGCGCGGATGGCCGCGGGCGTCGACCCGGCCGAGGCGGGGGAGCGGGTCGTCGCAGCGGCGGTGGACAGCCGCTGAATAGGTGTGATAGGTAGATAATACAGGGTGACGAAAACAAACGTTGACAATAAACGACTACGTTTGTAGTCACTGCGGCATCGACGGGAGGGGTGAGCGATGCCGATGGGGTTAAGCCTGAAATGGTGCGCGAGTGCGCTGGTGCTGGCGGGTGCGGCGGGGTCAAGCGCGGCGTGGGCGCAGGTCGCGCCGGCGGCAGGACCGGCCGCCTCGAAGCCCGACGACGCGCAGGGGTTGCAGCCCGCGGGGCAGCCCGACCGTGTGACCGGGCGGCGGACCTATGACGCGGCGTGGTTCGCGACCTTTGCGCCCGCGACCGCGCTGCAGATCGTCCAGCGCGTGCCGGGCTTCACGATCGAGAGCATCGATCCGTCCTTGCGCGGCTTCGGCGGGGCGGCGGGGAACGTCGTGGTCAACGGGCAGCGCCCGTCGGCGAAGAGCGACACGCTCGACACGATCCTGTCGCGCATTCCGGCGGGACGCGTGGTGCGGGTTGAGGTCGGGCCCGGCGACCTCTACGGCGCGGAGTTCACGGGCAAGCCGCAGGTGCTGAACCTCGTCACCTCGGCGAGCGGGGGACTGGCGGGGACGCTGACGGGGACGGTTCGCCGTGACTATACCGGTCGCCTGTTCCCGGAAGGGAGCGCGTCGGCGCTGCTCCGGTCGGGCAAGTCGACGTTCAACCTGGCGCTGAACATCACCAATCAGGATTCGACGCAAGAGGGCTATGATCGCGTCACTGCGCTGCCATCGAACGAGCTGGTTGAATATCGCTACCGCGTGAACCATTACAGCCAGCCGCAGGGCGCGCTGTCGGGGTCGTGGGAGTATAATGACGGCGCGAACCGCACCGCGCATCTGAACGCGCGCGCGGCGACTAACCGCTTCTCGCTCGACCAGTCGAACCGGGTCGATCGCGTCGGCTTGGCCCGTCGCGAGGATGCGCTGATCGAGCGCTATATTCTCGACGAATATGAACTTGGCGGCGACGTGACGCGGCCGCTGGCCGGAGGCGGGATCAAGCTGATCGGGCTGGCGACACGGCGATCACGCGACAACCGCGACTTGTCGCTGATCGATCTGTTCGGGAGCAATGGCCCTGGACCGACCGGGTTCAGCCAGTCGGTCAACGACCATGAGGCGGAGACGCTGGCGCGGCTGGTGTGGAGCCGGCCGGGGTGGAACGGCTGGAACGTCGAACTGGGGGCGGAAGGCGTCATCAACCAGTTGCGCAGTCGCGTCGACCTGTTCGATCTGGCAGTGGGTGGTGGACGGACGCGGATCGACCTGCCGGTCGACGATGCGACGGTGCGCGAGGTGCGCGGCGAGGCGTTCGTCAACGTCGGGCGCGCGCTGTCGCCGACGATCCGGCTCGACGGCGGGCTGACGATCGAGGCGTCGCGGCTGACCGTGTCGGGCGATGTCGATGCGAAGCGGACCTTGTCGTTCCTGAAGCCCAAGCTGGTGCTCGATTGGCGGTTCGCGCCGGGCTGGCGTGCGCAGGTGTCGGCGCAGCGGACGGTCAACCAGTTGCAGTTCACCGACTTCATTTCGGTCGCGGAGCTGGGCAACGACCGCGTCAACGGCGGCAATGCGCAACTGGTGCCGCAGCGCAGCTGGGAACTGCTCGGCACGCTGGAGCATCCGATCCTGGGCGACGGGCTCGTCCGGCTGGAGGCGGGATACACGCACATCAGCCTGGTGCAGGACCGCGTGCCGACGCCAGAAGGGTTCGATGCGCCGGGCAATCTGGGCGACGGCACGGTGGTGATCGTGCGTGCGCGGATCGAGGCGCCGCTGAAGACGCTGGGGGTGAAGGGCGGGCGGCTGACGCTCTACGGCTCGCTGGTGCCGACGTTCGTGATCGATCCGTACACGCTTCGCACGCGACCGTTCACGGGCAACAGCATCTTCTACGGATCGGCCGAGTTCCGGCAGGATCGCGGCAGCTGGGCGTGGGGCGTGCTGGCGGAAAATGCGACAAGCTCGACGCAATATCGCCGCGACGAGACCGATCGCGGGTTTCGTGGGCTGTACACGCAGGTGTTCGCGGAATGGCGGCCGACGAAGACGAGCGTCGTCACCTTCACGCTGGAGAATGCGCTGGCGAAGCCGTCATACCGCGACCGCCTGTTCTACGCGCCCGACCGCACCTCGACCAAGCCGGTGTCGCGCGAATACCGGCGGCGCGACGGATTTGTGGTGCCGGCGCTGACCTTCAAGCGGACGTTCGGCTGATTATATCAGGCGCAACAGGAGTGGTGTCGCATGGCCAAGAAGAAAAAACGCATCCCGAAGACGATCGGCGGGGTCAAGCTGCCCAAGGAACTGCGCCGCGCGGGCGAGAAGATCATCGACCAGGCGGTGACCGCCGCCAACTCGCCGCAGGGCAAGGCGATGATCGCGACGGGTCTGTCGATGGCGGCCGCTGCGGCGATGAAGGCGGCGGAGGCGAAGGCGGCGAAGCCTGCGGCTGAGAAGCCGGCCGAGAAGCCGTCTCCTGCGAACGACGCCAGGACCGATGAGAGCCGTCAGGCGGGTGTCGGCGGAATCGACGGCGACGCGATCGGGCAGGCGGTGGAGCAGGTGCTCGGGCGGTTGTTCGGTCGCCGCGTGTGACGTGAGGTCGGCGCGGCGCGTGTGAGCGGAACGTTGCACGCGGGTGAGCGTCGGGCCCGCATGGTGGATGACGACAAGAGGCTGGCGGCGGAAGCGGCGTTGGGCGAGGTGCGGGACGGCATGCTCGTCGGGCTGGGAACCGGCTCGACCGTCGCGTTCCTGATCCGCGCGTTGGGCGAGCGGGTGCGGACGGGGCTGGACATCGAGGCGGTGGCGACGAGCATCGCCAGCGCGCGCGCGGCGGAAGCGGTCGGGATCAGGGTGCGCGACTTCGCCGAGGTGGCGCGGGTCGACCTGACGATCGACGGCGCGGACGAGATCGACGCGCAGCTCCACGCGATCAAGGGCGCGGGCGGTGCGATGCTGCGCGAGAAGGTGGTGGCGGCGGCATCGACGCGGATGGTGGTGATCGCGGACGGGTCGAAGCGTGTCGCGGCAATCGGCGCGGCGAAGCTGCCGGTCGAGGTGCTGTCGTTCGCTCGCCGTTTCGTGACGGCGCGGCTGGAGGCGCTGGGCGCGGCGGTGACGGTGCGGGACGGCGTGACCGACAATGGCAATCTGATTTTGGACGCGCGGTTCGACACGATCGCCGATCCCGCGGCGCTGGCGGCGGAGATCGACGCGGTGCCCGGCGCGCTGGGGCACGGGCTGTTCCTGCGCGAGGTCGATGCGGCGTACGTGGCGGACGGCGGCGTGGTGACGCGGATCGAGCGCGATCAGCGCGGCTGACGTCTGCGGCTATACCGAGTCCTTGCCGACCGGATGGCTTGAGGGCGGGGTGCGGAAGGGTTCGAACCCGGCCGGCAGCTTGCCGCCGATCGGTTGCGGCAGGATGCGGCCGACCTTGTTGGCGGCGGCGATGACTTCCGGATCGGCGCGCACGGCGTCGATCACCGGCGCGGTCAGGTGCTCGATCGGTACCCGACCGTCTGGAACACAAGGCTGCAAGAAGCCAAGCGCCCAATCGCGTGTGTTCGCGTCTGCAAGGCGATCGATGACAAGCGTACGCAGGCCCGGCGCATCGTTCATGCAGCCGAGCATGAAGGCGACCGTCGACGGGTTGGCGGCGGCGGCCAGCATCACCTCCGCCTTGGTGGTCTGCGCTTCGTTCAGGCGCTTCGACTGGAACAATGCGCAAGCCCGATACGCCTGGATGCCGGTGATCGCGCTGGGATTGACGCTGCCGAACGACTTTGCGCGGGCGAGAAACGTATCGGCGCGGCTGATCGCCTGTGACCAATCGGTGTTCTGCGCGGCGAGCGTCGCGTAGGAGGCATCAATGTTGAGGGCGTTGGCACCTGCCTCTGCGGGCAACTGCTGCGCGACGCGGCCGAGCAGGGCCTGTCCTTCTGCGGCGCGACCCGTTGCGGTCAGCGAACGCGCGACGATCGGCGCGAGTGTCTCGGCGCCTGCGTCGTACGTTTCCTTCGACAGGTGATCGAACATGGGAAGGAACAGCGCGACCACCGCCTCATACGCCTGAAGGCCGGCAAGCTCGCGCGCGTAAGGCGTTGCCGTTTCGAAACTTTGGCTCGCGTTCCAGTCGGCGCGAAGCTCCTCGAGATAGCGGCGCCGCGGCGCGTCGAAGTTGCCGCCCGACCATTCGGCGATACGCGGCCACAACGCTTCATACTGACGATTGACGTACATGCTGGCGAGGTCGGACGCATTCCCGACCGTGGGCACCGCCGCGATCGCGTCGGCGGTGCGGCCGGCACGCATCGCCGTGCGGATGGTTGCAAGTGCGTAGCGGGAGCGTTCCGGTGCGAGCGCGGAGGCAAAGCCGATCTCGCCGAGCCGGGCGGACATGCGATCGCCGCGCACATGGTCACCCATGTCGTACAAGCGGTTGACGAGCGCATCCATCGTATAGCGTTCGCTCTGCCGCGCGAGTTCCGGCGCCTGTTGACTGACGGTGAGCCACAGATCGGCGGCACGTTGCGGCGCGCCGGAGAAGGTGAACACCTCGGTCGCGACCAGTTTCGGGATCGGATTTTCAGGCAGGAGGCGAAGCGCTTCCTCGACCGCGGCGACTGCGGGCTTGCTGTCGGGCTGTGCGTTCAGGATCGAGGCGCGTGCCGCTTGCACCAGCCCCCGCAGAGGCGTGGGGCGCGGCAGCCTGGCGAGTGCGGCGTCGAGTTTCGGCAGGCTGGGCGGGCGCTCGGCGACGGCGGCGGCGACCTCTGCCATGACGGCCTTGTCGGCGGGATCGGTGGTGAGTTCGAGCGGGCTCAGCAACTGCGCGGCGGCAGGCAGAGAGGCCAGCGCGGCGATCGGTGTCGTGACGGCGAGTAGCGCGGCGGCGACCGGCAGGCGCATGTGTGTTTCCCCCTCGTGTGGCCGGCTGTCCGACCTTCCCCGCCGTGCATGGTGGCGGAGGCGGCGAGGCGGCGCAAGCGCTTGCCAGGTGTCGGCGGAGCGATAAGGTTGGCAGCATGTTCGGAGATCGGTCGAAGCAGCTGAGCGACATGTTCGCGGCGCAGTTCACGCCGCACGGCAGCGGTTTCCTGTACCGACGGGACCACGTCGGCGCGGGCTACATGGTCACCGCAGCGGAGCGCGAGGCGTTCGTCGCGGCGTATCTGCGCGACTGGCGGCGGTTGTTCTGGGGCGGGATCGCTGGCGTCATCGTGCTGGTAGGCGCATTGGTCGCGCTGTTCGACGAGCCGGCCGCGGGGGTGACGATCGCAGGCACGGTTTCGCTGATCGCGCTGCTGACGCTGCCGTACCTGCGATCGTGGCGGCGGCCCGAGCGCGAGCTTGCGCGGCGGATGCCAAGCTTGCCCGCGCTCGACCGGCATGCGGCGCGGCGCGAGAAGCTGGCACGGGTTACATGGGGCAATCTGGCGCTGGCACCGATGTTCGCGCTGATGCTGGCCATGCGGGGTTGGCGCGACGGCGGCGTGCATGGCTGGGACGCGCTGTGGATCGTCGCGGGAGTAGTGTTGATCGTGTTCTGCGTAGTTCAGGCGGTCAGGAAATGGCGTTCCGAGCGTACGGGGTAGCGGACCGGAGGCGAGTGGAAAAACGCCGCCGGATCGGCTATATGCCTGGCCATGCCTGAGATCGCTGCCGCCATCATGCCCATTGCCGGGCACATCGACCCTGTGCCCGTGCCGCGCGCGGTTGCGCCGCGCGAGGATGGGCGCGTCGATCTGGTGGGATTGAACAAGGCGGAGCTGCGCGAGGCGCTGCTCTCCGCCGGCATGGAGCCGCGGCAGGCGAAGCTCCGGTCCAAGCAGATCTGGCACTGGATCTACAATCGCGGTGCGACCGAGTTCTCGGCGATGACCGACATCGCCAAGGTGCAGCATCCGTGGCTGGAAGCGCGCTTCGTCGTCGGGCGGCCCGAGGTGGTCGAGGCGCAGGTGTCGTCGGACGGGACGCGCAAGTGGCTGCTGCGCTCACCCGACGGGCAGGATTACGAGGCGGTGTTCATCCCCGACGCCGATCGCGGGACGCTGTGCGTGTCGAGCCAGGTCGGCTGCACGCTCAACTGCACCTTTTGCCACACCGGCACGATGCGGCTGGTGCGGAATCTCACTGCGGGCGAGATCGTCGGGCAGGTAATGCTGGCGCGCGATGCGCTGGGCGAGTGGCCGTCGCAGCCGGAAGGGCGGATGCTGACCAACATCGTGATGATGGGGATGGGCGAGCCGCTGTATAATTTCGAGAATGTGCGCGACGCGCTGTCGGTGGTGATGGACGGCGACGGGCTGGCGCTCAGCAAGCGGCGGATCACGCTCAGCACGTCGGGCGTCGTGCCGATGATGGCGCGCGCGGGCGCGGAGATCGGGGTCAATCTGGCGGTGTCGCTCCACGCGGTGACCAAGGAGATTCGCGACGAGATCGTGCCGCTCAACCGCAAATACGGCATCGAGGAATTGTTGCAGGCGTGCGCGGACTATCCCGGCGCCAACAATGCGCGGCGGATCACGTTCGAATATGTGATGCTGAAGGACAAGAACGACAGCGACGCGCACGCGCACGAGCTGGTCCGGCTGCTCAAGCACTACAAGCTGCCCGCCAAGGTCAATCTGATCCCGTTCAATCCGTGGCCGGGTGCAGCATACGAATGTTCGACGCCCGAGCGGGTGCGTGCGTTTTCCGACATCGTGTTCGCCGGCGGCATCTCCGCGCCGGTGCGCACCCCGCGCGGGCGTGACATCGATGCGGCGTGCGGGCAGTTGAAGACCGCGGCGGAGAAGAAGAGCCGCGCGCAGCTCGATCGCGAAGCGGTGGAGGCGGCGCTGGTCGCAGCGGAGTGAGGGACTTCGCTGCCCGGGTTTAGCGTTGCTTGGGCGGCCGTTGCGCCGATGATCGGAGGTCGCGCCATGAGGCGGGGGTGGTACCCTCCCATTGGTAGAAGGCGCGGGTGAACGAGGCGGTGTCCTGAAAGCCGACCTTTGCCGCGACTTCCTTGATCTTCAGTTGCTTGCCTGCGAGCAGCTCGATCGCGACTTCGCGTTTGCCGGCCGAGATGAGCTCGCGAAAGCTCGAGCCTTCCTCCTCGATCCGACGTTGCAGCGTGCGGCGGCTTAGCCCGAGCGCCTGCGCGATCCCCTCGATATCGGTCGTGTCATGGCCGAGGCGGTGCCTGATCTCCGAGGCGACCTGTTGCGTGATCGAGCGGTGCGCGCGGCGCGTGTTCATCGTCGCATGCAGCCCCAGCGTAATCACGTTCAGCAGATCGGGATCGGACGAGAGGAACGGTCGGTCGAGGTCGGCGCTCTTCAGGACGAGCAGGTCGGCGGGTGCTCCGTATCTGATCCGGCAGCCGAAATAGTCTTCGTAGAAGGCGATCGCGGGGCCGCGGCGACGAAATTCGATCCGGACGGGGCTCAGGTGCTGGCCGGTGCCCAGACGTCCGATCCCGACGAACTCGGCGAAGCTATAATCGACCGAAATATCGGGTTCCTCGTCATGCGTCGTCGGCCAGAAGCGGGTCGCATAGGCGAGCCCGGCGGACTCGCGGAAGGCGATCTGCACGGGCGTGTAGTAATTCTTGAAGCGCGCCATGTTGTTGAGCGCGTCGCGGTAGGTTGCGGCATGGTAAGCGGCGAGGAAGGTCGCGTCGCGCCCGTGCTCGTTCGCGGATTGAAGCATCCGAAGCGCGACGATCGGATCGGCGGCGAGATGCTCGACTGACCGCCACAGCCTGAACCCGTCGCGGGTGGAGATCAGCGTGCGTGAATCCTGGTGGAGCTCGTCGGACAGGCCTGCATGCCCGACGAGCGTGGTGGCGGTCACGCCGATCTGCTCGAGCGTCATCCACAATTTGGCTGGAAGCCGCCACCAGTCGAGCTTTCCCGTCATCGTGCCACTCCCGTTGGCATTGGTCATGAGCCGGTGTCATCGCAGTAACCGGACGATCGGCGCGCTTCCTCCCCGAATGGGCTTATCGATCCGATCACATGGCGACGTGTGCTGTCCTGTTGGAAGCGCGAAGTGCATCGATGGCATGCACCGCCTATGCTTTGGCGCGTCATGCCGGGTCCAGCGTGCGCGAAGGCGCTCGCAGGGTCGCACATGCTGGAGGAAAGCGAGGGCGCAATGGAGGTGGAGACAACGCTGCTGATCGCGCTTGCGGGCGTGGCGGGCGGTGCGATGAACGCGCTGGCGGGCGGAGGCACGTTCGCGACGCTGCCCGCATTGCTGGCGGTGGGGGTGCCGGCGAACGTCGCCAATGCGACGTCGAACGTCGCGCTGCTGCCGGGCGCCGCGACGAGCACATGGGCGTTTCGCGGCGAGCTCGGCCCGCTCGGCGGGGTCGATCACCGGGTGCTGGCGGGGATCACCTTCGTCGGCGGGCTGGTCGGCAGTGCGTTGCTGGTGGTGACGCCGGGACATGCATTCGACCTGATCGTGCCGTGGCTGGTGCTGTACGCCTTTGTCGTGCTGGCGTTCGGGCGGCATGCGTCGGCATGGCTGGCGGCACGAGTGACGATCGGGGCGCGGACATTGGTGGCCGTGCAGGCGCTGCTGGGTGTGTACGGCGGGTATTTCGGCGGCGGCGTGGGGTTGATGACGACCGCGACCTACGGCCTGCTCGCCAGCATCACGCCCCGCGCGATGTTCGGCCCTCGCACGCTGATGCTGGCGGTGGCGAATGCGGCAGCGGCGATCGTGTTCGTGAGCGCCGGGATGGTCGAATGGCGGTATGCTGTGCCGATGCTGGTGGGCGCCGTCGTGGGTGGCTGGGGCGGGGCGGCGGTCGGACGGCACTTGCCCGAGCTAATGGTGAGGACCGGCACGCTGGCGGTGACGGGGGTGACCGCGGCGTTGTTCTTCTGGCGGGCGTATGGGTGAGCCGCCAAGGGTGGCACGAGTGACCGCCGGCGGTTCCGGTGTGACGGTCAGCTCGGCCGTTTCATCTCGAACCTGGCGGCTTCGGTGATCTCGAAATAGTCGCCGGGACCGCCGCCGCGCAGGATCGGCTGTGCGCGGGCGGTCTGGTAGACGCCGTTCGACAGCATCGCGCGATCGATGTGGATGCCGACGACCTCGCCGATGACGAGCCAGGTGTCGACCGGCTCGCCCATTCGTGTCTCGAGGCGGATCAGCTGGGTCAGGACGCACTCGAACGAGGCGGGACTGGCGGCGACGCGGGGCGCGGCGATCTTGTGTGAGGGCGCGGTCTCGAGATCGGCGAGCGTGAATTCGTCGACCTCGTTCGCCACGGTCGCGGCGCTGGCGTTCATCTGTTCGGCGAGCGCGCGGGTGGCGAGGTTCCAGGTGAACTCGCGCGTGTCGGCGATGTTGGCGACCGAATCCTTCCAGCCGTTGGAGGAAAAGGCGAGCAGCGGCGGCTTGTAATTGAGCAGGTTGAAGAAGCTGTAGGGCGCGAGATTGCGCACGCCCGCGGCCGACACGCTGCCGATCCAGCCGATCGGACGCGGTGCGACGATCGCGTTCAGGGGATCGTGCGCGAGGCCGTGGCCGTTCGCGGGTTCGTAGAAATGCCATTCGGTCATGCGCGACATAACTGATATGGGTCGGAGATGGACGCAACGTCGATCACGCCTACCGTGCCTGGCCTCGTTTCCGGGCCCGTCGCGATCCGGCGACACGCGCTCGCGACGCGGGTGTGGCATTGGATCAACGCGCTGGCGATCTTCATCCTGATCGGATCGGGGCTGGGGATCAGCAACGCGCATCCGCGGCTCTACTGGGGGCGGTACGGCGCAAACTTCGATCACGCCTGGGCGACGCTGCCGCGGTTTCCGGCGTGGATCACGATCCCGCAGAATTATAATCTGGCGATTTCGCGGCGCTGGCACCTGTTCTTCGCACTGGTCCTCGCGTTCGGGTTGCTAGGGTATATGGTCGCGAGCCTCGTCAACCGGCATTTCCAGCGCGACCTCAGGCTGCGGGCGAAAGACCTAAGCGTAGGCCATCTCGCCGCCGACGTGCGCGCGCATCTGCAGTTTCGCTTCCATGACGAGGCGCGTCCGGGCGCGTACAATCCGTTGCAGAAACTGAGCTACGCGAGCGTCGTCTTCATCGCCTTGCCGCTCGTCATCCTGACCGGACTCGCGATGTCGCCGGGGATGGATGCGGCGTGGCCGTGGTTGCTTGACGTGTTCGGCGGGCGGCAGTCGGCGCGCTCGATCCATTTCATCACCATGGCGGCGATCACCGCGTTCGTGGTGGTGCACCTGGTGCTCGTCATCCTGGCGGGATGGCGGCGTGAGTTGTGGTCGATGATCTCGGGGCGTTGGCGGATCGAGGGGACGATGACGGATGCGCGTGCGGAAACGCCAGCGGGCGAGGCGGCGGCGAAGGACCTGCGCCACGCTGCGCCGGCGCAGGAGGCGGTGCGATGATCCGGCGCAGGAAACTGATCGCGGGGATCGCGGGCGGTGGCGCGGGGTTGCTGCTGTCGGGCTGCGACCGCGTGATCGCGCAGCCGCAGGTCCGCGACATCATCTTCAAGGGCGAGGACATGCACCGCGCGCTGCAACGCGCGCTGATGAACCGCGACGCGCTGGCGCCCGAGTTCACGCCCGATCAGCGCTCACCCTATTTCCGCACCAACGGGACGCGCGATCCGGGGACGGCGGCGTATAATGCGCTGCGGAACGGGCGGTTCGCCGATTGGCGGTTGCAGGTCGACGGGCTGGTGGCGCGGCCGTTGTCGCTGTCGCTCTCCGACCTCGGGCAGTTCCCGCAGCGCGCGCAGATCACGCGGCACGATTGCGTCGAGGGATGGAGCGCGATCGGCAAGTGGCAGGGACCGAAGCTGGGCGACGTGCTGAAACAGGCGGGGGTACGCGACGCGGCGCGCTACATCGTGTTCACCTGCGCCGACCTGTACGGCGGCGCGCCTTATTACGAGTCGGTCGACATGGTCGATGCGTTCCACCCGCAGACGATCCTCGCCTGGGCGCTGAACGACCGCTTCCTCGATGTCGGGCACGGCGCGCCGTGCCGGCTGCGCGTCGAGCGGCATCTGGGCTACAAACACGCCAAATATCTGATGCGCGTGACCGCGGTTGGTAGCCTGGCCGGCATCGGCAAGGGGCAGGGCGGTTATTGGGAGGATAATGTCGATTACGACTGGTATGCTGGAATTTGACCGTTTCCGCGTGCTGCTAGTGACAGCCGCCCGCCGGATTTGTTAGCGGGTGCGGCATGGCATTGATCGACGTTTTCCTGCGCCGCGCGATCCGTCGCGGCGATCTGACCCTTATCAAACCCGATGGCTCCTCCACCCGCTTCGGCGCGCCCGACCCCGAGCTGCAGCCGGTCACCTTCACGATCCATGACAAGAGCGTGTATCGCGCGATCCTGGCCGATCCGGCGCTGGGGCTGGCCGAGGCGTTCATGGACGGGCGTGTGACGTTGCAGCAGGGCGACATCCTCGACCTGCTGACGCTCGCCACTGCGAATTCACGCTGGGAGAACGGGACCAACCATCTGGCGGCGAACCGCTGGCGCGACCTGAAGGGCAAGTTTCGGCACCGGTTCCTGCGGCTGAACAAGGCGCTGGAGTCGAAGAAGAACGTCGCGCATCACTACGACCTGTCGGATCGGCTGTACGACCTCTTCCTCGACGCGGACAAACAGTACAGCTGCGCTTACTACACCGATCGCGACAACACGCTGGAACAGGCGCAGGCGGACAAGAAGGCGCATATCGTCGCCAAGCTGGCGATCGAGCCGGGGATGCGCGTGCTCGACATCGGCTGCGGCTGGGGCGGGATGGCGCTGTACATCCATGCCAAGACCGGCGCGGAGGTGCTGGGCATCACGCTGTCCGAGGAACAGCTGAAGGTGGCGCAAGCCCGCGCCGAAGAGGCGGGGGTCGCGGATAAGGTCCGGTTCCAGCTGATCGACTATCGCGCGCTCGACCAGACGTTCGACCGGATCGTGTCGGTTGGCATGTTCGAGCATGTCGGGGTGCGTAACTTCCGCACCTATCTGGAGAAGTGCCGCGACCTGCTGACCCCCACGGGCGTGATGCTGCTCCACACGATCGGGCGCGCCGACGGGCCGGGGTATACCGACCAGTTCACCGACAAGTACATCTTTCCGGGCGGCTACATCCCGGGGCTGTCGGAGGTGCTGGAGGCGAACAACTACATCCGCTGGTTTGTCAGCGACGTCGAGGTGCTGCGGCTGCATTACGCCTTCACGCTGCGCGAATGGTACAAACGGACGGTCGCGCAACGCGACGCGATCGTGGCGCTGTACGACGAGCGGTTCTTCCGGATGTGGACCTATTATCTGGCCGGGGCGATCGTGTCGTTCACCAACGGGCCGCTGGTCAATTTCCAGATCCAGTTCACGCGCGACCGCGACGCGCTGCCGCTGACGCGCGACTATATGGTTGAAGAAGAGCAGCGGCTGCGGGGGTGAGGTTTATCATGGTGGCTGGTTCGCAAAAGCCGGCGATCAGCACCTCCATCCGCCGTCGATAAGCGTGCGACGCATAGAAGCGCGCAAAAACTTACAGGTCGAAGGAAGCGCTTGCGGGCAGCATTCCTTCCATATTAGCGCTCCCTGACAGTTTCGTACCGGGGGGTTCATGAAGAGATCGGCGTGGGGCGTCTTGCCCCTGGTGTTGTTCGTCAGCGCGTGCGGCGACGACGATTCAAGCGGCGGCGGCGCGGTGATCGTCGCCCCGGCGCCGGTGCCGACGCCCACACCGACGCCGACGCCGGTTCCGACCCCGACGCCCACTCCGCAGCCAACGCCGACACCCACACCGTCGCCTTCGCCGACACCGCTTGCATCACCGACACCGATCGCGGCCGATGGCAATTGGTCAACGCTGCAGGGCGATCCGGGGCATACGGGCTATGTCCGATCGACGTTCAACACCGCGGCGTTCGCGGACGCGTGGACGATAACGACGTCTGGCACGCCGAGCGACGTGGCGGCACGGTCGGGCGGCATATTTTACAACAGCGTTCATGGTGACGGGCACATCTACACCCATGCCGTGTCGACCACCAACGGATCGTCATTGTGGGTCTTCGACATCGGCACCACCCGTTATGCGCAGACAAGACGGCTTTATGCTCCGGCCTATGCCAATGGTCGGGTGGTGTCGATGGCGCCGAACGACACATCGACCGGCGCGCCCATGCAGGTCATCAACGCAACCACCGGCGGTTACGTCAGCACACCGACCTATGACGCGCAGTTTTCCGACGGCAGCGTGGTGACGCCGGTCGGCGAGGACCTGTTCTTCTCATCGGGATATTACGGCAACGTCGTCTATGCTGCCGATGCGCTGACCGCGACGAGGCTGTGGCGGACGGAAGTCGCCGGCGATTACGGCGGCTATGTGATGCAGGGCGAAAGCGTTGCGGTCGACCAGAACTACGTTTATTTCTTCAAGGGCGGCTCGCTTGGCATCCTGTCGCGCACCGGCAAGTTGCTGAAGTCAATCCAGAACTCGTTCTTCACGCAGAATGGGCTCAGCTATTTCGGCGAATATGACGGCGCGCCGATCCTTGACGGAAAGGGCCGGATCTTCACCTTCACCGACAATTATTCGATCGGCAAGGCGCTGCCGATCGCGGCTTTCTCCTACGACAGCGAACGGCCGTTGTGGCGTTCCGGCCTGAGCTACACCGGGCAGGCCGCCGTGCGGGGTGACAGGCTGTATGCCGTTCGTTCGGCGAGCACGATCGTCGACCTGATCGATACCGCGAGCGGCGCGATCACCGCCTCGATCGATGTCGGCGGAAACGCCAACCTGTCGAGCAACGTGGTCGTGTCCGACAGCCACCTGTTCGTGTCCAGCGCGACCACCACCTTTGCGGTCGACCTGACCAAGAGCGACTATCCAACCATGTGGAAGACGAGCTTCGGCGGATCGCTGGCGATCACGCCGGACGGTTACCTGATCATCGCCACTTCGACAGGGCTGCACGCTGTCAAACTGCGGTGATCCTGCGGTAGGCGGTCGGCCTGGTTCAGCACGCGGGTGAACGACTCCGCCTGCTGCCCTTACGAGTTTGTGTCAGCGCCCGTCGGTCGGGTCGTTCTTGCCTGCGGCGCGGACGGCGGCGACTTCCTCGTCGCCAGTCACGACGCTGATCCGGCCTGTTATGATCTTGTACCGACCCGCGCTACTAATTCGGAGCGGCGCGGGTTGGTGTCTTACCTTGCTGCTTACTGCTCGGCCGAACCCGGTTCCGCCATCTTGCGGTGTTGTTCGGCGAGGATCGAGCCGGGAACGATGTTGGCGAGCACACCCTGGATTTTGGTCGTCCAGCCCGAGAAGATCGACGGCTTGCCGCTCATCAGTGCCTTCCATCCGTCCGCCGCCACATCCTCGGCCGAGCGCTTGTTCGGGTCGGATCCGACCTGCGTGTCGAGCAGGTCGCCGCGCGCGAAGAACTCGGTGTCGACGGGGCCGGGCATCAGCGTGCTGATCGTGACGCCGTCGGCGTCCTTCAACTCGTTACGCAGCGCCTCGGTGAAGCTGTCGATGAATGCCTTGGTGCCATTGTACACCGCCTGGAACGCGCCGGGGATGTAGCCCGCAACAGAGCCGACGACGAGCACCTTGCCGTCGTTGCGCGTGACCATGTCGGGCAGCACGCGCTGGAGCAGATAGGCGGTGCCGGTGATGTTGGTGTCGACCACGTGGCGCCAGTCGTCGACCTTCTGATCGAGGAAGCCGTGACCGAGCCCGCGGCCCGCGTTGGCGCACAGTATGTCGATGCGGCGGCCGTTCGCGGCGGCGAGGAGTTTGTCGACTCCCTCGATGGTGGACAGATCGGCCTCGACCGCCTGCACGGTCGTGCCGAACTGCTCGAAGTCGCGTGCGGCGTCGTTGATCAGCGGCTCGTCGGCGACGACGAGAATGTCGTACCCGTCCTTGGCGGCGAGCGTTGCCAGTTCGAACCCGATGCCGGTCGATGCGCCGGTGATGACGGCGAATTTGTCTGCCATTGTCTCTCTCCTGTTCAGCCGTTCAGGCCGGGCTTGAGCACGATCTTGGTGTAATCGTTCTGCTCGTCATGGAACTTCTGATAGCCGAGCGGGGCGTCCTCGAGGTCCATGCGATGCGAGATGAGGAAGGTCGTGTCGATCTTCCCGTCGATGATCGCCTGGAGAAGGCCGGGCAGGTAATGCTGGACGTGGGTCTGCCCGGTCTTGAGCGTCAGCCCCTTTTCCATGAACGCACCCAGCGGCCATTTGTCGACAAAGCCACCGTAGACCGCGGGCATCGACACGCGGCCGCCCTTGCGACAGGCGATGATCGCCTGACGATTGGCGTGAGGGCGATCGGTGCCGAGGAAGGTCGATGCCTTGATCTGGTCGACCACGTTGTCGACGTACAGCCCGTGGGATTCGAGCCCGACCGAGTCGATCACCGCGTCGGGACCGATCCCGCCGGTCATCAGCATCAGCGCGTCGTAGATGTCGGTCTGCTCGAAGTTGAGCGTCTCCGCACCGAACTTGCGTGCGAGCTCAAGCCGGCGTGGGAAATGGTCGATCGCGATGACGCGCTCGGCCCCCATCAAGAACGCCGACTGAACCGCGAAGAGGCCGACCGGTCCGCAACCCCATACCGCAACGGTGTCGCCGGGTTCGATGTCGGCATTTTCCGCCGCCATCCAGCCGGTCGGCAGGATGTCGGACAGGAACAGCACCTTGTCGTCCTCGATGCCGTCGGGGATGACGATCGGGCCAACGTCGCTGAACGGCACGCGGACATACTCGGCCTGACCGCCGGCATAGCCTCCGGTCATGTGGCTGTAGCCGAACAGCCCGGCCATCGGTTGGCCATACAGCTCCTGTGCGATGTCCTGGTTGTCCGCAGGCAGGCCGTTGTCGCAGGCGGAATATTGGTGCTTCCCGCAATGGTAGCAGCTGCCGCACGCGATCGTGAAGGGCACGACGACGCGCTGGCCTTTCTTGAGCGTCGACTTCGCACCGACCTCGACCACCTCGCCCATGAATTCGTGACCGAGGATGTCGCCCGCCTTCATCGTCGGGATGTAGCCGTCGTAGAGGTGGAGGTCGGAGCCGCAGATCGCGGTCGAGGTCACCTTGATGATGCAGTCGCGCGGATTGACGATGCCGGGATCGTCGACGGTGTCGACGCGCACGTCATGCTTGCCGTGCCAGGTCAGCGCTCTCACAATCCCATCTCCTCGAACTGCTTCCGGTTCATCGCGGGGGTGGCGATCTCCCCCGCCTCCATCAGTTGCTTGAAGCGGCGCAGATCGCGGCGCGCCTGGATCGCGGGTTCGCGCTGGAACATCTTGGCGATCAGCTTGCCGACCGTGCCGCCGGGCGGATCGTAGAGGATGGTGGCGGTCACGACGGTGCCGCGCGCGCCGGCATCGCGGAACTCGACCCGGCCCGAGTTGGGCACATCGGCGCCTTCCTCGCTGGCCCAGGCGATCAGCGCATTCGGTTGGTCCTCGGTCACGCGCGCGTCCCATTCGACCGTGGTGCCACCGGGCGCCTTCACCACCCAGTGCGAGCGTGTCGCATCGGACGTGTCGATGCTGACGACATTTTCCATGAAGTGCGGCAGATTGGCGAAGTCGCGGAAGTAGGAATAGACCTCCGCCACCGGCCGGTTGATCGTCACCGCGCGTGCGAGTGCGTGATTGCCGTGCGCATCGGGGATGGTCGCGGCGGTCAGTTCGTCGGGATTCTTCTTTGCGGCCACTATGGGCCCGTCATCGCGGCTATCGGTCACACCAGCCTCCGTCTTGAACGAACGGACCAAGCGCTTCGCAATCGCGAGCGTTCCGGCAGAACGGCGCGTTATTGACCCAGATCAACGTGTTAGCAGCGGGTCACGCTACTTCGGTGTTGTTCGCGGGTGATCCCCCGCGGCGATCGTGCGATTCGACAGGTGAGGCATCCGCGCTCGGGCGAGCAGAAAAAGTTGTCGCCCAGACGCGGGTGCGTGTGCCCTCCTGCCGAGTTCGTGTCAGCGACCGTCGGTCGGGCCGCTCTTGCCGGCGGCCTTGGCAGCGGCGCGGGCGGCGGCGGCTTCCTGGCCGTCGACGCGGCCGTCGTGGTTGAGATCGTAGCGCTTGAAAACTTGGTTCATCAGCGCTTGCGATTCCGCCTCGCTGACCTTGCCGTCCTTGTTGGTGTCGGCGCGCGCCATGAACAGGGTCGCGATCTTCTTCGCCTGCGCCGGGTCGAGTTTCTTGCCGCCGGCGACCTTCATGGCGCTCATCCGCGTGAGCACCTCGGCATAGCTGAGGAAACCGTCGTGGTTGGTGTCGGAGGCGGCGAACTCGCCGTCGAGCTTGGTCTCCGCGCTCTTGCGCGTTTCCTGCGCGGTGGCGGGAAGGGCGAGCGCGGGGAGCATCAGGGTGGCGAGAAAGAGGGCGCGGGTCATTGGAGAGGGTCTTTCCACGGAAAACGGGCGCCGTGTTGGCGCGGACCGATTGTACCGGTGATGAACGCGTGCGGGTGGCGGTGGGTTCAGCCGCGCCGTTACGTGCATCACCGAGGGAGCCACGGCCGGCGTCAACGGTTGCACGCTGACGCGTGCGCGCATAGGTCCGCGCGCAAATTACCCGCACAGGAGCGCTGCCCGCATGTCCGAGCCCATCAAGAAGGTCGTCCTCGCTTATTCCGGTGGCCTCGACACCAGCGTGATCCTGAAATGGCTGCAGGAGACCTACGGCTGCGAGGTCGTCACCTTCACCGCCGATCTAGGGCAGGGCGAGGAACTGGAGCCGGCGCGCGCCAAGGCCGAGTTGATGGGTGTGAAGCCCGAGCATATTTATATCGACGACCTGCGCGAAGAGTTCGTGCGCGAATTCGTGTTCCCGATGATGCGGGCCAATGCGCAATACGAGGGTTTGTACCTGCTCGGCACCTCGATCGCGCGGCCACTGATCTCCAAGCGATTGATCGAGATCGCACGCGAGACGGGCGCGGACGCGGTGGCGCACGGTGCGACCGGCAAGGGCAACGACCAGGTGCGCTTCGAGCTGTCGGCCTACGCACTCGACCCCGACATCAAAGTGATCGCGCCGTGGCGCGAATGGGATTTGAACAGCCGCACCAAGCTGATCGAATGGGCGGAAGCCAGGCAGGTGCCGATCCCGCACAACAAGCGCGGCGAGGCGCCGTTCTCGACCGACGCCAACCTGCTGCATACCTCGAGCGAGGGGCTGGTGCTGGAGGACCCGTGGGACGAGGTGCCCGATTATGTCTTCTCGCGCACGGTCAATCCCGAGGATGCGCCCGATCAGCCGGAGACGATCGAGATCGAGTTCGAGCGCGGCGACGGCGTGGCGCTGAACGGCCAGCGGATGTCGCCGGCGACGCTGCTGGAAGCGCTCAATGAACTCGGGCGCAAGCACGGGATCGGGCGGCTCGACCTGGTCGAGAACCGCTTCGTCGGGATGAAGAGCCGCGGCATGTACGAGACGCCGGGCGGCACGATCTACCTCGAGGCGCACCGGGGCATCGAGGCAATCACGCTCGATCGCGGCGCGGCGCACCTGAAGGACGAGTTGATGCCGCGCTATGCCGAGCTGATCTACAACGGCTTCTGGTTTTCGCCCGAGCGCGAAATGCTGCAGGCGGCGATCGACCTGAGCCAGGAGAAGGTGTCGGGGACGGTGCGGTTGAAGCTCTACAAGGGGCTGGCGTCGGTGACGGGGCGCAAGTCGCCCAACACGCTGTATTCGGAGAAGGTCGTGACGTTCGAGGACGACCAGGGCGCGTACGACCAGCGCGACGCGGCGGGGTTCATCAAGCTGAACGCACTGCGGTTGCGCTTGCTCGGGCGGCGCGATCGCTGAGTGACACGGGCGGGTCGCAGCGACCCGCCCGGTTACGACAGCCTTGCAGGCACACCCCTGTCGCCCGTAAGGCGCTGAACATGGACGCGGGGGTGCGGCTTCATTGGTGGCAGACCAGGTGGTTCGTCGTCGCGGCGGCGCTGATCGCGTGCGTGCCGCTGATCTGGCCCGACATCCCGCCGATCGTCGATTTGCCCGGGCACATGGGGCGCTACCGCGTCCAGCTCGACCGTGGCGCGCATGCGTGGCTGGCGGATTGGTACGATTTCCAATGGTCGCTGATCGGTAACCTGGGCGTCGACCTGCTGATCGAGCCCTTGGCGCCGATCATCGGGCTGGAGCCGGCGGTCAAGCTGATCGTGATGGCAATTCCGGCGCTGACCGTCGCGGGTTTCCTGTGGATCGCGCGCGAGGTACAGGGGCGCATTCCGGCGACCGCGTTGTTCGCGCTGCCGCTCGCCTACGGTTACCCGTTCCAGTTCGGCTTCGTGAACTTCGCGCTGTCGATGGCGCTGGCGTTGTGCCTGTTCGCGCTCTGGCTCAGGATGGCGCGACTGAGGCGGTTGCGGTTGCGCGCGGCGGTGTTCGTGCCGCTGTCGTGCCTGCTATGGGTTTGCCACACGTTCGGCTGGGGCGTGCTGGGCGTGCTTGCCTTCTCCGCCGAGATGATCCGCCAGCACGACCTGAGGAAGGATCGGCAGTCGGGGCATTGGGTGGCGAGCTGGTTCCGTGCCGGTTTGGGCTGCGTGCCGCTGGCGCTGCCGATGGTGCTGATGGTCGCGTGGCGATCGGGCGCGGACGTGACCGGGCAGACGGCCGATTTCTTTTATTGGCGCACCAAGATCGCCTGGGTGTTGATGTCCTTACGCGACCGCTGGCTGTGGTTCGACGTGGCGTCGGTCGCGGTGATCTATCTGGTGCTGTTCAAGGCGCTACGCGATCCGCGGATCACCTATTCGCGGCATCTGGGGCTGTCGGCGCTGTTCATGCTGGCGGTGTTCATCGTGCTGCCGCGGATCGTGTTCGGATCGGCCTATGCCGACATGCGGCTCGCGCCGTTCATGCTGGCGATCGCGGTGATCGCGATCCGGCCCAAGCCCGGCATGACGTTCCGCCACGCGAGCGTGCTGGCCGCGGTCGGGCTCGCGTTCTTTCTGGTGCGGATCGCCGGCACAACCGTCAGCTATGCGATGTTCGATCGCGACTACGACGAGGAACTGGTCGCGCTCAATCACGTGCCGGTCGGTGCGCGGCTGCTGTCATTCGTCGGGCATAATTGCCACAACGACTGGCGGATGAGCCGGCTGGAGCACATGCCCGCGCTCGCGCTCGAGCGGCGGCTGGCGTACACTGACGACCAATGGTCGATGGCGGGCGGGCAGTTGATGACGGTCCGCTATGACGCGGCGGGTGGTTACTCGCACGATCCGACGCAGATCGTCACGCCGGTGAGGTGTCGCGGCGAATGGTGGCGGCCGGTCAATTATGCGATCGGGCGTCTGCCGCGCGCCGCGTTCGATTATGTGTGGCTGATCCGTCCGCCGACGTGGAACCCGCGTTTTGCGCCCGGTCTGGTGCCGGTGTGGCGCTCGCCGACGAGTTCGTCGGTGCTGTTCCGCATCGACCATTCGGTGCCCGCGCCGGAAGCAACCGACGAGGAGCTGGGCATCCCGCATTATATCGTCGAGTTCATGCGGCGGCGGCGTGAGCGGTTGATCGCGAGCGGCGCGATCGGGAAGTAGCGGGCGCGGTCAGCCGCGTTTGAACGGAGTCATTTGTTCGAGGAAGTGCTGGTCACTCTCCACCGCGGCGCGTTCGCGGATAAGGAAGTCGGACACGGCGCGGCGGAAACCGGCGTCGGGAATGAAGTGCGCCGACCATGTCGGAACCGGCGAATAACCACGCGCGAGCTTGTGTTCGCCCTGCGCGCCGGCCTCGACCGTCTTCAGCCCGCGCGCGATCGCGGCGTCGATCGCCTGATAATAGCAGAGTTCGAAGTGGAGGAAGGGCACGTCCTCGGTACAACCCCAGTAGCGACCGTAGAGCGCGTCCTCGCCGATGAGGTTGAGCGCACCCGCGATCGGCACGTCGTCGCGCTCGGCAAGGATCAGCAGCACGCGGTCGCCGAGTGCCTCACCCAGCAGCGGGAAGAAGGCGCGTTTCAGGTACGGTGTTCCCCATTTGCGGCTGCCGGTATCCTGGTAGAAGGTCCAGAAGGCGTCCCATTCGCGTCGGCCGATCTCGGCGCCGGTCAGGTGACGGATCGTCAGGCCGGCGACCGCGGCCGCGCGTTCCTTGCGGATAGCCTTGCGCTTGCGGCTGGCGAGCGCGGCGAGGAAGTCGTCGAAGGTCGCGTAACCATCGTTCTGCCAGTGGAACTGCGTGCCCTCGCGGATCAGCCAGCCCGCGGCCTCGAACAACGGCAGCTGATCGGGCGTGACGAAGGTGGCATGCGCGCTCGACAGTTCGTGCTGGCGCGTCATCGCCTCGATCGCGGCGATCAGCGCGGGCGCGGCGCTGGGATCGCGCAGCAGCAGGCGGGGGCCGGGGACGGGGGTGAAGGGGGCGGCGAGCTGTAGCTTGGGGTAATAGTCACCGCCCGCGCGCGTCCACGCGTCGGCCCAAGCGTGGTCGAAGACGTACTCGCCCTGGCTGTGGCTCTTACCGTAGGCAGGCGCGACCGCGATCGGAACACCATCGTCACCGTCGATGACGAGCGGGATCGGCTGCCAGCCGGTGCGTGCGCCGACGCTGCCTGAATCTTCCAATGCCTTGAGGAAGGCGTGGCTGACGAACGGATTGGCCGATCCGGCGCAAGCGTCCCACTGATCGGCGGGGATCGCGGCAACGCCGTCGGCGATCCGTGCGGTGATGGCGGTCATTGCGCGCCAAGATAGGGGCGCGGCGGCGTCAGGAATAGGGGTGGCCTATTCGCCTTCGTCACCCAGCGTGAGCGACGCGGGATGACGGGGGAGGCGGGTGGGTTGATCCGCACCCGCCCCGAAGACGGATCAGAGCGAGCGTTCGATCTCGACGATGGCGTCGACTTCGACCGCGGCGCCGAGCGGCAGGACGGCGACGCCGACCGCGGAGCGCGCGTGCTTGCCGGCATCACCGAACAGCGCGGTCATCAGGTCCGACGCGCCGTTCGCGACCTTGGGCTGGTCGGTAAAGTCGGGGGTGGAATTCACGAACACGCCGAGCTTCACGATCCGCTTGACGTGGGCGAGGTTGCCGATGTGCGCCTTGATCTGCGCGACCAGCATCAGGCCGCAGGCGCGTGCCGCCTCCTGCCCGGCTTCGAGGCTGACATCGTCGCCGAGGCGGCCGGTGATGATCTGCCCGTCCTTGAAGGGAAGTTGGCCCGAGATGTGGAGCAGCCCGCCCGCCTCGACGACGGGGGTGTAGGAGGCGACGGGGGCCGCGGCCTGGGGCAGTTCGAGCCCGAGGTCGGCGAGTTTGCGGTCGATCTGGTCGGTCATGGGCTGCGGATTGGGCGCGGTGCCTCAAGAGGTCAAGAGGTGGCGAGCACCTCGATTGGCGGAGCGGGTTCTGCGGCGGCGAAGCGCGCCTCGATCCACGCCTGCGCCTCGTGCCAATCGTCGATGCGGGCGTGTGCGGCGGGGGCAGGCGCGATGCCGGCGGCGAGTTGCGGTTCGGACACCATATGGAGCCGCCAGACATCGGGCGCGTGCTCGGCGACCGATTGATGATGCACGGGCAGATCGTCGACGAAGACCGCGACGCTCGGCTGGTACTCGGCGATAAGCGCGGCGACCGGCGTGCCCTTGCCGCCCTGATTGCAGACGACGCGGTGCGGGATGCCGAAGGCGGCGAGCTGTTCGACGCGGTGCGTCTGGCATTGGTCCTGCAAATTGGTGAGGATCACCACGTCGGCTTGCTCAGCCAGCGCCGCGATCGCCTCGCGCGCGTGCGGCACGATCGTCTGGCGGTGCATCTGGTCGGGGAAGAAGCCGTGGAGATAGCCCCACATCTCCTCCTGGGTCAGCGGCTCGCCCGAACGGCGGCGCATGTTCTTGGCGAGTTCCCATGAGCCGTAGGCGAAGTCGACGTCATGCTCCTGATCGAGCCAGTCGGCGAAATGGCGGACCATGTGGACGAGGACTTCGTCGCAATCGGTGATGAGGAGGGGACGGGTCATGCATGCTCCAGCATCGCGCGCGCGGCGACGAGGGTTTCGGGGCGGGTGCCGAGGTCTTCGGCACAGGCGACGAGGTCGGGTTCGTAGCTTTCGAGATAGGTGAGCACGGCGGCGAGGACGGCAGGTTCGCCCAGTCGCTCGCGCAGGTCGCCCGGCGCCAGGCCGGTGAGCGTCAGCAGCCGGCCGGCGCGGTCATCGTCCGACAATACCCAGGCGAGCGCGGACAGCGCCAGAGCGGCGGCGGCGTCGGGATCGCCGGCACCGCTCGTTCGTGCGCCGGTCTTCGCATTTGTCAGGGGCGTGCGCATTGCCTATCTCTTGCCAAGGGTTGGGACGCGTTGAAAAGGGGTTGATGAACACGTGGCGAAAAGGGTGCTCGTTGTCGAGGACAACGAACTGAACCTGAAGCTGTTCTGCGACCTGCTGCGCGCGCATGACTTTACGGCGGAAGCGGTGCGCGATGGGCGCGAGGCGGTGGCGCGCGCGCGCGAGGTGATGCCCGAGTTGATCATCATGGACATCCAGATGCCGTACGTGACCGGGTACGAGCTGATCCTGGAATTGAAGGCGGACGAGGCGCTGCGGCACATTCCCGTGATGGCGGTGACCGCCTATTCGGGGCGTGAGGACGAGGAGCGCATCCGTGCGGCGGGGGCGGACGCGTATGTGTCGAAACCGATCAGCCTTGCGCGGTTCATGCAGGCGGTAGGCGCGCTGCTGTGACCCCTGTCCCCGCTGGGGAGAGTTTCGACGCCAAAAAACCGCGCTGGATCGCTCCACCGCGGTTTTTGCATAGCAGCGTAACCTGCGGCGGCGCGAGGCCGCCGGCGCGATTACTTGATCTTGGCTTCCTTGAAGTCGACATGCTTGCGCACGACGGGATCATACTTGCGGAAGCTGAGCTTCTCGGTCTGGGTACGGGGGTTCTTCTTGGTGACGTAGAAGAAACCGGTGTCAGCCGAGCTGACAAGCTTGATCTTGACGGTGGTCGGCTTTGCCATGACCGTATCCTGTACGAATAGAAAACAAAAAGCGGCGAGGCGTGCCCGCTGGGCTGCCTTGCCGCGTCTGGTGAGGGCGAATGACGGATTCGTGACCCCAAGTCAAGGTATCTCGGCGGTGGTTCTATCGTCCCCCGGCTCTGCGATTTAGCCGCGCGTTAACCGCGGCGCGCGCATGATGCGGTGGAGGGCGGAGGGGAGGCCGGAATGAGCAAGGAGCAGGAGCGGGCAGACGCGGGCGCGGTCAGGGCCGATCTGGTGCGGCGGGTGGCGGCGATCGAGTGGCGCAGCAGCCCGGCGCGGCTGATCGACGAGATCGACCAGATCCGCCGCATCGCGCGCGCGAACGGCATGTTGCCCGCGCTGGTGGTGGCGCAGCAGCTCGAGCGCGCGCTGGCGCGCGGCGATCATGGCCCGATCGTCCACGCTTGGTTGGGGATGCTGGGCGAGGCGGTGGCGAGCGAGCGGCAGGATGCGGCGGCGTCGGACACGTTCGCGGCGGCGTGCCAGGTCCGGTTCGTGGCGTGACGCGTTCGCTTTCCACGAGCGGCTGACGCGATGGATGCATTGATGGCCGCGATCGTGCTGGGCGCGATCACGCAACTGTCCGACAAGACGCCATGGCTGGCGGCGATCTTCGCCGACCGGTTCGGACGCCCGGTGCTGGTGGTGCTGGCGGCGGTGCTGGCGCTCAGCCTCAACTACGCGATCGGCGTGGCGGCGGGGCTGGCGGTGACCGCGCTGCTGACGCCCGAGGCGCGACTGTTGCTGCTGGCGCTCGCGCTGGTGCTGGCGGGGGCAGGCACCGGGTTTCGGTTGAAGCGACCCGATCCGCTGGAGGGATGGCGAACGGGCGCGGCGTTCACCAGCATCGCCGGGCTCGCCATCATGGCGTTCGGCGACCGGATGCAGTTCATCGTCGCCGCACTCGCCGGGCGGAGCACGCTGCCATGGGCGGCGATGGTGGGCGCGGTGTTGGGGGCGAGCGCGGTCAACGTCGTCGCGGTGGCGCTGGGCGAGGCGGCGTGGCTCAGGCTGCCGCTCAAGGGCTTGCGCGTCGCGGCGGCGGCGATCCTGCTGATCGCGGGCGTGGTGATCGGGTTGAACGCGCTCAGGCTGGTCTGACGCGGCTGATGTAAAAGGGGGCGGGGAGCCATTCGGCGGCGGGCTCGTTGTGGGGGCGAAATCAAACCTAGCTGGAGACCTGAGCCGTGGCCGACATCGATCCCAAGCTCGCTACCCCGACCGACCTAGCCCGCAATGACACGATGACCGCGGCCGACGCGCTGAACGTCGCGCTGGCGGATTGCTTCGCGGTGTACCTGAAAACCAAGAACTTCCACTGGCACGTGTCGGGGCCGCATTTCCGCGACTATCACCTGATGCTCGACGATCAGGCGTCGCAGATCCTGGGCGTGACCGACGCGATCGCGGAGCGCGTGCGCAAGACGGGCAACACCACGCTGCGCTCGATCGGCGATATCAGCCGCCGCCAGCAGGTCGCCGACAACGACCGCGAGTTCGTGTCGCCCGATGACATGCTGGCCGAGCTGCGCGAAGATAACCTGAAGCTGGTCGAGGCGCTGCGCCGTGCGCGCGAGAAGGCCGAGGAAGCGAACGACACCGCGACGTCGAGCCTGGCGGACGACTGGATCGACCAGGCCGAAGAGCGCGCGTGGTTCCTGTTCGAGGCCAGCCGCAAGGGCTGAGCCGGTGTAGCCGGTCGAGGCGGCACGCTCAATTTGGGTGCCGCTTCGGCTGATCTTGGGCGGTCGCCTTTTCATGCAATTTGGAGAATGTTCATGCTCAAGCTCGCGCTTACCTTCCTCGTCATCGGGCTGGTGCTCGGCCTGCTCGGCTTCGGCGGTCTGGCGGGGACGTTCGTCGGGATCGCCAAGGTGCTGTTCTTTATCGCAATCGCGTTGTTCGCCATCTTCCTCGTCATCGCGTTGCTGACCGGAAAGGCGGTCAAGTCCGCGATCGATTAACGATCCGGGTCCGCCGGGCCGATGGTCAGCAGCCAGAGGTCGGGCGGCGCGCGCCAGCGGACGGGGATGTCGCTGGTGCCGAGGCCGGCGGTGACGAGCACCTGATGCCCGGCATCGCTGACCAGCCCACACAGGAAACGCCGGCTGGTGCGGACCGGCAGGATCGGCGGCCCGATGAGTGGCAGTTGCACCTGACCGCAGTGCGTGTGCCCGGCGATCAGGAACGGTGCCTGCGCTGGCAGCTTGGTCGCGAGATCGGGCGAATGGGTCAGCAGCAGCGCCGCACCGCCGGTCCGGCGCAGTTCGTCCAGTGTGGCGGGCAGATTGTCGAAGTGGCTGTAATCGTCATCAACGCCGCCGATTGCGAGCGGACCGCGGCGTAGCGCTTCGTTGGCGAGCACGGTGATGCCCGCGCGGGTCAGCGCGGTGCGGACCGCGGCCATGCTGGTGCCGTGGTCATGATTGCCCGGCACCGCGACGACGCCGAGCGGGGCCTCAAGGTGCGACAAAGCGTGCGTCAGCGGCACCTCGACCGCGTGCGCATCGGCGGCACCATAGCCGTTGATGAAGTCGCCCGCGATCAGCACGAGATCGGGGCGGAGCGCGTTGACTTGGCGTACGATGCGGTCGAGCCGCGCCTGATCCATCGCGAGGCTGCCGAGATGGATGTCGCTCATCACCGCGACGCGGAGCGGTGCAGCGTCGCCGGGCCAATCGTGCAATTTCACGTCCGCCTGTCGGACGACTGGATCGGCGCGCGCGTTCCACACGCCAGCCACGAACGCGGCGACCGCGAGCACGATCACGGCAGGAAGAAGGACAAGCAGGCGGCGTTGCATGGTGGCGGGGTTTAGTGCGGGCACCCCGCCGCGCAAGCGCTCCGGATGAGTGCGGCCGGCAATGCCTGGCACTGCGCCGACGCGGTGCAGGCACATGCTGGCGTGGCCGGCGTCTGACTTCACGTGGTCGAGGCGCGCACCCCCGCCTGATGCACGCCGATGCCGGCGAGTACCCCTGCGGCGGAGGCGAGTGTCGCGTTGTGCATGGCCGTCGCGACATCGCCCGCCGCCCAGACGCCCGGTACCGAGGTCGCGCCCCATTGGTCGACCTTGACGAACGGACCGGTCGGCCCGTCTTCGTGGGCGCAGCCGAGCTGCGCGGCGAGCGGCGTCGACGGGCTGGTGCGCGGGGCGGTGAAGACCGCCGACAGCGCGACGATGCGGCCGTCCGCCAATCGCACGCCCTCCAGGGCAGGCGCGTCGCCGAGCAGTTCGACCACCGGCGTCCGTTCTACCGTGATGCCGCGCGCGGCAAAGGCGTGAAGCTCGGCCGCGTCGGGTTCGAACTCAGCTTGCGTGAAATAGGTGGTCGGGCCCCAGTCGGGGATCAGGATCGCCTGATGTGCCGACAGGGGGTGCGCGGCGATGACACCGAGCGGCAGGTCGCGCATCTCGTAACCGTGGCAATAAGGGCAATGGAGTACGGTGGCACCCCAGCGCTCACTCAGCCCGGGGATCGCGGGCAGTTGATCCGACACGCCGGTCGCCAGGATCAGCCGGCGTCCACGCCGCTCGCCGCCACTCGACAGCGTGATCGTGAAGCCGTCTTCGATCGCCGCGGCGTGACTTGCCTCACCCGACAGGGTCTCGGCCGTGGGGTAGCGCTCCAGCTGACAGCGAGCGTCGCGCATGATCGCCGCGGGTGCGCGACCGTCCTGCCCGAGGAAGCCGTGCGCCTCGTCGGCGAAGCGATTGCGCGGGGATCCGGCGTCAATCACCAGGACGTGCTGCCGTGCACGTGCCAGCTGCAACGCCGCCGACAGCCCTGCGAAGCTGCCCCCGATAACAATTGCGTCGTACATCGAACTGCTTTCACGTAATTACCGATGTTACATATGTGGTTTGTGCATCATGTGCAACATATGAAGTTACATGACTGTGCGAACGTGATCGGAGATGAGGGTTGATGGACGCGCGCCTGTCGAGAATGCTGCACCTGTTGATCCATATGGGAAGGATGGATGGGCCGCTGACGTCGGATGCGGCGGCGGTGATGCTGGGAACGAACCCGGTCGTCGTGCGGCGGACGATGGCGGGGCTGCGCGAGGCGGGATACGTTCGGTCGACCAAGGGGCATGGCGGCGGGTGGATGCTGACGCGCGGGCTGGGTCAGCTCACCATGCTCGACGTGTACCGCGCGCTTGGCGAGCAGCGCGTGTTTGCGCTCGGCCCGGCGGACCCGGCACCCGCCTGTCTGGTCGAGCAGTCAGTCAACGAGTCGCTGGGCAGCGCGCTGCGCAAGGCGGAGGCGCTGCTGATCCACCGGCTGTCCGAGGTGTCGCTGGCTGACATCGCGAGCGATTTCGAGCAGCGACTGGCGGCGGTGCCGGGGATCGAAGGCGCGACGGAGGGTGGCAACTAACGCCGGCGAAGAGCCCCAGAACACGGAGCCGCGCCGCGTGCCGATCGTTACGGACCCATGCACGCCTTTGCGCAGCTTCTCGACTCGCTGATCTATACCCGGTCGCGCAACGCCAAGCTGAAGCTGATCGGCGATTACCTGCGCGTGACGCCCGATCCCGATCGCGGCTGGGCGATGGCGGCATTGACGGGCGACCTCGACCTGCCGGGGGTCAAGCCGGCGCTGCTGCGCGCGCTGATCGAGGAACGGTTCGATCCCGTCCTGTTCCGGATGAGCCGCGAATATGTCGGCGACACCGCGGAGACGATCGCGCTGCTGTGGCCGACGCCCGAGGGCGTGGTGGACGCCGAGCCGCTGACCGTGTCGGCGGTGGTCGATCGGTTGATGCATCTGTCGCGGTCGGATGCGGGCGGGGTGCTGGCGGGAATGCTCGACCGGCTGGACGCGGAGGAGCGGTTTGCGCTGCTCAAGATGGCGACGGGCTCGCTTCGCGTCGGTGTGTCGTCCAGGCTGGCGAAGCAGGCGCTGGCGGACGCGTTCGGGCTCGACGTCGATGCGGTGGAGGAGGTGTGGCACGGGCTGGAGCCGCCGTACCCGACGCTGTTTGCTTGGGGCGAGGGCGCGGGCGAGCAGCCGACGCCCGCCGACGTGCCGGTGTTTCGACCTTTCATGCTGGCGCACCCGCTGGAGGATCTGCGCGTGGATCTGTCCGACTATGTCGCGGAGTGGAAGTGGGATGGTATCCGCGTCCAGCTGGTCCACGTCGTGGATGCGACCGGGCACGGCGAGACGCGGCTGTACAGCCGTACCGGCGACGACGTGACCCGCGCCTTTCCTGACGTAGCGGCGGCGTTCCGCACGCCGGGCGTGCTCGACGGCGAGTTGATGGTGAAGGGCGACGTGCAGGGCGGCGCGTTGGAGGACGGCGGGGGGGCGGCGAGCTTCAATGCGCTGCAGCAGCGGCTGGGGCGGAAAGTCGTATCGGCCAAGATGCTGGAGGAAAGCCCAGCGTTCGTGCGGCTCTACGACATTCTGTTCGATGGGACCGAAGACCTGCGGTCCCTCGGCTGGAGCGAGCGGCGCAAGCGGCTGGAGGCGTTCGTGCCGCGGCTCGATCCCGACCGGTTCGACCTGTCGGCGGTGGTCGAGGCGGAGGATTTTACCGCGCTGGAGGCGATCCGCATGGGCGCGCGCGACGCGGCGATCGAGGGCATGATGCTCAAGCGCCGCGATGCTCCCTATGTTGCGGGGCGGCGCGCAGGTCTGTGGTACAAGTGGAAGCGCGATCCGCTGACTGCCGATTGCGTGATGATGTACGCGCAGCGCGGCAACGGACGGCGATCGTCCTATTACAGTGACTATACCTTCGGGTGCTGGACCGGCGGGGCGGCGGGCGAGGGCGAGCTGCTGCCGGTCGGCAAGGCGTATCAGGGGATCACCGACGAGGAACTGCGCCAGCTCGACCGGTTCGTGCGGCACCATACCACCAACCGCTTCGGGCCGGTGCGCGAGGTCGAGCGATCGCTGGTGCTGGAGATCGCATTCGATTCGATCCACGATTCGAAGCGGCACAAATCGGGGTTGGCGATGCGCTTTCCCCGGATCGCGCGCATCCGCACCGACAAGCCCGCGCACGAGGCGGACACGATCGCGGGGTTGCGCAAGCTGGTGACGTGAAGCGCAACGCGTGGCACGCTGCGGTGCCGTTACGCCTTTCACCCTCGCCGCCGTGCTGATGATCGTGTCGGGATCGGTGCACGCAGTCGTCAACGCAATCGGCGCCTAATGTATTTGGGGTCGGCCGCGACAAGCTGGCGGCGCGCGCACTGACCGATGGTGCGAGCGCGCTGATCCTGCTGCCGGTGCTGCCGTTCGTGGCATCGCCCGCGGGTGCGTGGTGGTGGTTGGCGGCAAGCACGGCGGCGCACCTGATCTACCTTTTCGCGCTGATCCGCGCGTATGAGCAGGCCGACCTGAGCGCGGCTTATCCGATCCTGCGCGGGACGGCGCCGTTTCTGACCGCGGTGGTCACGATCGGCTTGCTGGGCGAGCCGGTGCGCGTGGCGCAGGTGGCGGGCATCGCGCTGATCGGCGAGGCGATGCTGTTGCTGGTCGTGGGTCGGCATCTGGGGCGCGGCGCGCTCGGCTGGTCGTTGCTGACCGGGTGCACGATCGCGCTCTACACGGTGATCGACGCGCACGGCGTTCGCGCGGCGCCGTCCGCGGCGAGCTATATCGTCTGGTTGTTCGTGGCGATGGGCGTGGGCGTGACCGCAATGTTCGCGATTGTGTCGCGCGGGCGGATCATTGCAGGCGTGGGAACGCAGTGGCGCGCAGCCGTGATCGCGGGGGCGCTGTCGATCGTAACTTATGGCGCGGCGCTGACGGCGTTTGCGCTGGGGCCGACCGCACCGCTTGCCGCGCTTCGCGAGACGGGGATGGTGATGGCGCTGCTGATCGGGGTGTTTGCGCTCGGTGAGCGTGTGACGGCGCAGCGCGTGGGCGCGGTGGCGGCGATCCTGAGCGGGGCGGCGCTGATCCTTGCGGGATAGCGCCGCGTCGCTGACAATTAGGCGAAGTCGCCGAGGTTTTCGGTCGGTTTGTCGGGCAGGCCGGAGGCGTCATCGTCGAGTGGCGGCTGTTCGGGGTGGGCGACGGGGTCGGCCTCGGTCGGGGTGACGCCGGTCTGGTCGGGGTCGTGCTCGCCGTGGTTGGGCCGGGGGTCGGGTGTGAGGGTGCTGGCCATGATCTGCTCTCCTGTGTCCGGATGCGAACGCGTGGAGAGCGGGGAAAGTTACGCCTCTTGCGCCTGCGGCTGGCCGAGGCGCCGGACGTCGAGCGCGCTGATGCCGATCAGCGTGACGGTGCCGAAGCGGCGGTCGCCGTCGATGACAATCCCTTCGATCGTCTGGCGCAGCGCAGTCCAGGGCACGAGGCAGGCGAGCGCGCGTGGCCCACGCAGGCGAACGGCGAGCACCTGTCCCGCGGCGTCGATCGCCAGCCCTGAACGGCCGTCGTTGGAGACGAGCGCGTCGATCGCGGTGAAGGCGACGGGTGTTTCCGCGATCGCGGCAATCACCTCGTCGGGAGAGCGCAGCAGGCGATTGGGGCGGCCGAACCCCAGCATCACGCAGGCCTCAACGCAGGCGCGATCACTGCTCGCCGCCACTCCGATTGTCGTCATTCCGATCGGGCGAGACGGCGTCCATCAGCGGGCGCAAACCGTTCAGGTCGTAGCCGGCAGCGGCGCCGTGCTCGACCAAAGTGTCGTGATCCTCGCCGAGCCCGGCTTGCGCCAGCGCCCAGAGGTTGCACGAGCGCGTGCCCGAGCGGCAGTAGGCGAGGACGGGGCCGTTCGCTTGGGCAATCGCGTCGATCATCGCGGCGACCTGCGGGTGCGAGAAGCCGGCGTGGGTGACGGGGATCGCGGTGTAGGCGAGCCCGGCGTCCTCCGCCGCGGCGCGGATCGCGTCGCCGCTGGGCTGCGCGGCTTCCTCGCCGTCGGGGCGGTTGTTGACGATCGCGGTGAAGCCCGCGGCCTTGATCGCGGGGATGTCGGCGGGGTCGATCTGGGGCGAGACGGCGATGCGCGCGTCGATGCGGCGGATGTCCATGTGGGCGCGATAGAAGATGATCGGGCGATCGTCACGAGGCTTGTGTGGGTTTGATCGGCCGCCGTCACTCCCGATCAAGCGAGAGTGGCTGGCCTATCAGGCGTGCTCGCGGATGACCTCGAGGAAGGCGTCGCCGTAGGCGTCGAGCTTGCGCTGGCCGACGCCGGTGATGCGGCCAAGCGCCCAGGCGTCGCGCGGGCGCGCCTCCGCCATCTCGCGCAGCACCGAATCGTGGAAGATGACGTAGGGGGGGACGCCCTGCTCCTTGGCGAGGTCGCGGCGGCGGGCGCGCAGCGCCTCGAACAGCGGATCGTCGCTGGGATTCGCGGTCGTGCCTGAGCCGCCGCCGCGGCGGCGCTTGGGGCGGGCGGGTGCCTCGAGCAGCGCGACGTCGGTCTCGCCCTTCAGGATCGCGCGCGCGGCGGGGCCGAATTCGAGCCCGCCGTGCGGGTTGGTGCGTAGCGCGTCGCGCAGCAGCAGCGCGCGGCCGACCGGCTTGAGCAAGGCGGCGTCTTCGCCCTCGACGATGCCCCAGACCGAGAGTTGTTCGTGGCCGTTCATGAGGCTGCGCTCGCTCGACTTGGCGGTCAGCACGCTCTCGATATAGCCCGAGCCGAACATCTGACCGGTGCGGAACACCGCGGAAAGGTATTTGCGCGCGACCTCAGTGGCGTCGGTCGAGCGCGGGGGCGAGAGGCAATTGTCGCAATTGCCACAAGTGGCGGGCGGGTCCTCGCCGAAGTGACGGAGCAGGATCGCGCGGCGGCAGCCGGCGGTCTCGACCAGCGCGCCGAGACTGGCGAGGCGCTGGCGTTCACCGGCGTGACGCTCGGGCTCCATCTCGGCGATGCGCTGTCGTGCGCGGGCGAAGTCCTCCGCGCCCCAGAACAGATGCGCGACGCTGGGGTCGCCGTCACGGCCGGCGCGGCCGGTTTCCTGGTAATAGGCCTCGATCGACTTGGGCAGCCCGGCGTGCGCAACGAAGCGGACGTCGGGCTTGTCGATGCCCATGCCGAAGGCGACGGTGGCGCACATCACCATGTCTTCTGACGCGACGAAATCGCGCTGGTTCTTGGCGCGGATCGCGGGGTCGAGCCCGGCGTGATAGGCGCGGGTCGGGCGGCCGGTGGCGGCGAGTGCGGCGGCCATCTTCTCGGTCGCGGCGCGGGTCTGGACGTAGACGATGCCGGGGCCGCGCGTGTCGCGCACCACGTCGGCGATCTGGCGGGTGAGGTTGTCCTTGGGCTGTATCGTGTAGCGGATGTTGGGGCGATCGAACCCGGCGACGATCATCCCCTCTGCCGAGATGCCGAGCTGTTCGAGGATGTCGGCGCGGGTGTGTGCATCGGCGGTGGCGGTGAGTGCGAGGCGCGGTACATCGGGGAAGCTGTCGAGCAGCGGGCGCAGCAGGCGGTAGTCGGGGCGGAAATCGTGGCCCCATTCGCTGACGCAATGTGCCTCGTCGATTGCGAACAACGCGAGCGGCGCGGCGGAGAGCAGGTCGCGGAAGCTCGCGTTGGAGGCGCGTTCGGGCGCGACGTAGAGCAGGTCGAGCTGGCCATCGCGAAAGCGCTGCATCGTCTCTGCGCGATTCTCGTCGACGCTGGTCAGCGTGGCGGCAGCGAGGCCGACCGCTTCGGCGGCGCGGAGTTGGTCGTGCATCAGCGCGATCAGCGGCGACACGACCACGCAGGTGCCCGGCAGCATCGCGGCGGGCAGCTGATAGGTCAGCGACTTGCCCGCGCCGGTCGGCATGACGGCGAGCGTGCGTTGCCCGCCAAGCGTGCGATCGACGACCTGCCGCTGGACGCCGCGGAAGTCGGGAAAGCCGAAGATGCGCTGTAGTTCGAGCCGGGGGTCTTGCACGACGCTCCTATCGGGATTGCGGTCGGTCGGCGCAACAGGCGGGCGGGGCGGGGCGTTGGGGTGCGCGACGAAGGGAGTGCTGGATGAAGAGCGTGATCGACAACAAGGCCGAGCAGGAATTCGAGCTGACCGTGGACGGCTATCGCGCGGTTGCGGCGTACCAACTTGAGGGCGACACGATCGTCTTCACCCACACCGAGGTGCCGCCCGCCATCGAGGGGCGCGGCGTGGGTACGAAGCTGATCCAGGCAGCGCTTGATTCAGCGCGTGATCGCGGACTGAAGGTTGTGCCGCAATGCCCGTTTGTGCGGGCGTACATGGATAAGCACCCCGAGATGCGCGACATGCTGGGGTGAGGTGATCTCCCCTCCCGTGATCGGGAGGGGAGATCGGTCGGCGGGTTACTTGCCAGTCTTGCCCGGCGCGGCCAAGCGCGGGGCGGGTGCGGTCGGAACCGGGCCATCGCTGTTCGGCGTGGCGCCGGTCGAGGGCGCGATGCGCGACCCGTCCGCGTTGAGCCCGAGGTCGGCGAGGAGCGGCGCGACCTGCGGGTCGGCGCCGTTGAAGGCGCGGAACATCGGTGCGTAATCCATCGTGTGGCCGCGCGACAGGACCATGTCGCGGAAACGCTGGCCGTTGGCGCGCGTCATGCCGCCATGCTGCTCGAACCAGTTAAACGCGTTGGCGCTCAGCATCTTGGTCCAGCTGTAGGCGTAATAACCCGCCGAATAGCCGTTGCCCCAGATGTGGAGGAAGTAGGGCGAGCGGTAGCGCGGCGGCACGTCCGCCACGTCAAGCCCGGTGGCGGCGAGCGCCTTCTGCTCGAACGCGTCGGCGTTCTGTTTGCCCTGTGCCGCGGTCAGCGAGTGCCAGCTCATGTCCATCTCGGCCGCGGCGAGTGCCTCACCGAAGGAATAGCCCGAGTTGAACGTGCCGGCGCGCTTGATCTTGTCGACCAACGCCTGCGGGATCACCGCACCCGTCTTGTAGTTGACCGCATAGTGCGGCAGCACCTTGGGATCGAGCGCCCAATGTTCGTTGAACTGCGACGGGAACTCGACGAAGTCGCGCGCGGTGTTGGTGCCCGAGACGCTGGGATAGGTCTGGTTGGCGAAGAGGCCGTGCAATGCGTGGCCGAATTCGTGGAACATCGTTGTTACGTCGTCGAAGCTGACGAGCGCGGGTTGGCCGGCGGCGGGCTTGGTGAAATTGCCGACATTGTAGATGACCGGCTTGGTGCCGTTCAGCCGCGACTGGTTGACGAAGTTCGACATCCACGCGCCGCCGTTCTTGTTGTCGCGCTTCCAGTAATCAAAATACATCAGACCCACTGGCGTGCCGTTCTCCTCGTTTACTTCGTAGACCATGACGTCGGGCTGGTAGACGGGAATGTCGGTGCGGCGCTTGAAGGTGAGGCCGTAGAGCTGGTTGGCGGCGTAGAACACGCCGTCGGTCAGTACCTTGTTGATCTCGAAATAGGGTTTCAGCTCGTCCTGATTGAGGTCGTACTTGGCCTTGCGGACCTGTTCGGAATAGAAGTCCCAGTCCCACGGCTTGAGCTGGAAGTTGCCGCCGGTCGCCTTGATCTGCGCCTGAAGCTCGGCGGCCTCGCGGCGCTGCTCGGCGGCCACTGGAGTCCCGAGCTGCTGCATGAAGCCCAATGCGGTCTTCGGGTTCTTCGCCATCTGGTCCTGCAGCACGTAATCGGCCCAGGTCGGGAAGCCGAGCAGCTTGGCCTTCTGCGCGCGCAGCAAAGCGATCTGCGAGATGGTGTCGCGCGTGTCGTTGGCGTCGCCCTTGTTGGCGCGGTTGATGCTGGCGTTGAACAGCGCCTCGCGCGTGGCGCGATCCTTCATCGTCGCGAGTTCGGGCTGCTGCGTCGTGTTCTGGAGCGTGAGGACGTACTTGCCGTCCATCCCGCGCGACTTGGCGGCATCGGCAGCGGCGGCGATCTCGGCGTCGGAAAGCCCGGCGAGCTTCGCCTTGTCGTCGACGACGAGCGCGCCCGCCTTGGCGGCGGCGAGCAGCTTCTGCTGGAACGCGGTCTCGAGCGTCGAGAGCTGGCTGTTGTACTGGCTGAGCGTCTGCTTATCGGCCGGCGACAGCTGCGCGCCGGCGCGGACCATGCCCTCATAGGTAAGCGTCAGAACCTGGAGCTGCTCGGGGTTGAGGCGAAGCGACTGGCGCTGGTCGTAGAGCGTCTTCACGCGCGCGAAGAGCGCGGGATCGAGATTGATCGCGTCCTGATGCGCGGCAAACTTCGGTGCTAGATCGGCCTGCGTCTTCTGCAAGGTGTCGTCGGTGTTGGCGCCGACGACGCCGTAGAACGCCATGCTGGCGCGTTCGAGCAGGCGGCCCGAGCGTTCCATTGCGGCGATCGTGTTCTCGAACGTCGGCGCGGAGCGCGCGCGGGTAATCGCGTTGATCTCGGCGCGTTGCTGCGCCATGCCGGCGAGGAGCGCGGGGGCATAGTCGCTGCTCTTGATGCGGTCGAACGGGGGTGCCTGGAACGGCAAGGTGCTCGGCTGCGCGAACGGGTTGGAGGCGGGCAGCGTCGTGCTCGTGGCGGCAGGAGCCGGCGCGGCGGTCTGGGCAATCGCAGTGGTCGACATCAGCGTCATCAGGGCAGTGGCAGCGAGCAGGCGCATCGTTGTTCCTCTTGAGCGTGTATGGTGCGCGTAATGCACCCACGAGGGGCGGGCATCAAGTGCGCGGCGAAACATGGCGTAACATTTAGGGCAGCGGGGCTGACGTGGTGCTGAACGGTGTAGCGCAAGTTCAGGCGGCTTCGGCTTCCGCCTCGGCTTCCTCGCGCTCGCTGGCCTGGCGTTCCCACATTTCGGCGTAGAGGCCGCCGCGGCGGAGCAACTCGGCGTGGGTGCCGCGCTCGACGATCTCGCCCGCTTCCAGCACGACGATCTGGTCGGCGTGGACGATCGTCGACAGCCGATGCGCGATGACGATGGTGGTGCGGCCGCGCTCGATCGCCTCCAGCGTGTCCATGATCTCGGCCTCGGTGCGGCTGTCGAGCGCGCTGGTCGCCTCGTCGAGGATCAAGATCGGCGGGTTCTTGAGCAGGGTGCGCGCGATCGCGACGCGTTGTTTCTCGCCGCCCGAGAGTTTCAGCCCGCGCTCACCGACGCGGGTGTCGTAGCCATCGGGCTGGCGTTCGATGAAGCCGGCGATCGCGGCGCCTTTCGCCGCACCCTCGATATCGGCGCGCGCCGCGCCTTCGCGACCGTAGGCGATGTTGTAGCCGATCGTGTCGTTGAACAGCACGGTGTCCTGCGGCACGATGCCGATCGCGGCGCGCAAGCTTGCCTGCGTGACGTGCGAAATGTCCTGCCCATCGATCGTGACCCGCCCGCCGGTCAGGTCGTAGAAGCGGTACATCAGCCGCGCGAGCGTCGACTTGCCTGCACCCGAAGGGCCGACGACCGCGACCGTGCTGCCGGGCGCGACATCTAGGTCGATGCCTTTCAGGATCGGCATGCCGTCGTCGTAGCCGAAGCGTACGCCCTCGAAGCGGACGTGGCCGCGCGCGACCGACAGCGGGCGGGCGCCGGCGGCGTCGGTGACCTCGGACGGGGTGTCGATCAGGTCGAACATCGCGGCCATGTCGATCACGCCCTGGCGGATGGTGCGATAGACCATGCCGAGCAGGTCGAGCGGGCGGAACAGCTGCGACAGGAGAGTGGAGACGAGCACGACATTGCCGGCGGTGAAGCGCCCCTGGCTCCACCCCCAGGCGACGTACGCCATGCCGCCGCCGAGCATCAGGTTGGTGATGAGCGCCTGACCGACGTTCAGCCAGGCGAGGCTGTTCTCCGACTTGACCGCGGCATCGGCGTAGGAGCGCATCGCGGCGTCGTAGCGGCGTGCCTCGCGCTCCTCCGCACCGAAATATTTGACCGTCTCGAAGTTCAAGAGCGAATCTACCGCGTGCGCGACCGCGCCGGTATCGAGATCGTTCATCCGCTCGCGCAAGGATGAGCGCCAGTCAGTGACGATGCGGGTGAACCAAATATAGGCGACGACCATCACCAGCGTCGCGGCGACGAGCGGCCAGCCGAACTTCACCCAGAAGATGCCGACGACAAGCGCCAGTTCGAGGATCGTCGGCGCGATGTTGAACAGGAGGAAGTAGAGCATCGTGTCGATGCTCTTGGTCCCGCGCTCGACCACCTTGGTGACCGCGCCGGTGCGGCGTTCGAGGTGGAAGCGCAGCGACAATTGGTGGAGGTGGCGGAACACGCGCGCGGCCAGGCGTCGAGTCGCTTCCTGCCCGACGCGCTCGAACACGGTGTTGCGTAAGTTGTCGAACAGCGTGGAGCCGAAGCGCGCCGCGGCGTAGCCGAGGATCAGCAGCACGACGAGAGAGACGGGCGTGCGGGCGACCCCCATGCCGTCGATCGCGCCCTGTAGTGCGAAGGGCGCGCCGTAGACCTGCACAAGCTTCGACAGGATGACGAGCACGAGCGCGCCCGCGACGCGCAGCTTCATGCCGGGCGCATCGCTGGGCCAAAGATCGGGCAGGAAGCGCCGGATGGTTGGGAGCAGCGGGCGATCGGCACCCGGTGCGATGGATGTTTGCGGCGGCATTGACGCCGATGTCGTGCGCGCGGGTGCCCGCGTCAATGCGCGCGCTCTGATGGAGCAGGTCGGTCCGGAACGGCGTAGATCGGCGCGTTTGTCAATAGCTGGTGTGGAACCTGGCAGCTACCTTCACGTTTTGAATGACATAAGGGAGGCCGAAGATGGAAGCTGTCTTCTTCGTCATGGCGATCATGGGCTGCGGTGACGCGAACACCGCCTGCACCGAAGTCCGAGTCGACCCGGTTCGTTACAGCACGGTGCAGCAATGTCAGGCGGCGCTGCCCGCAGCGCTGGCACGTAACAACGATCTGTCGTTCCCGGTCATCAGCGGAACGTGCCGCTCGAATGCGCCGCAGTGGGCGAAATCGTCTACGAAGGCTGCAATACGCGGGTAATCGACGCGAGCTTATCGTTTCAAGGCTACTGAAGTATAGCCTGACAGTTTAGCTTAGTGCATCATGACGGCCAAGCCACTCTACTTCACCCAAATCTTGCGTTCACTCGACTGTCTGCTGGAGGTCAGTCGCTTGAACGGCCGGCGGCGTTAGCGTCGCGGAATTTGGAAGGGTGACGATCGCGCCGCTGGCGTTCGTTGAATCGGACTTGCGACGCGCAGTGAGGAAATAGTCGAGCGTCGTCGACTCGCCTAGCGCGAAGCCCTTTGCCGATAGCGTCAGACCGGTGGTGTCGATCACGTCCAGCCCGGCGTCGCGGATCAGCGTGGTGAGTTCGTCAGGGGTGAGAAACTTGTCCCAATCGTGCGTGCCGCGCGGGATGACGCCGGTGCGCTCCGCCGCCTCGATCAGCGCGAGGCGGGTCAGCCACGTGCGGTTGGGCGTCGACATGACAAGCAGACCGCCGGTCGCGACCGCGTCGGCGAGGCCGCGGACGAAGCTGGCTGGGTCGGAGACGTGCTCGACCACCTCCATCGAGGTGACGAGGTCGAAGCGTTCGCCCGCCGCCGCCTCGACGCCGCCGACGCGGTAGTCGATCGCGAGCCCGCGGCGCGAGGCATGGTCGCGCGCGACCGAGATGCTTTCGCCCGCCGCGTCGATCGCGGTGACGTGCGCGCCTAGCCGCGCGAGCGGTTCGGCGAGGAGCCCGGCGCCGCAGCCGACGTCGAGCACGCGGCGCCCGCGTAAGGGCGCGAAGCTGCGGTCATCCAGGTCCCAGTGGCTGTCGACGCGCTGGCGAATGTAGCCGAGCCGGACGGGATTGAGGCGGTGAAGCATCGCCGACGAGCCCTTCGGGTCCCACCATTCCACCGCCATGCGCCCGAAATGCGCCGCCTCGCGATCGATCACCGATGCGTGCGCCTCCGATCTTTGGGGAGGGGAAGTGGTTGCGGTTGTTACGGTTGCGGTCGTCATGTGCCGATCCTATCAGGACCGCCCTCTTACCCCAAGGCGTTTGGACCAGCGGCATGGCGCGCATCGTGATGAAGTTCGGCGGCACCTCGATGGCAGGCATCGAGCGCATCCGTTCGGTCGCCGCGCGCGTGAAACGCGAGGTCGAGGCGGGCAACGAGGTGGCGGTGGTCGTCTCCGCGATGGCGGGGGAGACCGATCGGCTGGTGGGGTTCTGCCGGGAGGCGTCGCCGCTGTACGATCCGCGCGAATATGACGTGGTGGTCGCCTCGGGCGAGCAGGTGACGAGCGGGCTGCTCGCGATTGCGTTGCAGGCTATGGGCGTCAAGGCACGGTCGTGGCTGGGATGGCAATTGCCGATCAACACCGATCAGGCGTTCGCCAAGGCGCGGATCGGCGGTATCGATACCGAGGCGCTGAACGCCAGCCTGTCGGCGGGCGAGGTCGCGGTGATCCCGGGGTTTCAGGGCGTCAGCGAGGACGGGCGGATCACGACGCTGGGGCGTGGCGGGTCGGATACCTCCGCGGTCGCGATCGCGGCGGCGATGAAGGCGGACCGGTGCGACATCTACACCGACGTGGACGGCGTCTATACGACCGACCCGCGCATCGTGCCGCGCGCGCGCAAGTTACGCCAGGTGACGTACGAGGAGATGCTGGAGCTGGCGAGCGTCGGGGCGAAGGTGTTGCAGACGCGCTCGGTCGGGCTCGCGATGAAGGAACAGGTGCGCGTGCAGGTGCTGTCGTCGCTGACCGGTGACGACGCACCCGCGGCGGATACATTGCCCGGCACGATGATCGTGGGCGAAGAGGAGATCGAAGACGTGGAACGCCAGCTCATCACCGGCATCGCGCACGACAAGAACGAGGCCAAGATCACGCTGACGGGCGTGCCCGACACGCCCGGCTCGGTTGCGGCGATCTTTGCGCCTTTGTCCGCGGCGAACATCAACGTCGACATGATCATCCAGAATATCGCGCACCGCAGCAGTGGGTCGGCGAGCGCGACTGACGTGACCTTCACGGTGCCGTCGTCCGATCTGCCGCGATCGATCGAGGCGCTTAACCAGGCGCGGGCCGAGATCGGGTTCGGCGAGCTGATCCACGACACGCGCGTGGCGAAGATCAGCGTCGTCGGTGTCGGCATGCGCAGCCACGCGGGCGTTGCGTCGACGATGTTCGAGACGCTGGGCGCGCGCGGGATCAACATCCTCGCGATCTCGACCAGCGAGATCAAGGTCAGCGTGCTGATCCACGAGGACGAAACCGAACTGGCGGTGCGCGTGCTGCACACCGCCTATGGGCTGGACGCCGAGGCGGCGTAACCTTCGCTCTCTGGCTCGCGTCGGCAGGGCAGATGTACTGCTGACCAACGCGCGACGATTGATGGTCGCGCGTCACTGGAGCCTGCCATCTGTCGCGGGGACCGCGCGATGCGGTGCCGCTGCCGTCGCATACCGACTGACCGCTGCCTCAGTCGTCGATCGAGAGCACGCGCAGCTGCTTTTCCAGCGCCAGCGCGCGGTCGCGGACCATCGCAGTGGAGTCCGCGGCCTGCATCGGTGCGTACATCGTGCCGATGCGCGTCGCGTACACTGCCGATCGCGCGTTGGCGTCGGCGTCGCGAAAAACGAGCCACGCGCGCTGCGCGATGCGCAGCCGGGCCGCCGCAGGCGCGGGCAGGCGGCGCAGCAGTGCTGCGTAGACGCGGTTCATGCGCGCGTCATAGCGGCGGCGGGCGGCGTCCTCGCACATCAACTGCCCCGCGGTGGAGGGATCGGCGGCAACGCAGCGGGTGAGTTCGTGCGCGGTCGTATCGGCGAACGCCGCCGCTCCGGCGAGCAGCGCGGTCACTCCCCGATGACGTGGAGCGCGATGCGGCGGCGATGCGGCGCGGCGCGGTGTTCGAAGAGGTAGATGCCTTGCCAGGTGCCTAGCACGGGTGCGCCGTGGGCGATGGGGATCGATAGCGACACGTCCGTCAGCGCAGTGCGCAGGTGGGCGGGCATGTCGTCGGGGCCTTCGTCATCGTGTTCGTAGTCGTGCGATTCCGGTGCGACCTTCGCGAAATAGCGCTGGATGTCGCGCCGGACGGCGGGGGCTGCGTTCTCGTTGATGAGGAGCGAGGCGGAGGTGTGGCGGCAGAACACCGTCAGCAGCCCGGTCGTGATCGCCTGGTCACCCAGCCAGCGCGTGACCTGATCGGTGACCTCGACCAGGCCCTGTCCGCGCGTGTCGATCGTCAGTTCGCCCGATGCCTGCTTCATGCTTTCTCCGCTGGTCTGCGCGCGCTAGGGACGCTTGATGAACGATGTGAACACCACCGGCGCCGATCGCCTGTCCCGACGCATGGAACGCGGATGCGCCTTTCTCGGGTCCGAGATGGCGATCATGGCGGGGGCGATGTCGTGGGTGTCGGAGCGCAACCTCGTGGCCGCCATGTCGAACGCGGGTGGGTTCGGGCTGATCGCGTGCGGCGCGATGAAGCCGGCGCTGCTCGACGCCGAGATCGCGGCGACGAAGGCGCTGACCGTTCGGCCGTTCGGGGTCAATCTGATCACGATGCATCCGCAGCTCGACGAGTTGATCGCGGTGTGCGCGCGGCACAGCGTGGGTCACGTCGTGCTGGCGGGCGGGTTGCCGCCGAAGGGCGCGCTGGAGGCGATCAAGGCTTCAGGCGCGAAGGTGATCTGCTTCGCGCCGACGCTGGCGCTGGCGAAGAAGCTGATCCGGTCGGGCGTCGACGCGCTGGTGATCGAGGGAATGGAGGCAGGCGGGCATATCGGCCCGGTCTCCACCAGCGTGCTGGCGCAGGAAATGCTGCCCGATATTGCGGACAAGGTGCCGGTGTTCGTCGCGGGCGGGATCGGGCGCGGCGAGGCGATCGCGGGCTATCTCGACATGGGGGCGGCCGGGGTGCAGCTCGGCACGCGGTTCGTCTGCGCGACCGAGTGCGTCGCGCATCCGAACTTCAAGCGCGCGTTCATCCGTGCCTCGGCGCGCGATGCGGTCGCGAGTGTGCAGATCGATCCGCGGTTGCCGGTCATCCCGGTGCGCGCGCTCAAGAATGCAGGCGGAGAGCTGTTCACCGCCAAGCAGCGCGAGGTGGCGCAGCGGCTGGACGAGAGCGCGGTCGCGATGGTCGAGGCGCAGCTGGAGATCGAGCATTATTGGGCGGGGGCGCTGCGCCGCGCGGTGATCGACGGCGATGTCGAGCACGGCAGCGTCATGGCGGGCCAGTCGGTGGGCATGGTGACCAAGGAAGAGCCGATCGCCGACATCATCGCGCAGTTGATGGCGCAAGCGGCGGACGCGCTGCGCGCGCGGGCGGCATAAGCAACGGCGGGCGTGTCAGCGCAGCCACGGCTCGCCGCATGATTACCGCGCGTTAACCAATCGCCTTGTAAGAACGGGTTCTGCCGGGGGGCCGGAAGGATTCGTGATGCGTAGGTTGCCGCTCCACAAGATCGTCGTCGTCAGCACGCTCGCGCTGGTCGCGGGATGCGCGAAGGTCGCACCGCCGCCGGTGGTGGCGACGTTGCCGCCTGCACCGGTGGTCGTGCAGCCGCAGATGCCGAAGGGCGGGCGTCCCGGCATGGTGATCCCGATCCGACTGGCCGACGGCAGCTATGCGACCCCGAACCGTGCGCTGACCGGCGCGGCGACCGTGTGGCACTTGCGAACCGCGCTGAACGTCGCGGCGCTCGCGTGCCGCGACACCGACGAGGCGCAGACCACGGCGGCGTACAACGCGATGCTGACCGCGCGGAAGTCGGTGCTGGCGAGTGCGGAGACGACGCTGTCGACGGAGTTCAAGGCACGCGGCGGCGACTGGCGCGACACTTATGATGACTCGATGACGCGGTTGTACAATTATTGGTCGCAGGATTTCGCGCGCGCCGGTTTCTGTGCGGCGGCGAAGCAGGCGCTGGCGGCAGCGCCCGGCGTGCCCGATGCGGAGTTCGCGAGCTTTGCGACGACGCAGCTTGCACTGCTCGACCAGCCGTTCACCGATTTCTTCCGCGCGTATGACGCGTGGCGCACGCAGGCGGCGCTGGTGCCGGTCGGTCCGCGTCCGCTTGCCGCACCAGTCGTCGCAGCCGCAGCGACCGTGCAGGCGGTGCCGAGGGCCGAGCCGCGCACGCAGATGGTGACGCAGGCGGTGCCCGCACGCGCCACCGCGACGCCGCTGGTCGCGAAGGACCTGCCGCGGCTGAACGTGGACGCATCGGCGCTCAATTAAGCACGGCTGACGCAACGCCGCGCGGGGTTCCGTTGCGGCGCGGTGTTGGTTAAAGCCTGCTGATGGCGAGTGGCGGACCATTGCCCGCGAGTGGAGGCTTCGAGGGCAGGGTGCACCTGTACCCGCTGCGCGTCTATTTCGAGGACACCGACCTGTCGGGTGTCGTCTACCATGCCAATTACCTGCGCTACATGGAGCGCGCGCGATCGGACATGCTGCGCGTCGCCGGCATCGACCAGCGCGCGCATTTCGATGAGGGCGGCGGCGTCTATGCAATCCACGATCTACAGATCCGCTACGCCGCGCCGGCGCGGCTGGACGATGCGCTTGTCGTAGAGTCCAGCATCGAGGCGGTGACGCCCGCGCGCGTCGTCATTCATCAGACAGTCAGGCGCGAGGCGGTCTTGTTGACGCGCGGCGTCGTCACCGCGGCGCTGGTCGGACCCGACGGTCGCCCGCGACGGCAACCGGCGGCGTGGCTCGAGCTGTTCCGCACGCTGACGCCTGTTAACGATATGAATATTGGGGAGCCCGTCACTTGAACCCGATCGTGAACACCGATGCGGCGACGCTGTCGCCGATCGCCCTGTTCCTCCAGGCCGACTGGGTGGTGAAGGGCGTGATGCTGGGGCTGTTGCTCGCCAGCATCTGGACCTGGGCCATCATCGTCATGTTCTGGCTGAAGGTCGGGCGGACCAGGAAGGCGACCGAGAAGTTCGAGCGCGATTTCTGGAAGGCGGAGGACATCGACGCTTTCTACAAATCGAACGGCAATGCCGACCTGCCCTCCGCGCGGGTGCTGGCGGCGGGCGTCGCCGAGTGGCGGCGATCGACGCAGGGGCAGGTGATCGACCGCGAAGGCACGCGCGACCGGCTGGCGACGACGATGGGCGCGGCGGTCGCGAAGGAGATCGACGAACTGTCCGACCGGCTGAACGTGCTGGCGACGGTCGGGTCGGTCGCGCCCTTCGTAGGGTTGTTCGGCACGGTGTGGGGCATCATGCGCAGCTTCACCTCGATCGCGAGCCAGCAGAACACCAGCCTTGCGGTGGTGGCACCCGGCATCGCCGAGGCGCTGTTCGCGACCGCGATCGGGCTGTTCGCCGCGATCCCGGCGGTGATCGCGTACAACCGGTTCAGCCACGGCATCAACCGGATCGAGGCGCGGTTGAACCGCTTCGCCGACGGGTTCCACGCGACCCTGTCGCGCCAGCTCGACCGCGAGCGCTGAGGCAGGCACATGGCGATGCATCTCCCTTCCGGGCGGAGCCGCGGGCGGCGCGCGCCGATGGCGGACATCAACGTGACGCCGCTGGTCGACGTGATGCTGGTGCTGCTGATCATCTTCATGGTGACGGCGCCATTGTTGACGGCGGGCGTGCCGGTGAATCTGCCCGACAGCCGCGCCAAGCCGCTCGACCAGGAAAAGCAGCCGACCGAGATCTCGCTGGACGCTGAGGGTCGCATCTTCATCGCGAAGGAGGAGATGTCGTTCGACACGCTGTCGGCGCGATTGGACGCGATCGCCGCCGCCGCGCAGGGTGGTGAGCCGCCGCAGGTATACCTGCGCGCCGACCGCAAGCTCGATTACGGGCAGGTGATGCGCGTAATGGGCGAGCTGAACCGCGCCGGCCTCAACCGCGTCGCGCTGGTGACGGTCGGGGAGGATTGATGGACCGCGCCGAGAAGGTCGGCCTGGGCGTTGCGATCGCAGGCCACGTCCTGCTGTTCGGCGCGATGTCGCTCGGCTTTCTCGACACGCCCAATCCGGTCAAGCTGAAGCAGACGCCGGTCGAGGTCAGCCTGGTGCCCGACGTCGCGCTGGAAGCAGCGGCCCCGGCAAGCAGCGAGGCACCGTCGCAGCGTGTGTCGCCGGAAGCGGGCGAGCCGGAGGATGCGGCGCCGCCCGCGGCCGAGCCGGAGCCCTTGCCCGAGCCGGCACCTGCGCCCGCACCCGCGCCAGAACCGAAGCCGGAACCCAAGCCAAAGCCGCAGCCCGCGCCCAAGCCGGCGCCGCCCAAGCCTGCACCGAAGCCGGAACCGGCGCCAAAGCCAAAGCCCGCGCCGAAGCCAAAGCCGGTTCCAAAGGCTGCGCCCAAGCCGAAGCCAAAGCCGCCGGTGCGCGAGGCGGCGGAGAAGGCGCCGGCCAAGTCGACCGCGAAGCCAGCGGCGAAGCCCGCGCCGGCCAAGCAGGCGAGTGCGAGCAAGTCGACGTCCAGCAAGTCGACGTCAAGCAAGGCAAGCACCGCGCCCTCAACTGCCAAGTCTTCGGGCAAGCCAGCCGCCAAGCCGGCGACGAAGCAGGGCAGTGGCGCGAGCGAGAAGGCGACCGCGTCACGTCCGCGCGGCGGGAGGCTGGGCGACGATTTCCTCAAAGGGCTGTCGGCCGAGCCGAGCAGGGCGAAGAGCAGCGATGCGCCGCCTTCGGCCGCGCGCGTCGACGGCGCTGCGCTCGCCGCGATCCAGCAGGCGATCGCGCGGCAGATCCAGCCGTGCGCCGATCGCCAAGTCGACCCAGGTCCCGGCGCGAACCAGATCGTGACGACGCTGAACCTGCGCCTCAACCGCGACGGCACGCTGTCGGCGACGCCCACGGTCGTGCGCCAGCGCGGCGTCGACGACGACAACCAGCGTTATGCACGGCGCGTGGTCGATCTGGGAATTGCCGCGTTCAAGGGGTGCTCGCCGCTGAAACTGCCGGCCGAATATTACGCCACCGCCAACGGGGGGTGGAGCAACATCAACTACAATTGGAAATTGCGGTGAGGATCAGCGCGCTTCTTCTCGTCTCGGCGCTCGCCGCCGGGATCGTCTCGGCCCCGGCGTGCGCGCAGGACGTGCCGCCGGTGACGCTCACGCCGCCGGCGGGGGCGCAGCCGCCACAAGCCGCGCCGGGCGCGACCCCGCCGCCGCTCGAGGTCGACGTGACCGGCGGCATTTCCGCGCCGATGCCGATCGCGATCCCGGCGATGCCGACGCCCGCGGTGACGAGCACGCCGGCAGGGTCGACCGATGCGCTGGGGCGGCAGCTGGCCGACATCATCGCCAATGACCTGCGCGGATCGGGGCTGTTCACGCCGATCCCGCCGGCGCAGTTGCGCACGGTCATGTTCCCCGAGGTCACCGCGCCCGCGTATGACTATTGGGGCGGGACGGGCGCGCAGGCGCTGGTGCAGGGCTATATCCGCGCCAACAACGACGGGTCGCTCGCGGTCGGATGCTATCTGTACGACGTGACCGCGCGCGCCGAGCTGGTGCGGCAGGGCTTCGTGGTGCCGCCGTCGCAGTGGCGCCGCGCGGCGCACAAATGCGCCGACGCGATCTATGCAAGGCTGACGGGCGAGGGGCCGTATTTCGACAGCCGCGTCGTCTACGTGTCCGAGACGGGTCCGAAGGGCAACCGGATCAAACGGCTGGCGATCATGGACCAGGACGGCGCCAACCACCGCTTCCTGACCGCGGGGTCGTCGATCGTGCTGACGCCGCGCTTCGCGCCCAACCAGCAGTCGATCGTCTACATGAGTTATGTCGGCAAGAACCCGGCGATCTACGTATACGACATCGGCACGGGCAAGCAGCGGCTGGTGGTGCAGAGTGCGGCAACGACGTTCGCGCCGCGCTTCTCGCCAGACGGCCGCTGGATTTTGTTCTCGCGCGCGGACGGCGGCAACACCGACATCTACCGCGTGTCGAGCGCAGGCGGGGGGACGCCCGAGCGGCTGACCAACTCGCCCGGGATCGACACCGGCGGCAGCTATTCGCCCGACGGCTCCAGAATCGTGTTCGAGAGCGATCGTTCGGGCGGGCAGCAGATCTACGTCATGAACGCGGACGGGTCGAACCAGCAGCGGATCAGCTTCGGCGGCGGTCGCTACGCGACGCCGGTGTGGAGCCCGCGCGGCGACCTGATCGCGTTCACCAAGCTGGCGGGATCGTTCCGCATCGGCGTGATGAGCCCGAACGGCTCGGGTGAGAAGTTGCTGACCGACGGCAACCAGGACGAGGGGCCGAGCTGGTCGCCGAACGGGCGCGTCATCACCTTCTTCCGCACCGGGAGCGGCAGCGGGGGCAAGGCGGACCTGTGGTCGGTCGACCTGACCGGGGTCAACGCGCGGCGTATCCCGACTCCGCTCGACGGGTCCGATCCGGCGTGGGGACCGCTTCAGCCGTAAGCGCTTGGGTCAACCAACAGCGCACATTACCACTGGGAGCATCTGCCCGACACGGGCATCCAGGGGATCATCACGGGAGTTGAAGAGCATGGCACGACTGACGACGACGATATTGCTGGCGACCGCATTGGTGGCGACGGCGGCGTGCTCCAAGAAGCGCCCCGCGGTGCTGCCGCCCGCCGCCGGCGAGGCGCCGCCGCCTGCGTACCAGGACCCGAACGGCGGGCTGAACGGCGGCGGCGCGGGCGCGGCGACGCCGGGGTCGGCGGCCGATTTCAAGCGCTCGGTGACAAGCGACACGGTGCTGTTCGCGCTCGACATGTACGACATCGACAGCGAAGCGCGCGCGATCCTCGACACGCAGGTGCAATGGCTGACGCGTTACCCCAACGTGCGCGTCACGATCGAGGGTCACGCCGACGAGCGCGGGACGCGTGAGTATAACCTGGCGCTTGGCGACCGGCGCGCCAATGCGGCGAAGAACTATCTGGCGGCGCGCGGCATCAGCCCGGCGCGGATTAGCGTCATCAGCTACGGCAAGGAACGCCCGGTTGCGCTCGGTTCGGACGAGGCGAGCTATGCGCGGAACCGCCGTGCGGTGACCGTGGTGGTGAGCTGAGGCTTGTTCGGGTCGGCTTAGCGGCCGATCCGAGCGATCGGGCGTGAAAGAACCTTCGTCATCCCGGATCAAGTCCGGGGTGACGGAACGAGGCTCAGGCTTTGAGCGCCCAGCGCAGAACGCTGCCCATGCTATTGGCACCAAGGCGGACCGCGGAGCGCGCATAGGTGGGTAGGCTGCGGCCGTGGAGCGCCTGTGCCCATGGCGGCAGCAGGTCGATCGCGGCGGCGACCGCGAGGTTCATGGCCGAGGTGGTCGCGCGGTCGTCGCCCGGTGCGAGCAGTGCCTGCGCTACCTCGCGCGTGCGGTGATCGGCGCGCAGGTCGGGGCGGATGCTGGCGAAGTAAGCGTCGATCGCTGCGCGGGAGCGCGGCACGTCGGTAGCGCCAAGTGCTTCGGCGACCGTGGCAGTTTCGGCGAGATAGCGGTCCTGGTCGATTGCGCTCATTCGTTGGTCGCGGTAGCGTAGATAGGCGCGCAGGAAGCTGTCGACTTCCGCGACATGGACCCAGGTGAGCAGAACGGGATCGTTGGCGGTGTAGCGCGTGCCATCGGGCATGACGCCGCCGATGCAGTCGTGGATGCGGCGAACCTGCGCGATCGCGGTGCGGGCCTGCTCGGTTGAGCCGAACGTGGTCGCGGCGATGAAACGTGCGGTGCGTTTCAGCCGTCCGTGGCGATCGTCGCGGAAGCCCGAATGGTCCCACACGCCCGCGAGCGCGGCGGGGTGGAGCATCTGCAATAACAGCGCGGATATGCCGCCGATCATCATGGCGGTGAAATCACCGTGAACGCGCCACGCCGCCGAGCTCGGGCCGAACAGCCCGTCGTCGCCGGGTGGTCGCGTCAGGTCCATCTCGCCCGAACCGACGAGCGCGCGTACTCGCGTGGCGAGTACGGCGCGGACGTCGGGGAAGGGCGAGCGGGTATCGGGCGCGGTGTCAGCCCTCGGCGCTGGCTGCAGCGGCCTTGCGGCCACGGCGCGGTGCAGGCGTCTCGGCTTCGGCGGCCTGCTCGGTCGACTTCTTCGCGCCGGCCTTGCGGCCGAGACCGATCTTCTTCGCCATGTCGCGGCGTGCTTCCGAATAGCTTTCGGCAACCATCGGATAGTCGGACTTCAGGCCATAGCGCTGGCGATACTCGTCCGGGGTCAAGCCCTGACCGGCGAGGTGACGACGCAAGGTCTTGTACGGCTTGCCGTCGATCAGCGAAATGATGTGGTCCTTCGACGCCAAGGACTTACGCACCGACACGGCGGGCGTATATTCGGCCTGCGGCTCCTCGCTGCTTTCGGGCGCTCCGGTGCCGGTCAGGTTGCTGACCGCATGGTGCATCTGCTGCAGGAAGGCAGGAACGTCTTCACTGGCGGCGCGGGTGTTGGGATTGGAGAGCCACGCGATGGTCAGCTCGGTTGCAAGCTCCACGGTGTTGTTGGTCATCGCGTCATCATTCACGTCTGCTGGCTCCTTGATTTCGTGAGCCCAAATAACATCGGGCATTCGATCGTCAACATGCCGACTTGTAAATTTCAACATAAACGAGACAAAGAATCTTTGTGACCTCACAATATTGGTGCGATCGGTGATCGGTGGCGCAAAGTATCGCGTGGGCGAGTTGTTCAATGCGCACGATCAGCGACGATCGCGTCATGGTTAGCGCTTGCACGCGCCTCGTGCGGGCGGCAGGATCGAGATGCAGAATAATTGCGCTGTGAACGGGGGCAGGGAATGAAGACGGGGCGCGCCGGACGGGCGCTGGGGATGACGGCGGCGCTCGCGCTGGTGCTGCCGGCGTGCACGCAGGCCGGAGCGCGGCCGCAGACAGCGTCGCGCGGTGACGCCAGCCGCAAGGCGCCGCCCAAGCCCTATTCGCGCGATCCGTTCCCCTCGACCTACCACGCCTATCCGGGTGTGCCGACGCTGGTCACCAACGTCACGGTGTTCGACGGCGAGGGCAACCGGATCGAGCGCGGACAGGTGCTGTTCGCCGATGGCAAGATCGTGAGCGTGGGGCAGAGCGTCTCCGCGCCCGCCGGCGTCACGACGATCGACGGTACGGGCAAGTTCGTGACGCCGGGCATCGTCGACATCCACAGCCATCTGGGCGACTACCCGAGCCCGCAGGTGCGCGCGCTTTCGGACGGGAACGAGGCGACCGCGCCGGTCACCGCCGACGTTTGGGCCGAGCACAGCGTATGGCCGCAGGACCCGGGGTTCAGCCGCGCGCTGGCAAACGGCGGCGTGACCACGCTGCAGATCCTGCCGGGATCCGCCAACCTGTTCGGCGGGCGATCGGTGGTGCTGAAGAACGTCTATGCGCGCACGACGCAGGGGATGAAGTTTCCCGGCGCACCCTACGGGTTGAAGATGGCGTGCGGCGAGAATCCGAAGCGCGTCTACGGTTCGAAGGGGCGCGAGCCGTCGACGCGGATGGGCAACATCGCGGTCGACCGCGCGACTTGGGCGAAGGCGGCGGCGTACAAGCGCAAATGGGACAAGTATGACGCCGACGGCGGCGACATGCCCGACCGCGACATCGCGATGGACACGCTGCGCGGTGTCTTGTCTGGCGAGATCCTAGTGCAGAACCACTGCTACCGCGCCGACGAGATGGCCAACGTGCTCGATATGGCAAAGGAGTTCGGTTACCACGTCGAGGCGTTCCATCACGCGGTCGAGGCGTACAAGATCGCCGACCTGCTCAAGGCCAACAACACCTGCGCCGCGGTGTGGGCCGACTGGTACGGGTTCAAGATGGAGAGCTACGACGGGATCGGCGAGAACCTTGCCATCCTCGAGAAGTCGGGCGCGTGCGGGATGATCCATTCCGACGACGAGAACGGTATCCAGCGATTGAACCAGGAAGTCGCCAAGGTGTTGTCGTCGGCCAGGCATGCCGGCATCGAGATCAGCAATGCGGCGGCGTGGAAGTGGCTGTCGCTCAACCCGGCGAAGTCGCTCCATATCGCGGACCGGACCGGCAGCCTGGTGGCGGGCAAGATGGCGGATGTGGTGCTGTGGAACGGCAATCCATTCAGCGTCTATACCCGGCCCGAGAAGGTGTGGATCGACGGCGCGCTGTTGTACGACGCGGACAATCTGCGGCTGCGGCCGGTGAGCGACTTCGAGTTGGGGCAGCCGGGTTCGGGAGACGTCAAGTGAAGCGCGCATTTCTCCTCTCCGCCGCTGCGTTGCTGTCGGTCCCCGCTGGCGCGCAGACGGTCGCCATCACCGGCGGCACGGTCGCGATCGGTGACGGCTCCGCGCCGATCGAAGGCGGGACCGTGGTGGTGCAGAACGGGCGCGTCGTCGCGGCCGGGCGCGGGGTCGCGGTGCCCGCGGGCGCGCAGGTGATCGACGCGACGGGCAAATGGGTCGCGCCAGGCTTCGTCGCGGGCTTCTCCAACATGGGGCTGGAGGATGCCGACGGGGTCGAGGAAAGCAATGACGTGACCGCGCGGCAGTCACCGTTCAACGCCGCGATCGACATCGCACCCGCGATCAACCCGGCGAGCGTGATCATTGCCAACGAGCGGCTGGGCGGCGTCACGCGCGCGATCGTCTCGCCGCGTTCGGCGGGGTCGATCTTCGCCGGCCAAGGCGCGGTGATCGGGCTGGGGGGCGACGCCGACACGGTGATCCGCCCGCGCGCGTTCCAATATGTCGAACTGGGCGAGGATGGCGGACGCCAGGCGGGCGGCAGTCGCCCGGCGGCCTATGCGGCGTTGCGCGACGCGTTCGCGCAGGCGCAGGATTATCGCCGCAGCCCGGCCACCTTCGACGGACGCGGACGCGATGCGCTGATCAAGCGCGGCGATGCGCAGGCGCTGGTGCAGGTGCTCGACGGACGCGTGCCTCTGCTGGTGCATGTCGAGCGCGCCAGCGACATCCGCTCGGTACTGGCGCTGAAGCGCGACTACCCGCAGGTGAAGCTGGTGCTGGTCGGGGTCGCGGAAGGGTGGATGGTCGCGCGCGAGATTGCGGCCGCGCGGGTGCCCGTGATCGCGCAGGCGCTGGCCGATCTGCCCGCCTCGTTCGAGCAGGTCGCGGCGACCGAGTCGAATGTCGGGCGCATGTCAGCGGCCGGGGTGACGGTCGCGCTCTCGACGCTCGGCTACAATGACGCGCCGGGCGAGCATGTCGTCAAGCAGTTCGCCGGCAATCTGGTCGCGATCACGCGGGTGCCGGGCGCGACCGGGCTCGACTGGGGTCATGCGCTGGCCAGCATCACCAGCGGGCCGGCGGCGGCGTTGGGGATGGACGGCGAGATCGGCTCGCTTCGCCCCGGACGGCGCGGCGACGTAGTGATGTGGGATGGCGATCCGCTGGAACTGTCGTCGAAGCCGGTCGCGATCTGGATCGACGGCAAGCCGCAGCCGATGCGGTCGCGCCAGACCGAGTTGCGCGACCGGTACCTGACGCCGACCGAGGGCGCGCTGCCCAAGGCGTACGAGCGGCGTTGAGGCTGGTGCCCACCCGCGCGAGCGGGCGGGATGTTGCCTGATCTGCATCAATTCTCTCCCGCGCGTGACGTTTTACGTCACCGCGGGAGCGGAATGCGCGCGCCGCCGTTCAGGCGGCAGCACGGGGCATAAAGCAGCCGCGCGGCGGAGGTTTTTTGCATGTCCCAGACGCTTGACCAGCAGGCACGATACCGGTCCGGCCAGCCCGAGGCGGCGGCGCCGGTGCAGGCGACGCTGTCGCCTGGTGAGCATGAAGCGGCGAGCGATCCGAACGGGAGCGCATCGCCGGGTCTGCATCCGACCGCGATGACAGCGGCGGATGTGTTCTCGACGCTCGAGTTGGAGTTAAAGCCCGATCCCTCGCGCACCGTCGTGCGGCCGTTCGGGTTCAGCTACCCGGCCGATTTCGCCGACGGGCGGACGCCGCGCGCGACCGCGGTCGCCGGGCGGCTGATGTCGCTTGCGCCGGACATGCGCGCGCGGATGCGCGACCTGTTGATGACGCCGATGTGCGAGCGCCACCGCAACGTGCAGCACACGTTCCTGCGGCGTTACGAGGATGTGAAGGCGGAGATCGGCGATCCGGCGCAGGACGAAACCGATCGGGTGCTGATCGGTGCGTATTTCAGCCAGGAATATGCGTTCGAATCGGCGGCGCTGTTCAATCCCAGCATGGTGGCGCTGCCCGAGCAGACCGACGCGAAGCCGGGTTCGGTGCGGTTTCTGATGTCGCTGCGCGGGATCGGCGAGGGACACATCTCCTCCGTCACGTTCCGCACCGGCGAGTGGGACGGCGACCGCGGACTGACGCTCGATCCGCCAAGCACGACCGGCATTCCGCCGCAGGTGTCGCCGCACGACGACGGCTGGGTGCGGCTGATCTGCGAGGACAGCCAGGACGTGTCGGAGACGGTGATCTTCCCGGTGCTGCCGAGCCAGCGGCAGGGGATTGAGGACGTGCGGCTGGTCAACTTCACCGACGACGACGGCACGCGCAGTATCCTCGGCACCTATACCGCATTCGACGGCAAGGATGCGCGGCAGGAGATGCTGCGCGGCGTCGATCTGCGCACAGTCGAGATGCGTCCGCTGACCGGGCGGATGACGGGCTACAAGGGGATGGCGTTGTTCCCGCGGCGGATCGACGGCGACTTCGTCATGCTGGGGCGACAGGACAATGAGAACATCTGGCTTCTCCGCTCCGACGATATGGACACGTGGGAAGACGGCGAAATCATCATGGGGCCGAAATATCCGTGGGAGTTCGTCCAGATGGGCAATTGCGGATCGCCGATCGAGATCGACGAGGGCTGGCTAGTGTTCACCCACGGCGTCGGCATGGTGCGTGGTTACTGCGTGGGCGCGTGCCTGCTCGACAAGGACAACCCGGCCAAGGTGCTGAAGCGCACGCCGTCACCCTTGCTGTTCCCCAGCGCCGAGCAGCGCGGCGGGTATGTGCCGAACGTCACCTACAGCTGCGGCGGGTTGCTGCATGGGCGGCAGGTGATGCTGCCCTATGCGATCGGGGACGAATATAGCGCGTTCGCGGTTGGCAGCGTGGATGACATATTGGCAGTGATGGAGCCGGCGTAGCGGCGCCGTCATAGCGGCGCACGTTGCGTTGGCGTGCGATGGCGAATGGCCGAGTGCGCCAAAATGTCGGCACGGCGCGCCAACGTGGCTGTATCGTCGCGGCGTCACGATCGTGGTGGGGAATGCTGATCCATGTTGATACGAGAGGTGGTTGCCTAGGTGGAAAAAGTGCAGCTAGGCTGTCCCAGCGGCAGTTTTGCGAGGCATCAGTGGCACAAACCATCACCACGTGGCGCATCCCCGCTGTCCTTTGGAAGGCGTTTCAGCGGCTTGGTTACGACGCCGGACCGCTTGTCGCTCGCGCCAATCTGCCCGACCACGTCCGGCATGATCCATCTTGTGAACTGACGACGGTGCAGACCTTTGCGCTGTGGCGCGCCCTCTCCGATCTGGCGCAGGATCCGTTGCTCGGTTTTAAGTTGATGAAGGCGGCGAGCAAGGTCGGTACCGACAGCACGTTCCTGGCGGCAAGTCGTGCGGCGACCTTTGACGACGCGCTGACGCTTTATCTTCAAACGCGTTCCCTGCACTCGCCTGCGCGGATCACGCGTGAGAACCAAGGTGAGGCGGTCTGCTTCACCAGGCATATTCCGGGCAGCATCGAGGACGAGCCGGACGTGGCGGTCGATTTCACGCTCGGCACGCTGCTGGCACTCGGTCGGGTGGGAACGGGAGTGGATGTAAAGGCTCATCAAGTTTTCCTAAAGAGGGAGCGCGCCACGTCGTCGTTCCACCAGGAGTTTTTTGGATGCCCTATCCACTACAAGTCACCGTGTAACGCGATCGCGTTCAAGACGGGTGACCTGCGCCGGCCGCTAATCTCACACGACGGCGAGACGTTGGCGTCGCTGAGCGCAGGCATCCGGACCGGTATAGAAGATCGACACGCCGCAGAGACGATCGAGCGGCTCGTCAAGGCGACGGTCAGGGAGCAATTGCCCAGAATGAGCGTCAGCTTGTCGTCGGTCGCGGCCGCGTTGGGGATGAGCGAGCGATCGCTGCAACGACGTCTTTCGCACGAGGAGCGCTCGTTCACCGCCGTGGTCACCGAGGTAAGGCAGGAGGTCGCGTCGGATCTGCTCGCCACGTCTTCGATGAAAGTGGCCGCGGTCGCGGCATTCGTGGGCTATGACGACGCGTCGTCGTTCCTGCGTGCCTTTCGCGCGTGGAAGGGCGTGACGCCGTCCGAATGGCGCAGGCGAACGATCGCGGAGCAGGGCGGTGGGCTTACCGAACGTGGTGCTGCCGCTTTTAATGCCCGCGATAACGTGCTGCGGTGATCCTCAATACCAGCCTTAGCGACGGCGCCGACGTGGGCGCGTGACAGGCCTCGCCTGACGCAAGCGACGACGATGATCGTGGAGCGGCAGGTGTGTCGACGCTGGTCCTTCGGAGAACGGCCGGGTAAGGCGCAGGCGACGTGAGCTTCGATCCTTTTTCCCGATGACGGCCGAACTCGGCCTTGCCGCCTTGTGGTTTGCCGCGACACTGGCGGTGTTGCAGATCGTGCTGTCCGCACTCGCGCTGACGCGTGGACGCGCCGATGTGACCGCAGCGACGCGGCCGGTGGCGATCGTGCAGGGGGCGCTGGTAGCGATCGCGATGGCGGCGCTGATCGCGTGTTTCCTTGCCTCCGACATGTCGGTCGCGCTGGTCGCGGCGAACAGCCATTCGGCGAAACCGTGGCTGTACAAGTTCGCGGGCGCGTGGGGGAACCACGAGGGCTCGATGCTCTTGTGGGTGACGATCCTGGGGCTGGCGGGGGCGGCGGTAGCGCAGTTCGAGCGCCGGCTGCCCGAGCGCACGCTGATCGCGACGCTGGGGGCGCAGGCGGCGATCGCTTTGGGATTCTACGCCTTCCTGCTGTTCGCCTCCAACCCGTTCGCGCGTGCCGATCCGGCGCCCGCCGATGGAGCGGGGTTGAACCCGTTGTTGCAGGACCCCGGCCTCGCGTTCCATCCGCCGACGCTCTACGCCGGCTATGTCGGCCTGTCGGTCGCGTTCTCGTTCGCGGTTGGTGCACTCATCACGCGCGATGTCGGGCCGGTGTTCGCGCGCGCGATGCGGCCGTGGGTGCTCGGCGCGTGGGTGTTCCTGACGCTGGGCATCACCGCGGGGTCGTACTGGGCCTATTACGAGCTCGGCTGGGGCGGGTGGTGGTTCTGGGACCCGACCGAGAATGCCAGCCTGATGCCGTGGCTGGCGGCGACCGCGTTGCTCCATTCGGTCAGCGTGCTGGCGACGCGCGATGGATTGCGCGCATGGACGATCATGCTGGCGGTGGTCGCGTTTTCGATGAGCATGATCGGCACGTTCCTGGTGCGGTCGGGCATCCTGACGAGCGTCCATGCCTTCGCGGTCGATCCGACGCGGGGGAGCTTCATCCTTGCCTTGCTGGTGATCTATATCGGCGGGGCGCTGGCGCTGTTCGGGGCGCGGGTCGGGACCGTCAGGCAGGGCAATTTGTTCGATCCGCTGAGCCGCGAAGGCGCGCTGGTGGTCAACAACCTGCTGTTGTCGGTGATCCTGGGCGTGGTGCTGATCGGGACGTTCTACCCGATCGTCGCGGGCGCGTTCGGCGTGCAATTGTCGGTCGGCGCGCCGTTCTTCGACAAGACGGCGGGTCCGCTTGCGCTGCTGCTCATCGCGGTGATGGCGGCGGGTCCGCTGATGCGGTGGCGGCGCGACGAGGCGGGCGCGGTGCTGGAGCGATTGCTGTGGCCGATCGGCGCGGCGCTGTTCGCGAGCGTCGGCGTATTCGTGCTGGGCGGATGGATCGGCGTGCTGCCGACCGCGGGGATCGGGCTTGCCGCGGGGCTGGCGGTGGCGAGCGTCGCGCCGCTGGCGAAGCGCAATCTGCGGCGCGTGCCATTGACGCTGTGGGGCATGGTGGTCGCGCATTTGGGTGTGGCGGTGAGCCTGGCGGGGATGGCGGCGTCGAGCGCGTTCACGACCGAGCGGCTGGCGGCGGTCTATGTTGGCGATCCGGTGCAGGTGGCGGGGTTCACGGTGACGCTGGACGGGGTGCGGCCGGTGATCGGTGACAATTGGACTGCGCTGGAGGCGAGATTGTCGGTGCGCGACGGCGACGACGCGGCGTTCGTGCTCCATCCGCAGGTGCGATATTTCACCACGCCGGTGACGACGACGAACGAGAGCGCGATTGCGACGCTGGCGGGCGGGCAGCTTTACACCGTGCTGGGCGCGCTGGGCGATGACGGGCGCTGGCAGTTGCGATTGTGGTGGAAGCCGTTCGTGACGCTGATCTGGCTGGGCGGCGCGATGATCGCGTCGGGCGGTGCCTTGTCGATCATCGGGCACCAGCGACGTGGGTGGATGAAGCGGCAGCGGCGTGCGGCGATGGAGTGGTGGGCGTGAAACGCTGGCTGGTGTGGCTGCCGTTGTGTGCGTTCGGCGTGATCGTCGCGGTGGTGATGTGGGGGCTCTACCTGCCCGCCGACCGCACGGTCCGGTCAGCGATGGTCGGAAAGCCGCTGCCCGCGTTCACATTGCCGCCGATCGTGGCGGGCAAGGCAGGATTGTCGGACAGGGACTTTCGACAGGGCAAGCCGCGGCTGCTCAACGTGTTCGCAAGCTGGTGCATCCCGTGCATCGCCGAGGCGCCGCAGCTAATGACGCTGAAAGCCGCAGGCGTGCCGATCGACGCGGTGGCGATCCGCGATCGGAGCGAAGCGGTCGGCGGCTTCCTGCGCCGCAACGGCGATCCCTACGTACGGATCGGCGATGATGCGACCAGCCGGCTGCAACTGGCGCTGGGCTCGTCGGGGGTGCCAGAGACATTCGTGATCGACGGCAAGGGCGTGATCCGGATGCAGCATGTCGGCGATATCCGCGTCGAGGATGTCGCGAAGTTGCAGCAGGCGCTGGCGGAGGCGGAGTGAAGCGGCTGGTTATGGCACTGGCGTTGCTGGCGACGCCGGCATTGGCACAGCGATTGCCCGCGGCGCTTGCCTATACGCAGCTCAGCGATCCGGCGCAGGAGGCGGAGGCGCGCGCGTTGATGGAGACGCTGCGCTGCGTCGTCTGTCAGGGGCAGTCGATCGCGGATTCGGACGCCGATATGGCGGGCGACATGCGTGCGCTGGTGCGGCAGCGGATCGCGGGTGGCGAGCGGCCCGAGGCGGTGCGACAATGGCTGATCGCGCGCTACGGCGATTATGTGACGTTCGATCCGCCGGTCGGGGGCAAGACGTGGCCGTTGTGGCTCGCGCCGATCGTGCTGCTAGGCATCGGTGCGCTAGTAGCACGGGCATCGTTCCGCCGCCGCTAGGCGGCCGGCCGCACCGGGCTAAATCGTTCCCGCTAGTGTCGCGCGCGTGCCACGGTGTGCCACATCATATTCGACGATCGTGTCGAGGCTCTGCGCCATCGCGCGGATCAGCTTGGTGCCGACGCCGGTGCCCTTCGGCGCGGCGTCACCGATACCAACGCCGTCATCCTCGACCGACAGGCGGAAGCGCTCGGTGCCGTCGCGGGCAAGCGCGACGCGGATTTCGCCACCGCCGCTCGGATAAGCGTATTTGCACGCGTTGCTGACCAGTTCGGTGACGATCACGCCAAGCGAGACGGCCCGATCGGTCGGCAGCCGGACAGGCTCGGCGACGAGCTTCAAGGCGCGCGGCGTGGCAGGAGTCGACCAGGTCGCGGTCAGTTCGTCGATCAGCGCGGTCAGATATTCGTGCATGTCGACGCTCTCAACCGCGTCGCCGGTGTAGAGGCGGCGGTGGACCTGCGCGATCGCGGTGATGCGGCGCTGCGTATCCTCAAGCGCGGCGCGCGCGGCGGGATCGGTCAGTGCGCTAGACTGCATCCGGACCATCGCCGAGACGAGCTGAAGCGAGTTGGCGACGCGATGGTTGACCTCGGCGAGCAGCGCCTCGAGCCGCGCGTTGCTGGCGCGTAGGTCTTCCTCGGCGCGAAATTTCTCCTGTTCAAGCAAGCCGCGTTCGATCACCTGCGCGAAGCTGGCGTCGAGCAGGTCGAAGAAGTCCTCGCCCGGCGTCTTTACGACGTAATCGGCCGCACCGCTGCGCAAGGCGGCGATCGCGACGCGGCTTTCCTCCGAGCCGGTGACGTAGACGACCGCGGGCGGCACCGGCAGCGCGCGCAGCCGCGCGAGTGTCTCGAGCCCGTCGATGCCGGGCATGTAGTGATCGACCGCGACCAGATCGAACGGCTCGCCCGCCGCCGCGGCGACGCCCGCCTCACCGCCGTCCGCCACCGTAACCGAATAGCCGCGCCGTTCGAGCGCGCGCGACACCAGCCGACGGATGCCGGCATCGTCATCGATGTAGAGGACGCGGCGCACGTTCACGCGTCCGTTACCGGCCGTCGTCCAGATCGGGCACCTGGATGACCGACAGGAACAGGCCGAGCTGGCGAATCGCCTGCGCGAAGCTTTCGTAGTTCACCGGCTTGGTGATGTAGACGTTGGCGCCGAGATCGTAGCAGCGCTGTATTTCCACCTTGTCGTCGGTGGTGGTCAGCACGACGACCGGGGTACGCCGCACCGGACCGTCGCTGCCCTTGATCCGGGCGAGGATGTCTGTGCCGCTCATGTCGGGCAGATTCAGGTCGAGCAGGACGAGCGCGGGGCCGTTGCGCTGCGGACCGTCATCGGCGTTGAACAGGTAATCGAGCGCGCTGGTGCCGTCGGTGAAGTGACGGATATGGTTCGAGATGCCGGCGCGGCGGATGTTCTTCTCGATCAGGCGCGCGTGGCCCTCGTCATCCTCGATCATCACGATGTTGACCGACTGCGGGTTAGATGACGCGTTCATGCGGGCTGGTCCTGCGATTCAAGCGAAAGGGGAAGGGTCAGGCGGAAGGTGGCACCTTCGCCGAGCGTCGAGGAAACGTCGATATGCCCGCCCAGGCGGAAGACGAGCGCGCGGACGGTGGCGAGGCCGATCCCCTCACCAGGGCGGTCCTGCGTGCCCGAGCGGCGGAACAGGTCGAACACGCGCGAATGGTCGCGCGGGTCGATGCCGCGGCCGTTGTCGGCGACCTCGATGATGACGCGCGAGGCCTGGCGGCGACCGCGCACGATGATGCGACCGGGCACGCCAGGTTTCAGGTACTTGACCGCATTGTCGACGAGGTTGGAGAGGATCTGGTCGAGCGAGAAGCGGTCGCTGACGAGATCGGGCATCGGTTGCTCGATCACCAGTTCGGCATTCGCCTCGGTCAGGCGGTGGGTCATCGCGTCACGGATATTCTCGACCAAGTCGACAAGGTCGAGCGGTTCGGGCGAGAGGACGCGGCGGCCCTGACGCGACAGCATCAGGATGGCGTTGATCAGCCGGTCCATCTTCTGCGTCGAGGTACGGATGAAGCCGATCGCCTCAGGCAGATCCTCGCGCACCGCGAGGCGCGCTTCCTCGCTGACGAGGTGCGGCGCGTCCTGCTCGGCCTGATCGAGCAATTGGCCAAGCTGCTGCGTTGATGCCTCCAGCTCGGCGGTGAAGCCCATCACGTTGACGAGGGGGGAGCGCAGGTCGTGGCTGACGATATAGGCGAAGCGCTGTATTTCCTCGTTGGCGCGGGTCAGGTCCGCGGTGCGATCGGCGACGATCGCTTCGAGATTGGCGTTCAACTCGTTGAGTGTGTCGCGCGACCGCCCGAGATCGCGGGTGTAAGTGAGCACCGCGGCAAGCGAGATCAGCGCCACCACTACCAGCAGCACGCCGGTCAGCGCGAGCATGACGTAGAAGGCGTGCACAGCGCTGCGCAGCTCTGCGTCGCGGGCGGCGAGCAGCGCACGCTCGACGGCGATCATGCGGTCCATTGTTCGGCGCACGCCGACCATGCGGCGCGAGGCGGTTTCGGCGCGGAACAACTCGCGCGCGCGCACGACCTGTCCGGCGTCGACCAGCGCGATCGACTCCGCGCGCGCGGTGATGATCGGGCGGACCTGCTGGCGCAGCGACGCGACGTTGCCGCGTTGCCGGTCGTTATCGGCCACGAGCGCGTCGAGCGCGGTCAGTCGCATCGGCAGCTCGCGCGCGGCGGCCTCGTACGCACCCTTCATGATCGCGACATCGGGCGCGAGCAGGTAGCCGCGCCGCGTCGTCTCGCCTTCCTCGATCAGGCGGCGCAGGTCGATGATCGCATTCTCGACGCGGTAGGTGTGTTCGACCCAGCGCGCATGTCCCTGATTGCGCCCAGTCATCCACGCCGCCGCGATCCCGGCTGCGACGAGTGCGAGAAAGCCGATCGTCATTAGCGCGGTCAGCCGCTTGCCGATTGGGCTCTCCGCAGGTGAGACGAACAGGGCGGACGAGCGGGCCATCGCACCTGCGCTAAGCAGTAAAGCGGACCGGTCACAAGTGCGATAGGTTAGTAGCCCGGCCTTGTGCGACGATTAAAGCAGCAATTCCTGCGCGGTGGCGCGACCGACGTGTCCGCCGCCGCGCCGCCTGGCCATCTCGGTCTCGGCGGTGAAGCGGATGTCGGGATCGCGATCGGTCATGAACTTGACGAGGCTTTCCTCCTCGATCTCGCGCCATTCCTTGCCGCGATCGGGGCCGTAGCGGACACGCGGCAGGAGGCCCGGCGCGTTCGACCATTCGATCAGCTGCGCGACGCTCGCCTCGTTCAGCTGGTCGCGGACATGGTGCGCGGTGACATAGGCGTCGGGGAAGGCGCGGTGTGCCGGCAGGCCACGCTCATGTTCGAGCCCGTATGGCTTGCGCCAGTAGCGCAGCACCTGGTTGGAGAAGGACGGGCTGTCGGGCCAGAGCCGGAGCGCGCATTTCCACGTGCAGATCCAGTCGGCGTTGCGCGTGAAGGCGGGGGTGCAGAACTGCTCCTCGAACGCGGCACGGTGCGCGGCGAGCGCGACGCGGCGCGGGTAGGGATCGAGCACCTGGCGCGCGACGTCGTGCCAGTAGGGCGCGTCGGCGACATCCTCGTCGCGGATATGGTGAATCGCTTGCGTGACCGGCGGCATCGGGCGGCCGGGGTTGACGAGGATGTTGCCACCGTCGCCGTACAGCTCCCAACGGCCGTCCTCGCCGAGCGCCACATCCTGCCAGCCGACCTCGCACACCGCATGCGCGGGCGGGGCGGAGCCGGTCGTCTCCAGATCAATGACGCGAACGATCTGCGGTTGCGGGCGGGGGCGGGTAGTGAAGCTCGACACGACGGGTAAATGGGCGTTCAGGCTTGCGAATACCACCACACGCCGCCTCGCGTGGTGCGAACCGCGCGGCCGGTGACCTCCAGGTGGCGCAGGTGCGCGAGTGCCTCGCCGGTCGCCATGCCGATCACGTCGGGGCCGATCGGGCGGCGGAACAGCTGCGTGAAGCAGTCCACTGCGCGGCGCGGCTCGGTCATGTAAGCGACGAGCGCGTCAAGCCGGTCGCGGTGTTCCTGCTCCAGCGCGTCGAGCCGCGCGTGGAGGCCGTAAAAGGGATCGCCGTGGCCGGGAAGAACGAGCAAATCGTCGGGTAGCTGACGGAAGCGTTCGATCGAGGCTAGCCAGTCGCCGAGCGGATCGGCGCCGGGCTCGCCGGCGTGAAGCGAGATGTTGGAACTGATCCGTGGCAGGACCTGATCGCCCGCGATCAGGATGCGGCGGTCATAGTCGACGAGGCAGGCGTGCTCGGGCGAGTGGCCTTGGCCGACGACGACGTGCCAGTCGGCCTCGCCGATCCGCAGCACCTCGCCGTCACGAATGCGAGTGTAGCCGAGTGGGAGCCGCGCGATCATCTTGGCGAAGCGCGCAAAGCCGCCCTTGCTCGCTTCCGCGATCTGTTCGCCAGTCCAGCCCGCGCCGTGCCAGAAGGCGACCTGCTCGTCGGGCACCTGTTCGCGCGCGTCGGACGACAGCATCCGTGCGGTCAGCCACTCGGTGCGGGTCATCAGGATGGGAGCATCGTCGAAGCGGCGCGACAGCCAGCCGGCGAGCCCGATGTGGTCGGGGTGCATGTGGGTGCACAGGATGCGGCCGATCCGGTCGCCGGCGAGCGGCCCGTCGAGGATCGTTCGCCACGCCTCCGTGCTGCGCGGGCTGGCGGTGCCGGTGTCTACGCTAAGCAGGCACGGGCCGGTCGCATCGCGGTCGTCTAGGATCAGTCCGTTGACGTGCTTGAGCGGCCCCGACATCGGCACGCGCCACCAGCGGATGCCGGGCGCGATCGTCACCAGCTCGCCCGATTTGGGTGCGCGATCACCGAAGGGATAGGTGAGGCCGGCGGCGCTGGTCGGGGTCAATCCCTCGTCGCCGATCAGTCCGCGCTGGTGGTGTGTTGCCATACGCACGACGCTAGCGGTCGCGGGCGGCGCGCGTCACGTGATAAATGATGCGGGTGCCCCGACGATGCCGAGGTACAGCCGCAACCAACAAGAGCCGCGAACGGAGCTCCGCTCGCGGCTCTTGTTGGTTGCCCAGGCGCGCCTCAGCGGCGGAACGGGTCCTCGAACGCAGGGCGGGCGGTCGCGCCTTCGTCAAAACCGTTTTCGGCGTCGCGTGCGGCCTGGTCTCGCTCGGCACGCAACGACGCGATCAGCGCCTGACGGTCGCCATCGAGGCGGGTGTCGGTCTGCTGCTGCTCGATGCCCGCCGCCTTTGCAGCCTTGCTCACCGCGGCGTCGAGCTCGCGCTGGCTGGTGAGGCCGAGCGTGACGGGATCCTTCGGCGTGATGTTGGCGATGTTCCAGTGGCTACGGTCGCGGATCGCGGCGATCGTCGTGCGCGTGGTGCCGATCAGCAGCGAGATCTGGCCGTCCGAGATCTCGGGATGGTTGCGGATGATCCAGGCGATGCCGTCGGGCTTGTCCTGCCGCTTAGACACCGGTGTGTAGCGCGGCCCCTTGGTGCGGCGGACCTGGTCGGGGCCCTTGGTCATCTGCATCCGGTAATCGGGATCGGCCTGCGCGCGGTCGACCTCTTCCTGCGTCACCTCGTGCGCGCGGATCGGATCGCGCCCGGTCAGCTTGGTCGCGGCGGTGTCATCGGCGATCGCCTGCACCTCAAGGATGTGGAGGCCGCAGAAGTCGGCGATCTGCTCAAAGGAGAGCGCGGTATTGTCGACCAGCCAGGAAGCAGTGGCGTGGGGCATGAGCGGCTGGGCCATGCGGGAACTCCATAAATGCAAAGGGCCGCCCCTTACCGGAGCGGCCACACCATGCCCGCAGACTTAGTGCAGGGGGAGGGCGAGGGCAAGCGGGTGATACGCGGCACTCGCGCGTGACGAAGATGAGCGGTCAGGCGGCGAGCGCGGCGGGGGCGATCGGTTGCAGGGCCGCGAGGAACTGCTCGGTCGCGGCCGTCCAGGTGAAGCGTGCGCCGGCGGCTGCGCAGGCGTGGCGGTCGAGCGTGAGGGCGGCGCGGATCGCGGTTGGGAGGTCGGCGTGCATCGCGCCCGTTTCGGCGGTCAGGACGTCGATCGGCCCTGCGACTGGGTAAGCGGCGACGGGCGTGCCGCAGGCGATCGCCTCGATCATCACCAAACCGAACGTGTCGGTGCGGCTGGGAAAGACGAAGGCGTCGGCGCTGCGATAGACGGCGGCGAGAGCATCGCCCGAGCGCCGGCCGAGGAAGTGCACGGCCGGGAAACGCTGTTGGAGCGACGCGAGCGCAGGTCCGTCGCCGATCACGACCTTGCTGGCATGGACTGGTGCCGAGAGGAACGCATCGAGGTTCTTCTCCACCGCGACGCGGCCGACGTAGAGCAGCACGGGGCCGGGCAGCGCGCAGATCGCTCGTTCGATCGGACCTGACGGCGCGAAGCAGGCGAGGTCGACGCCGCGGCCCCACAGGCGCGTGTGAGCGAGGCCGTGCGCGTGCAGCTCGGCGGCGATCGTCGGGGTGGAGACGAGCACGGCTTGCGCCGCGGCGTGGAACCAACGGACGTAGCGCCACACCCACTCAGGGTCGACGCCGGTGCGCGCGGCGACGTAATCGGGAAACTGTGTGTGATAGGCAGTGGTGAAGGGAAGCGCGCGCGCGCCGCACCAGCGCCGGGCCGCGAGCCCGAGCGGGCCTTCGGTCGCGATATGGATTGCGTGGGGGGCGAACGCGGCGAGGCGGCGGCCGACGGCGCTGCGCCCGGCGAGCGCGAGGCGGATTTCGGGATAGGTCGGGCAGGGCAGGCTGGCGAAGGCGTCGGGCGCGATCACCAGCACCTGATGTCCGAGCGCCAGCAGGTGGGTGCGCGTCGCCTCCAGCGTGCGGACGACGCCGTTGACTTGCGGCGCCCATGCGTCGGTGACGATCGCGATCCGCACGCGAGCGCTCAGGCGGCAAGCGTCAGCGGTGCGGGAGCGGCGGCATCACGTTCGCGACGCGCGATCTCGTCGGCCCAGTGAAGCAGCTCCATGCGGCCGTCGTGATGCTCGACCAGCGCGGTGCAGCCCTCAACCCAGTCGCCGTCGTTGTAATAAGCGACGCCGGCGATGTCGCGCATCTCCGCGGTGTGGATGTGGCCGCACACGACGCCGTCGACCCCGCGCGAGCCGGCAGCCTGCGCGACCACCTCCTCGAAGCGCGAGATAAAGGCGACGGCGTTTTTCACCTTCGCCTTGGCGTGTTTCGACAGCGACCAATAGGGCATGCCGGCACGGCGGCGGAAGGCGTTGACCCAGCGGTTGACCGCCATCAGCGCGGTATAGGCGGCGTCACCGACGTGCGCGAGCCAGGTGTGCGCAAGCGTGATGGCGTCGAACTCGTCGCCGTGAAGGACGAGGAGGCGACGACCGTCGGCGGTCTCGTGGATCGCCTTGCGCCTGATCTGGATGCCGCCGAAGTCGAGCCCGGCGAACTGGCGGAACATCTCGTCGTGGTTGCCGGGAATGTAGACCATCCGCGTGCCGCGGCGCACACGCTTCATCAGCCGCCAGACGACATCGTTGTGCGCGGCGGGCCAGTAGAACCGCTTCTTCAACCGCCAGCCGTCGATCATGTCGCCAACGAGGTACATCCTGTCGCTGTCGACATGATCGAGGAAGTCGATCAACAGATCGGCGTTGCAGCCGCGGGTGCCGAGATGCACGTCGCTGATCCAGATCGTGCGATAGCGGCGGCGGCGCCCTTCGGGCTCAAAACCATCGAACTCCGGTTGCTCGGGTTGGGGACTGTCGAGGCGCGAGGCGGCGAAATCAAAGAGGGCGGTGATGTTGGCACCGCCCGTGTCATGCGGAGCGTGCGAACGTAAGCGCGCGATCGTCTTGGCGGTCATAGCGAGCCCTCCCAGTCGCGAACGGCTATGCACCGGCGATGTTACGCCCGCGTCTCGTAAGCGTGACGCCGGCGCGACACGCGCGTGACGGTTCGGCGACATGCGCGCGGCCGTGCAAGTGTCTCACGCCTGCAACATGGCTGTGCTTTTACGCGCACCACACGCCGCGGGGGCGTGCCGCATCGTTGACAGACGTGGCGGCACGAGGGAAGCGGGCGTCAACAGGAGGAATTTATCATGTCGTTCAAGTCCATGCTGGGTGGCAGCGTCGCCGCCGCACTGATGACCGTTTCTACCGCCGCCGTAGCCGCGCCTGCGCCGGCGCCGACGAACCCGGCGGCGTCCTTGTCGATCCGCGCTGCCGCTCCGGCTGCGAAGTCGAGCAAGATCGGCGCGGCCGTGCCGACCGGCACGCTGATCAGCATCGGCATCCTGGCGGCGATCGTCGCGGTGGTGCTGGTCGCGACCGACGGCAACGGGAACAGCGACAGCAACTGAGCCGAGGCGCTTCGCCGATCAGCGGAGTGAAACAGAAAACGGCGCGGCGGGGATGCCCGGCGCGCCGTTTTGTTGTTGGCCGCAGTGGTGCTTAGTCGAGCGTCAGCACGATCTTTCCGACATGGTCGCCCGCCTCCATCCGGCGGTGCGCGTCGGCGGCCTGGGCGAGCGGGAAGGTGCGGTCCATCACCGGCTTCAACCGACCCGCCTCGACGTGCGGCCATACCGTCTTGTGAAGTTCGTCGGCGACGAGCCCCTTGAACGCGGCGTCGCGCGCGCGCAGCGTCGATCCGGTCAGCGTCAGGCGGCGGCGCATGATGTCGAAGATCGGGATCGTCGCATGGGTGCCGCCCTGCACCGCGATCGAGACATGACGCCCATCGTCCGCCAGGCACTGCATGTTGCGCGGCACGTAATCGCCGCCGACCATGTCGAGCACCGCGGCGCAGCCGTTGCCCCCGGTGATCGTTTTCACCTCGGCTACGAAATCCTGCGTCTTGTAGTTGATCGCATGGTGCGCGCCGAGCACGCGTGCGGCGGCGCATTTCTCGTCCGAGCCCGCGGTCACGATGATCGTCAGCCCGAACAGGTTGGCGAGCGCGATCGCCATCGTGCCGATGCCGCCGGTGCCGCCGTGTACGAGCACGGTGTCGCCCTCGACCGCGAAGGCGCGCTCGAACAGGTTGGTCCACACGGTGAACAGCGTTTCCGGCAGCGCGGCGGCCTCGGCCATCGACAGAGCCTCTGGCACGGGCAGGCACTGCGCGGCGGGAGCAACGGCGTACTCGGCATAGGCACCGCCCGCGACCAGCGCGCAGACCGGCTGACCGATCATCGCCGCGTCGACCTCGTCACCGACCGCGACGACGTGTCCGGCGAGTTCGAGCCCCAACGTGGAGGAGGCGCCGGGCGGGGGCGGGTAGCCTCCCTTGCGCTGGAGCACGTCGGGGCGGTTGACCCCGGCGGCGGCGACGCGGATCAGCAGCTCGCCCGCGGCGGGCGTCGGTACGGGTCGCTCCACCGGCACCAGCACCTCGGGTCCGCCCGGCGTCTCCGGGTCGATCGCCAGCATCGTCTCGGGCAGGTCACCCATCACACGAAGTCCCCCATTTCGCCGCGGCCTTATTGACTTCGCATCCGGCAGGGTCAACGTTCGTCATCGTGGACCTGGACGATATCCTCGGTCGCCGCGGCGACGACCCGCTGACGGCGTTGCTGGCGGAGGATCTCGATCGGCTGTCGGTCGGCGAACTGGAGGCGCGGGTCACGGCGCTGGAGGGCGAGATCGCGCGCTGCCGTGTGAAGATTGACGGCGCGGTGAGCCACCGTGCGAGCGCGGATTCGCTGTTCAAGTCGTGAGACGCGCGCGCCGATGATCGGGACCGCCCGCCTGCACGCGCCGACCACGGCGATGCGGCGGGTGCGCGGTCACGTCGTGCCGGACCGGCTGCGCCGCGGCCGATCGATCGGCACGGACGTTCAATCTGGCGACGGTGCCGACCACAGGGACGCGCGGCTTGATGCGGGGCGTGTCACTACCGACATAGGTGGAAAGGGCGATGCCTGTTCGGGCAGCGCCCGACAGGAGTAAGTAACAGATGCCTTCTTTCGCCAGCGCTCTCGAGACCACGCTGCACAAGGCGCTCGAGGCCGCCTCCTCGCGTCGCCACGAATATGCGACGCTGGAGCACCTTCTGCTCGCGTTGATCGACGACGAGCATGCCAGCCAGGTGATGGCGGCGTGTGGGGTCGACACGGGTGAGTTGAAGACCACCGTCGCGCACTACCTCGACACCGAACTCGGCGCGTTGAAAGTCGACGCCGCCACCGATCCGTCACCGACCAGCGGCTTCCAGCGCGTCGTCCAGCGCGCGATCCTCCACGTCCAGTCGTCGGGCCGGGACGAGGTGACGGGCGCCAACGTGCTCGTCGCGCTGTTCAGCGAGCGCGAGAGTTACGCGGTCTATTTCCTCCAGCAGCAGGACATGAGCCGGCTGGATGCGGTCAGCTACATCAGCCACGGCGTTGGCAAGGGCAGCGCCACTCCGGAGGCGACGAGCGTGAAGGGTGCGGAGGAAGAGAAGAAGGAAAAGGCCGAGGGCGGAAAGAAGGGTGAGAGCGCGCTCAAGCAATTCACCGTCGACCTGAACGAGAAGGCGAAGACCGGTAAGGTCGATCCGCTGATCGGGCGTTCGGCCGAGGTTGACCGCACGGTGCAGATCCTGTGTCGCCGCTCGAAGAACAACCCGCTTTACGTCGGTGATCCGGGCGTGGGGAAGACCGCGATTGCGGAAGGTCTGGCGCGCAAGATCGTCGAGGGCGACGTGCCCGAGGTTTTGTTGCCCGCCGTCATCTACTCGCTCGACATGGGCGCGCTGCTCGCCGGCACGCGCTATCGCGGCGACTTCGAGGAGCGATTGAAGGCGGTCGTCAACGAATTGGAGAAGATGCCCGACGCGGTGCTCTTCATCGACGAGATCCACACCGTAATCGGCGCGGGTGCGACCTCGGGCGGGGCGATGGATGCGTCCAACCTGCTCAAGCCCGCGCTGTCGGGCGGCACTATTCGTTGCATCGGGTCGACCACCTACAAGGAGTTCCGCAACCACTTCGAGAAGGATCGCGCGCTGCTGCGCCGGTTCCAGAAGATCGACGTGAACGAGCCGACGATCGAGGACACGATCAAGATCCTCGCCGGCCTGCGCTCCGCGTTCGAGGAGCACCATTCGGTCAAGTACACGCCCGAGGCGATCAAGTCGGCGGTGGAGCTGTCGGCACGATACATCAACGACCGCAAGCTGCCCGACAAGGCGATCGACGTGATCGACGAGGTCGGCGCGATGCAGATGCTGGTGGCGCCGAACAAGCGCAAGAAGACGATCACCGCCAAGGAGATCGAGCAGGTGATCGCGACGATGGCGCGCATTCCGCCGAAGTCGGTGTCGACCGACGACAAGAAGGTGCTTGAGCATCTCGAGACCGACCTGAAGCGCGTGGTGTTCGGGCAGAATGCAGCGATCGAGAAGCTGTCGTCGGCGATCAAGCTGGCGCGTGCCGGCTTGCGCGAGCCGGAGAAGCCGATCGGCAATTATCTGTTCTCGGGCCCCACCGGCGTCGGCAAGACCGAGGTGGCGAAGCAGCTGGCGACGATTCTCGGCATTCCGCTGCAGCGGTTTGACATGTCGGAGTATATGGAGCGCCACTCGGTCAGCCGGCTGATCGGTGCGCCACCGGGCTATGTCGGGTTCGACCAGGGCGGTTTGTTGACCGATGCGGTCGACCAGAACCCGCATTGCGTGCTGCTGCTCGACGAGATCGAGAAGGCGCATCCCGACCTGTTCAACATCCTGTTGCAGGTGATGGACAACGGGCGTCTGACCGATCAGCACGGCAAGACGGTCGACTTCCGCAACACCATCCTGATCATGACGACCAATGCGGGTGCGAGCGACATGGCGCGCGAGACGGTTGGCTTCGGCAACCTGACCCGTGAGGGTGAGGACGAGCAGGCGGTGCAGCGGATGTTCACGCCCGAATTCCGCAACCGGCTGGATGCGGTGGTGCCGTTCGGTTACCTGCCGCCCGAGGTGGTCGCGCGGGTGGTCGACAAGTTCATCCTCCAGCTGGAACTCCAGCTCGCCGACCGCGACGTCCACATTAAGCTGGACGACGAGGCGAAGACATGGCTGACGACCAAGGGCTATGACAAGCTATACGGCGCGCGCCCGATGGGCCGGTTGATTCAGGAGAAGATCAAGCAGCCACTCGCCGAGGAACTGCTGTTCGGCAAGCTGGTCCACGGCGGCGAGGTGACGGTGAAGCTGAAGGACAACGCGCTCGCCTTTACGATCGAACCGGCAGCGCCCAAGCCCAAGAAGAAGGGTGGTAAGGCGGCGACCGTCAAGGCGTGAGACGCGACGACCGTTAAGTGAGTTGAGCCCCGGCTGGGTAACTGGCCGGGGCTTTGCGCAGAGGTGGTGGAGTGACCTGGCCCCGCTATCCCTCCCTCCTTCTCACCGCGCAGAAGAAGCGTGACCTCCGATCAAGCCTGGGAAGACGAGTGCGTAGCCGGGAGATCTGCCGCGACAGATCGCCGCTCAGCCTGCCAGCGCCTCGGTGAAGTGGCGGCGGCATAGCGCGACGTAGCGGTCGTTGCCGCCGATCTCAGTCTGCTGCCCCTGCGCGATCGGGTTTCCAGAGCTGTCGACCCGCAGGTTCATCGTCGCCTTGCGCCCGCAGGCGCACACCGACTTTATCTCATTGAGCGAGTCGGCGAGCGCGAGCAGGCGCGCCGAGCCGGGAAAGAGCTGTCCCTGAAAGTCGGTGCGCAGGCCGTAGGCGAGCACCGGCACGCCGAGTGTGTCGGCGAGCCAGGCGAGCTGGTCGACCTGCGCGTCGGTGAGGAACTGCGCCTCGTCGACCAGCACGCATGCGACCGGTGCGTCGGCGTGCTGCGCCGCCACCTGCGCGGCGATGTCGGTCAAGTGGTCGAAGGGGGTCGCGGGCGCGGACAGGCCGATGCGCGAGGTGATCGTACCCGCGGCGAAGCGATCGTCGATCGCGGCAGTGAACAGCATCGTCGCCATGCCGCGCTCGCGATAGTTGAAGTCAGCCTGAAGCAGGTTGGTCGACTTGCCCGCGTTCATGCTGGCATAGTAGAAATAGAGCTTTGCCACGGCGCGCCTATTCGCCGTCGTTCAGGTCGCGTGCAACCTCGGGGCGACGCAGCAGCGCGTCGATATGACTGCCCTCGTCAAAGCTCTCATCGGCGAGGAATTTGAGCTTCGCGGCGTACTTGTTCTGTACGCGGTGCGCGACCTCGCGCTGGAGGTAGGCTGTGTTGGTGCGCAGCGCCTTCAACACCGCTTCCTCATCGCGGCCGAGCAGCGGCTTCACGAACACGGTCGCGTGCCGCAGGTCGGGCGACATGCGCACTTCCGTGACGCTGACCATGTGTTTCGCCAACGTCTCGTCATGCACGTCGCCGCGTTGCAGGATCTCGGACAGGACGTGGCGGACCTGCTCGCCGACGCGCAGCGTCCGAACGGATTTATCGGGCTTTTCGTCGTTCTTCATATCAAACTCTCATCGCTACGAGCACAGCGTCGCCGAGCTGCCGCGTGTTCCGAAACCCGCCATTAGCATTACGCAGGTCGACGCCAAGTGTCGCCGCGAACATGCGTAGCGGCGGCATCGCGTTCGCAAGTTCCACACCGTCGTCCAGCACTCGCACGGTCCCGCTCTCATATGGCGGACCATCCAACAGTGGTGAACAACTCCGCGACGATCGCCCGATCGTCCAGGTCACGCGCGAATGCTCGAGGCGACCGTATCGCGTAGTCGATCTCTCCATTGCCAGGTATCGCAGATGTCGATTGAAGCCTGCACGCAGCACATCTAGCAATATGCCAATCGACACGCCGTTGTCGGTATCGGCGCTGATGCGCAGGACGATGATGCGATCGACCAGTTCAAGCGTGCGCGGGTTGAACGTCGCTCAGCCACTCGATGTCACCTTCTTGACCCGAGATGCGCTCTCCGTCGAAGCCAACCACGTCGTAGCCGCGCTGGTTGACCGCACCAGCCATCTCACCGTGGGTCAACATGGCGGCGCAGAGCTCACTGATGCGTCCCGTCAGATGGTGCAACTCGGCGCGCGGCGCGCCCCAGTCGAGCTCCTTTTAAAGCCAGCCGAGCGCCTCGCCAAGCGGGCGGATGATCTGTGTCTGTGACATCATCCGCCCGCTCAGGCGTGCTTAGAGCGTGCGCTCGCGCAGTTCGACCTCGTAGGTCTCGAGGTAATCGCCGGCCTTGATGTCGGTGAAGTTCTGCGTGAACGTGACACCGCACTCCAACCCGGCGCGGACCTCGGGCACGTCGTCCTTGAAGCGACGCAGCGACGCGATCTCGCCCTGGTAGATGATGACGTCCTGACGCGTGATACGCGCCTTGAGCGACTTGCGGATAACACCGTCGGTGACGAGCAGACCCGCCGCGCGACCGTGCTTGCCGGCCGAGAAGACCTCGCGGATCTCGGCGCGACCGACGACGGTCTCGAACGCCTCCGGCCCGAGCTCGCCCGCCATGCCGGCGCGGATTTCGTCGATCAGGTCGTAGATGACATCGTAATATTTCAGCGCCACCTTCTGCCGCTCGGCGATCTCGCGTGCCTTGGCGTTCGCGCGGACGTTAAAGCCGATGATCGGCGCGCCCGACGCACCCGCGAGCGTCACGTCGCTCTCGGTGATACCGCCGACGCCCGAGTGCAGTACGCGCGCGCGGATGAGGTCGGTCGAGATCTTGTTGATCGACGCGACGATCGCCTCGACCGTGCCTTGCGTGTCCGCCTTGACGACGAGCGGATATTCGATCGCCTTGTTGGCGGCGAGCGCGGAGAACATGCTCTCTAGGCTAGCCGGCGCTGTCGTGGTGCGCTTCTGCGTCAACACGCCCTGGCGATATTCCGCCACTTCGCGCGCGCGCTGCTCGTTCTCGACCACCTGCAACTGGTCGCCCGCCGACGGCGTTCCGGTGATGCCGAGCACCTCGACCGGCATCGACGGACCGGCGTTCTTGAGCTGGCGGCCCTTGTCGTCGACGATCGCGCGCACCTTGCCGCTTTCCGCACCGACGACGAACACGTCGCCGACCTTAAGCGTGCCGCGCGTGACGAGCACGGTCGCGACCGGGCCGCGGCCCTTGTCGAGCTTCGCCTCGACCACGCTGCCCTCGGCATCGCGATCAGGGTTGGCGCGCAACTCTAGCAGTTCGGCCTGAAGCTGGATCTTGGCGATCAGCTCGTCGAGCCCGGTCTTCTTAAGCGCGGAGACTTCGACGTCCTGCGTCTCGCCGCCCATCGCCTCGACCTGAATGTCGTGTTCGAGCAAACGCTCGCGCACGCGCTGCGGGTTGGCGTCGTGCTTGTCGACTTTGTTGATCGCCACGATCATCGGCTTGCCTGCCGCCTTCGTGTGGTTGATCGCCTCAATCGTCTGCGGCATCAGCCCGTCATCGGCCGCGACCACCAGCACCACGATGTCGGTCACGTCGGCGCCGCGCGCACGCATGGCGGTGAACGCCTCGTGGCCCGGCGTGTCGAGGAAGGTGACCTTCGACTTGTCCTTGAGCGTCACCTGATACGCGCCGATGTGCTGCGTGATGCCGCCGGCTTCACCGCGCACCACGTCGGTGCCGCGCAGCGCATCGAGCAAGGACGTCTTGCCATGATCGACGTGGCCCATGATCGTGACCACCGGCGGACGCGGCTGCAGATCGCCCTCAGCGTCGGGCGCTGTGTCGAACGCGAGGTCGATGTCGCTGTCGGAGACGCGGACGATGTTGTGGCCGAATTCCGTCACCAGCAACTCGGCGGTGTCCTGATCGATCGACTGCGTCATCGTAACGGGCATGCCCATCTTGAACAGCGCCTTCACCAGGTCGGCACCGCGTTCCGCCATGCGATTGGCGAGTTCCTGCACCGTGATGACCTCGGGCACCTGCACGTCGCGGACCTGCTTGGCCTGCGGCTCGCGCGGGCCGCCGAAGCCACGCTTCTCCTTCTCGCGCGCACGCTTCAGCGCGGCGAGACTGCGGGCGCGGGCGCCGTCCTCGTTCAACGCGCGGTTGACGGTCAGCTTGCCGCCGCGGCGCTCGTCCGACTTGCGGTCGCGCTGCTGCGGACGTGCAGCGGTCGCGCCGCGTGCCGCCATCGTGCCCGCGGGCATCGCGCGCGGCGTATTGACGCCACCGTTCGACGCAGGCTGCGACGGAGTGGCGGCAGCCGCCGGCTTCGGCTCGGGCTTGGGCTGCGGCTTCGGAATGTCGGGACGCGCGACCGGCGAGAAGCGGCGCGGCGCGGGCATCGACGGATCGCGACCCAGCTCGATCGTCGCACGCGGCGCGGGTGCGGGTGTCGGGGCGGGCGTGGGCGCAGGGGTCGGTGCGGGCGCCGGGGTCGGAGCGGGTGCTGCCGCCTCGACCGGAGCGGGTGCGGGCGTCGCCTCGACAGCCGGAGCCGGGGTCGGCTCGGGTGCCGGCGGGGTCTCACGCACGACCGGGCGGAAGCCACGCGCGCCCATCGGCGTCGCGACGGTCCGCGCAGGCGCTGCTTCCTGCACGGGGGCAGGGGCAGGCGTCGGAGCCGGGGTCGGCTCGGGTGCGGGTGCCGGCGGTGCCGCCTGCGCCTCGGCCTCGGCACGGCGCTTCTCTTCGGCGCGGGTGCGCTCGGCCTCGGCGGCGTGCTGACGCTCGCTGTCCTGGCGACGGCGCGTTTCCTCCAGCGCGTGCATGCGCTGTTCCTCGGCCTCACGCAGCAGACGCGACTGGCGCTCCTGCGCGCTTTCGTTGCTGACCGGCGCGCGCGGCGGCGCGGCCTGCGGCTGCGGTGCAGCAGGCGCGGGTGAGGGCGTCGGCTCGGGCGCAGGAGCCTGTTCGGCCGCGCCCTGCGGACCGAGCACGCGGCGACGCTTCACCTCGACCACCACCGTATTGCTACGGCCGTGGCTGAAGCTCTGCTTCACCTTGCCGGTCTCGACCGTGCGCTTCAGCCCCAAGGGCGCGCGCATTCCGAGTTTCGGCTTGTCGTTGTCGGTCTCGCTCACTCAAATTCCTCGTTCATCGTCACGGCCGTAGGCGCCAGGTTCGAGGCAAGCTCGGGACCGGGCGCCGATGCGCCTTGCGAGGCCGTTTCGCAAGGTGCCGGGATAGGATCAGGGCCGATAAAGTGCAGCCAGCGACCGAGCGCTTCGCCCAGTCGATCGGCCGCCGTGCGGTCGGTGACGCCGATATGTACCACATTCTCGCGGCCCAGCGCCAACGACAATATGGGGCGCGGGACGGGAAGAACCAGACCCTTGAGGTCGCTTCCCTCACGATCGGAGCCGACGCGCCACGCCTGGGCGAGCTTGCGCGCGCCGTCCTCACCCGCATCAGCGGCGTGATAGAGCGCACGAAGTTGCCCGCCGCGGGCCGCATTCTCGATCCGCTCGGCACCGGTCAGCAGGTGCCCTGCACGGGCCTCAAGCCCCAAACGGTCGAGCGCGTTCTTCTCCAGCGCGGTCGCGATCTGCTGCGGCAGCGTGTCGGACAGTTGCACGTCGTTCGACTTGAACGCGCGGGCGAGCGCGCCGCGCAGCCGGCCCTTGGCATAGGCCTGTTCGAGTTCGCCACGCGTTACCCCGATCCAGGCACCGCGACCTGGCGCTTTTGCGCGCACGTCGGGGTAGACCAGATTGTCGGGGCCGAGCACCAACCGCACCAGCACGTGCTGCGGCGCACGATCGCGGGTCAGGATGCAGGAGCGGGTGGGGCTTTCTAGCGCCTCATGGTCGGGGTTCCGCATGCGCGTCTCCCTTGGCGGTAGTTGGCGTTGCTGGCGAGTCGCGATCGGCGATCAACTGCCCGCCCGCACCATAATTCTCTGGTGACACTTCCTCGATCACGACCTGCACCGCGGCCGGGTTCTTGCCCAGCCGCGTCACCAGCGAGGAGGTGACATCAGCCACGATCCCCGCTTTCTGGTCGCGGGTCGCACTGCCCGCCAGTCGGATCGACACGAACGGCATCAGTCGCGCGCCGCCTCCTGGGTTGCGGGCTCAGCGTTCTCGCCCGCCGCTGCCGGCTCGTCCTCGAACCAGTGGGCGCGTGCGGCCATGATCATCTCGTTGCCCTGCTCCTCGGTCAGGCCATAGGCACCGAGCACGCCGCCCTTGTGCTCCGGACGCTTGGGCGCGTCGTCGTTGCGGCGACGCGGCTCCTGACGCTTCTTCTCGATCAGCTCGTCGGTGGCGAGGTCGGCCAAGTCGTCGAGCGTCTTGATCTTCGCCTTGCCGAGCGTGACCAGCATCGCCTCGGTCATGTACGGCAGCTCGGCCAGCGCGTCCTCGACGCCGAGCGCACGTCGCTCCTCGCGCTGCGCGGTCTCGCGCCGTTCGAGCGCTTCCTGCGCGCGGCTCTGCAATTCCTGCGCGAGGTCCTCGTCGAAGCCCTCGATCCCCGCCAGCTCGTCGAGTTCGACATAGGCGACTTCCTCGAGCTCGCTGAAGCCTTCAGCGACGAGCAGCTGCGCGAGCGTCTCGTCGACATCGAGCTCGTTCTGGAACGTGTCGCTGTTCTTGACGAACTCGGCCTGACGCTTCTCGCTCGAATCGGTCTCGGTCAGGATGTCGATCGCCTTGGCGGTCAGCTGCGAGGCGAGGCGCACGTTCTGGCCGCGACGACCGATCGCGAGGGAAAGCTGATCGTCGGGGACGACGACCTCGATCCGGTCGTCTTCCTCGTCGATCAGCACGCGCGCGACGTTCGCCGGCTGCAGCGCGTTGACGACAAAGGTCGCGGTGTCGGGCGACCAGGGGATGATGTCGATCTTTTCGCCCTGCATCTCCTGCACGACCGCCTGAACGCGGCTGCCCTTCATGCCGACGCAGGCGCCGACCGGATCGATTGAGGAATCGTGAGAGATGACGCCGATCTTCGCGCGGCTGCCCGGGTCTCGCGCGGCCGCCTTGATCTCGATGATGCCGTCGTAGATTTCGGGCACTTCCTGCGCGAACAGCTTTTTCATGAAGTCGGGATGCGCGCGTGACAGGAAGATCTGCGGGCCGCGGTTCTCGCGCACGACCTTGAGGATCAGGCTGCGGATGCGGTCGTTGACGCGCACCACCTCGCGCGGGATCTGCGCGTCGCGGCGGATCACGCCCTCGGCGCGGCCGAGGTCGACGACGATGTGGCCGAACTCGACCCGCTTGACGACGCCGGTGATGATCTCACCTGCACGGTCCTTGAACTCCTCGAACTGCCGCTCGCGCTCGGCGTCGCGCACCTTCTGGAAGATCGTCTGCTTGGCGGCCTGCGCCTGGATGCGGCCGAACTCGATCGGGGGCAGCGGATCGACCAGATAGTCTCCCAGCTCCGCGCCCTCCTGAAGCTTCTGCGCACCCTTCAGGTCGACCTGCTTGTAGATGTCGTCGACCAGCTCGACCACCTCGACGACGCGCCACAGACGCAGGTCGCCGTTGTTGGGATCGAGCTTGGCGCGGATGTCCATTTCCTGGCCGTAGCGCGTGCGCGCCGCGCGCTGGATCGCGTCCTCCATCGCCTCAATGACGATGCCCTTGTCGATCATCTTCTCCGACGCGACCGAATTGGCGATCGCGATCAGTTCCGCGCGGTTCGCAGTGACGCCCGTGGCCATCTTACTGACTGTCCTCTTCTTCGAATTCTTCTTCTTCCGCACCCTCTTGCGAGAGCGGGACGGTGGCGGCGATCAGCCGGTCGGTGAGCAACAGCTTCGCATCGGCGACCTGATCGAACCCGATCGTCATCGCTTCATGCTTGCGCACGTCGATCGTGATCCGGTCGCCGTCGGTGCCGACGAGGTCGCCGGTCAGCTGCTTGCGACCGTCGACCGGCGCGGTCAGGTGGATGCGGGCCTCGTGCCCCTTCCAGTCCTCGAAATCCTGCAACCTGGTGAGCGGACGGTCGATGCCGGGGCTCGACACCTCAAGCCGGTAGGCGCCATCGATGTAATCGCGTCCGGCCGCTTCCGCGGCGTCGAGCTGATCGGAGATGCGGCGCGATAAGTCGGCGCAATCGTCGATCGTCAGCTGGCGCGTGTCGGGACGCTCGGCCATCACCTGCAACGTACGCTCGTCTCCCTTGCCGAACAGGCGCACGCGCACCAGCGCGAAACCGAGTGCCTCGGCCTCGGGTGCGATCATGGCAGCCAAAGCCTTCGTTGCAGAAAGGGCGTTTGTATCGTCCAAGCGGGTCATCCGAACATGCGTTTCTTGCCGCCGCGGAGCCGAGCTCCGCAGCCCCTTGCACCTGACGATGTAAGAGAAAGCACGCGTGATATAGACCGATCGGGTGAGCGCCGCAAGCCGGCAACGCTTCGTGACAGGCATGCGGGGAACAAGAGGCAGCGATGCGCCTTTGTTCGCGTGACCGAACCCGAGGGATACATACGTGCGATTGATTGCCTTTGCCGCCGCGCTGCTCGCCTCCACCGCCTGCTCGGCGCAACCGCAAGCACAGGGTAACAGCGCGGCAGCGCCGTCCGACGTGACGACGGGGCCGCAAGGGCCGCAGATCGCTGGAAGCAACGATCCGGTCCCGAAGAACGCGCCCGCGCCGACCGCGCGCAACGTGGCGGCGACGACCGGTCGCGCCAACATCGCGCTGACCGCGCCGCCGGTCGCGATTGCCGAGATGGGGCAGTTCGATGCGCCGTTCGCGATCGCGTTCCTGCCGGATGCGAGCCTCCTCGTGACCGAGAAGGCGGGCGCGCTCAAGCACCGTGCCGTTGACGGTCGCGTCGGCAACGTCAGCGGCGTTCCCGCGGTGGCAAGCGGCGGGCAGGGCGGGTTGCTCGACATTGCGATCGCGCCCGATTTCGCGACGAGCCGCCTGATCTACCTGAGCTACGCCGAGCCGCGTCCGAACGGCGGATCGAGCCTTGCGCTGATGCGCGCACGGTTGGACGATGAGCGCTTGAGCGGGCAGCAGGTGATCTGGCGTGCGGGGTCGGACGGCCCGGGCGGGCAGTTCGGCGCGACGATCGCCTTTGCACCCGACGGCAAGTCGCTGTTCCTCACTTCGGGCGAGCGGCAGCGCTTCACCCCGGCGCAGGACCCGCAACAATTGCTGGGCAAGATCGTGCGACTGACGCTCGACGGAAAGGCATGGCCGGGCAACCCGATGTACAAGGCGGGCGGTGCACGTGCAATGACGTGGTCTAGCGGGCATCGTAACCCCTATGGGCTGGTCGTCGCCCCCGATGGACGGTTGTGGGAAGAGGAAATGGGGCCAAAGGGCGGGGACGAGCTGAACCTGATCGAGCCGGGCAAGAATTATGGCTGGCCGCTGGTATCAAACGGCGACAATTATTCGGGTGTCGAGATCCCCGACCATCCCTCCCGCCCCGAGTTCCAGGCGCCGGTACTATGGTGGAACCCGGTGATCTCGCCGGGCGGGATGATCGCCTATACCGGCGCGATATTCCCGCAGTATCGCGGCTCGCTGTTCATCGCCGGGCTGTCGAGCAAGTCGCTGGTGCGCGTCGTGGTGAATGGCGCACAGGCGCGCGTCGCCGAGCAGTGGAACATGGGCGAGCGCATCCGCGACGTGGCGCAGGCACCCGATGGGGCGATCTGGGTCATCCAGGACGGCGGGAAGGGGGCGGCGGCAAGCTGCTGCGACTGACGCCGAAGGGTTGATCCTAGGTCAGTCGCGTTCGATCAGATAGTTCATCCGCGCCGCCGCGATCGGACGGGCACGGTCGTCCTGCCAAGCAAACGCCTCGACATTGGCGACGCGGGTGCCCAGCCGCGTGATCGTGCCCGCCGCGCGCGTCTCGTGGTCGCGACCGCCGCGCATGAAGTCGATCGTGACGTTGATCGGCTTGACCCGACCGCTGCCCTCCTCCGCCAGCGCATGGTGCAGCGCGACGATCGCGGCGACTTCGAGAAGGCCCGAGATTGCGCCGCCCTGCAGGAAGCCGGGGCGGCCGATCACGCCGTCGTGGAACGGCATCATCATGACGGGCGTGCCATCGTCGGCGCGTTCGAGCACCGCGCCGAGCAGCGCGGCATAGGGCGGCAGTCTCATGCCTGTGGCTCCGCGTCGACCTGCGTAGGGGAGAGGCGGGGATATTGCCCGCTCGGGATCATGAAGGTGGCGGCGACGTGCGCGACGGGATCGTTCAGGTCGCCGTCGTGCGCGATCCCGCGCGTGAAGGCGATCGAGCGCGCGACGCGCAGGCACTCGGCACGCCCGATCACCGTGTGACCGGGCCGCGCGGGGCGAAGGTAATCGATCCGCAGGTCGAGCGTCGCCTGAGGCACGAAGGTCTTGATCCGGTTCCAGATCGCGAAGCTGGTCGCCATATCCATCATCGCGATGATCGGACCCGAGGCGATCACGCCGCTCGCTTCGTCGCCGATTAATGCGTTTGAATAGGGCAACGCGAGCTCGATCCAGTCCGCCGCGCGCGCGTGAAAGCGGATGCCGAGCCGACCGCCGTGGCCGCCGAACCGGGTGGCGGCGAGTTGGTCAAGCGTCATCGATGAAGGGTCCCATTTCATCCGCACCTCCTACACCGGCAAGTGCGGGAGGCAACGTGCGTCTCTTATGGACGCGGGGTCGGGTTGCAGGGCCGGGTTGCGGTGCGCTAGCCCTTGGCAACGAGACACGGAGAGGCGGCGGGCATGAGCGACGCGGTGGTTGATAGCGATCAAGTCAGCGGCAGCGGCCGTGTGTCGATCACGCTCGAGGACGGCGTCGCCGACGTACGGCTGACGCGCGCGGACAAGATGAACGCGCTCGACCCCGCGATGTTCGCCGCGCTGGTCGACGCAATTGAACGATTGAAGACGATGCAAGGCCTTCGCGCTGTCGTGCTGTCGGGCGACGGGCGCGCGTTCTGCGCCGGGCTCGACATGGCATCGATGGCAGGCGGCGGATCGGGGCTAAAGCTCGACGAGCGGACATACGGGATCGCCAACACGCCCCAATACGTCTGCACCGGCTGGCGCGAGCTGGGCGTGCCGGTGATCGCGGCGATCCACGGTGTGGCGATGGGCGGCGGTTTCCAGTTGCTGTCGGGTGCCGACATCCGCGTCGCGCATCCCGCCACACGCATGGCGATCCGCGAGACCTATTGGGGGCTGGTCCCCGACATGGGCGGCTTCGTGCTGTGGCGCGGCACCGCACGCGACGACGTGCTGCGCGAGCTCGTCTACACCAGCCGGGAGTTCAGCGCGGGCGAGGCGCAGGCATGGGGGCTGGTCACGCATCTGGACGACGATCCGCACGCCCGCGCGATGAGCATCGCGCGGGAGATCGCGGGGCGTAGTCCAAAGGCGGTGCGTGCGGCCAAGCGCATCTTCAATGCGCTGCCCGATCTGGACGCGGCCGCGATCCTGCTGGCCGAGAGCGAGGAGCAGCTCGCGCTGATCCGCAAGCCTGAGCAGATCGAGGCGGTGCGTGCCAACATGGAGAAGCGCGCGCCGGTATTTGAGGACTGACGTCGGCTCAATCGGCGGCGGTGACGTTCATCAGCTTGCCCGCGAGCGCCGCGCGAAAGTCGTCGGGGATTCCGCCGTCCTTCGGATCGGTCATGACGAGCACGGTGTCGCAGGTCGCGATCGCGCGGCCGTGCTGGTGCATGACCGCCAAAATGTCCCAGGACCGGTTCCCGATGTGGCCGATGCCGGTCGCGATCTCGACATCGGCGGGGAAGCTGCCCTCCGCCAGATAGTTGACCGCGTTCATCGCCACGACCGCGTGAAAGCCGTCGTCGCGGTTGAAGCGGCCGAGCTGCCAGTTGAAGCGCACCCGCGCGGTTTCGAACAGCGCCGCGAACGCGACGTTGTTGATGTGCCCCATCGCGTCAAGGTCCTGGTAGCGCGTCGGGACGGTCTCGCGGACGGGGTAGCTGGCGAGGTCGAGACGGTAGGCGGCGGGGCGGGGCATGGCGGCTTTCTGGATGGGGCGGGGGGTGATCTGATCCCGTCTGCCAGCTCGACCTTGAGTGGGGGCTCGTTTCCTAGGCGATTTCGCGTCGGGAGCAGTCGGCGGGCAGCGGGCGAGTGATTATCGCGCGGGATCACTTCGGGGCGGCCGACGCGGGAGTTAATCCCGCGTCGTCGGACGGGGCGGCGGTGCCGAGCCGCCGGCCGGCCTTGCGCGTGGGCGGCTTAGGCTATGCCTATGCCGGTCCCGCGCTGCGGCTCACCGCGGCGCCATTCGTATACCCCCGTCCAGCCTCACGTCCTCGCCGTTGAAATAACCGTTCTCGATCATCGTCAATGCGAGGCTGGCATATTCGGGCGGGTTGCCGAGCCGCTTGGGGAAGGGGACGGAGGCGGACAGCGCCTCCTTCACGTTCTGCGGCGCGGCGGCGAGGAGGGGCGTGTTGAAGATGCCGGGCAGGATCGTGTTGACGCGGATCGCCTCGCCCATCAGGTCGCGCGCGATCGGCAGCGTCATGCCGACGACGCCGCCTTTCGACGCCGAATAGGCCGCCTGCCCGATCTGCCCGTCTTCGGCAGCGACGCTGGCGGTGTTGATGATGACGCCGCGATCGCCGTCCGCGGTCGGATCGAGCGACAGCATCCCCGCCGCCGACTTGGCAATACAGCGGAAGGTGCCGACGAGGTTGATCTGAATGATCGCGTTGAATGCGTCGAGCGGGAAGTGCTTGATCGAGCCGTCTTCCTTTGACCGGCTGGCGGTCTTGATCGCGTTGCCGGTACCCGCGCAATTGACGAGGATGCGTTCCTGACCGATCGCGGCGCGGGCGCGCTCGAAGCCGGCGTCGACCGATGCCTCGTCGGTCACGTTGACCTTGCAGAACACGCCGCCGAGCTCGTGCGCGACTGTCTCGCCTTTCGTCTCGTTCAGGTCGAACAGCGCGACCTTGACGCCCTTTGCCGCCAGCGCACGCGCGGTCGCTTCGCCCAGGCCCGAGGCACCGCCGGTGATGACCGCGGACACGGTGTTGTCGAGTTTCATGATGTCCCTTTCCGGTCAGGCCGCGTCGACGCGTTCGATAATGGTGACGTTGGCGACGCCGCCGCCTTCGCACATCGTCTGCAAGCCGTAGCGGCCGCCGCGGCGCTTCAATTCGTGCACCAGCGTCGCCATCAGCTTGGTGCCCGACGCGCCGAGCGGATGGCCGAGCGCGATCGCGCCGCCGTTGACGTTGAGCTTGTCAGGATCGGCGCCGGTGTGCTTGAGCCACGCCATCGGCACCGGCGCGAATGCCTCGTTCACCTCGTACAGATCGATGTCGGCGATGCTCAGCCCGGCGCGCGACAACGCCTTGTCGGTGGCGAACAGCGGTTCCTCAAGCATCACGACGGGATCGCCCGCGGTCACGGTCAAGTTGACGATGCGCGCAAGCGGTTTGAGCCCGTATTTCTCGACCGCTTCGGCGCTGGCGATCAGCACCGCCGACGCGCCGTCGCAGATCTGGCTGGCGGAAGCCGCGGTCAGCACGCCGCCGTCCGATAATAGCTTGACCCCGGCCATGCTCTCCGCGCTGGCGTCGCGGCGAATGCCTTCGTCGGCCCGGTGCGCGGCGCTGCCCTCGGGCGTGTCGATGTCGACCGGCACGATCTCGTCGTTGAAGCGCCCGGCGTCGGCTGCAGCGACCGCTTTCTGGTGCGAGCGGAGCGAGAAGGCGTCGGTGTCCTCGCGCGTGAAACCGTACTTCTTCGCCATCATCTCCGCGCCGGTGAACTGGCTGAAGCGGACGCCGGGGTATTTCTCCTCAAGCCCGGGCGACTTGTTGTTGCCCATCCCGGCCTCGTCGAACAGCTTGTAGGTCGAGCCCATCGGCACGCGCGTCATGCTCTCGACGCCTGCTGCGATCACGACGTCCTGCGTGCCCGACATTACCGCCTGCGCGGCGAACTGGATCGCCTGCTGCGACGAACCGCACTGCCGGTCGATCGTCACCGCCGGTGTCGATTGCGGCAGCTTCTTCGACGCGAGCACCGCATTGCGGCCGACCTGTCCGGCCTGCTCGCCGCCCTGGCTGACGCAACCCATAACGACGTCGTCGACCGCCTCAGGCGGTATGCCGCTTCGCTCGACCAAGGCGTCGAGCACGTAGGCGGCGAGATCGACCGGGTGGACGCCCGCCAGCTTCCCGCCGCGCCGCCCGCCTGCGGTGCGAACCGCGTCGACGATATATGCCTCGGCCACTTCCTTCTCCATAACAGTTGTTATCTTGGGCTTGATCGCGCAAATTCAGGCGGACGGCAAGAGTGGAGCGGGCGAGATGGATGTGACACAGGCAGTCGCGGCGCGTCGATCGGTGCGCGGCTTCCTCGATCGTGCGATCGACGTGGCAACGCTCAAGGATCTGGCGGTCAAGGCGGCGCGTGCGGCGACCGGGGGCAACATCCAGCCGTGGCACGTCGATATCGTGCATGGCGAGTCGATGCGATCGCTCAAGCAGGTCATGGCGGGAAAGACCGAGCGACGCGAGCGCGAGACGCCGGGCTATGACGTCTATCCCAAGGAAATGGACGACCTGTACCGCGCCCGCACCTTCGCGATCGGCGAGGAGATGTACGGTCGGCTCGGCATTCCGCGCGAGGACAAGCGCGCGCGTGCGATCTGGTTCGCGCGCAATTTCCAGTTCTTCGGCGCGCCCGCGGCCTATTTCGTCACGGTCGATCGGCGGATGGGGCCGCCGCAATGGTCGGACCTGGGCATGTACCTGCAGAATCTGATGCTGCTCGCAGTCGAGCAGGGGCTTGCGACCTGCCCGCAGGAATGCTGGGCGATGTTCCCGCAGACCGTCGAGGCGTTTCTCACGACACCGGCGGAGCGGATGCTCTTCTGCGGTGTCGCGATCGGCTATGAGGACCCCGACGATCCCGCCAACCTGACCCGCTCCGCCCGCGCGCCGGAAGAGGAATGGCTGACGGTCAAGGGTTGAGCAACGCGGGAGAAAAATTGATCCACATCAACACCGGGTCGGTTGGAACGGGTCGGCGTTGCTGTCATGAGGGCGGCAATGGCTTCTCCCTTGCGCGTCGGCGTTCTCACCTTTCATCGTTGTATCAATTACGGTTCCTACTGGCAGGCACGCTGTCTGGTGGAGGGACTGCGCGGGCGCGGGCATGATGCGGTGCTGCTCGACCATCACGACGACGACGTGGCGCGTGCCGAGTGGCGTTGCGCGTTCCAGCCGAGCCTGCCGCTACGTTCTCGGGCTGACGACTTGCCGCGCTACAAGGCGAAGGGACGCAAGTTCCTCGCCGCGTTCGACGCGCTGCCGCAGAGCGAGCGCTTCCGGCTCGACCAACCCGAGGCGTTGGAAGGGTTTGACGCGGTCGTGGTCGGCAGCGACGAGGTGTGGAATTTCCGCCATCCCTGGTACGGTGGCAAACCGATCTTCTTCGGGGAAGGCGTTGGCGCGCCGCGGCTCGTCTCCTACGCCGCGAGCTTCGGCAACCATGATGCCGTTGACGGGATCGCGCCCGAGTGGGTCGCGCGTCTGGCGCGGTTCACCGCGATCTCGGTGCGCGACGAGAATGCGCGGCGGCTGGTGATCGAGGCGTTGGGCGAGGAGCCGGCGATGGTGCTCGACCCGTGCCTGCAATTCCCGGATGTCGCGCGCGTTGCGCCGACCGTGGCCGAGCGGCGCTATGCGTTGGTCTACGGCCATATCTTCCCCGATTGGTTGCAGGTGCAGGTGACGGCGTGGAGCAAGCGCAGCGGCGTCGAGCTGGTCAGCGTCGGCTATCGCAATGACTGGGTTGAACGGCACCTGATCGAGGCGGGCCCGATCGAATTCGCGAGTCTGATGGCCGGGGCAAGCGCGGTGGTGACCAATTTCTTCCACGGCTGCGTTTTCGCGCTGACGGGCAACAAGCCGTTCGTGACATCGCCGAGCGAATATCGCTTCAACAAGGTGCGCGACCTGACCAACGCGCTGGACGCGCGCGAGCATGTCGTGACGGCTGACAGCGACGCGGGGGTGTTCGACCGATTGCTGGGGACGCCGCCTGCGGCCCGCATCGGCGATGCGATCGACGCGCTGCGGGTACAATCGGGCGCGTTTCTGGACTCCGCGCTTGGGTGAGGCGCCCGCGCTTGCGCCGCGCGACATCGTGCGATCGGGGCTGTGCGTCGGCTGCGGCGGCTGCGCGGCGGATCAGCCGGGCGCGGGTATGGCGTGGGATGCGTTCGGGCAGTTAAAGCCCGAGGGGCCGGCGAACTGGTACGCCGCGCCGACGACGACCTTTGCTGCACGCTGCCCGTTCTCGCCGACCGCCGCGAACGAGGATGTGATCGCGGCCGAGCGCCTGCCGGATGCGCCGCATGTCGACGGGCGGATCGGCCGCTACGAGCATGCCTGGGTCGGGCATGTGGCGAAGGACACGTTCCGAAGTGACGGCAGCTCGGGCGGGATGGTCAGCTGGGTCGCGAACGAGCTGCTGCGCACCGGCCGCGTCGATGCCGTGGCGCATGTAGTCGCGACCGATCCGGTCGGTGAGGATGCGCGCTTCTTCCGTTACCGCCTGTCGCGCACCCGTGCGGAGATCGCCGAGGGTGCGAAGTCGCGCTACTATCCGATCGACCTCACCGAAGTGATCCGCGCGATCCGGGCGACGCCGGGCCGCTACGCCGTGGTCGGGGTGCCGTGCTTCATCAAGGCCATCCAGCTGCTCCGCCGCAGCGATCCGGTGATCGCCGAACGCGTGACGCACATGCTGGGGCTGTTCTGCGGCCATATGAAGAGCGCGCGGCTGGTCGAGAGCTTCGCCTGGCAGCTGGATACGGCCATCGATCAGGTGCGCGGCGTCGATTACCGCATCAAGGACGAAGGGCGGCCGGCGAACTGGTACCGAGCGCACCTCACGCTCGCCGATGGGAGTGCACGGGCGCAGGATTGGTGGCACCTGGCGGATGGCGACTGGGGCGCGGGGTTCTTCCAGAATTCGGCCTGCAACATGTGCGACGATGTGGTCGCGGAAACCGCGGACATCGCGTTTGGCGATGCCTGGGTCGAGCCATATTCCTCCGATGGGCGCGGCAGCAACGTCGCGGTGGTGCGCTCGCCCGAACTGGCGGCGATGGTTGCGGAGGCGGTAGCGGACGGGCGGCTGGCGCTCACCGAGGTGGATGCAGACTATATCGTCGGCACGCAGGCGGCAGGGTTCCGACATCGTCGCGAAGGGCTCGCCTATCGGCTGACCTGGTGGCGACGCGGCGTGCGGCCGGTGAAGCGCGTCGCGCCGGGTACGGGCACGCTGACGCGCCGGCGACGGTTGGTCTATCGCACGCGCGCGGTAGTCGCGTGGTGGAGCCATCGCTTGTTCTGGCTTGGGCGCCGGACGGGCTGGCACGCGCTGTACCTACGGCCCGCCAAGGCGGCGCTTGGTTTCTATCAGGCGCTGGCGTGGTCGCACGGGAAGCTTGGCGCGTGGTTTGATCGGGTGGAGAAGCGCGGCTGAGGATCGTGCGGGTGCGCGATGCAGCACCGTGGGTGCTCTTGGAGTGTAGGATGGTGCCGCGCAGGCGATAACTGGGATCAGCCGCCGAGCGCGGTTGAGATGTGGCTGAACGGCACCGTCAGCACAAGATAAAGCTGTGATGCCAGCATATAGGCGCCGCCGCCGGTTGCGAGCGTGATCGCTGCATATTGCAGCAGAGACGCGATCCGGCGGCTGCGTTCCGCCTGTTCGGCGGGTGAGCGCGGCGGGGTCGAGCGGGCGGCTTGCGCGGAGCGCGCGTGGTGGCGTCGGTCACCCGTGCCAGTCTCTGTCGGACGATGCAGCAATCGTGCTTCGTTGATCAACGCGTGCACGTCGACGGGATCCTGAGTCGCGACCCCAACACGACCGCTGCGCACCCATGTCACCCGGCCGATAATCGTCAGCGTTCCCCGCCGTATTTGCAGATACTTGCCGGTTTTCAACGACATCGGTGAGGAGATGATGATCGTTTTGCTGCCAATGTCGTGAATGCAGGCATTGTCCCACAATGCATCCACATTGATACGGCAAGGCACGAGAACGGCTGTATTCTTCGCTGTCATTCCGTCCTCCCTACTGGGATATACGTCAGCAACGGTTCTGTTTCTATCTGCTGATATTTACAAGACTTGGAAGTCGGCAAGTGGTTAATCTGGGCTCGGACAAGTTACGACGGCACAATCATATATTTGCGCCGCGCGAAGAGATGATGCTGCCATAGGTAGCGTAGCCGGGACGACGTGCGTGGGGTGCTCCCAAACAGCACCTTGTCGCTACGTTGCTGGTTGGACCGCACTTGCGCAACCAAGCTTGTGAAGCTGGTGCCCCCGGCGAGATTCGAACTCACGGCCTGCGGTTTAGGAAACCGTCGCTCTATCCGGCTGAGCTACGGGGGCGCCGCTGCTGCGTATCGCGCGAGCGCGGGTTAATCAATCCGCATGAGAGAGGCCGGTGCGCTCGCGCCGACCGGCGGATGACATCGGGTCGCTCGGCTGCCACGACGTGGCCGTGCGCAGCCGGATGACCCGATCGTATGTTCAGGCTTTCTTCAGTGCCTCGGGCTTGTGCGCAGCCTTTGCGCCGCTGTCGGTCTTGACGATGTATTGCGGATCGTCCTTCGATGCCTTGACCGTGTGGCTCTTGATCTTGGTGTCGCTGGTCTGCTTCTTCTCGACCGTGCCGTGCGCCTCGCCGCCGTGCGACTTCCACGTCACCTCGTCACCCTTGTGCAAATCCTTTGCCATATGCCTTCTCCTTTGATTTAGATCAGTGCGCGATCAATCGGCGGCGGCGGCAAAGGTTGCGCAGGCGGCGCGTCCGACATCGGGACGCGCAGCCCGTGTGAGGGTCAGAACTTGAATCCGGCGGCGACGCCGTAGCGACGCGGCTCGATCGTGAAGATGTTGGTGTACAGGCCCGATGACTGATCGGTGACGTAGAGGCCGGTTGTCGCGTTGTTCTTGGTCAGATTGGAGACGAAGCCGCGGACGTAGAAGCGATCGTCAGGCGCGTTCAGCTGGATCTGCGCGTTGACGACCTCGTAGCCGGGCAGGCGATCGATCGGGTTCTTGTTGAAGACCGTGCCCCAGGCATTGCCGGTGTAGTTGAGGTCGACGCGCGGCACGAGCGTGAAGCCGCTGTCGGCGAAGTCGATCGTGTATTGCGCGCCGATCGACCATTTGTAGGTCGGCGCATTGGGCAGCTGGTTGCCGCGAATGTTCGTCTCAACGCCCGAGCCGAGCACCTGGATGCCGCCGAACGCTGCGCCGACCGCCGCCGCCTGCGCGGTGAGCGCGGAGCAGATGCTGAACGCGCCGGTGGTGTTGGTGCCGGGCACCGCCACCGTGCCTTGCAGCAGGTTGGCGTTGCCGAAGGACGCGCCGATCCCGCGGTTGATCGTGTTGACGAAAGCGTTCGCGCCCGCCGCGTTGCCCGCGGTCGTCGGCACCACCGCGCAGTTCGCCGCGGTGGTGATGTCCTTGATGATGACCGCGTCGGAGCGCCCGCCGGACGGATCGCGCGGGTTGGCGAGGAAGCGATCGTCGGCGACCTTGGTCTTCAGGTAGCTGGCGTTCGCGTTGACGACGAAGCGCGGGATCGGGCTGATCACCGCCTCGGCCTCGACGCCGTAGATGTCGGCGTTGACGTTGTCGTTGACCGAGGTACGCGCGACGATGCGCGACAGCTGCAGGTTCTTGTACTTGTAGTAGAAGCCGGTCAGATTGAGACGAAAGGCACCGCCGCCGAACGTGTTCTTCGACCCGATTTCATAGGCGTCGACGCTTTCCGGCGCGAAGGCGGTCGGGACCGAGAAGACCGGCGACAGCGGCGGGTTGATGCCGCCCGACTTGTAGCCGCGCGAATAGGATGCGTAGAGCAGATTGTCGGGCGTGATCTTGTAGTCGAACACCGCACGACCCGTCACGCGTGAGAAGTTGACGCTATCCTCCGCATAGGGCTGCACTCCGGCGCGGGTGGCGTCGTAATCGTACTGGCCGCCGTCCATGGTCGGGAAGGCGCTGGTCGTACCGATGGGAACCAGCACGGGCAGGCCCGGCACGGCGTTGTCGACCAGCAGCGAGGTGCGCGCGCGGACGAACTTGTCGTCGTGATTGTAGCGCAGGCCCAGCGTCAGCTTGGCGCGGTCGTTGAACTCGAAGTAGGTCTCGCCGAAGATGCCGTAGCTTTTCAGGCGGAACAGCGGCGTGCTGTTGCGGTAATAAGGCGTCGCCGCAAACGAAGTGCCCCCCGACCGGCCCGCCCCGATCAGGCCCGAGGCATAATCAAGCCCGAAAGCGCTGACGTAATAATCGTTGCTCTGCTTGCTGTCGAAATAGATGCCGCCGAGCAGGAAGTTGAACATGCCGTCGAACTTGCTGTCGATGTGCGCCTCTGCGCTATATTGCCGTGCCTTGTTGTAGGAACGGTCGACGTCGAGCGCGGTGGCGGCGCACACGCCCGCGCCGCCGTAGACGCCCGAGTTGTTGGCGTCGGGCAGCGATTGGCACAAGGTAGCGGGGCCGTTGGGAATCAGCGTTTGGCGCACGCCGTTCAGCACCGCACCGGGTGCGCCCGGGCGGCCGATCAGATTGAGCAGGTTGAGCCCGGCATTGTTCGCATAGCTGTTCTCGACCGCCAGCGTATAATCGGTCGTCGAATCGACCTTGTTCTCCATATAGCCGCCGGTGAAGTTGAAGCTGACCTTCCCGAAATCGTGAAAGATCTTGGCGGTATATTGCTGTTCCTCGGCGAAATAGGTCGGCTCGGCATCGATGCTGACGCGGCGGACGTCGGTCGGGTTGGTCGCGCCGGAGAAGGCGTCGGGCGTCTGGTACACGCTGCCGAGCGCGAAAGGCGCGAGCGCGCCGGCACCCGATACGGCCAGGAACTCGCGGCTGGTGAAGATCGAGGCGAGCGACGAATTGCCGTTGGTGATCCCGTTCGCCAGCCGATCGGGCGCGCAGCCTAGAATGCCGGTCGCGTCGCGATTGCACAGCTGTTTCTGGATACGGCTACGGTCGTCCTTCTCGTGGAAATAATAAGCGATCAGGTCGACGCGGGTGTCGGGGCTCGGCTCCCACGACAGCGTGCCGCGAACCGAGTAGAGGTCGCGCCCGTCGATGCGGTTGCCGGTATATTCGTTATACGTGTAGCCGTCGCGGTTGAGGTAGGTGCCCGCGACTCGGATGCCGAGCGTGTCGGAGAACGGCAGGTTCAACATCGCGCGGACGCGCTTCGAATCGTAATTGCCGTACTCGAACTCGCCTGCGGCGTGGATGCCCGACAGGTCGGGTTTCGCGGTGATGAAATTGACCACGCCCGAGGTCGCGTTGCGGCCGAACAGCGTGCCCTGCGGGCCGCGCAGCACCTCGACGCGTTCGAGGTCGAAGAATTCGCTCTCGAACAGGCGGGTGGCGAGCAGCGGCATGTCGTTGACGTGAATCGCGGTCGCGCTGTCGCAGGTCGTGCCGGTGCACAGGTCGCCGACGCCGCGGATCGTGAAGCTGGACGAGGTGAAGTTCGTCTTGGTGAAGGTGATGTTGGGCAGCGATTGCTGCAGCGCGACCGGGTTGACGATCTGCTGCTTTTCCAGATTGTCGGCGGTGAAGGCGGTCACCGCGATCGGCACGTCCTGCAACCGCTGCGACTGGCGTTGCGCGGTGACGACGATGTCGGGGCCGTAACCCTGATTGGTGGTGCTGGTCTGGCTGCTTGGCTGCGTGTCGGTCGGGGTGGAGGAGGGTGCCTCCTGTCCCGGACCGTTCGTTGGTGCGGTATTCTGCGATGAGGTGGTCGCTCCGGTCTGCGCATGGGCGGGAAACGAGGTCACGAGCGCGAGCGCCGACGCGGCGAGCAGGTGGAACTTCTTCATGGCATCCCCTCCTGGGAACCGTCCCCGCTCTATGGCGATGTGACGGCGTTTCGATGAACCGGTATGGAGGAAGCGCCGAAAATCGAGCGTCGTCAAACGAAATTATTGCTGCATGTTACGCGGCGCCCGAACGTGGCCGAAAAGAGACAGTTGTCGAATGACGCGGGCTTTCTGCTACGAGACGTGCCGGAAGGACGTTTGACCGAGATGACGACGATCGAGAGTGGCGAGCCGGAGGACGGCGACCTGGTGGCACCCGACGGCAAGCTGCCCGTCCCAGACCATGTGGCAGCGGCGATCCGCACGCTGATCGAATGGGCCGGCGACGATCCCGCGCGAGAGGGCTTGGTCGATACGCCTAGGCGCGTGGCGCGGGCGTGGAAGGAATATTGCAGCGGGTACGGCGAGGATCCAGGCGTCCATCTGGCGCGCGTGTTCGAGGAGGTCGGCGGCTATGACGAGATCGTGCTGCTGAAGGACATTCCTTTCCAGTCGCATTGCGAACACCATATGGCGCCGATCATCGGGCGCGCGCACATCGCCTACCTACCCAAGGACCACGTCGTCGGCATCTCCAAGCTGGCGCGCGTGCTGCACGGCTTCGCGCGGCGTTTGCAGGTGCAGGAGCGGCTGACCGCCGAGGTCGCCGACTGCATCTGGAACGGGCTCCATCCGCAAGGCGTCGCGGTGGTGATCGAGGCGAGCCACGCCTGCATGACCGCGCGCGGCGTGCGCACGCCGGGGGTCGCGATGGTGACGAGCCGGATGATGGGCGTGTTCCGCGACGACGAGCGCAGCCGCAAGGAAGTGCTCGCACTGATGGGGCTGGGTTGAGGGTTCTCGTCACAGGCGGGGCGAAGCGGCTGGGTGCCGCCATCGCGCGCGCTGTCGCAGGTGCGGGTCACGAGGTGGTGATCCATTACGGCAGTTCGCGGGCGGAGGCGGAGGCGTTGGCAGACGAGCTTGGTGGCAGCGCGGTCGGCGGCGATCTGACGGACACGGCGGCGCTGCCTGACCTGTTCGCGCGCGCCGCGGGAGCGGGGCCGATCGACGGGCTGGTCAACAGCGCATCGGTGTTCGAGTATGACGCGGCGAACGCGATCGATCCGGTGCTTGCCGCGCGATTGTATGCGGTCAACTGTCTGGCGCCTGCGACACTGACCGCGGCACTGGCGGCGCAGGGACGCGAGGGCACGGTGGTGAATCTGCTCGATCAGAAGCTCGCCAATCCGAACCCCGACTTCTTCTCCTACACGCTGAGCAAATACGCGCTTGAGGGGGCGACGACGATGCTGGCGCAGGCGTTCGCGCCGCGGGTGCGCGTCAATGCGGTCGCGCCCGGCCTGACGCTGCCGAGCGGCGACCAGAGCGACGCCGAGTTCGAGAAGGTCGCCAGCCGCAACCTGTTGCAGCATCCGGTCGGTGCGCGGCGGGTTGCGGAGGCGGTGCTCTTCCTGCTCGGCGCGCAGAGCACGACCGGGCAGACCCTGTTCGTCGACGCGGGCCAGCGTTTCCTCGCGCGCGACAGCGACGTGATGTTCGAGGGCGGCGATGCCTGATTATGCGGTGATCCTCGACGATTTGGACGTGGCGATGCGGCTAGGCATCCACCCGCATGAGGCGACGCCGCAGCGCGTGCGGCTGTCGGTGCACCTCCATGTCCGCTATGCAGCCGCGCCGAGTGCGGACCGGATCGAGGAAGTCCTCGACTACGACTTCGTGCGCGACGGGGTGCACGCGCTGGCGGCGGGGCCGGGCTTCGCGTTGCAGGAAACGCTGGTCGAGGCGGTGGCGGCGCTCTGCCTGTCCGACCAGCGTGTCCGCGAGGTGCGCGTGCGCTCCACCAAGCTCGACATCTACCCCGACGCGACCGTCGGGTGCGAGATCGTCCGCACGCGCGACTGAGCGTCAGTCGCTGCTTGGCTTCGGCTCGCGCATGCGGATCAGCCCTTCCTGCGCGACGCTGGCGACCAGCCGCCCATCCTGCGCGAAGATCTGCCCACGGTTGAATCCGCGCGCGTGGCCTGCCCAGGTGCTGTCGCAGGCGTAGAGCAGCCATTCGTCGGCGCGAAAAGGTTCGTGCAGCCATAGCGCATGGTCGAGGCTCGCGCTCTGCAAGCCGGGGGAAGTCCAGTTGATCCCGTGCGGCAGCATCGAGGTGCCGAGCAGCGCCATGTCGCTGGCATAGGCGAGCACCGCGCGGTGGACCGCGGCGTCGTCGCCAATGGGCGAGCAGATGCGGAACCAGCTGTGCTGCACCGGGTCGGTCGGCTGCGGCTTGAACCATTTGCGCGGGTAGACGGGGCGTATCTCGATCGGGCGCGGGCGGGTCAGATTGGCGCGGAAGCGTTCGTCGACATGGACGCTCTCGCGCGCGCGGATCACTGCCTCGCTCTCCAGCGTCTCGGGCCCGGGCACGTCGGGCATCTGGGCCTGATGGTGGTAGCCTTCCTCCGGCAGCTGGAACGAGGCGGCCATGTTGAGGATCGGCTGCCCGCGCTGCATCGCGATGACGCGGCGGGTGGCGAAGCTGCGTCCTTCGAAATCGCGTACGACGCGGTAGATGATGGGATGCCGTTCGTCGCCGGCGCGCATGAAATAGGCATGAAGCGAGTGCGCGGTCTTGGGCGCGTCGGTCGAGCGCTGCGCTGCCTGCAACGCCTGCGCGATCACCTGTCCGCCGAACACGCGCCCGACCCCGCCGCGCGAGCGACGCCCGCGGTAGAGGTCGGTGTCGATTTCCTCGACGTCGAGCAGGTCCACCAGATCGGCGGCGAGTTCGGTCGGGGGAGGGGGCGCTTGGTCGGTCATCGTCTCACTCAGATAATCGGACCCAACAAGCGCACCCGGCCTGCGCGGGCAAGTCGTTTCGTGGGGCGCGTCAGTAGCCTGATGCGCGCGCGAGTTGGTCGGCGTGGAAGTTGGCGTCGCCGAACATCTCGGCCAGCACGCGACCCCGCTTCATGTAGAAGCCGATGTCGTACTCGTCGGTCATACCAATGCCACCGTGCATCTGCACGCCCTCCTGCACCGCCAGGGTGGTGGCGATGCCGGTCATCGCCTTGGCGACCGAGACGGCGGCGTCAGCGTGGTGGTCGCCCAGATCGAGCAATTGCTGCGCCTTCAACACCGCGGCGCGCGCGACCTCCATTTCCGCGTACAGGTGCGCTGCGCGGTGCTGAAGCGCCTGGTAGCTGCCGATCAGCGTGCCGAACTGCTTGCGTTCCTTGAGGTAGCCGAGCGTCATGTCCATCGCACCGCCGCCGACGCCCAGCATTTCCGCCGCTGCACCGGTGCGGCCCGCGCGCAGCAGCCGGCCGAGCGGGTCGCGGCCCGCGTCAACCTCGCCGATCACCGCGTCGGCGTCGACTTCCACCCCGTCGAACTGAATACGTGCGGCGAGGCTCGCGTCGGTCAGCCGCTCCGGATTCGCCGAAAGGTTCGCGGCGTCCCCAGGCACCGCGAACAGCGTCACGCCCTGTTCGTCCTCGGCCGAGCCTGCGGTGCGCGCGGCGACGATCAGCAGGTCGGCGACGTGGCCGTGCGTCACGAACTGCTTGGCACCGGTCAGCCTGAACCCGTTGCCCGAGCGCTCGGCCTTCATGCCGACGGCGTGGCGGTGCTTTGCGCCCTCGTCGATTGCGAGGCCGACGACCGTGTCGCCCGCGATGATGCCGGGGAACCAGCGTTCGGCCTGCGCGCTGCCTTTGAGCGCTTCGACCGCCGCCACCGCGGTCGAGAGGAAGGGCGACGGCGACAGGTTGCGCCCGATCTCCTCAAGCACCACGCCCGCCTCGATATGGCCAAGCCCGAGCCCACTCTGGTCCTCACCGATCAGCATGCCGGTGAAGCCCATCTCGGCGAACTGCTTCCACAGGTGGCGGCTGAATCCGGTCTTGTCATCCCCGTCGCGAAGTGCGCGCATGTGGCTGACGGGGGCATGTTCGGCGACGAAATCCTTCGCGGTGTCGCGCAGCATCGTCTGTTCGTCATTCAGGAAAAGCGGCATTGATCTACTCCCTCTCCCCGGTGGGGAGAGGGCCGGAGTGAGGGGTAGCCTCGCACTCCGGCCCAAATTGATGTTGTCGGATGGGGTGACCCGTCCTTCGACCCTCCCCGCAGGGGGAGAGGTCGTTGGTTACGCGCCCGGTAGTTCCAGGATGCGCTTGGCGATGATGTTGAGCTGGATCTCGCTCGTCCCGCCCTCGATCGAGTTCGCCTTGGTACGCAGCCACGCGCGGGCGTGGTGCCCGCCGCGGCTCGCCTCGCTCTCCCATTCGAGCTCGTCGGAGCCGCCCGCTGCCATCATCAGCTCGTGGCGACTCTTGTTCAGCTCGGTGCCGTAATATTTCATCATGCTCGGCTGCGCGGGGTGCGCGCGGCCGGCCTTCAACTCGTCGATGAAGCGCTCGCTCTGCGCGGTGAAGGCACGGGCGCGTACCTCGAACAACGCGATCTGCGCGCGCAGCAACGGGTCGGCGAGGCGGCCGTCATGGTCGAGCCCGATCGTCGCCAGCGCGCCCTCGATCAGCGGGTTCTTGCCACCGGCGCCGAGCCCCATCCCTGAGATCATCTCGCGCTCGTGCCCGAGCAGGTATTTGGCGACGTCCCAGCCGCGGTTGAGTTCGCCGACCAGGTTTTCCTTCGGCACCTCGACATTGTCGAAGAACGTCTCGCAGAAGGGCGAGTAGCCGCTGATCAGCAGGATCGGCTTGGTCGAGACGCCCGGCGTGCGCATGTCGAACAGCACGAAGCTGATCCCGCCCTGCTTCGTCGTCTTGTCGGTGCGGACCAGGCAGAAGATCCAGTCGGCCTTGTCGGCGTAGCTGGTCCATACCTTTTGTCCGTTGACGAGGAAATGGTCGCCCTTGTCCTCCGCGCTGGTCGCGAGGCTGGCGAGATCGGACCCGGCATTGGGCTCGGAATAGCCCTGGCACCAGCGGATCTCGCCACGCGCGATCTCGGGCAGGAAACGCTTCTTCTGTTCCTCGGTGCCGTATTTGAGCAGTGCCGGCCCGAGCATCGAGATGCCGAAGGAGTAGAGCGGATTGCGCGCGCGGATGCGGGCCATTTCCTCGCGCAGCACCTTGGTCTCCGCCGCCGACAGCCCGCCGCCGCCATATTCCTTTGGCCAGTCGGGGACGGTCCAGCCGCGCGCGCCCATGCGGTCCATCCACGCCTTTTGCGCCGGCGTCATGTCGCTCTGGTCGCGGCCGCCCCAGGCAGTGTCCTTGTCCGAGCGTATGGGCTCGCGCATTTCGGGCGGGCAGTTCTCCTCCAGCCAGGCGCGTGTCTCCGTGCGGAACGTGTCGAGATCGGTCATATACGGCTCCTGACGAGGTCGTGCGCGACGCGCGCGACCGCGATGGCGTGATGGTCGGCGTAAAGGTCTGCGATCACTTGCGCGCCGATCGGCAGGCCGTCGCCGTCGTGCTCTAGGGGCAAGCTGGTGGCGGGCAGCATCGGCAGCGTGGCGAGGCCGGCCCAGGCGAACTGGTGAAAGAATTGCGTGTCGGCGCCGTCCACGTCGAGGCGGCGCTCGGCAAGCGGGGTGTCGTCGTGCGGGAAGGCGGTGGTGCCGAGGGTCGGCGCGATCACCGCGTCGTAATTCTCGAATAGTCGCCGCCACTGGCGTTGCAGCCGCGCCTGCTCGTCGTGGAGGTGCAGCCAGGTATCGACCGACACGGGTGGGCGGCTATCGGGCGGACCGCGCCGCGACATCGCGATGTTGAGCATGTTCCAATAGGTGTCGTGCTGCCGCGCGAGGTCGGGTAACACGTCGCTGGTGCGGTCTACATGCGCGCCGCCATGCTCCAGCACCGTGCCGAGCATTTCGAGCGCCTGAACGATCGCGTCCTGCGCGGTCGCGAGCGGGTGGCTGGTCAGCAGCAGGATGTGCAGATCAGCGGCGTTTCGCACGGACGAAGGCTTGAGCGGGTGGTCGGCCACCACGTCGAGCGCGGTATCGAGATCGTCGGGGTGCCGAGCGAGTGGGCCGATGACGGACAGAACGCTGCGCGCGCTGTCTGTGCCGGGATGGAAATGGCCATCGGTCGGCAGCACGCCCCAGGTCGGCTTGTGCCCCCACACGCCGTTGAAGGCGGCCGGCACGCGGATCGAGCCGCCGATGTCGGAGCCGAATTCGAGCGGCACCATCCCGCTGGCGAGTGCGACCGCCGAGCCGCCCGACGATCCCCCGGCGCTGCGGTCGGGGTTCACGGCGTTCAGCGTGCGGCCGTAGACCGGATTGTTCGATTGCAGGTCGGAGAGCGCGGGCGGCACGTTGGTCTTGCCGAGCAGGATCGCGCCCGCCGCCTTCAATCGCTTCACCGCGACCGCGTCGGCGGCAGGAATGAAGTCGCGATGTTCCTCAAAGCCGAACGTCGTCGGCAAACCGACGACGTCGAAGCTCTCCTTGATCGTCATCGGCACGCCGAGCAATGGCGCGTCGAAGCCGTCGGCGATTCGCCCGTCAAGCGCGGCGGCGGCAGCGCGTGCTCGGTCGAAGTCGCGCACGACGACCGCGTTCAGCGCACCGTCGCGTGCCTCGATCCGCGCGATCGCGGCATCGGTCTCGGCAAGCGCGGTGGTCTCGCGCGTGCGGATTGCGGCGGCGGTGGCGAGGGCGGAGCGTTCGTGAGCCACTAGCCCTCTGCCCGATGGGTAGAGGGGGCATGATGCGCCGCCACCATCACTTGATCGTACCGGCCTTGAGCGTATCCGCGACCTTGAAGCCGTGCTTCTCCAGCCCCGCGACGACCTTGTCATAGCCTTCGCTCTGCGCCCAGAACATCGGGCCGCCGCGATACACCGGCCAGCCGTAGCCGTAGATCCACACCACATCGACGTCGGACGCGCGCTGCGCCTTTCCTTCCTCAAGGATCAGCGCGCCCTCGTTGACCATCGGGTAGAGCGTGCGCTCGACGATCTCCTGATCGGTGATCTCGCGCTTGGGCATGTTCGAGCGACTGCGGAAATCCTCGATGATCTCAGCGACGCGCGGGGAGGGGGTGGCATTACGCTTCTCGTCGTAGTCGTAATAGCCCGCCTGCTTCTTCTGCCCCCAGCGCCCTTCGGCGGCGAGCGCGTCGCGGATGCTCTCGATCCGGTTGGGATCGCGGTGCCAGCCGATGTCGACGCCGGCGAGATCGCTCATCTGGAACGGTCCCATCGGCATGCCGAATTCGGTGTGGACGCGGTCGATCTGCTCCGGCGTCGCGCCCTCCATCAGCAGCTTGTTCGCCTCGACCTGGCGCGGCATCAGCATGCGGTTGCCGATGAAGCCGTGCGTGACGCCGGCGACCACCGCGACCTTTCTGATCTTCTTCGCCAGCGCCATCGCGGTTGCGAGCACATCGTCCGCGGTCTTTTCGCCACGCACGATCTCGAGCAGCTTCATGACATTGGCGGGCGAGAAGAAGTGCATGCCGAGCACGTCTTGCGGTCGGCTGGTCGATGCCGCGATCTCGTCCACGTCGAGGTAGCTGGTGTTCGAGGCCAGGATCGCGCCGGGCTTGGCGATTTTGTCGAGCTTGCCGAAAATCTCCTTCTTGACCTCCATGTTCTCGTACACCGCCTCGATGATGAGGTCGCAGTCGGCGAGATCCTCGAGGTTGAGCGTGGGTTTCAGCAGCCCCATCGCCTGTTCGGGCGCGTCCGGCTTGATCCGGCCCTTCGCCGCCGACGCCTCGTAATTCTTGCGCATCACGCCCGTACCGCGGTCGAGCGCGTCCTGCTGCATCTCGACGATCGTCACCGCGATCCCGGCCGACAGGAAGTTCATGCTGATCCCGCCGCCCATCGTGCCCGCGCCGATCACGCCGACGCGGTTGATCGGGCGCAACGCGATATCGGGCGCGATGCCGTCGATCTTCGCGGCCTGACGCTCGGCGAAAAAGATGTGGCGTTGCGCGGCGGATTGCGTGCCCGTCATCAGGCGCAGGAACTGCTCGCGCTCGAACTGCATTCCCTCGTCGAACGGCTTCTCGGTCGCGGCGACGACGCAGGCGACGCACGCGGCGGGCGCGTCGAAGCCGCGCATCTTGCGGCCGTTGGCCTTCTTGAACGCCTCGACGGCTTCAGGGTCGGGGGCCACCTCGCGGTCGCGCACGCGCGGGATCGGGCGCTTGTTTGCGACCTCGCGTGCGAAGGCGATCGCGTCGGCTTCCAGATTGTCCTCGCCCACGACCTTGTCGACCAGCCCGATCTCCGCGGCTTTCTTCGCCGACACGGGATCGCCGAGCGCGATCATCTCCAGCGCCGCCTTGACGCCGACGAGGCGCGGCAGCCGCTGCGTGCCGCCCGCACCCGGCAACAGGCCGAGCTTGACCTCGGGCAGGCCGACCTTGGCGGAGGACACCGCGACGCGGTACTGGCACGCGAGTGCGACCTCGCACCCACCGCCGAGCGCAGTGCCGTGGATTGCGGCGACGATCGGCTTGCTGCTGGCGTCGATCATGTCGATCACCTCGTGCAGGCCGATCCCCTGCATCGGCTTGCCGAACTCGGTGATGTCGGCGCCCGCGAAGAAGGTGCGTCCGTCGCAGCGCAGCACCATCGCAGTGATCGAGGCGTCTACGACACCTTCCTTAACGGCCGCCTCCAACCCGTTGCGCACCGCAGCGCCGAGCGCGTTGACGGGCGGTGAGTCGGAGATGATGACGAGCACGTCGCCGTGGCGTTCGGTGCGGACGGGGTTCTGCGCAGGCGAAGTCATGGAAGGCGATACTCCGAAAAAAAGGGAAGGGCCGCGTCGCCGCGGCGTGAAAGGGGGATTAGGTCAGCGCGGCGTAGATCATCGTCTTTAACTCGCGCCGGATCGGATACAGGCTCGACGGGCTCAGCTGCGTCATGAAGACCATGTTGATGCGCTCGACCGGATCGATGAAGAACGCGGTCGAGAACATCCCGCCCCAGTAATATTCGCCGACGCTGCCCGGCATCATTGAGCGCGCGACATCGATCGTCACTGCGAAGCCGAGCCCGAACCCGGTGCCTGCATTCTGCGTTTCGCTGAACAGCGACTTCGACATCACCGACAGGTCCGCCTTGCCGGGCAGGTGGTTGATCGTCATCAGCTCGATCGTCTTGCGCCCGAGGATGCGGGTGCCCTCCAGCACGCCGCCGTTCAGGCACATGGCGCAGAACCGGTGATAGTCGAGCGCGGTCGAAACGAGCCCCCCGCCGCCCGAGACCAGCCGCGGTATCCGGCTCCACGCGCTGGCCGCGCCGCGGTCGTACATCTGCCGACCTTGCCCAGGCACGAAGGCATAGCAGTCGGTCAGCCGGTCGATCTTGTCCTCCGGCACCGCGAAGAAGGTGTCGTGCATGCCGAGCGGCTGGAAGATGCGTGTCCCGAAGAAGCGATCGAGCGACATGCCCGACACGCGCTGCACGACGGCGCCGAGCACGTCGGTCGCGACCGAGTAGTTCCACTGCGTGCCCGGCGAGAATTCGAGCGGCAGCTTGCCCAATTCGGCGACGAAACCGTCGAGGTCGTGGCCGCCGTGCCAGCTCTCCAGCTTCAGCTCGCGGTGCGCAGCATCGATGTTGGAGCGGTTCTGGAACCCGTAGGTGAACCCGGCGGTGTGCCGCAGCAGGTCGACCATCCGCATCGGCTCGTCCGTCGCCTTGGTCGCGAACGGCACGCCCGCGCCGCCACCCGCATAGACGCCGACGTTCTTCAACTCGGGCAGTACGTGGTGGACGGGCGTGTCGAGCGCGACACGGCCTTCCTCCACCAGCATCATGAACGCGACCGAGGTGACCGGCTTGGTCATCGACGCGATGCGGAACAGCGAGCGATCGTTGATGGCGGCGTCCTCGCCCTCGCGCGCGGGACCCTGCGACGACAGGTGCACGACCGCGCCTTCGCGCGCGACGAGCAGTTGTGCGTGCGGCAAGAGGCCGGTGTCGAGGTAGCGCGCCTTCACGAAGGCATCGATCGCGGCCAGCCGGTCGGTATCGAACCCGTGCTCGGCAGGTTTGGCGTTCGTCATCGTGCGGTCCGTACCCCTGGTTCGAAGAACATCCGCTTCCTACGCCTTGAGCGGCGCGCAAATCAACTCTAACCTCACACGCAAGCGAACCCGATCTTCAAGATTCGGGTGGACCTGAGCAACGGAGACGGTGCGTGGCGACACAGGCGATGGCAGATGCGGGCAAGTGGCCGGCGATGACGCTCGACGCGGTAGAACGCGCGCTGTGCGCGCCGGGTGCCCGGTTCGAGATGGAGACGATCGACATTCGCGGCGTGCCGACGCGGGTGTGGAAGAACGCGCCGCCGCATATGGGTGCGCTGGTCGCGCTGTCACGTACCCATGGCGAGCGGCTGGCGACGATCTACGAGGACGAGCGCGTCAGCTACGAGGCGCAATATCGCGCGATCGTTGCGCTGGCCGAAGTATATCGCGAGCACGGCGTGAGAAAGGGCGACCGCGTCGCGCTGGCGATGCGCAACCTGCCCGAATGGCCGGTTGCCTTCTTCGCCGCGACCGTCCTTGGCGCGATCGCGGTGCCGCTGAATGCGTGGTGGACCGGGGACGAGCTGACCTACGGTTTGGACGACTCGGGCGCGACATTGCTGGTGTGCGACGGTGAGCGCTGGGACCGGATCGCGCCGCATCTGGCCGAACTGCCCGCGCCGGCGCATGTGCTGGTCAGCCGCGCGACCGCGCCGCTGGAGTCGCCCGCCACGCGGCTGGAGGATGCGATCGGCATTCCGAACGAGTGGCGTGCGCTACCCGAGCGTCCGCTGCCCGACGCCGGACTGGTGCCCGAGGACGACGCGACGATCCTCTACACCAGCGGCACGACCGGCAAGCCGAAGGGCGCGCTCGGCACGCATCGCAATTTCATGACCAACATCATGTCGACAGGCTACGCCGGCGCACGGATGCTGCTGCGACGCGGCGATCCGATTCCCGCGCCGCAACCGCGCGTCGGGTTGACCGTCATTCCGCTGTTTCACGCGACTGCGCTGTCCGCCGGGCTGATGGGCGCGATGGCGGCAGGGCACACCAGCATCTACATGCGCAAATTCGAGGCGTTGCGCGCGTTCGAGATCATCGAGCGCGAGAAGGTCAATTCGACCGGCGGCGTGCCGACGATCGCATGGCAGTTGCTGGAGCATCCCGATCGCGACAAATACGACCTCTCCAGCCTGGAGGCGGTCGGCTACGGCGGCGCGCCCTCCGCGCCCGAGCTGGTGCGCAAGATTGCGGGCGACCTGCGCGCGATCCCGACCAACGGCTGGGGCATGACCGAGACGACCGCGACCGTCACCACGCACGGCGCGGAGGATTACATCCACCGGCCCGAGAGCTGCGGCCCGCCCGTCGCGGTCGCCGACCTGAAGATCATGGCTGACGACGGCGTCACCGAGCTGCCGATCGGCGAGGTCGGCGAATTGTGGGCGCGCGGGCCAATGATCGTGAAGGGGTATTGGAACAAGCCCGAGGCGAGCGCGGCGACCTTTGTCGACGGCTGGGTCCGCACCGGCGACCTTGCGCGCGTCGATGAGGAAGGGTTCTGCTTCATCCTCGACCGCGCCAAGGACATGATCATCCGCGGTGGCGAGAACATCTATTCGACCGAGATCGAGAACGTGCTGTACGACCATCCGGCCGTCACCGACTGCGCGCTGATCGGGCTGCCGCACCGCATCCTGGGCGAGGAGCCCGCAGCAGTGGTCCACCTGGCGCCGGGTGCGAGCGCGACCGAGGCGGAATTGCAGGCGTGGGTGCGCGCGCGGCTGGCCGCGTTCAAGGTGCCGGTCGCAGTCCGCTTCGTGCCCGAGACGCTGCCGCGAAACGCCAACGGCAAGATCCTGAAGCGCGACCTGAAGACGCTGTTCGAGGACCCGGTCGCCGCGTAAAGCTTTCCGCGACTGATCGAGGGAGCGAATAGTTGGGGGTGACCGACGATTTCCTGCGCGGGCGCGGGCGACAAGTGCTGACCGCCGACGAATGGGCGGCGCTGGAACAGGCGATCGATCGCATCGAGACGTTCCCGGCGCGCACCGCAATCACCCGCCGCGGCGACCGGGTGCGCGAGAGCACGCTGCTGATCGAGGGCGCGATGTGCCGCTACCTCGATGCGCGTGACGGCTATCGCCAGCTGCTCGCCTATCACGTGCCGGGCGATTTCGTCGACATGCACGGCTATACGCTGCAACGGCTCGATCACGACGTCGCGACGATCGTCGAGTCGCGCGTGGCGATGGTCGCGCACGGCCGGATCGACCAGATCATGCGCGACCATCCGCGGCTGGCGAAGATGCTGTGGCGCTCCACGTTGCTCGACGCGGCGATGCACCGCGAGTGGATCTTCCGGCTCGGGCGACTCGATGCCGCCGGGCGGGTCGCGCATTTCATCTGTGAGGTGCACGCACGGATGGAGGCGATCGGGCGCGTCACCGGGGATGTGTTCGCGCTGCCGCTGACGCAGCAGGATATCGGCGAGGCGTGCGGGCTGACCAGTGTCCACGTCAACCGCACGCTGCGCCGATTGCGTGAGGAAGGCGTCGCCGATGTCGCGCGTGGCGAAGTGCGGGTCGGCGACGCGGCCCGGCTTGCCCGGATCGGCGAATTCGATGCCGATTATCTGTATCTCGACACCGGACCATGGGGTAAAATCGACGTTTGAGCGCACGTGTGCGCGTCGGGGATATTCGCGGGTGCCGATTGGCGGTACGCGTGGAGGTACATGGCTGATCTTCCCGACCCTGTCGTCACTCCGGCTGACCCACTGACCGGCCCGGCCGAGCCTGCGCCTGCGGGTGTGTTCGGTCTTCCGTCCACGCCGGGCGAGGACGCGCGGATCGCGCAGCGGCGTGACCGGTTGCTGGCCTCGCTGACGCTGACGGCTGGCGTCGGATTGATGGTGGGTCTGCCGTTCGCGTTGAAGTCGGGGTCGGAGTTCTTTTTGCCGACGACGGTCGCGCTGGTGGTGTCGCTGGCGCTGATCCCGCTGCTGCAATGGCTTGAGCGGCGGCGGCTGCCGTCGCCGATCGCGGCACTAATGTGCGTGATCCTGTTCCTCGTCGCCGCCAATATCGCGATCGCTGCGATCGTCGTGCCCGCAACCGATTTCTTCCGGCTGCTGCCGTCGCGGATCGGGCGAATCCAGTCGAACCTGCGACCGCTGCTCGATCTTTATTCCAACCTCGAGCATTACGTGAACCGCACGCTGCGGCAGGTGGCGTCATCGCCGGTGCGCCCGTCGCCCAGCGCCGCGGTGTCGCCGCCCAGCTCGATCGTCGAGCTCGCCGCGACCAGCGCGCCTGCGTTCATCGTGCAGGTGTTCTACGCCATCCTCGTCGCATACTTCTTCCTGAGCGGCTGGACGCGACTGCGGCAACGGATGATCACCGAGCGGTCGAGCTTCGGCGGCGCGATGGCGACCGCGCGCGTGTTGCAGGACGTGGTCGACGACGTGTCGTCGTACCTCGGCACGATCACCGCGATCAACATCGCGCTGGGCGCGATCATCGCAACTGCGCTGTACCTGATCGGCATGCCGTTTCCATTGATGTGGGGCGGCATCGTCGTGCTGTTGAACTACATTCCCTATTTCGGGCCGGTGATCGCGGCGGTTCTGCTGGCGATCGGCGGCTTGATGACGTTCAACGACATCTGGACCGCGCTGACCGCGCCCGCGATCATGTACGGCGTGCATCTGGTCGAGGCGAATGTGGTGACGCCGTTGATCGTCGGACATCGGCTGACGATCAACCCTGTGCTGATCCTCATCTCGATCAGCTTCTGGGGCTGGGTCTGGGGCACCGCAGGAGCGCTGCTGGCGGTGCCGATTCTGATCATCGTGCAGACGGTGATCGGGGCGGCGGGGCGGCCCGACATCACCGGTTTCCTGTTCGAGCACGGCACCTTGGTGCGCGGGCGCGAACGGGACGCGAAAAACTTCGACGACGATACGCGATCCGGTTGACAGGGGGGCGGGCGCCGCCTAGCAGCCGCGCCTCACGCTTCTACAAGCGGGTGTAGCTCAGTTGGTTAGAGCGCCGGCCTGTCACGCCGGAGGTCGCGGGTTCGAGCCCCGTCACTCGCGCCATTCCCCTCGCCATAACGCGAGCGTGGTGGTCGAAGTCAGCGTGTTGACACGCAAGGGGCGCCAGCTTAGTTGGCGCGCCTTCACGCTTTGCAAGCGGGTGTAGCTCAGTTGGTTAGAGCGCCGGCCTGTCACGCCGGAGGTCGCGGGTTCGAGCCCCGTCACTCGCGCCATTGCCGGCGTTATTACGACAGCATCATCGTTGGTCCATACCGCGGCTACGCGCGCCAGCGGCCGGTCTCCATCCAGCGTAGCAGCGGCTTGAGCGGCGTGATCCAGATGATGCCCGCGACGAGGTAGAAAGCGAACTGGAGCGTCCAGTGCCAGCGCCCGACCACGCCCGACAGCGACATGATCACCAGCGACCAGATGAAGATCAACGCGAGGATGGCGAGCATGCCCACGGGTTTGCGCCAGTCGGGTGTCATCGCGTGATCCATTCCTGTTCGGTGACGATCGCGTGGAGCGGCGCGTCCCACGGATCGGCGTCGATCCGGGCAACCTCCTGAATGCTCCACGCGACGCCGACGCGGGCGGCATCGGAAGATTGTGCAAACGCGCGATCATAGTGGCCAGCGCCTTGCCCGACCCGGTTGAGCGCGCGGTCGAATGCGACCAGCGGGGTGAGGACGAGGTCGGGCGTGACCGGCTCGGCATTCTCGGCCGGCTGGCGCAGGCGGAATGGTCCGTCGAGGAGCGGCGCGTTCTCGTCCCAGATGAGAAACGCAAGCGCGGTTTCGCGATCAACGACATGCGGCAACGCGACGCGGCATCCCGCTGCACGCGCAGCGGCGACGAGTGGCGCAGGGTCGGCCTCGCTGCCGATCGGCATATAGGCTGCGACGATCATGTCGCGGCGGAGCATGGCACGCAGTCGGGCTGGCACGGAGAACGCGCGGGGTGCGGCGGCGACGAAGGCGTCGCGCGCGCGGCGCATCTCGGCGCGGAGCCGTTTCTTGTCGGTCATGCTGAACGCCGTGGCGCAGGGCGGGTGGCGGGACCGCCATGGTCGTTTGCCGGTATATCCACTGACGCACGGTACGTCAGGTGGGGATCATATACGTCGGACCAGGATCCGGGCAGGGACAACCCCCTTTGGATGATGAATAGCCTCAGGGATAAGTCTGGCTCGTACCGGGCAGAACCCGCCGCCACATGACTTAGGGCTTCGTGCCCTCGTCCTCAAGGGCTGCGGCGAGTGTTTCGAGCCGTTCGGCGATGCGCCCGAGCGCGACATCGGCGGGCGTCTCGGGCGGGGGTGCCTCGCGCGCCTCGATCAGCGCGTCCGCAAGCATCAGTGCCGTGAGCAGGAACGTGCGCGGCACCCCGCCGCTGCCCGCCGCACGCTTGGCCGCCGCCCAACGCTCGTCGATCAAGGCGCCCGCCTGCAACAGCCGTGCCTCGCCGCCGTCGCGGCACGCGACCTCGTAGGAGAGATCGCCGATCTTGAGCGTGACCATCGCCATTATTCGGCTCCCTCGCGCGCCATCACCGCGTCGAGCGCGGCGACCGCCTCCGCCATGCGCGATTTCAGCGCAGCGTGACGCTCGGCCACTGCCTCCGCTGCGACGCGGCGGCGCGCGATCGCCGCTTCGATTCGTTCAATCGCCTGTTCGATGCGCGCGAGTGCCGGATGATCCATGAAGGCAAGCGATAGGCAGGCACCGGCGGCCGGGCAAGACACTGGTTTTCGTCCCGCGTGTAGGCATAGGTGAACGAATACGTCCGATGCGGTTGACGCATGCCCCGCTTGCCCGGCAAAGGCCGCTGCAATTGCGAACAACCGGGCGAGGGAACGGCGATGACGAAGGTAGCGATCAACGGTTTCGGGCGGATCGGCCGCCTGGTGGCGCGCGCATTGCTCGAGCGGAACAGCGAGCTCGAACTCGTGACGATCAACGATCTCGCCGACGCGAAGTCGAACGCGTGGCTGTTCAGCCGCGACAGCGTCCATGGCCGCTATAACGGCACGGTCGAGGCCGAGGGCAACGACCTGGTGATCGACGGGCGGCGCATCCGCGTGACCGCCGAGCGCGACCCTGCCAATTTGCCGCACAAGGAACTGGGCGTCGACATCGTGCTCGAATGCACCGGCTTCTTCACCGACCGCGAGAGCGCGCAGAAGCATATCGATGCGGGCGCAAAGAAAGTGCTGATCTCGGCACCCGCTAAAGGCGTCGACATCACCGTCGTCTACGGTGTCAACGACGACAAGCTGGAGGCCGGGCACACGATCGTGTCTAACGCGTCGTGCACGACCAACTGCCTGGCGCCGGTCGCCAAGGTGCTGAACGATGCGATCGGGATCGAGCGCGGGCTGATGACCACCATCCACGCTTATACCAACGACCAGAAGATCCTCGACCAGATCCACCCCGACCTGCGCCGTGCGCGTGCGGCGGCGATGAGCATGATCCCGACCACCACGGGCGCGGCGCGCGCGGTGGGCGAGGTGCTGCCCGAGCTGAAGGGCAAGCTCGACGGATCAGCCGTCCGCGTGCCGGTGCCCGACGGCAGCCTGGTCGATCTGACCTTCACGCCCGCACGCGACACGACGCGCGACGAGGTCAACGAGTTGCTCAAGGCGGCGGCGGAAGGTCCGATGAAGGGCGTGCTGCACTTCTCCGACGAGCCGCTCGTCTCGATCGACATCGTCCACACGCCGTATTCGTCGACGGTCGACAGCCTTGAGACGGCGGTGATCGACGGCAAGCTGGTGCGTGTGGTCACGTGGTACGACAACGAATGGGGCTTCTCCAACCGCATGGTCGACACCGCCACCGCGATGGCGAACTTCGGCTGACAACCTTCGCCGTTGCGGCAGCCCCGCGGCAGCGCATCAACACGGAACCACGATGGGCATCCTCCTCGGCATCGCGCGCCATGCCTTCCCCAAGGCGCCGATGGAACTAATCGACCGCGCAGTCGTGACGTGCGAGGAGGGCATCCACGGCGACTATCGCGGCGCGATGAAGCGCAAGCCGTACAAGCGGCAGATGACGCTGATCGAACGCGGCGACTGGGCGGCGGCGCTGGCCGAGATCGGACGGAGCATCGGCTGGGAGGAGCGGCGTTCCAACCTGTTGATCGACCAGTTCGACCTGCCGCAGGTGCCGGGTACGCTGCTTCGGATCGGTGTCGACGTGGTGCTGGAGATCACGCGCGAGACCGATCCGTGCGAGCGGATGGAAGCACTGGCACCGGGATTGAAGGCGGCGCTGCTGCCCGACTGGCGCGGCGGCGCGTGCGCAATGGTGAGACAAGGCGGCGTGATCGCCGTCGGTGACGAAATCAGGATCGAGGAAACATGGACAAGTCCTTCCGAACGCTCGACGACATCAGCGATGTCCACGGCCGCCGCGTCCTCGTTCGCGAGGATCTGAACGTACCGTTGCACGACGGGCATGTGAGCGATGATACCCGTCTGCGTGCGACCATTCCGACGATCGCGGAGCTGTCCGACAAGGGCGCGATCGTGCTGATCCTGGCGCATTTCGGCCGTCCCAAGGGCGTGCCGTCGCCGGAGATGTCGCTGGCGCAGATCGTCAAGCCGTACGAGGCGGTGCTCGGCCGCGCGGTACGCTACATCGACTGGGAGGGTGCAGAGGCGGCGATCGCGACGATGCAGCCGGGCGACGTGGGTGTGCTGGAAAACACGCGCTTCTTCGGCGGCGAAGAGAAGAACGACGCGCAAGTCGTTGATCGCTTTGCCGGGCTGGGCGACCTCTACGTCAACGATGCCTTCTCTGCCGCGCACCGTGCGCATGCCTCGACCGAGGGCCTCGCGCGCCGCTTGCCCGCCTATGCCGGGCGTCAGATGGAGGCGGAGCTCGATGCGCTGGAGAAGGCGCTGGGCAATCCCGAGCATCCGGTCGCCGCGGTCGTCGGCGGTGCCAAGGTGTCGACCAAGCTCGATGTGCTCAAGCATCTGGTCGCGCGGGTGGATCACCTGATCATTGGCGGCGGCATGGCGAACACGTTCCTCGCGGCGCGCGGCGTGAATGTGGGCAAGAGCCTGTGCGAGCACGACCTGACCGGTACCGCGGAGGAAATCCTCGACGCGGCGGACAGGGCGGGCTGCACCGTGCACCTGCCGTACGACGTCGTGGTCGCGCGTGAGTTCAAGCCGAACCCGGACACGCGCACCGTCAACGTCCACGAGGTCGCCGCGGACGAGATGATCCTCGACATCGGACCTGCCGCAGCCGAGTCGCTGGGCGATGTGCTTAAGAACTGCCGCACGCTCGTGTGGAACGGTCCACTCGGCGCGTTCGAGACGCCGCCGTTCGATGCGGCGACGGTCGCGCTGGCGCGTACCGCGGCGGCGCTGACCAAGGAAGGCGGGCTCGTCTCGGTCGCGGGCGGCGGCGACACGGTTGCGGCGCTCAACCAGGCTGGCGTCGCGGGAGACTTCAGCTTCGTGTCGACTGCCGGCGGCGCGTTCCTTGAATGGATGGAAGGGCGCGAACTGCCCGGCGTGGCGGCGCTCGCACGCTGATGTCGCAAGCGCGCGGCCGGTCCGGTCGCGCGCTCAGCCGGCGGGGGCGGGTTCCTGCAACAACGGCACGATGACCTTGTTGAGCGTGTCGAGGTCGAACGCGCCGGCGGTGGCATAACGGATGCGTCCGGCGCGATCGATAATGTAGTTCATCGGCACTGCCGACACTTCCGAATACGGCCCCTTCGACCGCTTCACCGCCGGGATCGGCATCGCGGCGAACAACGGTTTCATGCGGTATAACGGTAGCGAGTCCTCGGTCGTGACCGCGAACGCGCGGAAGCCGTGCTTCTTCTGAATATCATAATATCGGTCGATCAGCGGCAGTTCCTTGCGGCACGGCACGCACCATGTCGCCCAGAAGTTGAGCAGCACCACCTGTCCTTTCAGGTCATCCCGGGACACCTTGCTGCCGTCCATCAGCGTGAAGGTGAAATCGGGCGCGACCTCACCGACCTTCGGCAGGCGCGCACTCGCGGGTGCAGCGCACATCAGGGCCGCTGCGGCGGCTGCTAGCCATCGTTTCATCATCGATCATCCCCCCGCAGCGATGCTGTGACGGTGCGCATGACACGTCAACGCTGCTTGCACGCATTTGCAAGGAAGCGTAGAGCTGCGTTTAACACGTTAAACAAGGGTGCGCGAAATGCTGGGTGTGCGACTGGACGAGGAGCTGGAACAGCGTCTCGCCGCGGTCGCGCGTTCGCAGGGACGCAGCAAGAGCGACATCGCGCGCGAGGCGGTCAGGCGTTACGTCGACTTGCATGACGAGGCGTTCCGGCGCGAGGCGCGGCGGCAGTCGCTGCGCGCATCGCGACGCGAGACGAGCAAGGATCACGCGTTCTGGGAGGCAGTTGAATCCTTCGAGGTCACGGTCGACCATTGAAGACGCCCGAAATCAGACATGGCGCGATCGTGATGGTCGCCGACCCGACCGGCGATGCTGCGCCGCGCGCGAGCGTCGTCGTGCAGGCCGACCTGTTCAACGACACCCACGCGACGATCACGCTCTGCCCATTGACCGCCACCATCGGCGGCGAGTCGCTGTTCCGCGTCGCGATCTCGCCGCAGGAACATACCGGCCTGTCGGTCGAATGCGAGGTGCAGGTGGATCGGATCACGTCGGTCAGGCGTCATCGGATCGTCAAAGTGATCGGCCATGCATCACCGACCCGGATGGAACAGGTCGACCAGGCGCTGCGGCGCTGGCTTACCTTGTGATTACAGAGCAATAGGAGCTGAACATGACCCCGATCGTCAAGAACATCCTCGACAAATACGAGGGCACCAGCCCGGCGGTGAAGGCCAATCTCGCGCGTATCCTGATGCACGGCAAGCTGGGCGGCACGGGCAAGGTGGTGATCCTGCCGGTCGACCAGGGGTTCGAGCATGGCCCCGCGCGCTCGTTCGCGATCAATCCGGCAGCATACGACCCGCATTACCATTACCAAATCGCGATCGACGCCGGGCTGTCGGCTTATGCAGCGCCGCTCGGCATGCTGGAGGCAGGCACCGACACGTTCGCGGGGCAAATCCCGACGATCCTGAAGGTCAATTCATCGAACAGCTGGGCGACGAGCATCAACCAGGCACAGACCGGCAGCGTCGAGGATGCGTTGCGGCTCGGTTGCGCGGCGATCGGCTTTACGATCTATCCGGGCTCCGACCACATTTTCGAAATGATCGAGCAAATCCGTGCGCTCCGCGAAGAGGCCGAGGCTGCGGGCCTCGCGACGGTGATCTGGTCGTACCCGCGCGGCGGCGACCTGACAAAGGACGGCGAACTCGCGCTCGACGTCGGCGCGTACGCGGCGCACATGGCGGCATTGCTGGGCGCACACATCATCAAGGTGAAGCTGCCGACCGCGCATATCGAGCAGAAGGACGCCAAGAAGGCATACGAGAAGCTCGACGCGTCAACGCAGGCCAAGCGCGTCGCGCATGTCGTGCAGGCGAGCTTCGCCGGACGGCGCGTGGTGGTCTTCTCGGGCGGCGCGTCGAAGGGCGCGGACGCGGTGTACCAGGACGCGCGCGACATCCGCGACGGTGGGGGCAACGGCTCGATCATCGGACGCAACACCTTCCAGCGTGAGCGCGGCGAGGCGCTGGAGATGCTCGCCAAGCTGATCGCGATCTACAAGAACGAGGAATAAGGCGTTATGATCGCGGCGGCTCTTCAATGGGCCGCTGCGAACGCGCACAGGTCGGCGTTGGCGCTTTCGTCCCAAGTGGCGAAGCGCTAGTGCGGTTCGATGGATATCGAAGACCCGCTCGGCCCGCTCGACCCCGGTTTCGCGACCGCTTTCCGGCGCGACGATCGACGGCCGGCCTGCCAATTGTACCTTGTCTCGCCACTGGACGTAAGCGGGGGCTTTCCCGACCGTTTGCGCCGCGCACTCGGCGCAGGTCCGGTTGCGGCGTTCCAATTCCGCGTAAAGGACATCGACCAGCACGCCGCGGCGAAGCTGGCCGAGCCGCTGCAGGCGATCTGCGCCGAGCACGATGTCGCGTTCATCGTCAACGACAGCGCGAGCCTTGCCAAGCGGCTGGGCGCGGATGGCGTGCACCTCGGGCAGGACGATGACGACGCGCGTGATGCGCGCGCGCTGCTCGGGCCGAAAGTGCAAATCGGGGTGACGTGCCACGACAGCCGCCATCTGGCGATGGAAGCAGGCGAGGCGAATGCGGATTATGTCGCTTTCGGTGCTTTCTACCCGACCACGACCAAGCACGTGAAGCATCACCCCGAGCCGTCGATCCTGTCGTGGTGGTCGACGCTGTTCGAATTACCGAGCGTGGCTATCGGCGGGATCACGCCCGACAATGTCGCGCCGCTGGTGGCAGCGGGCGCAGACTTCGTTGCGGCGTCAGGGTCGGTGTGGAACGGCGACGAGGTCGCGGCGGTGAAGGCGTTCGAGGCGGCACTGGCCGACGCGCATCGGCGCTGATCGCTGACAGCGCGCTTGACGAGCGCGTCGGTCCGCCGTTCATAGCGGTGCTATGACCCGGCTCGGCGCCATCATCCTGCTGATCATTGTCGTGGTCGGGGTCGGTTTCGCGTCGATGCTGTCGTTCGGTGGCGTGCCCACGCGCGTGAGCCGCAGCGCTGACGAGACAGTGGTGGCTCCATCGTCGGCGAGTGACGGCGCAGGGCTGAGCGTGCCGGTCGCGGGCGTTAGGCGTGAGGCGCTGCACGACAGCTGGGGCGAGGCGCGCGAGGGTGGCGAGCGCGGGCACCAGGGCATCGACATCATGGCGCCGGGCGGCACGCCGGTGATCGCGACCGCGGACGGCTGGATCGAAAAGCTGTTCGAGAGCGGGCGCGGCGGGACGACTTTGTATCAGCGGTCCGCGGACGGGCGTTGGGTCTATTATTACGCGCATCTCGCCGGCTATGCGTCGGGTCTGCGCGAGGGGTTGCGGGTCGGGCGTGGTCAGCTGCTCGGCTATGTCGGCGACAGCGGCAATGCGGGTGCTGGCAATTACCACCTCCATTTCGGCCTGTCGCGTATGGGCGCGGGCGAGCGCTGGTGGCAGGGTGAGAGCGTCGACCCGTATCCGCTTCTTGCCCGTCCGCGCTCCGGGCGCTAAGTGGCGGGCATGGGCTTCCCGCGCGTGCGGCGAGGCCCCAGCTCTTTTCCATAGGCGAGATCCATGAAGATCAGCGGCGTGGACATCCGTCCCGGCAACATCATCGAGTATGAAGGCGGCATCTGGCGCGCCGTGAAGATCCAGCACACGCAGCCCGGCAAGGGTGGTGCGTACATGCAGGTGGAACTGAAGAACCTGCGCGACGGGCGCAAGAACAACGTCCGTTTCCGCTCGGCAGAGTCGGTCGAGCGCGTGCGGCTCGACACCAAGGATTTCCAGTTCTTGTTCGCCGACGGCGACGGGCTCGTCTTCATGGACAAGCAGACCTACGATCAGGTGACGCTGCCGCGCGATCTGCTGGGTGATGCCGCCGCGTTCCTGCAGGACGGCATGGATGTCGTCATGGAATTGTACGACGACGAGGCGATCAGCGTGCAGTTGCCCGACACGATTGAGGCCGAGATCGTTGAGGCCGATGCGGTCGTGAAGGGGCAGACCGCCTCTTCGAGCTACAAGCCCGCGATCCTTGACAATGGCGTCCGCGTGATGGTGCCGCCGCACATTTCGGCCGGCACGCGGATCGTCGTTGATGTTTATGAGCAGACGTATGTGAGGCGTGCGGATTGAGACGATTAGCGCAAGCTAATCGCACAATCCGTCGCCCGGCCGGCGTGCCGTAAGGCGCGACCGACGCCGCGGGCTTCTCCCGCGGCGGGCTGCCGACAAGTTACCGCCCTCGACGAAGGGCCGGGGAGGGGCCGCCGGGGCGACCATCTCCCTCACGCGACGGTGCGTGGGGCTCCCCTCTGCCAAACCCTCTCCCCGGAGGGGCGAGGGCTTTTATCATGCCATCCCATTCCGGCCTGTTCACGATCATCGAGCGCGCGGCGCGCAAGGCCGCGCCGCGGCTGCGTCGCGACTTCAACGAGGTCCAGCAGTTGCAGGTCAGCCGCAAGGGGCCGGCCGATTTCGTCAGCCAGGCCGATCAACGCTGCGAGCAGACGCTGTACGAGGAACTGTCAAAGGCGCGGCCCGACTGGGGTTTCCTGATGGAGGAGCGCGGCGAGATCGAAGGCGATCCGACCAAGCCGCGCTTCATCGTCGACCCGCTCGACGGTACGTCGAACTTCCTCCACGGCATTCCGCATTTTGCGATCTCGATTGCGGTCGAGGAGCCGCTGCCGAACGGCAAGCGCGAGATCACGACCGCACTGACCTACCAGCCGCTGACCGACGAGAGTTTCTGGGCCGAAAAAGGCCGCGGTGCGTGGTTGCAGGACCAGCGGTTGCGCGTTTCGGCGCGACGCGAACCGTCGGAGGCGTTGATCGCGACCGGCATCCCGTTCATGGGGCACGGCGACTTCGTGCAATGGACGCGAATCTTCGGTGCGGTCGCGCCGCAGGTTGCGGGCATCCGGCGGCTGGGCGCCGCGACGCTCGACCTTGCCTGGGTCGCGGCCGGGCGCTTCGATGGCTTTTGGGAAAGCGACCTGAAGCCGTGGGACGTGTCGGCGGGCGTGCTGCTGGTCAAGGAAGCGGGCGGCTTCGTCACCGATTTCCGCGGCGGCGACCGCTACATGGAGCGCAACGAGTTCCTGGCGTCGAACGATAGCCTGCACTCGAGGCTGCACAAGATGGTGGCGCAATCGCTTCGTTGAGTTGCTGAGGTCGGAAGCTTCCCCCTTCCGCGGATTGGTCAGGCGTGTTGCGATTCATTCTCACGCCCCGCAAACCTTGCCCGCCTCTGTCGCGGAGCCTAAAGCGGCGGGCATTCGTTCGCATATGCAGTACGAACCCATGCAAGCCATATCGAGAGTCTGACATTGGTCGACCTGTCGCAATATCTGCCGATCCTGATGTTCCTGGGGGTCGCGCTTGTCCTGTCGTCGGCGTTCGTGTTCCTGCCGATGGCGGTGTCGCGGATCACCGGATCGCACAAGCCGACCGCGGAGAAGCTGTCCGAATATGAGTGCGGTTTCCCCGCGTTCGAGGACAGTCGCAGCCAGTTCGACGTGCGTTTTTATCTCGTTGCCATTTTGTTCATCATCTTCGATCTCGAGGCGGCGTTCCTATATCCTTGGGCGGTAAGCGTTTTCTCGCTCGGATGGACGGCGTGGATCAGCATGATGGTATTTATCGCGGAGCTGGCGCTCGGTCTCGTGTACGCGTGGAAGAAGGGAGCGTTGGAGTGGGAGTAGAAGTGCACTCCGGACCCGTAGGGCTCGTCAACGCGCCGGAAACCGACCGCTCGGTCGTCGCGCCCGACCAAGGCTTCTTTGATAGCCTGAACGGCGAGCTGACCGACAAGGGTTTCCTGGTTACCTCCTCGGAGGAGCTGTTCCAATGGGCGCGTACGGGCTCTTTGTGGTGGATGACGTTCGGTCTCGCGTGCTGCGCGGTGGAGATGATCCACGTCAACATGCCGCGCTACGACCTCGAACGCTTCGGTGCCGCGCCGCGCGCGAGCCCGCGACAGTCGGACGTGATGATCGTCGCTGGGACGTTGTGCAACAAGATGGCGCCGGCACTGCGCAAGGTCTACGACCAGATGTCGGAGCCGAAGTACGTCATCTCTATGGGCAGCTGCGCCAACGGCGGCGGTTACTATCACTACAGCTACTCGGTGGTGCGCGGTTGTGACCGCGTTGTGCCGGTCGACATCTACGTGCCGGGGTGCCCGCCGACCGCGGAGGCGTTGCTCTACGGCATCATGCAGTTGCAGCGTAAGATCCGCCGCAGCGGGAGCATCGAGCGATGAAGGCGCCGGCACCGGCTTATGCCTATAGCTTGAACGATGAGACGATCGCGGCGGCCGAGCGCGCGATCGGCAGCGGGCTGACCGACGCGTTCGCGCGTGCGGGCGAGGTGCAGCTGCACGTGACGCGCGAGGCGCTGATCGGTGCGCTGACCGTGCTGCGCGACACGCCGGGCCTCGAATACCAGCAGCTGATGGAGATCGCGGGCGTCGACTATCCCGATCGCGGGGTCGAGCGGTTCGAGGTCGTCTACTGCCTGCTCTCGCTGACGCGTAACCACCGTCTGCACGTCCACGTGCGCGCGTCAGAGGATACGCCAGTGCCGAGCGTCACGGGACTGTGGCCGGTCGCGGGCTGGCTCGAGCGCGAGGTGTACGACATGTACGGCGTGCTGTTCGCGGGCAACCAGGACCTGCGCCGCATCCTGACCGACTACGGCTTTCGCGGCCATCCGTTTCGCAAAGACTTCCCGCTCTCCGGCTTCGTCGAGATGCGCTATTCCGAGGAGCAGAAGCGCGTCGTGTACGAGCCGGTCCAGCTCGCACAGGATTTCCGCAGCTTCGATTTCATGAGCCCGTGGGAAGGCGCGGAATACGTGCTACCGGGCGACGAGAAGGCGAAGGATGCCGCGCTGCCTCAGGCCAAGGGCGCGCAGACGCCGGTGACCGCCACGCAGGTGCAGAAGGCCGGCGCAAGCGAGAGCGACAAGCAGCCGCCCTCCGCATCGAGCGAGCCGTACGCCAAGAAGGACGCGGCGAGCACCGCCGAGACCGGCGCCGGCAAGAGCAATCCTGATTCCAAGCCCGAGCCGCGCGATCCCGATGTCGCGCCGGGCAAGGGAGGGCAGAACCAATGACCGACACGCTTGTCGAGAAGGACATGGCCGTCGACCGCGAGGTCGATCCCGCGGTCGAGAAGATCATCCACGCGACCGACGCCTCGCACCCAAGCGCGGGCGATGTTGCGATCCAGAACTACACGATCAACTTCGGCCCGCAGCACCCTGCGGCACACGGCGTGCTTCGCCTCGTCATGGAGCTGGACGGCGAGATCATCGAGCGGATCGACCCGCACGTTGGCCTCCTCCACCGCGGCACCGAGAAGCTGATCGAGTACAAGACGTACGCGCAGGCGATCCCGTATTTCGACCGGCTCGATTACTGCTCGCCGATGTGCATGGAGCACACGTTTGTGCTCGCGATCGAGAAGCTGCTCGATCTGGAGGTGCCGCTGCGCGCGCAATATCTGCGCGTGCTGTTCGCGGAGCTAACGCGCATTTCCAACCACATGCTAAACCTCGGCAGCCATGTGATGGACGTGGGCGCGATGACGCCTAACCTGTGGTTGTTTGAAATCCGCGAGGATTGCTACGGCTTCTTTGAGCGCGCGTCGGGCGCGCGTATGCACCACAATTACATGCGGCCGGGCGGTGTTCACCAGGACGTGCCGCTGAAGCTGCTGACCGACATCGCCGACTGGCTCGACACGCGGCTGCCGCGTTTGTTCGAGGACGCGATCAGCCTGGTCGCCGACAACCGCATCTTCAAGCAGCGCAACGTCGACATAGGTACGGTTTCCCGCGACGACGCGATCGCCTGGGGCTTCTCGGGCCCGATGATCCGTGCGGCAGGAATCCCGTGGGACCTGCGCAAGTCGCAGCCCTACGACGTCTACGACCGCATGGACTTCGACGTGCCGGTCGGCACGCGCGGCGATTGCTACGATCGTTTCATGGTCCGCGTGGAGGAGGTGCGTCAGTCCGCGCGCATCATTCGCCAGTGCCTGAACGAGATGCCAGAGGGGCCGATCGCCAGCCTCGACCGCAAGGTGGTCCCGCCCAAGCGCGCCGAGATGAAGCAGTCGATGGAAGCGCTGATCCATCACTTCAAGCTCTACACCGAAGGCTATCACGTCCCCGCGGGCGAGGTGTATGTCGCGACCGAGAGCCCGAAGGGCGAGTTCGGCGTATATCTGGTCAGCGACGGCAGCAACAAGCCGTATCGCTGCAAGATCCGCCCGACGGCGTTCTCGCATTTGCAGGCGATGGACTTCATGAGCCGCGGCCACATGCTGGCGGACACGACGGCCATCCTGGGCGCGATGGACATCGTGTTCGGGGAGTGTGATCGTTGAGTGAGAGCGTCACCAACGAACTGATCTACTCGGTCATGCAGAAGATGCAGACCGACCTGTCGGAGCTGAAATACGACGTGCGTGACCTGAAGGTACGGATGACGATGGTCGAGGAGCACCTCGGCAGCTCCATTATCGCAACGTCGGGCGTCAACAGCCGCCTCGACCGCCTGAATGATCGTGTCGAGCGGATCGAGAGCCGCCTCGACCTTACGGAACATCGCTGATGGCTGACGGACCGCAGATCCCCGACGAAGCCGAGACCCGCGTGCGCTGGGGTGCGTTCGCGTGGGACGATGAGAGCCGCGAGAAGCGCAATGCGATCATGGCGCGCTACCCGGCCGGCCGCGAGCAGTCGGCGTCGATCCCGCTGCTCGATCTGGCGCAGCGTCAAGTCGGCCGCGAGACGCACACGCAAGGGTGGCTGCCCGTGCCCGTGATCGAGTTCGTCGCGCGTGAGATCGGCGTGCCGTACATCCGCGTATTCGAGGTCGCTACCTTCTACACGATGTTCAACCTGGCTCCGGTAGGGCGTTTCCACGTCCAGGTGTGCGGCACGACGCCGTGCGTGCTGCGCGGGTCGGACGACGTGTTCGCCGCGTGCAAGAACAAGGGGCTGATCAAGGGCCGCACCACCCCCGACGGCTTGTTCACGCTGACCGAGGTCGAGTGCATGGGCAATTGCGCGTCGGCGCCGATGGTCCAGATCAACGACGACAATTACGAGGATCTCGACTACGATCGCACCACAGCGATCCTTGAGGCACTGGCGAACGGTGGCACTCCCAAGCCCGGATCGCAGGAGCCGGGGCGTCACACGGTTGAGCCGTACGGCGGTCCGACGACGCTGACGGCGATGGTGAACGAGAACCACGATTACCGCGGTGAATGGGGGCAGGTAGCGCAGCCCGAGGCGGTGGAGCAGCAGGCATGAGTCTCGCCGACAAGGATCGTATTTTCACCAACCTGTACGGCTTCCAGTCGTGGCGGGTCGACGCCGCGATGCAGCGCGGTGATTGGGACAACACCAAGGACCTGCTGGCGCTCGGCCAGGACAAGATCATCGACGTAATCAAGGCGTCGGGTCTACGCGGGCGCGGCGGTGCGGGGTTCCCGACGGGCACGAAGTGGAGCTTCATGCCCAAGGAGCCCAAGCCAGACCGTCCCAACTTCCTGGTCATCAACGCCGACGAATCCGAGCCTGGCAGTTGCAAGGATCGCGAGATCATGCGGCACGATCCGCACAAGCTGATCGAGGGTGCGCTCGTTGCGGGCTTCGCGATGCGCGCGCGGGCGGCCTACATCTATATTCGCGGGGAATATATCCGCGAGGCCGAGGTGCTGTTCGCGGCGGTCGCCGAGGCGTATGACCGCGGTCTGGTCGGCAAGAATGCGTGCGGGTCGGGCTACGACTTCGACGTGTTCGTCCACCGCGGGGCGGGCGCGTACATTTGCGGTGAAGAAACCGCGATGCTCGAGAGCCTAGAGGGCAAGAAGGGCCAGCCGCGCCTCAAGCCGCCGTTCCCGGCGGGAGCGGGCCTCTACGGCTGCCCGACGACGGTCAACAACGTTGAATCGATCGCGGTTGCGCCGACGATCCTCAGGCGCGGTGCGGCGTGGTTTTCCAGCTTCGGCAACGAGAACAACAAGGGCACCAAGCTGTTTCAGATCAGCGGCCACGTCGAGAAGCCGACGGTGGTCGAGGAAGCGATGAGCATCAGCTTCCGCGAGCTGATCGAGAAGCATTGCGGCGGCATTCGCGGCGGCTGGGACAATCTGCTCGCGGTGATCCCGGGCGGATCGTCGGTGCCGCTGGTGCCGGCGAAGGACATCATCGACTGTCCGATGGATTTCGACGGGTTGAAGGGCGTCGGCTCGGGTCTGGGCACCGCCGCCGTCATCGTCATGGACAAGTCGACCGACGTCGTCCGCGCGATCAGCCGTATCTCATACTTCTACAAGCACGAGAGCTGCGGCCAGTGCACGCCGTGTCGTGAGGGCACCGGCTGGATGTGGCGCGTGATGGAGCGGCTGCGGACCGGTGACGCCGAGATCGGCGAGATCGACATGCTTCAGCAGGTGACCAAGCAGGTCGAGGGCCATTCCATCTGCGCGCTGGGCGACGCCGCGGCTTGGCCGATCCAGGGCCTGATCAAGCATTTCCGCCCCGAGCTGGAGCGCCGTATCAACGAGCGTGGCGGCGCGGCCGGTTCGCTGGCACCGATGCAGGAAGCGGCGGAGTGAGGCGAGGGGTTGCCATTCTGATGTCGGTTGCGGCTGTGCTGCCGTGTGCCGCGGTGGCGCAGCATACGGGTAGTCGTATCCCCGGCTCTCGGACGGCGATGGTCAGCAGGGTTGGAGACGATGACCTACAAAACTTGACTGTAAGTTCGGGTGATGACGCGATTCGGTACACGCGGACGATGGCAAGCTGTTTGTTAGAGAAGGCTGGTCCGGGTGTCGCCGAGTACCTGAATAATTATGCAAGCCAGCCTGGGTTGACGTCCTCGCTGCAAGCTAAACTGCCGGCGTGTTTTGATCGGGTCGCCTATGCGGGTCAGATGAAGTTGAGTGTAACGCTTTTCCAAGAAGCGCTGTCAGAGGCTCTTTTGAGCGCAGAAGCGAACTTTGCTGTTCCTACCCGCGATAAACTCGCCGCCGGCACGTGGATGACGAGCGACGTGCCGCATCGTGTCGTTCAGGAGATGGCGACCTGCCTCGTCGAGCGCGACCGCGTCACCTCTACCGCGCTGGTCAAGTCCGAGCCTGCTTCGCCGCAGGAGGCTGCGGCGTTCCAGACGCTCATGCCGCTGATCTCGCAGTGCCTGATTCGTGGTACGACCTTGACGAGCAGCCGTGCGGGATTGCGTTTGGCGCTAGCCGCGGCGGTCTATTACCAGAATTTGAGCACGCCGTCGGCTTCGGCGGCTGTTTCCGAGAAGAAGTAACCATGCCCAAGCTGAAAGTAGACGGGATCGAGGTCGAGGTGCCTGCCGGTGCCACGGTCCTTCAGGCGTGCGAGATTGCGGGCAAGGAGATCCCGCGCTTCTGCTATCATGAGCGACTGAGCATCGCGGGCAATTGCCGCATGTGCCTGGTCGAGGTGAAGCCCGGCCCGCCCAAGCCGCAGGCGTCGTGCGCGCTGCCCGCCGCGGACAATCAGGAAGTGTTCACCACCACGCCGATGGTGAAGCATGCCCGCGAGGGCATCATGGAATTCCTGCTGATCAATCACCCGCTCGACTGCCCGATCTGCGATCAGGGCGGCGAGTGCGACCTGCAGGACCAGTCGGTCGCCTACGGCCGCGGGCGCTCGCGCTTCGCCGAGAACAAGCGTGCGGTGACCGAGAAGTACATGGGGCCGATCGTCAAGACGATCATGACCCGCTGCATCCAGTGCACGCGCTGCGTCCGTTTTGCCGAGGAAGTCGCGGGCGTGGAGGAGATCGGCGCGATCTATCGCGGCGAGAACATGCAGATCACCAGCTATCTCGAGGAGGCGGTGACGAGCGAACTGTCGGGCAACGTCGTCGATCTGTGCCCGGTCGGCGCGCTTACAGCCAAGCCCTACGCCTTCGAGGCGCGGCCGTGGGAGCTGCGCAAGACGCTGTCGATCGACGTGATGGACGCGGTCGGCACCAACATCCGGCTCGACGCACGCGGGCGGCAGGTGCTGCGTGCGGTACCGCGCGTCAACGACGACGTGAACGAGGAGTGGGCGACCGACAAGACGCGCCACGCGGTCGACGGGCTGGTGCGCAAGCGGCTCGACCGTCCGTACGTGCGCCGCGACGGCAAGCTGCACGCGGTTACGTGGGACGAGGCGTTCGCAACCATCGCCTCGGTCGATCACGGCGGCTCGGTGGCGGCGGTCGCGGGCGATCTGGTCGACTGCGAGACGATGTTCGCGGCCAAGGCGCTGCTGAACGAACTGGGCGAGGCCAGGTTCGAGGGTCGGCAGACCGGCATGGACTATGACACGTCCAGCCTCGCGGCGGTGAACTTCAACACCACGATCGCAGGCGTCGAGGAAGCGGACGCGATCCTGCTGGTCGGCACCAATCTGCGCTGGGAAGCCGCGCTGGTGAACACGCGCGTGCGCAAGGCGATCAAGCGCGGCGCGAAGGTGTTCGCGATCGGACCCGAAACCGAGCTGACCTACAAGGTCGAGTGGCTGGGCGACGATCTGTCGATCCTGGGCGACTTGCCCGAGGCAGTCACGAACGCGTTCGGCAAGGCCGAGCGGCCGATGGTGATCGTCGGCGGTGCGGCGCTGAAGGGCGCGCACGGCGCGGCGCTGGGGCTCGTCAACAGCCTCAACCTGGTGCGGGACGGCTGGAACGGCTTCAACGTCGTCCACATGGCGGCTAGCCGGATGGGCGGGTTGATGCAGGGCTATGCATCGAAGGGCGGTATTGCCGACCTGCATGATGCGAAGCTCGCCTTCTTCCTGGGCGCGGACGAGTGCGATTTCTCCAGGTTCAGCGGCTTCAAGGTGTTCGTGGGTCACCACGGTGATCGCGGCGCGCACCACGCCGATGTGATCCTGCCGGGCGCGAGCTACGCCGAGAAGTCGGGCACGTTCGTGAACCTCGAGGGTCGTGTGCAGCGCGGCGAGCGCGCCGGCTTCCCGCCGGGCGACGCGCGCGAGGACTGGGCGATCTTCCGCGCATTGTCGGACAAGCTCGGCAAGACGCTGTCGTTCGACACGCTCGAGGAACTGCGCGCTGCGATGGCACTCGACTGCCCTGATCTGGCGACGCTCGGGCTCAGGACGTTCGCGTGGAACCCGCCGTCGCTCGACGCCACCGCATCGGGGCGGATCGAGGGCTATCCGATCAAGGACTTCTACCTCACCAACGCGATCTGCCGCGCATCGCCGACAATGCAGCGCTGCTCGGCGGAACTGATCCACGGTGAGAGCTTCGCGGAGGCAGCGGAGTGACCGGCTTCTTCAACACAACGCTGGGTCTGTCGTACGGCTGGTCGTGGTTCCTGGCGACGATCATCGGCATTCTGGTGATCGCGCTGCCGCTGATGCTGGCGGTGGCGATGATCATTTACGCCGATCGCAAGATCTGGGCGGCGATGGCGCTGCGTCGCGGCCCTAACGTCGTCGGCCCTTTCGGGCTGCTGCAGAGCTTCGCCGACGGTCTGAAGGTGTTCCTGCAGGAAACGATCGTCCCTTCGGCGGCAAACCGTGGGCTGTTCCTGCTCGCGCCGATCATCACCTTCACGGTCGCGCTGATCGTCTGGGCGGTGGTGCCGTTCCAGCCGAGCGTGGTGCTCGCCAACATCAACGTCGGGTTGCTCTACGTGCTCGCGGCGTCGTCGCTCGGCGTTTACGGCATCATCCTGGCGGGCTGGTCGTCCAACTCCAAATACCCGTTCTTCTCCGCCATTCGCGCCGCGGCGCAGATGGTCAGCTACGAAGTCGCAATCGGCTTCGTGCTGATCTCGATCGTGATGTGGGCGGGGACGTTCAACCTGACCGGGATCGTCGAGGCGCAGAAGGGGCTGTACGGCTTCATCAACGGCTTCGCGTTCAATCCGCTGCTGTTCCCGATGTCGGTGGTGTTCCTGATCTCGTCGCTGGCGGAGACGCAGCGGGCGCCGTTCGATCTGACCGAGGCTGAGTCGGAGCTCGTCGCCGGTTACCAGACCGAGTACAGCTCGATGAGTTTCGCGCTCTACTGGCTGGGCGAGTACGCCAACGTGCTGTTGATGTGCACGCTCAACGCGACGCTGTTCTGGGGCGGGTATCTGCCGCCGTTCGACTGGGCACCGTTGTATTTCGTGCCGGGTATCATCTGGCTGTTCGCCAAAATCCTGTTCTTTTTCTTCGTGTTCTCCTGGATCAAGGCGACGGTGCCACGTTACCGTTACGACCAGCTGATGCGGCTGGGGTGGAAGGTGTTCCTGCCGCTGTCGCTGTTCTGGGTGTTCCTGGTGTCGGGCGTGCTGATGTTCATGCGCGTGGGGATTTGAAATGAGTATCGCGCAGACGATCAAGTCGTTCACCTTGTGGGAGTTCGTGAAGGCGCACGCCCTCACGCTGAAGTATTTCTTCAAGCCCAAAGCGACGATCAACTATCCGTTCGAGAAGAACCCGCTGTCACCGCGTTTCCGCGGCGAGCACGCGCTGCGTCGCTATCCGAACGGGGAGGAACGCTGCATCGCGTGCAAGCTGTGCGAGGCGGTGTGCCCGGCGCAGGCGATCACGATCGAGGCCGAGCCGCGCGACGACGGCAGTCGCCGCACGACGCGCTACGACATCGACATGACCAAATGCATCTACTGCGGCCTGTGTCAGGAAGCGTGCCCGGTTGACGCGATCGTCGAAGGTCCGAACCTCGATTTCGCGACCGAAACGCGCGAGGAGCTGATCTACGACAAGGCCAAGCTGCTCGACAACGGCGACCGCTGGGAACGCGCAATCGCCGCGAACCTTGCCGCCGACGCGCCGTACCGTTAAGCGCGCGCCAAGACCGACAGCCGCCAAAATCGACAGGCACCAAAGGGGCTCGTAGAATATCGTGATCCAGGCGCTCGCCTTTTACCTGTTCGCGCTCGTCGTGCTGCTTTCGGGCGCGCTGACGATCCTGTCGCGCAATCCGGTCCATTCCGTGCTGTGGTTGATCCTGGCGTTCTTCAACGCCGCCGGCCTGATGGTGCTGGTGGGGGCGGAGTTCATCGCGATGCTGCTCGTCATCGTCTATGTCGGCGCGGTCGCGGTGCTGTTCCTGTTCGTTGTCATGATGCTCGACATCGATTTCGCGGAGTTGAGGGCAGGGTTCGTGCGCTACGCGGCGCTCGGCCTGCTGCTGGCGGTCGCTTTGGTCGCGGAAATCCTGATCGGCGTCGGCGCGTGGAGCGCGGGCGGGATCAATCTCGCGCGGCGCACGGCGCCGACCGATGCCGCGGTCCCGAACATCGAGGCGATCGGGCAATTGCTCTACACGCGCTACCTGTTCATCTTCGAGGGCGCGGGGCTGGTGTTGCTGGTCGCGATGATCGGCGCGATCGTGCTCACCCACCGTGAACGGTCGGGCTCGCGTTATCAGAACATCGCGCGGCAGAATGCGCGTCGTCCACAGGACGCGACGCGCAACGTGCGGCCCGAGATCGGGCAGGGAGTGCAATTGTGAGCGGCGAAATCGCGGGCGGCGTTGGCCTCGTCCATTATCTGGTCGTGGCGGCGCTGCTGTTCACGATGGGGGTGCTGGGCATCTTCCTCAACCGCAAGAACATCATCGTCATCCTGATGGCGATCGAGCTGATCCTGCTGGCCGTGAACATCAACCTCGTCGCCTTCTCGGCCGCGCTGCATGATCTGGTCGGTCAAGTGTTCGCGATGTTTGTGCTGACCGTAGCAGCGGGCGAAGCCGCGATCGGGCTCGCCATCCTGGTCATCTTCTTCCGTGGTCGCGGCTCGATCTCGGTCGACGATCCCAGCCGGATGAAGGGATAAGACGTCCGTGCACTCGATCCTCTTCATCGTCTTCCTGCCGCTGGTTGCGGCCGCGATTGCCGGGCTGGGCAATCGCTCGCTCGGCGTAGTGCCGGCGAAGGTCATCACAACCGGCGCGCTGTTCGTGTCGTGCCTGCTGTCGTGGCCGATCTTCATCGGCTATCTGAGCGGCAGCGCGGAAGCGACCGTCACGCCGGTGCTGCACTTCATCACCTCGGGCACGTTCGACGTCTCGTGGGCGCTGCGCGTCGACGCGCTGACCGCGGTCATGCTGGTCGTCATCACCAGCGTCTCCGCGCTCGTCCACCTGTACTCGTGGGGGTACATGGCGGAGGACCCGGATCAGCCGCGCTTCTTCGCCTATCTGTGCCTGTTCACCTTCGCGATGCTGATGCTCGTGACCGCCGACAATCTGATTCAGATGTTCTTCGGCTGGGAAGGCGTCGGCCTCGCGAGTTACCTGCTGATCGGGTTCTGGTTCCGTAAGCCCAGCGCCAATGCGGCCGCGATCAAGGCGTTCGTCGTCAACCGTGTCGGTGACCTGGGCTTCATGCTGGGCATCTTCGGCACCTATCTGGTGTTCAACACCGTCTCGATCCCGGCGATCCTCGCCGCCGCGCCGTCAATGGCAGGGTCGACGATCGGATTCCTGTGGTTCCGCGCCGACACGATGACGGTGTTGTGCCTGCTGCTGTTCGTCGGCGCGATGGGCAAGTCGGCGCAACTTGGTCTTCACACCTGGCTGCCCGACGCGATGGAAGGTCCTACCCCGGTGTCGGCGCTGATCCACGCCGCGACGATGGTGACCGCGGGCGTGTTCATGGTGTGCCGCCTGTCGCCGATGTTCGAGACCAGTCCGACAGCATTGGGTTTCGTCACCTTCATCGGTGCGGCGACCTGCCTGTTCGCGGCCACGATCGGCACGACGCAGACCGACATCAAGCGCGTGATTGCCTATTCGACCTGCTCGCAGCTCGGCTACATGTTCTTCGCCGCCGGCGTCGGCGCGTACGGCGCGGCGATGTTCCACCTGTTCACGCATGCCTTCTTCAAGGCGCTGCTGTTCCTGGGCGCGGGTTCGGTGATCCACGCAATGCACCACGAACAAGACATGCGTTATTACGGCGGCCTGCGTAAGGAGATCCCCGTCACATTCTGGGCGATGCTGCTTGGTACGCTCGCGATCACCGGCGTCGGCATCTACGGGATCGGCGGGTTCGCGGGTTATCACTCGAAGGATGCAATCATCGAGGTGAGCTGGGCGGCAGGATCGCCGGTCGCGTCGATGGTCGGCGTGTTCGCTGCGCTGCTGACGAGCTTCTACTCGTGGCGGCTCATGTTCCTCACCTTCTGGGGCAAGCCGCGCTGGGCCGCGTCGGAGCACATCCAGCACGCGATCCACGACGCGCACGCGCATGGGCATGACCACGCCGGGGATAAGACGCATGCGGCGGATCACGAGGTGCATGAGCACGGCAAGCAGGCCGAGCATCATCACGGCGACGTCGCGCACGAGGATGCCGGCCACACACCGCATGTCGAGACGCGCGGGTTCAACGAAATTCCGGTCGGCACCGGCGGGTACCACCCGCACGAAAGTCCGTTGCCGATGCTGATCCCGCTGATCGTCCTGTCGGTCGGCGCAGTGGCTGCTGGCTTCACCTTCCACGGCTGGTTCATCGAGCCGGATGCGGGTGAGCGGTTCTGGAAGGGCGCGATCGCGTTCAACGAGCATCTGATGCACTCGATGCACGGCGTGCCGTTGCTGGTGAAGCTGTCGGCGACGATCGTGATGCTGACCGGGCTGCTGATCGCCTGGGCGAGCTACATCCGCTCGCCGTCGACGCCGGCGAAGGCCGCGGACACGTTCCAGCCGATCTACCGCTTCCTGTTGAACAAGTGGTACATCGACGAGCTCTACAACTTCCTCTTTGTCCGGCCCGCGTTCGCGATCGGGCGCCTCTTGTGGCACAAGGGCGATGAGGGGACGATCGATCGCTTCGGTCCGAACGGATCGGCGTGGCTGGTCCAGGTCGGCAGCCGCATGGCGGGGCGCGTCCAGACGGGATATGTTTACACCTATGCTTTTGTCATGCTGATCGGGCTGACCGCCGCGGTCACCTGGGCGATCGCGGGTTGAGGGCGGCACGATGAACGGCTTCCCCATCCTTTCCGTCATGCTCGCGGTGCCGGCGATCGCCGCCGTCGCGTGCCTGTTCCTGTCGGCACAGACCGCGCGGTTGACCGCGCTCGGCGCGACGCTGGTCAACCTGGCGCTCGGCGTCGTGCTGTGGCTCAACTTCGACATCGGCGGCGCGCAGTGGCAGTTCGTTGAGAGCGCGCCGCTGTTCGGCCGCTTCGGCTGGGCGCTGGGTATCGACGGCTATGCGCTGTTGCTGATCGCACTAAGCGTGTTCCTGATGCCGATCTGCATCGGGGCGAGCTGGCACGCGATTCAGAAGCGCGTGCCCGAATACATGTCGGCGTTCCTGTTCACCGAAGTGCTGATGATCGGCACCTTCGCGGCGCAGGACATCTTCCTGTTCTACATCTTCTTCGAAGCCGGCCTGATCCCGATGTTCCTGATCATCGGCATCTGGGGCGGCGCGAACCGCATCTACGCGTCGTACAAGTTCTTCCTGTACACGCTGCTCGGCTCGCTGCTGATGTTCATCGCGATGCTGTACATGAGCATCACCGCGAACACGACCAGCATTCCGGTGCTGATGGCGTACGACTTCCCTGCGCACGTGCAGACGTGGCTGTGGCTCGCCTTCTTCGCGTCGTTCGCGGTCAAGATGCCGATGTGGCCGGTCCACACCTGGCTGCCCGACGCGCACGTCCAAGCGCCGACCGCGGGCTCGGTGATCCTGGCGGGCGTGCTGCTGAAGCTAGGCGGCTATGGCTTTCTGCGCTTCAGTTTGCCGATGTTCCCCGAAGCCTCGGCGCAGCTGACGCCATTAATCTTCGGCCTCAGCGCAGTGGCGGTGATCTACACCAGCCTCGTCGCGCTGGTGCAGGCCGACATGAAGAAGCTGATCGCTTATTCGTCGGTCGCGCACATGGCGATCGTGACGATCGGACTGTTCGCGTTCAATGCGCAGGGTATCGAGGGCGCGATGATGGTCATGCTGGGCCACGGCCTGGTGTCGGGCGCGCTGTTCCTGTGCGTCGGCGTGATCTACGACCGGCTGCACACGCGTGAGATCGCGCGCTACGGCGGTCTGGCGATCAACATGCCACGCTACGCGATCTTCTTTCTGCTGTTCACGATGGCGTCGATCGGCCTGCCGGGCACCAGCAACTTCGTCGGCGAGATCCTGAGCCTGATGGGGGCGTATCAGGTGTCGACCTGGACCGCGCTGTTGTGCACGACCGGCATCATCCTGGGTGCGGCATACATGCTGTACCTGTATCGCCGCGTCGTGTTCGGCGAGATCAAGTCGGACGAGGTCCGCGCGATGCCCGACCTGTCGCGCCGCGAACTGTGGCTGCTCGCACCGATCGCCGCAGTGGTGCTGTGGATGGGCGTCTACCCTGAAAGCTTCCTCGCGCCGATGCGCAAGGACACGCAGGTGCTGCTCGCGCGCATCAATCGCGCGCAGCCCGCAGGCGACAGCAAGCCGACGCGCGGCACCGGCATCATTCCGTCGGCGCATGCCGAATCTGCCCACGACAATCCGGCGTCCGGGGAGGCGCATTGATGGACTATGCTTCCCAACTGGCCATGACCCTGCCCGAGGTGATCCTCGCGGTCGGTGCCATCGTGCTGATGCTCGTCGCGGCCTGGGGTGGGCCGGCGTCGACCAAGGCCGTGTCATGGGCCGCGGTCGCGGTGCTTGCGGGTGCGCTGATCGCGCTTGTCGGCCCGGCAACTTCGGGTGGTGAGGCGTTCGGCGGCCTGTACCGCGCCGACGGCTTCGCCGGTTTTGCGAAGGTGCTGATCTTCATCGCCGCGGCCGTCGCGATCGTGATGGCGCCCGATTTCTTTGCGCGGACCGCGGGCGACAATCTTCGGCCCGAATATCCGGTGCTGATCCTATTGTCTGCGGCGGGCATGGGGATGATGGTGTCGGCGGCCGATCTGCTGACCCTTTATGTCGGTCTCGAACTGCAGAGTCTCTCGGCTTACGTGCTTGCCAGCTTCATGCGGCAGGATGCGCGCTCGGCAGAGGCGGGGCTCAAGTACTTCGTGCTCGGCGCACTTGCCTCGGGCATCCTGCTTTACGGCATCAGCCTGGTCTACGGCTTTACCGGGTCGACGATGTTCAACGAGATCGCAGGCGCTTATGCGGCGACCCCGTTGTCGGGCGAGGCCAAGTCGTACGGGCTGCTGTTCGGGCTGGTGTTCGTATTCGCTGGGTTGGCGTTCAAGATGTCGGCGGTGCCGTTCCATATGTGGACGCCCGACGTGTACGAGGGCGCCCCGACCCCGGTGACCGCGTTCTTCGCCTCCGCGCCGAAAGTCGCCTCGGTCGCGCTCGGCGTCCGCGTGGCGGTGGAGGCGATGGGGCCGGCCGAGGGGCAGTGGCGGCAGATCGTGATCTTCGCGGCACTCGCCTCAATACTGCTCGGCGCGGTGGCGGCGATCGGGCAGCAGAACATCAAGCGACTGCTCGCTTACTCGTCGATCAACAACGTCGGCTTCGCGCTGATCGGTCTGGCGGCGGGAACGCCCGAGGGTGTCGCGTCGGTGCTCAACTACATGGCGATCTATATCGCGATGACGCTGGGCAGCTTCCTGGTCGTGCTGCAGATGCGCGACGCGGACGGTCAGCCGGTCGAGACGATCGCGAGCCTGTCGGGGCTGTCGCGGACGCGCCCGGCGCTCGCCGCGGCGCTGGCGATCTTCATGTTCAGCCTCGCCGGCATCCCGCCGCTGTTCGGCTTCTACGCCAAGTTCGAGGTGTTCTACGCTGCGGTTCAGGCGGGGCTGTTCCCGCTGGCGGTGTTCGGCATCGCGTTCAGTGTCATCGGTGCCTATTACTACCTGCGCGTCATCAAGACGATGTACTTCGATGAGCCGGTCGCCGAGTTCGGTCGCGGTGATGCGCTCGAGGGCGGGCTGATCGCGGTGGCCGCCATCATCGTCTCGCCGCTCGGCTACCTTGCGATCCCGCTGCTGTCTGGCTGGACGCTGGCTGCGGCACGAGCATTGTTCTGATCTCCACGCTGACAGGTCCGCGCATCATCTCGGTCCCGGAAACGGGATCGACCAACGCCGACCTGCTACGGATGGCGGAAGCGGGCAGTGCCGCGGAAGGTGTGTGGCTGCGCGCCGATCGTCAGATCGCCGGGCGCGGGCGGCTGGGGCGGGACTGGTCGTCGCCGGTCGGTAATCTCTACGCGAGCACGATCGTCACCGTGCGTGGCGACGATCCGTCCGCGCCAAGCCTCGCGCTGGTCGCGGCGGTCGCGCTCGACGAGGCGATCGGTGCCGTTCTGCCTGATACGGCTCGTCGCAAACTCACGATCAAATGGCCGAATGATCTTTTGATCGGTGGCGCAAAGGTGTCGGGCATTTTGCTCGAACGCGCTGGTGCCCACGTCGTAATCGGCATGGGCGTGAACATCGCACATCACCCGGACGTGACCGACCGGTTAACAACGAGCCTTCATGCTCAAGGCGCAAACGTCGAAGTGTCAGCGTTCGCAGAGCGGCTCGCCGGGTTGATGGCAGCATGGCTATCACTGTGGCGCTCACACGGTCTCGCTTCCGTGATCGCGCGCTGGTGCGAGCGGGCGCATCCGATTGGTGCGCCGCTGCGCGTGCGCCTGCCGGACGGTGGCGAGCAGGCAGGCGTGTTCGACGGGCTCGACGCTCAGGGTGCGCTGCGGTTGCGCTTGGAAGACGGCGGTACGCGTGTCATCCACGCCGGCGACGTGTTCCTGGTCTAGGAGGAAGCCATGCTGCTCGCGATCGATGCCGGCAACACCAACGTGGTCTTCGCGCTGGTCGAGGTTACCGCGGAGGGGCGTGAGATCCGCGCACGCTGGCGGATCGCGACCGACCCGCGGCGTACGGCGGACGAATATGCGGTGTGGCTGAGCCAGCTGCTCACGCTTGAAGGGTTTTCGCGTGACGACGTGTCGGCGGTCGTCATCTCGACCGTGGTCCCGCGTGCCCTCCACAACCTGCAGGTGTTGGCGAGCAAGTATTTTGGCGGCGACGCGCTGATCGCAGGGCGTGTGCCGCTCGAATGGAGTGTGTCGATTGACGTCGACGAACCCGCGTCGCTGGGTGCCGACCGCGCGGTGAACACGATCGCGGCGCACGCGCTCCACGCGGGTGACCTGATCGTGATCGACTTCGGCACCGCGACGACCGTCGACTTTTCCGACTACAAGGGCGCGTACAAGGGCGGGATCATCGCGCCGGGCATCAACCTGTCGCTCGACGCACTGGTCGCTGCCGCCGCCAAGTTGCCGCGCATCGCGATCGAGGCACCGGCGGTGAACAGCGTCATCGGGCGCAACACCGTCGACCAGATGAACATCGGCATCTACTGGGGCTATATCGCGATGATCGAGGGCCTGGTCGCGCGGATGAAGGCCGAGGTCGGCCGCCCGGTGAGGGTGATCGCGACCGGTGGGCTTGCCGCGCTGTTCGAGCGGCACACGGACGTGTTCGATGCGATCGAGCCCGACCTGACGATCCAGGGGCTGGCGATCATGTGGCAACGCGCCCATATAGATCAATGAAATCGGCGCCGGGGCCGCTACCCGGAAACAAGTGAAAGTCGCGCTTTTGAGCTACCGTTCGACCATGCGTCCGAGCGGAGCGGCGCGTGAAGGACAAGAATGACACCGAAGAACAACGAATTGCTTTTCTGCGCGCTCGGCGGATCGGGCGAGATCGGGATGAACGTCAACCTCTACGGCCACGCCGGCAAATGGGTGATGGTGGATTGCGGCGTGACTTTCGCCGATGCGGGCTTTCCGGGCATCGACGTGATCTTGCCCGACCTGCGCTTCATCGAGGAGCAGATCGACAATCTCGTCGGCCTGGTGCTGACGCACGGGCATGAGGATCACATCGGCGCGCTGCCGTATCTGGCCGAGGATCTGGGCGTCCCGCTCTATGCGACGCCGTTCACCGCCGGACTGATCCGCGGGAAGCTTGAGGAAGAGCGGATCGACGACCGCGTCAAGATCAAGCTAGTCGAGGCGAACAAGGCATTCGACGTCGGTCCGTTCAAGATCACGATGGTGCCTTTGGCGCACTCAATCCCCGAGGCGAACGGCTTGGTGATCGAGACCAAGGCCGCGCGGGTGTTCCACACCGGCGACTGGAAGCTCGATGCGACCCCGCTGATCGGCAAGCCCTCGACACCCGAGGAACTGCGCGCGATCGGCGACAAGGGTATCGACGTTTTGGTGTGCGATTCGACCAACGTGTTCAACGCCGAGGCGTCGGGCAGCGAGGCGGATGTGCGCCGCGGCATCGCCGAGACGGTGGCGAAGGCGAAGGGCCGCGTGCTGGTCACCTCGTTCGCGTCGAACGCGGCGCGGATCGCGACGCTGGGCAAGGTGGCGGAAGAGACCGGGCGCAAGCTGGCGGTTGCGGGCCGCTCGCTCGACCGGATCATCCGTGTGGCACAGGCGACGGGTTACCTCAAGGACCTGCCGAACCTGATCGACGCCGAGACCGCGATGCGGCTGCCTCGCAACAAGGTGCTGGTGATCGCGACGGGCGGGCAGGGCGAGCCGCGCGCGGCGCTGGCGCGCGTCGCTGAAGGCACGCACCCGATCAAGCTCGACGAGGGCGATACGGTGATCTTCTCGTCGAAGCAGATCCCCGGCAACGAGGTCGCGATCGGGCGCATCCAGAACCAGCTCGCTGCCAAGGGTGTCGAGATGGTGACCGAGAAGCAGGCGCACGTGCATGTCTCCGGTCACCCAGGCCGACCCGAGCTCAAGTCGATGTACGAGTGGATGCGGCCCAAGGCGCTGATCCCCGTGCATGGTGAGATGCGCCACCTGAAGGAGCAGGCGCGCTTCGGGCTGGCGAACGGCATTGCGCGCGCGCTGGTGCAGACCGACGGCGACATCGTGCGGCTGGCGCCGAACGGACCGGAGAAGATCGGGATTGCGCCGGTTGGGCGGCTGGTGCTCGACGGCGACGTTATTCTGCCGTCGAACGGCAGCACGATCAACGAGCGTCGCCGGATCGCGGTCAACGGCCAGATTTCGGTTGGGATCGCGGTCGATCGTAACGGCCGCGCGGGCGGCGTGCCCGACGTGCGTGTACAGGGCGTGCCGGTCGAAGAAGAGCGTGAAGCGTTCCTTGAGGATGCGGTCGCCGCTGTCAGCGAGGCAATGCGCGGTAGCCCGCGCGACCGCGAGAAGCTGCGTGAGCAGGTTCGCCTGGCGGTGCGCCGCGTTGCGACGCGCTGGACCGGCAAGAAGCCGGTCATCGACGTGGTCGTCGTTCAGGTCTGATTCGATGCGCTGGACCTCGATGCTGGCGATCTACGTCCTGTTCTGGGCGTTCTCTGTTTTTCTCGTCCTGCCGTTCGGGGTGAAAACCTCGGCGGAGGCGGGGGCGGAGCATGTGCCGGGAACGGCCGAGAGTTCACCGCACGAGTTCTCGCTGAAGAAAGTGGTTGTGCGCACGACAATCGTCGCGACGATCCTGTTCGCGCTGTTCATCGCCAATTACGAGTTCGGCTGGGTAGACGCCGGTTCGCTCGACTATTCCGACGCTGCCAACGCGGTGTGACGGGCGCGGCGCGCTTGATGCGCCGCTGATCGCTTTCCAACTCGGGCTGACCAACAGGCCGTCCTCGTTGAAAAGGTTCTACCGCAACCGTTCGATCGCTTGCGCCAGCGCGACGTAGAGTTTGCCCATGTCCGAGGACAGCAGCGTCACGCCCAGCGGTGAAGAATCACGCTGCGTCAGGATGGTGCGCAGCATCGCTTCGAAATCGTGGATGTAGCGGTTGACCTGATCGCGGAAAGTCGGCTGCTCGTCGTACAGATGTGCGATGTCGCGCTGCTCGGCGGCATCGAGCAGGCGGACGGCACGGCGCGTGAAGACCCCGCGATCACCCTTCAGATACGCCGCCCAGGCGCTGTCCGACACGTCGGGTGCGAGCGTGCGGGTCAGGTCGATCGAGGCGGAGTTGAGTTGCTCGATCAGCAGCGACGCGCGGCGTGCGAAGCTGTCCTGCTCGACGCGATCGCGGTGCTGCTGCTCCTCGGCCAGACGCGTGTCGACGCGCGCGGCGGCGGCGTCGATGACGGCGATCTGCTGTTCCAGTCGCTGCGTCGCGCGGGCCGCGGCCTCGACTGCGGTCTCGGCAACCGCAGACACTTGCGCCAGTTGCGCCTCGACCCCGTTGGTGACCGAGCGGTGGAGCGCGTCGTTGCTGGCGGCCTGCAGCGCCTCGGCAGCCTCCGGAATGACTTGCGCCAGCGTGTCGCGCGCGTGGTCCGCGGCAGCGGCGGCCGTGTCGCGCACGCGCATCAGCGCCTCGATCAGCCGCGGCGCGGCTTCCTCGGCGAGACGATGCGCACGCTCGGTTGCCTCGTCGACGGTGTGGCCGATCGCGTCGGCCTTGGCGCGGCCGCTGGTGAGTGCGTCGAGCAGGGTGCCGGTGAGCGCATCGACGGTACGGCGCTGTTCCGCAATGACCTGCGCGATCGCCTCGATTGCGCCATGCGTGCTCTCCGCCGCGGTGACGAGTGCCAGCAATTCGGGGCGTGCGGCGACGACGACCGACTGGCTGGCAACGATGCGGGCGTCGAGCCGGTCGATCGCCTCGGGCAGGGTCTCGTCGATCTCACGGGTGGCAGCGTCCAACGCGGTGAGCAGCGTCTCGGTCGTTCCGATCGTGCGTGTGGCGAGTTGGTCGCCCGATTGCAGCGCATCGCCCATCGCCTCGGCCGAGCTGGTCAACGCGCTGATCGAGGCGGCAAGCTGCTGCGCACGCTCGGTGCCACTCAGGTGCAGCGCCTCGATCCGGCGTTCGTTTCGGCGCAGACTGTCCTCAAGCGCGGAGAACAGCTCCTCACCGACGCCGCGCTGGGCGTCCAGTCGCCGTGCGATCCGCTCGATCACCATTTCGACCAGCTCGATCCGCTGGGTCAGCGCTTCCGCACTTTCGCGCGCGGCCTGGTCGAGTGCAACCTGGCTGGTTCCGATCAAGGCCAGCATCGCCTCGCCCTGAGCGGCGATGCCCTTGCGCGATTCGTCGATCGCGGTGGCGGTCCGATCGAGCAGCGCATCGACCGCCGCCGCAGCGTGCGAGGTGACCGTCTCCAGCCGTGCGCCGGCCGTCTCGCTGGTCGCTTCCATGCGGCGGATGTGCGCGGCAAGCTTCTCCGCTGCGCCACCTGCGACCGTCTCCGCTTCGCGACCGCGCGCGGTCAACGCCGCGATCTGCGCGTCGAGCGCCGCGGCTCGCTCGCCCGCGGTCAGCCCGGCGTGCTCGATCGACTGGGTCAGCGCCTGCGTCTCGGCTTGGGCATGGGGCAGGCCATTGAGCAGCGTCGAGAGGCTTGCCTGTGCGGTCGAAGCAGCGTCGGCGAGCGCGCGGGCGTGAACGTCGGCCTGATCGATCTCCTCTGACAGCCCGCGCCCGATCGAGGCGAGGCGTGCGGTCGCTGCATCGCCGGTCGCCGCGAGCATCCGGACCTGCTCGGCGAGTTGCGCGCGCTGTTGATCGATGACGAGGCCGAGCGCTCCGACGGTCGATTCGAGCGCTTCCGCCTCCAGCCGCATCGCGCGCGCGCTGGCGCCGAACCGCTTCGCCTCTGCACGACTGGTGCGGAGTGCGAGCAGCCACGCAACGCCGGCAGCGATCGGGCCGAGCAGCGCGGCAGCAGCGATCTGCGCGATCTCCAGCGGGATCGAGACGCGGTCCCAGGCGAGCGCGATCAGCGCGCCGACCCACAAGGTGGCAAAGACGCCGAGCAGCCACGGCATCATTGTGCGCCAGGCCGGTTCAGGTTCGATACCGTCGCCGAAGGTCGCGTCGGTGTTCTCGCTGGGCTCATGCCAGTCTGTGGCATAGGTTTCGACCGGCGCATCCTGCTCGATCTCGAGCCCGCTGCGCTGCATGTCGTCGGACATGCGTATTCCGATGATTGACGGCCCCCCGTTCATGATCGACGGCTTACCACGTTTGTGGCGCGGCGAAAGCGGTTCGCGACGGAGCGTGCGGCGGAACGCGTTCGGGGCCACGAACGTCACGTTAACGTGGTGCGGTCAATAGCTGGTGGATGGCCTATGATCCGGGCGCGATCGATCATGCACTGTCGGCGGCGGTCGGGAACGATCCCGCGCTGATCGCCGACCTGCGCGCGGCGTTCGGCGACAGCGCGCGGGTGGCGCTTCATGCGCTCGAACAGGCCGGCGATGATGCAGGCTGGCGGACCGCATTGCTGCGATTGCGTGGGTTGGCGGCGAGTTTCGGCGCGGTCCGGCTCGCCGCGCTGGCGAGCGAGGCAGCGGATGCCAGGGTTGGTGACGCCCCCGCGCTGCGGCTGATCCGCCGCAACATCGATCGCCTTCAACGCTAAATCGGACGTCGGAAGGCGGGTTGCCCGCCGCAGGATGCCGCCGTAACTGCCACGGATGCTGGCTGGCTTGCTCTTTGCGACACGAGAGGCGACCGATCGTTCGGGCACGCTGACCGCAACGCTGCCGTTCGCCGCCGCGACGCTGATCGAATATCAGGCGCGGTTGCTGATCGCCGCGGGCGCGTCTCAGATCGTTGTCATCGTGTCGCGCCTCACGCCCGAGTTGATCGGCGCACTGGCGCGGATCGGCAAGCGCGGGGTGGCGGTCGACGCGGTGCGGAGCGCAACCGATGCGCTGGGCAAGCTGCACCCGCTCGCGCGCGTGTTGTTGATCGCCGATGGTCTGGTGACCAGCGAGCCTGTGGTGAATGCGCTTGCCGTGGAGCAGGACGACACGTTGCTGGTCGTGCCCGAGGCGGCGGCCGGCACGGAGTTCGAGCGGATCGGCGGCGGGGTCGCCTGGGCTGGACTGGCGCGGATGGATGCGCGACGGCTGGGTGAGGCGGCCGGCATGCCCGCCGATTACGATCTGCAATCGACCCTGCTCCACGTTCTCGCGCAGGCGCGCGCGGCACGGATCGAACTGCCTGCGCATACGATCGCGCAAGGCCATGGGATCGAGCACCGGGCTAGTGCGCTCGATCAGCGCGGCCGTGCGATGCTGGCAGCGTCGATGGCGACGCGGCCGAGCTGGTTCGATCGCGTGATCCTGCGCCCGATCGCGCGACTGGCGGTGCCGGAGGTCGCACGTCGTGGCGTCGCGACGATGGCGGTGGCTGGCGTCGCGGGCGTGCTGGCGTCGTGCGGGCTGGTCGGCGTCTGGTCGGGCTGGCGCGCGTCGGGGCTTATCGTCGTGCTGCTAGCGACGATCGTCGGTGAGCTTGCCGGATCGCTCGCGCTGTTCCGCGACGAAGCGGAGGTGTCGCGCGGGTTGTCGATCGCGGCGCTGGCCTGTCCCGCGCTGGCATTGCTGTTGCTGGGAAAGGGGCTGGGCTCGGTCGCACTGCTGCTTGGCGTGCAGACGGTGGTGGCGGGCGGTCTGTCGGAGCGCGCGACGCAGCCGGCGACGCGTCGCCGCTGGTGGGGCGGGGCGCCTGCCTATCTGGCGATCGTGACGGCGGGGACGCTGCTTGGCCTGCCGATCTGGGGGCTTGCGGCAGCGGCGATCTACTCCACCGCGACGGTTGGCGGCGCGATCGAAGCGTTGAGGGTTCAGGCTTAGCGCCCCTTTAACGAAGCCGCGCTAGACAATGGCACCATGTCGCTTTCCCCTTCCTCGCCGACGGATACGACCGCAGCGGAGCTGGCGCTCCGCGCTGCGGCCGCCGAGCGGCGCGCCGGTCGTCGGCTCGGCGCCGCGATCGAGGATTTCTTCCGGGTCGAGCAGGACCGGCTCGACGATCGCGCGCGCGCGTTGATCAGCGCGATGGTCGAGGCGAGTGTCGCCGCGATCGAGCATGATGTCGGCGCGGCTGCGGCCCGCTTGCTCGCCGGGCGCGGCGACAGCGCGGCGGCGAAGGCGCTTGCGACCGGCAACGCGGGCGTGCTCGCGCGGCTGATCGAGTCGGGATTGCTCCGCGACCGCGCGCTGATGGACGAGATCGTCGCGCAGGCGCGGGTCGACCTGATCGACGAGGCGCTGATCAGCAATCGCGCGCCCGGCGTCACCACCGGGCTGCTCGCACGGCTGCGCGACCACGCCGACCCGATGATTCGCGACGCGGCGATCGATTATCTGCTCGCCGAAAGCCGCCGCCGCGCTCCGATCGAGGAACGTCGCGCCGAACTGCCCGCCGAGTTGCACCATCAGTTGGTCTGGTGGGTGGCAGCGGCACTGCGCGAGCGGCTGGGCGGCGTCTCCGCCACGGCCGACCGCGCGCTGGTCGATGCCGCAATGCAGCGGATCGCGCATTTCGATGGCGCCGCGGGTACGATCATCGCCGCGCATCGCCTCGCCGCCGCGATCGACGCCGATGTCGAGCGGCTGCCCGGATTGTTGATCGAGGCGTTGACCGAGGGGCGGCTGACGCTGTTCGCGGCGTTCCTGGCGCATGCGCTCGGGATCGAGATGGACGAAGCGCGCGCACTCGCACTCGAGCCCGACGGCGAGCGGCTGTGGATCGCCCTGCGCGCGCTGCGCATGGAGCGCGACGTGCTCGCGCGCATCGGCTGGGCGCTGGGTGAAGCCGATCGATCGCGCGATGTCGAGGCGCTGCCGGAGGCGATCGACGCCGCGGCGGGGGTGCAGCCCGAGCAGGCAGGCGCGGTGATCGCGCCACTGATGCTGACGCGCGATTTCCGGCAGGCGGTGCGTGCGCTGTCGATCGGTAGCGCTGCGTGAGCGAGCCTTTGATCCTGCACGCGCGGCTCGACCGCGAGGACCGGCTGATCGACGCCGACGAGGGCTTCGGCGCGATCAACGAGCGCGCGGGCGGACACCGCGGGCAGGTGCTGGCGGTGCCGCAGTTCAACACGCTGGCGCGGCTTGCGCGGCGACTGCGTATCCTGATCTCGCGCGGGGTGACGATCGCCGATGGCGAGATCGATCTCGATTGCTGGATCAAGGCGACGCCGGGCGATGGCGGCACCTCGCTCGCGGTCTCGGTGCTGCGGGAGCGGCCGGCGTGGCGGACGCCGACCAGCGCGAACACGGTCGCCGCCCTGCCGCCGCCGCCGGGTGCCGACTGGCAATGGGAGGTCGATGCCGAGTTGCGGGTCACGCGAATCGATGAGCAGGCGGGCGTACGCCACGGCTTCGACGCGGTTGCGGCATTGTCGCGCCCGCTGACGCGGTTGTTCGCGATGGAGCCGGACGAGCGCGGCAACGTCATGATCCTCGATGCGGTGGCGGAGCGGGTCGACTTCGACCGGCAGGTGGCGACGATCCGCGAGAGCGGCGTCCGCGTGTTCCTCGCCGGATCGGTCAGGCGTGATCCGCTTGGCGGGTTCGACGGCTTCGTCGGCGGCACCTATCTGCTCGACGAGGCACCGCCAGAACCGGTTGCCGAGACGTTCAACGCGCGCCTCGACCAGGTGCTGCGCGGGCCGCTTGGACGGATCGTCGCCAACGCCGACAGCATCAACGCCGCCACCGACGGCTCGATCGATCCGCATTACGCCGACTACGCCGCCGATATCGCCAGCGCGGGACGGCACCTGCTGGGGCTGGTCGACGATTTGGTCGACTTGGAGGCAATCGAGCGCGAGGACTTCACGGTCGAGGATGACGCGATCGACCTTGCCGATGTCGTGCGGCGAGCGGCGGGGCTGTTGCAGGTGCGCGCGGCGAATGCGGGCGTGACGATCGACCGCGATGGGCTGGACGCGGCGCTGCCCGCGCGCGGCGAGTTCCGGCGCACGCTGCAGATCCTCGTCAACCTCATCGGCAATGCAGTGCGCTACTCGCCCGAAGGCGCGACGATCTGGCTTCGCGCGCAACGCGACGGCGACCGCGCGGTTGTGATCGTCGCCGATCAGGGCAAGGGTATCGCGCAAGGCGACCAGGCGCGCATCTTTGAAAAGTTCGAGCGCGTCGATGCGAACGAGGCAGGCGGTAGCGGCCTTGGGCTCTACATCGCGCGGCGTCTGGCGCGTGCGATGGGGGGTGACCTGACGGTCGACAGCGACGTCGGCATGGGCGCGCGCTTCCTGCTGTGGTTGCCGGCGGGGGCGTAGGATCACTGCTACATCTCTGATGTGAGTTGCGCTGTGAGCGGTTACGCCTGTCAGTCGAACATTCCGCTACGCGCTCCAACCGCCGTCGATATTATATGTGGCTCCGGTGACAAAGCCAGCTTCGGGGGATGCAATGTAGGCGACCAGCCCCGCTACCTCTTCAGTTGTGCCGTGCCGGGGAATGGCCAACGGGCTCCGATTGATTGACGCATCCGGGCCATTGGCTGGATTGCGTTCCGTGTCGATAGGACCCGGCTGGACAAGGTTTGCCGTTATTGCCCGTGATCCTAAATCGCGCGCCAGCCCGCGGATCATACCGCCAAGAGCCGCCTTGCTCGCGAAATACAGGGTTCCGCCTGCTCCCGGCATCCTATCGGCGACAATGCTGCCAAGGATGATGATCCGACCGCCGTTCGTCATTACTAAGGCGGCCTTCTTTGCAGCAAAGAATGGCGCGCGTACGTTCACCGCCAAAATCTGATCGAACGCGTCATCAGCATAGCTTTCCAGCGGCCCGACGATCGCTGTTCCGGCTACGCTCACAAGAACGTCCAGCCGGCCGAGCGCGTCTATAATCTCGTCCATCGCGCGATTCAGCGCGGCGACGTTGCTTACGTCAGCTTGGATCAAGACAACTGTCTTACCTTGGCTGCGCAGCTCGTCGGCAAGACCTTCCGCGTCACCGACACGGCTTCGATAGATAATGCCTAAGCAGGCACCATCGGCCACCATCCTGCGACTGATGGCCGCGCCGATGCCACGCGTTCCACCAATGACGAGCACGACCTTTCCGTCGAACGCTCCCATTTAACAGCTCGGGCGCGAACTGTTCTGCCTGAGCAGGGACAACACAAGGGCAACGAAGTGGCAGGATCGTGAATAGGTCAGCAAAGGCGTCCTGCGAGCGATCTCGACCAACGTCATCGCCGCAAGCGCCGCGCCAGCAGGACCATCAGCAACCCCGCCACCGCCAGTGCTGCACCGTAGTCGGCCCAGACGCGCTGGTCGAGCATGAAGCTCGACGCGGGCCAGTGGATCAGGCCGCGGCCCTGGCCGATCCATAGCACGCCCATGAGCGTGCAGAGCACACCCAGGCCGAGGAGAGCCGGCCGGAGCCGCTGCACGCGTTTAGCGCTCGCCGGCGGGGACGTAGCTGCGCTGCGTCGGGCCGGTGTAAAGCTGGCGCGGGCGGCCGATCTTCTGGTCGGGGTCGGTGATCATCTCGTTCCACTGCGCGACCCAGCCGACCGTGCGCGCAAGTGCGAACAACACGGTGAACATGCTGGTCGGGAACCCGATCGCAGACAGGATCACGCCCGAGTAGAAGTCGACGTTCGGGAACAGCTTCTTTTCGATAAAATACGGATCGTTGAGCGCGATCTCTTCCAGCTTCAGCGCGGTCTCGAACACGGGATCGGAGACGTTCAGCGTCTCAAACACCTCACGCACGGTCTTCTGCATCACGGTCGCGCGCGGGTCGTAGTTCTTGTACACGCGGTGGCCGAAGCCCATCAGGCGGAACGGATCGTTCTTGTCCTTCGCGCGCGCGATGAACTCGGGGATGCGATCGGGCGTACCGATTTCGTGCAGCATGTTGAGCGCGGCCTCGTTCGCGCCGCCGTGCGCCGGACCCCACAGGCAGGCGATGCCCGCCGCCATGCACGCGAACGGGTTCGCGCCCGATGAGCCGGCGAGACGGACGGTAGAGGTCGACGCGTTCTGCTCGTGGTCGGCGTGTAGGATGAAGATGCGATCCATCGCCCGCTCGATCGCCGGGTTCACCTCATAGGCTTCCGCCGGCACGCCGAAGGTCATGCGCAGGAAGTTGCCGGTGTAGGACAGCGAATTGTCGGGGTAGAGGAACGGCTGACCCACCGAATACTTGTACGCCATCGCCGCGATCGTCGGAATCTTCGCGATAAGGCGGTGCGATGCGATCATGCGCTGCTGCGGATCGTGGATGTCGGTCGAATCGTGATAGAAGGCCGACAGCGCGCCGACGACGCCGCACATGATGGCCATCGGGTGCGCATCGCGGCGGAAACCCCGGAAGAAGGTCGCCAGCTGCTCGTGCACCATCGTGTGGCGGCTGATCGTGTGGTTGAAGCCCGACAGCTCGTCCGCCGACGGCAGTTCGCCGTTCAGCAGCAGATAGGCGACCTCCATGAAGCTCGACTTCTCGGCCAGTTCGCCGATCGGGTAGCCCCGGTGAAGCAGCACGCCTTCGTCACCGTCGATATAGGTGATCTCGGAGCGGCACGACGCGGTCGAGGTGAAGCCCGGATCGTAGGTGAAGGCACCGGTCTGGCCATAAAGCTTGCGAATGTCGACCACGTCGGGGCCGACCGATCCCGAGAGCACGGGATAGTCGAAGTTCTTGCCCGCCAGATCGAAGGTGGCTGTGTCGGTCATGATCGTCTCCTGTCAGGCCCAAGGGCTTATGCGTTGCCGGGTGTATGATCCGCGATCCGCGCCAGGCTTTCCTCGCGTCCTAAAAGGACGAGTACGTCGAAGATGCCCGGCGACGTCTTGCGTCCGGTTAGTGCGACGCGAAGCGGCTGGGCCACCTGTCCGAGCTTCACGCCCGCGTCTTCGGCGACCTGCCGCACCGCGGCCTCTGCGGTCTCCGTATCCCAGTTGTGCACTGCGTCAAGCGCTGCGTGGAGCCGGGCGAGCAGCGCCGGCGCGTCGCCGCCGACCAGCGGGGCCGCAGCATCGTCGATGGCAAGCGGGCGCTGGGCAAACAGGAACGCGGCGCCATCGACCAGCTCGTTGATGTTCGCCGCACGGGGCTTGAGCGCGGGCATCGCGGCGACGAGCGTCTCGCATCGCGTGTCCTCGTCCGCAAAGCCAAGCTTGTCGGCGACCAATCCGGCGAGGCGAGCATCGTCGGCAGTGCGGATGTAATGACCGTTGAGGTTCTCGAGCTTCTTGAGGTCGAAACGCGACGGGCTCTTGCCGACACCCGAGAGGTCGAACCAGCGGATCGCGTCGTCGCGCGCGATGATCTCGTCGTCGCCGTGACCCCAGCCGAGGCGGAGCAGGTAGTTGTCGAGCGCCTCGGGCAGGATGCCGAGTTCGTCGCGGTAGGCCTCGATCCCGACCGCGCCGTGACGTTTCGATAGCTTGGCGCCGTCCGAGCCATGAATCAGCGGGATGTGCGCATAGACCGGGTCTGGCCAGCCACCCTCGATCGCGTCCATCGCACGGTAGATCGGCAGCTGGCGGAAGGCGTTGTTGAGGTGATCGTCGCCGCGGATGACGTGCGTCACACCCATGTCGTGATCGTCGACGACGACCGCGAGCATGTAGGTCGGCGTGCCGTCGGAGCGGAGCAGGACCATGTCGTCGAGCTCGGCATTCTGGACGGTCACCGCACCCTGCACCTGATCGTGGATAGTGACCGCGCCCTCGGTCGGCGCCTTCAGCCGGACCACGAACGGCTGGTCTGCAGGACCGTCGCTGCGGTCGCGCCAGGGCGAGCGGATACGCAGCGGCTTCTTCGCCGCCTGTGCCTCGGCGCGCATCGCGTCGATCTCACCCTGGGTCATGTAGCAGCGATAGGCGTGACCGTGCTCGACCATCGTTTGCGCGACGGCGGCGTGGCGGTCGGCGCGCGCGAACTGGAAGACCTCATCGCCATCCCAATCGAGCCCGAGCCAGCGCATCCCGTTCAGGATGGCGGCAATCGCAGGCTCGGTCGAGCGCGCGCGGTCGGTATCCTCGATCCGCAACCGGAACGTGCCGCCGTGGTGGCGCGCGTAGAGCAGGTTGAACAGCGCGGTGCGCGCGCCCCCCAAGTGGAGGAAACCGGTCGGCGACGGCGCGAACCGGGTGACGACCTTCGGCGTGCTCGGGTTCGCGTCGGCGCGTGCCGCGGGGGCGTCGGAGTTGGTGGTTGCGCTCAAGCGCGCTTGCTCCCAGTCTGCGAGGAATGTGATGGCCAGTCCAGCCGCGACCGCCCCTAGCAAAGCGCAGCGCCTGCTTCAAATCGCGGGCTGTACGGGCGCGTGGGAGCGCTGGCTGGAGGCCGAGCGACACCAGTTAATGCTGTGGTTGCCGGTCATGCTCGGCGCTGGTGTGGCGGCGTGGTTCGTGCTGCCCGACGCGCACGGCTGGTCTGCGGCGCTGCTGTGTGCGCTTGGCATCGCGGGGCTCGCGCTGGCGGGGGCACGCGGCGGGCGGGGCGGGATGGTGATCGCGGTGGCGGCGCTCGCTTTCGCCAGCGGGCTCGCGTCGATCTGGTGGCGCGCGGAGGCGGCGCGCGCACCGGTGCTCGCGCGGCCCGCGATCGTCGTGTTGACCGCGCGGGTTACGCGCGTGCAGCCACAGCCCGCGCGCGACCTGACCCGGCTGTGGCTCGGCGTGCGCGCATGGGACGGCACGGCACGTGCGGACATGCCGCGCCGAGTGCGCGTCAACGTGGCGGACGATCATATGCCAGCCGGCCTAGTCCCAGGCAGCATTGTGCGGGTGCGGGCGCGACTGATGCCGCCGGCACCTCCCGCGGTGCCCGGCGCCTATGACTTCGCGCGGGTCGCCTGGTTCGATGGACTGGGCGCGACCGGACGCGCGCTCGATATTGCGGTGACGGCGCGCGCCGCGTCCGATCAGGAAGGCGTGCGCGCCCGGCTGACACGCCATATCGAGGCGCAACTGCCCGGCAGCGCGGGCGGGATCGCCGCGGCACTGGCGACCGGTGACACCGGTGCGATCAGCGATGACGATGCGGAGGCGATGCGCCGGGCGGGGCTTGCGCACCTGCTGTCGGTCAGCGGGCTGCACATCACCGCCGCGGTTGGGATCGTCATGGCGCTGGCGTTGCGGCTGCTCGCCTTGTCGCCTGCACTCGCGCTTACCGGACGCGTGCCGCTGCTGGCCGGCGCGGCGGGGGCGGCGGCGGCGATCGGCTATACATGGTTGACGGGTGCGGAGGTGCCGACGATCCGCAGCTGTGTCGCCGCCTTGATGGTGCTGGCGGCATTGGCGCTGGGGCGCGAGGCGGTGACGCTCCGGCTGGTCGCGGCCGGCGCGCTCGTCGTACTGATCGCATGGCCGCAGGCGGTGGCGAGTGCGAGCTTCCAGCTATCCTTCGCGGCCGTCACTGCGATCGTCGCGCTGCACGAGCATCCACGCGTCCGCGACCTATTTCTGGCGCGCGAAGAGGCGTGGTGGCGACGCGGCGTCCGCGAGGGCGTGTCGCTTCTCGTCACCGGCTTGCTGGTCGAACTGGCGCTCATGCCGATCGCAGTGTTCCACTTCCACAAGGCGGGCGTGTACGGTGCGGTCGCCAACATCGTCGCCATTCCCCTGACGACCTTCGTGGTCATGCCGGTCGAGGCGATTGCGCTGCTGCTCGACGCAATCGGATTGGGCGCACCGATGTGGTGGATGGCCGGACAGGGGCTGCGATTGCTGTTGTGGATCGCGCATGTCGTTGCAGCTGCGCCGGGATCGGTCGCGGCGCTGCCGGCGATGCCGCGCGGTGCATTCGCGTTGATGATCGCCGGCAGCTTGTGGATCGCGCTTTGGCGCACGCGTGTCAGATGGGCGGGATTGCTGCCCGTCATCGTCGGCGGCTGCTGGACGCTTTTGACGCCCGCACCCGACCTGATTGTCACCGGCGACGGTCGTCATCTGGCGTGGCGTGGAAGCTACGGAGGATTGGCGCTGCTGCGTGAGCGCGCGGGCGACTATACGCGTGACACGCTGGCGGAGAATGCAGGTCTCGACGGCGAGATGGCGGCCTTGTCGGAGACGCGCGAGGCGCGTTGCAATCAGGATCTGTGCTGGGCCAGCCACATGGCGGGCGATCGCCGCACCACCTTGCTTGCGACCCGCAGCGGCTACCTGGTCCCGGCTGGCGAGTTCATCGATCTATGCCGCCGCGTCGACATCGTCGTGAGCGAGCGCCGCGTACCCCGGCGTTGTCGCGCGCGATGGCTGACGCTTGATCGCGCCAGCCTGCGACGAACCGGCGGCGTGGCGGTAACCTTCGCCACCGGCACGGTGACAACGGTGCGCGCACCTGGCGACGCACACCCATGGATCAGGCGTAGCGGCGCAGAATTCCCGCGAGCTTACCCTGAACGCGTACCTGCGCGGGAGCGTAACGCTGCGGATCATAGGCGCGATTGGCGGGATCAAGCCGGACCATCGCGCCTTCGTGACGGAAGTATTTGAGCGTCGCCTCGCTCTCGTCGATCAATGCGACCACGATTTCGCCGTCGCGCGCAACCTCCTGCTTGCGGATCAGCGCATAATCGCCGTCGAGGATACCGGCCTCAACCATCGAATCGCCCGACACCTCAAGCGCGTAATGCTCACCCGCACCAAGCAGCGCCGCAGGAACGGGCAGGCTGGTCGAACCCTCGAACGCCTCGATCGGTACGCCCGCGGCGATCCGGCCGTGAAGCGGAATCTCGACCACGTCGTTTGCCGGCTGCGGCAGGTCGCGCGGCGCGGGTCGCGGCGTGCCGTCCGCATCGGCGCGCTCGGGCACACGCAGGATTTCGAGCGCGCGTGCACGGTTGGGCAGACGCCGGATGTAACCGCGTTCCTCCAGCGCGCTGATGAGGCGATGCACGCCTGACTTCGACTTGAGATCGAGCGCTGCCTTCATCTCCTCGAACGAGGGCGACACTCCGGTTTCGATCAGCCGATCTTCGATGAAGCAAATCAGCTCATGCTGTTTGCGGGTAAGCATCGCGCGGCTCCTTTGGTGAACAGATGAAGAACCTTTATGGAACAACGAATGTTCCGTCAAGCGAGGCGCTTAGGCGATCATCAGGATTTCTGCCGAGTCGCCGCTGCTGGCGGCCGGGGCGTGCGGCGGTCGTACGACGAGGCAGGTCGATCGCGCCAGCGTGCGCAACATCGAGCTGTCCTGGATCGTCGAGGCGTAGACCCGTCCGTCACGCAACTCGGCGCGCAGATAGTCGGTGCGACCGTTGTTGGCCGCCAACGGCTCTCCCAGGATGGCGCTGGTGGTGCGCGGAAACGGATCGGCGGCAACGGAAAGATGCGCAACAAGCGGCCGGACGAACAGCATGGCGGTGACGAACGCGGAGACGGGGTTGCCGGGCAGACCGACAACAGCGGTGGCACCGCGTCGGCCCGCGAGCATCGGCTTGCCAGGGCGTAGCGCGATCCGCCAGAAGTCGAGCGAGAAGCCTGCGCCTGCCAAGGCCGGACGGACGAGATCATGGTCGCCGACCGAGGCGCCGCCGGTTGTGACGAGCACGTCCGCCTCCACCTGCGCAAACGCCGCGGTCAACACGTCGAGCCGATCGGGCAGGATGCCGAGGTCAACGAAGTGGACAGGCAGATCGGCCAGCAGCGAGCGCAGCAGCAACCGGTTCGACTCAGGGAGAGCGTCGGGCGCTGCATCGTCGCCCGGCTCGACCAGTTCGTCGCCGGTCGCGGCGAGCGCCACACGGATCGGGCGCGCGACCCGCACCCGCGCGACGCCGCCGGTGGCACAGACCGCCAGCCGGGCCGGGGTCAGCCGCTCGCCGGCGTCGACCAGCACGTCGCCTGCATTGAAGTCGAGCCCACGACGGCGGACGTTGCGCATCGCATGGGGTGGGCCTTCTCCCGCAAGCGTCAGGCGATCGCCGTCGCGCGCGGCCTCCTCCTGCACCAGCACGGTATCGGCACCATCAGGCATCGCCGCACCGGTGAAGATGCGTACTGCCTCGCCCGTAGCGACGCTGCCGTCGAAGGTCTTGCCCGCCGCGCTTTCGCCGATGACACGCCAGGGTCCGGGCATGTCGGCGAAGCGGATCGCATAGCCGTCCATCGCCGACAGATCGCGCGCCGGCTGGGTGCGCCTTGCCACCATCGGCTCGACCGCCCAGCGTCCGAGCGCATCGTGCAGCGCGATCTCCTCGTGCGTGGCAGGGGTGCCGAGTGCCAGGACGCGCGCCTGCGCTTCGGCGATCGGCAGCAGGCTCATGCGGCGCTCCAGCGGTTCATGCGGCCGAGCACGATCGCCAAAGCGGCGACGTGGACCGCCTGCTGCACCTCGCCCGCCATTGCGCGACGGACGACCTCGACAACGGGCATCCAGCGGCGACAGACGCGCTCGCTTGGTTCGTCATGCGGCGCGGCGATGCAGCGGGTTCCGCGCGCCAGCATCGCGTGACAGCGATTGCTGTGGATCGCCGGATTGGGGCTAAGCGAGGCAACCACCTCCCACTCATCGGCGACACAGCCGGTTTCCTCCAGCAGTTCGCGCTGCGAAGCCGTAAGCAGATCGGCGTCGCTTGCATCGACTCCGCCGCCCGGCAGTTCGAGCGACACGAGCCCGCGCGCATGCCGATACTGCTCGATCATCAGCAGATTGTCGTCGCCATCCATCGCAACGATCAACACCCAGTCGGGATAATCGGTGACGTAATAAGGCGCGATCTCCGCGCCATCGGCGGTCACGCAACGATCGGCGTGGAGCGTCAGCCAGCGATCGGCGATCAACGTCTCACGCGCGGCCGTACGCCACGGCACGACAGGCGGATCGCCAAAGTCGTTCAACGCTGCCAGTCGCCGGAGCGGCCGCCGCTTTTGGCGACGACCTGAATGTCCTGCAATGTCATCGCCTTGTCGATCGCCTTTGCCATGTCGTAGACGGTCAGCAGCGCGACCGACACGGCGGTCAGCGCTTCCATCTCGACCCCCGTTTTGCCGTCGGTGCGCACAGTCGCGGTGGCGTTGACGCCCTCAGTGCCGACATCAAGGTCGAGCGAGACGCGCGTGATCGGCAGCGGATGGCACAAGGGCACGAGGTCGCTGGTGCGCTTTGCGGCCATGATCCCGGCGACGCGCGCGACGGCGAGTACGTCGCCTTTCTTGACCGCGCCTTCCCGGATCGCCGCGACCGCCTCCGCCGACATGACGATCTGCCCGGTGGCGGTGGCCTCGCGTCGGGTGACCGCCTTGTCACCGACATCGACCATGTGCGCCGCGCCGTCCGCGTCGAGGTGCGTAAGTTGGCTCATCCGACCAGCGCGCGCGTTGCTGCCTCAACGTCAGGCTGCCGCATCAATGCCTCGCCGATCAGGAAGCAGCCGATGCCGTGATCCGCCATCGCATCAAGGTCGGCGCGTGTCGTCAGGCCGCTTTCGGCGACGAAGGTGCAGCCGGCGGGTGCGTGGGCGACGAGGTCGTAGGTGCGGCGATAGTCGACGGTGAAATCGCGCAGGTCGCGGTTGTTGACGCCGATCAGCCGCGAGGTGAGGCGCGCGGCGCGCTCCATCTCGCCCGCGTCGTGCACCTCGACCAGCACGTCGAGCCCGACCTCGATCGCGGCGGCCTCGCACTCGGCAAGCGCCTCGTCGTCGATCGCGGCGACGATCAGCAGGATCGCGTCGGCGCCGAGCGCGCGCGCTTCGATCGCCTGAAACGGGTCGACCGTGAAATCCTTGCGGATCACCGGGAGGTCGCAAGCCGCACGCGCTGCCTGAAGGAAGGCATCTGAGCCCTGGAAGTACCGCTCGTCGGTCAGCACCGACAGGCAGGTCGCCCCGCCCGCCGCATAGGCGCGGGCGTACGCCGGCGGATCGAAGTCGGCGCGGATCAAACCCTTCGATGGGCTCGCCTTCTTGATCTCTGCGATTAGCGCGTGGCGGCCTTCGGCGACACTGCGGTCGAGCGCGGCGCGAAAACCACGCGGCGGCGACTGTGCGGCGATCCGCGCGTCGAGTTCGGCGCGGGTCACGGCGGCCTTGCGCGCGGCGACCTCCTCACGCTTGGTGGCGATGATCTGATCGAGGATGGTCATGCGTAGGCGATCCAGCGGTCGAGCAATGCGTTGGCATCACCGCGGTCGAGCGCCTCCGCGGCGTGCGCGGCAGCATCAGGCAGGGCGGTCTGCGTACCCGATAGCACTAAGGCGGCGGCAGCATTGAGCAGCACCGCGTCGCGATAGGGTCCGTGCTCGCCCAGCAGCAATTGGCGCAACGCGACCGCGTTGTAGGCCGCGTCGCCGCCACGGATCGCGCTGGTCGGATGACGCGGAACGCCGGCGTCCTCGGGCACGATCCGCTCGGGCAAAGCGACATCGCCGATGCTGACCACCACGGTCGCGCCCGCGCCCGAAATCTCATCGAGCCCTTCCTCGCCCGAAACGACGAGTGCGCCCTCACTGCCCAGTTGCGCCAGTGCCTCGGCGTAAACCGGCGCGTAATCGGGCCGCGCGATGCCGATCAGCTGGCGGGTGACGTGCGCGGGGTTGGCGAGCGGACCCATCAGGTTGAAGATTGTCCGACGCCCGATGCGGCGGCGGATCGGCGTGATCCGCTTCATCGCGGGGTGATGGTTCGCCGCAAACAGGAAGCAGATGCCGAGGTCGGTGAGCGTCCCCTCCGCCTGCGCGCCGGCACGGTCCATGTCGAGCCCGAGCGCTTCGAGTGTGTCGGCGGCGCCCGCCTTTGACGAGGCGGCACGATTGCCGTGCTTGGCGACCGGCACGCCGCAGCTCGCGACCACGAGGCTGACCGCGGTCGAGACATTCAACGTGTGCTGCCCGTCGCCGCCGGTGCCGCACACGTCGATCGCGTCGGCGGGTGCGGTGATCGGGATCAGCCGCTCGCGCAGTGCGCGCGCCGCTTCCGCGATCTCGAGGCTGGTCTCGCCGCGGATCGACAGCGCGACAAGGAATTCGGCAATCGCCTCCTCGCTCGCACGGCCGTCGAGGATGTCGGCGAACGCTTGGCTCGCGCTCTGCCGGCTCAAGGGCGAGCCGGGATCGGGCAATTGCGCGAAGCTGGTCACGCGTGCGCCGATACGGGCAGGCCGGCGATGCGCAGGAAATTGGCGAGCAGCGCGTGGCCGTGCTCGGTCGCGATGCTCTCGGGGTGGAATTGCACACCGTGGATCGGCAGTTCGCGGTGGCGCAGCCCCATCACCGATGCATCCTCGGCGGTCGCGTTGACGATCAGGCTATCGGGCACGTCGGTGACGATCAGTGAATGGTAGCGTGTCGCGGTGAAAGGCGAGGGCAGGTCGGCGAACACGCCGGTCCTGTCATGTTCCACCGGGCAGGTCTTGCCGTGCATCAATCCGCCGCGCCGCACCGTGCCGCCGAAATGCTGGCCGATCGCCTGATGTCCGAGGCATACCCCCAACAGCGGGCGACGCGCGTCTGCGCAGGCGGCGACGAGATCGAGGCTCACGCCCGCTTCGTTCGGTGTGCATGGACCGGGCGAGATCAGGAACGCGGTCGCGTCGCTCGCCAGCGCCTCGGCGGCGGACAGCGCGTCGTTGCGCACCACCCGCACCGGCGCGCCCAGCTCCATCAGGTAATGGACCAGGTTCCAGGTAAAGCTGTCGTAATTGTCGATCACCAGGATCATGCCCGCCGCCATAGCCGATGCGCGGGCAGGCGCAACGTGTTGAAACCGCGTTACGCCGCGGAAATCGTCGCGACACACGATCGTGGTCCGGGCGTAAGGAGATATTCAGGGTGGCGGGCGTTTGTAGCAGCACCCAAGGAGCCCTTCGCATGCTGCGTCTTCTATCCGCCGTTTCCCTCGTCCTGCTGCCCTCCGCCGCGCTGGCACAATCCGGTCAGGTTAGCTCGACCGCGCAGGCACAGGCGGAAACCGGTCGCGCGCCGAGCCGCATCCGCAACGTGCAACTGACCGGCAACGACAAATGCCCGGCCGCGCAAGGGGACGAGGTCGTGGTGTGCAGCCGGATCAATCCCGACGAGCAATATCGCATCCCCAAGCAGTTGCGGAACACCGCTGAGCCGGCGGCGCAGAACCAGAGCTGGGCCAATCGCACCGCGGTCGCCGATGAGGTAGGTCGCGTGGCGGGTGGTCTGCCCGACACCTGCTCGCCCGTCGGCACCGGCGGCCAGTCGGGGTGCTCGCAGATGTGGGCGCGTGCCTATGCCGCGGACAAAAAGGCGGCGGAGAAGAATGATGCGATGATGCCGGGCGCCGCGCCGCGATAAGCATCCGGGCAGGTCAGGCAGCTACTGCCCGAACCCTGCCTCGCCCGCCTGCCTGATCGCTTCGCGCGCGGCAGCCAGGAGCGCGCCGGACTTCGCCTCGCACTCGCGCTGTTCGTAGGCCGGATTGCTGTCGGCAACGATGCCCGCACCGGCCTGTACGTGCATCACGCCGTCCTTCACCAGCGCGGTGCGCAGCACGATGCACGAATCCATGCTGCCGTCGGGCGAGAAGTAGCCGACCCCCCCAGCGTAGGCGCCGCGCTTCTCGGGCTCCAGTTCGGCGATGATCTGGCACGCACGTACCTTGGGCGCGCCGCTGACGGTGCCCGCGGGAAACCCTGCAAGCAGCGCATCGACGCCGTCGTGCGCTGGATCGAGCCGGCCCACCACGTTCGAGACGATGTGCATGACGTGGCTGTAGAATTCGACGGTGTAGCTGTCGGTGACGGTGACGCTGCCCGCCTGCGCGACGCGGCCGACGTCGTTCCGGCCAAGGTCGAGCAGCATCAGATGCTCGGCGCGTTCCTTCGGGTCGTCGAGCAGGGAGGCGCGATTGGCGGCGTCTTCGGCTGCGGTGCGCCCACGCGGGCGCGTGCCGGCGATCGGGCGGATCGTCACCTCGCCATCGCGCGCGCGGACCAGGATCTCCGGGCTCGACCCCGTCAGCGAGAAGCCGGGCAGATCGAGGTGGTAGAGGAACGGCGACGGGTTGATCCGCCGGAGCGCGCGATAGAGCTCGAACGCGGGCAGGGCGAACGGCGCTGTGAAGCGCTGTGCCAGCACGACCTGGAAGATATCGCCGGCGTGAATGTAGTCCTGCGCCGCCGCGACCATCTCGGCATAGCGGCCAGCGGGCAGCGTCGGGGTGAGGATGAGGTCGCTCGTCTCGGCACGCACCCGCGGCGGCAAGGCGGCGTGCGCCAAGCGCGCCTCGACAGCGTCGAGACGATCCTCAGCGGCGGCGATCAGCGCCTCCGGTGTCTGCGCCTGATCGGGCCAGACCGGTGCGACCAGGTAGAGCGCGTCGGCGAGGCGGTCGAACACCAGGATCGTCGTCGGCCGCACGAACATCAAGTCGGGTACGCCGAGCGGGTCGGCGATGGGCGTCGCCAGTTGCTCGACCAGCCCGATCGTCTCATAGCCGAAATAGCCGACGAGGCAGGCGAGTGCGCGCGGCAGCTCGGGCGCGACCTTCATCCGGCACGACGCGACGAGCGCGCGGAGTGCGGGCAGCGTCGGCTCGGTGCAGGGCGAAAACGCGTCTCGGTCGTCCAGCCAGCGCGCGTTGATCTCGGCACGCTGGCCTTGCGCACGAAACACGAGATCGGGGGCCAGCCCGAGCAGGCTGTAGCGCCCGCGCACCGCGCCGCCCTCGACCGATTCGAGCAGGAAGTCGCCGCGACCCGGCTCGATCAGCTTGAGCGCGGCGGCGACCGGCGTCTCGGTGTCGGCGATCCGGCGCCGCCAGACGAGCGCGGGACGAGCCGCGGCGAGTTCGGCGCGCGGGTCGATCGATGCGTCGGCCCTGTCGCCCGGATTACTGGTTGCCACCCTGACCCGCCAGCTCGCGCTTCAGCTCGGCGATCGCATCAGGCTTCCGCTTGATCCCGATCGTCTCAACCGCGGCGCGGGTGAATTGCTGCGCATATTCCTGCCCGATCACGCGGCCGAGATCGGCGCGCGTCGCCGCGATCACGCCGGGCTTGGTCTTCGCGTCGCCCGGCGTCACGCGGTCGAGCTTGACCAGCAGCCAGCCGAGGTTGTTGGGGGCGGCGAGCATCTTGGCGCTACCCTGCTTCATCGAGAACAGCAGCGCGAGCGTCGGGTCGACGCCGCGGCGGTCGGCGTTCAGTTGCGCGCGCGTCGTGTCGATGCGCTGCGGCGCGGGACCACGTGCGCCGGTCTGCGAAAGCACGGTGGCGAGCGCTGCCCCCTTGTCGAGCTTGGCGAGCGCCTGCGCCGCGATCTGCTTGGCTGCGTTGCGCTGCCGCTCCGCGATCACGTCCTTGACCACCTGCGCGCGTACCTGCGCGAGCGGGCGCGGGGCGGCACGGACGACGCGGTCGAGCGCCACGACCGCGAAACCGCCATCGGTGCCGAGCGCGACGATCGTCGGCGTGTCGCCTTCCTCAGCCGCGAAGCCTGCCTGCATGATCGGTGCTAGCCGCGCATCAGGCTTGGTCGCCGCATCATCGGGGTCGATGCCAGAGGCGAGCAGCGGCTTGGTCGCCGAGACGGTCAGCTTCTGATCCGACGCGACTTCGTTGATGTTCGCGTTGTCGGATAGCGCGTCGTCGATCTTGTTCTGCATCTTCGACAGGGCATCCGTCGTCTTGCTGCGCGTCAGCGTCTGCACGATCTCGTCGCGCGCTTGCGCAAGCGAGCGGCCCGCGACCTGCGTGATGCCGTCGACCTGCGCGACGACGAAGCCGATCGAGCCCTTGATCGGGCCGACGACCGCGCCTTTCTGTGCCGCGAACAGGGCATCGGCGACCGCGGCCGAGGTCTGCGTGGCGAGCGCGGATTTTTCGACCTTCTCGATCGTGCGCGGTTCGAGCCCCGATGCGCGGGCAGCGACGCCGAGCGCAGCGCCCGCCTTTACCTTGGCCGCAAGCGCGTCGGCGGCCTTCTGGTCCAGCACGGTGACGACGCTGACGCTGCGCTGCTCGCGCGGCTGATAGGCGGCGCGGTTGCCGTTATACGCCTGCTGGATCTCGGCATCGGTCGGCGTCGCCTGCGCCTTGACACTGTCGGGCGTGACCACGGCGTAGCGCACCACGCGGCGCTCCGGCACGGTGTAGCGCGGCAAGTGGCCGGCGTAGAATTTCTGCACCTCTGCGTCGGTCGGTGCGGGACCGGCGGGGACGCCGGCGGCGGGGATCAGCGCGATCTGTCCCTCACGGCGTTCGAGCAGCAGCGATGCATAAGGCAGCGCCAGCTTTTCCGACACCTGGCTCGCGCCGACCGTCGGGGTGACGAGGAACTGCGTCATGATGCTGCGGCGGAATTCCTCCTGCACCTGCGCGTCGTTCAACCCGCGCTGCGCGATCAGCCGCTCATAGGTCTGCTGGTCGAACTGGCCCGTCGGGCCGAGGAAGGCGGGGATGCTCTTGATTTCGCTGCCGACCAGCGCGCGGCTGACGCGCAGACCCTGGTCATGGCCGAACTTGTCAAGCCCGATCGCATTCGCCAGCCGCTCGATGATCGACTCGACCCCGCCCAGCTGAACCAGCTGCGCCATGTCGAAGCCGGGCTGCTGCGTCTGCGCGTAGCGAACTTCGTCCTGCGCGCGCTTGCGCACATCCGCCGCGGTGATGCCGGCATTCCCGACCGTCTCGACCGAGCTGCCGAGGAGACCGCCGCCGCCCGACGACAGACCGGTCACGTCGCCCGCCGCGAACGACAGCGCGATGATGCCGAGCAGCGCGAGCGTGATGAAGACGCCGGCCTTTGAATTCACGATGCGGCGAAAGAAGCTGAGCATGTACCCGAGAGCCGTGGACCAAGAAACCCGGCGGCTTTAGGCACCGCTCCGACTTGAGGCAATGGCGTGCGGCATCATGTAGCTAGACGCGGCAGGACTTGGCGCAGCGGCGCGTCCGCGGCTATCGCACGACGACATACGGGCATGATCGTGGGGAGAGTGGCATGGCGCGGCGCAAACTGGTGGCGGGAAACTGGAAGATGAACGGCAGCCGCGCGGCCCTGACGGAGCTTGATGCGATCGCGCAAGCGGCGGCGACACGCCCCGGCGTCGATGTCGCGGTCGCGCTGCCCGCGACGCTGATCGCACCTGCTGCCGAGCGTGCGCCCGCGCTGTCGATCGGCGCCGAGGATGTCCATGCCGCCGATCACGGCGCCCATACCGGCTGCATCTCCGCCGCGATGGTCAAGGAAGCGGGCGCGCGCTTCTCGATCGTCGGCCATTCGGAGCGGCGCGCAGATCAGGGTGAGACGGACGCGGACGTAAAAGCAAAGGCGGAAGCGCTGCACCGGCACGGCCTGCATGCGATCGTCTGCGTCGGTGAAACGCTCGACGAGCGCGAGGCGGGCCATGCCGAGGCGGTCGTGACCGCGCAGATTGCGGGCTCGTTGCCTGATGGCGCGAGCGGCGACTGGTGCTCCATCGCCTATGAGCCAGTCTGGGCGATCGGCACCGGACGGACGCCGACCGCGGACGATGTCGCCGCAATGCACGGCGCGATCCGCGCGAAGCTGCGCGAACTGATCGGCGGCGAGGCCGATCGGCTGCGCATCCTCTACGGCGGGTCTGTCACGCCCGACAATGCGCGTGAGCTGCTCCATGTCGCGGATGTCGACGGCGCACTGGTCGGCGGTGCCAGCCTGACCGCAGCGAAGTTCGTGCCCGTAATCGCCGCGGCCCGATAATCCATAAAGCGTGAAGCCTCAGGCGGGGTAGCGGCGGCGCAGCAGCTCGAATGCGGCGCGCAGGCCGTATGCCTCGCCGCCCTTGGGACGCCCCGGCTTCGCCGCCGGACGCCACGCGAAGGTGTCGAGGTGCGCCCAGGGCGTGTCGGCGGTGACGAAGCGGCGCAGGAACAAGGCTGCCGTGACCGCGCCTGCGAACCCGCCGTCGGGCGCGTTGACCATATCGGCGACATCAGACCGCAGCATATCGTCGTACCCGTCCCACAAGGGCAGCCGCCAGAGCGGATCCTTTACCGCGTCGGCGGCGGCGAACAGATCAGCAGCGAGCGCGTCGTCGTTGACGAACGTGGCGGGCAGGTCGGGACCGAGCGCGACGCGGGCCGCGCCGGTCAGCGTCGCAAAGTCGATGATGAGCGCAGGGTCGCTTTCGCCCGCCTTGGTCAACGCGTCGGCGAGGATCAGGCGGCCTTCCGCGTCGGTGTTGGTGTTCTCCACGCTCACGCCCTTGCGCGTCGCCAGCACGTCGCCGGGACGAAAGGCGTCGGCGGAGATCGCATTCTCTACCGCCGGGATCAGCAGGTGGAGCCGCACCTGCAGCCCCGCCTGCATGACGAGGCTGGCGAGCGCCAGCGCGTGCGCGGCCCCGCCCATGTCCTTCTTCATCAACCGCATGCCCGCGGCGGGCTTGATGTCGAGCCCGCCCGAATCGAAGCACACGCCCTTGCCGACGATCGCGACCCGCGGGTGGCTGGCGTCGCCCCATTCGAGTTCGATCAGCCGGGGTGCACGGTGCTCGGCGGCGGCGCGCCCGACCGCGTGGATCATCGGATAGCCGGTCTTGAGCGCGTCACCGGTGGTGACCGCGAGCGTCGCCGAATGGCGGTCGGCGAGGGCAGCGGCCTCTGCCTGCAACTCGGCCGGGCCCATGTCGCTCGCGCCGGTATCGACCAGGTCGCGAAGGTACGCGGTCGCGCGCGCGAGGCGCACGGTCTGCTCGATCCCGGCATGGTCGTCGGTCAGCAGGACGCGGTGCGGTACCGGCTCGCCCTTGCGGTACCGCGTGAAGCGATGCTGCGCGAGCAGCCAGCCGAGCGCGGCTGCACCGACCGGCGCGTTGCCGGCGAGACGGTAGGTGCCCTCGGGCAGGCCGTCGCCCAGCGACGCGATGCGCCACGGCGAGTCGAGCGGCTCGTTGCACACCAACAGCATCGACCAGTCATCCGCATTGTCGCCAGGCAGCACCGCGCGGTTGCCCAGCTTGCCGGTGACGCGATTGGCCGCAAGCGCTGCGCGTACGCGCGCTCCCTGCTCGGCCGCCCACGCCTCGTACCGGTCGGGGTGGACGACGTGGATATCGCGTGCGGGCTGGCCGCGGTCGGGCTGGAGCAGGAAGGTGAAATCGGTCATGCGCGCGACCAAAGCAGGACTTGGGCGAGGGCGCAACGAAGCTGTCGCGGCCGATAGTTTCCATTGCCCTCCTCGCGTCCTACATCGCGACCCATGACGACACATTCGACTCGCATGCTCGTGCTCGGCTCGGGCCCCGCCGGGCTGACCGCCGCCATCTACGCCGCCCGCGCCGGCATGAAGCCGATCGTGGTGCAGGGCATCCAGCCCGGCGGCCAGCTGACCACCACCACCGACGTCGAGAATTATCCCGGCTTCGCTGACGTGATCCAGGGTCCGTGGCTGATGGAGCAGATGCAGAAACAGGCCGAGCATGTCGGCACGCGAATGATGTGGGACACGATTATACACGTCGACCTGTCGACACGACCGTTCCGTCTGATTGGCGATGGCGGCGACGTGTACGAGGGCGAGGTGCTGGTGATCGCGACCGGCGCGCAGGCGAAATGGCTAGGGCTCGACAGCGAGGACGCGATGAAGGGCAAGGGCGTCAGCGCGTGCGCGACGTGCGACGGCTTCTTTTACCGCGGCAAGAAGGTGGCGGTGATCGGCGGTGGCAATACCGCGGTCGAGGAAGCGTTGTACCTGACTAATCACAGCGACGACGTGACGCTGATCCATCGCCGCGACTCGCTCCGCGCCGAGCGCATCCTGCAGGAGCGGTTGCATGCGCATCCGTCGATCAAGGTGCTGTGGAATCAGGAAGTGCGCGAGTTCGTCGACGGCGGCGGCAATGCGGGGCTGGTCGCGCTGGAGCTCGAGGACACGCAGACCGGTGAGCATTCGCGCATCCCGGTCGACGGCGGCTTCGTCGCGATCGGGCACCATCCGGCGACCGAGCTGTTCCGCGGCCATCTGGCGCTCGACGACGATGGTTATATCGCGGTCGAGACCGGCACCACCAAGACGAGCGTGGCGGGCGTGTTCGCGTGCGGCGACGTCATGGACAAGTCGTACCGGCAGGCGGTGACCGCGGCCGGCACCGGCTGCATGGCGGCGCTCGACGCCGAGCGGTTCCTGGCGGCGGTCGAGTTCGAGGAGTTCAAGGAAGCGGCGGAGTGAAGCCGCTCAGGCGCTTAGCCAGCGGGTGACGATCTCGGCGAGCGCCTTCTTGTCGGCGGCACGCGCGAAGCTGTGCGACGAGGTATCGAGCGCGAGTGTATGGAACGTGTGGGCGCGCGCCGCGTCGGCGAAGGCACGGGCGGTGTTGTCATCGCGCGCGAGCAGCACCGTGACGGCATCGCCCCATTCGGCAATTGCGCTCGTCACCTTCGTTGCCAGCGTGTTCGGCTGTGATCGGGTACGAGCGATCTTCCACAAGCCTTTGATTGCCTTGCCCATATCGATCCCGCCGCGAAGCAGTCGGCGCCACTCGGCCAGATCGAGCAACTGCTGCGTATAACCCGCACGGATCGCGGCGGCGGGGGGCAGGTCGTCGTCCTGTTCGATCGTCCATGGATTGGCGAGCAACACGCGTGCGATACCGGCGTTGCGTCCTTCGAGCGCGAGCAGCGAGGCGGCATCGCAATTGCCGAAGCCGTACAGCCGCGTGACCTGCGGTGCAGCGCGGCGGAACGAGTCCGCGGCGGCACGAAGGTCATCGCCTGCGTACGCGAAGCCGCTGTTCTCGCCATCCGAGTCGCCGACCCCGCGGCGATCGTAGCGGAACACCGGCGTGCCCTGCGCCGCCAGCCGTGCCGCAAGCATCGCCATGCCGCGATGCGCGCCGTGTCGCACCTCGTTCCCGCCTGATACGATCAGCAGCCCGGTGGTGCCCGCCGCCTGATCCAGCGTGCCGACCAGCGTCGCGCCCTCGCACGTGAAGGTCATCATCTGGCGTTTCACGCCATCCTCGCGGCGAGCCACTGGTCGAGATCGTCGGCGAGCCGGGCGGCGAGGTCGCGATCGGTCACCGGCTCGCTCGCTCGCCACGGCGGCAAGCCGTCGAGGTGCAGATCGGCGGGGCGAGGGTCGCTGGCCATCCGCACGACGCGCGACGGTGGGGTCAGCATTGGTTCGGCCTGCTGCAATTGCGCGAGCAGATCGTCGGACAGGTCGTTGCCGGCATAGCCTTCCCCGTCGCTCAAGCTGCGGAGCCGGGTGAGTTCGCGCACCTGTTCCGCTCCGGTCAGCGGCGCCCAGTGCCAGCGGCTCGCCGCCGCGACCGCAGTGTCGACCAGCGCGCCGCCACGCACCGCGACGACGTGGATCGACCCCGACACATGCGCCGCAGCGGCGGCGGCAGCGTCGTGCCACATCGAAAGGTTGACTGCGCTGACCGGCAGCAGGCTCTCGCCCTGACCCGGCAGGTCGGGCAGCACGACCGACCTGCCCGCTTCCGCAAGCCGGCGCAGCACGCCGATCAGGGTCGCGCGGGTGCGGTTCGCTTCCTCGAACAACGCGGGGAAAGCGAGGATCGTGGGGCCGTCGTCCGGCCCCATGCGCAACATCGCCTCGCGGCCGCCGCGCCATGCATAATCGACGAAGCGCAAGCCGCTCAGTTGAGGACCTTGGTCGCGGCGAAGGTGGTCAGTGTGCCGAGGGTTTCGAGCATCTCGCCATCGACCTCGTCGTCCTCGATCACGATGCCGAGCCGGTCCTCAAGCTCGGTCAAGACGCCTGCAACCGCCATCGAGTCGAGCTCAGGCAGCGTGCCGAATAGGCCGGTGTCGGGCGTGAAGGTCGCGACGCGCTCGGGCGACAGGCTCAGCACGTCGGCGAGCACCGCGCGCAGCGTCTTCTCGATCTCTACGGTGCCTTCCGGTATCACGCGCATCCTCCCGTTCTTTGCTGCGGTGCGATAGGCGCAGGGGGTGAAATGCGCAACGGGCGCGCTATGGAGGGCAGATGGTGCCGCTCGACCGCCACGCCCGACCGATCGATCACATCCTGTGTGGTGTGCCCGATGCGCCTGCGCTGATCGACCGCGCCGGCGCGGTGACGTTCGCGCAGGCCGAGGAGGAAATGGCGAGGATCGCGGGTTGGCTGCGTGCGGCGGTGCCGGAACCGGGCGCGCGGGTCGCGACCTGGTTGCCCAAGTCACGCGAGGCGTGCCTGATGCCGCTCGCCGCGGCGCGGGCCGGGCTGGTCCATGTGCCGGTCAATCCGGCGCTCAAGCGCGCGCAGGTGGCGCATATTCTGGCCGATAGCGGCGCGTCGCTGCTCCTTACCCAACCCGCGCGCGCTGCGACGCTGGAGGAAGGGGACGTGCCGGCGGATACCCGCGTGCACGTCGAAACCGGCGCGGGCGACCCGCTGCCGCCGTCGGATGCCGACCCGACTGCATTGGCCGCGATCCTCTACACTTCGGGATCGACCGGGCGAGCGAAGGGCGTGATGCTCAGCCATGCGAATCTGTGGCTCGGCGCCGTCTCGGTGGCGCACTACCTCGGGATCACGCCCGACGACCGCGTACTGGCGGTGCTGCCGCTGTCGTTCGACTACGGGCAGAACCAGCTGTTCTCGACCTGGATCGCGGGTGGTGCGGTCGCGGCGCTCGATTACCTGACGCCGCGCGACGTGGTGAAGGCGATCGAGCGCGTCGGCGCGACGACGCTCGCAGGCGTGCCGCCGCTATGGACGCAATTGATCGAGGCGGAATGGCCGGCAGAGACGGCGGCGCGGCTGCGGCGGCTCACTAATTCGGGAGGGGCGCTGACGCCGGCGATGGTGCGTGCTTTGCGGGCGCGGTTTCCGATGGCTGACCTGTATCCGATGTACGGCCTGACTGAGGCGTTCCGCTCGACCTATCTGCCGCCCGCGCTGGTCGACGCGAGCCCCGACTCGATCGGGCGCGCGATCCCTTTCGCGGAGGTGATGGTGGTGCGTGGGGATGGGAGCCAGGCAGCCGCGGGGGAGCCGGGCGAGCTGGTCCATGCCGGGCCGTTGGTGGCGCAGGGTTATTGGCGCGATCCGGCGCGGACGGCGCAGCGTTTCCGCCCAGCGCCCGACTTCTCGCAGGAAGGCGGGGTAGCCGTCTGGTCGGGCGACACGGTGGTCGCGGACGCGGACGGGCTGTTGCGCTTCGTCGGGCGCGATGATGAGATGATCAAAACCTCCGGCAACCGCGTCAGCCCGCAGGAGGTAGAGGAAGCGGTGACCGCGGGCCACGAGGCGAGTGAGGCCGTCGCGATCGGCGTGGCGGACGCGCGGCTGGGGCAGCGGATCGTCGTGGTGGCGCGAGGCAATGCCGATCTGGCGTCGACGCTGCTCGCCCGGCTGAAGCGTGACCTGCCGACCTACATGCAACCGGCCGAAATCGTCTGGCGCGCCGAGCTGCCGCGCAACGCAAACGGCAAGCTCGACCGCGCCGCGCTCGCCGCCGAGATCCGCGGGGCACGCGCGTGAAGCCGATTGGACCGATCCCCCCCGCCTTCGCGGACCAGCACGACATGCTGACGATCGCGGGACGCACCGCCGACGCGTGGGTGGCGGAGCATGGCTCGCCGGTGTTCGTGTACGATTTCGGTGGCGTGCGCGCGCAAGTGGAGCGTTTCCGCGCCGCGATGCCCAGGGGCGTACGGCTGCATTATGCGGTCAAGGCGAACCCCTATGCGCCGCTGGTGCAGGCGATTGCGCCGCTGGTCGACGGGCTTGATGTCGCCTCGGCGGGTGAGCTTGCGGAGGTGCGGGTGTTCAAGCCTGCTGCTGCGATCAGCTTCGCGGGCCCGGGCAAGCGCGACGCCGAACTGGATTCGGCGGTGCGCGCGGGCGTGACGCTCAACGTCGAGTCGAAAGGCGAAGCGCGGCGTGCGATCGCAATCGGCGCGCGGCTGGGAGTCGCGCCGCGGCTGGCGGTGCGGGTCAATCCCGATCTGGAACTGCGCGGATCGGGGATGAAGATGGGCGGTCGCGCCTCGCCCTTCGGGGTCGATGCCGAGCGTGTGCCCGCGCTGGTCCGCGAGATCGTCGCGAGCGGGGCCGACTGGCGCGGGTTCCACATCTTCGCGGGATCGCAGGCGCTCGACAGCGACGCGTTGATCGAGACGCAGGCGGCGACGCTCGCGCTTGCTGCCCGGCTGGCGGAAGAGAGCGGGCACGCGCCGCCGATGATCAATCTGGGCGGCGGGTTCGGTATACCGCATTTCTCAGGCGATCGCCCGATCGATCTCGAGCGGATCGGTGCGGCGCTGCATGAGACGCTGGCAGCGCGCGGCGCGATGCTGGCCGACACGGCCTTTGCGATCGAACTCGGCCGCTGGCTGGTCGGAGAGGCGGGCGTTTACCTGACGCGTGTGGTCGATCGAAAGGAAAGCCGCGGCGAGACGTTCCTGGTGGTGGACGGCGGATTGCACCACCAACTCGCCGCCTCGGGCAATTTCGGCACCGTCGTGCGGCGCAACTATCCGGTCGCGATTGCACACCGCATGGGGCAGGAGCCGGACGATCCGGTATCTGTCGTCGGATGCCTGTGCACCCCGCTCGACCGGCTTGCCGACCGCGTCGTGCTGCCGCGCGCCGATGTGGGCGACGTGATCGCGATCTTTATCGCAGGCGCCTACGGCCTGACCGCAAGCCCCAGTGCCTTTTTGGGACACCCGGCGCCTGCCGAGGTGCTGGCAGGGGCGTCCTAAACGCTATCTTCACCTCTACCGCCCATAGCTGAGCACCGACGCCACCAGTCCGCCTGACGCGAGTCACGCAGGGCCGGTCGGTCGGCGTGTACGGAGGGTTGAATGCGGTTCGCGAAGGTTTCCAAGGGTCTGGTCGCAGCGCTGATGGCGTCGACGACGCTCACCGCCTGCGCCGGCGGCGGGGCCGCGCGCCCAGAACTGCCGCCCGCGACCTTCGTCGCCAGCAAGGAGCAGCCCGGCGAGGAGTATGTCATCGGCCCGCTCGACTCGCTCAGCATCTTCGTGTGGCGCAATCCCGAACTGTCGTCGAAGGTGCAGGTGCGCCCCGACGGCCGCATCACCACGCCGCTGATCAGCGACATGCCCGCAGTCGGCAAGACGCCCGCGATGCTCGCCGCCGACATGAAGCTGGCGCTGGGCGAATATATCAAGGACCCGATCGTTTCGGTGATCGTGGACAGCTTCTCCGGCACGTTCAGCCAGCAGGTCCGCATCGTCGGCGCGACGCAGAAGCCCGCCAGCCTGCCGTATCGCGCCAACATGACGCTGCTCGATGCGATGATTGCGGTCGGCGGGCTAGGCGAATATGCCGCGGGCAACAAGGCGCGGCTGATCCGCTATGACCGCGCGACCGGCAAGCAGACCGAATACGGCCTGCGCATCAACAAGCTGCTGAAGGATGGCGACGCCAGCGCGAACGTCCGGCTGGAGCCGGGCGACGTGATCATCATCCCCGAAAGCATGTTCTAAGGAAACGCGGGTGGGCGGTCTCATCAACGAAGCGCGGATCGCGCTGCACGCGATCTGGACGCGGCGCTGGATCGCGCTGGCGGTCGCGTGGGGCGTGTGCATCGCCGGGTGGCTGGTCGTCAGTCAGATCCCCAGCCGCTACGATTCCAAGGCGCGCGTGTTCGTGCAGATGCGATCGGTCCTGCCGACGGGCGCCGATTCGATGCAGGCGGCGAACGACGACGCGCACGACATCGACACGGTGCGCCAGACGCTGACCAGCGCGGTCAGTCTCGAAAAGGTCGTGCGCGGCACCGACCTTGCGAAAACGGTGTCGAGCGACCGCGATGTTGCCGACCGCGTCGCCGGGTTGCAGAACGCGATCAAGATCGTCGCGCAGCAGGACAATCTGTTCGAGATCACCACCACTGCCGCAAGCCCCAAGCTGGCCGCCGCGATCACGCAGAAGCTGATCGATATCTTTGTCGAGACCAACCTGTCGTCGGATCGGTCGCAGAACACGCAGACGCTCGCCTTTCTTGACGGGCAGTTGCAGACGCTCGGCACCAAGTTGCAAGACGCCGAGGCAAAGCGCGCGTCGTTCCAGAACAATTATCTCGGTGCGCTGCCCGGCACCGGATCGATCAGCGACCGTATCGGTGCGGCTCGCACGCAGATGAGCCAGGTCGACGGCGATCTGGCGGCGGCGCAGTCGAGCATGGCGGCGCTGTCGGGGCAGATGGCGGCGACGCCGAAGACGATCGCGGGCGCAGGGATCGCACCCGGCGTCGGCCCGGCGCGCGCGCGGCTGGCGGCGATCCAGGGCCAGCTTTCCGACGCTTACGGCCGTGGCTACACCGACAGCCACCCCGACGTGATCGCGTTAAAGCGGCAGCTGGCGCAGGCGCAGGCCGCTGCGCGCGGCGAGCCGCTGACCGGCGGCAGCGACGGCGGCGTCGCCAACCCGGCCTATTCCTCGTTGCAGGCGATGATGACCGACAAGGGCTCGACCGTTGCCGCGCTGCAGGCGCGCAAGCAGCAGTTGCAGAGCGATCTCGACCAGTTGAACGCGAAGCTGGCAGGCGATCCCGCGGTTGCAGCCGAACAGGGCGACATCGATCGCAATTACGATGTGCTGAAAAGCCAGTATGACCAGTTGCTCGCGCAGCGTGAACAGGTTTCCTTGCGCAGCCAGGCGCAGACGCAGACCGACGCGGTCAAGTTCAGCGTGATCGATCCGCCGACGGTGCCGCGCACGCCGACCGCACCCAACCGCCCGCTGCTGTTGACCGGCGTGCTGATCGTCGGGCTGGCCGCGGGCATCGGAGCGGCCTTCGCGCTCGGCCAGTTGCAGGGCACGTTCCCGACCGCGCAGAAGCTTGAGAAGGTCACCGGCATGGCCGTGATCGGCTCGATCGGTGAGATGGTGACCCGCCAGCAGACCGAGTTGCGCCGCCGCCGCCTGACGTGGCTGGCAGGTGGATTTGCCGCGCTGGGGCTCGCTTACGTGGCGCTGCTCGGCGTCGAGATGCTCCAGCGGGGACTTGCCGCATGACCCAGCACCCGAAACGCAACCCCGAGGAATCGCTGATCGAGCGCGCGGCCAAGGTCTATGACTTCGGCGCCCATCTGCGCGCACGCGACATCCCGGCGTTTGAGGAACCCGCGCCGTTCGTGGACGAGGAGCCGGCCGCTGTTCCCCCCGTCACGGCTCACGCGCAGCCGGTGTCGCCAACGCTCGCGGCAATCCCGGCGGAGTTCCTGTCGGACAGCGACGACGACGGGCTGGACGAATGGGAAGCACCCGAGAGCGACGTGGCGCAGATCGACCGCACGATGCTGGCGGAGGCGGGCATGCTCGTCCCCGGCGCGCCCGTCGGCGCGCTCGCGGAGGAGTTCCGGCTGGTCAAGCGCCAGCTGCTGCTGACCGCCCGCGACATCGCCGCCGGACCGATCGGACAGCGTGCGCGCACGATCATTGTCGGATCGGGCAAGCCGGGCGAGGGCAAGACATTCTGCGCGATCAACCTCGCGATCAGCCTGGCGGCCGAGCGTGATGTCGAGATCCTGCTGGTCGATGGCGACTTCGCCAAGCCCGACATCATGCAGCGGCTGGGGCTGGAAGACAGCCTGGGGCTGCTCGACATCCTGGGTGACCCGCGGCTCGATCCAGAGACATGTGTGGTGCGCACCGACGTGCCGCAATTGTCGCTGCTGCCCGCCGGACAGCGCACGCACGCCGATACCGAATTGCTCGCGTCGCACCGGACCGAGGCGGTGATCGACCGGTTGCTGGCGGCGAACCCGCGGCGGATCATCATCTTCGACACGCCACCGGCACTCGCCGCATCGCCCGCCTCCACGCTCGCACTCTTGGTCGGGCAGGTCATGCTGGTGGTGCGCGCCGATCGCACCACCGAGGCCGACGTGCGCGAGGCAGTGCAGCTGCTCGACGGGTGCGAGCAGATCCACCTCGTCATCAATTCGGTCTCGTTCGAGCCGGGGCGCGGTCGCTTCGGCAGCTATTACGGTCAGGAGAAGTAATCGTGGCCCGGTCATCCAGCACCTTGGCGGGTGCGTTGCTGGCATCGGCGGCGACGCTTGTCGCCGTGCCGGTCGCGGCGCAGTCGCGGTCGCATTACGTGTCGCCCTATATCGAGGCGACGCAGGCGGTTGCGGCCGATCTGTCGAACGGCGACGACGTCGTCACCTACACCTCGCTCGCCGCAGGGGTGGACGCAGGGATCAGCACCGCGCGCACCGATGGCCAGATCAGCTATCGCTACGAGCGGCGTTTCTCATGGGAAAGCAACACCGAGGACCAGAGCATCCACAGCGGCCTCGCGCGCGTCACGATGCAGGTCGCACCGTGGCTGTTGCTCGATGGCGGTGCGATCGCCACGCGGCAGCGCAGCGACATTCGCGGCGCGGCGCCGGTCAACCTGATCGGCACCACCGACAATCTGAGCCAGGTCTATTCGCTGTTCGCCGGCCCCAGCGTCGCGACGCGGGCAGGACCGTTCGACGTGAGCGGCAGCTACCGTTTCGGCTATACCAAGGTCGAAGGTGACACCGACATCGCGCTCGCGCCGGGATCGCCGCGGCTCGACAATTTCGACTCCTCGACCAACCATGTCGTGCAGGCGAGCATCGGCGTGCCCGCGAACCGGATCGCGCCGTTCGGCGTGACGCTGAGCGGCGCGTATGAGCGCGAGGACGCGAACCAGCTCGATCAAAAATACGAGGGCTATTATGGGCGCGGCGACGTGGTGGTGCCGGTCAGCCGCACCGTCGCGCTGCGCGCGGGCGCGGGTTACGAGCGGATCAAGGCGACGCAGCGCGACCCCCTGGTCGACACCGCCGGCAATGCGGTGGTGGACGGCAACGGCCGTTTCGTCACCGACCCGAACTCGCCCGAGCGAATCGCCTACGACACCGACGGGTTGATCTACGACGCGGGCGTGATCTGGCGTCCGTCGCCGCGCGTCGAGTTGCAGGCGACCGCGGGCTATCGCTACGGCGGTGAGACCTATACCGGCGCACTGTCGTGGCGGATGTCGGAGGCATCTGGGCTGCAGGTCGTCGTCTATGACGCGATCGAGACGTTCGGGCGGCAGCTGCGCGACGGGATTGCGGGGCTGCCGACCAGTTTCCAGACGCAGAACGACCCGTTCGGGCAGCTGTTCGGCGGCTGCGTGTTCGGGCGCCAGGGCGGCAGCCGCGAGAGCGGTGCGGGCGGCTGCCTGAACGACGTGTTCCAGTCGATCTCGACCGCCAGCTACCGCGCACGCGGAATCGACGGCGCGTGGAGCGTGCAGCAGGGTCGCACCGGCTACGGCATCGGTGCGGGCTATGCCAACCGCCGGCTCTATGCGCCGCGCGTCGCGGTCGGCACGCAGGTGCTGGGGCTTGAGGACCAGAGCGCCTATGCGCAGGTGTTCTACTCGCGTGCCTTGAGCCGCGTGTCGCAGTTCGACGCCAATCTCTACGCCAACTGGTTTTCGAGCGACCTGCCCGGCGCGCAGGACGTGTACGGGACGGGCATGAACGGCACCTACAGCCGCAACTTCGGTCGGCTCGGCACGTCGCTGTCGGCGGGGCTGTACGCGTTCGACCAGGGTGATTTCGACAAGCAGGTGTCGGCGCAGGCGCTGCTCGGCGCACGATATAATTTCTGAACGGAAACGGCCATGTACGAGACGTTCTTCGGATTTCACGACCGCCCGTTCCAGTTGACGCCCGACCCGCGTTTCTGGTTCGACACCGCCACGCACAAGAAGGCTATGGCGTATTTGGGCTACGGCCTGGCGCAGGGTGAGGGCTTCATCGTCATCACCGGCGACATCGGCGCGGGCAAGACGACGTTGGTCGGGCATCTGATGGACCAGATCGATCCCGCGAACCTGAAGGTGATCAAGATCGTGTCGACCGCGATCGAGGCCGATGATCTGCTGCGCATCGTCGCAACCGGACTGGGCATCGATCACGCGGGCAAGAACAAGGCCGAATTGCTGCTGCTGATCGAGCGCGGGCTTCACGCCGTTGCGCGCACCGGGCGGCGCACATTACTGATCGTCGACGAGAGCCAGGCGCTGCCGACCTCCGCGCTCGAAGAGTTGCGAATGCTGTCGAATTTCCAGGCAGGCGGGCATGCGGTGCTGCAGATTTTCCTGCTCGGCCAGCCCGAGTTTCGCGAGCGGTTGAACGGATCGGCGCGGCTGGAGCAGTTGCGCCAGCGCGTGATCGCGGTGCATCACCTCGATCCGATGGAACCCGACGAGGTCGCCGATTACGTCGGCCACCGCTTGCAGATCGCCGGCTGGACCGGTCGCCCGAACTTCACCGAGGATGCGTTCCCGGTGCTGTACCGCGCCAGTGAAGGTGTGCCGCGCCGGCTCAACCAGTTGATGAGCCGCGTGTTGCTCCATGCTGCGGTGGCCGAGATCGAGATGATCGATGCCAAGGTCGTGCGCGCGGTCGTGAACGATCAACGGCGCGAGATGCCGGCGGTGGCGGCACAACCTGCATCCGCGCCTGAGCGTCCGGCGGCGGCCAACACCAACCATGACGAGGTCGAGGCGGCGCGGGTTGCGCCCGCGGCGATCGACGACGAGCGCCTCACCATGCTGGAGGAGCGGATCGCGGAACAAGATGCGGCGCTCAGGCGCGTGCTGACGCTGTTGATCGACTGGGTCGAGCGCGACGAGTTGCGCGACATGCCGGTGCGCGGAGCCGCCTGAGCAATGGCAAACGGCCGCGTTCTCAACGGCATGTCGGTCGATGTGGAGGAATGGTTCCAGGTCGGCGCGTTCGAGCGCACGATCGACAAAGCCGATTGGTCGACGCTCGAAAGCCGGGTCGCCGACAATACCGCGCGCGTGCTCGACCTGTTTGCCGAGACGAACACCAAGGCCACGTTCTTCACACTCGGCTGGGTCGCGGCGCGGCAAGGCGCGCTGATGCGCCGAATCGTGGGCGAGGGGCATGAGGTTGCGAGCCACGGCTGGGATCACCAGCGCGTGTTCACGATGGATGCCGACGCGTTTAGAGCTGACCTCCACCGTGCGCGCGTGTCGCTCGAAGATGCGACGGGGTCCGCGATCACCGGCTATCGCGCGCCGAGCTTCTCGATCGATCAGCGCACGCCCTGGGCGCACGCAGTGCTGGCGGAGGAAGGCTATCGTTACTCGTCCAGCGTCGCGCCGGTCGTGCACGACCATTACGGCTGGCGCGACAGTCCGCGCTACGCGTGGCGGCCGCTGAGCGACGACGCGCTGGTCGAAGTTCCCGTGACCGTGGGCGAGGCGGCGGGACGACGTTTCGCGACCGGCGGCGGGTTCTTCCGCCTGCTGCCCGCGGGCGTGACCGACTTCGCGCTGCGACAGGTCAATGCGGCCGCGCAGCCCGGCATGTTCTACTTTCATCCGTGGGAAGTGGATCCCGGCCAGCCACGCGTGACCGCGGCGCCGCTCCGGTCGAAACTGCGCCATTACAGCCGCCTGGGCGCGATGGCGGGCAAGCTGCGCGGCTTGCTCGAACGCCACGAATGGGGCCGCGTCGATGCCGTGGTGGAGCGGCTGCTGGCGTGACGATGCCGTTGCTCAATCGACCAATCGGGGTGCGTGGGGCCGGCGCAGGGGACCGCGCCGCGCTGGACGCCTTCGTATGCGCACACCCCGATGCGACGCCGTTTCACTTGTCCCAATGGGGCGAGGCGATCGCGGCTGCGTGCGGGCAGCGCGCGCATTTGTTGGTCGCCGAACATGCCGATGGCAGCATTGCAGGCGCGTTGCCGCTCACTGAAATGCGATCGCCGCTGTTCGGGCGCGCGCTGGTGTCGAGCGGGTTTGCGGTCGATGGCGGCATGTTGGGTGAAGCAGCTGCGATCGAGCCGTTGGCGTCGGCGGCACGCGATTTGGCGGCTCGGCTGGGCTGTCCGTCGATCGAGCTTCGCGGCGGTGCGCATCCGGCGGGCTGGGCGGTCGATGCGGGCAGTTATCTCGGCTTCGCACGCCCGCTCGCCGCGGACGATGAGGCCGAACTGCTCGCGATCCCACGCAAACAGCGCGCCGAGGTGCGCAAGGCGCTGGCGAACGACCTGACGGTCGAGGTCGGACGCGATGCGGCGGCGTTGCGCGACCATTATCGTGTTTACGCCGAGTCAGTACGTAATTTGGGAACGCCGGTGTTCCCGCGCGCGCTGTTCCGTGAGGTGATGACGCGCATGGACGCCGACGTGCTGACGGTGCGGCATGCCGGTGTCGCGGTGGCGAGCGTGCTGAGCCTCTATTGGCGCGGCACCGTCTACCCATATTGGGGCGGGGGCACCCAGGCAGCACGTAGCCTTCGCGCCAACGACCGGATGTATTTCGCGCTGATGGCCCACGCGCGTGCACGCGGATGCACGCGGTTCGACTTCGGGCGCTCGAAGGTCGGCACCGGTGCCGCTGCGTTCAAGAAGAACTGGGGTTTTACCGGCGAACCGCTCGCCTACGCATCGTGGAGCGAGGGCGAGCGGCGCGAGGTCAATCCGCTCAATCCCAAATACGCGTTGATGGTACGGACTTGGTCGAAGCTGCCGCTGCCGCTCGCCAACATGGTGGGGCCGTGGATCAGCCGCGGGCTGGGCTGACGATGGACATCCTGTTCCTCGCGCACCGTGTGCCGTTTCCGCCCGATCGCGGCGACAAGATCAGGAGCTTCCATATACTGCGCCATCTGGCAGCGCGCGCGCGGGTGCATCTGGTCGCGTTCGCCGACGATTCTCGTGACCTGGATCCGCCGGCCGAGTTTCGTGCCTTGCTGGGTGAGTGCGTGGTGGTGGAGCGGACCAAGCCGCGGTGGCGTGCCGGCGTTGAGGCGCTGGCGGGCGGGCGGCCGTTGTCGTTGGCGGCGTTCGATGACGCGCGCGTGCGTGCCGCGGTCGCGCGGATTGTACGCGAACATGCAATCGATCGCGTTTATGCTTTTTCGGGGCAGATGGCGCAATATCTGCCCCAAGGCGTGCCGGCGGTGATGGACTTCGTCGACGCCGATTCGGCCAAGTTCGCCGCCTTTGCGGAGGATGCGAGCGGGGTGGCACGCTGGATGTATCGTCGTGAGGCGCGCCTGCTCGGCGCCTACGAGCGTGCGGTGACCGCCCGCGTGGGGGCGAGCCTGTTCGTCAGCGCCGAGGAGGCGGCGCTGGTGCCCGGGGCACGCGCGCTGGAGAATGGGATCGATACCGCCTTCTTCGATCCCGCGGCGGCGTTCGTGCCGGTGGTCGGGCAGGGCCGATTGATCGTCTTCACCGGCCAGATGGACTATAAACCCAACGTCGACGCAGTGGTCGGCTTCGCGCGCGACGTGCTGCCCCTGATACGCGCGCGACATTCCAACGTGCGCTTCGCGATCGTCGGCCGTGCGCCGGTGCGCGAGGTGCGCGCGCTTGCAGGCGAGGCGGTGATCGTGACCGGCGAAGTGCCCGACGTGCGCGGCTGGCTCGCCGCCGCGGAACTCGTTGTCGCCCCGCTCGGGCTGGCGCGAGGGATACAGAACAAGGTGCTGGAGGCGATGGCGATGGCGCGCGCGGTGGTCGCCTCGCCGGCCGCAGCCGAGGGGATCGACCACGCCGGCTCGATCTGCGTCGCGGCGAAAGCATCGATGGCCCAAGCGGTCAACACGTTGCTCGACGAGCCGGCAAGCGCGAACTCTTTGGGGCTGAGGGCACGGGCGCGGGTTCAGGCGCGTTATGCCTGGGACGCGTGCCTCGCCCCGCTCGACACCCTGATTGAGCTCGAGACGCCTGCAAAGGTCGCGGCGTGACGATCGCGCTCTCCCGGCGCGCCTTTTCGGCCTCGACGTGGACTCGGCATCTCGTCGTCCTGACGCTCGCAGCGGCGGCGCTGCTGCTGATGTTCGAGGGCGACGTCCGTGATATCGTGCACCTGTGGTGGACCAGCACGACGTTCGGCCACTGCCTGTTCATCGGCCCCGTCGTCGCCTGGCTGGTGTGGTCCAGACGCGCCGAGCTTGCGCGGTTGCAGCCGGTCGCATGGGCGCCGGGCCTGCTGGTCGTTGCGGCAGGAGGCGCGGGATGGCTGCTTGGCGAGGTCGGCGGCGTGGCACTGGCGCGGCAACTCGGCCTCGTGCTGATGCTGGAAGGCGCTGTCGTCGCGACACTTGGGCCGAATGTCGCCCGCGGGCTGATGTTTCCGCTCGGCTACGCCTTCTTCATGGTGCCGTTCGGGCAGGAGCTGGAACCACCGCTGCAGGACGTGACCGTCGCGATCACCATGCCGCTGCTCCACCTCTTCGGTGTCCCTGCGGTCGTCGACGGCGTGCTGATCCATGCCGGGCGCTATTATTTCGAGGTGGCCGAGGCCTGTTCGGGCGCGAAGTTCGTCATCTCCATGGTCGCATTCGGCGTGCTGGTTGCGAACCAGTGCTTCACCTCCTGGGGCAGGCGCGCCGTGTTCATGTTCGTCTGCGTCGTCGTGCCGGTGCTCGCCAACGGCGTGCGCGCGTTCGGGACGATCTACGCCGCGCATCTGACCAGCGTCGAGGCGGCGACGGGATTCGATCATATCGTCTATGGCTGGGTGTTCTTCGCGATCGTGATGGCGGGCGTGATCGCGATTGCGTGGCGCTGGTTCGACCGCTCGCCCGACGATCCCGCGTTCGACCCGGCATTGTCGCAGGCACCCGTGCGGCTGACGCTGGAGGTGGTGGTCGCAGGCGCGCTGGTTATCGCGGGGGCAGGCGTGTTCCCGGCTACCGCGGCGGCGATCATGGCACGCGCCGCTCCGCTTCCCGCGCATATCGGCCTGCCGCCGGTCGCGGGCTGGCACCGCGTCGATCTCGATCCGCGCACGGCGTGGTCGCCCTATCATCCCGGCGCCGACCACTTCCTGCTCGGGCGTTACGCTGATGCCGACGGCAATGCGGTCGACATGAGCGTCGCGGTCTATGCCAATCAGGAGGAGGGCCGCGAGCTCGTCTCCTACGACACCGGCGTCTTGCGCGAGGACGACCACTGGGTCCGCGTCGCCGACCTGCCTGGCCTGGATGGCGGCAGCGTGATGCGGATCGTTGCCGATGCACCGCCCGGTACAGGCGGCGGGGAGGTGGAGCGCGTCGTCGCGACATGGTACCGCATCGGTGACACGGTGACCGGGGACGACAGGACGGTGAAGCTCGCAACGGTGAAGATGCGTCTGTTTGGCGCGCCCCAGCCGGCGATTGCGCTGCACCTGTCGGCGGTGGCGGCGCCGGGGCACGATCCGCGCGCCGTGATCGGACGCTTCCTCGCCAGCCTGGGGGATCCGGGTGCGGCGATGCTGCGGGTTGCCGAGACGCCGCGCTGATGTGCGGCATCGCGGGGTTGTTCTATCCCGCCACGCCCAAGCCGGTCGACCCGGCACGGTTGCGCGCGATAGCGGACGCGATCGCGCATCGTGGCCCCGATGGCGCAGGGGTGTGGACCGCGCCCGGCGTCGGCTTCGCGCACCGGCGGCTGTCGATCATCGACCTCGAAGGCTCGCCGCAGCCGATGGCGACCGCCGATGCGCGGCTGACGATCGTCTTCAACGGCGAAATCTATAACTACCGCGAGCTGCGCGACGAATTGCAGCGGCGCGGCCACGTCTTCACGACCGATGGTGATACCGAGGTCCTGCTCCACGGCTATGCCGCCTGGGGCCCTGCTATGTTGCAGCGATTGAACGGCATGTTCGCCTTTGCGATCCACGACGCGAAGACGCAGGCGCTGTTCCTGGCGCGCGATCGGATGGGCGTGAAGCCGCTTCACTATGCCGAGCTGTCCGATGGCGCGGTCGCGTTCGGGTCCGAGCTGAAGGCGCTGCTCGCGCACCCGCTGCTAAGGCGCAAACCCGACGTGCGCGCGGTGGAGGATTACCTCGCCTACGGCTACGTGCCCGACGATGCCTGTCTGGTCGCGGGCGTGAGCAAGCTCGCCGCCGGCCATTACATGCTGATCGAGCGCGGCAAGGGCACGCCCAAGCAGCGGCAATGGTGGGACGTGTCCTTCGCCAATCGCGCGCGTGGCTCGGCGGCGGCGCTGGGCGAGGAGTTGCTCGAGCGGATGCGCGACGGCGTGCGCTCGCGGATGGTCGCCGACGTGCCGCTCGGCGCATTCCTGTCGGGCGGCGTCGACAGCTCGGCAGTGGTCGCGTTGATGGCGGAGGCGAGCCGCGCCGCGGTCAAGACCTGCACGATCGGCTTCGACGAGGCGGGGCATGACGAGCGCGCGCATGCCGCCGCGGTGGCCGAGCGGTTCGCGACCGATCATCACGTTCGCGTCGTGCGACCGGACGATTTCGGATTGATCGACACGTTGGTGGCGGCATTCGACGAACCGTTCGCGGACGCCTCCGCGCTCGCCACCTACCAGGTCGCACGCTTGGCGCGCGAGCACGTCACGGTCGCGTTGTCGGGCGACGGCGCGGATGAGGCGATGGCGGGCTATCGTCGCTATCGCTTCCAGGCGGCGGAGGAGCGCGTGCGCGGGCTACTGCGGCCCGACCTGCGTCGACAAGTGTTCGGGACGCTGGGGCGTGTCTATCCCAAGGCTGACTGGGCGCCGCGCCCGCTACGCGCAAAGACGACGCTGCTGGCACTCGCCGACGACGGGGCGGAGGCCTATGCGCGCTCGGTCGGGGTGACGATGCCGGCACTGCGCCGCGCGCTGTTCAGCGATGCCGCGCGCCGTGCGCTCGGCGGGCACCGGGCGGAGGATCGCTACGTCGCCGCGATGCATGACGCGCCCGCGCGCGATGCGATCGACCGTGCGCAATATGCCGACATGAAGATCTGGCTGCCCGGCGACATCCTGACCAAGAGCGATCGTACCAGCATGGCGGTGGGGCTGGAGGCACGCGAGCCGCTGCTCGATCACCGGCTGGTCGAGTTCGCCGCGACCCTGCCGCAGACGATGCGGCTGCGCGGCGGCGAGGGCAAGTGGCTGATGAAGCGGTCGCTCGAACGCTATCTGCCGCGCGACATCCTCTACCGGCCCAAGATGGGGTTCGTGACGCCGGTCAGCGCGTGGTTCCGCGGGGGCCTGTCGGGTGAGGCCGCCGGGCTGGCGCGCTCGCGCGTGCTCGGCGACAGCGGCTGGTTCGACATGAACGAGATCGCGCGCGTGGCGGAGGCGCACCGGACCGGGCGCGAGGAGCATGGGCGGACCTTGTGGCAGTTCGTGATGCTGGAACGCAGCCTCACGCGCCTATTCGCCTGACCGCCTCGCCTAACCCAGCAGCGTGCTCAGCACATCGGGGTGGAAGCCCCAGCCGGCGAACCCGCACAGCGACAGGAACAACCCGAACGCGCCGAAGCACCATGCCGCCGCAAGCACCCATGGCGCCTCGACCAAAGCCGCCACCGCCGCAACCGAGATCGCGGTGGACAGCGCCGCCTCGCTGGCATCGAACTGATCGTCATGCACGTTAAGCGCGTCGTACTGTGTTTCAAAGCCCTGTGCCTGCGTCTTCAGCACAGGTGTCTCAGCCTTGTAGCGCGCGAGGTCGGCGGCAAATGAGGGCGGTGGAGCGGCATGGGTCGCCGCGACCTCGGCCATGCTCGTCTCGATCACACGCGCCTTGACCCGCGTCGCCTGATATTCGTTCCAGCGGTCGACGCTGTGCGCCTCGGCACGGTCCATCGCCTGCACGATGTTGCCGTCCTTAATGTTGCCCAGCCCCATCGCGACCGACAGCACGACGACCGTCACAGCGACCCCGCGGTTCAGGCGCTTGTCCTTCGCCTCGGCGCTGACTTCGATCTCCATGCGGCCGATCATGCGCGGGCGGACGTCACCGCGCCAGTTAACTCGCGGTCATGTGGCTGGTTCGTCCGCTTTGATCTGCCTTACAAAACGCAATGACACGGCCGTCTCGCCCGCTTTTCGCCGAGCGATATCGGTAATGTGCTGGTCGTCGATCATCAGCGTTTCGGTCGTGTCGAGTTCTCGCCGTTCCTTCCCGATGAGTCGGATGTGCAACGGACCCTGATCGAGTTCGAGCGGCTCAGAATCGGTGAACGTGCCTACGGATTTCATGTACCGACGTTCGACCTCGCGGTAGCCGGCCAAGTCATATTGCGCGTCGGGCATCATAAATCGCACAGAACAAGCGTGGTAAGGCGGTAGCTCGAGGTACACGAACAAGCGTTCCGCGCCGCTGCCGAGCTGCCACGCGTCCTGGATCGTCGCGGAGCGTGACCTTCACATCCTCTGCGCTGAGCGGCTCGGCGCTACGCTCCGCCATCAACGCGTCGATCGCGGCGTCGTCGGGAAAGGTCTTGAGGCACGCCGTCTCGTACAAGTCGACCGCGCGCGCCAGCCGCGCCGCGCCGACGTCGGCGTCGCGGCCAGCAGCATGGATAGCAGGATCATCGTCGCTCCCCCTTTGATCGGGGATGATGGCGTAAGTGCGCGCGCGTCGTCCAGCGCGCGAACGTAAAATTCACCTCAGCGCAGCTTGGCGATCGAGAGGCCGTCGGCCTTGGCGCGGTCCTTGGTCGACTCCTCGGATCGTTTCAGCGCCTTGGCGATCGCCTTCAGCGCCATGCCCTTTTTGGCGAGCGTGTGGAGCTTCTGGATCTCGTCCGCGGTCCAGGGTTGCCGGTGCCGTTCGAACGTTTCGCCCTTTGCCATGTCAGAATACCGCCAGACCTGCGTGGAGCGTCAGCGCGGACAGCACCAGCGACGACGCGATGAAGAGATAGAAGCGCACCGACACGCGGTTGACCGTCGCCTGCCAGATGCTGTGCGCGACGCGCAAGGCGACGTAGATCCAGGCGAGCGCGACGTTGACCCCGTAGCCCGTACCGGTCAGCGCGATCACCCCGCACACCGCGTAGAACAGCACCGGCTGTTCGAGCAGGTGATTGTAATTGTGCGCCTTCCACTGCGCTTCGGCCGGCAGCGAGCGGTCGGCGTCCGCCGCCTTGCTGCCGACTAGCGCCGACAGCTTGACCCCAGCGCGGGTCATCGCAGGCAGCCGGGTGGCGAGCATCCAGCCGAGCATCACCAGCGTCCACGCGATCAGCGCAACGACCGGCTGAAGGATCGCGTGGAGAGGGGGGCACGTCCATGTTGCGACGTTAGTGCAGGCGGTCGTTTCGCGGAAGGGGCGTGGAGGAAAGGGCTGCGTCACGGGGATGAACCCCGTGACGTCGGACGCGAGTGCGGGCACCCGCGCCAGCCGAGCCTTGGCCGTCTCGCGAATAGCGCTGCTATTCGCGTGCGGCTCAGGCGAACAGCTTCGCCCAACCCCGCTTCGCTCGATCCTTCCAGTGACCACGATGATACGCGTCGCTAGCCAGCAGCGGCATCACCGAGCCGGCCTCGGCGAATACCATCTGCTCGATGCCGGTGTTGACCTTGCCCCAGCTCGCCGCCTCTTGCAGCGTCGAGGACGAGCAGGCACCGTCACGCACGTCGGCGACGGTGATCTGCACCGCGTATTTGTGCACCTCGACATCCTCGTGGCCCAGGATCTCGGCGCAAACTACGGTGTCTTGGATGAAGTTCTTCGGCACGCCGCCGCCGATCATCAGGAGCCCGGTGGTGCCCGCCTCGATCTTGATCTGCGTAAGCTCGCGGAAGTCGGCGATCGCGTCGAGCACCATGTACGGACGACCTTCCTTTGCCGCGTCGACCTGATGCTTGACGAGGCCGAAGCCGGCCGACGAGTCGACGAACGCCGGGCAGAAGATCGGCACGTCATGCTCATAGGCCAACTTGACGAGGCTGTTGTCCTTCTTGCCATGCTCGACGAGGTACTTGCCCATCTCGCGAATGAACGCGCGGCTGCTGTACGGCTTTGGCTCCAAGCTTTCCGCGATCTTGTTGATCGTGAAGTCGCAGTCCTGTAGCTGCTGCTCATCGATGTACGTGTCGTAGATGCGGTCGATGTAGAGGCTGCGGAGCGTGTCGTCGTCGGGCACCTCGAGCGCTTGGTAGTGCTTGTGACCCAGCCCCTCGAAGAAGTCCATATCGACGATGGTAGCGCCGGTGGCGACGATCACGTCGACCATCTTGTTGCGGACCAGTTCGGCGTACAGGTCCATGCAGCCGCCCGCTGAGGTCGAGCCGGCGATGACCAGCACCACCGTGCAGTCCTTATCTGCGAGCATGTCGTTGTAGATCTTTGTCGCGCGACCGAGGTCGCGACTGGTGAAGCTCATGTCCGACATCGCATCGACAATCGGACGCGCGTCGAAGCTCTTGATGTCGATATGCTTGACCTGCTTCGACAGCAGTTCAGCCTTGCGATTGTCGTTGATCGGCGCGTTGGCACCGGCGGTCTTGTTGAGGGTGTCAGTCATGGGTTGCTCCCCGCATGATCGGCGCGACGTCGTTCGAATGGGGACGCGCAAACCCGTTGATGGCGGCACGTCAATGCGCGCCGCCACCGGTTCGTTGCAGGCTGTGGGTTACAGCTTGACGACGTTCGAGGTGACTTCGACGTTGTCCTGCTCGATCGTCTCATAAAGCGAGACCATCGGCTCGTCGGTGACGATGACGGTCTCGTCCGAGCCGAAGCCGTTGAACGCCGTGCGCATTGCCGAGCCGTAAGCGCCGAGCATGCCGATCTCGATGTAATCGCCCACCTGCACGTCCGCCGGCAACAGGAACGGGCCTGCCATATGGTCGAGGTCGTCGCAGGTCGGACCGTAGAATGAGAACGGATGATCGCGAACGGTCGATTCCGGCTCGCGCAGCAGCGTGACCGGGAAGCGCCAGCCGATGTGCGCGGCGTCGAACAGCGCGCCGTATGCGCCGTCGTTGATGTACAGCTCGTCGCCGCGGCGACGCTCGACGCGCACGACGACGCTGCTGTACTCGGCGCACAAAGCCCGACCCGGCTCGGCCCAAAGCTCGGCCGAGTAGGAGATCGGCAGGCTCTCGAACGCGCGGTGGATCGTCTCGAAATACCGTTCGAGCGGGGCCGGCTCCATGCCGGGATAGCTCGACGGGAAACCGCCTCCGACGTCGATCACGTCGACCGTCACCGCTGCCTCGACGATCGCGGCACGGACGCGCTCCATCGCGTCGGAATAGGCCTCGGGCGTCATCGCCTGGCTACCGACGTGGAAGCAGATGCCGAGCGCGTCAGCCGCCTGGCGTGCGGCGAACAGCAGCTCCTTCGCCTCGTGCGGCGCGACGCCGAACTTGGACGCGAGACTCAGCTTCGAGTGTTCAGACGACACACGCAACCGGACGCACAGCGTCAGGTCGGTCGCGTTTCCGGTCGCGCGCATGATCTTGTCCAGCTCCTCGATCGAATCGAGGCTGAACGTGCGGACACCGTGCGTGGCATATGCCTCGCGTACGGCTTCCTCGGCCTTGACCGGATGCATGAAGCAAAGCGTCGCTTGCGGCAGCGTGCGCGCGACGAGCCGCACCTCTGCGAGGCTGGCGACGTCGTAGTGCGTGATGCCGTTGTCCCACAGGATCTGCAGGAGCTCGGGGCTCGGGTTCGCCTTCACCGCATACATCGAGCGGCCGGGAAACTTCTCCGAAAAGAAGCGGGCGGCCCGCGCCGCGGCGTGGGGACGAACGAGCGTGACCGGCTGAACCGGTCCACCCTTGGCGATGTCGATGCCGCCACGAGCGGCAGTCGATTGGGACGCTAGCCCCAGCGCGCGATGATGGTTGTGCAATTCAAGGGACCTCCGTGCCACGGCGGCGCCGCGGACTTGTTGTTCGACAGATCACTGCCTTGCGGTGGAAGTCCCTTGGGGCAGCGGAGGGGTCACATAGGAGTGCGATACCCCCCTGTAAAGCGTTTCACGGACCCTTGTTTCGTGCCATTCCACGAGCTGTGACGATTTTACGACAACCGACACGCGCAGGGGTTCGCGACGCTGCTGCAAAGGTCGCGGCGATCCTGCCGCCGACGCCGCTGTACGTGGTGACGATCGACGGCGTGGCGGTGGCGATGAAGGCCGAATCACTCCAGCCGATCGGCGCTTTCAAGATACGCGGCGCGTGGCACCGGCTGACCGCGATGGACGAGGAAGCGCGCGCGCGCGGCGTCGTCGCCTTCTCCAGCGGCAACCATGCGCAAGGTGTCGCCTGGGCGGCGAAGCGGCTCGGCATGGCGGCGACGATCGTGATGCCGGCGGACGCGCCCAGGGCGAAGCGCGAGGCGACGCTCGCGCTCGGCGCCGAGGTGGTCGACTATGATCGTATGAGCGAGAGCCGCGAAGTGATCGCCGCACGGCTGGCAGAGGCGCGCGGCGCCACATTGGTGCCGAGCTTCGACGATCCGTGGATCATTGAGGGGCAGGGCAGCGCCGGGATCGAGGCGGCGGAGCAGATGGCGGCGGCGGGGCTGCCGCCGTGCGCCCGCGCGGTGATCCCGTGCGGCGGCGGCGGGTTGGCGGCAGGTATCGCGCTGGCGCTCAAGGATGTCGCGATCACCGTGGTCGAGCCCGAGGGCTGGGACGACATGCGCCGTAGCCTGGAGGCGAGCTGGATCAAGCCCGTCGGCCCAAATCCGCCGCCGACCGCGTGCGACGCGTTGCAGACCAGGCAAGTCTCGCCATTAACCTTTGACGTGTTGAGCCGGCGAGACGCGACGGGCGTGGCGGTCAGCGAGGCGGAGGTGCGCGCCGCGCAGCGCTGGGCGGCGGAGCGGTTGCGGCTGGTGGTCGAGCCGGGCGGGGCGGTCGCGCTCGCTGCGCTGTTGTCGGGCAAGGTCACGCTGGAGCCGGGGTTGCTGGTGATCCTGTCTGGCGGGAACGTCGATGTCGACGCTTACGCGCGGGCGATCGCGTGACCGGGGGCGTGTATGGCTCGATCGCAAGTGCCGCGCCGGCCATCGCCATGCTGGGCGTGTTCGCTTGCGTGATCGGCGGTGTTCAGCTGATCAGGACCGGACGCGATCGGCGCAAGGGCGTGCTGATGCTCGCGATGGCGCTGGTGCTCCTGGGGAACGTGCTGATCTGGACGCTGTAAGGAAGCGACACGGGCGAAGCCCGCGTCGTCGGTCGCCGCTGGCGCGCCGCCGGCCGGGCTGGCCCCTCATTCACCGAATGGGTGAATTAGGGTCCAGCCGCATATCCAAGTAATTATCCACGCTCTTCATCAAATCTGGCATCTCATGCTCGAAGAAGTGGTTTGCGCGTGGAATCGTGTCGTGGTGGATCGTGATGTGCTTCTGCGTGCGCAGCTTGTCGACCAGCTTCTGCGTCGCGGGCGGAGTCGCCACTTCGTCCTCCGCGCCCTGGATGATGATGCCCGAAGACGGACACGGCGCGAGGAAGGTGAAGTCGTAAAGGTTGGCAGGCGGCGCGACCGAGATGAAGCCGCGAATCTCGGGACGGCGCATCAGCAGCTGCATGCCGATCCACGCGCCGAAGCTGAACCCGGCGATCCAGGTCGTCTGCGCCTCGGGGTGGAAGCTCTGGATCCAGTCGAGCGCGGCGGCCGCATCCGACAGCTCGCCGACGCCGTTGTCGAACACGCCTTGGCTCTTGCCCACGCCGCGGAAGTTGAACCGAAGGGTGGCGAAGCCGCGGCGCTGGAACGTCTTGTAGAGTTCCTGCACGATGCGGTTGTTCATCGTGCCGCCCGCGGTCGGATGCGGGTGCAGGATCATCGCCACCGGCGCGCGCGGGCGCGGCGCGGGGGCGAAGCGGCCTTCAATGCGACCTTCGGGACCGGGAAAGATGACTTCGGGCATGGTCACTCGTTATAGGAGCCTAGGACGCGCAAGCGTCCTGAATGGCGCGCTATATAGGCGCGGCCGTCAGGAATGGAACGTTTTGTGTTGGATCGCCTCTATCTCGACCATGCCGCGACGACGGCGATGACCGTGAGCGCGCGCGAGGCAGTGCTCGCGGGCATGGCGGTCTGGGCCAATCCATCGTCGCCGCATGCCGAGGGACGCGCCGCGCGCAAGGCGTTTGAGGAAGCACGCGCGCAGGTGGCGCGGGCTTACGGCTGGGCGGGCGAAGTGCTGTTCACCAGCGGCGCTAGCGAGTCGCTCGGCATCGCGCTTCAACGCACGCACGCGCCTGGGCGCTGGGCGAGCGCGGTCGAGCACGACGCGGTGTGGCGCTCGGGCGCGACCCCGCAGGTGATGGCGGTCGATGCGAATGGCGTGGTGACGCGCGAGGCGCTGACTGCAGTCACCGGCGGGCTGGTGTGCGTGCAATGGTGCAACAGCGAGACGGGCGTGCGCCAGCCGATCGCCGTGATCGCCGAGGCAGTGCACGCGGCCGGCGCGCTGCTGCTGGTGGACGCAGCGCAGATGCCGGCAGGTGAGGGCGCGGATGTCGCCGCGCACGCCGACATGGTCGCGCTCTCGGCGCACAAGCGCGGAGGACCGGCGGGTGTCGGCGCGCTGCTGGTGCGCGATCTGGCGACGCTCGCACCGTCGGGCGGACAGGAGCGCGGCTATCGCGCGGGAACGGAGAACCTTCCCGGCGTGCTCGGCTATGCGGCGGCGCTCGCCGAAGCCGAGCCGATCGAGCGCTGGGCAGTGATGCGCGCGCGTCTCGACGACGCGATCCGCCGCTCGGGCGGCGAGGTCGTGGGTGAGGGTGCCGAGCGTCACCCCGCAATCGGCAGCTACCGCATGCCCGGCGTCGCAGCGAACGCGCAGCTGATCCGCTTCGATCTGGGCGGCATTGCGGTGTCGGCCGGCAGCGCGTGCGCGAGCGGAAGCCTGAAACCCAGCCATGTGCTGCGCGCGATGGGATGGAGCGAGGAACGTACGGGCGAGGTGATCCGCGTCAGCTTCGGGCGCATGACGAGCGAGGCCGAGGTCGAGCGGTTCATCGCCGCGTGGCGCGGTATCGCGCGCGAGACGCGGACGTTCGCTGCGTGATCTACCTCGACTATCAGGCGACCGTGCCGCTCGCGCCCGAGGCATTGGACGCGATGCTGCCATGGCTTCGCGACGGGTTCGCCAATCCGCATTCGTCGCACCGCGCGGGCCGTGCCGCTAGGGCGGCGGTCGAGGTCGTCCGCGACGAGATCGCGCTGCTGCTGCCGCCGGGCGGACACGTGTCATTTACCAGCGGCGCGACCGAGGCACTCAACTGGGCGATCAAGGGGACGAGCGGCGGCATCGTCACGCCCGCGACCGAACATGCCGCGGTACTCGACACGGTTGCAGCCGAGGCGGCGCGTGGGAGATCGGTGACGGTGCTGCCGGTCCGACCCGATGGACTGATCGACCTGGAGGTGGCGCGCGCGGCGATCGTGCCCGGCACCGGTCTGGTCGCCGCGATGCTGGTCAACAACGAGATCGGTGTGGTGCAGCCGGTCGCGGCGCTGGCGGAGATGGCGCATGCGGTGGGCGCGGTGGTGCTGTGCGACGCGGTCCAGGCGTACGGCCGCGTTCCGATCCCTGACACGGTCGATCTGGTCGCGGTGTCGGCACACAAGGTGCACGGACCCAAGGGCATCGGCGCGCTGTGGCGGCGTGACCGCGTAGCGCTCACGCCGCTGCTGCACGGCGGCGACCAGGAGGACGGGCGTTCGGGTACGCTCAGCCCGGCCCTGTGCGCAGGGTTCGGCGCGGCGGCGCGTTTGATGCGCGAGCGTAAGGTCGAGGACGCCGCGCACATCGATCTGCTCTGGCAACTCGCGACCGAACAACTGCGAGACTGGACGGTCAACGGCGCGATTGATCCGCGCTACCACGGTAATCTGAATGTCCGGCACGACGGACTGGATGTGAACCGATTGATGAGCGACCTGCGCGATCTCGCTTTCTCCGCCGGCAGCGCGTGTGCGAGCGGATCGGGGCGCGCGAGCCACGTGCTGCGCGCAATCGGGCTAAGCGAGCGCGAGGCGCGAAGCTCGATCCGGCTCGGCTTCGGGCGGTACACGACCGAGGCGGAGGTGCGCGACGGGGTCGCGCGGATCGCCGCCGCCGCGCGTGCGCAGAGGGTCGCGGCGTGAAGCTGTATGTCGTCGACGGGGACGCCGTCTCCGAATTCATGGGCGAACCGGGCGAGCGATTGCTCGATGCCTGCCAGCGTGCGGGGTTGCCGCTGGAGGGTACCTGCGGCGGCGACATGGCGTGCGCGACCTGCCACGTGATCGTCGCGGCCGAGGATTTCGCGCGTTTGCCCCCCGCCAGCGAGGAGGAAGAGGACATGCTCGATCTCGTACCCGCAAGCCGCCGTACCAGTCGCCTCGCCTGTCAGATCGTGCTGACGCCTGCGCAGGAAATGCTGCGCCTCAGTCTCCCGGCAGCCTGACTCTCCGCTGACCGGGCGGTTCACGGAACCAGCAGCATCGCTGGCCTATTCTGCGCAGCATGGGGGCAAGCAGAGGAGTGAGAGGCATGAAGCTGATGATGTTGAGCCTGGCCGGCGTGGTCGCGGCGAGCGCGATGACGCCGGTGGCGGCGGACGCACAGCGCTGGCGCGACGATCGCGGCTGGCATTCGGGCCGCTACTATCATGGTGGCCGATATTACGCGCCGCCGCGCCGGTTCCGTGGCCGCGGATACCGCAACGATCGCCGCTGGCGTGGACCGCGTTTCCGCACCGTCTGCCGCTATCGTCCGGCGCGCTATGGCTCCGTCCGCCGCTGCTATCGTGTTCGTTACTGAGGAGAGAAGACCATGAAGAAACTGCTTTCCATGCTCGCGCTCGGCGCATTGTCGCTCACCGGTGTGGCGGCGAGCGCCGCTCCTGCCGCGGCGCAGCAGCGCGTGGTGGTGCGTGAGCGCACCGTCGTTCGCCACGATGGCCCGCGCTACCACAATCGCTGGCGCACCAAGCGCGTGTGCGAGAAGCGTTGGCGCAACCATCGCCGCGTGACGGTGTGCCGCACGGTGCGCTACCGCCGCTAATCGCTTGATCCAACCGCCCGGCTCCGCCATATGGCGCGCGAGAGTCGGGCGGACGTGGTCGTCGCCAACCTGGTCAGGTCCGGAAGGAAGCAGCCACAACGATTTCGCCGCGGGTCGTTCCGGCTCTCACCGCGCAGTTGCAAGAGCGCGAGGCGCCTCCAGCAACAAGCGCGGCCGGCGACGCGAAGCATCGTCCGACGAGGCGGCTTTGTCTCGGCGCCGCCCGTCGCACCGAACTAGCTCATTCGTCTCCACGCAGCCTTCGACAAACGCGCCCCCGCGTCCTACATCGGTTGCAATGTCCGACTCCCTCGACCTCGGCTCTTCACCCCAGCCGGCGGCATCCGCCAAGCCCGAGACGTACCGCGTTCTCGCGCGCAAGTACCGGCCGCAGACCTTCTCCGCGTTGATCGGGCAGGACGCGATGGTGACGACGCTCGCCAACGCGATCCGCCGTGGACGGCTGGCGCATGCGTTCCTGCTGACCGGGGTACGCGGCGTCGGCAAGACCTCCACTGCACGGCTGATCGCGAAAGCGCTCAACTGCATCGGCCCGGATGGGCAGGGCGGACCGACGATCGATCCGTGCGGGGTGTGCGAGCCGTGCCGCGCGATCGCGGAAGGGCGCCATATCGACGTGATCGAGATGGACGCGGCGAGCCATACCGGCATCGACGACGTGCGCGAGATCATCGAGGCATCGCGCTACGCCGCGGTATCGGCGCGATTCAAGATCTACATCGTGGACGAGGTCCACATGCTGTCGAAGGCGGCGTTCAACGGGCTGTTGAAAACGCTGGAGGAGCCGCCCGCGCATGTGAAGTTCCTGTTCGCCACGACCGAGGTGAACAAGGTGCCGATCACCGTCCTGTCGCGCTGCCAGCGCTTCGATCTCAGGCGTATCCCGGCCGAGAAGCTCGCCGATCATTTCGCGCGCGTGTCCGAGGCGGAAGGCGTGGCGGCCGAGCCCGAGGCGCTGGCGCTAATCGCGCGCGCGGCGGAAGGATCGGCGCGTGACGGATTGTCGATCCTCGACCAGGCGATCGCGCACGCGGATTTGGAGGGCGGGGCGGTGCGCGCCGAAGCCGTTCGCGACATGCTGGGGCTGTCCGATCGCGGCGCGGTGCGTGACCTGCTCGCGCTGTTGCTCGAGGGGAATGCACCCGACGCGCTCGTGGCGCTTAGGCGGCAATATGCGCTGGGCGTCGATCCGCAGACGGTCATGCGCGGGCTGCTCGAGGCAGTGCACGGCATCACGCTGATCAAGGTCGGCTCGACCGAGGACCCTGCGCAGCCGGTCGAGGAGCGCGCCGCCTATCGCGAGTGGGCGGGAGCGATGTCGTTCCCGGTGCTCCACCGGCTGTGGCAGCTGCTGCTCAAGGGCTATGAGGAGGTCAGCGGCGCGTCGTTGCCGATCGAGACCGCCGAGATGGCGCTGCTGCGTGTGATCCATGCCGCCGGCCTGCCCGATCCGGGCGAGTTGGCACGGCGCGGACCTGCTGCTGCACCCGCCGCTCCGCCGGCACCCGCGAGCCCGCCCCCGCCCGCCGATCGAACCCCGCGCGAGTTTGCCGACGCACTCGACGTGGTCGAACAGGCCGGGCAGATCGCGTTGGTCGCGCGGTTGCGCCACGCGGCGCGACTGGTCCGCTACGCGCCGCCCGAGATCGAGTTCAGCAACACTCGTCCGCTGCCGGCCGACCTGCTGGTCGAACTCGCGACCGCGTTGAAGGACGCGACCGGGCGGGTGTGGAAGGTCGCGATGGTCGACGCGCCGGGTGCGCCATCGGTGCGCGAGGCGGAACTCGACGCGGTGCAGGCGCGTCACGATGCTGTTGCGCAGAGCCCGGCCGTACTGGCGGCGCTCGACGCTTTTCCCGGGGCGGAGCTCATCGATCCGCCCGCAGCCAAACGGAGTCTCTCGTGAAGGATTTGAACGACATTCTGGCGATGGCGCAGAACGTCCAGGCCGAATTGCAGAAGGCACAGGACGGGCTCGACACGATCGAGGTTGATGGCACCGCCGGCGGTGGCCTCGTCAAGGTCAAGGCGTCGGCGAAAGGCCGGATCATCGCGGTGTCGATCGACGAATCGCTGCTCCAGCCGAGCGAGAAGCAGATGGTCGAGGATCTGGTCGCTGCCGCGCTGAACGACGCGCGCGCGAAGGCGGATGCGGCGTCGTCGACTGAAATGTCGAAAATGACCAGCGGTCTCCAACTGCCGCCGGGATTCAAGCTGCCGTTCTGATAGCCTCAAATCGTCAGCGATGTGCGGCGGGGCAGCGGAGACGCAGCCCCGCCGTTCGCGTGTCCGGCGTTCGTCACGCACGCGGAACAAGTGCTGTCCGGCTCGGTTTTTGCCATCACCAATCACAGGAGGATGGCATGGACGAAGATCGCATCACGCAGACCCCGCACACCACCGTGATCGAGCGTCGCGGATCGAGCAGCGGGCTGATCATCGGGCTCATCGCTCTCGTCGTCATCTGCGTCGGGGCGTACTTCCTGTTTGTCGGAAGCAACAGCGAAATGGCGAAGAACAACGCGATCACGTCGGCGGCGAAGAGCGTCGGGTCGACCGCAGACAAGGCCGGTGCGGCGATCGACAAGAATAGCTGAGATATAGACCGGGCGACGATAGGGTGACCGTGCCGCCGCCCCGATCACTAGCGTTGCCGTGATGGCAGCCTGGTCACCTGAGGCAGGCATCAAACCCGTCGCGGCGCACCACGCCGATGCGAGCGGCGAGCGTGTTGCCGTGACGGCGAACGAACCCGCGCGGGTCAATCGCCTCGCGCTTCTTGGGTAGCGGTAGCACCGCCGCGATTCGTCCCGCCTCGGTCGGCGTCAGGCGCGCGGCCGAGTGGTTGAAGTAGCGGATCGATCCCGCCTCGACGCCATATGTGCCGATGCCCGTCTCGGCCAGGTTAAGGTAGACCTCCATGATCCGGCGCTTGCCCCAGATCAGCTCGATCAGCATCGTGAACCACGCCTCCAGCGCCTTGCGGACATAGCCGCCGCCCTGCCACAGGAAGGCGTTTTTCGCCGTCTGCTGGCTGATGGTCGAACCGCCGCGGATGCGACCACCCTGCGCGTTGCGTGCCGCCGCGCCTGCGATCGCGCGCCAGTCGAATCCGTGATGCATGCAGAACCGTGAGTCCTCGCCCGCGATCGCTGCGCGCGGCATGTCGGGGTCGATGTCGGCGAGCGGGGTCCAATCCTTCGTGATCGAGCGGCCCTGCACCAAGTCGCCAGCCATCGTGAAGGTGAACGGCGGCGGGACGAGCGCGTAGATGCCGACCCACAGGACCGACACAACGACGAACCACAGGACTGCCTTGAAAGCGATAAGAAGCACGCGGGTCATGGTGGCGCGGAACCTACGCGGTCGAGCAGGCGGGGTGAAGGGTGATCGCGCGAATGAGAGATGGTCACCTCTGCAAGCGTGTGCCTCAGCTCAAAGCCGTCAACGCGCGGAGGGCTGCCGCCGCGGCGATGAGGCCGGTGTCACGCGCGCCATGTGCTGTGGAAAAATCATGTGGCGAGCAGGCTTCGCCCGCGAAGAACAGGCGATCGTCGATCGGCTGCGACAGCATTGCGCGCTGGTCCGCCTGTCCGACGCGCGCGTGCGAGTAGCTGCCCTCGATCCAGGCCTCGTGCCGCCAACGCGTCGTGGTGATCGGCGTGAAGCGAGGGCGCCAGTCGCTGCCGAGCAGCGCGACGAGTTCGTCGATCGCGAAGGCTGCGGCGTCGCCGTCTTCGAGCTGGTCGGCGCAATCGCCGCCAAAGAAGCTCTCCACCATCGGCCAGCCGAACGGCGACAAGCGGTGGCTCGCGGTGCAGGTGCGATACGGATTGCCGATCAGGTGCGCGTCGTGCGGCCAGTCGGCACGATCGACGGACAGAAACGCCTTGTCGGCCACGCCGAGCGGGAGCGCGGCGGCGGCGTGGTGCTTGTCGGGCAGCGCGGGGGTGAACGACAGCCGTTCGTCGGCGAGCACCGTCGTCGGCACCGCGACGATAACGACGCGCGCCGTGATCGTACCGGCAGAGGTGGAGACGTGCAGCGCCCGAGCGGAATGATCGACGTGGGTCGCGACCACACCTGTGCGGATCCTTACTCCCGCGGCGTGCTGGGCGACGAGCGTGCCATAGCCCTCGCGCACCGCCCAATTGTCCTCGGTCGCGGCATCCTCATAGGCGAGCCAGTCGTGCAGCGACACGTCGTTGAGGTTCGCGCCGTTGGCGTAGCCCGAGATCGCGTCGAGCATCGGGCGCCAACGATCGTCGTGTGCAACGAATGCCGACAGCGGTTGGTCGGGACCACTTGCCGCTGTCCGGGCCCGCGCTTCCCACGCATCCCAAGCACGACTGAACGCGGCCTGCTCGTCGGGCGGGTAGCCGAGGTCGCGCCACTGGTCGCCCCAGCGCGCGGTGTCGGTGGCGATGGTGAAGCCGGCCGCGCGTGCCACGTCGGTCCAGCTGTTGCGCCGCGCCGAATGGAGCCAGCCGCAGCCGAGGTCGAGCGCGGCGTCACGGTAATGCACCGTGTGCGCGCGCCCGCCGATCCGCTCACGCGCCTCGATCAGCAGCGTGTCGACGCCTGCGTCATGCAGGTGTCGCGCGGCGGCAATCCCCGCCGCCCCTGCACCGATGACGAGGACGTCGGTGCTCACTGAAACGACGGCACCGATTGGGGTTGATCCTCAGGGAGCAATGACACCTGCTTGCGCATCGCGCCATCGCGCGCGGCAACATATTTGGCGGCGCTCATCGTCAACGCCAGGCAGCCGACCACGATCGCGTCGAGCGCGAGCATAACCCACACCAGCGCAGATGGACGACCGATCGCGCCAAGTCCAAGCGCGTAGTGCAGTGCCATGAGCGGGATAACGCCCGCGAGCAGGTACACGACCGCGCGCCAGAAGCTGCCGGCCATCACGGCGCACGAGCGAAGCGGGCCAAGACTGGCGTTGCCGAGCGGCCAGGCGACGAACCAGGCGGTCAGATAGATGCCGAGCACCGACTGTGCGACCGCGAGCACCGCCGTGACGACCGAGGCCGAACGCGCATCGAGTCCAAACAGTGCGCTGAGCGAGGGTCCGAACAGCATCAGATACTGGACGCTGCCCGCTAGCACGAATTGGATCGCGAACAACCCGAGTGCGCGCGCGTCGAACGAGAGCATCCGCCGTGTGTCACCCTCAAACGCGAGAAAGCGCACGAACCAGTAACCCGGTAGCAGCAGCGCTAATATCTTGGCGAAACCGAAGGCCATGCGCACCGGATCGCTTGCCACCGCGCGCGCCACGTCGCGGCTGACGTACATGCCGGATTGCACTTCGACGATGTGCTGCGCCAACTCGATCAGCACCGGCACCAGAAACAATAGCGGCGCCGCTCGCGCGAACCGGGCAGCGCCGCCGTACACCTGTTTGATCGACCGCCACATGGTTCACCCCCCCGTTTGCAGGAAAGAAGACCGGTCGGCCGGCGATCCGTCAAGCGGTCAGCAGTCGCTTCTCGCCTGCCAGCCGCATCATCGCGCGTTGCAGTTTCTCGAACGCGCGCACTTCGATCTGCCGCACGCGCTCGCGGCTGACGCCGTAGACCTGGCTCAACTCCTCCAGCGTCTTGGGATCGTCGGTCAGGCGACGCTCGGTCAGGATGTGCTTCTCGCGGTCGTTCAGGTCCTCCATCGCGTTGACCAGCATGTCGTGGCGCACGTCCGCTTCCTGCTGGTCGGCGACCACCTTGTCCTGCAGCGGCGCATCGTCCTGCAGCCAATCCTGCCACTGACCCTCGCCGTCCTCGCGCATCGAAACGTTGAGCGAGGTGTCGCCACCCATTGCCATGCGGCGGTTCATGCTGACCACGTCGGCCTCGGTCACGCCGAGATCGGTCGCGATCTTCTGCACGTTTTCGGGGCTGAGATCGCCGTCCTCGAACGCGTCGAGCCGCGCCTTCATGCGGCGCAGGTTGAAGAACAGCTTCTTCTGCGCCGCGGTGGTGCCCATCTTCACGAGGCTCCACGAGCGCAGGATATATTCCTGGATCGAGGCGCGGATCCACCACATTGCGTAGGTTGCAAGACGGAAGCCACGATCGGGCTCGAACTTCTTCACGCCCTGCATCAGCCCGATGTTGCCTTCGGAGATCAACTCGGACGTTGGCAGGCCGTAGCCGCGATAACCCATCGCGATCTTCGCGACGAGGCGCAGGTGGCTGGTGACAAGCTGCGCCGCCGCATCGGTGTCGCCATGCTCCTGGAACCGCTTAGCGAGCATGAACTCCTGCTCGGGCGCTAGGATCGGAAATTTTTTGATCTCGGACAGGTAGCGGTTGAGGCTTTGCTCGCCGCCGAGCGCCGGGATCGTCGCCGGGACGTTGCTGCCTTTTGCCATGATCCTTTGTGTCTCCCTTTCTCGCGGAGAACGCACCTTTGCTGTCCCATTGCGGTGCAGCACGCGTGGTCCGATCCTATACGTCAAGCCGCCTGAACAGTTCCTGCATGTCGGCGGGCATCGGGCTGTCGAACGCCATCGTGGCGGTCGAAATCGGATGAACGAACCCCAACCGGGTGGCGTGCAGCGCCTGCCGACGGAAGTTCAGCGTGTCCAACACGCCCTTGTGAGCCTGTTTTGTTCTACCATAAACCGGGTCGCCCAGCAAGGAATGGCCAAGCGATGCCATGTGGACGCGGACCTGATGCGTGCGGCCGGTCTCGAGCCGACACTCAACCATTGCCGCCTCACGCAAGCTGTGCAGGGTGCGGTAATGCGTCAGGGCGCGCTTTCCGCCGGCAACGATCGCGACCTTTTTGCGGTTCTGCGGGCTCCGCGCGAGTGGGGCGTCGACGCTTCCTGCCGCCGGCATCGGTCGCCCGGCGACGATCGCGTGGTAGCGGCGGTCGATCGAATGCGCGGCGAACTGCTTCGCCAGCCCCTCATGTGCGCGGTCGGTCTTGGCCGCGACCATCAGTCCGGACGTGTCCTTGTCGATACGGTGGACAATGCCGGGCCGGGCGACGCCGCCGATCCCCGACAGGCTGCCGCCGCAGTGGTGGAGCAGCGCATTGACGAGCGTCCCGTCGAGATTGCCCGCGGCTGGATGGACGACCAGCCCGGCAGGTTTGTCGACGACGATCAAATGCTCGTCCTCGAACGCGACGACGAGCGGAATGTCCTGCGCCTCGTTGTGCGCCGGGGCGGGGGCGGGCACGGCGACGCTGAACCGTTCGCCACCGCGCGACTTTCGTGCCGGATCGCGCACCAGCGTCTCGCCCTGCGAGACCAGTCCGGCGTTAATCAGCACCTTCAACCGCTCACGCGACAGGGTCGGAACCGCGTCCGCCAGCGCACGATCGAGCCGCCAGCCGTCGGCAGCCGAGGCGATCGTCGCTTCGATGATGGAAACCCCCCGGTCCATGCTGCATCCTAGATGGCGATGAGAGTGAAAATTTCAATTACGGATCGGCAACGAATCTTGGATCACGCCGCGGCGTCGCGCGCGGAAGTGTGCGGACTGTTGTTGGGCGGGGTAGGGCGGATCGCCGCGGTCGAGGGATGCGCGAACGTCAGCCGCGAGCCGGCGACGCGGTTCGAGCTCGATCCCGCCGCGCTGATCGCGGCGTGGCGCGCGGCGAGGAAGGGAGGGTCGAGCGTGATCGGTCATTATCACTCCCATCCGACCGGCGACATGTGTCCGTCACGGACCGACGCGAGGGAGGCGGCCGCGGACGGGGCGGTCTGGATCATCGTCGGAGCGGGCCAGTTGGCGGCATGGCGCGCGGTGGAGCACGGGGCGCTGCACGGGCGCTTCGATCCGGTCGAACTGGTCGTCACGGCGGAATAAGACCGCATTAACCCTGCTTGCGCCGCTACCGCGCAGCGGTCACAACGCCTGCATCAGTTCCGCGCATCCCAAGGATCATCCATGGCCATCAGTCCGGTCGATTTCGGCAGCCTGCTCTGCTCACGGTTGTGCCACGACCTGTTGTCGCCGGTGGGCGCGCTCAACAACGGGCTGGAGTTGCTTGCGGACGAGACCGATCCGGCGATGCGTGCGCGCTGCATGGAATTGCTCAACGAAAGCGCGCGGGTATCGGCGAACAAGCTCAAGTTCTTCCGGCTGGCCTTTGGCGCGGCTGGCGGGTTCGGCGAGCGGGTCGACACGCGCGAGGCGCAGATCGCGATCGAGGGGCTGCTCGGCGACAACAAGCGGTTGACGCTGAACTGGGTGGTCGAACGCGCCGACCTGACCAAATCGGCGATCAAGGTGCTGTTGAACCTGTCGATGATCGCGGGCGATGCGCTGCTGCGTGGTGGCCGGTTGACGATCGGGGCGGAGGACAGCGACGGGCTGACCGAAATCGTGCTGCACGCAGAGGGGCCACGCATCGTGCTCGATCCCGACCTGCGCGCTGTGCTCGTCGACGGAGCCGCCGACGATGCGGTCACCCCGCGCGCAGCGGCTGCCTATATGGTGCACGCGATCGCCGACGAAGCGGGCGGTTCTGTCGTGGTGAGCGAAGCGGAGGACGGTTCGCTAATGTTCGGGGCGACGCTCCCGTCCTCGCGGTGAGCGCGTATCGCGATGGTAGGGGCGGCTCCTAAGCCGCTCTTAACCTAATCGTGCCATGCCGGCGGTCTGGGACATCGAGGCCGCATGGACGATCTGCTGCAGGAATTCATTGCCGAGACGCGCGAGACGCTGGAAGCGCTCTCGGGCGAGATCGTCGGCTGGGAGCGCGATCCGAGCGATCAGGCGCGGCTGGGCGCGATCTTCCGCTTTGTCCACACGATCAAGGGAAGCTGCGGCTTCCTCGACCTGCCGCGCCTTGCCCGATTGAGCCACGCGGCCGAGGATGTGCTGTCGGCCGTCCGCTCGGGTACGCGTCAACCCGATGCCGCAACCGTGTCGGCCATCCTCGCGATCGTTGATCGGATCGGCGAGATCGTCGAGGCGATCGATGCGGGGCAGCCGCTCGACGACGGCGACGAGGCGGCGTTGATCGCCCAGCTGGACCAGCGTGTAGCGGCCTCACCGACCGTTGATGCCGAAGCGCACGGCACCGCCATAATACCCGGCAAGTCGGCGCGCGCACCCAAGCGAACCGTGCGACTGTCGGTTGACCTGCTCGACCGGATGATGAGCGGTGTGTCGGACATGGTGCTGGCGCGCAATCAGGTCGCGCGGCAGCTGCGGGACGCGGGCGATCCGAAGCTCGAGGCGATGCTCGAGCGACTGTCGATGACGGTGGCGGAGCTGCGCGAAACTGTGACGCTGACGCGGATGCAGCGGATCGATGCGCTGTTCCAGGCATTGCCGCGCATGGTCCGCGATACTGCAGCGGCGGTCGGCAAGATCGTGTCGCTGGTGATTGAGGGCGGCGATGTCGAGCTTGACCGCGAGATGATCGAGATGCTGCGCGATCCGCTGGCGCACATGGTCCGCAACGCGATCGATCACGGGATCGAGGCACGCGCCGACCGCGTCTTCGCGCGCAAGCCGGTGGCCGGAACGCTCCGCGTCGCCGCACGGCAGGCGGGCAATCTGATCGTCATCGAGATCGTTGACGACGGGCGCGGGATCGATGCGGATCGGCTTGTAGAAAAGGCCATTCGCGCCCAGCCGAGCCGCGCAAGCGAGATCGCCGGATGGAGCGAAGCGCGCCGGCTTGACCTGATCTTCGAACCCGGGCTGACGACGCGCGAGGAAGCGAGCGACATTTCCGGGCGCGGCGTGGGGATGGATGTCGTCAAGGCGAACGTCGAACAGATCGGCGGGCGGATCGCGCTGAAGAACGAGCCCGGGCGCGGCCTGACCGTCACGATCGAGGTGCCGCTGACGCTTGCGATCCTGAACGCGGTGATCGTCGAGGCGGCGGGCACGCGGTTCGCGCTGTCGCGGCAGGTAGTCGAGGAAATCGTCGCGGTCGAGCAGGGCGCGCTGCGGATCGAACGGTTCGGCGCACATGCGATGGCGGTCGTGCGCGGGCGACGCATGCCGATGGTCGACCTGCCGTCGCTGCTGGGGCTCGCCAAGCCGGAGCAAGTGACGCTGGTCGCGATCCTGTCGTTGCGCGAGGGCATGTTCGCGTTGGGCATCAGCGGGGTCGTCGAGACGCAGGAACTGGTGGTCAAGCCGGCCGCGCCCGCGGTCATGGCCGCAGGCATCTACGCCGGGCAGATGCTGCCGGACGACGGCATGCCGATCCTGTTGCTCGATGCCGCCGGGATCGCCGCACGCGCAGGCTTGCGATTTGAGCGGCAGGAGGTGGTCGTGGAGGCGGAGGTCGTGGTCGAGGCACCGCGCGCGTTGCTGTTCCGCGACGTCGACGGGCGCACCCGACTGATCGCGGCGGAGGCGGTCGGCCGGATCGAGCAGGTTCCGGCCGATGCGCTGTCGCTTGCAGCCGGTCGCTGGTGGGTGACGCGCGACGGCGCGGCGGTGCCGGTCTCGATCACGCGCGCCGCCGATCCGGCGGCGATCAGGACAATCCTGCGCCTGCAACTCGACGGACGTGAGATGGCCTATCCAGTCATCGAAGCGATCGAGATCGTCGACCTGCCGGAGGAAACGATCGAAGGACCGGACGGCACCACGCTTGTGATGTTGGCAGACGAGCCGATCGAGCTGGTCGATCCGCTCACGCTCTTCGACGTCGCGGCGGCACCCGCAACACGGCCGCTGTGCCTGCTTCATGGTAGCGAGAGCGGCTGGATGGAAGCCTTCCTGCGTCCGACGATCGAGGCGGCGGGGTATCAGGTCGTGCGCCACACCCGACCCGGCAGCCCGGTCGCAGTCGCGTTGGCGATGGAGGAAGAGGCGGGAACCGCGCCGGGCCGCGTCATCCGATTGAGCCGACATGCCGGCTCCGGGCTTTACCGGGGTGACCGTGCCGCCCTGGTCGCCGCGTTGCAGGAACTCCGCGCATGAACGAGCCGACGCTTCACCTGCTCGCGCACGTCGCGGGCCGTGGCATCCTGTTCGACGCCGCGCAGATCGATTCCGTGGTCGACCTGCCCGCGGTGCAGCCGGCACCCGGTGCGCCGGCGACGATCCGTGGGCTCGCGGCCTTGCGCAGTCGTGTCGCCACCGTGATCGAGACGCGCCGCGTGCTCGACCTGCCGGGCGACGATCAAGCCGCGTCGCGCGGTGTCGTGACGATGGTCGATGGTCACCTGTACGCGATCGCGGTCGACACGCTTGAGGATGTCGCGACGGTGACGATCGCGCCGCCGCCCGCCGGCATGGCGCTGGAGGGCGGCTGGTCGGCCGTGCGCGGGGTGGCGGAGGGCAGCGGCGAGACGCTGATGTTGCTGGATGTGAAGCGACTGGTCGAACTGGCCGCCGCTTGATCGCTTCGGCTTCCGTTAACGCGACACTTACGCCTGTCTGCCAAGGTCTCTGAACAACGATGCAAGTCGAGTAACCGCATGAAAACCTGCCTGATCGTCGACGACTCAAAGGTCATCCGCAAGGTCGCGCGCCACATCCTGGAGACGCTGAACTTCGCGGTGGCGGAGGCGGCGGATGGTCGCGAGGCGCTGGCGCAATGCCACGCGCACCAACCCGATGTGGTGCTGCTCGACTGGAACATGCCGGTGATGAGCGGGATGGAGTTCCTGCGCGCATTGGGCGACGAGACGCTGGCGAAGCGGCCGAAGGTCGTGTTCTGCACCACCGAAAACGGCATGGCGCACATTCGCGCCGCGATCGAGGCGGGGGCGGATGAATATGTCATGAAGCCGTTCGACCGCGAAACGCTGGAAAGCAAGCTCCAGATCGTCGGCGTCGCCTGAATCGGACACGGACACGCGCCATGGCGTCGTCATGCTCCCTCGAACGACCAGCGACGTCATGCGTCCCTGTGCCGCGCGTGATGATCGTCGACGATTCGGCGGTCGCGCGCGCGGCCTTGTCGCGGATGGTTGCGGAGAGCGGCCGCTACCGCGTGGCCGGCATGTGTGCGAGCGCGTCGGAGGCGCTGGTGCTGTTGCGCCAAACGAGCGTCGAGCTGCTCCTGCTCGATATCGAAATGCCGCGGACCAGCGGACTGGCGGCCTTGCCCGATCTGCTGCGCGCGGCGCGCGGCGCGAAGGTGCTGATCGTGTCGGGGTCGGCGGCGGACGGAGCGGCGCACGCGGTGGAGGCGTTGGCACTCGGCGCGGCGGACACGCTGGTCAAGCCGGGCGCGGCGACGATGGGGACGCGGTTCGCGGACACGCTGCTCGCCAAACTCGATGGATTGACCGAGGCAGAGGCCATCGCGGTTCCTGTGTCGCGCGCGTGGACCCGGCCCGCTTACCCCTTCGATGTGGTCGCGATCGGCGCCTCGACAGGCGGCATCCACGCGTTGACCAGCGTCCTGCGTGCGATCCCGGAGACGATGCAGCGCCCCATCGTCGTGACCCAGCATCTGCCGAGCAGTTTCTCAACCTTCTTCGCGGATCAGATCACCACGGCATCGGGCCGGGTGTGCACGGTTGCGAGCGAGTGCACGCGTCTGCTGCCCGGACAGATCGTCGTTGCCCCGGGTGACGCGCACGTCGTCGCCCGGTCGCTGGGCGACGGCACGGCGGCGCTCCGCCTGTCGCGCGAGCCGGCCACGACCGGCAATCTGCCCGCGGTCGACCCGATGTTCGCATCGCTCGCGGCGATCTATCGCGAGCGGTTGCTGGCGGTGGTGTTGAGCGGGATGGGGCGCGACGGACTGGACGGCGCACGGCAGGTGCGCGCCAGCGGCGGCACCGTGGTGGTGCAGGACCGTGCCTCCTCGGTCGTCTGGGGCATGCCGGGTGCGGTGGCGGGCGAGGGGTTGGCGCACGCGGTGCTGTCACCCGATCAGATCGCGGGTTTCATCACCGCCAACGGTCGACCATGAGCGTGGCCGTTCGCAGCGAGCCGCCGAGCGCAGGCGCGACCGCCGTCCTGTCCGCGCTGCTGGAGGCGCGCACCGGGCAGCAACTCGCCGCCAATCGCACCTGGCGGCTTGAGGCGGCACTCGGTCCGCTGCTCGCCGAATTGTCGCTGCCGCACGCCGACGCGCTGGTCGCAAGGCTGCTCGACGGACACGATCACCGCATCGGCGACCGGATCGTCGATGCGCTGCTCAACCATGAAACGTCGTTCTTCCGCGATGCGGGCGTGATCGAGGCAGCGGTGCAGGCGGTGCGTAGCGCCGTGCCGGCGGGCACACGCCCGCGCATCTGGTGCGCGGCCTGCGCGACGGGTCAGGAGCCGTTGTCGCTCGCGATGCTGTTCGCCGAGGACGGTGGCACCGCGCCCGACATCCTCGCCACCGATGTGTCGGCAAGCGCCATCGCGCGGGCACGCATGGCAAGTTACTCGCAATTCGAGATCCAGCGTGGCCTGCCGATTCGTCGCATGATGCGCTGGTTCGAAAGCGACGACGGTGACTGGATCGCGAACAAGGCGCTGCTGACAGGCATCAGTTATCGCCGCCACAATCTGGCGACCGATCCAGTTCCGGGACGATATGACCTGATCCTGTGCCGCAACGTGCTGTTCTACCTGACGCCGGCGGTGCGGCAGGTAGTGCTGGAGCGATTGGCGCAGGCGCTCAAACCCGGTGCGTTGCTGTTGCTGGGTGCCGGTGAGACGGTGATCGGGCAAAGCGAGTCGTTGCGGCCGAGTGCGGCGTATCGCGGCTTTTACGAGCGGGTCGCGCGTGACACCGCTCCGCTCGCCGCCCGCGGCTAGCGCGCTTCCCTCTGCCGGGCACGCGCCCTATAGGCGGGCGTCGCAGCGACGGGGACAAGCGCGATGAAGCAGGTGTGCGGGTGAAGGTCGTCGAGGCGCCATCGCCCAATTTCAATGCACGCACGCTGCCGATCACGATGCTGGTGCTGCATTACACCGGCATGGAGAGCGCCGAGGCGGCGGTTGCGCGCTTGCAGGACCCGGCCGCGGAAGTGTCGTGCCATTATCTGGTGCACGAGGACGGAACGGTGCTGCGCATGGTCGCTGACGAGCATCGCGCCTGGCACGCGGGCAAGTCGCACTGGCGCGACGTCGAGGACGTCAACGCCGCCTCGATCGGGATCGAGATCGTCAATCCGGGGCATGAATGGGGCTATCGCACCTTTCCTGACGCGCAGATCGACGCGGTGATCCGCCTCGTCGCGCACCTGAAGGACAAATACGAGATCACGCGCGGCAACGTCGTGGGCCACTCCGACATCGCGCCGACGCGCAAGCGCGATCCGGGCGAGCTGTTCCCGTGGGGGAAGCTCGCGCGGCTGCGGCTGGCGTTGCCGCGACCGACGAAGAATCTCGCCGATCCGTTCTGGAGCGAGGCGGGCTTCTGCCTCGCGCTCGAACGCTTCGGCTATGACGTGTCCGACCGGATGGCGGCGATCATGGCGTTCCAGCGGCGCTTCCGCCCCGAATTGATCGACGGCGAGATCGATGCGGAATGCCGCATGATCCTGCTCGCGTTGCTGCTTCCCAAACCGCAGGGTGACGACTAGAGGCTCATCCCGTCAGAGGGTCGGGCGGCCGCGTCGTGCAAACGTCGAGGAAAGTCCGGGCTCCGCGGAACAACGGTGGCGGGTAACGCCCGCCGGGGGTGACCCCAGGGAAAGTGCCACAGAGAGCAGACGGCCGCGCTTCGGTGCGGTCACGGTGAAAGGGTGCGGCAAGAGCGCACCGCGCGCCTGGTAACAGGGGCGGCACGGCAAACCCCACCGGGAGCAAGATCGAATAGGGGCGGCGCGGTACGTTCGCGTGCCAGGGTGTGTTCCCACCCGCTGCCCGGGTTGATTGCTGGAGCCCGCGTGCGAGCGCGGGCCGAGAGGAATGGTCGCCTATCCTTGTTCGCGAGGGCGAGGGGGACAGAACCCGGCTTACAGACCCTCTGACACGCATCTTCGCGGTTGCCCTTGCGCCCACGCGGCCTATCTCGGGCGCTTCATGGCGCGACACACCACACGATCGAACGACTGGGGCTTTCCTCGCTGGCGCGGTTACGGCAGCGGGCGCGCGGCGCAGACGGTCCGGCTGTGCGATCGCCACGGCTGCGAGGAGCCAGGCGATTGTCCTGCGCCCAAGAGCCCGAACAGCCCCGAACGCTGGTATTTCTGCCAGACGCACGCGGGCGAGTATAACCGCGGCTGGAACTATTTTGAAGGGCTGTCGGCCGAAGAAGCCGCCGAGCGCGAGGCGAACGAGCGGCGCGATTCGGGCGGCTTTGCGCAATCAAAGCATCAGGCCTGGGCCGGACCGGGCGACGGCACCCGGTCGCGCGACGAGATGCGCGCGCTCGACGTGCTGGACCTTGAGGTCGATGCCTCGTTCGAGGAGGTGAAGCTCGCGTGGCGGCGGCTGGCCAAGTCGAACCATCCCGACGTCCGCCCGAACGATCCCGAGGCGGCGAAGCGGTTCCAGGCGATCCAGGCGGCGTATGATGTGCTGCGCAGCGCCGAGGACGCGCGGACGTGGAAGCCGGGCACGGCGTGAGGGATCACGTGCGGGCGCCGGCATGAAGGACCATGTGCGCGCGCATTGGTCTGGCGCGATCCTGGTGTGCGGCAAATGCTCGAAGAAACTGGGTGGCGGGTTCGGCGACAAAGGGCGCACGTCGATGGCCAAGGCGCTGCGCGACGAGCCGGGCTTCGGCAAGGGACGCAAGGCGGGGATCGGCGTGGTCGAGACCAAATGCCTCGGCATCTGCCCGAAGCGCGCTGTCGTTGTCGTCGACACGCGGGTGCCCGATCGCTGGCGGATCGTGGCCGAGGGGATGGACGTCGGGTTGCTGGGCGATGAACTGCGCGGCAGCGCACGCTAGCGTCGGCACCATCCGGCTTCTCCTCGCCGCACGATTGCGGACGGGTCCTTGCTCGCACATGATCGCCCACGGGCGGGGAGATCAACGATGTGCCGAAGGTTACGAGTCTTAAAAGCGCTGATCCTGCTCACCGGCGCGGCGATGCTCGGCGCTGCGGATGCGCCGCGTGACTGGTCCGCGACGCTGCTCACCGACGCGCAGGCGTTCCACGATCAGGTCGTCGAGGATCATCCCGGACCCTATAACCGGCTCGATCCGGGCTTTTCGGCCTCGAACGACCGCGCGCTCGCGCTTGCGCTGACGCGCGCGCGGCAGGTGCGCGACTATCCCGGTTATCTGTGGGCGATGCGCGGCTATGTCGCGCACTTCAACGACGGCCATGTCGCCTTTGATGTACAAAAGCCGGAGCCGATCGCGCTCGAATGGCCGGGGTTCCTGACCGGCTTCGATGGTGCGGGGCGGCAGGTCGTGCGGACGGTCGCGGAAGGCGCGGGGCTGCCGCCGGTCGGCGCGGTGCTGGAGCAATGCGACGGGATCGCGGCCGAAACGCTCGCCGCGCGCAACGTGGGAGCGTTCCGTGGGCGGTGGCAGCTTGCCAGCCAGCGCGCGACGCAGGGAGGGCGGCTGTTCATCGATGCGCGGAATCCGTTCATCACGCGGCCGTCGCGGTGCACGTTTCGCGTGAACGGCAGGCGGCAGCAGGTGACGCTCGCGTGGCGGCCGCTACCCGATGCCGAGTTCGACACGCGCTTCGCCGCGACCGCGCCGCGAGCGCGTCCGGCGATCGGGGCGCATGTGCTGGCGGATGGCACGCGCTGGTATGCGATGAGCAATTTTGACGGCAATCCCGAGGGCGCGACTGCGAAGGCGCTGCGGCCAATGATCGCGGATTTGACGCGCGATCGCGATCAGGTCGTCGCCGCGCCGCGGATCGTGCTCGACCTGCGCGGCAACGGTGGCGGCTCGTCCGAATGGTCGCAGCAGATCGCGCGGGTGATCTGGGGGCGGGCGGCGGTCGACAAGGCCGCGGTCAGTTCGGAAGCGGTCGAGTGGCGTGCGTCGGCCAGCAATCTCGCGACGCTGCAGGGCTATAAGGCAGAGTGGCAGGCGTCGCCCAACGGCTCACCCGAGGCGATCGCCTGGGCTGGCAAGATCGTGGACGGCATGGCGCGCGCCCGTGCGCGCGGCGAGCCGCTATGGCGGGACGACAGCGATGAGACAAAGAACGAGCCGGTCACCCCCGCCGCGGTGGCGCCGCCCACCGCGCGCGTGTTCGTGCTGACTGACTGGGGCTGCGGCTCGGCGTGCTTGGACGCGGTCGACCTGTGGACGGCGCTCGGCGCGGTGCAGGTCGGGCAGGATACCTCGGCCGACACGCTCTACATGGACGTGCGCGAAAAGCCGTTGCCGAGCGGGATCGGTGAGGCCGTGATCCCGATGAAGGTCTATCGCGATCGCAAGCGGGCATCGAACCAGCCCGCGATCCCGCATTATCGCTTCACCGGCGACATGCGCGACGACGCGGCGCTGGAAAGCTGGATCGCGGGCCTGCCGCGCACCTGAGCGACGCAACGCCCGGGCCGGACACTCAGGCGTAGCGGGCGGCGGTCTCGCGGATCAGCGCGATCATGTTGGGAATGCCCTGCGTGCGGTTGGAGCTGAGCTGCGCCTTGAGGTTGAAGGGCGCGAGTTCGGCGTCCACGTCGGTCGCCAGGATCGCGGCGGGCGCGCGGTCCTGCACGGTCAGCAGCACCAGCGCGATGATCCCCTTGGTGATCGCGGCATTGCTGTCGGCGAGGAAGTGAAGCGTGCCGTCGTCCTGTACGGTCGGGTAGACCCAGACCGACGCGGAGCAGCCGCGCACCAGCGTGGCTTCGGTCTTGAGCGGCGCGGGCATCTCCTCCAGCTCACGCCCCAGATCGACCAGCAGGCGGTAGCGGTCGTCGCCTTCAAGAAACTCATATTCGTCGCGCACGTCGGCAAGGGTAGGGGCGGGGGTGTCGGTCATGCGTGTCGCGCTAACTTCTGCGGCTGCGTGCGGCAACCTTGCAGGCGGGCGGCGGCGTGCGGCAGGTGTGTAGACGCGGCGGCGGGGAGGGCGCCCGCCGGGGTCGTCACAGGTCGACGCCCGCCGCGATCGCTTCCAGCTTGCGGATGCGTTCCTTCAGATCGGCGATCTCGATCCGCGCGCCCGCACTCGGGCCGGCGGGAGCGGCGGCGAGCTGATCCTGCGACATCTGCTGATGCTTCAGCTGCAACCATCCGCGCCAGCCGTTCAGCGCGGCGAAGGTCAGCATGGCGAGTCCGGCGAGCGCGGCGGCGGCCATCGTCAGGTAGAAGTTAGGATCGGACATGGCGGTCATCTCCTTTCGTTCGCTTCGTCAGCGGTCGCGCAGCCGCGCGATCTCGCGGTCGAGGTCGAGGCTGTTGTGGTTCTCGGTGATCACGCGCTCGAGCACCTGAACGCGCTCCTTCAGCTGGCGAATCTCTTCCTGCGCGTGGGTGACCTCGTGCGGGGCGGGCTGGCCATCCAGCATGTGGTGGTTGCGGTGGCGGGCGGTCTTCGCGATGGCCGTGATCAACACGATCATCACCACCATGAAAGCTACGGACCAGGGCATCGTCGTTCCTTGTTCTTGATGAGTGTCGTGGGCGTCGATCAGCGATCGCGCAGCGCGTCGATCTCGCGTGCGGTGCGGACGGCGGGGTCCGTCGCGATGCGTTCCAGCACCGCGATCCGCTCTTCGAGGCGACTGACCTGCCCGGTCAGGCGCTCGTTCTCGCGTCCCAGCAGCGCGATGTTGCGGTTGGCGCCCGCGTCACTTTTGTCGATGTTGCGACCCCAGTCGTCGCTGATCGAGTAACCGTGCCGGGCGCGGATCCAGTTGTTGATGACCCAGGCGGCCATCGACATCGCGATGATCGACAGGACGAACCACGGACCATGCATTGTTCTTCTCCCCTTCAAACTCGCGGTCGATCAGCGCAGGCTGTCGATCTCGTTGGCGAGCGTGCTGTTGCGGCTGGTATAATGCAGCTCGATGTCGGCTAACCGGCGATCCACGTCGCGCAGTGTGGAGCGGACCTCGGCGGCCGAGCGCGTCGGGTTGCTGCGTACGCCCTGCCAGAATTTCTGGTCGGCGCGGTCCTGGTAGAGGTTGATCGGCTTGGGCTCGGCCATCCAGGCGACGACCCAGTAAGCCAGGATGATCCACCATTGCTGCGCGACCACGGTCATCAGCACGGCGGCGACACGGACCCAGAGCACATCGATCCCGGTGTAGTCGGCGATCCCTGCGCACACGCCCTTCCACTTGGCGTCCTGCTTATCGAGGTAGAATTTGGTGCGGCTGTCGGACATCAGTTCCTCCGCTCATACGAGGGACGCTGTTGGCGGTTCGACTCGAAGCGGGCGTCGCCGCCTTCGAGCCGGTAGTCGGGCTGGCCGCGGTAATCGGCCATGCCGGGGCGGAAATCGGGATTGTCGGCAGCGACGATCCGCTCGACCGTGTTGAGGCGATCCTCAAGCCGGCGAGCAAGATTGTACATCTCGTCGAGCAGTTGCTCGTCTTCGCCGGTGATCTTGGGCGCCTGCTTCCACTTGGTGACGTAGTGCAGGATCAACCACGGCAGCGCGATGAACAGCGTGATGACCGACACGGAAATACCGAAGAAATCCTCCATCTCAGCGATCCTTGTTCATGCGCGCCTTGAGCGCGGCGAGCTCGGCGTCGATCTTGTCGCTCGAGCGCAGTTCGTTGAATTCGTCTTCCAGCGTCTTGGGCGTCAGCCCCATCGCTTCGGCGCGGCCCTCGGCCTCATCGGCGCGGCGTTCGAGCAACTCGAAGCGGCTAAACGCCTCGTGCGTCTTAGGACCGTTCCAGAGTTCGCGCAGGCGCGCCTTGGTGTTGGCGCTTTCCAGCCGGGTCGCGATCGCGTTCTGCTTGGTGCGTGCCTCGCGTAGCTTCGACTGGAGCTTGGCGATATCGTCCTCGCTGGCGCGAAGGCTGTCATCGAGCAGCTTGACCTCGTCGCGCAGCTGCTGCGCCATGTCGCCGGCCTTGCGGCGCTCAACCAGCGCTGCCTTGGCGAGGTCCTCACGCTCCTTGCTGAGCGCCAGTTCCGCCTTCTCGGTCCAGCTTTCCTCCAGCTCGGACAGACGCTCGATATGGCGGCGCATCTCCTTGCTGTCGGCGATGGTGCGCGCGGCGGAGGCGCGGACCTCGACCAGCGTGTCCTCCATCTCCGAGATGATCATCCGGATCATCTTCGCCGGGTCGTCCGCCTTCTCGAGCAGCTCGGCCATGTTGGCGGCGACGATGTCGCGGGTTCGGGAGAAAATGCCCATGTACGTTGGACTCCTGATGATACGCGCTTCTTACTCGGTTCCGGCGGGGGCGGAAACGGGCCTGCCGCCGGACCGGAGCGTCAGGCGACGCGAGAGATGGGGGCGGTGTGCCCGATCGCCGTGGCGGGGCCGACCGCGCCGAAGAGCATGGTGGCGCTGACGACGATGGTGCAGGCGATCGCGGCGAGCTTGCTGGTGATGTTGGTCATTGGTGTAACTCCCTGTGTGCGTTGTTGTCCCATGCTTTGCAGAGAGCGTGCCAAATCGGAAAACCGCGCGAAAGCAACAACTTGGTGCCAGCGGTGCCTGTTGTGAAGATTTGGGGATTGCCAACACTTGGCGAACTTTGCCAAGCGTTGGTTCATGCGCAGGACCACGCAGGTGATCGGGCAATCGGGTGCCTTTCTCGACGCGCTCGAACGCGCCAGCCGCGCTGCCGCGCTCGACCGCCCGGTGCTGGTGATCGGCGAGCGCGGCACGGGCAAGGAGCTGGTCGCGGAACGCCTCCACCATTTGTCGCCCAGGTGGAGCCAGTCGCTCGTCACGATGAACTGCGCCGCGCTGCCCGAAACGCTGATCGAGGCGGAGTTGTTCGGGCACGAGGCGGGCGCGTTCACCGGCGCGACCAAGGCGCGCACTGGCAGGTTCGAGGAGGCGGATGCCGGGACGCTGTTCCTCGACGAACTCGGCACCTTGTCGATGGGCGCGCAGGAGCGGCTGCTGCGCGCGGTCGAGTACGGCGAGGTGACGCGGATCGGATCGTCGCGCGCGATGACGGTCGACGTGCGGATCGTGGCTGCAACCAACGAGCATCTACCCGACCGCGTCGACGCGGGCACGTTCCGTGCCGACCTGCTCGACCGGCTGTCGTTCGAGGTCGTGACGCTGCCGCCACTTCGCGCGCGGCGCAGCGACATTCCGGTGCTCGCCGAGCATTTCGGGCGGCGGATGGCGTCGGAACTGGGGCATGACGAGTTCGCGGGCTTCGGACCCAAGGCGGTCGAGGTGCTGATGGATCACCGCTGGCCCGGCAACGTGCGCGAGTTGCGCAACGTGGTCGAGCGGGCGGTGTACCGCTGGGAGGAGGCCGGGCCGATCGACGCGATCGAGATCGATCCGTTCCACTCGCCCTATCGTCCTGCGACTGCCCGGCCGACGTCGCGCAGCGAACCCGCGCCAGAGACGAAGTCGCGCGACGTGTCCGACGAGGACGCTCCCGTCGTCGCGTGCGAGGAGGGGCCATCCGACTTCAAGTCGCGCGTCGCGCGGTTCGAACGCGAGCTGCTGGCGCGCACGCTCGCTGAGCACCGCTTCAACCAGCGCGCGACCGCGGAGGCGCTGGGGCTCAGCTACGATCAGCTACGCCACGCGCTACGCCGCCACGACCTGATCGGAGCGGTTGCGTAACGACCTTGCCGGAGCCATTTGGGAGCGGTCGCGTTTGATCCGCGAACCCCATCAAGGAGCATTCTCATGGCTTTCGAACTGCCGCCGCTGCCGTACGCTTATGACGCGCTGGAGCCGGTCATCTCCAAGGAGACGATGACGTTCCACCACGACAAGCATCACGCGGCCTATACCAACAAGCTGAACGAGGGCGTCGCCGCCGACCCGAAGCTGGAGGGCAAGTCGATCGAGGAAATCCTCGGCATGATCTCGCAGCAGCCCGCGCTCGTCCGCAACAACGGCGGCGGTTATTGGAACCACGATTTCTTCTGGAAGATCATGGGGCCGAAGGGTTCGACTCAGCCGTCGGGCAAGCTCAAGGAGGCGATCGACGCTTACGGCGGGCTCGACAAGCTGAAGGAGGATTTCAACACGAAGGGTGCGGGCCAGTTCGGCTCGGGCTGGGCGTGGGTGATCGCGGACAAGGACGGCACGCTCAAGGTCACGTCGACGCCGAACCAGGACAACCCGCTGATGGACGACGCCAAGGAGCCGGGCACGCCGATCCTCGGCAACGACGTGTGGGAGCATGCCTACTACCTGACCTACATGAATGACCGGCCGGGTTATCTGAAGGCGTGGTGGGACGTGGTGAACTGGGACGAGGCCGGACGCCGCTACGAGCAGGCCGCGGGCTGAACATTCTCGAGTGAACGAGGAGGGCGCGTCGGGTGACGCGCCCTTTTTCATGTCACCCCTCCGGCGGCAGCGGCGGCTCCTGCCCCAGTTGCGCACCGTGCCGCAGCAGCATCGGCACGTTCGCGATCGCAAAGATCAGGGTGAGGGGGATCACCACCCACAATTTGTAGATCGCCCACAGGTCCCAGCCGCGCGACTTGCCGTAGAGCGCGTAGGCGCCGCGCCAGACGGCCTCGTTCGCGATCGCCATCGCGGCGAAGAACAGGATCCAGTTGATCGTCAGCCGCCGCCAGCCTGCCTCGCTCAAGCCCGGATAGGTGCTGCCAAGCAGGTCGCGCAGCAGCGGCTTGTGCGCGACAAGGCCGCCGAGCAGCACGCCCGACAGCAAAGCGTAGACAATCGTCGGCTTCATCTGGATGAAGCGTGCGTCGCGGAAATACATCGTCAGCCCGCCGAACACGAGCACCAGACCGGCCGAGATCAGCAGCAGCGGCGGCACGCGGCCGAGCTTCACTTTGGCGAGGACCAGCGCGGCGGCGCTCGCAATCACGAAGGCGGCGGTCGCCAGGATCACGCGCGCCATCAGCAGCATCTCGACCTGCGCCATGCCGTCGAGCGCGCGGGTGAAATGCGACACGATCCCGCGCGCCGCGGTCGCTGGGACGAGGAAGTTGACGAGGAAGAAGACGACCAGCGGGCCGTAGTCGACGAGGTGCTTGATGCCGGCGCTCGGCTCGACGACTGGAGTGGGCGCGGTGCTCACTTGCGCGGCCCCGTGTCGACGCCGGCGATGATGCGGCTGACCTCGTTGGCGTTGAACGGGCGCAGATCGTCCATCTGCTCGCCCACCCCGATCGCGTGGATCGGCAGGCCGTACCGCTCCGCCGCCGCGACCAGCACGCCGCCGCGCGCGGTACCGTCAAGCTTGGTCATGACGAGCCCGGTGACGCCTGCCACCTCCTTGAACACCTCGATCTGGTTGAGCGCGTTCTGCCCCGTGGTAGCGTCGAGGACGAGCAGTACGTCGTGTGGTGCGGCCGGGTTCAAGCGACCGAGCACGCGGCGGATCTTGGCGAGTTCGTCCATCAGCTCGCGCTTGTTCTGCAGCCGGCCGGCGGTGTCGACGATCAGCACGTCGGTGCCGATCTCGGTCGCCTTCTTGACCGCGTCCCACACGATGCCGGCGGCGTCGCCACCCTCGGGGCCGGTGACGATCGGCACGCCGATCCGCTCGGCCCAGGTGCGCAGCTGCCCGATCGCGGCGGCGCGGAAGGTGTCGCCCGCCGCCAGCATGACGGCGTAATCCTGTTCCATGAACAGGTGCGCGAGCTTCGCGATCGTGGTCGTCTTGCCCGATCCGTTGACGCCGATGACGAGGATCACCTGCGGGCGCGGAAATGCCTCGATCTCGATCGGCTTGGCGACCTCAGCCAGCACCTTCTCGACTTCCTCCGCGACGACGACGCGGATGCCGAGCTCCTCCATGTTGCGCTCGAACGTGCCCTCGGCGAGGCGCGCGCGGACGCGGGTGGCGGTCTCGGGGCCAAGGTCGGAGGCGATCAGCGCTTCTTCGATCTCATCAAGCGTGTCGTCGTCGAGCCGCGCGCCGCCCAGCCCCGCGAGATTGCCGACGAGGCGGTCGGAGGTGCGGCGAAAGCCGCCGAGCAGCTTGTCGTGCCAGCTGGTGCTCATTCAGGGGTCCCGATCAGGTGAGTAGAAGTGGCCGCAGTGACGCGGGCGTTGACGATGCTGCCGACCGGCGCGGCCGCGTTTAGGTGCAGATCGGCAAAGGCAGGAGTGTGGCCGCGGTCACCCGGGCGCTCGATGAGCACCGGCTGTACCGTGCCGACCTGCGTAAGGAGCCACTGGGCGCGGCGTTGGGCACTGGCGGCTCGCACCGCCGCGGCACGCGCGCGCGCGATATCTGGCGCGACCTGCGGCATCCGTGCGGCTGGGGTACGGTCGCGCGGGGAGTAGGGGAAAACGTGCGCGTGGGTGATGTCGGCGTCATCGATCATCGCGAGCGTGTTGGCGTGCGCAGGCTCGCTCTCTGTGGGAAAGCCCGCGATCAGGTCGGCGCCGATCGTGATCTCCGGCCGCGCGGCCTTGAGCGCCTGTGACAGCGCACTCGCCTGCGCCCGGGTGTGGCGGCGGCGCATCCGCTTGAGGATCAGGTCGTCACCCGCCTGTAGCGACAGATGGACATGCGGCATGACACGCGGCTCCTGCGTCAACAGCGCGAAGAGGTGGTCGTCAACCTCCGCGGGATCGAGCGAGGAGAGGCGTAGCCGTTCAAGCGCGGGCACCTGCGTGAGCAGCCGCTCGACGAGCACCGGCAGGCGCGCGCCGTGATCGTCGTAGCTGGTCAGGTCGACCCCGCTCAACACGACCTCGCGCTTACCTTCCTCGACCAAGGTCACGACGTGATCGATTACCGTGCCGATCGGGTCGGAGCGGCTGGTGCCGCGCCCCTGCGGAATCGCGCAGAAGGTGCAGGCGTGGTCGCAGCCGTTCTGCACGCCGACGAAGCCGCGCGTGTGGCGACGCGGCGGCGCCATGTTGGCGCGTGGGCCCCAGGTGGCGGGCAGCAGCTTGGCGGCGTTGGCGACGACGCGATCGACCTCGGGCATGGCCTCGAACGCGGCGCGGTCCATATCGGAGGCACAACCGGTGACGACCAGTTCCGCATCCGGCCGCTCGCGGCGCAGCCGGCGGATCGCGGCGCGCGTGTCCTTCACCGCCTGGTTGGTGACCCCGCAGCTGTTCACCACCGCCACGTCGCGACCGTTCGCGCTGGCGGGCAGGAGCTGGCGGATCGCCTCGCTCTCGGCGATGTTGAGGCGGCAGCCCAGCGTGACAACGGGCCGGGGGGAAGCGGACATGCCGGGCGATCTAGGGGCGGGGGCGGATCAAGTCCACGGTACGGGCGCGTCGGACGCGAAAAGGGCGCGGATGGCAGACACCACCCACGCCCCGTGACGCTACCGTATGGAGCGCGCCGATTACTCGGCCGCAGTTGCCGTCGGGCGGGTATCGCGACGCTCGGCGATACGCGCCGACTTACCCGTGCGACCGCGCAGGTAGTAGAGCTTCGCACGACGCACCGCACCCTTGCGGACGACCGTGATCGATTCGATGTTGGGCGAGTAGAGCGGGAACACGCGCTCCACACCCTCACCGAACGAGATCTTGCGAACGGTGAAGCTCGAGCCCATGCCCTTGTTCGAGCGCGCGATGCACACGCCCTCGTAGTTCTGGACGCGGGTACGCTCACCCTCGACCACGCGGACACCGACGCGCAGCGAGTCGCCGGCGCGGAACTCGGGGATCTCGCGCTTGGCGACGAGCTTGGCGATCTGCTCTGCTTCGAGCGTCTGGATCAGGTTCATGTGTATTCAACCTTCATCATCATGCCGCGCACCAGAGGGCGACCGAACCCGAGCGCCGGTGTGACGCTCCCACAGGTCCGGCCGCCGTAGCCGTGTGTCGACCTCCGCCTGTTGCTTTCGCCAGGCGGCGATCCTCGCATGATCCCCCGATCGCAGCACTTCGGGGATCGTGCGCCCTTCCCATTCATATGGTCGGGTATAATGCGGATATTCGAGGAGGCCGCTTTCGAAGCTTTCCTCGTCCCCGCTAGAAGCCGCGCCCATTACGCCCGGAACCAGCCGGACGCAAGCGTCGAGCAGCACCATCGCCCCCATCTCACCGCCCGAGAGTACATAGTCGCCGATCGCGACCTGCTCGACGTCGCGCGCATCGAACAGGCGTTCGTCGAACCCCTCGAAGCGCCCGCACAGGATCACCGCGCCGGGCCCGGCCGCAAGCGTGCGGACGCGCGACTGGGTGAGGGGAGCACCCCGGGGCGTCATGGCCAGGACCGGTCGATCGTCGCTGACCTTGTCGAGCGCGCTGGCGACCACGTCGGCGCGCAGCACCATGCCGGCGCCGCCGCCCGCGGGCGTATCATCGACGGTGCGGTGGCGATCGGTCGCGCTGTCGCGGATGTTGACCGCGTCGAGCGACCACAAGCCGCTCGCGAGCGCCCGTCCGGCGAGCGCGTGACCGAGGGGTCCCGGGAACATGTCGGGGTAGAGCGTCAGGACGGTGGCGTGAAACGGCACAGGCGAAGCGGCTTCCGATCGGTGATTACCCGCCCCTCAATGATGCCGCGCGCCAGGTCAACCACGGGTGCGGCCCTCAGTGTAGCGGCGCACCTTCGGGATCGGTGACGAAGGACAGTTCTTCTGCCGGCCCGACCTTTTGCTCGCCCGCGAAGATGCGATCGATCCGTTCCTCGATCTCGCAGCGCTGGTCGCGCGAGCAGTACCGCCGGTTCTGCCCGATCAGCAGTTCGTCGGCGATCGCCTTTTTGACGTTGTTCAATCCGTCTTCGCTCAGCGCGTTGGTCTTGCGCAGTTCGACGCAGAGCTGGATCAGCCCAACCGCCGTGACCTGCGCGCGAAGCCCGACGTTGGTGACATCGTGGTGAAGCTGTTTCTGTTTGTCGGATGGCTGGCCCACGCATCGTCTCCTGCGATTGATGCCGCATTGGTCTCACGGCTTGCTTGAATTAAAGCATGAAAGGCGGCGGGTGTTCAACGTGGCCGCGTCGTACCTTGTTTGCGGTTGCCCATGTGATCTTGCCGGCGGGGTGTCGTTGCGCTAAGGGCCCGACCACGTTCCACCGTGAACGCTTGAGCAACGCGTCCATCTGCGGCGCACGCTGGCCGGCGAGGTTTCGCCCGCCGGCGCTTTTGCGTTTGGCGGTGGGCGGGTTTAGCCGGGTGTGATTTCGCGGCCGGCGGAAGGGATTTGGATGTTCGAGAGCCTCAGCGATCGTCTTGGTGGCGTGTTCGACCGGCTGCGTGGTCGTGGCGCGCTGACCGAGGCCGACGTGCGCCAGGCGATGCGCGAGGTCCGCATCGCGCTGCTCGAAGCCGACGTGGCGCTGCCCGTCGCGCGTCAGTTCGTCGACAAGGCGACTGAGGCGGCGATCGGGCAGAACGTGCTGCGCTCGGTCACGCCGGGGCAGCAGGTCGTCAAGATCGTCAACGACGCGCTGGTCGAGATGCTGGGCGGCGACGATCCCGAGGGCGCCGAGCTCGACCTGAACGTCGCGCCGCCGGCGGTCGTGATGATGGTCGGCCTGCAAGGGTCGGGCAAGACGACCACGACGGCCAAGATCGCGCGGCGACTGTCGAAGGGTTCGATCACCGGTCGCCCGACGAAGAAGGTGCTGATGGCGTCGCTGGACGTCAATCGCCCGAACGCGCAGGAGCAGCTGGCGACGCTGGGCACGCAGGTCGAGGTCGCGACGCTGCCGATCGTGGCGGGCCAGCAGCCGGTCGACATCGCTCGCCGCGCGCTGCAGGCGGCGAAGCTGCAGGGTTTCGACGTGCTGATGCTCGACACCGCGGGTCGTCTGCACGTCGATCAGGCGTTGATGGACGAGATGAAGGCGGTGGCCGAGGTCACGACGCCGAACGAGATCCTGCTCGTCGTCGACTCGCTGACCGGCCAGGATGCGGTCAACGTCGCGCAGAACTTCTCCGATCAGGTGCCGCTGACGGGCGTGGTGCTGACCCGCATGGACGGCGACGCGCGCGGTGGTGCGGCGCTGTCGATGCGCGCGGTGACGGGCAAGCCGATCAAGTTCGCGGGCGTCGGCGAGAAAATGGACGCGCTGGAAGCGTTCCAGCCGAGCCGTGTCGCGGGGCGCATCCTGGGCATGGGCGACGTCGTCAGCCTGGTCGAGCGCGCTGCGGAGGCGATCCAGCAGGAGGACGCCGAGCGGATGACCGCGCGGCTTGCCAAGGGTCAGTTCGACATGAACGACCTGCGCGCGCAGTTGGCGCAGATGCGGCGCATGGGCGGACTGGGCGCGCTCGCCGGCATGTTGCCCGGCATGAAGGGCGCGCAGAAGGCGATGGCGTCGGGCGCGGTGGACGAGAAGATCCTGCTGCGGATGGACGCGATGATCACGTCGATGACGGTCAAGGAACGTGCCAAGCCCGAGCTGATCAACGCCAAGCGCAAGATCCGCATCGCCAAGGGATCGGGCACCAACGTGCAGGAGGTCAACAAGCTCCTGAAGATGCACCTGGAAATGCAGACCGCCATGAAGAAGATCAAGAAGATGGGCGGGATGAAGGGACTGCTTGGCATGCTCGGCAAGGGCGGGCTGGGTGGTCTTGGCAACGCGCTGGGCGGCGCGGAGCTGGGCGACATGATGTCCAAGGCGGGCGGGCCGGGCGGAAGCCTGGCGGGGATGCCGGGATTGCCGGGGCCGGGTGGCATACCGGGCGGGCTGCCGGGAATGCCCGGCGGGTTCAAGTTCAAGAAGTAAGTTTCACGTGCCCGCTACGGCGGGCGTTCCAAATCGAAGAAGGAAGAAGAGTAACATGGCACTGAGCATTCGTCTGTCGCGTGGTGGCTCGAAGAAGCGTCCTTATTACCGTATCGTCGTCGCCGACGCGCGTAGCCCGCGTGACGGCAAGTTCATCGAGAAGATCGGCAACTACAACCCGCTGCTCGGCAAGGACGACGAGAAGCGCATCATCCTCGACGCCGAGCGCGCGAAGCACTGGATCGGCGTCGGCGCGCAGCCGACCGACCGCGTCGCCCGCTTCCTCGACAAGGCCGGCGTCAAGGAGCGCGCAGCGCGCAACAACCCGACCAAGGGCAAGCCCGGCGAGAAGGCGACCGAGCGCGCCGAGGAGCGTGCCGAGAAGCTAAAGGCGGCGCAGGAAGCCGCCAACGCCCCGGCCGAGACGACCGAGGCCGAGACGGCGGAGGCCTGAGCCCGCTTGTGCCGGCCGGTGTTCGTATCGGCCGGCATCCGATCGGCTGCGGCACCGGACCGGTCATCGTGCGTTCCCTTGTTCCAACGAGAGGAGCTAGCCTTGACCGACCCCGACCAGTTTTCGCACGAGCATGACGACCAGGACGCCACCAACCAAGGGGCCTCGTCCCCCGCGCCCGCCGAAGGCGCCGACGACGCCCCCGGCGGCAGCGACGGCTCGCCCGAGCCTGCCTGACGCGGCGGCTCCGGTGCGCGTGGTGCCGCCGGGGCAGGTCGTGCTCGCCGCCATCGCTGGCGCGCACGGCGTCGGCGGCGAGGTGAAGCTAAAGGTCTTTGCCGAGCAACTGGACGCGCATCGGTCGTTCAACGACGGTTCGCTGACGCTTCAGTCACTGCGCAACGGCAACATCGCGCGCTTCAAGGAGATCGCGGATCGCAACGCCGCCGAGGCAATGCGGGGAACCGTGCTGACGGTGGCGCGTGAGGCGCTGCCTGCTCTCGACGAGGGCGAATATTACCATGCCGATCTGATCGGGTTACCGGCGGTCTCAACCGATGGCGACAGCCTTGGTCATGTCGTTGCGGTCGAGAACTTCGGCGCAGGCGACGTGATCGAGATCGAGCGACCCGCGGTGGATGGTCGTCCGGGCAAGCGCTTCATGGTGCCGATCACCGCCGTGCCCGAGTGGAATGACGAGCGGCTGGTGATCGAGGCCGCATTCGTCGACTGAACCCTCGCTCAGCGCCAGAGCGGTCGCTGATCGCCCAACATGTTGCGGATCGTCGTCGCGGCGACGCCTGCCTCACCCATCGCGTGGCTGATCTGATCGAGCCCTTTCACCACGTCGCCGGCGGCGAACAGGCCGGGGATGCTGGTGCGCTGGTGATCGTCGACCTCAAGACAGCCTTCGTCCGTCGCGCGTGCGCCCGCCTCGACCGCTAGGTGCGAGCGGATGCGCGATCCGAGTGCGGGATAGACGCTGTCGAACGCCATGCGCCCGCGTGCAGTGTCGAAGGCGAGCTGCTCACCCTGGCCATTTTGTTCAATCGCGTAATTGCCGCAGGGGCCGTTGACGCGCGCGATGCCGGCCTCGTCCAGCTTGGCCGCACACGCCGGGTCGAGCGCGTGTTCGGCCTCGGGCGCGATCAGGGTCACGTCGCGCGTGAAGCTTCGCAGGAACAACGCCTCGCGCACGCCGTGGTCGCCGGTGCCGATCACGCCGACCTTCTTGTCGGTCACCTCGTAACCGTCGCACACCGGGCAATAGCGCAGCAATCCGCGTTCCAGCGCCGGGTCGTGCACCTCGGGTAGCAGATGCCTAGGCCGGTGGTTCACCACACCGGTCGCCAGCAACACCGAGCGCGCGCGATAGTCGCCATCCTCGGTCGCGAGCGCGAAGCCTTCATCGTCGTGCCGCAATCGTTCGACGCGTACCGCCTGCCGTTCGACGCCGTACTTCTCCGCCTGTTCGAGCATCAGCGCGAGCAGGTCCTTGCCCGCGATACCATCGGGGTAGCCGGCATGGTTGCGCGTCCGCGGGATCATCGCCGCGCGGCTCGATCCGCTGTCGAACAGCCGCACACGCAGATGATAGCGCGCCAGGTAGATCGCGGCGGTGAGCCCGGCGGGGCCGCCGCCGATGATGATGCAATCGTCGGTGGTCATCGCGCGGGCAACACTGCGCAACGATTCCGGTTCCGCGCCGATGCAACGGTCTGCGGGTGGTCTATCGCGCGGCGGACCGCTAATCCGGCCGCCGACAAGCCGCAGCAGCGCGGCGCGGAGGATGAGATGCGGACATGGTGGAGCGTGAGTGCGGCGGCAATGGCGATCGCGTGCGCGAGCGGGGGCAGCGCGGTGGCTGCTGATCGCAACGCGGCCCCTGCCAGCACGGCCGAGGCAAAAGCATCGACGCTGACGCTCAAGCGCGTGTTCGGCAGCCCCGACCTCGCCGGACCGCAGCCGCAGTCGCTGCGGTTGTCGCCGGACGGCACGCTGCTGACCTCGGTCCGCAACCGCGCCGATGAGCGGCAGCGCTACGATCTGTGGGCGCTCGACACCACGACGGGCGCGGAGCGGATGCTGGTCGACAGCAAGAAGCTGGGCAGCGGCGCCGAACTGTCCGAAGCCGCCAAGATGCAGCGCGAGCGCGACCGGTCGCTGACCGGCAAGACCGGGGTGCTGCAATATGACTGGTCCCCCGACGGGCAAAGCCTGCTGGTGCCGATCGACGGCGAGCTGTTCCTGGCAGGCCGCGACGGGCAGGCGCGCAAGCTGGAGGGTACGAAGGGCGCGCTCAATCCGACGATCAGCCCGCGCGGGCGCTATATCGCGTTCGTACGCGACCAGAACCTACAGGTTGCACCGCTCGGACACGGGGCAGCAAAGGCGATCACGACAGGTGGCGGCGATACCGTCCATTGGGGCGAGGCCGAGTTCGTCGCGCAGGAGGAAATGGACCGTCGCACCGGTTACTGGTGGTCGCCCGACGAGCGCTACATCGCGGTCGAGCGCTTCGACGATGCGCCGGTCCACGTCGCGACGCGCGCCTCGATCGGTGCGTCGGGCACCAGGATCTACCAGCAGCGCTACCCCGCGGCGGGCACGCCCAACGCGCTGGTCGACCTGTACGTGATGAAGCCCGACGGCTCGGGCCGCGTGAAGGTCGATCTGGGCGCCGATCCCGACATCTATCTGGCGCGGGTCGACTGGACGCCTGATGGCGCCGCCTTGCTTGTCCAGCGCGAGAACCGTGCGCAGACCCGGCTCGACATGCTGCGCGTCGACCCCGCGACCGGCAAGTCGAGCGTGATGTTCACCGAGCAATCGGGCGCGAAGAGCTGGATCAACCTGACCGACGCCTATCGCGTGATGAGAGACGGCAGCATCCTGTGGCGGTCGGAACGCGACGGCTATGGCCATCTGTGGCTGTGGCGGGCGGGGGCGTGGCAGCAGTTGACCAGCGGGCCGTGGGTCGTGACCGGGCTGGTCGCGGTCGACGAGGGCGCAGGCAAGGCGTACTTCCTCGCCAACAAGGACGATGTGCTCGAGCAGCAGCTTTACGCACTCGACCTGAAGACCCGCGCCGTCACGCGGTTGACCGAGCGTGGCTGGTGGAACTCGGCCACCGCCGACGGAACGGGCACGCGCTTCATCGTGACGCGCTCCAATCCGCAGCAGCCGGCGCAGACGTACCTCGCCGATGCGGCGGGCAAGCGCGTCGCGTGGATCAACGAGAACCGCGTCGCGGGCGATCACCCGTACGCGCCGTTCATGGCGGCACATCGCCCGACCGAGTTCGGCACCATCAAGGTGACCGATGGTACGCCGCTCTACTGGCAGATGATCACGCCCAAGCTGGAGAAGGGCCGCCGCTACCCGGTGTTCTTCCAGCACTACGGCGGGCCGCACAGCCAGACGGTGATGCGCAACTGGAACGGCGCGCTGGCACAATATCTGGTCAGCCAGGGCTGGATCTTCTTCCAGCTCGACAACCGCGGCTCGATCAATCGCGGCAAGGCGTTCGAGGACACGATCTACCACGCGATGGGCACGGTCGAGGTCGAGGACCAGAAGGCCGGCGCGGACTATCTGAAGACGCTGCCGTTTGTCGCGCCTGACAGGATCGCAACCTATGGCTGGTCGTACGGCGGGTACATGTCGGTCAAGATGCTGGAGAAGACGCCGGGTGTCTACGCCGCCGCGGTGGCAGGCGCGCCGGTGACCGACTGGCAGCTGTACGATACGCATTACACCGAACGCTACATGGGCGATCCGCGGCAGGTGCCCGAGGCTTATGCCGCGTCGGGCGCGGTCGGTGATGCGCCGAAGATCAGCGATCCGTTGCTGTTGATCCACGGCATGGCGGACGACAACGTCTTCCTCGACAATTCGACCAAGCTCGCCGCCGAGTTGCAGAAGACCGCGACGCCGTTCGAGATGATGATGTACCCGGGGCAAACGCACCGCGTCGGCGGGCCGCGCATCAGCGAGCATCTGTGGACGACGATCCTCGACTTCCTGAACCGCGAGGTGAAGAACAAGCCGGCGGGCGCGACGCCAGCGGCGAAGTAAAGCGGGCGCGCGGGTGCGTTTCCTCACCACCTTCCACCTGTGGCCGTTCCTCGACACACTGGTCAGCTATGTCGTGGCGCTGGTGCTCGGCACCGCGATCGGGGCGGAGCGGCAGTTGCGGCAGCGCACCGCCGGGCTGCGCACCAACGCCCTGGTCGCAATAGGATCGGCGGCGTTCGTCGATCTGGGGCAGCGGCTGGGCGGCGACGTCGAGTCGATCCGCGTGATCGCCTATGTCGTCTCCGGCATTGGCTTCCTCGGCGCGGGCGTCATCATGAAGGAGGGGATGCACGTCCGCGGGCTGAACACCGCGGCGACGCTGTGGTGCTCGGCCGCGGTCGGTGCGATCGCGGGCAGCGACATGATCGCGGAGGCGGTGCTGCTGACGGTGCTGGTGCTGACCGCCAACACGCTGCTGCGCCCGCTGGTCGATGCGATCAACCGGGTGCCGACCGACCAGCATACGCTGGAGGCTACCTACACGGTTACGCTCACCGCGCCGGTCGGGGTTGCGGGGCCGATGGGTGACATGCTGGTCGAGCATCTGGAGGCGCAGAGCCTGCCGGTGGCCGAACTGTCGACGCAGCCGCTCGGCGGCGATCGCCTGTCGCTGACCGCGACGTTGGTCAGCACCAACGTGCCGAGCGACGAGCTCGACGCGATCGTCGAGCATCTCGCCCGCGTGCACGGGGTCGTGCACGCGACATGGCAGGCGCGTACGCACGATTAGGAAAGCAGTTGCCCCGCGTCGCGCAATGCCGCAACGCAGCGCACGAAGTGGAGATGGTGATGGGTTACCGGGTGGTGGTCGCGGGCGCGACCGGGAATGTCGGGCGCGAAATGGTCAACATCCTGGCCGAGCGGCAGTTTCCCGCCGACGAGATCGCGGTGCTGGCGTCGTCGCGCAGCCAGGGCGACCAGATCGAGTATGGTGATACCGGTCGTATGCTCAAGATACAGAATATCGAGCATTTCGATCCCGCCGGCTGGGACATGGCGCTGTTCGCGATCGGATCGGACGCGACCAAGGTTTATGCGCCCAAGTTCGCGGCGGCGGGGTGCACCGTAATCGACAATTCGTCGCTCTACCGCATGGACCCCGACGTGCCGCTGATCGTGCCGGAGGTGAACGCCGATGCGATCGACGGATATCGCGCCAAGAACATCATCGCCAACCCGAATTGCTCCACCGCGCAGATGGTCGTCGCGCTGAAGCCGCTGCACGACGCCGCGACGATCAAGCGCGTCGTGGTCGCGACCTACCAATCGGTGTCGGGCGCGGGCAAGGCGGGCATGGACGAGCTGTTCGAGCAGAGCCGCAACATCTTCGTCGGCGATCCGGCCGAGCCGAAGAAGTTCACCAAGCAGATCGCGTTCAACGTCATTCCGCACATCGACAGCTTCCTCGACGACGGGTCGACCAAGGAAGAATGGAAGATGGTCGTCGAGACCAAGAAGATCCTGGGCGCGAAGATCAAGGTCGCCGCGACCTGCGTCCGCGTGCCGGTGTTCGTCGGCCATTCGGAGGCGATCAACATCGAGTTCGAGGACGAGATCTCGGCCGAGGACGCGCAGCGCATCCTTCGCGAGGCGCCGGGCATCATGCTGATCGATAAGCGCGAGGACGAAGGGTACATCACCCCGATCGAGGCGGCGGGCGACGATGCCACCTATGTCAGCCGCGTGCGCGAGGACCCGACGGTCGAGAACGGCCTGTCGTTGTGGTGCGTCAGCGACAACCTGCGCAAGGGTGCGGCGCTGAACGCGGTACAAATCGCCGAGTTGCTGGGGCGGCGGCATCTGAAGAAGGCGGACTGACGTAGATGCGGCGCGTGGTCGCGGCGGTGGTGCTGTTCGCGCTCGCTCCCCTGTCCGCGTGCCAGCCGAACCCGCGCAACGAGATTGCCGACATAGCGGGTGTGGCGATGGAGGAGGTTGCGCGCACCGCGCCGGGGCAGGCGCTGTGTGTCGATCGCGTGATCGGAACCTGGCAGTCCGCGGCAAGGTCGCGGCGGATCGATCCACCCGCGCCACCGGGCTACGCCGACCTCTACGCGTCCGGTACGTTCCACGGTGGCGGCGGCGTCAAGGGCGCAACGCTGGGCGGCGTTCCGATCGGCACGGCGGCGTCGTGCTTCGACCTGCGCGGGCCGCTGGTGAAAGGTGATCGCGCGATGATCGAGGTGCATCTGCCCGGCACCGGGCTGAACGTGTGGGAGCGACGAACCGGCGGCGTGTGGCGCGTAGTGACGACGACGACGAGCGTCTATCCGGGCTGACCAGCTATAATAGGAGGAGGTGCGGGTGAGCGAGCGGATGGCGGGCGGGTGCCAGTGCGGTCGCGTCCGCTACGTGGCCGAAGTCGAGGGCAACGACGCCTATCTGTGCCACTGCCGCATGTGCCAGCGCGCGACCGGCGGTGTTGCGGCGGCATTCAAGCAGGTGCTGCGCGACGCGGTCACGTGGACGTGCGAGCCCGATCGATACGCCTCTTCGCCGATCGCATGGCGCGGCTTCTGTTCGGCATGCGGAACCCCACTCACGTTCGAATATGTCGAGCAGCCATTCGACGGGAGGCCCGCGAAGATCGACCTGACGCTGGGCAGCTTCGACGATCCGGCGCGCTTTCGGCCGACGTCGCACTTCGGCTGGGAGAGCCACCTTGAGCCTTGGCTCGACACCGCCGACTTGCCACGGCTGCGCAGCGACGAATACCAGCCGCTCGTCGCCAAGTGGGAGCAAGCGCGTGACGGGTAATGAGATCGAGCCGCAATTCTTCGACAGTTTCGATGGCACGCGGATCGCGTGGCGTGAGCTGGGCGAGGGGCGGCCAGTGGTGCTGATCCATGGCTATTTCTCCGACGCGAAGACCAACTGGCTGCGTTACGGCCACGCGGCGGCGGTAGCGGCCAAGGGCTTCCGCGTCATCATGCCCGACCTGCGCGGACACGGCGACAGCGCAAAGCCGCACGATCCGGCGAGCTACCCGGCGGATGCGCTGATGCGCGATGGGTTGGCGCTGGTCGAGCACCTGAGGCTGACCGACTATGATCTGGGCGGCTACTCGCTCGGCGCGCGCACAACCGTCCGCATGCTGGTGAATGGCGCGACGCCCAAGCGCGTGGTGCTGTCGGGCATGGGGCTGGCGGGGATCGTCGCGACGGCGGGGCGAGGCGGGTACTTCCGCAACGTGCTGACCAATCTGGGCACGTTCGAGCGCGGTAGCCGCGAGTGGCTGACCGAGGCGTTTCTCAAGACGACCAAGGGCGATCCGCAAGCGTTGCTGCGCGTGCTCGACACGTTCGTCGACACGCCGCGCGCTGCGCTCGAGACGATCACGCAGCAAGTTCTCGTCGCTGCGGGCGACGAGGATGATGACAACGGGTCGGCGCAGGATTTGGCGGAGGCGCTGCCCGGCGGGCGCTATGTCGAAGTGCCGGGCAATCACATGAGCGCAGTGACCAAGGCCGAACTGGGGCAGGCGATCGCGGACTTTCTCGCGCGCTGACCGCACAACGAAGATTCCGACATGAACACGGCGACGGCGCGTCGAATGCCGAAGAACGGGCGGGGCTGACGGCTCCGCCCGCCCGTCAGAATCATTCCTTCGGTGTGCCGCCGTCCGGGATCGTGTTCTCATCGGCAATGCCGGCTTCGAACGACTTCGACGCGTCGGCGCCGTCGGGCTGGTGCGCGGTGGCGGTGGGCTTGGCACCCTCGTGCTTCGCGCTGGCAGATGCCGGCTTGTCTTTCGTCGCGCGGGAAGACGAGCTGCGCAGCGACAGGATTGCAGCGGTCGCAGCCGCGCCGACCGCTGCCACGCCGCCCGCGATCGCGGCCGCGCCCCATTTACCGCCGACCTTGGCCGTGGCCTTGCCTGTCGCCTTGCCGGTCGCGGCACCGGCCTTCTTCGCGGTGGTGCGGGTGCGACGCGCGGCGGTCTTCGCGACCTTGGCGGCGCGTTCCTCCGCTTGCGTCACTGCATCGCTCACGTCATGCGCGGCGCTGCTGACACGGGTGCGCGGTGTGGTTTTCGGCGAGGTGCGCTTGCTGGAGCGAGGCTTGGGTGGCGCCTTCGCGGGCTTGGCCGGCGTATCGGCAGCGGCGGTCTTTGCTGGCGCTTTCGGCTTTGCGGTGGTCGTCGCGGCGGTCTTGCGCGGCGCGCGACGGCGCGGCGTCGTTGCTGGCGAGCCGCTTGCCGGCGGGGTCGGGGTGTCGCTCTCGTCGGCCATGGTCAGCTCCCTGCGAAAAATGATTCCGGGTGCGTAACGCATGGCCGTGCGATGGTTTCCCGCCGGGCGACGGCGCTCAACGGACTGCCGTCACTGAGAGGCCCTTATCGGAACGGGGGCTCGTTGAACGCGCGCAGCTTGCGGCTGTGGAGGCGGTCGCCCTCGCGGCGCAGTTCCTCGCAGGTCTCGATGCCGATCCGCATATGCTCGCTGATCGCGCGTTCGTAGAAGCGATTGGCCTGGCCCGGCAGCTTGAGCTCGCCGTGCAAGGGCTTGTCGGACACGCACAGCAAGGTGCCATAGGGGACGCGGAAGCGATAGCCTTGGGCCGCGATCGTGGCCGATTCCATGTCGATCGCGACCGCACGGCTGAGCGAGAAGCGCAGCGCGGAGCGGGCGTAGCGAAGCTCCCAGTTTCGATCGTCGGTGGTGACGATCGTGCCGGTGCGCAGGCGACGCTTCAGTTCCTCGCCCGACTGGCCCGAGATCGTCTCCGCCGCGCGCGCGAGCGCCTGCTGCACCTCGGCGATCGCGGGGACGGGGATTTCGGGCGGCAGCATGTCGTCGAGCACGTGGTCGTCACGAAGATAGGCATGCGCCAGAACGTAGTCGCCGATACGTTGCGACGGGCGCAGGCCGCCGCAATGGCCGATCATCAGCCACGCCTCGGGCCGCATGACGGCGAGATGGTCGCAGATCGTCTTGGCGTTCGACGGGCCGACGCCGATGTTGACGAGCGTGATGCCGGTGCGGTCGTCCGCCATCAAATGATAGGCCGGCATCTGCAACCGCCGCCACGCGCTGTCGTCTAGCATCGCGGGGTCGTCGCCGGCGCGGAACATGACGCCGCCCGGACCCGAAAGCGCGGTGAAGCGCGACTCACCGCCGACTTGCGCCGCGGCCCAGCGGACGAATTCGTCGACGTAGCGGTGGTAGTTGGTGAACAGCACGTAGCGCTGGACGTGCTCGGGCGGGGTGCCGGTATAGTGGCGCAGTCGCGCGAGGCTGAAATCGGTGCGCAGCCCGTCGAACAGCGCCAGCGGGCGCGTGCCGTCGAACGATGCCCATAGGCCGTCCGCGATCTCGTCGCCGATATAGGCGAGCTCGGTGGTCGGGAACCAGCGCGCCAGCTCGGCGGCCGAGACCTGGTCGAGGCTCAGCGCGCTGCCGGCGTCGAGCACGTAGGGGAAGGGGATTTCCTGCTTGCCCGCGACCGCATCGACCTCGACCTCGTAATCCTCGATCAGGAAGGTCAATTGCTCGACCAGATAATCGTGGAACAGGTCGGGCTTGGTCACGCTGATGCGGTACTCGCCCGGCGTGACGAGCCGCCCGAACGAGCGCGGCGGGGCGGTGCGCGACGGTGCGCCGTTGAAGCGGATGCGGATCTCTGGGTAGGCGAACGACCCGTCCTTGCGCCACGCCGGATCGGGCTCGGTCCGATCGGCGATATAGGCGGCGACGGCGGTCTTCAGCCGGTCGACCGAGGCGGTGTAGAGGCGGTTCAGTTCGTGGACGATGTCGGCAGCAGTCATCACCAGCGATTATGCCCGGTGTGTTGCGCTTTCAAGTCCGCGTGCGGATGAAAGCGGGCGACGCGCTGACGCCGCCCGCGCCTGTCGTTACAGCTGACCGAGCAGGTGATCGGCCGAGCTGACGCTGAATTCGCCCGGGCCCTCGATATTCAGCTGCTCGACCACGCCGTCGTTGACGACCATCGAATAGCGCTGGCTGCGCGTGCCCATGCCGAACTTGCTGCCGTCCATCGTCAGCCCCAGCGCTTCGGCGAAGTCGCCGTTGCCGTCGGCCAGCATCGTGACGCCGCCCGCGTCCGCCGACTTGCCCCACGCGCCCATTACGAAGGCGTCGTTGACCGAGGTGCAGGCGATCTCATCGATACCCTTCGCTTTCAACGCACTGTCCTTCTCGACGAAGCCGGGCAAGTGCTTGGCCGAGCAGGTCGGGGTGAACGCGCCCGGCACCGCGAACAACGCGACGCGGCGACCCTTGAAATAATCACCAGTGTCGATCGGCTCGGGGCCGTCCGTGGTGACTTTGGTGAGCTTCACCTGCGGCAGTTGCTCGCCGACGCTGATCGTCATGTCCGATATGCTCCTGTGGGTTGGATCGCCCGTGCTGTCGCAAGCGCCACCGACTAATACAAGCCTTGGCGCTTGCCCGCTGTCGGCCCTAGATTGTGCGGAATGGAAGAGACGCGCTACCTGACCGGCCAGTTCCTGCTCGCCATGCCGGGGATCGGCGATCCGCGGTTCGAGCGTTCGGTGATCGCGATGTGCAACCACGACGAGGAGGGCGCGCTGGGCATCGGCGTCGGCGCGACGATCAGCGGGCTCGGGCTGCACGACGTGCTGGAGCAGTTGGAGATCGCACCCGGCGTCGCACCCGATGCGCCGGTGCATTTCGGTGGACCCGTAGAGGCGCGGCGCGGCTTCGTGCTTCATTCGACCGACTGGGGCGGGCAGGACACGCTGTCGGTCGCCGGGCGCTGGTCGCTGTCGAGCACGCTCGACGTACTGCGCGCGATCGCGGGTGGTACGGGGCCGTCGAGGTGGATCGTGGCGCTCGGCTATGCCGGCTGGGGCGCGGGGCAATTGGACGAGGAGCTGACGCGGCACGGCTGGCTCAACGTCGCCGACGACGATGCGATGCTGTTCGGGACGCCGGCGGAGGAGCGCTGGGGTCGCGGGTTCCGCGTTGCGGGGGTCGATCCGCGCATGCTGGGGTTCGAGGCGGGGCGGGCTTAGCTTTGTAACGGCGGGATGACGCGGGGAGTTAATCCCCGCGTCGTCGGTCGGCGCTTTGGCGCCGCCGGCCGGTCGAGTAGGTCGGCTTAGCCACAGGCTCGCCGACCTACTCGACATATAAAGATATCTTTATATTTGCTCCTTCGTGCGCGGGCCGCTACATGGCCGCGCATGTCGTCCGGTGCGTGTGTTCACCTTGGGCGGCCTCACACGACTGGAGAAACGCCGTGGCTACCGCCCCCGTTTTGGACAACAACGATTACGTCATCGCAGACATCGGCCTCGCCGATTTCGGTCGCAAGGAGATCGAGATCGCGGAAACCGAGATGCCGGGCCTGATGGCGCTGCGCGAGGAGTTCGGTGCGTCGAAGCCGCTCAAGGGAGCGCGGATCACCGGGTCGCTCCACATGACAATCCAGACTGCGGTGCTGATCGAGACGCTGACCGCACTCGGTGCCGATGTGCGCTGGGCGACGTGCAACATCTTCTCGACACAGGACCACGCCGCCGCGGCGATTGCGGCGGCGGGTATCCCGGTGTTCGCGATCAAGGGCGAGAGCCTGGCCGATTACTGGGATTATGTCGGCAACATCTTCGACTGGGATGACGGCAAGGGTCAGACCGCCAACATCATCCTCGACGACGGCGGCGATGCGACGATGTTCGCCTTGTGGGGCGCGAAGCTCGAGCGCGGCGAAAGCTTCGGCGAACCCGAGAACGCCGAGGAAGTCGAGTTCCAGCGCGCGCTGAAGGCGTTCATCGCCAAGAAGCCGGGCTATCTGACCGAGACGGTCAAGAACCTGAAGGGCGTGTCGGAAGAGACGACGACGGGCGTCCACCGCCTGTATGAGATCGCGAAGAAGGGCGAGCTGCCGTTCCCCGCGATCAACGTCAACGACTCGGTCACCAAGTCGAAGTTCGACAATCTGTACGGCTGCAAGGAATCGCTGGTCGACGCGATCCGCCGTGCGACCGACGTGATGCTGGCGGGCAAGGTCGCGTGCGTTGCAGGCTTCGGCGACGTCGGCAAGGGTTCGGCGCAGAGCTTGCGCAACGGCGGCGCGCGCGTGCTGGTGACCGAGATCGATCCGATCTGCGCGTTGCAGGCAGCGATGGAAGGGTTCGAGGTCGTGACGATGGACGAGGCGGTCAAGCGCGCCGACATCTTCTGCACCGCGACCGGCAACGCCGACGTCATCACCGCCGATCACATGAAGGCGATGAAACCGATGTCGATCGTGTGCAACATCGGCCACTTCGACAGCGAGATCCAGATCGCCGCGCTCGACAATTACGCCTGGACCGAGGTGAAGCCCGGCACCGACCTAGTGAAGTTCCCGGATGGCAAGCAGATCATCATCCTGGCGAAGGGCCGCCTGGTGAACCTGGGCTGCGCGACCGGCCACCCGTCGTTCGTCATGTCGGCATCGTTCACCAACCAGACGCTGGCGCAGATCGAGCTGTGGACCAAGGGTGAGAACTACAAGAACGAGGTCTACGTTCTGCCCAAGCACCTCGACGAGAAGGTCGCGGCGCTCCACCTCGAGAAGCTGGGCGTCCAGCTGTCGAAGCTGACGGCGAAGCAGGCCGGCTACATCGGCGTGCCGGTCGAAGGCCCGTTCAAGCCGGATCATTATCGCTACTGATCGGCTGCAACCCCGTTGCATCTGCGTGAAAGGGCGGGGCTTCGGCTCCGCCCTTTTTGTTTGGGTAACCAGCCGGTCTTTTTCGTCGCTGCGCTTCCGCTCGTCCGGCCGGGGCGATAGGAACCGTCCATGCGGGCGAGGCGAACGGTGCGGCAGTGGTGAGCGAGGGCGTGCTGATCCTCGCGGGCGTCCTGCTCGCGCTTGTCCTCGCGGGCTCGTGCTGGATGCTCTATCGCGGTCTGACGCTGCGGAGCAAGGCGGCGGACGCGATTGCCGACCGTGAACGGCTGACGCGTCGATTGGCCGAAGCGCCTGCGCAATTGTTGGTGATCGCGTCCGGTGGCGCGCTCGACCTGCCGGTCAGGTTGGCCGAGTGGCTCGGGCTGGCGGGTAGTGCCGGCTCTATTGCCGAGCTTGCCGCGAGCGGCTGGGGGCTGGCACCCGCCGACGCGACGGCGTTGCAGCGCGACGTGGAGGCGACGCGCCGCGCCGCGCGCAGCTTCGACCGCATCGTCCGCACCCGCGACGATGCACGCGCGCTCCGGGTAACGGGTGAACGACGCGGCGACGACACGATGCTGTGGTTCAGCGATGTCAGCGCCAGCGAGGAGCAGCTCGCGGGATTGCGCACCGAGGCGGCCGAGCTGAACGAGGCGTTCGCTGCGCTCAGCGGGATGATCGAAGCGGCACCGCTGCCGATGTGGTACCGCGACACCGGATTGCAGCTCGCGATGGTCAACGCGGCCTATGTCTCCGCGGTCGAGGCGCTCGATCCGGCGAGCGTGATCGCGCGCGGGCTGGAACTGATCGAAGGGTCGGGGCAGGGCGGCCCGCGCGCCGGGGCGATCGCGGCGCGCGACACCGGCCAGCCGCAAGAGCGTGTGCTGCCCGCGACAATCGGCGGCGCGCGTCGCGCGTTCAGGCTCCACGACGTGCCGCTTGCGGTCGGCGGTGTCGCGGGCTTCGCGATCGACATCGAGGAACTGGAACAGGCCAATGCGCGCGAGAAGCGCTTCGCCGAGGCGCAGCGCGCGATGCTCGACCGGCTGTCGGCGGGCGTGGTGCAGTTCGGGCGCGACCGAAGTCTCATCTTCTGCAACCAGCCGTTCCGCCGCATGTTCGCGATGCGGCGCGAGTGGCTGTCCGATCGACCCGAGTTCGACCGCGTGCTGGAGCGGATGCGCGAGGCGGGGCGCGTGCCCGAGGTGCGCGACTTTCCCGGTTGGAAGGCGGAGCGGCGCGGCTGGTTCTTGGCCACCGACGGGGCGGCCGAGGAGAACTGGCATCTGCCCGGCGGCACGCACCTGCGCGTCGTGGCCCAACCATTGCCCGATGGCGGGCTGCTGCTGATTTTCGAGGACCGCACCGAGCAGGTGCAGCTCGCCAGCGCGCGCGACACGTTGCTGCGCGTGCGCACCGCGACGTTCGACAATCTGTTCGAGGCGCTGGGCGTGTTCGCCGCCGATGGCCGGTTGCAGCTGTGGAACAACCGTTTTCGCGCATTGTGGAATTTCGAGGAGGAATTCCTCGCCGGGCACCCGCGCGTCGACGCCATCGCCGAGCGATTGGCGCCGCAGCTCGCCAACCAAGCGCGATCGGCGCTGGTACCCGAGCTGGTCCGCTACGCCACGATCGAGCGCAAGCAGCGCGGCGGGCGTGTCGCGCTTGCCGACGGGCGGCATTTCGAGTTCGCCGCGGTGCCGCTGCCCGACGGCAACGCGCTGGTGACAATGCTCGACATCTCCGACAGTCGCCGGATCGAGCAGGCGCTGCGCGACCGCAACGAGGCGCTGGAAGCGGCCGACCGGGTCAAGACCGCCTTCGTCGCCAACATGAGCTACGAATTGCGCACGCCGCTGACCTCGATCAGCGGCTTCGCGGAGATGCTGCACGGCGGTTATGCGGGCAATCTGTCGGGTGAGGCGATCGCGTATGTCGATGCGATCCTCGATTCGGTCGAGCGGTTGGGCGTGCTGATCGACGACGTGCTCGACCTGACGCAGGCGGACAGTACCACGCTGGAGCGCGAGGATGTCGAGCTCGGCGCGGTGGTGCGCGCCGCCGCCGATGCGCTGACCGCCTCAGCCAGGCGCCATCGGATCGAGTTCGTCGTCGAGGTGCAGCGCACCGCCGGACGCGTTCATGTCGATCGCCGCCGCATCCGCGAGGCGGTGGAGCACCTGCTGCGCCACGCGGTCGGCGCAACGCGCGCCGGCGGACGCGTGCTGCTCCACGTCGACGGCGATTCGAAGCGGGCGCGGATCGTGGTGTCCGACGACGGCGCGGGCATGACCGTGGCGGAGGCCGCGCGCGCGTTCGATCGCTTCGCACAACCCGGCATCACGCCGGGGCAGGAACGTGCGCTGGGGCTCGGTCTCCCGCTCGCCAAGCAGTTCGTCGAGGCGCATGGCGGCAGTGTGTCGCTGGTGAGCGAGCCGGGACAGGGTTCGCTCGTCACGGTCGAGCTGCCGCGGCGATGACCGGAGCGGTGTTCCTTCCCGACGCGGCCGCGACCGAGGCGCTGGGGCGCAGCCTCGCCCCTGTGTTGCGCGCGGGCGATGTGGTGCTGCTGTCGGGCGGGCTCGGCATGGGGAAGACGAGTTTCGCGCGCGGCGTGCTGTCGGCGCTCGGGCTGGAAGGCGAGGCGCCGAGCCCGACGTTCGCGATCGTGCAGCCTTACGCCCCGCCCGAGACGCGGCTGCCGGTACTCCACGCCGATCTGTACCGGATCGAGGATGCGGGCGAGCTGGAGGAGCTGGGACTTGCCGACGCGCTGTACGATTCGGCGCTGCTGGTCGAATGGCCCGAGCAGGTGCCGCGCAGCTACTGGCGCGATCCGCTGTGTCTCACCTTCGCAGCCGCACCGGCGGGCGGGCGTTGCTTGACTTGGGACGGGTCGGCGGCATGGGAACGGCGATGGCGACCGACATGATTCCTCCCGCGAACGCCGACGCGTTCCTCGACAAGGCCGGCTGGGGCGGCGCGCGGATCGAGCCGCTGGCGGGCGATGCGTCGTTCCGCCGCTACTTCCGCGTCCATGCGGGCGAACGCCGTGCGGTGTTGATGGACGCGCCGCCGCCGCACGAGGATCCGCGCCCGTTCATCGCGGTCGCCGAGTGGCTGCACGCGCGCGGGTTTGCCGCGCCAAAGCTGCACGCGATCGACCTCGATCAGGGTCTGTTGCTGATCGAGGATTTCGGCGACGAGCGGATGCGCGAAACCGCCGACGCCAATCCGGACACGCTGGTGCCGCTTTACTCCGCCGCGATCGACGTGCTGATCGCGCTGCACCGCCACCCGGCGGGCGCGTGGCGCGTGTACGACCGGGCGGAGTTGCAGCGCGAGGTAGGGCTGCTGATCGAATGGTATTGCCCGGCGGTCGGGCTGAGTGTCGACGCCGATGGCTACCGCGCGGCGTGGGACGAGGTGCTGCACCATGCGTTATCCGACACGCCGGTCACGGTGCTGCGCGATTATCATGCCGAGAATCTGATGCTGGTCGGTCCCGAGCGCTCGCTCGGCCTGCTCGATTTCCAGGACGCGCTTGCCGGGCATCCCGCCTATGATCTTGTCTCGCTGTTGCAGGACGCGCGGCGCGACGTCGAGCCGTCGATCGAGGAAGCGATGCTGGCGCGCTACACCGCGGCGAACGGCGCGGGAGCTGCGTTCCTCGACGCCTACCACGTGCTCGGCGCGCAGCGGAATTCGAAGATCATCGGCATCTTCACGCGGTTGTGGCGGCGCGACGGCAAGCCGCGTTATGCCGCTCTGTGTCCGCGCGTCTGGGCCTATCTGGAGCGTGACCTGAGCCATCCGGTGCTCGCTCCGGTCGCGCGCTGGTTCGACGCCAACATACCTGCTGAGTTGCGAGGCGATCCGATGCTGGTCCGGGGCGGCGAGGCGTGACGCGGCCGCGCTACATCCGCCCGGTGCCGAACGCGGGCGTGCCGAAGACCGCGATGGTGATGGCGGCGGGACTGGGCAAACGGATGCGCCCGTTGACCGCGCTGCGTCCCAAGCCGCTGATCGCGGTGGCGGGCAAGCCGTTGATCGACCATGTGTTCGACCGGCTGCGCGATGCGGGGGTCGAGCGCGCGGTGGTCAACGTCCATTATCTGGCCGACGCGCTGGAGGCGCACGTGACGCACCGCGTCCGCGGGCTCGACGTGATCGTGTCGGATGAGCGCGCGCAATTGCTCGAGACCGGGGGTGGGCTGGTCAAGGCGCGCGAGGCGCTGGGCGATGCACCGTTCCTGGTCGTTAACAGCGACAATCTGTGGCTCGACGGACCTACCGATGCGATCCGCTTGCTTGCGTCGCATTGGGATGACGCGGCGATGGACGCGCTGTTGCTGCTGGTGCCGTATGCGCGTGCGCACAATCATCGCGGGCAGGGCGACTTCCACCTCGATGCAGCGGGCAGGATCACCGGGCGGCGACGTCCGGGCCGGGTCGCTCCGTTCGTCTACACCGGCGTGCAGATCCTGTCGCCGCGGGTCATCGCCGATTGGCCGGAGGGGCCGTTCTCGACCAACCTGTTCTGGGACCGCGCGATCGGGGCGGGGCGCGCGTTCGGCGTGGTGCATCAGGGATTGTGGTTCGACGTCGGCACGCCGGGCGCGATCGCGCGGACCGAGGCGATCCTGGCGGATGGCTGAGGCCTGATGGCTGAGAGACGCGGCCTCAACCTCTACACCATACCGGCGCACCGCGCGATCGCCGACGCGGCTGTCGCGGGGCTGCTGCGCCGGTTCGGTGGCGACCGGCTGGCGCTGGCGCGCGGAACGGTGCTGGTGCCCAACAACCGCGCGGGCGTCGCGATCACACGCGCGTTCGTGCGCGCGAGCGGAGGCGCGCTGCTGCTGCCGCGGATCGTCAGCCTGGCGGGCGACGATCTGGGTGAGGCGCTGGGGGCCGCGCTCGATCCTGCCGGTGTCACCCCGTTGCTGCCGCCCGCGATCGATCCGCTCCAGCGACGCATGGTGCTCGCCCGCATGGTCGAGGAGGAGCGTGCACGTGTCGGGCAGCCGATCGACGCGGCGGAGGCGGTCCGGTTGGCGGGCGACCTCGCGCGCACGCTCGACCAGCTGATCGTCGAGGAGGTCGCGCCCGAACGGCTGGCGGAGATCGATCCGGGCGAGGGGCTGACCGAGCATTGGCAGAACGCGCTGGCGCTGTTCCGCATCGTGCTCGATCGCTGGCCTGCCGAGCGCGACCGGCTCGGGCGGATCGAGGCGGGCGTGCGCCGCATCGCGCTGCTCGACGCGCAGGCGACACGCTGGCGGGCGACACCGCCGGGTGGGTTCGTCTGCGCGATCGGGATTACCGATCCCGCGCCCGCGATCGCGCGGCTGCTGCGCGTGGTGGCGGGATTGCCGCAGGGGATGGTCGCCTTCGCCAACCTCGACACGCGGATGCCGCAGGAGGAATGGGACGCGCTCGGTCCGCATGACCCCGATCCCGTTACCGGGCTGCGCCGCCGCTCGATCGAGGTGCACCCGCAATTTCACCTGAAGCTGATCCTCGACCGCATGGGTGTCGGGCGTGGCGAGGTCAGGACGTGGGTCGGCGGCAGCGACCATGATGCGAGCGCGGTCCGCGGTCGCGCGATCGCCAACGCGCTGACCCCCGCCGACTTCACCGGCAAGTGGACCGGACTGGACGCATCCGAGCGGCGGCTGACCGGGGTCGAGGCGGCCGAGCTCGCCACCCCGGCCGAGGAAGCGCAGGCGATCGCGCTCGCGATGCGCGAGTGGATCGAGCAGCCAGGGCAGACCGCCGCGCTCGTCACCCCGGACCGTTTGCTCGCACGGCGCGTGGCGGCGCATTGCGCGCGCTGGAATATTCCGATCGATGACAGCGCCGGGCGCGCGCTGTCGATCCTGCCGCCGGGCACGCTGCTGACCGCGATCGTCGAGGCGGCGGCGCAGGATTTCGCGCCGATGGCGCTGCTGACGCTGCTCAAGCACCCGCTGGTCAGGAGCGGCGAGCAGCGTGGTCGCTGGCTGGAGGGCGTGCGACGCCTCGACCGCGCGCTGCGTGGGCCTCGTCCGGCGCCGGGACTCGACGGGATCACCGCGCATCTGGAGGGCGGTCCCGAGCGCGAGCAGGAACTGCGCCGCGCGGTGCTCCCATGGTGGGCGGAGGCGCGCGCATTGCTGGAGCCGGTTGCGGCGGTGTTCGGGCGTGGTAGCTCGAGCCTGCCCGAGCTGGTGGCGGGATTACGCGAGTCGGCGCAGGCGCTCGCCGGCGATGAGGTGTGGCGCGGCCCCGCCGGGCGCTGCGCGGGCGAA
>NZ_AORY01000010.1 GCF_000382485.1 Sphingomonas sp. Mn802worker | reverse complement strand
CCCCGCATTGTCGAGCATCGTGTCCGCAAGCAACCGCTTGAGCCTGGCGTTCTCCTCTTCGAGCAACCGCAGACGCTTCGCGTCGGACACCTCCAGGCCGCCGAACTTCGCCTTCCATGCCTAGTAGGTCGCGCTCGACATCCCATGCTTGCGGCACAGCTCCGTCACCACTGCACCCGCCTCGGCCTCCTTCAGAATGCCGATGATCTGCTCTTCCAAAAACTGCTTCCGCTTCATTCCGTCCCTCCCTTCGAGGGTCGGCCTCTAGGTCCAGGTGGATGAAGAAACGGGGGGCACGTCAGAACTCGCAGGTTATGCCAGTGTCTCGGACGAGCTAGTTAAGGTACAGCATTACACGCGTCCTACGCGCCTCTCGCACCGGCGCTCTTAGTGTCATTTCGCCGCAAGACGAAAACGCGCGTTACGTCCAGCCGGCTGAGCGTGCTGCCGTTATGCCGAATGTCATGGCCAGCGCCAGTCCTCCCGCGTAGCCAGAGCCGTAGGCGCCAGCCGCGTCCGCTCCGGCGGCGAACAGTCCGGCGACGCGCGAGCCGTCACTGCGCAGCACATGCGCGCCGGTGTCGATCGTCAGCCCGCCGAACGTGAAGGTAATCGCAGGGTGAACAATTAGT
>NZ_AORY01000009.1 GCF_000382485.1 Sphingomonas sp. Mn802worker | reverse complement strand
GGTCCCTGCCACCTCTCCCCCGACGTCCTCGCCCAGTTGCAACCCCGCGCCGTCACTCACCGGGTTGGAGCGCAGCAACATGTCGCGCGCATGCGGATGAATGAAGCGTTCGCGAAGCTCGGGTGACGCCTGAAATCCGCCGGTCGCGAGCAGCTATGGGCATTTCGCTACCCGAAAGCGGCTTTTCCGGTTTCCACCCACACTTCCTCACGAGGTGATTGATGAACAAGGCGATGAGCAACGTGTCGACTTAGTTGATCGCGTAAGGAGCTGAATTGCTTCGTATGGTCGCCCACTCGGCACGCGTAAGCGGCAGGCGGCAATATGTCTGCGCATAATAATGCGCCAGGTCGCGTGAAAATGGCCAGTCGGAGGCGGGCAGGAAGTGCGCTGGTCCGATGCGGCGGATCAGCACGACGAGCTTCACAAGGTCACTGACTGGCGTGTCATCGTTCCACATGGCAGCGAGATCGAACCAGACATGGTCGAAGCGCGTGCGGTCGGCTTCGATCGCGTCGGCGAATGCGCCTAGTGCGGCAAGCGTGTTGTTATCAACTCCGCCCCAACCTGCTGCATGCGCGATCTGTACGGGATTATCGCCCGCCTGGGGCAGCACGTCATCGACAAAGCGGTGTACGTCGCGTGCGCCATAGTCCTTCGCACGCGTGCGCATGTGGATCATGATCGGCATGTGCGCGGCCGCGCCGGCACGAAACACGGCCGCCAGCGCAGCGACGTCGTGATCGGACCGCAGATCGATGCCCGAGTTGGTCAGATGCAGCTTGATGCCCGTCACGTAGCGGTTGCCGCGCCAGTGCGCGATCTCACTCAACGCCGTGGGGGTCAGCGGATTGATGCCGATGAATGCAGAGAGCCGCCGCGGGTAACGCTTGGCCAGTGCGACGGTCCACTCATTCGCGGCGCGCACGACCGCGGCTGCGTTTGGGAGGCGCGGCACCATCATTGGGCTTTCCGCCAGATACGCGGTCGACATGACGAGCCCGCGCCGCACGCCGGCCCGGTCCATTGCAGCCAGCAGGTCGCGCGGCGACAATGGCTCCTGAAATGCCGGGTCGCACTTACCGGTTCGGCCGGGGCTGTTGCAGTAAGCGGGCAGAATGGCGAGGATCGCGGGTGAATGAACGTGGACATGGTGATCGACCCTCACCGGTGCCGACGCATCATATGCTGGTCTGGGTGGCGGAGCCTGCGCCGCCAGCAACATCGCGGCCGCGACGCCCCCGGCGGCAACCAACAGGCGGCGGATCACCGTGGCGTGCCGCTCAGCAGCGTGCGTTGCCAGAACAGCATCGATGCCCAGAAGTAATAATCCTCATTCTCCTTTTTATGGAAAACGTGGCCCTCGTTCTGCGCGATCAGGTGCCAGGCGGTGCCACCTTTCGCGCGCACCGCCGACACCATCTGCTCGGCCTCCGAGCGGGGTACGCGCGGATCGTTGCCGCCGGTCGCGACCAGCAGCGGCACGGTGATGCGGTCGACGCTGGTGAGCGGCGAGATCTTCATCAACTGCGCGCGCTGGGCGGGATCGCGCTCGTCGCCATATTCGACACGGCGCAGGTCGCGCCGGTAATCCTGCGTGTTCTGCAAGAAGGTGACGAAGTTCGAGATCGCGACGTAGCAGTTCGCCCCCTTCAACCGCGCCGAATAATGCGTCGCGGTCGCGTAGCACATGTACCCGCCGTACGAGACGCCGTTCACCGCGAAGCGCGTGGCATCCAGCGTCGGGTCCTTCGCCAGCGCGTCCAGGAACGCACCGATGTCCTTGACTGAATCCTCGCGCTTGAACGGCCCGTTATCCAGGTTGACGAACCGCTTGCCGAACCCGGACGAGCCGCGGACATTGGGGTAGAAGACGGCGATGCCCAGTTCGTTGATCGCGTAATTGGTCGCGCCCAGGAAATCGGGTCGCGTCTGCCCCTCAGGCCCACCGTGGATGTCGATGATCAGCGGCCGCTTGCCCGGGAACTTCGACGGATCGGGGCGATAGAGGAAGCCCGATACGGGCTGCCCGTCGAAGCTTTTAACCTCGACCAGCACCGGCTCGACGTTGCGGCTGGGATCGAGGCCGCCGGTCTCGCTCTTCGTCCAGCGCGTGACCGCCAGCGTCTTGCTGTCGACCGAGAAGACATCGCCCGCAACGCGCGCCGACGACATCGAAAGGCCGATGGCCCCCCAGGGCGAGATCTGGATCGCGGGACCGATGCTCCACGGGATCACGCCCGCGGGCAGCCCGGTGACCGCGCGCACGGCGTTGGTGCGCGTGTCGAGCACGTGCAGCCGGCTGACCCCCGCTTCGTTGGTGGCATAGGCGATCGTGCCGCCGTCAGGCGCCAGCGCGTAATCGCTGACATCCCACTTCGGCTCGCGCGATACCGCCGTAAAGGCGCCGGTAGCCGGATCAAGCCGGCCGAGCCGCAGGAAGTCCGCGCCCTCGTCCGAGATCACCCACAATTTGCCGTCGGGCGCATAATGCGGCGCCTCGTACGACACCTGCGCCTTCACATCGGTGATGGCACGCATTGCGCCGGTCGCGACGTCCATCTCGTACACATCGGCCTTGTTGATCGACTGGCGGTTGAGCACCAGCGCGCGGCGGCCACCCGGCGAGAAGTCGGCGATGTTCCACCCGCCGCCCTTTACCTCGGCGAGCTTGCGGTCGCTCTTCGGATCGCGCGGATCGATCATGTACAGATCGGCATCGGCGCCGTTGCGGCGCGTGGAGGAGTAACCGACGTAGCGCCCGTCATGGCTCCACGCGCCGAACCAGTTGCGGCTCTTTCCATCGGTCAGCAACTGCAACCGCCCGGCCTCCAGTCGGAACAGCTGGTAGAACTCGCCGCCGCCCACATCCTTCTGCACCAGCGTCACGTCGCCCTTGCCCGGCGACAGCGAACCGGTCAGCACCGGCTCCTCCTCGAAACTGACCTGCTCGCGCGCGGCGCCGGGCGCCGACACGGTGTGGAGCTGGTCGGTGTTGCCGAAGCGGGTCTTCACCAGCATGCCGCGCGTCTTCTCGTCCCAGCCGAGGAAAGACGCCTTGCGCGCCTGCAGGTACGGCTGGGTCGCCGCGACCAGGGTCGCGGGGATCGCGGGCACGCCATCGGCGATGATCGCCGCTGGCTTGGGCGCGGTCGGCGCTGACACAGGTGTCGCCGGATCGGCGAGCGCGGGCGAGAGGGGCAAGGCACAGGCGGCGAGAAGCAGCGCGCGGCGCAGGTTCATGGGTTTGGTCTCCGGAAAGGGCGAGAATGCGGGCGATCAGAAGCGGACGCGTGCGCCGACCGTGATGTAGCGGCCGATCACGTCGTAATAGGGCGAGTAGAGCGAGCCGACCGGCGGGTCCTTGTCGAACAGATTGCTCGCATTGGCGTAGACCTCCAGCGACGGACCACTCGTCACCGGGATGCGCGCGGCGAGTTGCAGGTCGAAATAGGTGTAGGCGCCGATGTGGTTGTTGGTGATGTCCTGCGTGCTGTTATACTCGCCGGGCGAGATGTAGCGGCCGCGCAGCGTCGCCGAATAGGTGCGATCCTCATAGCCGATCGAGCCGTTGACCCGCCATTTCGGCACGCCCAGCCCGAACGAATAACCCTGCGAGCGAACGTACTCGATCTGGCTGACACCGTCGTCGGTACGCAGGCTGTCGATCCAGGTGCCGAGCAGGCGGAAGCGGAAGCGTCCGTCGCCCGTTCCGCCGATGCGGCTGAGCGGCAGCGTGTACGACAGTTCGGCGTCGATGCCGTTGGTCATGTACTTGGCGAGATTGACGTAGGTCGAACGCGTCCGCACCAGCGTGCCGTTCGCGTCGCGGTCGATCCGGTCGCACAGCGCGGTATTGCCGTTGAAGCAACGCGTGACGAGGTCTTGCGGCGCGATCGTCGTGATCACGTCGTCGATCTTGATGTCGTAATAGTCCGCGGTCAGGTTAAGCCCGGTGACCGACGGCGGCGACCAGGTGAAGCCTGCTGTCAGCGTGTTCGCGCGCTCCGGCTGCAGGTTGACGTTCCCGCCGCCGATATTCTGCACGTATACGCTCTGCTTCGTCTGCGGATCGGTCAGCGTGTTGTAGCCGGTGGTCGAGGTCGTGAAGAGCTCGCTCAGGCTCGCCGAGCGGATGTCGCGCGAATAGGTCGCGCGACCGCGAAAGCCGCTGAAGAACTCGTTGGTGGCCCCGATCTTGTACGACCAGATCGATCCGGTGGTGCTATAGTCGCTGATGCGCACCGCGCCGTTCAGGTCGAGCTGACGCAGGAGCGGCGTGTCGTGGATCAACGGCACGAGCAACTCGCCGAACGCTTCCTTCACGGTGAACTGCCCGGCCAGCGGCGCGAAGCTGAACGAGGTGAAGGCCTTTGCCGCGTCGAGCGCACCGACACGGGTATCGATCTGCTCCTTGCGCGCCTCCACGCCGACCGCGAACGAGACGTCGCCCGCGGGCAGCGTCACGGGTTCGCCGCGCAGCGAGAAGCCGGTCACGTCGAGCTTCTGCGTGGAGCGCGACATCGGCGTGCCCGTGACATAGGCGGCGGCTGCGGCCGATGGCGCCCCCTCACCGAACAGGTTGATCGGCACGCAGTTGCTCGCCGCATTGGTCAGCGCGACGCGGCAGACCGGCTGTCCGGTGGCAGGGTTGATGACCGAGTCGACCGCCTGCGCGTAATTCTGCGTCAGGATGAAGCCGGGCGTGTCGATGTTGTTCTGGAACTCGCCGTGCGTGTAATAGCCGCTCCAGCGCAGCTTGCTGCCGATCGTGCCATCGAGCGCGAAGGTGCCCTGCGTCGTCTTGCGCTCGAAATCGATCGTCGAGAACGCGAAATCGTTGTTGAAGCGACCAAAGGTGAAGCTGGTCTGCCCCGCCGCTGCGAGCCGTGCCTTGACCGCCTGCGGCAGAAAGGCGTTGTCCGACCGGATCGTCAGATTGCCGCGGTTGTGGTCGCCGAACCAGGTATAGTCATTGTACATGCGCGAGTGGCGCACCTCGACCGTTGCCTTGACGTCGTTGGTCACTTCGTAGCTGACACGCGCCAGGCCGGTGTAGCGCCGCTGCGGCGTCACCAGCGGGCTGATGTCGTCGTTCGACGGCCCCTCGCCGCCGATGGAGTTGGTACCGCGGACGATGCCGCCATCGAACAGCCGCAGCGAACCATCGGGATTGAACGCATACCCGCGCAGCGCGCCCGACAGGATCAACCCGCCGTACGCCGCGTTGGCGAAACCGACGTCGGGCGCGATCACAAAACGGCCATTGCCATCGGGCACGGTGGCCCAGCGGCCGATCCGCGGTCGGCTCGTCTTCGGGATGACGCCATCGTTGTCCAGATATTCGCCGCCGATCAGGAAATGGCCGCGACCGCCGGCGAACGGCGTGCCGAACGCCCCTTCGACGCGCCGTTCGCCTGCATCCTTGTACGACGACACGCCGCCCTGCACGCCCAGGCGCAAACCGTTGAAGCCGTCGTCGATCCCGACGTTGACCACGCCTGCGACCGCGCCCGAGCCCCAGGCGGCGGACGCGCCGCCGGTCACGACATCGACGCTCTTGATCAGGATGGTCGGGATCGTGTTCAGATCATTGTCGCTGGCGAAGCGACGCCCGTCGAGCAGCACCAGCGTGCGGCTGACGCCCAGGCCGCGCAGGTCGACCGGCGCAACGCCTGCGCCGGTGTTCGTACCCGTTGTCTGCGGCGACGTCGTCGCGCGGAACTGCGGCAGGTCGTTCAACGCCGCGGCGACGTTGGTGCGCCCGCCGACGCTCAATTCCTGCGACGTGACACGGATGGTCGGGGTCGGCGCGTCATAGCCCGCGCGATCGATACGCGATCCGGTGACGACGATGTCTTGCCCGGCTTCATCCTGCGGATTGATGGTTTCAACCCGATCGGGGGTGCTGGTCGCCGACGTCGCCGTGGGGACGACACCGGCGCCCTCCGATGCTGGTCGCGTCGTGTCCACCGACTGTGCGGTGGCCGGCGATGCGAGTGCGATCAGAACGGCGAAAACGCTTGTGCCGGCGGCGAACGCCGCCCGGCTGGACGTGTCGAAAGACATGAGAACCCCCTAGATTGGCCGCTTGTCACGGCACGTGTGGTTCCTCTCCGATGTGGGTAATCGTCAGCCATACGAATCCTTCCTCGAAGATCGTCTTCAAGGGTGCCAAGTCTGACCATTGTACGATTAAGCTACCAACCGCTACCCGGCCGTTGTTTTCTTACAGCCTGATGGACGTTTTTGAGGTTTTTGCAATGCCTAAATCGTCGGTCGCGCTTACGTTTGCAGACCTCAGGCGCGAACAGTGGCCTAGGTAAGCGACCTGCTGCTTGCTCGGGCACGGCTCATGGATCGACCGAGGGCGGAGATGCCGCTGCTCTGGCGGCAGACAACACGTGGGTTGACGATCAAACCTCACCGGACGAGCGGCTCGTCAAGCGAAGTGTCCCCAACATCCCAGAAGTAGCGAAGGGAGGCTGCCCAATTTCGGGATTGTTCGGCAAACACAGCCTTGACCGCGATTTACCGTCTCTAACTTGCCCGTCATACTAAAGTGATCTTTTCAAGATGCTTAACACACTAGTCGAAGCAGTCTAGCCCTTCTTTTTCTTCTAGTATCAGTGCCTGTTCAGTGTAGAATCTAATATTTGCTTCTGGAGATACGTACATTAACTGAAGTATTATTTATCAGCTGGAGACGTAAGCGGAGGATATTTATCTATTGACTATAAGCTAAGCAACTTTATTGTCACTGGTACAAAAATACCCGATACTGGCGGCAAAGCGTTGGACCTCGCCAGCCTGTTCGAAAAAATACGTTCGCTGATGCATGATGACCCAACTCACCGCTGCGGCGTCGAGTCCCTGTCGAACAATCTCGATGTCCCTGATCCAGGATGCTGGAGTGACCACCTTGTCCCACTTCATGAGCGCCAGGATCATGTAATCCCTGCGGCACGCTGACTGACGATTCGCTTGATCGTGGATTCTATAGCCCCCCACGTCAGCGCGGCGGCTTAGTCGCGTCCGCACACATTCGCTAAGGGATTGTCACTTCGCTGCGCACGACGCGCCGCCGCCCCGGCGCGGCAATCCTGTGCGGACATGCTGCCTCTTACCGCCGGCGGTGACGCGATGGTTGTGGAGTTGGAGAAGGACGAGCAGATGCCTCGAAAGGCGATGAGGAGCGGACAAGCCGCCCCGTTCCATCGTCCGTACAGCCGCGACGTTCTTGAACGCTGTTACCGCTCTCAAGAGCGGGTTTGCGTTCGGATCGGCCAATTGGCCGCCACTTCATCAAACACGAGCGGTGATCGTCCGCGATGCGGATCGTGCCTGATCGCGCGCTCAGACTCCTAGAAACACTTTGTTACATGTCTTGTTGCTCTTGATAGTGACTCGCAATCTCTAATTCGTTAGAGGCGCCCCCCTACACACCGGGGGAACATTCGTGCGCTCATCAACCATGCTGCTGGCGACGGCGGCCTTCGTCTCGGCTGCGCCCGCAGCGGCGCTAACGCGGTCAACTATCGCGGATGCGAATACCGCGGACGACACACAGGTCCGTGTCGACGACAAGGAAGACGATCGCCGCGATGAGATCATCGTCGTCGGCAAGAGCTACGGCCGCGAGGTCGGCAAGACGGTGACGCCGCTCAAGGACGTGCCCAACACCATCACCGTGATCGACCGCGACCAGATAGAGGCGCAGAACCTGTTCACGCTGGAGGACGCGCTCACCGCCACCAACGGTATCACGGTCAACGGCGTCGGCAGCGAGGACCCGTCGTACTTCTCGCGCGGCTTCGCCATCACCAACTACCTCGTCGACGGCGTGCCGACGCTGTCGTTCAACTTCCCCGGCGTCGTCCCCGACCTGTTCGCCTATGACCGGCTGGAAGTGTTGCGCGGCCCAGCCGGGCTGTTCAGCGGCAGCGGCAATCCGGCGGGCAGCGTCAACCTGGTGCGCAAGCGACCGCTCGACGCTGCGCGGATGCAGGCGTCGGCAGGGTATGGCAGCTACGACAACATTCGCCTGGAACTCGACGCGTCGACTCCGCTCGGCGACCGCGCCGGCGTGCGCGCGGGCGTGATGGCGCAGGATCAGGACCAGTTCTTCGACACCGCGCATCGCAACCGGCTGAACGCATTCGCCGTCGGTGCAGTGGAAATAGGCGATCGCACCACCTTCACCGTGGGAGGCTCATACGACCGCTTTCGCCCGGCGATCCAGTCGGGCCTGCCGGGCTACGCCGGCGCACCCGACGGCAGCGAGGGGCGGCTGCTCGACGTGCGCCGCTCGACCTATCTCGGCGCCGACTGGAACCGCTTCGAGTCGGAGACATGGACCGCCTTTGCCGAGTTGACCCACCGGATCAGCGATCGCTGGACGCTGCGTGCCACCGGACTGTTCACCGACGTCGACCGGATCGACGTCTACAGCTACGTCGGCAACGCGGCGGTCACGACGGCGGCGAACAAGCTGCCGAGCGCGACCGCCAACAACGGCAACACCACGCAGATCGCGTACCGCGGCGACAGCAAGTCGCAGACGCGCTCGTTCGACTTCAACGGCGTGGGCAGCTCCCGCCTGTTTGGCCAGGAGCAGACGCTGATCCTGGGCGCCGACTATCAGGCGCAGGATTACGACAGCTATTACACGCGCCTGTCGGGCTATTCGACGATCAACGTCTTCAATCCCGTGCTGCCGGCGGAACCGCCGCTCAACCCTTACGCTCCCTCGCCCGCTTACACGGTGCCGGGATCGGGCGCCAATTGCACCGGCGTCACGGTAACCCAGCCAGGACGTTGCATCGTGCAGGTCTACGGCGGCACCAACACCGTGATCGAGCAATACGGCACCTACGGACAGCTCCGCCTGCAACCCGTACGCGGCCTGACCCTGGTCGGCGGCGGCCGCCTGACCTGGTGGGAGCAGACGATCGACACGCTGCTGCCGACGCCCGCGGTCGGTCGGCCACAAAGCATCGATAACCGTTTCACGCCCTACGCAGGGATCGTGTGGGACGTGACGCCCGACCTGAACCTTTACGGCAGCTACGCCGACAGCTTCACGCCGCAGGCCGCACCCGCCAACCGCGTCCGCAACGATGGCGGCGATGTCAAGCCGCTGATCGGCAGCCAGTACGAACTCGGCTCCAAGCTGTCGCTGATGAACAACCGGCTGCTGCTGTCCGCCGCGGTGTACCAGATCGAGCAGACCAACCGCATCTTCAACCCGCCCGAGCTGACCACCGTCTACCTGCAGGCCGGCAAGGTTCGCGCCCGCGGCATCGAGGCGGAGGCCACCGGCGAGATCCTGCCCGGCTGGCGAGTCAACGGCGGCTATACCTACACCAAGACCAAGTACCTTGAGGATACGCAGCCACAATTCGAGGGACTGTCGCTGACGCCGATCATCCCCAAGCACATGATCAAGGCGTTCACCAACTATACGGTGCCCGCCGGCGCGCTGGCGGGGGCAAGCCTCGGCGGCAACGTGACGTGGTTCAGCGAAACCTCTGGCGGGACGCCGTCGATCGTTGTGCCCGTATCCGCTTCCGCGCCGCAGGGACGGACGATTTCGTCGGTGGTGCGCCAGCCCGCCTATTCGGTCGTCGACCTGCGCGCCGGGTACAAGGTGTCCGAGCAGCTGTCGTTGTCGCTCAACGTCGCCAATTTGCTCGACAAGAGCTATTACGCGCGCATCTCCTCGACTGGGCGCGGCAATTATTACGGCACGCCGCGTACCTTCTTCGCGACACTACGGTTCACCTACCCGTGATCGCGCGCGCGACCGGGCAGTCGGTGGTGATGCGCCGCCGTCTCGACAACACGCTGCGCTTCGTCGCGGCGGTGCCGCTCGGCTATGCGGTGGCGAGCCTGTCGGGCGCGGCGCTCGCGCGCGTTCTGCCGATGGCGCGGTCGGAGGCCACCGTCACCGGCACACTGGTCGCGCTACTGTTGTGCGCGCTCGCCGCAATGTACGCGTATGGCGCGCGCAGCGGCTGGCGCGCCACTTGGGTCCTGCTGCTGCTCGGCGCGGTGGGCGGTGGCATCACCTGGATGTCGATCACCACGGCGGGGCGGGTATGAGCAAGGGTATCCGGCAGTCGCAATCGACGCTGCACACCTGGTCGGGGCTGCTGCTCGGCTGGCTGCTGTTCCTCGTCTTTTTGACCGGCACGATCGCGTTCTGGCGCGAAGGGCTTAACCGCTACATGCGACCTGAACTCGCGCGCGTCGAACAGCCGCTTAGGGTGCTAGGCGGCGCGCAGCGCTTCCTGGTCCGTAAGGCGCCCGATGCCAGGAGCTGGTTCATCGCGATGCCGGACGCGCAAGTGCCCGGCGCGCAATTGTTTTGGCAGCCCCAGCCGAAGAGGGGCGAGCGCACCGGCCGGCGCGGCGGCGGACGGGGGCGCCGCGATAACCAGGCGTTGATCGGCGCCGACGGCCTACCCGCCACCGCGCGTGACACGCGCGGCGGCGAGTTCTTCTACCGCTTCCACTTCGATCTCTACTACATGCCGGTGATCTGGGCGCGGTGGCTGGTCGGCATCGCCGCGGTGATGATGCTGGTGGCGATCCTGACCGGGATCGTCACGCACAAGAAGATCTTTCGCGACTTTTTCACGCTGCGACGCGGCAAGGGCCAGAGGTCGTGGCTTGACGGCCACAATGCGACGGCGGTGCTGGCGCTGCCGTTCCACCTGATGATCACCTACACCGGCGTGGTCACGCTGATGGCCTTGTTGATGCCCTGGGCGACGGTCGCCAATTACACAGACCAGACCAAGCTGGCCGACACCCTGTTCCCGCACGTCGAGGCGGCCGAGCAGACGGGCAAGCCGGTGCCGCTGGTCCCGCTGTCCGCGCTGGTGCGCGATGCCGAGCGCAGGTTGGGCGGACCGATCGGCAGCCTGGAGGTCAGCCAACCCGGCGACGCAGCAGCGCGCATAACGCTGTTCCGGTCACCCACGACGCTGCTCAACACGCGCGCGCCGTCGATCGTTTACGACGGCACCAGCGGAACGCCGGTGTGGCAGAGCCCGGCCCCCGGCGGTGCCGCGGCGACCGCCGGCGTGATGATCGGGCTCCACGCCGGTCGCTTCGCCGATACCACGCTCAGGTGGATCTACTTCCTGTGCGGCGTCGCGGGCACGCTGATGGTCGCGAGCGGTCTGGTGCTGTGGACGGTCAAGCGGCGCGAGAAGCTGCCCGACCCCGCCAAGCCGCATCTGGGTTTCCGCATCGTGGAGCGGCTGAACGTGGCGGTGATCGCGGGCTTCCCGCTTGGCGTCGCGGCGATGTTCTGGGCCAACCGCCTGCTGCCGGTGACGATGCCCGGTCGCGCGCAGTGGGAGGTGCACGTGCTGTTTCTGGTCTGGGCTGCCGCGGTCACGCTGGCGCTCGTGCGCACGCCGCAACGCGCCTGGTCTTCGTTGTTCGCGCTTACCGGCGCGGCGCTGCTGTTGCTTCCCGCGTTCAATTTGGTCGCCACGCGCTGGAACGCGTGGTCGTCGCTCGCGGTCGGCGATCTGTTGCCGCTGGGCGTCGATGCGACGGTGCTGGCGTTCGGGGCAGGGTATCTGTGGCTCGCCCGGCGCGTCGCCAACCACGTGCCGCACAGCCGCAAGTCCCACAGCGCACGGCCACTCACCACGGAACGCATGATGCATGAGGTAGCTGCATGAGCATGGTGGCGATACTACTCGCAGTTACAGCCTTTGGCGCACTTGGTTTGTCTACCGACAGGCACTATCAGCGCGTAACCAAACAGCGACTTGCCGCGTCAAGCATAGCTCGGGTTCGGATAGCGGCATGGCTGATACTGACGCTGTCTGCCGCCGCCTCGATCGTCGCGCACGGCTGGGCTTTCGGGTTAGTCTGGTGGTGCGGCTTCGTTATGCTCGCCGCAGGTAGCGTTTTCCTAACGTTGAACTTGGCTGATCTTAAAATTAGTAAGTAGTGGCTGTGGATTGCGAAGAGCATCTACTTATTCTTGTACCGGTGGAGACCGCTGAACCACCCCGGGTTTGCCGGAGGCGATAGGTTATGGGTTACGCTCCCATATCGAGGTTCTCGGCGGCACCACAATGTCGCTCTTCGGCTTGGGCAGGCGAGATGTCGCCGATGGGTTCGAGCAGGTGACGATGGTCCAACCAGTCGACCCATACGAGCTGGCATATTCGACGGCTTCAAAGCCACACCATGGTCCAGCCTTTGGATCACCTCCGTAGCTGTCGCCGGCGCTACCGACCAACGGCTCGACCCCGGCTTCGACGAGGCGCTCGATGTATTTGATGAACACCTATCGCGACCTACGGTCGCTATGATGGATGAAGCCGCCCTAGTGGATCGACCGACGGTCTTGGAGAGCTTCCTTCAGGGCATCGAGGACGAAGCTTGCGCGCGCCATTCTGCTCGGCCGCCATTCGACGATCAGCCTGGCGTAGGTATCGATTACGTACACAAAGCCCGCCTATGTCGCGACGGAGGTGAAGTCCGACACCAAGAGCATGTTTGGCGCTGCGCGTAGAACCTGCGGTTGACGTGATCGAGCGGGCACGGTGCTGCCTTGTCGCTATCGTCGCACGAACCGGCTTACCTCATATCGCGCCTCGTAGACCCATGTCGCGCATCAGCCGCTCGATGGTGCAGCGGGGCGCCGGAAAGCCATCGCGCACCAGCTGCCACCATACCTTGCGTACCCCATAGATCATTCTTGACGTCCTCCGTGTTTTTTCATCCGGTTTGAGTGAGAGTTTTCCGGCCCTTTTAAGCCTGCGGGCGAGGAGCCGGGACATGAGGAAGACGAGGCACACCGAGCAGCAGATCGCGTTCGCGCTGAAGCAGGCGGAGACGGGCACGTCGGTGGCGAAGGTGATCCGCCGTATGGGCGGAACCGCCCAAGGTTCCGGCGATGCGTAGCATCGTTGGAGAGGCGGTGGAGGGATCTCGGAGCAGACGTTCTACCGCTGAGAGAAGGTGTACGGCGGCCTCGGCGTAGGCGAGTTGCGGCGCCTGAAGCTGATCGAGGAGGAGAACCGCAAGCTCAAGCAGCTGGTAGCGGCCCTGAGCCTGGACAAACACGTCTTGTAGGACGTGCTGTCAAAAAAGCCCTGGACGACGGCGCGAGCTGGTCGCGCACGTTCAGGCGTCCCACGGTGTCAGCGAGCGGCGCAGTTGCCTGGTGCTGGGCGTCGACAGGTCGTCGGTGCGCTACGGATCAGGCGCCGCTGATGCTGCGCATCCGTGATCTGGCGGCGACGCGGACGCGGTACGGCTATTTCAGGATCTACATCCTGCTGCGCAGGGAGGGATGGTTCGTGAACCACAAGCGGGTCTACCGGCTCTACCGGGATGATGGACTGAGCCTTCGGCTCAAGAAACCCCGGCGTAACGTCAGTGCTGCCAACCGCGACCGGCAATCTGCGGCTGTGGCGGCCAACGAGATGTGCTCGATGGACTTCGTCTCCGACGCGCTGTTCGACGGCCGGCGGCTGCGGGCACTGACCGTGGTCGATGCGTTCACGCGCGAGGCGCTGGCAATCGACGTCGACCAGGGCATCAAGGGTGAGCAGGTGGTCGAGGTGATGGCGCGGATCTCGTCGATCCGCGGTGCCCCAGAACCATCCGGGTGGACAATGGGCCGGAGTTCATCTCGAAGGCACTCGACCGCTGGGCCTACGAGAACGGCGTAACGTTGGACTTCAGCCGGCCGGGCAAGCCTACGGACAACGCGTTCGTGGAGTCGTTCAACGGCCGCCTTCGGGACGTATAACCGCATGCAGTTACACTGAACACGCAATGGTTCCTGTCGCTGGAGGACGCCAGAGCCAAGATTGAGGCGTGGCGGCGGGACTACAACGAGAGCCGTCCTCACACATCGCTTGGCTGGATGACGCCGGTCGAATATGCTGCTGCCGCGGCCAAGATCGCGCCGAATAAACGCCGGAAACTCACCCTCGACCTGGATGAGAAACCGGGGACCCTGAATCAAAGAGCCGGTTTCTAGTTCCAGGTGGATGAAAGACGGGTTACGTCACTTGCTAGCTGTTTGATACCTATGGCATTTCACAGCGTTGCCTTGAAACGCAACAAAGGCCCGCTAAGTCTTGCGACTTGCAGGCCTTTT
>NZ_AORY01000008.1 GCF_000382485.1 Sphingomonas sp. Mn802worker | reverse complement strand
TTGAAAGATTTGCTGTCAAAAAAGTGGTGACGCCCGCCGCGAAGCGGCAAGCGGTCGCGCATCTCCAGGCGACGTTGGGGATGAGCGACCGGCGGGCGTGCATGGTCGTCGGGGCGGACCGCACGAGCATGCAGTATCGCTCGTGTCGGGGAGATGATGGCGACCTGCGGTCGCGTTTGCGTGAGTTGGCGCAGCAGCGCCGGCGGTTCGGCTATCGGCGTCTGCACATCCTGCTGCGCCGGGACGGCATCACGATCAACCGCAAGAAGACCCAGCGGCTCTACCGCGAGGATCGTGCCGGAACAGGCATCGATCCGGGGGATCGATTTCCCGGCATGACTGACGGTCAGGCGCCGGAAAGGACGAAGGCGCGCGGTTGGGGCGCGCGCGCCCGCGCCGGTGCTGGCGCTCCCCAACCAGCGCTGGAGCCTGGACTTCGTGCACGACCAGCTCGTCACTGGCCGACGGTTCCGCGTGCTTAACATCGTCGACGACGTGACGCGCGAATGCCTTCGTGCAGTGGTGGACACGTCGATTTCGGGCCGGCGGGTCGAGCGCGAGTTGACCGATCTGGTCGCCGAACGCGGCAAACCGACGATGATCGTCAGCGACAACGGGACCGAACTCACCTCGAACGCGGTGCTTGCCTGGTCGGGAGATGTCGGCGTCGAATGGCATTACATCGCGCCGGGCAAGCCCACGCAGAACGGGTTCGTCGAGAGCTTCAACGGTCGCATGCGCGACGAGCTGCTCAACGAGACGCTGTTCTTCACCATTGGTCGGGCCCGCTCAATCCTGGCGCGCTGGGTCGACGACTACAACACCGAGCGGCCGCACTCGTCGCTCGGCTACGCCACTCCGGCCGCGTTCGCTGCCGGGCTCGAACAGCAACGGGCGGGGTTAACCCCGCCCGTTGCTTCACCTGCGCTCATGCGCGACAACACCGGTCGGTCTCTGGTTGCCGCTGGATGAAAGACCGGGGTCACC
>NZ_AORY01000007.1 GCF_000382485.1 Sphingomonas sp. Mn802worker | reverse complement strand
AACGCCAGCACAAGATCGGCGGCTTCGGCGACATCACCTTCGCGCAGGCCAAGAAGGCGGCGCAGCGGTACCGGTCCGAGGTGGTGATGGGCGGCGACCCGCTGGCGGCAAAGGCCGAGGCCAGGGCGGTGCCGCTCTATGCCGAGCTTGCCGCAATGCACATGGCCGACGCCAAGCTCCACCAACGCTCCTACAGCACCACGGAGGGGTACGTCCGCAACCACATCGTGCCGCGCTGGGGCAAGACCCGGCTTACAGACATCGACAGCCGGGCGGTGGCGCAGTGGCTCGCCTCCAAGCGGAACGACGGCCTGTCGCCTGCGACCGTGCTCAAGATGAAGATGATCTTCGCGCGGTCGTTCGAGCTCGGCAGCAAGTGGGGCGTGGCTGGCTGCGAGCGGAACCCGGTTCGTGTTGTCGAGACCAAGGCGGTGAACAACGCGCGCGAGCGCTACGTCACCGCCGAGGAGGCGGCACGGCTGGTCGCGGCGGCGGCGGCGTCGCGCAACAAGCAGCTGTCCGCAATCGTCAACCTGCTGCTGCTCACCGGCATGCGGGTGTCGGAGCTGCTGTCCGCCCGCTGGGCAAACGTCGACCTCGATCGTCGGACCCTGTTCGTGCCGACCTCAAAGACGGGGCGGTCGCGCTACGTGCCGCTCGCGCAGGCGGCGGTGGACGTGATCGCCGGCCTGAAGCGGGGCGAGTTCCTCTTCCCCACCCCCCGCGACGCTACCAAGCACCTGACCACGATCAAGCACGGCTGGCACACGGTTCGGGACGCCGCCGGCCTGCCTGACCTGCGCATCCATGACCTGCGCCACTCGGCGGCGTCGTTCATGGTCAACTCAGGCGTCGACCTGTTCGCGGTCGGCAAGGTTCTCGGCCACGCCAACGTCGCCAGCACCGCGCGCTACAGCCACCTCGCCAACGACACGCTGCTCGCCGCCGTCGAGGCGGGCGCGAAGAAGCAGGCCGCCGCCTGACCCCTCCCCCGCCCCGTGCGCTGGCCCCTCAAGGCTGGTTCGCGGGGCGGGTACCTTTTACTTTTTTCTTTTCGGCCCGCGCGACCGCTCAGGGTGTTGCTACCGCTCTACCTAGCGGAGCCAGCAGGTGCATCCGTCACAAGCCTTGCCGATCTAGCCAATCAGTTGTTCGAGACGACCACTCGGTGACAAGCGTTCGAACATGCTGGTCAGCAGATCAACTGATGCCTGCATGCTGTTGGGATCATCGATGAAGTCGCGGCCAAGCGCCATGCCGCGGACCGCCCAAACGACGAGCCGTATCGCCGCGGGATCGCGAACCGTGGCGCCGATCCGGTCAAAAAAGGCAGTCGCCGCCGCCTCCTCAATCGCGCTCTGCGCCGGTTTTATCAGGCTTGCCAGTTCCGGGTCGCTCCGAGACGCGACGAATATCTCAAGCACGGCAACTCCAGAAGGACGCGAGAGCACCTCCCAAGAGATTTCCGGCCAGTCGGATACGCGCGCGCCGATCTGGCGCTCACGCTGGATTTCGCGGTAGGCTGCGACTTCCTGGTCGAACACCCATTTGACCACTTCTGCGATGAACGCGGCGCGCGTTGCGAAATGATGCGTGATCGCACCCCGGCTGACGCCCGCTTCGTCTGCGATCTCCGCGTTGCTGGCGCGACTGTAGCCCAGTCGGCTGATCGTCGTGACCGCCGCCTCAAACAGCGCGGCGCGCGTTTCTGCGGTTCGTTGTTCCTGGGTGCGTCGCAGGACGTGTACCTCGCTCATGCCGGACAGAACGATGACACTGGCCGATCGGCTGGCGGCGGGCAAGACGGGACGGCCCTGCCCGCCGGCACGTTCAGAAACGCCACTCGAACGCGCCGCCGATCCGCCGAAACGCATTGTCCGGAAGCGTTTGAACGTACTGTCCAGCAGAGAAATTGCCGGGGAAGATGGCCGCGGCATAGCGCTTGTCGAACAGGTTGCGCACGAACACGCTGACACGCGCATGGTCGCCGATGTCACCGATCCCAACCGTCGCATTGACGAGCGAGTAACCGGCTTGGATCGTGTTGGGATCGTTGATCGCGTAGAGGAAACGGCTGCGGTAGCGCCAGTCGGCGTTGACGAAGAATTTGAGGTCGCCGCCGATCGGTTGCTCGACATTGGCGGCGAGGCTGGTCGTCCACTTCGATGCACCGACGAGCGGCGTTCCGCGCGCGTTGAAACTCGGTCCCGGCAGATTGCACCCCTGCGCCGCGGTTTGACCGAAATAGCAAGCAACGTTGTAGTTGCCGTACTCGGTGTCGAGATAGGTTACACCGCCTGACAGACTGACCCCGCGCACCGGACGAACCGACGCTTCCGCCTCGACGCCGCGCGTCTTGAGCGTGCTGGCGTTACCGGTGCGGAAGGAGCCAAGCCCGCCGTTCAGCGCCGGATCAAACACCTGCGCCTGGAAATCGCGGAAGTTGTTGATGAAGCCGGCAAGGTTCAGGCTGACGCGACGATCGAGCAGGTCGAACTTGCCGCCGACCTCGTATGCGTCAACCTTCTCGGGATCGACGTCGAATGCGACGCCCGCTGCCGAGCTGACCGCCGGTCCTTTGTAGCCGCGCGTGTATGTGGCGTACAAATTGGCGGTCGGTGCAATCGCATATTCGATGCCGCCACGCGCGGAGAAGCCGTCGGCGTTGCGGTCACGGTTGATCGGTGCGGGCAGTGTCCCGATGCAGCGTTGTCCGCCGCTCAGTGCGAAGACGATCAGATTGCACACGCCCGGCGCCTGCGTCACCGTGGTGGCAGAGTTGATCTCGTCGCGCGTGTAGCGCCCGCCCGCGATCAGCTTGAGCGACGAGGACAGGTTGAACGTCAGCTGCGCGAAGGCGGCGTAGCTGTTGGTGCCATAGTCGAAATTCGACTGGCCCTGCACCGGCGATAGCCGCACTGGCACCGAGGCCGGGAAGATGCCAAAGGTACCCGCCTGCAGGATCTGCGCGTCGATGTGCTGGCGGAAATAATAGAGCCCGGCGGTATAGTCGATCGTGCTGGTACCGCTGTTCGACACGCGCAACTCTTCCGACAATTGGTATGATTGCGAGTTGGCGATGTTGGTGTCGAAGAACGCGACTGGAGTCTGGTCGACGTCGTTGTTGGCGCGCGCGTGCAGGTCGCGGTAGGCGGAGACCGACGTGACGGTCAGCGGCCCCGCATCATAGCTCGCCGACAATTGCGCACCAAAGCTGCGCTCGTCACGCAGGACGTTCGTGCTGCCAATCGCGGTCTTGTTGTTGGTTGGAGAGGCGACGACCCCCAGGGCGGTATTTTGCGCACGTACGAAATTGGCCGGCGCGAACGGGCGCAGCTGCGGCGGGATCGGCGTCGGATCGTTGCCGCCGAACTGGCGGATCGTCGAATAGGCCTCGATCCCGCTGTTGTTCTGGTAATCGACGATTGCGTACAGGCTCAGCCGGTCGGTCGGCTCCCACAACAGCTTGCCGGTGCCGAAGTAACGACGCACGGGATCGAGCCGGCCGGGGCCGACAAGCTGGGTCGAAGGCTTCTGGTACTGATACCCGCCCACCACGCGTAACGCGGCCTTGTCGCCAAGCGGCAGATTGACCACCGCCTGAGTCTGCACCTGATCGCGCTCACCTGCTTGGACGCGACCGTTGCTGCTGAACTCGCCCAGTTGCGGCCGTGTGGTTGCGATCGAGATCAGCCCCGCCGTCGTGTTCTTGCCAAACAGCAGCCCCTGGGGTCCGCGCAGCACCTCGACCCGCTCGACGTCCGCGAGCGAGTTCAGCGGTACGTAGCGCGGTAGCGTGATGTTGACGTCGTCCACCGCGATGCCGACCGCAGACTCGATGCCGTAGTCGAACGAGTTGGTGCCGACGCCTCGGATCGCAAAATTCGGTACCCCCGGGGTGGCGGTAAAATTTAGGCTGGGTGCCCGCTGCGTGATGTCGGCGAGCTGATTGGCACCTGTTTCGCGGATCGACTGGCCGTTCACGACGGTGATCGCAATTGGAACGTCGCGCAAGGATTGGGCCCGGCGCTGCGCGGTGACGATGATGTCACCGCCAGCGGCATCGACGCCTTCGCTGGTTGCCTGGGTGGTTGCGGGCACCGTTTCCGTGCTGGCGCTGGGTGTCGCAGGCGGCGGCACCGTCTGCGCTGCGGCTGTACTTCCAATCGCCATAAAGCTGCTGCCTGCCAGCAGGACCAATCCGCGCATAGCTACCATCCTCACCTGATCACGCGGTCTCGCCGCTTGACATGGATCATGATTGCCAACAAACATACTGTCAAGCACGCACGTATCATTTTGTTGCTCAAATGCGATGCTGATGGGGAGAGGGTTCGGGATGATCCGGCAAACATTCATGATCACCGCGGCCGTGACTGCAGCCGCGGCTCATTCATCAGCAACGGCGCAGCAGCGTACACCCGAACGCACGCAAGCCAGCAACGCCGACGCGCGCGCTGCACAGACCGAACGTGCGTTGCGTGTTGAGGAGCGGACCACCCTCACCCATGGACTGTGGGCGATCCCGATCATCCCCAACGTCAAGATCCCGGCCGAGGCGATCACCGGGGCCGGCTACGTCGCCGGCATCCCGCGGCTGGGCGTACCGGCGCTGACCGAAACCGATGCGAGCCTGGGAGTGTCGTACATCTCTGGGCTGCGCAAGGATGGCGCCACCGCTCTACCCTCCGCCACCGCCATGGGCTCGACCTGGGACCCCGAGCTGATCCGTCAGGGCAGCGCGATGATCGCGGGCGAGGCGCGCGCCAAAGGGTTCAACGTGCTGCTGGGCGGCGGCATCAACCTGATACGCGATCCGCGCAACGGGCGCACGTTCGAGTATTTCGGTGAAGACCCACTCCATTCTGGGCTGCTGGGCGGTGCAGCGATCGCCGGCGTGCAGTCGCAGCACGTGCTCTCCACCGTCAAGCATTTCGCGCTCAACGCACAGGAGACTGGCCGTCACGCGGTCGACGGCCTGCTCGCCGATGATGCGTTCCGCATGAGCGATCTGCTCGCATTCCAGATTGCGATCGAGCGCGGGCAGCCCGGCGCGGTCATGTGCGCGTACAACCGCGTCAACGGCGCCGCGGCGTGCGGCAGCGACTACCTGCTCAACCAGGTGCTGAAGCGCGACTGGCACTATCCGGGCTTCGTCATGTCGGATTGGGGCGCGGTGACGAACGTCGATCAGGCACTCGCTGGGCTTGACCAGCAATCGGGCGAGCAGATCGACAAGCAGGTGTTCTTCGGCGTGCCGCTTGCCGCCGCCGCCGCGCGCGATCCCGCTTATGCCGCGCGCGTTTCCGACATGAACCGCCGCGTGCTGCGCTCGATCTACGCGCTCGGGCTCGACACCAACCCGCCGGCACGCGGTCCGATCGACGTCGCAGGTAATGCACGCGTAGCGCAGAGCGTCGCCGAACAGGGCATTGTCCTGCTGCGCAACGAGCGTGCGCTGCTGCCCTTGTCGAAGGACGTGCGTTCGGTCGCGGTGATCGGGGGCTATGCCGACGCAGGCGTGCTGTCGGGCGGTGGATCGACGCAGGTGCAGCCGCTGGGCGGTCCTGCCGCCTCGATCCCAATGGGTGGCGAAGGCCCGCTCGCCAAATACAACAACCAGACCTATCACGGCACCGCACCACTCGCTGCGATCCGCGCGATCGCGCCCAAGGCGAGCATCACCTTTCGCAACGGCCGCTATCTGGCCGATGCGGTCGCCGCAGCAAAGGCGGCCGACGTGGCAATCGTGTTCGCGACGCAGTGGATGGCCGAGGGTACCGACGTGCCCGACCTATCTCTGCCCGATGGGCAGGATGCGCTGATCGCCGCCGTCACCGCCGCCAATCCGCGCACGATCGTGGTGCTGGAGACCGGCGGACCGGTGCTGATGCCGTGGCTGAAGGACACCGGCGCGGTCGTCCAGGCGTGGTACGGCGGCGTGCGCGGCGGCGATGCAATTGCCGCGACCTTGTTCGGCGACAACAATCCGTCGGGCCGGCTGCCGATCACGTTTCCCGCGTCGCTCGATCAATTGCCTCGCCCCGCGCTGCCGTACGCAGGGTTGAGCGAGAAGGAATTCGCAGCCGGCCTGGCTGCGGGCAAGCATTACCCGATCGATTACAACATCGAGGGTGCGGACGTCGGTTATCGCTGGTTCGCCCGCACGGGTGCCGCGCCGCTGTTTTCGTTCGGATACGGGTTGACCTACACGAGCTTCGATCACGGACCGTTGCGTATCAGCGGCGGCGCGCAGCCACGGGCGAGTGTCACGATCCGCAACACCGGCGCGCGCGCGGGCAGCGACGTGGCGCAGCTCTACCTCGTCTCTACGCCCGCCGGAAAGACGCTGCGGCTCGCCGGGTTCGCTAAGGTGACGCTCCAGCCCGGTGCCGCTGAGGAGGCCGAAATCGCGATCGATCCGCGCGTGCTGGCGACCAGCAAGGACGGTCGATGGGCAATGGCCGCAGGTCGCTACGGCTTCGCGCTCGGGCGCTCCGCGGCCAACCTGAGCGATGTCATTATCCTGCCCCTGCCCGCACGTGCGTGGCGCTGATCTGTGAGCCGAGAGGATTGGCTGTCATGAACTACCTGCACTTGCTGACCGCCGCATTAGCGCTGGCTCACACATCGATGGTGCCGGTCCCCGCGCTCGCGCAGGCGCTCACGGTTGAGCCGGTGGCGACTCCAGCACCGGCTGGCGCGATCCCGCTAGAAACCGGCGGCGTGCTGGATATGCCGGCTGAAAGCTGGTTCCTGCTCAACGGCCGCGCAACCGTGCGCAACGTATCGTTTGCCACGTTGACGCCGGTACTTCCGCCGAAGGGCAAGGCGACCGGCGCTGCGATGATCGTCGCACCAGGCGGCGGCTTCGTGATGGAGTCGATCGATGCCGAAGCGATGAAGCCGGCGCGCTGGCTCGCCGATCATGGTATTGCCGCCTTCGTACTCAAGTACCGGCTCGATGCCACACCGGCGGACATGGATGCGTTCAAGCAGGCCGCCCTCGCCCGCTTCGCCGCAGCAATGGCGGCGGGTGCGAAAGGCGGCGCCGACATCAGATCGCCTGCCGCGGCGCTCGCCGACGCGCAGGCGGCCATGCGGCTGGTTCGCGCGCGAGCGGCGGAATGGGGGATCGATCCAAAGCGCGTCGGCTATCTCGGCTTCTCCGCCGGCGCGATCATGGGTCTCGACGTGGTGAAGGCCGCTAGTCCCGGCACCACGCCCGACCTGCTTGCCGCGATTTATCCCTCCATGGCGACGACTGGAGTTGCGGGCAACGCACCGCCGTTGTTCGTTGCGGTCGCCAGTGACGACGAACTTTTTGGTCAGCAGGGCTACGGTTTGCCAGACAGCTGGCGACGCGCGAAAAAGCCGGTCGAGCTGCACGTCTACGAACATGGCGGCCACGGCTTCGGCTTCGATGGCAAGCCAGGAACGACTAGCACGGGATGGACTAACGCTCTGCAGGGATGGCTTGATGCGCATGGATGGCTCAATAGGTAAGTTGATCCTAAAAGCGGCAAGCTAGCGCAACAGCGGTGGACGTGATCGTCGGCCTGAAGAGAGGCGAGTTCCTGTTCCCCAACCCCTTGACTCGTCGAAGCACCTGACGACGATCAAGCACGGCTGGCACACGGTCCGGGACGCCGCCGGCCTGCCCGACCTGGGCATCCACGACCTGCGCCACTCGGCGGCGTCGTTCATGGTCAACTCGGGCGTTGACCTGTTCGCGGTTGGTAAGGTGCTCGGCCACGCCAACGTCGCCAGCACGGCGCGCTACAGCCACCTCGCCAACGACACGCTGCTCGCCGCCATCGAGGCGGGCGCGAAGAAGCAGACGGCTGCCTAATCCGCCCCCGCCCCGCGCGCTGGCCCCTAAAGGCTGGTTCGCGGGGCGGGATGGCGCCCTAGTTATTTTTCGGCCGAGCTTCGCCCGTGGCTAAGCTCGCGAATTGCGCATTGACGCTTAGAAGCCGAAGCGCAGGCCAATCGCATAGTAGTCGTCACCGGCGTTGCCCTTGATCTGGAGCTTCGGAGCAAGCGGGAAGGCAATCGTACCATAAGGCTTCACTTCGTCGCTGATGCGAGCACCGGCGCCGAAAGTGAGGGTCAGCGGAATCGAGTAGGTAGCTTCCACTCGCCCGTAAGCCTTGAACTCGGTGTTATCGCAAAGGCTATCCTTGGCATACTGGCCGGTCCGGCTGTCGCGACAGCGCTCGTTGCCGCCGTTGGCGTCCTCGTAATACCGATCGTTGTCACCCTTGAAGACCAGCACACCGACTGCGGGCGTGATGCGGAAGCCGGGCAAGATCGGGATCGCGTACCCAACGCCGAGTTCACCACCCCACCGGTGATCAGCCCGCGCGCCGTTCGCCTCCACGCCGAACTGCGCCGCAGCCGGTGTGGCACACGCCAGCGTAGCCGCAGCAAGTGCGGCACCAAGAAGCTTTGTCATCATACCCCCTTTTCACAGACGCCCCCCGGCGCCGGATTGGGCGCGCTAGCTGTCCCAAATTACTCCTTCAACCGCTATTGCTTCCAAGTTGCGGATCAAAACTGGTTCAGCAAGCGGCTCAGCTTGGCTGGTGAAGGAGGCTTCCGATTCAACTGAAGCCGCTGAACAAAGCTGAGCCATCTTGCGGAACGTTCTTTGTTTGTTCTAGTTTGCTCCACGCCGCTTTGCGGTGACTCGATAACGCTGGAGCGAACCCGATGCAGCACGACCTGCAACTGCGTGCGGCTGCGCGCGCGATCTACGACGCCTGCTACCCGTCCGAGGATTGGGCACCAGTCGGCTTCGAAGAGGCTGAGCGATACGCGACCGTGCACTACCGGCAAGCGGTCGGTGCTGCCCAGCAAGCTCGCGCGGTGCTTGCCAGCCGCGGTGAACAGCTAACCCTACCCGCCCTCGTCTAATCAGTCGGTGTGGTCGGCGATCCTAAAAACCTGTCGGACCTGCACCGGATAGAAGCTCAGGTGAAGGTCACCTGCACCAGCTGCAAGGCAACAGAGGTGTGGGAGCTTGATGCACTGATCACCGAGGTGCGAAAGAACGGCGGCAACACGGACTGGCACACCGCCCGCTACGCGGTGAAATGCCCGCACCGCTGCGCGTCACCGATCATCAAGCTGCTGCCGATACCATTCGGTCGCCAGCGGGCGCGTAAGCAGGCGCACCGGCACGCGCTGATAAACCTGTCGTTGCAGATACTGCGCGAGGCGGCGTCCCGTTCGGCAAACGAAGCTGTAGGGACGATTGAGGTGCGCCTAGCGCTACATGTCCTTCAGCCGTTCGTTCCCGATCAACGGCTGCTAAACGCTTTCTGGCGCTCTGCCATCACTCAGCCCCGGCACCCTTGGACGAGCTGTCAGCTACCCTATCGTCATGTTGCACAGCGCCTCATGGATGCCGGTCATCCGGTGGATGAAGCCAACCAGCCGTGAGTCGACCTGCCCGCGGCGGCATGGCACCATCAAGGCATGTGCAACCGCTACCGCATGACTGCCAAACAGGCCGAGCTTGCTGCGCGCTACGGTGTTGAGGCGCCCTACCCCGAAGATGCCGACTTCCCACCGCCCGAGCTCTTCCCCGATCGGCTCGCCTGGGTAGCCCGTATGGGTGATGAAGGGCGAACGCTGGACACCATGAAGTGGGGCTTTCCACGAAAGGTACCGGGCAAGAAGATCGACAAGATGACCGGTAAGCCTATCATGCTCGACACCAAGGTGACGAACGTGCGCAACTACACGTCACCCTTTTGGAAGTCGGCGTTGGCAAACCCTGAGCGCCGCTGCCTCGTCCCATTCACGGCATTTAGCGAGTATGGACCCGGCCCGGCTGGCAAGCGCCCGCTCTACTGGTTTGACGTGCCCAGCCGCCCGATCGTCAGCTTTGCGGGCGTGTGGCGCCCGGTCGATGAAGGAGCGGTATTTGCCTTTCTGACGACCGAGCCGAACCCGCTGGTCGAACCGATCCACCCGAAGGCCATGCCGGTGTTGCTGGACGAACAGGACGAGGAACGCTGGCTTACTTGTTCTTTCGAGGAATCCATTGCGCTCGCGCGCCCTTTCCCTTCGCAGCTCATGTCCGTGCGGCTGGCACCTGACCCACGATCGATTGTGGAGCCGGAGCTATTCTAGAGTGCTGGCGAGCTTGATCGCTCAAGTGTGTCAAAGCTTTCACCAAAAGGCTTGACCCACGTCCTGCGGCAAACCTCATCGCAGCATCCACCAAGCCACCAGCAACCACGCTACGGCGCTTGTTACTATCAGGATCAACCACCCTCGGACTGACAATGTAACTCCGTCATCTGGTTCTTCGATCATCGAGCGCCGCTACCATGCCGGACTATCGCCTCAAGCGGCCTTCCTTACAGTTCGCGTGAGGAAGCCGTGTGCCCGATCGAATTGGAAGCTTTGACGCTTTGAACATCGGGCTTGATCCTGCATCATCCCTTGCAGCGGGATTGTGGGGACAATTCAGCGGGGGAGACAACAGATGATCAAGTTCATGGCGCTTGCCTGCGCCTCGTCGTTCGCGTGCTCGACCGCGATGGCTCAGGTCGTCATGCCTGCGACGACAGCGCCGGTCGCCACGCCGGTCTACAACTCGGCCGTCATGCGGACCGGGACCGAGGTGCCGTTGAGATTGTCGGAAGAGCTGACCACCAAGGGCAAGAAGCTCAAAGTCGGCCAGCGCTTCCACATGGAGGTGGCCGAAAACGTGTCCCTGCAGAACCAGGTCGTCATTCCGGCAGGCTCGCCAGCCGTGGGCGAGATCACCGAGGTGCGCAACAAGGGCATGTGGGGCAAGTCTGGCCATCTGACCGCCCGCATCATGTATGTGACCGTGAATGGACGTCAGATACGCCTGAGCGGCGGTTTCGACGATAAGGGGGTAACCGGTACCGCTGGCGTCGTCGGCGCCTTGGCGGTGGTACCTGTAGCGGGCTTCTTCATGACGGGCACCAGCGCGAAGATACCGCTCGGCTTTCCTGTGAAAGGCTTCGTCGATGAGGATGTGCCACTGACGATGGCAGCAGCCGGACCGGTGCCGCTGATAGTAGGATCACCGACAGCGCAGCCGGCCGTACAGATGGCTCCGGTCGCCAAGCCTGTGCTGACGCCGGTCGCAGAGATCAAATCCAGGTAGAGAGCTACGAGGCTGCCGCGGCGCAGTCTCGTCGCCGGCCGCGCTTATTCCCTCTGCCCCCCAAGCAGCAGAGCGCGGCCGGCTTTCCTGAACCTCATCGCAGCAGAACAGCGGCGTCTGGCGCTTCGTAGACGGCCGCAAGCATCGTCTCGACGCGATCGAGCCCGGTCTTTGTCAGCCTTATGTCGTGCATGCCATCTGAAGCTTCGACGATCTCACGCTGCTGCAACAGCCTGACCCACCGCTCGGCAACAGGCGCTGCAAGGGCGGCATAGTCCGCGACCTGCCCGAGACCGGCGTTTCGACCTTCAGCCTCTGCCAGATATATACCGGTAAGCAACGACCCGACCGGATCGGTACTCATGTCGCTTCCAAAAAGCCTGACGCGCGCGACATGGACGTGCCGGATGCGCAGCGCCGCCTCCCACAGCTTCGCGGGTGGCAACGGCCGGCCGTCATCCTGCCAGAACAGCGTCGAGACGAGACGGGCCGGATTGGAGAAGCGCGTGACGAGCAGGTTGGTCGCGATCGAAGATCCGTCCGCGCGAAGGTACCGCTTCTGCCACCGGACCGGCGCGGCACCGGCTTCCAGCATCGTCAGCATGCGCACGCTCAACTCAAGGTCACGCGGGTCGGTGATGTCGCGGTAGGACGCGCCGATCACCTCGTCTTCGCGTCGCTGCAACAGATCAAGGAAGCCTCGATCTGCCTGTAGGATGATCCCCTCGAATGAAGAAACACAATGTCCCGCCGGCATGGTTAACCCATCCTCGTTTCAGGCGGGTTCATGTATGCCGACCGGCCACTCTTGCAAGAATGCCAACACGCACGTTGTGTGAGGCGGCCTCGTTGTCGACGCCAATCGCGGCAGCGTTCCATCCTCAAAAAACATGAACGGCTCCATTGAGCTAAGATTAGCCCGGTGCAACCACCTGCAAAGGAGATTGCTCAACCAGGTTCCGCACCTTCAATCGGCAGTCTTCTGTGAGCGATATGTAGAACCGTCGCCGGTCGAAGGGGTCAGGCGCACGCTCCGCCATTCCCTCGTCTTCAAGGCGGGTCAGCCAGCGTAGCACGGTAGTAGGAGGGACTTCCCCCCTTAGAAGATCTGAGACGGTCATGCGGAAACCTTCCTCATCAGCGATCAGGAGGTCGAGCAACATGTCGAAAGCCGGATCGCCGATCATCCCGCTCGAGAAAGCTCCGGCCATCTCCCTACGTAAATCACGTAGGGCCTTTGCCTTGATGCTGATCGGACTTGGCGGTCTCTTCACGCTATCACCCCGTCGAAGAGGCAGCACAGTCAAACCTACTCTGACAGGCTCTACATCACGACTGGTGCTTTCCGCTTTTCGTTCGGCCGGATGATGGCCGGCGGCGACGTCGCGCAACACTCTGGAAATTGCAGATAAGTCCACTCTGGATTGTTCTACAGTCATGTTCCCACCCCCATGAGAAGCACTGACATACACTTTATGGTTAACCTACGTCACCATCATTTATGCCAACTGTAAAAACCTACGCTCGTGCAGAATACGTAGATCGTACATGTTCTAGGACATGGATGGTTCAAACGCAGAGTTGACGGTTTCCGCGAGCGAGCTGGTCAGACACTTCGGCGTTTGGCAGGAGCGTTCGCTACAATCGCCAGTCTACATAGTGCATCGCGGTCGCCCACGGTTGGTGTTGCTGTCGGTCGATCTGATGCAGGCGTTGTGCGCGCGCGCCGGTACGCCCCTAACCGACGCGAACGAGCAACTAAGCGCGATCATCGAAGCCTATGATGACGCCGTGCTCATTCTCGATAGCACCAGCATGATCACGCACTACAACCGTGCGGCAAAGGCCCGTCACCGAACGCTACGACAGCGAACGCCGCTCGCAAGTTTCGCCGCCAGTAGCCTTCTCGCGCAGGCCAGCACCCGCGTTCTTGCAAGTGGCACGAGCGAGGAGATCCAGGTCAGGCTGCCGGATCGGCCGGAACGAGAATATGTCGCGCGTTTGCACGCAGCCGCAGACGGCGTGGTGATCGTCCTGCGTGACGCCACCGCGACAGAGCAACTTCACGAGAGCGAAGCGAGCGTGCTGGCCTTGACCGACGCCATCGAAGCAGACGGCGATACAGCGACTTTCCGCCTCAATCTGCGCGGCGCGCTCGTCGAACCCAGGCACTCGCTCGCTGCTCTGATTGAAGCATCTCATGAACAACTGAACGGGACCCGCCTGACCGCCCTCGTCGCCGTTTCCGACCGTCCGACGGTAACGGAGATGATCGAGGAGGTTTTCGCGACCGGCGTCGCCATTGGCAGTCGGGTAGATGTTCTTATCGGAGGAAGGACGACGAAAGCCGCCAGGCTATCACTCGGCAGTGTGAACGCGACTGGTCGAATAACAGAACTTCGGGGCTGCCTGCGCCTGCTTTAATGCGTTTCGATCGATGCTGATGCATTCTCGCCAGGCACCTTGCCCAACACTCGATCCAGTTCATGGATCGCCATGTCAAGGTGTGGTGCGGCGCGCAACTCGGCTGCCTCGTCGAGGAGAGCCAGCGCCTGCGTCATAAGCTGTCTCGCCTGCTCGATCTTGGACGGCATCATCGTTCCCTCAACGCAACCACCACGCCGCATTACGCTCAATCAGGCGCAGATATATAGCCAAACACGACTTTAACCACAGCTACATGTGCCAGGCTTGGGCGATGGCTGTCAGCGATCATCGGCATTCGCCCATCCTGTAGCGCCGCCAGTAGCTGTCCCACCGCGTCGCAGCACCAGCAGCGAGGATGGCGCAAGACAACGAGCGGCCGTCCGGCAGGATGCACCGTGCGACGATGCGTCGGTAGGACCGGTCGACCGGCTGGCACGTCAGGCGCTTGTTCAAGGTAAGGCGCTGCGTCACGCGCTGGCTGGCCGCCGCACGGCGGTTGTCGCAGACGTAATTCGCCCGCCCGATGCGACACGGCTGCGCGCTCTCGTAGTCAGGCGCCTGGATGCCCGCGACCCGTACCTTCACGCCATTGCGGCACCACAGCGGCCCGTCGCCGTCGTGCACCTTTACAACTTCACAGACGAAGGCTGGCGGTAGGTCGATCATGCGTGGCACCTTGCGCGCAGCGACTCGGATTGTCGCTGTATGATGGAGAGAGACATGAAGCTGCTGCTTGCCGCGCTCACCGCATCCGCCCTGCTCACCGCACCAGCCCTTGCCGCACCATGCCGCGGTGCGAAAGGCAAGTTCATCAAGTGCGCCGAAAAGGCACCAGCGAAGTCGACCCGCTGCAAGGACGCCAAGGGAAAATTCGCGAAGTGCGGCACGCCGGGAGCAACGCCGGTCAAGTGATCGGACCGGCCAGCCGCTCGCCGCAGGAACGATGGGGTGCGGCTGGCTGTTTTCGACCACGAGCGCGCGAGGCGCCGGGAGATATGTGTATGCGTAACAGATTGATGGGCATCTTCGCTGCCTTGGCAATGGTGCTCACAGGGTTCGGCGCGAGCGTCGCCCCGACTGAGGCTTCGGCCCAATCCTACCGCTACGACCGGGGCTACTCCCGCAATCGTGACTTCAACCGCGGACGCTACTACGCGCCGCGGCGTGGCTTCCGAGGCTATCGCGGATACCGTGGCGGCTATCGAAACCGTGACTACCGGGGCTACCGGGGCTACCGGGGCTACCGGGGCTACCGCAACTATCGTGGTTATCGCGGGTACCGTGGGTACCGTGGGTACCGAAACTATCGCGGTTATCGCGGTTCGCGCGGGTACTATGGTCGCCGCTTCCGTTATTGACTTCGAGAGGGGTGGCAGAGCTAGACACGGCTTCGCCACTCCTGCTTGCCAATGACGAGAAGATGGACGGCGGCGTAGGTCCGCTAAAAGGTCTACGTTGTTGTGCAGTTACTATCGGTAGTGTGCGCATCAAACCAACAGTAACGGATGGCGTTTAAGCTTTCGACAAAGCCATTTGTCGGCGGTTTCCCTGCGGATCAGTCGTTGGCTCTTGCGTCCACCTCAAGCTCTGATCCAGCCACACAAGAATGCGCCTTCGAGGCAGTGTGGCTCAATGTCTTAGACGCACGGCAGGCTACCATGTGGGCGTTTAGAGAATCTGGCCCGCAGACCGCTCGCCGGCTTCAACCGCCAGTGCTGAAATGATTATTGTATTATATCTGCCTTAAAGCGGGCCGCTAACCGTCGGTGTAGCATTCCGTCTAGTTGGCGTGCACCAGCGAACCCACCAGCGCACGCCAACCTAAGCCCTATCGGGCCCTTGGTGGGCTCAATGCGGGTTCGCCGCCATCCCCACCGCCGCGCTCGATCCGCCCCACCGTGCGGCGTCTCCCGCGGTCCCCGCGCTTATCGGGTCCGGGTCCCCATCATGCTGCCTTCTGGAGTTCGGCAATTCTTTGAAACTCGCTGAGCAAATCCGCGTGATGCTGCGCGAGGTGCCTTACGATGCGCACATTACCAAGCAGCCGCTGCAAGTATCCAGTCGCGAGAACCAGGTCGAGGTGATCAGCACCGTAGGACTGTTCGATCATTTTAAATTCTCGGTCGAGCGCCTCGGCTTCCCGCTCCATCACCGAAATCTGCTCGTCGGTGAGGCCGCGGATCACTTTCTGCCGACCCTCAACCATCTGATCGTCGGGTGTACCTGCAACAATCGATTTAACGTAGGGGACAGAATAACGGTTCATCGCCACCATCATTTCGGCAGCGACGATCTGTCGCATCGGTTTCATGCGGCGCAACTCGACGAAGGCAGTTAACGGGACGTGCTTGTCGCGGAGCAAGTCGGCTGCCTCCGAGCAGATGCCGACTAGCAGGTTTCGCTTTTTACGGATGCTGGCAATGTCGACGTTCAGGGCGCGCACAAGCCGCTCTTCGGACACTCCTTTATTCACGGCATTCAGGATCATTTTGTGCTCCTGAATGATGGCGATCCTGCTAACCCGCCGATTGTAGGTGAATGCCTCATCTTCGGTGGCAACCAGACACACGACTTCGGCGTCACCGCGCTCGCGCAGGAAGTCGACCCGCAAATGCCCGTCAAGCAAATGATATCGGCTACCGTCGCTCCGGTCCCGCGCGACCACGGGAGGTTCGATGATACCTACTTCGGTGATTGACGCGGCAATCTGCCCGTATTTAACCGTTTTGCGAACGTTCCCAGGAACCTTCCTTAGCGGCACAATGTCGTTGATCGGGATGCGAAGAGTTGCGTGCTCAAACGCGACTGCGACAGGTGCGGCGTCTCGGGGCGTCTTCATGCCCCGGTGCCTTTCCCCAGTCTAAGCCGCGCACCGATGTTTTCCGGCATCGTCGCAAGATCCTCATCCTCCAGCAAAGCAACAAATCGCTCGTCGCGCGACAGCCGGCGGATAGCTTCGGTTATAAATAGCAGCCGGTTTCTGGTGCTCTCGGTTCGCCGGATCAGCGCTTGCTTCCGGTCAGTATCCTCGCGGTACGCCTTGACCAAGGCATCGGCTGACAGCCGCTCGCGTGATCTTGTCCCGGTAGTAGCTAGCCCCTTGCCGCGCCGCCGCCGCATTTCGATAAGCCGCTTCGCAGCGATGAGTTTCCGGCCCTTGAGCAAACCGCGTTCGTAGGCATGCGATAACGCAGCCTGCACATCCTGGTCCTCGGCCTCCGCAATCTCGACCGCAACGCTGACTGGAATGAGGCCGCTTTCAACCGACCTTAATAGTCGTTGCTCGCCCTTCTCGAGCAAACGTGCGACGCCGTTGGCGTATTCTAGTGACAAACCGGTCTTTCGCGCGATCTCGGGAATAGAATAGCCGCGCTCCTGCATACCCCTGATGTCCTGCAGCAGATCGATGGCATGATGCTGGCGCCGCGCGCAATTCTCGACCAGGCTCGCGATTAAGCAATCTTCAGCGTCCGCGGTGACGACGAGTGCAGGCACAACGGACTGGCCGAGCGCCTGATATGCTTCCAGCCGGCCTTGCCCACAAACCAGATCGTAAAAAGGGCCACCTGCCTCAATTCTACGGGATACCGTGATGGGCTTCTTAAGGCCAAGTTGCGCGATGTTGTCGACTATTTCCTTGAACGTCTTCTTGTTGCGGACACGCGGGTTGACGACCGTAATGCGGTCCACCGGAATCATCTCGACCCGCTGCGAAGGAAGGGCCGACATCAGGCGGCCGAACGAAGCGCGGTGCGCGCCGCCATACGGTAGAAGCTGTCGAGGGTTTCGAACCTGTAGGCATCGAGGGACAGCCCGTTGTACTCTGCGAGGCGCAATACAGCCTCGTGCATATCGAGCCGCGGCAGCAGATAATAGTCGTGGGCGTGCTCGTTCGCGCTATCCATTCGCACAGCGACCGTAACGTCTGGCCTCAAAGCTGTGTCGAGGCGCAGCTTCCAGCGAAGCGATCCAGTAGCGGTTTGAAAACACCGCACGATGACAACTGAGGCTGTGAACTCCTGGTTGATTGTCAATAGGTCGGTCGCCTGATCCTGAAGGACGGAGCCGCCGCTATCGGCGATTCGATGCAACACCGTCCGCACGATGGCGGGGTACATAGCACGCAGCTTCCGGTTTGTTTCGAGGTAACGGTAGTCGTGATCGGGTGAGAAGCCGACCAGCGCATAGGCACGAAGCAAACTCCCGAACCTTGACCGAAACGCGCTGCTGGAAGGGCAGTCCTCGGCCTCGTCAATAATCAGCCCAGACAGGTAGCCTTGGCTTTCCAAAATTCGCTGGAGGATTTCCAGCATGCGCTCATCAGTTAGACGATCGGAGCGCGCCCGAATAATCGCCTGAGCGCGATCAAACAGGTCATTATCAATTATGCCGTCGAATGCGCCGTCCGAGCGCACCCAGTCTTCAGGCGGGTTCTGCACATGAGCAGACTTGAGCTTAAAGGATGTCCGGCCCCAAACGTTGTTGCCTATATATTTTTCGTTAATGAGTAGCTGATGGACTGCTCCGCGCGTCCAGGGACGATCCCAGTCGGTGACGCCGCCGCGCGCGTTGAGCACCTCAGCAATCTCTCGTTCCGAGCGACCCTCTTCAATAAACATGCGGTAGATGTCGCGAACCGTGTCAATTTCGGCGTCGGGGCCAGGGACAAGTATAACGCGATCTGTCGCAATGCTTTTTTGTTCGCCGCGCTCGAGCAACCCCTTCGACGAGCCCACTTGATCGACCAACATCCTGCGCAACCCATAACCGGGCGCACCGCCTTGCCGGTATCCGAGCCGGATCAGGTTTGCCTGCCCCGCAAAAACCTTGACGGAGAGCTCGCGACTGTACTCACCAGCCATCGCCCGCTTGACGGTCTTGATGATCGACGAACCGATGCTGCCGTCGTTTTCGAACTGCTCCGCGCAATAATGAACATGCACGCCGGCCCGCCGGCACCGCAGCTCGTACGTTGCGGCCTCATCTGGGTCTTGGAACCTGCCCCACCGGCTTACGTCGTAGACGATCAGCGCCTCGAAGTCGGCGTTTCCGTTTTCGACATCATGCAGGAGGCCCTGCAGCCCCCGTCGCCCGCCGAGGTTCAGTCCGCTCTTTCCCTCGTCTGCATAGGTGCGGACGATCTCGTAGCCCCGCCGCTCAGCATAGAGCCGGATGGCGTCCGACTGATTGTCCGTTGAATACTTTTGATGCTCGGTGGACATGCGGACATACTCGGCAGCCCGAACTTTCGGGGGCGGGGAAGAGGCGTCACCTTCGCCTGTCTGCATCCACTTTATTACCATCGCCGGCCTCAAATTGGCTCGGCGGCTCAAGCCGCTGCATCGTCGTCACTAATCCAAAAGGTGCGGAACCATGGTTCTTAAAAGCGGAGCTGGAGTACCGAAATCGCAAGTCTTACTTTCGGACGGGCAATTTGCAGCGTCCATTGCTTTGGCCCTCCAGCATGAACTTGGCGGCAGCCGGCGCGCGTCAAAAACGATCATGACATGGACGGGCGTGACCGACCACACTGCCCGGGCATGGTTGAACGGCCGCAAAAGCCCAAGCAGCTTGCATCTGCTCAAGCTGGCGGGATGCTCGCGAGAGGTGATGGGTCTGGTGCTACGCTTGACCGGCTATGATCGGATCGGCATCGGGATCAATCTGGAGGCTTTGGAGGCCGGCCTCGCAGAAGCGCTCAATGCGGTTCGAACGCTCCGAGCGGCCGACGAGCGACCAAGCTGATCGCCCACGGCACTGCGCGATCTGCAGACGCTGGCCAACCGGGCGTTGCAGGTATGGCGCAGGTCGCTTTTTCCGCGTTTCCCACGCCAAAGCGCTTTCACTAGGAAGTGGCTGACCGATGGGCTTGGCTCACTCTGGGTGATCGGTGGGTGCACCGTAAGGTCGCCCTGCCAAACGACACTATCGCACTGTTTTTACTCACTATTCATGCCAGCTAGACAGGCCTTCGTAATGCGGGGGTCACAGGTTCGAGTCCTGTAAGCGGCACCACTCCCGGTCAAAGTTGGGCACCGTTGGCGCACGGTCCTGACCTGTCGCTACGATCGCCGCCTCGAGTGCGGCCGGCGTTCCGAGCACGACGATGTCGTCGCGGGTCACGCGCACCTCCGACACGAACAGCTGCACGTAATTGCGCCGGAGCGCCGTCTCGCAGCTGACTGGACAGCAGCCGTCCGAAACGCTCGACCGCCGCCTCGTCGACCCCACGGCTGTCGCCCGTGCGATCGAGGTAGAAGCCGGCATAATGCTCGCGTTTCAAGATGCCGTCGACGCTGCTGTGCATGAAGGTGTGCTCGCGCAGCCGGTGGCCGGCGGCGTTCAGATGCTCCGCGATCGCGCGCGTGCCCATCGGCTGCCCGGCCAAGCCACGCAGCGCCAGGTCGAAGATGAGCCGGACGACGGCGGCCTCCTCTTCCTGGACGAAGAGCTTACGCGGCTCCTTCTTGCCTTCAACGAGGGCGGTGTGCGCCTCGTAGCCGAAGGGAACGGGACCACCGTTGAAGAAGCCGCGCGCGGCGTTGCCGCGTCGGTCACGCCGGGTGAAGGTGGAAGCGTCGAGCGCGTACTTCTCGTTGATGACGGCGACGATGCTGCGCATCATGCGGCCGCTCGGATCGTCGGGGAAGCCCTCGGTGAGCGATACCAAGCCGACCTGCGCCTCGGCAAGCTTGTGCTCGGACGTGACCTGGGTGAGCAGGCGCCGAGCGAAGCGGGAGAGCGCGTAGACGATGATGACATCGACGGGCCGCTCCGGGGAGGTCGCGAGCGCCATCATGCGATCGAACTGCTTGCGCGACCTGCTCCTGCCGGAAACGTTCAGGTCCTCGAAGACCTCGACGATCTCGATGCCCTCACGTTCGGCATGAGCACGAATCGCGGCGCCTTGCGCGGCGATACTGGCATTGTTGCCGCCGTCCTCGTCGACGCTGACGCGGACGTAGCCAAAGGCGCGCTGCACTTTCTTCATACTCTATCCTCTCGAACTCTTCGGTCGACGATCGTTGACCACGATGCTGAGTTCCATCCCGGGCTGATCGGGATGGCCGCCGAACAGAGCTGCGAGGCAGTCGCGCAGGTGATGGTGAAGGAGCTCGGCCTCGTGCGGCACCACGGTGAGGCGGTCGGGCAGATCGGTCAGGACGTGCCGGCACACGTCGTCAGGCGGCGGCATGCGCGCGACGTAGCCTCCGTGCTGCTCATCAGGCGCAAGCGGTCGGCGGCTAGCCATGCCGCTCCGCCGCCTCTACGAGCGCGCGCAGGCCGAGGACGAGCCGCACGCCTTCTTTCAGGTTGGCGGTAATCTGATCCGTTAGGTCGAGCAGGCGGGCGAGATCGGCCACTTCGGCCGGGCCGTACTGCTGATCGCGCCGCACCTTGTCCGCGAGGACGCGCCATTCACAATCCAGCTTGGCATAGTCAATGTCGAAGGTTCGCAAGCCCTGAGCGGAGCGGCGCATCGTCTCCGTGTCGTCCTGGAAATCTTGCGCGCTCACGAGCGAAGTGCCTCGATGATCGCCGCGAGGTCGGGCCGCTCGGGCTTGTTGCGGAAGCGCGGATTGCCCCCTTGCGCCATGATCCAGTCGAAAGCCTGTCCACGCGTGGCGATCCGCGAGCTGCACGATCGCCCGTTTAGTGAGCCCGAGCTTTCGAAGGGTGCCATCGCTGTGGCAGAGACACGCAGTAGGGATGCCGCCGTTCTTGGGGATGACGAATGTAACGCGGCAGAACCGGACCGGGACGAGGATTGGCGACGGTAGAGATCGAAGGCACGCGTCGCGAGCTTGATCTCGTCACGCAGGCGCTTGATCAAGGTGCCAATTCTGAGCGTGCCGCCAGTCCCGGGATGCTCGAGATCGTCGACGGCTGCCCAGCCGAACGGTCGGTGAAGCTGCTCGGCGCAGTCGGTGGCGATAATCCGCAGCATGTTGGCTACCCGGATGCGCGCCATTTCGGAGATGAGATGGTCACATTCGCTGAGCTGGAGACGCGAAGAGGGCGATGCTTCATCCTTGGCCGCCTCAAGCAGCCGAAACCCGCGTCCGATGCGAAGCTCGAGCAACGCCGTTGCACCTGCTGGGCAGAGCTGGTGCAGCTGCACTAGATCTTCGGCTGTCTGGCTGAGCTCGAAGCCGCCGAGTGCATCCAGGATCGTGTCGCGCGCATCGTTCATCGTGTCGGGAGCCACAAGTCGCCCAAGGTAGAGCTCGATGGCCGACGCTTCGCGGTCGATACGAGACGTATCCGGAAGGCGCGACCCGGTCGGCAGCGTCCCGCACGGCTGAGCGCCGCTGACGAGTAGCTGATAGCGGAGTTCCTTCCACGTCTGACGACGGTGAATATCGCTCATCCTCTGCTGGATGTGGCTGAAGACGGCGTCGAGCCTCGCCGGCGCGGCAACGATATCGGCGAAGTAGTGATGATTGTAGTGCATGGTGGCACGTCTTCGACAAGGCTGGCGATGTAGCGATGTCATTATCCCACAATCATTGATCGACCGTAAGCCTAGTCTGTACTCTGGGTAGCGTGAGTGGGACGCTGATGCGCGCTCGAGAGTAGCGCCTTCTCGGCGTGGCATCAGGTTGAAAAAAGAGGCCGGAAGGACGCGGCGATCGACATGCGCTTGCGAGTGTCCAGCTGAACGACCCCTTGCCGGTCATTAGAAGGTTTCTCGTTGCTTCGTAGCAGCGGTCGTTCGTTCAGCCCGGCAGCGGTCTCGACCGGCGCGTATCGCGCAACTGCTCAAATTGTCGGCTGGCCGGTGAGATAGAGGTCGACTGGCACCTCTTCTATGGACAGCTGCGGTGTTGGCCGAGTTGCCGACGCTGCAAGCCATGCGTCACCTCCTTCTCTCTTGCGCGTGGAACCGTCACCACGTGTGGCCACACGCCCGTAGATCGGTCTTTCCCGATCGGATGGCGAGCCGGCGAACATGGCGGCGATGTTGCCGTAGGTGCTCGGATCTCGACCGTCGAGGCTGAGCCGATCGTTCAGGTAGCACGCGGTCGCCCACGCAGCTTCTGGGCTGGCCGTCATCGCGATGATCCGCTTGCCCCAGTACATCCGCAGGTTGTTGTGCATCCAGCCATCGATGAGGAACTGCCGTTGACATGCGTTCCACGTCTCGTCGCGCGTTTCTCCCGCCAACATGGCAGTGACCGTCTCCATCTCGGGTCGGGGATCGGCGGCGTGGTCGGCAAGCGTGCGGCGAGCCCAATCAGCGATGCGGTCGTATTTTTCCGGTGCCGCCAGCTGTCTGGCCTGATAGTGGAACCATTCACGCCAGCCGAGCAGCTCGTCCGCGAACTTGCGCTTGTGCTGACCGCCTGCCGAAGCGCCGTTCACCGCCGCCATGATCTCGCGTGGACCGAGCACTCCGAAGTGAAGATAGGGAGAAAGGCCGCTGGCGCTCTCGCTCCGCGTGGCGTCGTTTCGGGCCGCGACGTAGACTGGCAGGGTCTCGTCGACCAAGCGGGCGAGGCGCTCGCTCGCTGCAACATGGCCGGGTGGGTGCATCTCGCTGACGGGTAGGGAATGGTCTATGTCGAGGCTCGCGACCAGATCGTCGAGGTCGAGGTCTTCCAGCGAGTCGGGCGTGAACGGCAGGTCACCCGCGTAGGGCACCACCTCGGAAGTCTCGTCATTCCACGTCGACCAGGCAGCGCGCTCCGGCTCGTGCCGGCGCAGGAAGGCGGATCGACCGCGAGTATCGTGGCCGAGCAGCGCCGGTGGAACCAGGCAGGCGGCGTTGACGGCCAACACCGCCACCTTAGCCGCCGCGGCGACGCGCTCGGCCTGCCAGCGCGCGACAAAGGTCGGCTGATCTTCCAGCACCACTGCCGCAGCTTCTGCGGCGAGGCGATGAACCAACCCTTTTTCCCGTCTCTCGGCGCGATCAACGTGCTGCACGCACGCGAGCCCTCGCTCGCGGCAGCCGGCAGCGAGATCCACGCTGGCGCCCAGGATGAAGCGGTGCAGCCGATCGGATGCGTAAGGGTAATCCTCCCGAACGCCGTGGTAGACCAGCACGGGTACGCCGAGCGCATTGCCCAGACGGACGGCTGCGTCGATAACAGGATTATCCCGGGCACGCAGTGCCTGCTGCAGCCAGCAGAGGACGTAGCGGCCACCTCAAACCACAGGTTGGTCGGTGAGCAGGCGCACTCGCGGTGCCTCTCTCCACACTGCGGTTAGGACTTCGGTGATCACCAAGCGTTCTCCTTGCTTCAGCGCCAACGCCGCAAAGCGCGGAAGTCGCTCATTTTGTCACCGACAGTCAGCGGGTGAGCAGGCTATACCCGGCTGTTCGGCTAGCCACCTTCACCTAATGTCAAGGCACAAAAGCCGAGTATTTCTGGCGTCAGCACACGAGCGGCCTAAATCAGTCGATGACCCACAATCCGCCGTTCAGCGGCATCTGACCTTCCCGGAGAGCTGCCGCGCGTTCACCGCCTCGGGCAGCGAACTATCGTCGCTGTGCTGTGCGCGGCATCGCTCGTCTGTTAGGTTTTCTCCATGGCGACGCAGCAACGCACGATCGAATTTCTGCTTGAACAGACGGCCGGGGCTGGCGGGGTCACAGCCAAGCCCATGTTTGGAGAGTACGGCGTCTACGTCGACGGCAAGATGATCGGTTCGGTCTGCGACGATCAGCTCTTCATCAAGCCAACACTGTCGGGGCGCGCTCATGCCGATCCGGTGTCAGACGCTCCGCCGTATCCAGGTGCCAAGCCGCAGATGCTCATTGCGGCCGATCGATGGGATGATGCCGAGTGGCTCGGCGAATTGCTGCGCATCACGGCGGCCGAGCTGCCGACACCCAAGCCGCGGAAATCGAAGCGAGACGCTTGATCGCTGGCGGCGGGCGAGACCCAGAAATCGACGCTCAGCGCGCGTGTTGCGCTTCCCCAAACCCGACGTTCGTTAATCAGTCGAGGCGAGGTTACAGCTTGGATGAAGCGCTGTTTTAGAACGCTGGAGCCTTTGACTTTGACGTTTCCGCCGCCGCTCGACCAACAAGAACAACGGCAACTGCGCTTGCGACGGTTAAGCCAGCCAGCGGCAGCAACGCCAATACGTAGCTGCCCGTCGCGTCGTGAACCACACCGTAGACGTTCACCATCAACCCGCCGCCGATCAGGTTCGACGTGGCGTTGATCGCGGCGATGCCTGCGGCGGCGGTGCCCGTCGACAGCCAGCTCGACGCCATGCTCCAGAACGGCCCCTTGAAGCAGTAAGCGCCAGCCAGCACGAACGTCAGCAGAAGCAACGTGGGAAGAAGGCCGGTCAGCGCGAACGTGCCGATCGCACCGACCGCGATCAACAACAGCGGCAATGCAGTATGCCAGCGCCGTTCGTCGGTTGCATCGGAGTGGCGGCCCCAAAGAACCATCGCGAGCGCGGCAATCCCGTAGGGTACCGAGTTGACCAGACCGGTCTGCAAGTCGGTCAGGCCGAACGACTTGAGCAACTGCGGCTGCCATACGCCCAACACGCTGCCCGCCGCCGATGCGCCAGAGCAGGCAATGACCATCGCCCAGAACGCAGGTGTTCGTGCCAATTGCCAAATCGAGCCGTTCACCATCGGCTTCTGCCCCGCCGCGGGGGCGAGCGCGTTCGTCAGCCAGGCACGTTCCGCATCGGTCAACCAAGCAGCGTCAGCGGGCCGGTCGGTCAGCACCTTCAGGCACGTCAATCCAAGCAGCACGGTTGGCACGCCTTCACAGATGAACAACCATTGCCAGCCCCGAAGCCCGACCAAGCCGTTCATCGACAAGAGCAACCCCGAAAGGGGTGACCCGACGAAGCTCGACAGCGGGATGGCGACTGCGAACAGCGCCAAGGTGCGCCCACGATAGCGCGGCGGCATCCAATAGGTCAGGTACAGCACCACGCCCGGAAAAAAGCCCGCCTCGGCGGCGCCGAGCAGGAAACGCATGACGTAGAAGGACGGCGCATCCCACACGAAGGCCATGGCCGCCGACACCAGTCCCCAAGTCACCATGATGCGTGCGATCCAATAGCGCGCACCGACCTTCTGCAGCATCAGGTTGCTGGGCACTTCCATCAGGAAGTAGGCGACGAAGAACAGGCTGGCGCCGAAACCGAACACGCGCGACGACAGGCCGAGATCGGCGTTCATCTGCAAGGACGCCATGCCGACGTTCGCGCGATCGATGAACGCCAGCAGGTAGCAGAGCATCAGAAACGGCAGCAGCCGCCAGGTGACCTTGCGCATGGTGCGCATCTCGATCGTCGCGTCCGCGTCCATGTGTCTCTCCTGGCTTATGTTCAGCTCCCGCACGTCTTCGCGTCGGGGGTTGGTTCTCGTGCGATCGCGCTCGTTCGGCCCCCGGGCGCGTTAAACGGTTGCGCGCGCGCGCGCATTGGCGTGGTTGCGCGGATCAAGCGTCCCGCGTTCGAGATAGTCGGCGATCTGCTCGATGCAGCGCACGCCCACCCGCGCGCGCGCTTCGCGGGTGTTCGCGCCGACGTGCGGGCTGACGACGACATTGTCGAGCGCGAGCAGCGGATGGTCGGGTGTGATCGGCTCGCGGGCAAAGGTATCGAGACCCGCGCCACCCAGATGACCGTCGCGCAGCGCCGCGACCAGCGCATCCTCGTCGATCAGCTCGCCGCGTGCGGTGTTGATGATGATCGCGCCCGGCTTCATTCGCGTGATCGCGTCCGCGTCGATCAGACCGCGGTTCTCCGCCGTCAGCGGGCAATGGAGGCTGACGATGTCGCTCCCCTCCAGCAGTGCCGTGACGGTATCGACGCGCTCCGCATGCGATGGCAGCAGATCGTCCGATAGGTACGGATCGTAGATTCGCGCGGTGACGCCGAACGGCTGCAGCAATGCCAGAAACGCGCGGCCGATCGCGCCCAGGCCGATCAACCCGACCGACTTGCCCGAAATCTCGCCACCCGCGTAGGTCGCCTTGTCCCAGTGACCGGCGCGGATGCGACGATCGAGCAGTGCGGTCGAGCGGGCGACGCCGAGCAGCAGCGCCAGTCCCTGCTCGGCGACCGACTGGGCGTTCGCGCCCACCGCCACGACGACCGGCACATTGCGCTCCGCCGCGGCATCCAGATCGATCCCGTCGGTACCGACACCGTGTTTCGCGATGATCCGCACGTCGGGCATCAGTTCGACAGCCTCGCGTGGGATGCGTCCGAGACGCAGGATCAAGGCTCGCGCATCGACGGCATTGGCCTCATCGGCCAGCGCCGACGCATCCGGATAGGGCCCACATGTGGTCAGCGACAGCCCGCGGGTTGCAGCTTCCGCCTCGGCGGCAGGTGACAATGCGCCACCGATTACGAGCACCGAAACAGCCTTAGTCATGCGAGCTCCTCATCCGACGGGTTTGAATGCCCCTTGTCGATCAGCATAGATGGCTTAAGTGTTTTTGCAACGACGTTTCAGAATATGGTTGCGCAGCTCACGCGTTCGTTTAAGTCGCGTGGACGATCCGAACACGGACGCAATCAGGAGAGGTTCTATGCGTTTCACCGCCCTGCCATCGCTGCCGCGCCGCGCACTTCTGCTGGCGAGCGCCACGTCCACGCTCCTGGCGCCGGCTGCGCTCGCCCAAACTGTTCCGCCAATCGATCGCGCCGCAGCCGCCGCCCCGCAACCGGACGAGACACAAGCCGACCCGCAGACGGCGCCGGAGGCCGTGCAGCGCCAGGGCGATCAGACGGCGGAAACGGCCCCGACCGATACCGCCGCACCACAAATAGCAAGCGACATCGTCGTCACCGGATCACGCATCGGACGCAGCGGCTTCACCACCCCGACCCCGGTCACGGTGATCAACACCGACCAGTTGGTGAAATCGTCGCCTTCGACGCTCGCCGATTCACTGCGCACGATCCCCGCATTGACCGCGACAACCGGCCCGCAACGCGCGAGCGGCACGCAGGGCGGCGGGCAGGCATTCCTCAACCTGCGCAATCTCGGCACCGTCCGCACGCTGACGCTGCTCGACGGCCGACGCTTCGTCGCGGCGAGTCAGTTCGGGACCGTGGACGTCAACCTGCTGCCCGCCGGGCTCGTGCAGCGCGTCGACGTCGTTACGGGCGGCGCTTCGGCCGCTTATGGGTCGGATGCGGTCGCTGGTGTCGTGAACTTCGTGCTCGACACCAAGTACGAAGGACTGAAGGGCGAGGTGACCTCGGGCGTCTCGACAGAGGGCGACAATGCGGAGCGTCGCGCGGTGCTGACGGGCGGTATCGCGCTGCTCGACGATCGCCTCCACCTCATCGCTAGTGCCGAATATTACAAGAACGAGGGCATCCTCGAAGGCGCGCGCGATTGGGCACGGCGCGGCTCGAACCTGATCAACGGCCCCGCTGGCGGCCCGGCATTGATCTCGGCGCAGGACGTGCGCGTGATCGGCACCTACGGCGGGCTCATCACGGGCGGCAGCGGAGGTAGTGCAGCGCAGAATGCAGCGTTCCGCGGCCTGCAATTCGGTCCGGGCGGCAGCGTGTCGCGGTACAATTTCGGTTCGTACCTGACGACAACCCAGCAGATCGGCGGCGACGGCGTCGACTCCGAGCTGTTTCAGGAGATCAACCGTCCGCTCGAGCGCGCCGCGTTTTTCGGGCGTGCCGAATACGACCTGACCAGCAACTTCTCGGTCTTCGGCGAGGCGTCCTACGGCACCACCGATACGCGCTACTCGACCTCGGTCAATCGCCATCAAACGACCAACCCGATCACCATCCGACGCGACAACGCCTTCCTTCCGCAGGATGTGCGCGCGCTACTGGCCGCCAACCCGCAAGTGTCGACGCTGAGCATGCTGCGCTATTCGGTCGAAGGCGGGCTGACCGATGTCGCGATCAAGACCGACACGGGTCGCTACGTCGGCGGGTTCAAGGGCGAGGTCGCCGGCCTGAAGATCAACGGCTACTACCAGCACGGTCGCACCAAGCAGCGCACCGACGTGCTCAACAATGAAATTACCGCGAACTTCACCCGCGCGGTCGACGCGGTGGTCAATCCTGCCAACGGACAGATCGTCTGCCGATCGACCCTGACCGACCCCGGCAACGGCTGTTCGCCGTTTAACGTTTTCGGACAAGGATCGCCCTCGGCCGCAGCGCTCGCCTACACGCGCGGCACCAGCCGGACCAACTCGACCTTCAAGGAAGACGTGGCGGCGATCAACGTGTCCGGCACTGCGTTCGAGGGCTGGGCCGGCCCAATCTCGTTTGCGACCGGCTTCGAGTACCGCAAGGAACAAGCCGAACTCTCGGTCGATCCGCTGTCACGCGCGGGCGCTTTCCTGTTTGCCAACCCGCAGCCGTGGTCAGGCGATTATGACGTCAAGGAAGGCTATCTCGAGACGATCATTCCGCTGCTGCGCGACGTCACCTTGTTCCGAGACCTCGAGTTCAATGGTGCCGTCCGATACACCGATTACTCGACCAGCGGCGGTGTGACGACATGGAAGGCCGGGCTCAGCTGGAAGCCGATCGACTCGCTGCGCCTGCGCGGCACCCGGTCGCGCGACATCCGCGCGCCCAACCTGTCCGAGCTGTTCACCAGCGGACGCACCAACACAGTGACCGTCACCGATCCGTTCAAGGGTAACGTTCGCCTGTCGGGCATCTTCGTGACCAACAGCGGCAACACAGCTCTGCAACCGGAAAAGGCGGACACGCTGACCTTGGGCGCGGTGTTTACGCCCTCCTTCGTGCCGGGGCTGAGCCTGTCGGTCGATTATTACGACATCAAGATCAACGACGCGATCGGCACGCTGACCGGCCAGCAGACGCTCGATCAGGCGTTCGCGGGCAACGTTATTGCGCAGTCGCTGGTACAACGCGATGCCGCTGGCAACCTGACCGGTCTGCTCGCTTTCCCGATCAACCTGTCAGAGCTGACCACCAACGGCGTCGATATCGAGGCGAGCTACCGCGTGCCGCTGTCGTCGTTCATCGACACTGACGCGACCTTGTCGCTGCGCACGATCGTCTCCTACGTCGGGGAGCTCGCCACCACCACGCCCGGATCGCCGTCGATCGATCGTGCGGGCGAGGTCGGCATTAGCGCCAACCCGCACTGGCGCTTCAATGCGCAGAGCGACTTCTACAAAGGCAATTTCAACGTCTTCAACCAGGTGCGCTTCATTGGCGCGGGTCGCTACGACAACACACGCGGCCCTGCACTTGTCGACCTGCAGAACATCAAGGCGCAAGCCTATTGGGACGGACAGATCGGCTACAAGTTCGATCAGGTCGGCAAGGGTGCCGAACTTTACCTAAACGTGTCGAACATCCTGAACACCAAACCGCCCTACGCGCCCGGCGACGGCTCAATCCCGGTTGCGACCAACACCGCGCTTTATGACACGTCCGGCCGGCTGTTCCGTGTCGGCGCCCGCTTCTCCTTCTAAGATCATCGGAGCTTCTATGCCGATCGGCTTTCGAATCCACCCCGTCACGCAGCGCATCCCGGCGGAGCTTGTCCGCCGGTTCGCCGACCTGCCCGTCGCCAACGTCAGCGACGCGATGGGCCGCATGGTGGCGGGCGGCGCCTCGCTTCGCCCGATGCACGCCGGCGGCGTGCTCGCGGGTCCGGCAGTGACCGTGAAGGCGCGGCCGGGCGACAATCTGATGCTGCACAAGGCGCTCGACCTCGCCGAGCCGGGCGACGTGGTCGTCGTCGACGCGGGCGGCGACCTGACCAACGCGCTGATCGGTGAGTTGATGACGGCTTATGCAGAGACCCGCGGCATCGCTGGCATCGTCATCTACGGTGCGATCCGCGACGCGAAGACCATTCGTGAGAACGCCTTCCCCGTGTTCGCCGCCGGCATCACCCACCGTGGGCCGTACAAGGACGGACCAGGCGAAGTGAACGTGCCGATCGCAATCGAGGGCATGGTCATCCGCCCCGGCGACCTACTGCTCGGCGACGACGACGGCCTCGTCTGCGTCCGGTTGGAGGAAGCGGAAACCGTGTTCGCGACCGCGAGCGCCAAGCACGCGGCGGAAACCGCGCAGATGGAGAAGATCCGTCGCGGCGAGAACCCGCGCGCCTGGGTCGACGAAACGTTGAAGCGGCTCGGCTGCGAAGGGCTGTGATGACGCGGACGCGTTGACGACGCTATAGGTCGCTGCTGGACGAGGGGTTTGGCATGGCGACAGTGGTGAAGGAACGACCCGCATCCGAGGGCGTGGCGGCGCTGGAGCGCGGTTTGACGCTGCTGACCGCCTTCAAACAAGGAGATGGCGCGCTCGGCCTCGTCGCGCTCGCCGAGCGCACCGGGCTGGTGAAGAGCACGATCATGCGGCTGGCGGTGTCGCTCGAACGACATGGGCTGCTCGTGCGCATGCCCGACGGCCAATATCAGCTCGGCAGCGAAGTCGTCCGCCTCGCGAACATCTACCAAGAAGGCAACGATCTCGAGCGTCACGTCATGCCGGTGCTTGCCAAGCTGGCGTCCTCGACCGGTGAGACCTCGACCTTCTACGTCCGACAGGCTGACGTTCGCCTTTGTTTATTCCGCGTGAACTCGCCGAGCAGTTTGCGCTTGGACGTTCAACCCGGCACTCAACGTCCGATGGATGCCTCGGCTTCGGCACAGTTGCTGGCGTTGTTCGAGCGATGGCCGGATTACCGGCCCGATCTCCCACCGCTTCCCTTGTACACCGTCGGTGTGACGACGGCTCACGTGGCATCAATGTCGGTACCGATCATCGGACATGGTGATCGACTGGTGGGCGCGCTGAGCTTGGCTGGTCCGGATGCTAGATTGAGCAAGAACAGGGCCGCCGAACTCGCCCTTCCACTGCTGCAGGCGGGACTAAACCTTTGCCGCACCTTAGGCGGTCAAGCAGACGCCATCTATCGCGTGCCTATTGCACTAGCCACTTAGTTCAGGCTGACCCAGAAGGCGACAGTCCGGGCCTTTAAACGGCATCCGCACTTCTGCCGTCCGTTCATGTAAGCTAGATCGGGTTTGTTAGCACTCGCTGGAACGGCGGTTTCGGGAGCAGGTGATCTTCAGCCAGCACACCTACCCCCCAGAGTGTCATAAGGGTTATATGGTAAAGCGATTACAGATTGGCGGCGACCGAGAGCTAGTGCAGCCGGAGACAGCTACCGAACTCAAGTTTGTGTCGACCGAAAGCGCGCACGAGGCAGTTAACAGCTTTCTCGTTGCGCTGATGGGCTTCAGTGCGCTTGTCGATGTGTGGAGTTGA
>NZ_AORY01000006.1 GCF_000382485.1 Sphingomonas sp. Mn802worker | reverse complement strand
GCGTAGAACGGCGCCTTGTCGATCGGTCGTGCGTCCTCGCTACGTGGCGGATGCTGCCGCTCCCATCCATGTCGGGCGGCCTCGTTGAAGCGTACGAGAGACGCGACGACCGCCTCCCCATCGAACCCGTGTGCGCTTGCGAACTCACCTACGGCGCCCGCATCTGCTGCGACGAGACCCTTGCCGCCATTTGCCAGCGCGACCTCGAGCTTGTCTTCCGCGACCCCGATCGAGACGACGGGCACGGTCGCGTAACTCTCGTGCACGCGCCTGTCCCACACGCACAGCGCACGCGCGTTCGGCTGGATCAGGGTTTCGTAGGTGTTGGTGTGATCGCCGCGGGTTTCATCGCAAAAGCGCTGTCCTGCCTCGTTGAAGAGCAACGCGTGTTCGGAGTGGTATTGCGACAAGGCGACGAACAATCGCTCGTCACCCCATGTGCGCGGCTCGCTGACCAAGTGGCCATAGAAACCACGGTT
>NZ_AORY01000005.1 GCF_000382485.1 Sphingomonas sp. Mn802worker | reverse complement strand
CCAGTTCTGCAGTTTCGCAGTTCCGCAGCGCTGCACTGCGGGCGGGGGGCACCCGCAACGTTGAAAAACTGAAAAACTGCGAACCTGCGACGCTGCCCGACCGGTGACGCCGGGCTGGCTCAGGCGGCGAGCGGCAGCAGCTCGAAGCGGTGGATGCCGCGATCGCCGACGCTGAAGTTCCAGCGGTGCTGGGCGGGGTCGGTGCCGGTGTAGCGTTCCACCAGCAGGTAGGCCTGCCGCGCGCTCACGCCGGCACGCGTGGCGGCTTCCTTCCCGAGCACCATCTTGGAGTTGTAGCCCTCGGCGATGCACTTGCGCACGATCTCGATCACCTCGGCGTCGGCACGCTGAGCCTCGACGCGCTTGAACTGGTCGAGCGCCTCGATCTCTACGCGGCGCACCGAGGCGAACCGGTCGAGGTAGGACGTGTCCGGCGCGGCATCGTAGGCATAGGCCGCTGTCTCCGCGTTGGGGCCGCGCTGCTTGAAGCACTTGAACTCGACCACGCGCTCGCTTGCCTCGCCGCCGCTGTCGACCTTGGCAATGGTGTAGGCCGCGTCGGCGTCTTCGAGGAGGTCGGTGGTGCCCGAATAGCGCGGTGTGCCGTCCGCGTTCGGGTTCTTGTTGGTATGCGCGAGGTTGAGCACCGCGCCGCCGTTCATCGCCACCTGCCGGCAAGCGGTGCCGAAGGCCGACGCCTCGCGCTTGTCCATCAGCGACACGAACTTCTTCGTCGTGTCGATGATGACGAAGACGCCTCTGGCCTGCTCCTTCGCGCCCATTCTCGTGAGCTTGCCCGCGAGCTCCGTCGCGTTGAACTCGCGGAAACCCGGCACGAGCGTGTGCACGTTGAGAGGATCGAGGATCTCCATCTTGGTGGCGATGCCGTCGCTGCCGTCGTCTGCATTAATGTAGTAGACGTTGCCACCGGTCACGCGTCCCTCCCTGACCGCGTCGACGAGCAGATTGAGCGTGATCAGCGTCTTGCCGGTGTTGGGTGCCGCGTACCACGTCGTGACCTGCCCGCTGAAGCACAGGTCGGCGAGGAGTGGCTTCGCTTCCACCGCTCGGGCGCGGAACTCGGCGGACATGCCGCGCAGGCTCATGGCTGTGAGTGGTGTCCGCTCGATCAGCGGCTGTGCCGTCGGCATCTCCGCCTTGGCGATGCGGCTGACCTCCACCGCCGTGATCGCCGACAGGTCGGCGGCGGTGGCGGGGAAGCTGGTTGGCGTCGCCCATGCGGCGGTGTCGGGCAGCTGGATGGTGTCGCCGCCGGTGCGCACGTGGACACCCGCCGGCACGCTCCGCTTCAGCGTCGCGGCGAGCTCGGGATCGGCGAGCCGGAAGAAGGTCTGCTCGCCTGCACCCGCCTTGACGTTGAGGCGTGGTGGCTCGCCCATGTGCATCAGCGTCTGCACGATGGCAGGCCGGGCGGCGGCGTCGCTGATCTCGAAAACGATCAGGTCGGCTGGTGTCAGGTAACCGCCGCCGTCCGCGGGCGTGAAGCCGAGGGCTGACCAGCGATCGGCAGCCGCCGGGTTGTCGTCGTCGTTAGCGACGAGCGGGCTGTCGGTAGGTGTCGGTGCCTGGGCAGATTGTTCATTGTCGTTCATGTTTGTTTCTCGGTGACGAGACGCGGCTGTCCAGCGGCCCGAGAGCACGGCGCTCGCGAACCCTTGGATGACCGGGTCTGTGTTGGATTGAGCCGACGGCGGGACGCAGTGCGGCTGGGTAACGCGTCTGGGCTAGTGCTGTCAGACCGGACCTGTAGGGTCTTGGATGTCTGCGGCGATCACCCTTTCTCCTCTCGACTGAGGGGGTGCCCCCGGCTGCGATACCGGGGGCGTTCGGTGCTAAGCTGCGAGCATGGTCGAGTTGGAGAGAAGCCTCTTTTCCAAAAGGTATCCGCTCATCTCGTCGTACGTACCCGTTTCGTCAGCCTCGCTGAGGAAGGCCGAGAGGAACGATTCTACCGTCCATACGCGGCATCGGGTCGCTCGTGCGATTGCGGAGGCGGCTGCTCTCTTGTTTATGATGCCGCTGTCAAAACAGGCGACTGCCGCGCCCGGCAGAGTGGCTAAGCCACCAACCCGTCGTCTGCTGGCCGCGTGACCCTCTCGATCATCTCCGCCACAGATTGCGGCGCGAGAGTAGACTTTGAAGACTTCTTTGCCTTGATCGAGCACCTGATGATCTATCTTGATAAAGTTCACGTTGTTTAATCCTTTTTGAGCCGGATGGATCAATGTTGATGCAAAACTTGAGCGACCCGGTAGGCCGAGCGCCGGGAAGGCTCAGTCCATCAGGCTGATGTTGGGGGCGTAGCGCCAGTTGGGATCGACCGCGCTGCACAGGTCGGTGCAGACCTTGTACTGGCCGCTGGGCTGGAGGTGCCACATGTCCATGTCCCAGTTGCTGCCCTCATACATGGCCAGCACCTTGCGCAGGAGGGGCGCGTCCGCGGCGAACTCGCTGTCGATGACCTGGTCGATCTTGGTCGCCGACAGGCCGCTGCGCATCATGGAGGCGAGGATGCCGATGGCGGTGGCTGGCGAGGTCCGCTTGCGGAAGCCCGGTACATCGGTCTGAGCGTTCATGGCGTGCTCGAAGGCGCCGATGCCCTTGAGCAGTTCGTCTTTGGTGTAGGGTCGCATGGTCATTCCTGTTCTCCAAGAAGGTAGATGCCGCCGCCGCTCGGGTGGTCCGAAACGGCGGCAGCGGTGTTCTCCAGGCGCACGAATGCAGCGACGCGCAGGTACTGCTCGCGCATCGGCTTCAGCTCGGCGATGGAGGTTTCAGGGCGTTCCCGCAGGGGGCTTAGGGCACGCTCTACTAAGTGAACGGGTTAGCTGCCTTCTGAGAGGTCGTTCGGAAGGGAAGGCTGCCCGTCATCGTGGTGGATACCCGACCTAGAAAGGAGTGCTATCCCCATGGCGGTGATCGCGCTCCCGGTTCAGTAAGGCTTGAGTGTTCTTCTCAAAGTGTGGGTAATGCTTGTGTAGCTTCCGATGAGTAAACTGTACGTCCGCGATATCCGGGCCTTGTGACCACAAACCACGTCCACCAAGGTCGTCAAACATGTGGAAAACCTGCTCCATGTCACGAGCTAGGCCAACGCCCACACGCTTGTGCATTACTTTGAACATCTCATGAGTTGGCTCGCGGATGTTCACGTATGCCGCTACGAGGCCGACAATATCAGCTAGCTCAAAATCCTCAGGTGTTTCATCACCGCTGAAAGCGCAGTCGATGATGGCTTTTCCGCGGATGAGGCCCGGCTTGTCTAATAAACGCATATTTCCTCCTTCAAGGTTTTCTTGCGAGTCGCGGCGCCGCTTACGCCGAGACTACTATCTGTGTTCACGCCGCCGGTGTTTGGGGCGTGGTTGCAGGAATAGAGGTTGCGCGGCGGCTGCGAAGAGGCAGCGCGTTGCATAAAAGGCGCGTCAGGCTGTTTCGGGGGGGGCTTGCAGATGGCGGCTCGTTAACCATCTCCGACGCCCCTTAGGAGAGAAGAACGATGACCGTGCCTGCCGCCCCGGATCCTGAAAGCCTCGTCGCGTCTGCCCGTCGCTTGGCTGACGTGAAAATGTCCTGGCTTCAAACGTTCGTCAGCCTCGAGAGCTATACCTCGTATGCAGACGCAGCCGGTGTGCTGAACGTTGGCTCCAAGGCGGTGCACAAGAGGATCGATAAGCTGGAAGCCGCCTTAGGTTACGTGATCTTCGACGAAAGGGTCGATGCAGCCACGACTTCCATCGATGGTCGCCGCTTCAAGCATCTATCCGAGAGTCTGTTGAAGCTCTTGGACGATGTGTCTGGTGGTAAATTGTTTGCAGGAACTCAGGATGAGAAGAAGAGGCTGCGAAATCTCAGCGTCGACACCCTGAGGACCTTGGTTCTGGTTTCTGAAAAGGCTGGGATGGCCAAGCGGCAAGAGGCGGCAGACCAACTTCACATTGATGAGTCGACGCTGAGCCGAAGGCTGTCTGATGTGGAACTGGCCTTCGGAAGGGGCATGCTGTTCGAGAAATCGCCGATCGTCACGTTAACACCTCAGGGCAAGGAGGTTGTGCGTGCTTGCAAAGTTCTGCTCGGCCGTCTTTGCAAGTTCAAAGGCGGTATTGAGATCAGATACGAAGCAGCGGACTCTCAGGATCGACATGTCCGAAACGTCGCAAGGTCTCTGACGATAATCAGGAAATACTACAGTCGTTTGAAGCCAGCCATTATCGAGGAAATCAAGCGGGTTAGTCTCACGAAGCGGAGTAACGACGAAAAGGCTGAGAGGATTGCGGGATTGCGCTCGCAGCTAGTCCAAATCGAAGTTCTCGATGATGAACTTGCTAAGCTGGTAGCCAAATACCCGGACAAGCTTGAGAAGGATCGGGTGGCAGCTAGTGAAGAGGCGCTAACGTCGATCGAGGAACTATGGGTGAAGGAGGAGACTATTTTTGTTGAGGAAGCGCAACCCGAAGGCATCGATGAGATCGAACCAAGCATGGGGCCTGACCTACAGGGAAGGGCGGCGTAAAGGCTAAAGCAGGTCGGCGGCGCTGTTGTCTCTCGCTATGAGTATGATCACAGCGTGGTCAGCACCGAAGCTGAAGCTTAGCTCGAGCCAGTCGCCCCGATCGGCTAACCAGTCCCATCCGGGCTGAAAGTCGGGCTCGCCGAGGCGGTAGCCGTCGACCGGGTCGACCAGCGGCGAGAAGCCGACGGCCGCGACGATGTCGGCCTCGGTGTCGCCCTCCTCGACAATGAGGAACTCGGTGCAGTCGGTCAGGTCGTAGTTGTTGGTCACCAGGGCGGCGGCGCGCGTGGCCAAGAGGTCGCGCAAGGCAGGGTCGATCTCGGAGGCGAGCGCGGCGGTGATCGCGGCACGGTCGGTCAGGTGGAGCATGGCTCTTGTCCTTCTGGCATGAGAAAAGCGCCCGTGGCGGGTCTGCCGGGGCGCTGCGGGTGCGGGGTGCGTGAGGGGGTGAGGTTTTCCGCTGTTTCCGCTTCGAGAGCGTGGCGGCGGGGACAGCTAAGGGGCTGGAACGGCACCCTCGGCTTGGTCGACGTGGTCGCGAAGGAGCGACCTGAGCACGGGGTCGGTGTCGTCGCGGTCGGGCACGAGCAGCACGTGCGCGTAGCCGTCGTCGGTGAGGACGTAGACGATCTCGTACACGCCGCCCGAGTGCCGCTCCGCGCTCTCCCAGGAGGGCACGAAGTCCGGGTCGGGGTAGCTGGTGCCCTCGACTAGGTCGGTGGCGATCGGGAAGCCTAACGCCGCTTCGGCGTCGGCGAGCATGTCGCCTGCCTCCACGAGGTGGAAGGCGGCGGTGCCCTCGATGCTTGCGAGCTGTTGCCGCCTGAGCGCCAGCACGCGGTGGACGGCGCCACCGAGCGGCTGGTCGAGCGCGCGGGAGAGCCGAGCGTCGGTGTCGATGGTGAGCATCGTTCTTGTCTCCTGAAACGAGAAAAGCCCCCGGCGGTGAGGCCGAGGGCTTTGGTGGGTTGATGGTTCGGGTAGTGGATGGTGGTCAGCCGGACGGCTTGTCCGGTAGGTTGTCGCCGCTCTCCTCGCTGGCGAGCGCGCGCTTGATCGTCATGAAGGCGACCAGCGCGATCAGTGCGATGCCGGCGACCGGGTAGCGGCCGAGTAGCGCCCACGCGCCCAGCATCACCAGGATGCTGACCGTCGTTCTGGTACGGAAGATCAGTCCGACCAGGATGATGAGCAGGAGCGCGACCTTCACCGCGTAAATGGCGGCGGCGATCGCGAGCAGGGCTAGGATGATCTGTACCACCCGGCTACTCCAGGTTCTTTAGGCGGTCGTCGAGCACCTGTTGCGGATCGCGCGTCTCATCGGCGTGTGTCTTTCGACACTCGTCCGCTGTCTCCTCAGTTTCGCCGATGTACTCCCAGCCGCTGCCGTTCTTGACGAGCTGGACCTGCTTGTCGCCGGTGTACCCACCCATCGAGTTCTTCGCGTTGGTCTCAAGGCAAGCTTTGCCGGTCTTGCTGTTGAAGTAGAACTCGCCAAAGCGCGCTGACTCAGGGTCCTTCAGGGCTTCTTTGACGGCTGCTTCGGCGCCTGAGCGGTCGCGTCCGCAAGCGGCAAGCGTCAGCAACGTGGCGAGGATGCACCCCGCCCGTGATCGTAGCATCATATCTATTCTCCTGTTGTGCCCGTGGCGGGCGGTTGAGCGGGATCGTTCCCGCTTTGGATTGCGGCCGCAAGCAAAAATGACACGCCTAGTGGACAGACGTAGACGTGCGTCTGCGGCCAAGTCGAGACATGGACGTGGTGCAGCTGCTTGGCGCGAACGTGCGCCGCTATCGGAAGCTAGCGGGCATGTCGCAGGAGGAGCTGTCGCTCGAGGCTGGGATGAAGCGCAGCTATCTCAGCGACCTTGAACGTGGTACGAGAAACCCGTCCGTGCGAGCGCTTGGTAGGCTTGCCGACGCGCTCAAGGTTCAGCCACACGAGCTCCTAAATAGGTAAGTATCGCTTACCTACATATAAGATGGCTGAGACTGCTCGTTTGCAAAGCGCGTCGTGAGTGACCCCCGCGGACGCATTTTGAATGTGGCCGCCAAGATCGCAGACCTTCCATCTGAACTTCTGGATGGAAATCCTCAACGAGGAGCGCCTTCCAGAACTGACTGAGACCATGGAATGGGTGCGATACGCCATGCATGTAGACCAGCCACTGCCTACGGTGGCAATGGCGACTACCAACCTGCCGCCCGACCCGTCAGCGCAGATCACCGTCTACGTCCGCAGGGCACCGCATCCGCGCCTGCCGCACGTCGTCGGCGAGTCCAGGTTGGGCTGTTACGTCTTTGCTTTTGCGGTCCCCTTCTCGGCTCAGGACCAGTTTACCTCGTCGGCTTTTTCGACGATCCGAACTTTCAGGACACGTTCCGCCACTACAAGGGGGGACCGCCCAGCGGACGCAGCGGGACCTGAGTGGCACGGAGCCGCGGGCGCTTTCGCCGCGACTGAGGACCGTCAGGCGCTGACTTTTTGCGCTGTCGGCATAAAGAATCGGTTCAATCAGAACCGGTCGTCGCGACGCCGCCAGATGAACGACGAGGATTAGTCGCCTATTGCCAGGAGGTCGTGGGAATTTCCTGTGATTTTTGCCTACGCTGCTGAAGGGTGGGCGCTGATGCCCGCCACTTAATGGCTAGAACAGCGCGCGCTGGGTCGATGCGAGGCGGATTGGAGGCAGAGTACGACCTCACGTCTGATGTAAATTTGTTGGCTCGGCACGCGCCAAACGAAATGCTACTTTGCTCGGATGCCCTATGACGCGTTCACTATTGACACCAACGCCATTATTCAGGGCGGCATCAACTTCGATGCCGGACTGCTAGCGCAGCTTGACCAGTTCAAAGACGGTCCGATCCAGTTCGTCATCTCGGAGATCGTGGTCCGGGAGACGCTGAAGCACCTGCAGGCGAACACCAAGAAGGCTCGGGATTCCACCCGCGCCGCGATGGACCGGGCGGTTCACCTAGGCCTCATCGCCCCCGAGGCCGCCAAGGCGGCGACCGATGCGCTCGCGGACTCGCGCGCCGTTGCCCGGAATAGGGTTGCCGCGTTCTTGGAGGCAACCGGCGCTGAAACAGTTCCGGCCAACCTCTGCGCTATCGACGCGCTCCTTAAATCGTACTTCGATCCGACGCCGCCGTTCGAGGGGGCTGGCGACAAAAAGAACGAATTTCCTGACGCCCTTGCGCTGCTCAGTCTTGAGGCGTGGGCCAAGGCCGGCGGAAAAACGGTACTCGCCGCGAGCGCCGACAAGGGGTGGCAGTCGTTCGCGGAGACATCCAACTACGTTTTCGTGGAGGGAGATCTCGCCGCCGCCCTTCAGATCGTTCAGGCCCATGCCGAAACTGCTGCCGAGAAGGTGAACACGTTTCTACGCAGGATTTCCGAGGGAGACCTGCCGGAGGACGAAAAGTCTCTGCACGCGATGCTGGCTGACGCGCTTGTCGAATGGGACTTCGACGTCGAGGCGACCGCCCCGTATCGCTACGAAGTCGACGCGACCGAACTGCGTCTGGAAAGCCTGGAGCTGAACGAGAAGGATGGTGACTACGGCGTCACCGTTGTCCGGCTTGCAGCCGAGGAGGTCGTCGTCAGGGTCGACGTGGAGATCACCGCCATGGCGCACGTGGAGTTCTCCCTTTTCGCCTGGGACAGCATCGACCGCGAAGAGATCGGGATGGGCGGGACGGCCGCCGCCAGCGAGGAGACATTTGACGCGGCCCTGCTAATCACTATCGCTGGTTCGATCGACGGGGCAGTCGCCGACCTCGAAGTAATAGAAGTCGAAGTCGTCGAGGGTCTTGGGAGCGTCGACATGGGTGAGATCCACCTAGATTACGGGGGCCGTGAAGACTTCGATGACTACAACCAGCTGCAGCTAATGCTTGAAGTCGAGGGTAATGGTGCCGAAAGCGCGCTTGATGCTGAGGGAAATGGAAGTGCTGCGTTCTGAGCGTCTGACCCAACCCGTCGCCCCCCTGTGACCCAGTCCGATTGCTAATGGCGGCGACAAACACGGCGGCATCACACACGGCATGAAAATTGCCGCATGCCTTCTCAACTACGTAAACTAAGGTGGATAAGGGGATAGGTTCGCAGCCCTCCTGCACAGGCGATACGGTGACGTCCTCCTTTTTTGCAAAACACGGATGGTAGTCAAAGAACGTCACTCGTCGTTTATCACAGGCCACGGTGCCTATATTTGCTGTTGGCATAAATTTCCGTTTAAGCTGGCCTCAACGAATGGCGGTCTCTGATCGACAACGGCCGGTATCGCTGGGGACTATCTGGCGACGTTGGGTACCGTGCGCGGGATTCCATAAAGGCGGCTGAAGCGCCATATCGCCGGCAAGGTTGAAATGGACGGAGTCACAGGGCAAGAAGTATTACATGGCAACACTTCTTGACTGGGGAAACGTAGACGCGGCTGCCGCTCAGATTGAGAGGGCCCTCAATCTCGAAACCCGACGGGAAGCGTTCTCCCTACTCTGCGTTACATCTCTACTACGCATCGACTTCGATGAGGCGAGAGGCTCGATCACCGATGGCGGGGAGGACAGGGGCGTGGACGCGGTCTATCTCGACGAGCGTTTCGGTCGCCGTGTAATCCATCTCTTCCAGTTCAAGTGCTACACCAAATTCAATAGCAACAACCGAAATTTCCCGTCGACTGAGATCGACAAACTTCTTGCCTTCATCGGGGACTGCTTCGGACAGGTCGACGGATTTCTTGACACATGCAATCCGCTTTTGCGGCAGAAGGTGTTGGACATCTGGGATTTCGTGAATTCGGGGGCTTGCCAGGTCGAAGTCCACCTTTGCTCTAACGGGGAGCGGCTCGTCCCTGACCACAAGGCTCGCTTTGAATCATCGCTTGCCCGGTTCAAGTTCTTCCAGCTCCATGAGGCCGATCTTGATTCCCTGTCTGACACAGTCTCGCACCGGACAGCAACAGAACGGGAGATTCACCTCCGGATCGTGGAGGAACAGGTGTATGAACGCACCGACGGCAACGTGCGGGCTGTCATCGGGACGGTCTGCGGCGATGAATTTATCGCGGCGCTGACAGACCCCACCAAGCCCACGCAGCTCGACCCCGATCTGTTTGAGGAGAACGTCCGTGTCTACCTCGGCGAGCAGAACGACATTAACCGGCGCATCTACGATACCGCCGTTTCCAACGAAGCCGGCATGTTCTGGTATTTTAACAATGGCATTACTATTGTTTGCGAGCGGTTCAGCTATCAGCCGGGCTTCAAGAATGCGCCATTGCGCCTTCTGAATCCTCAGGTGGTGAACGGCGGCCAGACCTCGCACGCGCTTTTCCAGGCATCCCGCACCAGCTTCTCTTCTGTGCAGCGTGTTCGGCTTCTCGTCCGCATTATTGAGACACAGGACAAGAGCCTCTATGCTAAGGTTGCCGAGGCAACAAACAGTCAGACTCCGATACGAAGCCGCGACCTAAGATCGAACGATCCCGTACTCGTCCGCCTTGAGGCATCGCTACTGAGTCACGAGTGGCATCTGGATCGAAAGCGTGACCAGCATTCTAGGATTGACGAAAGCAAGCGCATAGATGCTCTAAAGCTCGGGCAGGTCTGGCTGGCCTACGTCCGCGCTGAGCCCGATAAGGCGAAGACTGCTTCGGATCGAATATTCGGAGAGTATTTTCCGCTGGTCTTCGATCCTTCGGAGATGGATGCAAAGCGCGTGATAGCGGTTTGGAGCGTCTACACCGAGATCGAGAAGCATCGCCGCGCCAAGTTGCATGAAGCACGCAGGGCATCAAGGCGGGTCGCGGAGCAGGAAATCGAATCCGCGTGGATCGTCGAGGGTTTGTATCATCTGGCCTTCGCGGTCAGGAAACTAGCGGACGGCGCCAACATTGATATCTTCGATTTCAACCAAGTCAGCCCTCTAATCCCAGAGGCGGAGCGGCGGTTGGCCGAGTTCGTCAAGGACCGCCCGAACATCTCGACCTACCGCCTCTTCAGAAATGCAGCCACGAAACAAAACCTGTTTCGGGCTTCGCTGAGCGAGCAACCCCAGCAACTGAGCCTACTCTAGACCGCCAACCCATGTCGTTCGCCGGCAACGCCAACTACCGCCAGACCGCCTTCAGCGTCATTCTCTGGCAGGTTTCAGCTCAAACCGCCGTTCAGCGAGAGAGCCGGGAATGACCGGCTTTGGTCGCGAGCCGCCGCCGTGATGCGATCGACTTTAGCCAATCGTCCACATGCGCCATCAACAACCGGATAGCGGTCCGCAGCTCATCTGCCGCCCGAACGTGGCGGCTTCCGGAACATTGTTGGATCGGGTTCAGCGTAGGTCGCATCCAAAAGCCTGCCGAAAGCGCCCCACGAAGGACCCAAACGCCAACCCAATCGAACGCCCTTTCGCAAGGGAGCGCCGGCTTGGGCTTGTTTGAATGCCATAAAGAAGGATGGTGCCGCTTACAGGACTCGAACCTGTGACCCCCGCATTACGAATGCGATGCTCTACCAGCTGAGCTAAAGCGGCCTGGTGCGCCCGTGCCTGGGCGAGGCGCGGCGCTTAGCAGGCGGAGGTGGGGGTGGCAAGCGGGATCATGGGTCGCTGCGCCACACCGCTGGCGCAGGCCGGACGCTTGACGGTTTACGCGCCGTTTACGCGCGGCGGTGCATGGCCTTATCCGAACGGGTCGCATCGCATGCCTGGCGAACCCGTCGGGAAAGAACGGGTTATGGACAGCGCGCGCGGCAGTGATGGTTCCGAGAATGCCGGCATCCGGCAGGACAATGATCCGACCGAGGCGGGTGTCGGCGAGGCGCAGATCGCGATCGGCAGCGACGAGCGGCGCATGCACGTGCGCGCGTACAATCATTGGGTGTCGCTGCTGGCCGACCGACCGTTTCCGACGATCGCGGACCTGGACCCCGCTCGGATCGCCGATTTCGGACCGCACAGCGTGCTGCTCGATTTCAGCGACGGGCTGGAAAACCCCGCGATTCCGTTCCTGGGCGCGGCCTTGCGTGCCGAATGCGGGGTCGATCAGTCGATCACCAACATCGCGCAGGTGCCGCCGCGCTCGCTGCTGTCGCGATTGACCGATCATTACCTACAGATCATCGCCAATCGTGCGCCGGTCGGGTTCGAGGCCGAGTTCGTCGGCATCCGCGGGCACAACACCTTCTACCGCGGCATCCTGATGCCGTTTTCCTCCGATGGCGCGGCGATCGACTATATCTACGGCGTCATCAACTGGAAGGAGATGGTGAGCAGCGACACGCAGGCGCGTCTCGACGCCGAGCTGGCGCAGGCGGTGCGTGTCGCGCCGCGCGCCGGCGATCGTTCGGCGGTGTGGGCCGATGGCCCGAGCGCCGCGTTGCCGGCATCCGCGAACGACGAGGTCGATCTGGCCGAGCTGCTGACCCTTGCGCGGGAGAGTGCCGAGGGCGCGCGTACCGCGCGGTCGCGCAGCGAGGCGGCGTTTCGCCGCGCGCTGTCGCGCGCGCATGATTTCGCCTGTGCCGCTGCCTGCGCGCCCTTTGCCTACGCCGAGTTGCTGGACGCAGATGACGCGGCCGTGCGAACGCGTGCGCCGCTGGAGGCGATCGCCCGGCTGGTGTTCGGCGGCGACGAGGCGGTCGTCCGCCAGGCCGCGACGGTTCTGGCCTATGCGCGCCGCCGTGAGGTGGCCGAGGGTCAGCTCGCGCGCGTGATCGAGGCGCTGCCCGGCGGTGTCCAAGACATCGTGGCCGAGGAGCGCGCACGTCGTCGGCGCGGCGCTGCGCAGAGCGACATGGTGCCGCTTGGCGAGCGTCGATCGCTAGGAACCTTTGCGCCGGCGATCTTGGAGGTCGAGGGCGACGTTGGTGCGCCGGTCGTTCTGCTTGGGCGCGTGGCGGCGACCGGCGAGCTCGATGTCATCGGTGCGAGCAGCGATCGCAGGCTTGCCGAGCGGGTGCTCGCACGGTTGCGGTGAGGCTGACAATACGCTGTGAACGAGGGTGAGCGATCAGGCCGTTCGCGGGGTTGAGGATTGATCGTGACGGGCGCATAGCCCGGCGCATGGCGAGGAAGTTGCAAACGATACTGTCGGACGCGCTGTCGGCGCGGCTCACCCACCGCGCGTTGCCGGACGAGCTCCACGGCTTTGCCGGTCCCGAGCAGGCGAGCGCGGCCGAGTTCCTGATCGCGACCGGCGAGACCCGTGCGGCGGAGACGCCCGCGATCGCGCTGGAGCCGCTGCCCGGCGACGGCGGACCGCGCCGGATGCGCGTCGCGATCGTCAATGACGACATGCCGTTCCTGGTCGATTCGATCGCCGGCGCGATCGGCGCGCGCGACATCGCGATCGAGCGAATCATCCACCCGGTGGTGCAGGTCACGCGCGACGAGGGCGGCACGCTGACCGCGGTCGACGTGGGCGACGCCGAGCCGGGATCGCGACGCGAGTCGATGATCTACCTCGAGATGGACCGCGCCGACGCGCGCGACCGGCGCGAGTTGATCGAGGAACTGACCGCCGTGCTGGCCAACGTGCGCGCGGCGACGCGCGATTGGCGCGCGATGCAGGCGGCGGTCGCGCACGACGCGGGCACGCTGGACGATACCGGCGGCGACGGTGAGGGCGCGAACCTGCTGCGCTGGTTCCTCGACCGGCACTTCACCCTGCTGGGTCACCAGCGCTGGAGCGCCACCGACGGCGCCGATCAGGCGAGCGCGCTGGGCATCATGCGGCTGGAGCAGTCGGTGCCGATTCTCGCCGATCGCTCGCGCCATCTGGCGGTCGAATGGTTCCAGGCCGGGAACAAGGCGCCGCTGCTGCTGAAATCGAGCCTGATCTCGCCCGTCCACCGCCGCGTGCCGCTCGACTTGGTCGTCGTGCCGGTGATGCAGGCCGGGCGGGTCACGGGACTGTCGATCACCGCGGGGTTGTGGACCTCCGCCGCGCTCAACGCGCCGCCGCGCAGCGTCCCCGTGCTGCGCCAGCGGCTCGCGGAGTTCGAGGCCAAGTTCGGGTTTGACCCCGCCGGACACACCGGCAAGGCGTTGATGCACGCGCTGGCGTCGCTGCCGCACGACCTCGTCACCGGGTTCGACAGCGCCTCGGTCGAGCAACTGGCGCTGAGCGCGATGAGCATCGCCGATCGCCCGCGCCCCAAGCTGGTGCTGGTGCGCTCGCCGCTCGGCCGACACCTGTTCGCGTTCGTGTGGCTGCCGCGCGAGGATGCGACCACCGCGCGACGTCGCGCGATCGGCGACATGCTGTCCGAGGCCGCGGGCGGGCGCGTCATCAACTGGGCGATCAGCCTGGAGGATCAGGTCGTCGCGCTGTTGCGCTTCACGATCGACCTGCGCGAAGGCGGGCGGATGCCCGAAGTCGAGCCGCTCGACCAGCGGCTGGCGCGGATGGTGCGCGGCTGGGTGCCCGATGTCGAGGCGGCGCTGGTCGAGCGGATGCCGGCGACGCGTGCGGCGCGGCTCGCGCTGCGTTGGGCGGCGGCCTTCCCGGCGAATTACCGCAACGTGTCGAGTGCGGACGAGGCGGCGGAGGACATCGTGCGCCTGTCGCAGCTGGACGGCGACAGCGATCGGCAGGTTCACCTATACCCGACAGTGGCGGGCGAGGACCACCGGCTCAAGATCTACAAGCTGAACGGCGCGCTGGCGCTGTCGGACGCGGTGCCGGTGCTGGAGAATTTTGGCTTCCGCGTCGTCGGCGAGCTGCCGACACGGTTGCGCGAGGCGGACAACGCCTTTGTCCACGATTTCGTCGTCGAGGCGCCCGACGTGGCGTTCGATCACGAGCCGCAGGTGCTTGAGGCGGCGATCGCGGCCAGCTTGCGCGGACACGCGGAGAATGACGCGTTCAACAGCCTGGTCGTCTCCGCCGGACTGACGCCGCGCGCGACCGTGCTGTTCCGCGCCTGGTACCGTTACCTGCGTCAGGCGGGGCTCACTTACACGATGTCGACGGTGGTCGATGCGTTATCGCGCAACGCGGGGCTCGCACAGACGCTGATCGCGCGGTTCCACGCGCTGCACGATCCGTCGTTCGGCGGCGACGCGAACGCGAGCGACGACGAGATCGTTCGCGCATTGGATGCCGTGTCGGCGATCGACGACGACCGCATCCTGCGCAGTTTCCGCGCGGTGATCGACGCGACGCTGCGCACCAACGCCTTCACGCCGGCAGCGGACGAAGCGCTGGCGTTCAAGCTTGACAGCGCGCTGGTACCGGGCCTGCCCAAGCCGCTGCCGTGGCGCGAGGTGTGGGTCTATTCCCCACGCGTCGAGGGCATCCACCTGCGCGCCGGGCCTGTCGCGCGCGGTGGGCTGCGCTGGTCCGACCGCCGCGACGATTTCCGCACCGAGATCCTGGGGCTGATGAAGGCGCAGCGCGTCAAGAACGCGGTGATCGTGCCGACGGGCGCCAAGGGCGGCTTCTACGCCAAGCAGCTTCCCGCCCCGTCGAACCGCGACGCGTGGCTGGCGGAAGGCACCGAGGCGTATCGCATCTTCATCCGCACGCTCCTGTCGATCACCGACAATATCGTCGGCACCGGCGTGGTGCATCCGCAAGGCGTCGTGATCCGCGACGGCGAGGACCCGTATTTCGTCGTCGCCGCCGACAAGGGCACCGCGACGTTCAGCGACGTCGCCAATGCGCTGGCGCTCGAGCGCGACTTCTGGCTGGGCGACGCCTTCGCCAGCGGCGGCAGCGTCGGCTACGACCACAAGGCGATGGGCATCACCGCCAAGGGCGCGTGGGTGTCGGTACAGCGCCACTTCGCCGAGCGCGGGGTGGACGTACAGACGCAGTCCATTCGCGTCGTCGGCTGCGGCGACATGTCGGGCGACGTTTTCGGCAACGGCATGTTGCTGTCGAAGGCGATCAAGCTGGTCGCGGCGTTCGACCACCGTCACATCTTCCTCGACCCCAATCCCGATCCCGAGACGAGCTGGAACGAGCGCGCGCGCATGTTCGCGCTGCCGCGCTCATCCTGGGCGGATTATGCGGCGCCGGTGTCCGCAGGCGGTGGCATCCACAGTCGCGCCGCCAAGTCGATCACGATCACGCCCGAGGTCGCGGCCGCGCTCGACGTGCCGGTCGGCGAGATGGAGCCGTCGCTGCTGATCGCGGCGATCCTGAAGTCGCCGGTCGACCTGATCTGGTTCGGCGGCATCGGCACCTACGTGAAGGCGGCGGCGGAAAATAATGCGACCGTCGGTGATCCCGCCAACGACCGCCAGCGCGTCGATGCCGAGGAACTGCGCGCGATCGCGATCGGCGAGGGCGCGAACCTGGGCGTGACGCAGGCGGCGCGCATCGCCTTTGCCGCGCGCGGGGGACGGATCAATACCGACTTCATCGACAATTCGGCCGGCGTCGATTGTTCGGACAACGAGGTCAACATCAAGATCGCATTGAACCGCGAGATGACCGAGGGCCGGCTGGCCTACGAGGATCGCAACGAATTGCTCGCCAGCATGACCGACGATGTCGCGCACCTGGTGCTGGAGGACAATCGCCTGCAAACGCTGGCGCTGTCGATCGCGGAAGGATCGGGCAACGAGGCCGCGCAGGCGGTGCCGAGCTATGTCCGCGTCATGGAGGTGTTCGAGGAGGCCGGGCGGCTCGATCGCAAGGTCGAGGGGCTCGCCTCCAATGTCGATTTCCTGCGCCGCGGCGTCGACGGGCGCGGATTGACGCGGCCCGAGCTGGCGGTGCTGCTCGCGACCGCGAAGCTCGCGCTGCAGGACGCGATCGAGCATAGCGCGCTGGGTGCCGACCCGGCGATGCTGCCCGACCTGCACGCCGCTTTCCCGACCGCGATGCAGGAGCGGTTCGCAGCCGCGATCGACCAGCATCGGCTGCGCGGCGAGATCGTCGCGACCAAGCTCGCCAACCGCATCGTCAACCGGATCGGCGTGCTGCACCCGTTCGAGCTGGCCGAGGAGGAAGGCGCGGCGCTGTCCGACATCGCGGCGATGTTCGTGGTGGCGGAGCGGCAGTTCGGCCTGGCCGAGCTGTGGCGTGAGATCGAGCAGACCGCGATGCCCGAGGCGGCACGCTATGCGCTGTTCGACGAGGTGGCGGTCGCGACCCGCTCGCACATCGCCGACCTGTTGCGCGTCGAGGCGCCGGGGACGATGCCGTCGGCGGTGCTGGAGCGTCTGGGGCAGGGGATCGCGCGGCTCGACGCCGCCGCGCGCGACCTGCTGCTCGATGAGGCGCAGGCGCAGAGTCGGCGGATCGCCGCGACGCTGGAGGCAACGGGCGCTCCGGCCGATCTGGTCACGCGCGTGGTACGGCTGTTCGAGCTCGACGGCGTCGTTGGCCTCGCCGATCTGGGCGGGCGGTCGCAGGTCGACGAGACGCGGCTGGCGCGCGCGTTCACGCATCTGGGGCAGGCGCTTGGGCTCGACTGGGCGCAGTCCACCGCGGCGCGGATCACGTCGAGCGATCCGTGGGAGCGGTTGCTGATCGCGGGGCTGGCGCGCGACTTCCAGCAGCTGCGGCTCGACTTCCTCGGACGCACCGCGAATGGCGCGCCGGAGGAGGCGGTGGCGCGCTGGCTGGGCGAAAATGCGGGCCGTGTGGGTCAGTTCAAGGCGGTGGTCGACCGTGCGCGCCACGCGCCCGCGCCCAATGCGGCGATGCTGGCGCAGATCGCGGGGCAGGCGCGGGTGCTGCTGGGGCGGTAACGCATCGGGTCGGTCGTGCGGCGCGCGATCGACCGGCTCCAGCATCACGAAAGGCTGTTGCGCCGTGCGAGCAACGTCGCTAGTGGCAGCGCTCGGCCGCGCTGCGGCCGGGCCGGGCGGGGCTGTAGCTCAGATGGGAGAGCGCTGCAATCGCACTGCAGAGGTCAGGGGTTCGATTCCCCTCAGCTCCACCACCCCGCCACTTTCCCCATCATTAGTTTTCAGTCACCAACCGGCAGCGGGCTGGCTGAGATATTCCTGTTCCTCGGGCGACGATGTGCGGCCGAGCGCGGCGTTGCGTGACGGAAAGCGGCCGTAGCGCGCCTGCACATCGCGGTGATCGCGCGCGAAGCTGAGTGCCTCCTCGTCACCGAGTTGCTCGAACTTCTCGACCGACAGCGCCTGTAGCTCGGCGTCCTCGGCGTGCATCAGCGGCATGTAGAGGAACTGGCGCTGTTCGGGCGTGTAGCGATCCTCCCACCCGCGCCTGATCGCCTCCAGCGTCAGGTCGCGCGCGAGGCCGTCGGCGGCGAACGCCTCCGCTTTCCCGCGGTGGATGTTGCGCGAGAACTGGTCGAGCAGGATGATCGCGGCAAGCAACGCCTCGGGCGTGTCGCGCCAGCCGGCGGCGTCGCTCGCCAGCACCGCGTCGCGCGTTGCGCCGAAACGGGTCGCGATCATACGGTCTAACGCGTCGTCCTTGGCGAAGCGCTGCTCGGGCGTGACGCGATCGGACCAGAAATCGAGCACGTCCTGCGGCGCGGTGCTCATCGCAGTGCCGCCGCGACCGCGTCGAACAGGGTAACGCCGGCGAGCGGTCCGAAGATCAGCATGACGAGGTTGAACACCACGATGTTGCGCATCACCCGCGCCTGTCTGACCGACAACCGACGCGCCGGCCGGTCGGGCTGCCACGGCGCGGGCGCGGGCCAATCGCGGTTGTCGACGAACATGCGCTGAGCCTTCCTCTGCCAACAGATCGTACCCTCGCCCGACCGGCGCGATCAATCCCGTCGGGCAGATCGATCGCGCGCATGCAGGCAGATGTCTCGATACGCTGACGGCAAGCGTCCGGTTCCGGTATCAAGGCCAGATGCAAAAGCCATCCAGCTTTGACGGAAGCAGCTCATCCCTCCGCCGGGCGGCGCTTCATCATCGCGGCACGGCGGCAGATCGCGACCAGCTCGCCGCGCTGGTTGGTCATTCGGTGCTCGAACTCGACGATACCTACCGCAGGGTTCGACTTGCTCTCGCGGATCGACACGACCTCGCTTGCGGCCTGCAACGTGTCGCCGTGGAAAACCGGTTTGGGAAAGCGCGTGTCGCTCATGCCGAGATTGCCGACCGTGGTGCCAAGCGTCGTGTCCTGTACCGACATCCCGATCATCAGCCCGAGCGTGAACAGGCTGTTGACCAGCGGCTTGCCCCACTCGCTCTTCTCCGCGAAGTCGAAATCGATGTGCAGCGGCTGCGGGTTCATCGTCAGCAGGCTGAAGCTCATGTTGTCATATTCGGTCACCGTGCGGCGCAGCGGATGCGTGAAGGTCTGACCGACTGAAAACTCCTCGAACCACAAACCCATCGTTTCGCCTCCTTGTCGCTTCGACGCGGCTGTGCCCCGCCATGTCGCCGCGCGCCAGTGCTTCCGGCGCGGCACGCAACGAAGACGCGCGTGGAGGAGTTAAGCAAACTCAACGGAGTGCGCACCACCATGACCGATTTCACGACCTCGCCCGGCACCGGCGGCGAGACGCACCAGCAGGTGTCCGGCGAGCAGGCCGACGCGGTGCTGACCACCAACCACGGCGTGCCGATCAGCGACAATCAGAACAGCCTCAAATCGGGCAAGCGCGGCCCAACGCTGCTCGAGGATTTCGTGCTGCGCGAAAAGATATTCCACTTCGATCACGAACGTATCCCCGAACGGATCGTCCACGCGCGCGGATCGGGGGCGCACGGCGTGTTCAAGGCGACCGCCGACATCTCCGAGCTGTCGAAGGCGAAAGTATTCGAGAAGGGCACGCAGACCGAGGTGTTTGTGCGCTTCTCCACCGTGGCAGGCGGTGCGGGCTCGGTCGACACGCCGCGCGACGTACGCGGCTTTGCAGTGAAATTCTACACGACCGAGGGCAATTGGGATCTTGTCGGCAACAATATTCCCGTCTTCTTCATCCAGGATGCGATCAAGTTTCCCGACCTGATCCACGCGGTGAAGATGGAGGCCGACCGCGCCTATCCGCAGGCCGGCAGCGCGCATGACACCTTCTGGGACTGGGCGTCGCTGATGCCGGAGGCGACGCACATGCTGATGTGGGCGATGTCCGACCGCACGCTGCCGCGCTCGCTTCGCATGATGGAAGGGTTCGGCGTTCACACCTTCAAACTCGTCAACGATGAGGGCAAGGGCAGCTTCGTCAAGTTCCACTGGAAGCCGCGGCTGGGGTTGCAGTCGACGATCTGGGACGAAGCGCTGAAGCTGCAGGCCGCCGACAATGACTACCATCGCCGCGACCTGTGGGAGGCGATCGACACCGGCGCGTTCCCGCAATGGGACCTGGGCATCCAGGTGTTCGATCAGGCGTTCGCCGACGCGCAGCCGTATGACGTGCTCGATTCGACCAAGCTGATCCCGGAAGACGACGTGCCTGTCCGCGTGATCGGCACGATGACGCTCAACCGCAATCCCGACAATTTCTTCGCCGAAACCGAGCAGGTCGCGTTCCTGCCGACGAACATCGTGCCCGGCATCGATTTCTCGAACGATCCGCTTTTGCAGGGGCGGCTGTTCAGTTACCTTGACACGCAGAACTCGCGGCTGGGGACGACCAACTTCCACCAGATCCCGATCAACGCCCCGCGTTGCCCGATGCACAATTTCCAGCGCGACGGGAAAATGCAGGTCCACGTGCCAAAGGGGCGTGCGAACTACGAGCCCAACAGTCTCGCCGAGCATGGCGAGGATGGTGGGCCGCGCGAGAGCAAGGCGGGGTTCGCGACCGTCAATGCCGCGACTGGTGCGCACGAGCAGGGCAACAAGCTGCGCGTGCGCTCGGAAACGTTCGCCGACCATTACAGCCAGGCGCGGCTGTTCTACCGCTCGCAGGACGCGCATGAGCAGGCGCATATCGCATCATCGTTCGTGTTTGAGCTGTCCAAGGTCGGCGTGTTGGAACAGGTGCCCCCGCGCATGGTCGCAAACCTTCGCAACGTCGACGAGGATTTGGCGCAGCGTGTCGCCGATGGCCTCGGCATCCCGCTACCCGACAAGGCGAAAGCGGCGAAGGAGCCGGTCGACATGGCGCCATCCGACGCGCTGTCGATCCACAAGAACATGAAGCCGACGCTGGAGGGCCGGAGTGTCGGCATCCTGATCCACGACGGCACCGACGCGAGCGCGCTGGACGAGCTGGTCAAGGCCGTCGAGGCGGAACAGGGCAAGGCCGTGATCGTCGCGCCTAAGGTCGGCGGCGCGAAGCTGTCGGACGGATCGATGCGCAAGGCGGATGGGCAACTCGCCGGATCGCCGAGCCAGATCTTCGACGCGGTCGCGATCCTGCTGTCGGACGACGGCGCAGCGGCATTGGTGAAGGAAGCCGCCGCGGTGCAGTTCGCGATGGACGCGTTCGGGCATCTGAAGGCGATCGGCGCAAATGCCGGGGCCAAGCCGTTGCTCGACAAGGCCGGTGTCGAGCCGGACGCAGGCGTCACCGACGCGGGCTCGACCTTCATCGAGGCGGCCAAGCACCGCTTCTACGATCGCGAGCCGAAGGTGCGCATGCTCGCCTGACACGATCGCGTGTCGACGTTGACGATCGGACGCCGGGCGCATGTGTGCCCGGCGTCTGACGTTAGCACATCATTGGGATCAAGCGGATAGAGCGGGTCGTGTCTGGCGCTTGGCCTGCTACAAAGCTAAGCAGCCGCGCTGATCCGTCGCATCGATGCGGCGCTGCGTTCAAACGGGGGTAACATCACCATCATGCGCGTCACCATGATCGGCTCGGGCTATGTCGGCCTCGTCTCGGGCGCCTGTTTCGCCGATTTCGGCCACGACGTGTGCTGCGTCGACAAGGACCAGGGCAAGATCGACAAGCTGCTGGCGGGCGTGATGCCGATCTTCGAGCCGGGGCTGGAAGGTTTGGTCGCGCGCAACGTGGAGGCGGGACGGCTGCGCTTCACGACCGATCTGGCGGCGGGGGTGAAGGACGCCGACGCGGTGTTCATCGCGGTCGGCACGCCCTCGCGTCGCGGCGACGGGCATGCCGATTTGTCGTACGTCCACGCCGCCGCCGAGGAGATAGGCCGCGCGCTGACGGGCTTCACCGTCATCGTTGACAAGTCCACCGTGCCGGTGGGCACCGGCGACGAGGTCGAGCGGATCATCCGCGAGGCAAACGCGGACGCGGACTTCGCGGTCGCCTCCAATCCCGAGTTCCTGCGCGAGGGCGCGGCGATCGACGACTTCAAGCGCCCCGACCGCATCGTCATCGGGTCGGACGACCCGCGCGCGCTCGCCGTGCTGCGCGATGTTTATCGCCCGCTTTACCTCAACAAGTCGCCGATCGTGGAGATGAGCCGGCGCGCAGCCGAGCTGACCAAGTACGCCGGCAACGCGTTCCTCGCGACCAAGATCACTTTCATCAACGAAATCGCGGACCTGTGCGAGAAGGTCGGCGCGAACGTGCAGGACGTTGCGCGCGGCATCGGGCTCGACGGGCGGATCGGCGACAAGTTCCTGCACGCCGGGCCGGGCTACGGCGGGTCGTGCTTCCCGAAGGACACGCTCGCGCTGCTCAAGACCGCGCAGGATTACGAAGCGCCGCAGCGGATCGTCGAGGCGGTGGTCGCGGTCAACGACAACCGCAAGCGCGCGATGGGGCGCAAGGTGATCGCGGCGATGGGCGGCGACGTGCGTGGCAAGACGGTCGCGATCCTGGGGCTCACGTTCAAGCCCAACACCGACGACATGCGCGACTCACCCGCGATCGCGGTGATCCAGGCGTTGCAGGACGCGGGCGCGAGCGTGCGTGCGTTCGACCCAGAAGGCCACGAGCAGGCGAAGAAGGTGCTGGAGAACGTCACCTACTGCGACGGCGCGTACCAGACGATGGAGGGCGCCGACGCGCTCGTCATCCTGACCGAGTGGAACGCGTTCCGTGCGCTCGACCTCAAACGCGTCAAGTCGCTGCTGAACGCACCCGTGCTGGTTGACCTACGCAACATCTACAACCGCGAGCAGGTCGAGGAGGCAGGGTTCGAATATACCGCAGTCGGGCGGTGAGCACTCAAGCGATCAGGCGTCGAGCCGGCGCCCGATCGCGACCGCGAGGTAGATGAGCGGCGGTACCAGCACCGCCGAGAGCACAACCTTCGAGATCATCTGCCCGGCGAGCAGCTCGGCGATCGGGAACACGCCGCCGAACGCGATGGTGACGAACAGGAGCGTGTCGACGACCTGCGACAGCATGCTGGCGAGCCCCGCGCGCAGCCACAACAGGCTCGACCCCTCGCGACCCTTCAGCCACGAGAAGATGGTGATGTTGAGCGTTTGCGAGATGCCGTAGGCGATGATGCCGCCGAGCCAGATCCGCCACGTCGAGCCGAGCACGAGCTGGATCGCGTCGCGGTTGGCGGGCTGCATCTCGGGCGAGGCGGGGAGCGCGTGGACGATCCCCGACAAGAGGATCGAGACGAGCAGCGGCACGAAGCCGAAGAGTACCAGCCGGCCAGCGATCGCGCGGCCGTGCAGTTCCGCCACTGCGCTGGAGGTGACGACGAGCAGCAGGAAGGCGAAGATGCCCGCCTCCACCGCCAGGGGGCCGAGCGCCACCTGCTTGTTGCCGAGCACACCCGCGATGCACGTCATCCCGCCGTAGAAGATCGAGAAGACGAACAGCGAGCGCGGAATCGCAGGGGTAGGATGGGCGACGGGGGTCGGCGGGATCGGCATGGTCGACTGCTAGCGCGAAACGACGGCGGGTCAATCTACGCCGTTGCAGGCGGTCCGGAGCGGCAGGTGGTGCGCGTGCCGGCGACGATGATCGTCGCGCGCTCGCCCGGCCGCATCGACGTGATGACCTTTTTGCCCTTCCAGATGAACTTGAAGTTGAGCGGGCCGACGAGGTTGCAGGTCGCGCCCTTGTCCTCGGGCATGCAGCTATCCTCCATGCGGCGATATTCCTCCGCGGTCGCAGGCTCGGCGGGCGTCACGCCGACGCCGGTGGCGACCGCACCGCCGAAAAGGAAACGCTGACCGAAGTTGAGCGCGTTGACGGTCCACTCGGTCGGTCCGGCGGGCGGCGGCACGGGTCGCTCGATCCCGGCGTTCGCGGCGAGGCGCGTGCAGAAGTCACCATCAAACGCGGCAGGGCCCGCCTGCGCCGTCAGCAGCAGCAGCCCCGAAACCAACGTGGCGCGCGTCCAAATCGTCATTGTCGCTTGATCCTCCAATCAAAGCGCATTGAGCACGGCCACGACGTGCCGCGCAAGGAAGGGGGCGTCGGCTAGCGTGCTCGCGCCGCGCGCTCCATCGCCGGGCGGTCGAAGGCGTGGTCGGCGTAGCGGCCATCCTTTTCGACCCAGTGAAGGAAGAGGTGCGCCGACCAGCTATTGGGATTGGCGTCGAGCCGACCGTGGCGGTGGTGCGTGCCCTGGTAGAGGACGCCGTCGCCCGGCTGCATCGCGACCGAACCGTAGGGTTCGGCGCCGAAATCCTCGGTCACTTCCGGCTTGGGCGTCAAGGTCGGCGTGGTCTGCACGCTGAGCGCCCAGGGCCGGTCATCGCCGTAGGCGATCGTGAGCGACACGCTGTGCTCGCACGCCGGGCGATCATGGTGGATGCGGCAGACATCGCCCTGCTGATAGGCGCGGAAGTAAGCATAGGTCGGCAGCAGCTCGGCCCCGACCTCGGCCGCGATCCGCGGGGTGAGTCCCCACAGGAACCCGAGCAGCGGGGCATATTGGTAGCCATAGACCTCCAGCGCCGGGCGCTTGAGCAACGGCCCCTGCGCGGCGAAGCTGCTGAGCGGGCGACCCGCAGACTTCAGATCGGCCTGCATCCGCGCGTAGAGCGCGAGCAGCACCTCGCGCGCGAAGAGCGCGGGCAGGTGGGCGTAGCCCTCGCTCCGATATTGTTCGTTCATTGGACGCAAAAACTCCGTCGTCGCGCGGCCGTGCCGCGGCTTCCTTACCGCCGCAGGACCAACCGGGCAAAGGGGCGCGGCCGGCAAGCACCGTCATCGACAATGCTTTTGTCGAGCCGGGCAAGCATGTATGACACCGCCCCGGCCGGCGTGTATGATGCCGGTTGGCGCGGGGGGCCGCGTTCCACTCACCACTGACGCGGAAGTTTCATGCAGCGTATCCTCATCGGCCTTGCCGGCGTCGCCGTGATCCTAGGGATCGCGCTGCTGCTGTCCACCGACCGCCGCGCGATCCGGTTGCGCGTGGTCGGCTCCGCGTTCGCGTTGCAGGCCGCGATCGCGGTGATCGTGCTGTACTGGTCGCCGGGACGCGCCGCGCTGGCCGGCGCGTCGGGCGGGGTCGCGGCGCTGCTCGGCTACGCGCACGCAGGAGTCGAGTTCCTGTTCGGGCCGCTCGCCAAGCCCGAGATCGGCGGCACCAGCTTCGCGATCGCGGCGCTGCCGGTGATCATCTTCTTCGCCGCGCTGGTCTCGATCCTGTACCATCTGGGAATCATGCAGCTCGTGGTGCGCTGGCTGGGCGGCGCGATCGAGAAGGTCATCGGCGTCAGCAAGGTCGAAAGCCTATGCGCGGCGGCGAACATCTTCGTCGGGCAGAGCGAATCGCCGCTGGTGATCCGCCCGTACCTGGCGGGCCTCACCCCGCCGCAGGTGTTCACGGTGATGACCAGCGGGATGGCCGGCGTCGCGGGGACGATCCTGGCGGCCTATGCGTCGATGGGGATCAGCATCGACTATCTGCTGGCGGCGAGTTTCATGGCGGCGCCGGGCGGCATCCTGATGGCGAAGATCATCATGCCCGACCGGCTCGCCCCGCGCGCCGGCGAACTGCCGCTCGACGATCCCAACGACCCCTTGAGCATTGAGGGCCGACAGATCGCGATCGCGGAAGGGCGGTTGGACGCGCGCGGCCCAGCCGTCCTGCCGTCAGAGACGCCGGGCGAGCCGCTGCCGGACGCGACGCACGACGAGGAAAAGCCCGCCAACCTCATCATGGCGGCGGCGCAGGGTGCGCAGACGGGCGTCAAGCTGGCGGTCGCGGTCGGCGCGATGGTGCTGGCGTTTGTGGCGCTGGTGGCGCTCGCCAACGGTATCCTTGGGGGTCTGGGCAATCTGGTCGGCCTGCCGGGGCTGAGCTTCCAGGGGCTGCTGGGTAAGGTCTTCCAGCCGGTCATGTTCCTGCTCAACGTGCCTTGGGGCGAGGCGGGCATCGCGGGTGGGCTGTTCGGCGAGAAGATCGTGCTGAACGAATTCGTCGCCTATATCGATCTAGGTAAGCAGGCTGCGCAGCTGTCGCCGCGAACGGTGGCCGTCATCACGTTCGCGTTGTGCGGGTTCGCCAACTTTTCCTCGATCGCGATCCAGATGGCGGTGACCGGCGGGCTCGCGCCCAACCAGCGACCGACGATCGCGAAGCTTGGCCTGCGCGCGCTGCTGGCGGGGAGCCTCGCCAATCTGATGAGCGCGGCACTGGCGGGATTGTTGATCGGTTAACCACAAGCTGCCCTGATCGGGGACGGATCGGCCGCTTCTCGCCGATCCGCACGCTTGTGCGACGGTGAACGGGGCGTAGCGTTCAGCTTGCGATGACGAGCGGACGAGTCCTGAATGTCGGCGTGGCAGCGCTGCTGTTGATGCTGGCGGCGTACGGCGTGCTAAGTGCGCCAGGGCTGGCGGCGCACTGGCGCGCGGGCTTGTCGGCCGATCTGGCCGGCATGGCGCTGTTCGGCGTGTGGCTGGCGTTCGCGGGCTGGTCGGTCACGCGGTTGCCGCAGACGACTGACGCGCGTGCGTGGGGCGTGTTCGCTGCGGGCGCAATCGCCTTGCGCATCGCGGCGGCGGTGTTGAGCGACGGGCGCGTGTCGCCGGGGGATCCGCACTGGTATCTGGTGCTCGCGCAAGGGTTGCTCGACGGGCACGGACTTGGGCTGGTCGAGCCGTACATGGGGACGCGCGCGGTGGCGCTGTTCCCCCCGGTGTATCCGCTGCTGCTGGCAGGCTGGGGCGCGATGTTCGGGCTATCGACCGCGGCACTGCTGGTGCTGTCGAGCCTGCTCGATCTCGCATCGGCGAGCGTGATCGTGCTGCTGGCAAGGCGGCTGGGTGCGCCGCGCGCAGGCGTGGCGGCGGCGTGCCTGTTTCTCGTCTGGCCCTCGCAGCTGCTCGACGCGCCGCTGGCGCAGAAGGAGAGCCTGGCGACGCTGCTGGTGCTGCTGCTCGCCTATGGATGGATTGTGACGACGGGGCGCATGCGTGAGGTGGTGCTGATCGGCGTCGGATCGGCTGCGCTGGCGTTGACGCAGCCGGGCGAGGCGTTGCTGAGCCTGTTGTTCGCGTTGCTGCAATGGCGGCGGCTGGGCTTCGCGCGCGTGATGCGGATCGGTGCGGCGGCGGGGAGCGTCGCGTTGCTCGCGATGCTGCCATGGTGGTGGCGCAATGACGCGTTGCTCCACGCGTTCGTGCCGCTGACGAGCGCGGGTGGCTACAGCCTGTGGATCGGCAACAATCCGGCCGCGACGGGCAATTGGATGCCGCCGCCGCACGCGCTCTATGGATTGCCCGAGCTCGCGTTTTCGCGCGCGGCGGGTGGCCTCGCGCTCGACTGGATCGCGGCGCATCCCGTCGACGCCATACGGTTGACGCTCGCCAAGTTCGTGCGCGCCGCCGCGATCGGTCAGGCGGGACTGAAGCGGCTGGCGGCGATGCGGCCGGGGCTCGCACCAGAGACGGGCGCGCTGCTGCTGCCAACGCTGCACGGGTCGTACGTGCTGCTGCTCGCGCTGGCGGGCGCGGCGACGATGCGGCTGCGCGGGTGCGGCACGAGCGGGCGCGTCGCGATCGGGCTGGTGGCGATGTGCTTCGCGCAATTGCTGCTGCTGGGCGCGCCGTTCGAGTTCGGCGAGCGGCATCGCGCGTTCGTGGTGCCGTTCCTGCTGCTCGCGGTTGCGCTCGCACGCGAGCGGGGTGGTGCGCGCGTACCGACGAGGCGGCCGGCAATGCCTTTGCGCAGTGGAGCCCGAGCGACTATCTGACGCGGCATGACCGAGATCACCGTCGCCGCGCTCCAGCTGTCCTTCTCCGCTGACATCGACGCCAACATCGCCAAGGTGTCGCAAGCCGTGCGTGAGGCGCATGCGCGCGGGGCGCAGGTGATCCTGCCGCCCGAATTGTTCGAGGGCGAATATTTCTGCCGCGTCGAGGACGAGGGGCTGTTCGCCAACGCCGCGCCGGTCGGTGAGCACAAGGCGGTGCTGGCGATGCAGGCACTGGCCGAGGCGTTGAAGGTCACGATCCCGACCAGCTTCTTCGAAGCCGATGGCCCGCACTACTATAACTCGCTCGCAATGATCGGGCCTGACGGCGAGGTGCAGGGCGTGTACCGCAAGAGCCATATTCCCGACGGGCCGGGTTACGAGGAGAAGTTCTATTTTCGTCCCGGCAACAGCGGATTCAAGGTGTGGCCCGCACCGCCGGCCGCGCCGGGGTGGAAGCTTGGCGTCGGCGTATGCTGGGACCAATGGTATCCCGAGACCGCGCGCGCGATGATGCTGATGGGGGCGGAGCTGCTGTTCTATCCCACCGCGATCGGCAGCGAGCCGCATGACACCAGCCTCGACACCGCGCGGCTGTGGCGGCGCGCGATGGTGGGGCATGCGGTGTCGAACGTCGTGCCGGTGATCGCGGCCAACCGCGTTGGCGAGGAACACGGTCAGACGTTCTACGGCACGTCGTTCATCACCGACGAGCGCGGCGACATCCTGGCCGAGCTTGATCGTGAAGAGGAAGGGGTGATTACCGCGACGCTCGACCTCGCGCGGGTCAAGCGTCACCGCGCGGCGTTCGGGTTCTTCCGCGATCGCCGCCCGGAATTGTACGGGCGGCTTGTCGCCGACGTCTGAGGAGTCGGCCTAGCGCTGCCGCGCGCCGATATCCTCGCGCACCTTGACCGGGCGCGAGCAGCCGTTCTCGCTGCGCAGCACGGTCAGCACCGCGTCGGCGTTCGGCTCCTGCGCGAGCGGGTGGATCGTGCCGCGGCGCGTGGACGCGACGAGGCGCGCGTGCTTGTCCTGACACACCGGCTGCGCATCGGGGGTCTCGGCGGGCGCGGCAGCGGCGGCCAGCGCGGCGAGCAGGAGAAGCGACATGGTCGGGTCCTTTCGTTGCGTCAGCGCTAGCCTATCACGCCTTCGCCGCGTCACGAAGTTCGAGCGCGCGGGCGAACACCGCCTCGAACATTTCCGTCGTCAGCCGCCCGGTGTTCTGGTTGTAGCGCGAGCAATGGTAGCTATCGAGCAGGATGCGCCCGTCGGGCATAACGTGTTCCGCCAGATGCCCGAACTTCGCCTTGGGCAGCCGTCCGCCGAGCATCTTGACCGCGGATTGATGCGCAATTTGTCCTAGCGCCACGAACACGCGGGCGCCCGGCAAATCGGTCGCCTGCGCCTCGAGAAAGCTACGGCAGGTGCGGATTTCCTCCGGCGTCGGCTTGTTCGCGGGCGGCAGGCATTTGACCGCATTGATGATGACCGCGCCGTGAAGGTGCAGCGTGTCGTCGGCGCGCGCCTCGAACTGGCCGGTGGCAAGGCCGTATTTGCCAAGCGTGCTGTAGAGCAACTCACCCGCGTAATCGCCCGTGAACGGTCGTCCGGTGCGATTGGCGCCGTGCTTGCCGGGTGCAAGACCGATGATCGCAAGCCAGGCGCTGGGATCCCCGAACGCGTTGACCGGCGCGTTCCACCAATCGGGATATTCTAGCCGCAGTTCTTCGCGAAAGGCGACAAGGCGCGGGCAACGCGGGCAGTCGCGCGGCGGCTCGGTTTCAGGCAGCGGGGAGGGTGCGAAATACATGCGCGTGCGATAGGCGCATCGCCATGCGTCGCTCAACCTATCTCATCGCAGTGGGATCGAATCGCGCCGGACGCCATGGTGGCCCACGCGACGAGGTGGCGGCGGCGCTGCGACTGCTGGGCGGGGTCGGGTCGCCGATCATCGCGAGCGCGCCGGTCGGGCCATCGACCCGGACCTTCGCCAACGCCGCGGTGCTGATAGAGAGCGATGAGGCACCCGCGGCGCTACTTGCGCGGTTGAAGGCGATCGAGCGCGCGTTCGGGCGTCAGCGCGGGCAACGCTGGGGCGCGCGGGTGATTGACCTCGACATTATCCTGTGGTCGCTGGGGGGCATCGAGACACGGCTGCTCACCGTGCCGCATCGTGCGTTCCGTGAGCGCGCGTTTGTGCTGGTCCCGGCGCTCGATCTCGTGCCCGGCTGGCGCGATCCGGTAAGCGGGTTGACGCTCCGCCAGCTTCACGCGCGGTTGACCAGGCGTCGCCCCGCCCCTAGGTCGCGCAAACGCTGTTGGGGTCCGTAGCTCAGTCGGTAGAGCAAGCGACTTTTAATCGAGAGGTCCCGGGTTCGAGCCCCGGCGGACCCACCAGTGTATCGGCGACGTCGCCATGCTGATCGGTCGATCGCCTCGGATCAACGGAGCGCCACGCTGTTTTCTCTGCCGCTGGGTTTTCGGTGCAGGCGATACGCGTGCGGTTGTTGCGAAGCGAGGTGATCTATTTCGCGCTGCCCGAGGTGTTCGACAATGCCGATCCGACCAACGATCGCGGCGGGTTGACCGGCGACCGCCTGCGCATCGGTTATAATCCCACCGCCAGGGGCTTCTATCACGGCGGCGACCTGAAAGGATTGAGGCGGCGCTTGCCCTACATCCATTCGCTCGGCGCGACCGCGATCCGGGTCGGGCCGGTGTTCAAGAACAAGCCCGTGCAGGGCGCGCCCGGACACGAGCGCGCGGGGTATCACGGCTATCGGGTAACCTAGTCCAACCACACCGCCGACGTGATCCAGTACCGCCATTGCGGCGCGTGTGATTATCGTGCCCGCGCAGATTATCCGTACCAGCGCCGCGGCGGGGTGCAGGGTGCGGCGATCAACCCCGGCTTCGCAGGCGATGACGTGCGGATCGCGACCAATTTCGCGAAGCTGACCGACCCGACCTACGCCAAATCGCCGTTCCTGACGAAGGGTGACGAGCATGCGAAATCGCCCGACCGGCTGAACGACATCGCCTGTACCGCAACCGCGGCAACACCACGTTCGAGAACGAGAGTTCGACGATGGGCGACTTCGGCGGGCTCGACGATCGGACGATGGAGAACCCGCGCATGGTGGCGGGCATGATCGATATCTTCGGCGGCTGGATCGGCCGGTTAGGCGTCGATGGATATGGCAGCGACATCGCGCGTCACGTCAACCCGGAGTTCTGGCGGCATTCGTGCCCGCGATGCTGGCACGCGCAAAGGCGAAGTGTGTTTTCAACTTTCACGGCTCCGGCGCGGTGTCGCACGGTTCGGTCGACCCGGGCGCGCTGGCCGGGCACACCCGCGTCGACAAGCTGCCTGCGGTGCTCGACTTCGCGTTCCGTCAGGCGGTGATTGAAACGGTCGCGGGCACGCGCGGCACCGACGCGTTCGAGGTGCTGTTCAAGGGCGACGCGCTGTATGAGGGCGGCATGGATGCTGCGCAGCAATTGCCGACGTTCGTCAGCAATCACGACAACTGCCGCTTCGCTTGTTACGTCGCAAGGCATTTCCGCAGGCGTGCGACGACAAGGGCATGCGGCGCGTGATGCTGCGCAACGCGACGCTGCTGAGCCTGCCGGGGTGGGCGTGGAGTGCCGACGATCTATTCGGGCGACGAACAGGGCTTCATCGGCGACGGCAACGACCAGGATTCGCGTCAGGACATGTTCGCCAGCGAGGTGCCGGTCGCGAACATCGGGAGCCTGCTCGGCACGACGACGACGGGCACGGTGGCGCACTTCGGACAGGCAAATCTGTTGTTCAAGCAAAACGCGGCGCTGGCGCCCGGGTGTTGCGCGCACGCGAGGAGAAGCCGGGCTTGCTCGCGATCTCGTGCTTCGATCTGACCAGCAATGCCGAGGTGCTGCTGGCCTTCAATACGAGCGGCTGATCGAGGGCGAGCCGGGTGCCGCCACCGCGCGCGTTTTGACCGGCAGCGGGTGCGCCGCGCGCGTCGCCGCGCTTGGATCGCTGCGTGTCACGCTGCCCGCGTTCGGCTACGCGGTGCGCACGCTTGGGGGAACGAAGTGATCGATACGATGAACAGGAACAGCGAAGGCCAGCCCTGGTGGAAGGGCGCGGTGGTGTACCAGATCTACCCGCGCAGCTTCGCCGATGCGAACGGCGACGGGGTGGGCGATCTCGCCGGGATCACCGCGCATCTGGATTACGTCGCTTCGCTCGGCGTCGATGCGGTGTGGATTTCACCCTTCTTCACCTCGCCGATGGCCGATTTCGGCTATGACGTGTCGGATTACTGCGACGTCGATCCGGTGTTCGGGACGCTCGCCGACTTCGACGCGCTGGTCGCGCGTGCGCATGCGCTGGGATTGAAGGTGCTGCTTGATCAGGTGTGGGCGCACACGTCCGACCAGCACCCGTGGTTCAAGGACAGCCGCAGGGGCCGCGACGGCGTGCACGGCGACTGGTACGTGTGGCGCGATGCAAAAGCGGACGGCAACCCACCCAACAACTGGCAGTCGGTGTTCGGCGGCCCGGCATGGACGTGGGACGCGCGGCGCGGGCAATATTACCTGCACAATTTCCTGAAGGAACAGCCGCAGATCAACGGGCACAACCCCGATGTACAGGCCGCGCTGCTCGACGTGGCGCGGTTCTGGCTGGATCGCGGCGCGGACGGCTACCGCCTCGATGCGCTCAACTTCCTGATGTACGATCCCGCGTTCACCGACAATCCGCCCGCGACCGACGATGGTCCCCGTACGCGGCCGTTCGACTTCCAGGAGCACCGCTACAACCAGAGCCACGCCGACATTCCGGTTTTCATCGAGCGCGTCCGCGCGGTGTTCGACGACTATGACGACCGCTTCACCGTAGCCGAGGTCGGCGGCCCCGACAGCGACCGCGAGCGGCAGCAGTTCACCGCGGGGGATCGCCGGCTCAACAGCTCCTACGGTTTCGACTTCCTCTATGCGCCCGCGCTGACCCCGCACGTCGTGGTCGACGCGGTGACGAAATGGCCCGACGAGGCAGGCGTGGGCTGGCCTAGCTGGGCGTTCGAGAACCATGACGCGCCGCGCGCGATCTCGCGCTGGTGCGCGCCCGAGCATGCCCCTGCCTTCGCGCGAATGAAGATGCTGCTGCTGGGTACCTTGCGCGGCAATCCGATCCTTTATTACGGCGAGGAGCTTGGGCTGACGCAGGTCGACGTGCCGTTCGAGCTGCTGCAGGACCCGGAGGCGATCGCCAACTGGCCGCAGACGCTGAGCCGTGACGGCGCGCGCACGCCGATGCCGTGGAAACGGCACGCGCCGCAGCTCGGTTTCTCGACCGCGCAGCCGTGGTTGCCGCCGGGCGACGATCACGCGGGCCTGGCGGTCGATGTGCAGGAAGCCGACGCGGGCTCGCTGCTCCACTGGACGCGCGGCGTGCTGGCGCTCCGCCGTGACGAGCCGGTGCTTAGGCTCGGCGATTTCGAGGTGCTCCACGCCGACGCCGCGTTGCTGGTGTTCGCGCGCAACCACCACAACGACCGCGTCATCTGCGCCTTCAACCTGTCGGCCGCGGCACAGCTGTGGGCGGATGCGGCCGACCTTACACCCTTGCTTTCGATCGGCGTCACGGGCGCCGACTTTGCCCCTTATGCCGCGCTGATCGCGCGACATGACTGACGACGTAAAGACCCTGCTGCTGGCGCTTGCCGCCGCTACTTCCGCGCTCACGCCCACCATCGCGTGCGCGCAGGACACGTGCGCGGGCGTGCCATCGCCGGGCGACAATGTCGTCGCGCGAGGCGCATCGCCCGATGGGTAGATCACCGTCGCGATCGACGGCGACGGGCGCGCGACCTACGCGATCGCGCGGCGCGGCAAGCCGGTGATCCGCCCAAGCGCGCTGGGCTTCCTGTTCACCGACTCGCGCAAGATCGACCGTGCGCTGGCGCTCGTCTCCACCTCGCAGGCGAAGAGCGACACGTCGTGGACGCAGCCGTTCGGGGAGTGGAAGACGATCCGCGACAACTACAACGAGCTAATCGTGCGGCTGCGCGAGACCAAGAACCTGAACCGCGAGATGGCGGTCACTTTCCGCATCTTCGACGACGGCGTGGGTTTGCGCTACTCCTTCCCCGACCAGCCCGATCTGCACCACGCTAACATCGCGGAGTAGCTGACGCAGTTCGCGCTCGCTGAGGACGGCACCGCGCAGACCGTCTTTACCGCCAAGCTGGCGAGCGGCACGCACCGGTTCTTCCTCAATGCGCGAACGGCCGAGGCAGCGCGCGTCGACCCGGTCGAACTGAACGACGTGGTCGATGTGGCGGCGCTGGTGCTCACAGGGATTGAACGCGTAGTGGCTGACGTATTTGTCGATGCGTGCGGCTTCGGGTCGGTGATCGCACAAGCCGCGCTCGGCGTGCGCTTTGTGCCGTTCGCCGACAAGCTGTTCTGCGATCGCGCGGTGACGTTGCCGTCGCCGCGAGAGGCAGGTGCGCGATTACATCGTCGCGCATCATCTATTCAACCAGCGCGGCGACACCGACTTGTGATGCGCCAACGCCGCCAACATCACCCGACTTGAAGGCGACCATGACCGCGTGGTTCACCGGCCACGACGTCGTCGGTAAGTGGCGCGGCGCGACCTGGGCGGCTTCTCCTCGGCCCTGTTGTGAAAGATATTACTCGCAGGCTACGGCACCTTCTCCGACGACACGTGGCTCAAGCCTGCGCGATTACCTGCCGACACGGCCGCGATCGATCGGCTGCTGAACGGGTGTTTGCTCAGTTTCGGCGGTCACGCCGCCGCGCTCGCGCGAACGTAAACGGAGAGAGCGGATGGCCAGCGTAGCGGCAGCAATCGACGCCGAAGGTGCGCTCCAGCGGCGCAAGCGGCAGAGCCTTGCTTGGCTGCTCGACATCCTTGGGCTTCTTCGGCATCCAGATCGGCCTCGCACTGAAGCATGTGAACATGAGCCGGATTTTCCAGTCGCTCGGCACCAGCCTCGACCACCTGTCCGCCTTGTGGGTGGCCGCGCCGCTGACGCGATTGCTGGTCCAGCCGGTGATCGGGCATTTGAGCGACCGCATGTGGCTTGGTCGACTGGGACGGCGGCGGCCGTACTCCCTCGCCGGCACGCTGCTGGCCGCAATCGCGCTGTTGGTCATGCCCGAAAGCCCGGTGCTGCTGGTCGCTGCCGTCATGCTGTGGGTGCTCCATGCGTCGCTGAACCTGTCGATGAAGCCGTTCCGCGCCTTCGTCGGCGACATGCTCGACAAAGACCAGCACGCCGCGGGCTACGGCGTGCGGACCGCGTTCATCGGCGCGGGCGTGGTAGTGGGATCGATCTTTCCCTGGGTGCTTGAGCGGCCGGGCGTATCGAATGTGGCGGCGGCGGGGATGATCCTCGGTTCGGTGCGCTACGCCTTCTGGTTCGGCGGCGCGGCTCTGCTGGCGAGTGTGCTCTGGACCGTCGTCTTGACGCGCGAATATTCGCCCGACGAGCTGGCATGTTTCGAGGGTGTAGCAGAGGCGAGCGCGTGCTCAGCGTACTCGCTGCATGGAGAAACGCGGCGTACCTCGGCTGGATCGGCGCGGGTGCGGTGGTGATCGCGCTCGTGGCGCTGACGTAGCTGAAGAAGGAAGTGTATCTGCTGGGCGCGCTGCTCGCCGCCTAGGATGTTGCCAGCCTGATCGCGGTCAAGCGCGCACGCGGCGGGCAGGGCGCGGGCATGCTGGGTCATATCGTCGGCAATTCCTCAGGAATGCCGGTCCTGATGAAGCGGTTGACGCTGGTGCAGTTCTTCAGCTGGTCGCCGTTGTTCATCATGTGGATCAACAACAAGCCCATCGTAACGGGCGCTTCTTCGCGGCGTCGGATGCGGGCAGTGCGGCATACCAGGAGGGAGCGAGCCGGGTCGACGTCCTGTTCGCGACCGACAACGGTGTCGCGGCGGTATCGGCTCTGGTGCTGATCCCGTTCCTCGCCCGTCGCGTGGGGTCGGCGCGCACGCACATCGTCGGGCTGGCGTGCGGGGCGGCTGGGTTCGCGAGCATCTTTCTGGTGCCCAACTACCGCTGACTGCTGACTGCTGGCTGCTGGCTGCTGTTGAGCGAGGTCGGGATCGGCAACGCGTGGTCGACGATGCTCGCCATGCCCTACGCAATCCTTGCCTCCGCGCTGCCGCAGCGCAAGCTGGGCGTCTACATGGTGCTGTTCAACGTGTTCGTGGTGGTGTCACGCTTGCTGGTAGCGACCGTGATGGGATCGATCACCAAGCATTTCTTCTCCGGTGAGCCGATCTGGACGATGCTAGCCGCCGCCGCGGCGATGCTGCGGGTAGAAGGGCCTTGGGCTGGGATCTGATTGCATCACATGTCACAAACGACGGGGAAGGTCACCGTGCTGCAAGGTGAGCAGCGTGGTACATGTCCTTGCGATTGCCGGTGACAGCCACGGCGCATGCACCGAATAAGTGCAATACGAACCTCGGCTTCTTCGATCCGGTGTGCCGCTCTACGTGTCGCGGAAAAGCTTGATCGAGCTAAGTTGAAGATGCCAGCACTTGCGCGGCATAGCGTATGCAAGAGGACGTTCGCATTCAGGAAGCCAGGCTTGCCCTCCGAATTTGCCGAAACAAAGGCGCTTTGCTGTCATAAGAGCCTGCGTGAATGAATGAACGGTACTGGACTCGCCGCTCACCATCGCTGTCATAAACGGCGTTTGCAGGTCGATAAGAGCGGAAACCGTAATCGGCTCCTTTAAGCGGAGCCCCAAAAGCAACGCGCAACAACGTGCGACGGCTACAGTATGGCGGAGACGGAGGCCGCCAAACTCCCTGTTCACTAGTGTTCGTCGAGGACCGTGGGGGTGCGCAAAAATGCTCTCTCACAGCCATGTAGCACTTAGGCGTGTTCGCTGGTGAATGTAGACGTTCGTCTGAAGTCGGCCTATAAAGTGGGGCCGTAAATGGGGCCGACGTAGGACCGGTATGACATCGCGAACGCTGAACAAGCTGGATGCTCGCACAGCGGCAACCATCAAGACGCCAGGCCGTCATTCCGACGGTGGTGGGCTCTACCTGTCTATCGATCCGCAAGGGCGTCGACGCTGGGTGTTCATGTACACGCGGAATGGCAAGCGGACCGAGCTGGGCTTGGGGGGCGGGCGTAACCTCTCGCTAGCGAATGCCCGTAAAGAAGCAGGAACTCTTAGAGCTGTGCTGACAAGCGGAGGTGATCCTCGATCATCGCGCGAGAAGCAGGAGCGACAGACCTTCGGCGAATGTGCTGACGCGTATGTTGAGACGATGCGACCCTCGTGGCGCAACGCGAAGCATGCCGCGCAGTGGGCCATGACCCTAACGAAATACGCCGCTCCTCTCAGGCCTAAAAGCGTTGAGAGTGTCAGCACTCGCGATGTTCTGGAAGTGCTGCAGCCGCTCTGGCAGCGAACGCCAGAAACGGCCGAGCGCCTGCGTGGTCGTATCGAGAACGTCTTGGATGCAGCAAAGGCCAAGGGGCTGCGGACGGGCGATAATCCAGCCCGCTGGCGTGGCCACCTAGATCAATTGCTACCGAAACGGCAGCGGCTGACCCGCGGCCACCACGCAGCATTGCCGTACGCGGCTATGCCCAAATTCATGAATGACCTACGCGAACGTGATGCGACAGCGGCAAGAGCGCTGGAATTTACCATTCTGACAGCTGCCCGTTCAGGGGAAGTGCTTGGCGCCAGTTGGGCTGAAATCGATCTGAGCGGTGCCGCGTGGACCGTGCCTGCAACCCGCATGAAGGCAGGACGTGAACACAGGGTCCCATTGTCCCAGGCTGCTGTAGACCTGCTACAACGGCTTGATGCCGCGCGAGACGTCGAGCGAGCGTCTCCAGCAGACGCAGTGTTTGCTAGTGCCGCGACCGGCAAGCCGCTATCGGGAATGGCAATGGCTATGCTGATGCGACGTATGCGGGTAGATGTTACGGTTCACGGCTTTAGGTCAGCGTTTCGAGACTGGGCTAGTGAAACGACGGACTTTCCTCACGAGGTGTGCGAAATAGCACTAGCGCATACGATCGCAAACAGAGCCGAAGCAGCTTATCGGCGAGGTGATCTATTTGATAAACGCCGCAAACTTATGGAAGCTTGGGCGCAATATTTTGATTTAGAAAGGGCGTAGTCTAGAATGTTCATCGTCACATGGTGCTATGTGTTACTATGTGTAGAGTAAAAAGCATCATTTTGTAACCGCTCCTCTGGCAAACGGCGAGACTGAGAATGAGCGGCAAGGACTGCTGGCAGCTTCAAGTCATGAATCATGGGTCTGAGAATCAACCCGTTGTCGTGATCGACGCGTTCGTGTCTGACCCGCACGGCCTGCGCGAGGATGCGTCGTTCCTGTCGTTCTCTCAAATAGGCGAACATTATCCGGGCATCCGCGCCGTGGTGCCTGAAGCGATGCTGCGCCCGATCGTCGCCGCGCTGGCGCCTGTTGTTCGCGATGTGTTCGGGCTGGGCGACTTGAGCGTCGTCGACAGTTTCTACTCGCTGGTCACCACGCCGCCGGACGCGCTGGCGCCGATCCAGCGATTGCCGCATTTTGACGAGGTTTCGCCGACGCGGCTCGCGCTGCTGCACTATCTGGCCGACGACGGCGAGCGGTCGGACGAGGATATCGGCGGCACCGCCTTCTTTCGCCAGCGCTCGACCGGGTATGAGTCGGTCGACGCCGCGCGACTGCCGGCGTACCGCGCCGCGCTGGCCGATGATCTCGCGGCGCACGGCATTCCGAACGCGGGGTATATCGGCGGAGACTCACCCATGTTCGAACGCGTCGCGCGACACACCGGGCGGTTCAACCGCGCGATCCTGTACCGGTCGAATACGCTGCACTGCGCCGACATTCCCGCCGGCATGCCGCTGAGCGCCGACCCGTTCAACGGACGGTTGACGGTCAACACGTTCCTGGATGCGGTGGCGCTGTGAGGCGCTAAGGGAGCGCTGCGCTGTGACATCGCTGCCACAGCAGGCGGGCAGAGCGCGCTCGCATACCCCTGAATACGTATGTGGCTTTGTTGTGACTAAGCCCTGGGCGGGCCTAATCCGCCGTCATCACGCCGCATAAGCACCTCGCGCAAGATCGCGCAGAGGTGTGGCCTGGGGGAGGTTCTCTTGACCGTTTCGCTTCAATCATCGTCCGTTCGTGCCCAGTTGGGCCTGCGTGCCAGCGCGCTGACCATCGCGGGCGTCATGCTGCTCGCCAGCGGCAATGCCTGGGCGCAGCAGGCGGGCACCGCGACCGCCAACCCGACGGGCGCGATCACCGAAACGCAGCCGGCCCAGCCCGCCGATCCCACGCCTGACGCGAGCGCCAACCCCGATCCGACCGCCGAAGCGACGCCGACCAGCGACGCGAGCGACGTGGGCGAGGGCACCGACATCGTCGTCACCGGCATCCGCGCCGGCCTCGCCAAATCGGCGGACATCAAGCGCCGCTCGACGCTGATCGTCGACTCGGTGTCGGCGGAGGACGTGGGCAAGCTGCCCGACGTGTCGATCGCCGACTCGCTCGCGCGTATTCCGGGCGTCACCGCGCAGCGTCTGGAAGGGCGCGACCAGCGGCTGTCGATCCGCGGCCTGGGCCCGGATTTCTCCACCACGCTATTGAACGGGCGCGAGCAGGTGACGGTCGGCGACAACCGCGGCGTCGAGTATGACCAATATCCGTCCGAGTTCTTCCGCAACGTGAACGTCTACAAGTCGGCCGACGCGTCGCTGATCGCCGCCGGTATCTCGGGCACGGTCGACCTGCGCATGCTGCGCCCGCTCGACCAGTCACAGCGCGTGTTCGCAATCAATGCGCGCGGGCAGATGAACGGCATCGACAACCTCAACCCGGAAATGTCGCGCTACGGTTATCGTGCCTCGGCGACCTACGTCGACAAGTTCGCCGACGACACGTTCGGCGTCGCGCTGGGCGTATCGGCAACGCAGACGCCGTCGCAGAACGAGCGCTACAATGCGTGGGGCTATAACGGCACCGGTACCGCGACGGACCCGTACCGGCTGAACGGCGCCAAGCCTTACGTTCAGTCAAACGAGCTGAAGCGCTACGGCGCGGTCGCGACGCTGGAATGGCAGCCGAGCGATAATTTCCACTCTACCTTCGACGCACTCTACTCGCACTTCCAAGAAACGCAGTACCTGCGTGGCATCGAATTCCCGCTCAACGGCGCGGCCGACGATCCCACCAACCCGACCGACAATGGCACGGTGCTGAGCAACACCACGGTGTCGAATGGCTTCCTGACCTCGGGCACGTTCTCCAACGTGTTCGCGGTGCAGCGCAACGACTACAATCAGCGCAAGGCCGACAACCTGTCGCTCGGCTGGAACAACGATTTCAAGATCGGCGAGACGACGCACTTCAACGTCGACGCGAGCTGGAGCCGCGCGACGCGCACCGACTTCCTGCTGGAAACGAACACCGGGACCGGGTTCCAGAAGAGCGGTCGTCCCGACACGGTCGGCGTCAGCCAGAACGGCGATGGCACCTATTCCTTCTCGCCGACGCTCGACTACACCGACACCAGCATCTTCAAGCTGACTGACCCGCAAGGCTGGGGCAACAACGGCACGCAGCAGGTGGTCCAGTCAGGCTTTCTTAACCGGCCTAAGTTCAAGGACGACCTGAAGTCGCTGCGCGCGAGCCTGAATGGCGAGTTCGAGGACAGCGTCATCAAGGGCTGGGAAGTCGGCGCCAACTACAGCCGTCGCAAGAAGACCAGCGAGTATACCTCGTTCTTCCTGTGCCCCAAGGGCACGGGCACGGGCTGCACCGTGGCGAGCGGCACGCCGCGCAGCGCCGACGTGCCGGCGGAGGCGCAGCTGGGGAACAACATCCCGCTCAGCTACCTCGGCATCCCGGCGATGCTGACGCTTAACCCCTTGTACCTGTACAACAATTCGCTCAACGCCGCGTTCGACGGGCGCCCGGGGTCGCTGGTGCGCGACAACACGGTGACCGAGAACGTGTACACCGGTTACGCCAAGCTCAACATCGACGGCGAGGTGAGCGGCAAGGCGCTGAAGGGCGCATTGGGCGTGCAGGCGGTCTATACCGACCAGAGTTCGGACGGGCAGATCGCGGGGCTGACGAACGGCGTCGTCACGATCGCGCCGGCGAACGAAGGCGCGAAGTTCTGGCGCGTGCTGCCGTCCGCCACCTTCTCGGTCGAGCTGATTGAGGGCGGCTACGTCAAGCTCGGCGCGTCGCGCACGATGGTGCGCCCACGTCTGGACCAGGAGCGCGTGACGCAGGACGTGACGGTCAATCCGGCGAACGTCGGCGTGCTGCCGATCGCCCTCAATCCGGTGTTCAGCTCGAACGGCGGCAACACGTCGCTGCGTCCGTATCAGTCGACCAACATCGACGTGTCGCTGGAGAAATATTTCGGCAGCGGCGGCGGCTACGTAGCGCTGTCGGGCTATTTCAAGAAGCTCGACGATTTCGTAAATCCGGCGACCACGATCGCGTTCGACTTCTCCGACCTGCTCGGCGCACTGACGCCGGCGCAGCAGGCGCAGGCGATCGCGGCGGGGCAGCAGATCGGCACCGTCAGCCGCCCGGACAATTCGGGCCGCGGCGAGGTGCTGGGCGTCGAGGCGACGCTGTCGCTGCCGTTCCGCATGATCACGCCGGCGCTCGACGGGTTCGGCGCGTTCGTAACTGGCAACTACACCGACTCGACGATCCGTTACGCCAACAACCCCAGCCCGATCACGCTGCCGGGCCTGTCCGACTGGACCGGAAGCGGCACGATCTATTTCGAGAAGTGGGGTTTCCAGGCGCGCGCCAACTATCGCTACCGCTCGTCGTTCCTGGCGGAGGTCGCAGGCCTGTCGGCGAGCCCGACGTTCCGCACCGCGAAGGAGGAAGCGATCCTCGACGCGCAGATCGGGTACGAGTTCAAGGACGGTCCGCTGAGCGGCCTGTCGGTGATGGTGCAGGGCAAGAACCTGACCGATCGCCCGTTCGTCACCTATCAGAACGGCGACGAGCGTCAGGTGATCGATTACCAGCGCTACGGCCGCGATTACTACGTCGGGGTGACGTATAAGTTCTGAGCCGTCCGGCTCTGATCCGCGTTCGATCGTACTGATCCGGACATTGGCCGTCGGCATCGCCCCCCGATGTCGGCGGCCTTTTCTTTGAAGCCGGCCAAGCGCTCGGCTAGGAGAATGGCATGACCCCGACCGATATCGTCATCGCCGGCGGCGGCAGCGCGGGCTGGATGGTCGCCGCCGCGTTCGCGCATTTCCTGCCGCCTAACGCCTACCGCATACGGCTGGTTGAATCGGAGGCGATCGGCACGATCGGCGTCGGCGAGGCGACGATCCCGCAGATCCAGCTGTTCAACCAGGCGCTGGGACTGGACGAGGACGCGTTCCTGCGGGCAACCAGCGGCACGTTCAAGCTGGGCATCGAGTTTGCCGGCTGGACGCGCCCGGGTGACCGCTACATGCACGCGTTCGGCGATGTCGGGCGCGAGTCAGGGCTGCTGGGCTTTCACCACCGCTGGTTGCGCGCACACGCCGAGCGCGGCGACGAGATCGCAGCTCTGGGTGATTATTCGCTCAACGAGGTGGCGGCGCGCGCGAGCCGGATGCAGCGCGGACCGGCGCGCACCGCCGCGATGCTGCCGGCGATGCCCTACGCGTTTCACTTTGACGCCGCACTCTACGCGCGGCTGTTGCGGCGCTTCGCGGAAGCGCGCGGGGTGGAGCGGATCGAGGGGCGGATCGTCTCGGTCGAGCGGAACGGCGAGACGGGCGATGTCGCCGCGCTGGTGCTGGACGGCGGCGCGCGCGTCGAGGGTGCGCTGTTCGTCGACTGCACCGGGTTTCGCGGGCTGTTGATCGGCGAGGCGGTGGGCGTCGGGTTGGATGACTGGACGCGCTGGCTGCCGTGCGACCGTGCGCTGGCGGTGCCGTCGGCGCGAGCGGCCGACTTCACGCCCTACACGCGCGCGACCGCGCACGGTGCGGGTTGGCAGTGGCGCATCCCGCTGCAGCATCGCACCGGCAACGGCATCGTCTACTCCTCTGCGCATCTCTCCGACGATGCGGCGGCGGCGCAGTTGCTCGCCAATCTCGACGGTGTGGCCGAGGGCAATCCGCAGCCGATCCGCTTCACGACCGGCAAGCGGCGAGAGATGTGGCGCGGCAATGTCGTCGCGGTGGGCCTCGCGTCGGGCTTCATGGAGCCGCTCGAGTCGACCAGCCTGCACCTCGTCCAGACCGCGATCGCGCGGCTGCTCAAGATGCTGCCGGGGCGTGCCACAGGCCAGGTACAGCGCGACGAGTACAACCGACAGGCTGATTTCGAATACGAGCGTGTTCGCGACTTCCTGATCCTGCATTACTGGGCAAACGCGCGCGACGAGCCGTTCTGGCAGGAACGCCGCGCCGCCGACCTGCCCGACACGCTCCGCCACAAGGTCGAGGTCTGGCAGGAGCAGGCGCACGTGACGCGCGAGCACGAGGAATTGTTCACCGAGGTCGCGTGGATTCAGGTGCTGATCGGGCAGGGCGTGATCCCGCGCGGCTATCACCCGATCGCGGACGCGGAAACGCGTGCGGAGAATGACGAGTATCTGGAGCTGATGCGGCAGCTAATCGCGCGCGAGGCGGCGCAGATGCCGCGGCACGACGCCTTTGTTGCGCAGCATTGCGCAGCGCGCGCCAGCGTCTAGGCGGAGGCGCGTACCACCAGGCGCGAGGGCAGCAGCAGGTCCTCGGTCGGCTCGCCCGCGACCTGGCGGATCAGCGTGTCGACCAGCGCGGCGCCGCCGCGGCCGTAATCCTGCGCCACGGTGGTCAGCGGCGGGTGCGTGTGGCTGGCGGCGGGAATGTCATCAAATCCAATAAGCGCGACGTCGGCAGGAACCGACCGCCCGGCCTCGGCAAGCGCGCGCAAGGCACCCAGTGCGATCAGGTCGGAGGCGCAGAAGACGGAGTCGAACGCGATCCCGCGCGCGATCAGCCGCTGCACTGCCTCGTAGCCCTTCTGCTCGACCGACAGCGCGTCGACGTGAAGCGCAGGATCGACCGGCAGCCCGGCGTGGCGCAGCGCCTCGGCAAGTCCGGCGTAGCGGTCGCGGAACTCGGGGTAGTGGTGGCTCGCCGCGCCGATATAGGCAATGCGGCGGCACCCGCGGGCGATCAGATGCTCGCCGGCCATGCGCCCGCCGGCAATGTTGTCGCATCCGATCGTCGTACCCACCTCGCTCGGCGCGCCCCAGCGCACGAAGCGCGTGCGCTGCGCGACGAGTTGCTCGACGCGGGCGCGGTAATCCTCCCAGTCGCCGTAGCCGAGCAGGATGACGCCGTCGGCGCGGCGCGCGTCCTCGTAATCGATGTGCCAGTCGGCCGACCAGCGCTGGAACGAGGTGAGCAGGTCGTAGCCGCGCTGGCTGCACGTCTTCAGGATCGAGCCGAGCATCGCGAGGAAGAACGGGTTGATGTTCGAACCGTCGGGCAGCGGGTCCTCGAAAAACAGCAGTGCCAGCGTCTTCACCTCACCGCGGCGGAGCGACGAGGCGGCGCGGTCGACACGGTAATTGAGCTGCTGCGCGATCGCCTCGATCCGCATCCGCGTGCGTTCGCTGACCGTCTTGTCGCCGCGCAGCGCGCGCGACACGGTCGGCTGCGACACGCCGGCCAACTCGGCGATGTCGAACGAGGTCGGGCGGTCACTGGAAGGGCGGGGGGTACGCGCCATGACGGCGGCGGTCTTTCCTCTCAATATGTTGCCGGCAGTGTAGGCGGGTCTGTGCCGCGTGTGAATACGTATGCTGCGCGCTTGGCAAGCACGCCCTCGCGCCGCAAACCGCGCGCCAAGCCGGGAGGGGTTAGACGATGACGCGGAGCAGGATGAGGCGGGCGATGCTCGCGGCGATGTCGGCAGCGCTGCTGCTGGGCGCGCCCGCGGCTGGTTCGGCGCAAAATGTCGATGCGACGCTCAAAGCGCTGCGCGCGCGGTTGCCGCAGGACGAGGTGATCTATTTCGCGCTGCCCGACCGGTTCGACAATGCCGACCCTTCCAACGACCGCGGCGGGTTGACCGGCGACCGGTTGCGCACCGGCTATGATCCGACCTCGAAAGGCTTCTATCACGGCGGCGACCTGACCGGATTGATGCGGCGGCTGCCCTACATCCAGTCGCTCGGCGCGACCGCGATTTGGGTCGGGCCGGTGTTCAGGAACAAGCCCGTTCAGGGCGCGCCGGGGCAGGAAAGCGCGGGTTATCACGGCTACTGGATCACCGACTTTAACCACGTCGACCCGCATCTGGGGACCGATGCCGAGTTCAAGGCCCTGGTCGATGCCGCGCACGCGCGCGGGATCAAGGTGTATATGGACATCATCGTCAACCACACCGCCGACGTGATCCAGTATCGCGAGTGCGGCGCGTGCACGTACCGCAGCCGCGCGGACTATCCCTACCAGCGCCGCGGCGGGGTGAACGGCCCCGCGATCAATGCGGGTTTCGCGGGCGACGACGTGCAGACCGCGGCAAATTTCGCCAAGCTCAACGATCCGACTTACGCCTATACGCCGTTCCTGGCGAAAGGCGACGAGCACGCCAAGTCGCCCGATTGGCTCAACGACATCCGCCTGTACCATAATCGCGGCAACACCACGTTCGAGAACGAGAGCGCGACGATGGGCGATTTCGTCGGACTCGACGATCTGATGACAGAGAACCCGCGCGTGGTGTCGGGGATGATCGACATCTTTGGCGGCTGGATCGACCGGTTCGGCGTCGACGGGTATCGCATCGACACCGCGCGCCACGTCAATCCGGAGTTCTGGCAAGCGTTCGTCCCCGCGATGCTGGCGCGCGCGCACGCCAAGGGCATTCCGAACTTCCACATCTTCGGCGAGGTGTCGAACACCAACCTCGATCCCGGCCCGCAGGCAATCCATACCCGCGTCGACCAATTCCCCGCGGTGCTCGACTTCTCGTTCCGCGAGGCGGTGCTGCTGACGGTCGCGGGCACGCGCGGCACCGACGCGTTCGAGCGACTGTTCCGCGGCGACGCGTTATACGAGGGCGGCGCGGATGCTGCGCAGCAATTGCCGACCTTCATCAGCAATCACGACAACGGCCGTTTCGCTTATTACGTCCGGCAGGCGTTCCCGAAGGCGAGCGATGACGAGGTCATGCGCCGCGTGATGCTGGGCAACGCCATGCTGCTGAGCCTGCGCGGCGTGCCGACGGTCTATTCGGGCGACGAGCAGGGCTTCACCGGCGACGGCAATGACCAGGACGCGCGCGAGGACATGTTCGCGAGCAAAGTGGCGAGCTACAACGACAACCGCCTGCTCGGCACGACGACGACCACCGCGACCGCGCATTTCGGGCAGGACAATCCGCTGTTCAGGCAGACCGCCGCGCTCGCACGGGTGCGCGTCGCGACGCCGGCGCTGACGCGCGGGCGGCAGCGCTTGCGCGCGCGCGAGGAGAAGCCGGGGCTGCTCGCGATCTCGCGCTTCGATCCCGTGACGAACGCCGAGGTGCTGCTCGCCTTCAACACGGGCGCGACGCCGATCGAACGGTTGATCGAGGTCGAGCCCGGTGCCGCCAGCGCGCGCGTGCTGGCGGGAAGCGGGTGCGCCGCCGCGGTCGCCGCGCCCGGATCGCTGCGTGTCACGCTGCCCGCGTTCGGCTACGCGGTGTGCGCGCTTGGGGGAACAAAGTGAGCGATGCGATGACGAACAAGAGCGACGGCGCCTGGTGGAAGGGCGCGGTGATCTACCAGATCTACCCGCGCAGCTTCGCCGACGCGAACGGCGACGGGGTGGGCGACCTCGCCGGGATCACCGCGCACTTGGATTATGTCGCGTCGCTGGGCGTCGACGCGGTGTGGATCTCGCCCTTCTTCACCTCGCCGATGGCCGATTTCGGCTATGACGTGTCGGATTACTGCGACGTCGATCCGGTGTTCGGCACGCTCGCCGACTTCGACGCGCTGGTCGCGCGCGCGCATGCGCTGGGATTGAAGGTGCTGCTCGATCAGGTGTGGGCGCATACCTCCGACCAGCATCCGTGGTTCAAGGACAGCCGCGCCAGCCGGACGAGCGCGCACGCCGACTGGTACGTGTGGCGTGACGCGAAGCCGGACGGCAGCCCGCCCAACAACTGGCAGTCGGTGTTCGGCGGCCCGGCGTGGACGTGGGACGCGCGGCGCGGGCAATATTACCTGCACAATTTCCTGAAGGAACAGCCGCAGATCAACGGCCACAACGCCGACGTGCAGGCCGCGCTGCTAGACGTCGCGCGGTTCTGGCTCGATCGCGGCGCGGACGGCTACCGCCTCGATGCGCTCAACTTCCTGATGTACGACCCCGCGTTCCCGGACAATCCGCCCGCGACCGACGACGGTCCGCGCACGCGACCGTTCGATTTCCAGGAGCACCGCTACAACCAGAGCCACGCCGACATCCCGGTGTTCATCGAACGCATCCGCGCGGTGTTCGACGAATATGACGATCGCTTCACGGTGGCCGAGGTGGGCGGCACCGACAGCGACCGCGAGCGCAAGCTGTTCACCGCCGACGACCGGCGCTTGAACAGCTCCTACGGGTTCGACTTCCTCTACGCGCCCGCGCTGACGCCCGCGGTGGTGGCGGAGGCGGTGACGAAATGGCCCGATGAAGCGGGTGTGGGGTGGCCGAGCTGGGCGTTCGAGAACCACGACGCGCCGCGCGCGATCTCGCGTTGGGTAGCACCCGAACACGCGCCTGAGGTTCGCGGCGCCTTCGCGCGGATGAAGATGCTGCTGCTGGGCGCGCTTCGCGGCAATCCGATCCTCTATTACGGCGAGGAACTGGGGCTGACGCAGGTCGACGTGCCGTTCGAGCTGCTGCAGGACCCCGAGGCGATCGCCAACTGGCCGCTGACGCTGTCACGCGACGGCGCCCGCACGCCGATGCCGTGGAAGCACGATGCCGCGCAGCTCGGCTTCTCCACCGTCCAACCATGGCTGCCGCTCGGCGGGGATCACGGCACGCTCGCGGTTGACGTGCAGGAAGCGGACGCGGACTCGCTGCTCCACTGGACGAGGGCCGTGCTGGCACTCAGGCGCGACGAGGCGGCGCTCAGGCTGGGCGGGTTCGAGGTGCTCCACGCCGACGACGCGCTGCTGGTGTTCGCGCGGCCGTATCGCAACGACCGCGTCGTCTGCGTCTTCAACCTGTCGCCCGAGCCGCAGGTGTGGGCGGGCGCGGCCGACCTCTCCCGCCTCATTTCGATTGGCGTCAACGGCGCCGACTTTGCCCCCTACGGCGCGCTGGTCGCGCGAAAGGACTAACCACATGAAGACCCTTCTGCTGGCGCTCGCCGCCGCCACCTCCGCGATGACCCCCGCGATCGCGCTCGCGCAGGATACGCGCGCGGTCGTGCCATCGCCGGGCGACAACGTCGTCGCGCGCGGTGCCTCGCCCGACGGGTCGATCACCGTGTCGGTCGCGATCGACGGCGACGGGCGCGCGACCTACGCGATCGCGCGGCGCGGCAAGCCGGTGATCCGCCCCAGCGCGCTGGGCTTCCTGTTCACCGATGCACGCAAGATCGACCGTGCGCTGGCGCTCGTCTCCACCTCGCAGAGCAAGAGCGACACGTCGTGGACGCAGCCGTTCGGCGAGTGGAAGACGATCCGCGATAATCACAACGAGCTGGTCGTGCGCCTGCGCGAGACCAAGAACCTGAACCGCGAGATGGTGGTCACCTTCCGCATCTTCGACGATGGCGTCGGTTTCCGTTACTCCTTCCCCGACCAGCCCAATCTGCACCACGCCAACATCGCGGAGGAGCTGACGCAGTTCGCGCTCGCAGAAGACGGCACCGCGTGGTGGAAGCCCGCGTTCGAGTGGAACCGCGAGGAGTACCTCTACAACAAGACCCCGATCAGTGCGGTCGGCACCGCGCAGACGGTGTTCACCGCCAAGCTCGCGAGCGGCACGCACGTAGCGATCCATGAAGCGGCGCTGGTCGATTATTCGGCGATGAACCTGGCGCAGGTGGCGGGCACCACGACGCTGAAGGCGGTGCTGACGCCGGGCTCGGGCGCGCCCAAGGTCAGTCGCGACGCGCCGTTCGCGACGCCGTGGCGCACGATCATCATCGCCGACGACGCGCCGGGCCTCTACATGAGCCACATCGAGCTCAATCTGAATGAGCCCAATAAGCTGGGCGACGTGTCATGGATCAAGCCGGGCAAGTTCGTCGGCGTGTGGTGGAACATGATCAAGGGCGACTGGACCTGGGCGACCGGGCCCAAACACGGCGCCACCACCGCGAACGTCAAACGCTACATCGATTTTGCTGCGGCGAACCGGATACCGGGCGTGCTGGTCGAGGGGTGGAACGTCGGCTGGAACGGCGACTGGTTTGGCGATGGCAACGCGATGCAGTTCGACCAGCCGACGCCCGATTTCAACGCGGACGAGCTGGCGCGCTATGCCAAGTCGAAGGGCGTGTATCTAATCGGACACAATGAAACGGGCGGGTCGGCGAGTCACTATGACAGCCAGCTCGACCGCGCGTTCAAGTTCGCGCGCGACCACGGCATCCCCGCGATCAAGACCGGCTACGTCACCGACGCGGGCGAGATCGAGCGCGTCGACCCTGACGGGTCGAAGCACCGCGAGTGGCACGAGGGGCAGTGGATGGTGAACCACTATTCCCGCGTGGTCGAGACCGCCGCCAAATACCGCATCGGGATCGACAGCCACGAGCCGGTCAAGGATACCGGGCTGCGCCGCACCTACCCGAACTGGCTGAGCCGCGAGGGCGGTCGGGGCATGGAGTACAACGCCTGGCCGGGCAAGAACCCGCCCGAGCACGAGGCGAACATGTTCTTCACCCAGTGGCTGGGCGGGCCGATGGACTTCACGCCGGGCGTGCTGAGCCTGACGGGATCGGAGGGCAGCCCGCTCCAGTCGACCGAGGCGAAGCAGCTGGCGCTCTATGTCGTGATCTACTCGCCCGTCGCGATGGCGGCGGATACGCCGGAGAATTATGCCAAGCACATGGACGCGTTCCAGTTCATCCGCGACGTGCCGGTCGACTGGTCGGACACGCGCGTGCTGAACGGCGAGGTCGGCGATTACGTGACCGTCGCGCGCAAGGACCGCGCGTCGAACGACTGGTACCTGGGGAGCATCACCGACGAGAATGCGCGCACGCTGACCGTCGCGACCGACTTCCTGGACAAGGGCAAGACCTACACCGCGCAGGTGTACCGCGACGGTGACGATGCCGACTACAAGACGGAGGCGCGCCACTCGATCAAGATTGAGACGATCAAGGTGCGCGGGGGCGACCCGCTGACGATCAAGCTCGCGCCGGGCGGCGGGCAGGCGATCCGCTTCGTCGCGCCGGGCGGGCGTATTCGCCGCTGATGAGCAACATGCCGCCTCTCTCCCCGCGCGTCGTCGTACTCGGCGGCGGTACTGCGGGGTGGATGGCGGCGTGCCTGTTCGCGAGCGCCTGGCCGCAGGCGCGCGTGACAGTGATCGAGGCGCCCGAGATCGGCATTGTCGGGGTCGGCGAGGGATCGACCCCGCAGCTGCGCGCGCTGTTCGCGCGTCTCGGTATCGCCGAGGCGGACTGGATGCCCGCGGCAGACGCGACCTACAAGACCGGGATCCGCTTCGATGGCTGGTCGACGCGCGCCGGCTACACCAGCTATTTTCACCCGTTCGCGAGCGCGATCGACCTGCATACCGCGGGCGCGTTCCATGCGCACGCGCTGGCGCGGCGGACCGGCCTCGACGTAGCGGCGCGTCCTGACCGGTTCTTCCTCAACACGCGGCTTGCCGAGGCGCAGCGCGCGCCGGTCGCGCCGGACAATTTCCCGTTCGAGGTCGGCTACGGCTATCACTTCGACGCGCACAAGGTCGGCGCGGTGCTGCGCAATCACGCGCTGGCGCACGGTGTCGCGCACGTCGCGGCGCGCGTCGATATGGTGGACGTAAATTCCAGCGGCGAGGTTGCGGCGCTGGTGCTCGGGGACGGCGCGCGGGTGACGGCCGACACCTTCGTCGATGCGAGCGGGTTCCGCTCGGTGATCGCGCAAGGCGCGCTCGGCGTGCGTTTCGTGCCGTTCGCGAGTAACCTGTTCTGCGACCGCGCGGTGACGCTGCCGACGCCGCGCGAGGCTGGTGCGCCGATTAACGCGCACACCACCGCGACCGCGCTGTCGAGCGGCTGGGCGTGGGCAATTCCGCTCACGTCGCGGACGGGCAACGGCTACGTCTATGCGTCCGATTACCTGTCGGCGGACGCGGCCGAAACCGAACTTAGGCGGCATCTGCGACTGCTAGACGCTGATGTGAGCGCGCGGCACCTGGCTTTGAAGGTCGGGCGCGTCGAGCACGCGTGGCACGCCAACTGCCTCGCCATCGGCCTCGCGCAAGGCTTCATCGAGCCGCTGGAGGCAACGGCGCTGCACCTGACGCAGACGATGGTCGAGCGGTTCATCGACGCGTACGAGAAGGGGCAGGGCACGCCCGCGCGACGCGACGCGTTCAACGCCGAGATCGCGCGGCGGTTCGAAGGCGTACGTGATTACATCGTCGCGCATTACCGGCTGAACAGTCGCGGCGACACCGACTTCTGGCGCTGCAACGCCGCCAACGATCACCTGTCGGATGATCTGAAGGCGATCATGACCGCGTGGTTCACCGGGCGCGACGTCGCCGCGGAGGTGACACGGCGCGACTTAGCAGGTTTCTACTCGGCCCTGTCGTGGGAGGTGCTGTTCGCAGGGTACGGTACGTTCCCCGACGACGCGCGGCTCAGGCCCGCGCCCGCGCCGACCAATACGGCTGCGATCGACCGGCTGCTGGACGGCTGTTTGCTCAATTTCGGCGATCACGCCGCCGCGCTCGCGCGCACGTAACGGAGAACACGGGATGGTCAGCGTAGCGGCAGCGGTTCAAGCGGAGGGTGCGCTGCAGCGGCGCAAGCGACAAAGTCTGCTCGGCTTGCTCAACATCTCGTTCGGCTTCTTCGGCATCCAGATCGGCTTTGCGCTCCAGAACGCGAACATGAGCCGGATCTTCCAGTCGCTCGGCACCAGCCTCGATGACCTGCCCGCGCTCTGGGTGGCGGCGCCGCTGACCGGACTGTTGGTGCAGCCGGTGATCGGGCATTTGAGCGACCGCACGTGGCTGGGGCGGCTGGGGCGGCGGCGGCCGTATTTCCTCGCCGGCGCGCTGCTTGCTGCAATCGCGCTGCTGGTCATGCCCGAGAGCCCGGTGCTGCTGGTCGCCGCTGTCATGCTGTGGGTGCTCGATGCGTCGCTCAACGTGTCGATGGAGCCGTTCCGCGCCTTCGTCGGCGACATGCTCGACAAGGATCAGCACGCCGCCGGGTACGGCGTGCAGACCGCGTTCATCGGTGCGGGCGCGGTGGTGGGCTCGATCTTCCCCTGGATGCTTGAGCGGCTGGGCGTGTCGAACGTCGCTGCGGCGGGGACAATCCCCGATTCGGTGCGCTACGCCTTCTGGTTCGGCGGCGCGGCATTGCTGGCGAGCGTGATCTGGACCGTCGTGTCGACACGTGAATATTCACCCGACGAGCTGGCACGGTTCGACGGCGCGGCCGACGCGGGCGAGGAGGCGCACGTGCTGCGCGTGCTCGCGGCGCGCAGCGATGCGGCGTGCGTTGCGTGGATTGCCGCTGGTGCCGCGGTGATCGTGCTGGTCGCGGCAAGCGGACTGGAGAAGGAAGTGTATCTGCTGGGCGGGCTGCTTGCCGCTTACGGCCTCGCCAGCCTGGTTGCGGTCCGGCGCGCGCGCGGTGGGCAGACTGCGGGCATGCTGGGGCATATCGTCGGCGATTTCTCAGGCATGCCGACGCTGATGAAGCGGCTAGCGCTGGTGCAGTTCTTCAGCTGGTCTGCGCTGTTCATCATGTGGATCAACACGACGCCGGTGGTGACCCGGCGCTTCTTCGGCGCGGCGGATGCGGGTAGTGCGGCCTATCAGGAGGGCGCGAGCTGGGTCGACGTGCTGTTCGCGACGTACAACGGGGTCGCGGCAGTGTCGGCGCTGGTGCTGATCCCGCTGCTCGCGCGGCGCATCGGGCAGGCGCGCACGCACATCGTCGGGCTGGTCTGCGGGGCGGCGGGCTTCGCAAGCATCTTCCTCGTGCCCAATTACCGTTGGCTGCTCTTAAGCGAGGTTGGGATTGGAATCGCCTGGTCGACGATCCTCGCCATGCCCTACGCGATCCTCGCCTCCGCGCTGCCGCAGCGCAAGCTGGGCGTCTACATGGGACTGTTCAATGTGTTTGTGGTGGTGCCGCAATTGCTGATCGCGACCGTGATGGGGTCTATCACCAAGCACTTCTTTCCAAGCGAGCCGATCTGGACAATGGCGTTCGCCGCCGCGACGATGCTGGTCGCTGCCGCGGCGATGACGCGGGTAAAGGCGGTTTGAGTTCGAGTATCGTGGGGTCACTCGTTACAAAAGACGTGAAAGGTCACCACGTTGCGCACAAGCGATAGTGGGTGGTGAGCGGCCCATCAGCTTTCAAGCGGGCATAGCGAAGAAGCGTACGTTCGTTCAGCTCGTAGGATAATGACTGCAAACGCCCGCCGATGGGAGTGATTTGCCTGTCCGTTTTTAGGCAGCGCTCGAGCACTGGCAGGAAGCTCGTTCGACTGGCGCGGAACAGCGTCTCGCCATTGCGCGCCGTTTTGCCGGACCGGCCGTTACCGCCCGTACCGATGGTGTGCACATTCACGCATAGGTGGGTTGTTACATCATGCGTCCGCGCAGGTTGAACAGGATGACGAGCGTACCCGACACCATCAGCGTGACAATCAACGTCGAGAACAACACCAGCAGCAGGTCGTCGCGGGACGATCTGGCGAGACTGATGTGAAGAAAGCAGCGGAACTGCACGACCACCTGCACCAAACCGAGCCCGAGAATGAGCGCGAGCGTGGTGCCCGCAGACGCGACCGGCCAGTGCACTGCGGTGAAGGCGGCAAGCGTCAGCGCTAGCGCGAGCATGAAGCCGGTCAGATAGGTCAGCGTCTCATGCCGGCGGTCGTTCATGGCAGATGCGCCTGCAGGTAGACGACGCTCAGGATCGCGACCCAGATCACGTCGAGAAAGTGCCAGAATAGGCTCAAACGGAGTATGTTGATGCGCACGCGCGCGTCGAAGCCGTAGGCGAGGATCTGCGCCGCCGCTACCAGCATCCACACGCAGCCCGCGAGGACGTGGATACCGTGCAGGGGCACGAGCGCGAAGAACGCGGACAGGAACGCGCTACGCGTCGGATAGGCGCCGTGAGCGAACATGGTCGCGAAATCGTGCCCTTCCATCGCGAGAAAGGTGACACCTAAGAGGAGGGTGACACCCATCCATGCCAACACGGGCCGTCTGGTCCTGTCGTACTTCATTGCCAGCACGGTGAGCCCGATCGTCAAGCTGCTGGTGAGCAGCAGAAGCGTTTCGGCGAGCGCGGCGTCTAGCTTGAACTCGCTCGCAGGCGTCGGTCCACCCGCGGTGGCGGCGAGGGCCGTGCCGTAGACAGCGAACAGCAGTGCGAAGATCACCGCGTCGCTCATCAGGAACACCCAGAAGCCGAAGATGCCGCTCTCGGCATAGGCGTCCGGGTGATTTTCGGTTCCGCCCAGGTTGATCCCGGCGTGTTGCAGCGACGGCTCGCTCATGCCGTGGTCTCCGCCAGCCCCTGATTGCACGGCGTCAGCTCGCATGCGCGCTCGATAGGCGTCGCGGCGTCGAGTGCGTCATGCCAGCGGTGCTCGGTAGCCGTGACCTCCGACGCCGAAATGGTGCGGTCCGTGTCGCGCACGAAGCTGCGCAGGACCAGCGCAGCGACGATGCCTAGGCTGGCGACGATCGCCAGCCACCACATGTGCCAGACGAGCGCGAACGCCGCTGCCGTCGCGGCGATACCGATGGTCGTCCCGGTCACGCTGTTGCGCGGCACGCTGATCGGGTCATAGTGCGCGTGCCGACGATAGTAACCGTCGTCGCGCTTGCCGTCGTAGAACGGGTCGCGTCCGTCGACGTGCGGGATGACCGCGAAATTATACTCGGGCGGCGGGGCCGAGGTCGACCATTCGAGCCCGCGCGCGTCCCATGGATCGCCCCCGAACACGCGGTTGGCGTCGCGCTCACGGATGCTGACCACCAGTTGCACGACCAGTGAGGCGAGCGCACACAGGACGACCAGTGCGCCGACGCCCGCGACGTAGAGCCAGGGACGGAAATCGGGCTCGTAGATTTCGCTGGTTCGCCGCGCCATGCCGCTCGCGCCCAGCACGTAGAGCGGCATAAAGGCGAGATAGAAGCCGATCACCCAGCAGGTGAAGGCAATGCGTCCCCAGCGCTCATTCAGCCGGAAGCCGAACGCCTTGGGAAACCAGAAGGTATAGCCCGCGAGCAGGCCGTAGAGCAGGCCGGGGATCAGCATGTTATGAAAATGCGCGACGAGGAATAGCGTGTTGTGGAACACGTAGTCGAGCGGTGGAATGGCGAGGATGATCCCGGTAAACCCGCCAATGACGAAGGTCACCATAAACGCCAGCGAGTAGAGCATCGGCACCGCGAAGCGCACTTCGCCACGGAACATGGTCCAGATCCAGTCGTAGATCTTCACTCCCGTCGGCACGCCGATGGTCATCGTCGCGATGCCGAACACCGCGTTGATGTTGGCTGATTGTCCCATCGTGAAGAAATGGTGGACCCAGACGGTGAAGCTTAGCACCGCGATCGCCATCGTCGCCCACACGAGCGAGACGTAACCGTACAGCTCCTTCGACGAGAAGGTCGAGACGACTTCCGAGTAGATGCCGAACGCTGGCAGGATCAGGATGTAGACCTCGGGGTGACCGAACAGCCAGAACAGGTTGGCGTAGTTCATCATGTTGCCGCCGAGGTCGTTGGTGAAGAAGTGAAATCCCAGGTAGCGATCGAGTGCCAGCAGCGCGGTCGCGACCGTCAGCGGCGGCATCGCGAAGATCATCAGGATACTGGTGCACAGGCTGGTCCAGCAGAACAACGGCATGCGCATGAAGGACATGCCGGGCGCGCGCAGCTTGAAAATGGTGCAGGCGATGTTGATGCCGCCGAGCGTCGACCCGATCGAGCCGAGCGTCACCGTCCAGATCCAGTAATCCGGTCCGACGTCGGGGCTAAAGGCGAGCCCAGTATACGGTGGATAGCCGCTCCAGCCACCGGTCGAGAATTGTCCAACCACCAGGCTAACCATCATCAGTACTGCGCCGCCGCCCGTCAGCGACAGCGCGACCGAATTCGTCCACGGAAACGCCATGTCGCGCGCGCCGATCTGCAGCGGCATGACGTAGTTGATGACGCCGGTCAGGAACGGCATGGCCATGAAGAACACCATTATCGAGCCGTGAGTGGAGAACAGCTGCGCAAAGTGATCGGACGACAGAAAGCCCGGTTCGCCGATCGCCGCAGCCTGCTGCATCCGCATCAGGATTGCTTCCACTACCGCGCGCGACAGCATGATCAGCGCGATGACAACGTACATGATGCCGATCTTCTTGTGGTCGAGGCTGGTCACCCAGTTCAGCAACGTGCGCCAGCGGCGATAATGGGTCAGCAGCGTGACAGTGGCGAGGAAGCCGACGATCACCAGTGCGCCGGCAGCCGCGCCGATGATCTCGCTCGCACTCGGGTTCTCCCACGCGCGCACGAACGGCAGGTCGTGCCAGGTGAAGCGACCGAGTAGCTCGGGCCAGATCGGAGGATGCGCGGTCTGCACGGGCTCAGGGCGCCTTTCGCGTGGCTGGTTGGTGGTCGGCGTGCGGGTGGGAAGCACCGTTAGTCGCGGCGATGACGCGGTCGAAGAAGCGCGGAGGCACGGCAGAGAAGGTCTGCGGACCAGTGGTGTCGGGCCTCGACAAGGTGGCCCAGGCCTCTACGTCGAGCGGGCGCCCGACCGAGTGCGCCCGCGCCAGCCACGCGGCATAAGCACCGGGCGTCATGCTGACGATCGAAAATTTCTGATGCGCGAACCCCCGGCCGCTGAACTGGGTGTTCTCGCCGCGAAACGTGCCAGGGCGGTCGGCGGCAAAGTTCATTCGCGTGCGCATGCCCGCCATCGCGTAGACCTGGCCCGCCAATTGCGGCAGCAGCAACGACTGCATCACGGTACCGCTGGTCAGCGAGAGCTGGACCGGACGCCCCGCCGGTACTGCGAGCTGGTTCACGGTTGCGACGCCTTCGTCGGGGTAGATGAATACCCATTTCCAATCGAGCGCGATCGCCTGGACGCGCACGGGCTCGCCTTGTCCGGCGCGGCGCGTGTACGGATCGTCGCGCTGCGTCGCCGGCCACAGCAGGAAGGCGAGCAGGATGACGATGCCGATCGGCGGTATCCAGATGAATCCTTCGAGCGGCCAGGAGAACGCCCATTTGGGCCGATAGGCATCGTTGGTGTTGGACCGTCGGTAATGCCACGCCATCAGCGGAACCAGGATCACGACCGGCACCCAGACGAACAGCAGGATGGCCGACACGACCAGCAGCAGGTGCCGCTCGTGCCCGGCGACCGGGCCTTGCGCGTTCAGGATGCCCCGATCCAGTGCGGCACAACCGGGCAGGACCGCAAGCGCTGCGACGGAAAGAACGGCTCGAACGCTCTTCATTGCGAGTGGCGGATGGCGGAGCGGCGTTGTTGGTCGCTGTGTGGGTGGGAAAGTCACAACGCTTCTTCTTTGCCACCTAACCAGGTCGAAAATGGATCGTATCTGGCATTGTTGCCAGAACGACTTGGCACGAGTTGAGGAGCTTGCGTGAAGCGTCATCCCGCCCTAGCGTCTAGCCAGCAATATTCTGAAAGGAAACCGCAATGGCTCGGCTGTACCGGCTGATCGTCGCGTGGTGCGTGGCCATTCTTGGCGGTTTCTTCGCGGTCGCGGGTGGCGTTCTCGTGGCGCTAGGGGGATCGCTCTACTATCTGGTCGCCGGCATTGCGATGGTGGTCAGCGGTGCGTTGCTCGGCCGCAACGCTCGGATCGGACGCTTGCTGTTTGTCGCGATCTGGGTCGGCACGCTGATCTGGGCACTGTGGGAAGTCGGCTTCGATGGCCTGCAACTCGTCCCACGGTTGGTCGCGCCCACCGTTCTGCTGGCGCTCGTCCTGCTGACCGGGTGGCGGACGCGCTCGTGGCGGTCGCACGCACACGCGGTGCCCGCAGCGGCGGCGGTGCTGCTCGGACTCGGTATCGGCGGCGTCGCACTCCACGGCGACGGGGCGCGCGCGCAGGATGCGTCCGCTACCGCCCTACTTCCCGCCGCGCCGACCGGCGAGGCTGACGCCGACTGGCGTGACTACGGCGGGACGTTGTCGGGACGCCGCTATTCAGCGCTGGCCGACCTCACGCCGCAGAACGTCGGCCGGTTGCAGCTGGCCTGGACGCAGCGCACCGGCGACTTGCCAATGGCGGCGGAATCGGACGAGCATAAGCGAGAGTATCATTCGGAGGCGACGCCGATCCACATCGGCGACACGCTTTACACCTGCACGCCGCACTCGTTCGTTCAGGCGATCGACGCGACCACCGGCAAGACGAAGTGGAGCTGGCACGAGGACGCACCGATCGCCGGCAACAACTATCTGGTCTGCCGCGGGGTGACCTATTTCGAAGCGCCCGCCGGAACGCCGTGTCCGCGTCGCATCTTCGCGCCGACGTTCAACGCGCGGATGATCGCGCTCGACGCCGACACAGGACGCCCGTGTTCCAGTTTCGCCAACAACGGCGCGATCGATTTGCGCACCAACATGGGCACGTCGAAGCCGTCCGATCAGATCGGCACCACGCCGCCTGTGGTCGTCAACAACCGGCTGATCATCGGTGAGCGGATTATCGACAACGTCAATCGCAACATCCCGTCGGGCGTCGTGCGCGCCTACGATCCGGTGTCGGGCGCGCCGATCTGGGCCTGGGACGTCGGTCGTTCGCCCGACGCGATCGCGCCGCTGCCGGCGGGACAGACCTACACGCGTGGCACGCCCAATGTCTGGGGTGCGATCACCGCTGACGCGGCCAACGGCCTTGTCTATCTGGGCACCGGCAATGCATCGCCCGATTACTGGATCGGTTACCGCCGGCCGTTCGACGACCGGTTCGGCTCCTCGATCGTCGCGCTCGACATAGCAACCGGCAAGCTGCGCTGGACGCGGCAGCTCGTCCACCGCGACATGTGGGACATGGACCTGCCGATCGGCCCGTCGCTGTTCGACTATCGCGCGCCGAACGGGCAGGTGATCCCGGCACTGATCCAGACGACCAAGATGGGCCAGGTGTTCTTCCTAAACCGGCTGACCGGCGCGCCGCTCGCGGCGATCACCGAGCGCCCGGTGCGCACCGATGGCGCGACGCCAGGCGTGCGCGTGTCGCCGACGCAGCCTTTTTCCACCGGAATGCCGAGCTTCACGCCGGCGGCCCCGACCGAGGTCGCGACCTGGGGGGCAACGCCGATCGACCAGCTGTTCTGCCGCATCGACATCCGCCGTGCGCAGGGCACCGGCATCTACCAGCCGATGGGGCTGAAGCCGATCATCGGCCATCCCGCCTTCGACGGTGTCACCGATTGGGGCGGCGCGGCGGTCGATCCGGTGCGCGGCGTGATGACGGTCAACACGATGGAGATGCCGTTCAAGCTGTGGCTGATGCGCCGCGACGATCCGCGCGTCGCCGAACTGATGAAGCAGAAGCAGGGCGGCGAGAACGCGATGCAGGCGCAGCTGCAGACGCAGTACAACACGCCCTATGTCGCGGTAGTGAAGGCGTGGGTCGGCATCTTCGGTGCACCCTGCGTTGCGCCGCCTTGGGGTCACCTGACCGCGGTCGACCTCGGCACCCGCAAGGTGCTGTGGAAGAAAGTGCTAGGCACCGCGCGCGACACCGGGTTGTTCGGCTCGCACCTGGGGGTGCCGATCAAGACGGGCGTGCCCAATCTGGGCGGGTCGATCATCACTGCGGGTGGGCTCGCCTTCATCGGCGCGACGACCGACCAGTACCTGCGCGCGTTTGACCTCAACACCGGACGGGTCGTGTGGAAGGCGCGGCTGCCCGCTGGTGCGCAGGCGACGCCGATGACCTATCGCGGGCGTGACGGGCGGCAGTACGTCGTCATCACCGCGGGCGGCCACGGCGCACTGGGCACGCGCTACGGCGACTACACGCTCGCATACGCGTTACCGAAAAGCTGAAGCACGTTGCCGTGCCGCTTTCACTGCCCACATGCCCTTAAACAGAAAAAGTATGGCTCGACAGAGTGATCAAATCTCTGTTTGCGGCACCTTAAGGTATCTTGTCAGAATGACACACATTTCGACGCCCGACATAGCTTGGCGAGGTGAAGCATTGGGCAAATAGGCGGCTACGCACCTTTTCGATGCGCCTGTTGCAGCATCCGCAGCGAAGTGGCTCAACGGAGCGTCTGTCATTGTCTTGATCAGACCGTATAGATGAACGAATGTTCGATCTCCGGAGCAGCGCTACTTGTTATAACGGTTAATTGGGGGTCTTCAGGTGAGTAACTAATACAATAGCAGCTCACCAATCGAGAAGTGTCAAAAAAGCAATCACCGGATCTGTTTGCGACCTGCGTGATCATTAAGCGTAATTGGTGCAGGCATGCTGTCTGTCACCGATGTGGCGCGTCAACCCCGAGCGCCCTACATATTCAAGTGTAGAACAGTGACGGCGACGCCCAGGAGTTCCCCGCTATGGCCCACAGATCGCGAAGCCGGCATCCTACTCTTTTCGACAGCGAGGCAGCCGATTTGCCGCCGGGTTTCCACCACCTGCCTGGCTTCTACGATGCGGCCGGACAGCGCGCTATTCTGGCGGACATCCGCACGGTACTCGCGGAGGCACCGCTCTTTCAACAGGCCATGCCGAAAACCGGGGCGCCGCTCAGTGTGAAGATGAGCAACGCCGGCACGTTCGGGTGGGTGACGGATCGCGAGGGCGGCTATCGCTACCAATCTCGTCATCCTACAACCGGAAAACAGTGGCCAGCAATCCCCTCAAGCCTGCTGGAACTATGGCAGGAGCTGACTGGGGAGGTGATCCCGCCTAATCTCTGCCTTATTAACTTCTACGACACTGAGGCTCGGCTTGGGCTTCATCAGGACAAGGGTCAGTCCAGCCTTGATGCGCCGGTCGTGTCTGTGTCGCTCGGAGACGATGCGACGTTTCTCGTCGGCGGTATGAGCAGGAAGGATCCCGTGCGCCGACTGCGTCTGCACAGCGGCGATGTCGTCTGGTTCGGTGGTCCGGCCCGGCTTATCTATCACGGCGTGGAGGGCATCGTGCCCGGTTCTTCATCGTTGCTGACGGACGAAGAACTTGCCGACGGAGTCCGCATCAATCTGACTTTGCGACGGATCGACCGCCCTTCCGACGAAACGACGTAAACAAGTCACCGATCGACCGCCTGTCCCTACGTCAGCCGGTCAGCAAGGGTTTGCGCCAGTCGCCGATCGCGATCACGGGCGAACGCCGGACCGATGCGACTTCTCGACCGTTTAGCCGGCGACTCTTTTACGTCAGATGGACATACCAGACATGCCCGACCACTCGTCGTCCCCTGTATTGCAGCCCGTTAAGATCGGCGACCTCTCGCTGCGCAACCGTATCGTCATGGCGCCGCTCACCCGCAGCCGATCCGACGACGAGGGTATTCCTCCCGCCTTCGCCGCGGACTATTACGGGCAGCGCGCGGGGGCTGGGCTCATCATCAGTGAGGCAACGAACATCTCGCCGCAGGCGATCGGCTACGCGCTGACGCCGGGCATCTGGAATGATCGACAGGTCGAGGCATGGCGGCCGATCGTTCAGGCCGTGCACGATCGTGGCGGCCTGATCTTCCTTCAGCTCTGGCATACCGGCCGCATCTCGCATCCCGACTTGCAGGGCGGCGAGCTGCCTGTTGCTCCCTCGGCTATCAAGCCGGTGGGGCAGGCGTTCACCAAGGACGGGATGAAGGACCACGTCACCCCGCGCGCGCTCGAGACGGACGAGATCCCCGCGATCGTCGAGGATTATCGCCGCGCCGCCGCCAACGCCAAGGCGGCAGGTTTCGACGGGGTTGAGGTCCATTCAGCCAACAATTACCTGCTCGAACAATTCATCCGCGACAGCACTAACCAGCGCACCGATCGCTACGGCGGATCGATCGAGAACCGGCTGCGCTTCCCGCTCGAGGTGGTCGACGCGGTCGTCGGCGTCTGGGGCGCGGGGCGCGTCGGCATCCGCCTGTCGCCGGCCACGACGATGCCCGGAGAGACGCCGCTCGACAGCCAGGTCATGGAAACCTTCGGCACCTACGTCGATGCGCTGTCGCAGCGCGGCCTGCTGTATGTTCACGATATCGAGGGCGTGACGCAGCAGACGCGCGAGGCGGACGGCGTCGACTTTCCGGCGCTCCGCCAGCGGTTCAACGGCGCGTATATTGCAAACAACCAGTACACGCTCGACCTTGCGGAGACGGTGCTGGAGAAGGGCGATGCCGACCTGTTCAGCATGGGGCGGCCGTTCATCGCCAACCCCGACCTCATCGACCGCCTGCGCACCGGCGCGCCGCTCGCCGAGGCGCCCAAGCAATATTGGTACGGTGGCGGATCGGTCGGTTATTCTGACTGGCCGACGATGCCCGACGATCGCGACTGAACCTTGGGGGAGAGCAGGCGGATGCCACGGGTTGATCGCCGTCAGGGATTGTGGATACTGGCCGGCGGCCTCGTCGCGGCAACGGCGGTCGGCGCACGGGCGGTGGCGAGGGCCGGGTCCTCCTCACCGATTGGCGGCACGCTGGCGCTGGTCGAGAAAGGCGCGGGACGCGTCGCCTTCTACGCGTTGCCCGGCGGCAACCGCACCGGCACCGTGGCGCTCGGCACCCAGCCGCACGAGATCGTCGCGGATCGCAGCGGGCGCTACGCCTTCATCGGCCACTACGGGGTCGAGAGCTGGAAGGCACCGGGCGCGGGCGGGAGCGAGCTGTGGGTCATCGATCTCGCGCAGCGCACGCTCGCCCGGACGATCGATCTGGCACCGTTCGGGCGACTGCACGCCGTCCGCGTCGACGATGCCGGCCGACTGTACGTCCTGTCGGAGAAGGACAGCATGCTGATCCGCTTCGACGATCCGGTGCAGGACAACGCGCCCTAGCGGCTGATCCCGGTCGAGGGCGCGCGCAGCCACTACCTCGTTGTCCGCCGCGACGGCGCGCGCGCCTATGTCGCCGACACGCTGAGCGGCGCGGTCATCATGGTCGATCCCGAGGATATGGGCGTCGCACCGCTGCGCCGGCGGATCGGCACCGCGCCCGAGGGCATGACCCTTGGCCGCGACGAGCGGACGCTCTACGTCATCGACCGACCGAACGGCACGATCCACGCGCTCGACGCCGCGACGCTCGAGGAACGCGCACGACGGACGATGCGCGGTGAGGCGGTGCGCGTGATTACGCAGGCGGACGGCCGGTTGATTGTGTCGAACCTAGCGGACAAGAGCCTGTCGCGCCTCGATCCCGTCACGCTCGCCGAGGACGCGCGGCTGCCGCTCGGCACCGGCGCGCCGGGCCTCAATCTCGCGGGCGACATGCTCTACGCCTCGCTCGAAAACGACCATGTAGCGATTATAGACCTTCGCACCTGGGCAATCACTGGCCAGTTCGCAGCCGGTGCAGCACCGGATGCCGGAGTGGTCTTGTGACTGCCTGCGACATGGGAGCTTGTCGCTCCTCGGATCAACTAGCGGATGACGACGACAACGTAACCGGACGATCCTGGAACAGTGCCGAACGGCAGGGGAGTGCAATTCTTCGTGATTGAGTAAGATGGTCAGCAATGATTAGACAGCTGATGAAGCGAGTGAACGAACGATCTCAGCTTGGCGGGGCCTAACAGCAGCCGGTTGTCAGCTAACGGGTCGGTCAGTGAGCCGTGGCCGCGCTTTTTGGGAACGACATACTGGCCAGCTGAGCTGCCGTTCACCGAAGCATGAGAAATCACGAACGACTGTGCGGCTTTGTACATAGGTCTTGCGGCTGGAACCACGTAGCTCGATGTCACGACAACGGCTGCGACCATATGCTAGAGAACCGTGCGGCCGCGAACATCGTTCTCGCCGACGCTGACCTCGCGACGCTCGACACGGCATTTCCCCGGCCGCACAGCCGCCAACCGCTCGAGATGCTTTCGCGACGGCTCGGGGTGTCGATATTGCAGCCATCCTCTGCTCACAAAGCTGGTGGCGGCGCAGCGGGATCTTCGGAGTCGACCATCTCGCGCACGGTGCGGCCGGCGAGCACCATTTCCATCGCGAACACTGCCAACCCCGCGACCGCGCACACCAGCGCTCCGCCGAACAGCGCGAACAGGACGGTGTCTCTGCCACCGCTGCGGAGCGCGCGCAGGAACAGGGTCAGCGCCGCGCAGCAGGTGAGCGCCCCCGCGATCGCCGCGAGCAGGACCGCCGCATCGAGCAATCGTGACCGCAGCCGCAAACGGACGAGCCGCCGGGGCCGCTGCGTCGGCTCGGCAGCGAGCCGGCTCACTTGGTCGGAGATCCGTGCGAGCCGCTGCGTGAAGACGTTCAGCAGCGAGGCGATGCCCGTGAGCAGGAACGCCGGCGTCAGCGCGAGCTGGACCACGTGCGCGGCGCTGTCGGCGTTGGGCGACATGGGCGCTCTCCGAACGACGCCGGTCAGAGCCGCTCGCGCACGCCGCCGATGATCTGCCGCGCGGTGTCGGCGACGACCTGCGCCGCGCTCCGATCGCCCTTGGCCATCGAAGACATGAACGCCTTGGCCTGCTCGATCGTGACGTGCGGCGGCAGCGGGGCGACGTTGGGATCGGTCTTCACCTCCAGCACTACCGGCCGGTCGGCGGCGAGCGCCCGGTCCCAGGCAGCGCCGAGCTGCGCGGGATCGTCGACGAAGATGCCGGTCAGTCCCAGCATCTCGGCGAAGCGCGAGTAGCGCACGTCTGGCAGCGACTGCGTCGTCGGGAAGCGTGGATTGCCTTCCATGATCCGCTGCTCCCACGTCACTTCGTTGAGGTCCTCGTTGTTGAAGACGCAGACGATCAGCCGCGGGTCGGTCCAGCGCTGCCAGTATTTCTGGACGGTGATGAGCTCGGCCATGTTGTTCATCTGCATCGCGCCATCGCCGACCAGCGCGACGACCGGCCGCGTCGGGTGCGCGAACTTGGCGGCGATCGCGTAGGGGACGGCTGCGCCCATCGAGGCAAGCCCGCCCGACAGCGAGCCGCGCTGACCGCGCTTCACCTGCCAGTCGCGTGCGTACCAGTTGGCGCACGACCCCGAGTCCGAGGTGACGATCGCGTCGGCGGGTAGGCGCGGCGACATCTCGTATACCACGCGCTGCGGATTGACTGGCGAGGCATCGGCCATGGCGCGGCCCTTCAGCGTCTCGCGCCATTCATCCATGCCGGCGACGATGCCCTCCTGCCAGTCGCGATCCTGCTGCTGCGTGAGCAGCGGCAACAGCGCCCGCAACGTCTCGCCGGCATCGCCGTGGAGGTTGACCTCGACCGGGTAGCGCAGGCCCAGCATCTCGGGTGCGATGTCGATCTGGACGGCGCGCACCTGTCCGTCGGCGGGCAGGAACTCCGCCCAGGGAAAGCCGGTGCCGATCATCAGCAGCGTGTCGCATCCCTCCATCATGTCGGACGACGGCTTGGTGCCGAGCAGTCCAATCGACCCGGTGACTAATGGCAGGTCGTCGGGCAGCACGTCCTTGCCGAGCAGCGCTTTGGCGACGCCCGCGCCCAGCCGCTCGGCGACGGCGACGACTTCGTCGGCGGCGTCGCGTGCGCCCGCACCGATGACGATCGCGACCTTGCGGCCGGCATTCAGCACCTCGGCCGCCCGGCGAAGATCGGCCTCGTGCGGCACGATGCGGGGAGCCGAGTAGCCCGGACCCGAACGGGTGAAGCCGTGCGCGCGCTTGGGCTCCTTCCAAACCATGTCCTGCACGTCCTTGGGCAGGATCAGTACGGTTACGCCGTTACGTGCCTTGGCGACGCGCAGCCCGCGGTCGACGAGATGGCGCAGCTGCGCGGGGGCGGCGGCCTCCTGCACGAAGTCGGCCACGTCGGCGAACATCCGGTCGAGGTTCAGCTCCTGCTGGTAGCTCGCGCCGCGCACCGTCGTCTCCGCCTGCCCCGCGATGGCGAGGACGGGCATGTGGTCGCTCTTGGCGTCGTATAGACCGGTGATGAGGTGTGTCGCCCCTGGCCCGCCGGTCGAAAGGCAGACGCCGAGCTCGCCGGTGAACTTCGCGTGCGCGGTCGCCATGAACGCGGCCATTTCCTCGTGCCGCACCTGAATGAATTCGATTTCGCCCTCGGTGCCCTCCGCGCGCTGGAGCGCACCGAGCACACCGTTGATGCCGTCGCCCGAGTAGCCATAGATGCGGGTCACGCCCCACGCCTTGAGCCGTTCTACGAAGAAGTCGCTGGTGAGGCGGGTCATGGAAAATCCTTTATGGGCAGCACGTGGTAAACGCGTGACGAGCCTACGGGTTCTTCGCGGTCGGCGCGCGTGTGCCTTCGACGATGCCATCCTGATCGGCGGTGCATGCGGTTCGTCGTCTCGCAATTCTACCAAACCCGTGAACCCGCCACAGTTCCAAGGGTTTGTGCAGGGGACGGCGGAGCGCCGCTGGAACAGGAGAGATCGATGGCGACCGATGTAATGAGTTTTGGGGTGGACACCGTTTGCGCCATCGACAAGGCCTCAACGACACGCGAGATGGTGGAGGCTGCATGACGCCCTCGGCACTACAGCCCATCCGGAGCGCGGACGAACTGTCGAAATTCGACGTCACCATTTGCCGCTTTGACCCGGCGCAGGGGCCGGCGAGCGGGCAGGAGTTCGTGCTTCCGGTCGACAGCCCCGATGAGGAGCATGCGATCGCCTCGACGCTCGCCAATGCCGCTTCCTGGCCCGGCAAGGTCGAGAACGGGCAGCCGCTGCCGGTCGCGTTCGCGGCCGTCCGCATCGGGCGGCGCTGAGCAGATGGACGATCTCGACACGCAGGCGGCCGACAACGCCGCGGTGCATCACGCCGCCAGCAAACCCGGCGGCAAGCCGAGCTTCGCAATGACGGATGGTGGCGGAGCTGACCCCACACATCAGCACCTGTTCCACCTTGCGGGGGCAGCGCCGAGCCGCTTCGACGGTGGCGACCTGCGCGGTGCTGTGGCGGATAACTGGTCGGTCCTGAAGGGGCAGCAGGGGTCGGTATATCTCGCGCGTCTCGCGCCCGGTGGCGTGCGCGAGCCGCACTGGCACCCGTCTGCCTGGGAAATGAATTTCGTCGTCTCGGGTAAGGTTCGCTGGAGCCTGGTTGGGCCGGGCGGCACCGGCGACGCGTTCGAGGGCAAGGCGGGCGATCTTGTCTTCGCGCCGCAGGGTCATCTCCACTATTTTGAGAACGCCAGCGAAACCGATGACCTCGTTGTTCTAATCGTTTTCAACACCAGCGTGGCCGAGCCCGACGACGACATTGGACTGGTGGAATCGCTGTCAGCGATCCCGCCCGACGTACTTGGCGCGATCTTCGGCGTGCCGGCCGACACGTTCAAGGCCATCCCTAAAAACCCCGATCGCGTTGTGATCGCATCCAAGAACAAGGAGCCGGCGAATGGCTGATCTGTCAGGCAAGGTAGCCGTGGTGACGGGCGCGGCGAGAGGGATTGGCCGGGCCGCAGCCGAAGCGCTCGCAAAGGCTGGTGCCGACGTTGTCGGGATCGACATCGCGGGGCCGGTCAGCCCCATTCTCGACTTGGCGGCCGCTACGCCCGAGGAACTCTGCGCGACCGGCCGCGTGATCGAAGCGACGGGGCGGCGCTGGCTGGCAATCACGCTCGATCAGCGCGATCTGCCGGTGCTCCGCGAGGCCGCTAGCAAGGTCGTCGAGACCTTCGGGACGATCGACATTCTGTTCGCCAACGCCGGCATCCAGGCGTTCAAGCCGATTCTGGAGATGGAGGACCAGGATTGGCACGACCAGATCGATGTGAACCTGACCGGCACGATGAATGCCGTGCGCGCTTTCGCTCCATCGATCCGCGACCGCGCGAAGGTGACAGGCCACGGCCGGATCATCGTCACCAGCTCGACGCAGGGGCAGCACGGCACCAAGCACGGCGCGGCCTATTCTGCGTCGAAATGGGGGATCATCGGGCTCATGAAATCCGCCGCGCTGGAGTTCGGCGAGTATGGCATCACCGTCAATGCCCTGATCCCCGGGCTGATCGACACCGCGCTGACCCGGCACGAGGACCGATACGCTCAGGCAATAGAGGACGGCGGCAAGCAGCCGACCGGGGACGAGGCGAAGGATGAGCAACTAGCTAGGCAGGCGATGATTGCCAAGACGCCGCTCGGCGTGCCGTGGATTGACCCAGCGGACGTCGCGCCGATGGTCGTCTTCCTCGCCTCCGACGCGGCGCGAATGGCGAGCGGCGGCACCTACTCGGTGACCGGCGGCGACAGCGCGCACGGCGTGGCCTGATGGTGAGAGAGAAAGAGAGCGAGATGAACGGAATGCGCATGGCCGGCGCGATCGCGGGCGGGCTCGTCGCCGGACTTAGGATCACCGCGCTGATGATCGCAGGCGAGCGAAAGAGCGGCAAGCCGTCTGAACTTGCCGATCTTGAGCGCACAAGCGCACGCCGGTTCGGAGTTCACCCTGTGCCTCGGGCGGAGCGCCTGCCCGATGCAGCCGAGCAGGCATTCATCCAGGGCGGCCATCTGCTGCTCTCCGCGGCAGCAGGCGCGGTGTTCGCGGCGACGGTAGATGAGGACGCCGGCGTGATCCCGTCCGGCGTGACCTTTGGACTCGCCTTCTACGCCGCCATGCATTGGATCGCCGGACCACTCCTGGGCGTGAAGAAGCCTGAGTGGCAGGCGGACGCCGGCACCATCGGCATGCACGCCGCCAACCATGTTGCCTTCGGTATCGCGACGGCAGCGGGCGCGAAGCTCGCTGCCAAGGCGTGATCGCGGTGGATCAAACGGTAAGGACGACCCTGCCGCGAGGGTGATCGGTGCGGGCGAAGCGGTGCGCCTCCGACAAGATAGATGACGGTAAACCCGCCTAGCGCGCATCGCCATACGGCGGTGCGCGTTAGGCGATAGGCTAAGCTTTTTGAGGGCAGGCGATGAGAGCGGTACGTATTCACCGATACGGTGGTCCTGAGGTCCTCGACTATGATGAAAACGTCGCCGATCCCGTCATTGGCGCCGACGACGTGCTGATCGCTGCGGTTGCAACCAGTGTGAACCCGATCGACTGGAAGATCCGCTCGGGTAAGCGGCAGAAAGACTTCCGCTCAAGCTGCCCGCCATTCTCGGCAAGGACGTCAGTGGCACGGTACTGGCGGTCGGACGCGACGTTCGCCACGTCGTCGTCGGCGATCGCACGATCGCACTCACCGATGCGACCTATGCCGAGCAGGTGGCGGTGCCGGGTAAGCTCGTGACCCATCTGCCTGACGACGTCGATCCGATCGATGCGGCGGCACTGCCGCTGGTATCGATGACGGGCGACCAGCTCGTGCGGGTCGCGACGCAGGCCATGGCGGGCCAGACGATCCTGGTCAGTGGTGCGCTTGGCAGCGTCGGGCGGGCGGCCGTTCATTCGGCGATGAAGCTCGGCGCCACCGTTATCGCTGGCGTCCGAGGGCGTCAGATCGCGGAAGCGGACAGCCTCGGCGCGTCGGCGACCGTCGCGATTGACGACGAGGACGCGCTGGCTGCGCTCTCTCAAGTCGACGGCGTTGCCGACACAGTGGGCGGTGACACGGCGGCGAGGCTCCTCAGGAAGGTCAAGGCAGGAGGTCGGTTCGGCTATACCTCGGTGCTGCCAGAGGACGCCGCCAAGCATGCTTTGATCGAGATCAGTCGGGTCTTTGCGCAGCCAGACCCCGCAAAGCTTCGTGAGTTCGCCGACGATCTTCGCGACGGCAAGTTCGTGCTGCCGATCAACCGGCGCATGCCGCTTAGTGAGGCTCGAGCGGCGCATGAGCTTCTAGAGAACGGCGGGGGCGGGAAAGTTGTGCTGACAATCTAGATCCATCGGCTGACCATCCTGATCACCAACGGGAGAGGAAACAGGCACCTTCTGATCGGGGTGCTATTGAACCAAGGTGGCAGGCGCCTATTCCGGCTGATAGCATGGCCAAATGCCTTATCCGGAGCCAAGCCGCCTACTTCCTGCGGCGCTTCAGCTCCTCACCCTTCGTCATCCGGCTGATCGTGCTCATATGCGAGCGCTTCCCCTTGCCGCCATTTCCTCGCCTACATCAATCCCAACATCGTCATGCTTCCCGTCGAGCCACAGAAGCGAAAGAGCTTAGGATCTCAATGTTTCGGCGCACGATGCCGGAGAGTGTCAGAGGAAGGAGTAAGAGCATACTGCAACCGATGATCGAATGTCCGAAGCTGGAGCGGCAAACTTGCCTTTCGAACGGCCGGAAGTGGGTCTTAGCGTAGCTAAGGCTCGACAAGAAAAGCTAAGGGTCGCACGCAGCTCGGCTCTCGTTAGAGCGCCATAGCTGCCTCGGGCGTGGCGTGAAGGCGTTCGATGTCCGTACGGGGAGGCGCGCCAAAAAGACGCCTATATTCACGGTTGAATTGCGACGGGCTCTCGTAGCCAACGGCAAAGCCTGCCGCGCTCGCCGTAGCGCCCTGCGCTAGCATCAATCGCCTTGCCTCCTGCAACCGCAACTGCTTCTGGAATTCCAACGGCGTCATGCGCGTGATCGCCTTGAAGTGCGCGTGGAGCGATGACGGGCTCATGCCCGCCTCGGCGGCAACGTCGTCGATCCGGATCGGCGCATCGAAACGATGACGGATGGTGGCGATCGCGCGGCTGACCTGATTAAGGTGGCTGCCGGCGGTCGCGACGTGTCGGAGCATCGGGCCGTGCGGACCGGTGAGTAGTCGATACAGGATCTCGCGCTCGATGAGCGGTGCGAGCGGGCGGATCGTTTCGGGCCGGTCTAGCAGCGCAACCAGCCGGCACGCCGCGTCGACCAGATCCGGATCGCTTGGATAGACGCCGAGCACGGGCAAGTCTGTCCGAGGCACCGCGCCACCCTCACTGACCATGAGATCAGCCAGCATCGCGCGATCGAGATCGACCTTGCAGCAGAGATAAGGTTGCTCTGGGCTCGCATCGAGGACATGGCCGACCAGGGGCAGGTCAACCGAGACGAGAAGATAATGGGCGGCGTCATAGACGACGCTGTGTTCCCCGATCGACACACGCTTCGACCCCTGGGCGATCAGGCAAATCGAGGCCTCGTAGACCGCGGGCGTGGGGGTGCTCGGCGCGTCGGCGCGGATCAGCGAAACATGCGGTATCGCCGTGGTGCAGATACCGGTGCCCACGATGTGCCGATCGATGACGGTGGCGAGTTCCGCGATCCGGTTCATGCCGACCTTTCTTTCCCAATCGAAGGGCAGGGGCAAGCACTCGGCCTCGACCTTGGAGGATCGTGCAAGCCATTCGGACGATCGCTCTACCGCACGCCACGGGCATTGGACCATCTGTCTGCCGTCACCGCAACGAAAGGATCGCATCATGGCAGGAAGCATCAACAAGGTCGTCCTCATCACCGGTGCCTCGAGCGGGATCGGCGAGGCAACCGCGCGCGAACTCGCGAAAGCCGGTGCCCGGCTGTTCATCGGCGCGCGCCGCGGAGAGCGGTTAAGGGCGCTGGCGGAGCAATTGGGAGAAACCGTTGCCTGGCGCGAACTCGACGTCACCGACGGCGCCGACTTCGACGCGTTCGTCGAGGCTGCCGAAGCGCGGTTCGGGCGCATCGACGTGCTGATCAACAACGCTGGCGTCATGCCGCTCTCGCCACTGGCTGCGGTCAAGCGTGACGAGTGGAAGAGGATGATCGACGTCAACATTCACGGCGTCCTGAACGGCATCGCGGCGGTGCTGCCGCGGTTCTTGGCGCAAGGCAGCGGGCACGTCGTCAACGTCGCCTCGGTAGCCGCGCACATGGTGGTGCCGACTGCGGCCGTCTATTGCGGCACCAAACATGCGGTGCGCGCGATCACCGAGGGACTGCGGCAGGAGCATGACGAAATTTGCTCCACCCTGATCTCGCCGGGTGTGGTTGCGACCGAACTGGGACACGACATCACCGATCCCGACGTCGCAACGGCGCTGACCGGATGGCGCAAGAAGTCGCTGACCCCAGACGCCATTGCGCGAGCCGTCCGCTACGCGCTCGAACAGCCCGAGGGCGTTGACATCAACGAGGTGATCATCCGACCCACGGCCGCGGACATGTGAGCGCTTGGGCGTGCTGGTGCTGTAACCGGCGCGCCCAAACCCTTAGTTCTTTCCGATGAACGAGCGGCAGCTATGAGGCACCTAGAAGAGAGGCTGATTTGACGGCTTCTGGGTCAGTGGTACCGATCAACGCGTGTAGAGGAACGTTCCACAAAGGTCTGAACCCCTCTCGCCATTTGGCCGCGATTTGCCTGTGAACGCCACCATGTTCAGGCTTTTGCCGCGATCGCTATGATAGACCGCGATCCATCTCACCGCCGTACCGCACAGCTTGTTGCCATTTTTCAGGATTGGATTGATCGGCCGCGTGACACGCAGGATCCTTGCCGCTTGCGGCCCTTCGTTGGTGGCGAAGTTCGTGATGTCAGCCGCGACAGCGAGCGAGAATGCCTTACCGGCTGCGACCAGCCGAGTTGGGGAAAGCGCGATGTCGCCGGTGATCCCCATTGCGGTGCTGCTAGTCGCCGTCCACCGCTCGACCTTGGACGCGGCCATTATAGGCGCGGAGAGAAGGGTAGCCGACAGGCCGACAACGATAGCTAGACGCATGAATATACTTCCGCTGAAGCTGATGATCTCGAAGGGTACGCTCAGTGGGCGCGGCCGTACAGAGAGCACCCGCTGCGACACGGAATGTTGCAAGCGGATCTCCCTCCTATGCCAACCGTTCCCTCGTGCAGATCCGCCGTGGACGATATGCCTTTGGCAAGGTGAGCGTACGGCAGAAATCTGAACGCGGGAAGGGCACCTTGAGTGACTGACTTTGGGTCTCACTGGCTCGCACCTGCAAACAGCATCAAAGCGAAGGCTCAGGTCTGCTGCGTATGATCCAATTGTCGGAGCTCAAGCGTAGATGCTTATTACGCGCACTCGTTGTAAAAGGCGGAAAAGGTCACCACGCCGCCTGATGAGCCGCGTGGTGCATCAAACCGGTTCTCAGTCGAATTTCACGGTTGATGGTTGCATCTTCAGCTCAGAATATTGCGCGAAGTAGCTGTGCCACGCGTTGCTCCAACGAACCCGGTCACGCTTACGCTGTTGAGCGTCTCCTTGGCTGCCGTACGCCGCGCGAATGATCGAGCGATAAGCGATGCGGAAGCGATTAGCTTCTTCACCGATTGCAAACACAGCTCGTTCAGGATGAAAGTGCGTCCAAAGTTCGTACAGGCGCAACACCAACTTCAAACTAAAATGCCCCTTGTCCGAGCGGCTTCTCAAGCGGCCGTCGTGACCCACATACACGTTTTTTGCGTAAGTAGGTGACTTGAGCATATACTGCGCCATCCACGCCATCGACCGCGCTGTCTGATCGCGCTCAGGGTGCTTGTTCACCGCCTCCCAGTGCGCGGCGTCGGGCTTCGCGTGCGTTCTGGCCATCGCACGGGATTGAAACAACACGCCCGGCATGCCGAGCGGATTGGCGTTTGCAGACAGCTCTGACAGCGCTTGGCTCATGACTGTGGGCTTGAAGGCATGATCGCGCGTCCACACAATGCCGTGCACGTGCATGATGAGGCGCCGTACGTCCTCACCGTCCAACTTTTTCGCTAGCACGTCGAACTCGATCGCACATAAGCCCTCGAGGTCGGCCTTCTTCAGCAAACGACGTGTTTTGCGCTCGAGCGCTGCTGCGTTCACAACGGGCGCGAGCACGTCGCTGAAGCCGACAGTTGGGCTGTACGTGAAAAAGAAAACACGTACGGCTGGATCAGCTTTCAGGTGATCGAACAGGTGGGGCCGGGCACACCTAAACTAGAAAAATAGCACGATCTGAAACAGCTACATCTATGGAATGGCGGAGACGGAGGGATTCGAACCCTCGGTACAGTTTCCCGTACGACGCTTTAGCAAAGCGTTGGTTTCAGCCACTCACCCACGTCTCCGGATGCGGCGCGAAGGCGGGCTATAGCGAGGCATGGGGGCGTGATCAACCGGCGTTGCGTATCGATCAGACGTGAAATCGTGCCGCACCGTCGAACGTTCATTGCCGGGACAGGCGCGCCGCGGATACACTGCGATAACGGGCGATGGGGCGAGAGTGTCATGGGTAAGTGGATGCGTGGGTTCGGAAACCTCATCGCCGTGGTGGCGATCACAGGGATGCAGGTCGGACCGGCGCTAGCGCAGGTGCGCTCGATCGATCCGAACGCCGCGATCGACGCCGATGTTCGCGGCCCACAGGAAGCGCCGCGCGACACCTCGCCACGTTATCCCGATGCGCCGGCGACGCCGCCGCCTGCCTCCAGCGCGACGGTGACGGGCAACACCGCACGCAGCGGCGCGCCGGTTGATCCGACACAGACGACTGCGGCTGCCGACACGTTCAAGCGCGACGACCTGATCGGCGCGGGCGAGGATGTGTTCGGCAAGGGCGCGGAAGGCTTTGCGTCGATCATCGAGAAGATCCTGAAGGAACAGGGCGAGCCCAACGCTTATATCGCCGGGCGCGAGGCGTCGGGCGCGTTCATCCTGGGGCTTCGTTATGGCTCGGGGATCATGACGCACAAGGTCGAGGGGCAGCGCCCGGTTTACTGGACCGGTCCGTCGGTCGGCTTCGACGTCGGTGGCGACGCCAACAAGGTCTTCGTGCTGGTCTACAACCTCTATGACACGCAGGAGCTGTTCAAGCGCTTTCCGGGTGCAGAGGGGCGGCTTTATTTCGTCGGCGGGTTCGCTGCGACCTACCTGCGTCGGGGCAATGTGGTGCTGATCCCGGTGCGGCTCGGCGTCGGGTGGCGCGCGGGCGTCAACGTCGGCTGGATGAAGTTCAGCGAGAAGTCGAAGTGGATGCCGTTCTGAGGCAGACGGCGCGGCGCAACAGGTGCCGCGCCGGTTGACGGTGACGGAGGCTCAGCGCCCGAACGCGGTGGCCTCGAAGCGGATCGGCGCGCCCTGCGCACGCTCGCCGAGCTGGTCCTCCCACATCGCGACCTGACCGCGCACGATCGTGCCGATCGGCTTGCCGGTCAGCTCCATGCCCGTGAACGGCGACCAGCCGCTGCGCGAGGCGAGCCAGCGGTCCTCGATTGTCCAGCGCTTCTTGAGGTCAACCACCGTGAAGTCGGCGTCGTAGCCGGCGACGATGCGCCCCTTGCCGACGATCCCGAAGATGCGCTGCGCGCCTGCGCTGGTCAGCTCGATCACGCGCTGGAGCGTCAATCGCCCGTTCGCCGCATGGTCGAGCAGCAGCGGCAGCAGCGTCTGCACCCCCGGCATCCCGCTGGGCGAAGCGGGGTAGGGCTTCGACTTCTCCTCCAGCGTGTGCGGCGCATGGTCGGAGCCGATCACGTCGGGCACGCCCTGGTTGAGCCAGTGCCACAAGCCATCGCGGTGCGCGCCCGAGCGAATCGGCGGGTTCATCTGCGCCAGCGTGCCGAGCCGCGGATAGGCTTCCTCGCCCGCCAGCGTCAGGTGCTGCGGCGTCACCTCGCAGGTGGCGATGTCCTTGTTCTGCCCCAGCAGTTCGAGCTCGGCCGGGGTCGTCACGTGGAGCACGTGAATGCGCCGTCCCGCCGCACGCGCCAGCCCAAGGATTCGGCGCGTGGCGAGGATCGCGCTCTCGTCGTCGCGCCAGACGGGGTGCGAGGACGCATCGCCGGTCACGCGCTCGCCTTCGCGTGCGTTCATCCGGTCCTCGTCCTCGGCGTGGATCGCGACGCGGCGGGTGCCGTGCGCCAGCACCTGCGACAAGGTGGCGTCGTCACTGACCAGCAGGTCGCCGGTCGACGCACCCATGAAAATCTTGACGCCTGCGGTGCCCGGCATCCGCTCCAGTTCGGCGAGCGCCTGTGGATTGTGGTGCGTCGCGCCGACGTAGAAGGCGTGGTCGCACCACATCCGGTCCTTCGCGCGCGCGAGCTTGTCGGCGATCGCCTCCGCGCTGTCGGTGTTGGGCTTGGTGTTGGGCATCTCGAACACGCCCGTCACGCCGCCCATGACGGCGGCGACGCTGCCGCTTTCCAGATCCTCCTTGTGGACGAGGCCCGGTTCACGGAAGTGGACCTGCGTGTCGATGACACCCGGCAGGATGTCGAGCCCGGTGCAGTCGATCGTGCGGCCGGCGTCGCCGATGCTCCCGATCGCGACGATGCGTCCGCCTGACACGCCTAAATCGGCGCGCACGGGACCACCCGGCGTGTGAACGGTGCCGCCCGTCAGTTTCAGGTCACAGGTCGCCATCGCCAGCCCTTTCGTCACGTGAGGCGCCTCCCTAACTCGGGGGCATGAGCGATGCCACCCCGACGACCGCGCCAGCTGGCACCACCCTGACCGACCGCGCGGTGTTGCGCGTGTCCGGCGAGGACGTGCGCGGCTTTCTGCAAGGGCTGGTCACGAACGATACGGGGCACTTACCCGCCTATGCCGCGCTGCTGACGCCGCAGGGAAAGGCGTTGTTCGACTTCATCATGTGGCCGGACGGCGAGGACGTGCTGCTCGATGTCGAGGCCGAACAGGCCGACGCGCTGGCACGACGCCTGTCGATCTATCGCCTGCGTCGTGTGATATCGATCGCGCGCGACGAAGCGTTGGCGGTGCACTGGTCGCGCGAGCCCGTGGCCGGCGCGTCGCCCGATCCGCGGTCGCCCACGCTCGGCAACCGCTGGATCGCGCCGCCGAACGCGCCCGCGACCGGCTGGCACGCGCATCGCCTGTCGCTCGGCGTGACGGAAGGGCTGGCCGAACTCGGCTCGGGTGAGACGTTGTGGCTGGAGGCCAATGCGCGCGAGCTGAACGGCCTCAGCTTCACCAAGGGCTGCTATGTCGGTCAGGAGAACACCGCGCGGATGCACCACCGCAGCAAGGTGAGCCGACGCCTGGCGGTCGCCCCCGACGACGTGACCGATCCGAAGCGGCGCATCGCTTACCCGGAACTAGGCGTCATGGTCACCGTTCGCCGCGCCGAGGACCTCGGCAATGCGGTGGTGCCGCCCGACACCACCGCCTGATCGTCAAGCCGCGACCGTTTCGCTCACCGGCGTCGCCATCTTGGGTGCGTAGCGTTCGATCATCTGCGCGCAGAAATCGGCGAATGCCTGCGGCTCGCGCGCGGCGCTCGAATGGTGCGGCTGGATGCCCAAATGCTCGGGCGTGAAGCAGAAGGTGACGGTGGTGTCGAAATCCTGCAGCGCCTCCATCTGCCGGTCGAACCAGCCGATCGCGTCGGGGCGGAAGCTGTCGGCCCATGACAAACCGGTGCGCAGTTTCTTGGTGCCCAGCCGCTTCATCCACTCGACCGCGTCGTCCAGCCGCGGATCGTGATAATGGAACCACTGCATCAGTCCCATCTCGCCCGCCACCTTGGCATAGGAGTCGAGCGACGGCTTGGGCGTGCCGTCGGCGCGGATCAGCCCCATGTAGAAATGGCGGTAGTAGCTCGATCCTTCCGCTTCGCGGTGGCGCGTCGTCGCGCCCCATTCCTGCGGCAGGTCGAACAGCGAATACCAATAGATGCGCGGCACGCGGCCAATCAGCAGCTCGGCGGTCTTCTCGACCCCGAACACCTGCACTTCCTCCGCGCCGAACGATCCGACGCCGACCTCGGTCACCCAGACGGGCTTGGTCGTAACCGCCTCTATCTCCGCGATCTTGTTGGGCCATTCGTGGATCGACCACAGGTTCCAGTCGAGCGGGAAGCCGTGCACCGCCAGCACGTCGACGGCGTCCAGGCAGCCGTGCCCCTCAAGCCGCTTCACCCACATCGGATCGATCGGCGACATGCCGCCCAATACACGCGTCACGCCCGGATTGACCGCGTGGATCGCGGCGCCGGTGCGGCTGACGGTGTCGGCGAACTTCGACCAGTCGGGATCGACCTCGGGGTCCCAGTGCGACTTGTTGTTCGGCTCGTTCCAGATCATCGCCGCTTCGATCACGCATTCACCCCTTCATTGGCCGGATAGACCGCAGCCGGACCGAATTGCGCATAAGGCACGTCGGTGGCGCGGCAAAGAAACACGTCGTCCTGTGGGCTTTCCACGATCTCGAACCCCGCCGCGCGCAGCATTGCCATCGATCCCGCACGGTTGGGCGCCCACCAATTGGTCCAGTCGCCCGCGAACCTGCGTTCGATGAAATGCATTTTGGGATAACCCGGCTCGTCGAAGTACGGGGGCGGCGTATAGCTGTCGGGCAAGAAGAAAGGGTGATCCTCCGGCACGTCGGACACTTGCGTGGAGCCCTGCTGCATCGTCTGGAACAGCATCAGGTCGCGCGCGACATGCTCACGGATCAGGTCGAGCGCCAAGAGCGGGTGGCGCAGGTGGTAGAGCACGCCCATGAAGATCACGAGGTCGAACCGCTCGCCCAGCTTCGCGACATCGTAGACCGACAGGTTGCGGAACTCGACCGAATCCTGAAACCCGAGCGCGCGCGCCGCGACGCGCGCCTGCGCCAGATAACGCTGGTCCGAATCGATCCCGACGACGCGTGCCGCTCCACGACGCTTCATTTCCATCGAGTAGAAGCCGGCGTTGCAGCCGATGTCGAGCACGGTTTTCCCGGTCAGGTCGGCGGGCACGCAGTCGCGGAACATCGCGAACTTGAAATTGGGATAGTCGCCCAGAAAATGCTCGGGCGCGGTGTGGAGCCCGCCCCCCAGATCGATGTTGTGGAACCACGGCGCCAGCGCGCGCACCTCCTCGCGTAATGCCGCACGCGCATCGTCGCGTTGTTCGATATCGGTCAATCGAGCCCCCTTGATGACGCGTGATCGCGCTTTGGTAATCCTTGCGCCAACAATCGTCGTTTGGCCGCGTTCCGGGCGGTAAGCAACAAAGCTTATTGCATTACGCATGCGCAACGACGGAACTCGTGCAGACAGCTGAGGATTGAGCGATGGATGGTAGAAGCCGCCCCTCGATCCGATGTCGACCCGTGGACCGCGGCGATGCGGCGCGGCGATTACGCGGCAGCGTTCGCGATCGGCGAGGCGGTGATCGCCGGGCGCAGTTTGGCCGAGCGCGACGATCCACGTGTCGATTACCACCGCCGCTGGGTATGGGACGGGCGCGCGTTCGACGACCAGGACGTGCTGGTGCGCTGCTATCACGGGCTGGGCGATACGATCCAGTTCGCGCGTTTCCTGCCGCTGCTTGCCCGCCGGGCACGATCGGTGACGGTCGAGGCACCGGTGCGGCTGCATGGCCTGCTCGGCGGGATCGCAGGCGTCGACCGGCTGCTCGCCTTCGACCACGCCCGCCCGGCGAAACCGTCCGCGTGCGACATTGAGATCACCGAACTGCCGCAGGCGCTGCGCGTGACGCCGGAAGACGCGCGCGCGCCCTATCTGCACGCCAGCCCCGCCGCGCTGCCCGCGAACACGATCGGCTTGTGCTATTCCGCCGGCGACTGGGACCACGATCGCCGCGTGCCCGCGACGTTGCTGGCGCCTTTATGCGCCGGTCGCCGCTGCCTGTCGCTCGTCGCCGAGCCGACCGACCTCCCAGTCCTCAATTCCGCCGGTTGCCGGTTCGACATCAATGCCACCGCCTCGCTGATCGCCGCGTGCTCGCTCGTCATCACCGTCGACACGATGATCGCGCATCTGGCGGGCGCCCTCGGGCGTCCGACGTGGCTGATGCTCAAGGCCGAACCCGACTGGCGCTGGTCACCCGATCGCACCGACACGCCGTGGTACCCGACGATGCGCCTGTTCGTGCAGCCACGCGCCGGCGACTGGACCGGCGTTGTCGCGAGGATCGCGGACGCGCTCGACACACGAACCCACCAAATCAACGAAGGAGCGGTATATGGCGTCCAAGGTTAGCCCGATGGTTCCCGTTTCCTGGGGCGAGCTGCTCGACAAGATCAGCATCCTCGAGATCAAGTGCGAGCGGATCGTCCGCGCCGACGCACGCGCGAATGTCGCGAACGAGCACCGGCTGCTGAGCGAATTCGGCGACATGGCGCTTCGCAGCGACGGCATTGCACCGCTCTATGCGACGCTGAAGGCGGTTAACGAGGATCTGTGGGAGATCGAGGACGCGATCCGTGAGCAGGAGGCCGCGGGCACGTTCGGTGCCGAGTTCGTCCATCTCGCCCGCGCGGTCTATCACAAGAACGACGAACGCGCCGGCATCAAGCGTGCGATCAACCTGCAACTCGGCTCGGAATTGATCGAGGAAAAGAGCTACGCCGACATGCACGCGGTGCCGGCCGCCGTGCAGCAGGTGCCGATGTTCATGGCCGCTCGTTGAGCGCCACCAGCCGCGTGCCCGTGTCGCTCAGCTCGAGCGTCGTGACCGAGCCCGGATCGCAGTCGACGCCGTAGATGGCGGTGAACGGCAGGCCGAAATGCCATGCGATCACCCCGCGGATCACGTCGCAGTGGGTGACGCACAATGCAGGAGCGTCGCTTGCCGGAATGGTATGGATGTGGCGCCACGCGCGCTCCACCGCCTGCGACATCGTCTCCCCATCCGGACAGCGCGCTGTGTCTCGCTCCGCATTCCACCGGGTCCATGCAGGATCGTCTCCAAGCGCCGCAAAGGACTGACCCGTAAACGTACCAAAGTCGATCTCGTCGAGCGCGGGGGCGATCACCGGCGTGAGGCCGCGTCGGCGAGCGACCGGCTCGGCAGTCTGGCGCGTCCGCGCCCGTGGGCTGACGTGGATCGAGGCGAGCGGCGTGCGATCGAGCCACGCGGCCAGTCGCTCGGCCTGCGCGTGACCATCGGGCGACAATGCGATCTCCGAGCGACCGCTCAGGATATGGCCGACCTCGGCGTGGACACCGTGACGGGCGAGCAATATCGTACGGGTCATTATCCCTCGTCGGCGAGCGGCAAGCCGGCTGCAACCACGATCGAGGAAAAAAGTTGCGAGCATGCAACAATTTTTCGGAACAAAGCTAAGTAGAAGATGTTCTTCTTCTTGTATGGCGTTGGTGGCCGTGCCGCGTCGTTGATCCAGATCAATGTCGTTTTCGCCCACCGACACTGACCGGGGTGGGAGAATATATGGAAACGGTGCTGATCACGGGGGGCGCGGGGTTCATCGGGCGCTTCGTCGCGGATGAACTGCTCGCGCGCGGCAACAAGGTGCGCGTGCTCGACAGTTTGATCGAGCAGGTTCACGGCGATGTTGAGCGGCCGCCGCTCCTCAACGACGAGGTCGAGCTGATCCGCGGCGACGTGCGTAACGGCGACGTGGTGGCAAAGGCATTGCAGGGCGTCGACAGCGTCGTCCATCTCGCGGCCGAGGTCGGCGTGGGTCAGTCGATGTACGAGGTCGAGCGCTACACCTCGACCAACGATGTCGGCACCGCGGTGCTGTTTGAAAAGCTGATCGACCAACCGGTGCGCCGCGTCGTCACCGCCTCGTCGATGTCGATCTACGGCGAGGGGCTGTACCGCGACGCGGATGGCAAGCTGGTGCAGGATGCGGAGCGCAAAGGCCTGCGTGATGGCCTGACCAACTGGGAGCCCGTCGACGCGGAGGGCCGACCGCTCGAAGCCGTCGCGACGCCGGAGTGGAAGCGTCCCAATCTGTCATCGATCTACGCGCTCAACAAATACGTGCAGGAGCGCACCACCCACATCATGGCCGCGCCCTACGGCATGGAGGGCGTCTGTCTACGGCTGTTCAACGTTTATGGCCCCGGACAAGCGCTGTCGAACCCGTACACCGGCGTGCTCGCGATCTTTGCCTCGCGGCTGCTGAACGGCCAGCAGCCGATGATCTTCGAGGATGGCGAGCAGCGGCGTGACTTCGTCCACGTCTCCGACGTGGCGCGCGCCTTCGCCGATGCGCTGACGCTGCCGCAAGCGGCCGGCGGCACGTTCAATATCGGTTCGGGCCACCACCGCTCGGTGCGCGAGGTTGCGACTGAACTGGCGCAGGCGATGGGCAAGAACGACATCTCGCCGCAGGTGGTCGGCAAGGCGCGGATCGGCGACATCCGCCACTGCTTCTGCGACACGTCGCTTGCGCGCGAGCAGCTCGGATTCGAGGCGACGCAGGACTTCCAGGCCGGTCTCGCCGTGCTCGCCGACTGGGTCGCGCAGCAGACCGCCGAGGACAAGGTCGAGAAGATGCGCGCCGAACTCGACAAGCGCGGGCTGGTCGCGTGACGTCCGGGGGGGCGGCTGACGCGAGCGAGACAGGAGCGGGGCCGGTCCTCGTCACCGGCGGCGCGGGGTTCATCGGCGCCAATCTCGCGTGGCGACTGGCGGAGAGCGGACGCGACGTGATCGTGTACGATGCGCTCGCGCGCGCGGGCGTGCGCCGCAACCTCGACTGGCTGCGCAGCCGCCACGGCAATCGCGTCCGCTTCGTCGAGGCCGACGTACGCGACGCGGAGCGGGTCACGGAGGCGGTCAAGGGCGCATCAGCGGTGTTCCACTTCGCCGCACAGGTCGCGGTCACCACCAGCCTCGCCGACCCGATGGACGATTTTGCGACCAACATTGCAGGAACCCTCAACGTGCTGGAGGCGGTGCGCCATCACGCTCCGCAAGCGCCCGTCATCTTCGCGTCGACCAACAAGGTCTACGGCGACCTGACCGACCTCGATTTCGCGCTGGAGGGCGATCGGTACGTGCCCGTCGACGCCGATGTGCGCGCACACGGCATTTCTGAAGCGCGGCCGCTCGATTTCCACACCCCCTACGGCGTGTCGAAGGGTGCGGCCGACCAGTACGTGCTCGACTATGCGCGCAGCTACGGTTTGCGCAGCGCGGTGATGCGGATGAGCTGCATCTACGGCCAGCGCCAGATGGGGACCGAGGATCAGGGCTGGGTCGCGCATTTCCTGATCAGTGCGCTGAAGGGCCGGCCGATCACGCTTTACGGCGACGGCTGCCAGGTACGCGACATCCTCGACGTGTCGGACGCGGTCGACGCCTATCTCGCCGCCTGGGCGCGGATCGACGAGGTCAAGGGCCGCGCGTTCAACCTGGGCGGCGGGCCCGACAATGCCGTCAGCCTGCGTGTCCTGCTCGATCATATCGCCGAGGTGACCGGCCGCTCGGTCGACGTGCGCCACGACGATTGGCGCGCGGGCGACCAGCGCTACTTCGTCGCCGACACGCGCGCGGCGGAGGAAGCGCTCGGGCTCAAGCGCCGCGTTGATTGGCGCGACGGGGTCGCACGTCTTGCCGATTGGTTGAGCACGGAACATGCCGCCGCCCCGGTCGAGGTCGCTGCGTGACGCGTCTGCTGATGACGGCGGATGCGGTCGGCGGCGTGTGGCAATACGCGCTCGAACTGGCCGCTGCGCTCAGCCCGATGGGGGTCGAGGCGCATCTGGCGGTGCTCGGGCCTGCGCTGTCATCGGCGCAACGCGACCGTGCCGCCGCGCTCGGCATCGACGTGACCGAGACGGGCCTGCCGCTCGACTGGCTTGCGCGTCACGCGGGCGAGGTGCGACGCACCGCCGACGCGCTCGCCCGCATCGCCGCGCTGCACGGCGCCGACGTGGTGCAGGTGAACCAGCCCGCCTTCGCGCTTGCCGACTATGCGATGCCGGTCGTCGCGGTCGCGCACTCTTGCGTCGCGTCATGGTGGGACGCGGTCGAGCACGGCCCGCTGCCGGCCGATCTCGCGTGGCAGGCGGCGCTGACCGGCGATGGCCTTGCCCGCTCCGACGTGAGCGTCTGCCCCTCGGCCGCACTCGCCGACACGCTTGCGCGCCTCTATGCGCTGCCGCGTCGCCCGCACGTCGTGCATAACGGCCGCAGTGCGATAACGGCGTCGGGCGAGATGGCGGGTTTCGCGTTCACCGCCGGGCGTCTGTGGGATCGCGGCAAGGATGTGGCAACGCTCGACCGCGCCGCCGCGCGCATGTCGCTGCCGTTCAAGGCTGCCGGACCGCTTGCCGGACCGAACGGCGAGCAGGTCGCGTTCGCGCACCTGCACACGCTCGGCGCGCTGTCGGATGAGGGCGTCGCCGGACAGCTGTCGTCGCGCCCGATCTTCGCGTCGGCCGCGCGCTACGAACCGTTCGGGCTCGCGGTGCTTGAGGCCGCGTCGGCGGGCTGCGCGCTGGTGCTGTCCGACATTCCGACGTTTCGCGAATTGTGGGACGGCGCGGCGCGTTTCGTCGCGGCCGGCGACGACGCTGGCTTCGCGCTCGCGATCGAAGCGCTCGCCGCCGACCCGGTTGGACGCCACGAGGCGGGCGAGCGCGCCCGCGTCCGCGCCGCGCGCTACACCCCTGCCGCCAACGCGCGCGGCATGGCGGCGATCTACGCGCGCGCGGCTGCACCCGAGAAGCGGGCGGCGGCATGAGGATCGTCTATTTCACCCACAGTCTCGCCTCATGCTGGAACCACGGCAACGCGCATTTCGTCCGCGGCGTGCTGTCCGAACTGATCGCGCGCGGTCACGACGTTCGTGCGTGGGAGCCGGCGGACAGCTGGAGCCTGCAGAACCTTCTCGCCGATGGCGGCGAGGACGCACTCGCGCCCTATACCCGCGCCTATCCCGAATTGTCGTCCGCGAGCTACGCGCCCGGCGATGATGTAGCGGCGATGGTCGACGGCGCCGACCTCGTCATCGTCCACGAGTGGAACGCGCACGATCTGGTCGCCGAGGTAGGTCGCCTGCGCAAAGGGGGCGCGCCGTGGACATTGCTGTTCCACGACACGCACCACCGCATCGTCAGTGCGGCCCATGAGATGGATGCGTACGACCTGTCGGGTTACGACGGCGTCCTCGCGTTCGGCGAGACGCTGTCGGAACAGTATCGCGCACGCGGCTGGGGCAAGCGCGTGTGGACGTGGCACGAGGCCGCCGACACGCGCCGCTTCCATCCACTCGACAGCGATGCCCGTGAAGGCGTCGTATGGATCGGCAACTGGGGCGACGGCGAGCGCACGCGCGAGATCGAGGATTACCTCCTCCGCCCCGCGCAGGTCGGACGGCTGCCACTCGACATCTACGGCGTCCGCTACCCGGACGAGGCAAAGGCGATGCTCGCGCGCTACGGTGCCGGCTATCACGGGTGGGCACCCAATGCGCGCGCACCCGAGATCTTTGCGCGGGCGCTCGCTACCGTCCACGTGCCGCGCAATTACTACCGTACGATCCTGCCCGGCATCCCGACGATCCGCGTGTTCGAGGCGCTCGCCTGCGGCATTCCGCTCGCCAGCGCGCCGTGGGACGACGCGGAAGGGCTGTTTCGCCCGGGGCAGGACTTCCTCTACGCCACCGACGGCGAGCAGATGGCGGACGTGCTGCGTAGCATCCGCGACGACGCCGACCTGCGGCAATCGCTGATCGCCTCGGGGATCGAGACGATCCGCGCCCGCCACACCTGCGCGCACCGCGTCGACGAATTGATGACCATCCTGGACACGTTGGGCACCAACCCTGGCGTGGGAGTTGCCGCATGAAGATCGCTTTCTACGGATCGAGCCTGTTGTCGTCTTACTGGAACGGCGCGGCGACCTATTATCGCGGCATCCTGCGTGCGCTCGGCGAGCGCGGCTACGACATCACCTTCTACGAACCCGACGCGTTCGATCGCCAGCAGCACCGCGACATCGACCCGCCCGAATACGCCAAGGTCGTCGTCTACCCGGCCACCGTCGATGCGATGCGCGGCGTGCTGGCGGAGGCTGGGGCTGCGGACATCGTCGTCAAGGCGAACGGCGTTGGCGTGTTCGACGCCGAGCTGCTCGAAGGCGTGATCGCGAATGCGAACCCGCACGCGCTCAAGATCTTCTGGGACGTCGACGCCGCCGCGACGCTCGACGAGATGCGCGCCGACGCGAGTCATCCGGTACGCGCCGCGCTCCCGGGCCTCGACATGGTGCTGACCTACGGCGGCGGCGCACCCGTCGTCGACGCTTACACCGGGTTCGGCGCGAAGGACTGCGTGCCGGTCTACAACGCGCTCGATCCGCAGACGCATTACCCGGTCGACCCCGACCCGCGCTTCGCCTGCGACCTTGCATTCCTCGGCAATCGCCTGCCCGATCGTGAGGCGCGCGTGGAGGAGTTCTTCCTGCGCCCCGCGTCGCTCCTCGCAGACCAGCAGTTCCTGATCGGCGGCAACGGCTGGGACACGAAGGCGATGCCCGGCAACGTGCGTCACCGCGGCCACGTCTTCACCGCCGAGCACAACGCGTTCAACTGCACGCCGCGCGCGGTGCTGAACGTGGCGCGCGACTCGATGGCGCACATCGGTTTCTCCCCCGCCACGCGCGTGTTCGAGGCCGCGGGCGCCGCTGCCTGCCTCATCACCGACGCGTGGGAAGGGATCGAGCTTTTCCTCAAGCCCGACGAGGAAGTGCTGGTCGCGCGCGACGGGCAGGACGTGGCGGATCACCTGTCGGCGCTCACGACAGAGCGCGCGGCAGCGATCGGGCAGGCAGCGCTCAAGCGCGTCCTCGCCGAACACACCTACGATTTGCGCGGCGAACAGGTTGACGCGCTGTTCAAGGTCCACGCGGCGCGTGAGGTGACGCCGGCATGAAGCTCGTCGTTCTCGGCCTCAGCCTCGGCTCGTCCTGGGGCAACGGCCACGCCACCACCTTCCGCGCGCTGTTGAAGGCTTATGCTGCGCGCGGGCACGAGGTCGTGTTCCTCGAACGCGAGGTGCCGTGGTACGCCGGCGCGCACCGCGACCTCGTCGATCCCGACTGGTGCCGGCTCAATTACTACCGCGATCTCGATCATCTGGCCGACTGGCGGGACGAGATCGCGCAGGCCGACGCGGTGATCGTCGGCAGCTACGTTCCCGACGGGGTAGCGGTCGGCAGGCTCGTGCAGGGATGGGCGGAAGGCACCACCGCCTTCTACGACATCGACACGCCCGTCACGCTCGCCAAGCTGGCGCGCGGCGATTTCGAGTATCTCTCCCCCGCCGTCATCCCCGGCTACGACGTCTATTTGTCGTTCACCGGCGGCCCGACGCTCACCCATTTGGAGGAGCATTACGGCTCGCCGATGGCGCGCGCGCTCTACTGCTCGGTCGACGCAGACGCCTACGTGCCGCTCGACGTGCCGAAGAAGTGGGACCTGACCTATCTCGGCACCTACAGCGACGATCGCCAGCCGACGCTCGAACGCCTGCTGCTCTACGTCGCGCGCGCCGCGCCCAGCCGCCGCTTTGCGGTCGCGGGTCCGCAATACCCCGACACGATCCAGTGGCCCAACAATGTCGAGCGGATCGAGCATCTGCCACCTGCCGAGCACGCCGCCTTCTACGGCGCAAGCCGTGCGACGCTGAACGTAACTCGCGCCGACATGATCGCGGCGGGCTGGTCGCCCTCGGTGCGGATCTTCGAGGCGGCAGCGTGCGGCACGCCGATCATCTCCGATCGCTGGGACGGGCTGACGGAGCTGCTGGGCGACGGACGCGAAATCCTGCTGGTCGATACCTGCGCCGACATGCTCGCCGCGCTCGGCCGCCGCGATCTCGAACAGATCGGACAGGCGGGACGCGCGCGCGTGCTCGCCGAACATACCGCCGCGCACCGGGCCGCAGAGCTCGAGCGCCACCTGAACGAAGCCGCCGAACATGCGCGCATCCGCGAGCGCGTAACGGCATGAGGGAGAAGAACATGGACACCATTCTGGTCGCCGGGGGCGCGGGCTTCATCGGGTCGCATCTGTGCCGCGCGCTGAGCGACGCCGGCAACCGCGTCATCTGCCTCGACAATCTGCAGACCGCACGGCCCTCGAACCTGAAGCTGCTCGAGGACCTGCCGAACTTCACCTTCGTCGAGGCGGACATCGTCAACGCGCTGCCCGCGAGCGTGACGGAAGCGCCCAACCTGACGCGCATCTATAATTGCGCCTGCGCCGCGTCGCCGCCGCAGTATCAGGCTGATCCTGAACACACGATGCTGACCAACGTGGTCGGCACCAACCACTTGCTGCGCCTAGCCGAAAAGACCGGCGCACGTTTCCTGCTGACCTCCACCAGCGAGGTCTACGGCGACCCCGAGGTGCATCCGCAGGTCGAGGGTTATCGCGGCTGGGTCAGCTGCACCGGTCCTCGCGCCTGCTACGATGAGGGCAAGCGCGCGGCGGAGGCGATGACGTTCGACTTCGCGCGGATGGGTCGCGCCCAGGTGCGCGTGGCGCGCATCTTCAACACCTATGGTCCGCACATGCACCCCGATGACGGGCGCGTCGTCTCCAACCTGATCTGCCAGGCGCTCACGGGCCGCGACATCACCGTCCACGGCGACGGCACGCAGACGCGCAGCTTCTGCTACGTGTCCGACATGGTACGCGGGTTGATGGCGCTGATGGAGAGCGACATCGACGGAACGGAGCCGGTCAACATCGGCAATCCGGACGAGTTCACGATCAACGAACTGCTCGACATGGTGCTGGAACTGGTGCCGCACGCGGGCAAGGTCGTGAACACGCCGCTGCCGCAGGACGACCCCCGCCGACGGCGACCCGACATCAGCCGCGCGCGAGACGTGCTCGACTGGTCACCGCGCGTGCCCTTGAGCGAGGGGCTGCCGATGACCGCCGAATGGTTCGCGGAGGAAGTCGGTGCGGAAATGGCGGTGCGCGAAGCAGCGGAATGATTGCGCGGGTGGCGGATCACTCCGCCGCCTCTCGCCCGGCAGCGGGTTACTCCGCCGCCTCAAGCATCGCGTCCCCCTCATCTACGTCGGGCGTCTCGTCCGCGTCGACGCCGTCGTCGAGTTCCGCCTCATCCGCCGCCAGCGCGTCGGCGTCCTCGGGATAGATGCCGAAGCGCGCCGCCACGTCGGGGGCGAAACGCAGCAGGTCGGGGCGCAGCTTCAGCAGGCTCACGTCCTTCGACTTACCCTCCATCATCACGTCGAAGACCAGCCCCTCGGCCATTCGCATGAAGGTCGCGAACTCGAACGGGTTGGTGAAGTCGGCGTGTCCGGTCCAGATCGGCGGGCGCAGCACCGTTTTCACCCGCGCGTTGGCCTTCACCGGCGCCTTGGTGAGCTCGCCCTTCTTCGTGGTCTTGCCGCTTGCGCGCTGTTTCGCGGTGATTTTCTGCTTCACCTCGCGCATCTCGGTGCGGGGTGAGGAGAAATGCATCTTCGGGCGCACGCCCTCGGGCCAGGTCGCTAGAAACTTTTCGAACGTGTCGCGCATGTCGAGCCGCTCGGGGTTCAGGCACCAGAAGTGCTGGTAATCGAACACCAGTCGCACGCCGGTCCGCTCGTGAATCCACAAGGCGTCGGCGGCCGAGAAGCGGATGTCGTCGTTCTCCAGCACCAGCCGGCGCTGGACGTGCTCGGGACATTTCTCCCACCCCTCGATCCAGCGCGCGCGGCTCGCGTCGTGGTCGTCGTAGACGCCGCCGACGTGCGTGATCATCACCGCCTCGTCGTCCAGCCCCATACGGTCGAGCATTTCCGCCTGGCTCGATAGGTCCCAGATGCTCTTCTCCGTCAACGCCGCGTCGGGGCTGTTGAGCAGCACGTACTGCGACGGGTGGAACGACAGCCGTATGTCGAGTTCGCGCGCCTTCTTCCCGAACGCGGCGAGATCGGCGTCGCTCTCCGCCACCATGTTGTGGAACTGCGGCATGTCGGGGTGCGTCGCGTAGGGCGCCAAGTCCGACGACAGCCGGTACATGTCGAGCTTTTCCTTGGCGAGATAGTCGAGGATCTTCGACACCTCTTCCAGCGAGCATTTCAGATGCGGATTCTTCTGCCAGCGCCGCGTGTCGTTGCTTTTGAAGCCGGGCTTGCCCATCACCTTGACGGGAAAGCCGAGGCGCATCGGGCGGGCAGGGTCGGTCATCGTGATCTACTCGTGCTGATTGAACCAGCTAACGCGCCGCCGCGCCCGCATGTTGCGCGCACCCAGGTGCGACAACATCTTTCCCGCGTGCGTCGCGCAAGGCACAAGGGGCGGCATGACCCTCGCCCGCCGCTGCCTGTCCGCGCTTCTCGCCCTGTCGTTGACGACATCGTTCTCCACGCCGGCCCTCGCGCAACGTGAGGCCGATCCGCTCGCCGCGGTCGACCCGTTCATCGGTACGGGCGGGGAGGGGCATACCTTTCCGGGCGCGGTGGCGCCGTTCGGCATGGTGCAGCTGTCGCCCGACACCGACACGACCTGCATCATCCGCGACTGCTATTCGCACGCGGCGGGCTATCGCTACGAGGACCCGACGATCCAGGGCTTCTCGCACACGCATTTCTCGGGCGCGGGGCACAGCGACTTGGGCGACTTCCTGCTGATGCCCGCAATTGGTGCGGCCGACGCGGTAAAGCTGGAACCCGGAGACGCGAAACAGCCGGGCTCGGGCTATCGCTCGCGCTTCTCGCACCGGAACGAGCAGGCGACCCCCGGCTATTACTCGGTCCAGCTCGACGACGCGCACGTTCGCGCCGAGCTGACCGCGGGCACGCGCGTCGGCGTCCACCGCTACACCTTTCGCAGCGGCGACGAGGCGCATCTAATCCTCGACCTGCGCTCCGGCCTCTACAATTACCCCGGCAAGACGCTCTGGTCGTCGATCCGCCTGCGCCCCGACGGCACGATCACCGGTAGCCGTCAGACACGCGGCTGGGCACCCGACCGGCAGTTGTTCTTCGCGATGCGCTTCTCGCGGCCGCTCACCAGTCACGCCTTCGTCAGCACCGAGACCGACGTGACCTACAAGGGGTTTCAAGGGCCGGGGCGCGGCAGCGACCGGCTCGCCGAGCGGAGCGGGCGCGCGCTGGTCGGGCGCTTAGACTTCGGCAAGCTCGACAAGCCGCTCGAAGTCACCGTCGCGATCTCGAGCGTCGACGAGGAAGGCGCGATCGCGAACTTGAAGGCGGAGAGCGTCGGCTTCGATGCAGTGCGCAAATCCACGACGGCGGCGTGGAGACAGGCGCTCGGCGTGCTCGACGTCGATGGCGACGTGTCGATGCGCAAGAACGTCATGACCGCGCTATATCACAGCCTGATCGCGCCGTCGGTGACGAGCGATGTCGACGGGCGCTGGCGCGGCCCCGACAATCAGGTCCACCGCGCGGAAGGGTACATGCAGCGCTCGACCTTCTCGCTATGGGACACGTTCCGCGCCGAACATCCGCTCCTCACGCTCATACAGCCGGCCGCGGTCAATTCTGAGATCATCCGCTCGCTGATCGCCAGCCAGCAGGTTAGCCCGGACGGTATCCTGCCGGTGTGGCAGTTCCAGGGACGCGAGACCTGGACGATGATCGGCTATCACGCGGTACCCGTCATCGCCGACGCCTATCTGAAAGGCATACGCGGGTTCGACGCGACGCAGGCGCTCGCCGCGATGATCAAGAGCGCGACCTACGCGCCCTACGGCGGGCTCGCCGACCTGCCGGTGCTCCACTACATCCCGATCGATCACGAGCCCGAGGCGGCGTCGAAGACGGTCGAATACGCCTATGACGACTGGACGATCGCGCAAATGGCGCGCGCGATGGGGCGTGACGACGTGGCGACGTGGTTCGACGCGCGCAGCGGTTACTGGCGCAACACCTTTGACTCAAAGACCGGCTTCGTCCGCGCGCGCAAGGCCGACGGATCGTTTCGCGAGCCGTTCGATCCAACCGCGATCAACTACGGCTCCGACTATACCGAGGGGAATGCGTGGCAGTACTCGTGGTTCGTGCCGCAGGATCAGGCCGCCTTGTTCGAGGCGATGGGCGGCGATCAGGCAGCCGTCGCCAAGCTCGACCAGATGTTCGACTATGACAATTCCAAGCTCGACTATTCCCACGCGGAGGACATCGCCGGGCTGATCGGCCAATACATCCACGGCAACGAACCGAGCCATCACGTCGCCTATCTCTACGATCACGCAGGGCAACCATGGCGCACGCAATACCGGCTGACGCAGATCGTCAATTCGCAATACAAGCCGACGCCCGACGGGCTCGCCGGCAACGACGATCTGGGACAGATGTCGGCGTGGCTCGTCTTCACCGCGCTCGGTTTCTATCCGGTGACGCCGGGCAGCCTGGAGTATGCAATCGGTCGCCCGTTCGTGCGCCGCGCCGCGCTCGACCTGCCGAACGGCAAGCGCTTCACGATCGTCGCCGACAATTTCGGCCAGTCGCGCCCGTACATCGGCGCCGTCATGCTCAACGGCCGCCCGCTCGAGCGGAGCTATCTGACCCACGCCGAGATCGTGGCGGGCGGCGAACTCCGCTTCGCCATGTCGGCCGAGCCCAATTACAAATGGGCGACCGACAAACACGCGCGTCCCTTCTCCGCCTCGGTCAAGCGCTGAGCGCCCGCATCCGGCCGCAGCGCGCGGGCTAGGGCGGGAACATTGCCCCATCCCGCCGATTTACCGCGGCATCGAGCAGGAGCGTTTCGCGATGAAGATGGTGATGATCGGCCTCGGCCGGATGGGCGGCAACATGGCGCGCCGGTTGATGGAAAAGGGGCACGAGATCGTCGCCTTCGACCGCGATGCCGATGCGGTCGCCAAGCTGGTCGAGGCGGGCGCCGAGGCCGCGACCTCGGTCGACGACGCACGCGCCAAGGCGGGCTCGCCGGTCGTGTGGTGGGTGATGGTGCCCGCGGGCGAGGTCACCGAGAGCGTCATCAGCAGCATCTGCGAGAAGGCGGCAGAGGGGGAGATCGTCATCGACGGCGGCAATTCCTTCTACAAGGACGACATCCGCCGCGCGAAAACTCTGGCGGAGAAGGGCGTCCACTATGTCGACGTCGGCACCTCGGGCGGGGTCTGGGGGCGCGAGCGTGGATACTGCATGATGATCGGCGGCCCCGACGAGATCGTGCGTCAACTCGACCCGATCTTCTCGACGCTCGCGCCCGGCATGGGCACGATCGAGCGGACCGAGGGTCGGCTCGGCGATGTGACCGATCCGCGCGCGGAGAACGGCTACATCCACGCCGGCCCCGCTGGCGCGGGGCACTTCGTCAAGATGGTCCACAACGGCATCGAATACGGGCTGATGCAGGCCTATGCCGAGGGGTTCGACGTGCTGAAGGGCAAGGCGTCGGACAAACTGCCCGAGGATCAGCGCTATGACCTCAACCTGACCGACATTGCCGAGGTGTGGCGTCGTGGCAGCGTGATCTCGTCGTGGCTGCTCGACCTGACCGCGCTCGCGCTCGCCAAGGACGGGAAACTCGAGCATTTCTCGGGCAACGTCGCCGATTCGGGCGAGGGCCGCTGGACCATCGATGCCGCAATGGAGGAGGCGGTGCCGCTCAACGTGCTGAGCGCGGCCCTGTTCGCGCGCTACCGCAGCCGCGTCGACCATACCTTCGGCGACAAGGTACTCTCCGCAATGCGCTTCGGCTTCGGCGGTCACGTCGAGATGCCGCAGTAATGGCGGCAGAGAAAGCCGCAAAGGCCGTCAGGTTGGTGGTGTCCGACATCGACGGCACGCTCGTCGACAAGGACAAGAAGCTGACCGACGCGACGATCGCGGCGGTGAAGCGGTTGCGCGACAGGGGCATTGCCTTCACCGTCATCAGCGCGCGGCCGATGTCGGGCATCCAGCCGTTGCTCGAACCGCTCAAGCTCGACGAGGACGTCGGCGCGTTCAACGGCGGCATCGTCTTTCGCCGCGATGGCACGATCGTCAGCCATCACACGATCGACGCGGACGTGGCGCGCGGCGTGATCGAGATGGTGGCCGACGAACAGGTCGACACCTGGGTCTTCGCCGACGACCAATGGTTCGCGACCGACGGCGAGGGGCCACATACCAAGAGCGAGCGCGTCAGCTCGAACCAGGAACCGGTAATCCGCGCCGACTTCGACGATCTGCTCGATCGCGCCGACAAGATCACCTTCGTCAGCGACGACGAGGACCGGCTTCGCGCGCTCTACGAACGCGCGCACGGCAGATACGGTGAGCAGGCGACGATCGCGCAGTCGCAGACCTATTATCTCGACGTCACCGCGCTTGCGGCGAACAAGGGCGACGGCGTCGCCGCGCTCGCCAGGTCGAACGGCGTCGATCTGTCCGACACGGCAGTGATCGGCGATCAGCGCAACGACCTGCCGATGCTGCGCCGCGCCGGGCTGCCGATCGCGATGGGCAACGCGCCCGACGACGTGAAGGCGCAGGCAAGCAAAGTCACTCGATCAAACGACGAGGATGGCGTAGCGCACGCCATCGATACGATCATCCTTCCCTCCACGGAGAATGCCAAGTGAAAGAACTCGTCGCCTTCGACCTCGACGGAACGCTCGCCGAGAGCAAGCAGGCGATCAAGGAGGATATGGGCGAGGCGCTGGCCGATCTGCTGCAGGTCGCGCACGTCGCGGTCATCTCCGGCGGTGACTGGCCGCAGTTCGACAAGCAGGTCGCGAGCCGTCTGCCCGCGCGCGCCGACCTGTCGAAGCTGTGGCTGATGCCGACGACTGGCACCAAGCTCTACACGCACCAGTCGGGCGAGTGGAAGGCGGTCTACGCCGAGCTGTTCGATGACGAGACCAAGAAGAACATCATCGACTCGTTCAACAGGAGCCTCGAGGATACCGGGTTCAAGCCCGAGCAGACCTGGGGCGAGCGGATCGAGGATCGTGGCTCGCAGATCACCTTCTCCGCGCTCGGTCAGCAGGCGCCCGTCGAGGCGAAGGAGAAGTGGGATCCCGATTTCGCCAAGCGCAAAGTGATCCAGGCCGACCTGAAGAAGCGGCTGCCCGACCTGTCGATCAACATGGGTGGCGCCACCTCGATCGACATCACGCAGAAGGGCGTCGACAAGGCGTACGGCCTGAAGCGGCTGCGTGACGAGAGCGGCATCGCGCTCGACAAGATGATGTTCATCGGCGACGCGATCTTCCCCGGCGGCAACGACTATCCGGCGAAGGAACTGGGGCTCGACACCGTCCGCGTGCGCGATCCGCACGACACGCTGTCGGTGATCGCGACGATCGTCGCCTGCCAGAAATAAGGCGAGGCGGGCGTGGATGTTCCCGCATTATGGGCGCGGTTCATCGGGTGGATCGGTGACGGTACCGGGCTGCCCGACACGATCCTGCACATCCACGCCGGCATGGCGGTGCTGCTGCTCGCTCGGCTCGCGACCGGGCGCTCGCTCGGCACGCTGATCCCGTTGTCGGTCGTCATCGCGGCAGAGGCGGGGAACGAGATCCTCGACCGGCTGCACTACGGATCATGGCGCTGGGCCGACACGCTCAGCGACATCGGCAACACCTTGTTCTGGCCCGCGGTCATCTGCCTCGCGGTACGCCTGCGCCCGATGGCGTCGCGCGACGCGGTACGGCACAGTCAGGAACCCGCTGCCGTTGCTGACGTGCAGGCCAGATAACGCGCCCGAACGCTGCGCGATCAGGTGCGGCTGGGTACCGAACGGGCCGGACCAAGCCCGAGACGGCGCACACGGGCGAGCGGACCAGCCTGAACCTTAGTGGATCGCCGCTCGCGCTCGCGCAGACAGCCGCTCAACCGCGGCCGCGTGGATGCCGCGCGTGCTGGTCAGCACGCCGAACGCGCGCGGCGCGGGCTTGTTGAACCTGAGCGGCCGACCCAGCGCGTCGGTGATGCTGGCACCGGCTTCCTCCGCGACCAGCGCGGCGGCGGCGATGTCCCATTCGTTGCCCCAGCGCAGCGTGGCGACCAGATCGGCACGGTCGGCGGCGACCATCGCCATGCGCAGCGCGATCGAATTGGGCTTCTCCACCGCGGTCAGGTCGCGGTCGACCTTGGGCAGTGCGTCCGCGGGCACGCGCGCGCCGGTGATCTCGCCGCGCTCGCCGGCCCGTGTCGGCGCACCGTTCAGCGTCGCGCCGCCGCCCGCCATCGCGCGCCACACCTCACCGCGTGCCGGCGCATCGAGTACCGCGATGACCACGCGCCCTTCCTCGACCAGCGCGACCGACACGCACCAGCCACTCCGCCCGCGCACGTAATCGCGCGTGCCGTCGATCGGATCGACCACCCAGACGTAGCGGGCGGACAGCCGCTCGGGATTGTCCGCCGTCTCCTCAGACAGCCATCCCGCCTGCGGTAACAGCGCCGACAGTCGCGCGTGGAGCATCCGGTCGACGTCGAGATCGACCTCGCACACCGGGCTCCCGTCGCTCTTCTCGGTCCGCGCGAAATCGGTGCGCCAGCGCGCCATCGCCATCGCCGCGGCCTCGCGAGCGGCGGCGGCGACCGCCTCCGCCAGCGCGTACAGATCGGGGGCGCCGCCCGCGTCAGCCACCCGCGACCGTCATCCCGTCGACGCGGATCGTCGGCACGTTGATGCCGTGGCGGAACTCGAGGTCTTTCGCCGGCACGAGGCTGCGGAACATGTCGCGCAGGTTGCCCGCGATCGTGAACTCGGCGACCGGCCGCGTGATCTCGCCATGCTCGATCAGGAAGCCCGCCGCGCCGCGGCTATAGTCGCCCGTCACCGGGTTGACGCCCTGTCCGATCAACTCGGTCACGTAGATGCCGAGCGTGATATCCTCGATCAGCGTCGCGACCGGCACGTGGCCCGCCTGCATGAACAGGTTGCTCGTCGTGACACCCGGCGCGCCGTTCACCCCGCGCGCGGCGTGGCCGGTCGGCGCCAGCCCCAACTGCCGCGCCGACGCCGAGTCGAGCAGCCACGTCTCCAGCATCCCGTTCTCGATGATCGAGCACGGCGACACCGGCAGACCCTCGCCATCGAACGGGCGTGAGCGCAGACCATGCGGGCGATGCGGATCGTCGCAGATCGTGACGCCGGGCGCGAACACCTCGGTGCCCATCGCATCGAGCAGGAAGCTGGTCTTGCGCGTGATCGCCTGACCCGAGATCGCGCCGGTCAGGTGGCCGAGCAGGCTCGATCCGACGCGCGGATCGAACACCACCGGCACCGCGCCGCTCGCCACCCGTCCGGGATTGAGCCGTGCCACCGCGCGCTCGCCCGCGCGCTGTCCGATCTCGTGCGGCGCGTCGAGCCGCTGGCGATGCCGTGCGGAGTGGAACGCATAGTCACGCTGCATGCCCCCGCCTTCGCCCGCGATCACGCTCGCCGACACGCTGTAACCGGTCGTCGCATAAGCGCCCGCGAAGCCGTGGCTGGTGGCCAGCGCCCAGACGCTTGACGAGGCACCCGCGCCGCCGCCCTCGCTGTTGGTCACGCCCGGCACCGCGCGCGCGGCTTCCTCCGCCTGCGACGCCAGCTCGCGCAATTCCGCCGGCGTCACCGCGCCGTCGTCGGCCAGGTCGAGCAGCGGCGCGGCGCCGTGCATCAATCGCTCGTTGGGCGCGAGCCCGGCCCATTGATCCTCCGGCGCCTCGCGCGCCATCGCAACCGCGCGTTCGACCAGCGCATCCATCGCCTGCGACGACAAGTCGGAGGTCGACACGCTCGCCGAACGTTGCCCGACAAAGACGCGCAGGCCCAGCTCCTCCGCCTCCGACCGGCCGACATCCTCCAGCTTGCCGAGCCGCACCGACACTTCGGTCGACGCATCGGCGGCGAAGACCGCGTCGGCGGCATCGCCCCCGGCGGCGGTGGCACGGCGGACGATGTCGTGGGCGCGCTCCTGCGCCTGATCGGGGGTAAGCATGCCGGCGACTTAGGTGGCAGGGGGGGCGATTACCACTCCCCGCGTGAACCGCGGTGCTAGAGCGGCGTGCCGACCACCACGCAGGCAAGGAACATCAGCAGTCCCGCGGTGCGATTTGACCGGAACCGTGCCAGTGCGCTCGCACCATCATCGGGCACGAGCGTCGCGACTTGCCACGCCAGATGCGCCGCGACCGGCAGCAGTGCCGCGAGCGCGAGTGGATCGGCGCGCACTTGCCAGAAGGCGGTCGCCCACAGCACCACCGCGCCCGCGTAGCACAGTGTGACGCCACCGCGGACGTGCCGCCCCATCCGCAACGCCGATGAGCGGATGCCGACCAGCGCATCGTCCTCGCGGTCCTGCAACGCGTAGATCGTGTCGTAGCCGACAACCCAGCAGATACCGCCGGCGTACAGCAGCACGCCGCCCGCGCTCAGCGTTTCCCAAGCCTCGCTCCACCCCACCAGCGCCGCCCAGGAAAACACCAGCCCGAGCCACACCTGCGGCCACCACGTAATCCGTTTCATGAACGGATAGGCCGCGACCGGCAGGATCGCCGCGATCGAGGCGATCGCCGCAGGCCAGTGCAGTTGCAACAGCACGACCAGCCCGATAAGGCACAAGAGCAGCAACCACGCCCATGCCGCGCGCATCGACACCGCCCCCGACGCCAGCGGCCGGTTGCGCGTCCGTTCCACGCTCGCATCAAGGTCGCGGTCGACGATATCGTTGTAGACGCAGCCTGCGCCGCGCATCGCGATCGCGCCGACGAGCAGCCACAGGATCAGCGACCAGCGTTGCACTGCGCCGCCCGCGAGCGCCACCGCCCATGCACCGGGCCAGAACAGCAGCCACCAGCCGATCGGCCGATCAAACCGCGCCAGCAACGCGAACCCGCGCAAGCGTGGCGGCAGCATGGCGACAAGCCCGCGATGCTCGCTGTCGGGGGTAAGGTCGGGGGCAGGGGAGGCGGTCACCCGGTCAGCCCTTATCGTCAATCGGACGTTCGCGCCAAGCCAACGGCAGCGCGCGCGTTTGCGGCCTTAAATCGGTCCGATTGCCTGCCTATGTTCGTCCACATGAAGCGCCTGATCCTTGCCGCCCTTGCGGTCGCCGTCGCAGCGCCTGCCTCCGCTGCTCCCGCCGCCACGCCCGCGGGTACGTGGCGCAACGCGCGCGACAGCGTGCGCATCCGCGTCGCTCCCTGCGGCGCCGGCCTGTGCGGTACCGTCGTCGCTGCCGACCAGCGCGCGCGCGACGACGCCGCAGCGGGCGGGACCGAGCGGCTGATCGGCACGCAGCTGTTCCGCGATTTCCGCCGCGGCGCGGATGGCGCGTGGCAAGGCACCGTGTTCGTCCCCGATCTGGGACAGGAGTTCGACGGTACGCTGTCGCTGCAAGGCGCGAACACGCTGGTCGGCACCGGCTGCGTGCTGCCGGGATTGTGCAAGTCGCAGACTTGGACCCGCGTCGCGGCCAAATAGCGCGTGGTTCATATCTCGGTTGCGATCGGCCGCTTCTTTGAGGCGTTGTTCTTCGCGATCGTTCGCGTCGCTGGCGTCGTCACCGGCGTCGTGCTGGGGGTTGTGCTCGCGGGCGCCATCCTGTTTCTCACCGCGCGCTGGCTGATCGTGCGCGGACGGAGGAAATGATGGGAGCAACCCCTGCCTGGCCACCGCGCTCGACCCCGCGGCTGTTCGTTGACGCAGCCCTTGGCGCCGGCGCGCTGACATTGTCTGGACCGCAGGCGCACTACCTCGGCTCGGTCATGCGGATGAAGCCAGGCGATCCGGTCAAGCTATTCGACGGGAGAAGCGGCGAATGGCTCGCGGTCGCGACCGACGTCGCGCGCCGGAACGTGACGCTCGACGTGCAGCAGCAGCTCGCCCCGCTCGAACACGTCCCCGACCTGTGGCTCTGCGCCGCGCCGCTGAAGAAGGGCCGTGTCGACTGGATGGCGGAAAAGGCGTGCGAGCTCGGCGTCGCGCGGCTCGTTCCCGTCGTCACCAGACGAACCGTGGTCGACAAGCCCAACACCGAGCGGTTGTTGGCGCACATGATCGAGGCGGCCGAGCAATGCGGCCGCACCGCGGTGCCGCAGGTCGCCGAGCCGGTGAAGCTCACCGCCCTGTTGCGCGACTGGCCGGCAGAGCGTCACCTGTTCTTCGCCGACGAGCTTGGCGGCGCGCCCGCGGCCGAGGCGATGCGCGCGACACCCGGCCCTGCGGCGATCCTGATCGGACCCGAGGGCGGCTTCGACGACGACGAGCGCGCCGCGATCCGCGCGCTGCCTGAGGCGGTGCCGATCGCGCTCGGCCCCCGCATCCTGCGCGCCGACACCGCCGCCGCGGCGGCGATCGCGCTGTGGATGGCGTCCGCGGGTGACTGGCGGTAGCACGGCCGCCGTGACCGACTCGCATTACGAACACCAGTATCTCGATCTGCTCCGCCGCGTGTGGGAGCATGGCGACGAGCGCCGCGACCGCACCGGCATCGGCACCCGCGCGGTCTTCGGCCCGCAGCTGCGTTTCTCGCTTGAGGGCGGCGCGGTGCCGCTCCTCACCACCAAGCGCGTGGCGTGGAAGACCGCCGCGCGCGAGATGCTCTGGTTCCTGTCGGGCGACACCAACATTCGTTCGCTGGTCGAACAGAAGGTGCATATCTGGACCGACTGGCCGCTCGACCGTTACCGCCGCGCGACCGGCAAGGCGATCGACCGCGACGTGTTCGAGGCGCGCATCCTTTCCGACGCTGCGTTCGCGGCCGAATGGGGTGACCTAGGCCCAGTCTATGGCAAGCAATGGGTCGACTGGCCGACCTACGAACCCGCAGGCGACGACCTTTATCGCCGCGGCGCGGGCATCAACCAGATTGCGGAGCTGGTCGAGGCGATCCGCACCAACCCGACCTCGCGCCGGCTGTTGTTCACCGGCTGGAACGTCGCGGAGCTGAACCGCATGGCGTTGCCGCCGTGCCACATGACCTACCAGTTCTTCGTGAACGACGGCTGCCTCTCGGGGCTGCTGTGGCAGCGCTCGTGCGATCTCGGCCTCGGCTTCGCGTTCAACGCCTTCTCCGCTGCGATGCTGGTCCACATGCTCGCGCAGCAATGCGACCTGTTGCCCGGCGAACTGGTGTGGAGCGGCGGCGACGCGCACGTCTATTTGAACCACGAGCATCTGGTGCGCGAGCAATTGGCACGCGAACCCCGCGGCCATCCGCGACTCGAACTGCTGCGCCGGCCCGCCTCGATCTTTGACTACACCATCGATGATTTCCGCGTTGTCGACTACGATCCGCATCCGCATATCGCAGCACCGGTCGCGGTCTGAGCATGAGTGTTACCTTCGTTCTCGCGCGTGCGGAGAATGGTGTGATCGGCGTCGACGGCAAGCTGCCGTGGCACCTGCCGGCCGACCTGCGCCATTTCAAGGCGCTGACCACCGGCTGCGCGATGGTGATGGGGCGCAAGACGTTCGAGAGTTTCCCTTCACCCTTGCCCGGTCGCCGCCACATCGTGCTGACGCGTGACCCGCATTGGCAGTCGGCGGGAGCGGAGGTCGTCCACGATCCCGCCGCCGCGCTTCGCATCGCCGGCGCACGCGTTGCGGTGATCGGCGGCGCGGAGATCTTCGCGCTGCTGCTGCCCTACGCCGACGCGGTCGAGCTGACCGAGGTGCACGCCGCACCCGTTGGCGATGCGATTGTCCCGTCCTTCACCGGCTGGCGCGAGGTAGCGCGCGAGGATCACGCCGCGGAAGCTGGACGCCCCGCCTACAGCTTCGTCCGGCTCGAGCGGTGAGCGCGCGCATACTTGTCGCCCCGCGCGCCCGGCCGTAGAGCGCACAACCATGGAGCGCCTCGACGGCAGCGCCGCGGTGCCGCCGCATCTCGCCGGCGGAATCGTCGCGCTCGGCAATTTCGACGGATTTCACCTCGGGCATCAGGCTGTGGTCGCGTGCGCGGTCGAGCGCGCGCGGGTGGAAGGACGCCCTGTGCTGGTCGCGACCTTCGATCCGCACCCGGTGCGCTTCTTCCGCCCCGACGCTCCACCGTTCCGTCTGTCGACGCTAGATCAGCGCGAGCGCCTGTTCGCCGCCGCAGGAATCGACGCGACCGTGGTCTTTTCCTTCGACGCCGCCTTCGCCGCGCTGACCGCGGAAGCATTCGTGACCGAGCGGCTGGTAGATTGCCTGCGCGTCGCAGGCGTCGTCACCGGCGCTGATTTCACCTTCGGCAAGGGCAAGGCGGGCGACACCGCCGGGCTGCGGGCGTTCGGCAAGGCGCACGGCTTCACCGCCGAGACGGTCGACGCGGTGACTCTGGGGGGCGAGCCGGTGTCCTCCACCCGCATCCGCGATCTGCTGCGCGCCGGCGATCCCGCCGGTGCCGCGCGCCTGCTTACGCGCCCGTTCGCGATTGAAGGCGTGGTGCAGCACGGCGACAAGGTCGGCCGCACCATCGGCTATCCGACCGCCAACCTCGACATGGGCCGCTACCTGCGCCCGGCCTATGGCATCTACGCGGTGCGCGGGCGGCTAGCGGACGGACGCCTGCTGAACGGCGCGGCGAACCTCGGCATCCGCCCGCAGTTCGAGCCGCCGAAGGAGTTGCTCGAGCCCTATTTCTTCGACTTCTCGGGTGACCTCTATGGGCAGGCGATCGAGGTCGAGTTGATCGAGTTCCTACGGCCCGAGGCGAAGTTCGACAGCCTCGACGCGTTGATGGCGCAGATGGACGCCGATTGCGCGCGCGCACGCGCGATCCTGGAGCGCTGACGTACCAACATGCGTTAACACGGGCATGACCACGCTCGTACCCGTCCTCGGCGATCAACTCACCCCGACGATCTCGTCGCTTGCTGCCGCAGACAAGGCGGACACCGTCGTGCTGATGATGGAGGTTGCCGACGAGACGACCTATGTCCGTCATCACAAGCAGAAGATCGCCTTCATCCTGTCCGCAATGCGCCACCACGCCGCCGCCCTCAACACGGCCGGATGGACGGTCGACTACGTCCGTCTCGACGACCCGGACAACAGCGGCAGCTTCACCGGCGAGGTCGCGCGTGCGGTCGAACGCCACGCGCCCGATCGCATCATCGTGACCGAGGCGGGCGAGTGGCGCGTCCGTGCGATGCTCGACGCTTGGGAAACGCTGTTCGGCGTGCCCGTCGATATCCTGAGCGACGATCGCTTCATCGCCACGCACAGCGATTTTGAGCAATGGGCGGCGTCGCGCAAGGTGCTCACGATGGAGTATTTCTATCGCGCCATGCGTCAGCGGACCGGCGTGCTGATGGACGGCAAGGAGCCGGCCGGCGGCCAGTGGAACTACGACAAGGACAATCGCAAGCCGGCGAACAAGGACCTGTTCATGCCGCAACCGCTCGCCTTCAAACCCGACAAGGTGACGTGCGAGGTGATCGACCTTGTCGCGGCACGCTTCGCCGATCATCCAGGCGATCTCGACGGCTTCGACTATGCCACGACGGCGAAGGACGCGGAGCGGCAGGCCGATACCTTCTTCGCGCACGCGCTGGAGAAATTCGGCGATTATGAGGACGCGATGCTGACCGGCGAGCGCCATTTATGGCATTCGATCCTGTCGCCGTATCTGAACGCCGGGCTGCTCTTGCCCCTCGACCTCTGCCGCCGCGCCGAGGCGGCGTACCGCGCCGGCAAGGCACCGATCAATTCGGTCGAGGGCTATGTCCGCCAAATCCTCGGCTGGCGCGAATATATGCGCGGCATCTACTGGCGTGAGGGGCCGGACTACGTCGATCGCAATTACTTCGGAAACACCCGGCAGTTGCCCGACTGGTACTGGACCGGCGACACCGACATGCATTGCTTGGCGCAGGCGCTCGGCCAGACGCTCGCCACCGCGCACGCACATCATATCCAGCGCCTCATGGTCACCGGTAATTTCGCGCTGCTGATCGGCGCCGATCCGAAGGCGGTCCACCTGTGGTACCTGGAGGTCTATATCGACGCCTATGAATGGGTCGAACTGCCCAACACGCTCGGCATGAGCCAGTTCGGCGACGGCGGGCTGCTCGGCTCGAAACCCTATGCAGGCTCGGGCGCGTACATCAACCGCATGTCGGACTATTGCGGCCACTGCCGCTACGGTGTGACGAAGCGTGTGGGCGAGGACGCCTGCCCGTTCAACGCGCTCTACTGGGACTTCCTCGCCCGCAACGAGGACAAGCTGCGTCCCAACCGCCGCATGGCGATGCCGTATCGCACCTGGGACCGCATGAAGCCTGAGACCCGCGCCGAGACGCGCGCGCAGGCGGCGGCGTTCCTTGACGAGCTCGACGCGAGCGGTCCGCCATATTAGGTTGGACCTGCTGACGCGTTCGCTGCCACGCGTTATGCTGCGGACATGGACCCACTCGTCTCCACCCAATGGCTCGCCGACCACCTGAACGATCGCGATCTGCGCGTCGCCGATGCCAGCTACCATATCGACCTGCCGGGCGAGCCGAAGCGCGATGCCGCTGCAGAATTCGCGGTGGCGCACGTGCCGGGCGCCGTGTTCATGGACCTGGCGGCCTTCTCCGATCCTGACAGCCCGCTTCCCTCGACCATGCCGGGCGCTGCGCGCTTTGCCAGCCGGATGACGCGGGTGGGGCTTGGCGACGGGGTGCGGATCGTGCTCTACGACGACGCATCGCATTTCACCGCCGCACGCGCCTGGGTGATGCTACGCGCGTTCGGCTTCACCGATGTCGCGATCCTTGACGGCGGCGTGGCCAAGTGGCGCGCGGAGGGACGCGCGCTGGACGCGGGCGAGCACGTCGTGCGCCCCCGCCATGCGACCCCGCGCGAGCAGGGCCGGGGCATCGTCGACATGGCGCAGGTCCGCACCGCGATGAACACCGACACGCAGATCGTCGATGCACGCGGGGCGGCTCGCTTCACCGGTGCGGGGGCCGACCCGCGGCCGGGCGTCGCCGCCGGTCACATCCCCGGCGCGCGGAACCTGCCGTACAAGCATGTCTTCAACCCCGACGGCACGTGGAAGCGCGGCGACGCGCTGCGCGCCGCCTTTGCCGACGCCGGCGTGGATCCATCGCGGCCGATGATGATAACCTGCGGCTCGGGCATTACCGCCAGCGTGCTCGCCTTTGCCGCGCACCTGTTAGGACCCGAGGCCGCGGTCTATGACGGCAGCTGGAGCGAGTGGGGCGCCGACCCTTCCACCCCCAAAGCGACAGGTGAGGCATGAGCGACGATCAGGACCCCCGTTCCGACGCGCGCCCCGACACGCAGGTCGTCACCGCCGGCCGCCGCCCGGAATGGACCGCGGGCGTCGTCAACACCCCCGTCTGGCGCGCCTCGACGATCCTCTACGACGATGTCGCGCATTTGCGCGCGAGCGGCGCGGCGGACACGCACCACCGCCTGTTCTACGGCCGCCGCGGCACCCCCACGCAGTGGAGCCTCGCCGATGCGCTGACCAGCCTGGAGCCCGGCGCGGAGGGCACGTTCCTTTATCCGTCCGGTGTCGCCGCGATCGCCGCTTGCCTGTTGGCGGTGCTGTCGCCCGGCGACGAACTGCTCGTGCCCGACAGCGCCTATGATCCGACGCGGTCGATGGCGACCGGGCTGCTCAAGCGCTTCGGTATCGCCGCGCGTTTCTACGATCCGCTGGTCGGCGCAGGGATCGCCGAACTGATCGGACCCGACACGAAGGCGATCTTCATCGAGTCGCCCGGCAGCCTGACCTTCGAAGTGCAGGATGTGCCCGCGATCGTCGCGGCGGCAAAGGCACGCGGGATCGTGACGATCCTAGACAACACTTGGGCGACGCCCTTGTTCTTCCCCGCGATACAGAGGGGCGTCGATTACTCGGTCCTTGCCTGCACCAAATATGTCGTCGGCCACTCCGACGTGATGCTCGGCTCGGTCACCGCCGGCCCCGACCGCTTTGCGCGCTTGCGCGAGACGAGCTTCCAGCTCGGGCAGGTCACCAGCCCCGACGACGCCTGGCTTGGCAGCCGCGGCCTGCGCACCATGTCGGTTCGCCTGCGCCAGCATCAGGCGAGCGCGCTCCGCGTCGCGCGCTGGCTGGCCGACCAGCCCGAGGTATCGCGTGTGTTGCACCCCGCACTGCCGTCATGCCGCGGCCACGAGACGTTCGCGCGCGACTTCCTCGGCTCGTCTGGCCTGTTCTCGTTCGCGCTGAACGGCGGCGATGAGCGGTCGCGCGCCGCGCTGATCGACGCGCTCGACCATTTCGGCATCGGCTACAGCTGGGGCGGGTATGAGAGCCTGGCGCTGCCGATCGACCCCGCACGCCATCGCACCGCGACAACGGCCGACTTCGCCGGCCCGCTCGTCCGCCTGCAGATCGGATTGGAGGACCCGGCCGACCTGATCGCGGACCTCGCCCGCGGGTTGGCCGCGTTCCGCGCGGCGCGGGGGTGAGGCCCAAACCTTCCCCTTCCCCGCAGGAGGGGGCGTCAGCCTCGACAGCTGAGCGTGCCGTAGCCGCCACGCGCAGGAAGCAAGGGAATGCCCATCCATCCGTCACCCCGAAATTGTGCCGGAATGACAAGCACGGCTGGGCCAGAACGATATCGCGCGACCGGCCGCGCGGCGACCCCGCTTACGGCTGCGGCGTGGCGGCGGGAGTCGGCGTTGCGGCGGGCGAGGGAGCGGTCGCCTGCGTCGCACCGGCAGCGCCGCCCGTGACTGCGCGCGCGCCCTGGCCGTCGCCCTGCGGTGCCGCGATGATGTCGCGCGTCGTCTGGCCCTTGTCGATCACGTTGGTCTGCGGATCGCCGACGGCGCTCCGGATGCCGGGCTGCGCGACGTCGCCGCCCGCCTGATCGACGACGCCCGCCTCTGCCTGGCTGCGCGGTGCGGGGGTGCCGAACAGCGCCTCCAGCGTCTGGCCCTGCGTGTTCGTCCCTTGCGTCCGCGCAGCGCCCGGCTGCGGCGGGACCAGCGAGAAGTCGGGCGGGATCACCAGCGGCGCCTGGCGCGCCACCGCGAACTCGTCGGGGCGCGCACGGTCGTAGCCGCTCTTGCCGCACGCCGACAGCGACGTCATCGCGGCGAGTGCGACGCCCACGACCAACAACTTACGCATGTACGTTCTCCGAGGAATTCTTCGCGATCTCGTCCGGCTTGTCGCGGATCACGAGCGCGCGCACCAGCAGAATCAGCACGCCGATCGTAATCGCCGCGTCCGCGATGTTGAAGACGAGGAACGGTCGCCATTCGCCGAAATGCAGGTCGGCGAAATCGACCACATAGCCCAACCGAACGCGATCGAGGATGTTGCCGATCGCCCCGCCCAGCACGAGGCCGAGCGCCAGCTGGTCGCCGCGCTTGGGCTCACGCCACATCCACACCAGCACCGCCGCCGCGATCGCAGCCGTGAAGGCGACCAGCACCCAGCGCATCGTCGCCGTTTCCGCGCGCAACATGCCCAGCGACACGCCATTGTTCTGCACGAAACGCAGGTCGAAGATCGGCAGCAGGTTGCGCGACGCGCCGAGAAAGTCGAGTCCGAGCGGCCCGGTGACGAGCCACTTCACCAGCTGATCCACCACCAGCACGATTGCGGCAAGCGCCAGCCCGGCGCGCGGCGTCACCCGCGTCATGCCGACACCCCGTCTGATACCGTCGCCACCACATCCTCGCACCGCGCGCACAGATCGCCGTCCTCGTCGACCTCGGGCAGGTGCCGCCAGCAGCGCCCGCACTTGTGGTAGTCGGTGCGCGTCACGTCGACCGTGCCCGCCTCGCTCACCTTCGCGACAATGAACACCTCGGCCAGCGCGTCGGTAGGCAGCGGCGTCTCCGGCACCGTTACCTCGGCCTCCAGGCTCGATCGCACCGTCTTCTCGCGCCGCAGCGGCTCGATCGCCTCGGTCACGCGCTCGCGCAGGCGCCGAACCTCGTGCCAGCGTTGCGCGATGTCCTCCGACGCCTGCTCGGGCAGCTCGGGCCATTCGAGCAGGTGGACCGACGCGTCCGCGTCCGGGAAGCGCGCCTGCCACACCTCCTCGGCGGTGAACACCAGCACCGGCGCGGCGTAGCGGACCAGTGCGTGGAACAGCGTGTCGAGCATCGTCCGATACGCCCGCCGCTTCAGATCGCCGGGTGCGTCGCAGTAGAGCGAGTCCTTGCGCACGTCGAAGAAGAACGCCGACAGGTCCTCGTTGCAGAAGTCGGTCAGCGCGCGGGTGTAGCGGTTGAACTCGAACCCCTCCGCCGCGCTGCGCAGCTCCAGGTCAAGCTTGTGCAGCAGGTGGAGCACGTAGCGCTCCAGTTCGGGCATGTCCGCCACCGCGACGCGCTCGCCGTCGGTGAAGCCGTCGAGCGCGCCGAGCAGGTAGCGGAACGTGTTGCGCAGCTTGCGATACGCGTCCGACGCGGTCGCCAGCACTTCCTTGCCGATGCGGATGTCGTCGAAATAATCGGTCGACACCGCCCACAGCCGCAGGATGTCCGCGCCGCTCTCGCCGATGATCTTCAGCGGATCGACGACGTTGCCGAGCGACTTGGACATCTTGCGTCCTTTTCCGTCGAGCGCGAAGCCGTGCGTCAGCACCGCGTCGTATGGTGCCCGCCCGCGTGTGCCGCAGCTCTCCAGCAGCGACGATTGGAACCAGCCGCGATGCTGGTCCGACCCCTCGACGTACAGGTTCGCGCGCGTGCCCCCAGGATTATCTTTGGCGCCGTAGCGCGCCTCGACCACGAAGGCGTGCGTCGAGCCGCTATCGAACCATACGTCGAGGATGTCGTTGACCGGTTCGTAGTCGGCGAGGTCGTAGCCGTTGCCGAGCAGCGTCTGGTGGTCCGCCGTGAACCATGCGTCCGCGCCACCCGCCTTGAAGGCGCTCAGAATGCGCGCGTTCACCGCCGGATCAGCGAGATACTGACCTGTCGCGCGGTGCACGTAGAGCGCGATCGGAACGCCCCAGGCGCGCTGGCGCGAGATCACCCAGTCGGGTCGTCCCTCGACCATCGCGGTGATCCGGTTCTCGGCACGCGCCGGCACCCACCGCGTCCGCGCGATCGCGTCGAGCGCGAGGTTGCGTAGCGTCGGAGCGTTGTCGCCGCCAACGCTCCCACCCCGCTGGAGAGAGGGTTGAGAGAGGGGCTGTTGCGCACGGTCCGCCTGACCCTGTTCCCCTGCGACACCCGCCGCGCGTGCTTGTCCCGCCGGCAGATCCATTGGAATAAACCACTGCGGCGTCGCGCGCTGGATCACCTTCGCCTTCGACCGCCACGAATGCGGATAAGAGTGCTTAAAATCGTCCGACGCCGCCAAGAGCGCGTCCGCCTCACGCAGGTCGGCGCAGATCGGCCCTTCGGCGGACACGAACTTCTTGTTGATGACGCTGCCCTGGCCGCCCAGCCACGCCCAATCCGCGCGGTAGAAGCCCGCGCCGTCGACCGCGAACACCGGCTCGATTCCGTATTGCTTGCATAGGAGGAAATCGTCCTCGCCGTGATCGGGCGCCATGTGGACGAGGCCGGTGCCCGCATCGGTGGTCACGAAGTCGCCGGGCAGCAACGGCCGCGGCTTGGCGAAGAATCCGCCGAGGTGATCCATCGGATGGCGGGCGAGCGCACCGGCGAGGTCGTTAGCTGTGATGAAGCTGCCGCGATCGGCGATAAATGCGTCGAAGGTTTCTGTTACATCGGCAAAGCCGAGACCTGCTCGATCTGCAAACTGCTGTGCTAGTCGCTGGGCAACTAAGTATTTGCGGCCCTCATAAGGCAATAGGACGTACTCAACATCCTCCCCGTACGCCAACGCCTGGTTCACCGGGATCGTCCACGGCGTCGTCGTCCAGATGACCGCGTGCGCGCCGACCAGCTCGGGTGCGTTGGGCGCCTCGGTGATCTCGAACGCCACGTCGATCTGCGTCGACACGACGTCCTCATATTCGACCTCGGCCTCGGCGAGCGCGGTCTTCTCGACCGGGCTCCACATCACCGGCTTGGCGCCGCGGTAGAGCTGGCCGCTCTCGGCGAACTTGAGCAATTCGCCCGCGATCGTCGCTTCGGCCTCGTACTTCATGGTGAGGTACGGGTCGGCCCAGTCGCCCATCACGCCCAGCCGCTGGAACTCGTCCGCCTGCACCGCAACCCATTTGTCGGCATACGCGCGGCACTCGGCACGGAACTGGTCGACCGGCACCTGATCCTTGTCGAGCTTCTTGGCGCGATAGGCTTCCTCGACCTTCCATTCGATCGGCAGGCCGTGGCAGTCCCAGCCCGGCACGTAGGGCGCGTCATAGCCCATCAGCGAGCGGCTGCGGACGATCACGTCCTTCAGCACCTTGTTCATCGCGTGGCCCATGTGGATGTCGCCGTTGGCGTAGGGCGGGCCGTCGTGCAGGATCCAACGCTCGCGCCCGGCACGCTCGCGCCGCAACCGGTCGTACAGCCCCATCTGCTGCCACCGCTCCAGGATCGCGGGCTCCTTCTGCGCGAGGCCTGCCTTCATCGGGAAGTCGGTCTTCGGCAGGAAGACGGTGTCGCGCCAGTCGCGCTTGGTGTCGGGTTGGTCGGCCATGATCGGGTCGCGCCTTAGCGCGGGAGGAAGCGCGAAACAAACGGCAGGTGACGCGGACCACACGTGCACCTATCTCGCCGCGCATGACACTCGCCCCGACCCATCTCGGCCAGTCCGTGCCGCTGCCCACTTCTCCGCAAGAAGCGGTGCTCGACTACGTGCCCAATCCGCGTCCGAACCAGACCTATCTGATCCGCTTCACCCAGCCCGAGTTCACCTCGCTCTGCCCGGTGACGAGCCAGCCCGATTTCGCGCATCTCGTCATCGACTATGTGCCGGCCGAGACGATCGTCGAGTCGAAGTCGTTGAAGCTGTTCCTCGGCTCGTTCCGCAACCACAATGCCTTTCACGAGGATTGCACCGTCGGCATCGGCGAGCGGCTGTTCCGCGAGATGCGCCCGCGCTGGCTGCGGATCGGCGGTTACTGGTATCCGCGCGGCGGAATGCCAATCGACGTGTTCTGGCAATCGGGCGCGCCGCCCGAGGGACTTTGGCTCCCCGATCAGGGCGTCCCCGGCTACCGTGGCCGCGGTTGAGCAGTCAGCCTTGTAGGAAAGCTTTGTTGCACTGCGGCATGCGGCAGTGCAACCAAACCTTCACATGCCCGTTGGGTAGACAAGCGAGGGTCTGTCACGACCAAGAGCCAAGCCAGTAAAGGTTGAAGGATGAAGCAGTCGGTCGAACCGGGCGCGATCAAGCATATTGCCCTGATCGGTAATTTCCTGCCGCGCAAGTGCGGCATCGCCACGTTCACGACCGACACGTATGAGGCCCTGCGAAAGCGTTACCCTGATCTTCGCGTCGACGTCTACGCGATGGACGACCATCCCGGCCGCTACGATTATCCCGAAGCGGTGACCGGCGCGATCCCGCAGCACGACCGCGCCGCCTATATCGCCACCGCGCGCGCGATCGAGGCAAGCGGCGCGCAGGCTTTGTGGCTTCAGCACGAATACGGCATTTTCGGCGGTGACGCCGGCGCGCATATCTTCGACCTGCTCGACCGCACCACCGTGCCGCTGATCGTCACGCTGCATACCGTGCTGGAAAAGCCGAGCACGCAGGAACGCGACGTGCTCGAGGGGTTGTTGCGCCGCGCCGCCAAGGTGATCGTGATGGCGGAGCGTGGCCGCGACATCCTGCAGCGCGTCTACGGCGCCAACCCGGCGTCGATTGCAGTGATCCCGCACGGCGTGCCCGACCGCGTGTTCGTGTCGCCGGACACGTTCAAGGCGCGCTTCGGATGGCAGGGCAAGCGCATCATCCTGACCTTCGGCCTGCTGAGCCCGGGCAAGGGTATCGAAACCGTGATCGAGGCGATGCCCGCGGTCGTCGCGCAGCACCCCGATGCGGTCTATGTCGTGCTCGGCGCGACCCACCCCAGCCTCGTCGCGCACGAAGGCGAGCTTTATCGCGACCGGCTGAAGGCGCAGGCGCGCGACCTCGGCGTTGACACCAACGTCGCCTTCATCGACGCCTTCGTCGATCACGACGACCTGATCGACTATCTTCAGGCCGCCGACATCTACGCGACGCCGTATCTCAACCCCGCGCAGATCACGAGCGGCACGCTCTCCTACGCGGTCGGCGTCGGCAAGGCGGTGGTATCCACGCCCTATGTCCACGCGACCGAAATCCTCGCCGACGGACACGGCGTCCTCGTCGATTTCAAGGATGTCGCCGCCTTCGCGCGCGAGATCAACGACCTGCTCGGCAGCGAGCGCAACCTGGGCCGGCTCTCGCAGCGCGCCTATGCACGGGGGCGCACGATGATCTGGCCCGCCGTGGCGGAGAAGGCCATGATCGAAGTCGCACGCAGCATCGAGGCGCAGCCCAAGCGCCTGTCATCGGGCACGATGCCGACGCCAAAGGTGTTACCTCCCGATCTCGCCGCGGTAGAACGGATGAGCGATTCGACCGGCATGCTCCAGCATTCGATCTTTTCGATTCCCGATCGTCGTCACGGTTACTGCATCGACGACAATGCCCGTGCGTTGATCCTCATGAGCCAGATGGCCGATGTCGACACGGTGACGCGGGACAAGTGGACCACGATCTACGCGTCGTTCGTGCAATACGCCTGGAACCCCGACCAGCGCCGCTTCCGTAATTTCATGAACTTCGACCGGACATGGTGCGAGGACGTGGGATCGGAGGATTCGAACGGCCGCACGCTCTGGGCACTCGGCGTCACCGCGCGCGATGCCGCCGAGCTCAAGCACCGCGACTGGGCGACCGCGATGTTCGACATGACGGCCAGCCTCGCGTTCGAACTCGGCAGCCCGCGCGCGCAGTCGTTCGCGATGCTCGGCGCAGCAGCGATGTTGCAGGCGTCGCCCAACCACCCGCTCGCGCTCGAGATCCTTGAGCGCTTTCCCGACCAGCACCTCGCGCTGCTCGATGCCGCGCGCCGTCCAGAATGGGGCTGGTTCGAGATCGTGCTGGCCTACGACAATGCGCGCCTGCCCGAGGCGCTGATCCGCGCCGGCCATGCGCTCGGCCGTCAGGATCTGGTCGATTGCGGGATCGAGACGCTGACGTGGATCATGTCGAAGCAGACCTCGCCCGAGGGTCACTTCCGCGCCGTCGGCTCGGAGAGTTTCGGTCGCGAATATGCCGAGCCGCTACCGCACGATCAGCAGCCGCTCGAGGCACAGGCGACGGTCGAGGCATGTGCGGCGGCGTTCGACGCCACCGGCGACCGCCACTGGCTCGCCGAGGCGACGCGCGGATATAACTGGTTCCTGGGCGTCAACGACCTCGACCTGCCGCTCGCCACCGCGAAGGACGGCGGCTGTTTCGACGGCCTGATGCCCGCCGGGCTCAACCGCAACCAGGGCGCGGAAAGCATCCTTGCGCTGCAATTGGCGTCGTGCGCGATTTCAGGGCTTTCAAAACGGGCCGCAGGCGTGGCAGGGAAGGAACGCGTCGCCGCGTAGACCCCTACGCGGCGCGCATCGCACAGACGAGTTACTTCGCGAGGCGTCGTTCCCTTGGATTTGTTCAATCACCGGCTGCGTCTGCATGCCGACCCTTCGCGCGTCGTGGTTCGTCCGTTCCACATCGGCTGGCTTGCCAACGGCAGCGGCATCAGCCGTTCGGAGCGGCTGATCAACGAAGTGCTCGAGATGAGCACTGAGCAGGCGCGCGATCAACTGACGCTGGTGCTCAAGGATTTCGAGGCGCGCCATTGGCAGACGCGGCGTGTCTTCATGACGCGCTACGACGAGATTGCCTCCGCCCACGGTCTCGACGGCAGCGCGATCGATGACGAAAAGCGCCAGCTGATCGGCGCCTATTTCTGCCACGAATACAGCTACGCCGCCGCCGCGCTGATGAACCCGAGCGCCGTGCCGCATCCCGATCAGTCGGGCATGTCGCCGGGTTCTCAGCGGATACTGATGTCGCTCCGCTCGGTGGGGGAAGGGCACATCTCCTCCGTCGCCTTCCGCGAAGGTATCATCGGCGAGGACAACGAGCTGAAGCTCGCGCCCGAGCCGCCGTTCGCCACCGCCGCCGACGCGATTGGCAACGACGAGGAAGCGCCGCCGGTCGGCCCCGTCACCGTCTACCGTCACCGCGACAGCACGTTGTCGGGCACCGTCATCTTCCCGATCACCGACGCGCAGTCGAAGGGGCTGGAGGACCTGCGCCTCGTTCACTTCACGCACGACGACGGCGAGGTCGAGTGGCTCGGCACCTATACTGCGTATAACGGCGCGACGATCCAGTCGGAGCTGCTGCGCACGCGCGACTTCCGCGCGTTCGACCTAGTGCCGATGACGGGCACCGCGGCGCGCAACAAGGGGATCGCGCTGTTCCCGCGCAAGGTCGGCGGACGCTATCTGTCGATCGGCCGGCAGGACGGCGAGAATCTGTACCTGCTCTCGACCGACGACCTAACGCACTGGGACGACGGGCAGCTGATCCTCAAGCCCGAATACCCATGGGAGTTCGTCCAGATCGGCAATTGCGGTCCGCCGATCGAGCTCGACGAGGGCTGGTTGCTGCTGACGCACGGCGTCGGCGCGATGCGCAAATATTCGATCGGCGCGGCGCTTCTCGACAAGGACGACCCGTCGAAGGTGATCGGCCGCACGCAGCAACCGATCCTCGCCGCCGCCGATCAGGACCGCGAAGGCTACGTTCCGAACGTCGTCTATACCTGCGGCGCGATGCGGCACGGCGACAAGTTGTTCATGCCCTATGGCATTGCCGATAGCTCGGTCGGCTTCGCCTTCGTCGAGATCGCGGAGCTGCTGAAAGCGATGTGAGACGCGCGGCGGTGCTCTCGGGCACCGCTGCAATGTCAGGACGGCGGTGACGATGCCCGCCCCCTCGATCGAGCGTTACCGGCGTGACAAGCTCTCCTGATGGTTGGTTTAGCGTTCTTCATGCTTGGCGCTGGCGCATATGTCACCGCGCTCTTCGGACCGTCCCTGCTGGGGTTATGGTTCTGGCATCAGGCCGGCCAGCGTATTCCGCGCTGGCTTGCGCACCTGCTCTACCTCCCTTTGGCGCTGCTGCTCGCTTGGGCGTCGGGCAACATGCTCTTCTTCGCCGCGCACGACGATGGCGAGGGTCCGCCAGGTCTCGGGCTCGCACTCGTACCCGCGATCGCGATGTTGCTCGGTTCGATCGTCCTCTATTATGGCGCGGTCGCGGCCGGGGCGGCCGGGGTGGCCGGGGCGGCCGGCGCATTGCTGCGGCGGTCAAAGGATCGGCGTACCGGCGGCGCTGAGGCGCTCAGCCCTGATCGCTAGCGCTCGCCATTGATCGTATAATCCGCCACTGCGCTCCAGTCGCGAGCCGCCATGCCAGCATCGACCGCCCGCTCCATCTGCCCGCGCACCGCATCCAGCATCGGCAGCGTGCGCCCCGACGCTTCGCCGGCCGCAGTCGCCAGCCGCAGGTCCTTCAATCCCAGCTGCATCACGAAACCAGGTTCGTAATCCTCCGCCACGATCTTCCCGCCATAGGTGTGATAGGCCGGGCAACCAAACAACGTATCCGTCGCGATCTGAAGGAAGTCGGCGCGCGACAGTCCATGCGCCTCGGTCAGCGTCATGGCCTCGCCCAGCGCCTCGATCGTCATCGCGATCAGCATGTTGCCCGCGACTTTGGCGGCGTTCGCCTGGTGCGGCTCGTCACCCAGCACGAAGGTGCGCTGCCCGATCGTGTCGAGCAGCGGGCGCACGCGCGCGACTGCATCATGCTTGCCCGCGGCGACGACGTTGAGCTTCGCCGCTGCCGCCGCGTCCGGTCGCCCGAATACGGGTGCCGAGACATAGCCGATCCCAGCCGCCTCATGCGCCGCGGCCAGCTCGCGCGCGAAGTCGACCGCGATCGTCGCGCTCACCACATGCACCAGTCCCGCCCGCGCGCGCGACAGCAGGTCAGGCTCCAGCACCACCTGCCGGATCGCGGCGTCGTCGGCCACCATCGTGAACACGACCTCGCTCTCGAACGCGTCCGCTGCCTGCTCGAGCAGTTCCACGCCCGGCAGCTCGGCCGCATCGACCGGCGAGCGATTCCAGGCGCGCACATGATGCCCCGCCGCGGCAAGGTTGCGCGCCATGCCGATCCCCATGCGACCGAGCCCGACGCAACCGATATCCATGTCCGTTATCCCTGCGCTTTCTGATGCGCGTGCGTGAACGCGCAGGCGCCCGGCGGGTTCTACGGACCGCCCGGCTCGCTCAACACCGCGCCGTGTGCGGTCGAGACACGCGGTCGCGCGATCAGGTGCCACGCCACCACCACCGGCTCCAGGATCGCCAGACCGACCGCGATGCCCTCCAGCCGCGCCAGCGCCGGCGCGACCGCGACATCCTCGACGCGGTCGGGCACCAGCGTGACCAGCACCGCCAGAACGAACTGCGTGCCGACATAGCTGCGCGCGCGCCAGCCGTTCTCCGCCATCCGCCCGATCGCGACACCGATCGCCACCGCCAGCAGCAGCACGCCGGCTGAGACGTGGAGCAGCAGCACCACACCCGCGTAGCCGGCCCCGGCGACGCAGCCGACCACGCGCTGCCCCAGCCGCGCGGATACGAGCCGCAATCCGCCCGCTTCCAACCCTTTGAGCGGCACCATCATCACCGCCAGGATCGTCACCGCGCCTTGCGCGATCTCGGGCACGTCGATGGCGCGCGCGATCCATGGCAGCAACGCCACCGCGAGCGTTCCTTGCGCGGCGTGGCGCAGCGCGTCGGGGTGCCACGGCTGTCGCGTCGCGCGCCCGGCCTTCGCCGCCGGCCACCAGCGCCGCAGCGTCAGCGTCGAGGCAAGGCTCACCATAACGCAGGCGAGCGTGCCGACCGCCACCTCCAGCACTCGCGTCGCGACCAGCGCATGCACGTCCGCGCCGGGATGCTCGGCGGCGTCGAGGACGACCATCGCAAAGGTCAGCGCGACGAACAGCCATGCATAGGCGCGCCTGGCGGTCAGCGCGGCGTAAAGCGTCGGCAGCGTCACCAACGCCAGCAGCAGCGACATCGCCACCGGCCCATGCGCCGTCCACGGCACTAGCAGCAGCGCAAGCGCCGCCCCCGTCACCGTTCCGACGATCCGCAGCAGCCCGCGCAGCATCGTCTCCGACACGTGCCCGCGCATGACCATATAGCCGGAGAACGCCGCCCAGCTGATGTTGCGCGCGCCCGTCCAATGCGCCAGCGCGATCGCGAGCAGCACCGACACGACGCACTCGATCGCATCGACCCGCCGTGCGTCGAGCGGCACGCGAATGCGCAGCGCGGTCACCTACGCCCGCTAGGGTCAGGGACGGGTAGCGGCCCTCTCGCGCTCACACGTCCAGGTTGGCGACCGACAGCGCATTGTCCTGGATGAACTCGCGCCGCGGCTCGACCACGTCGCCCATCAGGCGCGTGAAGATGTCGTCCGCCGCATCCGCCGCCGCGATCTCGACGCGCAGCATCGAGCGGTTCGACGGATCGAGCGTGGTTTCCCAGAGCTGCTCGGCGTTCATTTCGCCCAGCCCCTTGTAGCGCTGGATCGACAGCCCGCGCCGCCCTGACAGCAGGATCGCGTCGAGCAACTGCGACGGTCGCGCAACGAGTGTCTCGCCTTTCGCGATCGTGACGGTTTCCTCGCCGTTCTCGTCGGTCGGCTCGGCATCGGTCGATGTCTCCACTACCTCCGTCGCTGCCGCCTTCGAGCGGACCAGCTTGGCCGCATGGGTGTAAGCCTCGGCCTGCTCGGCGGCGAGCGTGTGGAGCTTGCGCGCCTCGGCCGAGGACAGGAACGCCGCCTCGACGATGTGGTGGTCAGTGACCCCGCGCCACAGCCGCTGGAAGTGAATGCCGCCTTCCTCGGTCACCTGCGCGCTCCACGTCGCCTCCGTATCGCCCTGATCCAATCGGCGTGTCACTTCGGCGACGGCGCAAACCCGGTCCTCACGCGACCCCTCGGGATCGAGCGCGCCGCCCAACGCGAGCGTCTCGATGATCGCGGGATCGTAGCGCCTGGGCACGTAGCGCATCAGCGTCCGCATCCGCCGCGCATGGTCGACCAACGCACGCAGGTCGGCGTCGAAGCGCGTGCCGCCCGCCGTCTCCAGCATGGTCGCACCGACGCCCGCCTCGACCAGATATTCGTCGAGCGCGGCATCGTCCTTCAGATACACTTCGCTGCGCGCCTTGGTCGCCTTGTAGAGCGGCGGCTGCGCGATGTAGAGATGCCCGGCCTCGATGATCTCGGGCATTTGGCGGTAGAAGAACGTCAGCAGCAGCGTGCGGATATGCGCGCCATCGACGTCGGCGTCGGTCATGATGACGACCTTGTGGTAGCGCAGCTTGGCGAGGTTGAAGTCGTCGCGGCCGATGCCCGTCCCCATCGCCTGAATGAGCGTGCCGATCTCGCGGCTGGCGAGCATCCGGTCGAAGCGCGCGCGCTCGACGTTCAGGATCTTGCCCCGGAGCGGCAGGATCGCCTGAAAATGCCGGTCACGACCCTGCTTGGCCGAACCACCGGCGGAGTCTCCCTCGACCAGGAACAGCTCGGACTTGGCCGGATCGCGCTCCTGACAGTCGGCCAGCTTGCCGGGCAGGCTGGCGATGTCCATCACGCCCTTGCGCCGCGTCAGCTCGCGCGCCTTCTTCGCCGCCTCGCGCGCTGCTGCGGCGTCGATCACCTTGCCGATGATCGCGCGGCCATGCGCCGGGTTCTCCTCCAGCCACTCGGCGAGCTTGTCCGCCATCAGGCTTTCCAGCGGCTGGCGCACCTCGGACGACACCAACTTGTCCTTGGTCTGCGACGAGAATTTCGGATCGGGCAATTTCACCGAGACGATCGCGGTCAACCCTTCGCGCATGTCGTCGCCGGTCAGCGTGACCTTCTCCTTCTTCAGGAGCCCGGTCTTGTCGGCGTAATTGTTGAGCGTGCGCGTCAGCGCGGCACGGAACGCGGCGATATGCGTGCCGCCGTCGCGCTGGGGGATGTTGTTGGTGAACGCCAGTACGTTCTCGTAATAAGAGTCGTTCCACTCCAGCGCGACGTCGATGCCGACATCGTCGCGGCTGCCGTTGATCGCGATCGGCTCGGGCATCAACGCCGCCTTGTTGCGGTCGAGGTATTTCACGAACGCGGCGATCCCGCCCTCGTAGAACAATTCGACCGACTTCGGCTCCTCATGCCGCGCATCGGTCAGGAACAGCCGCACGCCCGAGTTGAGGAAGGCGAGCTCGCGGTAGCGGTGCTCCAGCTTCTCGAAGTCAAACTCGGTGATCTTGAAGGTGGAAGGCGAGGGCAGGAAGGTGACGCGCGTCCCCTTCTGCCCTTCCTCCGCCGGACCGACGACCTTCAAGGGTGCTACCGCATCGCCGTGCGCGAAGCGCATGTAGTGCTCCTGGCCATCGCGCCAGATCGTCAGGTCAAGGAACTCGGACAGCGCATTGACCACGCTCACGCCGACGCCGTGCAGCCCGCCCGACACCTTGTAGGCGTTCGTATCGCTGGTGTTCTCGAACTTACCGCCGGCGTGCAGCTGCGTCATGATGACCTCGGCCGCCGACACGCCCTCCTCGGGGTGGATGCCGGTCGGGATGCCGCGGCCGTTGTCGGTCACGCTGACCGATCCGTCGGCGTTCAGCTGGATGTCGATCCGGTCGCAATGCCCGGCCAGCGCCTCGTCGATCGCATTGTCGCTGACCTCGAACACCATGTGGTGAAGGCCCGATCCATCGTCGGTGTCGCCGATGTACATGCCCGGCCGCTTGCGCACCGCGTCCAGGCCCTTGAGCACCTTGATCGAGGAGGCGCCATATTCGTTGGAATTACTGTTCTGCGGTTCGCTTGCCATATCAAGCATGTAGGGATTTCGCGCCCGGAACGGAAGCGAAATGGGCGCTCCCGCCCTCGTCCGAGGGCAGGAGCATACCTTCTGGTCAGTAGCGCGCGAACTCGCTTGCGCGGCGGCCGAGCAGCGTCACCTCGACGCGGCGGTTCTGCCGCATCCCCGCCGCGATCGCGTTGGTTGCGACCGGATCGCGCTCGCCGTGCCCGACGACCGAGAAGCGCGCGCGGGTCACGCCCATCTGGTCGAACGCCGCGCGCACGCTGCCTGCGCGGCGCTCCGACAGGTCCTGGTTGTGCGCATCGGTGCCGCGCGAATCGGTGAAACCGTCGATCGCGACGCGTACGCCCGGATTGTCGCGCAGATAGCCGGCGAGCGGCTGCAGCTTCTGAACCGCGCCGGGACGCAGCCGGTCGCTGTCGGTCGCGAACAGCACATCCTCCTGCAGCGTCAGCGTCGCGCCGCGCGGCGTCTGGCGGAAGCCATAATCGTGCATCGCGCGGCGATCCCAGCCACCGCGCCCCGGCACCACGCGCGTTTCCTCGATGACCGTCACGCGCTCGGCGGCGGGCCAGGCATAACGCGCGCGGTTCGGCCCTGCGATCGCGACGAACGCGTCATTGGCGGCCTCCGCCTCCCGCGGCTGGACCCGACCATCGCGGTTGTAGTCGAAATTGCGCATCACGAACGCCTGCCCGCGCGCGCTGTTGCGCAACTCGGGAAACAGCAGCGGCACGCCCGCGCCCACCAGTCGGTAGTCACCGGGGCGATAGTCCCAGCGTCCCTGCGCGCCGGCAGGAAGGGCCGCGGCGAGTGTTGCGGCCGTAGCGACCAGGAAAGACAGATGCTTCACGCAATATTACTCCTGCAAAACCCCCGCAGGCGAACGCTTATCGCTTGATTCGGTTTAACCGCGCTTGGCCGAACTTGTCAGGCGACGTTCACCGGATCGGCCGGCAGCGCGCGATCGCGCAGCGACAGGAAGCACACTCCCGCACCCACGAGCGCCACCGCACCCGCGATCAGCGCCGCGTCATAGTCGCCGAACAGATCGTGCAGCCGACCGAAGCCGATGATTCCGATCGCGGTTCCGACCAACGTCAGCGGCATCGCGCTGCCGTAGATTTCGCCGAACGCGCGCAACCCGAACAACCGCGCGGCAAGGAACGGCAGCAGGTCGTTCTCCGCCCCGTTCATCAACCCGGCAAGGAACACCAGCGCGAGTGCGACCGCTATATTTGATGATCCCCATGCGAGCGCCGCGAAGGCGAATGCGGAGACGAGCGCGAAGGCGGCGGCGGCAGGCTGCGGACGGTATCGGTCGATCAGCGCGCCGATCAGCAATCGTCCCGCGATCGCGCTCGCGCCGAACGCGGTCAACAGCACCGCCGCTTCGCTACTGTTCAGCCCCATCTCCAGCCCCAGCGGTACGATCTGCGTGACAAGCCCGGTGGTCGCCAGATTGACCAGCATCGCGCCGACGACGATGCGCCAGAACCGGGGATCGCGCCGCGCCTCGGCTGCGGTCAGGCCGGCGACGATGACGGAGGGCGTGCCGTCCTCGACGATCGTCGGCTGCACGACCGAGGACGATGCGCGGATCACCAGCAGGATGACGGGCAATGCCGCCGCGCTCGCCAGTGCCAGCGCGACGAAGCCGCGCCGCCAGCCCCAACCGTCGATCACCCAGCCGAGCGCGGGTGCGGCGATGATCGTCATGACAGCCAGTCCCGACGTCGCGATCGCCAGCGCGGTGCCGCGATGCTCGCGAAAACGCAGCGCGATCATCTTGCCATAGACCAGGCTGCTCGTGCCCGGCACCGCCAGCACCAGCACGACGATGCACGCCTGATAATGCCAGATCGCACCGCCGATGCTCGCCAGCAGCAGATAGGCCGCGACCATCACCGCCGACGAGGCGACGATCACCGGGCGCACGCCGACGCGGTCCGCGATACGCCCGACGAACGGCGCGATCAGCACGCCGACGAGCGCCAGGCCAGCCGCAGTCGAAATGTCACCGCGCGACCAGCCGAACTCGCGCTCCAGCCCCGGCGTGAAGAGGCTCGACAGATTCTGGTACAGTCCCGGCCCGAACCCTGCACCCAGCAAGGCCGCGACGACGACCCGCCAACCGCGCCGCCACTCCGCCTGCGGCGGCGCAGACGCGCGGTCGTGCGCGATCCTGGGGGATGGAGCGGGATCAGGTTCGATGCTGAATGACCTCTGCCGGCCGCGGTGCGATCGCCGGGATCATAGCCTGATCGATCATCGCCACGCATCCACCTTTCCGATATCACCGGCTCGCCACCGACGCCCGATCATCCAACCGGCTTGGCCAAGGCTACGTTCCGCGATTATCTTGAGGAAGGGGCACCTTGCGCCGGTCATAGCGCGATGTGCATCGCGTCCGCCGCGGCGTCGAACAACGCGCGCTCGGTCCCCGTCATCCACACCTGTCCGCGCCCCGCCAGCCGCATGAACAGCGCCGCGCGCCGCGCCGGGTCGAGGTGCGCCGCCACCTCATCCAGCAGCAGCACCGGTGGGCTCCCACGCCGCTCCGCCACCAGATCGGCGTGCGCCAGCACCATGCCGAGCAGCAGGGCCTTCTGCTCGCCCGTAGAGGCAAGCGCGGCGGGCGCACGCTTGTCGACGTGGGTGACGTTCAGGTCGACGCGGTGCGGTCCGGTAAGCGCGCGGCCCGCCGCGGCGTCGCGCGCACGACCCTGGCGCAGCGCGGCGGCGAACGCGTCGGCGTCATCCTCCCACCCATCGAGCGCGATCGACGCGCGCGGGAAGTCGAGCGCCGGCGCATCGCGCAGCCGCTCCTCCAGCGCCGCCACACTGGTCCGCCGCGCCGCATCGAGCGCCAGCCCGTGTCGCACCATCTGCGCCTCGACCGCGTCGAGCCAGGCGGGCTCGGGCGCATCTTCCGCCAGCAGCCGGTTGCGGTCGCGCATCGCGCGGTCGTAGCGCTGCGTCTCGGCCGCGTGTCCCGGCAGCAGCGCCAGTGTCAGCCGATCTAGGAAGCGCCGCCGCTCGCCCGCCGGCTCGACGAACAGCCGGTCCATCGCGGGCGTCAGCCACAACAGCGACAATCGTTCCGCCAGCGCGCCCGCGTTCGCATTCGCGCCGCTCACGCGCACCACGCGCCGCTCGGGCGAGGCGGCAAGCGTGCCGGTCGCGACCTCGACCCCATCGGTGAGCGTCGCCGCCACCCCGAACCCGCCCGGCCCGTCGTTCCGCGCCATCTGCGACAGGCTCGCACGGCGCAGGCCGCGGCCGGGCGCCAGCAGCGACACCGCCTCCAGCACGTTGGTCTTGCCCGCGCCGTTATGCCCGGTCAGCACGACGAAGCCGTCGCCCGGCGTCACGCCCAGGTCGGCATGGTTGCGAAAGTCGGTGAGCACCAGCCGCGACAGCATCGCGGGCGTGCCTAGCGCGCTTTCGGGCGTCACGACACCCCGGCGCGCGTCATCGACCCGCCCCGCGCGCTACGCCTTTACGCCGCCAGCCGCTCCGCTTCTGTCGCACCGGCGCGTTCCTTTTGCGCGCTCAGGTACGATGCCAACGCCGGGCCAAGCTCGGCCTGCGCGTGTCGGTACGCCACCGGCTTCTTGATGTTCAGCCGTCGGCGCGCCGCGTCTATCGGCTCGTGCAGCAGCTCGAGATAGTCCTCGCCCGAGATCCACTTCGCCGTGCGGCCATGGCGATAACCCTCGATCACTGCCTTTGCGAACAGCGTGCCCTTGGTCACGTTCAGGCTCTTCAACGACGCCGCCGTGGCGATGAACGCCCAGCCGAGCCCGCCGACCTGCGCATAACTGAACGCGACCAGCGCCGCCTCGCCCAGGCTCTCGTCCGCCTGATAACCCGTCAGCACGTGCCAGATGTCGTGCGTGTCGCGGATGCGTCGCCCCATCCAGGCGTAGGGGTGCGCCATGTCGTCCTCATCGGGCGCGAGCTTGCTCACCGCGACCAGCCCGTCGGCGGAATAGCCGGTGCTCTCGAGAAAGTGCCGGTACGCCGCACCCACCGTGCCCGGCGCGAAGCTCGCGACAAAGGCAGCGTCGGTGAAGCGCTCGGCCAGTTCGACATGTTCCTGCGCGATCCGGCCACCTTTCTCGGTCGCGATCAGCCGTGCGTAATTCTCCGGCGCGTTGCCGACGTTCAGCGCGCGCATGATGCGGAACACCTGCTGCGTGTCGTCACCGTTGTTCATCAGCTTCCTGATCGCATCGATCGCGCTGCGCCAGTCGCGCTTGCCGTTGGTGCCCGGAAACGGGGGGAGGGTAGCCATGAGTCGACTCCTTACTGACACCAGTGTCAATAAGTTGTTTCCGTCGCGCCGTCAATCAAGCGGCGGGCAGCTCGACCAGTTCGTCGTCCTCCACCGGTTCGGCGCCGCGTCCCAGCAATGCGGTCGTGGCGATATCCATCGTCACGTTGCCGACGGTGCGGATGATGTCGGGGATCGTCTCCACCGCCACCAGCAGGCCGAGCGGCGCGACGGGCGCGCCCAGCGTCGCGGCCACCGGCGCGATCGCGCTGACGTAGCTGACCGTACCCGGCAGGCTGACCGAACCGAGCGAGGTCAGCGTCGCGACTACGGTCGCCGTCGCGATCGTGCCGAACGTCAGCTCGACCCCGAACCAGCGCGCGACATAGATCGCCACCGCCAGGTTCATCGCCGGCCCCGTGGCACGGAACACCGCGACCGCCAGCGGCAAGGTCACGCCCCCGACGCGCACCGGCACCCCCGCCACGCGCGTGCCCTCCAGCATCGCCGGCAATGACGCGAGCGAGGATTGCGTGCTGATCGCGACCACCTGCGCCGGCAGCGCGGCACGCACGAACCGCCCCAGCGGCAATCGCGCACCCAGCAGCGCGAGCGGATAGGCGAACAGCGATACGACCACGCCGACCGCGACCACGGTCAGGATGTAATGCACCAGCGCCCCGAACGCGCCCGTGCCTGCGCGCGCGCCGACCACCAGCGCCAGCGCGAACACGCCGACCGGCGCGATCCACAGCACCCAGTCGATCACCACCAGCATCGTGTCGCGCAGCGCGGTGAAGAACTTCGTCAGCAGCACGCGCAACTCGGGCTCGATCCGCCCCAGCGCGAACGCGAAGACGAGCGTGAAGATGATCAGCGACAGAAACGCATTGTCGCCCGCCGCCTTGACGACGTTCGACGGCACCACGCCCGCCAGGAACTCGCCCAAGGGCGGCACCTCCGGGATCGCCTGCGCCCCCGTCAGCGCGCTGCGCAGCGCCGCCGCCGATGCCGCGGGCAGCGGCACCAGTTCGAGGAACAACGGCGTCAGCACTGCCGCCGCCGCGGCCGAGCAGAACAGCAGAACGACGTAGAGCGCGATCGCGCGCGCGGCGAGCCGCCCTGCCTTCGCCGCCTCCGCGGTCGCGGCAACGCCGGTCACCAGCAGCGACACGACCAGCGGCACGATCGTCATCTGCAACCCGTGCAGCCACGCCGAGCCGATCGGTTCGGCCACGCTCGCCACGCCCGGCACGAAAGCGGGGGCGAAGGCGGCAAGCGCGATCCCCGCCGACAGTCCGACGATCAGCGATAGTAATATTCGGGTCGCCTGCGACATTATCGCCCTTTTCACCGACGTTCGTTATGGAGCCGAACAGCGCAAGCGGATGGAAGGCGTGATGGCAAGAAAGTATTTCGGCACCGACGGCATACGCGGGCTTACCAATGCGGGTGCGATGACCGCCGAGATGGCGATGCGCGTCGGCATGGCAGCGGGCCGCCACTTCCTGCGCGGGCAGCACCGTCACCGCGTCGTGATCGGCAAGGACACGCGCCTGTCGGGCTATATGCTGGAAAGCGCATTGCAGGCGGGCTTCACGTCCGTGGGCATGGATGTGACGCTCGTCGGCCCGATCCCGACGCCCGCGGTCGCGATGCTGACCGCGTCGATGCGCGCCGACATGGGCGTGATGATCTCCGCCAGCCATAATCCGTTTGGCGACAACGGCATCAAGCTGTTCGGCCCGGACGGGTTCAAATTGTCGGACGAGGACGAGGAAGCGATCGAGGCGCTGATCGACGCGGGTGACGCCGAACTTGCGCAGCCCGCCGAGATCGGCCGTGCCAAGCGGATCGACGACGCGCGCGGGCGCTATATCCACTTCGCCAAGACGACCTTCCCCGCCGACCTGCGCCTCGATGGCCTGCGCGTCGTCGTCGATTGCGCCAACGGTGCCGCCTATAACGTCGCGCCCGAGGCATTGTGGGAACTTGGCGCGGAGGTGATCTCGATCGGCGTCACCCCCAACGGCCTCAACATTAACGACAAGATCGGCTCGACCCACCCCGCCGCGCTCTCGGCCAAGGTGCTGGAAACCCGCGCCGACATCGGCATCGCGCTCGACGGTGACGCCGACCGCCTGATCGTCGTCGACGAGCGCGGCCGCGTGATCGACGGCGACCAGTTGATGGCGACGATCGCGGAGGGCTGGGCGCGCACCGGGCGGCTGAAGGGCGACGGCCTCGTCGCCACGGTCATGTCCAACCTCGGCCTCGAACGCCACCTGGCGGAGCACGGCCTCGGCCTCGTCCGCACCAAGGTCGGCGACCGCCACGTGCTCGAACGCATGCGCAGCAGCGGCTACAATGTCGGCGGCGAGCAGTCGGGGCACATCATCCTGTCCGACTACGCCACCACCGGCGATGGCCTCGTCGCCGCACTTCAGGTGCTCGCCGAGGTCAAGCGCGCGAGCGCGCCCGCCAGCCGGGTGCTCCACCGCTTCGAGGCGGTGCCGCAGATCCTCAAGAACGTCCGCTTCGCCGGCGGCAAGCCGCTCGAGCACGACGCGGTCAAGGCCGAGATCGCGCGCGCCGAGGCCGAACTTGCCGGCACCGGCCGCCTCGTCATCCGTCCCTCCGGCACCGAACCCGTCATCCGCGTCATGGCCGAAGGCGACGACCGCGCCCAGGTCGAACAGATCGTCGACACGATCTGCGACGCCGTCAGGCGCGCGGGATAAGGGACGCGCCTCGGCCACGTTGCGGGGTCGGGGCAAGCACGCGAGCAAGAGCGAAGCTCTGCGGGCGCGTACCCGCGAACCTGCGAGTGACGGTCGGCATCTAAGCTTGAATCAGGCGTCATAGCCTATTAGCTAATAGGCTAATTAGTGAGGCTTGGATGAACGAGGTTTTTGACGCGTTGGCGCACCCGATCCGCCGCAAGGTGCTGGAAATGCTGCGCGGCGGTAGCATGAGCGCTGGCGCATTGGCCCAGGCGTTCCCGGTGTCGAAGCCGACGATGTCGGCGCACTTCGCGAAGCTCAAGGGAGCAGGGCTGATCCAAAGCGAAAGCCGCCAGGGCAGCATCATCTATTCACTCAACCTGTCGGCAATTGAAGAGGTCGTCATGGGCTTCATGGGGCGGCTCGGTGTCGGGGAAGATAAAGGGGAGCAGGCATGCGCAACCGAGAGTTGCTGATCGCATCAGCCGGGACAATCCTCGGGCTCTCGTATGTCGCGACGCGCGCGTATGAGCGTCTGCCGGCGGGAACGCTGCTGCCGGTGCACTGGGGGGTAACAGGCGAGCCGGACCGCATGGCCGACGCATCGCTCGCGCTGGCGCTGCCGGTGCTGCTGTGCGTACTTTTCTCCGGTCTGCTGTTCGCAGTCCCGAAACTTGAACCACTACAACCAGGGTTGGACCGCAGCGTTTCACTGCTTCGCACCACATGGGCGAGCCTGCTCGGGTTGATGGCGTTGATCGAGCTCTGCGTCGCGGCACCCGCCTTCGGCCTGTCGCTACCCACCGGCCTGCCAATCGTCGGCGTGGGCTTGCTATTGGTCGCAATCGGTAACGCACTTCCGAAATCTCGCCCCGGCTTCTTCATCGGCATCCGTACGCCGTGGGCGCTGATCGATGAGGATAATTGGATAGCAACTCACCGCCTCGGCTCTAGAACGATGATGGCGGCGGGCGGAATGATTGTTTTGGGCACGCTGCTGCCGTTGCCGCCCACCACGCGCGCGCTCCTGTTCTGGTTGGCGATAGCGACGGTTGTTGTACCGCCGGTTCTTTACTCCTACCTGCACTGGCGCCGCGCCCAGGTTTCGTCATAACCCGGAAAGTGCGGTGATCCTGGCAGGACGACGGCTGCTAACGCGCGCACCATGATCGAGGTACCGCCGCTCGGGTAGCGCACGTCGCTTCCACTTTCCCCCGTACCCTCCTGTCGCTATCTCGCCCCCATGCTCGAGATGCGCCCAGATTGCGAACGCTGCGGCGTTGACCTGCCCGCCGATGAAGGCGGCGCGTTCATCTGTTCGCTGGAGAATACCTTCTGCGCCGATTGCGCCGACGCGCTCGATGAACGCTGCCCTGATTGCGGCGGCGAGCTGCTCGATCGCCCGGCGCGTGTCGGCAAGGCGTTGACGCAGCACCCCGCCTCCACCACCCGCCACGCCCGCGCACATTGAGGTCGGGCGCTGTCCTACCCACACCCTTGCCGCTATCGCACCCACATGACCATCAACCCCTGTTCCCGCGAAGTTGAGAGTGCGCGCGTGACTGTCAACTTTCTCAACTTCGCCGCATGACGATCCCGCGCATCCTCGTTGTCGCCGGCTCGGATTCAGGCGGCGGTGCCGGTATCCAGGCCGACATCAAGACCGTGACGATGCTCGGCGGGCACGCGATGACGGCCATCACCGCGCTCACGGTGCAGAACACGCTGGGGGTCGAGGGCGTCCACCCGGTCCCGCCCGCCTTCGTCGTGCAACAGATGGCGTGCGTCGCCAGCGACATCGGCGTCGACGCGGTCAAGATCGGCATGCTGGGCGGTGTAGAGGTCGCGCACGCGGTCGCCGACGAGCTGGAGAGCGGCCGCTACGGCACGCACATCGTGCTCGATCCCGTCATGGTCGCGACAAGCGGCGCGGTGCTCGCCGATGCGGACACGACCGCCGCGATGCAGCGGCTGGCGAGATTGGCTACACTCGTCACACCGAACCTGCCCGAATTTCGCGTGCTGTGCGGCCTCCCCGACCTGAGCGACGCGGCATGGGAGTCCGAAGCGTCCGCCTACGCCGCGCGCGTCAACACGCACCTGCTGGTCAAGGGTGGCCACGCCGAGGGCGACACGATTGTCGACCGCCTGTTCTCGCCCGACGGTGCGATCACACGTTGGTCGGGCGCGCGCATCGACACGATCCACACGCACGGTACCGGCTGCACGCTGGCGAGTGCGATCGCGGAAGGGCTTGGGCGCGGGCTGGCGCTCAACGATGCGATCGCGCGCGCGCGTCTGCTCGTTCGCCTGGCGTTGCGGCAAGCACCCGGGCTTGGCCGCGGCCATGGCCCGATGGGTCACGCGCAGGTCCGCGATGTGCCGGGCGCGCGCCCGACGTTCAACCACGTCACGTTGCCCACGACCGACCATGCCGCCAGCGTCGCCTTCTACCAGTCGGTCGGGCTGACCCGGATCGTCGACAGCGGCGGACGCTATGCGCGGTTCGAAACCGCGGGCGGCACCACTTTGTCGGTCGAGGCCGCGGCCGAGATCGGCGGGCGCGCGATCGTCTATCTCGAAATCGCCGACCTCGACGCCGCGGTCGCCGATGCGCGCGCAGAGGGGATCGTGGTCACTGATCCGATCGATCAGCCGTGGGGCTGGCGCGAGGCGTCGCTTACCGACCCGGCTGGCAACGCGCTGCGCCTCTACACCGCGGGCGAGCAGCGCCGCTTTCCGCCGTGGCGGCTCTGATGCCGGGGTTGAAACACGAGAAACTCTGCCTGCCGCCGGTCGCGGGTGTCGACGAGGCGGGCAGGGGGCCGCTTGCCGGTCCCGTCGTCGCTGCCGCGGTTGTGCTGCCGGCGAAGGGCATCCCACGCGGCATCAACGATTCGAAGAAGCTGCCCGCGGCCGAACGCCAGCGGCTTCACGATCGGCTGCTCGGCTGCGCGGTGGTCGGTATCGGCGTGGTCGAGGCGGACGAGATCGACCGGTTGAACATCTACTGGGCGACGATGAAGGCGATGACGCTCGCGGTCGATCAGGTGACGGCGCTGCTCGGCCGCGCGCCCGGCCACGTGCTGGTCGACGGCAACCGCCTGCCGCGCTGGAGCTACGCCGCGACGCCGATCGTCGGCGGCGACGCGGTCAGCACCTCGATCGCCGCCGCCTCGATCGTCGCCAAGCACACGCGCGACCGCATCATGATCGCGCACGCGGAGGCTTACCCGCATTACGGCTGGCATTCGAACAAGGGCTATGGCTGTGCGGCGCACCTGCGCGCGCTGCGCGAACATGGCCCTGCGCCGATTCATCGCCGCAGCTTCGCCCCCGTCACGCAGGCCGAGCTGCCGTTCGCACGTGGCGACGCGACTGAGTCTTTCGCGACACACCACAATAGCTAGAGCCTGCGCGCAGCGGCTTGACTCAACATCTGGCCGCGGTCCGCTTCCGTTCCGCCGCGTTGACGCAATCTCAACCACCTTCGTCAACAAAGTGTGCTTGACGGAGTCCTGCTTTCCCGCACGATAGGGGTCGTTCAAGGGGGCCTGGGTGATGGGTGTGTTAACAAAGGTCGCGCCGGCCGGGTGTGCGGCTGGCGATGCGGAGTCGACGCTCCCGCTCGATCAGATCGTAATGGGCGATTGCGTCGCCGCAATGCGTGCGCTGCCCGCGAAGTCGGTCGACATGATCTTCGCCGATCCGCCCTACAATCTGCAACTCGGCGGCGACCTCAACCGTCCGGACGGCAGTCACGTCGACGCGGTCACCGACGAGTGGGACAAGTTTGACAGCTTCGCCTCCTATGACGCGTTCACCCGCGCCTGGCTGACCGAGGCGCGGCGTATCCTGAAGGACGACGGGACGCTGTGGGTGATCGGCAGCTACCACAACATCTTTCGCGTCGGCGCGGCGGTGCAGGATCTCGGCTACTGGATCCTCAACGACATCGTCTGGCGCAAGGCCAATCCGATGCCGAACTTTCGTGGCACCCGCTTCACCAACGCGCATGAAACGCTGATCTGGGCGTCGAAGGGCGAGAAGGCGAAATACACGTTCAACTATCGCAGCATGAAGACGCTAAACGACGAATTGCAGATGCGCTCCGACTGGGAGTTCCCGATCTGCGGCGGACAGGAGCGGTTGAAGAAGGGTGGGGTCAAGGTCCACCCGACGCAGAAGCCCGAGGCGCTGCTGTACCGCATCCTGCTCGCCAGCACGAAGCCGGGCGATGTCGTGCTCGACCCCTTCTTCGGCACCGGCACCACCGGCGCGGTCGCGCGGCGGCTTGGGCGGCGCTGGATCGGGATCGAGCGTGAACTGGGCTACGTCGATGCCGCGATGGAGCGGATCGCCGCCGCGCTGCCGCTCGACGAATCCGCGCTCGCCACCATGCAAAGCTCGCGCAGCGCGCCCAAGGTCGCGTTCGGCGTGCTGGTGGAGAACGGCTATTTCGAACCCGGCACAATGCTGTTCGACGCCAAGCGTCGCTTCACCGCCACCGTCCGCGCCGACGGGAGCCTGCTGTCGGCGTGCGGCGCCAGCGGATCGATCCACAAGCTCGGCTCCGCGGTGCAAAATGCGCCGGCGTGCAACGGCTGGACCTTCTGGCATCAGGAGATCGACGGCGCGCTCCGCCCGATCGACGCGGTGCGGCAGACCTACCTGCTCGCCACGCAGCCGTAACGGATATTAGATGCACCTGCGCCCGGTCCAGTTCGTCGACACCCCCGCCGCGCACGAGGATGGCGCCGTGGCGCGGCTAGCGGGCGGGATGCAGTGGTTCGCCGCCTATGAGGTGCTCGACGCCGGCCGTCGCTTCACCGTGCCGGTGGCGCAGGTCGCCAACCTGGGAGAGCGTGCCGCAACGCTCCATGCGCGCGTCATTTCTCCGCGGCCCGCGTGGCAACTCGGCGCGCGCACGCTTCGCTTCGACCAGCCGCAGGTCGCCGGCATCCTGAACGTCACGCCCGACAGCTTCTCCGACGGCGGCGCGCGCGCCGACGATCCGGCAGGGGCCGCAGCCGCCGGGGTTGTGATGGCAGGTCAGGGTGCCGCGCTGATCGATGTTGGAGGTGAATCAACCCGTCCGGGCGCGGCACTGGTGTGGGAAGAGGACGAAGCGCGCCGCGTCAGGCCGGTGGTCGAGCGTCTGGCCGCGGCGGGTGCGCTCGTCTCGATCGACACGCGCAAGGCGGTGGTGATGGAAGCCGCGCTTGAGGCAGGTGCCGCGATCGTCAACGATGTCGCCGCATTGCTGTGGGACGATCGCGCGCTTGAGGTGGTCGCACGCAGCGGCGCACCGGTCACCCTGATGCACTCGCCCGACCCGAAATCGGGGCCGCACGGCGGGCAGGGTTATGCCAACGTCGTGACGGAGGTGTTCGACTGGCTGGAGGCGCGCATCGACGCGGTGGCGGCAGGCGAGGTCGATCGCGCGCGGATCATGGTCGATCCTGGCATCGGCTTCGGCAAATCGCTGTCGGACAATCTCGCGCTCCTCAATAACCTGACCATCTTCCACGCGCTCGGCTGTCCGGTCATGCTGGGTGCCAGCCGCAAGCGCCTGATCGGCGCGTTGTCGAACGAGGCGCCGGCGTCCGAACGGCTTGGTGGATCGGTCGCGCTCGCGCTCAAGGGCGCGGAGGCGGGCGTGCAGTTGTTGCGTGTCCACGACGTGGCGGAAACGATGCAGGCACTCCGCGTCTGGCGGGGCCTGCGCGACCGCGCGCTGGTCAGTTAGCCAGCCGCGACAAGTTGGCTGCGACCTTGCCGCCTGATTGTCGCTTTCCGATCGGGCCGTTTCAATACGTTTCTGCAGGCATCCGACGGCAATAACCATGCATCCGTTTCGCACCCGACCGGTTATGGGCGCACCATGATCGTCACTTCCGTTCCCCGCGCCAAGCAGATCTTCCGTGAAGTATGGAAGCCGCTCACCGTCCTGTTCATCTGGGACGTGATCGTCACGATCATCTACATGCGCTTCCCGTTCCGCGCGCCGTCGCTGCCGCTGACGCTGTTCGGCTCGGTGCTGGCACTGTTCCTCGGCTTTCGCGTCAATTCGGCCTATGATCGCTGGTGGGAGGCGCGCACCTTGTGGGGTGCGATGATCAACGCATCGCGCAGCATCGCGCGTGCCGCGCGCAACTTCCTGCCCGATCCGGATGCGCGCGACATGATCCGCACGATCGTCCTGCGCCAGATCGCCTACGTGAACGCGCTGCGTTGCCAATTGCGCAAGCAGCCGGTTGATGAGGTCGTGCTGAAATATCTATCGGAGGATGAGGCGCATCCCTCGCTTGCGCGCACCAACGTCGCTAACGGGCTGCTCGACGGGACCGGTCGCCGCATTGACATCGCGCGGCGCAACGGCTGGATCGACACCATTCAGCAGACGCAAATGGAGGCGGTGCTGGTCGACATCGCCAATGCGCAGGGCGGCATGGAGCGGATCAAGAACACGCCACTGCCCAACCAGTACCGCTTCCTGCCGACGCTGTTCACGCACGTGTTCGCGATCCTGCTGCCGATCGGGCTGGTCGAGACGCTCGGCTACGCGACCCCACTCGGCTCGACGGTTGCTAGCCTCATGTTCCTCGCTGTGCTCGCGATCGGCGAGGATCTGGTCGATCCGTTCGCCAACACCGTCCACGACGTGCCGCTTACGGGCATGTGCCGCACGATCGAGATCGACCTGCTGCAATCGATCGGCGACGAGGCACCCAAGCCGCTCCAACCGGAGAAGGGCGTGCTCTGGTAGGCTAGAGCGTGTAGCCGCCGTCGCACACGAGGGTCGCGCCGGTGATCAGCGCCGCTGCGTCGGATAGCAGGAAGGCGACCTGCGCAGCGATCTCCCCGGGCTTTGCATAGCGGCCGAGTGGTGTCGCCATTGCCGCCAGTTCCGCGAAAGCGGCATCGTGCCCGATCTCGGCCGCACGGTCGGCGAACATCGGCACAGCATCCCATACGGGTGTCTCGACGCCCGCCGGGGCAATCGCGTTGACGCGGATGCGGTCGGCGGCACCTTCCTTCGCGGCGACCTTCACCAAATGGATCAATGCTGCCTTCGATGCTCCATATGCCGACACGCCTGCCTCCGGCTTGATCCCTGCCGCCGAGCTGGTCGCGACGATCGTGCCGCCGCCGTGCTTCATCGCGCGCATCGCGGCGCGGATCGTCAGGAATGCGCCGTCGAGATTGACCGAGACGATCCGCTGCCACTCGGCAAGCGACAGGTCGGTGATCGCACCCGCGCCCGCGACGCCCGCATTGACCACCGCTGCATCGATCCCGGCGAGCAGCGGCACCGCGCTGTCCCACAGTGCCTCGTCACGTACGTCGCCGGCGATGCGATCGATCACAACAGGCAAATCGACCCGCGTCAGCGCATCGTCATCGCGGTCGACCAACACCAGCCGCTCGGCGCCATGCGAAGCGAAATGCTGCGCGCAGGCGAGCCCGATGCCGGAGCCTGCGCCGGTGATAAGAATGTGCCTGACCATGCCGCTTGTTCTAGCAGCCGGTCAGGCGGCGCTGTCGATCCCCAATTCGCTCAGCTTGCGGTATAATGTCGAACGCCCGATCCCCAATCGCCGCGCGACCTCGGTCATCCGCCCGCGATAATGCCCGATCGCCAGCCGGATCACGTCGGCCTCGATCTGCTCGAGCGGGCGCAGGTTGCCGTCGGCCAGAAACAGCGTCACACCGCCCGATTGTGCGACCGGCTTGCTCGTTCCGCGCATCGCCCGGCCACCCAATTGCGCGATCTGCGGAAAGTCGGCGCGGGTCAGCGCGTCGCCCTCACACAGCACCGCGGCGCGGAACAACGCGTCCTGCAACTGCCGCACGTTGCCGGGCCAGTGATAATCCACCAGCAGCGCCAGCGCATCGTCGGTGATGCCGAGCTCACGCAAGCCCGGCTGCCCCGCGATCCGCGCAAGCAGGTGGCGCGACAACGCGGGGATGTCGCCCGGTCGTGCCCGTAGCGGCGGGATCGCGACCTGCACCGCGTTCAGGCGGTAGAACAGGTCCTCGCGCATCTGCTCGGCGGCGACATGCTCGGTCAGGTTCTTGTCGCTCGCCGCCAGCACGCGCACGTCGACCTCACGCGGGTGGCGCGCGCCGATCGGGTGAACCTCCCCGGTCTGCAGCACGTGAAGCAGCTTCGCCTGCGCATCAAGCGGGATCGCATCGACATGGTCGAGGAACACCGTGCCGCCATCCGCCTCCACCAACTTGCCGACCTTGCGCTCGAATGCGCCGGTGAACGCGCCCTTCTCGTGCCCAAACAATTCGCTTTCGATCAGATTGGCGGGCAGCGCGCCGCAGTCGATCGTCACCATCTGCGCGCGCGCGCGGGGGAAGCATTGTGGATCGCCTCCGCCACCACTTCCTTGCCGACGCCTGCCTCGCCCTCGATCAGCACGCAGACGCGCGCGCGCGCCGCCTTTGCCGCGATGGCGAGCGCGGCGCGGAACTCGGGCGCGGAGCCGACGATCTCGTCAAAGCCGAGCATCGCCGGGATCTTCTCGGTCAACGGGCGCAGTTCCCCTGCCGCACTCCCCGCAACCGCGGCGTCGAGCGCTTGGAGCAGCCGCTCGGGTGCCAGCGGCTTGACCAGGAAATCGGTTGCGCCCGCGCGCATCGCCGACACCGCATGCGCGACCGACCCGTTCGCGGTCAGCATCAGAATCGGCAACGACGGGCGATTGGCGCGCAGCTCCGCGATCAGGTCGGCGGCGGCGGGATCGTCCGACCAGTGGTCGAGCAGGATCGCGTCGAGCTGCATCCCCTCGTGCGTGCCCAGCATCGCCAGCGCCATCTCGCCGTCGTTCGCGAACAAGGTGCGCCATCCGCCGCGCGCGGCTAAGGCCGCGACCAGCCGCCGCTGCGCCGGTTCCTCGTCGATCAGCATCAATAAGCGCTGCCCGTTGCGCGTCATTCTCTCGTCCCCGACCGGTCTTTCGAGCATGTAAATAGCGTAACGGAGTAAAGCTGAGCTTAAACCGTCCCATGATTAGACATGCGGGTTCGCGCAGATCGCCCGTTGCCAGCACGCACGCGCGTGCATAGGGTCGCAGGTGAAACGACAATGCCAGAGAGGACCGTCATGGCTGCCCTACCCTCGGAGATGAAGGCGCGCGTCTCCACCTACGATCGCATGATCGGGATGCTCAAATGGGGTGCTGTCGCATGTTTCATCCTCGCCTTCTTCGTCATCTGGCTGATCGCCTGACGCGATGAAGATCGCGGTCCTCGCGGAGGGAGCCGACGGAGAGCGTCGCGTTGCTGCAACGCCGGAGACGGTGAAGAAGTTCGCCGCGCTCGGTGCCGAGGTCGCGGTGGAGGCAGGGGCGGGTGCGCAGGCGTCCTATGCCGATGCCGATTATGCCGCCGCGGGTGCGAGCATTGGCGACCGCACGGCCACGGTGGCGGGCGCAGACATCCTGCTCGGCGTGCAGGGGCCCAACGTCGCGACGATCGCGGGCGCGGCGCCAGGCGCGTGGATCGTCGCGGGGCTCAATCCCTTCGGCGAGCGTGCGCGGGTCGAGGCTTACGCCGATGCGGGGTTCGAGGCGCTGGCGATGGAGTTCATGCCGCGCATCACGCGCGCGCAGTCGATGGACATCCTGTCGTCGCAGTCGAACCTGGCGGGGTACAAGGCGGTGCTCGACGCCGCGGCGGAATATGGTCGTGCGTTCCCGATGATGATGACCGCAGCGGGCACGGTCAGTGCCGCCAAGGTGTTCGTGATGGGCGTCGGCGTCGCCGGGCTACAGGCGATCGCGACCGCTAGGCGGCTGGGTGCGCAGGTATCGGCGACCGACGTGCGCTCCGCCACGCGCGAGCAGATCCAGTCGCTCGGCGCCAAGCCGATCTTCGTCGAGCATGTGAAGGGCATCGAGGGCGAGGGCTCGGGCGGTTACGCCGGGGAGATGTCGCCGGAATATCAGGCCGCGCAGGCCGAGCTCGTTTCCGCGCACATCGCCAAGCAGGACATCGTCATCACGACGGCACTGATCCCCGGCCGCCCGGCGCCGCGGCTCGTCAGCGATGCGCAGCTGGCGACGATGCGCGCCGGCAGCGTGCTGGTCGACCTGGCGGTCGAGCAGGGCGGCAACGTCGAGGGCGCGGTCGCGGGCGAAATCGTCGAGCGTCACGGCGTGAAGATCATTGGCCACAGGAACGTCGCCGGCCGGCTGGCGACCGATGCCTCGGCGCTGTTCGCGCGCAACCTGTACAATTTCCTGTCGACCTTCTGGGACAAGGAGCAGGGCAGGCCGGTGCTCGACGAGGAGATCGGCGACGCGGTGCGGCTGACCAAGGGTGGACAGATCGTCAACCAGCGGCTGCTCAGCGCGTGACTTTAAATCCTCCCCATGCCCCGCATGGGGAGGGGGACCGTGCGCAGCACGGTGGAGGGATATCGCCCGTCCGCCATGCACGCGCGCTGCGCCGATCGATGACCCTGCCTGAAGTGCGGTTGTGGCAGCGTCTGCGCCGCCGTGCGGCCGGCGTAAAGTTTCGCCGCCAGCATCCGATCGCGGGCTATGTTCTCGACTTCTACTGTCCCGCGTTGCGCTTGGCGGTTGAAGTGGGCGGTGAGGCGCACGACCGCGGCGACCGTCCGCAGCGCGACACACGCCGCGACGCAATCTTGGACGCGAACGGACTGACCGTCCTGCACCTCGCCGCCGTCGACGTCCTGCGCGATCCAGACGCGGTGGCAGACGCAATGATGCGTGCCGCATCGCCCCTCCACCGCCCTATGGGCGGTTCCCCTCCCCATGCGCCGCATGGGGAGGATCTTGCCGGAGCTGCTTAAATGGACTTCGTTGCGATCCTGTCGATCTTCGTGCTGGCGTGTTTCGTCGGCTATTATGTCGTCTGGTCGGTGACGCCCGCGCTGCATACGCCGTTGATGGCAGTGACCAACGCGATCTCCTCCGTCATCATCGTCGGCGCATTGATCGCCAGCGCGGCGGCCGGAAGCACGGGGTCGAAGTGGCTGGGGCTGCTCGGCGTCGTGCTTGCCAGCATCAACATCTTCGGCGGCTTCGCGGTCACCAGCCGGATGCTGGCGATGTACAAGAAGAAGGAGCGACCAGCGGTCGCGAAGCACTGACGCGCGCCGTTCGCGACCACGCGGACGGGTGACGGACTTATCGGGGGGAGCAAGGGCAAGTGGAACAGGTCGCGGTCAATCCCTGGGTGGCGCTCGCCTACCTCGTCTCCGGCGTGTGCTTCATCCTGGCGCTGCGTGGCCTCTCCAGCCCGACGACCAGCCAGCAGGGCAACCGCTACGGCATGATCGGCATGGGGTTGGCGGTCGTGACCACGCTGCTGACGCACATTCCCACCGTGTCGCTGATCGTCGAGGGTGACGATTACGCCGCAATCTTCTCGCGCGTCGACAAGTCTGCGGTGTTCGAGATCCTTCTCGCGATCGGCGTCGGCGCCGCGATCGGCATCATCACCGCGCGGCGGATCGCGATGACCGCGATGCCGCAGCTCGTCGCCGCGTTCCACTCGCTCGTGGGGCTCGCCGCGGTGCTGGTTGCGGTTGCCGCCTATCTCAACCCGGTCGCGTTCGGCATCGCCGATGTCGTTACCCCGTTGATCGGCCAGCCGTTCGCCGTCATCCACGCGGTCAGCCGGATCGAGATGATCTTAGGGGTAGCGATCGGCGCTATCACCTTCTCAGGGAGCGTGATCGCCTTCCTCAAGCTCAACGGCAACATGGGCGGCGCGCCGATCCTGCTGCCCGCGCGCCACGCGATCAATTTGGGCGTGGCGCTCGCCATCGCGTGGTTCGCCTTCCACTTCTGGCTGACGCAGTCGCCGTTCGATTTCTGGCTCGTCGTGCTCCTCTCCTTTGCGATCGGTTTCCTGCTGATCGTGCCGATCGGCGGCGCGGACATGCCGGTCGTCGTCTCGATGCTCAACAGCTACTCCGGCTGGGCCGCGGCGGCGATGGGCTTCACGCTCCACAACACCGCGATGATCATCACCGGCGCGCTGGTGGGCAGCTCGGGCGGGATCCTCAGCTACATCATGTGCCGCGCGATGAACCGCAGCTTCATCAGCGTGATCGCGGGCGGCTTCGGTCAGTCGGCGGAAAGTGGCAGCGGTGGCGGCGCCAAGGTCGATCGTCCGTGGAAGCGCGGCTCGGCCGAGGACGCGGCGTTCCTGATGAGCCAGGCCGAACAGGTCATCATCGTGCCCGGCTACGGCATGGCGGTGGCGCAGGCGCAGCACGTGCTGCGCGAGATGGGCGACAAGCTCAAGGAACACGGCGTCCGCGTCAAATACGCGATCCACCCGGTCGCAGGCCGCATGCCCGGCCACATGAACGTCCTGCTCGCCGAGGCGAACGTGCCGTACGACGAGGTGTTCGAGCTCGAGGACATCAACTCCGAATTCGCGCAGACCGATGTCGCCTTCGTGATCGGCGCCAACGACGTGACCAACCCGGCGGCGAAGACCGACACGACCTCCCCGATCTACGGCATGCCCGTGCTCGACGTGGAGAAGGCCAAAACCGTGCTGTTCGTCAAGCGCAGCATGGGCGGCGTCGGCTACGCCGGCGTCGACAACGACGTCTTCTACATGGACAACACCATGATGCTGCTCGCCGACGCGAAGAAGATGGTCGAGGAGATCGTGAAGTCGCTCGACTGAGCATCTGCTCCATTTTGGCTGTTTTCTCCACATAGCGAGTGTTGTTGCGTTACGCTGCTGTCTCATCACGGATCACGGGAGAACAGGACGTGAGCATGGGCGCTAACCCGATTGGTGCCACGACAGGGTGGCACGTCGGCTCCGCTATCGAGCCGCCGGCTCGTTTCCGCGCGATCGTCATGGGTCGCGACGCGCACGACGCCGACACCCGCTCGGCTGCACTCGACGCGCTGGATGCCGAGGTCGTGCGTGAACTGCCGCTCGATGCGGATCTGACCGCGCTCGCCGAGGGGATGGGCCGGGGGGTGATGATCGTGGACCTGATCGGCCAGGACGACCCGTCGATCGACCTGCTCGAGCGTGCCGACGCGCTTGCGGCTTCACGCGACTGGCCGCTCGTTGTCGCTTTTCCGACCCGACACATCGATCCGGTCGCCGCCATCTGCACCCGCTCGGGCACGCACCTCCTGTGCGAGCCGGAAGTGGCCGAGTGGATCGCGACCTTCGCGATCGCGGCGGAGGGTAACGACGTCGGCTTGGCCGAGCGCGTCGGCGAAAGCGAAGTGGCGCGGCTCCAGCGGTTGAATAGCGAGGTCGCTCGCATCGCGGAGGTCGTCGCACGGCTCAGCCGGCAGAGCGAGGCCACCAAGCGTCGGCAGAACGAGGCGCGCGTTCAGGCGTTCACGCCACCGACGCCCGATTACGACATTTCCGCCGCGCAGGTGCGCGAGGTGATCCGCGCGCGACGGATGCGCGATCGCTTCTTCGAAGGCGGGCTGTTCGAGGACCCTGCATGGGACATGCTGCTCGACCTGCTTGCGGCGCAGATGGAGCGTGGGCAGGTCTCGGTATCGAGCCTGTGCATCGCCTCCGCGGTGCCGCCGACAACCGCGCTGCGCTGGATCACCCGGCTGACCGACGCTGGCCTGGTGGAGCGCGAAGCCGATCCGTTCGACCGGCGTCGCGCCTTTCTGCGGCTGTCACCAGACGGCGGCAACGCGATGCACCGCTACGTCGCCGCGGTGCGCGAGGCGAAGATCCCGTTCGTCTGAAGCAAGCGAACGAGGGCGATCGGCGCGGTCCTGCACTGCGGCTTCGGGCTGGGGGACACGATCACGCTGGTGACCGATCGGCCTCGTGCATGTGCCTTGAGCGGGCGGCAGGCACCTGATTACAGGCCGTCCTGCCGCCGCCACGCGCCGGGTCAGGCGTCGATCGAGCTGTGCAGGCTGGCGTTGACGACGCCGCCGTCGACCGCGATCGTCTCGCCAACGACGTAATCGCCCGCGCGGCTGGCGAGGAAGATCGCGGTTCCTGCCATGTCTTGGTCGACACCGATCCGCTGCGCCGGGATGCGCTTCGCCACCGCATCGCCGTGGTCGCGGGCGGCGCGGTTCATTTCGCTCGCGAACGCCCCCGGTGCGATCGAGGTGACGTTGATCGCGTCCTTGACCAGTTCGGCCGCCATCCGCTTGGTCAGGTAGATCAGCGCCGACTTGGATGCGTGATAGCTGTACGTGTCCCAGGGGTTGAGCCGCAGCCCGTCGATCGAGGTGATGTTGATGACCTTGGCCGGCCGTTCGGGACTAGCCGCCGCCTTCAGCAAGGGATGCAGCGCCTGCGTCAGGAAGAACGGCGATTTGACGTTCAGGTCCATCACCTTGTCCCATCCGCTTTCGGGAAACTCGGTGAAGGGTGCCCCCCAGGCGGCGCCTGCATTGTTGACGAGGATGTCTAGCCGCTGCTCGCGCTCGGCCAGCTTCGCCGCCAGGTCGCGGCAGCCATCGACGGTCGACACGTCGGCGGGCAGGCTGATGCACTTGTCGCCTAGTTCCGCCGCGGTCTCGTCGCACGCAGGCGCCTTGCGGCTCGATACGTAGACGGTCGCGCCCTGCGCGATGAAGCCGGCGGCGATCATCTTGCCGATGCCGCGGCTACCCCCGGTCACCAGCGCGACGCGGCCATCCAAACGGAAAAGCTTGCTCGTATCCATCACCTACTCCCCTTTTTCTGATCAACCGGAACGCGGTCAGCCGCCGCGCTTCATCGTCTCGCGCGCGATGATGATCTGCTGGATTTGGCTCGTCCCTTCGTAGATGCGGAACAGCCGCACGTCGCGGTACAGCCGCTCGATCCCGTAATCCGCGATGTAACCGGCGCCACCGTAGATCTGCACCGCGCGGTCGGCGACGCGGCCAACCATCTCGGAGGCGAAATACTTTGCCGCCGCGCTTTCCATGACCACGTCCTTGCCGGCGTCCTTCGACTTGGCGGTTTCCAGCACCAGTGCGCGCGCGGCGAGCGCCTCGGTCTTGCTGTCGGCGATCATCGCCTGGATCAGTTGATGGTCAGCAAGCGGCTTGCCGAACTGTTTGCGCTCCGCGGCATAGGCGACGCAGTCGGCAATCAACCGCTCGGCGACCCCGACGCAGACCGCGCTGATGTGCAACCGCCCGCGGTCGAGCACGCGCATCGCGATCTTGAAGCCCTCTCCCTCCGCGCCCAACCGATTAGCGACCGGCACCGCGACATCGTCGAAATTGACGTCGGCGACCTTGGCGCCCTTTTGCCCCATCTTCTTTTCCGGCTCGCCGATCGTAATGCCGGAGAGCGACTTGGGCACAAGGAACGCCGAGACGCCGCGTGCGCCGGGATCGTCGCCGGTGCGTGCCATGACGGTCAACAGGTCGGCCTTGTCGGCGTTGGTGATGTAGCGCTTGGTGCCCGACAGCCGGTACACGTCACCGTCGCGTACCGCTCGCGTCTTCACAGCTCCCGAATCGGAGCCGACATCGGGTTCGGTCAGCGCAAAGCTGGTGACGATCTCCCCGCTCGCGATCCGCGGCAGCCACTCGGCCTTTTGCGCCGGGGTTCCCGCCATCACCAACCCCTGGCTACCGATCCCGACGTTGGTGCCGAAGGTCGACCGGAACGCGGGCGTCGTGCGACCCATTTCGATGGCGACCTTGGCTTCCTCCAGCATGGTGAGCCCAAGTCCGCCATATTCCTCCGCGATCGAGAGCCCGAACAGCCCCATGTCGCGCATTTCCTGCACGACGCTGTCTGGGATGGCGTCGTTCTCCTCTACCTCACCCTCGAGCGGGCGCAGCCGGTCGGCGACGAAGCGGCGCAGATGGTCGATCAGCGCGTCGAAGGTTTCGGTGTCGAGAGCCATGTCCTGTCCGCCGTAAAGAAGCTTTCGCGCTCTATCGTGCGATGTCGGCAGAGACAAGGCCGGCAAACCGAACATTCGAACCGTAGCGTGTTGACGGGCAAATGCCCCATACTATGATGCTGAAAACGCCGGCGCGATCGGACAAGAGGAGAGTGTGATGCGGTTGCAGGGCAAGCGTGCGGTCGTGACGGGCGGCGCATCGGGCATCGGTCGCGCAACTGCAATCCGGTTGGTCGAGGAAGGCGCCGAGGTGTGGATCGGCGACATCGACGCGGTCGCGGGCGAGGAGGTCGCCGCAACCTGGAATGGGCGCATCCACTTTCAGCACACCGACGTGACCAGCGCCGACGCGATCGCCGCCTTGCTGCACATGGCCGAAGACGCAGGCGGGCTCGACATCCTGTTCAACAACGCAGGCGCGGGCGGTGCTCGCGCGGCGATCGACGCGATTGCGCCCGAGGATTGGGACTACACGCAGGCGCTGCTGCTGCGCTCGGTCGCGCTCGGCATCCGCTACGCCGCGCCGATGATGGCGAAGCGCGGCGGCGGCGCGATCATCAACACGTCCAGCGTCTCGGCGCTGGGTTCGGGCTACGCGCCCACTGCCTACTCGACCGCGAAGGCGGGTGTGCTCCACCTGACTAGGCTGGCCGCCGCCGATCTCGCGCAGCACGACATTCGCGTCAACGCGGTGATCCCAGGCTTCATCACGACCAACATCTTCACGCGCCACCTTGATGTGTCCGAGGAGAAGCGGGCGCAGGCGAACGAGGCGATTGCCGGCATGGCGGCGCATGCGCAGCCGGTCAGGCGCGCGGGTCGTGCGGAGGATATCGCCGCTGCGGTCGCCTATCTCGCCAGCGACGACGCCAGCTTCGTCACCGGGACCTCAATCGTCGTCGACGGCGGCCTGACGATCGGTACGCGCGCGAGCTGGGATGCGACGCAGCCGTCGCTCTTCGCGGCGCTGGAGGCTTTCCAGTGAGCGATGCCGCACCGCCCGCCACGGCAAGCAGCGCGCCCCGGCAGCGTCGGCTGTCTCCTGCGACGATGGCGAGCTACGGCATCGGTGCCGCGGCTTACGGCGTGAAGGACTCAGGCTTCGGCACCTTCCTGCTGTTGTTCTACAATCAGGTGGTGGGCGTGCCCGCGGCGACGGTCGGACTTGTCATTATGTGCGCGCTCATCATCGACGCGTTCGTCGACCCGACCGTGGGCTTCTTCTCCGACCGGACGCGTACGCGTTGGGGGCGGCGTCATCCATGGATGTACGGTGCCGCGCTGCCGATCATGCTCGGCTGGCTGATGCTGTGGAACCCGCCGCACGCGTCCGAGCAGGTGATTCTCGGCTGGCTGTTCGCAGTCGCGGTGCTCGTCCGCTCCGCGGTCAGCGCCTATGAGGTGCCGAGCCAGGCGCTCGCCGCCGAATTGTCGGGCGATTACGACGAGCGCACGCGCATCATGGCGTATCGCTACCTGTTCGGCTGGGCGGGCGGGTTGCTGATGCTGGTCGGCGCCTATGTGTATTTCCTCGCGCCGACACCCGCTTTCCCCAACGGCTTGCTAAGCCGCGCCGGCTACACCGGTTTCGCGATCGCGGGCGCACTCTTCATGGGCGCAACGATCCTGATCTCCGCGTGGGGCACGCACAAGGAGATCCTCAACCTGCCCAGGCCGCCGGCCACGCGCCAGTCGCTCGCCGACAATTTCCGCGAGATGCGCGAAACGGTGAAGAACCGCGCCTTCGCGATCCTGATGCTCGCAGGACTGTTCGCCTATACCTCGCAAGGCATCACCTATGCGATGACCAACTACCTATACAGCTACGTCTGGGGTCTGCGCGGCTTCTCGTTCGTGTGGCTAAGCGTGTCGCTGTTCGCCGGTGTGGCGGTCGCCTTCGTCGCGGCGCCGCGGATCGGCGCGATCGGCAGCAAGCCGCGCGGCGCGGCGCTCGCGGCGCTGCTCGGCATGGCGATCGGGACCACGCCCTACTGGCTTCGCCTCGCCGGCCTCTTTCCCGCGATCGATGCGTCGGTCGCGCTGCCGCTGTTGTTCGCCTTCGCCGCCAGCGCCACCGCCTGCGGGGTGACGGCCTTCATCCTCGGCGCCTCGATGCTCGCCGACGTGGTGGAGGATTCGGAGGTCACGACCGGGCGTCGCTCCGAAGGCGTGTTCTTCTCCGGCGGCTTTTTCATCCAGAAGTGCACCAGCGGGGTCGGCATCTTCCTCGGCGGGCTGATCCTGACCGCGGCCGGCTTCCCGGCCAAGGCGCAGCCGGGACAGGTGCCGGTGGCGGTGCTCGACCGGCTGACGCTGATCTACGCCGGCTGCTACGTGCTGCTCGGCTGTCTTGCCGCGTTCTTCTACACGCGCTTTCCGTTCGGCCGTGCCGAACACGCGCTCCGGATGGAGCGGCTGAGCGGCGCTGTCGTGATCGATTCCGGCCTGCGCGAACCCGTCGCCTGACCGCGTAAAAAGGACAGTGTTTCTGCGCGTTTAATGCGCCCGGATGCGGCTCGTCGTCGCGGCTACTCACTTCGTCGGAAAAGGTTCCAGGCGCGTTTGTTCTTTCGGAAACACCCCGCTAGCTGAACCTCAAGTTACTCATCTGACCGGGGGGTCATCCCTTGAACGTGAAGAATTTCGCAGCGCGTTTTGCGCTGGTGTTGTCGTGCGCCGTGATGACGGCGGTTCCCGCCTCGGCTCGCGTCCTGCAATGCGTGCCGTTCGCACGCGAGGTGTCGGGCATCGACCTGCGCGGCAACGCCAACACCTGGTGGGGCCAGGCCGCGGGTCGCTACGATCGTGGCAGCACGCCGCAGGTCGGCGCGGTGATGGCGTTCAAGGCGACGTCGCGGATGCGGGTCGGCCATGTCGCGATGGTCAGCCGGGTCGTCAGCGACCGCGAGGTCCTGTTGACCCACGCCAATTGGTCGACGCGCGGCGGGATCGAGCGCGATGTCCGCGCGGTCGACGTGTCGCCCGCCGGCGACTGGAGCCAGGTCCGCGTCTGGTATGCCGCCAACCACGACCTCGGCACCTCGGTGAACCCGGTGTCCGGCTTCATCTACGCGCACGGTTCGCGCAGCGTCGAGCCTGCGGTTGCCGAGCCTGCGATGCCGACCGTTACCATCGCCACCAACGCCCCGGTCCATGTCTCGGGCGGCGTCGCGATCAACTGATCTCGCTCAGGCGGGGCGGAACGTCATCGCCACGCCGTTCATGCAATAACGAAGCCCGGTGGGCTTCGGACCATCGTCGAACACGTGACCCAGATGCCCGCCGCAGCGTGGGCAATGCACCTCGGTCCTGACCATTCCCAACGTCGAATCGCGACGCGTCGCCACTGCCCCCTTCAACGGTGCCCAGAAGCTCGGCCAGCCGGTGCCGCTCTCGAACTTGGTCTTGCTTGAATACAGTGGCCGCGCGCAGCCCTTGCATGCGAACACGCCGGCGCGATGCTCGCCGTTGAGCGGGCTGGAGTAGGGCCGCTCGGTCCCTTCCTCTCGCAACACCTGATAAGCGGCCGGTCCCAGCTGCGCGCGCCACTGCGCGTCGGTCTTCGTCAGGGGAAAGTGCTCCGCCGCCGATGCCGAGTGCGCACCGCACGCCATTAAGGAAGTGGCGGCCGTGCCTAGCCCGGCGAGGGTCAGGAAACGGCGGCGATCAACGAGCTGCTGTGTCATCGGCCCGATGTAAGAAGCGTCGTGCGCGGCACCAGTGGAGCACGGCGTTCGCGTCGTGCGCGGCGTCGTATTTCATGCTAGCGCAGGCCGCGATGCTCGACCCGGACGCCTCGACAACGCTGATCGCGCGCATGGGCGGGGCCGCGCGGCAGGCGGCCGCGGTTCTCGCGACCGCGCCTGACGCGCTCAAGGCAGACGCGTTGCGGCGCGCGGCCGATGCGCTGCGGGCTGACGGCGCGATGATTCTCGCGGCAAACGCAATCGACGTGGCGCGCGGGCACGAGGCCGGCTTGTCGGACGCAATGCTCGACCGGCTGCGGCTCGATCCAGCGCGATTCGAGGCGATCGCCGCCGGCGTCGCCGCGGTCGCCGACCTCGCCGATCCGGTCGGACAGGTGATCGACTACGCCACGCGTCCAAACGGGCTGACGCTGTCACGTGTGCGCGTGCCGATCGGCGTCATCGGCATCATCTACGAGAGCCGCCCGAACGTCACCGCCGACGCGGCTGCCTTGTGCGTGCGCGCCGGCAACGCGGTGATTCTGCGCGGCGGCTCGGAAGCGATCGAGAGCAACGGCGCGATCCACGCCGCTATGACGAAGGGGATCACCGCGGCCGGGCTGCCTGCGGAGGCGGTGCAACTGGTGTCGACCACCGACCGTGCTGCGGTCGGCGCGATGCTCGCCGCCGACGGGTTGATCGACCTGATCGTCCCGCGCGGCGGCAAGAGCCTGGTCGCGCGCGTCCAGGCCGAGGCGCGGGTGCCGGTGTTGGCACACCTCGACGGGATCAACCACGTGTTCGTTCACGCCTCCGCCGCCCCCGACATGGCGCGCAGCATCGTGCTCGATGCCAAGATGCGCCGCACGGGCATCTGCGGTGCGATGGAGACGCTGCTGATCGACCGCGATTTTGTCGATCCCGTGATGTTGGTTGAGGCATTGCAGCAGGCGGGATGCGAAGTGCGTGGCGATTCCTTTGAGGCGTCGATCGGTGAGATCGTGACGCCCGTCGAGCCAGCCGACTGGGACACCGAATATCTCGACGCGATCTGCTCGGTCGCGCTGGTCGATGGCGTCGACGCGGCGCTGGCGCATATCGCGCGTCACGGCTCGGGCCATACCGATGCGATCGTGGCGGCTGACGCGGCCATCGCCGAACATTTCCTTGCGCGATGCGACAGCGCAATCGTGCTGTGGAATGCCTCGACGCAATTCGCCGACGGTGGCGAGTTTGGGTTGGGCGCTGAGATCGGCATCGCGACCGGTCGGCTGCACGCGCGCGGGCCAGTCGCGCTCGAAGGGCTGACGACCTACAAATGGCTCGGGCGCGGCAGCGGGCAGGTCCGCGGTTGAGCGACCGGTACCCGCGGCGATGACGCGCCGCATCGGCCTTCTCGGCGGGTCGTTCAATCCGGCGCATGCCGGGCATCGCCGCATCTCGCTTGCCGCAATTGAGGCGCTCGCGCTTGATGAATTGTGGTGGCTCGTCTCGCCCGGCAATCCGCTCAAGCCCGCAGCCGGGATGGCGGCGTTCGCGGCCCGGCTCGCCTCGGCGCGGGCGATGGCGCGACGCAGCCGTATCCGCGCGACCGACGTGGAGGCGCGGCTCGGCACGCGCTACACCGTCGATACGCTTCGCCTCCTCACGCGCCGCTACCCGCGTGACCGCTTTGTCTGGATCATGGGGGCGGATAATCTGGCGCAGTTTTCCGCCTGGCACCGCTGGCGCGAGATCGCGCGCACGATGCCGATTGCGGTTGTCGCGCGGCCCGGATATGATGCGCGTGCTGTTGCGGCGCCCGCAATGGCTTGGCTTCGACGCTTCGCTCACCCGACGCGCCGTGCCGATGAATGGACCGACTGGAGTGTGCCGGCACTGGTGCTGCTGCGTTTCCGCCCGGACCCGACCTCCGCGACGCTGAAGCGCGCCGCCGATCCCTTGTGGTATGAACGCTTCATGCCCGCCAACCATGTGGCACCAACGGTTCGTGCCCCCATATCCCCATCTGAACCGGCAAACTGAGGAGCAATCTTGCCCGCCACCCCCGTTTCCGCGGCCCCGTCCGTTTCATCGGCGAGCGTCGCGAACCGAACGCTCGATCCCGACCATGTCGAGGCGCTGCATCGGCTTGTTCTGCAATCGCTCGACGATGATCAGGCGGTCGACACGATCTCGATCCCGCTTGCGGGCAAGTCGTCGATCGCCGATTACATGGTGATCGCCTCGGGCCGGTCGACGCGTCAGGTCGCCTCGATGGCGGCGAAGATCGCCGAGAAGATCAAGGCCGAGACCGGGCGTTCCGCACGGATCGAAGGGCTGCCGACCGCCGATTGGGTGCTGATCGATGGCGGTGACGTGATCGTCCACCTGTTCCGGCCCGAGGTGCGGACCTTCTACAACCTTGAGCGCATGTGGTCGTTCGGCGACGCGCCCGCGGTGCCCGCCGACACCGCCACGCCCTCCGCCGCATCGACCCCGGGGAACGCCTGACCTGCTGCTCCACATCGTCGCGCGGGGTCGGATCGGCCGCTCGCCCGAGGCGGAGCTGGTCGATCGCTACCTGAAGCGGATTGCCTGGCCGACGCGGATGACCGAACTGCCCGATAGCGGCGGGCGCGAGCCCGACCGTGTCGCGCACAGCCGCCGCGTGCTGCTTGACGAGAAGGGTGAGGTGCTCGGCTCGACCGCGTTTGCGCAGACGCTCGGTCGCTGGCGCGACGACGGCGTGCGCGAGGCGCGCTTCCTGCTGGGTGCCGCCGACGGGTTCGGCGATACCGAACGTGCGGAGGCCGACCTGCTGGTGTCGTTCGGCCGCGCGACCTGGCCGCACCTGCTCGCGCGGGCAATGCTGGCCGAACAGCTGTTCCGCGCCACCAGCATCCTCGCCAACCATCCCTACCACCGCGAGGGGTAGCGGGTGCGTCGCCTTGTCTCCGCCGGTGCAGCGCTTGCGTTCAGTGCTTCATTGCTCGGCATCGTCGCGCAGGCGACCGCCGCGCCGAAGGACGTCGCTTCCCCGGCGATCCGCACGGCCGCGGCGAACCGCGCAGCCGCGCAAGGACGAGCCGCCCGCGCCGACCGTGCGGCCGCCGCCTCGGGCAACGTCACCCGCCGCGCCCGTCTGCGTGAGGCGGCGCTGGAGGCGCGGGTCGAGATGGCGGAGGCGGAGATAACGATCGCGGCCCTGCGTGCGGCTGCGACTGACCAGGCGCTCGCACAACAGCGCCGACAACTCGCCGCGCAACAGGGGCCGATCGCGCGGTTGCTTACCGGCCTGACCGCGCTGGCGCGCCGCCCCGCCGCGATTGCGATCGTCCAGCCCGGCAGCCTCGATGATCTGGTCCATGTCCGCGCGGTGCTCGGCGCGTCGCTGCCGATCGTGCGGCAGCGCACGGCGGCGATCCGCGGCGAGTTGGCGCAGACGCGCGCGCTGCACGCCAGCGCCACGGCGACCGGGGCGGAACTGGGGGCAGGGCGCGCGCAGTTGCTGGCGGCACGGCATGCGCTGGCGACCCTGCGCGACGAACCGCTTGATGCGGGTAGTGCGTCCGATCGCGCGGTGGCGCTCGGTGAGCGCGCGCGCGATATCGTCGATCGGCTGCGCGGTGCGGGCGACGCGCAAGCGACGCTCGCCAACCTGCTCGCGCTGCCCGGCCCGCCGATCGCGGCAGCCGCGGGCCAGTTGGGCGCGCCGTACCGGCTGCCGGTCAGCGGGCAACTCGTCACCGGTTTAGGCGAGCTGTCCGACAATGGCGTCCGCGCACGCGGACTGACCTTCGCGGTTGCGCCTGCCGTGCGCGTCGTCGCGCCCGCCGCCGGGCGGATCGTCTTCGCGCAGCCGTTCCGCGGCTTCGGCACGATCGTCATCATCGATCATGGGCAAGGCTGGGTCACGCTGCTGACCGGGCTCGGCAGGCTAGCCGTTGCGCGCGATGCGCAGGTCGCCGCGGGCGATCTGATCGGTGCCGCCGCGTCCGTCGGCCGAGGCGGCGAGCCGCCGCAGGTCACCGTCGAGCTCCGCCGCCGCGGCCGTCCGGTCGACCTGACGATGCTGATCTGACCGGCGCGCGTCCGGCCACGCCGCTCAGCCGCGGTTAAGCCCGCTGCTGCTTTGATACACCTCGGTTTTCCGCTACACGCATGCCCTACGCCCTCGAGGATCAAGCGCCCACCGCATGAAGTCGAAACTGCTCCAGGCCACCGCACTCGTCGCCACGGTCGCGCTCGTGCCCGTCGCCACCGGCGCGATGGCCGCGCCGATACAAGCACCTACCGCGAACTCGACAAGTTCCTCGACGTCTACAACCGCGTAAAGGCGGATTACGTCGACAAGGTTACCGACGAGCAACTGGTGAAGGGCGCGATCGACGGCATGCTCGCCGCGCTAGACCCGCATTCCAGCTACGTCGACGCGTCCGATTTCGACAATCTCCGCATCATGACGGAGGGTAATTACGGCGGCCTGGGTCTCACCGTCTCGATGGAGGACGGTGCGGTGAAGGTCGTCGCGCCGCAAGAGGATACGCCTGCCGGCCGTGCCGGGATCAAGTCGGGCGACTATATCACTCACATCAACGGCAAGCTGATCTACGGCGGCACGCTCGACGAGGCGACGTCGCAGATGCGCGGAAAGCCGGGCAGCAAGGTCACGCTGACGCTGATCCGCCCCGGCCGCGACAAGCCGATCGCCGTGACCCTCGTGCGCGAGGTGATCGTCCAGCGCCCGGTAAAATGGGAGGTGAAGGGCGATGTCGGCTACGTCAACATCAACACCTTTTCCGAGAATACCGGCGCCGACACGCGCGCGGCGATCATGGCGATCGACAAGGCGCTGGGGCACAAGCCGCTCGGCTATGTCGTCGACCTGCGCGAGAACGGCGGCGGCCTGCTGACGCAGGCGATCGCGGTGTCGGACGCGTTCCTCGATCACGGCGAGATCGTTTCGCAGCGCGGCCGCGACAAGGCAGACATCGAACGTTACTTCGCCAAGCCCGGCGACGATGCCAAGGGGCTGCCAGTCGTCGTGCTTACCGACTCCGGCACCGCGTCGGCCAGCGAGATCGTCGCCGGCGCACTGCAGGATCATCACCGTGCGCTGATCATGGGTGAGAAGACGTTCGGCAAGGGGTCGGTGCAGACGCTGCTGCCGCTCGGGCCACGCACCGCGCTCCGCCTCACCACCGCGCGCTATTTCACGCCGTCGGGGCGCAGCGTGCAGGAGGGCGGGATCGAGCCCGACATCCGCGTGCCGCAGCTGTCCGACCCCGATTACAAGACGCGCCCCGTCTTCCGCGAGGCCGATCTGCGCCGCCACCTGATCAACGAGATCAAGTCGCCGGATAATGCGGTGCTGGAGGAGGATACCAAGGAGGACCCGCGCTTCACCGCCACGCCCGCGAGCCTTGAGAAGCAGGGGATCAAGGACTTCCAGCTCTGGTATGCGCTCAAGACCATCGCGCGGCTGGGCGGCGCGCAACAGGTCGCCGCGGTCACCGCCGCGATGGCGAAGCCCGTCACTGGCGCCACCCCCACCCGCGCGCCCGGAACCCCGCGCAAGTGACCGCGATCCTCAACGCATCGCAGCGGCGCGCGCGCATCCTCGCGCTCCTCGTGCCTGCCGCGCTGCTGGCGGGCGCGTGGAGCTTTCAGCTGATCGGGCATCTCTACCCGTGCGAGATGTGTCACTGGCAACGCTGGCCGCATTACGGCGCGCTGGTGCTCGCCGTCCTGTCGTTCGTTGCGGGCGGTGCGCGGACGAAGGCGACGCTGGTGGCGGGTGCCGCGGCGCTGATCGCGATCTCCGGGCTGATCGGCATCTTCCATGCCGGTGTCGAATATCACTGGTGGCAGGGGATCACCGCCTGCACGATGACGATCAGCGGCGCAGGCCGATCGACTGATGCGATGTTGAAGGATCTGCTCGCCGCCCCCATCGTTCGTTGCGATTCGGCGCAGTGGACGCTGTTCGGCGTCTCGCTCGCAGGATGGAATGCCGCGGTGTCGCTTGTCGGTGCGGGCGTGATCGGCTGGCTGCTCAGGAGGCGTGCATGACGTGGAAACCGGGTGACCGTCCGGTCAAGAGCCAGTCGATGATCCGCGTCGACCAGGCGGGTGAGTTCGGCGCGACGCGCATCTACGCGGGGCAACTTGCGGTCATGGGCCACCGCACCGCAGTGGCGCGCGAGATCGCGGGCATGGCGTTGCAGGAGGAAAAGCACCGCGCCTTCTTCGACCGCATGATCGCCGAGCGCGGCGTTCGCCCGACGTTGCTCGCGCCGTTCTGGGACGCGGCGGGCTTCGCGCTCGGCGCAGTCACCGCCGCGATCGGCCCCAATGCCGCGATGGCGTGCACCGCCGCGGTCGAGACCGAGATCGACAAGCATTATGAGGAGCAACTCGCCGAATTGGGCGACAGCGATCCCGAGCTGTCCGACGCGATCCGCGAATTCCAGGCCGAGGAACTCGAGCACCGCGACACCGCGCTCGCGCACGGGGCCGAGCAGGCGTTCGGCTATCCGATCATGTCGGCCGCGATCCGGCTCGGCTGCCGCGTCGCGATCGCCGCGGCGAAACGTATCTGAGGAAGGCCTATGCGTGCTCTGATTGCCCTGCCACTGATGCTCGCGGCGAACACTGCGATGGCGCAAGGCTCCGGCCCACCCGCGCCGACGACGCCGCGCATTGCCAAGGTGACTGCGGCTGACGGCGTGTCGAAGAGCGCGCCCGTCAACGGCGTGCTTGTCCTCTACGGCAACGAACGCTGCCCGACCAACGCGAACAACGAGGAAATCGTGGTCTGCGTCCGCCGCTCCGCCGAGGAGCAGTTCCGTATTCCCAAGGAACTACGCAACTTCGAGGTAACGCCCGAGAATGCGAGCTGGGCGGTGAAGGAGCAGGCGAACCGTACCGTCGGCAACACCGGTGTCGGCACCTGCTCCGCAGTCGGCGCGGCGGGCGCCACCGGGTGCAACGTGCAGGACCTGTCGGCATGGAAGCGCGAGCGTCAGGCGACGCGAAAGGCGGAGACGCCCGACCTGCCGTGATCGACCCGCGGGTTCCTCGTCCTCCTGCGCGCAATCCGCGGTGACGTTTCTTTGCCGTGCGATGGTGGTAGCGTTGCCACCTTACCCAACCCAACCGGCGGGTTGAGCCGGATCACATCCTATTCTACGCTTGGACAAGACTCGCGTAACTGGCGCATTCGCGGAGCACCGCGGGGAAGCGCGACGTCGCTACCGCCGCGCGCCTGGGCACTCGTTAGATAGGAGCCCCTCGCCATGCCGATCCGCATCGCCTTTCTGCTGTTTTCGAACGTGACGCAGCTGGACCTGACCGGCCCCGCACAGGTGCTGTCGCGGCTTGGCGACGCGCAGGTCGACTTAGTCGCCGCGACGCGCGATCCGGTGCTGACCGATGCCGGCTTCGCGATCCTGCCGACGGCAGCCTTCGACCAGGTGCCAGGCGCCGATATCCTGTGCGTGCCCGGCGGCATGGGTGTGAACGGCGCGATCGCCGACGATGCGACGATGGCGTGGGTCGCGCAGGTTGGTGAAGGGGCAGAGTGGGTGACCAGCGTCTGCACCGGCTCGCTCATCCTCGGCGCGGCGGGGCTGCTGTGCGGGCATCGCGCGACGAGCCACTGGGCGCAGCGCCACATGCTGCCGTTGTTCGGCGCGGAGCCGGTCGCCGAACGCGTCGTGTGCGACCGCAACCGCGTGACCGGCGGCGGCGTGACCGCCGGCATTGACTTCGCGCTGACGCTCACCGCACTGATTCGCGGGCAGCGTCACGCCGAATTGGTGCAGCTCAGCCTCGAATACGACCCAGCGCCGCCGTTCGACGCCGGTTCACCTGAGCGGGTCGATCCGGCGCTGCTCGCCGCCTACCACCGGCGAGCGGCGGCAGCGGCGGGAGAGCGCGACGCCGAATTGCGCGCGCTGGCGGCACGCCGCAACTTCGCCTGATTGCGCGCCCGCTATCTCAGCCGTGCTTCTTCATGCCGCGCATGCGGTGCCAGACGTAGAGGGCGATTGCCGCCACCAGCACGACGCCGATCACTGCGTCGGCGCGGTGGAAGAACGCTTTCAGCCGCGGATCGCTGTTCCACTGGTCGCCCAGCTTCATGCCGATCCATGCGAGCAGCAGGCAAAACGGCCATGACCCGATGAAGGTGTAGACGTGGAACGGGATCAGCTTCATTCGCGCGACGCCTGCGGGAAAGGCGATAAAGGTGCGGATCACTGGCAGCATCCGTCCGATCAGGATCGCGAAGCCACCCCATTTGTTGAAGAACCGATCGGCGAGGTCGAGCTCGCCCGGACCGATCAACACGTAGCGCCCGAACTTCTCCGCCAGCGGTCGCCCGCCACGCTTGCCGATCTCATAGGCGACGATCGAGCCCAAATTGCACCCGATCGCGCCCGCGGTCGCGGCGGCGAACAGCTCGAACCGCCCGGTCGACACTAGATAGCCAGCGAACGGCATGATGATTTCTGAGGGCAGTGGAATGCACGCGCTCTCAATCGCCATCAGCAGCACGATGCCGAAATAGCCCATGCCGGAGATGACGGCGATGGCGAATGCGGCAAGCGTTGCTAGGAGCTTCTCGACCATAGCCGCGCGCTTGCGCGAAACGGCGGCCGAAAGGAAGCCGCTTTTCTGAGCACGTCTGCCGGTCATGCCGGGCGGCAACGTTTCGACGCGCGTGGTTGGGCAAGATCGCCGCGCTGATCGTAGACGAGCGCGACGCCGCCGGCATTCCTACACCATCCCCGTCACCATCATCCGGTAAGCGCGTGCGCCGCGCGCAGGTCCTCGACGAACTTTGCATATTCGGTTTCGCGCGCCGCCTCGTCGGGCAGCCGGAGGAGGTAGCTCGGGTGCACCGTGATCCATGCGATGCCGCCGCCCTCGCTCGGCAGCGTCAGCGCGCGACCGCGCTCGCGCCCGATCGTCATCGTCTTGCCGAACAGGCTGCGCGCCGCGGTCGCGCCCAGTGCCACCGTCACTTTGGGGCGGAGCAGCATCTGCTCCTGCTCAATCCACCAGCGGCACGCGGTGATCTCGCCCGCGTCGGGCTTGGCGTGGATGCGCCGCTTGCCGCGCGGCTCGAATTTGAAATGCTTGACCGCGTTGGTGACGTAAGTTTCCTCGCGTGTGATCCCGGCCTCGGCGAGGGCACGGTTGAACACCTGTCCCGCGGGGCCGACGAAGGGGTGTCCGGCCAAATCCTCCTGATCGCCCGGCTGCTCGCCGACGAACATCATCGATGCCGCGATCGGTCCCTCGCCGAACACGGTCTGCGTCGCGTGTTTGTACAGGTGACAGCGCGTGCAGCTCATCGCCTCCTCACGCAATGCTGCCCATGCCGCCTGCGCATTGCCGCCGACTGCCGTGCGTGCCTGCGCGATCATTCCGCTCTCCCGTGCCTGCGCAGTCGCCAGCAGCTCAGGGACGAGCGCGGTTTCCGGCATGTTCTTCCAATATTTGCGTGGCATCTCCTTCAACATCGCGCCGACCTTGACCCGCGCGGGATTGAAGATGCTGGCGTAATAGGTTTTCCATACGTCTTCGATCGGGTCTCCCTCGGGCGCATCGCCGCGCTGCGCCCCCGGCCCTTGCGACAGCGCCGCCCCGTCCCAGTGGAGCGACACCTCGGGGGTCAGGATCGACCAGCGCATCGACGCGAAGCGGTTGACGAAGAAGGCGGCATTCGCGCGCACGATATGGTGATCGGGCTCCCACCAGGCGACAAAGCGCGTGGCGCCGTCCTCTTCCACCTCGCGAAAGCGCAGGAATGCGCGCATCTTGTGGATGTCGCGCCGCACATGCTTGGCGAGCCCGTCAAGTCGCCTGACCAGCGGATCGGCCTGATCCTCGACCAGCTTGGGCTCGCGCCGCAGGCGGTAAAGCGCGGTGTAGAGAAGGGCAAACCGCTCGGGATCGTGGTGGAGCGCGGCACTGCGCGCGAGGTCGAGGAACGCCCGCGACACCTTGAGCGCCGGCTCGGTCGGATCGTGCCGCGGCGCGGGCGCATCACTTCCCGCCGCGGCGAACAGGTCGCCCGGCACATCGCCGATTTGCCAGACGACTTCATCCGGCGGCATGTTGTCGGCCGCCAGCCCGCGCGCCGCATCGCGCCAGGCGTCGAAATCATCGGGGGCGGGCAGGGTGACGACGCGCATGCATCCGAACAACCCGCAACCGCACGCCTCGGTTGCGGGGAGCGATCAACATGTGGTGACAAGCGGCTCGGTTGCGATCAAGTCAGCCCGGATGACCACCTTGCCCTTCATTCTTCGCGATTACCGGGCCGGTGACGCGTCGGCGATGGCGCGGGTCTACTTTCTCGCGGTCCGTGACCTGGGTCCACGCCGGTACACACGAGCGCAGGTTGCGGCCTGGGCACCCGAGGAGCCCGATCCCGAACGGTTCGTCGTGCGCGCTGGCGATGGCCGCCGTACGCTGGTTGCGGTCGACACTGACGGTTGCGTGCTCGGCTTCGGCGATCTGGAGGCGAATGGTCATATCGACCTGCTTTACTGCCACCCCGACGCGGTCGGCACCGGCGTCGCATCGCGGATCGTCGAAGCGCTGCTCGACCATGCGCGCACCGCGGGCATCACCGACCTGCATGTCGAGGCGAGCGAACTGGCGCGCAGCCTGTTCGAGCGGCACGACTTCACGTTGGTGCAGCGGCGCGACGTCGCCCTGAATGGCGTGCCGATCCACAATTATCTGATGACGCGCTTACTTCGCTGACGGCTCAGGCCGCGAACAGCTCCAGCTGCTGCTTTTTGGGCGCGACCAGCGGCTTCAGCTCGGCGCGGTCGGTGAGCGACACCGGTCGCCAGTCGTCGGTGACGATGAAGGGCCTGATCTTCGCGATCGAGACGGTCAGCCGCGCGACATCGTCGAGCCGCAACCGCCGCCAACGACGCGAGGCTAGGATGTTCTTTACCGCCTTCGTGCCCAGTCCCGGCACGCGTAGCAGCGCCTCGCGCGGCGCCCGGTTGACGTCGACCGGGAAATGCTCGCGAAACTTCAGCGCCCAGGCGAGCTTGGGATCAATGTCGAGCGGCAGCATGCCCGTCGCTGAGTCGGTGGCGGCGACGACCTCGTGCGGCTGGAACTCGTAGAAGCGCATCAGCCAGTCGGACTGGTACAATCGATGCTCGCGCATCAACGGCGGGCGCTGTAGTGGCAGCACCGCACTCGCATCCGGGATCGGGCTGAACGCCGAATAATAGACGCGTCGCAGGTTGAAGCGATCGTACAATTGCGATGCCTTACCGACGATATCGCCGTCGGTCGCCGCGTCGGCGCCGACAATCATCTGCGTCGACTGACCGGCAGGCGCGAAGCGCGGTGCGGATTTGTACTTCGCCTTCGCATCGGTCAGGTCGGCGATCGATGCCTTGACCCCGCGCATCGCGCCCTCAATCCGTGCCTCGTCCTTCTCGGGCGCGAGCCGCTTCAGCCCCGACGAGGTCGGCAGCTCGACGTTGATCGACACGCGGTCGGCGTAGAGCCCGGCCTGATGCACCAGCTCCGGGTCGGCATCGGGAATCGTCTTGAGGTGGATGTAGCCGCGGAAATGATGATCCTCGCGCAGAGACCGCGCCACCTCGACGATCTGCTCCATCGTGTAATCGGGCGACGAGATGATCCCCGACGACAGGAACAGCCCCTCAATGTAGTTGCGCCGGTAGAAGGACAGCGTGAGATTGACGACCTCGGCCGCGGTAAATCGTGCGCGCCGCACGTTCGAGCTTTTGCGATTGATGCAATAATGGCAATCAAAGATACAGCTGTTGGTCAGCAAAATTTTGAGCAACGAGATACAGCGTCCGTCGGGTGCATAGGCGTGGCAAATGCCCATCCCCTCGGTCGATCCCAGCCCCTTGCCGTCGCGGCTGTCGCGCTTCGACGTGCCCGACGAGGCGCATGACGCGTCGTACTTCGCCGCGTCGGCGAGGATCGCCAGCTTCTGTTTGACATCGAGCTGCGCCATCCGTTCGATATATGTTCGCTACTGCGAAATGTCGAGGTGCACGCGTCCGCTTGTCGCCCGCACCATGCTTCGCCAAGACGTGCGGTGATGCGTGAAACGATCGATCGTTGGGCCCGCGGGCTGGGGGACGAAGCGCCTTATTGGGCGCTTGCGCTGACCTGTCTCGCCGGGCTCGCGTTCAAGCTTCACTGCGGTGCTTACTGGGTCGGGGCTGAGCAATACACCACCGGCTGCTACAGCGACGCGGTGCCGTTCTGGGGGGTGCGCGGGGTAGCGGCGGGGCAGGTGCCGTATGTTCAGGCACGGATGGAATATCCGGTGCTGACCGGCGCGCTGATCTGGGTGGAGGGGCTGGTTGCGCGCGTACTCGGGTTCGGGCGAGCCGATGCGGCCGACTTCCTGACTGCCACGTGGCTCGGCAACACCGCCTTCGCCTATCTGATCCTCCACCTGATGCGACGCGCAGGCGTCGGCCGGTTGCGGCAATATGGCTGGGCGCTCGCGCCGCCGTTGGTGCTGTACGTCGCGCACAATTGGGACCTGCTCGCCGCCAGCCTGGCGGTCGCGGCGGTGATCGCCGCATCGCGCGGGCAGGACGTGCGCGCGACAGCACTCGCGGCACTCGGCGGCGCGGCGAAGCTGTTTCCGTTGCTGTTGCTTCCGCTGCTTGGCCTCGCCGCGCTGTTGCACCGCAGTGGTAAGATCGGCGCCAACGTCATGCGCGCCGCACTGCTCGTTTCGGTTGCAGTCGCCACCTGGGGCGTGGTCAACGTGCCTGTCGCGGCAAGCGCCTTCACCAACTGGAGCGAGTTCTACGCCTTCTCGCAGGAGCGTAGCGGCACCGCGGCAAGCGTGTGGGAGCTTGCCAACACCTTCAACTGGTACCCGACCGACATTCCCGCGCGTAACGAGCTGGCGCTGATCGCCTTCTTCGTCGGTGCCGCCGCTGTCGTGATTGCAGGATGGAGGCGGCACACAGCGCACTTATGGGTGCTGTTCACGCCCGTCCTCGCCTGGTTCCTGCTCACCAACAAGGTGTGGTCGCCGCAATTCGACCTGTGGCTGTGGCCGCTCCTAGTGCTGACGGGAACGCGTGCGCGACCGCTGGCGCTGTTCCTGCTTGGCGACCTGTTCGCCTATTTCGCCGAATTCTGGCTATTCGCCGGCATGGAGGGCGCATGGCCTTCCGCCACTCAGGTCGATGTCGCGACCGCGGCGGCGATCCGTGGGGTCGCGGTACTGTGGATCATCTGGGCGGCAGTGCGCGATCAGGCTCCCGCATGGATCACGCGTGTCACTCCGCCGCGAGCAACCGTTCCGCGCGACCGAGATCGACCGATACCAGCCGGCTGACCCCGCGCTCGACCATCGTCACGCCGAACAGGCGGTGCATCCGGCTCATCGTCACCGCATTGTGCGTGACGATCAGGTAGCGCGTCCGTGTCTCGCGCGTCATCCGGTCGAGCAGTGCGCAAAAGCGGTCGATGTTGGCATCGTCCAATGGCGCGTCGACCTCGTCGAGCACGCAGATCGGCGCCGGGTTGGTCAGGAACAGGCCGAAGATCAGCGCCACCGCGGTCAGCGCCTGCTCGCCCCCCGACAGCAATGTCAGCGATTGCAGCCGCTTGCCCGGTGGCTGCGCCATGATCTCCAACCCGGCTTCAAGAGGATCGTCCGAGTCGACCAGTTCCAGATGAGCCTGGCCGCCGACACCGTCCCCGGCATCGAACAGCGTCGCGAACAGCCGGCGGAAATGCCCGTCGACCGCCTCGAACGCGGCGAGCAAGCGCTGCCGCCCCTCGCGGTTGAGCGTGCCGATCGATCCACGCAGGCGATTGACCGCCTGACCCAGTTCGGCGCGCTCGGCGGCGTTGCCCGCGCCTGACGCTTCCAGCTCGGCGAGTTCCTGCGCCGCGACGAGGTTGACCGGGCCGATCCGCTCGCGCTCGCGCAACATCCGCTCGAACGCCGCCGTTTCCGTGTCCGCCGATCCGACTTGGTCGGGCGCGAAGCCGATCCGCTCGGGCAGAACCGGCGCCGGGCACTCGAACCGCTCCCCGGCGCGACGGCCGAGATCGATCCGGTGCGCCTCGTGGTGATCGGCGCGCGCGCTTGCCCCTGCGCGCTGCTCGCGCATCGCGGCCAGCGTCTCGCCCGCGCGCCGCGCGTTGCCCTCCGCCTCCCGCAACATGCGCTCGCACGCCTGTTCGTCCGCCGCGGCGCGGGTCACCGCCGCACGCAGCATATCCGATGCCGCGTCCGCCTGCGTCACGGCGCGCGCAAGTTCGGGCAGCCTCGGCGTGATCGCAGCCAGCTCGCGCGCGATCTCGCCCTCGCGCTTCGCCATGTCGGCGATCCGCCGCGCAGCATCGCCCGCGCGCGCGCGCCAGCTCTTCGCGTCGCCCAGCATGCCTGCCAGTCGCTCACGCAGCACCGCCGCCTGCCGCTCGCCGGCCTGCCTATTGCCCCGCGCGGCATCGACCGAGTGGCGTCGTGCCGCATCCTCCTGCCGCAACGCCGCGATCGTGTCGGCCGTGGCACTCATGTCCGGCAGCGCCGCGCTTGCTGCCTCGGCGCGCACCACGTCCGCCGCCGCTTCGTCACTGTCGCGTATGGCGCGGCGTTCGCGCGCATCGGCGTCGGCTCGCTGCCCCTCGATCCGCTCGAGCATCGTCTCCGCGCGTGCTTGGCGCGCCTGCGCCTCGCGGTTTGCCGCTTCCGCCCGCGCGATCTCACCGCGCGCGGCGCTGGCGTCGCCTTGCGCTGCGGCGATTGCGTCGCTGACCGCGCGGAGCGACGCCGCCGCGTCGCTTACCGCGTCACGTGCCGCCGGCAACGCCGCCTCGATCGTCACCAGCCGGTTCTGCCGCTCAAGCCGCTCGGCCGCGGCGAGGCCGCCGGCGGTGACGATAAGCCCGTCCCAGCGCCGCATCACACCGGCGCGCGTCACCACACGCTGCCCCGCTGCGAGCGGCGCGCCGTCATCCGCCTCCACCACGAACACCTGCGCCAGCCGCCGCCCCAGCACCGTCGGCGCCTGAACATGCAAGCCCAGCGGCTTGGCACCCGCGAGCGGAGCGGGATCGTTTTCGCGCGCGGCCGCATCTGACCAATGCGCCACGTCGCCGATATCGAGGCCGACTTCCAGATCGTCACCCAGCGCCGCCGCCAGCGCGCGCTCATACCCAGGCACCACCGTGATGTGGTCGAGCAACCGCGTGCGACCGTTACGCCGTAGCGCGCGCGTCAGCGTCCCCTGCTCCGCCTCCAGCGCCGCCTGTTCGGCCCGCGTCGACGCGCGCGCCTGCTCGGCTGCGTCGCGCTGGGCGATCGCGGCATGCTCTGCCGCCTCGACCGCGGTCAGGCGTGTCCGCGCCTCCTCCGCACTTCCACGCGCCGCCGCCTGCGCAGCGGTCGCTGCCTCGCGTTCTTGCGCAATCGGGGCCGCTTGCGCAATCGCGTTACACGCCGTGGCCGCATCCGCACGCTCCCGCTCGGCGCGGGTCAGCCGAGCGCGCGCCTGCGTGAGAGCGGCATGCGCAATCCGGGCCTCCGCCTGTGCGCTCGCCTGCGCCGCGAGCGCATGCGCCAGTGCGATCTCGGCATCGCGTCCCAGTCGCTCCGCTGCGCTCAGCGCGGCTTCCAGGCCGGGCAGACTCGCTTCGGCCTCCGCAGCGGCGCGCTCCAGCGCCTTGCTGTCGCGGCTGAGCGTGGCGAGTGCCGCCGTCGCTTCGTTCGCGAGGTCACCCTCGCGCTCGCGATCGGTCGCGATCCGGGCGCCGGCCTGCTCGAGTTCGCCGGCACGCCGCTCGGCGGCGGTTGCATCGGCGCGCAATGCCGCAAGCCCCTGCGCCGCCGCCGCCGCGTCATCGCGTGCCGCTAGTGCGGCGGTGCGCGCCTGTGACAGCGCCGCGATCGCGTCTTCCTGCGCCGCCGCCGCCGCGTAGTACGCGGTTTGCGCCGCCGCTACCGCGGCTTGTGCGTCACTCGCCTCACCGCGTGCGGCAACCGCGGCGCGATCCGCGTCGCGCCACCGCGCGAAGATCACGCGCGCCTCGGCCGTGCGGATCGCATCGGAGAGCGTGCGATAGCGTTCCGCAACCCGCGCCTGCCGCCTGAGCGCGCCCGCCCGCGCGTCGCTCTCGGCGATCACGGCGTCGAGCCGTTCAAGGTTCGCCTCGGTCGCGCGCAGCCGAGCCTCCGCGTCACGGCGGCGGACGTGGAGTCCGGCAATCCCCGCGGCCTCTTCCAGCATCGCGCGGCGATCGGCCGGCTTGGCCGCGATCACCGCCCCGATCCGGTTCTGGCTGACGAGTGCGGGGCTGTGCGCGCCGGTGGCGGCGTCGGCGAACAGCAGCTGCACATCCTTCGCGCGCACGTCGCGCCCGTCGATCCGATAGGCCGAGCCCGCGCCGCGCTCGATCCGCCGTACGACCTCGCTCTCCTCGCCGTCCTCCTGCTCCAGCAGGATCGACACCTCGGCGAAATCGCGCGGCGGCCGCGTCGCCGTGCCGGCGAAGATCACGTCCTCCATGCCGGCACCGCGCATCGACCGGGCAGAATTCTCGCCCATCGTCCAGCGCAGCGCTTCGAGCAGGTTCGACTTGCCGCACCCGTTCGGGCCCACCACGCCGGTCAGCCCGGGCTCGATCACCAGGTCGGCGGGGTCGACGAAGCTCTTGAACCCCGTCAACCGCAGCCGCTTGATCTGCACGCGCGGACGCTCCCCTTACGCGCGTGAGGTAGGCATCAGGCGCCCGCGGTCTTCAACGCGCCCTCGACTCCGTCCCACGTCACGACGTTGTCGAGCTTGTTGCCGTTCAGGAAGAACGTCGGCGTTCCCTGCACGCCCTTTTCGGTGCCTGCATCCATGTACTTGGTCAGCGCTTCGATCTGCTTCTCGTCGGTCAGGCACGCGCGTGCCTGCGCCTCGGGGATGCCGCGCTGCTTGACGAAGTCGATGAAGCCCAGCTTCTCGGCCCATGCAGTGAAAATCTGCCCTGGCTTCTTGCCCTGCTGCGCCTGCTGGAATGCGCCCGCATCCTCCATCTTCGGCAGCACGGTCGGTTGCGCCGCGAACATCTCCTCCAGCAGCGGGAAGAACGGCTGTGTCCCGCCGCAGCGGCCCAGCAACGCCGGCGGGAAATCGGGTGCGCCGTGGACGAGGAACTCGCGGAATTCGTAGGAGACCTTTCCGGTCTTTACGTACTTATCCATCAGGGGACGCATGCCGGTGTTGGCGAACGCGCCGCATGTCGGACACAGCCGCGAGCCATATTCGACCAGCTTGAGCGGTGCATTCGGATTGCCCGCGACGAAGCCCCCCTCGGGCGTTTGCGACACCGTCTGCGTCCAGTCCTGCCCGGTCGGCGCCGCTGCTGCCTTGACCGAACCGGCGGGTGCGCTCGGCGCGTCGTTGCTGCCGCCGCAGCCAGTCATCAGCGCCAGCGCGCCGGCGAGAAGTGCGATACGCTTCATAGACAGCTCCATGTGTTTATTTCTTGCTCAACGGGCACCGGCGGCGCGCAGCATCGGCTGCAATTGCGTCCAGGTCACCGTCTGGATCAACTTGCCGTTCAGGATGAACGCGGGCGTGCCCGCCGCCACTTCGGTCGATTGCGACACCTTCAATGCGGCGTTGAGCGCGGTCTCGTTGGCGAAGCACGCGTCGATCGCCGCCGGAGAGACACCCGCGGTGCGCGCGATGGCGGTTAGCCCGGCCCCGTCCGCCAGCGCGCGCAACTGCGCGGTCTGCGGGTAGCTCGCGATCCGCGCCGCATTGGCGCCGTCCCACTCTAACGCGCGTTCGATCCACGCCTTCTGTTGCGCGAAAAAGGCCGCATGGACCGCCGGAAACGCCTTCGCCCCAGCGCACCGCGCCAGCGTCGCGGCGGCGAGGTCGATCTTGTCGTGCAGCTGGTTGCGTACCTCGACCGCGAGCGAGCCCGATCGCACCATCGCCTTGATGCTAGGCTCCGACTCGGCGGCGAAATGGGCGCAATGCGGGCAAGTGTAGCTCAGGATCTCGACCAGCCGCACCTTGGCCTTGGGGTTGCCGATCAGGTAGCTGCCGGCCGCGACCGGTGCCGCCACCGCGGTCCACGATCGTGGCGCCGCGCCGGCGGTGGAGGCAGCGAGCATCGCCGCGACAAGGATGGGCAAGAGCGTCTTCATGGCAGCCGCTTTCACTTGATCTGGGGCAGGCTCGGGCGGTTGGCGACGCCGGAGGCGAGCGCCTCCAGCACCGCCTTCAGCTCGGGGTCGACGATCGTCTTCAAACTGGCACCCAGCTCGCTCGGCGCGGGCGCGAGTTCGGGCATCACGCGGCGTGGCGCGCGCTTGGTGATCTCGCCCTGGCGGATCGTGATCCGCGCCACCGCCTGATAGCCGAAGAAGCGGTTCACCCGCTCGGTGATTTCCGGCAGCACGTGCTGCATCATCACCGCATGCGCGCCGCGGCAGGTCAGCGTCAGCGTGCCGTCCTGCTTCTTGCCCATCGGGAAGCGGATCGATTCGGGCGAACTGACCGCCGCCAGCCGCTCGCCGACGATCTCGGGCCAGCGCGACACCACCGCCGACTGCACGAAGCCGAAGCGCCGGAATGCCGCGCCGCCGATCGCGGGCAGCAGTTCGGACACGGCACGTGACCGGTTCTGACGCTCCGGCGGGGGCAGGGGGGCGCGCGGGCGCTTGCTCATCCGCTCGCCCATGCCATAGCGAGGCTGTGGACGCCAAGGATTCGATCGCACCTTCGTTGCATGAGCCTGCCGATCCAAGCGCGATCGCGCCGGCACTGCTTGACTGGTACGATCGCCACCGCCGCGACCTGCCATGGCGCGCAAAGCCGGGTGAGACGCCCGAACCATATCGTGTCTGGCTGTCGGAGGTGATGCTCCAGCAGACCACCGTCGTGACCGTCCGGCCGCGCTTCATCGCCTGGACGCAACGCTGGCCGACCTTTGCCGATCTTGCTGCTGCCGATGAGGCGGACGTGATGGCCGCCTGGGCCGGGCTCGGCTATTACGCCCGTGCGCGCAACCTGCTCGCCGCGGCGCGCGTCATCGCCGCGGAGCATGGCGGCGAACTGCCGCGGACCGAGGCGGCGTTGCGTGGCCTTCCGGGCTTCGGCGCCTATACCGCTGCCGCGGTCGCCGCGATCGCGTTCGGTGCGCGCGCGGTGGTGGTCGACGCCAATGTCGAGCGCGTGGTCGCGCGGCTGTTCGCGATCGCCACGCCGCTTCCTGCCGCGCGCCCGGCAGTCCGCGCCGCGACCGATGCCATCACTCCCGAGCATCGCGCCGGCGACTTCGCGCAGGCGATGATGGATCTGGGTCAAGCGGTCTGCACGGTGCGACGCCCCAAGTGCCTGCTGTGCCCACTCAACGCCCACTGCGCCGCGCAGGCAAGCGGAGAGGCCGAACGATACCCGATCAAGAAGCCCAAGCCGGAGCGTCCGCATCGTCACGGCACGATCTTCTGGCTGACGCGCGATGGCGTGAACGGGCGCGAGGTGCTGCTCGTCCGCCGCCCCGACACCGGCCTGCTCGGCGGCATGCGTGCGCTGCCGACCGGGCCGTGGCAGGACACGCAACCCGGCGTCGCGGGCGCGCCTGTCGACGCGGACTGGTGCGCGCTCAACGTACAGGTGAGCCACGGCTTCACCCACTTCACGCTCGATCTTGCGCTGGTCACGGGCGAGGCGCATGGCAAAGTGGAAGCCACCGGCGAATGGTGGCCGATCGCGACGCTGGGCGAGGCCGGTCTGCCGACCGTTTTCGCCAAGGCGGCGCGCGCGGCGATGGGGATGGAGGCAGGGTGATGCTGGTTCGTTGGTCGCGCGGACGACGCGCCGTAATGGCGGCAGGTGGCGCGGCGATTGCGCTCGTCGCGGGGCTGACGGTCGCGCGCGAGGCGGCGTCGCAGGCGAACCCGCGACCAGCGGCTCCACCTCGTCAATCGGCCATGCCGCGTCCGCGCATGCCGATCCCGACCGGCGAGACGCTCGGCCGCATCTTTTTGCCAGCCACACAGGCGCTATTCGATCGCATCGTCGCGGACGGGCGCGCCCCCGGGATCGCCGGCGCGTTCGGGCACGGCGATGGTCCGACGCTCTATCTGTCCGCCGGGCGGATCGCCACCGATGCCGACGCGTCCGCCGCTGGTCCCGACAGTCTGTGGCGCGTGTATTCGATGACCAAGCCGATCACCGGCATGGCGGCGATGCTGCTGGTGCAGGACGGCCGCATCAGACTCGACGATCCGGTGTCGAAATACATCCCGACGTTTGCGAAGATGCGCGTGCTGACCAATCCCGACACCTCGCTCGACACGGTGCCGGCGGTCAGGCCGATCACAATCCGCATGTTGCTGACGCATTCGGCAGGGCTGAGTTACAACATCCTCGCCAAAGGCCCGCTGCTCAAGGAAACCGAGCGGTTGGGTGTCGTGCCGGCGCAGGTCAATGCCGAGGTGGAGCACGAGGCGCGACGCACGCGCCCGACCAGCCTCCAGGCATTTGCGACCCGCGCGGCACAGCTGCCGCTGATCGCGCAGCCGGGCACGAAGTGGAGCTATTCGATCGGGCTCGACGTGATGGGCGCGGTGATCGAGCGCGCGAGCGGCATGTCGTTCGAGCGGTTCGTGCAGACGCGGCTGCTCACCCCGCTGCGCATGACCTCGACCGGGTGGCAGGTGCCCGCCGGGCAGCAGCGGCGCTTCGTGACGCTCTACGTTGCCGCAGCGGGCCGGCTGATGCCGTTCGATCCGGCCGCGACCTCGCCTTATCTCAACCCGCCGAGCTTCCCCTATGGTGGTGCGGGGCTGGTGTCGTCGGCACGCGATTATGATCGCTTCCTGCACATGATCCAGGATGGCGGCACGCTCGACGGCGTCGAGGTGATGAAGCCCGAGACGGTACGGCTCGCGACCTCAAACCTGCTTCCCGCCGGCGTCAGCTACACCGGCTACACGCCCGGCACGCAGCCGGGCGCAGGGTTCGGCGCGGGCGGCTACGTGCAGCTTGAGGACGTACCCGGCGGCGCACCGCGCGGCACCTATGCGTGGAGCGGCGCTGCCAACACGATCGCGTTCGTCAACACGGTCGACCGGACGCGCGGCACTGCGATGGTCAACATCTTCCCGCCCGGCAGCCTCGACCTTGCCAAGCAGGTCGGCGCCACGCTGCGCCGCGATGCCGAGCGCCGTGCCGAACAGCAGGGTCGCCGTTAGGCGTGGGTGAGATCCTGACGCCCGGCTTCACCGGCGGCCTGCTCGACCGTGCCGACGCGATGCGCCACGACGACTCCGCACTCGCCACCGCGATGGGCAATTGGCAGGCGCGACTGCTCAGCCTGCATCATTGGGAGCCCGAGGTCACCGACGACGGTCGGCTCGGCTGGACCATGCTGACCGAAGCACCCGACGATGCCGAGTTCGTGCTGCTCGGCCTCGACAACGGCCGGCCACGCTTTGCGGCGATCTTGGCCGGCCAGGGTGCGCCGCCGCCGTTCCGCTCTCCGACCCTGTTTCACACGCTTGACCGGCTACGGCCCGGTGAGGCAGCGACGTTCGCCACCGCGCGCTCGCTGCTCGACTGGCATGCGCGGCATGGCTTCTGCGCGAGATGCGGCACCGCCACGGCGATCTTCCGCGCCGGCTGGGGCCGCAAATGCCCCAATTGCGATGCCGAGCATTTTCCACGCACCGACCCTGTCGTCATCATGATTGCGGAGCATGACGGCCGCGCGCTGATCGGTCGGCAGCCGAGCTTCCCCGCCGGTCGCTATTCCGCACTCGCCGGTTTTCTGGAACCGGGCGAGAGCATCGAGGAAGCGGTGCGGCGCGAAATCGGCGAGGAGGCCGGGGTCGAGGTCGGTGCGGTTCGCTACGTCGCCAGCCAGCCATGGCCGTTCCCGTCGCAGCTGATGATCGCCTGCATCGGTCAGGCGGTGACCGACCAGATCACGCTCGACACCAACGAGCTTGAGGACGCGAAATGGATCAGCCGCGGCGACGTGCTGGCGGTGCTTGCCGGCACGGGCGACGCGTTCATCGCGCCGCCGCCTTATGCGATCGCGCACACATTGCTCCACGCCTGGGCGCACGAACTGGCGTAGCGCGCACCAGGCGGGCAAGCGTTCGCCTGCGCTCCGGAGATGCGGGTGATGACCGGACAAGGTTCAAGCCGGGCAAAACGAAGGAAGCGGGCGATAGGCGGAGTTGCGGCGATACCCGCCACGGCTCACGCCGCCGCCATCGCCGCTTCCGTCTCAGCGATCCAGCCGCCGCCCAGCACGCGGTCGCCGTCATACAGCACCGCCGCCTGTCCCGGCGCGACGCCATATTCGGGCGCGTCGAACACCAGCCGGTCGCCCAGCATCCGCGCCGGCACCGGCTTTGCCATCGACCGCACCTTGGCAGTCAGCGCGCTCGTCAGCGGTACGAGCACGTTCATGTCCTCCAGCCTTGCCGCGTTGACCGCCAGCGCTCGGCGCGGACCGACGACGACGCGCTGCGCCTCGGGCTCCACGCGCACGACGTAGAGCGGCTCGGGACTGCCGCCGATCTCGAGCCCGCGGCGCTGCCCCACGGTGTAGTGGATGATGCCGCGGTGTTCGCCGAGCTTACGGCCATCGAGATCGACGATCTCGCCGCCCTGCGCGGCCTCTGGCCGCAGCTTCTTCACCAATCCGGCATAATCGCCGTCGGGCACGAAGCAGATGTCCTGGCTGTCAGGCTTGGCCGCGACCAGCAGTTCCAGTTCGGCCGCGATCTCGCGCACCCGCGCCTTGGGCAAATTGCCGAGCGGAAAGCGCAGGAAGTCGAGTTGCGCGGTCGTGGTTGCAAACAGGAAGTAACTTTGGTCGCGCGCCGGATCGGCGCCGCGGTGCAGCTCCGCGCCATCCGTCCCCTCTACCCGGCGGACATAATGCCCGGTCGCGAGCGCATCGGCGCCCAGGTCACGCGCGAGCGCGAACAGGTCGGTGAACTTCGGCCCCATGTTGCACTGGACGCACGGGATAGGCGTCCGCCCCGCCAGATACTCGTCGGCGAAGCGGTCGACCACCTGTTCGCGAAAGCTCGTCTCGTGGTCGAACACGTAATGCGCGATGCCTAGCCGGTCGCACACCGCGCGCGCGTCGCGAATGTCGCGCCCGGCGCAGCACGCGCCCGCGCGGCTGGTCGCCTCGCCGTGATCGTACAATTGCAGCGTCACGCCGATCGTCTCGACGCCCGTCCGCGCGGCCAGCGCCGCCACTACCGAACTATCGACGCCGCCCGACATCGCGACCACGATCCGGCGCGCGCTCGGCGGCAATTGGAAATCGGCGAGGTCGTGCATGGCGCTACTATAGGCATTTCGTCGTTCGCCCGCCACTCGTCGGCGCACGTACCGCCGCGCTTTACTGCTCCTTCAGCTTCTCGGACCTAAGCGGGATTGTAACAAACGACGGTACGGGGTGGCCACGTGTGAACATCGCAACAGAAGACCGGGCAAAGCTGTGAAGACCCTGTTTACCGCGCCGCTTTAAACACCGTTCAAGGCCATCGCCTACAAGGGCCGCACGATGGAACGGGGGCACAAATCCCTCAGCCGAGGTTTAGGAATGATCGAGAATCAGAAGATACGTCCCGCGAAAGTCATCGGCCCGCTCGGCGAGCCGCTGACGCTGGACACGCTGCCGCCGGCCGATACGACGCGCTGGGTGGTGCGGCGCAAGGCCGAGGTGGTCGCCGCGGTGAACGGCGGGCTGTTGTCGGTCGATGACGTCTGCGCGCGCTACGGCCTGACGGTCGAGGAATTCGCCGGCTGGCAGCGCGCGATCGATCGCTCCGGTATGCCGGGGCTGCGCGTGACGCGGATCCAGCATTACAAGTCGTTGTACGAACGCCAGCAGAAATTCTGAGACGAGGTTTCGGCTGCGGAACAACATTTGGTGGTCAAGCGTCTCACCCCCAGCGTCCGGCTTGGGCGAGTAACCACGGGGAGTGTTTGCGATGAACCTCATTATCTGGCTTATTGTTGGCGGTGTCATTGGCTGGCTGGCCAGCATTATCATGCGCACCGATGCACAGCAGGGCATCTTCCTGAATATCATCGTTGGCATCGTCGGCGCATTCGTCGGTGGTCTGATCTTCACCGGCGGTTCGATCAACAACGCCCCGCTTAACCTTTACTCGTTCCTGATTTCGTTGCTGGGCGCCGTTGTCCTGCTCGCGATCGTCAACCTGTTCCGTCGCGGTCGCGTGCGGTAATCGCACTGCCGTCCGGTACAAGCAGAACGGCCGCCCGAGCGATCGGGCGGCCGTTTCGCGTTATTTCAGGACGAAGCGCACGTTGATCGTCGCTGTTACCTCGGTTTCACCGGGAAGTACCTGTGTCGCTGGGCCGCTGTCCGCCGCCATTGCGCGCGCGCGGAACATGACCGGCGGCTGCGGCTGCCCACCGTCATTCTCACCCGCTTCGTTGATCGACAGGATGCGATCGACCCGCAGACCCGCTGCCTGCGCATAAAGCGCAGCGCGTGCCTTGGCGCGCGTCACCGCGTCGGTCCGCGCTGCGTCGAGCGCCGCGTCGGGCTGCGACAGCGAGAGCGACGGGCCGTCAATCTGGTTCGCGCCGGCCTTTACCAATGCGTCGAGCACCGCGCCGCTGCGCGCGATATCGCGGAACTTGACCGACACGCTGTTGTTCGCCTGATAGCCGGTGACGACCGGTGGCTGGTTGTCGGCATAGCGATATTGCGGCTGGAGCGAGACGTTGCTGGTCGACAGGTCGCGCGGCGCGATCCCGGCGGATTTCAGGCTTGCGATCACTTGCGCCATGCGCGCCGCATTCTCCTGCGTCGCCGCCGCCGCAGTCGCCGCCTGCGTCACCACGCCGGCGCGGATCACCGCCTGATCGGGCGTGCGCGACACGCGGCCGGTTGCGCTCACCTCCAGCACGGTGCCGTCGATCGGCGTCGCTTGCGTCGCGTTCATCTGTGCCATCGCGCCGGTCGGTAGCATGAGTGCCGCCGCGCCCGCGAGCCACAAGGTTGAGTGTGAAGTTGATCGCATGAAAGACCTCCCGTTCATTAACGCTTGATCGTCTAGGTTCGCCAAAACCAACGCAAGCTGAATGATCCACGGGCTTGCGCGTGGTGACGTAGCTGGATAATACAGCGCCTAATCGAGGGATAACAAGCGCGCATGACGTACGAGCCGGGGAGTTTGGAGGGCGAACGGCTGTTGCTGACCGACGAGCGGCCGCGGCGGCGGCGGCGCTGGATCATCGCCGCGCTGGTCGTGCTCGCGCTCGTCGGTGGCTGGTTCGTGTTCAGGCACGAAAAAGCAGCGCCGCCTGCCGCTGCGTCGGCGGACGCGGGCGCCCCCAACGTCACCGTGGTCGTGCCCGGCCGCCAGGTGGTCGACCGTACCGTCAGCGCGACCGGCACGCTCGCCGCGCGGCGCGAGATGCCGGTGGGCGTCGCGGGCGAGGGCGGCATGGTGTCGCGCGTGCTGGTCGAGCCGGGGCAGTGGGTGAAGGCAGGGCAGGTGCTCGCCACCGTCGACCGCTCGGTCCAGGCGCAGACCGCCGCCAGCTTGGCCGCGCAGATCAGCGTCGCGCAATCCGACCTGACGCTCGCGCAGGCCGAACTTCAGCGCGCGAAAAGCCTCGTCGATCGCGGCTTCATCTCGAAAGCCGACGTGCAGCGTCGTATCGCGACGCGCGACGCCGCCGCCGCGCGGTTGCAGGTGTCGCGCGCCGCCTTGTCCGAACAGCGCGCGCGCAACGCCCGGCTCGACATTCGCGCGCCCGCCGAGGGACTGGTGCTGACCCGCGGCGTGGAGCCGGGACAGATCGTCAGTTCAGCGTCGGGCGTGTTGTTCCGCATGGCCAAGGGCGGCGAGATGGAGATGCGGGCGCAATTGTCGGAAGGCGACTTGCAGGCGATCCACGTCGGTTCGCGCGCGACCGTGACCCCGGTCGGCGACACGCGCCAGTTTGCAGGACAAGTGTGGCAGGTGGCGCCGATCATCGATCCGCAGACGCGGCAGGGGATCGCGCGCATCGCGCTTGCGTACAATCCTGCGCTGCGCCCCGGCGGTTTCGCCTCCACATCGATCATCGCCAATGCGGGCAACGCGCCCGAGCTGCCGCAGTCCGCGCTGCAAAGCGACGAGCAGGGCAATTACGTCTACATCGTCGATGCCGCCAACAAGGCGCAGCGCCGCAACGTGACGCTGGGTCCGGTCGACAACAACCAGGTCGCGATCGCCACGGGGCTCAATGGCAACGAGCGCGTCGTGCTCTCCGCCGGTGCCTTCCTCAATCCGGGGCAGAAGGTGACGCCGATCCTGCGGCGTCAGGGGAGCTGACGACCGATGGGTTTCCGCAACATCTCGGCCTGGTCGATCCGCAACCCGGTGCCGTCGATCGTCCTGTTCCTGATCCTGACCGTGATGGGCGTGGTCAGTTTCATCCGCATGGACATCAACCAGCAGCCGGACATCGACTTTCCCGGCGTGGTTATCTCGATCAACCAGCCGGGTGCCGCGCCGAGCGAGCTGGAGACCCAGGTGACGCAGCGGGTCGAGGCGGCGGTGCGCAGCCTGGAGGGGATCGACGAGATCAACTCCTACGTCAGCGAAGGCGATTCGACCACGGTGGTGCAGCTTGCGATCGGCACGCCGGTCGACCGTGCGGTGAACGAGGCGCGCGATGCGATCACGCAGATCCGTGCCGACCTGCCCGACGGCATCACCGAGCCGCAGGTCAGCCGGATCAAGGCCAACGACTTCAATCTGGGCAGCTACACCGCGACCGGCACCGACATGTCGATCGAGGATTTGAGCTGGTACATCGACAATACGGTGGCGAAGGAGCTGCTGTCGGTGTCGGGCATGGGCAGCGTGACGAGGAATGGCGGCGTCGACCGCGAAATCCGCGTCATCCTCGATCCCGCGAAACTCGCCGCGCAGGGACTGACCGCCAGCCAGATCAACCAGCAATTGCGGCAGGTGAATTTGAACGCACCGGGCGGCCGCGCCGAGATCGCGGGTGCCGAACAATCGGTGCGTGTGATCGGCAACGCCGACACAGCGTATCAACTGAGCCAGACGCAGATCAACGTCGGCGGCGGCCGCACCATCCGGTTGGCCGACATCGCGGTGGTGCGCGACCTGTACGGCGAGCGTCGCACCGCCGCCGCGGTTGATGGCCGCTCGGTGATCTCGTTCGACTTCAAGCGCGCGAAGGGCGCCTCCGACGTTACCGTCTTTCGCGAGGCGAAGGCGAAGCTCGAAGCGCTTGAGAAGCGCAATCCCAAGGTCAAGTTCCGCCTGCGCGTCGATGGCTCCGAATATGCCCTGGTCCAGTACAAGGCGGCGATCCACTCGATGATCGAGGGTGCGCTGCTCGCGGTGCTGGTCGTGTTCCTGTTCCTGCGCGACTGGCGCGCGACCTTTATCGCCGCGCTCGCGATCCCCTTGTCGGCGATCCCCGCGTTCTGGTTCATGGACATGCTGGGCTTCACGCTCAACAACATGACCATGTTGGCGCTCAGCCTGGTGGCGGGCGTGCTCGTCGATGACGCGATCGTCGAGATCGAGAACATCGTGCGCCACATGCGGATGGGCAAATCGGCGTTCCAGGCGTCGATCGATGCCGCGGACGAGATCGGGCTCGCCGTGCTCGCGACCACGATGGCGATCGTTGCGGTGTTCTTTCCCGTTGGACTGATGCCCGGCATCTCGGGGCAGTTCTTCAAGAATTTCGGTCTGACGGTCGTCGTCGCGGTGCTGATGAGCCTCGCAGTCGCGCGCCTGATCACACCGATGATCGCGGCCTATTTCCTGAAGTCGTCCGGCCATGCCGAGCATGGCGGCGGTCGCTGGCTCGACGTTTATCAGCGCGTGCTCGTCTGGACGTTGCAGGAGGGCAAGTCGCCGGCGGTGCGCTCCCGCGGCCGTCTGCGTCGCGCGGCCGCGTACCTGCGCGATCACCGCGTCTGGACGGTCGGCATCGGCGCGCTCGCCTTTGCGCTGACCTTGTTCCTGTTCACGCAAATCCCGATGACATTCCAGCCGGCGCAGGACCGCGACCGTAGCGTCGTCACCGTGACCATGCCGCCGGGCTCGACGCTGGAGGCGACTCAGGCCGTGGTCGAGCAGGTCGATCAGCTGATGCACCGCCAGCCGCTGGTGGAAAGCGTCTATGCGACGACTAGCGTCGGGTCGGGTCGTCTCGTGCTGCAGTTGAAGAAGCCGCGTGACAAGACCTCGACCGAGTTCGAGCGCGAGCTGACGCCGCTGCTTGCCAAGGTCGCCGACGCGCGCGTCAATTTCGAATCGCAGTTCGGTTGGGGCGACAACAATCGCGACCTGTCGGTGACGCTCGCGGGGGATGATCCCGCGCAGCTGGCGCAGACCGCCAACACCCTCGTCAAACAGATGGCGGGCGTGCGCGGCGTGGTCGCCCCGCGCGTCGCGGGCGACCTCAACCGGCCCGAAATCCAGATCAGGCCGCGGCTCGATCTCGCCGCCAACTTGGGGGTGACGACCGCGGCGCTGTCCAGCGCGATCCGCATCGCGACCTTGGGCGACCTCGATCAGAACAGCGCGCGCTTCTCGCTGTCCGATCGCCAGATCCCGATCCGCGTCGCTTTGGCGCAATCGTCTCGCTCGCGGCTCGACACGATCCAGAATCTGCCGGTGCCGACCGCGAACGGCGGATCGGTGCCGCTCGGCCTCGTCGCCGAGATCGGCTTCGGCTCGGGCCCGACGCGCATCACACGCCTGAACCAGCAGCGTCAGCTGACCGTCGGTGCGGACCTGTCGCCCGGCCTCGTCGCCAGTGAGGTGATGGCGAAGATCAAGGCGCTGCCGGTGATGAAGAACCTGCCGATCGGCGTGCAGGAACTGCAGGTCGGGCAGGCGAAGTGGCAGATGGAGATGCTGGTCAATTTCGTCTTTGCGGTGCTGGCGGGCGTGTTCCTCGTCTTCGCGGTGCTGATCCTGCTCTACCGCCGGCTGCTGCCGCCGGTCGTCAACATGGGCTCGCTGCTGCTGGCACCCTTGGGCGGGCTGATCGCGCTGATGATCGCAGGTCAGCCCTTGTCGCTGCCGGTGTTCATCGGTCTGCTGATGCTGCTCGGCATCGTTGCCAAGAACTCGATCCTGCTGATCGATTTCGCGCTGGAGGAGATGCAGGCGGGCGTGCCGCTTCGCGCCGCGATCATCGATGCCGGGCACAAGCGCGCGCAGCCGATTCTGATGACCACGATCGCGATGGTCGCGGGCATGGTGCCGACTGCCTTGTCCTTGTCGGGCGACAATTCGTTCCGCGCGCCGATGGGCATTGTCGTGATCGGCGGCCTGTCGCTTTCGACGTTGCTGACGCTGTTGATCGTACCCGCCGCGTTCAGCCTCGCGATCGGCGCGGAACGGCGGATCGGTCCGTGGATCGGGCGTCGCCTGCTCACCTACCGCTCCGGCGACGATCGCCAGCCGGTGATCGAGCATGACGCGCCTGCGGGCGCGCTGCCCGGCGCCGCGGGGCGGATCGGCTATGGCGGCGAGGGCACGCATCCGGCTGAATGACCGAACGCCCGAGCGGAGGGGCATGAACCTTCGTTACGCTCACGCTTTGATCAACGGATGACGATCGCCAGCCGCCGCCGACTACCGCGCCCGCCGGTACCACCGGGCCTGCGCCGGATGCGGTTGATCGCGACCGGTCTGCTCGTCGTCATGGCAGTGACCTTTGTCGTCACAAGGTCGCTACAGCCGCTCCACCCCGCCTGGGGCTTCGTGCGCGCGTTCAGCGAGGCGGCGATGGTCGGCGGCCTCGCCGATTGGTTTGCGGTCACCGCATTGTTCCGCCACCCGCTGGCGCTGCCGATCCCGCACACCGCGATCATCCCGCGCAACAAGGATCGGATCGGCGATCAGTTGGCGACCTTCCTGCGAGATTATTTCCTGATCCCCTCGGTCGTCGCGAGGCGGATGGCGCGGATCGACGTCGCGTCGGCAGCCGGGCGCTGGCTCGCCAATCCGCAAGGATCGGGCGGGCGGCTGGCGCGCGGGACCTCGCGGCTGGCGGTTGAGATATTGCAGGAGCTCGACCAAGAGCGGCTGGGCGGCATGGTCCGCGCGATGCTGGTGTCGCGCGTGCGCGAGACCGAGCTGTCGCCGATGATCGGGCGCGCGCTGTCCGCCGCAGTGGCGGAGGATCGGCACCTCCCCGTGCTCGACAGCCTGATCGGCTGGGGCCGCGATGCGCTGCGCAGCAATGAGGATCTGATCCGTGCGATGGTGCACGACCGCGCGGGCTCGATCCTGCGCTGGACCGGCCTCGACGAGACGCTTGCCAACAAACTGATCGATGGGCTCGACAAGCTGATCGGCGACATCGCTGAGAACCGCGAACATCCGCTGCGACGGAAGGCCGAGGAAGGTCTCGCGCAACTGGCGCACGACCTCCAACACACGCCGGAGATGCGCGACAAGGTCGAACGGCTGAAGATCGAGCTGCTCGAGAACCCGGCGATGCAGGACTGGATCAACGGCCTGTGGGAGCAGGCGCGTGCCGCGATGCTCAGGATGGCGCGCGATCCGCAGGCGCTCTTGTCGGGCAAGTTCGGCGAGGCGTTGCAGCAGCTCGGCCACACGTTGGAGCGCGATCCCCGACTCGGGCGCACGATCAACCGGTTCGTGCGCCGCGCCGTCGTCGGCGCCGCGGCCGATTACGGCGACACGATCGTCCGGCTGGTGTCGGAGACGGTGCGCGGCTGGGACACGCGCACCATCACCGAGCGGCTGGAGAATGCGGTCGGCAAGGATCTGCAATTCATCCGCGTCAACGGCACGCTGGTCGGCGGTCTTGTCGGTGTGTTGATCCACACGGTCGACGTGTTGTTGTAAGCTGCGATGATTCCATAAGCGGAACGATCGTTCTCTTGAAACGCTTGTGACATGATGAGCTTTGCCGCATGGATCGACGCATGAGCGCGGCAGCCGATTTCACCGACGATGCGGGGGTGATCCGCTTCTCCGGCGACCTGTCGCTGGCGCGTCTCGGCACTTTGCCCGACCGCCTGTCGCAGCACGATGGCGCGGTGAAGGCGATCGATCTGTCCGAGATCAACCGCATCGACACGATCGGTGCCTGGGTCATCCATCGCTTCGCGCGTGACAAGGATGCGCAGGTTCACGGATTGAGCGGCGACAGTCGCACGCTCTTCGAACATGTCGAGGCCGCCGACCAGCCGGTGCAGATGCGACCGACCCGCGTCGCGCCGTTTCGCCGCGTTATGGGCGAGATCGGCGACGCGGTGGTGCTGGCGGGGCAAACCGCGATCGGGCTGCTCGGCTTCATGGGCGCGACGGTCGTCTCGCTTGGCACCGTGATCCGCCATCCCAGTCGCTTCCGCTTCAACGCGGTGGTGCAGCGCTTCGAGGTGGTCGGCGTATCCGCGCTCGGCATCATCGGGCTGATGAGCTTCCTGATCGGCATCGTCATCGCGCAACAGGGCGCGGTGCAGCTGCGGCAGTTCGGCGCGGAGGCGTTCACGATCAATCTGGTCGGGCGCATCACCTTGCGCGAACTGGGCGTGCTGATGACCGCGATCATGGTCGCGGGGCGATCCGGCTCGGCGTTCGCGGCGCAGCTCGGCACCATGAAGCTGACGGAGGAGGTCGACGCGCTACGCGTCATCGGCGTCTCGCCGATGGAGGCGCTGGTGCTACCGCGCACGATTGCGTCGATCGTGCTGATGCCGCTGCTCGGCTTCTACGCGTCGGTCATCTCGATCATCGGCGGCGGCGTGTTGTGCTGGCTGTCGCTCGACATCCCGCCCGCCGCCTATGTCACGCGCATTCGCGAGGTGGTGCCGATCACCGATCTGTTTGTCGGGCTGATCAAGGCGCCCGTGTTTGGTGCGATCATCGCGATCGCCGGCTGCTTCCAAGGAATGCAGGTGAAGGGCGATGCCGAGCAGGTCGGCCTGCGCACCACCTCCGCGGTGGTGCAGGCGATCTTCATGGTGATCGTGCTCGACGCATTCTTCGCCGTCTTCTTTGAACAGATCGGGTGGCTGTGATGGCGGACGCCGACGATCACATCATCCGCATCAAGGGGCTGGTCAACCGCTTCGGCGACCAGACCGTCCACGACGGGCTCGACCTAGACGTACGCCGTGGTGAGATCTTGGGCGTGGTCGGCGGATCGGGGACGGGCAAGTCGGTGCTGATGCGCTCGATCATCGGGTTGCAGACGCCGGAGGCGGGCGAGGTCGAGGTGTTCGGCGAACCCACGCTCGGCCGCGACGAAACCGAGACGCTCGACATCCGGCGCCGCTGGGGCGTGCTGTTCCAGGGCGGGGCATTGTTCTCGACGCTGACGGTGGCGGAGAACGTGCAGGTGCCCTTGCGCGAATTCTATCCCGACCTCGACCTCGCGCTGCTCGATGAAATCGCGTCGTACAAGGTGGTGATGACCGGGCTGCCCGCCGATGCGGGACCCAAGTATCCGGCCGAATTGTCGGGCGGGATGCGCAAGCGTGCCGGGCTCGCGCGGGCGCTGGCGCTCGATCCCGAGCTCCTGTTCCTCGACGAGCCGACTGCCGGGCTCGATCCGATTGGCGCGGCGGCGTTTGACCAGCTGACGCAAGGGTTGCAGCGCACGCTGGGGCTGACCGTGTTCCTGATCACGCACGATCTCGATACGCTTTACGCGATCTGCGACCGCGTTGCGGTGCTCGCCGACAAGAAAGTGATTGCGGTCGGCACGATCCCCGAACTGCTCGCCACCGACCATCCGTGGATCCAGGAATATTTCAACGGTCCGCGCGGGCGCGCCGCGGTGGACGCGCAAGGTCGTGCCGAGGATGGACAACCTCACTCGGCTGAGGGCGACGCACGCGCGCATCCGACCGAGGTGATGCGCCGCGTCGATGGGCAGCGCACGCAAGGGTCGCTCGCCGACAATGCCGCACGCGGGGCGTCTGGCGGCGGCGTGTCCGTCGACGCCGCGCGCACAACAGGGACCAAGTGATGGAAACGCGATCGAACCACGTCCTCGTCGGTGCCGTCGTGCTGATCCTGCTGGCGATGCTGGCGATCTTCACCGTGTGGATCGCGCGCTTCGGCGGCACGGAGGAGCATGAGTATGATATCTTCTTCCGTCAGTCGGTCGATGGGCTGGCGACGGGATCGTCGGTGACCTTCTCTGGCGTACCGGCGGGGCAGGTGAAATCGATCTCGCTGTGGCAGCCCGATCCGCAATATGTCCGCGTCCGCGTCAGCCTGAAACAGGATATTCCGGTGCTGCGTGGCACGACCGCGACGATCCAGGGCAGCTTCACCGGCACCAGCACGGTCAGCCTCGATGGCGCGGTCAAGGGTCAGCCGCCGATCACCTGCCCAGATCCCGACCCCAACAAGGTTTGCCCGCTCGGCAAGCCGGTGATTCCGACCAAGACCGGCGGTCTGGGCGCGATCCTCAATTCCGCGCCGCAGCTGCTCGAGCGGTTGTCGACGCTGACCGAGCGGCTGACCGGCATGTTGTCCGACCGCAACCAGGCGTCGATCGCGGGCATCCTCGACAACACCAACCGGCTGTCGGCCGCGCTCGCCGATCGCGGGCCCGAGATCGCCGCCACGCTGGCGCAGACGCGCGTTGCGATCGCGCAGGCGGGTGTTGCGGCGGAACAGATCGGCAATCTGGCGCAGACAACCAACGGCGTGCTCGCCAATGACATTCAGCCAACGATCCAGAACCTGAACGGCGCGATCAAATCGGCGCAGGCGAGCGCGGACACGCTCAACAGTGCGATCGGCGACGCGCGGCCGGGCCTCACCACTTTCTCGAAACAGACGATCCCGCAGATCAACCAGCTGGTTCGCGACCTGCGCGTCACCTCCGCGTCCTTGTCGGCGATCTCCGAACGGGTTGAGCAGGGCGGAGCAAGTTCGCTGATCGGCCAGCAGAAGCTGCCGGACTATAAGGGGAAATAAGCGTGCAGCACTCTCTCCGATTATTTCCGATTGCCGCTGCGCTGGCGCTGTCGGGCTGCATCAGCTTCGGTGCGAAGCCGCCGCCCTCGCTGCTTACACTGAACGCAACGGCGCAGCCGCAACCGGGTCGGACGCAATCCTCCGCCGATGCACGCTCGATCGTGGTGCAGACGCCGGCGGTCTCCACCGCGCTCGCCACCGCGCGCGTCCCGGTGCAGGCGACCGCGGGCACCGTCGCCTACGTCAAGGATGCGCAATGGACCGAGCCGCCCGCCCGCCTGTTCGCGCGGCTGCTATCGGACACGCTGACGGCACGCGCCAACATCGTCGTGCTGAGCCCCGCGCAGTCGGTCAGCGATCCCAGCGGCAATTTGGCGGGCGAGCTCCGTTCGTTCGGGCTCGATGCGCCGACGCGGCAGGCAGTGGTGATCTACGACGCCGCGCTGACGCGCGTGAACGCGACCGCGGTGGAAAAGCGCCGCTTCGAGGCGCGCGTGCCGGTGTCGGCGATCGATGCGGCCTCAGCGGGCGCGTCGCTCAATCAGGCGGCTAATCAGGTCGCAGCAGAGGTGGCGAGCTGGGTGGCGGCGCGTTAGTCGCACAGCATGACTAATTGGCGACCCAAGCGTCGGGCGCGCTAAGGATGCTCGCCGTCGATCGCTGCTAGGCGACGTTACTTTTCCGCCCGCTCTGTCCTGATCGGCACGGGAATGTTGCACACGTCCGCCGCACCCGCCGGCTGCTCGAAGAACGGCGGTTCGCGATTTCGACGTGCCGCGACGTAGCGTGGCCAGGTGGCTCCGGTGGTGGACAGATACGCGTAATGCGGGCGCTCGGCCGCGGGTAGCTCGCTTGCCAACCGGACGCTGGTGATCGCAAGACGCTCGCTCGGCTGCTCGTAGAAGCCGAGATCGCCGGTGCCACGCGGGAGGCTTGACAGGAACTCCATGCCCGCAATCACGCGACCGACAACGGCGATGTTGCGATCGAGGTGACGCGGCGCGTGCCCGATTACGGCGTAGAGTTCGGCACCCGATCCGGTGTCGGGCGCCAGATTTCGACCCACCCCGACACTGCCGTAGCAGTGAACCGGCCAGACGCGTCGCCCCTCGCTCACGCGTTTCGCGTCGCTCGCCAGCGGGAAGCCGCGATACCACAGGATCGCGGGTGCATAGACGTCGGGCGACTGTCCTCCCGCGGCCCAACGTGCGATCGGCTTGGCAAGGCCGTTGGTGTCAGACGCGAGCGACCGCCACGGCGTTGGATAGTCGATGGAGGTCATCGTCCGCAGTCCCGGCGGAAGCGGCTTCTTCTCCGTCGCATCACCCCATTGCGCGACGTAATTGTCCTGCACGCGATTGACGCTGGTGCCATCCCACCAGTGCGCCGCCACCAGTTGTCGGATGTTCGCGACCCATCCGGCGGACAGTGGGCTCGGGATCAACTGGATGACGACACGTCGTACGACCTTCTGCCCCGCCGCCGGTGCGAGCGTCATCACCAACAGTTCATCTGACAGGATCGGTATCCACTCGACCGCGGGCGCTGCCGCCGCGATCTGTCCGGGGCTGGGCGGCGGCGCGTCAACCGAAGCGGCGCCGAACAGTGCGAGAAGGGCGGGGAGCAACATCGGCGCATCTTGCCCCCGCGCCCCAGAGCACGCAACAGCTTGCACAACCGCGCGCCGCCCGGTAGGCGACACCACCCAGCGATATGCGGAGCGGTGGCCGAGTGGTCGAAGGCGCTCGCCTGGAAAGTGAGTATACGGCAAAACCGTATCGAGGGTTCGAATCCCTCCCGCTCCGCCACGCTGCGCTCATAGCGCGTCGTTTCTGCAGCTTCCGCGTGCCACGCGGGCTAGCAGCTTCATCTCACCTCTAAGCATGCACGCAGCCCTGCCGCTTGCGTGTCAGCCGCATGCGGGCTGACTGCGGATGTGTGCTGGGTGCTTCGCATGCAAGCTGGTCAGGCGTGCGCGTCGTCTCAAGCGACAGGCTGCCCGGACACGCGCCCGCGGCGCTCAGGCGAGCGCGATGCGCAGTAGCGCCAAGCTGACGCGCGGCACCGGCGCGTCCGTGAGTGCCCCCGAGCGCAGCCGAAGCTCGGCAGAGGACAGCGCATCAGGCGGCGGTCTCCTCCACGATCGCACTGGCGCGATTGCCGCAGGCGTAGGAGCAGGAGCGCGGGCTGGGCGGCTGGCAGGTGGAGGCACCGGTGCTGGCGGAACTGTTCCTGCTCGCCTCGGGCAGCGCGGTGGCGCTGGCGGAGGTGACCAAAGGGCTGGAGATCGATGAGGACGCGATCACGCGCAACCTACACGATGCGGAATGGGCGACATCGGCGAGAGCGGAGCTATTATCGCGGCGCTGCTGGAGACGATGGACTGACGGCATGGCATTCACGACGCGTAGCGGTGTGCGGCTGGACAGCGCGGTGGAGCGGCCTGTGCTGGTGCTGCTCAACTCGACCGGCACCGATACGGCGCTGTGGGATGCGGCGGTGCCGTTGTTGATCCCTGCGTTCCGATTGCTCAGGATCGACGCGCGAGCATGGCGGGTCGGACACGCCGGTGGAGGACTACCACCTTGCGATACCGGCGGACGATGTCGCCGCGGTAATAGCGGACGTGGGCGTCGTGCGGGCGGCGGTGGCGGGGGTGCCGCTGGACGATCGCACGCGTCCGTTGATCGTGCTGACGATCACCAGTGCGCTGGCGCTGGGAGGAGTTCGCGCTGCACGTCCGCGTCGGGCTGTCGCAGGGCGGGTTCATGCAGGACGAACTGAAGGAAGTGCTGATGCAGGCCGCGATTTGATGCCAGCGTGCCGGCGGCGAACATGGCATTCGCCGAGGCGCAGAAGATCATCGCCGAGCTCGCCTCGTCCAAGTACGAGGGATGAACACACAATGGAGGCATCGTCCCACCAGACGCACCCACTAGTAACTGGGCGGGTCGGGCAACGGCATGCTCCGTGGTCGCAAACCAGCTTCGCCGTTGCGCTACGTCAACTCATCATCTGCGGAGATTCGGCTGGCCGTGCTCATGTACATGCGCTGTCCGCCGAGCCTGAGCAACATACAGGACCTGCTGTTTGAGTGTGGGATCGACATCTGCCATGAGACGGTACGGCCGTGGCGCAACAAGTTCAGTTCGTTGTTCGCAGGTGACATCCGGCGCCAGCGGATCAGCCGCATGCGTGGTTGTCGTCGCTGGCGCTGGCACCTGGACGCGAAGGGCGCGAAGCTGAACGGCGGAAAGGTCTGTCCGTGACGAGCGGTCGACCGCGAGGGCGAGGTGCCGGAGAGCTATGTCGCCAAAACGCGCGACAAGGGTGCGGCGCTCGCTTTCGCGACGAAGGCAATGAAGCACCCCGACTCGGCCCGATCGATCACCACCGACGGCCTGCGCATCAGCCGCAGCACGCGCTTTGAGCGCGTGCTGCGTGATTGCTCACTCAAACAAACGTCAACCAAGCTCGCGTTTGAAGCCTTTCAGCACGTTACCCTCGGTCGACAGGTAATTGTCGTGATAGTCGAATCGCACCGTGTCCGAGAACATCAGATAATAATATTTCATTTGCTCGGACCACCAATAACCCGGACAGTGATCTGCCTGACGCTTGGGCGAGGCGGTCACGTCGGCAAGGTCGGTGTAGCCGAATTGCGCCTTGTTCCACCGCTTCATCGCTTCGAAATGCAGGCGCCCGATCTCACGCCAACGTGGATCACGATTGATGAGCCACAGATTGAACGCTGCGTCGATCAGCTCGGGACGCAAGGCGTTGGTGACCTGCGTCGGCTTCGAGGCCGCATAGTCGTAGCCTTCGGGCAGAACCCCGTATCGAGCCTGCACCTTGGCCCAGCTTTCGGTATACGCAGCGCCTTGCTGAATGGCGCCACCCTGCGCAAGCAAGCCACCGTAGAAGGAGGCGAGTTCGTCCTGCTCCGTGCTTACAATCGCGCCAGTCTCGAAATCGACATCGGCGATCCAGAAGTTGCCATCCTTCCAGACCTGCTGGTGCTTCAGAATGGCGGCGGTGCACACGTCGTACATGCGCTTGCAATCGGCATCGCCGAACAGCTGCCAGCTATCCCACAAATATTCGAAGAAGCTGTCGCAATAGGACCCGACGGTCGCGGTACGCGACTGCCATTCTCCGGTCAGCACGTCGATCTTCGTCGCCACCAGATCTAGCCGTGATCGGCGATCGAACACCGCCACGATCGCCCGGCGGGCCGCGGCGGCGTATCTCGGGTCGCCGGTCAGGCGACTCAGCGTACCCCATTCAGGTAGGTAGGTGGCGATGTCCGCGGGGCTGGTGACGGGTTCGCGCACCGAGCCGGTCTTCAGGTTGACGAAGCGGTACGGCATTCCGGTCGGCGTTGCGAACGCTGGCAGCAGCCGGTCCGCGAGATCGCGTGCCTTGGCGAGAAGGACGGCATCGCCGCAGGCCAGATGCGCGGACAGCAAACCGCCGACAAGCCGGATCGACGTCTCGAACACCGACACCTCGCCATCGACGTTCGGGTCGAAGCTGGTTTTTACCCAATCCACACCGTCCTGGAATTGCGTGTCCAGGCCCATTAGCCACAGCGTGTCCAGCGCCTCGATCAGGCTGAGACCCAGATGACGCGTCTTGAGCGGAAAGCTGGAAAAGGTGCCGCTGACCGGCTTGATTTCGTCCTTGCCCCAGGCGCGCTGCCGGTAATGATCCCAGGCCCACGCCATCTGCGTTCTGACGTCATTGGCGAGCGCGTGCCAGTTTGGACTCGTCCATGCGCCCGCCATGTCCGATCGGCCTGCGGCTGCGAGTCCGGCAGTGACGCCCAGCAACGTTCGCCTGTTCACGTTCATGTGATCGCCCTCCGCCTACGTTCCCACATGACGGCGTCGGCCTGAAGTGTCTATCGTGTGCGGGCCCGACCCCGGTATAGACGTGCGAGCGCCGATTTGTCTGGCGTCCGCCGAGACCGTAGAGCCAAGCCGATCATGCGCATCATCTTGCCGTTCCGATTCCTCCTTGCTGGCGTGGGCATCGGCCTTTTGTCGACGCCGGCGATGGCTACCTCGTCCGATCTCGTCACGCTGGAGAACGAGCTCAGGACGTTGGTGGGCGGCCGATCGGGCGAATATGGCGTCGCCGCGCTCGATCTTCGCGATGGGGCAAGTGTTGCGGTGAACGGCGACATTGCCTTCGCGATGGCAAGTACCGTCAAGCTCGCGATCGCCGCCGTCTTCTTGGCGGATGTCGATGCGGGCCGCCGCAGCCTCGACGACCATGTCGCCGGGCGTCCGGCGAGCGGCGTCATGGAGCTGATGATCGTGCGAAGCGATAATCAGGCGGCCGATCAGCTTCTCGCCGCTGTGGGTGGGCCGGGTGTCGTTCAACAATGGCTGGACGCGCACGGTTTTGCCGGCATTCGCGTCGACCGGACCATTGCGCAGCTGCTGCGTGAACGCGGTCACCTGGCCGATGTGAAGGATGTCGCGACGCCGATTGCGATGGTTGCGCTGTTGAGCAGGCTAGAGGATGCCACGGTACTGACAGCGCGCAGCAGCGGGTTCCTGTTTGGTCTTATGCGCCGTTGTTCGACGGGCACGCGCCGCATCCGGGCGCTGCTGCCGCCGGGCACTACGGTCGAGGACAAGACCGGCACGCTTGACGGCGTCACCAACGACGTCGGGTTCATCACCATGCCAGACGGCCACCGCGTCGCAATCGCGATCTTCGCGCGCGGGGGGCGTGACCGCCAGCCCGGCATCGCCGCCATCGCGCGGCTGGTCTACGACCGTTTCGCCGACACCACGCGTAACGCACTCGCGGTTTTCATGGATTTGCGTTGATCGGCCATCTTCCGCTCGGATAGTTTGAACATGGCAAGAACAGAACCTGTTGGACGAGCGGCTGGTCATGCAAGCCAGCCGAACCCACCCATCCACTTGGGCTGTAGCCTTTGCGGCCCCGCGGCTTCAAGCGGAGCCTGCTAAGGTGACATGCGGCAGGAAAAGGGAGCAAAAGTCGGGATGATTTCCCAAGCTCGCGTCGTTTGGCTCGTCCGTCGTGTCGCTCGGAAAATCTGGTTCCGTGCCGCGCTCATCAGTGCAGCCAGCGTGATTGTTGCCGCCTTTGCCGGCATCGTCGCACGCGCGGTGCCTTATCATTTTACCGGCGACATCGGCCAGGACGCGGTCGGCACGGTGCTGGAGATCATCGCCTCGTCGATGCTGGCGGTTACCACCTTCTCGCTGACGGCGATGGTCAGCGCATATTCGTCCGCCACCCAGCTGGCGACGCCCCGAGCAACGCAATTGCTCATCTCCGATCGCATGTCGCAGAACGCGCTGTCGACGTTTCTGGGGGCGTTCATCTTCGCCATCGTCGGCATTATCGGGCTGCAGACGCGGTTATATGGCGGACAAGGGCGTGTGCTGCTGCTGATTGCCACCGTGTTCCTTGTCGCGTTGGTTGTGGTGACCTTGCTGCGCTGGATCGCGCATTTGGCCGCGTTCGGACGTATGTCGGACGTGATCGACCGGGTAGAGGATGCCGCGCGTTCGGCGATGCTGGTCTTCGCGAAAGACCCTCATGGTGGCGGCAGGCCAGCGGAGCCGCTTCCTGCCGACGCGCGACCGGTCTTGTCCGAGACAATCGGTTACGTGACGCACATCGACGTCGGTCATCTGTCGTCATGGTCACAGCGCCATGGCATCGCCGTTCATGTCGCGGCCATCCCGGGTACGTTGGTGCACAAAGGACGTGCGTTATTTCACGTGGTCGGAAGCGACAACCAATACGATCGCGAACTCGCTGGGGCGTTCACGATCGAGCGGCACCGCGACTTTGATCATGACCCCCGGCTTGGCCTTGTTGCTCTGGGGGAGATCGCGGGGCGCGCGCTTGCACCGGCGACCAACGACCCAGGCACCGCGATCGAGGTCTTGAATGCCCTGCTGCGCACGTTGAGCGAACTGCCTGCGGACGCAGCCAAAACGATCGGTGATCTGCCGCCGGTCTACGTGCCCCGTCCCTCCATCGAAGAGCTGGTTCGCGCAGGTTTTGCCCCGATCGTGCGCGAAGGTGCGGGTGAAGAAGAGGTTGCGATACGCACCTTCAAGGTGTTGGCGGCCCTTGGTGACGCGTTGCCTCATGCTCGTGAGATCACGCAGGCGTTGGCCAGCGAGCTGCAGGACAATGTGGAATGCGCGATGCGTGGCAAGGCTGCCATTGCCAGAACTCTCGCTATCCATTGAGGTCGAGGCCGTAACCATTGAGCGATGTGTCTCGTGCTCAGTAATAACCGGTTGGTTGCTGAAAAGGCGAATAGAGGCGTGAGCGACCGCAATCGGGTCCATGCCGGCCCTGACGAAGAGGTCTACGCTCGCCGCTGTGTTGTCATTCTTGCCAAGATCTAAAATGCCGAAAGTGCGTTCGGCAGCGCGAAGTCGGGAGTTGTATAACGCATCAAAGTGCAGGGTACGATCGTGCGGCACTGTATGGGCGGCCAGGCGAGTCGGTTACGAGGAAAACTATTGGGAACCAAGCTTAGAGGTTTGAACACCTATTTCCGACAGCAGTCATTCTTATAACACACTAAAAATACGTCTGAGTCAGGCGTGACGTTTAGTCGGAAGAGCTCGCTTGCTTCTCTGATACGTCAGTCTTTAATTAACCAGCCGCGCCGTTTTCAGAGCGCGCTGAAATAGCTGGGATGCCGACGATGCGAGATCGTCATGCACTTTCACTTCATGGAACAGCCCGGGGGAGGCACAAGCCGTCAGTGCCGGACTGATGACGTCTTTAGGTGTCAGGAACGGGTCGCGGACACGCGTGATAGCCCAGTCGCCTGTCGCCGATTCGGGCAGATACGCCGTGTAAAGAACGGCCAGCAGAATACCGCGGGCCTTGATCTTGTCGCATAATTCCACCGGGATCGGCCCCATCGTGCGTCCATTTGTGCCGCTCACCTCGTCGCGCATCCCATCGGTGATGAGCATCGCTACCGCTCGTGGCCGGTCGCTCGCATTGTTCGTTCCTTCTCCAGGAGCTGGAATGGCTGCGTTCAACCCGTTCATCGCCGCGGTGAAGTTGGTGGCCTGACTGTCGTCGTCGACGTCGCAAAGGCGTCCATAGCCTGTGCAATAAGCGAGCGGCTTCGCATCGGCAACGTGGGCCTTCACCTGATCGAGGTCGGGATCGACCCAGGCGTTATCGAGCTGGGCATATTGCGGCCAGATGCGCCGGAATGTATAGTCGAAACTGTAGATGCCGGCCCGGTACGTCGTGCCCGAGTCCTTCGAGGCATCTTTGGCTATGCCCATCAATCGTTGAACGGCTTCGATCACGACGTCGTAGCGAAGGGTGATGTTCTGCGACCTCGCGATGTCGAGATTGCTGCGAGGGTTGCTCGTTTCGTGGCAGGCGAACGCACAGCCATTGGTTGCGGCACGTAAGCGAGCGATGTCCCCCTCTGTTGATGCAATCAGCATCGAGGGCGACGTGTCGATCAACATGTAGAAGTCTGTCTTTGGCGCAGCCGAAGTCGACGCCTTGATAGTCCCCGAGACGTAGAAGCGCTCTGCTCCTACGAGCGATGCAAACAGGTTTCGATTGTACCCGGCGAACTTGACCTCGACTTCACGCCCAAGACTTTGTCCCGCCATTTCGGTGACGCGTATATCAAGACCTTCAGGAGCGCTCCAATCTACGACAAGGCCATGATCCTCGAGGTATTTGGCCTGGGATACGAGCAGTCTGCGCGCCCGGGTCGATGCTTCTGCTGCGCTGAGGCCCATCCCCTCGCGCGAGACGGCCATCAACGCGGCAGCATCGGCAAGCGATGTGAGTTTCGTTTGCACGCGTTTCGCGCGCACGTAATCAACCCCGATGCCGATCGTCGTGAGCAGCAACGTGAGCACGAGCGCGAACAACACGAGGACACTTCCGTCCCTCGCGCCAAACAACGTTTTCCGCCGCCGAGCGTCAGGATGCGAGTTGCTTGGGTGTTCCACTCAGGGGCAACCTTGGCACGCGATGACTTTCGACACCCGCGGGCTCATATAAATTCGGTCCGAGAGAGTGATCGGCATCGACAACCCGAATGGTGTCGCCGGGCGCAATACGTATGATGCGTCGGCATAGATCAGGAAACGCCCCTTCTCGGCTAGATCGGCCGGGACGGTGATCGGACTGCCGCTGGCGCGCGATTGGGCGTTGATCGCCTTGCTCCACACGACTGCCGCCGAACCATTTTCGCTAAACTGGATCGCGGTCACCGTCATCGACAGCGCGTCGGCGCGGTATGGCGACACGATCAACTTCGACGACTGTAGAATGTTGTCAAGTTCTCCCGGGTCTGTCGCAATTGTCTGGGAGACGAGATCTGCAACGAAGCGAGTCGCCGCTCCGATCTTGCGCTGGCACGCCATCGCATTCGTCAGTTCAACACTGGAGACATACAGGAGCAGAATGACAGGAAGAACCAGTGCGAACTCGACCATCGCCACGGCGCGGCGCTCTCGCAAGGCCAGGCGCAGCCGGGTGAGCCGATGCACGAGCTTGAGACATTGACGTCTCATGTGCGCGGCAACTCTGACTTGCCCACCCGTGTGGCGATGAGCAGCGAGCCACTTGCTGACTTGGTCCCCCGGACGATCACGCTCAGGGGACTGAGGTTCAAGGGCCACTGATAGACGAGTTTCAAGATGATGATGTCGCCAGGACCGCCGATCTTGAAGCGACCTTCTACCGGCTGTTCCGACGCTGTTTGCTGCTTCGTCTGCGAGGAATTCGAGTAGGACGCCACATCGTACCGAAGGTTGGCGCACTTCATGTACGGCGGCAGATGTTGGCACACATCTTTCAAGAAGCGCCCCCGTCCTTCATCATCCGACGGGTAACTCGCGGTCGTTGACGTTCGAAGCGCCTTTTCGGTAACGGTCTCCAGCGACTCCTGAATGAAAAAGGTGAGGCTCGTTTCAAACAGCCCGAACAGAAGCGCGATCAGAAGTGGAGAAACGATCGCGAATTCCACGATCGTGGCGCCTCGCCGATCCGATAGCAGATGCCGCGCCGTTTTGACCACGCGGGCTATCGCCGGCATGGCCGGCTTGCGCCACTCGAACGGCTGGCAGCCGCCGCCGCCTGGCTGGAACTGAACTTGTTTCATGACGCCCCCGTCGAAACACTTTGGGGTGCTGTACCAGTCATAAAGGTTGGTTTGGAATGCTACACTACGCCAAAGCAGTAGCAATCAACGACAGGCCATGTCCCTTAGTACCAAGTCGCCAGCGTCTACTTGGCAATATAGCTTGTTTTGCGATCTCGTGACACGGGATTAGAAGACTACTGACAAGTTAATCCGCTGTAGGTGTGCCGTGCTCGCTATACCATTGCGCTTGGGGCTGCGCTCAAGTCTAAAGCGCTCGCGTTGACGAAGCGCCGTGTTTCGATCACGACGCCATGTAGCCTCATGTGGCGGCAGGTAGATGCCGAGATGCCGGGCGAAAGATGCCACCCTTCGGTGGTCAGTCCTCAGGCGCGAGAGCGCGAGGTCACAATCCCGACGCGCTCGCGCAATTGTTCTTCGGCGGGAAGCTGGGGTCGGTATTGGGAGTCGTGAAGTCCTTTGATCGCGCGCGGAACATGACCGACCGGGTGATCGCGGGTTTCATGTCCATCATGCCGAATGGGATGGTCGTGAAGATCGGCTGATAATCGTAGCTTACCTGGACGTGGAACAGCACCTCGTCGCGCAACAGCGTCCGCGCGTTGGGCAGCGTCGCGACATCGACCTTCTGTGCGCAGCCGACCAGCGGGGCCGCCTGCGTATAAGCGCCGTCGAAGCGTTGCCATAGGATGGTGTTCTCGATCGTTTTGTCATTGTCCCTGCCGGTGCCCTGCACGCCGGTGATGACGACGCGGCCGTGGTTGCGCAGATCATAGGGCTTCGCGGTCAGGTCGAGCGCGTTGAACAGGTCGTACACCTGTCGCTCGCTGATCCCGACCTCGCCGGTGCCGCTCTGCGCGACCAGGTCGCTCATCATCCCCGCCATGCGCTGCACGCGGTTCGACGCCATGACGTAATTGCCGAACTCGATCGCGGTCAGCGTCACGCCGAGGAATAGCGGCAGACCAAGCGCCATCTCCAGAAACGCGACACCGCGGCGATTGCGCGCGAACGATCGGAGCATGCGCATGCTCACGAGTTGCGCCGCAATGCTTCGTTGCGAACGACGGTCGTCGCGGACAGAGGCTCGGTTCCGTCGCCATAGCCGATCGCCTTGCCGACCATCTGGAACAGGACCGCCTTCGGGTAGGTCACCGTATAGCTGACGACATCGCCCGCTCCGCCCATGACGCCGGTCTTCGGCGTGCTCGGGTCCCATTTACCGTTCTTGTTGCGGTCGACGAACGATTCGCCCTGGTCGTATTTACCGTTCTTGTTGGCATCGGTGTAGATCTCGGGCGTGACCGAGGCGAAGTCGGCGAAGACGGTGGTCGTCACCGTGATCGACTTGCCCGCTGCGGCCGGAAACAGCTTCATCGTGTCGGCGACGCTTTTGCGCATGATCGTCGCGCGGTCGTTCTCGCCCGTCTCCATGCTCGCGGTTGCGGCGCGCGCCGCCTCGATCAGCGCGCCTTCCAGCATCTGTCGTGCGAAGATCAGGTGCCCCATCTCGATCGCGGCGCAGAGCACGAACAGCAGCATCGGCGCGATCAGTGCGAATTCCACGATCGTCACGCCGCGCGTGCAGCGCAGCAGGTTGGTGCGCGGCATCATTTCACCAGGTGCAGGTCAACGAGTTCGGACGCGATATCCTCGAACGCGGCCTTCAGCGTCGCGGCGTCCGAGGTGCGATACACGTGACCGGGCGCGCATTGCTCAAACATGTCGAGCGTGTTCTTGTCGTTGGTTGTCAACGCAACGATGTAGACCTTGGGCGGGTTCTTCTCCTTCTGCAGCGAATTGCATGTCTTGGAGAAGCGCAGTTCCGACTGCCGCGTCAGATCGCCGACGTTCTTGGAAATCGGCGCATCGCCATAATTGCCGTAAAAGGTCCAGGTACGGTTGGCATAACCGTTCGGCGCGGTGCCGAGCGCGGTCTCGCCATCGGTCATGAAGACGAGGGCGCGTTTTGCATCCTCGTTGACCGGGTTGGTGCGCTTGAACACGTCGTCGCGCACCAGCAGGCGATATCCCCACAACAGCCCGGCATGGTGCAACGTGCCGTTGGCCGGATAGATCGCCGCGTTCTTCTTCTCGACGACGTTGGTCCAATAGGCCTTGCTGCGGCCATAGGTGACCGGTTCGGCTTCCTCCGGGCATTGCCAGTTAGGCGAGGGCACCTCGGTCTTGTTGGCATTGCCGTTGTTGGTTGACCCACCCTGTGGGTTGACGTTGTAGACAACTGGATCTTTCCAGTCAGCCTGGAAGCGCGGAATACGCTCGTAATGGACCTCGAATGGCGTTCCCCGATTAGTCGTGAAGTCCCACGACACCAGCAGAGGGTTGTAGTAGCCGCCGCCGACACGTGTGATGACATCGTCATCTGATGTCGTAAGAAAACTGTTTAGTCCAAGATAATATTCGTAGAACCAGCGGCGATATGGGTTGGACGCGAAACTATCCCGGTACCAGTCGGTATTTAGCATCTCCGAGGCGTATTCCTGCGGTAATTTGTAGAGGTTATAGTCGGCCTCTCCACCGGAAAATTTGTAATAGTCGCTTTTCGGATCGCTTACTCTCGAGTCGACATTGACGCCGAACAATGTGCCGGGATTGCTCATCCTGGGCGTGTAGAATGGCGGGACGAAATAGGGTTCGACCAGCGGATGCCCGCCTTCGCCCGGCAGCGTCCGATCGACGTCCCACGCACCGGGCTCACGCGCATTGACGTCCTTGCCAAGGTCGCGAACCGTCGCATCGCCGAACACGCATCCCTTCCACAGCAATGCTTGCGCACCGAGGGCGGCACCATGTTGATTCGCGAGGATATCGTTGAATCCGGTGCGCTGTCTCACCATCGAGCTTGGCAGCAGCTTCCCGACATTGGCGGTGATGTCGTACATCACGAACCCGAGCGCGAGATCGTCGCGGTTGTCCGCGCCCTGGTAGAGGATGTCGAGGAAGCTCTTCGACGCGTCCTTCAACGCGGTGATGCGGGTCTTGGACGGGCTGCCCTTGCTCGCGGGCAGATCGGCTTTCAGCGAGCCCGTGTTGTCGAGGACCATCATGATCTCGAGCGGGTGCGGCTGGATCTCGGCGGTGGCGACCGCGGAGATCTTCTGCTGCTCGACGCCGAATGCGCGCATGAACGTCATTGGGATGTTGACGGTGGCGGTGACGTTGGTCTGGTTGCGCTTGTTCACCGTGGTGAACGTCGGCGTCAGCACAAGGCCGGTAGACCCCATCGAATCGCGCGGGAAGTTGCCGTAGAAATACGCCGCGACCTGCGCATCGCGTGAATTGGGGACGTCGCCCGTGACCGCGTAGGAGCGCGCGCCGGCCAAGGCCGCCGCATCGACGCCGGCCTGCAACGCCGACTTGGCGAGGTACACGCGCCCCATGTCGATCGCAGAGCCGATCGCGCCGATCGCCGGCAGCAATCCCGCCGCCAGCATCGGCAATGCCGCACCCTTTGTATGGCGCAGCAGTGCGCGTATTTTACGCATTGAATGATCCCCTTTGGCGGGAACCGTGCCTTATTGGCGTGAAAAGTCAGTAAACTTGACGGTTTCGGAGATAAGTTTTCGGGAGCCGCTGTGGTTCAGCGCGCCGGACGCCACGTCTGCGTCTGGCACAGGAAGGCGATGCAGCCCTGCACCTTCAGCGAGCCGTCGGCGTTGCGGCTGACGATCGACTTGTACGTCTTGCCGTTGCGCGGGTCGTAGATGCGTCCGCGCCAGTCGTCGCCCGCATCGGCAAACTCGGACAACACCGGCATGCCGATGATCGGGCGGCTGCGCAGTGCCTTGTCCTTGTTGTTGACGTCGGTCGCGGCGGCACCCGGCGTATGTTTCAGCACCCGGACGATCCGGCCGCAGGTTTTGCCGCCGCACGGCCCCACCTCGACCAGCGCGGCGCCGTCCTCGGTCAGGTAACGGCCGCTAATCGGCTGCGCGGCGAACGCCGGCGCGGCAAGGGCGAGCGAGCCGGTGAGGGCAGTCAGGATGGCGGTGCGTGCGCGGAGCATGGTCATGTCCGTCTCCTTGCGGCGGCGCGGCTGAACGCGCAATGGCCGAAGCGGCGCTTGTCGCCGCGCTTCCCTCATGCAGCAACGAACGCTCACATCGCCGCAGCGCCGATATCGCGTTGAACCGGGCGTGCTTCTCCCGCATGGCAGGGACGATGTCGTCTCCTGCCCATCCGCCCGCCCGATCGCTGGCCGACAGCTATGCCTCGATCCGGGTGCCGAAGGACGCGGGCTTCTGGCGTACCATGCTTGCCTTTGTCGGGCCGGGCTGGCTCGTCGCGGTCGGCTACATGGACCCGGGCAACTGGGCGACCGACATCGCGGGCGGATCGGCGTTCGGTTACCTGCTGCTCTCGGTCGTGCTGTGCTCCAACCTGATGGCGATTGTGCTGCAATCGCTTGCCGCGCGGCTCGGCATCGGTGCAGGGCACGACCTGGCGCAGGCGTGCCGCGCGCGCACCTCGCGGCCGGTGAACATCGTGCTTTGGCTGCTGGCCGAGATCGCGATCATCGCCTGCGACCTGGCGGAGGTGCTCGGCACTGCGATCGCATTGAAGCTGCTGTTCGGCCTGCCACTGGTCTGGGGTGTGGTGCTGACCGGACTCGACGTGTTCGTCATCCTGGCGCTGCAACGCCGCGGGTTCCGTCAGCTGGAGGCGTTCATCGGCGCGCTGCTGATCATCATTGCGATCTGCTTCGGGCTCGAGCTGATCTGGGCGCGGCCCGACTGGGTCGCGGCGGCGGGCGGACTGATCCCGCAGGCGGAGGTCGTGACCAACCCCGCCGCGCTCTACATCGCAATCGGCATCCTGGGTGCGACCGTGATGCCGCACAACCTCTATCTCCATTCCTCGATCGTGCAGACGCGTGCCTACGGCGAGGCGGAGTCGGGGCGACATCGCGCGCTGACGCTCGCGACGATCGACTCGACCGTCGCGCTCGGGCTCGCCTTCTTCATCAACGCCGCGATCCTGATCCTCGCCGCTGCCGCCTTCCACACGGTAGGGCGTACCGAAGTGGCGGAGATCGAGCAGGCGCACGAGCTGCTCGCCCCGATGCTGGGCGTCGGCGGTGCCAGTGTGGTGTTCGCGATCGCGCTGTTGGCGAGCGGGCAGAACTCGACCGTCACCGGCACGCTCGCCGGGCAGATCGTGATGGAAGGCTTCCTCGACCTGCGGCTGCCGGTGTGGCTCAGGCGGCTGGTCACCCGCGCGCTCGCGATCCTGCCCGCGGTGCTCGTCGTCGGCGCGTCGGGCGACAAGGGCGCGGGCGAGTTGCTGGTCCTGAGTCAGGTGATCCTGTCGCTCCAGCTCCCCTTCGCGGTGATCCCGCTCGTCGCCCTCACCGCGAACCGCGGCTACATGGGCAGCTTCACCGCGCCGCGCTGGCTGTCGGCGGTCGCCTGGGGGATCGCAGCGGTGATCCTCGGGCTGAACGGCTATCTGTTGTGGGGCATGGCGACCGGGTGAGACGGGTTTGACACGCCGGTAGCGGTGACGCAGCAAGGATACTTCGCTTTTAGAGCCGCACATCCACGATGATCCGACGCCTTCTCGCATTTCTCCTGCTCGCTGGCTGCTCCGTTCCCGCGATCACACCTGGAGACCTGCCGCACAGCGACCATTTCGACGGCCGTCGCTTCTTCAACCCCGATGGTCAGCAGGGCAGCGGCGGCGACGCGAAGAAAGGGCCGGTCGGCCTGATCGAAAGCCTGTTCTCACGCGCGCACAACTGGCCGCGCGTGCTTGTCACGCCGACGCGCCCGCCAGCGCGCGTCGAAGGAGGGGCGATGGCGGTGACGTGGATTGGCCATTCGACCGTACTGGTGCAGACACAGGGGCTCAACATCCTGACCGATCCGGTCTGGGCAGAGCGGTCCTCTCCGGTCCAGTTCGCCGGTCCCCGGCGCGTGCGCGAACCGGGCGTGCGCCTTGCCGACCTGCCGCGGATCGACCTCGTGCTCCTCAGCCACGACCATTACGACCATCTCGACACGGGTACGCTCAATACGCTGTCGAACCGCGACCGTCCGCTGATCGTGACGGGATTGCGCAATGACGCACTGCTCGCGCGCTATGACATCAAGGCGGAGGCACGCGATTGGGGTGGGCGCGTTGCGCTGCGTCCCGGCATCGACGTGATCGTCACGCGCGCGCATCACTGGAGCGGGCACGGTGTCGGCGACCACGACCGCGCGCTATGGAGTGGGTTCGTCGTGACCTTGCCGAGCGGCAACCTGTATTTCGCGGGGGATACCGGGCCGGGCGACATGCGCTGGGCGATCGAGGCAAGGCGATACGGCCCCGTACGGCTAGCGCTGCTGCCGATCGGCGCCTACCATTTCACCGGCACCGAGACGGGCAACCACATCGGCCCCGACCAGGCGGTCACCGCCTTCGAACAGCTTGGCGCGGCTTATGCACTCGGCGTCCACTGGGGCACGTTCGAGCTGACCTCGGAAGGGATCGACCAACCCCGCATCGAGCTACACCGTGCGCTGGAACGCGCGCACATTCCGCTCGCCCGCTTCCGCACGACCGAGGTCGGGCAGACGTGGATGATCCCGCCGTCCGCTGCGACCGATCAGCCGTCGCGGATCACGCCTCGCCCTGGTACTTGATCTCCAGGAAGCGGCCACGCGTTGCCAGTGCGTCCAGATCGCCCTGGGCCAGCTGCTCGCTCATCTCGCCCAGCTCGCGCTCAATCACGCTCAAGCCGTCGGTCAGTTGCTGATCGGGCGTCTTGCCGTTGCGCGGCGTGCTGCGCAGTCCCGCAGGCACCTTCTGGTAATCACGCACGAACTCGGGCAGCTGCTCGCCGACCAGCCGGCGTACCTCGGCCGCAGCGGACGCATCGTCGTCGAGCGCGCCGATTTGTCCGCCCAGCGTGTCGAGCCGCGCGCCGATCCGGTCGATCACCGGCACCGCGGGCGCGGGAAGTGCCGGGCGTTGTGCGTCGAGCCAGCGCGCGGTCGCGGCGGGTAGCGCCTTGATCTCGCTTCGCGCGATCCGCTCCGGCGTCGGCACCGGCGTCGCAGGCGCAAACGCGATCGCCAGCGTCACCGCCAGCATCAGCATCATCACCGCCAGCGCGCCGAACATGCCCAGCGGCATGACAATCCCGCCGAACAGCCCCGCAGCGATCAGGATCGCCGCATTGGCGAGCGCGATCAGCGTCGCGCGCTGCTTCACGCCGCCACGACCACCGCGGGCCGGGCGACGCTCGACCTGCAACACTCCGCCCCCATGTCCCCCGCCGCGGACGCGATCGACCGCGCGACGCGCGTCGGCGATTGCCTCGTCGGTTCGCGTCGGTACGCTCACAGCGCCTCCAGCTTGAACTGGTCGGCGGGGCCCGACACGCGGTTCTGCGCCGCCCCCTCGGCGCGCGCGATATAACCCTTAGACTTTTCGACCTCGCTGCCCAGCGTCGTCACCGTCGTCTTCATGCTGTCGAGCGCCTTCAACTTGAAGTCATCGATCGCGTCCATCGTGTCATAGATGTTCTGGAACGCACGCTGCAGCGTTTCCAGCGGGATCGTCGACGCCGCCGCCTGCTCGTGGATGCGCGCAGTGTTGCTTTTCAGCAGCTTGCCGGTCGAATCGATGATGTTGGCCGTTGTGGTGTTCAGTTGCGTGATCTGTTCCAGCACCAGCTTCTGGTTGGTCAGCGCCTGCGCCACCGTTACGGCAGTGCGCAGTGCCGCGACCGTGGTGGTGGACGCGCGATCGACGCCCTTGATGAGCTCGACGTTGTTCTTCTTGACCAGGTCGAGTGCCAGATAACCCTGCACCGTCACCGCCATCTGCGTCAGCAGGTCCTGGGTCCGCTGCCGGGCGTAGAACAGCGCCGTTTCGCGGATCGCCTTGGCCTTCGCCGGATCGGTCACGTCGAGCTCGTTGGCCTTGTCCTCCAGTCGCGCATCCATCGTCTGCGACAGATGGATCATCTGCTCCAGCCGCCCCATCGCGGTCCACAGGTTCGCGCGCTCGGTGTCGATCGAGGCATTGTCCATCAGCAACTCGTCCTTGCCCGACGACAGGCTCTTCAGGATCGAGCTGATATGCGTCTGGCTGGATTTATAGCTGTCGAAGTAGTTGCGCATCTTGTTGCCGAACGGGATGATTCCGAACAGCTTCTGCGGCGCGGTCAGGTTACCCTTCTTGCCGGGATCGAGGTCCTCGACCACGCGGCGCAGCTGCGCCAGGTCCTTGCCGACGCCGTCGTCCTTGTCCATCGCGCGCACCGGACGATCGAGGAAGCGGTTTGACTGACCCGCGGCGTCACGGATTTCCTTCTGCCCCATGCTGGTGATCGCATCGACGCGACGCCCGAACTCGGGGCTGTTCACGTCCTCCGCGATCAGCTGCTCGACGAAGGTGTCGACGCGTGTTTCCAGCTCGGTTCGCGTGCCCTGGTCGACCGGCACCAGCCCCGCCGCCTTGGCGGGCGCGACCTGCGGCACGGGATCGGGCGGGGTGAGCACCAGCTCCTTCTCGGCCGTCATCGTTTCGGGCGTCGTCGCCATCGTATCCATCCTTCTCGCCCGCACCCGCGCGAGCCGTTCGTCAGCCTGACCGCGAAGCCGCCCGCGATCAAGTGTGTTGTGACTATAAGACGCGAGCGCTGCCGCCGCAATCGCGCGACTTGTGCGCGGCCGGAGGATCATGTCACGCTCCTCCGATGATCGCCGCGCTCCTGCTCGCCCTCGCTGCCCCCAACACCGTGCCGCGAGTCGATCCGCTCACCGCCACTGTCGAGACGAGCGACGTCGACCGCTTTGCCGCGATCTTCGACGCCGCCGGCGGTGTGCCGACCGCGGTCGACCTCCAGCGCGATTACCTCGATCCGGGCAGCGAGGGCGTGCGCGTGTTCACCCCCGACCGGATCGAGAGCGCGGCGCATCTCGCAAAGGCGGTCGCCGCAGACCGCGCCGGCTACGATCGCGCACTCCGTGTGTGCCTGCCGATTGTGCGCGAGACTGAGGGTGAGCTGCGCGCGACCTATCTGGCCCTCCACGGCCTGCTGCCCGACCGGCCGCTGCCGCGCATCTTCCTCGTCATGGGGGCAAATAATTCGGGCGGCACCGCGGCACCCGGCGTGCAGGTGCTAGGACTTGAGGTGCTATGCCGCATCTCCGCCACGCCCGACGCGCTCCGCGCCACGCTGCGCAGCTTCTACGCGCACGAAACGGTGCACGCGTTGCAGCACGATCCCGATGTCGCGCTGGCGGCGGCGAACGGCAACGCGCTGCTGCAGAACGTGCTGGTCGAGGGCGCGGCCGACTTCATCGCGACACTCGTCACCGGACAACAGATCGATCCCGCGCGTGCTGCCTGGGGACTCGCGAACGAGCGCATGCTATGGTCGCGCTTCGACGCCGACCTCGCGCTGCAAGGGTCAGGTGACCTTTCGCGCGGCAAGCCCGCCGGCGACGCGCTCTTTCGCTGGGTCGGCAATGCCGGCGATCCGCCTGCCGGCTGGAAGAGCGAGGCGGGTTACTGGATCGGGCAACGCATCTGGCAGCGCTGGTACGATCGCCAGCCCGACAAGCACGCCGCGATCCGCCGGATGCTGACGCTCGATCGATTGGGTGAGGTCCTGGCCGCGGGGCGCTACACCGGCTGAGCGCCGGGCAACAGCGGTGCACGTGCCCGCCGTCTCGCCGCATCTTTTCGCGCGCGCACAAATAGGCTAAGGGCGCGGCCGAAATCGCCTGTGCGACCAGCGCGGGCCATCCAGGAAACATGATGAACCTCCGCAATATCGCGATCATCGCGCACGTCGATCATGGCAAGACCACCCTCGTCGATCAGCTCTTCCGCCAGTCGGGCACGTTCCGCGACAACCAGCGCATCGAAGAGCGCGCGATGGATTCGAACGACCTCGAGAAGGAGCGCGGGATCACCATTCTCGCCAAGCCGACCTCGGTCGACTGGACTCCGCCGGGCAGCGACGAGTCGATCCGCATCAACATCGTCGACACGCCGGGCCACGCCGATTTCGGCGGCGAGGTAGAGCGCATCCTGTCGATGGTCGACGGCGTCGTCCTCCTGGTCGATTCGTCAGAAGGCGCAATGCCGCAGACGAAGTTCGTGACCGGCAAGGCGCTGGCGCTGGGCCTGAAGCCGATCGTCGTCGTCAACAAGGTCGACCGCAGCGACGCGCGCATCCAGGAAGTGCTGGACGAGGTGTTCGACCTGTTCGTCTCGCTCGACGCGAATGACGAGCAGCTCGACTTTCCCGTGCTCTACGCCTCGGGCCGCAACGGCTACGCCTCGACCGACATGGACGCGCGCGAGGGCACGCTGATCCCGATGTTTGAGACGATCGTGTCCCACGTTCCCGCGCCGAACCTCGAGGTCGAGGACGTGCCGTTCACCTTCCTGGTGACGCTGCTCGACCGTGACAACTTCCTAGGCCGCATCCTGACCGGTCGTGTCAATTCGGGCACCGTCAAGCTCAACCAGCCGATCCACGCGCTCGACAATGACGGCAACGTCGTCGAAACGGGCCGCGCGTCGAAGATCCTGTCGTTCCGCGGGCTCGACCGCGTGCCGGTGGACGAGGCGAAGGCGGGCGACATCATCAGTCTCGCCGGCCTGACCACTGCGACCGTGTCGAACACCATCGCCGACCCGCAGGTCACCGAGCCGCTTCATGCTCAGCCGATCGATCCGCCGACGCTGTCGATGCGCTTTGCTGTCAACGACTCTCCGATGGCGGGGCGTGAAGGCTCGAAGGTCACCAGCCGCATGATCCGCGACCGCCTGTTCCGCGAAGCGGAATCGAACGTGGCCGTCAAGGTGACCGAGGCCGCCGACCGCGACAGCTACGAGGTGGCGGGCCGCGGCGAACTCCAGCTCGGCGTGCTGATCGAGACGATGCGGCGCGAAGGCTTCGAGCTCGGCATCAGCCGCCCGCGCGTGCTGTTCGGCGAGGACGAGCAGGGCAAGAAGACCGAGCCGTATGAGACCGTCATCATCGACGTGGACGAGGAATATTCGGGCACGGTCGTCGAGAAGATGAACCTGCGCAAGGCCGAGATGACCGACATGCGCCCGTCTGGCGGTGGCAAGACGCGCATCACCTTCTCCGCGCCGAGCCGCGGCATGATCGGCTACCACGGCGAGTTCCTGTCGGACACGCGCGGCACCGGCATCATGAACCGCCTGTTCGAGAAGTACGGACCCCACAAGGGCACCATCGAGGGCCGTAAGAACGGCGTGCTGATCTCCAACGGCGCGGGCGAAGCGCAGGGCTACGCGCTAGGGCCCCTCGAGGACCGCGGCGTGCTGTTCGTGGGCCACGGCGAGGCGCTGTACGAGGGCATGATCATCGGTGAGAACGCCAAGACGGACGACCTCGAGGTCAATCCGATGAAGGCGAAGCAGCTGACCAACTTCCGCGCGAGCGGAGGCAAGGACGACGCGATCCGGCTGACCCCGCCCAAGAAGATGACGCTGGAGCAGGCGATCGCCTACATCGACGACGATGAGATGGTCGAGGTCACGCCCAAGAACATCCGCCTGCGCAAGCGCCACCTCGACCCGAACGAGCGCAAGCGCGCGAGCAGGGCGAAGGCCGCCTGAAGCGACGCCGTAGCAAAAGCTGCGGCGAGCGCTTACTCAGGCGGCCCGGCCGGCCTCGCCAAAGCGAGGACCGACGACGCGGCTTCGCCGCGGCGCACACGGCGAGACGAAAGAGAATGGCGGCGACCGGGCACCCTCCCGTTCGCCGCCGCTTTTCTTTGCACAACAGGTGAACTCGCGACCAACCGCGCTATAGCGGGGCCATGCTCGACCGCCGCTCAGCCGCTGCCACCCGTCGTCGCTGGACGGTATCGCGTTACCGCGCGCTGCTCAGGACACGCGGGCCGAAGTCGGTGCAGTTCCGCACCCGCGTGTCGGTGCTGGCCGGGGCGATCGCGATTGGGCTGGTCGCGATCCTGTTCGCCGAAGCGGCCGACTGGGCCGGCGGATGGTTCAACGGCTACGCACACCGCTATCACTGGCTGTCGCTGCTCACGACACCGCTCGCCTTTGTCGCGCTGGTGTGGGTCACGCGCCGCTTCGCGCCGCTGGCGCGAGGGTCGGGCATCCCTCAAGTCATCGCGGCGGCGGACGATCCGAACCGAGCGACCGGCTCGCTGATCTCGGTCCGCACCGCCGCGACCAAGATCGTGTTGACGATCGCCGCGGTCATGTCGGGCGCGTCGGTCGGGCGCGAGGGGCCGACGGTGCAACTCGCCGCCGCCGTCATGGGCTTCACGCATCGGATCATGCGCGTGCCGCTGCGCACCCCCGTCGTGATCGCCAGTGGTGCTGCCGGCGTCGCCGCCGCCTTCAACACCCCGCTAGCTGGCCTGCTGTTCGCGATCGAGGAATTGGCGAGTGCGTACGAGCAGCGAGTCACCTTGCTGGTGCTGACCGCGATCGTCATCGCCGGCATGGTCGCGCAGTCGGTGCAGGGCGATTACGTCTATTTCGGCGTGATCGGCGCGAGCATGCCGCTTTCCAGCGCGCTGCTGGTGGTGCCGGTCGCGGGTATCGTCGGCGGGCTGTCGGGCGGGGTGTTCGCGCGACTGATGCTGATGCTGGCGGTCGGCGGCAACGGGCTGACGCGGTGGAGCAAGGCCAATCCGATCGTGTTTGCCGGCGCATGCGGCATCGTGGTAGCGGCGCTCGGCGTCGCGACCGGGTTGACCTGGGGCACCGGTTATTCGGCGGCGCGCGCGATGATCGTGGGCGTCGACGCGCCCTTGTGGTTCGGGCCGGCCAAGTTCCTCGCCACCCTCGCCACCGCAGTCGCGGGGCTGCCGGGCGGCATCTTCGCGCCGTCGCTCGCGGTTGGCGCGGGCGTCGGCAATTTGCTGCGCGAAGTGTTTCCGGCGAGTCCGACCTCGGCGGTCGTGATCCTGGGCATGGTGGCCTATTTTGCTGGCGTCGTGCGCGCCCCGCTGACCGCGGTCATCATCCTGTCGGAGACGACCGCCAGCCGCGGGCTGATGCTGCCGATGTTCGCCACCGCCTTCATCGCGGACGCGGCGAGCCAGTGGGTATGCCGCGAGAAACTCTACCACGGCCTATCGCGCGGCTTCGCGATGCCGCCGGAGCCGAAGCCGCACTGAAAAAAGGGCGGCGGAACGCTCCGCCGCCCCCGCGTTTTCTCAGCGGAACTTGCCGCTGAGCGAGACGCCGATCACGCGCGGTTCGTTGAACACCGCGGCGTCGTAGTTCTCGATCACGCCCTTCAGGTTCTTCTCGCCCGTCAGGTTGCGCGCGAACGCGGCGATCTCGTAGCGGCCGTCGGGCGTCGTATACCCCGCCTTCAGCCCCAGTTCGAAGTTGCCGTTGGCATAGAATTCGCGCGTCTTGTAGAGCACGAAATTGGTGTAGCCCTGCAGGTTGAAGTCGGTAGCGACGAACAGACCGCCGTCGTTGCTGAGCGGGATGTCGTAGCGAACCGCCGCGTCGATCTGATACTCGGGCGCGTTGGGCAGCGGATTGCCGTCGATCTGCGCGAGCACCGCAGGAGCACCGAAGATCGTGCGGCGGATTGTCGGATCCTGCACGGTGCACGTCACGCGGCCCGCCAGCGCGCAGACCTGCGCGTAGACGTTCTTGTCCTTGATCTCGCTGTGCAGCGCGCTGCCGCCCAGCGAGAAGGTGATGTTGCGGATCGGGCGCCATTCCAGTTCCGCCTCGAACCCGTAGGCGTCGGCGTGATCGGCGTTGAACAGCACGCCGTTGCCATTGGCATCGTTGCCGTTCAGCTGGATGTCGTTGACGCGGTAGTAGAAGCCGGTCGCGTTGAAGCGCAGGTTGGAGAACGGCCGTGTCTTCACGCCCGCCTCGTAGGAGGTGATCGTCTCGCTGTCGGCGGTCGTGAAGGCCGAGCCGAACACCGCCGAGCGCCCCTGGATCGTCGGCCCGCGGAAACCGCGCGCGACGCGGGCGTAGATGCTGGCGGTCGGGTCGACCTCATACAGCGCCGAGACGTCCCAGCTCGGCTCCTTGCCGGTGAGCTTCACGTTGCGGGCGGCGGTGGTGGGGAAGTTGACCGTCGCGCCGGTGGTCGCGGGCTTGACCAGGATCGTGCGCTTGTTGTCCTCGGTATAGCGCCCGCCCGCGGTCAGCGTCAGGCGGTCGAACGAGTAGCTCGCCTGCCCGAACACCGCCCAGGACGTGTTGGCGTCGTGCAGCCGCACCCAATTGCCCGGATTGTTGGTGTTGCTGTTCGCCGCCACGAACGGCGCGGTCAGGAAGAAGCGGCGCTGGTAGAAATCGGTCGTGTCGCGCTGGTCGAAGTAGAAGCCGCCAAACTGCCACTTGAACGCTGCACCAGCGTCGCTGGAGGCGAGCCGCAGCTCCTGCGTCCACTGGTCGAGGTCGCGAATGTTACCCTGGCTCTGCCCGCAGTCGATGCAGCCGCCGCTCGCATTGAGCGGCAGCTGACGCACGCCGCCATCGGTGTCGCCGCGGCTGTAGCCCGACGTCGTCTCGTAGGCGGTGATCGAGGTCAGCGTCGCCGCGCCGAAGTCCCATGCGGCGTTCACCGACCCGCCATAGGTCTTGTACGCCTGCGGGTTGTTGTCGGCTTCGTCGAGCGCGACACGGCTGCGCGGCTCTCGCGCGACGCTGTTCGATCCGCGCACCAGCGCACCGCGGTGGAAGATCGTCGAGCTGCCGTCGTAATCGCGCGCGTGGCCCGACACGTTGATCGACAGCGTCTCGGTCGGGGTGAATAGCAGTTGAAGCCGCACGTCGCGCTCGTTGAAGCCGCCGAGCTTGTTCTTGCCGCCGCGCGTGCCGTCGACACCAGGACCGGCAAAGGTGTTGTCGATCCAGTCGTCTCGGTGCTGGTAGAGCCCTGACAGGCGGAACGCGATCTTGTCGGCAACGATCGGCCCGCCGACGCCTGCATCGACGGTTGCGGTGTTGTAGCTGCCGTAGGAAGCGCTGATGCGGCCGTCGAACTCCTGGCTTGGACGGGTCGTGTCGAACTTGATGATGCCCGCGGTCGTATTGCGCCCGAACAGCGACCCCTGAGGTCCGCGCAGCACCTCAACCTGGTTGACGTCGAACACCGGGTTCGACTTCAGCACCACGTGTTCCAGCACGACGTCGTCCTGGATGATCGACACCGGCTGCGACGCGCCGAGGTAGAAATCTATGTTGCCGAGACCGCGGATGTAGAAGCGCGGGAAGATACGCCCCGTCGTCGTCTCGGCGTAGAGGCCGGGGACGCGGCCGGCGAGCGACAGGATGTCCTCGCCCGCCGACTGGAACGTGCGCAGATCGTCGCCGCCGACCACCGCGACCGACACCGGCACGCGCTGCAGGTTCTCCGAGCGGCGCTCGGCGGTGACGGTGATCTCCTGCAAGCCGTCGCCATTGTCGCCCGGCGTCGCGGTGGCCGCATCGACTGTGGGCGGCGTGGGCGACTGCACCGTCTGCGCAACCGCAGGTGAGGCGAGTGTCAGCATGCCGGCGGCGCCGGCGAGCAGGAGCGACTTCGAGGTCACGATGATCTGTTTCCCTTTTGCATGAACCGCGGGGTTTGAGCGCGCAGCACCGCAAAGCGCCTGCGAGTGCATGCTCGCAAGGTGCCGGTCCGGTGAGTCGCGGTTCCCCCGCGTCGGCGCACGCGTGGCAGGCGATTATGTCGAGCATGTGAAATCGTGACGCAAGATTGCTGCCACTGGCGTCGAGGCAGATAGGAAGCGGGTCGTTCGAGTCAGGCCGAGGCACGTGGCAGCGGCAGCGCGGCCCTTGTCGACGTGCTCGTCGCAGGAGGGCGAGACGCCAACTGTCGTGGCGCAGTACGGCCTAGCGCAGCGCTTGGCTGACGTGTTCCCGCACGCCTGGCAGCCGCCACCAGGGGGTTTGTGGGGATAGATGATGTTCGTGGTGATATGCACCGAAGTGGAAGCAGGTCGCGATCGAGGCGAGCGGAGACAGCGCGTTGCTGCGCGCCTTGTGGTGGTCGGCAAAGGGCGTGTCATCGTGACGATGCGGCAGGAAGGTGCCGAAGAAGAACAATTGCGCGAGCGCAACAAGCGCAGGCACCGCCCAGAACGCGACGATGTTCACCAGCGATGCGCCCAGCAGCATGTACAGGATCGCCGCGAGCGTGATCCGCGCAATCTGGCCGTGCGTGTAATAGCCCGAGAAGAAGCGCACGAACCACGGCAGCGCGCGGCGCGGTGCGCCGACGTGGAAGTCGGGATCGCGGTCCGTCCCCGGTGCGGCGTGGTGTGCGTGGTGCTTGGGATAAAGCGCGCGGAACGACAATGCGGCATAGGCGCCGAGGCAGAGCGTCCCGACGATGCGGTTCGCGCGTGCGTGGCCGGGCGCGAACGAGCCGTGCATGCAATCATGCGCGATGATGAACAGCCCGGTGCTGAGCCACGCCTGCGTTACGATCAGCAGCACGGCGAGCGGTGCGGTCGCGGTGCTCCATCGCCACAGAAAGATGCCGCCGAGATGGATCAACAGCCACGCCGCGCCGATCGCCCCGGCGAGCAGGGCGCTGACAAGCGTGTCGCGCGAGGGTTTGCTGGCTGGTGGCATGTTCGATCAGGGTTTCAACGGGTTGCGCCAAGTCACGCGCGCACGCAACCCCTCCGCTCGAACAGTCCCGGCGCGAGTGTAGGCGGTGCCGCTCCGCTCACGCGATTGACCCGCTGAACAAGCATCGGTCCCGATCGTGCGGGAACGGCATCGGCGTCAGCGCGCTTCTCCCCACCGAGGTTACGCGGTCCTGCGAGAAAGAATCATCGTCGCGCACGTCCGTGACCGGCCGGGAAGGTGCAAGGAGGCTGCAGGCATGCCGTTGATCGATACCGAGTTCGCGACCTTCTGCTGCGACGATCAGGGACCGCGGGGTGGCACGCCGGTGTTGCTGATCCACGGCTGGCCCGACGATGCATCGACCTGGGACGCGGTCGTGCCGCGGCTGAACGCGGCGGGGTTGCGCACGATCGTGCCGACGTTGCGCGGCTTCGGCGCGACGAGGTTGAAGGGCGAGGGCCCACGCACGGGCAACAGCGCGGTACTCGCGCTCGACATGATCGCGCTGATGGATGCGCTCGGGCTCGACCGCTTCATGGTTGCAGGGCACGACTGGGGATCGAACACCGCGGAGGCGCTGGCGGTGGGCTGGCCCGACCGGGTTGAGCGGATGGCGATGCTGTGCACACCGCCTCGCCTCGGCGGAATGAAGACGCCTTCGTTCGCGCAAGCCGAGCGGCAATGGTATCACTGGTTCATGGCGACGGCACGCGGCGCCGATGCGGTGCGCGCCGACCGCCGCGGGTTTGCGCGAACGCACTGGAACAACTGGTCGCCGCCCGGCTGGTATGACGAGCAGACGTTCGACCGCGTCGCCCGCGCGTGGGAGAACCCCGACTGGGTCGATGTCACGCTGCACAGCTACCGTGCGCGCTGGAACGAGGCGAAGCCCGATCCGCGCAGCCAGTGGCTGGAGGACAAGGTGCGGGCGACACGTACGCTGTCGCTGCCGACGCTCTACGTTCAGGGCGCGGTGGACGGCGTCAACCCGCCGGAGACGAGCGCCGATGTTGCTGACAAGTTCAGCGGGCCGTTTGCGCGCGTGGTCCTGTCGGGCGTCGGTCATTTCGCGCAGCGTGAGCACCCGGATGCGGTCGCACGCCACTTGCTGAACCTGTTCACGGGCGATCCGACGACGCTGACGAGCACGACCGATCACAGCCTGTACGTGCGGCGCGCCGTCCCGCTGCTCGCGTCGGTGGGGATGGCGGCGCTGGTCGGCGCGGGTGTGTCGCGGCGGCGAGAAAAGGATGATCGATGACGAAGGCCGATCCGGGCATTCTTGTCGAACGCCGGGCCGCCTGCGATATAGCCGTCGTGATGACGAGTGATGCGAGATGACGGCGATCGGGACGCGGATCGACGAGACGGGCACGCTGATCCGCGACGGCGGTGCGTTCTTCCTGCGCCGTGATGCCGGCGGTCGATTTCAGCTCGAGTTGCAGCGCACGCCGGTCGATCTGGTCGAAAAGCGTGTGCGGTTGATCGGCACGCTGGTTGCACCCGATCTGGTCAGCGCGGACGGCGTCTCGCCGGTCTGACGATTGTCGCCACCTGAACGGGTTGAAATCAGGCCCGCTTGCCCGGACAAGGAGCACGACATGATCCGGGGGTTCTTTCCATGCGCGCAGCCGTTCTTGCTCTCTTGCTGACCACCACGCCGGCGCTCGCCGCCCAGCCCCCCGCCGCACAGCCCCCCGCCGCGCCGGAAGCGCCGGGCACCACCTACCACCGCGCGCCCGACGCAATCGCGAAGATCCTGGAGACGCCGCCGACACCGTCGGTCGCGGTCAGCCCCGATCACGCGACGCTTGCGATCCTGGGACGCGAGAACCTGCCGACGATCGCCAATCTGTCGAAGCCGATCCTGCGGCTCGCCGGCTATCGCATCGACCCCGCCACCAACGGCCAGGCCGAGGTGCGCACGCAGTGGCTGAACGCGCTGTCGTTCAAGGATCTGGCGTCGGGACGCGAGGTGAAGGTCGCGCTGCCCGCGGGTACGCGCTTCACCAATCCGGCCTGGTCGCCCGACGGCGCGCGGCTTGCCTTCGTGGTGCAGGAACCCGCGGGGCTGGCCTTGTGGGTGGCCGATCGCAGCGGCGCGGCGCGTCCGCTCGTCCGCGGGATCAATGCCGCGTTCAACGGCTCACCAATCGCGTGGACGCCCGACAGCCGCGCGATCGTCGCACGTACCGTGGTCGCGAACCGCGGGCCTGCGCCGGTGGAGAACGTCACGCCCACCGGACCGGTGGTGCAGGAAAGCAACGGCCGCCGCTCGGCCGCGCGAACCTATGAGGATCTGCTCGCCAATGCGGGCGACGAGGCGCTGTTCGACCATTATTTCACCGGTCAGCTGGTGCGCGTCGACGCGGGCAGCGGTGCCGCGACGCCGATCGGGGCACCGGGATTGTTCACCGACTTCAGCGTGTCGCCCGATGGTCGCTATCTGCTGACCGAGCGGTTGAAGCGGCCGTATTCCTACCTGCTGCCCGCGGCCTATTTTCCGACCGAGATCGCGATCACGACGATCGACGGGCAACCGGTGAAGACGCTGGTCGATCGCCCGCTGGCCGACGACCTGCCGGTCGACTTCGATGCCAGCGTCAAGGGCCCGCGCGAGGCGGAGTGGCGCTCGGACGCGCCCGCGACGCTCGTCTGGGCGGAGGCGCTCGACGGTGGCGATCCGAAGGCGAACGTGCCGTTCCACGACCGCGTGATGATGCAGGCCGCACCATTCTCCGCCGCGCCGGTCGAACTCGCCAAGACCGCCAACCGCTATGCGACGACGATGTGGGGCGACGGCGGCTTCGCGATGGTGGTCGATCGCGCGTGGAAGACCCGCACCGAGCAACGCTACGCGGTCAGCCCCGATCAGCCGGGTACGGCGCGCGTGCTGCTGACGCGCAATTATCAGGACCAGTACGGCGACCCCGGCTTCCCGACGCTGGAGCGGAACGCGGCGGGCAAGCAGGTGATGCGATTCACGCCCGATCACCGCGCCGTCTTCGTCGAGGGCGAGGGGGCGACCAAGGCGGGCGCGTTCCCGTTCTTCGCGACCATGCCGATCGCAGGCGGCGAACAGACGCGGCTGTGGACCGCCAAGGCACCCTATCACGAGAGCGTCGTCGCGATGCTCGACGACACGGGCACGCGTATCCTGACGCGGCGCGAGAGCGCGAAGCTCGCGCCCAATTACGTCATCCGTACCGTAAAGGGCGGCAAGGCACGCGCCGTCACCGACTTCGCCGATCCCGCGCCGTCGCTTGCCGGCGTGACGCAGCGCACGATCACCTACAAGCGCGCGGATGGCCTGCCGCTGTCGGGGACGCTGTACCTGCCCGCGGGCTATGACGCGAAGCGCGACGGGCCGCTGCCGACACTGCTCTGGGCGTACCCGGCCGAATACACCGACCCGAAGGTCGCGGGGCAGACGGTGGATCAGGGCAACCGCTTCACCCGGCCGCGCGGGATCAGCCACCTGTTCCTGCTGACGCAAGGCTATGCCGTGCTCGACGACCCGGCGATGCCGATCGTGGGTGAGGGCGGCGCGGAGGCGAACGACACCTATGTCAAGCAGTTGCAGGCCGATGCGCAGGCCGCGGTCGACGCGGTGGTGGCGACGGGCGCGGCCGATCGTACGCGGATCGCGGTCGGCGGGCACAGCTACGGTGCGTTCATGACCGCCAACCTCCTCGCGCACACCGATCTGTTCCGCGCCGGCATCGCGCGGTCGGGCGCGTACAATCGCACGCTGACGCCGTTCGGCTTCCAGGCCGAGCAGCGCACCTATTGGCAGGCGACGCCGACCTATACCGAGATGTCGCCCTTCACCTATGCCGACCGGATCAAGGCACCCATCTTGCTGATCCACGGCGGCGCGGACGACAATTCGGGTACCTTCCCGATCCAGTCGGAGCGGATGTACGCGGCGTTGAAGGGCAATGGCGCAACGGTCCGCTACGTCGTGCTGCCGAACGAACCGCACGGCTACCGCGCGCTTGAATCGACCGAGGAGACGCTGTGGCAGATGACCGACTGGCTCGACCGGTACGTCAAGCCGGCGGCCGCTACGCCGGCGGGTAAGGCGAAGTAGGTCGACGTCGACCGCCGGTGGCCGCGCTGCGGTAACCGGCGGTGGAGTGCGGGGGCGTCGCGCCTATATGGGGGCGATCAGTTCAAGGAGCCCCTGCATGACCGCCTATGATCCGCGCCTCGGCCTCTACATCGCCGGCGAATGGCTGACCGGCGCGGGGCGCGACGCGCACGACGTGCTCAACCCCGCGACCGGACAGGCACAGGGCGCGCTGCCGCTGGCGACCGCGGAGGACCTCGACCGCGCGCTCGATGCCGCCGACCGCGGGTTCAGGGCATGGCGCAAGACCGATCCGGCGCAGCGCGCGCAGGTGCTGACGCGCACCGCCGCGATCCTGCGTGACCGCGCCGAGCATCTCGCCCGCATCGCGACGCTGGAGCAGGGCAAGCCGCTGGTCGAGGCGAAGGGCGAGGTCGCCTTCGCCGCCGCGCTGCTCGAATTCCACGCGGGCGAGGCGCAGCGCATCTACGGCCGCGTGCTGCCGCGTCCGGCGGGCACGCGCAGCCTCGTGTTGCAGCAGCCGATCGGTCCGGTGGCGGCATTCTGCGCGTGGAATTTCCCGATCATGAACGTGGTCAGGAAGCTCGGCCCCGCGATCGCGGCGGGCTGCTCGATCATCATCAAGCCGAGCGAGGAGACGGCGGGCTCGGCGGTCGAGGTGCTGCGCTGCTTCCAGGATGCGGGGCTGCCCGGCGATGTCGCGCAATGCGTCTTCGGCGCGCCCGATCAGGTCTCGCGCCACCTGCTCGCCTCGCCAGTCACGCGCAAGCTGAGCTTCACCGGATCGGTGCCCGTAGGCAAGCATCTGGCGAAGCTCGCCGCCGAGACGATGATGAAGACGACGATGGAGCTGGGCGGGCACGGCCCGGTGCTGGTGTTCGATGATTGCGATCTGGAGAAGACGCTCGACACGCTGGTCGCGCACAAGTTCAGGAACGCAGGCCAGGTGTGCGTCGCGCCGACGCGCTTCCACGTCCAGGCGGGCATCTACGACCGCTTTGCCGAAGGCTTTGCCGAGCGGACGAAGAAGCTGAAGCTCGGCAGCGGGCTTGAGGCTGACACGCAGATGGGACCGATGGCGAACGCGCGCCGTCCGTCGGCGATTCAAGAGATGGTGGAGGATGCGCGCAGCGTCGGTGCGCGCGTGCTGGCGGGCGGCACCCGCGGGGAGGGCGACGGGTTCTTCTTCACCCCCACCGTGCTCGCCGACGTGCCGCTGGAGGCACGCGCGATGAACGACGAACCGTTCGGCCCGCTCGCGTTGCTGACCCCGTTCGAGACGGTGGACGACGCGATCGCGCAAGCCAACCGCCTGCCGTTCGGGCTGGCCGCCTATTGCTTTACCGAGAACGGGCGGCGTCAGAACCTGCTCGGAGACGAGATCGAGGCGGGGATGGTAGCGATCAACAACGTGCGGTTGAGCTGGCCCGACAGCCCGTTCGGCGGCGTCAAGGACAGCGGCTTCGGCTCGGAGGACGGGCCCGAGGGTGTGGCGGCGCACATGGTGACCAAGACCGTGCACATGATGTGAGGCGGGCCCGCCTAAACCTCACGTGAATATCGCATTCCGCTTGCGTTCAGTGCGAATCGTCTAGGGCATGAAACACGCTCGCAAGACTTGCGTTCAACCAATCGTGCGAACCGAGCGTAACCCTGTAAGGAGGTTCGAGATGAATGGTTTTCTGACCAAGGCGGGACTGGGCATCGCGCTCGCCGCCACTGCCATCACTGCCGCTGCCCCCGCCGATGCGCAGCGCTGGGGCGGTTACCGCGGCTATCGCGGCCATCGCGGTGGTGACACCGCAGCGGCGGCGATCCTGGGCGGTGTCGTCGGCCTGGGTGTCGGCGCGGCGATCGCGTCGAGCAACCGCGATCGTTACTATGACCGCGGCTATTACGGCTACAACGGTTATTACGGCCCGCGCTACCGCCCGGTGCCGCGTGGTTACTACCGCGATTATTACGCCCCGCCGCCCCCGCGGGTCGTGTACCGCGAATATTACCGCGATCCGTACTATGGTGGCCCGCGCGGTTATTACGGCTGGTAATCACCGATTGGTAGCTGGTTCGCTCAAGCGGCGCGGCGGGACAGCCCCGTCGCGCCGCTTTTTTGTTGGCACGCCCCCTGCGGGCGGGGTAGGCGCGCGCGATGACCGATACGCCTCCCGACCATCTTTCAATCGATCCCCGCAGCCCGCATTTCGACCGCGACGCGCTGGAGCGTGGCGTCGGCATCCGCTTCAAGGGCAGCGAGCGCACCGACGTGGAGGAATACAGCATGTCCGAGGGCTGGATCCGCGTTGCGCTCGGCAAGAAGATGGATCGCCACGGCCGCCCGCTGACGATCAAGCTGATGGGTCCGGTCGAAGCCTGGTATCAGAGCGGCGGCGACACGAACGAAGCAGGCGACGGCGAGCAGGCCGACGCTGAGGATTGAGTTGGTGCCGGGGCAGGCGCTATTTAGGCGTGATCAGCGCATCTAGCTCGGCGAGCATCGACGGTTGATCACCGGCGGTAGCCCAATGCTGCGCACAATTCGGGGTCACCACGTCGATCCGGCGAACCATGAGGCCGAGTGGCGGCGGCCCTTCGTTGTCGCGCGCCGATAGTTCCTGTCGCCAGAATGCCGGTTGGTCGAGCAATGCATCGATCCTCGCTCCATCCTCAATCGACAGCGTGCGCGTCACGTGAGGCATGTCGCTCGGCATCGCGCCTTCCACCCAGATCTTGCTGCGGCCGACCGCGTCGGTGTGCCAGAGGCCATCGGCCGCACGGGTCGCGACGATGCTGATCCGCGTCGTCGCAAGATGTCCGCCCGCCGCGTAGATTGTGATATGTTCAGGGTCGGTCGGCATCGCCACGCCGGTCTCGTCCCGGAGCGCACGATGAGCCGTCTCATCGGCCAGGAAATCGGCGGCGGGCGCTTGCGGCGCGCCCTTGCACACCGCCGCCGCCGGCCCCGCCAGCGCGAGCAGGGCCGCGGCCGCGATCAATGGACGAACCGCGCCACCACGTCACGGTACGACCGTGACACCTTCACGCTCGAGCCTGAGTCGAGCACCAGGAAGCATTCGCCGTTGGTGTGCGGCTTGACCTGCTTGACGAGGTCGAGGTTGACGATCGTCGAGCGGTGGATGCGCTGGAACCGGCGCGGGTCGAGCCGTTTCTCCAGGTCCTTCATCGTCTCGCGCAGGATCAGCGTGTTGGCCGCCGTCTTGATCACCATGTAATCGCCTGCCGCCTCGATCAGCTCGATCGTGTCGACATCGACGCGGAAGATCTGCCCCTGATCCTTCACGTTGATCATCTTCTCGTAGCGGTTCGCCGCGACCTGATCGCCGCCGTCGCTTTCCGCCGCGATCTCCGCCGCTGCCTCGGGCGCGTGCTCGGCCAGCGCTTCCTTCAGCTTGGTCGCCTCCTCGCGGCTGCCGCGCTCCGACAATCGCTGGCGTACGCGGTCGAGCGTCTCGGCAAGGCGCGCCTCCTCGACCGGCTTCATCAGGTAATCGGTCGCCTGCGCCTCGAACGCGCGGATCGCATGATCGGAATAGGCCGTCACGAACACGAACAACGGCGGCTCGACGTCCATCAGCCCCTGCACCACCGAGAAGCCATCGAATCCCGGCATCTGGATGTCGAGAAAGGCGAGGTCGGGCTTGTGCGTCTTGATCGCGCTGATCGCCTCGCGCCCGTTCTGGCACTTGGCGATGATCTCCACGTCGTCGTGCGCCTGCAGTCGCAGCTCGAGCCCCTGGATCGCGAGCGGCTCGTCATCGACGAGAATGGTCCTGATCGTCATCTACTCTACACACTCCATCACGCGCACCGTGGGCGTCGGAGGGGCGGGCCTCAGCGCCCGGGTTCCTCCAGTTGATAGGGGATCTCGATCTCGATCCCGAACCCGCCCGCCGGCATCGCCCGGACCGCGAAGCGGTGGTCGCCGGGATATGCCTGCGCCAGTCGCTCCCTGATATTGGCGATGCCGACGCCGGTTGAAAGGCTCGGCCGGTTTTTGTTCGGCAGCAATCCCGGACCGGTGTCGGATACGCCGAGCAGCACGCGATCCCCGACGAGCCGCGCCGACACCTCGATCTCCGCCCCGTCCTCCTGCGGCGTGACCGCATATTTGATCGCATTCTCGACCAGCGGTTGCAGCAGCAGCGACGGCAGCCGCGCCTTGTCGACGGCGGGATCGATGTCGAACTTCGGGCGCAGCCGATCCTCGAACCGCATCTTCTCGATCTCAAGATAGAGCTTCAGCGTCTCGACCTCCTGCGCGACCGTGACGTGCGCGGTGGGTTCGTTGGCGAGCGTGTAGCGCAGGAACGACGACAGCCGCGACAGCATCGCGTTCGCCCGCTCGGTCTGCTTCAAGAGCACCAGCGTCGAGATCGAGTTAAGCGTGTTGAACAGGAAATGCGGGTTGAGCTGATAGCGCAGCATCGCCAGCTGTGCCGACGACGCCTGTATCTCCAGATGCTCCATCTGATCGATCTGATCCTCGACCAGCAGGTAGAAGTTGATCCCGAAATACAGCGCCGACCAGCCCGCGAGCACGGTGAAGTTCAGGAACAGCGTGCCGAGCAGCAGCGACAGGTCGACTCCGGGGGCAGACAGCTTGATGAAGCTGAACGAAAAGGCGTCGAGCGTCGCGTAGAGAAACGTGCCTGCACCGAGCGTGAAGATCGACAGCAGGATGCCCGTCACGCGCGGCAGGCGGCGATAGTAACCGTAGAGCACCGACAGCAGCAGCGTGATGCAATAGCCGACGATCGACTCGACGATCACCGGCACGATCTGCTGCAGCGTGAAGCTGGTCGACAGCGACGATACCGAGCGCAGCACGAGGTAGCCGGTCCAGCCCGCCGCCTGCAATTTCCAGAACGCCGCGGCCTTGTCCTCAAAGAACGGCCGGATCGACAATGGGCGGTTGCCCGCCAGCGCCGTGGGAGCGGGCGCCGTCGCGGCCGTGGTGCCGGGCAGCGCATGGTCGAGCGAAGCGGAAGTGGTCGCCATTGTGCCACCGTCTACACGGGCGATGCGGCCGGCGCAAAAAAGAAGGGCCGCCACCCGCGAGGGTGACGGCCCGTGAAGGCGTTGGTGTGAGCGGCTTAGAAGGTGAAACGCGCGCCCAGACGAATCTGGTACAGCGACTGGGTGAAGTTGACCGATCCGGTGTTCGGCGAGTTGAACGCCGAGTAGCGGTACTGCGCGCACTGCTGGTTCGACGCGGTGTTCACCGTGCCGCCCGCCGTCACGCACTGAACGGTCACGAGCGCCGCACCGTAAGGAAAACCGAACTGGCGCAGGCCGCCCCACTTGCTGTTGAGCAGGTTCGGAAGGTTGCTGATGTCGGCGAAGATCGACAGGCGCGATCCGCCCACGAAGGTCGGAATTTCCTGCTCGAGGTGAAGATCGATGCGGGTGAAGGCACGGCTGCGCGCCGTGTTCTTGTCGATGATCGTACCGCGCGCCTTCGACAGGTCCGAGTGCGAGTTGATATACGCGTCGAGCGCGTTGGCTGTGTTTGCCGAGTCATACTGGATCAGCGGATCAGTCGTGCTCGTCGGCACGTACAGCAGGTTGGTCGGCGCGTTGCCGTTCAACACCGTGCCGAACACGGTCGAGCGCGTGTTCACGTTGTCGAGCATCGTGTAGCTGAACGGGCGTCCCGCGCGGGTTTCGCCGAACAGCTGCAAGACCGTGCGATAATCACCGAAGAAGGCGTGATCGTAGCCGACCGAATACTTGAACTGCCACTTGATCTGGTCGTTCGACGTTCCGTACGCCGGGCTGTTCGGATCGGCGAACAGCTGATTCTGGTAGTTCGAGTTGATCGTCGACGAGGTCGCGCTGCCGACGTCCTTGACCCACTGGCGCGTGTAGCTGCCGCCGAGCGTCAGACCCCAGTCGAAGTCCTTGTTCACGCGCGCCACGATGATGTGGCTGTGCCCGCGCGTGCTGTTGGTGGCCAGGATGTCGTAATTGGCATCGCCGAAGGCGGTCACCGCACCGTAGCGCGGACGGCCGTCCGGCAACACGCCGATCGGCACCGAGCGCAGGTCGGTGAAGATCACGCCGTCGATGTTCTTTGAGTAATAGTAATCGGCGCCGAGGTTGAAGCCCATGAAGCGATAGTCGCCCGACAGCGTCGCCTTGAGCGAACGCGGCAGGTGGAAATCGCGGTCGAGCGCACCGGTGCGCGTCCGCTGCAACGTGGTCGGGTTGGTGGTGTTGGCAGCGTAAGCGGCGACCGACGCCGGTACGTTGCCGGTCACGTTGTTGAGCGCGGCGGTGCAGATCGCGACCGGCACGGACGGGCCGCAGGTATTCACGCCGGCGGCGTCACGCGTGATGTTGATCGCGCTGGTCGTCACCGTGTTCGAGAAGCTGTTCGACAGATAGATGTCGGGCGAACCGCCGCCGAAGATACCGGCGCCACCGCGCAGCTTCAGACCGCCGAGGAAGTTCGTCGGCTTCCAGTCGAAGCTGAAGCGCGGCTCGAACTGATCGAGACCGTTGTAGGTCTGCAGGTTGCTGAAGCCGTAACGCTGCGTGAAATACTGGTTGAACGTCGGCTGTTCCTTCATCGCGTACATGCTGTAGCGCGCACCATAGGTCACTGCGAGCGTGTCGGTGACCTGCCATTCGTCCTGCAGGCCGAAGGTGAACTGGGTGTAGCGGAAATCGGCCGCTGCACTGATGCCCGGCAGCTGTGCGGTATATTGCAGCTGATTGGCGTTGCCGGCGCGGAAGTCCGCCAGTGAGTCGAAATAGTAGGTGCCGATACTGTTCTGGATGAAATTGTTGAACGTGCGGTTCTGCGTCACATCGACCAGCGCCTGCACCTGGTGCGCACCCGCGGTGTAGCGCGCGAGCAGCGAGCCTTCCCAGGTGTCGAAGAACAGCTGATTGGTCTGGCGCGAGACATCGGGGCCGAAGTAGATGCGCGGCACGTTGGTCGAGCAGCCGGTGGTGCTGCCGTTCGAGACCGCGTCGTCGCAGACGCCGAACTGGCCGATGCTGCGGCCGTTGAGCGGCTCCTGACCACGCTTGTTGTACTTGTAGATACCGCGTGCTTCGGTCGAGAAGTTGTCGGTCCAGTCCGAGTTCAGCTGGACGATACCCGCCTTCAGCAACTCGGTCAGCGCGTACGCGTTCGAGCCGAGACCGTATTGGACGTTGCCGACCGACGTGTTGTTCTGGCTGACCAGCGAGTCGTAGGCGTTGATGTACGACAGCGACAGGCGCTGACCGTCGACGATGTTCCAGTCGATGCGACCGGTGATCTTCTCGTCCTTGCGCGGGTTGATCGTGAGGACAGTGCCGGCCGCGTCGGCGAGGCCGCGCGCGCTGGCGATGCCGAGCACATCGTTGACTGCCTTCGACACGGCGGCCGAGTTCGCGCCGTACGACGCGATCTGGGTCGAGAACGGGCGCGGGTCGGTGTTGCGCTCGGCCGAAACCATGAAGAACAGCTTGTCGGCGATCAGCGGGCCGCGGAACGTCGCGCCGTAGGTCTCCGACTTGTACTTCGGCGTGTTCTGAACGGTGCCGCCGATCGTGTCGCCCGACAGGCCGTCGGTATTCTGCGAGTAGAAGCCGGTGCCGTGGAAGTCATTGGTGCCCGACAGCAGCACGGTGTCGATCGCGCCGCCCTGGAAGCCAGACTGGCGGAAATCGTACGGCGCGATCGAGACCGAGACCTGCGCGATCGCGTCGAACGGCACCGGACCGCGGTTCGTCGGGCTGGCGTCCTGGTTGAGGCCGAACGTGTCGCCAACGGTCACGCCGTTGATCGTGAAGCGGTTGTAGCGCGGGTTGACGCCCGCGAAGCTGACCGCACCGCCGCGATCGCCCGAGTTCGACAGATCGAGCGTGGCGAACGGGTCGCGGCGCTGAATGTCGCGGATGTCGCGGTTGACCGAGGCGACCTTCGACACGTCGGCCTGCGTCAGAACGGTCTGCGGACCGTCCGAGGTCACGCCCGCGCCGCGGATCGACGAGGCGGTGACGACGATGTCCTCACCTGCGCCGGCTTCTTCGCCAGCTGATGCGGCGGGAGCCAGGTCGACCGGCAGCGTGAACGGCTGCTGCACCACCGTGTAGATGTCGGTGACGGTGCGGCTGCCCTGCGGGCTGGTGATCGCAACGGTGTAGGGACCGCCGACGGGCAGGCCGTTGGCGTTGAACGTACCATCGGCGCCGGTTGCGGTGTTGACGCGGGCGTTGGTGGTCGTGTTGGTGATCGTCACCGTCGCGCCTGCGACGGGCGTGCCGCCAGCGGTCACCGTGCCACGAATCGCCGACGTCGTTTCCTGCGCCATTGCGCCCATCGGTGCGATCAGCGCAACCGCCGCCACACCCCACAACAGGTTGTTCCGCATCGTCAATGTTTCCCCTTGAGAGCCCCGGCTCTGCAGCAGTCGGCGAGCCATGCCGTTGCTGCGCCCCTGCCGCAGGAATATTGCGCTTCGGTTACACCTGCGAGTCTATTCACGCTTCCATGTCACGTGACGCGCGTTGCGTTGCAAAAAGGTAACATTGCGCGCGCCGGCGAGTGGATGCGGGTGGATAGGAAGCTCGTCAGGCGGCCCACCGTACAAAGATAGTTCGGCCCACGACGGCCAGGTTACAACCAAATTCGATGCAAGCAAATTTGGCCCATTCCGCAGAATGTACAAGAAATCACGGCCCAGCTCTCAAAACCGGGCCAGAATCAGGGGCGCGTCGTTGGAATGCGCGCCCTACGGCTTCCCGCCGTTGTCGCTAGTGATTGAGCCGAAGCCGCCGGTCCTGAGCCGCAGGCATTTGCTCTGATTGGCTCGATCAGGAGACGAGCAGGCCGCTACCTTCGATCACGTCTCTTTTCCAACCCGTCGCCGTCCGCGCACTGGCGAATCTTAGAACCTGGCCTTTCAGACGTCTGGGACTCCACCGGTTGCGTTCGCAGATCTCGGCGACCGAGATCGAGCGTTTCGCCTCCTCCAGAACCACTCCCAAGCCGACGGCCTTCTCGGGCCCGAACTGAGGACGCGACGCGATGTCGTCGGCGAACAGCTTTCGCAGGTCGCAGTTCGGAATTCCTGCGAGGTTGAGAATCTCGCGAGCGCCGGTGATGTTCGTCGTCTTCGAGAAGTCGAGGGTAGCGTAGTCTTCTGATTCAAACGCGACGTCGTCGAAGCGCTTGAGGTCATGCGGGCATACCTGGATGCGCCGCGTCCAGGCGGTCGTGTTCTCAGCCGAGATCCAGAAGCGGAAGGGAGAGGGTTGCGACGCTGATCCTGACAGGGCGTCGAATATGGCGCCCCAAGGCTTCAATCGTCCGCCGATTCGCCGAACAGCGGTCCCTAGCGGCGTAGCGCCATGGAGTCGGATACCTTCTGTCGCGTTCCGCCGGATGTCGCTCCAGAGCGTATCCCGGGAGGCGGTCGTTATGCCCCAGGCTCCCCTGAGATACTGCGCCGCGGCGTTCATCTCGCGATCCAGTTTCTCCGTGCAGCAGAGCTGCTCCATGCCGTAGAGCGGGATGCCGATGGATCGCGCGATCTCGGGCCAAGTCCTGGATTCTGTCAGCGCGCGCCGGATCTCATTCAGTTCCACCATGGAATAGCGCACATGGTCGCGCGACCGACCGGGAATTGACCCCTCGGAGAGATGGCCGAGCGCGGCGAGTTCAGCGAGAGCTTCGTTAGTGGTTCCCAGGATCGCACTCGCTTCGAACCTCAACGCCGTGGTCTGCGGCGCGGCGAAGCTGCGATGCTCTTTGGCGAAGAGGTCGCCGAGTGCCTCCCGCATGACTGTGGCCTGAGCGGGCGACACCCTGCTGCGGGCGCCGAGGAGGCGCAACTCGGCGCGGTGTGTCAGGAAGGCGTGCCGGTCGTTCCGAAGCGTCTCGGCCCGCTCCCGAGCCCATGTCCGCAGGTCGTCCGGCCAGTTCCGCATCATGCCGATTCCCCGCGCGATCACGGCGCCCAGATACTCGGGTGGCAGACGATGAATCGCCTTCCTGTTAATTTCCTTCTTCGGCCGCTCCGCGGCGACCACTCGTGCCCCGACGCCCAGGACCATCTCGACAAGCGTGTTGTGGTCCAGGTTCCTGAGCGGCGGACTGAGCCGCGAGAGGGTGTCGCGGTGACGCCGAGGGTTGGCCGAAAGAAGATCGGCAAAAATGGAGTAGTTCTCGCGGTCGCCTTCGGTCAGCGGCGGCTCCGCAGAGGGGCGTACCTCCGCCTCGCAACTTTCGCACACGCCGACTCCGCAGCTGTCCTTCCATCGCAGCGGTCTAGCGCATTCCGAGCAGTCGGATCGCAGCAACTCGTGGCTCACCTCGCAATAGGGCAGCCGCCGCATCATCCACGCCATGCGATGGAAGGGATGGGTTCGGAGCGTTCCGGGAGCGATCCGACGGCGTGTCGTCTCAAGGTCGAACATGCGGATGGTCGCGTCCCCGATTGTGACGTCCGAAACTTTGCGGTCCGAATGGGTTCGGGTAAAGCTGCGGGCGGTGATGTCGTCCAGCGTGCAGCCGATGATGCCGGCGAGCGGTTTCAACCGTTCAGGTGGCAGAAGGGCCAATTGTCCCGCGGTCTTCATGTTGATGCCGGCCCTGCGCAGCACGCCGTTCGTGTGGAGAAGGACGTGGAAGGCGGTGGCCCGTGCGAGAAGGCCGGACAGGCTCTCCTCTTCGAACGGGTCGGTGGCGAAGCGGAGCGCGCGCCCGACCTTCCGCTCCCTGGGAGAGACGAGGTAACCGGCGGCGTAGCGGTGGGCCTCGTCATGGTCTCGCCGCGTTTGCTCCGCGTCCACCATCAGCGTTTTCCGTGCGGCTTCGAAAACGGGTCGGTGGTGATCCACTTGGAATCGATGGCGTAGTCCCAGTCGGGATCCATCATCTCGATGAGCACGTCCTGCATGACGCTCTTGAGGTTCGTCTTCTGATCGAGACCGACGATGATGGTCTGGAACGGATTGGGCTGATCGCCGGCGTCGATGGCCTGGGGATCGGACGCCGTGGCGGGCATCGTTAACTTCGTACTCGATCGGGACTTTACCGGGATCAAGGGTGAGGCGCAGGGCGGCGTCACGACCTACGGCGACGACCGCAGCTACAAGTTTTCCCTGAGCGCGGGTGCCAAATTCGCGGACGGCCGGGGCCACCTGCTCCTTACAGGAGAGGTGGCTCATAACGACGGGATCGAAGGCATTGGCGACCGCGACTGGTACAACTACGCCAAGGTGTTCGTGAATCCTGCCTACAACGCGACCACCAACAATACCGTGCCGCAGCTCCTCAATCGTGAGGGTGCGGGGTTCGCAACCGCCACCCCGGGGGGTATCATCACCGCGTCGCCCGCCAACGCGGCAACCGGAGCTGCGGCGAACGCTTTGCGCGGGACGTACTTCGGTCCTGGAGGGACGCCGCTGCAGTTTAACTACGGCTCCCCGATCGGCGGCAACGTCATGCAGGGTGGGCAGTACAAGTATGCGGACTGGGGTCGGAATGGGGACCTTGATCCGCGTCTCGGAAGACAGAATGTCTTCGGACGCGTGAGCTTCGACGTCACGGACCGCATTCAGGTGTTCGGCCAGCTGTCATGGGGCCGGGCGACCTCCAATGTCGCCTTCGGAACGCAGGCCAATTACGGTAACATCACAATCCGGAGTGACAACGCCTTCATACCCGCAAGCGTCGCCGCTAGAGTGGCTGCGCTCGGCATCTCCAGCTTCAGTCTGGGAACGCTCAACGAGGACCTTGGCAAGATCACGACCAACTCGGAGCGGACCTCCGTCCGGCCCGTGATCGGTGCCAAGGGTGACTTTGATGCGCTCGGCTCGAAGTGGTCGTGGGACGTTTACGGACAGAAGACGGTCACACACAGCTATCTTGAGTCGAACCTGAGCATCTCGGCGAACTACGCGAACGCCATTGACTCGGTGCGAAACGCGAACGGCGCCATCGTTTGCCGCGTCACCCTCACGAACCCGAATAGCGGGTGCGTACCCTACAACATCTTCGGCACCGGCGTGAACAGCCAGGCTGCGTTGGACTACGTGCGTGGGACGGCATTTCTCCGCACGAAGCTCACCGAGGACGTGGTGGCCGCCAACCTGCGCGGGGATCCTTTCTCGACGTGGGCCGGCCCGGTATCCGTCGCGGCGGGCGTAGAGCACCGTCGTGAGAAGGTCTCCGGCAGCGTGGACGCGCTCGATGCGGCCTCCCTGGCGACCTCGATCGCTAATGGCACCGCACGAGTCCCGCCCTATTTCGCAGGGAATTACCTCCCCAGCAGCGGCTCCTACCATGTGACCGAAGGCTACCTTCAGGCGGTCGTGCCGCTCGCCAAGGATGTCGCATTTGCCAGGAGCCTCGACGTCAACCTTGGAGTGCGCGCTACCGACTACAGCACGTCGGGGTATGTCACCACTTGGAGGGCAGGCGTAACCTACAAGCCGATCGACGACGTGACGATTCGCGCGAGCCGCTCCCGGGACATCCGGGCGCCGAACCTTGCAGAGCTCTTCCAGGCGAGCCAGGCGTCGACCTCGACGGTGAACGACCCCGCGCGCAATCTCGCGACAACGATCGTGTTCGCCCAAACGTCCGGGAACCGCGACCTCAATCCGGAGAAGGCGGACTCCTACGGCGTCGGATTGGTCCTCCAGCCGCGCTTCCTGCCCGGCTTCGCGGCGTCTGCCCGCATCGTCTTTCGTGCCGTATCCATCAACTCGAACTGGACCGGGCGTTTGGTCTTCTGCTGAACCACAACGGCGCGGTCACGGACGCGTCCGCCGGAAACTACATCGCCGATCCTCACCTTGACCACATCACAGCCGCGCAGCTTGCTATCGATGGCGAAGTCGAACAACGCTCGGTCGCGCAGTCGTCTATGCTGGTCGAGCCAGAAGCGAATGGCCCAGACCTGTTGCTGTTTCAGCGCCCGCTTCGCACCGATAAGCCGGCCCTCGTTCCAGGGGCGAAGTTCGTGAAAGGCCGGGTCCAACGACGAGTGCCCCATCAACCATCTCCATCGGGCCGGATCAGCCGATCGAGAGTACGTAGGCCCGATAAACCGGCGGTTCGAAAATGTGGTTTATCAGCCGTTGGTGATGCTGAACGAGCGGCGGGTTTCTGGCAGCGCCTTGTGGCGTTGAACAGCCGAAAGTGGGTCCTTCTTGCCAGTGTCGCCAGCTTCATGCCTGAAGGAGCAGCGTTTTATTGAGTGGCGGCGAGAATGACCGCGGTCGTCTCAACCGGCATGTCCCACATTGGAAAGTGACCGCTGTGTTCGAACCAGTGAAGCTCGGCAGAAGGAAAGGCCGCTTGCGCGCGCGCCGCCTGTCTTGGCAGGCAGAGCCGATCATGCCTGCCCCAGCCAATGACAATCCGGGTCGTGCCGGTGGCGGCAGGGCCGGCCTGCTCAGGGCCTGTAGCGAGGCTTCGCACTAAGGCGTCGAACGTTGGCGTCGTGCTGAGCCCTTTCAGTTCGGTCGCGACGACCTCGCCATCGAGCGCCCAAGGGCGCGCAGACAGCTGCGCTAGCAGCGCCGTCCGCGATGCAGGGTTCCGGCTTAATGTTGGCAGGCTCGGGCGTATCGCGCGCAGCAATCGGCCAGAGATGCCAATGGTCGTGCGGAAGAAGGTTCGCTCCCAACCGCGCCAAAAACCGCCGGGATCGAGTGCAACCACATTGCCGACGATCCCGCGCCGCGCGAGCTCAAGCACAATCCGCGCTCCCATGGAACTGCCGACTACATCAACGCCGGTCAGACCGGCCTCGGTGATGAAGCGCTCAACACTTCCCACAAGACCGTCAAACGTCCCGCTGTCGTGCTCCGCGAGTGTGGCGCCGTGGCCGGGGAGATCGATCGCAATCACCCTCCGTGCGGCGCTGAGCGGATCCAGGATGGTGGACCACGACCGCCAACTGCCGCCAAGGCCGTGGATTAGGAGCAGCGCGCGGCCGCTGCCGCGCTCAACCTTGTTCATTTAGTTTGATCCTGCTGCCGCATCGATCCCTACCAGAATTATTCACCGTACCAGCGGGGTCGAACGCCGCCCGGATACTAGTCGATAGTCATGCCTTGCGTCGGCAGTTCCGCGAGCGAACGAAGCTCATGCACCGGACAACCGTTGTGCTGACTACGAAACTGCGTCGACATTTCGTAGGTCGGCTTGCGGGCGCGGTTGACGCCGCCGAGCGGCTGATGCGCGGCAAGGCCGTGCCAGGGACTGAACGATACAGCTTGTTCCTGCTGATCGCTGAGACCATGCTGCCAGCCGATCTGTGCCGGCACAGTGAGGCAGGCAACTGCGACATACGGACTCTCGTTTTCGTCCCATACGATGGAGCTGTCCTCGACCGGCATCTTGTCGAGATCGGTGCAAAGCTGAACCCGCATCTCCCAAACGCTGTCCTGCTCGATCAGCACCTCGCCTAGGGCTTCGCGCAGCGCGTCTGGACGGCCTGACGTGTTGACCTTGCTGCCGGCAAGTTCGGTGAGGTTCGGCGACACCGGCGCGACCGAAAGCTTGGCGATGTAGTCGCCATGCCGCAGCGGCACCTGCGTGTAGTAGGTCTCGCCGAGCGGGTGCGTGTTCGGCGCGCCGCCCAGCGTTTGGATCGTCGCACTCTGGATGCCCACCGTCTCAAGCGCCGCGTCGACGGTCTGCAAAACCGCGGACAGGCCCTTCTTCAGGCCTTCGCCAGAATCGGTGGTCTTGGCGAGCATCTTGAGATTGGCGAGGAACGCCTTCGGCGTAGGTGCCGCAAATGCCGGACCATTCACCAGGATGAAGTCCTGCGTGGTGTCGTCTTCCGACCCCGCAAGCCGATCGCCCGCAACGCCGAACAGCTTAACCGCAATGCCGCGCGGTACACTGACGCTGTCGTCGAGTATGTCGCCCGGCAGCGTCGAGAACCGCAGCAGCGCGTCGTAGCTGCAGGGCGTCGAAAACAGGCCTTGCGCCAAGGCGGGTGCGACCCCGGAGAGAACCTCAAGCGTGCCCTTTACAATCGCGTGACCCTTGGCGTGGACGCCGCGCACCGCCGTACCATAATCCTTGGCGGTGGTTTCCTGAATGATGCGGAGCTGCTCGTTCAACCCCTGGATCGTCTCCGCTTCGTCATCGGCACGCACCTCCACCTTGGGCGTGAACGCGACGGGCGAGTGGTGGAGATCATCGGACATGGGCTGGACCTTCTGCGAGCGCGAGGTTCGACGAAGCTGTCCGTACCGACCGTCCGTTGTGGACTGGCGGGCTGAGCGTCGACCTGGACCAGAGGTCCGAAATTGATAACCTGCCTCTGTCGCATCGGGTCCACGCGCAATGGCGGTTTGGACGATCGATGCTAAAGATCTGGACGATCGGAGACTGCGGGCTGATCTTTAGCGTCTTCGACCTTCGACGTTTTAGCGGGTTCGACCTTCGACGTTATTGTCTTCTGGAGCGCCCGGTAGCCTGCCGGCCCCCGCTCGTAGGTAGCCTGGAAGGCTCGCGCGAATGGCCGCGGCCCGGCATACCCCGCGGTGTTCGCGATAACCTTGATCGGTAGATCGGTCGTTCGCAGCAGTCGCGCCGCTATACGCAGCCTCGTTTTCTGCACGAACTCGATCGGGCTTTGCCCGAACGCCTTGGAGAAATGTTCCGAGAATGAGGCGCGGCTCATGCCGGAAAGCGACGCGAGGCTGCCGACCGTATGTGTCGCCGCCGGATCCGCGACGACGGCGGCGACCGCCTTGGCTAGGCGCGGGTGGAACATCGCTCCCCCTGGCTCCTTTTGCCGCGTCTCTCGATCACGCAGCAACGCGACCAGACCTTGCTTCATCAGGGCCTGACACATCGCTTGAGTGCCGAACCCGGCCCGGACGATCTCGTCCGCCATCGCCTCGAACACGCTCGCCGGAATGGCATTCGACACCGTTTCACCGGCCGTCGGCACGCGCAGCAGGTCGAAGAAGCTCAGGCCGCCCTGATACGGCGCTGTCAGGGCACCGCACAGCATCAGCGTGTCATCAGCGCCGCTGCCGGCAGTAAACTCCACCAAGCCATCGCCGATCAGAGCGCAACAATCGGCAGCGTCACGAACCTTGGCTTGGCCACCGCCATCGCCCACCCAATGCCTCTCCGAGGCAGGAATGATCAAAACGCTTTGCGGCAGGAAGGGAAAGGGTGGGGACGCGCCGACCTGGAAATGCCCGGTTCCACGAAGCACGAAATGGATGGTCGCCTTATCGAACGCAGGAAAGTTCATCCTCCATCCCGTCTCGATGCGGCATACCGAGAACGCTTGCGGGTCGACGTCAATGGTCGTGAGTAGGTTGTCGAGCGTCCGGTGCACGGTAACCCACTATCGCATGGCCGGCGTTACGAATACGGCTGACCTGCTAGCCAGCTTAACGAATGACTGAAATTGGTAAGCGCTCGGGCTGCGGTGAATGGCCGGAGGTGGGTCAACTTCGCCAGCCGGTCATGAGCTGATGACCGGTATCATGAAGGACTGCGCGCTGCTCGTCTTCGGTAAGAAGCCGCGTTGCGGCGAAGGCGCGATCGATCATCTCGGCATAGGTACCTGAAGACGTTCCGATGTCTGATCCCCACATCACCTTGTCAGCTCCGTAGAAATCGACTGTTCTTCGCAAAACGTGTTCCGGTGAAATGCCTTTTTCGCGGATGACATCCATGTTGAGCGACGTAAATTTGACAGAGATGTTCGGCCGGCGAGCGAAGCCCGCATACCGATCATCGATCCCGAAGTGGGGCGCGTTTACGTTGGGAAGAAACACGTGATCGAGCGCGATGCGCAATGTCGGATACCGATCTGCCATCCGTTCAACGACCGGTATAAGAATGTCGCTTCCCGCCGCGGGTGCCTCGATGTCGACCAGCAATCCAAGCTCGTCCGCGACAGACCAAGCGCGAAGCGCCGCATCCGAACTTAGCCATACCGCTTTGTTCTCGACGCCCACGCCGAAGAAACGAATGCCGATCACCCCGCGACGCGCGTAATCGCGCACCATGTCAGGCGTCTCATTGGCCTGCGGATCGACGATGATGATCGCCCGCATTTTATCGGGGTGAGCCTCTGCGGCATCGACGATGTAGCTGTTATCAGTACCGTAAATCATGCCTTTCTGAACGGCGGCGATGCCTTCGACACCCTGTTCGAGCATCCATCTGCGCATAGCCTCCGCGCTCGGCTTTTCGTTGACGGGTTCGGGACCATGCTGTCCGCCTGGCCGGCCGACAGTTCCAGGTCCGAACACGGCCGCCTCTGTGGCGCCCTCCACGAACGGCTTGTTGCGTGGGTAGCGCACTAGGTCCGCGGAGACGAGATGGGCGTGAGCGTCATATAGAGGCATTCGCGCAGCGGTCGCCATATCTATCCTCTTCCACTTTCTAACGTGTCGTTAACCCAGTTTGTCGAGTGGTCAGCGAGACCTCGATTGATCAGAAGCGCGTTCGTGCGCCAACCCGGAAATTACGGCCGACGGGGTCGAAATACAGCGCGTTGCCGAAGATACGGAGCTGATCAGGCTCTCCCTTGTCGAAGATGTTGTTGACCGCGATGAACAGTTCGAACCGGTCTTTCCCATCTGACGTCGGGATCTTGATGCGCCCCGTTGCATCCAGGTAGAACCGACCGTCGACGCGATTGGTGCTGATGCTGTTAGGCAAATTCACGTCGTAGCCGTCGTCCTCTGGCCCGATCTTGGTAGAGTCGAGCTTCGCACGCGGAATATAGCGCCCGTGGAGCGTCAATGCCCAGCTGGGCTCCGAATAGGTGACGACGGCATCGGCGCGCCAGCGCGGAACGCCCTGGATGTTGGTGATCGACCCGAAATTGCCGGTCACGTCGTCGATCTGCGTGCGCAGCCCGGTGGCTCCCAGCGTAGACAGATCGATGACGTAGTTTCCGTTCAGCTGCACGTCGACCGCGCCGACGCGGGTGGGAATGCGATAATCCGCGACCAATTCCAGACCTTCGGCGTGAAGCTGGCTAAGGTTCTGAAAGTTGGAGAGAACGGTGTTGATCGATCCATTTGGGTTGAAGGTGATCAGGTTGCAGAGCTGTTGCTGCTGCTTGCACGCGCTGGCGATGACGGGTCCCGACAGCGAGTCGATCGCACCCTTCACCTTGATGTCGTAATAATCCAGCGACAGGTTGAAGCGTGGAACGAAGCTGGGCTGCAGAACGATGCCGGCAGTGAAGGTGTCGCCGCGCTCCAGCCGCAGGTTCGGGTTGCCGCCGGTGACGATCGTTTGCAGGGTCGTTTGCCCGATAAACGGATCGGCGAGCGGGATCGTGACCGTGGTAGCGTTCGGGCTCGCTTCCTGTGCGGTCGGCGCGCGGATGTCGCGCGAGCGCGTGACGCGGAATGTCAGGTCCTGCACCGGCTTGTAGACGACGCCGCCTTTCCAGGTGGTGGCATCACCAAACGGGTCGTAGTGGGTGAAGCGCGCTGCGCCGTCGATGTCGAGCGCCTTGCCGAGCCGACTGTCGCGCAGCAGCGGCACACCGGCTTCGAGGTAGCCTTCGACCACGCTCGTTTTTGTGAATGGCAGGGCAGTGGTGCCGGCCTGGATATAGTTGCCGGCCAGCGTATTGGCGTCGGCGCTGCCTTGTGCGGTGTCGCGGCGCCACTCGCCCCCAACCGCGACCTTCACGTCGCCTGCCCAGGTGCTGAATGGCGATCCGCGCAGGTTCACTGCCGCCGCCTGTTGTTCATAGGTCCGCGTCTGCGTCTCGGTCACAAGGTAACGGTCGATCGCAGCCTGGCTGACCTGACCGTACCCGAAGAGGTTGATCGGGATGCAGCCGTTTGTCGGTGCGGATAGGGTGGTGCGGCACACGATGCTGCCGAGCGCCAGGCCCGATGTGCCGACGTTCGCCGCGGTGACCCGCACCGCGTCGATCCCGTCGTTCCACTCCTTCAATCGCGACTTCTCGTCGCGTACGTCGGACGTGACGCGGCCGTAGGTGTAGTAGACATCCCAATCCCAGCCGCCGCTGAACGAGCCCTTGAGCCCGAGCGCGCCGCGGTAGCTGTTCAGACGGCTGGTCGCGAGCGCAACCGGGCCGATCGCGAAGCTCGACGAGTTGACCAGCAGCTTCGTAATCGTGGGATCAGCGGCGAGTACGGTCGCGCGGGTCGCGGCCGACAGATAAGGATTGTTGATGTCGATCGTTGCGGGTGAATCCTGCACCGGCGTCGTCGCGGTCGGACCGCCGATAACGCGAGAATACATGAACTCACCGGTGAAGGTGATCGCATCCGACACGTCGTAATTCACCCGCGCCATGGCTGAGAAGTGCTCGGTTGGCACTACCAGCGGGGTCGGGCTAAAGCCGAGAAGGTACGGCTGCGTCGGATCGCGCAGCTGCTGAAACAACCCGCTCAGATAATTCCCAAAGGTGTAGGGGATCAGGTTGCCCGCCTCGTCGAACTGCTTGCCGCGCAGCGCCGCAGGCAACGCGGTCGCGCCGACATTGAGCACCTGCTGGCCAAGCGTGATCGTCCCGCCGGCACCGTTCGGCTTGATCGCGCCGGAAAGGATGCCGTTCTCGTTCTGCACGAACATGACGTTATCGAGCACCAGGTTGGCTGGCAGGCCGTTGGTGCTCGTCCGTGTCGCGGTGTTGTACCCGGGGTTGGCGATGTAGTTGGTGTATTTATTACACCATGCGCGCGTCTCGCACGTGCCAACGCCGCCTTCCTTCGACCACTCGCCACCCAGGATGATGTGCCCGCGGCCATCGGCGAAGTCGGTGCCCCCGGCCGCCGCGAGATAATAGTTTCGCCCGTCGCCGCGTTGACTGACACCGGCATTTGCCTCTGCCTTGATCCCCTGCAGCTTGTCGTCGAGGATCAGGTTGACGACGCCGGCGACCGCGTTGGCGCCGTAAGCGGCGGAGGCACCGCCGGTGACCACTTCGGTCCGTTGCACGAGGATGGACGGGATGCTGTTCAGGTCGACCGTCCCGTTGTCGCTACTGGCGACGAAGCGGCGCCCGTCGACAAGGGTCAGCGTGCGTGTCGGACCTAGCCCGCGCAGATCGAGCGTTCTGGCTCCGATGTTCCCCGACACCCGGAACGAGTTCGCTGCCGGCGAGGCGATCGGGCGGAACGACGGTATCTGGTTCAGCGCGTCCGCGACATTCGGAATGGCCAGATTCTTCAGCCGTGCATCGCCGATCACGTTCACCGGCGTGGGTGCGCTATAGCCCGTTCGACCCAGGCGCGAGCCCGTGACCACGATGTCGCTTGCGGTGTTGTTCTGGTCCGCCGGAGGCGCTGCCTGCGGAGACTGGAGCGCCGCCGGTTCCTCGGCAAGTGGTGCGTTCTGCGAGGGCGGCGCTTCCTGTGCGCCAGCCGACGCCGGGGTGCTCAAGCAGGCCAGCGCCACGCTCAGGCACGATGCCTGGGCCAAGAACGATGCAGTCGTGCGCGACATGTGATCTCCCCATTTGCGCCATTGATCCGGAAGACCGGCATGGCATTTTGTCCACTGCGACCTAGCGGCTATCGACCGGGTCGGATTGTCCGGAAAGGAAGACAGTTTTGACCTCGCTGCCCGCACGACCGACGACGCCGCCGACACAGGCGGGACTTGCGCGGCTCGTGGCAAATGGCGGTGCCGTGTCGGGCAAGCGTTGCGGCCCCGTCGCCCGCATCATGCACGCCTTTTCGCGGGATGCTGAGGTGTGGCGATGATGGGTTGGTACAAGGAATCGGATGGTCGCACGCGGCGCGTGTTCTGGACGACCAGCGCGGGCTGGGCGCTCGACACCGCCGACGGCCTGGTGTTCCAGTATCTGATCCCGCTGCTCGTCCTCGGTCTCGGCATCACCGTCAAGGAAGCGGGGCTGATCGCCAGTGCGAACTATTTCGCGGCTGCGATCGGCGGTTGGACTGGTGGCTGGTTGTGCGATCGCTATGGCCGTGCCCGCATCCTGCAGCTGACGATCCTGTGGTTCTCCTTTTTCTCGTTCCTGTCGGGTTTTGCGCAGGATTTTCACCAGCTGCTGGCGATCCGCGTCCTGCAAGGATTGGGCTTCGGCGCCGAATGGGCGGTCGGCGCGGTGTTGCTGGGCGAGCTGGTGTCGCCGCAGCACCGCGGCAAGGCGCTCGGCACCGTGCAGAGCGGTGCGGCGGTCGGATCGGGACTGGCGGCCTTGCTCGCCGGACCGGTGGCCGCGCTGTTCGAGCCGGACATGGGGTGGCGTATCGCGTTCTGGTTCGGGATCCTGCCCGCGGCGCTGATCTTCTTCGTGCGGCGTGAGTCGGACGACCCGGAGGTCTTCCGCGAAGCGGTCGCCCACGCTGCGGCGACGGGCGAGCGTCATTCGATGGCAAGCATCTTCCGGCCACGCCTGCTACGCATCACGCTGCTCACCGCGCTGCTATCGCTAGGTGCACAGGGCGGCGCCTACTCGGTCGGTAATTACACCACCGCGTTCCTGACGCTGGAGCGTGGGCTATCACCGTCGGTTGCAGGCGTCTGCGTGTTGCTGCTGAGCGCCGGCGGCTTCTTCGGTATCCTCACTAATGCCTATCTGGGCGATCGTTTCGGACGTCGTTTCACCTTCCGCGCCTTCGCGCTCGGCTTCATGGTGATGGCGTCGTTCTATCTCTTTGCGCCGCTCGATAGTTCGTTGTGGGCGCTGATCCCGGTCGGGCTCGTCTACGGCTTCTTTCAGTTTGGTATCTACGCGTCGTTCGGCCCGTATTTCACGGAACTGTTCCCTACCGAGGTGCGCGGCACCGGACAGGCGTTCGCGTATAATTTCGGCCGGGCGAGCGGAGCATTGTTTATTTTCGGCGTCGGGCAGCTCGCCGCTTATCTGGCGCTGAGTGCTGCCATGGCCGTGCTGGCGATCACCGGCATGACGATCGCGTTGATCGCGACCTTTTTGCTTCCCGAGACGGCGGGCCGCGACCTGATCTCGATGCGCGATCTGAACTGAAAAGGGAGGGCTCGCGACTACCGGTCGCGAGCCCCCTGCGCAGCGACGCGTTACAAGGCCGCTTCGTAGATGCGAAAGGCGTCTTCTTCGGTCACGACGCGAAGGTTTCGATCGAGCAATCGCGTGACGGTCATCGCCGCGGCAGCCATGTGCGGGATCGCGTTGGAACTGATCCCATGTGCCGACATGCCCCCGGTCACGCCGCATGCGCGCGACAATGCCTCGATTCGCTCGATCCCCGTCTCGGCGTCGCGAAGGTCATTCCCCGTACGCTCGACCCCCAGCGCCGCGGCGATCTGTGCGTAGCGGGCAGGCGCGGCTTCGAGGTTGAAGCGAAGCACGTGCGGCAGCAGGATAGCGTTCGCGATGCCATGCGGCACGTGGAACCGACCGCCGAGCGGATAGGCGAGTGCGTGGACCGCCGCGGTGTTGACGGGGCCCAGGCAGAGCCCGCCGTAGTAACTGGCGCGCAGCATCGCCGCGCGCGCGGGTAGGTCGCCGCCGTCGTCGCAGGCGCGCTGGAGATTGGCGGCGATCAAGCGCACGCCCTCCAGCGCGAAGCTGTCGACGATCGGGTGCGCGAAGCGGTTCGCGAACGCCTCGATGCAATGCGTCATCGCGTCGAGCCCGGTGGAGGCGGTGACCGCGCGCGGCATCGATACGGTTAGCTCGGGATCGAGGCAGGCGACATCGGGGACGAGATGCCGGCTGACGGTGCCCTTCTTCAACTCGTCGGCCTCGTCCTCCAGGATCGCGATTGGTGTCACCTCGCTGCCGGTTCCCGACGTGGTGGGGATGCAGACCAGGGGCAAGGTACGGCCTGCCAGCCGGTCGACGCCGATGACGTCTTCGATCTGCTGCCTGCCGTCGAACAGTGCCGCGACCAGCTTGGCGACGTCCATTACACTGCCGCCACCCAGCCCGATCACGCAATCCGCGCCGCATGCACGCGCGGTGCGGAGCGCATCGTCGAACTCGGTCAGCGTCGGCTCGGCCGCCAGGCGATCCCACACTTCAGCGGCGATGCCGCGTTCCGCCAATTGGGCGAGCAGCGATGCGACGAGGTTGCTGACATGTGGCGTGGTGACCACGAAGGCGCGCGTGCACCCCCGTTCGGCGAGCCCGATCGGGCATTGCGCGACTGCACCCTGCCCGAAGTGCACGCCGCCGACATTCCACAGACTGATTGGCCGTGTCTCGCTCAACGCCCCCACTCCCTTTTGTCACAAAGACGAAGGGAACGATGCCTCGGCGATCGACGCGGCGCTTGTTCGCAGCGGCAGGACGGATTGCTAGAAGCCGACCTGGTCGCCGCCCTTCAGCCCCAGCATGTCGCGCGCCTCGGCAGGGGTGGCGACCTCACGACCGAGCCCTTCGACCAGCATCCGGATGCGCGACACTTGCTCTGCGTTGCTGCGCGCCAGTTCGCCCTTGTCGATATAAAGGCTGTCTTCGAGGCCAACCCGCACGTTCCCGCCCATCAGCGCGCTCTGGGTGCAGAATGCCAGTTGATGGCGCCCGGCGGCGAAGGCGGAGAAAATGTAATCGTCGCCGAACAGGCTGTCGGCGATCGTCACCATGTGCGCGAGATTGCGCGGGTCCGCTCCGATCCCGCCCAGTATGCCGAAGATGGCTTGGATCAGGAACGGCGGCTTCACCAGACCGCGATCGGCGAAATGCGCGAGCGTATAGAGGTGTCCGATGTCGTAGCATTCATATTCGAACCGCGTGCCGAATGCCTGGCCGACATCGACCATGATGCGTTCGATATAGTCGTTGCTGTTGTACATGATGCGGCCGCGCGAAGTTTCGACATAGTCGCGCTCCCACGCGTGCTGCCACCGCTCCACCCGGCCAGCGGCTGCGCTGAAGTCGAAGATCAACGGCCCCATGTTGAGCGAGGCGATTTCCGGGCGCGCCGCGATCGCCCCCTCCAAGCGCGCGTCGAGCGTCATCGTCGAGCTGCCCCCGGTTGAGATGTTGATCACGGCGTCGCTCGCCTGCCTGATCCTTGGCAGGAAGGCCATGAAGTCCTCAGCGCGCGGGCTTGGGCTGCCATCGGCCGGGTTGCGAGCGTGCAGGTGGAGGATCGCGGCGCCCGCTTCGGCCGCTTCGATCGCGGCGGTGGCGATCTCGTCGGCGGTGATCGGCAGGTACGGCGACATCGACGGCGTGTGAATCGAACCCGTCGGTGCGCAGGTGATGATGACTTTGTTGCTCTTGCGCATGGTTACAGCCCTGCCTGACAGATGTACTTGAGGTTCTGGTATTCCGACAATCCGTGCGCCGATCCCTCGCGCCCGAGACCCGACAGCTTGACGCCGCCGAACGGCGCGACCGCGGTGGAGATCAGTCCGGTGTTGATGCCGACCATCCCCGCCTCCAATCCGCGCGACACGCGGGCGATCAGCGCGAGATCCTCCGAACACAGGTAGGTGGCGAGACCGAACGGCGTGTCGTTCGCGAGCGAGAGCGATTGTTCAACCGTGTCGAACCCGATGATCGCGGCCAGCGGCCCGAACGTTTCCTCGCGCGTCAGCAGCGCGTCCGTAGGCACGTCAGCGAGCATCGTCGGCGCGACGATGCGGGCGTGATCTTCCGGGGCGGAGCCCTGCGCGACGACGCGGGCCCCCTGGCCGAGCGCATCGTCGCGGTGGGCGGTCACCTTTGCAACGGCAGCCGGGTTGATGAGCGGGCCGATACTGGTGTCCGGATCGAACCCGTCGCCGGCCCGCAGCGCCTGCACCTTCGCCGCCAGCGCGGCGACGAAGCGGTCGCGTATGCCCGACTGGACGTAGATGCGGTTGGCGGCGATGCAGCTCTGTCCGCCGTTGCGGAACTTGGCGACCATGGCGGTGTCGACCGCCTTTTCGAGATCGGCGTCGTCGTACACGATCAGCGGCGCGTTGCCCCCCAGCTCGAGGCCCAGTCGCTTGATCGTCGGCGCACACGCCGCGGCGAGCAACGCGCCGATCCGCGTCGACCCGGTAAAGGATAATTTGCGGACGGTCGCGGAGGCGCACAGCGTGTCGCCGATCGGCGCCGCATCGCCCGTGATCACGTTGAACACGCCCGCCGGCAATCCTGCCTCCTCGCCGAGCTTGGCATAGGCGAGCGCGGTCAGCGGCGTCAGCTCGGACGGCTTGGCGACGATCGTGCACCCCGCGGCGAGCGCCGGCGCGACCTTGCGGGTCAGCATCGCGAGCGGAAAATTCCACGGCGTGATCGCGGCGCAAACCCCAACGGGTTCGCGCTCCACCAGCAGTCGGCGACCCTCGACCGGCGCCGGGATGATCTCGCCCAATGAGCGCGAACCCTGCTCGACATAAAATTCGACGAAGCCCGCGGCATAGTCGACCTCGCCGCGTGCCTCGGCCAGCGCCTTGCCGTTCTCAAGCACGATCAGCCGGGCGAGATCCTCCTTGTGCCGGATGATGAGGTCGAGCCAGCGGCGCAGCGCCTGACTACGCTCGCGCGCCGGTCTCGCGGCCCAGGCGGGGAAGGCCGCGCCGGCGGCGTCGATCGCGCGCGCCGTGTCGGCGGCGTCCAAGTCCGGCACCTCCGCGACGATGTCGAGCGTGAAGGGGTCGTCGACGCGGATGCGCGCGCGCTCGCCCGCGGTCCATGCACCCCCGATCAAACACTGCGTGACCAGCAGGTCGGCTTCGTCGAGCTTGCCGCGCGGGCGCGTCGCCATATTAGCGTCGGTCATGTCAACGCGCCCCCGCGACCTGGATGGTGGTGCCCGACACGTAGGAAGCGGCTTCCGTCACGAGGAACATCACGACAGCGGAAACCTCCGCCGGCGTTCCCTCGCGCTTCATAGGCAGCGCGTCGCGGATGCGTTCGAGATGGCCGGGCAGGTGGATGTCGGTCGCGATCGGTCCGGGCGAGACGCCGTTCACGCGTATGCCCTCGGCCGCGACTTCCTTGCCCAGTCCAAGGGTGAGGCTGTCGATGCCGCCCTTGGTCGCGGCGTACCAGACGTGCTGATTGGGTGCGCCGAGCCCGGCCGCGCGCGACGAGATCAGGATGATCGAGCCACCATCGCCGCCGAGCCGCGTCGACATGCGGCGTACCGCTTCGCGGCTGCACGTCAGCGCGCCGGTCAGATTGACGTCGACGACCTTGGCGAGCGTCGCGTCGTCCTGGTCCACGAGCGGGCCGACCGCGCCGACGATCCCGCCGTTATAGACCATGACCGCCAGCGTGCCGAGCCGGTCGACCTGCGCGAACAGGCGCGCGACGTGTGCGCCGTCGCCGGTATCCGCCTGGATTGCGGTCGCCTCGCCCCCGGCGGACGTGATCGCCGACACCACCCGGTCGGCCGCGGCGGCGTCCCCGGCGTAGGTCAGCAGGACATGATAGCCCTGCGCGGCGGCGTCGCGCGCGATTGCCTCGCCGATGCCGCGGCTGCCGCCGGTGACCAGGAAGATACCTTTGCTCATGTTATGTCCTCGAAGTTTGGTCGCTCAAGCAGCGAGCGTGACGGGGGTGAGTTCACGCTGACGATATTGCCGCGGCGAGAGGCCGAAGCAGTCGCGGAAGCTGCGGGTGAAATGCGGCGCGCTGTTGAACCCCCATCCAAACGCAATTTCCGTGATCGAATGGCCGCGCCAGCGTGCATCGGCGAGCTGGTTGGCGCATTCCTCAAGCCGACGGCGGCGCACGTAGGAGGCGATCGATTCGTCCTGCGTCGCGAAGATCATGCGCAGGTAGCGCGGCGACACGCGCATCGCGCTGGCGACGAGCGTGGGCGAGAGATCCGGATTGCGCAGGTTCTGCTCGATGAAGTCGCGGATGCGCCACAGCCGGCCAGCGACGATGGCGGATCCCGATCGATCGTCCAGCGCGCCGGAGACAAAGCAGCTGGAGATCATACCCAGCAGGTGGTTCGCCGCGCGCTGGCGGCTGACCTCGTCCAATCCGCCGCGCAGCTGCGACACCAGTGTTGTCGTCATCGCACCGACCGTCGCGATCAGCCCTTCGTTGCAACCGAGCCGCCGTCCGCAGAGCCCGGCAGGGTCGGGCAGGTTCTCCGCCAACAGCGCGGCGGGTATGTGGAGAAGGATGATCTCACCCCGTTCATGGACCTGGTACTGCCACGCGTTCGCGGGGTCGTAGAGCGCGATGTCGCCGCACGACAGCAGTTCGCGGCATCCCTGCTGACGCAGCTCGCCCTTCCCCGAGCGCTGAAGCAGGAAGCAGAAGCCGCGTGTGTCCGCGCGCTGGGTACGGGCGCCGTGTTCCAGCATCATCGGCCCGGCCGTCAGTGCAACAACCTGCAGCGCGCCCAGCGATCCGATCAAAACCGCGGGGTCGCTTGGTTCCGCGTCCACGCGCCCTTGAAAGCACCGCAGCGGCACCCGGGTGCCGCCGTGATCGTTTGAAAGATTGCGATGCATTGAGCACTCTCCATCATTTCAGGTCTACTGCCCTATTTCCTATACGATATAGGATACATGATTGTTGTAAAGTGCCTGTGTGTTCATCTATATCCGTACGGCGTGGCCGAGGGATCGCGCTTGGGAGACAAGGCTGTGGTGCGCCAGTCGGCCAGTTCGAGTGACACAATTTCGGGTACGGACCATGAAGGGAGTGCAGCGCAAAAGTTGCGGCGGTCTCCTGGTTATGCGGAAGAAGTGTTCGAGGTGATCCGCGCCGACATCATGGCGCTGCGCATCGCTCCTGACACGCGCATCTCGATTGACAGCCTGGTACGGCGCCTGGGCGTCTCGCAGACGCCGATCCGCGAGGCGCTGAGCATGCTGGAAGCAATCGGGCTGGTCACGAAGCGTCACTTCGTCGGCTATTGCAGCGCCCCGCAGCTCAATCGTGAACAGTTCAATCAGTTGTATGAAGCGCGTCTGCTGATCGAGCCGTTCGCTGCGCGCTGCGCGGCCGAGCGGATGGGGGATGATGCACTTCGGACCGTGGTCGCACTGGCGAGCGAGATGAAGGCGGATGCGGGCGACGCGCGCGAACGCTTCGCTTATCAGGATTCCGAACTGCACGATCTAGTGGCCGCCGGCAGCGGCAATCCGATCCTGCGCGATGCATTGTCGCGGCTGCATTCACACCTGCATATCTTCCGCCTGCGGTCGCACGGCGAGGTGACCAGCGAGGCGATCAACGAGCACAACACGCTGATCGACGCGCTTGGCGCGCACGACGGCGATGCGGCGGAAGCGGCGATGCGCGAGCATATTCGTCGCTCGTACGACCGGATCGCGCCGTTTGCCGATGAATGAGGCCGCCGTGCTGCCGATCGTGGACTGCCATGCCCATGTCTTCACCCGCGATCTGCCGCTCACGGGCGACGCGTGGACGGCGCCCGATTACGACTATACGCCGACCGACTATCTGGCGGAGCTGGACAGGCACGGCGTCCACTTCGGGATATTGTCCGGGCTCAGCATCAGCGGCACGTACAACGATTACACGATCGCCGCCGTTCGAAACCATCGGCGCCTTCGGGCCACCGTCCTCGTCGATCCCGGTGTCGATCCTTATTCTTTGAAGCGGATGGGCGAAGAAGGCGTCGTCGGCGTTCGTTATCAGTGGGTGCGTCGCCCGGTGCTGCCGGACCTTACCGACCACGCGCATCGCGTGCTGCTTCGCCGGGTGCGCGATCTCGACTGGCACGTCCATGTCGCGGTGGAGGGCGCGCGCATTCGTGAGGTGCTGGCAATGCTAGAGCCATCGGGCGTGAAGGTCGTGCTCGATCATTTCGCCCATCCCGAACCGGCAGCGGGTGCGTGCTGCGATGGTCTGTCCGCCGCGCTCGAGGCTGTGCAGCGTGGGCGCACGTGGATAAAGCTGGCGGCCGGGTTCCGGCTGGCCGGCCCGGACGCATGGCGGGACGAGGATATCGCGCCGGCGGAACGGATCGCGCGCGATGTCGCCGCGCGGCTCGTCCGGGAAGCCGGGCCCGACCGGCTGCTGTGGGGCAGCGACGCGCCGTTCGTCGGCTACGAAGGCCGGATGAGCTACGGCCGCGCGCTCACACAATTCGCCTCGTGGGTGCCCGATCCGGCCGACAGGGCGGCAATGTCGCGTACTGCGCTGCGGTTCTATTTCGGCTGACCCCGGGGGCAAGCATCTGTGCCACCATGGTCAAGATGACGCGCGGGCAGCCGGATAGCACGGATACCGACCATTCGTGGAGCGATTGATGTACGATCCCGCCCTTGCTCAACTCACCTTCGAGCTGCAGCAGCAACTCGCCGACTATTGGCACGAGATCGACACCAACGGCGGTCGTGCTGCCGGCGGTTATTACACCGACGATGCAGTCTTTCACGGTCAGATGTCCTCGTATGAGGGCAAGGAGAAGATCCAGGCTTTCTACGACTGGCGGGTGGCGCAGGGTCCGCGCTTGGCGGTGCACAGCTTCACCAACTTCCGCGCGTGGTTCACGGGTGACGATAGCGCGGAGAGCAGCTGCTATCTCTTCCTGTATGCGGCGAACGGCGTGAAGGTACTGCCGACTCACGCCCCGATCACCATCTCCATGGCCACGGACCGCTATCGCCGCGTGCAGGACCGCTGGCTGTGCACCTATCGTCGCTTCGACCATTGGTTTGAGGGCGACACCCCTATCACCAACCCCAAGCTGTGATGGTGCCCATGTCCACCCAGACGACGCCGACCCAAACCATGTACGCCGATGCCGATCCGCGCTCCCGACTAGCGACCGCGAGCGCGGGGGTGACGCAAGCCGCCGCCGATGGCTTCGGCGCCTCTTCCTACGCACTGTTTGGTGAGGCCGCACCGCAGATCGACGATGCGAGCGGTCGGACTTGGATCACGCGCGGGCAGAACTTCATCGTCGCCTACACGCTTGCACGGCCGGGCGCGGTGCTGCGACGTACGGGCCAGGTCGACGAATATGCCCTGCTGATCGAGGCGTCGCAGCCAAGAGCGGTGGTGACCGCCGGCGGCGAGGAGGTGCTGGTCCCGGGCGAGCATATCGCCTTCATCCCGCCGGGTGACAGCAGCATCACCTTGCCCGACGGTGGCGAGGTGGTGCGGATCTTCAGCAGCGCGTCTGGCGATCTCGCCGCACTCTGCTCGAACGCGGCGACCTACGCCGATCCAGCGCCGCACATACCGCCGCTCGAACGCTGGCCCGATCCCGTCGGCGGCTTCCGCATCCGGTCCTATCCGCTCAACGTTGCAGCGGAAGAAGGTCGCTTCGGGAGGATCTGGCGCTGCACGACACTGATGATCAACGTGTTCGAGACTGCCGGTCCGCGCGATCCGGACAAATTGTCGCCGCACCACCACGACGATTTCGAGCAAGGATCGCTCGCGATGGGGGGCAGCTTCGTGCATCACCTGCGCTGGCCGTGGACAGCACGGCTGCGCGATTGGCGCGACGACGAGCACGTGACCTGCCCGGCGCCGTCGCTCGCGATCATCCCGGCGCGTGCGGTGCACACATCGGCTTCGGTGGCACCGTCCGGCAACCTGCTGGTCGACATCTTCTCGCCGCCGCGTCGCGATTTCTCCGACATGCAAGGATGGGTGCTGAACGCGCACGACTATCCCGCGCCGTCGTCGCCAGTATGAGCGCATCGCCACACGCCGAGCTTCAGCGCCGCTTTCGTGCGCGGTTGACGGCCGGGGAGGCGCTGCTCGGCACCTTTCTGAAGACACCGACGTCGCACGCCACTGAAATCCTGGGCGCCGCAGGGTTCGACTTCGTCGTGGTCGACGCCGAACACGCGCCGTTCGCCGAAGACGACATCGACCGGCTGATGCTCGCCGCGCGTGCCGCCGCCATCCCAAGCATCGTCCGGGTCGCCTCCGCGGCCGAGGACAAGATACAGACCGCGCTGGACTGCGGTGCCGCCGGCGTCCTTGTGCCTCACGTTTACAGTGCGGAGCGACTGCGCGGGATCGTTGCCGCAAGTCGCTTCAAGGGCGGTCGACGCGGCTTCTCCAATTCGCCGCGCGCGGGTGAGTACGGCAGGCTCGGCTTTGCCGAGCACATGGCGAACGCCGACAATTTGACTGCGGTCATCGCGATGATCGAGGATCCCGAGGCGCTCGACGTGCTCGACGACATCTTCGCGGTGGAGGGCCTAACCGCGGCCTTCATCGGGCGGGGTGATCTATCGGCGAGGCTCGGCGCTCCAAACGTTAGCCACCCGCAAGTCCGCGCAGTGGTGGAGCGGATCACCGCGAGCGCACGGCAACACCGTATTCCGTTAATTGCGCACGTCGGCGGCGGAGACGATCCAGACGTGTCGGAGTTGCGAGATCTTGGCGTAAACGCGTTCCTTGTCGCGTCGGATCAAGGATTTATTCGGCAGTCAGCAGTACTCACTAGAAAGCTTTTTGACGGGTAGATGTTTAGCGTTTCAGCGAAGCCTGCTCGTCAAGGATTCGACTCGGCTGTACTGATCCGCTTAACAAGCCACCACGCTGCTTCATTTGAGCGCGGCATCTTTGCCAACGCAGAAAACACCTCGTTTGTCGTCATCTATCGCAGTCAAGACGATGTGGAAGTGTGCCGAATGTCAATGGAAGTTGGCGGCTCGGCCTACGATGAACGAACGTCCGGTGTCAGAGCTGAAGCGACACCTTTTGAATGTCATTTTGTGGGTCTTCTTTGCCAAACGTTATTTTCGTCGAGCTGCCGCACGGGTCGGCGTAGCTAATTTAGATTTCATACAAAGACTGTTAGGTCAGATGCCAACGTTTAACGAGCGACGGTTTGTGAGGCTGACCACTGCTGCAGGTCGACCTGCCGCTGGTGACCCACCGGCGCTCTCCGCAACCAAGCGCCCGCACGTGCGTCCGTCAGCGGCAACGAAGACGAGGTCGGATGATGGCGGGCATAGCGGTGGTGACGGGCGGCAGCGCGGGGATCGGGCTGGCGACCGCTGAGCGGTTTGCAAAGGGCGGCTACGACGTCGCGATCATCGCGCGTGACGAGGATCGGCTGGAGGAAGCACGCGCGCTGCTCGCCGCGCATGGCGGGCGGGTGCTGGCGATCTCGGCCGATGTTGCCGACGCCGCCGCAATTGACGACGCCGCCGACCAGGTTGAGCGCGAGCTCGGACCCATCGACGCCTGGGTCAACAATGCGATGTCGACCGTCGTCGCGCCGGCCGACCGGATCAGCGCGGACGAGTATGCACGGGTGACCGCAACGACCTACCTCAGCCAGGTGCATGGCACATTGGCGGCGCTGCGGCACATGAAGCCGCGCGGACGCGGCGCGATCGTTCAGGTCTCGTCGGGTCTCGGCATCCGCGCGGTGCCGCTACAAGCCGCCTATTGCGCGGCGAAGTTCGCGGTGTCCGGGTTCACCGATTCGCTTCGCGCCGAACTGATCGCGGACGATGTCCCGGTCACGCTGACGGTGGTGTATCTGCCCGCCGTGAACACGCCGCAGCCCGGTTGGGCGCGCAACCACACGGGGCACGCGCAGGTGCTGCCCGACCCGCTGTTCGATCCCCGGCTCTGCGCCCAGGCGATCGTGTCGGCAGTCGAGAAACCGACGCGCGAGATCTGGGTCGGGCGCTCGACATTCCAGATGGCGATTGCGCAGGCGCTCGCACCGGGCCTCGCGGATCGACAGGCGAGCAGCTTCCGCGAGAGCCAGCTGGGCGATCCGATCGGCGACAAGCCGGGCAACCTCGATGAGCCGGTCTCGGGTCCTGCACGAATCGACGGAGACGGCATCGACCGCGCCATCAGCAACCGACACGAGTTCTTCACCTCGCGCGAGCGCGATCTGCTCAAGCTAGGCATTGGGAGCGGCATCGTCGGCATCGGAGCGCTCGCCGGCTTCGGTCTGTCGCGGCTGCTGTCTAGGCGAGCCGACGCGGACTGAGAGTCGCGGCGTGGCATTGCACTTCATCGCTTTCCGAGGTGACGAATATGTCCGTGCCGTTCGCGTCTTCGGAAAGCCCGACTTCATCCACGTCGGCTGGGACCGCTGGGCGAGGCATGAGATCGTGCCCGGCGATGTCGCGGTCTTTGCCAAGGGCACCGCCGACGATGAACCATCGCCGTACAGCTACCCCGGTCTTTACGAGTAGCGAGAGACGATCATGAGCGAACGGGATCACCAGCATCTGCGCCGCTGCGTAGATCTCGTCACGGAAGCGGTGACACGGGCGAATAGCCGCTCGGTTCTTTCCTCGTCTCGGGTGCCAGCGAGGTGTTGTTCGAGAATTGAAACCGGGTCGGCGCGCGCAACCCGAGTTCGTGGACGGCAGCTTCATGACAGGCCACAAGCTGTTTACCAACGTTGGTACGGCGCGGATCTGATGATGTCCGCCAGTAGGCGCTACTCCAGCTGGCGGACACCAGCGCAGTCAACCTAAATCAACGCTGGATGTTGGAAGATGCAGGGCAGGCGTTGACCATGCCTTTCTGAGTCCGCCTGTCGCTTGTGATGGTCGCCTGCGCGGTTAGTCTTGGTCGGTGCCGATCGCGTCTAGCGCACCGATCACCTCGTCCGGCAGTTCAATGTCAGCGACTTGAAGGTTCTCGCGCAGGTGCGACACCGACGAGGTGCCGGGGATCAGCAGGATGTTGGGTGACCGGCGTAGTAGCCAGGCGAGCGCCACCTGCATCGGCGTCGCGCCGATCCGTGCGGCGACCGTCGACAGCGATGCCGATTGCAGCGGGCTGAAGCCGCCGAGCGGGAAGAACGGCACAAAGGCGATGCCGTCGGCGGCGAGCTCGTCGATCATTGCGTCGTCTTCGCGATGCGCGAGGTTGTACTGGTTCTGCACGCAGACGATCGGCGCGATGGCGCGCGCCTCCGCGACCTGCGCGGGTGTCGCGTTGCTGATGCCGAGGTGGCGGATCAACCCCTCCGCCTGCATCGCAGCCATGGCTTCGAAGCTGTCAGCGATCGAGTGCTCGTCGCGGCCGAGGTGGCCCGGATGGATGCGGAAGTTGACGACGTCCAACCGCTCCAGACCGAGGTTGCGCAGATTGTCCTCCACCGCGGCGCGCAGTTGCGCCGGCTCCTGCGCCGGGTTCCACGAAGCATCCTCGCCGCGGGTGGCGCCGACCTTGGTGACGATGACGAGGTCGTCGGGATAGGGCGACAGCGCCTCGTGGATCAGCTGGTTGGTGACGTGGGGACCGTAGAAGTCGCTGGTGTCAATGTGGTCGACCCCCGATGATACCGCCTCGCGCAGCACCGCGAGCGCGGCGTCGCGGTCGCGCGGTGGGCCGAAGACGCCGGGTCCCGCGAGCTGCATCGCGCCGTAGCCGAGCCGGCGGACCTGTCGGTCGCCGAGGGTGTAGGTTCCTGCGTGGTCGATCGTGGGCATGGTCGTTCTCCTGAAAGCGTGGCCACGATCTAGGCACATGACATTCGCGCGATAAGCGGGCACGATCCGCACGACCTGTTCGGACAAACGTACAATGCCCGCCGATCTCTCCGACGTTCAAACGCTGCTGGCGGTCGCCAGGGCGGGCGGTTTCCGCGAGGCGGGACGGAGCAGCGGGGCGAGCGCGTCGACGATGAGCGAGGCGGTGCGCCGGCTGGAGGAGCGGCTCGGCGTGCGGCTGCTTCACCGCACCACCAGGAGCGTCACGCCGACCGAGGCGGGGCAGCGCCTGATCGAGCGGCTGGGTCCTGCGCTGGCCGAGGTCGAGGCCGCGCTGCGCGTCGTCGACGAGTTGAAGGGGCGACCGGCGGGCACGCTGCGGCTGAACGTGCCGGTCAGCGCCGCGCGGCTGGTGCTCCCGTCGATCCTGCCGGGCTTCCTGGTCGCCTATCCCGACATCCGCGTCGAGGTCGATGCCGAGGACGGCTTCGTCGACGTGCTCGCCGCCGGCAGCGACGCGGGCATCCGCTACGACGAGCGGCTGGCACAGGACATGATCGCGATCCCGATCGGCCCGCGGGTGCAGCGCTTCGCCACTGCGGCGTCGCCCGCCTATCTCAACCGGCGGGGGCGGCCGTCACACCCGCGCGATCTGCTGTCCCATGACTGTATCCTCGGCCGCTTCGCCAGCGGCGCGCTGACCGCACCGTGGGAGTTCGAGCGGGACGGCGAAGTGCTAAAGGTCGAGCCCGCCAGCCGACTGATCGTACGGGTCGGTGGCGCGACGGACCTAGCGGTCGATGCAGCGATCGGCGGTGCCGGGGTGATCCACCTGTTCGAGGACTGGCTGGTGCCCCATTTCGCCTCGGGCGCGCTGGAGCCGGTGCTGGCGGACTGGTGGCAGCCCTTTTCGGGCCCGTTCCTTTACTATTCGCAGCGGCGGCTGGTCCCGCCGCCGCTGCGTACCTTCGTCGATTACGTCAGAGCGCTGAAGTAAGACGGCCGCGCTGCATTCAGCTCGCCGCGTCGACCAGCATGCGGACCTTGCTCGCATCGGCCGGCGTTGCCGGATTATAGACGATCATCCCCAGCTCCGGTCTGCCCTCGACCGCGAAGGATGAGAATTCAAGCTTCACCGATCCGACCTCGGCATGACGAATCCGCTTCACGCCGTCGCCGTGCGCGACGACCTCGTTGTCCTGCCACAAGGCCGCGAACTCCGGGCTGAGTTGGTTCAGTTCCTCAACCAGTCTCGCAGCGCCGACGCTGCCATGCGCGCCGGCCCTCGCCACGTCGGCGCGGAACGCACCAACCACGAACCGTGCGATGCTGTCCCAATCCTCGTTGCGACGGCGACCCCGATCGCCCGTAAACATCAGCCGCAGGATGTTGCGATCCTCGGGCGGCAGCAGTGCATAGTCGGTCAGCAGCGCCGCGGCGGCGCAGTTCCAGCCGACCACGTCCCACATCGCCGTTTTGATGATCGCAGGGCTGAGCGGCATGCCGTCGAGCACGCGCTGCAGCCGCGGCGTGATCCCGTCGACCGGTCGATAATGCGCCTCGGGCAAACGCCCCAGGCCGAGCATGTAGAGGTGTTCACGCTCGGGCTCGGTCAGCATCAGCCCCTTGGCAAGCCGATCGAGCACGTCGGCGGAGGGCGCACCGCCACGCCCCTGTTCGAGCCAGGTGTACCAGGTCGCGCTGATGTTGGCGCGGCTCGCCACCTCCTCGCGGCGCAGCCCCGGCGTGCGCCGCCTGCCACTCGGAAAGCCGAAGGTAGCCGGATCAAGACGCGCGCGACGATCACGCAGATAGCTGCCGAGCAGATTGGACGCTTCGCTGGCCATGACTGATCCTGTTGACCGTTATACCATGATACAGTCACTACTTTAACATGCTGTGCCCGGGTGCGACATCCTGCTGCGACGAGAAGGAGACTATCCATGCGCGTGTTCCTGACCGGCGCGACCGGCTTCATCGGTTCGCACCTCATCCCCGAACTGCTTGCTCGCGGTCACCAGGTGCTGGGCCTCACCCGCTCCGACGCGGGAGCGCGGCAGCTCGAGGCGGCGGGTGCCGAGGTCCACCGCGGCGATCTTGAGCAACCCGAAACGCTCGCCAGCGGTGCGGCGGCGGCCGACGCGGTGATCCACTGCGCCTTCGACCACAACTTCAACACCTTTGTCGAAAATACCAGGAAGGACGAGCGCAACATCGCCGCGATGGGCGCGGCGTTGGAAGGGACGCGCAAGCCGCTGCTCATCACCTCGGGTGTCGGCATCGGTACACCACTCGGCGGCGGCGTGGCGACCGAGGACGTCCTCAATCCGCACCATGCAAACCCGCGCATCGCGACCGAACTCGCCGGCGCGGCACTGACGGCGCGGCGCATAGACGTCCGCACGATCCGGCTGCCGCAGGTGCATGACACGACAAAGGCGGGGCTCATCACCCCGCTGATCGCCGAAGCGCGCCGGGCCGGAGCGATCGCGTATTTGGGCGAAGGCCTGACGTGTTGGGCCGCCGCGCACGTCAGCGACGTGGCCAAGCTCTACGTCCTCGCACTGGAAAAGGGCGAGCCCGGCGCGCGGTACAATGCTTGCGTGGAGGAAGGTGTCACAGCGCGCGCCATTGCCGAGGCGATCGGGAAGGGCACGGGGCTGCCGGTCAGGTCGATCTCCAACGATGAAGTCGAGCGATACTTCGGCTGGATGGCACCGTTCGCCGGGCTCGACATGGTTGCGTCGAATGCCTGGACGCGAGCACGTCTCGGCTGGGAGCCGACCGGACCCGATCTGCTCACCGACCTTACCGAAATGGACTATGCGGTGCCTGCCAGCACATGACCTACCGGTCGATGTAGCACCGACCAACTATATGGGACGCATTAACGAACGACCGCTTTCCGGTTACTGAAAATAGGTCGTCGATGACCACTTCTAGGTCTTATGACCCGCACGTGGGCAGAAGCATTTCGATTTTGCTTGATGAGCCCTCTGCAATGGCGATCTGCCCTCCATGGAGAAGGACGATCTGGCGCGCGAAGCTCAGCCCGATGCCCGTGCCGCTCCGCTTGGTGGTGAAGAAGGGAAGAAACACGTCCTCGCGCAATTGGGGCGCGATGCCCGTGCCGGTATCGGCAACCGCGATCCCGACCCCTCGGCTCACGATGTCGGCGGCGGTGACGCTGATCGATCCGCCTGCACCCGTGGCTTCCGCAGCGTTCTTCAGCAGGTTGACCATCACCTGCGTCAGCAGCGCGGCGTCGCCGTCGATGGCGGGCAGGCCTGAGGGTAGTGACAGGTCGATGTCGACCGAGGCGGCGAGCGGTGACGCGCGGAACAGGCGCAGCACGTCCTCTAGCCAGAGGGCCGTCGCGATCCTCTCGCGCTTCAACACCGGGGTCTCGCTGAACCCCTTGTAGCTTTCCACGAAGCGCTCGAGCTCGGCCGCGCGGCGCGCGAGCGCGGCGGTGGCGAGCTGCGCGTCGGCCACTCCGGGGGCCAGTCCGGGAGCCAACACTGACATCATCCGATCGGCGGTCGCGGCTAGCGAGACGACTGGCGTCAGCGAATTCATGATCTCGTGCGTCAACACGCGGACGAGGTCGACCTGCGCCGCCAGTTCGGCACGATCGAGTTCGGGCTGGATTATCCTGACCGCGACGATGCGGCGCGCGCGGTTCGCGACGTTGACCAACGTGGCATCGAGCGACACGCGCTGTGGAATACCGCCGCTCACCAACCGCGACAGGCGGCTCGTGCCCGGCGCTACGGCGGCGAGATCGGCGGCAAATACCGGGTCGCGCGCGCGAAGCGTGGACATGCCGATTTCTCCGGCGCGACCCAGCAGTTCGCGCGCGGCCTTGTTGTTGAGCGTGACTTGATCGTCGGGGCCGAGCACCAGCAGCGGCACCGGGGAACTGTCCGACACCGCCTGCGCGAACAGGGTGGACGCCGCGCCCGCGCTCCGCTCGTCCCGCAGCCGCGCGAGTGCGCGCTCGTACGCGGCGCCGGCCTCGTCGAAATGCGATCCGCGGGTCGGCCGCAGGAACGACTGGGTCAGGTCGCCGCGTTCCAGCGCGGTCACGAAACGGGCGAGGTCCGCGTTGCCTTGATCAACTGCCGACCACAGCCAGGCGAACGCCGCCACGACGCACAGCACGGCTAGCAGCGTCATCGTCGGCGCGCGTCCCCACGCCGCCAATACTGCCGTCGCGAGCGTGACGGCGAACAGCGTCACCGTACGCCCCGCCAACTGGGCGGCGAAGCGTCGCCTAAAGGCCATGTTTCTCCATCCGTCGATACAGCGCCCCGCGCGATAGCCCCAGTTCGGCCGCCGCGGTCGATATGTTGAAGGCGTGTTTCTTCAGCGCCTGCTCGATCAGCTGGCGCTCCGCCCGGTCGAGATTGAAGTCGCCGCCCGCGACCGCGGGGGCTGCACCGGACGCGATCGGATCGGGCGCGCCTACGCTCGGCGACGAGGACAGCGGGAAGTCGGCGATCGAGAATTTCTCGCCCTCGGCCAGGATCACCGCGCGCTCGGCCGCGTGACGCAGCGCGCGGACGTTTCCCTGCCACTCGTGCCCGCTCAGCGCGGCGAGCACGTTGCCCGGCAGGTGCCGCTCCGGTTTGCCGTAGCGCGCCGCATATTCGGACAGAAAGGTCGTGAGCAGAAGCGGGATATCCTCCGCGCGGTCACGCAGTGGGGGCAGCACGATCTCGACCGTGTTGAGCCGGAACAGCAGGTCGGGTCGGAACCGTTCCGTGTCGGACAGGTCGGCGTTGGTCGCCGACACGACGCGCACGTCGATCGGGACCGACCGGTTGGCACCGACCGGCGTCACCCGTCGCTGCTCCAGCGCGGTCAGCAGCCTGGGCTGGAGGTGCAGCGGCAGGTTGCCGATCTCGTCGAGGAACAGCGTGCCGCCGTTCGCTGCCTGCAGGCGTCCGACCCGGTCGCTGCGCGCGTCGGTGAACGCGCCCTTGACGTGCCCGAACAGCTCGGAATCGAACAAGGTCTCGGACACCGCGCCCAGGTCGACGGTGACGAGTTCGGCGTCGGCGCGCTGCGACAGGCGGTGGATCTCGCGCGCGACCAGTTCCTTGCCGGTCCCGTTCTCGCCCAGGATCAGGATGTTGGCGTCGGTCGGCGCCGCCTTCTCGATCAACGATTGCACGCGCGCCATCGCGGGCGAGGTGCCGAGCAGCGAGGACCCACCCGCCGCGACCGGTGGGGACGCACCGGTTCGCCGCGACACGCTGATGGAGGCGGCGTTCCGCACGGTGGCGAGCAGCCGGTCGTTGTTCCACGGTTTCGACACGAAGTCGGTTGCGCCCTGCTTCATCGCGGCGACCGCCACCGCGACGCTGCCGTGCGCGGTGATCATCACCACGGCGGCGGCGGGGTCGACCGCCTGCATCTCGCCCAGCCAGTGAAATCCTTCCACGCCGTTGGTCGCCCCTCGCGCATAGTTCGCGTCGAGCAGCACGGCGTCGGCGGCGCGCGTGCGCATGGTGGCGATCGCGTCAGCCGGATCAACGCAGGTCGCGACCTCGGCGAACAACGGAGCGAGCAGCAGCCGCGCGGAAAGCAGGATGTCGGCGTCGTCGTCGACGACGATGCACAGGCTGAACGGGTGGGACATGGGCGCAGGGTTCATCATGGCCGCCGATCAATCAAGATGCATGCCATTGTTCGATCACGGACAGTTCGCGTCCGATGGCGGACACCAGCGCTCGCCGAAGGTGACGCCGGTTTGCCAAAACGCGCTGAAAAGCAGGGCTTCGCGGATTTGGCACGCCGGTTGCTGGGTGAACGGGTTCAACGTCCAACACGAAGGATCGTCCCATGATCTCGTTCCGCAACCGCGTCGTCTTCTCCACGCTCAGCATCGTCGCCACCGCCGGGCTGGTGTCCTTCTCCAGCCCCGCCGCCGCGTCGGATGTCGCTGTGCGGCAGACGTCGATCGCCACTGCCGACCTCAACCTGCGCAACCCCGCAGGTCAGGCGACGTTCGAGCGTCGCGCCGCGGCGGCCGCCCGCACCGTCTGCGCCGAGCAAGCGCCGTTCCAGACCTCCTCTGAGGCTAATTGCCGCCGCAACGCGGTGCTGCAGGCGCGCGCCGCCGTCGGCCTGGTCGATGACCGCACCAGCAACTGATCGGCGCGGCCGGTGTCCGGAAACGGACACCGGCCGTCCACATCCGGACACCAGCACGGACCATCGGCCTTGACCATCTCAACACCTGCGGCGGCGACGAGCGGCGCCAACATGGACCGGCGTGTCGAGCGTCGCGCACGCCTCGATCCGCGCGGCAAGCGCATCCTCCTGGGCATCGCGCTTCTGCTCGCCGCCGCGGCCTTGTGGTGGTGGCTGCCGTCGTCGAACTCGACCAATGTCGCGGTCGCCGATGTCGAAACCGGCAGCGTCACGCGCGCGCCGTTCGACGACGTCGTGCCGGTGCGCGCGACCGTCGCACCCAACGTGTCGACCTTCGTCGGCGTGATCTCGGGCGGGCAGGTCGAGCGGCTGCTGGTTCAGGACGGCGCTGCGGTGGTCGCGGGTCAGCCGCTGGCGGTTCTCGCCAACCCGCAGCTGAAGCTCGACATCCTGACGCGCGAGGCGGCGATCGCGAGCCAGCTGGGCGCGGTATCGGGCGAGGACCTGAGCCTGGAGCGCGGCTCGCGCGACCGCGACACGCAGGTGGCGAGCGCCGACTACGACCTGATCAAGGCGCGCCGCGACCTGCAGATACGTCAGCAGCTCCACGATCAGGGCTTCGTCTCCGACGCCGGACTGAAGAGCTACCAGGAAGAAACGACCTATCAGCAGAAGCGCGCGGCGCAGCTGCACGCGGCCGAGGGCGCGGAACAGGGCATCTCGCGGTTGCAGGCCGGGCGTCTGGCAGAAACGCGCGCGCGGCTGACCAGCAACCTCGCGGCGGTGCGCGACAGCCTGGACGCGCTGACGCTGCGCGCGCCCGCAACCGGGCGATTGACCAACTTCACCATTCAGCCCGGGCAGGCGCTGAAGCCGGGCGATCCGGCCGGCCAGGTCGACAGCGAAGGATCGTGGAAACTCGTCGCCGACGTCGACCAGTATTTCCTCGGCCGCGTCGCGATCGGCCAGCAGGCGAGCGCGCAGGGCGAGAACGGGCGCGGGCTGAAGCTGGTGGTCACCAAGGTGCTGCCCGCGGTGACGGACGGCCGCTTCCGCGTCGAACTCGGCTTTCGCGGTGCAGCGCCCGCCGGTCTCAACCGGGGACAGGCGCTGGACGTGCGGATCACGCTCGGCGCCGCGCGGCCGGCGATCGTCGCCCCGCTCGGCGGCTGGCTCGACAGCGACGGTGGCGCGGCCGCCTACGTCCTCGACGCGGGCGGCACCCACGCGGTGCGTCGCCCGGTCAAGGTCGGCCGCCGCAATGCCGAGCAGGTCGAGATCCTGTCCGGGCTCGCCCCCGGCGAGCGGATCGTCACCTCCGACACGAGCGGCTTCAACAAGTCCGCTTCCATCAACCTGAAATGAAAGCCTCCGCCATGATCACGCTCCAAGGCATTCAGCGCCGCTACGTCTCCGACGAGGTGGAGACGACCGCGCTCGCCGACATCAACCTGGAGGTCGCCGCGGGCGAGTTCGTCGCCATCATGGGACCATCCGGGTGCGGCAAGTCGACCCTGCTCAACACGCTGGGGACGGTCGACCGCCCGACCGGCGGGCGTTACCTGTTCGACGGTCGCGACCTGGCGGCGGAGGACGAGAAGACGCTGGCGCAGTTCCGCGCGCGCACGCTCGGCTTCGTGTTCCAGAGCTTCAACCTGATCGACGAGCTGACGATCGCGGAGAACGTCGAGCTGGGGCTCGTCTACCGCAAGGACGCGGCGGGGGATCGTCGCGCCCGCGTCGAGGCGGCGATGGACCGCGTCGGCATCTCGCACCGCGCGCGACACTATCCGCACCAATTGTCGGGCGGGCAGCAGCGGCGCGCCGCGATCGCGCGCGCGATCGTCGGCGATCCCAAGCTGATCCTCGCCGACGAGCCGACCGGCAACCTCGATACCGAGAACGGCGCGCAGGTGATGGGCATTCTGCAGAGCCTGAACGCGGCCGGCGCGACGATCGTGATGGTCACGCACAGCCCGTCGCACGCCGACATCGTCGGCCGTCGCATCGACATGCTCGACGGCCGCGTCGTCGCCTCCGTCGCGCGCCAGATCTGAGGAAGCGATCATGAACCGTTTCGCCCTTGTCAGTTTCTGGCGGTCGCTGACCCGCTACCGGCTCTACGCCGCGCTCAACATCGGCGGGCTGGCGCTCGGCATCGCCGTGTTCCTGGTGCTCGCGCTCTACGTCCGTTTCGAGACCAGCTTCGAGCGCTGGCTGCCCGGCTACCAGCAGCTCTACCTGCTTGAATCGAGGACCGGCGACACGCTGGAAAGCGTCCGCGGGCGACAGACGACGCCGATCGCCGCCTGGTCCGCGATCAGTGCCGATTTGCCCGGCACGATCGGTACCCGCATCGTCGGGCGCGCCGCCGCGGTGGTCAGGAACGGCGTCGGCGTCAGCGAGCGGGTCGGACTGGTCGACCCGGCCGCGTTCGACGTGCTGAAACTCCACGCGGTCGACGGCGCGTTGCCGACCCCGTTCCGTGATCCGAGTTCGGTTGTCATCACGCAGCGCACCGCCGCCAAGTATTTCGGATCGTCGTCGCCGATCGGGGCGACGCTGCCGGTCACGATCGGCATCGAGCGGCATGCCTTTCGCGTCGTTGCGGTGATCGACGACCTGCCGGCCAACACCGCGCTGGATTTCGACCTGCTCGCGCCGCTCGTGCTGCCGACCGACCGCTCGAACCCGGCCAATGCCGAGTATTTCCAGTGGAACTACGGCGGTCCGATGACGCTCGTCCGATTGCCCGACGCTGCCGCCGCGCAGCGGTTCGACGCGGCGCTGAAGGGCGTAACCGATCGGCACGTCACCAACGAGACCCCGGACAGCGACGATTTCACGCTGTCGTTGTGGGTGAAGCCGTTCGCCGACACGCGGTTCGAGGCGCCGGGTGCGACGCTGATGGTCGCCACGCTCGGCATCATCGGGCTCCTCACGCTCGTCATCGCGCTGGTGAACTACGTCAATCTGGCGACAGCGCGTGCCGGACTACGCGCGCGCGAGGTGGCAATGCGCAAGGTGCTGGGCGGCGACCGCGGCACCTTGATGCGGCATTTCCTGGGCGAGGCGGTCGCCACGGCGCTGATCGCCGCCGTGCTTGGCCTCGGGCTCGCCGAACTGGGCGTGCCGCTCATCAACGCCGCGACGGGATTGACGCTGTCGATCAGCTATCTCGGCTGGAACGGCGTGTTGCTGCCGCTCGTCGCGCTCGCGCTGGTGGTCGGCATCCTCGCGGGTCTCTACCCGGCGGTAATCCTGGCGCGCGTGCCCGCGGCCGCGGTGCTGGCCGCCGCGCGGTCGCCCGGCGGCGGAAAGGCGGGCTCCCGCATCCGCGAGGGGCTGGTTGTGTTCCAGTTCGCAATCACGATCGCGCTGATCATCGGCACGATGGTGCTCGCCGCGCAGACGCGGCACGTCCGCGACACCGACGTCGGCTACGATCGGGAGCAACTGCTCCTCGTGCGGTCGTTCGGCAGCGACGCGCTGGTGGCGGCACAGCGTGAAAGCCTGCTTCACCGCTTCACCGCGCTGCCCGGCGTGCGCGCGGTCAGCGCCGGCGAGGCGGTGCCCGGTCGCGGCCTGTTCACCTCGACCACCGATTTCGCGCTTCCCGGTGTGCCCGGCAGCGGCGTCTCGGCCGAGCGATACCACGTCATGCCCGGCTATTTCGACGTGCTCGGCGCGCGGCTGATCGCGGGGCGACTGTTCGATCCGTCGCGCCCGGCGGACGTCGATCCCGCCTCGTTGGTCAAGGATGCGTCGGTCGACAACCGTGTCGCAGCGATCGTGATCAATCGCAGCGCGGTGCGTGCTTTTCACTTCGCCTCGCCGCAGGCCGCGGTCGGCAAGACGATCGGTGGTGACCGGCCGCGCACGATCATCGGCGTGATTGAGGATATGCGCATCGCCTCCCCGCGCGAGGCGATCTCCCCGACCGTCTACCTGTTCCAGCTTAAGCCGCTCGAATCGGGTGTGGCGATGGTGCGCTTCGACGGCGATGCCAAGGCGATGCTGGATGCGGCGCGAACCGCCTGGCGCGCGGAGGCGCCGGCGGTGCCGTTCGACGCGCGCACGGTGATCCAGTCGCTCGACCGGCTCTACAAATCGGACGACCAGATGGCCAATCTGTTCGGCATCGGCTCCGTCCTGGCGGTGTTGATCGGCTGCGTCGGGCTGTGGGGGCTGGCATCCTTCTCCACCTCGCGCCGGGTGCGCGAGATCGGCGTGCGCAAGACGCTCGGCGCGTCGTCGGCGGACGTGGTCAAGCTGCTCGTCGGACAGTTCCTGAAACCGGTGCTGATCGCCAACCTGTTCGCCTGGCCGCTCGCCTGGTTCGCGATGCGAAGCTGGCTGGCGGGGTTCGACGACCGGATCGCGCTGTCGCCGCTGTTCTTCGTCGCCGCGACGCTGCTGGCGACGGGCGTGGCGCTCGCAACCGTGATCAGCCAGTCGATCCGCGCCGCGCGTGCCACCCCCGCCTGGGCGCTGCGCCATGACTAAGGCATGGTTGTTGCTCGCCGCCGCGCTCGCCGGCGCGGCTCCGGCGGGTGCGGAAACGCTCGGCGAGGCGGTGCGCAAGACGATCGCGGGCAACCCGACGCTGGCAGCGGCGCAGGCGCGGCAGGACGCGCTGGCCGAGACTCCCGAACAGGCGCGGTCACTCGGTCGCCTCACCGCCGAAGCAGACGCGGGCGCGGGGTACGATCGCTTCGATTACGGTCGCGGCGGCGTCGGCTCGGCCTCGGCGACGCTGCCGATCTGGACGGGCGGACGGGTCGCGAGTGCGCTGCGCGCGACCAGCGCCGACGTCGCCGCGGGCGGCGAAAGCGTGCGCGGTACGCTTGCCACGGTCCTGTTCGACGTCGTCGCGGCCTACGCCGACCTGTTGCTGCAACAACAGGCGCTGGCGATCGCCGAAGCGCAGATCAAGCTGCTGGACGATCAGGTCGCGGAGTCGAACGCGCGCTTCACGCTCGGCACCGGCACGCTGACCGACGTCGCGCGGCTGACCGCGCAGCGCGACGCGGCCAAGTCGACGCGCGCGTCGGCCGAGGCGGCGCGCGAGGCGGCAGCGGCGCGCTACCGCGCTGTTGTCGGCAACGACGCGGGCGTGCTCGCCGCGCCATCGTCCGACCTCCAGCACCTCCCGAACACCCGCGACGAGGCGCGAGGGGCAGCCAGCGCGCAGAATCCGCTCGTTCGGCAGGCGGTCGCTGCCCGCGACGCCGCCGCCGCGCGGATCGACGTGGCGCGCGCGAACAGTGCACCGAGTGTCGATCTCACCGGCACATACGGCTACGGCGTCGGCAATCGCAGCGGCTTGGACGGTGGCTACAATCGCGCCGCCGCAATCGGCCTGTCGCTGCGCGTGCCCTTGTTAACGGGCGGGCTGGTCGCGTCTCAGGTCCGGCAGGCACGCGCGAGCGCGCGTGCCGCCGCCTTCGACGTGGAGGCAGCGGGTCGCGATGCGACGCGCGCGGCCGACACCGCTTGGGCGAACCTGGCCGCCGCGCGCGCTCGCGTCACTGCGGACACATCAGCCGTGACTGCCGCTGAGAAGGCGCTGGCCGGCATCAAGGCGGAATATGGCTACGGGCTGCGCACCACGCTCGACATCGTCATCGCCGACCAGAGCCTGCGCGGCGCCCAGCTGTCGCTGGCGGCGAGCCGAAGCGACCTGATGGTGTACGAGGCGTCGCTGCTCGCGGCGGTAGGCGCGCTTGATCAGAGCGCCTTCGCCGAGGGGGGACACGTCGCCGCGTCTGCGAGGGCGCTGGTCAGTGCCGCGCAGCCCTAAGTCTAAGCGCTGCATACGGACGGGGCATAGGATTGACGCACCAGCTCGGAGCCACGTGGATGAACCATCATGTCGGCGTACCAAGCGGATCAAAAAGGCGCGCGATCAACCGGATCAAATCTGCTCGGTCGACGATCGAACCTGCCCAGGCAACCACGCCATCGGGGCGAATGAGCAAGGCCTCTGCAATGGCTCTGTGGCCTTGGGGAGAGACACAATAGTCAAGCTGGGAAGATGCACGCCCGACCTCGGCTAGCGGGTCGGACGGATCGAAGTCGATCAGGACAGGCCGGCCGCGACGCAGCGCCTCGTTTAGTCTTCGTCCATCCGCGAGCGGCATTTCAGGCGCGCTGCGGCCCAGCAGAGGATGAGCCGCACCTGGCAGCTCGCATCGCAGGCCGGCGCCCCAGACTCGGCCGGCGAAGAACGTGGCTCCGTCTCGGGTCTCCATCAGGTCGTGAACCACGGCTCGCAATGCTGCAGTACCGGGATCGGGTCTGAGCAGCGCCACCTGTGCCCGTGACCATTCAAGCACCTGGTTTGCGATGGGGCGTCGTTCCTGCTCGTAACTATCGAGCAGCGACCGCGGTGCACGGTCAGCGATCACCCCAGCGAGCTTCCAGCCGAGGTTCATCGCATCGCCGAGGCCCAGGTTGAGTCCCTGGCCGCCGAGGGGGGCATGAACATGTGCGGCATCGCCGGCGAGAAGCACACGGCCTTGGATATAACTGGCCGCGATGAACGCCCGGTCCGTCCACGTCGTGGCGAGATCCACCGCTTCGACCGTGACGTTGGTCTCCGACACTCGTCGCAGCACCGCTTGTACATGCTCGCGGGTCACCGGCAAGGTACGGTGGTTCACCCCGCCGTCGAAGTCGACCATGGTGACGGTGCCCGGCGGCGCATACGTGTACATGCCTGTGGCGGTATGCTGGCGACCGGGGCGAAGCTGGTTCGGCTCCTCAAGGCACAGCGTCATCGAATAGCCGGTAAATTCCGGCTCGGTGCCAGCGAAGCTGATCCCGACGCTTTTACGAACCGTGCTCCGCCCGCCATCGCATCCAACCAACCAGCCGGCTTGGTGCGTTGTGCCGCCGGCATGGACCTCAACGCCGTCCGCCGTTTCTGCGACGCCATCGACGCTGCAGCCGTAGCGGATCACGACGCCAAGCTCGCTTGCACGCGTAAGTAGCACGTGCTCGATGTCCGCCATTGTGACTGCGAGCGTTTCGACCGCAGCGCCGCAGCGCCACGGCCACGCGTCCTGGTCCACCATGTCGTGAAGGAATTGCAAACCGGCGAAATGACCGGCCGGACGCCGCGCGCCCGCAGTCCAAGGTGCGGCGGCTAGTGTATCAGCCAAAGCCATGCGGGCCTTGAGCGGCGTTAACAGATCCCGCCGATCCAAGCTCTCCATGGTCGGCAGGTTCAGCCCGCGAAGACCAAAGGGTAACCTCTTCAGCGCGGACGCCGATGCCTCGCTGCGCTCGAGCACCAGCACGCGGCAACCGGCAAGCCCGAGCTCACATGCGAGAAAGAGGCCAACGGGCCCGGCGCCGGCGATGATGACGTCGTATGTGGACTTGTGATCGAGTGGCATGGTGAAGGCTCCTTCAGTCGATTGTTCGACCGGAGCGTTCCCCTTCCAGGCACCCTCGCGGACGAACGGCTTAGCGCCGTGTTGGCGCCGCTGTTCGTCGAGGGGATCCTGGCCAAGGCCAAAGACCAGAGCTTCCGTTACCGAAAGGGCTTGGGCTGACCACGCCAAGCCTGCCTTTTCCGACCATGCCGACCTAGCTGATCGCGATCCGCATTGGAAGAGCGTCGCGACTAGTCAGCAAGTCGCCGGGTGAAGATTCTCGTCGATACTAGCTGAACAAACGTCTGCTTGTGGGAAGCGACTGCGAGCGCGATTATGGCCGCTTGTGGGTCATTGCTCACGTGAGCAGCGGGTCCGCCTCTTCATGTAGCAAGGATTGCAGCCATGAGGTCGTTCATCGAGCGCTGTTGCTCGAGTGTCCAAGCAATTTCAAGCGTAGCTTGGATGCGGTGAGGCGACATGATTGGAGCTGCAAAGTCTCTGAACTTGCGCTCGATCTCCTCATCCGAGACGTTGATGCGAGGATTCTGTGTCGTTCCATATTCCTGGCAGAGCCGCCGACCGTCGCGCATGTGGATGGTGATGCGGTTCGCGAGTGACGGCATCTGCGCGGTGAGTTCCGAATCTTCGGCGACTACGATTTTGTCGATGATCATGATCACGTCGCGATCGGCGAAGTCCGCCGCATCATACGTCGCGCGTGTGATGGTACCATCGCGCCATCTGTCGCGTGGCTCTGGTGGCGACTGAGACCGCGATGCGCTTCCAGCGCGAAGCGGTGGCGCATGAGCCTATGGCATGGCTGCTCGCGCCGAGGCGCGTGTTCGACGGCGCCGCTGCGATCGACGCCTGTCTGGCCCGTGACGCCTGCGTGCGTGGCGTGATCCTGCATGGGCTCGGATTAGAGCTCGATGCGGACGGTGCGACCATCGACGCGTTGATCGCGGACGACGAAGACGACGAGCGTCATGCGCAGAAGTTCGGTCTCGTGAATGGGCCCGGGCATCCCCCGCGGAAGGGGAGGAATGGTCGGCGACCCGCAGGCCGAGCCAGGCTCAAGCTCTACACCGCCACGATCGTCGACACGCGCGACAATCGGATGCGCCAGTACTTTCACGCGAGTATGGCGCGGGACGAAGCGGAGGTGCGGACGCGGCTCGCCGGAAGGTTCGGTCCGGACGTCGCCGACATCGCGGACATCCGTCCGGGCATCCACGTGTCCGCTCCCGCGGTGATGGCGCTCGTGCCGCAGGCCGTGGTCGAGATGATCCAGAAGGTCGAGCGGGACGGCGCCACGCCGCACGCCCGCACCTTCGCCGTCGACATCGAGCTCGGCATCCAGGCCTGATTTATCCGGGACGGTCGCGCGATCGAAGCGCTTTCGGCGGAACGTCAGCCTCCCGCCCGCCCTCCCATACGGTTGGCTGCTTCAAGGGAGAACAAGCGTGAACATGCAAGCTGAGTTCGTCCGCGGAGATGTGGACGGAGAAGGGGACGTGCGCGTTCTCCGACCCCTTCGCCTCAGCGAAGGGGCCACCGGAAAGGGGGTCGGCCGCGGCCTGCATGTCGGCGTGGCGATCGATGTCGAGACCACCGGCCTGGATGCGGAGACGGGCAAGGTCATCGAACTCGCACTCCGCAGGTTCCGGTACGACGCGGATGGCGTCATCACGGATATCGACGTGGCGTTCGAGTGGCGGGAGGACCCGTGCGAGCGGCTCGATCCGGCGATAACAGCGCTCACCGGACTGACGGACGCCGATCTGGCCGGCTGCGCTATCGACGAGGTTAAGGCGACGAAGCTGCTTCGCTCCGCGAGCTTCGTGGTGGCGCACAACAGCGCCTTCGATCGGCGCTGGGTTGAGAAGCGCTTACCGGGCGCGGCCGGGCTGAACTGGTGCTGCTCGATGCGGCAGATCGATTGGCGTGCCCGTCGGTTCGATGGTCGCGTGCTAGGCTATCTGCTGCTGCAGTATGGCTTCTATCATGCCGGTCATCGCGCGTCGGCGGACGTCGATGCGCTCATCCAGATGCTTCGTCATGAGGATGTCGCCGGAAGGACCGCCCTGTCGGAGATGATCGAGACCGGCTCGAAGCCGACCTGGATCGTCCGCGCAATCGGCGCGCACTTCGACCTCAAGGACCAGCTGCGCGCGCGCGGCTACCGCTGGGATGCCTCTGCGGGACGCAAGGTGTGGTGGCGCGAGGTTGCCGACGACCAGCTCGCCGCCGAGGGGTCGTGGCTGGCCGCCAACGTCTACGCGCTGGACGCTCAACCTCAGAAGATCTGTCCCGAGATCATCCGCGTGACGCCCCGGACGCGCTTCCTCTGATCACGCTCGTTCCCAGTTTAGGAGAAACCGACATGTCTAAGAAGACTGCGCCCAACGATCGCAATTCCAAATCGAAGTCGGTAGCCGTCGTCGCGCAACCCCTCACTCCCACGTTGGAGAAGCAGCTTTCACCCGTCCTCGGCTCGGAGTTCTCTGTCGAAAAGCTGTCTGGACGCGGCGGCCAGGTGACTCGCGAGGCCGGCGTCACCCGTATCGTGGGCAGGGATTATGCGACCTCGTTGGAAACGGTATCCGCCGCTGAGATCTACTTCGTTAACGGGAGCAAGCCTCGTGAGGAAGGACCTTGGCTTGGAGAGGCCGACAAGGTCAGCTGGATCGATCCCGCGACCGGCTACGAGTGCATCGTGATGCGCGACGATCGTGGTGGCTTCCTCAGTGGGTTCGTCGGGGTTCCCGAAGGCCATCCGCTGTTCGGCTGGGCCCACGACGCCATCCCGGTCGGATTCGGCATTCAGGTTCATGGCGGCCTGAGCTACTCACGCATCTGCCAGGACGGTCCATCGCCGCTTCGCAGCCTCGTCGACGAGGCGAGGCGCGTCTGTCATGTCGTTGTCGAACGGGAGCCGGTACGGAACGCGACCGAGCATCGGGCCGGGGAGGGGCACTGGTGGTTCGGCTTCGACTGCAACCACCTCTACGACCTCGTGCCCAAGAACCCTCGTGATCGCGACCGCTTCATGGGACCGGAGACCAGCGCCGAATATCGTGACGATGCGTACGTCGTGCGGGAGGTGCTCAACCTCGCGATGCAGCTGAACGCCATCGCGACGGGCAAGCCCGTCCCCCGCGGACGGGGCCGCCGCTGCCGCCCGTCGGCCTTGATCCCCAGCGGGGTGGACGGTGAGAACTCGCGACAGGCATCTGCCCGGGGATCTTCCGTGGGGATGGTGGCTTCGCGCGCGCGATGGCGGGTTCGAGGACGAGAACGGTCGTACCTGGAAGACCGTGCAGGACGCCTTCTGGCAGGGACAACTCGGCTTCTGTCCCGTCCACTTTGCCCGTGAGCAGCACGAGCTGATGCTGCGCGTCATGTCGGCGATCGAAGGTCGGCGGGTTATCGATAGCGAGGACCGTCATGACTTGTTCGACGGCGACATGGTGTTCTGGCGTTTTTACCAGTGTTGGCTGGCGTCCATCGGAATGCTCGAGATGCGGAGGCTCGACCCGAACATGCAGACCCCCTTGAGCGCCATGCTCAGTCCGGAGGGGATCTCGGTTCTCATGATGCTGCGCGCCACGCGTGATCCGGCTTGGGAGGACTTGCCGATGGCGGATGTCATCGATGCCGTGAAGGCGGCGGACGCAGGCGAGAACGGCGCGCGAGAGCAGGCGCTCCGTTCATTCGAGCGCAGCGTCGGCCTCCGTCGGCACGTTTTCGCGAGGGAGCGGATCGCCCGATCGCATGCCCTTACCCTGACGGGGCTCACGGTCGGCAGCGGCGCCAGAATGCCAACCCGGCGAGTGACGTGGTCGATGTCGTTCACCGACGGCTCCACTCGCGACCATCTTTTCGCATGGCTCGCCGTCAGGATCGCACGCTGGGATGATTGGGGTGAACTTGCCTTCAGCATGGGCGCCGATGCTCTGACCAGGCACCTCATGGGCATGATCGTTGCCTCGCAGGCGGAGGGCACGTTCAGGTGAGCCTTTCCGATCCGCACCTGAGCGTTCGCGAGATCGCAGGCAAGCGCGCCCGCGAAGAGGCACGCATGCTCGATCGCCTCATCGAGACCATGCGGCTCGCTTCCTTCAGGTCGTACCTGTCGGCCACGGTCAGGTCGATGTCGGCTCCAGTGCCGGATGTGCTTGCCTTCGCCGGATCCAACGTCGTCGAAGCGATGCAGCATCTGCGTCCCGGGCATCAGTGGCCGGCGGTGACGAAGCGAAGGTCAACTCATCTGCAGAACGCCATGGCGGTGACTGCCGCTAAGGCTCGAAAGGTCTGTCCTTGGCGTCCCGAGCCGCTGATCGCCGATACCGTCGTTTCCGATTGGGAGAACGGTCCCTTCGTCGAGGCGAAGGTCTACGGCTCTTCGTTGGAGGTGAAGGTCCGGACGGAGGACTTCGTCTTCTTCACCCATGACGGAACCGGGTCCGTGATGCTTGAGCAATCACTGCCAGATACGGTTGTGACGGCCTGCGTGGGACACCGTGTCTCGGACGTCATCGACCATGCCTTGCTGGGTGGGCGTGAGTGGGTGATTGCGGAAGCCGCGCAGGTCGGCGGCGGATCGTCGCTCGCCTTTGATGTCGGCCGCTCGCCTGTCAGCACGCCTTGGAGATCATGAAGCGGCGCGGGGTGGGGAGAACACGATAACCAAGCGGGTAAACCAACGCTCCTAATTTACCTACCGGGTTGGTTGGCTACGCCCGGGGTCGTCGAGTAATCGGCGGCCCGTTTTTTGAAACGCGAGGACCGCCAGCCCCGGTTACACGGATCCGCGACCTGTTCGATCTGCAAACATGAGCAGCTTGGCGTGTGAATCGATAAAACAATTTACGGCCAGACCAAATCCAAACCCGAGTGCGAGGATTTCCAGTCTCGCGCGTGGCCTCCTAGCCATTGGTTTGCACCTTTCAAGTTGCACTTATTTCCATCTGACACGAACCGGATGGACATCGGCTCCCCGCTTCGTAAGCTCCCACGCCCCGGCAAGCGAGGTGCGTGACGGCTATGGGGTGGCGCCTAAACCATTATGGACGTTTTCTGTAGTCTCACGGGAACCACGCCTGCACGATCACCAACATTCCGAGAGGTTGTGGGAAGCACGGCCGTTTAGCCTTCTCAACCGCTGCGGGCTCCGAATTACGCTAAATCATTAACCTTGTAATGGGCCGAAGCTAAGTTGTCCGAGGGGCGGCAGCGGCGACGATCGCCTGCCAGCCTGCCTCGTCAACCACGCGGATGCCCAGATCGGCGGCCTTCTTCGCCTTCGATCCCGCGCCGGGTCCTGCGACCACCAGGTCGGTCTTCGCCGATACCGACCCGGCGACGCGCGCGCCAAGCTTCTCCGCCTGCGCCTTTGCCTCGTCGCGCGACATCGTCTCCAGCGTGCCGGTGAACACGACCGTCTTGCCGTTCACCTCCGACGCGCGCGTCTCGACCATGAAGGGTGGCGGCGCGACCTCGCCGAGCAGATCGTCCCATACCGCGCGATTGTGCGGTTCATGGAAGAAATCGGCCAGCGCATGGCCGACTGCGGCGCCGACGTTCTCCACCCCGATCAGCGCGGCGATCGCCTTGTCGACGCGGGCGGCGTGGCGCTGCTCGGTTTCGCCGACCACGGCGGGGCTGGAGTCGCGCAGCGCGATTGCCTCGTCCGCCAATGCCGCGACCGCTGACAGGGTAACGTAGTGCTTCAACAGGTCGCGCGCGGTGATGATGCCGGTATGGCGGATGCCAAGCCCGAACAGCAGCCGCGCGGCGTCGGGCGCACGGCGTGCTTCAATTGCGGCGAGCAGCGCATCGACCGACTTCGTCTGCCAGCCGTCGCGTTTTGTCAGCTCGTCGCGGTGCTGGTGCAGGCGGAAGATGTCGGCGGGCTCGGCGATCCAGCCGAGCTCGATCAACTCGACCAACGTCTTCTCGCCCAGACCGTCGATGTCGAGCGCGCCGCGGCTGACGAAATGCTTCAGCCGCTCCAGCCGCTGCGCCGGGCAGATGAGGCCGCCGGTGCAGCGCACGTGGACCTCGCCTTCCTCCGCCACCGCCTCGCTGCCGCAGATCGGGCAATGGGTGGGGAACGGCCAGGGTGCGCGCGTGTCGTCACGCGACAGGTTCTCGACGATCTGCGGGATCACGTCGCCGGCGCGCTGCAGCACGACGCGGTCGCCGGGATGGACGCCCAGCCGCGCGATCTCGTCGGCGTTGTGGAGCGTTGCGTTGGTAACGACGACGCCGCCGACTGTGACAGGTTCCAGCCGTGCGACCGGGGTCAGCTTGCCGGTGCGACCGACCTGGATGTCGATCGCGTTCAAGGTCGTCTGCGCGCGCTCGGCCGGGAACTTGTGCGCGATCGCCCAGCGCGGCGCACGCCCGACGCTGCCCAGCCGGTCCTGCCAGTCGAGCCGATCGAGCTTGTAGACGACCCCGTCGATGTCGAACGGCAGATCGGCGCGCTCCGCCTCGATCGCGCGGTAGACCGACAGCGCCGCCTCGGTCGTGTCAACCCGCGCGAAGGCGGCGGCGATCGGGAAGCTCCAGCCACGCAGGGTTGCCACGAGGTCGGCCTGCGTGGTGGCGGGGAGGGCGCTTGCCTCGCCCCAGCCGTGTGCGAGGAACCGCAACGGGCGCGTGGCGGTGACGGCGGCATCCTTCTGCCGGAGCGAGCCCGCGGCGGCGTTGCGCGGGTTGGCGAACTGCCGCGCCTCCTTGCCCGTGGCCTCCGCCTCGGCGCGCAGGCGCGTGTTGAGTGCGGCGAACGCGGCTTTCTCCATATAGACCTCGCCGCGCACCTCGAACACGTCGGGCGCGTCGGCGGGTAACGTCTGCGGGATGTCGGCGATCGTCGCGACGTTGGCGGTCACGTCCTCGCCGACCGCGCCGTCGCCCCGAGTCAGCGCCTGCACCAGCCGGCGGTTCTCGTAGCGTAGCGAGCATGACAGGCCGTCGATCTTCGGCTCGGCGGTGAGCGCGACGGGCTCGTCGTCGGCAAGGCGCAGGAAGCGACGCACGCGCGCGACGAACTCGGCCACGTCCTCGGCCGAGAAGGCATTGTCGAGGCTCATCATCGGACGCGCATGGGCGACCTTGGCGAGGTGCCCTGCAGGTGCTGCGCCGACCTGCCGGCTGGGCGTGTCGGCCCGGACGAGGGCGGGGAAGGCGGTCTCGATCGCGCGATTGCGGCGCACCAGCGCGTCGTAATCTGCGTCGCTGATCTCGGGCGCGTCTTCGGTGTGGTAGAGCGCATTGTGACGCGCGATCTCACCGGCCAGCCGTTCAAGCTCGGCGGCGGCATCATGCTCGGTCGTGGGCAGCGCAGGCTCGGTCATGCGTGCCGGGTTAAGCGGGGCGGCGGTGAGCGTCCAGTCGGGTTCGTGCCGCCGTGGCGACGGTCCGCCTCAGGCGGCGGCAAGCTTGTCCGCAGTCGCGTCCGCCAGGCTGGTGCCGTCGAGGATGCGCGCGGTCTCGTCGCGCACGCGCATCATCGCGGCGCGGATTTCGCAGTCGATCTCGCTCTTGCAATCCTTGCATGGGCGATAGGCGGTGCGGCTGACGCAGGGAACGAGCGCCAGCGGCCCCTCGATCACGCGGATGATCTCGCCGAGCGAGATCAGATGCGCCGGTCGCGACAGCACGTATCCGCCCATCTTGCCGCGATAGCTGTGTAGTAGTCGCGCGTCGCGCAGGTCGGCGAGGATCAGCTCCAGGAACTTGCGCGGGACGGTCGCCTCCGCGGCGATGCGCGTCATCGGGATCGGCGGCGAGCCGGCCGGCGCGCGCGCGAGGAACAGCATCGAACGAAGGGCGTAGCGCGAACGCTGGGTGAGCATATCCCACTATATCCACGGACAATGTGGCATGCACGTGGCGTTTGGCAAAAGAAGGCGGCGAAAACCGCCGCGCAGCGACCCGCACTTACGGGCTTTCACAACCACGAACGTCTGCCTATATCAGGCGTGCCGGGTTCTACCCGGATATGGCGATAAAGTGCGGCGTAGAATAGACGCAGCGGACCCGGGGGCGGTACCCGGCGGCTCCACCACCTGTGCCGCAACGTCGACACGCGTGAAGCGTGCCGACCGAGCGGCTCAGCTGACGGGGCCGAACTAGGATCGACGTGTGTTGAAAGGCGCTGTTTTCGCTCGGAATGGGACCACCGCAACGGCCCATTACACAAGTGCCAACGATAACGAAGCACTCGCGATTGCGGCGTAACTGAGGGCCTCACGGCCTGACGTTACACCAAAATAGCGCGGTTCGGACCCCACCGGGCAACAGAAGGGGAAACCAGCGGTTCGGAGGGCACCGGGCAACAGAAGCCCCTCCACCTTTGCCGATGTGCGATGGCGCGAGTGCGTGACGGTGACGCGCCCCATTCAATTGGCGGCACTTGCCAAGGGGGCGTCATGCCGGGGTCAGGGTGTGTCTACCTGTGATCGATCTTGTGCGGCGTTCGTGATCGCGCCTTTAGCTGGAGCATCATTGCAGATGCGGCGCGCGGGGTGTGCAGACCGAACCTTCTGCCGCTGACCGATGATCGTACAACAAGCCTAGCGAGGTGCAGGCGGTGATGGCTGCACAGAACCGTTGTGCCTTGTGCGACAAGACGCTTCCAACCGTCAACGCTCGCTCGCGCGACGCAGAGACTCAAGCCCCGCCTGTCGCGTCAGTCCTTGATCCCGGCGAGATCACGCGCCGCGCTTTGCAGCAATTCCTCGATCGTCGGATGATACCACGGCTGGTCGGCGAAGGTCGCGACATCGATGCCACGATCGATTCCAAGCGCGACGAGGTGGCCGAGGTGCTCGCCCTCCGGCGCGACGATGCTGGCGCCGATCAGCAGGCCATCGGCGTCACCGTACAACCTGACGACGCCCTCGTCATGGCCATCGGCCGTGGCGCGACCATTGTCGCTGACCTTCGCGCATCCGATCCGCGCGTCGTCGGGCAGGTCGGGGAAGTCGGTGCCGACCTGAACGATGTTGGGCTCGGTGAACGCCATGGCGAGCGATGGCAGCACGCGCCGTGGCTCACCCCCGGCGGCGACGTCACCCGCGATCTGGCCGCCACGCGCGGCCTCGTGCAGCACCGGGCGCCACGCATTCGCGTCGCCCGCGATGAAGATGCGGCTGTCCCCGCATCGCCTGCTCGCATGATCGAACAGCGGCGTGCCGTGATCGTCGAGCTCAAGCCCGGTGCGATCCAGGTCGAGCGTGTCGAGCGCCGGCTTGCGCCCCGTCGCGGCGAGGATCAGATCAACCTCGGCGCTGCCGCCGTCCCACATCAGCCTCGCGCCGTCACCCGCCGGTTCTGCCTTTGCCTCCACGCCGAGATGCAGGTCGATCTCGCCACCCAAAGCGGCGATGGCTGCCTCGTTGGCGACCGGATCGGTCAGCGCGCCGAGCTTGTCCGATGGATCGAACAGGCTGACCGAGACGCCAAGCCGCGCGAACGCCTGCGCGAGCTCGAGCCCGAGCGGGCCTGCGCCCAGCACCGCCATCCGCTTCGGCAATGTGTCGAGCTCGAAGATCGTCTCATGCGTGTGAACGAGGTCGCGTACCGCATCCAGGCTGTCGGGCACGATCGGGTTCGCGCCGGTCGCGATGACGATGCCATGGCGTGCGACGATCCGGCTGTCACCCACGCGTACGGCGTCGTCGTCGTCGAACCGCGCGGTGCCATGCACGACCTGCGTGTCAGGAATGGCATGATATTCCTCCAGCACCGATGCGACGAACCGATCGCGTTCCTGATGCACACGCGCCCACATCGCTGCCGCATCGATCTCGATCTTGCCTGTCGTGACGCCGAAGCGTTCGGCACCGCGTGCCTGATGCGCCACGCGCGCGGCAGCGAGCAGCAGCTTGGACGGCATGCAGCCGACGCGCGTGCAGGTCGATCCGCCCGGTCCGGCTTCGATGATGACGGTGTCGGCACCGCGTGCCGTTGCCGCTTTATATGCCTTCAACCCGGCGGTGCCCGCGCCGATGACGATCACGTCGCAAATCCTGTCGGCCACTCATCGTCTCCCACGGACGGCGTGTCCGACTGTATCATGCATCAAGATTTCGGCGGCGTGGCGGTTCCGGCAGTCGAACAAATAGCGTTTGGATCACGCCCCCGCTCGATGCGTTCGCTGGGCTGGTGACGGGGTCGAAGTAGATGGGTGCAAAGCATGGCGGACAGTGACGATTATGCGCGCGGTCGCCGCGATGGCCTGCGGCTCGCGCTTGCGACGCTGGCGGCGGAGGAAGAAAAATGGGCTGCGCTGTTGGGTGAGAGTGCGTCGTGGCGCACCAACGCGACGCGTGAGGTGCGTCACAAGACGCTGCAGGTGGCGCAGAAGCGCGTGCAGACGGTGCTCAACCGCCTGATGCCTCGGCAGGAGAAAGCGGTGAGCGAAGAGGTCGCGGCCGCGCTCTCTCGCCTCGGTCTGTAACAAGCCACTTCCGACTTGTCGCAAGCCACGACAGCCCGCCACGCGCGCGACGGGCCATCGATGGGTCGTCAGGCGATTCCTGCGCCGCCGGTCACGCCATATACCTCACCGTTGATGTAGCTCGCTTCCTGGCTCGCGAGCAGGACGTAGACAGGCGCGATCTCGACCGGCTGGCCAGGTCGGCCGTAGGCGGTCTTTTCACCGAAGTGCATCACCGCTTCCGGCGGCTGCCCGCCCGATGATTGCAGCGGGGTCCAGAACGGTCCGGGTGCCACCACGTTGGCGCGGATGCCCTTTTCGAGCAGCTGCGCCGCCAGCGCCTTGGTATAGGCGACGATGCCTGCCTTGGTCGTCGCATAGTCGAGCAGCGTTGCCGACGGATCGTACGCCTGGACCGACGCGGTGGTGATGATCGCGGCACCCGCCGGCAGATGTGGTACCGCTGCCTGCGTGATCCAGTGCATCGCGTAGAGGTTGGTCTTCATCGTCTCGTCGAAGTCCTTCGACGACACCTCGAACAGGTTTTCGCGGCTCTGCTGGTGCCCGGCGTTGATGACGAGCAGGTCCAGACCGCCGAGCTTGTCGACCGCCTTAACGACCAGGTCGCGGCACCAATCCTCGTTCGTGATGTCACCCGGCAGCGCGACCGCGGTGCGGCCCTCCGCTTCGATCAGCTTGATGACCTCAGCCGCGTCAGCTTCTTCGGCGGGCAGGTAGGAGATCGCGACGTCGGCACCTTCGCGCGCGAAGGCAATCGCGGCGGCGCGGCCGATCCCGCTGTCGGCACCGGTGACCAGCGCTTTGCGGCCGGTCAGCTTGCCCGCGCCCTTGTAGCTGGTCTCGCCGTGGTCGGGCACCGGGTCCATCTTGCGCGCTTCGCCCGGCACGGGCTGCGGCTGGCGCGGGAAGGGCGGCTTTGGATATTGCGCGCGCGGGTCCTGCATCGTCAGGCGGTCGGTCATGGGTTACTCCGGTAGAGGGGAGGTGTGCGAACGCGCGAGCGCACGTTCAGTCGCAATCGTCGGCCTCGTTGAGCGTGGCGATCGCCATGACATGCGCCAGATGGCTCAGCCCCTGCGGCAGATTTCCCAGAAACGCGCCGCTCGCAGGGTCGATCATCTCCGACAGGACGCCGTTGCCGTGCGACAGCGCGGCGGTCAGCCGGTCGAGCCGCGCGCGCGCCTCGTCGCGGAAGCCCAGATCGGCCCACGCCTCGACCATCCAGAACGAACAGGCGAGGAAACAACCCTCCTCCGCGTCCATGCCGGTGTAGCGGTAATGGAACGGACCTGCTCCCAGATCGCGGTCGATCGCTTCCAGCGTCAGCTTCAATCGCTCGCGTCCGTCGAAGCCGAAGCGGACCGCCAGTGCCAGCGACGCGTCAAGCTTGTCGCTGCCCGGATACATGACGAACGCCTGCCGGTCCTCCGACCAGCATTCGTCCTCGATCCAGCGCGCCACGCGGTCGCGCTCGCGCATCCAGCGTTCGCGGCATGTGGTCGGCAACTGCCCCTGGTCGGCAAGCTCGACCGCGCGGGCGAGCGCCTGCCAGCAACTAATCTTGGACATGGTGTAATGCTGCTCGTCCTGCAGCTCCCACATGCCCGCATCGGGCGTGCGCCAGCGATCGGCACATTCGTCCGCCAGGTGCGCCAACAGCTCCGCGCTCGCGCTGTCGAGGATGTTGCCGCAGGACACGAAACACGCCGCGGTCTCGAAAATGTCGCCGTAGACGCCATGCTGCTGCTGGTCGGTCGCAAGGTTACCGGTGACGACCGGCTGCGACGCGCGATACCCCGGCATCGACCATTCCGATACGTCCGGCACCGCACCACCGCCGAGCGTGTAGCAGACGCGCGTCCCTGTCTCTCGCAGCTGGTCGAGCAACCAGGTGAACGCGGCCTTCGCCTCCGCTGCGGCGCCCGCCGCCAGGAACGCCTTGATCGTATAACCCGCATCGCGGATCCAGGCGTAGCGATAATCCCAGTTCTTCTTGCCTCCGATCCATTCGGGCACCGAAGTCGTCGCCGCCGCCGCGATCGCGCCCGACGGCGAATAAAGCAGCAGCTTCAAGGCAAGCGCGCTGCGCAGGAAGGCGGCGCGGTCGCCGTCCGGGCAGGTGAGACGCGCGCACCAGTCGCGCCATTCCTGATCCGACACGTCGATCCGCTCGTCGATCTGGCGGATGTCGGGTGCGACCAGCGGCTCGTCGCGCCCAGCGACGATCGCAACCGTGCAACGCTCACCCGGCCCGACGGTGAGCGTACCGGTGATGCCCTCATCCGCCCAGTCGCAGCTGACCGCGTCGTCGTGGACGAACAGGCCGAGCACGCGCTCGACGTGGAAGACGGTGTGCTTGCCGATCGTCGAATGATATGGATTGACCGTGTCGCCGCGCCGTCCGGGTCGCATGACGAGGTCGAAGCTGACCTGCCCCCCGAGGCCCTCCACCCGCCGCGCAAGCTCCGCCCATGGCAATCGTCCCGCGGTGCCGCTGTTCATCGATTCGGTCAGCCGCGCACGGCCCGAGGCGGTGGTGAACACCGTCTCCAGCACGTTGCTGTCGACGCGGTATGCCCGCTCGACCGTGAACGGCTCGTTTGGTTGCAGCACGAAGCGTCCGCCGTTCTCCGCGTCCAGCAGGCGATCGAACAGCGGCGGCGAATCCATGTTGGGCACGCACCACCAGTCGATCGAGCCGTCACTGCCCGACAAGGCGACCGATCGTCCGTCACCCAGCGCGCCGTAGCATTCGAGCGGCAGATAGCCGTCGATGCGCGCGTTCGGATCGACCGCGGCCTGCGCGCGCGACAGCAAATGGGTCAGAACGCTCACCGCGCGATCTTCGTAAACGGGTCTGCCGCCTCGACGGATGAGCAATAGGGATGGTGCACGCGCGTTCCTTGGTATCGTTCGCACGCTAGAATGTTTGTCACCTGTGTTAGTTCGCCTGGCGTTCGCGAAAGCCATTGCACAAGCGCGCGGAGCGGAAGGCAAGCTTGGCCGTTCCTCCGCTGAGCCGCACCGCAGACGGCTTGGACAAGGAGACGGACGATGGACTGGGACGAAACCGAGACGCTGGTGACGCGCACCGGCTTTCGCTTCTTCCTACGCCCGGTCACGCATCGCGACGAAGAGACGTTGGCGGCCTTGTTCCGGCAGGTGTCGGCGGAGGATCTGCGTTTCCGCTTCCTGTCGGGTGAGCGCGGATCGAGCGAGGAACGCTTCACCGAATTGCTGTCCGATCCCGCCGCGCGTGCGACCAGCTTTCTCGCTTTCGACGAGCGCCGCGACGTGATCGCCTCGGCCACGCTGCGCGGCGACACGGCAGGCGAGCATTGCGAGGTCGCGATCATGATCCGCGCAGGCTCAAAGGGGCGCGGGGTGGGTTGGACGCTGCTCGACTATCTCGTCGGTTACGCGATCAACGCAGGCTATGCGACCATGCTGTCGATCGAGGATCGCGACAATCACGAATCGATCATGCTTCAGCGCCAGATGGGATTCGCGACCGAGCCGGTCGATGACGAGCCGACGTTGGTCCGCGTGCGGCGGCGGCTGCGCTGAGGATCGGGACTATAGACCGAGCGCGTAGGTGATGACGAAACACGCCGCGGTCAGCAGCAGCATCGCGGTGATGAAGGTCGCGTCGGCGACACGCTCCATTGCGTGCAGCCGGCGATGGTCGAGGCTGCGCAGCGACATATAGGACGCCAGTGTCGCGACGAGGAACAGCAGCGCATCGATCGCGAGCAGATCGTCGGCGATGCCTGCGCGTCGCCCGATCGCGATCGACAGGTGGAGCAATCCGATACCGGTCAGACAGACCCCGACCATCGCCGAGGCGATCGGACAGATCAGCCGGCAGATGCGCTCATCCAGCTGGCGGCGACGCTGCTGCTCGGTAGGGCTGGCGAGGGGGCGTTCCATCGCGATCGTCCATGAGGCCACGGCCGTGACGCGTCGCTGACGCCCACGTGACCGATCGCTCATCAACGCAAGCGTGCGTTTGTTCTCAGGACTTTCGCACGGAACGGTCGCGCAGCACCGCTAGCCGGTCGCGCATCCATTCGCGCTTGAAGCGCGTGTAGTTTGTTTCGCCCTGATGGATGTCGCGATCCTCTATCCATAACTGCAGCTCGACCAGGGCGTCGCGCTCGTCGGGGTCAAGCCCGCTCGCATCGGGTACGCCGGCGCTGAGGTCGGACGCCTCGACATCGCCGCCCTCGGCGACGCGCAGCAGCGTCGACATCAGAAAGGCGCGCTGGTTGGTCACGCGCGCATGTTGAGCAAGCAGGAGTGCGCGGCAACCGCGCATGCTTACACTTTGACGCGGAATGGCTGGGGCGCGGAATCGCTGGGGCGCGCACTGGCTGGACGCGAAACGGTGCGGTTCCGCGCACGCTCTTGTCGCGCCAGCACCGCGCCGCCAATTCAGGTGCATGAAGAAAATCGGTTTTCTGTCGTTCGGCCACTGGTCTTCGTCCGCGCAATCGGCGACGCGCTCGGCGGGTGACGTCCTGCTGCAATCGATCGACCTTGCGGTCGCGGCGGAGCAGCTCGGGGCGGACGGCGCCTATTTCCGCGTGCACCATTTCGCACAACAGCTCGCCTCACCCTTTCCGCTGCTCGCCGCGGTTGGCGCGAAGACGAGCCGGATCGAGGTCGGCACCGGCGTGATCGACATGCGCTACGAGAACCCGTTCTACATGGCGGAGGATGCGGGTTCTGCCGACCTGATCGGCGGCGGGCGGCTGCAACTGGGGCTTAGCCGCGGCTCGCCCGAGCAGGTGATCGATGGCTGGCGTCATTTCGGCTACATGCCGGCTGAGGGGCAAAGCGACGCCGACATGGGACGGCGCCATGCCGAGGTGTTCCTCGAATTGTTGAAGGGCGAGGGCTTCGCACGCCCTAACCCGCGCCCGATGTTTCCCAACCCACCCGGCTTGCTGCGACTGGAGCCGCATTCGCCGGGTTTGCGCGACCGCATCTGGTGGGGATCGGGTGCGAATGCGACCGCGATCTGGGCCGCACAGATGGGCATGAACCTGCAAAGCTCGACGCTGAAGGCGGACGAGTCCGGCGAGCCGTTTCACGTCCAGCAGGCGAAACAGATCCGTCTCTACCGCGACGCTTGGGCGACGGCCGGGCACCAGCGGCAGTCGCGCGTGTCGGTGTCGCGATCGATCTTTGCGATCACCAACGACCTCGACCGCGCCTATTTCGGACGCGATGGCGAGGGTGGCGATCAGGTCGGGATCATCGACAATATGCGCGCGGTGTTCGGCCGCTCCTACGCGGCAGAGCCCGATCGCCTGATCGAGCAGCTACGCGGCGACGAGGCGATCGCGGAAGCCGACACGCTGCTGCTGACGGTGCCCAACCAGCTCGGTGTCGATTACAATGCGCATGTGATCGAGAGCATCCTGACGCATGTCGCACCCGCACTCGGCTGGCGCTGATCAGCCGATGACGTTGCCCGCGATCAACAGCATCGTCAGCGTCGCGACCAACAGGAAGCCGAGGTAATATAGCCCATAGCTGATCGGCACCTCCGATTGCTCGTGGAATGCGTCTTCCTCGACGTGCTCGCTCATGTGTCCCGCTCCTTGATGCGCGCTTGATCGTCTAACCACGGAGGCGAGCGGATCGATCCCGTCTTGTCGCATCGACGTGCGCCGGGACACCGGCGAGCATCCGCTCGTTGATCAGCGATGGCGACAACGGCACCGGTAGATCAACGAGAGCCTGGCGAGCGGGCGATGCGTGCGTGGCGGCCCAGGCGCGTGTTGGTGACGCGATCGGCGATGACCTTCGCACACGGCCGTGACATCGCGGCGCGCGCGGCGGCGCAGGGGATCGAGGTGGCGGAGCTTTCGGGCGACCGGCTGAACCTCGCCTTCTCCGACGATCCGCGCCGTGCCTATGCCGAGGCGAAGAATACGCTCGCCGTCACTGTCGCGCCGCCGTCCAAGCGGCGGTTGCAACCGATCGCACCGAGCGCCGACTGGCGTGTCGACCTGGCGGAGGGTTGCCCGGCGCATTGCAGTTACTGCTATCTCGCCGGTTCGCTGAAAGGTCCGCCGATCACGCGGGTGTACGCCAATCTCGATGAGATATTGGGCGTTTTGCCCGATTATCTGGGGCAGGGCACGATCACCTCACGCTCGGACACGCGCGCGCACGAGGGCACGACGTTCGAGGCGTCATGCTACACCGATCCGCTCGCACTAGAGCCGCTGACGGGGTCGCTGTCCGCCACGATCGCGTGGTTCGGCCGCTGGCAGGCCGATGCGCAGTTGCGCTTCACCACCAAGTTCGCCGATGTCGCCCCGCTGCTCGCGCTCGATCACGGTGGGCGGACGCGAATGCGCGCCTCGCTCAACCCGCCCGCGTTCGCACGGTTCGAGGGCGGCACCGCGCGCGTCCATGACCGGCTGGCGGCACTCGCGCGGATGGCGGCGGCGGGCTACCCGGTCGGGCTGACGATCGCGCCGATCATCGCGGCGGTCGGGTGGGAGGAGGCATACGGCGCGCTGATCGACGATGCCGCCGCGGCCCTCGCTGGATTGCCGGAGCTCGATCTGACCGTGGAGCTCATCACCCACCGCTTCAACACCGGATCAAAGGCAGTGCTCGACAGCTGGTATCCGGGTTCTGCGCTCGACATGACCGCGACCAACCGCGTGACGAAGCGAACCAAGTTCGGGGCGGAAAAACAGGTATACGATGCCGCAACGATGCGGTTGCTCCGCAGCTTCTTCGAACGCGCGATCACCGAAGCGTTGCCGGCGGCAAGGATCCTCTACTGGACCTGATTGATCGTGCCAGCGCGCGATGAGAACCGCACCCAATCAATCACATCATTGTCAGCGCAACAGGCCCGGTGGAATAGATCAGCAGGGTAGGAGGTCGTCGCAGCGCCATCACTACGTTGCCGTTGGCACCTGACACAAAACGACCGACCGTCACGCCTGCAGGGGCGCTGACGGTCGGCCGCATGGATCGTTCGCGCGATGATGCGCGGCGCGATCAGGCTTTCTTGGCGGTCAAATGCGCGCTCAGGAACTTGTTCATCTCGAACATGCTGCACGATTTCTTGCCAAAGATCTTCTCGAGCTTGTCGTCGGCGTTGATCTGACGACGGTCCTTGGCGTCCTGCAGGTCATGCTTCTTGATATATTCCCACACCTTGCTGACGACCTCGCTGCGCGGCAGGTCCTTCTTGCCGACGATCTCCGCCAGATCATCCGAAGGGGTGACTGGGGCGGTAATGCCGCCGCGGGCGCCGCTGGCGGGCTTGCCGGTCGCCTTGACCTTCTTTTCCGCGGCTGCGGTCTCGTCCTTGCCGCGCTTCTCTGCCGAACGTGCCATTGTCTACTCCCTTTGAGCCTGCGGCGCCCGGCATGGGCGCGCCGCCGTTAAATCCTGTCGTCGTGGCAAGCGTGAGAAACGCTGCCGTAATGACATGTCGTCGTACCGTTTGCCGAGCAGGTCAACATCCAGCGTAGACGCGTGTTCCGCTTTTCGCGCGATCACGCCGTCGGAAAGATGACTAACGCACGTGCCCGGCGGCGAGCGCGTGTCCGGCAAGGTTCTGAGAACGCCGAATATGTCGCACGCGCATCGCTCCATGAGCACCCCTCAACTCATCGAATGTCGCCATGTGCTCGCGATGTGTCGCAGACGCCCTGACGCGCGCGTTCGCCTGCGCGACGACTGCCGCGGCGTCGCCCAGCAGGACAACAGGCCCGAGTCCCCGTGCTACGACCAGTCGCGCCGCCGCGATCAGCGCGCGCCATTCGGCCTCCATGCTGGTGCCAGCGCCAAGGTCGCGCGCGACGGACGCTTCGCCGGCGATCACCACAGCAGTCTCCATGCCGGCGGGCAGCGGGCGGAGGCCGCCATCGAAGAAGACCTTCACACCCGTCGCCACATGCCCGGCGCGATGCCGTCCATATTCCAGTCGCCGATCTGCCAGCGCACCAGCCGGAGCGTCGGCAGGCCGACCGCCGCGGTCATGCGCCGCACCTGACGGTTGCGCCCTTCGCGGATCGTCAGCCGCAGCCAGTGATCGGGCACGCTGGCGCGGTAACGAACCGGCGGGTCGCGCGGCCACAGATCGGGCGGGTCGATCGCCTCCACCTCGGCGGGGCGGGTCGGCCCGTCATTGAGCAAAACGCCGCGGCGCAAGGCGGAAAGAGCGGGCTCGTCAGATGCCCCCTCGACCTGCACCAGATACGTCTTGGCGAGCTTGAACTTCGGATCGGCGATGCGCGCCTGCAACCGCCCGTCGTTGGTCAGCAGCAGCAGCCCCTCGCTGTCGCGGTCGAGCCGCCCGGCGGGGTAGACGCCGGGCACCGCGACGAAGTCGGATAAGGTCTGGCGCGGGGTCGGCGATTTCGCGTCGGTGAATTGGCTCAGCACACCGAACGGCTTGTTGAAGGCGATCAGCGTCACGCCGCGACGCGCACCGCAGCCTGCCTCGCACCCGTTCCGGCGCGCATCATGTCGAGCGCGACCGCTTCCGCCACCTTGATCCCATCGACCCCTGCCGACAGGATGCCGCCGGCATAGCCCGCGCCCTCGCCGGCTGGAAACAGCCCGGCGGTGTTGAGGCTTTGCAGGTCGTCGCCGCGCGTGAAGCGGACGGGGGAGGAGGTGCGTGTCTCGACCCCGGTCATCACCACGTCCGCGTGATCGTATCCCTTGATCTGGCGCCCGAATACCGGGATCGCCTCGCGCATCGCGGCGACCGCGAAATCGGGCAGGCATTGCGCAAGATCGGTCGGCGTCACGCCGGGCTTGTACGACGGCACGACCGAGCCGAGCGAGGTCGACGCGCGCCCCGCCAGAAAGTCGCCGACGCGCTGCGCGGGCGCGTGATAATTGCGGCCCCCCGCGACGAACGCCTGCTCCTCCAGCCGCCGCTGGAGCGCGATGCCCGCGAGCGGATCGCCGGGGAAGTCGCGCGCGGGATCGATCGCGACGACGAAACCCGAGTTCGCATTGCGCTCGTTGCGCGAATATTGGCTCATCCCGTTGGTCGCGACGCGGCCTTCCTCGCTGGTCGCCGCCACCACCGTGCCGCCCGGGCACATGCAGAAGCTGTAAACGGTGCGCCCGTTCGAGCAGTGATGCGAGATATGGTATTCCGCCGCGCCGAGGATCGGGTTGCCCGCGTCGGCGCCGAAGCGCGCCTGGTCGATCCACGACTGCGGATGCTCGATCCTGACGCCGACCGAGAAGGGCTTGGCCTCTGCATGGACACCCGCGGCGGCGAGCATCTCGAACGTGTCGCGTGCGCTGTGGCCGATCGCCATCACGACATGGCTCGCCTCCAGATAGCCGCCGCCGGCCAGATGCAGCCCGCGCACGCGGCGCTCGCCGCGCGCATCGCGCTCGACGTGCAACCCGTCGACGCGGGTCGAGAAGCGATATTCGCCGCCAAGCTGCTCGATCTTGGCGCGCATGCTTTCCACCATCGTGACGAGGCGGAAGGTGCCGATATGCGGATGCGCCTCGGTCAGGATCTCCTCAGGCGCACCCGCCGCGACGAACTCGGTCAGCACCTTGCGCGCCAGGTGCCGCGGGTCCTTGATCCGGCTGTAGAGCTTGCCATCGGAGAAGGTGCCGGCACCGCCCTCGCCATATTGGACGTTCGATTCAGGGTTCAGCACGCTGCGCCGCCACAGCCCCCAGGTATCCTTGGTCCGCTCGCGCACCACCTTGCCGCGTTCCAGCACGATCGGGCGGAAACCCTGCTCGGCGAGGATCAGCGCTGCGAACAGCCCGCACGGCCCCGCGCCGACGACGACGGGGCGCATCGCATCGGCGGGTGCGGACGCGACCGGCTTGTAGCGCTGGTCCGGGGTGAGGCCGACATCGCGGTCGCGGCGCAGCTTCGCCAGTACCGTTGCCTCGTTCTTCACCGCGACGTCGAGCGTGTAGACCAGCGCGATGTTGCTGCGGTCGCGTGCATCGTGCCCGCGCCGCGCAACCGAGAAGCGGATCAGGTCGCGCGGGGTGATCTTCAGCCGTTTCAGGATCGCGGCGGGCAGCGCCTCGTCGGCATGATGAAGCGGCAATTTCAAGTCGTTGACCCGAATCATGCACGCGCCCTTACCAGATCGGCGCGCGTGCGCGAAGCCGGTCGCAATCGGACAGGTGGGGGTCAGACAAGCGCGGCTGGACGGGCGCCCCCCGCGGCCGTTAGGACAGCGCGCGAGACGAAGGAGAAGCGATGCCGGGCGAGTGGCAATTCTGGATCGACCGCGGCGGCACCTTTACCGACGTCGTCGCGCGCGATCCCGCCGGCACGCTCACGACGGTCAAGCTGTTGTCCGAAGACTCCGGCCGCTACGACGATGCGGCGGTGCACGCGATCCGGCAATTGACCGGCGTGACGGAGGGCGACCTGCCCCCGGCCGACATAAGGCTTGGCACCACCGTCGCGACCAATGCGCTGCTCGAACGCAAGGGCGCGCCGACGTTGCTCGCGATCACGCGCGGCTTTCGCGATGCGCTGGTGATCGGCTATCAGGACCGACCCGATATCTTCGCGCGTCACATCCGTCGTGCCGATCCGCTCTACGCCCGCGTCGTCGAGGTGGACGAGCGCGTCGACGCCGATGGCGGAATCGTTCGTCCGCTCGACACTGAGGCCGCGCGGGCTGCGTTTCAGGCCGCGTACGACGACGGTCTGCGCGCGATCGCGATCGTGCTGGTCCACGGCTTTCGCTATCCCGCGCATGAACAGGCGCTGGCGACGATCGCCAGGGAGATCGGCTTCACGCAGGTGTCGGTCAGCCACCGGATCGCACCGCTGATCAGGCTCGTCGCGCGCGGCGACACCGCGTTGGTCGACGCCTATCTTTCGCCCGTGCTCGGAGCCTATGTCGCAGCGTTCGACCGTGCGCTCGGCGGCGGACAGCGGCCATTGTTCATGCAGTCGAGCGGCGGGTTGATCGACGGTGCGGCGTTCAGCGGCAAGGACGCGCTGCTCTCGGGGCCCGCGGGCGGGATCGTCGCCATGGCGCGGACGGCGGAGGCGGCGGGGTTCAGCCATGTCATCGGCTTCGACATGGGCGGCACCTCGACCGACGTGTCGCTCTATGCCGGGCGCTACGAACGCCGCAACGATGCGGTGATCGCAGGATCGCGCGTCGCCGCGCCGACGATGCGGATCGACACAGTCGCGGCGGGCGGCGGCTCGATCTGCCGCATGGTGGGCGGGCGGCTCGTGGTGGGACCTGAGTCTGCCGGAGCCGTGCCGGGTCCGGCGTGCTATCGGCGCGGCGGGCCGCTAACGGTGACCGATTGCAATTTGATCCTCGGCAAGATCCAGCCCGCGCATTTCCCCAGCCTGTTCGGTCCCGCAGGCGACCAGCCGCTCGATGCGGATGCGTCGCAGGCGCGGCTCGACGCATTGCTCGATGAGGTCGAGGCGGTGAGCGGCACGCGTCCGGCGCGCGAGGCGGCGGCGGAAGGGCTCGTCGCGATCGCCGTCGCCAACATGGCCAAGGCGATCAAGGCGATCTCGGTCGCGCGCGGGCACGATCCGGCCGATTATGTGCTAGCCTGCTTCGGCGGTGCGGGCGGACAGCACGCCTGCCTCGTCGCCGATGCGCTCGGCATGGAGCGCGTGATGATCCACCCACTCGCCGGCGTGCTGTCGGCCTACGGCATGGGGCTCGCCGACCGCCGCGTGCTGCGCGAGACGACGCTGTCGGTGCCGCTAGGCGATCGCGCCGCGCTAAATGCCGCGATCGCGCGGTTGCAGGCGGACGCGCGCGCCGCGCTGGTCGCGCAGAGGATCGATCCGCGTGCGATCCGCTTCGACACGCGTGTCGAGCTGCGCCACGCCGGCGCCGATTACGGCATCGAGGTCGCTGTCGCCGACAACGCCGCGATGGCAGCCGATTTCCAGGCCCAGCACCGCCGTCAATTCGGCTACACGCGCAAGGGCGATCTGATCGCCGAACTCCTCCGCGTCGAGGGCATCTCCGACAGCGACACGCGCGCCGATGATGTGGCGACCCTGCCGATGGAGAGCGCGCCCGCGATCGCGCAGGTCGCGGTTCACCTCGCGGGGCGGATGCGTGCGACCCCGCTCCACGATCGTGTCGCGCTCGCTGTGGGTGCAGCGATTGCCGGCCCCGCGCTGATCGTCGATGCGGTCTCGACGACGGTGGTCGAACCCGGCTGGACTGCACGCGTCGATGCACTCGGCAACCTGATCCTGACCCGTCACGCGCCGTGCGTCGACGCCCAGACCGACGAGTCGGTTGACCCGCTCCGCCTCGAGATCTTCGCCGGGCTGTTCATGGGGCTGGCCGAGGAGATGGGCGCGGCGCTCCAGCGCAGCGCGTCTTCGGTCAATATCCGGGAGCGGCTCGATTTCTCCTGCGCGATCTTCGACGGAAGCGGTAACCTCGTCGCCAATGCGCCGCACATTCCGGTGCACCTCGGCTCGATGGGGGAAAGCATCCGCACGATCATCGCACGGCGGTCGGCGAAGGCGGACGGGCGGGGGATGCGCACGGGTGACGTCTACGCGCTCAACGCGCCCTACCAGGGCGGCACGCATCTGCCCGACATCACCGTCATCATGCCGGTGTTCGCGGGTAACGGAGCCGCACCGGCCTTCTTCGTCGCCGCCCGCGGGCACCATGCCGATGTCGGCGGGACCAGCCCCGGCTCGATGCCCGCCAACAGTACCAGCATCGACGAGGAGGGGGTGATCCTCGACAATGTCCTGCTGGTCGAGGACGGCGCGATGCGCAGCGACGACCTGCGCGCGCTGCTGTCGTCGGGGCCGTGGCCTTCGCGCAACGTCGATCAGAACCTGGCCGATCTGGCCGCGCAGGTCGCGGCATGCGCACGCGGTGTCGACGGGCTTGCACGCATGGTCGAGCGTTACGGACTGTCGACGGTCGCCGCGTACATGGAGCATCTGCAGCGTCATGCCGACGATGCGGTACGCGAACTGCTGCCGACGTTGCCCGATGGCGACTATGCCTACGAACTGGACAATGGTGCGGTCGTCCGCGTCGCCTTCCGCGTCGATCGGGAGGCGCGCACTGCCGCGGTCGATTTCACCGGCACCAGCGCGCAATTGCCAAGCAATTTCAACGCGCCTGTGTCGGTGGTGCGTGCAGCGGTGCTCTACGTCATGCGCACACTGATCGATGCTCCGATCCCGCTTAACGACGGCTTCCTGCGCTCGGTGGCGATCCACGTTCCCGAGGGATCGATGCTCAACCCGCAGTCCCCAGCCGCCGTCGTCGCTGGCAATGTCGAGACCAGCCAGGTCGTCACCGACGCGCTGCTCGGCGCGCTCGGCGCTCAGGCGGCATCGCAGGGAACGATGAACAACTTCACCTTCGGCGATGACGCCCATCAATATTACGAGACGATCGCCGGGGGAACCGGCGCGGGCGCGGACTTTCCGGGCACGGCCGTAGTGCAGAGCCACATGACCAACAGCCGCTTGACCGATCCGGAGGTACTGGAAACGCGCTTTCCCGTCCTGGTGGAGGAGTTCTCGATCCGGCATGGTTCAGGCGGTGCCGGTGCGCAGCCAGGTGGCGACGGCGCGACCCGCCGCATCCGCTTTCGTGCAAGCATGCGCGCCGCGATCCTCTCCAACCGGCGCCGCGTCGCACCGTTCGGGCTGGCTGGCGGTGAAGAAGGTGCGCCCGGCGCGAACAGCATCGAACGCGCGGACGGACGCGTCGAGCAGCTCGGCTCGACTGCCGCGATGCAGATGAACGACGGCGACGTGTTCGTGATCGAGACGCCGGGCGGCGGCGGATACGGCTACTCGCGCGAGGACGCGCGCTGATGCTGGTGCTTGCCGGCATTGCGGTGATCGCATTGGGTTTCCTGCTGCGCTTCAACCCAATGCTGGTCGTGGTCGTCTCCGCGCTGGTCACGGGGCTCGCTGCCGGGCTCGATCCGCTTCGTGTGCTCGCCACCTTCGGCAAGGCGTTCAACGACAGCCGCTACGTGTCGGCGATCTATATCGTGCTGCCCGTCATCGGCGTGCTGGAGCGTTACGGATTGCAGGCACGTGCCCGTGCGCTGATCGGGCGAATGCGCGGCGTGACCGCGGGGCGGCTGCTCGTCGGTTACCTGCTGTTCCGGCAATTGTTCGCCGCGCTCGGCCTGACATCGGTTGCGGGGCATCCACAGACGGTGCGGCCGCTCGTCGCGCCAATGGCGGAGGCGGCGGCCGAGGTGCAGGCAGGCGGCGCGGGCGACGCCGACCGCGTCAAGGCGATGGCGGCGGCGACCGACAACATCGGGCTGTTCTTCGGTGAGGACATCTTCCTCGCGATCGGATCGATCCTGCTGATGAAGGGCGTGCTGCAAGGGTACGGCATCGCGCTGGAACCGTTTCAGCTGTCGGTCTGGGCGATCCCCACCGCGCTGGCGGCGTTCGTGATCCACGGCGCACGGCTGCTGCTGCTCGACCGCCGTCTCGCGCGCTACCGGAACGCGGCGCGGTGATCGGCCTCAACATCGTCTATGCGGTCGCCGGTGCCGCCTTTGCCGGCTTTGCGCTACTCGCCGCCAGCGAGCGCCCGCGCCGGCCTGCCAACGCAACCTTTTACGCGTTGATCGCGACGAGTTTCTGGTTCGGCGACCGGCTCGGCGATGTCGGCAATGGCGTGCTCGTGCTCGCGCTCGTCGCGGTGGCGGCATCGGGGCGGATGACGCGCGGTCACGCGACGCGCGATCTGCCGCATCCGCGCGGGAACGCACTGTTCGTGCCCGCGCTGATGATCCCCGTCGCTGCGCTCGCCGGTACGATCATCTTCAAGCAGGTGCCGGCGTTGATCGACCCGAAGCAGGCGACGCTGGTCGCGCTGACCATCGGCGTGCTCGCCGCCATTGCCACCTGCGTCGTGTGGCTTCGCCCCGGTCTGTCCGCCCCGTTACGCGAAGGGCGCAGGCTGATGGACGACGTCGGCTGGGCGGCGGTGCTGCCGCAGATGCTGGCTAGCCTGGGCGCGGTGTTCGCCTTGTCGGGGGTAGGCGAGGTCGTCGGGCGCATCGCGGCCTATACGATCCCGGCCGATAGCCTGTTCGGCGCGGTCGCCGCCTATGGCATCGGCATGGCGTTGTTCACGATGGTGATGGGCAACGCATTCGCTGCGTTCCCGGTGATGGCGGCGGCGATCGGCGTGCCGATCCTCATGCACGGGTCAGGTGGGGGCGTGGGCGCCAACGCCGCGCCAGTCGCGGCGATCGGGATGCTCGCTGGCTTCTGCGGCACGTTGATGACGCCGATGGCGGCGAACTTCAATCTTGTCCCTGCCGCGCTGCTTGAGCTTCGTGACCGCAGCGGCGTGATCCGTGCACAGGTGCCGACCGCGCTGCCGCTGCTCGCGTTCAACATCTTGCTGCTCTACGCGGTGCTGCGATGATGCAGCTCGATGCCGCCCGTGCCGCGACCTTTGCCCGACTGACCCTCGGTCATGTGGGCCAGGAATATCCGCACAAGCTCGACCAGGTGCTGACCGGTGATGAAGACCTGCTGCCGCCGCGCGTGCTGCACCCGATCTTTCACGGCAGCTTCGACTGGCACAGCTGCGTCCACGGGTGGTGGCAGCTATTGACGCTGCTGCGGCTCCATCCGGAGATGGCCGAGGCGGCGGAGATCCGCAGCCGTGCCGACGCGATGTTCACGCCCGCACATGTCGCGGGTGAACTCGCATTCCTCGATCGACCTTACAGTGCGGGGTTTGAGCGGCCCTATGGCTGGGCGTGGCTGCTGGCGCTGCACGGCGAGGCGGTGCGGCATGACGCCGGCTGGGGTAATGCACTCGAACCACTGGCGCGCGCCTTTGCGGATCGTTTCGCCGCGTTCCTGCCCAAGCTGACCTATCCATTGCGGGTCGGCACGCACTTCAACACCGCCTTTGCGCTGACGCTCGCGCATGATTGGGCACGCCAGCACGACCAAGCGCTGGCTGCGCTGATCGGGCAGCGCGCGCGCGACTGGTTCGCGCGCGATCGCGCGTGTCAGGCGTGGGAGCCCGGCGGCGACGAGTTTCTCTCGCCTGCGCTTGGCGAGGCATTGCTGATGAGCCAGGTTCTGCCTGCCACCGCATTTCGCGACTGGTTCGACGCCTTCCTGCCCGATCTGACGCGTGGCGAGCCTGCGACGCTGTTCACGCCCGTGACCGTGTCCGATCGAAGCGATGGCAAGATCGCGCATCTCGATGGATTGAACCTCAGCCGCGCCTGGTGCTGGCGCGCGCTGGCGGCAGCGCTCGGCGACGACCATCCGGTCTCGGCCGCCGCCCGCGATGCGGCCGAGCGGCATCTCATAGCGAGCCTGCCGCATCTGGCGGATGATTACATGGGCACCCACTGGCTTGCGAGCTTCGCGCTGCTTGCGCTCACCGTCTGAGGTGTGGAACGATCTAAAGGCGGTGCGTTGATCGCCACCGATCCAAGCCTGGAATGATGTTGTGAAGAAACTGACGTGGCATGCTCTAGCCTTCGGCGTGCTCGCAATTGCCGCACCCGCCGCCGCGCAGCGAAGCGTATCGCCTCCAGCGGTCGCATCGACGCGCGCGGCGCGCACGATCCTGTTTATCGGCAACAGCTTCACCTTCGGCGCGAACTCACCGCTGCGAAACTGGCGCGCGAGCACCGTCACCGACCTGAACGGTACCGGCTATGGCGGGGTGCCGGCGTTGTTCAAGGCATTTACCGATCAGGCGGGGCTCGACTATCAGGTCAGCCTTGAGGTCGATGGCGGCAAGACGCTCGGCTTTCACTACGAAAAATGTCGCCGGCTGTTCGACCGCGCGTGGGACGTTGTCATCTTGCAGGAATATAGCACGCTCGATCCCGAGCGTCCGGGCGATGCGCGCGCCTATATCAACGATGTCGCGCGGCTGTCGCGGCTGTTCGCCCGCCGCAATCCGCAGGTGCAGGTCCAGCTGACCGCGACATGGTCGCGCGCCGATCAGGTGTACCGCTCACCCGGCGGGCTGTGGTCGAACAAGCCCGTCTCGCAGATGGCGCTCGATCTGCGCGCCGCGGCTGATCGCGCCCGCGCGGTCAATCCGTTGGTCACGGGCGTGCTGCCGGTCGGGCAAGCGTGGAACCGCGCGTTCGCCGCCGGGGTGGCCGACCCGAACCCGTACGACGGCGTCAGCTTCGGGCAGATCAACCTGTGGAGCTTTGACCACTACCACGCCAGCACCGCGGGCTATTATCTGGAGGCGCTGATCGTGTTTGGCCGCGTTACCGGGATCGATCCGACGACGCTTGGGCCGGGCGAGCAGGCTGCCGACACGCTCGGCCTGTCGCGCGAACAGGCGAGTGCGCTGCAACGCATCGCGCGCGACCAGCTCGCGGCGGAGTAGGGCGTTTATGCGAAGGGACGGGCGGGGAGGCACGGCACCTCCCCGCTGTTCGTCACGCCACCGCGGGCAATTTCTCCAGATGCTTGTCGAGCGTGATCGGATAATCGCGCACGCGTACGCCCGTCGCATTATAGATCGCGTTGGCGACCGCCGCGCCGACGCCGCACAAGCCCAATTCGCCGACGCCTTTCGCCTTCATCGGATTGGCCTTGTCGTCCGCCTCTTCGAGGAACACGACCTCTTGGTGCGGGATGTCGGCGTGGACCGGCACCTCGTAGAGCGCGAGGTCGTGGTTGATGAACAGGCCGAAGCGCTTGTCGACCGCCAGTTCCTCCATCAGCGCCGAGCCGACGCCCATCGTCATCGCGCCGATCACCTGGCTGCGCGCCGACTTGGGGTTGATGATCCGCCCCGCCGCGCACACCGCCAGCATTCGCCTGAGCCGCGTCGCACCGGTATAGGAATCCACGCCCACCTCGACGAAATGCGCGCCGAAGGTCGAGATCTGATAGTTCTTGTCGAGCTTGCCGAATTCGATCTTGTCCTCGGCCACCAGTTCGCCGCCCTGCGCGGCTTGCCTGAGGTCGGCGGTGCGGTTGCCGCTGGTGACCTTGCCGCTTGCGAACATCGCGTCGGCGGAGTTGAAGCCCAGTCGCTGCGCCACCTGCTCGCGCAGTTTGACGCATGCCGCGTAGACGCCCGCGGTCGCGTTCGCCGCGCCGAACTGCCCGCCCGATCCTGCCGAAACTGGATAGGCCGAGCTGCCCAGCTTCACGACGACCGCCTCGGCCGGTACGCCCATCATCTCGGCGGCGGTCTGCGCGATGATGGTGTAGCTGCCGGTGCCGATATCGGTCATGTCGGTCTCAACCGTGATGACGCCGCCGGGGCTCAATCGCACCCGCGCCGCAGACGGCATGTTCATGTGGTTGCGGAACGCAGAGGCCACGCCCATGCCCACCAGCCATTTGCCGTCGCGCACCTGCGCCGGTTTGGCATTACGACGCGACCAGCCGAAGCGCTGCGCGCCTTGCGTGAGGCAGCGCACCAGTTCGCGCTGCGAGAAGCGCCGCTCGGGCTTTTCGGGATCGACCTGCGTGTCGTTCTTGATGCGGAACGCGATCGGATCCAGCCCAAGCTTCTCGGCCATCTCGTCCATCGCGATCTCGAGCGCCATCATGCCCGGTGCCTCGCCCGGCGCGCGCATCGCATTGCCCTCAGGCAGGTTCAGCACCGCCAGCCGCATCGAGGTCAGCCGGTTTGCGCCCGCGTAGAGCAACTTGGTCTGGTTGACCGCCGTCTCGGGCTTGCCGCCGGGCTGGTCGCCCGACCCGCTCTCATGCGCGATCGCGGTGATCGTGCCGTCCTTCTGCGCCCCGATGCGGATGCGCTGGCGCGTCGCGGGGCGGTGCGTCGCGTTGTTGACCATCACCGGCCGCGACAGCGCCAGCTTGACCGGCCGACCCGCCGCCTTGGCACCCAGCGCCGCCATCACCGCGTCGGTGCGCAGGAACAGCTTTCCGCCGAACCCGCCGCCGACGTACGGCGACATGAAGCGGATCTTCTCCTTCGGCATCTCCAGCGTCTTGGCCAGGTCCTCGTGGCCCCAGTTGATCATCTGGTTGGAGGTCCACAGCATCAGCTCGTCGCCGTTCCACGACGCGATCGAGGCGAACGGCTCCATCATCGCGTGGCTATGGTCGGGGGTCGAGTAGGTCTGGTCGAGCGTGACGGCTGCGGCAGCGAACGCCTGTTCGAACTTGCCGACGCGGTCGACCGGTGGCGCGCCGCTGCCCTCGCCGCTCGACCCGCCGGTCAGCGGCGCGGTCTTGAGCGCCTGATCGAGGTCGAACTGCGCCGCGCCGCGCGCATAATCGACGCGGACGAGTCCCGCGGCGGCGCGCGCCTGCTCGAACGTTTCAGCGACAACGATCGCGACTGCCTGATGGTAATGGTCGACCTCTGGCCCGGCGAGCAGCTTGACGGTGTTCTTGTCGCCCTTGCCGAGCGGCCCGGCATCCTTGCCGGTCACGATCGCGAGGACGCCCGGCGCCGCCTTCGCCGCGCGCGTGTCGATGCTCGCGATCCGTCCCTTGGCGATCGCGGCGGGGACGAGATAGCCGTAGGCCGCGTTCGGCACATCGGCGTGATGCTCATAGGCGTAGGGGGCAGTGCCGGTGGTCTTCAGCGGGCCGTCGATGCGGTTCATCGCGCGGCCGACGACTTGCATCCGATCGATCGGGTTCTGCCCGGCGGGTGTGTCGAACTTCATGGTCTCAAGCCTTGGATTGCGCGATGACGGAAGCGAGCGCGCGAGTCGCGAGCGGCAGCTTGAAGGCATTGTCCTTCGTCGGCGTTGCACCCTGGAACGCGCGCGCGGTGACGGCGGCGGCGCCTTGGCGCAGCAGCGCCTCCGCCGCCTCGACCCGCCACGGACGCGGTGCGACGCCGCCGAAGGCGACGCGGCCGGTGCCATCGGGCTGGATCACCGCGGCGACCGAGACGAGGGCGTAGGCGTAGGAGGCGCGGTCGCGCACCTTTTCGTAAAAATGCTTGCCGCCGATCGGCTTGGGAAGCGTCACCGCGGTGATCAGCTCACCGGGTTTCAGCACCGTGTCCTGCTCGGGATGGTCGCCCCACAGACGGTGAAAGTCGGCCATCGGGATCGCACGACGCTGTCCGGCCGGATCGATCGTCTCCACGTACGCGTCGAGCACGCGCATCGCGACGGCCATGTCGCCGGGGAAGGTCGCGATGCACGTGTCCGATACGCCGATCACGCCCAGCTGACGCGAATAGCCGCCGATCGCGGCGCAGCCCGAGCCGGGCTTGCGCTTGTTGCACGCCATGTTGGTGTCGTAGAAGTACGGGCAGCGCGTGCGCTGGAGCAAATTGCCCGCAGTCGACGCCTTGTTGCGCAACTGCCCGCTCGCCCCTGCGACGATCGCGCGCGTCAGCACACCATAGTCGCGCCGCACCCGCTCGTCGGCGGCAAGGTCGGTGTTGGTGACGAGCGCACCGATCCGCAGACCGCCCTCTGCGGTCTTTTCGATCTTGTCGAAACCAAGGTCCTGCACGTCGATCAAGTGCGTCGGCGTCTCGACCTCGATCTTCATCAGGTCGAGCAGGTTGGTGCCACCGGCCAGGAACTTCGCGCCCGGCCGCGCCGCCGCCTGTGCTGCGGCTCGCGCATCCTTCGCGCGCTCGTAGGTGAACGCCTTCATGCCCGCACCCCCGCAACCTCTTCCATCGCTTCTGCGATGTTGGAGTATGCGCCGCAGCGACAGATGTTACCGCTCATCCGCTCGCGCAGTTCCATGTTGGTGACCTGCGGGCGGGCCGACACGTCCGCCTGGACGTGGCTGGGCACCCCGCGCTTGATCTCGTCAAGCACCGCGACCGCCGAGCAGATCTGCCCCGGCGTGCAGTAACCGCACTGATATCCATCGTGCTTGACGAACGCCGCCTGCATCGGGTGGAGCTTGTCGGGCGTGCCCAGCCCCTCGATCGTCGTCACCTTGTCGCCCTGGTGTTGGACTGCGAGGCTCAGGCACGAGTTGATCCGCACACCGTTGACCATGACGGTGCATGCGCCGCACTGACCGTGGTCGCATCCCTTCTTGGTGCCGGTGAGATGCAGATGCTCGCGCAGCGCATCGAGCAGCGTCGTGCGCGTGTCGAGTGTCAGCTCCTCACGCTTGCCGTTGACCTCGAACGACACCGGCATCGTCGGCGCGGGCTGCGCGGATGCCGTCGGCGCAGATGTCGCCGCCTGCGCGATTGCGCCGGGAGCGCTGGTCATCGCAGCGGTGGCGGCGCCACCCGCCAGCACGCCGCGGCGCGATAGCGCGCCCATCTGGATTTTCGACATGATGTCTTTCATCTGACTGTTCGTCATGCAGCGCCACGACCGGCTGGCCGTGCAGAAACGCTGCTGCCCCGAGGCGAAGAACCTTTCGTACGCGATTTCGTTTCCTAACCCATGTAAGTTTATATGGCTGACGCGATTTTGAGCGGCACCGCACTTACGCATCAGTGGGCGCGCTTGGATGTCAAACTGGTCTGCTCCGTCAATGTGCGACCTTGACCCGCTTGTGACCACCCGGAGCGCCGATTAGGGCTCGATCAAACGGGTTCGCGCGTGGGCGCACGGGGAGGAAGCATGAGGACGATCAGGATCGGCATCGCGGCGACGTTGCTGGCAAGTGCGGCGGCATTGTCGGCGCAGGGAGCGGATCCAGCGGTCAGCGCGTCGGCGACCGCGCACCCCGACCAATGGCCCGCGCTCGTGATGAAGCGCAAGCGCGATCCGAAGGTCGAGGCGCGTGTCGACGCGATGCTGCGCCGCATGAGCGTCGAGGATAAGGTCGGCCAGTTGCTGCAGGTCGATATCGCCTCGATCACGCCGAAGGACCTGGAGACGTACAAGCTCGGCTCGATCCTGAATGGCGGTAATTCGGCGCCCAACAACGACGAATTCGCACCCGCGCCCGAATGGCTGAAGCTGTTCGACGCCTTCTGGGACGCCTCGGTGAAACGCGGCGACGGGCGTCCGGTCGTGCCGGTGATCTGGGGCACCGACGCGGTGCATGGCGACAACAACATCGTCGGCGCGACGCTGTTTCCGCACAACATCGGTCTCGGCGCGATGCGCGATCCCGAGCTCGTCCGTCGCATCGGTGTCGCGACCGCCGCCGAGACCGCGGCGACCGGCATCGACTGGAGCTTCGCGCCGACCGTGGCGGTGGTGCAGGACGATCGCTGGGGCCGCACCTACGAGAGCTATTCGGAGGAGCCCTCGCTCGTCGCCTCCTACGCCGGTGCGATGGTGGAGGGGATACAAGGGCGCGTCGGCGGCGACTTCATGCGCCCGGGTCACGTCATCTCGTCGGTCAAGCATTTCCTCGGCGACGGCGGTACCGGCGGGCGCGATCAAGGCGACACGCGCGTCAGCGAGGCGACGCTGCGCGACGTGCATGCCGCAGGCTACATGACCGCGCTGCCCGCGGGAGCGTTGACCGTGATGCCCAGCTTCTCGAGCTGGAACGGTACCAAGCTGACCGGCAACAAGTCGCTGCTGACGGGCGTGCTGAAGGAACGCTGGGGTTTCGACGGCTTCGCGGTCGGCGACTGGAACGCGCACGGGCAGGTGCCGGGCTGCACCAACGAGGATTGCGCGGCGGCGATCAACGCCGGGCTCGACATGTTCATGTACTCGGGGCCCAAGTGGAAGGAGCTCTACGCCAACACGCTGCGCGAGGCGAAAGGGGGGATCATCCCGGCGGCGCGGCTCGACGATGCGGTGCGCCGTATCCTGCGCGTCAAGGTACTGGCCGGCACGTTCGAGGCGGGTCGACCGTCATCGCGGCCGTTCGCGGGCAAGTTCGACCTGATCGGCAGCGCCGAGCATCGGGCGCTGGCGCGTCAGGCGGTGCGCGAGTCGCTGGTGCTGCTCAAGAACAACGGCGTGTTGCCGATCAAGGCCGGTGCGAACGTGCTGGTCGCAGGCGCCGGCGCCGACAATATCGGGCAGCAGGCGGGCGGCTGGTCGATCACTTGGCAGGGCACCGGCGTGACCAACGCCAACTTCCCCAATGCGCAGTCGATCTGGGGCGGGCTGTCGCAGGCGATCCGCGCCGCGGGTGGCACCGCGACGCTGTCGGCGACGGGCAGCTACGCGAGCAAGCCCGATGTCGCGATCGTCGTGTTCGGCGAAACGCCTTACGCTGAATTCTCCGGCGACCGCCCGACGCTGGAATTCGGCCCCGACGACAAATCGAGCCTGCAACTGCTACGTCGGTTGAAGGCGGCGAGGGTGCCGACCGTGTCGGTGTTCCTGTCGGGGCGCCCCTTGTGGGTGAACCCGGAGCTGAACGCGTCCGACGCCTTCGTCGCCGCTTGGCTGCCGGGGACCGAGGGCGGCGGCGTCGCCGACCTGCTCGTCGCGGGCCGCGACGGCAAGCCCAAGGCCGATTTCCACGGCACCTTGTCCTTTTCCTGGCCGAAGCGGCTCGACCAATATGTGCTCAACCGGCGCGATCCCAACTACGATCCGCTGTTCGCGTTCGGCTACGGCCTGTCCTACGCGAAGGGCGGGCAGGTACCGCAGCTCGACGAAGCGCGGCCGGCGAACGCGAGCGGCGACCAGAACGCGCTGTTCGTGCGCGGGCGGCTCGCCCCCGGTGCGTCGCTCAGGACCAGCGGCGCGGTAACGCAGGCGCGCATCGATCGGCAGGCGCAGGAGGACAGCGTACGGCTTACCTTCACCGGTGCGGGCGAACTCGCGGTCGAGCAGGCGCAGCCGATCGACCTGTCGCGCGAGTCGAACGGGCAGTTGAGCCTGATCCTCGACTACCGCGTCACGCATGCGCCGACCGGCACCGTCACGCTCGGCATGGCCGGCGGACGCTCGGCCTCGGTGCCGATCACCGGTGCGTTGCGTGGCGCCGGCAGCGACTGGACGCAGCTGGCGGTGCCATTGCGCTGCTTTGCCGATCAGGGCGTCGACATGGCCAAGGTGACACGTCCCGCGGTGATCGCCGCGACCGGTGCAGTCGGCATCGACGTGTCGGGCATCCACGTCGCCAGCGCACCGCCCGGTCCGGTCAGCTGCGGCCAGCGTTGAATGAGCGGGGCGACGCGCACGGCGTCGCCCCGCTCATTCAGCGGTACAGCGCCCGCGCGTCGTTCTTGAACGCGGCACCGCTGTCGTTCCGGCTGTAGAACATGTGCCCGCCCGGATAGACCTTCAGCGCGACGCGCTCGGCCTGGCCGAAGGCGGGCATCTGGTCGACAATCAGGCGTGAGGCGAAGAACGGGCATGATAGATCGTCCCAGCCGTGGACGATCATCACGCGCATCTTGGGATCGTTGGCGATCGCTTTGCGCAGGTCGGTGACGGGCGTGTCGGCGGGCTTGCCGCGGTTCCATGCAGCATTCACCGCGTAGGACAGGGCATTGTAGCGCGCGTCGGTCTTCCACCCGACCTCGCGCGTGACGAAATCGACCATCGCGCTGGTCGTCGGCGCGATCAAAGCGTCGAGGATCGGGTCGTTCGACTGCTGGCTCGGCGACCAGGGGAAGGGGTCGAACGCGGTGACGTTCGAATCGTACACGCTGCCGATCGTGCCTTCGCTCCTGTGCACCTCGCGCAGGTAGGTGCGGCTGTCGACACGCCCGCCCAGCCGTTGGACGAGGGCAGGGTCGAGCCCGGTCAGCTGCGTGACGCGGCTCACGATGCGGCTCGTCGCCTGCGGGTCCGATCGCCCGCGCAGCAGGTCGCGCGCGAAGTCGCCGCGGGTGTAATCCTCTACCTCCGCCATCGCTGCCGGGGTGAGCCGGCCCTGCCGCTCGAGGTTCGCCGCCGCCATCGAGGGCAGGTCGATCATCCACGGGAGCGGCGACAGCGCGGTCGCATCGTCGCCCGAGGCGGGGTCGAGATAGGGCGATACCATGATGAGGCCGTTGATGCCGACGCCGATCTGCGACTGCAGTTCGTAGGCGATGCGCGGCGCGCGGTACCCGCCGTAACTCTCGCCCATCACGTACTTCGGGGAACGCAGCCGACCTTCCTTGACCAGCCAGTCGTAGACGACCTTGGACAGATATTTGATGTCGGGATCGTTGGCGTAGAACGCCTTCTTGGTCTCGTCCTCGCTCACCAGGCTGCGGCTGAACCCGGTGCCGATGGGATCGATAAAGACGAGGTCGGTGAAATCGAGCCAGGTGTTGGGATTGTCGCTGGCGATCGGCGCGTCCGAGGGTGCGTCACCCTGCGCGCCGAACTGCACGCGCTTGGGACCGACCGCCCCCATGTTGAGGTACACCGATGCCGCGCCCGGCCCGCCGTTGAACGCGAAGGTGACGGGCCGCGCCGGATCGCGACCCGGCACCGTGTAGGCGGTGTAGACGACCTGTCCGATCTCCTTGCCGCTTTCGTCGCGGACCGGCAGTGTGCCGACCGTCGCGCGGTAGTTCAGCACGCGTCCGCCGACGCGCACGCTCTGCGCGATCGAGCGGTCGGCGGGCAGCGGCGGCATCTTGGTGCCGTCGTCGGTTTTCTTTTCGACCGTGGTGGTGGTCTTGTCCTGTGCAAGCGCGGGAGTGACGGACGCGAGCAGCAGGACAGCGACGAGCAGGCGGATCGGCAAACGGTTTGGCTGTGGCAAGTGGTAATCCCTCTCTCGCCAGCAACTTACCGCCTGCGCCGCGTGGCGCAATCCGGCCTGCTGCCAAAAGCCGCGTCACGCGACGGAAAGATACTCTTCCACACCATCGGCCTTCTGCGCCAGGCCGGGCACCTCGTTCAGTTGCCGAAGCTCGGTGAAGCCGCCGCGTTCCTCGCGGTAGCGGACGATCTCCGCACCATGTCCGGCAAGCGGCGGGACGCCGTCGAGGTCGGCGGCGGTCGCAGTGTTCAGGTCGATCATGCACATGGCTCCTTTGATCGCAGAACCACCGGTGCGCGGCTCCGATCCGCCCCTCACGGCGTTAAGCGCATCATGCTGGTCTTTCTCGACTTCGAAGCTTCGTCCCTGTCGAAACGCAGTTATCCGATCGAGGTCGCCTGGGTGTTCGAGGATGGCCGCGGCGAAGCGCATCTGATCCGTCCCGCGCCCTTGTGGGACGATTGGGACGACGCGGCGGAGGCGATCCACGGCATCGCGCGCGCCGAGTTGGAGCAGCAGGGCGAGGATCACACGGCGGTTGCACGCCGCATGGTCGCCGAACTCTCCGGCCACGATCTGCTGGCAAGCGCGCCGTCATGGGACGGCAAGTGGCTGAGCGTGCTGCTGCGTGCCGCCAAGCTGCCGCGTCACAGCCTACGCTTGCGCGACAGCGACGACGCGCACCGCGACCGCGCGCATGCGATTCTCTCGCAGGCATTGTCGGGCAACGCGTTGGCGTCCGCCGTGGCCGAGGTGCTCGAACAGAGCGAACCGCGCGGGGAGGGCGAGCCGCCCGCGCATCGCGCGCTCGCCGACGCGCGGGAAGAGTACGAACGCTGGCAGGCGATCGGCCGCCTGGCGAGCGAACGTATACGCTAATCGATCTCACCGCGCGCAAACGCCGCGGCGTGCGCGACATCGTCGTCGTCGGGGCGGACGCCGGTGTATAGCACGAACTGCTCCAGCGCCTGTAACACCGCAATATCGGCGCCCGCGATCGTTACCTTCCCCGCCGCCCGCGCCGCCCGCAGGAACGGCGTTTCCGCCGGCAGTGCCACCACCTCGACCGCGACCGAGCAGCGCGTGACCACCTGAGGTGTAAAGGCGAGCGCGGTGTCATCGCCGCCGCTCATGCCGATCGGCGTTGCGTTGACGATCACCGCCGCGCCATCGCCGGACTCCGCCTGCCAGTCGAAGCCGTAAGCATCTGCAAGCGCGCGTCCCTTCTCCTCATTACGCGCGACGATCGTGCCACGCCGGTGCCCGCGATCGCGCAGCGCCGCCACAACCGCCTTCGCCATGCCGCCCGAACCGCGCAGGCTGAACGGCATATCGGCATCGACGCCGGCGCGATCGAGCAGGTCGCGCACCGCGCTGTAATCGGTGTTGTAGCCGGTCAGCCGCCCGTCGTCGTTGACGATCGTGTTGACACTGTCGATCGCCGCAGCGGAGCCTGCGAGGCCATCGAGCAGCGGGATCACCGCTTCCTTGAACGGCATCGACACTGCACAACCGCGCACGCCCAATGCACGGATACCCGTGACCGCGCCGGCCAAGTCGGTGGTCGTGAACGCCTTGTAGACGTAGTCGAGCCCAAGCCGCTCGTAGAGGCGATTATGGAAGCGCGAGCCGAAATTGCTCGGGCGCGCGGCGAGCGACATGCACAGCCGCGTGTCGCACCCGATTGGCGGCTTCACGCGCACGCGGCCTGCTCGACCGGATCGCCGCACAAGGCATCGACCTGAGCGTCGATGCAGGCGAGCAATGGCGCGAACACCGCTCGGTCGACCTGTCCCGGCCACAGCACGCGGCGTTGCATCACCCCCCATGACACCGTCAGGATCAGGTTGGCGACGGTGACCAGCCGGTCTTCGTCGACGTCGGCGGCGGCGATGATGCGGAGTGCGAGGATCAGTTGCTGACGAAGCCGCTGGTCGATCATGTGGAAGATCGCCGCAATCCGTTCGTTGCGCGCGGCCTCCGCGGTGATCTCGGCGAAGATGCGCGCGTCATCCACCTCCTCGCAGGCGACAAAATCGGCGATCCACACGCGCACCGCGGCGTGATCGCCGGTCGAACAGGCATTGCACAGCACGCCATCGTACAGGAACTCGTCTAGGTCCTGCTCGACCATTGCTGCGACGATCGCCTCCTTGTTGGCAAAATCGCGATAGATCTGCCCCACGAGCACGCCCGACGCCTTCGAGATCTGCGCCATGCCGGTGTTGTGAAATCCCGCCTCGGCAAACAATGTGCGCGCGGCCTGGATCACCTGCGACCGGCGTGCATTTGCCTTTTCGTTGCGCGGTAACGGCGTTTCCGCCGCTTCGGTCCTGCTCATCATCTCCTTCCCATATTGACGCTGGCGCTCGTTCGCAGTAGCAGCATTCGTGAGTGATCGTTCATTCACACATTTTTTCCGGGAAGTCCATGCTTATCAATCGTTTTGCGGTCGCCGCGATGCTGGCGATGCCGCTCGCCGCATGTGGGGGTGGCAAGGAGCAGGCGCAGCAGCAGCCTGCCGGACCGCCGCAAGTTGGGGTGGTCGCGGTGAAGAGCGAGTCGGTGACGCTTACCACCACGCTGCCGGGCCGCACGGTTGCGTATGAGACGTCCGAGGTGCGCCCGCAGGTCAACGGCCTGATCCTGGCGCGACTGTTCACCGAGGGCGATCAGGTGACCAAGGGCCAGCCGCTTTATCGCATCGATCCGCAGCCGTATGTGACGCAGGTGGCCAGCGCGCGCGCCGCGTTGGCCCGCGCGCGATCCGCGATCGCGTCGAGCGCGGCGCTCCAGCGCCGCTATGGTGAGCTGGTCAAGATCAACGCCATCGCGAAGCAGGACTACGAGAACGCGATCACGTCGGCGGCGCAGGCGCGTGCCGATGTCGCGGCACAGGAAGCGGCGGTGCGTTCGGCGCAGATCGATCTCGCGCGCACCACCATCCGCGCGCCGATCTCGGGTCGGATCGGGCGTTCGGTGGCGACCACCGGCGCGCTGGTCACCTCGGGCCAGGCCGATCCGCTCACCACGATCCAGCGGCTCGACCCGATCTACGTCGACGTGCCGCAATCGAGCGCCGATTTGCTCGCGCTGAGGCAGAAGATCGCGAACGGCGACCTGTCGCGCGGTGGGCAGGCGGCACGCGTGCAGCTGCGGCTCGAGGACGGATCGGTGTACCCGATCGAGGGAACGCTCCAGTTCACCGACGTCAGCGTCGATCCGTCGACCGGCACGCAGACGATCCGCGCGCGCTTCCCCAATCCGCGCAGCGTGCTGCTGCCCGGCATGTACGTTCGCGCCGAACTAATCGAGGGCACGCAGGGCAGCGCGCTGCTGGTCCCGCAACGCGCGGTGCAGCGTGACGAAAAGGGCGAGCCGACCGTCATGGTCGTGGGCGCGGGCAACAAGGTCGAGATGCGCAAGCTGACTGCACCGCGTACGATCGGCGACAACTGGCTTGTCACCGCTGGCCTAAAGGCCGGTGAGAAGGTGATCGTCGAGGGCGGCATGATGCTGCGTCCCGGCATGCCGGTGAAGGCCGTCGCGTGGAACCCGAATGCGAAGCCGGGCGGGCAGCCGGGCGGCGCGGCAGGTGCCGGCCAGCCGCAGCAGGAAGCGAAGTAACCGCTCATGTCACGCTACTTCATCGATCGCCCCATCTTCGCGTGGGTGCTGGCCATCGTCGTGATGCTTGCGGGCGTGCTCGCGATCCGCAGCCTGCCGATCGCGCAGTTCCCCGCGATCGCGCCGCCTGCGGTGTCGATCACCGCGACCTATCCGGGCGCCGACGCGGCGACGCTGGAAAACACGACGACGCAGATCATCGAGCAGCAGATGAAGGGGATCGACCACCTTCGCTACTTCTCGTCCTCGTCGTCGTCGGCGGGCACCGTCACCATCACGCTCACCTTCGAGCAGGGCACCGATCCCGACACCGCGCAGGTGCAGGTGCAGAACAAGCTGCAGGCAGCGACCCCGCTCCTGCCGCAAGAGGTTCAGCGGCAGGGCATCATCGTCGCCAAGGCGACGCAGAACTTCCTGCTGTTCGTCGGCCTGTACTCGGAAAACGGTCAGCACGACGCGGTCGATCTGGCGGACTATGTCGCGTCCAAGATGCAGGACCCGCTGTCGCGCGTCAGCGGGGTGGGCGACACGCAGATCTTCGGCTCGCAATATGCGATGCGCATCTGGGTCGATCCGCTGAAGCTCAACAATTACGCGCTGACGATGGCGGACGTGACCAACGCCGTCACCGCGCAGAACGCGCAGGTATCGGCCGGGCAATTGGGCGCGCAGCCGGCTCCCAAGGAGCAGATGCTGAATGCCACCGTGTCGGTGTCGTCGCGTCTGACCTCGCCGGAGCAGTTCGGCCAGATCCGGTTGAAGAGCAACACCGACGGGTCGGTCGTGCGCCTGCGCGATGTCGCCCGGGTGGAGATCGGCGCGGAGAATTACGGCTTCTCGGCGCAGTGGAACGGCAAGCCCGCCTCGGGCATCGGCGTGAAGCTCGCGCCGGGCGCGAACGCGCTCGACACCGTCGACGCGGTCAAGGCGCGGATGACCGAGATCGGCAAGCAGCTGCCGCCCGACGTCAAAGTCATCTTCCCGTACGACACATCGCCGTTCGTGCGTCTGTCGATCGAGCAAGTGATCCATACCCTCGTCGAGGCGGTCGTGCTCGTCTTCCTCGTCATGTTCCTGTTCCTGCAGAACTGGCGTGCGACGATCATCCCGACGATCGCGGTGCCTGTGGTATTGACGGGTACGTTCGCGGTGCTGGCGGTCGCGGGTTATTCGATCAACACGCTGACCTTGTTTGGCATGGTGCTGGCGATCGGCCTGCTGGTCGACGACGCGATCGTCGTGGTCGAGAACGTCGAACGACTGATCGTCGAGGAGCATCTCTCGCCGAAGGATGCCGCGCGCAAGTCGATGGACGAGATTTCGGGCGCGTTGATCGGCATCGGCCTGGTGCTGTCGGCGGTGTTCCTGCCGATGGCGTTCTTCAGCGGCTCGACAGGCGTCATCTACCGCCAGTTCTCGATCACGATCGTGTCGGCGATGGTGCTGTCGGTCGCGACCGCGCTGATCCTGACGCCGGCCTTGTGCGCGACGATCCTGAAGCCGCACGATCCCGATAAGAAGGAAGGCAAGGGGCCGCTCGCGCGCTTCTTCCGCTGGTTCAACGATCGCTTCGATCGCGGACGCGACCGCTACGTCAAGGGCACGCGCTCGACGGCGCGGCGCTGGGGGCGTTCGCTGATCGTGTACGCGCTGATCGTCGGCGGCATGGTGCTGCTGTTCGCGCGGCTTCCGTCGGGCTTCCTGCCCGAAGAGGATCAGGGCGTGATGATCGCGCTGGTGCAAGGTCCGCCGGGTGCTACGACCGAGCGGACGCAAAAGGGCCTCGACCTCGTACGCGATCACTTCCTCAGCAAGGAAAGCGCTTCGATCCGCGGCGTCTACACGATCAACGGCTTCAGCTTCGCGGGTACCGGACAGAACAGCGGCATCGCCTTCATCCCGATGAAGGAATGGAAGGATCGCCCCGGTGCGGAGAACCGTGCGCAGGCGGTCGTCGGTCGCGCGATGGCGGTGCTCGGTCGCTACGCCGACGGCATGATCTTCGCGGTCATTCCGCCTGCGGTGCAGGAACTCGGCAACGCTTCCGGCTTCGACCTGCAATTGGTCGACGAGGCCGGGATTGGACACGAGAAGCTGCTTGCTGCACGTAACCAGATGTTGGGCATGGCGTCGCAGAACAAGTCGCTGGTCGGCGTGCGCCCCAATGCGCTCGACGATGCGCCGCAACTCAAGATCAACGTCGATCAGGACAAGGCACGCGCGCTCGGGCTCGACCTGTCGTCGGTCAACAGCACGATCGCGACCGCCTGGGGTGGATCATACGTCAACGACTTCATCGATCGAGGCCGCGTGAAGCGCGTCTATGTTCAGGTCGACGCACCGTACCGGTTGCGGCCGGAGGATGTGGCGAGCCTGTACGTACGCGGCACGAACAATGCGATGGCGCCGTTCACGGCCTTCTCAACCACGTCGTGGCAGCAGGGCGCGACCCAGCTGACGCGCTACAACGGGCAACCGTCGATGGAGATATTGGGGCAACCGGCGCCGGGCGTCTCCTCGGGCACCGCGCTCAAGGCGATGAACGACATTCATGCGAAGCTGCCGCCGGGAACCAGGCTCGAGCCGACCGGGCTGAGCTACGAGGAGCAGTTGTCGGGCGGTCAGGCGCCGGCCCTGTACGCGCTGTCGCTGCTGATCGTGTTCCTGTGCCTTGCGGCGCTGTACGAGAGCTGGTCGGTGCCGATCTCGGTCATGCTGGTTGTACCGCTCGGGGTGATCGGCGCCTTGCTGGCTGCGTGGCTGACCGGGCTCAACAACGATATCTATCTGCAGGTCGGGCTCATCACCACGATCGGCGTGTCGGCCAAGAACGCGATCCTGATCGTTGAATTCGCCGAGGAGAAGATGCGCGATGGCTTGTCGGCATTCGACGCCGGGATCGAGGCCGCCAAGATCCGGCTCCGTCCCATCTTGATGACCAGTCTTGCGTTCATCTTCGGCGTGCTGCCGCTCGCGATTTCGACCGGTGCGGGGGCAGGCGGGCAGAACGCGATCGGCCGCGCGGTGGTCGGCGGCATGTTGACCGCAACGGTGTTCGCGATCTTCCTTGTGCCGATGTTCTTCGTGGTCGTGCTGCGCCTGTTCGGCCAGGGCGGCCATGCGGAGCCCGCCGCTAACGACGATCCCGACCATGGCGATGGTGACAACCGCCGCCGCGACCATGACACGAACCAGGGCCGCCCCGCGGTCGAGGGAGCTTGATTACCGTGACCCGCTCCAGCCTTGTCGCCGCGCTCGCTTTGTCGACCGCGCTCGCCGGGTGCAATCTTGCGCCCAAGTACGAACGCCCGACCGGCGCGGTGCCTGCCGCCTTCCCGCAAGGGGGCGTCTATCCGCGCGCGGCGAGTGATGCGGTCGACGTGTCCGCGATCGGCTGGCGCGACTTCTTCCTCGATCCGCGCCTGCGCCAGGTGATCGACACCGGGCTCGCCAACAATCGTGACCTGCGCATCGCGGCCGGCAACGTGCTGCAGGCGCGTGCGCAATATCGTATCCAGCGCTCGGATCTGGTGCCGACTACGACGCTATCGGGCTCGGCGACGTACACCAACAACATCTTCGGCGCGACGGGCGCCAACGCCGGCGCGGGCAGTGGCGGTGCGACGAGTGGCGGAACGGGCACGGGCACGGGTACCGGTACCGGCGGCGGCCTGGGCGGTGGTGGTGCCGGCATCGGGGGTGCGGGCGTTGGCTCGTCATCATCGAACGTCGAATTCTATTCGGTCAACGCCGGCTTCTCGGCCTTCGAGCTCGACCTGTTCGGGCGCGTCCGCAACCTCAGCCGCGCTGCGCTCGAGCAATATTTCGCCTCCGAGGAAGCGCAACGCTCGGCGCGGATCAGCCTGATCGCCGAGATCGCGACCGCGTGGCTGACGCTCGCGTCCGACCAGGAGCAGCTGCAGCTGTCACGCCGTACGCTCCAAACCTTCGGCGAGACGCTGCGGCTTACACAGGCGCAGTTCCGCATCGGCGTCGCCTCCGAACTGGAGGCGCGCCAAGCCGAGACGAACTATCAGTCCGCGCGAAACGACATCGCCACGCTGATGACGCGGGTGACGCAGGATCAGAACGCGCTCAACCTGCTGGTCGGAACGACTGTGCCGAGCGAGCAACTGCCCGCCGGCTTGGGCAAGACCGCCTATACGCGCGACGCGCTTCCCGGCGATGTCTCGTCCGCGGTGCTGTTGCGGCGTCCCGACGTTCTCCAGGCCGAGCATCAGCTGATCGCCCAGAATGCCAACATCGGCGCTGCGCGTGCAGCGTTCTTCCCGCGGATTTCGCTCACCGCGACCATCGGGACGATCTCTACCGCGCTCTCGGGTCTGTTCGGTGGTGGCAGCTTCACCTACACCGGCACACCGTCGGTTGGCCTGCCGCTGTTCGATGGCGGGGCGAGGAAGGGCAGTCTCGACTATGCGCGCGCATCGCAGCAGGTCGCGGTGTCGACCTACGAGCGCGCGATCCAGTCCGCGTTCCGGGAGGTCGCCGATGCACTGGCGCAGCGCGGCACCATCGGGGAGCAGGTATCGGCCCAGTCGGCCCGCGCCAATGCGGCGCAGGTTGCCGCCCGTCTGTCCGAGGCGCGGTACCGTGCCGGCGTCGACTCGTTCCTCGTGTCGCTCGACGCGCAGCGTACCGCCTATGCGGCGCAGCAGCAGCTGGTCACCACACGGCTGACGAGTGCGAGCAATCTGGTCGAGCTTTATCGTTCGTTGGGCGGCGGCATCAACTGAGACGCACCCAGCTGGCAAATGCCTCCTTAGACGGGGGTGGCAGGCACGCTGACGCGTTTTTCAGAAGAA
>NZ_AORY01000004.1 GCF_000382485.1 Sphingomonas sp. Mn802worker | reverse complement strand
GCACATGCCGCGCCTCGGCTACGTCTCCGCTGGCGCCCCTCTGCTCACAGAATCTGTGAGCATCGGCCAGGACAGGATCGCGGTCGCTCGCGCTGCCCACTCTTATAAAGGCGCGGACAGCGGCGGCTTGAGCGGGATCTAAAGACTGCCACTTCTTGCTTGAGGCGAAAGCGGTTCAAGCGGCGGCGGCGGTGAAGCCTCAGGGAGGCAGCGGCATCGATTCGCCCTCCCTCCAAGTCAAATCTAGACTACGGAGACGATGCGTGTGCCAAGTCGTACGACACATATCGATCGCAGGCGATGCCGCTGAGCCGCGGCCTCATCGCTGATGTAAGATGTGGAACCATGGCGGAGAGGGTGTCCGCCACAAAAGACCCCCCTCCCCCGCCCGTGTCGCCCGGATATGACCTGAAACCGGGAGTTTTGCGTGCTTTTTCCCTCCGGAATTTCTCATCCTGTTGCATTCCGGTGCGACGTGCTGCATCAATTTATGGTGGGCAGATGGGGATAGATGATGCCGGTAGTCGCTCGGGAGTTGGGCCAAAAGGAACTAGACGCCCGGATAAAGTCGGCCGTCGAAACAATGGCTGGATCGGGCCAACGCCACTCAACCCGCATACCTGTGGGCGGGCGTCCGGCTGGTTTGATGCTCCAAGTGACGCCGGCCGGTTCGTCGTCATGGATTTACCGTATCGTGCAGGGCGGCAAGCGCATGGAGCGTGGGCTAGGCCCGTATAGTCCGAGCGATCCGAAGCGTTCGACCACGCTGGCACAAGCCCGAAAGATGGCCGCTGACATCAAGGCGGGCAACGACCCTGTAGCCGAACGAAAGGGACAGGATCGACCGGCTACCTTCAAGGAATTGGCCGAGGCGTTCCTGCTGAACAACCGAGACGGATGGAAGAACGCGAAGCACAAGGCGCAATGGGAATCGACGCTAGCCACGTGGGTTTATCCAATGATCGGCAGTAAGCCGGTGGCGACGATCGACCGCAGCACCGTTGAAAAGGTGCTTATACAGCCTGTCGAACGCGCAGATGGGGAAAGGCTATGGATTGCTCGGCACGAGACGGCCACGCGGGTCCGGCAACGCATCGAAGCGGTGTTTGCCTATGCCATTGCTCGCGATCATCGGACCGACAATCCCGCCGCGCGTGAAGGGCTGCTCCCGATTTTGCCCAAGCCGCCAAAGGAGGCAAAGCGGGTCAAGCATCACGCGGCGCTGCCCTACAGCGAGGCTCCCGCGTTCCTGACTGACCTGCGTGGGCGTAGTGGCACGGCGGCTCAGGCGCTCGAATTTGCCATTCTGACGGCCACACGGTCGGGCGAGGTCCGCAACGCCGACTGGTCTGAAATCGATGTTGAGCGGGCAACCTGGACAATCCCGGCCGATCGCATGAAGGCAGGCAAGGAACACGTCGTGCCGCTGTCTGACGCCGCGCTGGCGATCCTGACGCCCACGGAGGAAGCCAAGCGTGCAGGGTTGGTGTTCCCCGGCACTAAGCCGGACAAGCCGTTGTCCGACATGACCCTAGCAGCGGTGTTAAAGCGCATGGATCGCAGCGACCTAACCGTCCACGGGTTTCGCAGCACATTTCGTGATTGGGGAGGCGAGACACACGCAGCGCCGCGCGAGGTGATTGAACACGCGCTTGCACACCAGTTGAAGGACAAAACGGAGGCGGCATATCAGCGCGGAACGCACCTGCCGCCTCGTGTCAAACTGATGACTGCATGGGCTGACTATCTGTCGCGCAACGTTGACAATGTCACTCAGCTACGTTTTTCCTAGCGTCTATCCATACCTTTAAGCCATCTCGAAGTTTATGATAGGCCCTCACGGACCTGTACCAATCTCCGTCTTCGTAGTGTGACCATTCGCGGAAATCATTGCGGTGGATGTGCTCTTGGTTCCTCTTATCCCACAACCAGTTTAGATTGCTGTGGTCAGCTTCTTTAATCACATCTAATTGTTTCAACTTATCCATTCGTTTGGCGAAACTGGAACCCTTACCTAAGCCGTATTCAGATGGAAATATGCTTATGCTGTCGCATATGTTACCGAGAATGCAGACAGCTTCCTTGATGAGCATTTCCCGCGCTTGCCCCGAAATGTCGGTGTTGAACACCATCCACCTTAGCACATCATGCGTCATCAATGCGTAGCTGAGATTCGCCTTAAGATTCACGTCTTCAACAAACGTCAACTTTGATCTGTGTTCAATTGCTGTTCGGATAAAGCCTCGGGGAAACCGAAGGCGGCCGAAGCCTCGTGAATCGCCGTTCTTGCCTAAATAGTCTGTAATTTCCTGAATCAGAGAATTGGCTGATTTCACCTTCGTTATCAGTTCAGCTCTATCTTTGATCACGCTGCGATCCTTGGCTTGACAGAACCGAAAACGTGCCACAACTTGTACCGCGATGCTACGGCATAGCAGGCCCGAGGGAGGATACCCGGAGGCGTAGGGTTGGATGACCAAAGCCGGAGGAAGACCGGTAGCGTGGCAGGTGGATGCCGCACGTTCCCCCGCAATCATCCGATCCGAGGGGCCACATAATGGGCCAATTTCTTCCCATCGACGGCGTAGCCGCGCGCTACGCGACCTCCAAGCACAGCATCTACCGCTGGATTCGCGAACAACGCGAATTTCCGCTCCCGATCGTCTTACCGTCCGGCATCAAACGCTGGGCAGTGGCCGAATTGGTCGAGTGGGAAAGCCGTAGCCGCGCCAGCGCAGACGACCTCGCCTGAAACAACACGCCCGGCCACGCCGTGCAGGGCGCGCCGGGCGGGAGACTTGACGCATGGATAATATCGCTGCCGCCATCGCGGCGCAACCTGTGGCCGTGCCGGCCGCGTTGATGCCGTACCCGCAGTTCGTCACATGGCGAAAGGAACAGCGGCCGGGAGAGCCGAAGCCTCGCAAGGTGCCGTACAATCCGATGACGGGCCAACGAGCCGATCCGACCGACCCGACCACGTGGGCGGATTACCTGACCGCATGTGCTGCCCTCGCGAGCGGCAGTTATGCTGGTGTCGGCTTCGTGTTTACCGCCGACGACCCGTTCGTATTCGTGGACCTGGACGACTGCCGCGATCCGGCGACAGGCACCTACACCGATCATGCTATGTCGATCGTCCAAGCGCTGCAAGGCGCATGGGAGGTGTCGCAGTCGGGCAAAGGGCTGCACGGCGTTGGTATCCTGTCCGATCCAACGCGGTTGGCCGACAAACGCCGCAAGTGGGGCGATGTCGCCGGTAACAAGCACGAGTGCTACGCATCGGCGCGCTTCATGGCCATAGGCGGTAACGGATGGACCGGCGAACCCGTGGCCGACTGGACCGATCAGCTTGCCGCATGGGTGCCCAACGTCGAACGCCTGTCCGACTTTGCGGCGGTCGAATGGGTGGACCAGCCCCGCGAAGGATATGACGGACCCGCCGGCGACGACACGCTAATACGGCAGGCTATGGGCCGGCGCACGCCGATGGCCTCGCTTGGCGCCCGCGTATCGTTCTCGGACCTGTGGGAAGCCTCGCCCACGCTAGGGCAGTTCTGGCCCGACGAAGCGCGCCCCTTCGACCATAGCAGCGCTGACCTGGCCATGTGCAACGCGCTCGCATGGTGGACCGGCTGCAACCCCGCGCGCATGTTGCGCCTGTTCCAACGCTCGGGTCTGTGGCGCGACGACGAACGAAAAGCGCGGCTGGCCATCGCCAAGGCCATCAACGATCCACACCGGCCGTTCTACAGCCGGGCGCAACGGCTGCGCGATGATGAGCGCATTGGCGACGATCTGGCAGCGGACGCCTTCCCGGAGCTGCTGACGCTGGAACAGGCAACGGCCGACCTCGTGTTCGTTGGTAGCGGGTCGCTTGTCGTCTCGCGCCGCTCGAAACGTATGCGGTCCAAAGCCGACGCCGTGAACGAGTGGGCAGCCTCGAAACACTCGATCGACACGGGCAAGCTGGACAAGTGGGGCGCGCCGCTCATCAAAGAGGTGCCGGTTATTGGCGCATGGCTGGCCAGCCGCGATCGTCGCAGTGCAGACGTGGTGGCGTGGGTGCCCGGAGCGGGCGAGTTTTGCCGCTCACCCGAACGGGCACAGGCGGGTGACAGGGCATTCAACCTGTGGACGCCGCCCACGGTGTTCGATCCGCCGCCCAACTGGCAGGATCGGGTACAACCGTTTGTGCAGCACCTCGCATACCTCGTGCCGATCGAAGCCGAGCGCATCCGGTTCACGCAATGGCTCGCGCACATTGTGCAGCATCCGGGCGAACTGCCGCACACCGCATACCTGATGTTCACCCCGAAAACCGGCACGGGGCGCGGCACGTTGGCCAGCATCCTGACGCGGGTGTTGCGCGGTTATGTCGCTGCCAACGTGTCAGCCGACACGCTGTTCGGCGCCTACAATGGCCGGCTATCGATGAAGCTGCTCGCCACCGTGGACGAAGTGCGGGAAGGCAACAGCCGGGAACGATGGACCAAAGCCGAACAACTCAAATCCAAGGTCACCGAGGAATATCGGCACCTGAACCCGAAATACGGCGCACAGTCGGTCGAGAAGAATTGCTGTCGATGGCTAATGTTCTCGAACCATCCCGACGCACTGCCGTTCGACAACTCTGATCGTCGCATCATTGTCATCGAAAACCCGTCCGAATGCGCGTCGGCCGATTGGTACGCACGGCTGCACGACGACATGGACGATCCGGCGTTTATCGCATCGGTACAGCACTACTTGGCCACGCTATCGCTGCATGGCTTCAACCCGCACGAACACGCGCCCATGAGCGCGGCCAAGGCAAAGGCGCTCGCCTCTCTTGTCACCGATGCGGAGGATGCGGTGCGTCAGTTTCAAACCGAGTGGCCGGGCGACTTAGCCTTCGTGTCCGATCTGCATCGTTACGTGGCCGACGACGCCAAATCGGAGGATTGGTGCAGGCACGAGGCAACGCGTGCGGGTATGCGAACCGGCGACCGCTTCAAGGTGGTGGGCCGCTGGGAACGACCGCTGATCGTGCGGGGCCATCTCACGCCTGACGACCTGACGACGATCGGACGTTCACAGGTGCGGGCGGCGGTGGAAGGCGCAAGGTTTGCTCATCGTCAAAATGGCTAAGCGGAACAGGCGGAACAGCTAGAACACCGTTTCACGAAACCCCATAAACGAAATGAAGCTATACACTTATTCATGCATAAGTATTCCGGCCTGTAGGGTTTCTGGATTTGCTGTTCTAGCTGTTCCGCCTGTTCTATGTAGTTTGTTTTCTATGGAGTTGTTTATGTCACTGTCAGACTTATTGTTTGATGGCGACTTGACCTACTACCCGTCAAAACCGATCCTTGAATTGTTAAGGATTAGCGGAGTAATTGAACATGGCGCCGACTTTCAACAGGAACGATCGAGGCGTTGTCGCAGGTGTGGACGATACGAACGCTTTCCTGCCCGACGATCCGGCGTACGCGCAGACGATCGGCGCATTTGAGGCGCTGACGAACGAACACAATCAGCTTTCCATCGTCATGAAGCCCGAGGCGATCCCGGCCGCGTTGATGAACTCGACCGCTGGCCGTGCTGCCATTGTCGCCACTAGCAACACGTACGGGGCGTTGCTGACCCGCAAACGGGAATATGAAACGGCCGATCGCAACGCCCGCGAGCGCGCACCGTCGATCGCGGACACCCGCAACGATGGTGAATGGCGGAACGTCTATCGTTCGCTTAGCCCGGCTGAACAGGCGGCGCGCATCACCGTGGCCGACCTGCGCGAACTTGCCGCCATCGTTGCCGCACCCGATCTGGCCAACCTTGCACCAGAACTGCGCGGACCGGCCGACGAGCGTTACCTGCAATTGAACTTTGCGGAGCGTGTGGGGCTGGCTGGCAACTATCCAGCCATGCCGTCCGTGACGGGCGACTTGCTCGCAACCGGCGTTGACCACGTAGCTGTGCAGCAGGCAGCCGCCGCAGTGCTTGATCGGCATCGCGAACGAGGCGAGCGCAGTGCCGGCGACGAACAGGCGCTGCGGTCTATCGTCGCGTACCTGGCGACAGCGTTCAATTTGCCGCTGGCAGCCGTTCTTGAGCGGGTGCAACCGTGAACGCGTCCTGTGCGCTGGCCATCCCGGACGTAGTGACGCTCCGGGCCGGCAGCATGAAGCCGGGCGAGTTATGGGACGCGCTCGGCATCACCCGTGCCACCGCTCACAACTGGCGCCGGCGTGGAATGCCAGCACCGCTAGTCGCCCGCATTCCAACCCAACCCGTGGCCGAATGGCTGACCCGCGTTGGCGGCACAGTGGTTCGGTGGAGTTAAGCCGATGATAGACGCAAACACCGGGCGCGCGCCTGATGGTAGGTTCCTACCCGGCTTTGGCGGGCGCAAACCTGGAAGCAAGAACAAGAAGGGTCGCGCAACACTCGAAGCCGTGCAAAATCTTTCGAGCGAAGCGGTCGCACAACTGCGCGACAAGGTTCGGGCGGGTGAATGGACCGCCGTTCGGTACGTGTTGGATTACACACTGCCGAAGGGCGGTCGAACAGTCGAACTCGACAGCAACGACCCCAACGCCATCATCGACGCGGCCGCTATGTCCGAGATTTCGCCCGAGGAAGCAGCGCGGCTTAGTCAGGCATTTAAGACCGCTGCCGACGCCAGTGACGTGAAAGAACTCAAGCGTCAGGTCGAGGAACTGGAAGGCATCATCGGCGCGGTGACGAAGCGATGAGCCGGGTTGGCATCGAGGTGCGATTGCGCGCAATCCGGGAGGCAGCGCGACGACATGACGAACGCGCGTACGCTCTGCATCATCTGTCGCCCAAGCTGCGGCGCTGGCACGACGAATGGGAAATCGAGTGCCGCCAAATAGCCTTTAAGCGGTTCGGGAACGATCCGGCAGCGCGCTATGAAGCGGCGCTTGCCGGTGATGATGTTTTCCCACCGATGCCGCCGCGTGTTGCCGAAGCGCTCAACATCAAACCAGTTGTCGGCATCCCTCTTACCGCCACTGTGGACGACGCGGCTGAAATGTACCGCAAATGCCTAGCAGGGGAATTGTGATGCAGAACGCCGACCTCTGCCGCGTGCAACGCGTCATTGTCTCTCAACCGTTCTGCGTCCTAGAGTTTGACAGCGACGCAGTATTCGAGCCGTTCACGCTTGCTAGGTGGACTTGGAAGGGGCGTGCTGCTTCGAAAATAGACGCCTTGCGCACAGACATAGCCTATCGCTGTCATGCAGTCCGCTATGATCCAAAGCAAACAGACATGATCCGGCACCACGTGGACGAACTGCGACGCGAGGTGCTGGTGTTTAATCGTACGACGGTGCTGCGGATGATCTTTGCAGCCGATCGGTCGACCACATGGGCAAGCGAAGCACTCTGCGGCGGCAAGTCTAGCAGCCTGGATCGCTGGTTACGCATATGGCTACCTGATGAGGACGCCAGCGCAGTTGCTCGTGATTGGGTCTCATTGATCGATTTGGCCCAACGTCGCATCCAGAAACGACGTGGACTGACTAACAATCCCTGACAGTATCGCGCTTGCTCGACTCGAAAGGCGTGGACGATGATCGCATGGCTCTTGCTTGTAGCTGCCGTCGAAACACCAAAGATGGTCAGCGTTCCGTCGTCGCGACCCATGACGGAGGTGGCGCTGTGCCTAGCACACGTGGCCGATCCGTTCGTATCACCAAGCATCTTGCAAATGGCTGATCGGATCGGGCTGCATTACGGTCGCGGAGTACGTGACGTGACGGTCTATCCCGACAGGATCGAGACAGCCAAGAAGTTTGGCCACCTATCCGATAAGGAACTGGCCAAGTGTGGCGCTGCCCCTGTGGACGATTGAAGCGGATTGGATCAGACCGGCTCAATCCGGTGCGTCGTTTCGCCTATTTCGAATCGAGAGAGACACGCCGATAAACCGTCCGGCGCTACAACAGCGGCTCGATAGCGCACCGACGATCAACCCGATTGATGCCGCGTGATGGTGCATTCTGTTGCAGACAGCGTTGGTGGGCAGATGGTGACATTCACCACCCGCAGCGCAGAATGAACAACAAATACAATTACTTAACGGCGAACCGTGGCGGAGAGGGTGGGATTCGAACCCACGGTACCCGTGAGGGCACGCCGCATTTCGAGTGCGGTACATTCGACCACTCTGCCACCTCTCCGCGAGGTCCTTCGGTCCGGCCGTCGAGGCCGGTGAAGTGGTCGGAGGGCGGCCTCTAGCGATGCGCCGGGTGAGGCGCAAGCGTTTCGTGAAGATAGCACTCTACCCTAGCCGCACGGCGCGAACACGCTGTTGTGCCCTCCCGCACTCGCACTATCTTGAAGCGCATGAACGACACCGTGTCTGCCGTCCCGGATCCTACCCCTGCGCGCCCGATCGCGCCGCCCATCTCACACGCGCGCTTCTCAATCGGCGACGTTGTGCGCCACCGGATGCTCGACTTTCGCGGTATTATTTTCGACGTTGATCCGGTCTTCGCCAACACCGATGAATGGTATGAGGCGATTCCCGAAAGCTTCCGCCCACGCAAGGATCAGCCGTTCTACCATCTGCTCGCCGAGAACGCCGAGTCGAGCTATGTCGCCTACGTCAGCCAACAGAACCTGGTCCATGACGACACTGACGAGCCGGTCGAACATCCCGCTATTGCGGGTCTATTCGATCGCCTGGCTGATGGCCGATACGGCTTGAAGCGACAGCATCGCCACTAGGTAGGTGCAGGCGCGCAGCGGTTGACAGGCGCGCCGCCTTTAATTAGCAGCGCGCTTTCTTCCGCGGGGTCTGCCCCGGCGGGCATAGACATTTGGGAAGTGAAAAGAGCCATGTTCGCTATCGTGCGCACGGGCGGCAAGCAGTACCGCGTTGCCGCCGGAGACAAGATCGTCGTCGACAAGATCGATGGTGATGCCGGGGCGTCGGTGACGCTGGGCGACGTGCTGCTCGCGGGCGAAGGTTCGGATCTGAAGCCGATTGACGGACTGTCGGTCGCGGCGGAGATCATCGCGCAGGCGAAGGCCGACAAGGTCATCGTGTTCAAGAAGCGCCGCCGTCACAATTATCGCCGCCGCAATGGTCACCGCCAGCAGCACACGATCCTCAAGATCGTGTCGATCGGCGCGTAACGAACAGCGGCTCGCAGGAGGTTATTCGAAATGGCACATAAGAAAGCAGGCGGTTCGTCGCGCAACGGTCGCGACTCAGCCGGTCGTCGTCTCGGCGTGAAGAAGTTCGGCGGTCAGGAAGCGATCGCAGGCAACATCCTTGTGCGTCAGCGCGGGACCAAGTTCTATCCGGGTCGCAACGTCGGCATCGGCAAGGATCACACGCTGTTCGCGCTCGTCGACGGGCGCGTGGTGTTCCACGATGGCAAGCTTGGCCGCAAATTTTGCTCGGTCGACATGATGCCGATGGCGGCTGAGTAACATCGGGTAACCATCCGGGTTGCCTACCAGGGTGACCCGAGTGCCAAACGGCACCAAACCAACAAGGGAGGCGGGTCACCCCGGCTCCCTTTTTTCGTGTCTCCCTCCATCCTGTCTCGGGCGCGTCACGCTGGCGTGCTTGGGGCCTTGGCCAAGGAGAGCGAAACCGTGTTCGCGCTGACAAGAAGACTGACCCTGCGGCCCGGCTGGCCTGAGGACGCACCCGCCCTGTCGCGCGCGATCGGGCACGAGGCAGTCGTGCGCAACCTGTCGCGCGCGCCGTGGCCGTACGCGCTGGGTGACGCCGAGGCGTTCCTGTCCCTGCCACGCGATGCGCATCAGCCGCGTTTTCAGATCATGACGCGGGGCGAGAACCGCCTGATCGGCGGGATCGAGCTAATCCCGCTCGGAGCTTGCACCCGCGAACTCGGCTATTGGCTGACGCCTGATGCATGGGGTCATGGCTATGCGACCGAGGCGGCACGAGCCGTTGTCGACATCGCGCGCCACGCACTCGGGAGCGAACGGCTGATCGGACGTCACATGGTCGACAATCACGCATCCGGGCGGGTGCTGCGCCGGCTCGGCTTCGTCAAGACCGGGTGCAGCCGCCTGTTCTCACTCGCGCGCGGGGCTGAGGTTGAGTGCGTCGACCTGGCACTCGATCTCGCACGACCGTGCGCGGCGGCGGACACTGCATGCGCGATGCCGATCGCGGCGTGACCCGCGATGTTGCGCGGCGGCGTGCGATCGCGGATCAGAGCGTGATGACCATAGCTCCCCTGCCCCGCCGTCTCAGCCCCGAGCAATCGCGCGAGGCCGCGCTCGACGCCGCACGTGCGCTGCTGGTCGAGGTCGGCCCGCAGGCGGTGACGCTGAAGGCGGTCGCGGGGCGGATCGGGCGCACGCATGCCAATCTGCTCCATCATTTCGGCTCGGCCGACGGGCTGCAGAAGGCACTGATCGCCAGCATGGCGAGCCGCATCGTTGGCACAATCAAGTCGGCGGTGCTGCGCGCACGCGAGCGCGAGGACCCGGCCGAAGTGGTCGATCTCACGTTCGATGCGTTCGGCAAGAATGGTGCGGGCGCGCTCGCCAGCTGGATGATCCTATCGGGCAACGAGGACGCGCTCGATCCCATCCTGACCGCAATCCACGATCTGGTCGAGGAGCTGGCGCAGGATAATGATCCGGGCGCACCGATCCACGACGAGACGCTGCAGCTCGTGCTGATGGCGCTTGGCGACGCACTGCTTGGTACACCGATGGCGCGTGCGCTGGGGCTGCCACGCGAGCGGGCACGCGAGCTTGCGCGCGCGATGCTGCTCGCTGATCGGGGTAAGCCGACCGGCTGACCCGCCCCGCGCCGGGTCGCTTTAATGCCGCGAACGCGCTAGGCGCGCGCCATGCATTTTCTTGACCAGGCAAAGATCTTCGTCCGCTCGGGCGCCGGTGGTCCCGGCGCCGTCAGCTTCCGGCGCGAAAAGTTCATTGAATATGGCGGCCCCGACGGCGGCAACGGCGGCAAGGGCGCAGACATCGTGTTCGAGGCCGTGGCCGGCCTCAACACGCTGATCGACTTTCGCTACACGCAGCATTTCCGCGCGCCGCGTGGTCAGGGCGGATCGGGTAGCAACCGCACCGGCGGTGGAGGCGACGATCTCGTCATAAAGGTGCCGGTCGGCACGCAGGTGCTGGCCGACGACGACGAACGCACGTTGCTCGCCGATCTGACCCGTGTCGGCGAACGCGTCGTGTTCCTGCGCGGTGGCGACGGCGGGCGCGGCAACGCCAGCTACAAGACCTCGACCAACCGCGCCCCGCGCCAGCATGGCACCGGCTGGCCCAGCGAGGAAGCGTGGGTGTGGCTGCGCCTCAAGCTGCTCGCCGACGCCGGGCTCGTCGGTCTGCCCAATGCGGGCAAGTCGACCTTCATCAATCAGGTGACCAACGCGCAGGCGAAGGTAGGCGAATACGCCTTTACCACCACGCGTCCTCAGCTGGGTGTCGTGCGGCACAAGAACCGCGAGTTCGTCCTCGCCGACATCCCCGGCCTGATCGAAGGCGCGGCGGATGGCGCTGGCATCGGCGATCGCTTCCTCGGCCATATCGAGCGCTGCCGCGTGCTGCTCCACCTGGTGGATGCGAATGACCCGGACGTGGCGGAAAGCTACCGCATCGTGCGCGAGGAATTGGCGGCTTACGGCGGCGGGCTTGATGAGAAGCCGGTGGTGGTCGCGCTCAACAAGATCGACACACTCGACGACGAGCTGATTGCCGCGCTGTCGGCCGAGCTTGAGGATGCGAGCGGCGCCGAGGTGATCCCAATCTCCGGCGTCAGCGGCACCGGCGTCGACTGGGTCCTCAACAAGCTGCTTGAGGCGATTCCCTCGACCGACTCGCCCGTCGAAGATGACGGCGATGAGGACGCGGTCGAGTGGTCGCCGCTCTGACGATAGGGCGAGGGCGTACCGTTTCGCGACGCCTCACCCAGCGTGCGCACGCTTGCCACCCCGCCTCGGTGCGCTAACGATCGCATCCACATGTCGCTGTTTCCCGCTCCCACCTGCGCGCGGCTGATCGTCAAGATCGGCTCGGCGCTGCTCGTTGCTTCCGACGGCAGTATTCGACGCGACTGGCTGGCGAGCGTCGCGGCAGATGTCGCCGCCCGGCGCACAGACGGCCAGCAGGTCGCGATCGTCTCCTCGGGCGCGATCGCGCTTGGCGCGCGGCGGCTCGGGCTCGCCAAAGGCGGACGCGCCAGCCTCGAGGATGCGCAAGCCGCCGCGGCTGTCGGGCAGATCGCGCTCGCAGGCGTCTGGGCCGAGTTGCTGGCCGCGCAGGGGATCACCGCGGCGCAGATGCTGGTGACGCTCGGCGACCTGGAGGACCGACGCCGCTACTTGAATGCTGCCGCGACACTCGACCGGTTGCTGACACTCGGCGTCGTGCCGGTCATCAACGAGAACGATTCGGTGGCGACCGAGGAAATCCGCTTCGGTGACAACGATCGGCTCGCCGCACGCGTCGCGCAGGCGGCGGGCGCGAACGGGGTAGTCCTGCTGTCCGACATCGACGGGCTGTACGACCGCAACCCGGCGCAACCCGGCGCGCAGCACATCTCGCGCGTCGAACGCATCGACGCGGCGATCGAGACGATGGCGGACACCGGATCGAGCTCGGGCATGGGGTCGGGTGGGATGGTCAGCAAGATCGCCGCCGCACGGATCGCCAACGCCGCCGGGGCGCATCTGGCAATCGCGAGCGGGCGCATCGACCATCCGCTGTCGACGCCGTCGCGCCACACGATCTTCGTCGCGACACGCGGCGCACCGGCGCGCAAGGCATGGCTCGCCGGAGGGCTGACCGCGCGCGGCACGATCCACGTCGACGCGGGCGCCGCCGCCGCGCTGGCGGCGGGCAAGAGCCTACTCGCGGCCGGAGTGACGCAGATCTCGGGAGAGTTCGCACGCGGTGATCTGGTCACAATCCATGATGACCACGGCACGATCGCGCGTGGCTTGAGCGAATATGATGCCCTCGATGCGACACGGCTGATCGGTCGACGCAGCGACGAGCACGCGAGTCTGCTGGGCTACGCACCGCGAGCGGCGATCGTTCACCGCAACCACATGGCTTACCTTGGAGGAAGCGCGCGATGATCCTCGCCATCACCGGCGCAACCGGCTTCGTCGGCAGTCACCTGGTCGATCAGGCGCTCGCCGCGGGCCACACGGTTCGCGCGCTCGCCAGGCGGGAGCAGCCCGAGCGCGAGGGTGTGACCTGGATACCAGGCAATCTCGCCGGGCCAGGCGCGCTGGTCGACGGCGCCGACGCGGTGATCCACGTTGCCGGCATCGTCAACGCCGCCGACCGCTCTGGCTTCGTCAGCGGCAACATCGACGGCACGCGCAGCATGATCGCGGCGGCCGGTGCCGCCGGTGTCCAACGTTTCGTCCACGTCTCGTCGCTCGCCGCGCGCGAACCGCATCTCTCCGATTATGGCTGGTCGAAGCTTCAGGCCGACCGGCTGGTGCAGCTGAGCGGGCTGGAGTGGACCATCGTGCGTCCGCCCGCCGTCTTTGGCCCGCGCGACCATGAGATGCTGGAGCTGTTCCGCTTCGCACGCCGCGGGCTCGTGCCGCTGCCCCCGCGCGGCAATCGGCTGTCGGTGATCGCGGTCGAGGATCTGGCGCGTCTGCTACTGACGCTCGCCACCGGCGACGGCGCACGTCACATGGTGCTCGAACCCGATGACGGCCGCCCTGGCGGCTGGGACCACCGCGACTTCGCCCGCGCGCTCGGCCGCGCGGTTGGACGTCGCGCGCTTCCCGTCTCGCTGCCCGGCGCGATTCTTTCGGGCGCGGCGCGGCTTGATCGCCTGTTCCGCGGGTCGCGCGCCAAGCTGACGCCCGACCGCGTCGGCTATTTCCGCCATCCCGACTGGGTCGCCCACGCGCTCCCCTCACCGGCCTTGTGGCGCGCCGAGCACGACACCGCTGCCGCGCTTGCCGCGACGGCCGAGTGGTATCGCGCCCACGACTTGCTATAGCGCCGCCGCACCCCGGCCTTAATCATCACGCATCGAAAGCGACCATGAGCGACCGCAACCAGATCTTCGACACCGTTCAGGCCCAGATCGAACCCTTCAACAAGAAGGGCGTGGCTGTCATCGACGCGACGACCTTCCAGGGCGACCTCGAATGGGATTCGCTTACCGTGATGGATTTCGTCGCCGCGATCGAGGACGAGTTCGACATCATTATCACGATGAACATGCAGGCCGAGATCGAGAACGTCGGCCAGCTCGTCGACGCTGTCGCACGGTTGAAGGCGTAACATGACAGAGACCGGCCTCGAGCCCGAGGCGCTGCCCGCCGATCCCGCTCCGGTCGCCCCTGAGCGTGACCTGTTCAGTAAGTTCGACGCGCTGATCGCCGAGCGCGAGGCGCTGCTCGGCACCGGCGTGCGCGATCCGTTCGGTATCGTGATGGAGGAGGTTCGCTCCCCCACCGAGGCGGTGATCAAGGGACGCGAGACGATCCTGCTCGGCACCTACAATTACATGGGCATGACCTTCGACGCCGACGTGATCGCGGCGGGCAAGCAGGCGCTCGACCGCTTCGGCAGCGGCACCAACGGCAGCCGGATGCTCAACGGCACCTTTCGCGACCACGTCGATGCCGAGGATGCGCTGCGCGAATTCTACGCCGCTGATCATGCCATGGTGTTCTCGACGGGCTACCAGGCCAACCTCGGCACGATCTCAACCATCGCGGCAAAGGGGGAGTACGTCATCCTCGACGCCGACAGCCATGCCTCGATCTACGACGGCTGCAAGATGGGCGATGCGGAGGTCGTGCGTTTCCGCCACAATTCGGTCGAGGACCTCGACAAGCGACTCGGCCGCCTGCCCAAGGATCCGGGCAAGCTCGTCGTGCTCGAAGGCGTCTACTCGATGCTCGGCGACATCGCGCCGTTGAAGGAGATGGTCGCGATCGCGAAGAAGCACGGCTGCATGGTGCTGGTCGACGAGGCGCATTCGATGGGCTTCTTCGGCGAACACGGGCGCGGCGTGTACGAGGATCAGGGCCTGATCCTGGGCGAAGACGTCGACTTCATCATCGGCACCTTTTCGAAATCGGTCGGCACCGTTGGAGGCTTCTGCGTCTCCAACCATCCGAAATTCGAGGCGATGCGCCTCGCCTGCCGCCCGTACATCTTCACCGCCAGCCTGCCGCCCTCGGTCGTTGCAACCGCCGCCACCTCAATTCGCAAGCTGATGCACGCCGACGCGAAGCGCGCGCAGCTCTGGTCGAACGCGCGCCGCCTGCACGCGAACCTGCGCGAACTCGGCTTCACGCTCGGGACGCAAAGCGCCGACTCGGCGATCATCGCTGTCATGTGCAAGGATCAGGAGCGCGCCGTCGGCATCTGGCAGTCGCTGCTGGAGCAGGGTCTGTACGTCAACGTCGCGCGTCCGCCGGCAACGCCGTCGGGCACCTTCCTGCTGCGCTGCTCGCTCTCGGCCGAACACAGCGATGCGCAGATCGACCGCATCACCGCGATGTTCGCCGACGCGGGCCGCGCGACCGGCGAGATCAACTAGACCAAGTGCCCTCACGGTGGCGCGGCGCTCTCTTTGCACCGGGCGCGCCGCTGCGTTAAACCGGTCGGCGTGAGCGGGGACGAGATGGATGCGCGGCGCAGGCTGTTGTCGGCCTGGCGCACGGTAACCCTGGTCGCGATGGCGGTCGCGGGCATGGCCGTGCTGACCGCGCTCGTCATCACGCTCGGCGAAGCGAGCCGGCAACGCGACCGTGCCCTCGCGGCGCAGAGTCACAGTTACGACGTCATGAACCTGGCGCGCGCACTTCAGGGCACGATGGCGAAGTCCGAAGCGGCGCTCGGTCGCTACGTTATTTCGGGTGACCAGCGGCTCGGCCAATCCTATTTCGACGATTGGCGCCGGGCGGGAGAGAATGTCGCGCAGCTCCGCCGGTTGACCGCAGATAATGCCGGCCAGCAACAACGCCTCGCCTGGCTGCAGCGCGCATTCCGGCAGCGCGGCGAGGAACTGGCCGCAACCGCGCTCGCAACCAATTACGGCAAGAACAGCCAGGCATTGTCGCGCTATTATCAGGTGCGTACCTCGCCCGCGCTAGAGGCGATCAACGCCGCGCTGGACGGGTTGATCGCCGATGAGCGTACGCTGCTGGAACAGCGCACGTCGCAGGCGATGACGCTGGTGAACCGCTCGACCAATGCGGCGAAGATCCTGTCGATCTTCGGCGTGCTGCTGCTGCTCGGCATGATCGCGCTCGGCTGGCTGACCATGCGCGTGCTCGCCGGGCGCGCCGTGGCGCAGGCAGAAGCCGATTCGCAGCGCGAGCGCGCCGATGATCTCGCCAGTGCGGTGACGGCGGCGACGGACGAACTGCGCGTCCAGGAAGCGCGGCTGCGGCAGGTGCAGAAAATGGAGGCGGTCGGGCAACTGACGGGCGGGATCGCACACGACTTCAACAACATGCTCGCGGTCGTCATCGGTGGGCTGGAACTCGCACGGCGCGGCATCGCATCGGGAAGTCTCGACGTGCTGCGTCACGTCGAGAGCGCGACGGAGGGCGCGACCCGTGCCGCCGCGCTGACAAGGCGGCTGCTCGCCTTCGCACGCGAAACCGCGATCAATCCGGAATATATCGACGCAGCGAACCTGTTCGCCGGCCTGCGCGACCTGCTCGATCGCACGCTTGGCGACGGCGTGACCGTAGTGATCGACGATCGCAGCAACGGCTGGTGCGCACGGGTTGACCGCGTCCAGTTGGAAAACACGCTGGTGAATCTCGCTGTCAATGCGCGAGACGCGATGGACAGTCGCGGCACGCTGACGATCACGGCACGTGCACAGACGCTTGCGACTACTAGCACGCACGGCTGCGCGGCGGGCGACTATCTCGCGCTCGCGGTCACCGACACCGGGCACGGCATGTCCGCCGAAGTATTGGACCGCGCGTTTGAGCCGTTCTTCACCACCAAGCCGGTCGGCAAAGGCACTGGCCTCGGTCTCAGCCAGATCTTTTCCTTCGCCAAGCAGATCGATGGTGACGTGTTGATCGCATCCACCCCAGGTCGCGGCACGACCGTGACGCTGCTGCTCCCGCGCGAGATCGAGAACACACAGGCCGAAACCCCGTCCGCCATCCATGAGATGGCACTGCACGAAAAGGTGCACGACACCGCGCTGTCGATCCTGGTGGTGGAGGATGATCCCCGCGTTCTCGCCGCAACGGTCGGCGCGCTGGAGGAACTTGGTCACATCGTTGCCTCGTGCGATGATCCGACCAGAACCGCCACCACATTGGCGCACATGCCCGCCCCCGACCTGATCCTGTCCGACGTGCTCATGCCCGGCCTGACCGGACCCGAGATGATCGCAGGGTTGGACGCGCGTCATCGCCACATCCCGGTGCTGTTCGTCACCGGGTTCGCGGGTGACGCCGCCACCGTCAACCTCGGCAATCGTCCGGTCCTGCGCAAGCCGTTCACGCTCGCGGCGCTCGAACACGCGGTCGACGCGGCCGCGCGACGCGATCGCGCGCACGCCATCGCCGCCGAATGATCGCCACCGGATCGCCGCAAGCGAACAGGTGACGGCTTGCATTCACCTGCTATAGCCGAAGCCTTTCCGTTGTTCTTGCGAGGCCGCGTCGCGCGCACATGAAATCGATCGACCGCTACATGGCCCGGCTGATCGCGCTGCCATTGTTCTCCACCCTGTTCATCGCCGCGATGCTGCTGATCCTAGATCGCATCCGCCGCTTGTTCGATTTCGTCGCGACGCAGGGCGGCCCGGTGAGCGTGGTGTGGAAGATGCTCGCCAACCTGCTGCCCGAATATCTCGGGCTCGGCATACCGATCGGGCTGATGCTGGGTGTGCTGCTGGCCTTCCGCCGCATCGCGACGTCGAGCGAGCTTGACGTGATGCGCGGCGTCGGGATGAGCTACGCACGCTTGCTGCGCGTGCCGTACATGTACGCGATCGTGCTGGCAGCGGCGAACATCGCGATCGTCGGCTATGTGCAGCCGATCGCGCGCTACAATTACGAAAAGCTCCGCTTTGAACTGCGGACCGGCGCGCTCGGGGCTTCGGTCAAGGTCGGCGAGTTCACGCATCTGGGTGACCGGATGACGATGCGAATCGAGGGAAGCCGCGACAAGGGACGCAAGCTGTCGGGCATCTTCGTCCACGCACAAACACCCAAGGGCGACTGGGTCGGCGTAACGGCCGAGGGGGGGCAGTTCCTCGCCACCGACGATCCCAACGTCATCATCTTCCGCCTGACCAACGGCACGCTGATCCACAACCGCGCCAACTTCCCGACCCCGCGCACGTTGTCCTTCTCGTCGCACGACCTGCCGATCGACCTGCCAAAGTTCGAGAGCTTCCGCACCCGCGGCGGCAAGAATCTCGAATATACGCTGCCGCAGCTCGCCAAGCTCGGCCATGCCAACGTCAGCGAGGCGCAGCGCGACAGCAGCCGCGCCGAATTCCACTTCCGCCTCGCCGAGGTCGTGTCGATGTTCCTGCTCCCGCTGCTCGCGGTAGCACTCGGCGTGCCGCCGAAACGATCTAGCTCGGCACTCGGCGTATTTCTCTCGATCGTGATGGTGGTCACCTATCACAAGGTGAACCAATATGCCGCCAGCGTCGGCGAACGCGGCGCGATCGATCCACTGATCGCGCTTTGGGTGCCGTTCCTCATGTTCGCCGGACTTATCGTGTGGATGTACTATACCGTCGCGCATGTGCCCGGCGGTCAGCCGATCGGCGCGCTTGAGCGGTTCTTCTCCAAGACATGGAAGCTGATCGTGCGTTATCTGCCGGGCCGCAATCGTCGCGGAGCGGCGGCATGAAGGGCTTTTTTCCGTCGCGCACGGTCGCGCTCTACATGGCGCGGCTTTTCCTGACGCGCACCTTTGGCATCCTCGCCGGCCTCGTGCTGGTGTTGCAGGCGCTCGACCTGCTGAGCGAGTCGGGCAAGATCCTGGCGGTGACCGGCAATGGCGACACAGAGGTGTGGCGTTACGTGGGCTTGCGCCTGCCGCAGATCGTTTCGACCTTCCTGCCCTTCTCCGTGCTGCTCGGGACGATCCTAACGCTCATCACGATGAACGCGAACAGCGAAGTGGTCGCGCTCAAGGCCGCCGGGCTGTCGGCGCACCAATTGCTTGCGCCGCTCATCCTTGCCAGCCTCGGCGTCGCCGCGCTGACATTTGTCTTCACCGACCGTGTCGTCAGCAGATCGACCGCGACGCTGACGCAGTGGCAGCGCGTCAACTACGGCCCGCTTCCGATCGATCACGGCGAGCGATCAAACGTCTGGGTGCTGTCCGGCGAGGATTTGATCCAGGTCGATCAGATCAAGGGCCGCGGCGATCAGGCGCAACTCGGCGGCGTCACCGTCTACCTGCGGTCCGCGAGCGGGGGCCTGCGCGGGCTGCTGACGGCACCACACGGCCGCCGCTCGGGCGATGGCTGGCTGATCGGCCCGACCAAGCGTTTCGATGTGGCGAGCGGGCGCGTTCAGATGCTGGGTGAACGGATCGTCGGTCGCGGCGTGCGCACTGACCAGTTCACCCTGGCATCGGTCGACGCCGACAGCCTCTCGTTCGGCGCGCTGCGCGGCGCCATCAGCGACCTTGAAGAGGCCGGACGCCCGGTGAAGGCGCTTGAGGGATCGCTGTGGCACAAACTTTCGGCCCCGCTTTCGTCGGTGCTGATGCCGCTCCTCGGCGCTGTCGCCGCGTTTGGCATCGCGCGGTCAGGCCAGCTGTTCGTCCGTGCGGTGATCGGCATGGCGCTCGGCTTTGCCTATTTCGTCGCCGACAATTTTGCGCTCGCGATGGGCAATCTTGGCGCCTACCCACCATTTCTTGCCGCCTGGGCGCCATTCCTGCTGTTCCTGCTGATCGGCGAGGCGGTGCTGCTGCGCACAGAGGAATGAAAAAGGCCGGCGTCTCGGTCCGAGACGCCGACCTTTCTTAGCCAAGCTGTTGCAATCAGCGCGGCCGGATCGTCGCTACGGCCAGTTTGCCGACCAGCGCGGGCAAGCCCTTGTAGCTTGCCTTGTGATAGGGGGAAGCGGGCTCCAGCACCTTCGACAACCGGCGATGCGCCTCCGCCAGCGAATGATACGGCAGGCCCGGCAGCAGGTGATGCAATGCATGATAGCGCAGGCCGACGGGTGCCCACAGCACCGGCAGCAGCGCGGGCGGCGGCACGTTGACAGTGTCGAGGTACTGCGCCGTGACGCTCATCGCCTCGCCCTCATTCTCCCACAAATGCGCGACGAGCGTACGCACCTGGTTAATCAGCGCAACGCCCGCACCCACCACCATGAAGATTGCAAACGCCTTGAACGGGATCCCGCCCGTTGCCGTCAGCACGATTAAGGCAATCGCCCACACGGCAGTCGCCGCTTCTGCCCGGACCCAGCGCTCGCGCTCCTCGCCCTCGGGCATGCGGCGGCGGAACGACGGATTGATCGACAGCGCCGAGTAGCGCGACACGACCGCTGTGCGCAGCCGCGGCGACACAGCGGACAATGGCGCGAGCACCGCGTAGCGGATCAGCAGCCCGACGGGCGCAAGCATCGACACGACCACGAACACTGGCAACGTCCACGCCTTCATCAGCGCAAGCGGCAGATACTCCGGGTCCTCCGACGTGCCGTAGCGTGTCTTGGCATGGTGCAGGTTGTGGACGCCCTCGTACATGAACGACGGGATCATCATCGGCACGCCGATCAGCGCGTTCCACCCGGCACGAAAGCCGCGCAACTGCGCATGCTTCACGTGCGTCAACTCATGGATCATGCTCATGCCGCGGTACAGCGCCAGCATCGAGACGACACCCGCGACGATCATCACCGCAGTCGAAGCGGTGCCGATTGCCAACGCCAATGCGCCATAACCGACCACCGAAGACGCGATCAGATCGGCCCAGTAGATGCCGGCACGCGGCTGCACCAGGTCTCGTGTCAGCTCCGCGGCGGCCCGCAGCATCGCCTTGTCGTCGGGGATGCGCACGCGAACGCTCGCGGCCGCGGCGGACGCACGGTCTAGGGTCATGCTGGTCATGGCTTGCTCCATAGACCGAATATAGTGGCGACACGGTGACCGTAACAGGCGCGCGCTGCCACGATGCGGCGCAAATGCTCACTCGCCATGATCGATCGCGCCGGTTATTTCCGGTTTATGTCCGACCCTCTCCGCATCACCCCGGTCACCAGCAAGCGCGACCGCAAAACCTTCGTCGACCTGCCGTTCCGCCTCTACCGCGACGACCCGAACTGGGTTCCGCCGCTGAAGGGAGAGGCGCTAGGCCTCATCACGCCGGAGAAGAATGGCTGGTACAGCCACGCCGAGGTGCAGTTGTTTCTCGCGCACCGTGGTAATCGGGTAGTCGGCCGCATTTCCGCGCACATCGATACGCTCGCGCTCACCATGCCCGCGGCGCAGGGCTTCGGACCCGGCGTCGGTCAGTGGGGGCTGATGGACGCGGAGGATGAGGACGCCTTTGTGGGCCTGCTCGCCGCCGCGGAAGACTGGCTGCGGGCTAAGGGAATGACCCGCGCGCTCGGCCCGATCTCGCAGTCGATCTGGGAAGAGCCAGGCCTGCTGATCGAGGGTTACGACCATCCCCCGACGATCATGATGGGTCACGCCAAGCCCGAGTATTGCGGCTGGATCGAACGCGCCGGCTACGCGCCGGCCAAGCAGCTGATCACCTACGACCTCGACATCACACAGGAATTCCCGAAGCTCGTCAAACGCATCATCAGGTCCGGCGAGGCGAATCCGAGCATTGTCATTCGCGAGGTCAACAAGCGAAAGTTCGAGGAAGAAGCCGCGATCATCCTCGACATCCTGAACGATGCATGGTCGGACAATTGGGGCTTCGTCCCCCTCACCCCGCCCGAGATCAAGGATGTCGGCGTCAAGCTCAAGCCAATCGTGTTCAACGACCTGATCCGAATTGCCGAGCTTGACGGAAAGCCGGTCGCGTTCATGATCACGCTGCCCGACCTGAACGAAGCGATCAAGCCGCTGAACGGTTCGCTGCTGCCGTTCGGCTGGGCCAAGCTGCTACTGTGGCTGCGCAAACCAAAAGTGCGCACCATGCGTGTGCCGCTGATGGGCGTGCGCAAGGAACTGCAATCCTCGCGCCTCGCCAGCCAGCTCGCCTTCATGATGATCGAAGCGATCCGCAAGGCGTCGGTTGAGCATTACGGCGCTCGCCGCGGTGAGATCGGCTGGGTGCTCGATGACAACCAAGGCATGAACTCGATCGCGACCGCGATCGAAAGCAAGGTCAACAAGGTCTATCAGGTCTACGAACGCACGCTGTAGGCGATCGCGCTTTTAAGGCCGCCCCCCCCGACAGTACCGGCGCACCCCGTCGGCGCGCCGGTCATCCGCCTCACCGCTTCGCCGCGGCGAGGACGTCAACGTCGAGCACCTTCCACTGCGCCGCAGTGTGGCATTCACGGTGACGGAGGCGCGACCCTGTCGTCTCGCTGTCGATACAATAACGCTGGTCGGGGCTGACTGCCTGCGTTGGCGCAGGCATCTCGGTAGCGGGCGGCGGCGGAGACTTGGGTTCGGCGTTGGCGACAGCGCCGGTCAGTGAAGCAGCGAGCGCGGCGAGGATGATGGTCGACTTCATGGCACTTCTCCCGACGGCTCAGTGCCGTCGAGCAGGTAAGTGCATTAGCCGTGCCAAACACCCGGTTACGCAAAATCAACGACTTAGCAGCTGTACCACCCTCATAAAACACCAACTACCCGCGGTTCCCACCGATAAGTGGCGTCAAAACACGAACGCGCCGCCAACCGCAAGCCGGAGATCGGGTGTGTTTCGATTGAGTCCCGCCACCGCCAACACGTCCAACTGCGTCCGCTTGGTCGGCTGCCACGCCAGCGACCCTGCCAACTGCGCCATCGTGACGTGTTGCATCGGATCGTTGTCGCGCTCGAGCATGAAGTCACCAAACGCGGTAACGTTGGAAGAGACGGTGTAGCCGACTTCGACGATCCCGCTCGCGTCGAGATGGCGGCCATGGCGATCCTCGTCGGCCTGCGCCGCCGCCTGGCCCGTGAAGCCGAGGCTCCAGGTGTCGTTTACCTCGTACACGACCGGCACGACCGCGCCCGCAGACCACGTTCCGTCGCTAATGTCGCCGCGCCCGGTCGGCAAGGTGACGAACGGCTGGATCGCCGTCGACAGTCCGTGTCCGTCGGCATGCGTGAAGTTCTGCCTGACCGCGAGCGTCAGGTCGCTGATGCCCGACACGCGCGAAATCGCACCGCTGGCCTTGTCGCGTGACCGCTCGATTACCTGCGGGCTCCACCCGACCTGCACCTCTGTCTTCGGCCCCACGCCGATCCGTGCAAGCGTGTCGGCGAAACGGACCATGTCGACACGCTCGTCGGAATTATTGTCGAGCTGCCAATCCACGCCAGATATCTCGACCTGAACCTGCCCCGGCAAGGTCGTACATCCGCTGGAGCCTAGGCTCGGTCGATTGGGGCAGAAGCGTTCATCGTCGCGCTGCTGCGCAGCAACCGGCGCGGCCCCCGCTGCACACACCACCAGTAGCAGAGCGTGTATGCACCTCATGACAGCTGTACCCAGGTCGGCGCATGATCACTCGCCTTTTCGCGACCGCGATACGCCTTATCGACGTTAGCGTCCTGTAATCGGTCGGCCATCGCCGGGCTGAGCAGCAGGTGATCAATACGAAACCCTGCATCGCGCTGCCACGCGCCGGCCTGATAGTCCCAGAACGTCCACACGCCGCCGCGCGGATGCCGACTGCGCAGTGCATCGGTCCACCCTTGTGCCACCAGCGCACGATAGCCCTGCCGGCTTTCCGGCTGCATCAGTGCGTCGCTCGCCATGGCGGACACGGAGAAGGTGTCGTCGTCGTTGGGAATGACGTTGTAATCACCCGCCAGCACCGCCGGCACCTCGCTGTCGAGCAGCACCTGCGCGCGCGTGCGCAAGCGGTCGATCCAGCGTAGCTTGTAGTCGAATTTGGGGCCGGGCTGCGGATTGCCGTTGGGCAGGTAGATCGAGGCGACGACGAGCCCGTCGACCTCACATTCGAGGTAGCGGCTGTGCTCATCCTCGGGCTCACCCTCCAGCCCCCGCTGGCGCTCGACGGGGTCCTGCCCACGCGCGAGCACGGCGACGCCGTTAAAGCCTTTCTGTCCGTGCCACACAGCACCGTATCCGGCGTCGCGGATCGCGGCCTCCGGGAACGTCTCGTCGGACGATTTCAGCTCCTGCAGGCACACCACGTCGGGTTGCTGCTCGGTGAGATATTCGACCAGCCGCTCGAGCCGCGCCTTGATCCCGTTGACGTTATAGGTGACGATTTTCACCGTCACAGCCTTACACCGAGAAGCTGGTCCCGCAACCACAGCCGGACGCTGCGTTCGGATTGCTCACCTGGAACGACGCGCCGCCAAGCGACTCGACGTAATCAACCGCGCAACCACGAACCAGATCGAGGCTGACGTCATCGACTACCAGCCGAACGCCATCGGTTTCCGTTATCGTGTCGGTGGCATCGGGCGCATCAGCGAAACCGAATTTATACTGGAAACCCGAGCAGCCCCCGCCTCAACCGACAAACGCAGGATCGCGGGCTTGCCCTGTCTGGTGGCGATGCTGGACACCCGCGCCGCAGCGGCGGGAGTCAATGCGATATCGGATGCGAGCGTTGCCATGACGGACATGTAAGCGGGGTCGGCTGCACCCGCAACCGACCCCGCCTGTGCCTCATACCAAAGCGAAGTTGAGAAAGTTGAGGTTCATATGGCTCTGATATCAATCCTGCGGTGCAGGGCCGCTGGTCGATACCGGGATCATGCCGACCGAGCGATCCTGCGCGGCGAGCAGGTAATCGGCGGTGGTCAGGAAGGGCACCGGATTGACCGCGTGACCGTCGATGCGGACCTCGTAATGCAGGTGCGAGCCGGTCGAGCGGCCGGTCGAGCCCATCAGCGCGATTAGCTGTCCACGCTTCACGCGCGCATTGTCGGCGACGATGATGCGCGACAGATGGCCGTAGCGCGTCGCGATCCCCTTGCCGTGGTTGATCTCAACCAGATTACCGTAGCCGCCCTGGCGCCCCGCATGGCTGACGATGCCGTCGGCGGTGGCGTAGATCGGCGTGCCGATCGGACCAGGAATGTCGACACCCGCATGCATCGCCGCAGTGCCGCGGAACGGGTCGGAGCGGATGCCGAAGTTGCTGGTGAACTTGAGGCTCGATACCGGCTGAACCGAAGGAATCGCGATCGCGCCGGTGTTGCCGCCGTCGAGCTTCTTCCAGCTCATGAACAGCGAGCGGAACTGCGCGTCGGCGGCGATGTCGCTACGTGCCTCCGGGCTCGCCGCGCTGATGAGCGGACCGCCGGCGGGAACGGCGCCCTGGGTCGCTGCAACCGGCTGGAAACCGGCCGGCGCCTCGGCAGCGGCAGCGTCTGAGAGTGTGAGACCTACCACCGTCACCACCGCCGCAGCGGACGTCAAAGCGAGCTTAATCATCAAACCCCATCGTCGATCGATCAGCCGCACGCCCGCCCGTCAGGGTCGGCGCCCGCCCGCGTGAATGAACCTGGATCGGTAGGGACCCCCCGCCCGTCCTGATGGCAGCTTTGTGGCGCAATGTGTCATTCCGAGGCAAGTCCGCCCCAATATTCCCGCGTCAGACCGGCCAAGGTGCGCGCCGAGTCGTTGAACGGTGGCCGGACGAGCCCGCGAAAGTGTCGCTCGATCAATGCGCGCCAGTGCGCCGGCGGGTTCAATCCTTGCGCTGCACACGCCCATTCGAACCATGTCGTGCCGAATCGTACGTGGCGTATCTCGTCAGTGTAGATACGTTGCAGGATGCGCGCGCCCGCCTCGTCGCCGCCCTGCCGAAATCGCGTGATCGTCGTCGGCGTCACGTCGAGCCCGCGCGCTTCCAGCACCATCGGCACTACTGCCAGTCGGGCGAGCGGGTTATCTGCCGTGCGCGCCGCCGTTTCCCACAGGCCGGCATGCGCGGGCAGCGCGCCGTAACTGGAGCCGAGCGCACGCAATCGACGGTCGAGCAACGCGAAGTGCATCGCCTCGTCCGCGCCGACCGAGATCCAGTCGTCGACGAACGCGCGCGGGAACGCCGCGCCGAACCGTCCCGCCATGTCGAACGCCAGATCGACCGCGACGAACTCGATGTGCGCGAGCGCGTGGAGCAGCGCGATGCGGCCGCGTTCCGATCCGGCCTTGCCGCGCTTCGGCATCTTGCCCGGCGGCAGCAGCTCGGGACGTGGCGGCCAGGCCGGCTTGGTTGGCATCGTGACGTCGAACGCATGATCGAGCGCACCCTTCCTCCACGCGCGTGCGACCCGTCGGGCGGCTTTCAGCTTTGCGACCGGCGCCGCGGTCGTCAGCACCTCGCGGCAGGCATGTGCGATCGAGGTCAAAGCTGGCGCGCGGCCGCAAGCACCTCGGCGGCATGGCCCGGCACCTTCACCTTGCGCCACGCGCGTGCCAGCTTGCCGTCGCGGTCGAACAGGAACGTCGCGCGCTCGATCCCCATATAGGTTCGCCCGTACATCTGCTTCTCGCCCCACACGCCGAACGCTTCCGTGACCTGTCCGTCGAGGTCGCTGGCCAGCGCTACGCGAAGGTCGTGCTTGGCGGTGAACTTCGCGTGCTTGGCGACGGTATCGCGCGAGATGCCGAGGACATGGACGCCCGCGCTGGCGAAGTCCTTGGACAATGCGGAAAAGTCCTGCGCCTCGCGCGTGCAGCCGGGCGTATCGTCCTTGGGATAGAAATAGATCACGAGCGGGCGTGGCAGGTCGGTGAGCCGCAACGGCTGGTCATCGACACCTGTCGCCGCCACATCAGGTAATTCATTCATCGACCAACTCCTGCCAGCACCGCGCGACCTCCTCGCGTACCGCCGCGAAGCTGGCAAGCACCCTTGCCCAGTCGGGCAATCGCAACGCCTGCGCGATCAGCACGCGCGTCGCTTCGGCAGGCGGCTCGGCCAGGTCGGGTGCGACGAGACGTGCGGTCACCAGCAGGCGCGTCAGCAGGTCGTGCGCGTCGCGCAGGCTCGCCGGCACGTGCCGGTCGGCGATCAGCCGATCGAGCGCTTCGCCCAGGTCGGGGTTGAACCCATCGTGTGTCGTCAACTGCACGACATGCGTGATGAACTCCAGGTCAACCAGCCCGCCGGATAGCAGCTTGGCATCAAGCGGTCCTTGCGGCGGCTTGTGCGCCGCCATCTCGGCACGCATCGACCGCGCGTCGGCGATCACATCGTGCGTGGCCCGAATGCCGTTCAGCACGTCAACGATCACGGCGTCGAGGTCCGCCATGGCCTTCGCCGATCCGAACACCGGGCGCGCTCGTGTCAGCGCCATATGCTCCCACGTCCACGCCGACTCGCGTTGATAGCGCGCGAACGAATCGATCGTGACCGCGAGTGGTCCGTGCGCTCCCGAGGGTCGCAGCCGCGTATCAACCTTGTAGAGCGGTCCAGCGGCAGTCGGTACCGACAATGCCGCGGCGACCCGCTGCGCCAGCCGATTGTAGTAGAGCGTCGCGCCAAGCGGCTTCGGACCATCCGATTCGGCGAGGAAGTCGCCGGTGAACAGGAAGATCAGATCGAGGTCGGACGCGTGGGTGAGCGCGCCGCCGCCGAAGCGGCCGAGCGCCAGGATCAGCAACTCGCTGCCGGGCACGCGTCCGTGGGTGCTCGCGAACTCGTCCACCGTCGCCTCGGCAAGCACCAGCAGGGCCGCCTCGGCGACCGACGAATAATCCTGCGCGATCTGCAACGGATCGGCCGCGGCGGCGACCAATTGCACGCCGAGCGCGAAGCGTTGCTCGCCCACGACGCGGCGGACATGATCGAGCATCTGCTGATAGTCGGCGTCCGGCTCGACCCGGCGCATCAATCGCGCAAGCTCTTCGATCGGGCCGGGGCGGTCGAGCGCACTTGCATCGAGCAATCCGTCGAGCAGGTCGGGACGGCGCGCCAGTTCCTCCGCCAGCGTCGGCGCGTGGCTCAACACGCGCGCGACGAGCGCAGTCAGCGCGGGTTGCGCCTCGAGCAGGCGAAAGAAGTTGATCGCGCTCGGCAATCGCTCGATCACCCGGTCGAGCCGCTCGACCGCGGCGGCGGGTACCGGAGCAGCGGCGAGAGCAGCGACCAGATCGGGCAACACCGCCTCCAGCGCGGACTGCGCCGCGGGACTGCGCAGCGCGGGGTAGCGCCGATCGCGCCAGTCAGTGATCCGGGCAGCGACCGCACCGGCGTCGGTAAAGCCGGTGTCGCTCAATCGACCGACCAGCGCGGGCTGGTCGAACGGCAGGTCGCTGCGCGCGTCAGGCGCCAAGCGGTCGAAGATCGTCGCGACCTGTTCGACGTGCGGCCGCAGCAGATCGAGCAGGGCTTGTCTGCCGGCCAGTCCATGAAGCTTTGCCACGCCGTCGAGCGCGTCGCCGTGCGGCAACGCGTGCGTCTGGCGATCATCGATCATCTGCACGCGGTGCTCGATCGTTCGCAGCAGAGTGTAGGCCGCAATCAGCGCTTCAGCATCAGTCGCAGGAATACGGCCGGCGGCGGCGAGCGCGGCGAGTGCGTCGCGGGTCGCGGGCGCGCGAAGCGCGGGATCGCGTCCGCCGTGGATCAGCTGGTGTATCTGCGCGAAGAACTCGATCTCGCGGATGCCGCCCCTGCCGCGCTTGAGATCAAATCCGGGTCCGAACGCCTGTCCCTGCGCATGGTGGTCGCGAATGCGCCGCGTGATGTCGAGGATCTCTCCCACCGCGCCGAAATCGAGGCTGCGACGCCAGATGAATGGACGGATCGTGTCAAGGAACCGCTGCCCCAGCGCCAGGTCACCCGCCGCCGCCCGCGCTCGGATGAAGGCGGCACGCTCCCACGGCAATGCCTGTGACTCGTAGTAGGCGATGGCAGCCTCGACCGGCACCGCCAAGGGCGTGATCTCGGGCGATGGACGCAAGCGCAGGTCAACGCGAAGAACGTAGCCATCGGCATCGCGCGCTTGCAACAATTCGAGCACGCGGCGCGCGATCCGGACTGCCGCGTCGCCCGGCTCCTCGCGTGGCCGGCACGGTAGCGTCGCGGGATCATAGATCAGGATCGGGTCAATATCGGAAGAGTAATTGAGCTCGAAGCTGCCCTGTTTCCCGAGTGCCAGCGCAGCGAAGCCGAGTACCGGCGCGCCGGGTGTTCGCTCCGTGATGGCGGCGTGGATCGCGGCGTCGAGACTCGCATCGGCGAAGCACGTCAGACGTTGCGTGACAGCGGTTAGATCCAGCGCACCGGAGAGGTCGCCAATCGCGACCTCGCGGGCAACACGGCGGCGCCTGATCCGCAATTGTCTGGAAACGGGCAATTGCTCGATGTCACCGAGCAGCACGTCGTCAGTAGCCTCACGCGCGATCAGGCCGGATAGAAATGGCGCGAAGGCGGTCGCGCGTGCGATGGCGCTTTCAACGGAACGGTTCATCGGCCACGCATAGCGCGCGTCAGGTCACCGCCGTCAACTCGTAGCGTTGTCATCACGGTCAACGACCGGCCAAGCGATATGCCGACCGAAGCCACTGATTTCACTCAACCACATGACCGGCGCAGGTATCTTAGAAAGGGTGGCGGCACCCTGCCGCCACCGCCGTCACGTCAACGCTCGCGCGCCAGCACGTCAACTTCGCCCATGATCGAGTCGAGTGTAGAGCGCCCGTTATCACTCTCGTGATCGCGTCGAGATTTCAGTGTGCCGTCACTAAGAAGCGCTTCAAGCGCGACGCGGCCACGCGCAACCCGGCTCTTAATAGTGCCAACCGCGACGTTGCAGATTTCGGCTGCTTCCTCATATGCGAAACCGCCTGCGCCGACGAGGATCAGCGCCTCCCGCTGCGGCTGCGGCAGATGCATCAACGCGCGCTGCATGTCGGCGAGTTCGACATGCTTGTCCTGGCTTGCCGGTGCGGCAAGTACGCGATCCGCGACCAGATCGTCCCACTCGCCCTTGAAGCGCGCACGCCGCATCTGCGACAGGAACAGGTTGCGCAGGATGATGAAAGTCCAAGCGCGCATGTTCGTGCCGGCCTGGAAGCGCTTGCGTGCCGCCCAGGCTTTCAACAGCGTTTCCTGCACGAGATCATCGGCCAGGTCGCGGTTGCCCGACAACGAGCGACCGAACGCACGAAGATGAGGGATAACCTGCGCCAGCTGCGCCTTGAACTCAGGATCGGAGAGCGAAACATGCTCGACCGGCGGACCGCCGTCCGTGCCTTGCGCACTCACTGGGGTCTGGGTCATGCCGCTCCGTTGCAAAGGCTTCGCACCGCCAGCGGGCGCGTCAGCCTGTCCAAGATAGTCACCGTCAGCCGGCTTTGCCACCCCTGCGAACACCAGATCGCTCCGATCAGAACAGAAGCAGTGCAGCGAAGATCACGATGATCAGCACCAGCGATACGCCCAGGACATAACGCCCGACGCCAGGGGTCGACGCACCGCGCGCCTGATCGGTTTCCACGTGAACACGTCCGTCATCATTCGTCATGGTCGCTCAACCCCGCTGAACCGTTTTGGGTCCGTATCGAACGAACGAACCATGACGATGTTGCGCCAGTCAGGCCGGAACCGTGCTCTGGTCGAAGAACAACGCCTGGCTGATCGCCGCTTTCACGGTGGAGCGCTGGAACGGCTTGGTGATCAGGAAGGTCGGCTCGGGCCGCTCGCCGGTCAGCAACCGCTCGGGGAAGGCGGTGATGAAGATGACGGGGACGTTGAATTCAGCAAGGATATCCTTGACCGCATCGATTCCCGAGCTGTCGTCGGCGAGCTGGATGTCGGCCAGCACGAGCCCCGGACGATCCTCCATCGCAAGCGCGACCGCCTCGTCGCGGGTCACCGCCACTCCGGTGATGTCATGGCCGAGATCGCGTACGATGCTCTCGATATCCATCGCGATGATCGGCTCGTCCTCGATGATCATGACGCGCGCACGTGTCTGCTTCTCGATTTCGGCAAGCGCCTCGTTGACCAGCTCCTCGACCCGCTGCGTGTCGGCATCGATCAGATAGGCCGCGTCCTCCGGCGTGAAGCCTTCCATCGCGGTCAGCAACAACGCCTGACGCGACAGCGGGCTCATGCGCGCAAGCCGCGCGCGTGCGATCGCCTCGGAGTCGTCGACGCTGCCTGCGTCAACATTCTCCTCGATATGCGCCGAGCTCCAGATCGCCTGAAAGGTCCGGTACAGACCCAACCGCGGATCGACATCGCGCGGAAACTCTTCCGGTGCAGCCACGATCGCCTCCAGCGTGGCGCGCACGTAACGGTCGCCCTGCACCTGGCTGCCGGTGAGCGCACGACCGTAGCGGCGCAGAAACGGCAGATGCGGTGCGAGTTGTTGACCCAACGACATGTGTAGAAAGCCCTCCCTTGGGCAAGGGCACCGGATCGGCGCTTGCCCGTTTCAAACGCGCAACTTAATCCCCCGGAACGCATGCCCCTGGTTTCAGATTTTCGTCACTCGCAGCGGGAACCATCGAGGGGCTGTTTGGTTTCATCGCTCCAACGCGGGAACACACCCGTGAAAAGGGCTGTAGTTATTTCTTTCGTCCGGCCTCCCGAAAAGCGGAGGCGATTGGGGGGCTTGCGTTGACGTCCGAGAAGAAGCTGCCGGATAAGCCGAAAAAGGGTACGGCGGCGCAATCGAAGAACCGCGACATGGGCTCAGCGCTGCGATCGGTCTATCAGAAGACGGTCGAGGAAGCGGTTCCCGATGACCTGATGTCCCTCCTCGGCAAGCTCGACTGACGATACGATGAGTGAAGAATCTGCCGCGGGCGTCACGCGAGACGCGCGGCAAGATTATCTTGCGCGCTGGCCGACCGGCGCGAAACTGTTCCTGATCCTGAGCATCGCGCTCCTCCCGCTCGCTCTGATCGCGGTATTTGCGACGCTGCGGGTCACGCAAATCGCCGACACTGAACTTCGCTCGCACTTGCGCGTCGCGGCGGCGGAAAGCAGCCGCTCGATCTCCATCGAACTGGTCGGTGACATGACCGCGTTGAGGGTCGCGCTGGACGCCCTCAGCCTTGACCCGGGCAATGCACCGAGTTGCGCACGCGTTCAGGGCGTCTTCGCGCAACAAGCTGTATCGGGCGCGGAGTTCGCGATTGTTGACGCCAGAGGGCGCGTTATCTGCGGTCGCCAGGTCGCCGGCGCACGTGAAATGCGTGCAGAGCCGGCGGTGTCGGGAACGGCGGCACGCTTTATCGCGAACCGCGGATTGGCTCTTCGCGTCAGCGGCGACGATCGCGGGTTGAGCGGAATCGCTTATTTCCCGAAGAAGTTTCTTTCCAAGATCGGTCAGCCGAGCGGGTTTTCTTCGGAATATGGCGCCACACTCGTCGATGACGACGATCGGTTGACGCTTGTGCCGCTCGCGCGCGAGCGGACGCTGGAACGGCGTGAGGCGATCCGCGAGGATCTCGGCATCGCCGATCTGGCGCTGGAGATGCAGGTGCGCAGCGCGCCGATCGGCTCACCACTGATCCTTGCGCTGGCGTTGCCGTTGTTGATGTGGGCGGCGGCAGCGGCGATCGCATGGTTCGTCGTGGATCGGCTGCTCATCGCGCCGCTACGCTCGCTTCGCAGCAGCATCGCGGCCTATGCGCCCGGCGATGAGCCTGACATGACGCTGTACCGGGCGCTGCCCGCGCAGGAATTACGCGACCTGGGCGACACATTCCGCGCGCTGAGCCGCACCGTCGCGGTCCACGAAGCCGGCCTCGCCGAGGGGCTGGTGCGCCAGACCAAGCTGACGAGGGAGGTACACCACCGCGTCAAGAACAACCTTCAGGTCATTTCCAGCCTTATCAATTTCCATGCGCGCGGCGCCAAGTCACCCGAGGCGTCACAGGCGTACAATTCGATCCAGCGCCGCGTCGATGCCCTCGCCGTCGTCCATCGCTACCATTTTGCGGAAATGGAAGAGAACCGCGGCGTCAGCATGCGCTCGGTGTGCGGCGAGCTCGCGTCGAACCTGCGCGCCACTGCGCCGGAGCATATGCACATCGGAATCGGTCTCGAGATCGATCCTTTATACGTGACGCAAGACGTGGCCGTCCCGGTCGCCTTCTTGATTACCGAACTGGTTGAGCTCGCCATGACCTGCGACGCGGCGGCACAGCTAAGGATCACCTTGCGCGCCGCGCCTGAGCCGGATCGCGCGCTACTGCGCATTTCGTCGCGCGCCCTGATCGACAATGACTGCCTGCGTGACGGATTGAAGAACCGCTTCGGTCGCGTGATCGAGGGGCTGACGAGGCAATTACGCTCCACCTTGCAGCATGATCCAATGACGGGCGTATACGAGGTCAAGATCATTACGATCGACAGCGACTGACCCTCTTTGCGGCTCGATCAGATACCGATTTACACATCGAAGGTCATCGAACGCTGTTTATGTTGCGCTCCGAGAAAAAGCCTGGTCGCAACGGAACTGCGGTAGCAGGATGACGTTCTACACCCCGGATCGCGACTAAACGCCCCCCCGCTATCGCGGTCCACGACATAGGCCCGGAAGCATCAACCCCTCCCCCCCCGGTGGTGCTTCCGGGCCTTATTCTTTCCTTGCAAGATCGAGACGCTGGCGGAACGAACCGTCGATGTGAACATTGTTGCTCCAGGCATCAAGCCGAGCAGGAGATGTTTAATGCGTAAGATCGTGACCGCCGCCATCCTCGTCAGTGCCTTGGCGCTCGGCGCATGCAACACCATCGAAGGCGCGGGCAAGGACGTTTCGTCGGCCGGCCAAACGGTGGCAAAGACGGCGGACGACGCGAAGTAAGCGCAGGATTTCACGTTCAGGTTATGGGGCGGTCGAATGGGTCGGCCGCCGTTTTCTATTATGGCCTGGCGGTACAGGCTGTTGTGCGCTGGATGGCCCGAGCACGGCCCGAACGTATTCGGGGATGCTCTCTTCGAGCCTTATCGATCAGGCTGTCGCCTCGCCCGCCGTCTCACGCGCCCGGCGTCGCTCGGTGAACCAGATGCCGATGATCGCCAGCTCGTAGAGGATGACGAGCGGAATCGCGAGCAACAGCTGCGATCCGACGTCGGGCGGGGTCAAGACTGCCGCGATAGCGAAGGCGGCGACGATGGCGTAGCGTCGAGACGCGATCAACTGCTTGCGCGTGACGATACCGGCGCGCTCGAGCAGCATCAGCAACACAGGCAGCAGAAACGCAGCCCCGAAGCCGAACAGAAACTGCATGATGAACGACAGGTAATTGCCGACCGCTGGCAGCGCCTGTTGCTGCACGCCGCCGATCATCCCGGTGTAACCGAGCAGGAAGTGAAGCGCCATCGGCACCGCGACATAATAGGCCATCGCCGCGCCGAGGATGAACAGGACCGGCGTCGCGAGCAGAAATGGAAGCAGCGCGCGCTTCTCCTTCCGGTACAGGCCGGGCGCGACGAACTGCCACAATTGGTTGGCGATGACCGGGAACGACAGCATCATCGCGGAGAAAAACGCGACCTTCACCTGAACGAAGAACGCCTCGAAGATCTGCGTGTAGATAACCGTCTTCTGCCCGGCATGAAGCAGCGGCTGGACCAGAAAGGCGAAGATGTCCTCGGCGAAATACCAGCAGACGAAGAACGCAAGCGCGATCGCGGCGATGCAATAAAGCAGCCGACGGCGCAGTTCGAGTAGATGGTCGAGCAATGGCGCACGCGAGTCTTCGAGCTCGTCGTTCACGATGCGGCCTTGTCAGTTGACTGGGTGTCGGGTGCCTTGAAGTCGGTCGCCTTGGGCGCGTCACTGCCAAAAGCCACGTCGGCATCGTGACCGCCGGGCGTGCTGATCGACGTCTCCATTGCCGGCTCGCTCGCGGCCACATGTGGGTGCTCGATCAACTGCGGTTGCGCGACCATTACCGGCGCGCCGTCTTCGGCGCTGGCAGGAAGCGCCGGCACGGCGGCCGCATCGGCGGGCAGCGTAGCGTGCTCACGCATGATCCGCTCGTTTTCCGCCTTCCACTTCTTCTCCATCTCGGCGAGCTCGGCCTCGCGGACCATCTCGTCGAAACCAGAGCGGAACTGCCGCCCGACTGCTCGCGCGCGACCGACCCAATAGCCGATGACACGCATCGCCTTGGGCAAGTCCTTCGGCCCGATCACCACCAGTGCGATGAACGCGACCAGCAGAAACTCGGATGGAGCGATATCAAACATCAGGCGCGGCCGAACCGGATCAGCTTGGCTCAGCGATCCTCACGGACGCGATCGGCCTCGCGGTCATAGGCGGGATGCGCGGCGGACTGCGCCTCGATGCGCGGCTTGGGACGGCTGACGGCATCGTCATCTTCCTCGGCCATGCCCTTCTTGAAGCTCTTCACGCCCTTGGCGACGTCGCCCATCATGGCGGAGAAGCGGCCGCCGCCGAGCAGCAGGATCGCGATCACGGCGAGGACGAGGATATGCGGAAGGCTGAAACTGCCCATGACGTAGTCTCCTGTTCAAGCCCTATCTAATCGTCATCGCCCGCCTTTGCTACCTCGACCTGTCCGAGCCCCTGTTCCGCGGCAAGATCGACCGGATCGAGCAGCCCGGCCGCGCGCAGGTCGTCGATGCCGGGCAGGTCGCGTCGCGACGCGAGCCCGAAATGCGTGAGGAACTCGGGTGTCGTCGCATAGGTGAGTGGACGACCGGGCACCTCGCGCCGGCCGGCAGGTCGGACCCAGCCAGCCTCCATCAACACGTCGAGCGTGCCGCGCGAGATCTGCACGCCGCGGATCGCCTCGATATCGGCGCGGCTGACCGGTTCATGATAGGCGACGATCGCCAGTGTCTCGATCGCGGCACGGCTCAAGCGGCGCTGCTCCGCGCGATCGCGTCGCAACAGGTGCGCGAGGTCGGGCGCGGTCTGGAACTGCCAACGCCCGGCGCGCTCGACCAGCGCTATGCCCCGCCCGGCATAGTCGTGCACGAGGCGCGAGAGGACATTGCGGACGTCAGCGACGCCGCTGTGGTGGCGGATCAGGTCGAGCGACAGCGGCGCGGGTGCGGCGAACAGCACCGCCTCAACCGCGCGGACGTCGTCATCGCACGGCGTCATCCGGCCGGCCGGAGGTAGAGCGGGGCGAACGGTCCGACCTGCCGCAGCTCCACCCTGCCCTGACGCGCGAGTTCCAACGCGGCGAGGAACGATGAAGCAAGCGCGGAACGGCGCAGCTGCTCCGATCCGCTCTCAGGCAGGAAGCGCTCGATCACCTGCCAATCGATAGCCGACCCGACGATCGCCGCGACTCGGCCGAGTGCGGCGTCGAGCGTCATCACCTCGCGGTCGTGCACGACATGCATGACCGGACGCGTACGCGCGCTGACGCGGCCATAGGCAGCGATCACGTCGTAGAGCCCGACGACCCAATCGCTGCGGCGGATCGTGCGTAGGCCTTCTGGCATCCCCCGGGTGAACACGTCGCGACCCAGCCGATCGCGTGCCATCAATCGCGCGCCGGCGTCGCGCATCGCGTTGAGCCGCTCGAGCCGTAGCTGGAGCCGGAGCGCAAGCTCCTCCGGGTCAGGCTGCACCTCAGGGTCGCGCGGCAGCAGCAACGCGCTTTTCAGGTAGGCGAGCCACGCCGCCATGACGAGGTAATCGGCGGCGAGTTCGAGCTTCGTTCGTCGTGCGCGCTCGATATAGGCAAGATATTGCTCGACCAGCGCGAGGATCGAGATCTGCTTCAGATCGACTTTCTGTACGCGCGCGAGGCCGAGCAGCACGTCGAGCGGCCCTTCCCACCCATCGAGGTCGAGCAGCAGTTGCTCGGGCGCGGCCACGCTTCGCAGCTCAGGCGAGCGCCAGCAACGCGTCGCGCTTGGCGATGAGCGCAGCGAAATTGCCTGCGGGCTCGTCCACGCTCGTCATCGCCGCGTCGAGCCGCTCGCGCGAACGCGGCGCGATCTCCGGCAGCGCGGCGGCGATCGCCTGCATCTCGTCCATCCGCGCCCAGCAGTCGAGCACGACATCGCACCCCGCGGCAATGGCACCGCTCGCCTTCTCCGCCGGCGTGCCAGATAGCGCCTTCATGTCGATGTCGTCGGTCATCAGCAGCCCGTCAAAGCCAATCCGGCCGCGGATCACCTGCTCGATCACCACCGGCGACAGCGTTGCGGGACGCTCGGCGTCCCAGGCGTTGTAGACGATGTGGCTGGTCATCCCCATCGGTGCGCCGCCGAGAGCACGGAACGGGGCAAGATCATCTTCCAGCTCCTCGGCTGAGGCGGTCACTGTCGGCAAATGATGGTGCGAATCGGCGAGCGCGCGACCGTGCCCCGGCATGTGCTTGACGACGCCAACCACGCCACCTGCGCGCAAACCTTCGAGCGTCGCGCGGCCCATCGCGGCGACGCGCATCGGCTCGCGCCCGTAAGCGCGGCTGGCGATCGCCTCGGTCGTGTCGGCGCGCGCGACATCAAGTAGCGGCAGGCAGTTCACGGTCACGCCAACCTCGGCGAGCATGAGGCCCAGCGCATGCGCGTTGGCGCGTGCGGCCTCAATCCCCGACATCGGTGCGCGTTCGTATAGCGCGTCAAAGGCGGGGCCAGCGGGAAAGCTCGGCCACTCGCGGGGCCCAAGCCGCGCGACGCGCCCGCCTTCCTGATCGATCAGGATCGCCACGTCGTCGCGCCCTTCGAGCGCGCGCAGGCTGTCGGTCAGTACGCGAAGCTGTTCGCGTGTCTCGACGTTCCGCTTGAACAGGATGTAGCCGGCGGGGCGCGCCTCGGCGAAGAAGGCGCGCTCGTCGGCGGACAGGACCGGCCCCGACAGGCCGAAGATGACGGGCTTCATGGTCCGGCGGTTACGCGAAACATGCGGATCGCGAAACCCGGCCGACAGCGCCTGCCCGGCTCAGCTGGTGACGAAACAACTCTCGCCCGCAACCTTCAACCGGCCGCAGATGTCGGCGGCGGCGTTGGCGCTGCCCGCATTGACTCGCAGGCGGTAGACCGTGCGGCCGTTGACCTCGGCCTTCTGCACGTCCTTGCCGAGTGGTGCGACATAGCCGAAGCGCTTGGCGACCGCGCTCCACGCCGAGTTCGCTGCCGCCTCGCTCGGGAAGGCGCCGAGCTGGACCAGGCTGCCGCCGGACCCTGCGCCCGGCACCGCCGCGACCGGCGCCGTCATCGGACGCTGCGCGCGTAGCGGCGCACTCGCAGACGGAATCGCGACACTCGCCGAGGTGGTGCCGCCATGCGGCGTCGGCTGCGTGGCCGGGCGACGCGTGCCGCTGATCGGCGCCTCGGGCACCGCTTTCAGATCGATCGAGCCGTTTGGATTCGCGCCCGCGCTCGTCGCGATCGCGGCATCGCCCTCACCGTTCACCTTCAACCCGCCAGGATCGTCGGGCTTGATCTTATAATCGCCTTCCTGCGCCGCGATCAGCTCACCCGATCCATCGGCAGCGCGCCCGGTCTGCAACCGGTACAATCCAAAGATCACGCCGCCGAGCACCAAAAGACCGAGCAGAACCAGCAACACGACGCGTGCGCCGCCGGAGCGATGCGGTTCGTCGGGCTCGACCGTCTCCAGCCATGGCAGCCGGTCCTCGTCGCGCTCGAACTGATCCGAGGTCGCCATCAATGCATCTCCGAAACCGCCTCCACGCCCATGATGGAGAGGCCATTGCGAATAATCTGTCCGATGCCCGCCGCCAAGGACAGGCGTGCGGCGGTGACACCATGGTCATCGGCGATGAGATAACGGCGTTCAGGCCGATCGTTACCGACATTCCACGCGGCATGAAACTCCGCCGCCAAGTCATAGAGGTAAAAAGCGATTCGGTGCGGCTCGCGCGCCGCCGCCGCGGTCTCGACGATGCGCGGGAACTGCGCCGCCAGCTTCACGAGCGCGAGGTCCTCCGTGTCAAGCCGGGACAGATCGGCGTCGTTCACGCTGATCCCAGCCTCGGCTGCGCGACGGTGGAGCGAGGCGACACGGGCGTGCGCATACTGGACGTAGAACACCGGATTGTCCTTCGACGCCTCCACCACCTTGGCGAAGTCGAAATCCATCTGCGCGTCGGCCCGCCTGGTCAGCATGGTAAAGCGCACCACGTCCTTGCCGACCTCACGCACCACGTCGGCGAGTGTGACGAAATTGCCCGCGCGCTTGCTCATCTTGACCGGTTCGCCGGCGCGCAGCAGCCGCACCATCTGCACGATCTTGATGTCGAAGCGCGTTTTGCCTTCGGTCAGCGCGGCGACGGCGGCCTGGATGCGCTTGACGGTGCCGGCATGGTCTGCACCCCAGATGTCGATCAACTGATCGGCCGATTGCGCCTTCTGAAAATGGTACGCCATGTCGGCGCCAAAATAGGTCCAGCTGCCGTTCGACTTCTTGATCGGACGGTCCTGATCGTCGCCGAAGCGGGTCGAGCGGAACAGCGGCAGCTCGACCGGCTCCCAGTCATCGGGCGTCTCGCCCTTCGGTGCATCGAGCACGCCGTCATAGATCAGGTCGCGCGCGCGCAGCCACCCCTCGGCCTCTTCGGGCTTCCCCGCCGCCTGCAACGCCGCCTCGGAGGCGAACACGTCGTGGTGGATACCGAGCAATGCGAGATCGGCCTTGATAAGTGCCATCATCGCGTCGACCGCGCGCGTGCGGAACAGGATCAGCCACTCGCTCTCTGGCGCCGACACATAGCGATCACCGAATTCGGCGGCGAGCGCCTGCCCGACCGGAACGAGATAGTCACCCGGGTAAAGTCCCTCGGGAATCGCGCCGACATCCTCGCCCAACGCCTCGCGGTAGCGGATGTGCGCGGAGCGCGCGAGCACGTCGACCTGGCTGCCGGCATCGTTGATGACGTACTCGCGGATCACACGGTGTCCGGCAAAGGCGAGCAGGTTGGCGAGCGAATCGCCCACCACCGCGCCGCGGCAATGCCCCATGTGCATCGGTCCGGTCGGATTGGCCGAAACGTATTCGACGTTGACGCTGACGCCCTCGCCTGCCGTCGAGCGGCCATAGTCCGCACCTGCCGCCGCAACCGCGCGCAGTTCGTCACGCCACGTGTCGTCGCTCAGGCGCAGGTTGATGAAGCCAGGTCCTGCAACCTCGGCCGCGGTGACGCTGGGCAGCGCGGACAGATGCGCGACGATCTTCTCGGCGAGCTGGCGCGGGTTGGTCTTTGCGGGCTTGGCGAGCACCATCGCCGCGTTGGTGGCGAGGTCGCCGTGGCTGGCGTCGCGTGGCGGTTCCACCGTCACGTTGCGACGATCGAGATCGGCGGGCAATTCTCCGGCGGAAACAAGCGCGTCGAGCGCGTCACCCACATGGGCGGCGAAGCGGGCGTACAATGTCATAGTGGCGTGGCCTTAGACCAAGGTGCGCGCGCACGCAAAAGCGTGTGGCACGGGCGGTGCTCAGCTTGCACGCGCTGCAATCGCATCGGCGATCAAGTCATTTGCCGATGCTGCAATGCACAAATAGGTGCCGCGCAACTGGCTCGGTTGCGGGCTTCATCAAACTCGAAAGCTTCATATGCGCAAGATCGCCTTCATCGCCGCCGCCGCTGCCAGCGCGCTTATCTCGACCGTCAGCATCGCCGCCGAGCCGGCGCAGCAGCGCTTCACGCACGAGGGTCGGACCTATGTTTACACGCAGACGACGCGCGAGAACGGCAAGACGCTGATCGAGGGTCACGAGGTCGACAGCCACGAGAAGTTCCGCCTTTTGGTCGACGGCGACCACGTGCGCGGCACCAGCAACGGCTACCCGGTGTCGTTCCGCACCAAGGGTACCGTGGTGGCGAGCGGCGCAGCAGCGAACTGAGCGCCACGCCTGACGAGTCCGGCGTCCGCCTCCGCCAGTGGACGCCGTTTTTGTGCCTCCGTCAGAAACCTTCGGGCAGGTCGATCGGCCCGACCACTTCGCGGTAGCGCGAGACGGCGTAGCGGTCGGTCATCCCGGCGATAAAGTCGGCGATGTGCCGGCTTAGCTGCGGCTCGGCTTCGGGCAGTCGCACTCGCCACTCAATCGGCAGCAGCGTCGGGTCGGCGTGATAGGTGGCGAACAATCCGTCGATCAGGCGATCCGCCGCCTCGGCCGCAGCGAGCTGGCGCGGGTGGTGGTAAAGGTTGGCGTACATGAACGCCTTCAACTGACGCTCGTCCGCCGCCATCTGATCGGAGAAGCCGACCAACGGCCGCCCGGCGTCGCGAACCTGCTCGACGGAGCCTACGCCCGCGTCTGCGATACGACGCTGCGTTTCGGCGATCAGGTCGTTGACCATCGCGCCGATCTGGCTGCGGATCACCTCGCCGTGCAACCGATCATCGCGTAGGTCGGCAAAGGCCGCGCGCGCACCGGCCCAGCCGCGCGCCACCAGCGGAACGGCGCATAGCTGCTCGATCGACAGCAGCCCGGCACGCAGGCCATCGTCGATGTCGTGATTGTCATAGGCGATATCGTCGGCGAGCGCGGCGACCTGCGCCTCGAGCGAGGCATAGCTGCCGAGTTCCAGACGCGCCTCTGCGTCGGCCTCGGCCAGCGCCCATTCGGGTGACGCGATCGGTCCATTGTGCTTGGCGAGACCTTCCAGCGTTTCCCACGTCAGGTTCAGGCCATCGTAGCGGGGATACGGCCGCTCGAGCGTCATCAGCGTGCGGAGCGTGTGGCCATTGTGGTCGAATCCGCCGCGGCCCTCGAGCGCGCGTTCGAGCGCATCCTCACCGGCGTGACCGAACGGGGGATGACCGATGTCGTGCGCAAGGCACAAAGCCTCGGTCAGATCTTCGTTCAGACCAAGCGCGCGCGCGATCGTGCGACCGATCTGCGCGACCTCGATGCTGTGCGTCAGACGCACGCGGAAATGGTCGCCATCGGGCGCCATGAACACCTGCGTCTTGTGCCGCAGCCGGCGGAAGCTGATCGAGTGGATGATGCGATCACGGTCACGCTGGAACGCGTCGCGGGGGCCACGTTCTGCGGCTCCCGATTCCTCGTGCAGCCGCCCGCGACTGCGCTCGGGCCGCGAAGCCCAGGGGGCGAGCGTGCTCACGCTGCGATCACGAACACGCCGCTCACTTTTTGCCCGGCGCTCATTTATCGCCGAGCTTGGTCATCTTCTGCCCCGCCTCGCTGGTGAAGGTGAAGGCCGAGACGCCGTCCTTTGACAATCTGTTGACCATCGCCTGCGCTTCTTCCTGCGTCTTGAACGGTCCAGTCACGACGCGGTTGGTCGCGCGCAGCGGCGTGGTGTAGCCGGCGCGGCTCGCGAGCAACGACGATTTCCCGCGCACGTTCTTCCACGCCTTGTGCAAATCGCCTTGCGTCGCGCCGCCCGCGACCTGGACCCAGTAACGCTCGGGCTGCGCGCGTGCCGCCTTCTTTTCCGCCGCTTCCGCCTTGGCATCGGCGACCGCCTTGGCATCCGCTTTCGCCTTTGCCGCCGCCTGCTTGGGGGTCAGCTTCGGCTCGTCCTTCTTGCGGCTGGCGCGCTTCGCCGTCACCGGCGCGTCGTCTGCCGCGGCGTCGGCCAGCTCTTCCTTGGCCTTGCCCTGACGGGACTTGAGCGATCGTGTCTCGGCCGCGGTCACTGCACGTCGGCGAGCGGCGGGCGACGTGCCTTCCCCCTCGGTTGCGGATGTCTCGGCTGCGGCTGGGCGGCGCGACGGCGGGGCAACCTTGGCCGCCGCGACGCGCTCGCGCCGGCGTTCCACCACCGCAGGGCTGTTCTCGGCAGCACGCGCGGCTTCGTCGATCGTCGCGGTGGTGCCGGGCTGCGGCGCCGCGTTCGGCATCGGCGCGACGCCAAGCTCTGATGCCGGAACCGTTATGTTGGCGACGATGCGAGCGAGAATGGTGTCTTCATTCTCGATCCGCGTCGGCGGCGTTGGAACCGGCTGCACGCTTGGCTGCGGCGAGGAAACAGCAGCAGGCGGGGTCGTCGTCGTTGCGGCGAGTTGGACGGGTGCCGGAACAGCGTTGCTCGCCGGCGTCGCTACCGCGATCGCGCTCGGTTGCAGCGCCGACGTTGACCCAGGGGCCGCTGTTGAGGTCGCGGCAGCATTTTGCGTCGGCTGTGGCGTGGCGATTGCAGCCACCTGTGTCGGCGTTGGTGCCTGCGCACGAATCGCGGCATTGGCTTGCGAGGCAGGGGTCGCCGCCATCTGGGAAGCAGTCGTACTGTTGACCGTCATCGGCGCAGCCGATGCGGGCACCACCGTGCGCGTCTCCGCCGCGGCCGCAAGGGTCGATGCCGATGGTGCAGTGCCGCCGACCGAATAGCCGGCCCATGCCGGCTGCGCGGCTAGGGCGACTTGCGTTGCCGTCGTCACCGGCGGGGACGCCAGAGGCGCGGGCGGTCGCGCGGGAACCGGCTGCACCGACGACTGCGGCGGAGCTGCGCGAGTCGCTGCGGCAGCGACCTGCCGTGTCGGCATCAGCGTTGCAGCAGCATTCGCGCGGCGTGCTGCTCGACCGCGTCCTTGGTCGGAGGTGACGCGCGCCGGTGTCGCGTTCTGGCTAGCGACCTGAACGCCCGCAGGTCGCGCATAGGAATCGGGCGCGAGCGCAGGCAGCGGCGGCACCAATCGCGCATCGGCCACACGTTCGGGTGTCGGCGTCACCTCGCCGAAATGGACCGCAAAGGCCCGGTCGGTAGGCGAGAGCGTCGGCAGCCGCGTGAAGAAGGCGGCGAGACCGCCTGCCATGCCGGCGGGCATCATCGTGGTCGCGATCTTGTTCGCACCGGCCGCATCGCCGTTCATCGCGAGGATGAACGCGCGCGCACGCCATGCGCCGCGATCGCTCTTGCGCAGCAACGTGTCGATCTGCTTGAGCGCCTCGTCCTTGCGCCCCGAGATGCCGAGTGACAGCGCGTAGCGGCGCCGCACCTCGTCCTCATTCTCCTCGCCCGGTCGCGCAAGCGCCAGGCGATAGTCGCGTTGCGCGCGCTCCTGCTCACCGATCAAGTCATAGGCAAGGCCGCGATCGTCGGCGAAGGACGCGGCGGACAGGCCGGCGCGTTCCGCCTGCCCGAAATAGCGCAGCGCCTCGCCCGGATGTTCGCCGTTGACGAGGATGCGCGCGATCCCCGCTTGTACGCGCGCGTTATTGGGGTCGACCTGCGACGCGCGCTTGTAGAGCGACGCCGCCGCAGTCGTGTCGCCAAGCTTGGCCGAGAGATCACCCGCATCGACCAGCGCCGTCACGTCGCGCGGATTGCGCCCGATCTGGCGTACCAGGTCGGCGAGCCTGTCGGCGTCGGTGGTGCCCGGCAGTGGCTGCACCACCGCCTGCGCGGCGAGCGGAAGCGGGAGCGCGACGCCGGCAAGCAGCAGCGACGCGGGATAAAGCATCGGTAAACGCATGTCGTGAAATGCTAGAGCCGCTGGAGCATGGCCCGGCAATGACGCGCATCAAGCGGTGCGGCGAACCGAGCCGCCGCAACGACGAAGCCCATTCGCTACACGCTTGTTATCACTGGCCGCACGGACGAGCGTGCGGCCGATCGCTGATCGTTACTGATTGTTCTGCCGGTGCAAGAACCGCGGCAGGTCGCCCCCCGGCGTATCGCCCGCCGGCTCACCGCCGGTGCGCGGCGCGCCGCGGGTCGCATTCTGCATCCGCTCGAACAGCGTTCCGCCAAGCTTCACGCGCGGCTGCGGCGGTGCGTCCTCGTTACCCTCGGGCGCGAGGAAGCGACGCGGTGCGATGCCCGGCTCCGCGGCTGGCGCGGGTGCGGGTTGCGGCGCGGCGTTCGCCTCGGGCAGCATGGCTTCGGAGCCGAGCAGCAGTTCGTCATCGCTGCCGTTCGAACCCGCATCGCCCTGCCCGTGCGGCATGACACCTTGCGACAATGCATCGCCCTGCGGCGCGGGGCTGGCAACCGGCGGCACCTGCTCATAGCCGCGCGTTGCGGCTGGTGCAGGCGGAACCGCGGCGGGTGCCGGTGCCTGGTAATTGTGCTGCGGCGCCGCACTAGTCGGCGCGGGCGCAGGGGCAGCATAGCCCGACGGTGCGGCGGTCGGAGTTGGTGCCGGTGCCGAAGCCGCGGTCGGCTCGGCGCGACGCGGCGCGGAGAAGCTGAACGGTCGGGCTGGCTCGCTCTGCGTCGGGGCGGCAGCGGTTGCGCCGGGCTTGTCGGGCCCGCCTGCGCTCTCGATACCCGTGGCCACGACCGAGACGCGGATCTTGCCCTCAAGGTCGGGATTGAACGCCGAACCCCAGATGATGTTGGCGTCGGGATCGACCAGCTCGCGGATGTGATTCGCCGCCTCGTCGACCTCGAGCAGGCGCATGTCCTCGCCGCCGGTAATCGACACGATGACGCCCTTCGCGCCCTGCATCGACACGCCGTCGAGCAACGGGTTGGCGATCGCCTTTTGCGCCGCGATGATCGCGCGGTCATCGCCATCGGCTTCGCCCGTGCCCATCATCGCCTTGCCCATCTCCTGCATCACCGAGCGGACGTCGGCGAAATCGAGGTTGATGAGGCCGGGCATGACCATCAGGTCGGTGATGCCGCGCACGCCCTGCTGCAGCACCTCGTCCGCCATCTCGAACGCCTGCTTGAACGTCGTATTGGCATTGGCGACCAGGAACAGGTTCTGGTTGGGAATGACGATCAGCGTGTCGACGAACTTCTGCAGCTCCTCGATGCCCGCATCGGCGGACTTGCCGCGGCGATTGCCCTCGAAGCTGAACGGCTTGGTCACGACGCCGACGGTCAGGATGCCCATGTCGCGCGCCGCCTTGGCGATGACAGGGGCCGCGCCGGTGCCGGTTCCGCCGCCCATGCCGGCCGCGATGAAGCACATGTGGCTGCCCTCAAGCAGCCGCGACAGATCGTCGATCGATTCCTCGGCCGCCGCGCGACCGATCTCTGGCCGCGCGCCTGCACCCAGGCCGCCGGTAATCTTGGTGCCGAGCTGGATCTTCTGCTCCGCCTCCGATGAGCGCAGCGCCTGCGCGTCGGTGTTGGCGACGAGGAAGTTCACGCCCTGCACGTCCGCGCGCATCATGTTCGCGATCGCGTTGCCGCCAGCGCCGCCCACGCCAACAACGGTGATGCGCGGCGTCAGATCGTCGACGTCGGGCGCAATGAATTCGATGCTCATCGCCTGTTTACTCCGGTCACAAGCCCCCGCTGTTGTGATTGTGAACGGGGCGTTGAGGTATTTTTCACATGGGCGGCCAACGTACCAGCGAAAACCCACCCAAATTGGGAAATGGTACTAATAATTCGCTCTTGCGGCCTGGATCAAGCGACGCAAGCCACGCCAGCCCTTGCTGCGGTGGACCGTCTGCTGCCTGGGCGCAACGCCGCGCAGGTCGATCGGATCGGCCGCGGCGAAATAAGCGAGCCCGGCAAGCGTCGCGAACCCGGGTCCGGAATGCGCCTCGGGCAGGTTGGTCAACCCGCGCGGTCGCCCGACCCGGACAGAGCGGCCGAGCAATTGCTGCGCATAGTCGGCGATGCCCTTCAACTCCGCGCCGCCGCCGGTGATGACGACCTGCCGCCCGACCGGTCCTTCGAAACGCAACTCCTTGAGCGCCGCCTGCACCTCGTTCATCAGGACTTCCAACCGCTGTCGGATCACGGCGATCAACGCCGCCTTGGTGATCTGCAGCGAATCGTTGTCCTCCGCCTCGCTCCGCTCGCGCACCGTCACCATCTCGTGATTGTCGCGCGGGGAGGCGTTGGCGGAGCCGTGGAAGCATTTGATCCGCTCGGCCTGCAACCGCGTCGTCCCGAAGGCAGAGGCGATATCGTCGGTGATGTCCGCACCGCCGATCGCAATCGACTTCAACCCGACGAGCATCTCGCCCGCGAACAACGATACGTTGGTGATCCCGGCACCGATCTCGACCAGCGCGACGCCCAGATCGCGCTCCTCCTGCGTCAGGCAGGCCAGCCCGGTTGCCACCGGCGCGGCGATGATCGACTTGACCTCCAGATGCGCCGAACGGACACACAGGTCGAGGTTGCGCACCGGCGACCCGTCGGCGGCGATGACGTGGATGTGGACGCCCAGCCGGTCGGCATGGAGCCCAAGCGGCTTCTTGACGCCGTTCAATCCGTCAAGCGTGTAGAGCGCAGGCTGCGCGTGGAGCACCATCCGCCCCTGCGGATCGATCGCCTGACGTCCTTCCTGCAACAACGCGTCGATGTCGGCCTGCTCGATTCGCGTGCCGCCCAGTTCGGCCTCGATGAACGCTTCGTCGCTGACGAGGCCACCGGCGGAGAAGCCCGCCCAGACATTCTCGATCGCGACGCCCGCGACACGCTCGGCCTGTTCGACCGCTTCGCGCACCGCGACCTCGGTCGCGCCCATGTCGGCGATATAGCCGCGCTTGACGCCGCGGCTTTCGCGCTGCCCGGTACCAAGCACGACCAGTTCGCCGCCATCGCCTTTCTGCGCGATCATCGCCGACACCTTCGACGATCCAATGTCGAGCGCAGTGATCAATCCTTCCGGTGCCGGTTTCGCCATCTGCGCTGCCCCCCTGTTGCCCCGCCTCAGACCTCGCCCGCGCCGAGCGGACGCGCACTCGCCTCCGACGTCTCGGGCGTGTCGACAGGTTGCGGCGTTTGCGCGTCCTGCCCCGGCTTTCGCGCGACGAGCTTCGCCGGATCGCGCATGTCGAACCGCAGCCACCCCTTGCCGAGCAGCGGGCTGGCGCGTTCCATGTCGGCGAACTTGACCAACGCCGCCTGCGCGCCGTCCTGCGGCAACGCCAGCGTCTCGCCGGTCGTGAAGGTCAGGTCCCAGCGGCGATTGCCGACCCACGCCGCGGCCTTCACGCGGCGACGAAGCGCCGGCGCGGCCGCCAGCAGCGCCTGGTACGCCGGCTCCTGCTGATCCGCACCGGGGCCGATCACCAGGGGCAAATTGGGCATGTTGGCGCGGTCGACCGGCGCGAGCAGCCTTCCGGTCGCATCGATCAGCGTCAATTGTCCGTTATCCTGCCACACCGCAGCGGGTTCACGCTCGGTGACGTGAATTAGCAGGCGATCGGGCAACCGCCTCGACACGTACGCATCCTCGATCCAGCCATAGGCGAGCAACCGCTGCCGCACCGCCTCGAGATCGAGCCGCAGCATCGCGCGCGAGGGTTGTTCGAGCGCGACCGCATAGACCGTCTCACGGTCCATCCGCTTCAGCCCCGTGATGTCGACCTGCTCGACACGCAGCCCCGCCTGCGCCGCGGTTTCGGCGATGCCGATGCCGATCGCCGAGGGGATGCCGATCCACGATGCGACTGCGATCGCCGCCGCGCCGCCAGCACCCAACAGCGTCCAGGTGACCGCGCGGCGCAGGAACGCCTCGTTGAACGGCAGCTTCGCGACCATGCGCTGCCCGAACGTCTTCTTCGGCGCGGACTTGCGGCGGTTGACGGTTCGGCGCGGACCACCGGCGGGCTCGCGGCGGATCGTGCGGCTCATGGCGCGCGCTTCTCCGCACGCTCGGCGGCATCGCGCAACGCCTCGTCGACGATCGCCTGAACGAGCTCGGGGTAGCTCATGCCGGTATGCCGCGCCTGTTCGGGCACGAGGCTGAGCGGCGTCATGCCCGGCTGCGTGTTGACCTCAAGCAGGAACAGTCCGTCGACGCCGCGCTCGTCGTCCCAGCGGAAGTCGGAACGGCTCGCGCCGCGACAGCCGAGCAGGCGGTGCGCGTCGACCGCCAGCGCCATGCAGGCCTGCGTGATCTCGTCAGGGATCGGCGCGGGAAACAGATGCTCGGTCATGCCGTCAGTGTATTTGGCGTCGTAATCGTACCAGCCCGATTTCGGGCGCAGCTCGGTGACGCCCAGCGCACGGGGGCCGTCGGCGCCACCCAGTACCGCGGTCGTCAGCTCGCGCCCGCGCACGTATGGCTCGGCGAGCAGTTCATCGAACTCGGCCCACGGGCCTTTCGCGTCGCGCGCGATCGGGTTCCCGTAATTGCCCTGACTCGTCACGATCGCGACGCCCACCGACGAGCCTTCGTTGACGGGTTTGAGCACATAAGGCCGCGCGAGCGGATCGGCCTCGAACACCTCCGCCGATTTGACGATGCGCCCGCCGGGCATGGGGATGCCGTGCGGCACCAGCGCCTGCTTGGTCAGCACCTTGTCGATCGCGATCACCGAGGTCGCCATGCCGCTATGCGTATAGGTCAGCCCCATCAGGTCCATCAGCCCCTGCACGCTGCCGTCCTCGCCGGGCGTGCCGTGGAGCGCGTTGAAGACGAGATCGGCGTTCGCATCGGCCAGCCGTACGGCGACGTCGCGCGCCATGTCGATCCGGGTGACACGGTGGCCGAGCGACTCGAGCGCGTCGGCGACGCCCGCGCCCGATGAGAGCGAGACTTCGCGTTCGGCCGACCAGCCGCCCATCAAAACCGCGATGTGCAATGCTTCGCTCATGCCTGCACGCCCACCCGCTGTATCTCCCACTCGAGCGTCACGCCGCTATGCGCCTTAACCGCCGCGCGCACTTCCTCACCCAGCGCCTCGATATCGGCACTGGTCGCCTGACCGACGTTGAGCAGGAAGTTGGTATGTTTGTCACTGACCTGCGCGTCGCCCAGCCGCTTGCCCCGGCAGCCGGCCTGATCGACCAGCGCCCACGCCTTGTGCCCGTCCGGGTTCTTGAAGGTGGAGCCGCCGGTCTTCGACCGGAGCGGCTGCGACGCCCCTCGCGCAGCGGCGATACGGTCCATCTCGGCCTGGATCGCCGCGGGCTCGCCGGGTTCCCCACGGAAGGTCGCGGCGATCACCACCGCCCCTTCAGGCAGCATACTGTGACGGTAGGTGTAACCGAGTTCACTGGCCGGCAGCGTCCGCCGCTCGCCCGAGCGCAACACCACCTCTGCCTCGACCAGCACGTCCTTGACCTCGCGGCCGTACGCCCCGCCGTTCATCCGCACGAACCCGCCGACCGTGCCGGGGATCGAGCGGAGGAATTCCACGCCTGCGATGCCGCCGTCGCGCGCAGTCGAGGACACGAGAATGCCGCTGGCCCCCGCGCCGCACCGCAGCGTGGTCGCATTCAGCACCTCCACGCGTGCGAACGGTTTCCCGAGCCGAATCACCACGCCCGGCACGCCGCCATCGCGCACGATCAGGTTGCTGCCGAGCCCGAGCGCCAGCACCGGTACCGCCGGATCGAGGTTGCGCAGAAAGGCGGAGAGATCGGCCACGTCGGCGGGCTCAAACAGCCACTCCGCCGCGCCGCCCGCCTTGAACCAGACAAGCGGCGCGAGCGGGGCGCAGGGCGTCAGCCGACCGCGGACCGCAGGCATCGTGTCAGAGGTCAAGGCAGCTACCATGCTCACCGATGCGACGCGATCGCGGGCGCAAGGCCGGCGGCCCACTTCGTGATGTCGCCCGCGCCGAGGCAGATCACCTGATCGCCGCCGCGAACCTCGCTCGCCAGCGCCTCGGCGAGCGCGTCAGCGTCGCCGACTGTCTGCACGTCGCGGTGTCCGCGGCGGCGCAAGCCGGCGACCAACGCATCGGCGTCGACGCCCTCAACCGGGGCCTCGCCCGCGGCATAGACCGGGGTGACGTAGACCGCATCGGCGTCGTTGAACGCGCCCTGAAAGTCTTCCATCAGATTGCCGAGCCGCGAGTAGCGATGCGGCTGGACTACCGCGATCACGCGCCCCTGCGCCGACTCGCGCGCGGCGGCGAGCACGGCTCGGATTTCGACCGGGTGGTGGCCGTAATCATCGATGATCGTCGCGACGCCGTTCTCCGCCGCAACCTCGCCGACCTTGGTAAAACGTCGCTTGACCCCACCGAACTTCTCGAATCCGCGCTGGATCGTCGCGTCATCGATGCCGAGTTCGAGCGCGACGCCGATCGCGGCGAGCGCGTTCTGCACGTTGTGCCGACCGGGCATCGGCAGATCGATGCCCTCGATCGAGCGCGTCGCGCCGTCGCGCGAGCGGATCAGCGCCTCGAACCGATTGCCGCCGGGATAAGGCGACACGTTGACGCCGCGCACGTCGGCCGATGCCGCAAAGCCATAGGTGACGATCCGGCGGTCGCGCACGCGCGGGATTAGCGCCTGCACTTCCGGATGGTCGAGGCACAGTAGCGCCGCGCCGTAGAAAGGCACGTTCTCGACGAACTCGACGTAGGCGTCCTTCGCGCGCTCGAAGCTGCCGTAATGATCGAGGTGTTCGGGATCGATGTTGGTCACGACCGCGATCGTGCCATCGAGCCGCAGGAAGCTGCCGTCGCTCTCGTCCGCCTCGACCACCATCCAGTCGGATGCGCCCAGCCGTGCGTTCGAGCCATAGCTGTTGATGATGCCGCCGTTGATGACGGTCGGGTCGACACCCCCTGCATCGAGCAGCGCCGCGACCATCGAAGTGGTTGTCGTCTTGCCGTGCGTGCCCGCCACCGCGACCGTCGATTTCAGCCGCATCAGCTCGGCGAGCATCTCGGCGCGGCGCACCACCGGCACGCGGCGATCGAGTGCGGCCTCGACCTCAGGGTTGCCGCGCTTCACCGCCGTGGAGGTGACGACAACCGCGGCGTCGTCGACATTCTCGGCCGCGTGGCCGATCGTCACGGCGATCCCGCGCTGGCGCAGCCCCTCGACGACATAACCTTCCGCCACGTCGCTGCCCTGCACCGAATAGCCGAGATTATGCATCACCTCGGCGATGCCTGACATGCCGATGCCGCCGATGCCGACGAAGTGGATGGTGCCAATGTCGGTCGCGACGCCCTTCACGCGAAAGCCTCCTTCGGCTGCACGCGCCCGACGTGGACCGGCGCGCGCGGTGCGTCGAGGCTTTCGACCAGATCGGCCATGTCGCTGACCGCGTCGGGCATCCCGCAGGCACGTGCGCGACCAGCCGCGTTCTCCAGCGCAGAGGGATCGAGTCCCAGCTTCTGCATCTGCTTGGCAAGCTCGGTCGGCGTGAACTGCGGCTGCGGGATCGTGCGCGCGCCGCCCGCATCGGTGATCGCGCGCGCGTTGGCGGTCTGGTGATCGTCGGTTGCGCCCGGCAGCGGCACGAGGATCGCCGGACGACCCGCGGCGGTCAGTTCCGCGATCGTCGACGCGCCCGCGCGCGCGATGACGAGGTGCGCCCAGGCGAGCTGCTCGGGCATGTCGGGCAGATAGGTCGCGAGATCGGCGGCGATGTCGAGCGCGGCATACTTCTCGCGCGCGGCGTCGATGTCCTCGATCCGCGCCTGATGCGTCACCTGCAACCGGCGGCGGAATGCGACCGGCAGCATCGCGAGACCGTCGGGCACCACCTGGCTCAGCACGCTGGCGCCCTGGCTGCCGCCGGTGACGAGCACGCGGAAGATGCCGTCCTCCTCCAGCAACGGATAGGGTCGGCTGCGCAGTGCCAGCACTGCTTCGCGCACCGGATTGCCGACGAGGTTCACCTTGTTGGCGTAGGCAGGCTTGAGGCGATCAGTGTTGGGGTAGCTCGTCGCGATCGCGTCGACGCGACGCGCGACCAGCCGGTTCACGCGGCCGAGCACGGCATTCTGTTCGTGGACGGCGGTCGGGATACGCAGCGCGAACGCGGCTGACAACGCGGGAAATGCGGGATAGCCCCCGAAACCAATTACCGCCGCGGGCTTCAACGAGCGATAGAGTTCGCGGGCGGTGCGACGCCCCTCGACCATCTGCCGCGCCGCATTCGCCCAGCCGAGCGGGCCGCCGGCGAAACGCCCCGCCGGGATAACGTGCGTCTCAACGCCGTCGAACAGCCCGGGAAAGCGCACGCCGCGCGCGTCGCTGACCAAAGCGACGCGGTGGCCGCGCCGCATCAACTCGGCCGCCAGCGCGGCGGCGGGAACCATATGGCCGCCGGTGCCCCCGGCAGCGAGAACGAACGAGCGCGCACGCGTCATGCGGCATTCCAGCGGTTGATGTAGGGACTACGCATCAGGAACGGGTTGCGCCGGGTGAACGCGAGGAGCAACCCCATCCCGATCGACAAAGCGACCATCGACGATCCGCCGTAGCTGATGAACGGCAGCGTCATGCCCTTCGACGGAGCAAGCCCGGTATTGACCGACATCGAGACGAGCGCCTGCGCGCCGAACTGCACCGCGAGACCAGAGGCGGCGAGCAGCTTGAAACTGTCCTGTTCGTCGAGCAGCTTGACGAACACGCGCACCACGATCGCCAGGAAGACGAGCGCCACGATCATGCACGCGATCAGCCCGAACTCCTCGCCGATGACGGAGAAGATATAGTCGGTATGCGCCTCGGGCAGGCCGAACTTCGCGGTGCCGCCGCCGGGTCCGGTGCCGAACCAGCCGCCCGCGGTCAGCGTATTATGCGCGGCGTTGGTCTGGAAATGATCACTGGCACCCTCCCCTTCGATACCGGGGAACAGGAACGCGTCGATGCGCGCGCGGGCGGTGCCGTAGAAAGTGTAGGCCGCGATCAGCCCGACCGGTACCATCGCCAGCAATCCCAGGATCGTGCGCGGCGGCGTCCCCGCGATGACGATCAACGCGAGCCAGATCGAGCAGAAGATGATCGTCTGACCGAAATCGGGCTGCAACATCAGTAGCACCGCGACCAATCCGGTCAAAGCGGCAGTGATGATCGTCGCGGGCAGTTCCTCGTCACGCGCCTTGAGCGACAGCAGGTACGCGACCGTCACGACGAAGAAGGGCTTGAGGAACTCCGACGGCTGGAACTGCGCGAAGCCGAACCCGATCCAGCGCCGCGCACCGTTGACGGTCATCCCGACGAAGGGCGTGACGGCCAGGAGCGCGACGCAGATCCCCGCACCGACCAGCGACATGCGCCGGGCGACCGTGACGGGCAGCATCGAAACGCCGAACAGCACCGGCAGCGCGACCGCCACCCAGATCACCTGTCGCCAGAAATAATGCAGCGGCGTGAACTTCACGTGCTCGCCCGAATAGCGCACCGCGGTGGCAGGCGAGCCGGCGGCGACCGCGATCAGCCCGATCGCGATCAGGAACAATGCGAGCAGCAGCAGCACGCGATCGATGTCCCAGAACCACGTGCCGAGCGGCGACGGATCGCCGCGCCCGCCGCGTCCCTGCAACCGCCCGCGGCGGATCGCCTGCATGTCGTTCATGGCCGGACCCCTACGCAGAACATACCCGGAGCGCGCTTCATGCCGCCCTCGTCATGCCAACGCCTCCACCGCTTCGCGGAAGGCTCGGCCGCGATGCTCATAGTCGCTGAACTGGTCGAACGAGGCGGCGGCGGGCGACAACAGCACTACGTCGCCGCGCTCCGCCTCCTGCGCGGCAAGCTTCACCGCGCGCTCCAGCGTCTCGACCTCGGCAACGGGCACGTGCGGGCGCAGCACCTCGGCGAAGCGTGGGCCGGCCTCGCCGATCGTGTAGGCGCGCGCGACATGGACGAGGTGGGCCATGCAGGCGTCGAGATCGTCGCCCTTCGCACGGCCCCCGACAATCCAGTGGATGCGCGGAAAGGCGGCGAGCGCCGGCGCGGTGCTCTCCGGATTGGTCGCCTTGCTGTCGTCGTACCAGGTGACGCCGCCCAACGTCGCGACGCGCTCCATGCGGTGCGGAAGACCGGCGAAGCTGGCGAGCGCCTGTTCGATCACCTCATCCCCGATATTGAGCGCGCGCGCGACTGCGATCGCGGCGGCGGCGTTTTGCGCATTGTGCGGTCCCTGAAGCGCGGGCCAGCGCGACTGATCGACGCTGGCGTTGGCGTCGAGGCGGATCGCGCGCGCGCCGAGTTCATCGGCTATTCGCGCCGACATGGCATCACTGGCGCCGACGACCGCAACATGGCCGGACGACTGCATCGCGAACAACCGCGCCTTCGACGCCGCATATGCCTCGAAACCCTCGTAGCGGTCCAGATGATCGGGCGTGACGTTGAGCAGCACCGCGACATCGCAGTCGAGCGTCTCCGTCAGGTCAACCTGGTAGCTCGACAGTTCGAGCACGTAGATGCCACCTTCGGCGAGCGGCTCCTGTCCGAGGATCGGCAATCCGATGTTGCCGCCCATTAGCGTCGGCAGCCCTGCCTCCGCGCAGATGTGGCGGACGAGCGCAGTGGTGGTCGACTTGCCGTTGGTCCCGGTGATCCCGACGACCTTGTGCGACGGCAGCTCGCTACCCGCCTGCGCGAACAGTTCGATGTCGCCGATGATCGGCACGCCTACCGCGCGTGCCTTGGCGGCAAGCGGGTGCGTGTTGAGCGGCACGCCGGGCGAGACGACCAACGCGTCAAAGCCGGTCAGGTCGAGCGTGTCGAGATCGACCATCTCGACACCCGCGAAGCCGTCACGCTTCATGGGATCGCTGTCCCATGCCACGACCTGCGCCCCGGCGGCCACGAGCGCGCGCACCGTCGCGGCGCCCGAGCGCGCGAGCCCGAGCACGGCGTACCGCTTTCCCGCCCAGGCGCGCGCGACGATCATCGCAGCTTCAACGTCGACAGGCCGGCGAGCGCCAACACCAGGCTGATGATCCAGAAGCGGATCACGACGGTCGGCTCGCTCCAGCCGAGCTGCTCGAAATGGTGGTGGATCGGTGCCATGCGGAACACGCGCTTGCCCGTCCGCTTGTAGACGAACACCTGGATGATCACCGACAGCGCCTCGACCACGAACAAGCCGCCGATGATGCCGAGCACGATCTCATGGTGCGCGACCACCGCCATCGTGCCGAGTGCACCACCGAGTGCAAGGCTGCCGGTATCGCCCATGAAGACGGCGGCGGGTGGCGCATTGTACCACAGGAAGGCGAGCCCCGCCCCTACCACGGCGCCACAGAAGATCGCGAGCTCGCCTGCGCGCGGTACGTGCGGGATGCCGAGATAGTCGGCGAACTTCACATTGCCCGCCAGATAGACGATCACCATGAACGCGACCGAGGCGATGATGACCGGCATCGTCGCGAGGCCATCAAGCCCGTCGGTCAGGTTCACCGCATTGCCGAACGATACGATCACGAACGCGGCGAAGAGCGGGTAGAAGTAACCCAGATCGATGTAATAGCGGTTGGTGAACGGCAGGAAGAGCCCCGAGCCGTTCTCCTGCATGATGATCCAAGCGGCGACGCCCGCGATCAGGAATTCGAGCAGAAGCCGCACGCGTCCGGGCACCCCCGCGGTGCTCGCCTTTCGCACCTTGTCGTAATCGTCGAGGAACCCGATCGCGCCGAACCCCAGCGTCACGAACGCGCACGCCCAGACGAACGGATTGCGCAGGTCCATCCACAACAGCATCGCGAGCGACACGCTGGTCAGGATCATCAACCCGCCCATCGTAGGCGTCCCGCGCTTGGCAAGATGCGTTTGCGGCCCGTCGGCGCGGATCGGCTGCCCCTTGCCCTGACGTACGCGTAGCCAGCCGATGAATTTCGGTCCGATGATCAGCCCGATCAGCAGCGCGGTCGCGACCGCCGCGCCGGTACGGAACGACTGATAACGGATGAGGTTGAGCAGGCCCGGGAAGCCGAGGTGCTGCGCGATCCAGTAAAGCACTTAACTAATCCCGTTCGAGAGCCCGGCGACGACGCGCGCCAGTCCCACCCCGTTCGACCCCTTGACGAGCACCGCGTCGCCCGGCGCGATCACACGCGAAACATGTTTGAGCGCCGCAGCGGCGTCGGGCACATGAACGAAATCAACCTGTCCCTCAAGCGCTTGCGCGAGCGGACGCATCGCTTCGCCGACCAGCACGGCCGCCTCGACCCGCGCGGCGATCACCGCGGGCACGAGGCCGGCATGATAATCGGCGCTCTTGTCGCCGAGCTCGCGCATCTCGCCCAGCACGGCAAGGTGGCGGCCCGGCTGATCGCCCAGCACCGCCAGCGTCGCGGCGACCGAAGCGGGGTTGGCATTGTAGCTCTCGTCGATCAGCAAGGCGCGCCCGTCGCCCACGGCTATCTCGATCCGTGCCCCACGCCCGGCGAGCCCGCCCAGTTCCGCCAGCGCGAGCCCGGCGAGCGCGAGATCGCCACCGACCGCATCGACCGCGGCGAGGACCGCCAGCGCATTCGACACCCAGTGCGCACCCGCCTGCGACACGGTCAGGCTCAGCTCGTGCTCACCGACGCGCGCGGTGACGAAGGTGCCGCCGCTGCTCGCCCGTGCCATTTCCACCGCATGGACATCCGCCGCGCGGTCGAGCCCGAAGGTGACGATCCGGCTTGCATAGGGCTTTGCCGCGGCGATCAGCCGGTCACGATGCGGGCTGTCGTAGGGCACGATTCCGACGCCGCCGGGCTCGAGCCCACGAAAGATTTCGCCCTTCGCATCGGCGATCGCGGCCTCGTGCGGAAAGAATTCGGTATGTGCGGGCGCGATCGCGGTCACCAGCGCGACGTGCGGACGCACCAGCGTGGTCAGGTGCGCGAGTTCGCCTGGATGGTTCATCCCCATTTCGAGCACCGCATAGTTGCTGTCGCGCGGCATGCGCGCGAGGCTCAAAGGCACGCCCGTGTGATTGTTGTAGCTCTTGACCGAGCGATGCGCCCTCGCGGCCGGCGAACGATCGAGCGCGGCGAACAACGCTTCCTTGGTGGAGGTCTTGCCGACCGAGCCGGTGACGCCGATCACCTTGCCTGCGACCCGTGCACGTGCCGCGCGGCCAAGATCTTCGAGCGCGGCGAAGGTGTCGGCAACCGCGACCACGGGCTCGGTCTGAGGGCGCGACACGAGCGCGCCTGTCGCTCCTTGCGCGAATGCCCGATCGACGAAGCGGTGACCGTCGGTCGTCTCTCCGGTCAGCGCGACGAACAGGTCACCGGGCCCGACCTCACGCGAGTCGAACGCGACCCCGTCGACCGCGAAGTCTGCGGTCGCGCGGCCGCGAGTGGCGGCCGCGATTTCGGCGGCGGTCCACAGGCTCATGCCGCGACCTCGCGTGCGACCGTGACGTCATCGAACGGCAGCACCATGTCGCCGACGATCTGCCCCTGCTCGTGCCCCTTGCCCGCGATCAGCACGATATCGTCGGCGCGCGCGAGTGCGACCGCGTGCGCGATCGCGGCGCGGCGATCACCGATCTCGGTCGCGCCGGCCGCACCTTCCAGCACGTCGCGGCGGATCACCGCCGCATCCTCGCCGCGGGGATTGTCGTCGGTGACGATCACCACATCGGCGTGATCGGACGCGACCTTGCCCATCGGCGCGCGCTTGCCCTGGTCGCGGTCACCGCCCGCGCCGAAGACGAGGATCAGCCGCCCGGCCACGTGCGGGCGCAGCGCCGCGATCGCCGCCTCCAGCGCGTCGGGTGTGTGCGCGTAGTCGACGTAGATCGGCGCGCCCGATTTCGCGATCGCGGCACGCTCCAGCCGTCCACGCACCGGCTGTAATCTTGCGAGCCCCTTGAGCGTCGCGGCCGCCTCCCCGCCCGTCGCGATCACCAACGCCGCCGCGATCAGTGCGTTCGCCGCCTGATAGCCGCCGATCAGCGGCAGGTTGACGCGGTGCTCGGCACCATCGGCGGTGGCGATCACCAGCCCCTGCCCCAGCAACGTCGGCGCGCGCGAGACAAGGCGCAGGTCGTCGCCGTGTTCGCCCACCGTCATCACGCGGTTGCCGCGCTCACGTGCCAGGTCGATCACACGCTCCGACTGCGGATCGTCCGCCCACACGACCGCCACGCCATCGGGGCTGAGCACTTCGGAAAACAGCCGCAGCTTGGCAGTGAAATATGCCGCCATGTCGCCGTGATAGTCGAGGTGATCGCGACTGAGATTGGTGAATGCCGCCGCAGCGACGCGCAGCCCCTCGGTGCGGTACTGGCTCAATCCATGGCTGGACGCTTCGAACGCCAGATGAGTCACGCCTTCGCGCGTGAGCCCGGCGGCGTTCGACAGGAAGGTGACGACATCCGGCGTCGTCAGCCCGGTCACGACGCGCTCGTCGGCGGTGGTCACGCCCAGCGTACCGACCGAGGCGGCGTGGTGTCCCATCATGCGCCACAATTGCCGCGTCATCTCCACGGTCGAGGTCTTGCCGTTGGTGCCCGTTACCGCGACCGTGGCATGCGGAAACGGTGCGAAGAAGCGTGCGGCGAGCTTGGCGAAACACTCGCGCGGCGAATGGTCGGCGATGTGGAGCACGCCCTCGACCCGAGCGTCCGTTCGCGCGACGATCGCAACTGCCCCCGCCTCGATCGCGGCCGGGATGAAGTCCTCGCCGTTGACGCGCGTGCCCTCGAACGCGCCGAAGATTGTGCCCGGCGCGACCTTGCGATGATCGATCGCGAAACCGGTGACGATCGCATCATCCGCCCCGTCGATCGCATCGGTCAGGGCCGACAGCCTCATTCGCCCAGCCTCTTCAATCGTCCAGCCCCTTCAACCGTCCAAGCTCGTTCAATCCCGACTCCGCCGTTCATTGGCCGCCGCTGGTCGGCGCGCGCGAGGGGTCCTGCCACAATGTCGGCAGAATGTCAGACACGTCAACGTCGCGGCGGTCATCCGGCGTTACGCCCAGCATCGCGCCGATGCGCGCGATCGTGCGCCCGACCACCGGCGCCGCGTTCCACGCCGCGGTCTTCCAGCCATAGGTCTCCTTGGTGCCGAGCGGCGAGTCGAGCATCGCGACGACGACGTAGCGCGGCGCATCCATCGGGAAGGCGGCGGCAAACGTCGCGACGTTGCGCGACCGGTCGTACCCGCCTGCGACCGCGGCCTCGGCGGTGCCGGTCTTGCCGCCGACGCGGTAGCCCGGCGCATCGCCCTTCCGCCCGGTGCCGCGCATCACGACCAGCCGCAGCATCTGGCGCATCCGCGCGCTGGTCCCCTCGCTGATGACGCGCCGTCCCGCCGCCTGGTGACCCGGCGCGACCTTCAGCAGCGTCGCCGGGCGCCACGTACCGCCGTTCACCAGCGCGGCATAGGCGCTGGCGAGATGCAGCGGGGTCACCGCGATGCCGTGGCCGTAGGCGGTGGTCATCGTCGTGGTCCGCGCCCAGTAGCTCGGCAGCAGCGGGCGCCCCTTTTCGCGCAATTCGATGTCGGGCGGGGTGTCGAAGCCCATCTTCTTGAACATCGCCTGCATCCGCGCCGGCCCGACCTCATCGGCGACGCGTGCGGTCGCGACGTTGGAGGAATAGATAAGCGTCTCCGCCATGTTGAGCCAGCGTTTCGGGTCACCGCGCTCGTCATGGATCGTGAAGCGGCCGACCTGCAGCGGATGCGTCGCATCAAACCGCCGCTGCATCGACGTCACGACGCCGTTGTCGATCGCGGTCGCCATCGTGATCGGCTTGAAGGTGGAGCCGAGTTCGAACACGCTCTGCGTCGTCACGTTGCGTAATTCGTCCGTTCCGGCGCGTCCGACGCGGTTCGGATTGAACGTCGGCAACGACACCATTGCGATCACCTCGCCGGTCGCGACATCGAGCACGATCCCGCCGCCGCCGCGCGCGGAGAAGGTCGTCATCGCACGGCCGAGCTCGCTTTCCATCGCCGCCTGTGCGCGACTGTCGATCGACAGCTGGACCGGCTTCGCCTCGGTCGCGGGATTGGTCAGCCGCTCGTTCAGCGCGCGCTCAATCCCGCTCATGCCCGTGCCGTTGCTGATGAAGCCGAGCACGTGCGCGGCAAGCGAGCTTTGCGGGTACAGGCGCTGCGTCTCGCGCTCGAAGACGATGCCCGGCTCTCCGATCGCATTCACCGCCTCGACCAGCGCGGGGCTGGCGCGGCGGTTGAGATAGGCGAAGCTCGACCGCTTGGTGAGCTGCGCATAGAACCACGCCTGGTTGCCGCGATCCGGCATCAGGTCGGCGAGACGCTGCGCGATCTCGGTCGGGTCGCCGATCAGCTTGCGCGGGTGCACCGCGATCGTCCAGGCGTCGATCGTCCGCGCGAGCGGCTGGCCGTTGCGGTCGACGATGTCGCCGCGCGGCGCGGTCAGCTTGTTGGCGACATCCTCACCGCCGCTCGACAGCACGCCGAGCAGGAACAGCCGCGCGATCACCGCCAGCACGCCGGCGGCGAACAGCAGCATCAGCACCATCAGCCGCATGTGCTGCGTCGCGACCAGCGCGTGGCGCTGTTCGACGTTGCGTGTTTGTCTGATCGGACGCGCGACCAGCGTGGTCACCGCAAGCGGCTCCGCTCCGCGCGTGCGCCGCTTGCCAGATCGCCGAGCGTGCCGGCACTCAGCAGCGAATTGTCGACCATCGCAACCGATCGGACGTTCCGGTCGACGCGAGGTCGCTCGTCGGCGTGAGCGATCGCCTGCCGGATCAGCACGCGCGCGGCCGCCACGGCGGGAGCCGGTCGCGCCGCGGGCGTTGCCGGCACGACATGGGCGATGCGGACGGCATCGTAGCGCGGCGCGCTGACGGGCTTGTTGATCACCGCCTTGACGATTGTCGGTGCGGCGTTGCTGCTCGATGCGGGTGGCGCAACGGTCAGCGGCGAAGACGGCACAATCAGCGACGCGGTCTGCACGCCGCCGGACTGGCCCGGCTTAAGCGGCGTCATGTCGCGCGGCGACAGGCTGGCGAGCGTCGTCTCGTCACGAACGAACTGCTGCGTGGTCGGCACCGTCAGCGCCAGCGTGTTGCCGTTCCAGCGCTCGAGCTGGACCAGGTTCGCGCGCACGTCGAACTCGGTCTCGAGTGCGCGGATGTCGCGCTCTGCGCCCGCGATCTTGACGTCGACCTGCTGCAATCGCTTTCGCTCGGCCGCGACCTGCGACGACACAAGGTAGAAGCCGATCGCGACCAGCGCGCAGCTCGACAGCCACCCGAGCCCTTTCAAGCGGTACAATGCTACCACGACACGTCTCCAACACGCTGAACAGATGCCGCGGTACGCCGCGCGGCACGAAGGGTCGCGGAGCGCGCGCGCGGGTTCGCTGCGAGCTCCGCCTCGCCCGCGCGGATCGCGCGGGACAGATTGTCGAACGCCGCGGGCAGCGGCGACGCCGCCATCGGCAGGTGACGCGATCCCGCGGGCGCAGCCCCGCCACGCTCGCGCAGGAAACGCTTCACCATGCGATCCTCCAGGCTGTGGAAGCTGACCACCGCCAAACGACCGCCCGGTGCCAGCACGCGCTCGGCAGCGGCGAGACCGTCGGCCAACTCATCGAGCTCGCGATTGATGTGTATGCGCACCGCCTGGAACGCACGCGTCGCGGGATCCTTCTTCTCGTGCGGACGGTGGCCCAGGGCGCGGCGGACGACGGCAGCGAACTGCGCCGTCGTGGCGAGCGGGCGTGCGGCGACGACCGCGCGTGCGACCCGCCGCGACTTGGGCTCATCGCCGTAGCGGTAGAGTATGTTGGCGATCTCTTCCTCATCGGCGGCATTGAGGAAATCGGCTGCGCTCGGCCCATCCTGGCTCATCCGCATATCGAGCGGACCGTCGGCCTGGAACGAGAAGCCGCGCGCGGCCTGATCGAGCTGCATCGAGGAGACGCCGATATCCATCGTCACACCGTCGACCGGCAGCTTGCCATGTTCCGCCAGCGCCCGCTCCATCGTCGAAAAGTCACCCGCGATCAGCGTCAGCCGCGACTCGGCAGCCTCGAGCGCACGGCCGGCAGCGATCGCATCAGGGTCGCGATCGAACGCGATCACCTCCGCGCCGGCGGCGAGCAGCGCGCGCGTATAACCGCCGGCACCGAAGGTCGCATCGACGTGGCGCTCGCCCGGCGTAGGGGAAAGCGCGGCGATCACCTCAGCGAGCAAAACGGGGATATGCGGGGATTGCTCACTCACGCCGCCAGTCACAGGGCGATCCCCTTTTCCTCGCAGGTGAATTCAACGAACTCGCGGATGAACGGATCGACGTCGTCGTTCTCGAGCATTAGCGCCGGCGACCAGATCGTGATCCAGTTGAACGAGCCGAGGAACACCGCCGCGCCGCCGATCCGCGCATAGCGACGCTCGAACGCAGGCATGATGAAGCGGCCGGACCCGTCGAACGGCAGCGGTTCCGCTGCACCGGCGCGATCGAGGATGTTCCAGTCGGTGCGACCGTCCTTCAGCTCACCCGCAGCCTCCCGCGCCTCCAGCTTCGCCTTGTGAATCGGCACGAAGCCGGGATCGTAGGCGATCAGGCAACGGTAATGCGGATGCGCCGCGATGATGACGGTGCCACCATCCTTGCCATCGTCGCGCGGGCTGTTCTTCGCGAGCGCGGCGCGCAGGCTATTGGGAATCGCGACACGGCCCTTGTCATCGACAAGACCAAGCCCCTTTCCCTGATAGTCCACCCGTTCGGCCACGCTCACCTCGCACTCGGGGCACAAGGCCGCGCTGCCCGCCGAACGACCATCGCCGTCCGCCGCTCATGCCTGCCTGTTTACAACGTTGGTGCTGCCCCCAATGTCGATATTGATGTAGCGCAAGCTAGCTGGGAGCGGAAGGGATTTCCGGGGAAATCCGGGGAAATTGTAAAAGTGTTTGGAGTGACGTGGTTGCCGTGCAACACCGCGGCAAAGTTCTTGTTTTGTTCGTTGCTGAATGGTTGATATCGGTTAGCAAGCTCCAAGTTGGGAAAGGAGTTTTGTCTTATCTGCTCCCACTCGGATCGCCACCCGCGCGCTTGCCTTCTTACGCGCCACCGTATCAACGAGGGTTTGCAGGGCCCGTGCTGTTGGCGATGCTGGGCGTAACACCGAGTTCGGCGAGCGGCTCGTTCCCGGCGGTCGGTGCGGGGACCGGAGCGCCCGCGCGCGTGATGACCTCGCCACGCGCACCCGTTACCGGCGGTAGTGGACGCTCACGCGAGACGGTGGAAAAGATCGCGCTGGCCAAGCCGATCAGCAGTACCACGGCCGCAAGCCCGATCATGCCGACGCGTACGCGCTGGCGCGCCTGATCGGCCAGATAACGGGGGTTGCTTTGCTGCTTCATTTGACCACAGCATCATAACGGATCGCCGCGCGTGTGTCGAACCGCGTCATGCGGCGCGGTGCAGCCCTTTCGCCTCCAGCCACGCCGGATTGTACAGCGTCGAGAGATAGCGAAATCCGGTGTCGCACAGGATCGTTGCGATCCTCTTGCCCGGGCCGAGATGCCGGGCGAGCCGAACCGCACCGGCGACGTTGATCCCCGACGACAGCCCGAGGCACAGGCCCTCTTCGCGCAGCAGCCGGTCAACCCAGTCCAGGCCCTCCTGATCGGAGATGCGGAACTGCGTGTCGATCGGCGCGCCCTCGAGATTGGCGGTGATCCGCCCCTGGCCGATGCCTTCGGCGACCGACGACCCTTCCGAGCGCAACTCTCCGTGCGCATAATAATCGTAGAGCGCGGCGCCGTGCGGATCGCTGAGCGCGATGCACACCTGCTCGTCCTTCGCCTTCAGTCCCAGCCCGACGCCCGCGATCGTGCCGCCGGTGCCCGCCGCGCAGGTGAAGCCATCGACGCGGCCGCCCATCTGCGTCCAGATTTCCTCGGCCGTGCCGGTGATGTGCGCGCGGCGATTGGCGATGTTGTCGAACTGATTGGCCCAGACGGCGCCCGGCGTTTCCTCGGCAATGCGACGCGAGGTGTGCACGAAGTGGCACGGCGACGAATATGGTGCAGCGGGCACCGTCACCAGTTCCGCCCCTAGTGCGCGCAGCGTGTCCATCTTCTCCTTCGATTGCGTGTCGGGCATGACGATGATCGTGCGATAGCCCTTGGCATTCGCCACCAGTGCCAGACCGATGCCGGTGTTGCCCGCGGTGCCCTCCACGATCGTGCCGCCGGGTGCGAGCAGGCCGCGCTCCTCGGCATCCGCCACGATCGACAGCGCGGCGCGATCCTTCACGCTCGCACCCGGATTGGCGAACTCGCACTTGCCGAAGATGTCGCATCCGGTCGCCGCGCTGGGTCCGGCCAAGCGGACCAGCGGGGTGTTGCCGATCAGGGACAGGGTGTTGGGGGTCGTATCCATCGCAACCACATAGGTGGTGTTTCGGTGATCCCGCAAGCAAGCCTAGCTTGTCAGCGGCGTAGCGATGACCGTCGCCCCCAAGCCGGTGGCCGTTCGTATTTTTATGTCGCAGCGCGGCACGGAGCTTGACCTATTATGCCGCATGCGCGAAGCGCCGCCGCGCTATGGTAAACCGCCTCCTCCTCCCCGCCGTCGCCGCTTCGCTGTTCGCTCTTGCGGCCTGCAACTCCAAGTCGCCCGAAGTGGTCGATACCAACCCCGATCCCATGGCCGCCAACCTCGCCAAGGCCGCTCCGGTCGAGCTGCCGCCCGCGATCAAAGCGGACAAGACGATGCGCTGCAAGGACAGCAGCCTGGTCTACGTCACCTTCTTCCAGGGCGACAAGCAGGCGGTCGTGCGCACCAAAAAGGATGGCGCGCCGGTCACGCTGAAGACGGCGGAGGCGGGCAAGCCGCTGACCGCGGACGGTGGCTGGTCGATGACCGGCGACACGACCGAGATCAAGCTGACGCAGCCCGGCAAGTCGGCACTTTCCTGCCACGCCTGATCGCGCCGCCCCGCTTGTCATCGTGCCGCGCCGGGCCTAACCAGCACGGCCGATGGCGACGATCGCGATCTACAGTCTGAAAGGCGGCGTCGGAAAATCGACGCTCGCTGCCAATCTCGCCTGGTGCGCCGCGACACGCTCGTCGCGGCGCACCTTGTTATGGGATCTCGACCCGCAGGCCGCCTCCAGCTGGATGCTGGGAGAGGATGGCGGTGGCGAACGCGCCCATGCCGTCTTCTCGCGCGACGTACCGCCGTCGCGACTGATCCGGGTGACCACGATCGAACGGCTCGATCTGCTGCCCGCCGATGCCTCGCTGCGCGACCTCAACCACTTGTTTCGCACGGTGGCGAAGAAGCGGCGGCTCGCGCGCTTGCTGAATGACCTGGGCGACCATGAGCGTGTCATCCTCGACTGTCCGCCCGGCCTAACCGAAACCGCGGACCAGGTCGCGCGCGCCGCGGACCTGATCGTCGTGCCTGTCGTTCCCTCCGCCTTGTCGGAGCGTGCGTGGGGCGAGGTGGACCGGCATCTGGGTGGACGAACGCACACGTTGCCGGTGCATGTCATGGTCGACCGCCGCCGCGCGCTGCATCTGGAGGCGCTGGCGCGCCATCCCGACTGGCCGGTCGTGCCGATGGCGAGCGTGGTGGAAAGCGCCGCCACCGCGCGCCGCTGCGTCGGCGAGGTCGCGCCGCGCAGCCTGGCGGCTGGCGCCTTTGACGAATTATGGAAGAGGATCGAGAAACGTCTCGTTTGATGTTCGAGCCGCTCGACCCCGCCCTGGTGCTCGGTGCCTATTCGGTCGGCGTGTTCCCGATGGCGGACAGTCGCGATGCGCGCAGCGTGTATTGGGTCGAGCCCCGCCGCCGCGCGATCTTGCCGCTGGACGGCTTCCATCTCGCCCGGTCGCTGCGCAAGGTCGTGGTAGCGGATCGCTTTCGGGTCACCGCCGATCGCGCGTTTAAGCAAGTGCTGCAACTGTGCGCCGAAAGCGCCGCGGATCGCCCCGAGACATGGATCAATCGCTCGATCGAGGACGCCTTCACCAAGCTGCACGCGATGGGCCACGCGCACTCGGTCGAATGCTGGATCGGCGACGAACTCGTCGGCGGGCTCTACGGCCTGGCGATCGGACGAGCGTTCTTTGGTGAAAGCATGGTCAGCCGCGTGACCGACGCGTCGAAGGTCGCGATCGCCGCGCTGGTCGCGCGATTACGCGCGGGCGGATACATGCTGCTCGACTGCCAGTTCATGACGCAGCACCTCGCCACGTTGGGCGCGGTGGAAGTCAGCCGCGGCGATTATATGGCGTTGCTGGCCTCGGCGCTGGGCGGCTCGGGCGATGCATCGGAGTCGGTCGCGGGTGACGGCGACTTCGGCGCGATCGACCGTTTGGCTGTTGCGGCCGGCGACGATGTCGATGTCGGCGCAGGGCCTGTTCCGGGGAAGCTCATCGCGCAGCTTTTGATCCAGACATCGTAGACCGGGTGCAGCACGACGTTCAGCTGCGGCCGCTCCTTGTAGAGCCAGCCCGAGAAAACGCGCTGCCAATGCCGGTCGACATTCTGCACGTCGAGCTGGACGAACCCGCCGGTCAGCGTCTGCTGCTCCCACGGCGCGGTCTGTTCGCACGCCGACAGGCGCACGATCACGTCGCCGACGCGCACCGCCTGGCCGGGCTTCAACGTCAGATCGCGGCTGACGCCGTTGCGCTTGTTGAGCAAGCCGATCACCGCGACGCGCTTGGCCATCGGCGTCGTGCCCGCGTCTGTCGGGCCGCCCGCGCCGGTTTCGACCACTTCGGACGCGCCTTCGGCGTCGGCTGCGGAAGGGCGAGCGGCCGCCGGAACCGTACGCGTCACGCGGGCCTGCGCCGGCGCTACGGCGGAACCAGACCGATGATCGAAGCCGTACCATGCCGCGCCGGCACCGGCGACCAGGACCATCAGGCCGCCGATCGCGGCCGCGCGGTTCACGCGTCGGGGCTCCACGCCTCATAATCGCCGGTTGCGGAGGCACGATGCCCCCCCTTCTCCAGCGCGCCCGACGGCCGGTAGGCATAAGCGGTACCGGTCATGTTGGGAACCGCAGGCTTCTGCCACTGACGCGGCGCAGGCAGCGATTGATCGGGCACGTCGGCGATCTGATGATGCAGCCAGCTGAACCAATCGGGCGGAACGCGGCTGGTGTCGTTCGCACCCTTGTAGATGACCCAACGACGCGTGGTCCCCTGCGGCGTGCTGCCACCCTCCCAATAGGTGTTGCCCAGACCATCCTCGCCGACCTGACGCTTGCCGCGCAGGCCGTAGATCATGGTGCCGATCGTTGCGCCATTCCACCAGGTGAACGGATTGAGATTGATGCCCATCGCGCCCCGCTTACCGCCGTGCCGGGATCGGGTAAACGGCTATTCGCGTGAGGCGGTCGCCGCGACGGCGACGGCAAGCGGGCCTTTGCGTCCGTCGACGATGCGCGCGCGCAACGGCTGATCGGGCTCGACCTCGCCCACTCCGGCGCGGCGTAGCGTCTCCATATGGACGAAAATGTCGCCGGCCACGTCGATCCGGTTCAGAAAGCCATAGCCTTTCAGCCGGTTGAACCATTTGACCGTGACGTCCTGCCAGTCGTCGTCGTCATCGATCATCGTCTCCGGATCGATCCGGTCGCGGTCGCGCTCGCGCACCAACGTCGCTGCCGCCGCCACGTCGATCGTGTGAACGACGCTCGCCTGGAAACCGCGGGCACGTCGGACCGCCGACACCTCCATCCGCGTACCCTCCGGCAAGGTGCGGCGGTTGTGGTCGTGCAGCACGGAAAAGTGGATCAGCACATCGCCGACCGCGGGATCGTCCGCGACGAGGAAGCCGAAGCCGCGCGTCGCATCGAACCACTTCAGCGTTCCGGCGACCGCCAGCGCCTCGCCCTCGTCACCGAGTGCGCGCGCGTGTTCATCCCCGTCGGCCAAGGCCGCTTGCTCCGGCACCGTCGCTTTACACTCCCGCCCGCGCACGCAGCGTTCATCATGCGCCGCACAATGATTGGTAAATTTCACGCGGGCGTCAATCGTCGATGGCGTCGTCTGCGTCAGTCAATCGTACGATTTTGGCGGAGATCGTGAAGGAATGCCCTGCCCGAAGCATCGCGGCGAGCTGGCGGCGGTGCTGATCCTCGTCGACGGGCTGGGTCGCGAACGGCCCGATCCGCTTGCGCCGGGCAAAGGCGAGCGCGTGATCGAGCGCCCCGTCGCGAACCTGATCCAGCGCGCCTTCGGCATCCGCAGCGCCGACGCGCGCGGCGTGCAGCGCGACGGTGATCCGGCGCTCGCCATAGCCGCGCCGCGCGAGCGAGGCGCTTTTCATCTCGGCGTAGCCGCGATCGTCGACATAACCGAGTTCGGCGAAGCGCGCCGCGATCTCCGTTACCTCGATCGCCTCTCCCTGCCAGCCGCGTTCGCGGATCTTGCGGCGAAGGTAATCGCTCAGTTTGCCCTGTGTGGTCGCGAACCGCTCAACATAGCGGAGCGCCAGCGCTTCCAACGCGGCACGATCAAGCGGAGGTGGTATTCGGCGTTCCCGGCGAGCGTCCGCCGCCGGTGCGTCGTCACCGCCGTCCGTGCGCTCGTTCCGGCGCGTCCTGCCCTTCCATGCGTTCACGCCTTGATTGTGCCACACTAGGGTCGGAGGATGGAAGCATGGGTTTGAATGCCCGTTCGATACCGCCCTTGATCCATGCACGTGCGCGATGCGCCGCGACAGGACCGACGTGAATGACCAGTGACCTCGCCCCAATGCAGCCGACCCCGACCACCGATGCACTGCCGCGCCGGTTCTCCGACTTCGGCACACTGGGCGAAGCGCTGGACTATGCCGCGCAAGGGGCACGGGGACTGAACTTCCATGACGCGCGCGCCACGCTGGTGCGCGTCTATTCCTACACCCGGCTGCGCGACGATGCGCGCGACACTGCGTTCCGGTTGATCGCCGCCGGGGTCGCGCCGGGCGACCGCGTCGCGCTGGTCGCGGAGACGAGCGCGGAGTTCGCGCAATTGTTCTTCGGCACCGTGCTGGCCGGCGCATGGCCGGTGCCACTGCCGCTGCCGACCTCGTTCGGCGGACGCGATTCGTATATCGACCAGCTGCGCAATCAGCTGTCGAGCTGCGATCCGCGCATGCTGATCTACCCGGCCGAGCTCGAGCAGATGGCGGGAGCGGCGGCGGAAGCGGAAGGCGTTTCGGGGGTCGACTGGAGCGAGTTGCTGTCTCGTCCCCCGACCGAAACGGCACTGCCGACGGCAAGCGCCGACGATATCTGCTACCTGCAATATTCGAGCGGTTCGACCCGGTTTCCGCACGGCGTCGCGATCACGCACCGCGCGCTCCTGAGCAACCTCGCCGCGCATGCGCACGGCATGGAGATCGGCGACACGGATCGCTGCGTGTCGTGGCTGCCGTGGTACCACGACATGGGGCTGGTCGGCTGCTTCCTGTCGCCGATGGCGAACCAGGTCTCGACCGATTATCTGAAGACCGAGGATTTCGCGCGGCGGCCGCTTTCATGGCTCGACCTGATCAGCCGGAACGAGGGCACCACCCTCTCCTACTCGCCGACGTTCGGCTACGACATCTGCGCACGCCGGATTTCCAGCCAGACCAAGGCATCTGACCGCTTCGACCTGTCGCGCTGGCGCGTTGCCGGCAATGGCGCGGACATGATCCGGCCCGACGTCATGCAGGCGTTCGTCGACGCGTTCCACAGCGCCGGCTTCAATGCGGGCGCGTTCCTGCCGAGCTATGGGCTGGCCGAGGCGACACTGGCGGTGTCGCTGATGCCGCCGGGCGAGGGTATCCGTGTCGAGCTGGTCGAGGAGACCGAGCTGTCGGGTATGAGCCATGGCGAGGATCGCCCGCAGCGTTACCGCGCGATCGTCAATTGCGGCAGGCCGGTACGCGACATGCAGGTCGAGGTGCGCGAGGAGGACGGCACGCCGCTGCCAGACGGGGCGATCGGCAAATTGTGGTGCCGCGGCCCGTCGGTGATGGTCGGTTATTTCCGCGATCAGGCGGCGACCGACGCCTGCCTGGTCGACGGCTGGCTCGACACCGGCGACATGGCGTACATGTCCGGCGGTTACATCTATATCGTCGGCCGCGCCAAGGACATGATTATCATCAATGGTCGCAACCATTGGCCGCAAGATATTGAATGGGCGGTGGAACAGCTCCCCGGATTCAAGGCGGGCGATATCGCCGCCTTTGCGATCACGACGCCGGGTGGCGAGGAAACGCCGGCGGTGCTGGTGCAATGCCGCAGCTCCGATGACGGCGAGCGGACGCGGCTGCGCGACGAGATCCGCGATCGCGTCCGCTCGGTCACCGGCATGAACTGTGTCGTCGAGCTGATCCCGCCGCGCACGCTGCCGCGCACGAGCTCGGGCAAGCTCAGCCGCGCCAAGGCGCGCAATCTGTACCTCGCCGGTGAGATCAAGCCGTACGATATCGCGGCGTAAGTTGCGACGCGTCCGGGTAGCGATGCAAGAGCGGTCGGGCCTAAACCTTTAATCAACCCGTCCCGGCTATGGCAGGGTCGTGCCGTCTGCCCCGCCCTTGTCATCGACGCCGATCGCGCCGGGCATGCTGCTCGGCTGGCGCGATGGCGATGATGCGCGTACCTGGGCGCAGGTGCGTGCGGCACAGCTCCGGGCGGTACGAAGCCGGACGTTGCTGCTCCTGGTCGCTCATCTGGCGACGGTCGCGATCGTCACGCTGGCGTTACTCCCGGCGATCGCACCGCTCAAGGTTGCCGCGCTCGCGGGCGTTCTGGTCGCCGTGTCGAGCGGCGTTGCATGGCGACGCTGGCGCGCTGCTGACGCGATCGCGACCGTGCCGCTACGCCGTCGTTTCGTCGCGGCAGCCATGGATGCCATGCTGCTCGCGCTTGCGTGGACGATCGCGGCTTCGCTCTTTGCCGCCGCCACCGACACGCTCACGCAACTGACGCTGTGGACCAGCATGGCGGTGCTGATGACCGCAACGACGTTGGCGCTCGCGCCGCTGCTGCTGGCAACGCTGGTATTCCTCTGTACGTTGACGGTGGGCCTCGCGGCGCCGCTGATTTCCGCACACGCTTATCTGCCGCTCGGCTCGTTTACCGCGCTGGCCGGATTGCTGATCGTCGCCTCCTGGTCGCGTGCGCGCGGGTTCATGGCCCTCATGCTCGCCGAATCGACCGTGGCTGAGCGTGACGAGACGGTAAGCCTGCTATTGCGCGAATTCGAGATTGCGCGCGCCGACTGGCTGTGGGAGATCGACGCGTCGCGGCGTATCGTTCACGCCGGCCAGCGGTTCGCCGATGCCTGCCACCTGAGCCCCGCAGCAATGAACGGCCTGCCCTTCCTTCAGGTGCTCGCCGGCCCGACATGGGAAGGCGGCAACTTCTCCGCCGGGCTTCGCAAGCTGGCCGACAAGCTCAAGCAGCGCGAGAGTTTCCGCGACCTCGTGCTGCCGATCGTGATCGACGCAGAGGAACGTTGGTGGGAGATCGCCGCCAGTCCGCGGCATGATGCGGAGGGCGTTTTTTTGGGGTTTCGCGGGGTTTGCTCGGACGTGACCGAGCAGCGCGCCACGACCGATCGGATCCATCGCATGGCGCGGTTCGACACGCTGACCGGTCTGCCCAACCGATTGAACATCAACGAAGCGTTGTCGCGAGCGCTGACCGATGCGGAACGCTGGCGCGCGCGCGCCGCGTTCATGATGATCGACCTGGATCGCTTCAAGGCGGTCAACGACACGCTCGGCCATCCGGTCGGCGACCGGCTGCTGGGGCGCGTATCCGAGCGGCTGGGCCAGTTGATGAGCGACAACGAACTGATAGGGCGGCTGGGCGGCGACGAGTTCGCGGTGGTGGTGCGCGACGCCTCCGATCCGCAGCGGGTCGAACGGCTCGCCCGCACGATCATCGAGACGTTGTCGCGCCCGTATGAGGTCGACCACCACACCTTGTATATCGGCGCGTCGGTCGGCGTCGCGACCAGCCCGCGCGACGGCCGCACCGCGGAAACGCTGATCCGCTCGGCCGATCTGGCGTTGTACCGCTCGAAGGACCGCGGCGGTGGCGTGTTCCACGCGTACGAGCCGCAGTTGCACGCCGACGCGGAGGAGCGGCGCGTGCTGGAACTGGAGCTACGCCAGGCGCTCGAACAGGGACAGCTGTCGCTTCATTATCAACCGGTTGTTGATACCGGCGCCGGACAGTTGCGCGGGTTCGAGGCGTTGCTGCGATGGAATCATCCGCGGCTGGGCGTGGTCGCACCGAGCAAGTTCATCGCGATCGCGGAGGAAACACGCTTGATCGCGCCGATCGGCGAATGGGTTGCGCGGACCGCCTGCGCGGAAGCGGCGCGTTGGCCGGGCGAGCTGCGGATCGCCGTCAACGTTTCGCCTGAGCAGCTGACCAATCCCAATTTCGTGACCGTGATCGCCTCCGCGCTGGCGCAAAGCCGGTTGGCGCCGCAGCGGCTCGAGCTGGAAGTCACCGAGGGCGTATTCATGCGCGAAGGCATGGGTGCCGCGCGCGTGCTCGAGCAGGTGCTCGACCTGGGCGTCAGGCTTAGCCTCGACGATTTCGGGACAGGGTATTCGTCACTTGGTTATCTCAGCCGTACGCGTTTCTCGTCGATCAAGATCGACCGCAGCTTCGTCGTGTCGGCGGCCCAAGGCGTGGCGGAGCCGCTGGCGATCATCCGCGCGGTCGTGGCGCTCGCGCGCAGCCTGGGCATGAGCACGATTGCCGAAGGTGTGGAGACCGAGACGGAACTGGCGCTGGTACGCGAGCTCGGCTGCACCAACGTCCAGGGACATTATTTCGGACGCGCCGTTCCGGTCGAGGAAGCGCGCGACATGATCCGCCGCAGTCTGGCCAAGGCACGCGCCGCGTGAGACGACGATCTGCGGTTGACGAAAGCGCGCGCTTTGGCCAATAGCCGCAGCCGCACAGGGGTGTAGCTCAGTTGGTTAGAGCGTCGGTCTCCAAAACCGAAGGCCCTCGGTTCGAGTCCGAGCTCCCCTGCCACTTCAGCAACAGCAGTGACGACCCTAGCATCAGCCAAGCGTGCTGATGTAAACCTCGCCCGCACAATGCTCGGCCGCCCAGGCGAGCCCGGCAGCTTCCGCGTCATCGTAACGATCATAGGGTTCGCTGCCGATCAGCGAGACAGACTCGGCCTCATCGGTATCGCCGCATGCCATCAGCGCAGTGGCATTCAGGTCGAAGCGACCGTCGGCGCGCTGCTCGATCGCGACGCAATCGGCCTCGGGCGGCGCGGTCTTCCCTAAGGGCAGTCGGATGATGTGCATACGGGCCTCTTCGCTGATCCAGGTCGATCCGCAGGCGGAACGTCCATCCGGTACGAAGGTGCCCGACGCGATCAGACCTTCGCGTCGGAGGGGAAGAAATGCTGCACGATCTCGCGCGCGAGCCGTGCGGGGCGAAGCGTGTCGGCATCAAGGCAGCACCAGCTCGACTTCACTTCGGCGAGCACGTCCTCGCCGCGCCGGATCACGGTTTCATAGAAGGCGCGCGCGCCCTGAACCTTCTCCAGCAGCACCGTCGCGACGACGTCGTCGCCGAGGAAGGTGGGCTTCAGGTAGGTGATCTCATGCTTCAGCGCGACCCACAGGTGCTGCGCCACCGCCTCTGCCGGCGCAAGCGCGCGCCAGTGGTCGATCACCGCCTCCTGCACCCATTTGAGATAGCTGGCATTGTTGACGTGCCCCATGAAGTCGATGTCGGTCGGATCGATGCCGATCGGAAAGCGATGAGGGGACGCGGTGTTCACACAGTTGCTATACGCTTCTCCGCGTCGGATCACCAACGCAAAGGCGGCAACACGCGACAGCGTTTCTTGGCAGCCGGTCGCTCCAGCCACCCTTGTGTTTGCGCGCCCTTGCCGCTAAGTCCCGCCCACATCCGACAGCACGGACGGTTCTTCACCGCTACCTTGAGCGAGGCAGCGGTGGAAAGCTTATGCCGGGCGATATCGAAGGTTCAACACGCGTGGCGAAGACGACCCCGATCGAATTCATCAACCAAGTTCGCGCCGAAACCGCGAAGGTGGTGTGGCCCACGGGCCGCGAAACGGTGATGACGGGCGTGATGGTCGTCATCATGACGACGATCTTGGCGCTGTTCTTCCTCGGGGTAGATTCGGTGTTCAACGCGGTCGTCAAGGCGCTGTTGAGCCTGGCCAAGTAAAGGGCGGAACGCACAACACGATGTCACGCTGGTACATCATCCACGCCTATTCGGGTTTCGAGGGCAAGGTTCGCGATTCGATCATGGCGGAGGCGCAGCGCCTCGGCCTGGAGCAGCTGGTCGAACAGATCGAGGTTCCGACCGAGACGGTGACAGAGGCGCGTCGCGGCAAGAAGATCGCGGTCGAGCGCAAGTTCATGCCGGGCTATGTGCTCGCCAAGCTGGCGATGACCGACGACGTCTACCATCTGGTGCGTAACACGCCCAAGGTCACGGGCTTCCTCGGTTCGTCGGGCAAGCCGCAGGCAATCTCGGAAGCCGAGGCCGCGCGCATGCTCAACTCCAAGGAGGAAGCAGCCGCCGCGCCGAAGCAGAAGGTCAAGGTCGATTACGAGATCGGCGACGCGGTCAAGGTGCTCGAAGGCCCGTTCGCGAGCTTCAACGGTACGGTCGAGGAACTCGATTTCGACCGCAGCCGCGTCAAGGTGTCGGTGTCGATCTTCGGTCGATCCACGCCGGTGGAGTTGGAGTTCGATCAGGTCGAGCGCAGCAAGTAAGCGGAGGCTTATGCGCGATCAGCGCTCGACCGGCCAGCCTCGGCACCGCCGAGGACTGACGACACGGGATTGACTCCCGTGTCGGCCTCCACGTTCAGGAGGCCACAATAAATCACCCGGTCGACCAGGTCGACCAGTGACAAGCCCGCGGGAGGCACCTTTCAGGCGCCGCTACCACCGCTAAACTGAAGAGAGTGACATGGCGAAAAAGATCACAGGTTACATCAAGCTGCAGGTGCCCGCGGGCTCCGCAAACCCGTCGCCGCCGATCGGCCCGGCGCTGGGTCAGCGCGGCGTCAACATCATGGAATTCTGCAAGGCGTTCAACGCGCAGACCGCCGACATGGAAAAGGGCTCGCCCCTCCCCACCGTCATCACCGTCTACGCCGACCGCTCGTTCTCGTTCATCACGAAGACGCCGCCGGCGACCTTCCTGATCAAGAAGGCCGCCAACCTCAAGTCGGGCTCGAAGGAGCCGGGCAAGGTGTCGGCCGGAAAGATCAAGCGCTCGGCGCTGGTCGAGGTCGCGCAGGCGAAGATGAAGGATCTGAACGCCAACGACATCGAAGCGGCGACGAAGATCATCGAAGGCTCGGCCCGCGCGATGGGCCTCGAAGTGGTGGAGGGCTGAGCTCGTGACCAAGCTGACCAAGAAGCAGAAGACCTGGACGATCGACGCCGAGAAGCTGCACGCGATCGATGAAGCGATCGGTCTGGCGAAGACCAACGCCACGTCGAAGTTCGACGAGACGATCGAGGTTGCGCTGAACCTGGGCGTCGACCCGCGTCACGCCGACCAGATGGTGCGCGGTGTCGTCACCCTGCCCGCGGGCACCGGCAAGACGGTGCGCGTCGGCGTGTTCGCGCGCGGTCCGAAGGCCGACGAGGCGCGCGCCGCGGGTGCGGACGTGGTCGGCGCCGAGGACCTGATGGAGGAAATCCAGGGCGGCAAGATCGAGTTCGACCGCTGCATTGCGACCCCCGATATGATGGGCGTCGTCGGTCGCCTGGGCAAGGTGCTGGGTCCGAAGGGCCTGATGCCGAACCCGAAGCTGGGCACGGTCACGATGAACGTCGCGGAAGCCGTGAAGGCTGCCAAGGGCGGTCAGGTCGAGTACCGCGTCGAAAAGGCCGGCATCATCCACTCGGGGATCGGCAAGGCGTCGTTCGCGCAGGAAGACCTGCGTCGCAACTTCGACGCGCTGATCGATGCGGTGGTCAAGGCCAAGCCGTCGGGCGCCAAGGGCAAGTACGTCAAGAAGGTCGCCGTGAGCTCATCGATGGGTCCCGGGATCAAGGTCGACGTGGCGGAAATCGCCGGCGCGTAGGCGCTGCGGCATTGCCGAGACGATCAAGGGGTCGGAAGCATCACGCTTCCGGCCCCTTTTTCGTGGGTGACAACAGCTCGGCGACCGGAAGGCACCCGGCTGTGGTTCGTGTGCCACAATGCCTGTGCGAACGTGCAGCCATCCACCTCAAGCAGCGCTGCGAAGGCGGAAAGGGTTTGTAGCACTGACCTTTCTTCGCTAGCCGACGCGCCCCGGCAGCGACGCGGTCGCGCCGCTTATCCTTGGAGTGTCAGCGCGCATGTTCTCGCGTTTCCAGATTTCCGCGGTCGTCTCGGCCGTTCTCGCCTCCTCCGCCTGCGCAGGCGTCGCGCATGCGCAGGCATTCTACCTGCAGGAACAGTCCGCACGCGCCGCGGGTCGCGCTTTTTCGGGTGAGGTCGCCGACACCGGCGCGGCCTCCTTGTGGTGGAACCCGGCCGCGATCGCAGGCAGCACCGATGCCGAGGCCGCGGTGAGTGCAGCGGCGATCCTGCCGCGCGGCAAGGTCGTCGACAACGGCACGCTGATCCGCCGCCCCTCGCTGCCCGGTCTGCCCGCACAGACGTTTGCGCCGGTCGGCGGCAACGCGGTATCGCGCAATCCGATCAACAACGGCGTGCTGCCCTCGGGGGCGTTCGCGCTGCCGCTGAACGATCGCGTCGCGCTGGGGCTTGCGGTGACGTCGCCGTACAGCTTCACGACCAATTACGAGACCGGCAGCTGGGCACGCTACGGTGCCGACCGTACGCACCTCCTCACGATCGACATCCAGCCGGGTATCGCGGTGGCGGTCACCGACTGGCTGCGCGTGGGCGGTGCGGCGAACGTCGAATATACCGATGCGAGCCTCAGCAACGCATTGCCCAACGTGCTCGCCTCGCTGCCCGACGGCAGCCAGAAGCTCAAGGGCGATGGCTGGGATCTGGGCTGGACTGCCGGGTTCCAGATGCACAACGCGCACACCACGGTGGGCTTCAGCTACAAGTCGGCGATCAAGCACACGCTGAAGGGTGACCTGACGATCAGCGGCCTCGTCGGTCCGCTCGCCGGATCGAACACCGAGTTGTCGGGGGTCAAGGCGCGCTTCTACACTCCCGCGCAGATCATCCTGGGCGTACGCCAGCGCGCGGGCAATGCGCTGACGCTCAACGGGCAGGTGATCCGCTATACCTGGGACAAGTTCGACGCGATCCGTCTGGGCGCGCCGCTCAACACCGCGCTGCCGGAGAATTATCGCAACACGTGGAGCTACGCCGGCGGGCTCGACTATGCCGCCTCGCCGAAGCTGACGCTGCGTGCGGGCGTGCAGCGTGCGATCACGCCGACGCGCGACGGCGAGCGCGACCCGCGTGTGCCCGATGCCAATCGCTGGAACTATGGCGGCGGCCTGTCCTACCAGCTCAGCGCGCGCTTAGGCATCGATGCGGCGGCAAACTACGTCGATTTCGAAAACGAGACAATCGATCGCGTGACCGCCGCCTATGTCGGCACGGCGGCGCAAACGCCGGTAGTGACCAACGGCCGGCTTGAGGACGCCCATGCAGTGGTGCTGTCGCTGGGCGGACGCTTCACCTTCTGATGTGACAACGGCGCGGCTCGACAAGGGCCGCGCCGCTGCGCCATGCTGCTCTCCAAATCAGGAGAGGTCAGCGTGGCGCAGTTCGGCGATTTCCAAAACGCGATCTATTATGCGGGTCTGTCGGGCGTGCAGCCGGCGTGGCCGGTCGATTTCGCGACGTTGAAAGCCCGTGCCGAGGCCGCGATGCCGCCATCGGTGCTCAATTATGTTCAAGGCGGCTGCGGCGACGAGTGGACGCAGGATGAGAATGCGCATGCGTTCCGCCACTGGGGCATGGTGCCGCGGATGATGGTCGACTGCACGGCGCGTGTCCTGTCGACGCAGGCGTTCGGGATGACGCTCGCCTCGCCGCTGTTCATGGCGCCGATCGGGGTGACCGGCATCTGCACGCAGGATGGCCACGGCGACCTCGCCGCTGCGCGCGCAAGTGCGGCAACCGGCGTTCCGCTGACAGCGTCGACGTTGTCAAACGACACGCTGGAGGACGTGCACGCCGCCTGCGAAGCGACGCCGGCGATGTTCCAGCTCTACACCCCGCGCGACAAGGATGTGGCGGCGAGCCTTGTCTCACGCGCCGAGGCCGCCGGGTACAAGGCGATCGTCGTCACGCTCGACACCTGGGTGACCGGCTGGCGACCGCGCGACCTGAACGTGTCGAACTTTCCGCAACTACGCGGGCACGTGCTGCAAAATTACTTCAACGATCCCGCCTTCCATCGCCTGCTCGCCAAGCCGCCCGAAGAAGACCTTCGCGCCGCGATCGGCACCTGGGGGGCGACGTTCGGCAAGGTGCTGACGTGGGACGACATGCCGTGGCTGAAGTCGCTGACGACCTTGCCGATCGTGCTGAAGGGCATCTGCCACCCCGACGATGCGCGCCGCGCGATCGATACCGGCGCGGACGGCATCTACGTGTCGAACCATGGCGGGCGGCAGGCTAACGGCGGAATCGCTGCGATCGACATGCTGGGGCCGGTCGCGGAAGCGGTCGCCGGGCGCGTGCCGGTGCTGTTCGACAGCGGCGTCCGGTCGGGCACCGATGTGATCAAGGCGGTCGCGCTCGGCGCCGACCTGGTCGGAGTCGGGCGGCCGTACAGCTACGGCCTTGCGCTGGGCGGTGCGGACGGCTGCGCGCACGTGCTGCGCGCGATCCTGGCCGAAGCCGACCTGTTGATGGCGGTCAACGGGCTGCCGACGCTCGACGCAGTGCGCACGGCGGGGGCGGTGCGGACCGATCGCTGAGGCGGGGAATACGCGCTCGTCGCGTCCGGTACCGGCTACGCTGGACGACCGTTTCGCGCTATCGTGCAGCCATGGTCGCTAATGGACGCGAGCGCGCGATCAGCGCCAGCGCGGTGACGGCACTGCACGCAGGGCTCCTCTGGTTCATCCTGCACGCAAGTGCTCCGCTACCGGTGATCGCGCCCGATCGAACGCTCACGACGTTCGACGTCGTCCCGCCAGCGCCGCCGTCTGAGCGCTCTCGGATGCGGCCATCGCCTTCGCGAACGAAAGTGAATGGCCGCGCAGGCGCCAAGGCAGAGCGAAGCGCCGTTGTAGCACCGGTCGCGATCATTTCTCCACCCGTTGAGCAGTTCGCGCCGCTCCTCCCGCAGCAAGGCATTGCATCGGACGCCGGCACGGCCTCGGCTGGTGGCGGGACCGGCGCGGGCGTAGATGGCACCGGATCAGGTATGGGAGCCGGTGACGAGAACGGATCAGGGGGCATGCGGGCGCGGCTGATCGCGGGGACGATCACGCCGCGCGACTATCCCAAGCAGGAGCGCGCCGCCAGGATCGGCGGCAGCGTGACGGTGTCGTTCGAGGTCGGAGCGGACGGCCGGGCACGCGGCTGCGTCGTGACCGGGACGAGCGGAAACACCGCGCTCGACACGACGACCTGCCGGCTGGTCGAGGCGCGGTTTCGCTACGCCCCCGCGCGTTCAGCCGGAGGCGTGCCCGTCAGCGAGCAGCGCGGCTGGCGGCAGCGCTGGTGGCTGGAGTGATCGGCGAAAGCCGATCGGGACTCATCGGATCAGCAGTTCGCCCAGGAACACCATCGCGCTCGCCGTGGCTTGCGCAAAGATGATCGCGGCGGCCGACAGGCCAAGGGCCGCGGCGGCGATGCCGCCTGTGTGCTGGACTTGCTTGATCGTGGTCATGTGGCGTCCTCTCCAAAACGGAGCCGGAGCCACCTGTCCGGGGTCACCCGGTCCGTCGTGATGGTGTACGCCTGATGAACGGCGGTGTCAAAGGCGCGGCCGGTTCGGCTGCTTGCGTCACGGTTCTGACACAAAGTCGCGAGGGAGGACGCGCGTGCCGGCGCCCTCCCCCTCGTCGCTCAGATCCCGACGATGCCGCCATCGTTCTTCGTGATGACGATCGTCGCGGAGCGCGGACGGCTGCTGCCGCCCTGCCCGTTCTGCGATGCCGGCCAGCTGGAGGTAATATTGCTGGCGCTGCCGTTCTCACCCGGATGCTGGATATTGACGAACAGCGAGCGGCCGTCCGGCGTCGAGGTGATGCCGGTAATCTCGCACTCCTTCGGTCCGACGAGAAAGCGCTTCAGGTTCGCGCCGGGTGCGGCGCCGATGCGCGTGGTCGTCGTACTGGTGGTCGTCACGCCCGCCGCGGTGGTCAGCGTGTTGTTGACCGTGCGCGTGCCGCCGTCGCCGACGCGGCCCGGAAGGGCGGCGAGCAGCATGCAATTGGTGACATCGGTATAGGCGCCGTCGTCGGTCTCGATCCACAGCACCGGCGCAACCTGTCCGGTCACGTTGGTATTGCGTCCGAACCACAATCCGTCTGGCGAAGAGAAATCGTTCGTCGCGTCGAGGCCCGACAGGTTGATGTTCGCGCGATCGAGGTCCGCGCCCGAGCCGAACGCGTAGATGTCCCAGGTGAAGGCGGTCGCCTCGGTCGTGTCGCCGTTCTCGCGCAGGCGGATGACATGGCCGTTGGCGTTGCCGCGCGTCGCCTGCGCCGAGGTGGGCGGATCGGCATTGACGACATCACCCTGCGGCAGCTTGGGATCGGTGTAGGCGCGCGGATTGGACGCGTCGGTGTTCGCGGGCATGCGCGACGAATTGTTGGTCAGCGTGCAGTACATCTCGCCGTTGACCGGATTGACCGCAGTCCATTCGGGCCGGTCCATCTTGGTCGCGCCCAGCACGTCGGCGGCGAGCCGGGTGTTGATCAGCACGTCGGCCTGGTCAGCGAAGGGATAGGTGGCGTTCGCCGCAGTCAGCCCATTCTGCCCGAAGACGAGCGGCAGCCACTGGCCCGTGCCGTCGGCGTTGAAGCGCGCGACGTAGAGCGTGCCCGCATCGAGATATTTGTCACCGATCGCCAGCCGGTCGGCGTTGCTCGCGTCAGCGTCCGCCCACGCAGTGGTCGACACGAACTTGTAAATGTACTCGTTCTGCGCGTCGTCGCCCATGTAGAACGCTGGGCGCGTGCCCGCGACCGTGCGGCCGGGCCAGCACCCCTCGTGGTTCATGCGGCCGAGCGCGGTGCGCTTGCGCGGGGGCGCGGCGGGGTTGAACGGGTCGATCTCGACCACCCAACCGTATTGGAACGGCTCGTTGCGGAAGTCGGCGCTGCCGTCGGCGGCGAGGCTGGGGGTCGCCGTCGCGTTCCACTTGGCGAAGCGCGTGTCACCCGCAGTCAAAGGCTGGACGGTCGACCAGCCGTAATTGCCGCTCGCCCCCTCACGCACACCGTAGCGCGCCAACGATACGTTCTGCTTCGACAGACCCGCAGCGGTACGGATCGCGGCATCGCCCGCCGTGCGGCGGAAATAGCCGGCCCAGTTTTCCTCGTTGGTCAGATAGGTGTGCCACGGCATCTGGCCGTTGGCGCAATTGTTGATCGTTCCGCGCCCCGCGGTCGCGTCCGGCGAGTAGAGCGTGCGCAGCTGCGCATTGCCGCGAACGGGCCCGTTGAACACGGTCGGGGTGTTGGGGGTCACGCGGCGGTTGAGCGCAGACGCCTGAACGTAGCTCCATGCCCCGCCGCTCGCGCGGGTGATCTCGATCGCGGAGACGCCGTGCGCCTCGATCTCCTTGATCGCCTCCGCTTCGGGACGGCGGCCGCCGACAGTCGTCGGGCCGGCCTGGTGGAGATAGGCCTGGGTGATATTCTCGTGATTGAGCACCAGCATGCCACGGATGTTGTTGGCGGCATCGGGTGCGCTGCCGGTCGCGCCGAGGCCGAAGAAGCTCATCCCGTCATGGTGGTCGCCGGCACGCTGTGCGAAGTTGGTGTCCTGTCCGTCGTTGGCGAACACGCCGACGCTCGACGCGATCGGGTCACCCAGGCGATACAAGACACCGACCGAATAGCCCTCCGGCACGGTAACGACGTCGTTCAGGTTCTTCGACACTGCGGTGAAGGCGAGCGACGCCGGGTTGACCGTGACGGTCGTGTCGCTGCTGCTTGTCTGGCCGTTCTTTCCGCTGGCCGAGAAGCGGAAAACCAGCACGGTCGCGGCAGACACGGCCGGCGCGACGAAGGACGTGACGCCGCCTACGGTGCTGAGCGTCACCGCCGGGCCGCTCACCTGCGTGAAGCCTGAGCCGGTCGCGTTGTTGCCGGCGGTGCCGTTCAGCGTCACGGTACGGCCGGCCGAGGTCGTGATCGCGCCGCCTGCGCTCACCACCACGCCTGGATCGTCGAGCTCGTCGCCGCCGCACGCCGAGAGCAGCACCGAGCCGAACGCGGCGGTGGTCATCGCCGACAGACCGCCAAGCAGCGTCTGCCGCCGCGAATAGCGTTGCCGGACGATCTCATTCAAATGCGGGTTGCCGCTGGCGTTGGTATCGATGTCGCCATCGTCATAGTCGATGGCGGTGAGGCTGAACCCGGTCATGTGAAATCCCCCGAAATCGCGCCACTCCCACGGCGCCATGCCGACGCTTTGACTGGCTAGCACGACACGGCGGTGGCAATTCGGTGATGATCGGATGACGTGTGCGTTGCAGTTATGCGACAAAGCGCTTGCCGCTTGCGCGCCGGACGCAATCTGCTAAAGGCACGCTCGAACCGCGTGGGGCTCGCCCCGTTCGGCTCATCCGTCCAAGACAGTGGGTGCCGCGGATCTGCCGCGGCTTAATCTCCCACCGAGACGGGGAAACAGGATTTGAACGTGTCCCGGTCCGGCCAAGCGCCGCCCGCGATGCTGCTCCCAGCGGGCATCCCCTTCCCCATCGTCGGACACACCGTTCGTGCCACTCGGCGCGTGCGGGGCAAGCAACCGGGCGTTCGCTTTCGGGCGGGCGCTCATGAACGTGGAGAATGGCATGGATCGTGCGCAGAAAAGCGCAGCCGTTGCCGAGCTGAACAGCACCTTCTCCGAGGTCGGCGTGGTGGTTGTCACCCGCAACCTCGGCATGACGGTCGCGCAGTCGACCGACTTGCGCAACCGGATGCGGGATGCCGGCGCGGTATACAAGGTCTCGAAGAACAAGCTTGCCAGGATCGCGCTCGACGGCACCGACTATGGCTCGATCGGCGACATGCTGACCGGTCCGGTCGGCCTCGCCACCTCGGTCGATCCGGTCGCGGCGGCAAAGGTCGCGGTCGATTTCGCCAAGACGACCGACAAGTTCGAGATCGTCGGCGGCGCGATGGGCGCAACCGCGCTCGACCTGGCGGGCGTACAGGCATTGGCGACGCTGCCCTCGCTTGACGAGCTGCGCGCCAAGATCATCGGCCTCGTCGTGGCACCCGCCACGAAGCTGGCGACGATCGCGCAGGCACCCGCGGCTCAGATCGCGCGCGTCCTGTCGGCTTATGCCGAGAAGGAAGCCGCCTGAGTTCTTCGGGCAAGTTCATTTTGTTGACGAACGGGACCAATGGTCCCCGCAAATGGGAATAAAATCATGGCAGACCTGAACGCGCTGGTTGACCAGCTGAGCGAACTGACCGTCCTCGAGGCCGCTGAGCTCTCGAAGATGCTCGAAGAGAAGTGGGGCGTCTCGGCCGCAGCGGCGGTTGCAGCGGCTCCGGCAGCCGGCGGCGCCGCTGCTCCGGCCGCCGAAGAGAAGACCGAGTTCGACGTGATCCTGACCGGCGACGGCGGCAAGAAGATCAACGTCATCAAGGAAGTCCGCGCGATCACCGGCCTGGGCCTGACCGAGGCGAAGGCCCTGGTCGAAGGCGCGCCGAAGCCCGTCAAGGAAGGCGTGAGCAAGGACGAGGCCGAGAAGGTCAAGAAGCAGCTGGAAGAAGCCGGCGCGACCGTCGAGCTGAAGTAAGCCGCAGCGGCGGGCGGGGTTGGCAAGCCAACCCTGACCTGCCGCAAGGCCGGCCGGGGCTCGGCTCCGCCGAGCGTCGACGTCATGGACTTCACTTCCATGACGCCGCGGCCACCAGAACAAGGGCGGCCAGCTCCGGCGGCGCCGCCCTTTTCTTTTGCGCTACCTACGAAGCCAGCATCAGCGTGGCTCAAGGCTGCGTCATTACATTGTCGACGGCCCCGCGTGGGCGCCCTCACCTAGCGCCTACTGAAGCCTCAGCTCGACACTGCCAGCGCATGCGGGCGCGCCGCCACCGTCTCGAACATGCGCGCCGGGCCATCGAGCCAGAAAGGTGCGAGTTTCGCCGCGCCGGGACGCTCGATCCCGAGCGCAAACGCCTGCGCGGTCTGCCCCTCGCCTGCTGCTGCATCGCTCGGCACGTAGCGCGCGTTGACCGTCACGACCGGCACGAACATCGGACGATCGGCAGCGGTCAGCACGTTGATGTTGTCGCGCGGCAGCGTCACTAACGCGCGCACCACCCGCTCCGCTCCCGGCGCGAGCGAGAACGGCGTCGCTGCCGGACGACCGCCGATCTGCGCGAAGATCTGTCCGAGTTCCGCATCCTGGTCGGCGCGCGCGCTGGTGAGCCGCGCGTCGAGGCGGACGTTGCGCGTCTCGATCTCGCCGCGGTTACGTACGACGATCTCCACGTCGGCAGTCGCGGTGACGAGATTGACACCGGCGCGACGGGGACGCAGCTCCAGCTCGATCCAGGCGCGCGGCTGCGCGACGCTATCCGACGCGGGAAGTGTCGCGGCGGCCGAACTGCGCCGTGCGAGCATTCGCGGTGCCGAGGTGGCAACGGCTGCTGCTGGCGGGATCGACCCCGCTGCTAAAGGCTCTGGAACGACTGGTTCAGCAGTGACCGGATCGGCGACAAAGACGTCTTCTGGTTCCGCAATCGCGGAGGCAGTGCGGCGTTGCCACCACCACCATCCGGCTCCGGCGATAACCGCGACGCCGACCAACCAAAGCCAGTTCAAGCCTCCCCCGTCTTCGCTGGCCGGCGTCACAGCCGCGGCGGCTGAAGAGCTGACGCTCGGGCTCGGCGTCGGCGCTGCGATCGTGGGCGAAGGCATTGGTGCGGGTGTCGGTGCCGGCGAAGGTGTTATCGCCACCACCGGGGTCGCACCTGTGCGTTCGACGGGGGTGGCGCGCGGCGTCGGAGCGGCCTGCGGTGATGGAGCGGTACGCGGAATTGGCGTGGCCAGCGCCGCTGGCGTTGTACGCGGGCTGGGCTTGGCGCGCGGGGCCGGAGTCGCGCGCGGTGTCGGGCTGGGCGTCGGCGCCGGCTCAGGCGTCGCGGCGGGCGTCGGCGTGCCCGAGGGCAGTGAAAAGGTGATCGGCGGCAATGACAGGGTCGGGGTCGCGGCGGGCGTCGAGGATTGCGCCAGTGCCGCGGGCGCGCTCGTCACGAGCAACAAGGCGAGCGAAAGGCGCGCGGGCGATACGCGGGTACGACACGGAACGATCATGATGCGTGGCGCTAGCGCGAACGCGGTGGAGGTCAACCATTTCAGCCGCGGCGACACATCGCCGATCCCGTCGACTGCGCCGATCCGAGCGGCCGGCGCGACGGGATCGTTTCGCGGCGATCGACGTTTGTGGCGGCCGTCGTTCATTGACTGGATGGCACCCCTGCCCTATATCGCGATCTCTTCCAGCATTTCGGGACATGGGGCGCCGTCGCGCAGCGCCTCGTACGGATAGAGATGCTGGATACAGGACGCTTGAGGCTGCCGTCTCCCTCACGGGATCAGACGTGCGGCCTTTCGCCGTTCTTTGCGCTTCGTGATTTCTTTTTCGCTGACGAGGCAACGCTCAACATGGCAACCAAGGCGATCGACGCGGGCACCGCCCGCTCGGGCGACACCAACGGCGGAACGCGCAAGCGCCGCATCCGCAAGGTGTTCGGCAACATCCACGAAGTGGTGCAGATGCCGAACCTGATCGAGGTGCAGCGCGAAAGCTACGAGCAGTTCCTGCGCTCCGACGCGTCGATCGGTTATGTCTCGGGTCTCGAGAAGACGCTGCGCAGCGTCTTCCCGATCCGCGACTTCGCGGGCACCGCCGAACTCGACTTCGTCAATTACGAGCTCGAGCCGCCGAAGTTCGACGTCGAGGAATGCCGCCAGCGCGGCATCACCTATGCCGCGCCGATGCGCGTTACTTTGCGCTTGATCGTGTTCGAGGTGGATCCCGATACGGAGACCCGCTCGGTGCTCGATATCAAGGAGCAGGACGTCTACATGGGCGACATGCCGCTGATGACGGAGAACGGCACGTTCTTCATCAACGGTACCGAGCGTGTGATCGTCAGCCAGATGCACCGCTCGCCGGGCGTCCTGTTCGACCATGATCGTGGCAAGACGCACGCATCGGGCAAGTTCCTGTTCGCCGCACGCGTGATCCCGTACCGCGGCTCGTGGCTCGATTTCGAGTTCGACGCCAAGGACATCGTCAACGTCCGCATCGACCGCAAGCGCAAGCTGCCGGTGACGGCGCTGCTGTATGCACTCGGCCTCAACTCCGAGGAAATCCTCAACCAGTTCTACAACCGCGTCACCTTTGTGCGCGGTCAGGGTGGCTGGCAGATCCCGTTCGCGGCCGAGAACTGGCGCGGCGTGAAGCCGTCGTTCGACATCGTCGACGCGAAGTCGGGCGAGGTGATCTTCGCCGCCGGCACCAAGATCACCCCGCGCGCCGCCAACAAGGCCGCGAAGGATGGTCTGGAGACGCTGCTGATTCCGACCGAAGAAATCTACGGTCGCTACTCGGCCTACGACCTCATCAACGAGCAGACGGGCGAGATCTACGTCGAGGCCGGTGATGAGATCGGTCCCGACAGCATGGAGAAGCTTGACAAGGCCGGGCTCGACCGTGTCGAGCTGCTCGACATCGATCATGTCACGACGGGTCCGTGGATCCGCAACACGCTCAAGGCTGACAAGGCCGAGGAGCGCGAGCAGGCGCTGTCGGACATCTACCGCGTTATGCGCCCGGGCGAGCCGCCGACGCTGGAGACCGCAGAGTCGCTGTTTGCGGGCCTCTTCTTCGATCCCGATCGCTACGACCTTTCAGCGGTCGGTCGCGTCAAGTTGAACATGCGCCTGGAGCTGGATGCGCCGGACACGCACACGACGCTGCGTACCGAGGACATCCTGGCGGTCGTCAAGACGCTGGTCGGGCTCAAGGACGGCAAGGGCGAGATCGACGACATCGACAACCTCGGCAATCGCCGCGTGCGGTCGGTCGGCGAGCTGCTGGAGAACCAGTACCGTGTCGGCCTGCTCCGCATGGAGCGTGCGGTCAAGGAGCGCATGTCGTCGGTCGACGTCTCGACCGTGATGCCGAACGACCTGATCAACGCGAAGCCCGCGGTTGCCGCGGTGCGCGAGTTCTTCGGTTCGTCGCAGCTGTCGCAGTTCATGGACCAGACCAACCCCTTGTCCGAAGTGACGCACAAGCGTCGCGTCTCGGCGCTCGGGCCGGGCGGTCTGACGCGTGAGCGTGCGGGCTTCGAGGTCCGCGACGTTCACCCGACACACTACGGCCGCATCTGCCCGATCGAGACGCCGGAAGGCCCGAACATCGGTCTGATCAACTCGCTTTCGACGTTCGCGCGCGTCAACAAGTACGGCTTCATCGAAACGCCGTACCGCAAGATCGTCGACGGTCGGGTCACCAACGAGGTCGTCTACCTGTCGGCGATGGAGGAGCAGAAGCACACCGTCGCGCAGGCGTCGGCCGAGCTGAACGAGGACGGTTCGTTCGCCGAGGAGCTGGTCTCCGCGCGTCAGGCTGGCGAGTTCCTGATGGCGTTGCCCGAGACGGTGACGCTGATGGACGTGTCGCCCAAGCAGCTCGTGTCGGTCGCGGCCTCGCTCATTCCGTTCCTTGAGAACGACGACGCGAACCGCGCGCTGATGGGCTCGAACATGCAGCGCCAGGCGGTGCCGCTGGTCAAGGCCGAGGCGCCGTTCGTCGGCACCGGCATGGAAGAGACGGTGGCGCGCGATTCGGGCGCCGCGATCTCGGCCAAGCGCGCCGGCGTGGTCGATCAGGTCGATGCGGCCCGTATCGTCATTCGCGCGACCGGTGAGGTCGATGCGAACGAGAGCGGCGTCGACATCTACACGCTGATGAAGTTCCAGCGCTCCAACCAGTCGACCTGCATCAACCAGCGTCCGCTGGTAAAGGTGGGCGACGTGGTGAAGGCAGGCGACGTGCTGGCCGACGGTCCGTCGACCGAGTTCGGCGAGCTGGCGCTGGGCCGCAACGCGTTGGTCGCGTTCATGCCGTGGAACGGCTACAACTACGAGGATTCGATCCTCATCAGCGAGCGGATCGTGAAGGACGACGTGTTCACGTCGATCCATATCGACGAGTTCGAAGTGATGGCTCGCGACACCAAGCTGGGGCCGGAGGACATCACCCGCGACATCCCCAACGTCGGCGAGGAAGCACTGCGCAACCTCGACGAGGCGGGCATCGTCTACGTCGGTGCCGAGGTCGAGCCGGGCGATATCCTGGTCGGCAAGATCACGCCGAAGGGCGAGAGCCCGATGACGCCGGAAGAGAAGCTGCTACGCGCGATCTTCGGTGAAAAGGCGTCGGACGTGCGCGACACGTCCTTGCGCCTGCCGCCGGGCGTTGCCGGCACGATCGTCGACGTGCGCGTCTTCAATCGTCACGGCATCGACAAGGACGAGCGCGCGATGGCGATCGAGCGCGAGGAAATTGAGCGCCTGAAGAAGGACTCGGACGACGAGCGCACGATCCTCAACCGGGCGACGTGGAGCCGTCTGCGCGAGATGCTGCTCGATCAGGTCGCGACCGCGGCGCCGAAGGGCGTCAAGAAGGGCTCGACCATCGACATGGACCTGCTCGACTCGGTCGACCGCCACGAATGGTGGAAGTTCGCGGTGCAGGACGATGCCGTTCAGGCGAACCTGGAAGCCGTGAAGGGCCAGTACGACGAGGCGGCCAAGCGTATCCGCGACAAGTTCGAGGATCGCCGCGAGAAGCTGGAGCGTGGCGACGAACTGCCGCCGGGCGTGCTCAAGATGGTCAAGGTGTTCGTCGCGGTGAAGCGCAAGCTGCAGCCGGGCGACAAGATGGCCGGCCGTCACGGCAACAAGGGCGTCATCAGCCGCATCCTGCCGGCCGAGGACATGCCGTTCCTCGCCGATGGGACGCCGGTCGACCTGGTGCTCAACCCGCTGGGCGTGCCGAGCCGCATGAACGTCGGGCAGATCTTCGAGACGCACCTGGGCTGGGCCGCGCGCGGTCTCGGTCAGCAGATCGCACAGCAGCTCGATGACTGGCGCGAGGCGAACCCTGATGCGGCGGCGGGCGCGATGCCCGACGCGGTCAAGGCGCGGCTGGAGGAAGTCTACGGCGAGCATTACCTCGACGACATCCGCGCCCGTTCGGGTGAGGAGATCGTTGAGCTGGCGCAGAACCTGCGCGGTGGCGTTCCGATGGGCACTCCGGTGTTCGACGGCGCCGTCGAGAAGGACGTGTCGGACATGCTGGCGCTGGCAGGCCTCGACTCGTCGGGTCAGTCGGATCTGTTTGACGGGCGTACCGGCGACAAGTTCGATCGCAAGGTGACCGTGGGCATCATCTACATGCTGAAGCTCCACCACTTGGTCGACGACAAGATCCACGCGCGTTCGATCGGGCCGTACAGCCTCGTCACCCAGCAGCCGCTGGGCGGCAAGGCGCAGTTCGGCGGTCAGCGTTTCGGCGAGATGGAGGTCTGGGCGCTCCAGGCCTACGGCGCCGCCTATACGCTGCAGGAGATGCTGACGGTGAAGTCGGACGACGTGGTCGGCCGCACCAAGGTCTACGAGGCGATCGTCAAGGGCGACGACACGTTCGAGGCCGGCATCCCCGAGAGCTTCAACGTGCTGGTCAAGGAAATGCGCTCGCTGGGCCTCAACGTCGACCTGAAGTCGATGGAAGAGTCCGAGGACGACGGCATGGCCGAGGCCGCGGAGTAACGGTTTGGGCGTCGCATTACGAATGCGACGCCCGGCCCTCCCGCCTGGACAGCTTACCCCTAGAGGGACGAAATCATGAACGAACTGACCAATTTCGCCAATCCGCTCGCGAAGCCGGAAACCTTTGACCAGATCCAGATCGGCATCGCATCGCCCGATCGCATCCGTTCGTGGTCGTTCGGCGAGATCAAGAAGCCGGAAACGATCAACTACCGCACGTTCAAGCCCGAGCGTGACGGCCTGTTCTGCGCGCGCATCTTCGGTCCGATCAAGGACTACGAGTGCCTGTGCGGCAAGTACAAGCGCATGAAGTACAAGGGCATCGTGTGCGAGAAGTGCGGTGTCGAAGTCACCGTGTCGAAGGTCCGTCGCGAGCGGATGGGCCATATTGAGCTCGCCGCGCCGGTCGCGCACATCTGGTTCCTGAAGTCGCTGCCGAGCCGCATCGGCCTGCTGCTCGACATGCAGCTGAAGCAGCTCGAGCGCGTGCTCTACTTCGAGGCGTATATCGTGATCGAGCCGGGCCTGACCCCGCTCGAGAAGTTCCAGCTGCTGACCGAGGATGAGCTGCTCGAGGCGCAGGACGAATATGGCGAGGACGCCTTCTCGGCCGGCATCGGCGCCGAGGCCGTGCGCGTCATGCTCGAGAACCTCGATCTCGAGGGTGAGAAGGTTGCGCTGCTCGAAGAGCTGGCGACCACCAAGTCGGAGCTGAAGCCCAAGAAGATCATCAAGCGGCTGAAGGTCGTCGAGAGCTTCCTTGAATCGGGCAACCGTCCCGAGTGGATGATCCTCGAGGTCGTGCCGGTCATTCCGCCCGAGCTGCGTCCGCTGGTGCCGCTCGACGGCGGTCGCTTCGCGACGTCGGACCTGAACGATCTCTACCGCCGCGTCATCAACCGCAACAACCGCCTGAAGCGGCTGATGGAGCTGCGCGCGCCCGACATCATCGTGCGCAACGAGAAGCGCATGTTGCAGGAAGCGGTCGATGCACTGTTCGACAATGGCCGCCGTGGTCGCACGATCACCGGTGCCAACAAGCGTCCGCTCAAGTCGCTGTCCGACATGCTCAAGGGCAAGCAGGGCCGCTTCCGCCAGAACCTGCTCGGCAAGCGCGTCGACTATTCGGGCCGCTCGGTCATCGTGACCGGACCGGAGCTCAAGCTGCACCAGTGCGGGCTGCCCAAGAAGATGGCGCTCGAGCTGTTCAAGCCGTTCATCTACGCGCGCCTCGACGCCAAGGGCCTGAGCATGACGCTCAAGCAGGCGAAGAAGTGGGTCGAGAAGGAGCGTAAGGAAGTCTGGGACATCCTGGACGAGGTGATCCGCGAGCATCCGGTCATGCTGAACCGCGCACCGACGCTCCACCGTCTGGGCATCCAGGCGTTCGAGCCGGTGCTGATCGAGGGCAAGGCGATCCAGCTTCACCCGCTGGTCTGCTCGGCGTTCAACGCCGACTTTGACGGTGACCAGATGGCTGTGCACGTCCCGCTGTCGCTGGAAGCGCAGCTGGAAGCGCGCGTGCTGATGATGTCGACCAACAACATCCTCTCGCCCGCCAACGGCAAGCCGATCATCGTGCCGTCGCAGGACATGGTGCTGGGCCTGTATTACCTCTCCATGATGAAGGAGAAGGAGCCGGGCGAAGGCATGCTGTTGTCCGACATGGCCGAGGTGCATCAGGCGCTCGACTCGGGTGCGGTGACGCTCCACACCAAGGTCATCAGCCGCGTTCCGCAGACCGACGAGGCCGGCAAGCAATACCTCAAGCGCTTCGAGACCACGCCCGGCCGCATGCTGCTGGGAGAGACGCTGCCGAAGAGCCACAAGGTGCCGTTCGACACCGTCAACCGGCTGCTGACCAAGAAGGACGTCGGCGACGTGATCGACGAGGTGTATCGCCACACTGGTCAGAAGGAAACCGTGCTGTTCGCCGACGCGATCATGGCGCTCGGTTTCCGTCACGCGTTCAAGGCCGGCATCTCGTTCGGCAAGGACGACATGATCATCGCGCCCGACAAGGACGTGCTGGTCGACGAGACGCGCGATCAGGTGAAGGATTTCGAGCAGCAGTATCAGGACGGCCTGATCACGCAGCAGGAGAAGTACAACAAGGTGATCGACGCGTGGTCGCGCTGCGGTGACCAGGTCGCCAACTCGATGATGAACGAGATCAAGGCCGTCCGTCACTATGGTGACGACGCGGGTGCGAACGCGGGTCGCGAGAAGCCGATCAACTCGATCTACATGATGGCGCACTCTGGTGCGCGTGGTTCGCAGGCGCAGATCAAGCAGCTGGCCGGCATGCGCGGCCTCATGGCCAAACCGTCGGGCGAGATCATCGAAACGCCGATTATCTCGAACTTCAAGGAAGGCCTGACCGTCCTTGAATACTTCAACTCGACCCACGGCGCGCGTAAGGGTCTGGCCGACACGGCGCTCAAGACGGCGAACTCGGGTTACCTGACCCGTCGTCTGGTCGACGTGTCGCAGGACTGCACCATCGTCGAGCTTGACTGCGGCACCGAGCGGGCGCTGGAGATGAAGGCGATCGTTCAGGGCGGCAGCACGATCGCGTCGCTCGGCGAGCGTATCCTGGGCCGCACCACGGCCGAGGACGTGGTCGACAAGGATGGCAAGGTCGTCATCCCGATCGGCACGCTGCTCGACGAGCCGATGGTGGCGCAGATCGAGGCGATGGGCGTGCAGGGCATGAAGATCCGCTCGCCGCTGGTCTGCGAGAGCAAGATCGGCGTGTGCGGCAAGTGCTACGGCCGTGACCTCGCGCGCGGTACGCCGGTCAACATCGGTGAGGCGGTCGGCGTCATCGCCGCGCAGTCGATCGGTGAGCCGGGCACGCAGCTGACGATGCGCACCTTCCACATCGGCGGTGCGGCGCAGCTGAACGAGACGTCCAACCTGGAGGCGCACGCAGACGGCACCGCGGAATACCGCGACCTGCGCGTGATCGTCGACCAGCGCGGCCGCCGCGTGGTGCTGAGCCGGTCGGGCGAGATCGTGATCAAGGACATGGACGGTCGCGAGCTGTCGGTCGATCGCATCCCTTACGGTGCGTATGTCATGTTCGACGACGGTCACATCGTGTCGAAGGGCGACCGGATGGCCGAGTGGGATCCGTTCACCATGCCGGTGATCACCGAGACCGGCGGCACCGTGAAGTTCCAGGATCTGGTCGAGGGCAAGACGCTGACCGAGCAGGTCGACGAAGCGACGGGTATCGCCCAGCGCGTCGTGACCGAGCACCGCGCCACCACCAAGTCGAAGGAGGATCTGCGTCCGCGCATGACGCTCCTCGACGAGGGTTCGGGTGAGGCGGCACGCTACATGCTCGCACCCGGCGCGGTGCTGTCGGTCGAGGACAATGCGACCGTCCACGCCGGTGACGTGCTTGCCCGCGTGGCGCGCGAGTCGGCCAAGACCCGCGACATCACCGGCGGTCTGCCGCGCGTTGCCGAGTTGTTCGAGGCGCGCAAGCCGAAGGAGAATGCGATCATCGCAAAGGTCTCCGGTCGCGTCGTGTTCGGCAAGGACTACAAGGCGAAGCGCAAGATCGGCATCCAGCCCGAGGATGGCGGCGAGGTCGTCGAGTATCTGATTCCGAAGTCGAAGGTGATCGACGTTCAGGAAGGCGACTACGTCAAGCGTGGCGACAATCTGATCGGCGGCTCGCCCGATCCGCACGATATCCTTGAGGTGCTCGGGATCGAGCCACTGGCGGAATACCTCGTGTCGGAGATCCAGGAGGTCTATCGATTGCAGGGCGTGAAGATCAACGACAAGCACATCGAGACGATCGTTCGTCAGATGCTGCAAAAGGTCGAGATCACCGAGGGCGGCGACACCACGCTGCTGGCGGGCGAGCAGGTCGATCGCGAGGAAATGGACGCGATCAACGCCAAGCTCGAAAAGGGTCAGGCGCCGGCACAGGGCAAGCCCGTGCTGCTCGGCATCACCAAGGCGAGCCTGCAGACGCGTTCGTTCATCTCGGCGGCGTCGTTCCAGGAAACCACCCGCGTCCTCACCGAGGCGGCGGTCCAGGGCAAGCAAGACACGCTGATGGGCCTGAAGGAGAACGTGATCGTCGGCCGCCTGATCCCGGCGGGCACCGGCGCGGGCATGAACCGCCTGCGTGTCGCAGCCTCGTCGCGTGACGCAGCGCTGCGGGTACAGCAGCGCAAGTTGCAGGACGCGATGATCGCGGCCGGCACCGCGGCGCAGGTTAAGGCCGCCGAGGACGCGCGCAGCCCGCGCGACGACACCGGCACCGGCAGCGATCCGCTGGCCGAGGTCGTGCCGTCAGGCACCGGCACCGACGCCGATGCAGGCGAGTATCTGAACGACTGATCGTTCAGGTCACGACGTGAAAACGCGAGCCGCCGTCCGGGTAACCGGACGGCGGTTTTCGTTTGGGCGGGATCGTGCAGACTGGCGCAGATCAGAGGCGCCCTCCCCGCTTTCGGGACGTGCGAGCGTCACGTTACCGCCGTCGTCACGTCTCGGATGGAGCAGAACCCGGATCAAGTTCGAGGTGACGATAGAAGCGACGCTGGTGACACAGCGCAATGTCGGAGAAATGGTCCACGCCAAACGAGTCATATCCGCTTGAATATGGCTGTTGTATTCAGTCGGACATAGCGCCATGAGCACCTTCGCACCGGACAGCGTCAAACCGCCGCCGGCACGCCAAAGGGGCCGTTTTCATGAACTTCGCATCATTGCTGACTTCGGTCGCGCTTGCCACGCTTGCACTGCCCGCGACGGCGCAGACGGCCGAACCGGTCGCCACGCCCACCAGCGACGTAGCGCCGACCACCGCGACCAGTGAAGCGACGGCCAGCGACGACGCAGAGGGGCTGCCCACCGTCATCGTTACCGCTCGCCGCCGCGCCGAAGATGCGCAGCGGATTCCGACGTCGCTGTCGGTCGTCGGCGGCACGTTGCTCGACCAGGCTTATGCGGTGAACACGCAGGCACTGACGACGCTCATACCCAGCCTCAACTATTCCTCCGCCAACCCGCGCAACACCGCCTTCACGATCCGCGGGCTCGGATCGAGCGTCGTCGCGGTCAGTCAGGCGAACGATGGGCTGGAATCGGGCGTCGGCTTCTATGTCGACCAGGTCTATCACGCGCGGCCGGCGACCGCCGCATTCGACTTCGCCGACGTGGCGCAGGTCGAGGAACTGCGCGGACCCCAGGGCACCCTGTTCGGCAAGAACACGACCGCGGGCGCGATCAACATCACGACACGCGCGCCGAGCTTCACGCCCGAGGGCTTCGCCGAGCTGTCCTACGGAAGCTATAATTTCGTGCAGGCGAAGGGTTGGGTATCGGGTCCGATCAGCGACACGGTCGCCTATCGCCTGTCGGGCGTGTCGACGCGGCGGGACGGCGTGATCGACAATGTCCGCACCGGGCGCGACGCCAATACGCTCGGCACGCAGGCCGTACGGGGACAATTGCTGTTCAAGCCCGACGACCGCATCCAGCTGAAACTGTCGGCCGACTTCACCAACTTCCAAGCCTATTGCTGCACGCAGGTGCCATACGTCGTCGGCAGCAGCCTGCGCGCGGCGAACCGGCAGTTTCCCGCGCTCGCGCGACAGTTCGGCTATACGTTGCCCTCGCTCGACTACCGCAACCGCGTGACCGACATCGACGGTCCGCTCGGCACCGACACCAACGAGGGCGGCGTGTCGGCGATCGCCGACTGGAACATCGGACCGGCGACGATCACCTCGGTCACCGCATGGCGGTTCTGGAACTGGGATGCGGAGAACGACCGCGATTATATCGGTCTGCCGATCCAGCTAAGCCAGCACATTCCGTCGCGGCAGGACCAGATCAGCCAGGAACTGCGGCTCGCCTCCAACGGTGAACGGCGGCTCGGCTATGTCGTCGGCCTCTACGCTTTCTCACAGAAGATCACCGGGCGGCCGATCAGCATTTACGGTCCCGCAGGGGCGGGCTGGCTGATCGGGCAAAGCGTGCCGACCAGTGCCACCAACGCGACGCCGATCGCGGTGCCGTCAAACCTGCTCGACGGCTACGGTCAGGACGGGCGCACCGAGTTCCGCAGCACCAGCTACGCCGCCTTTGGTGAAGCGAACTGGCGCGTGATCGACCGCGTCACGTTAACCGCGGGGCTGCGCTACACGCACGAGAACAAGGACGGCTTTTACGACACGACCGTGTCAGGCGGTCCGGCGACGTCGATCGCCGCGCTCAACAACGCGCGGCTCAACATTCTGCGCGCGCAATCCTATTCCGCGCACGATAGCGACGGCAGCCTGTCGGGGCGCGGCAACATCGCGGTCGACATCACCGACGGCGTGCTCGGCTACGTGAGCTACGCGCGCGGGTTCAAGTCGGGCGGCATCAACATGTCGGGCCTGCCGCTCGACAGCAACAACCGCCCGGTGCTGGCGACCGCGGTGGTACGGCCCGAGCGCAACGAGACCTATGAGGTCGGCCTGAAGACGCAGGCATTCGGCCGGCGGCTGGTGTTCAACATCGACGGTTTCTACACCAAGGTGCGCGATTTCCAGGCAACGGTGGTCGAGAATTCTGTGACGCAGACCGCGCAGCTGCGTGGCTATCTGTCGAACATTCCCGAGGTCACGGTGAAGGGGATCGAGGCCGATGCGACCGCGCTGGTGCTGCCGGGCGTGTCGTTGCGCGCCGGGCTCGCCTACGCCGATGGCGAGTATAGCGATTATCCCGCCGGCCCCTGCCCGCTCGAGGTGCAGACCGCGGCAACAACGCGGTGCAGCCTGACCGGACGGCGGCTCGCGTCGCTGCCGCGATTGAGCGCCACCGCGGGCGCGGACATCGAGCAGCCGCTGGGCGACGGATCGGTGTTCCTCCACGTCGATACCGCGTCGCGCAGCGGCTATAGCGGCGACCCGAGCCTGTCGCGCTTCACCTATATTCGCGGCTACAATCTAACTAACGCCAACATCGGCTACCGCTTTCGCGACGGGTTGGAGGTGGCGCTGTTCGCGCGCAACCTGTTCGATAGCGATTACGTGCAGAACGTAACCGTGCAGGCGGGCAATTCGGGACTGATCCTGGCAACCCCCAGCGACCCGCGGACGATCGGCGCGACGCTGCGGCTCAGGCGTTGAGCCTCAGCGTCGCTTCGACGAGCGCAGCGGCTCAATCGTGAAGTCGATCCCGCCGCGGCGGCTCGGCGACATCGCCACCAGAAAGGTCCGGCGCTGTCCGCACGCGCGTGCTGACCATTCCTCCCAATGCCCGCCGCGGCGGTAGATCGGCGAGCCGGCGCGAAAGCGGTTCGGCAGCGACTGCGCCTGCACCCGGTCGAGCCGCGCGCAGCGGTAGGCCGCCACCGAATAGCGTTGCATGCCCTTCAGCACGTCCGCCTTCAGCCGCCGGTCCGCGCGCGATGGCCCCGCCTTGTCGCTCCGCGTCACGCCGGCCTTGTCGATGGGCGCGGCGGCGACCAGCAGGATCGTAAAGGCGAGCAGTCGGCGCATCATGCGGGCTCGCGCACCGGTTCGCCGATCGCAAGCGTCTGGTCACCCTCCATCGTGCGCACGATGGTGGTGATCGCTTGCCCTTCGATGCGGAGTTCGTTGAACGCGGGTGGCGAGTGGCGCACGCGCTTCGACAGCGTCCCCGCGCCGATCAGTCGCACGGTACGGCCCGCGTGGGTGTAAGGTACGTCGAACGGATCGTGGACATGGCCCGACAGCACCGCATCCGCCCCCGCCTCTGCCAGCGCGACCAGCGCCTGGTCGCCGTACTTGGTCCTGGCTGTTCCCTTGGTCGGTCCCTCGATCAGCGGATGGTGCCCGGCGACGATGATCAGGTGATCCTTCGGCACGCCTGCGATCAGCGACAGCGCGCGGCGGAGCGAGCCGGGGCTGACGCGACCCTTCGACCAGTTCCAGCGCCACTGCGCACGCGCGGTCGTCTTGAGCGGAATGACCGCGATCCCGGCAACGTCGAGCGGACGCTCGATCATCTTTTCCACCGCGGCGTAGCGCGAATAGGGCGAGAACAGCCGGCGGAGCGGGTCCCAGTAATAAGGGATGTCGTGGTTGCCGACCTCAAGCGTCACCGGCACACCGAGCGAGCGTAGCCAGTCGCCGCCTGCGCGGAACTCCTTCGGCTTGGCGCGCATCGTCAGGTCGCCGGTCATGATGACGGCGTCGGGCTTCTCCGCGGCGACACGCTCACTAAACCAGGCGATCGCTGCCGGGTCCTCGGCGCCGAAATGCACGTCGCTGACGTGGAACAGCTTGGTCATCTTGCCTCCCTTTGGCCGCCCACAACGCGCGAGCGGCCACACGGGTGCCTATTTCCCCATCAACTCACGGCGGAGGAACGCGTCGAGCAATGCGGCGCGGCGCGCGTCCTCTGCGTGATCGGCGCCGACCGAGTGCCCGCCCTCGAGATATTCGTGGAAGTAGACCGTGTTGCCGTTCGCCTTCAGCAGCGCAGCGAGCTTCCGTGCATGGCCGGGATGGACGCGGTCGTCCTTGGTCGAGCCATAGAACAGCACCGGCGGATAGCGTACGCCCGCCTTCACATTCTGGTACGGCGAATATTTGCTGATGAACGCCCACTCGGCGGGCTTGTCGGGATCGCCATATTCATCGATCCACGAGGCGCCGGCGGACAAATGCGAGTAGCGCTGCATGTCCTCGAGCGGCGAGCCCGCGATCACCGCGCCGTACAGATTGGGGCGCTGCTCCATCGCGACGCCGACCAGCAGGCCGCCGTTCGAGCGGCCGGAGATCGCGATCTTCTTCGGCGCGCTTACCCCCGTCTTGACCAAATCCTCGGCGACTGCATGCAGGTCGTCAAACACGTTTTGCCGCTTCTCGCGCAGGCCCGCCTGATGCCAGCGCGGCCCGTACTCGCCGCCGCCGCGGATATTGGCGAGGACGAACGCATTGCCCTGCTCGACCCAGAACAGCGCCAGCGGTCCGGCGCGGTACGGCTGGTCGGTCAGGTAGGTCGGCGTTTGCGCGTTGCGGAAACCACCATAAGCGTGGATCAGCGCGGGCGCGGGCTGCGACGCGCCCTTCTTCGTCACGAGGAAATAGGGCACGCGCGTGCCGTCCTTCGATGTCGCGAAATGCTGCGCTACCGCATATTTGCTCACGTCGAACTTCGGCGGGAGCGACTGGACCGACGTGACCTTCGCATCGGCGCCGATCGCATAGAGCGTCGGCGGGGTAAGCATCCCCTCCACGGTCGCGAACGCCATATCGCGCGCGCCCGAGCTGCCGGTGATGTGGATCGTGCTGTTGGCGGCGAGCGGCATCGCACGCTGCGACCAGCGGCCGTCAGCGCCGCGACGCAGCGCGATCAGCTTGCCCGACACGTCGTCGAGCACCTTGACCCACAGCACATTGTCGGTCGCGCTGACCTCCTCGACCGCCTGGCTCTTCGTCGGTGCCATGACCAACTCGGGCGTCGCACGCCCCGCGGCGGCGTCAGCAAGCGAATAGGCGACGAGCACGCCGGCGTCGAAGCCGTTCGCGGGCTTGCTGTACGACACGATCGCGCGGCCATCGATCACGTCGCGCACGTCCGCTCCCTGCGGCAGCGACAGCGGCACGAAGCGCCCGTCGGGCATCCGTACGATATAATCGCTCTGGAAGAAGGTCGTGTTGACCGCGATCATCGGCCAGCGCTGCTTTGCGTCGACGGGGGCGCTCACCTCAAGCCCGACGATCGAGGCGGGAGCCTCATGCACCGTCTTCGCCGCCGTGATGGCGGTGCCGCGCGTCCATACCTTGGCGATCCGGGGATAGCCCGACACGGTCAGCGATCCCGCGCCCCAGTCGCTCGCGACCAGCAGGTGATCGCGGTCGATCCAGGTATAGCGGCTCTTCGCCTCGGGCAGGACGAAGCCGCCGGGCACGAACGCGCCGGTCTTCAGGTCGAACTCGCGCACCACCTGCGCGTCGGTGCCGCCGGGGCTGAGCGCGACCATGCAGCGCGTGTAATCGGGCTCGAGGCACTGCGCGCCATGCCACACCCAGCTCTTGCCCTCCGCCTTGCCGAGCGCATCGACGTCGATCAGCGTGCGCCATGCGGGCTTGCCCGCGGTGTAGCTGGCGAGGCTGGCCACCCGCCACAGCCCGCGCGGGTGCGCCGCATCGCGCCACAGGTTGGTGACGCGGGCACCCAGGATGCTTTCCGGCTCTGCGATCTGCGCCTCGTCGTCGAGGATCGCCTTGGCGCGCGCGCGATCCTGTTCGTAGCGCGGATCGCGCGTCAGCAGCTGCTCGGTCTCGGCATTCCACGCCTTGACCTGGCCCAGCGCGCGACTGCCCTCGATATCCTCCAACCAGGCATAGGGATCAGCCGCGGGGGCAGCGGCGACAGCGAGAAGCGAAACGAGCGGAAGGAGCGATTTCATGGCTTAAGCGTAGCCTTCCTGCCGCACCCGCTCAACCGGCGTGTCGCGGCGATGAAGCGTATGGAGGCACGGTGGGGAAGGCCAAGCACGATCACAAACTGCAACTCGGGTTGGTCCGGATGCAGGCGGCGATGGCGAAGAGCGGCGAGCGCGCGGTCGTCGTGCTCGAAGGTCGCGACACCGCGGGTAAGGACGGCACGATCAAGGCGATCACCAGGCATCTGTCCGTCCGCAACACCCGCGTCATCGCGCTGCCGAAGCCGAGTGACCGCGAGCAGTCGCAATGGTACTTCCAGCGCTACGTGTCACACCTGCCCGCGGCCGGCGAACTCGTGATCTTCAACCGCAGCTGGTACAATCGCGCGGGCGTCGAGGTCGTCAACGGCTTCTCCACCCGCGCCGAGCAGGCGCAGTTCCTGCGCGACGTACCCGATTTCGAGCGCATGCTGGTCGAGAACGGGATCAAGCTGGTCAAGCTATGGCTCGACATCGACAAGGACGAGCAGGCGCGGCGGCTGGACATGCGGCGCACCAATCCACTCAAGGCGTTGAAGATGTCATCGCTCGACGCAGTCGCGCAGGACAAATGGGACGAATATTCGGCCGCACGCGACGTGATGCTGGAGCGGACGCATAGCGTGTGGGCGCCGTGGACCTGCGTGCGCGGTGACGACAAGCCCGCTGCGCACAAGGCGGTGATCCGTCACCTGCTCCACGCCGTCGCGGACGATGAGGTGTCGCACGACATCAAGCAACCGAACAGCGAGGTATCGTTTACCTTCGAGCTGGACGCGTTGAAGGACGGAAGGCTGGCGAAATAGGACGCGCACGCGTCAGCGGATCGGCTCGCACGCGATCCCGTCGCCGTCACCGTCCATGTTCTCGCGGTAGCCGGGCTCGTCGCGGTAGATCGGTGCAGTGCCGGCTGCGCGCGCATCGTTGCATCCGCCCCAGTGATCGCCCGGCTGCGGCTCGCGCGCACGCTTCACCCCTGTAGCCACAGCGACGCCATGAGCCACCTTCGTCACGGCAGCACGGCCTGTACCGGCGGTCGTGGTCGAGCCGACACCGACAACGGCGCCCACAACGCCCGCCCCGATCAGGATCGCGATGCTCTGCTTATGATTATGCTCCGACATGGAGCCGAGCTTAGTCGCCGATCGTAAATGCGCGGTAAGCGCCGCCGTCGCTCAGTCGCCGGTGATGCGCACCGGGCCAAGGTCACCCAGCCCGACCGACCCGCTCGCCATCGCCAGCATTGCATCGAGGCTCTTCTTCGCGCGGAGCCGCAGCCCTTCCTCGATCTCGATCCTAGGCGTCAGGTCGCGCAGGGCGACGTAGAGCTTCTCCATCGTGTTGAGCGCCATGTACGGACAGATGTTGCAGTTGCAGTTCCCGTCCGCGCCCGGCGCACCGATAAAGGTCTTGTCCGGCAGCGCCTTTTCCATCTGGTGGATGATGTGCGGCTCGGTCGCGACGATCAGCGTGTCGCCCGGCATCGCCATCGCATAGTCGAGGATGCCGCGGGTCGAGCCGACGTAATCGGCGTGGTCGAGGATCACCGCCGGGCATTCCGGATGCGCCGCGACCGGCGCGTGCGCGTGCTGCGCCTTGAGCTTCAGGAGCTCGGTCTCGCTGAACGCCTCGTGGACGATGCACACGCCCGGCCACAGGATCAGGTCGCGCCCGGTCTTTCGCGCGAGATAGCCGCCGAGATTGCGGTCCGGCCCGAAGATGATCGGCTGTGATGCCGGTATCTGGCTCAGGATCTTTTCGGCCGAACTGCTCGTCACGATGACATCGGACAGCCCTTTCACCTCGGCCGAGCAGTTGATGTAGGTCAGTGCGATCGCGTCAGGGTGTTGCGCACGGAACGCGGCAAATTGTTCGGGCGGACAGCTGTCCTCCAGGCTGCAGCCCGCGTCCATGTCGGGCAGCACCACCGTCTTGTTCGGGCTGAGGATCTTCGCGGTTTCGGCCATGAAACGCACGCCGCAGAAGGCGATCACGTCGGCATCAGTGTCAGCGGCCTTGCGGCTGAGGTCGAGGCTGTCGCCCACGAAATCGGCCAGATCCTGTATCTCGGGCTTTTGGTAGTAATGCGCGAGGATCACCGCATTGCGCTCACGGCGAAGGCGGTCGATCTCGGCGCGCAGATCGAGACCCGCGAGGTTGGTCGGCTGTTCCATGCGCCGCGATGTGGCCCGGCGCGCGCGCGCGATCAAGTCATTCGCGTCGTGGTCAGCGCTACCGATCAGGCAGCGTTGCCGAGCACTTCCTCCAGGCTGCGGGTAAGATCCCACTGCGTCGCATCGCGACCGCGCGGCTCACCGCGGAAGCGCACCTCGACGCTGACCGGCAGCCCTGCCGCGGCGAGCGTACCGCCGAACAGCCGTTCGAGCGCGGCGCGACCGTTCTCGCGCGCCTTGAGCATGTTCTGCGGCTCGCGCGCTTTCGCCTGGACCACGCGCGTCGCGGTGCCCGACACGCGGCGCTGCAATTCCGCCATCGCGTCGCGTGAAACGATCATGCCACGGGTCTGGTCGACCGTCACGTTGGCCTCGTCGATGTTGGCGCGTCCGACCACCACATCGGGCACCTCGACGAGCAGACGGCGGTTCGCCTCGTCGTAGCGGAAGTCGCGCGGAGAGAGCGACTGTAGCTCGACAAAGTAATCGACCTCGTACGGCGCCTTCACCACGCGGCTCGATGTCAGCCAGCCCCACATCCGGCTGGTGGCCGCGGTCGCCTGCACGATACCCGACAGGCGGCTGACGCGAAGGTCGCTGCTGCCATAGAGCCGCCCCGTGACTACGCGCGCGACCGCCAGGCCGTTCTCATCGGTCGCAACGGTGTAAGTGTCGGTGTAGCGGCGATAGCCGGCCACCGCGACCAGCACGATCGCGGCCGCGACCGCGAGGCCGATCGCCGTCTTGACGAGGTTGTTCATGCCGCCGCCAACCGCCACTGCTCACCATTTCCACGCGCCAGACCGCGCCGGTCGAGGTCGATCAGATGCGCGAGCACCGACCGCTCGGCGGCACCACGCAGCCGGTGGTCGAGCCCGACGTACATCTTCTCAACCAGCGTCGGGATCGTCCGCGCGCCTTCGGCGAGCAGGCGCATGATCTGCCCCTCGCGCTGCTTGCGATGTCCTAGCATACCGCGGACCAGCCGCTGCGGCCGATCGATCTCCAAGCCGTGGCCGGGGTAATAGACGCGGTCGTCACGGCCGAGCAGCTTCTCGAGGCTCGCCATATACTCACCCATGTCGCCATCGGGGGGCGAGATGACGCTGGTCGCCCATCCCATCACATGATCGCCCGAGAAAAGCGCATTCGTCTGATGCAACGCAAAGGCGAGATGGTTGCTGGTATGGCCCGGCGTTGCGATCGCCTCCAACGTCCAGTCGGAGCCGCTCACCCGCTCACCATCGGCTAGAACGCGATCGGGCGCATAGTCGGGATCGAAGGCGGCGTCGGCGCGTGGACCCCCGTCGCTGAGCGCGAACGGCGCGGCACCGACGATCGGCGCGCCCGTCTCCTGTGCGAGCCGACGCGCACCGGGGCTGTGATCGCGGTGGTGATGCGTGATGAGGATCGCGGTGACCGGCCGACCGCCGATCGCGCGCAGCAGCGCGGCGTGATGCGCGTCATCCGCTGGTCCCGGATCGATGATCGCGAGGTCGGTCGTCCCGACCAGATGGGTCTGCGTCCCCGTGTAGGTGTACGGTGAGGCATTGGGCGCAAGCACGCGGGTGACGAGCGGTTCGAGCTCGATCGCGAGCCCGGTCGGTGGCGGCGGCGTGGCGTCCATCGCCTGACCAGATGGCGGGTCGGGCGCGACGACGCAAGCGCCGCGCCCGGATGGCATCAGTCGATACCGGCCATCTGCGCCTTTACCTGCGCCAGCGCCTTGTCGACCTCGCGCAAGGCATCGGCGCGCTCGCTGCCCGACAGGTCACGGTCGGCGGCAAGGCTTGCGCGGGTCGTCGCAAGGCTGCCGAGCGCGGATCGAAGCGCGCTGTTGCTCTCGCGGAGCGCTTCCTGTCGCACACGCATCGCTTCGCGCTGCGCTTCCCGCGCCTCTCGCATTGCCTCGCGGCGAGCCTCCATACTTTCGCGCAGCGCTTCCTGCCGCGCCGAGTTCGCGTCACGCTGCGCTTCGCGAGCGTCAGCCATTGCCTCGCTGCTGACCCCGGTCACATCGCCGTCGCTGCCGGTCTCACAGATCAGCACTCGACGCCCGTTGCTTGAGCGCACGACAGAGGTCGCACCATCGACGCAACCACCGCGTCCGCTGCTCACCGCGACGGGCACGGCGGGCGGCACCGGCGTCGCCGGCGGAACGGGTGCTTGCGCATTGTAACCGGTCGACGGCGGCGGAGGGGGTACCGGCGGCACCGGTGCGATCGGCACCGGGTTCTGAGCGACATAGGCAGCGGCCTCGTCACCCGTCAGCACCGTGGCATGCCCGTTCTCCACGATGGTCACACGGCTCGTCGTTCGCGCATGGGCGAGCGGGCGCATCGCCTCTGCGAACGTGCGGTCGAGCGTGTCGAGGCGCAGGCCGGTGACGTGCTCGACCCCGTCGCGAACGCGCGCGGCGGCCGGCATGCCCGAGGCGGTCAGCGCGAGGCCGGTGCCGGCCAGCAGCGCCACCGCGCCGCCGCCGGCGGCAAGGCGGCGGCGTGACACGCGCCCGCGCGCCAGCATCCGCAACCGGCCCTTCAGATCGTTGATCGTGTTGAGGTGACACGCCGGCGTCAGCGCGCGCCCGTGCGCGGCCTTCACGATCGCGCAGCCGTAGGCGTGGCGGAACTCGGGCCCGGCGCCCGCCAAGACGCCGGCGTCGTTCGCCATCTCCTGGTCGGCGCGAAAAGCGCGGAAGGCGATCCAGGCGACCGGATTGAACCAATGCAGCGCGAGCAGCCCGAGCGCGACCCAGTTCGCCCACAGGTCACCGCGGTGGTGGTGGCCGACCTCATGCGCGAGAGCGAGTTCGCGTTCCTGTGCATCGTAGCGCTCGGCGAAGTCGCGCGGAAACGCGACCACGCGCCGCCACAGCCCGAACGCGAGCGGGCCGGTCGCGGCGGCGCTCTCGACCACCTCGACCGAGCCGATGTGCGTCAGCGGCACTGCAGTGCGCAGGACGCGAGCGCGGAAACGAAGATACTGAGTCAATTGCACTGCCAGGATCGCGACCGCACCCGAGAGCCACAACAGCGCCAGCCACCCGGCCGCCCCGGCCGGCTGCGTCACCGGTGCGACCAGCGCGGGGGCATCGGCAGGCGCGGTGTTCGCCATCAGCACCAGCGCGCGCTCGCCCATGCCGGTCATCGGCGTCGTGACGGTCGCGTGCCAGTCGTCGGGCAGTGGCGGCAACACCAGCCGCAGCAACGGCAGCAGCCAGAGCAGATACGCCACCTGCGCCCCGAACGCGCGCCGCACGGGCGCGCGCAGGACCAGCACCAGCAGCATCAGCGCGCTTGAGGCGACCAGCGCCTCCACGGCGAGCGCGATCATTGTTTCAGCGCCTTCAACAACGCTTCGATCTCGGCGATGTCCTGCCGCGACAATTCGTCGCGCTCGGCCAGATGCGCGACCAAGGGCGTCAGCTTGCCGCCGAACAGTCGGTCGATCAGCCGGCGCGACTCGCCGGAGACATAATCCTCGCGCGCGACCGCGGGCGAGTAGAGGTAGCGACGACCATCGACCTCATGCTGCACCGCGCCCTTGCCGAGCAACCGACCGAGCAGCGTCTTGACTGTCGCGGCACTCCAGGCGCGGGCGGGGTCGACGCGCTCGGTCACGTCCTGCGCGGTGAGCGGGCTCTCGTCCCACAGCACCTCCATCACCGCATGTTCGGCATCACTGATCCGCTCGGCCACTTGCGCCACCTCTCGTCAACTACAGCTGTAGTCTTGTCGCATCGACTACAAGCGTTGTCAACTACGCCGTGAGTGTCGACTGCCTTTACAGATGAAGCGCGCAGCCATCGCCAGTTAACCAATGGAAACGGCGCTGGCCGCCAATCAGCCAACATGGCATGACATCTGCAACACTGGCTGTGCTACCGAGCGCATGACGCTTCAGCTGGGCGGGTCGTCGCTGTATCGATCTCGCGACGCCCGCCCAACCCGGCATTCACGCAAGTCCTGCCCGCCCAAGACGCGCCGTCACAGCGTCGCCCCAAAGTCAGGCGAATTACTCTGCGGCGGCCGTCCCGGCGAACAACTCGGCCAGCTCGCCGCTTTCGTACATTTCCATCATAATGTCGGAGCCGCCGACGAACTCGCCGTTCACATACAGTTGCGGGATCGTCGGCCAATCGGAATAGGCTTTGATGCCCTGACGGATACCCTGATCCTGCAGCACGTCGACGCTCTCGAAGTCGACGCCCAGCCGCTCCAGGATCGCGATCGCGCGGCTGGAGAAACCGCATTGCGGGAACAGCGGCGTACCCTTCATGAACAGCACCACGGCATTGTTCTTCACCACGGCATCGATGCGGGCGTTGGCGTCGTCGGTCATGGTCTGTGCAATCCTGTTATGTAAGCGATGCGCTCGCCGTTATTTCGGTACGGCGGTGGTAAGCTGCAAGGCGTGGAGCACGCCGCCCATCCGTCCGCCCAGCGCCGCATAGACCGCCTGATGCTGGCGCACGCGCGGCATGCCCGCGAATGACGCGCTGGTGACCCGCGCCGACCAATGGTCCTTGTCGCCGGCCAGATCGGTCATCTCGACCTCAGCATCGGGAATACCGGCGCGGATCAGCGCGGCGATCTCATCACCTTCCATCGGCATCGCGCCTACTCCGCCTTGAGGAGCTGACGACGCGCCTCGATCATCTGCTGCGCCAGTGCCTGACGTACCTGCGTTTCATCGGTCGCCACGCCGGCCGCAGTCAGGTCGCCCAGCAGCTTGCGCATCACGTCCTCATCGCCGGCCTCCTCGAAGTCGGCCTGGACGACCGACTTGGCGTAGGCGTCGGTTTCCTCGGGCGTCAGCTTCATCAGCGCCGCCGCCCATTGTCCGACGAGCTTGTTCCGCCGCGCGGTGACGCGGAACGCCATGTCCTCGTCGCGCGCATATTGGTTCTCGAATCCGCGATCACGGTCGTCAAAGGTCGTCATGGCAGCTCCCGTTGCTCGTCCTCGACGGATAGAGCGCGCGCACGGCACAAGCAACGGGGCCCCTGCCGGCCTAGTCGGCGACGCGCACCACCAGCTTCCCGATCGCCTGCCGTGCCGCCATCTTGGCGATCGCGTCACCGCCCTGCTCGAGCGGAAACACTTGCGTAACGCGCGGTGCGATGCGGCCATCCTTCCACAGCTCGAACAGCTGCTGGATGTTGGCGCGATTGGCTTCCGGGTCACGCGCGGCGAACGCGCCCCAGAACACGCCGCACACGTCGCAGCTTTTCAGCAAGGTGAGGTTGAGCGGCAGCTTGGGGATGCCGGCGGGAAAGCCGATGACGAGGTAGCGCCCTTCCCAGCCGATCGAGCGCAGCGCGGGTTCGGCATAGTCGCCGCCCACCGCGTCGTAGATCAGCTGGAAGCCGGCCTTGCCGCCCTTTTCCTTGAACTGTTCGGCCAGCGCCTTCGACTCGTCCTTGTTGAACGGTCCGCGGCCATAGACGATCACGTCGTCCGCACCCGCGTCGCGCACTGCCTGCGCCTTCTCCTCGCTCGACACCGCGCCGATCACGCGCGCACCGAAAGCCTTGCCGAGTTCGACCGCCGCCAGCCCGACTCCGCCCGCCGCACCCAGCACCAGCAGGTTATCGCCTGCCTTGATATGTCCGCGATCGACCAGCGCGTGGATCGTCGTGCCGTAAGTCAGCAGCAGCGCGGCGGCTTCCTCGAAACTGCGTTCCTCGGGCACGGGATAGAGCGCGTTTTCGGCGAACAGCGCCTTCTCGCTCAACCCGCCCATGCTGGTGTTGCCCATGACGCGGTCGCCGACCTTGAAGCGGGTCACCCCCGCGCCGACCTGTTCGACCACGCCCGACACCTCGCCACCCGGTGCGAACGGGCGCGGCGGGCGCATCTGATACTTGTCCTCGATAACGAGCACGTCGGGAAAGTTGATCGCGCACGCCTTGATCGCGACAACGACCTGCCCCTCGCCAACGGCGGGATCGGGCAGTTCGCCGATCTCCAGTGTTTCAGGTCCGCCCGGCGCCCTCGACAGCAATGCCCGCATTTCCGCTCCTATCCTTGATCCAGGGGCGCTGCTGATGCATCGCCTCCTCGAATTTCGAAATCGCGGTATCCTTTGCCAGCGTCAGACCGACCTCGTCCAGCCCCTCCATCAGGCAGCGGCGACGAAACGGATCGAGCGCAAAGGTGAAGCGGTCCTGGTACGGCGTGGTGACCGTCATCGTCTCCAGATCGACGGTGATCTCCTGATCCTGCGCGACCGCGATCAGTCGGTCGATCGCCTCCTGCGGCAGCACCACCGTGACGATGCCGTTCTTGAACGCATTGCCGGAAAAGATGTCGGAGAAACTCGGCGCGATCACCGCGCGTACGCCCATGTCGGCGAGCGCCCAGGCAGCATGCTCGCGACTCGACCCGCAGCCGAAGTTATCGCCCGCGATCAGGATCGGGCTGCCGGCAAAGCGGGGATCGTCGAAAATGTTGCCGGGTTGCGCGCGCACCACCTCAAACGCGCCGCGGCCTAGCCCCGAGCGCTTGATCGTCTTGAGCCAATGCGCGGGGATGATGACGTCAGTATCGACGTTCTTTTGCCCCCACGGATAAGCCGTGCCCAAGACGCGCATCACCGGCTCCATCGCGTCAGCGCGCCGACTTGGCCGGGCGCGGCGTATTGGCGCCCGCAGCCACCTTGCCGACCGCCGCATAGGCCGCGACGCCGCTCACGGCTGCACCTGCGACGAGAAGTGCCAGAACGATCTTCATGGTTTTGTCCCCGTTGTCGTTGTTCAGATCAGGTCGCGCACGTCGGTCAATCGACCGCTGACCGCCGCCGCCGCCGCCATTGCGGGGCTTAGCAGATGCGTACGCGCGCCGGGACCCTGCCGCCCGACGAAATTCCGGTTGGATGTCGACGCGCAGCGCTCACCAGGCGGCACCTTGTCAGGGTTCATCGCCAGGCACATCGAACAGCCCGGTTCGCGCCACTCGAACCCGGCTTCCGCAAAGACGCGATCGAGCCCCTCCGCTTCAGCCTGACGCTTGACGAGGCCCGAGCCCGGCACGACCATCGCGCGGACGCCAGCGGCGACACGCCGGCCGCTCGCTACCTGCGCGGCGGCGCGCAAATCCTCGATCCGGCTGTTGGTGCAGCTGCCGATGAAGACGTGCTGGACGGCCACGTCCTGCATCCGCGTGCCCGGCGTCAGCCCCATATAGTCGAGCGACTTGCGCGCCGCCGCCTGCTTCGACGGATCGGCGAAGCTCTCCGGCTCGGGCACGACGCCGGTAATCGCGACCACATCCTCGGGGCTGGTGCCCCAGGTGAGCGCGGGCGCGATGTCGCTCGCCGACAAGGTCACGGTGCGATCATAGCGCGCACCCGCGTCGCTCGGCAGCGTGCGCCACCATTCGACCGCGCGGTTCCAGTCGGCGCCGGAAGGCGCCATCGGGCGGCCTTTCAGATATGCAAAGGTCGTCTCGTCGGGCGCGATCATGCCGGCGCGCGCGCCGCCCTCGATGCTCATGTTGGCGACCGTCAGCCGCCCCTCGACCGACAGGTTGCGGATCACCTCGCCGGTGAATTCGATCACATAGCCCGTGCCGCCGGCCGCGCCGATGCGGCTGATGATCGACAGCACCACGTCCTTCGCCGACACGCCAAAGCCGAGCGTGCCGTCGACGCGCACCTCCATCGTCTTCGACGGCGACAGGATCAGCGTCTGCGCCGCGAGCACGTGCTCGACCTCGCTGGTGCCGATTCCGAAGGCGAGCGCGCCGAGTGCACCATGCGCCGACGTGTGGCTGTCGCCGCACACGACCGTGGTGCCGGGCAAGGTAAAGCCCTGTTCCGGCCCAACGACGTGGACGATCCCCTGCTCCGCCGCCAGCGCATCGATGTACGGCACGCCGAAGTCGGCCACGTTGCGGCGCAGCGCGTCCAACTGCTCCGCGCTGTCACGATCGGCAATCGGCAACTCGCGCCCAGCGGCGTCGACCCGCGCGGTTGTGGGCAGGTTATGGTCGGGCACCGCGAGCGTCAGGTCGGGGCGACGTACCCGGCGATTGCCGACGCGCAAGCCCTCGAACGCCTGCGGACTGGTCACTTCGTGAACGAGGTGGCGGTCGATGTAGAGGAGGCAGGAGCCATCGTCGCGACGCTCCACGACATGGGCGTCCCAGACCTTTTCGTACAATGTGCGTGGTTGGTGTGACATCGCGCGCGCCTTAACCAAGAAGCGCCGCTGGCGAAAGGAAACAATGCAGAAACAGCGAAGAACGCTTCGTTTATTTCACTCGATCACTGCGGCTCACCGCAGCGTCGATGAAGGCGACGCTTTCGTCCAGCACCGGTGCCAGCCGACGAAACGGCACCGACAGCGCCATGACGACATTCTCGTGGGTCAGTCCGTCATGCTCGACCAGCTTCGCGCGACCGCCGGCCGCCTTCACGCGCTCGAACAGGTGATAAGCGTTGTACGGTCGCACCTGCGTATCGCGGCTGCTGGTGACGAGCAGCAGCGGCGGGGCGTCACCGCGCGCGAACGTGACCGGCTGCGTCGCCATCGGATCGGCGACGCCCAGCATCGCCTCGCGCGAGCGCGGCTTGTCGAAGGGGTAGAAATCGTAGGGACCGCTCAAACCCACCGCTGCCTTGACGATGTGCGGGTCGACGCCTTCCGCGCGCAGCCAGCGCTGGTCTAACGCGAGCATGACGGCGTTGTATGCGCCCGCCGAATGCCCCGCGAGCGCGACTCGGGCCGGGTCGCCGCCGTATTCGGCGACGTGGTCGCGCACCCAGTGCACCGCCGCCGCGCCGTCCTGCACGAAGGTCGGGAAGCGCACCTGCGGGACCTTGCGGTAGTCGGGCACGACCACGACGAACCCGGCACGAGCGAACGCGCGTGCGGCAAAGGCGTAACTGCGCCGATCGCCGTTCGCCCAGCCGCCACCGTAGATGAAGACGATCACCGGCCGCTTGCCCGCCGCGGGCTTGGTCGGGCGCCACACATCGAGCGTCTGCCCGTTGCTCCCGAACGGCACCGCGTCGCCGGCGAGTTCGACGCCGCGTCCGCCGCCCATCGCCCGGTCGAACCAACTCAGCACGCGCGGCGCAGGCACGAACAGGTAGACCGCAGCCGCCACCAGCAACACCGCGGCGAGCGCGCCGATCGACCAGCGCCACATCATCGCCGCGCCACCATCAGATTCAGGAAACGTAGTTGGCGGTCGTCTTGGCCTCGACCTCGTCCGCGGTGATGCCGGGCGCGAGCTCGACCAGCCGGAACGGCGACTGGTGATCGGGGCGTTGGAACACCGCCAGATCGGTAACGATCATGTCGACGACGTTCCTGCCCGTCAGCGGCAGCGAGCACGCCGGGATGAACTTCGGGCTGCCGTCCTTGGACGTGTGCTCCATCACGACGATGATCTTCTTGACGCCCGCAACGAGGTCCATCGCGCCGCCCATGCCCTTGATCATCTTGCCCGGGATCATCCAGTTGGCGATGTCGCCGTTCTGTGCCACCTCCATCGCGCCGAGCACGGTCAGGTCGATGTGCCCGCCGCGGATCATCGCGAAGCTTTGCTCCGATCCGAAATAGGCACTCTGTGGCAGTTCGCTGATCGTCTGCTTGCCGGCGTTGATCAGGTCGGCGTCCTCCTCGCCCTCGTACGGGAATGGGCCGATGCCGAGCATCCCGTTCTCCGACTGGAGTGTCACCGTCATGCCATCGGGGATGTTGTTCGCGACCAGCGTCGGGATGCCGATGCCGAGGTTGACGTAGAAGCCGTCCTGCAGCTCCTTCGCCGCGCGCGCGGCCATGCCGTTGCGGTCCCAGCCCGTCTTCTCAGCCATTATCTCACTCCTTCGGGCGTCTGGCTCCAGCGGCGCTCCGCGGGAAAGGTATCGTCCCAGCCCGAGCCGAGCCCGGTGCCGTAGACGGGATTGGGCAGGATGAACCACCCTGCGCCCCAGCGTGCAACGAGACGGCTGGTGCTGGGCAACAGGCGCCGGCCCGAGGCGGGCGCTGGCCCTGGCGGGTTGAAGAAATCGGCGAAGTCGCCGAGCTGATCGCCCATCTGCGCGACAACGCAGTAACGCTCAGCAATCGCTTGGCGGCGGCCGTCCTTGCCCGACTTGCCGTCTGCGTCGCCCTTCAGCCACAACGTCTTGCCGTGCTCGAACGTGCCGAGCCCGGCATCGGCAAGCGCGCGTGCGGTGTCGGCGGCGTTGGCGGCGCTGCGATTGGTGTTGATGACGACCGCGACGCCCGCCGCGTGCAGTTGCCGGAACGCCGCCACCGCGCCGGGTACCGCCACGACCTTGTCCGCGCCGCCACGCTCCCACGCGTCCCATCGCTTGGCGTCATACGCCTGCCCGGTCTGCGCGTCGTTATATTCGTAGCCGAGGTTCAGGACCGTCGTCTCGTCCATGTCGAGCACCACCGCGGGCGGCAGCGTGCCGCACGACGTCGGCTGCGGCACCGCGGCGGTCGATCCCGCCGCCAGTACCGCCGACGCACTCACGGGCCAGCGCGGCAGCGTGCCGGCAGCACGCTGGTGCGGCAGCCGCCCGCGTGCGTCGCGCGCACGGTCGAGCAGCGCGCGAACGTAGCCGAGCATCCCGTTATACGCCTGCTCGCTCAGCGCATCCGCCTCGGCCGAGCCGTAGAGGTACGCCATACTGGCGGGTGGCGCCGACGGGATCATCGGCGGCATGCCGGGTAAAGCCACGTCAACTCGTGGCTGCGTCGCACACCCGACCAGCGCCGTTGCCGCCGCGAGCACCCCGATTAGCGTTAGCCGCACGGCGTCAGACCTCGCTGCCCGCCGCCGCGCTCGCCTCGGCGCGCGGTCGGGTCAGGCGGAACTCGATCTTCTTGTCATATGGCGCGCCGACGATCATCCGCTTGACGTAGATGCCGGGCAAATGGATGTGATCGGAGTCGAGCGTGCCGACTGGCACCACTTCCTCCACCTCAGCGACGCAGACGCGCCCTGCGGTCGCCATCGGCTGGTTGAAGTTCCGCGCTGTCTTGCGGAAGATGAGGTTGCCGCTCTCGTCCGCCTTCCACCCCTTGATGATCGAGATGTCGGCGCGGATACCGCGTTCGAGGATGTAATCCTCTCCGTCGAACGACTTTACCTCCTTGCCCTCGGCTACCAGCGTGCCGACGCCCGTCTTGGTATAGAAGCCGGGGATGCCCGCACCGCCCGCGCGGCACCGTTCCGCAAGCGTCCCCTGAGGGCAGAACTCGACCTCGAGCTCACCGGACAGATATTGCCGCTCGAACTCCTTGTTCTCGCCGACGTAGCTCGAAATCATCTTCCTGACCTGGCGCGTGCGCAACAGCTTGCCGAGCCCCTCGCCGTCGATCCCGGCATTGTTGCTGGCGATTGTCAGGTCGCGGGTCCCCGCGTCGCGGATCGCGTCGATCAGCCGCTCGGGCACGCCGCACAGACCGAACCCGCCGGCACAGATCGTCATGCCGTCGAACAGCAGACCGTCGAGCGCCGCGGCCGCATCGGGGTAAAGCTTCTTCATCACAGCCTCTCTCTCGGCCAGTCGCTTAACGGGGCGCAGGCAACGCGGTCAACGTCGCAGAGAACCGGCCGGTCGAATGGGCAAGGACGAGGGCCGCCGCGATCAAAACGACCCCGGCATGACGCCGAGCGCGCGCGCTAGATCGTCGAGCGCCTGCCCCTCGCTCTCGACCTTGATCGCCGCCATCCCCAGCGCCGCCGCCGGTTTGCAGTTGATGCCGAGATCGTCGAGGTAGACGCACTGGTCCGCCGCCTTCCCAAGGGTGTCGAGCATCATGCGGTAGATCTTCGGATCGGGCTTGCGCAGGCCCACCTTGCTCGATTCGATCACATGGTCGAAGCGTTCGAGCACTTCCGCGACCTGCGCAGCCTTTTCGGCGTTGCGCGACATGCCGGCGCCCTCGCCTGCGGGCACGTTGTTGGTGATGCAGCCGAGGTGATAGCCGTTGTGCTTCAACCAATCGAGCGCGTGGACCATGCGTGGCCGGATGTCGCCCGCCAGCAGCGCCAGCACGTCGTCGCCGCGCAATTCGTGCCCCAGCGCGCGCGCTTCTGCGGCGAAGGCGGCATCGAAGCCCGCGGCGTCGATCTCCGCGCGCTCGAAACGCGCCCAGGCGTTGGTGTCGGGATCGGTCGCGTTGATGCGGCGGATCAGGTTCTCCGGCAGCCCGCGCTCACGCTCCATCCGCGCGAACGCCTCAAAGGGTGACGACGTGATGACGCCGCCGAAGTCGAAGATCACCGTGTCACGCACTTGGCCCTGCCCCCTTCATCGTTCGCCGCGCTCATCGCCGCTCCCGCGACGCTTGTCCACGTGGGTCAATGCTGCAGCGTCAATCCAGGCCGCGCCCAGCGCGTCTTCACCAGCCGCCCGGTGCCTGACAGCGTGATGTACGTATCCATCATGTCCGCGCCGCCGAACGCGATGTTGGTGGTGAAGACGTCGTCGGTGGCGACGAACTCGACCAGCTCGCCTGCGGGCGAGACGACGCTGATGCCGCATTCGCCGATCGTCGCGATGCAGATGTTGCCCGACGCCTCCATGCCCAGCGAATCGAAGAACTTGTACCCCGCCGGTCGGTACAGCGGGATGCCCGGACCCCCCGGCCCCGCGTCCGCCGCGACCTTGCCCGGTGCGGTCACGTTGAACTTCATCAGCCGGCAGGTGTAGGTTTCCGCGGCGTAGAGCGTTTGGCCATCGGGCGAGAGGCCGATGCCGTTGGGGTTCATCGACGGAAAGATCACCTCCTCGATGAAGCTGCCGTCCGCTTTCGCGTAGAAGACGCCGACGACGTCGTGGCAACGCTTGGCATAGTCGATCTTGCCGTGATCGGTGAACCAGAAGCCGCCGTGCGCATCGAACACGATGTCGTTGGGGCCGCGCAGGGTAACGCCGTGATCGCCCGAGCGGTACAGCACCTCGACGCGGCCGGTCGCAGGATCGATCCGCTCGATCCGTCCGCCCGAATAATCCGCCGCAATGCCGTGGGGCGCGAGCATTCCGTTGCTCTCGACATAATGGAACCCGCCGTTGTTGCAGCAATAGAGCATCCCGTTGGGGCCGAGTGCCAGGCCGTTGGGGCCGCCGCCGGGGGTCGCCACCACCACCTTGCGCCCATCAGGCGTCACGCGCGTGATGCGCCCCGCTTCAATCTCGACCAGAATGACGCTGCCATCAGGCATGACGACCGGCCCCTCGGGAAAGCGCAACCCATCCGCCACCAGCTCGAACGCCGCCATGATCCTCTCCTTCTGTTCTGAGCGGAGGATCGAACAGGCCGTCACCGAGCGCAAGCGCTTGCCGCCTCACGCTGCCGCGCGCTAGGCAGCGACCATGCAAAGCAACACGACCGAGACCATCAGGACCGGCGGGCGCATCCTCGTCGACCAGCTCGTCGCACAAGGCTGCGAGCGGATCTTCACCGTACCGGGGGAGAGTTTCCTGGCGGTGCTCGACGCGCTGGTCGACGTGCCCGCAATCCAGACGGTGGTGTGCCGGCAGGAGGGCGGAGTCGCCTTCATGGCCTGTGCCGATGGCGCGCTGACGCATCGTCCCGGCATCGCGTTCGTCACGCGCGGGCCGGGTGCGACCAACGCCAGCATCGGGGTTCACGTCGCGCGGCAGGACTCGCAGCCGATGATCCTGTTCGTCGGCGATGTCGACCGCGGCACGCGCGACCGCGAGGCGTTTCAGGAAATAAACTTCGAGGCGATGTTCGCCCCCGTCGCCAAATGGGCCGCTCGCATCGACGACGCGCGCCGTATTCCCGAATATGTCGCGCACGCCTATGCGGTCGCGATGAACGGACGCCCCGGCCCGGTCGTGCTAGCGCTGCCCGAGGACATGCTGCTCGACCGAGTCGAGGCGGTCGATCGCCCGCGCGTCGAGCGCGCGGCGCAGGCACCCGGCACCGCGGCCATGGCGCAACTCGCCGATCTGCTCGCCACTGCCGAGCGGCCGGTGGCGGTGATCGGCGGCGCGGGCTGGGACGAGCGCGCGGCCGAGAATATCGCCGCCTGGGCGGACCGCACCGGCGTACCGCTGGTGGCCGCGTTCCGGCGACAGGACGCGGTGCCGAATGACTGCCCGGCCTATGCGGGCAACCTTGGCTACGGCCCCAACCCCAGACTGGTCTCGCGGGTAAAGGACGCCGACCTGCTGCTGGCGATCGGTCCGCGCCTGGGCGAGGCGACGACCGACGGCTACACGCTCGTCACACCCGAGCATCCCGGGCAGCGGCTGGTTCACGTTCACCCGGACGCGAACGAGCTCGGCATGACCTATCGCACCGATCTTGCGATCTGCGCCGGCATGCCGGAGTTCGCCGAGGCACTGCTGACGATCGACGGCCCCGCTCACCCGAGTGCCGCCGGGGCGCGCGCCGAGTACGAAGCGTGGACAACGCCGGCTTCCCGCAAAGGCGTGGCGCTCGACCTCGGCCCATGCGTCACCGCGATGCGCGAGCGCCTGCCCGCCGACACGATCATCTGCAACGGGGCGGGTAATTTCTCGGGCTGGTGGCACCGCTACTGGCGCTACGCCGGTCCGGGCACGCAGCTTGCGCCCACCAGCGGCGCGATGGGCTATGGCGTGCCCGCGGCGGTTGCGGCAAGCCTGCGTCGCCCCGGGCGGACGGTCGTCGCGGTGGCAGGCGACGGCGACTTCCTGATGAACGGGCAGGAGCTTGCGACCGCGGTGCAGCACGATGCGTCGCTGCTGCTGATCCTCGTCGACAACGGCGCCTATGGCACGATCCGCATGCACCAGGAGCGCGAGTTTCCCCGCCGCGTGTCGGCGACGCAGCTCCACAATCCCGACTTCGCGGCGCTCGCGCGAGCCTACGGCTGCTGGGCGGAGACCATCGAAACAACAGCTGATTTCGCACCCGCGCTCGACCGCGCGATGGCACAGGACGGCGTGCGGCTGCTGCATCTAAAGACCGACGTCGAGGCCATCACCGCTGCGACGACGCTTGAAGCGATCCGCAGCCGCTAACGCAGGATCGACGACCAGATCCCGCAAACAAAAAGGCCGCTCCGCGGTGCGGAACGGCCCTGTCGGCAGTAAAGCCGAACGAAATCAGATGTTGTCGCCGAGAGCGCCCTTGACGCTGCCCTTCATCTGCTCGCCCTTGCCCTTCGCCTGCTGCGCTTCACCTTCTGCGGCAAGGCTGGCATCGTTGTTATGGTCGCCAAGTGCTTCCTTGGCCTTGCCAATCGCCTCGTTGACGTTGCCCTTGATCTTGTCGGTCAGTTCACCCATCGCGATTACTCCTTCGTTTCAGGCTGATTGAACCCGGTGAAGAAGAAACGAGGCGGCACTAAACTTGTTCCGCGCCCGGTTTGACTCAGATCAGCCCGGCAAGCGGACTCGACGGGTCGGCGTAGCGGCGCTGTCCCATGCGCCCGGCGCGGTAGCTCATCCTCCCTCCCTCGACCGCCGCCTTCATCGCCGCCGCCATCAGGATCGGGTCCTTTGCCTCCGCGATCGCGGTGTTCATCAGCACGCCGTCGCAGCCGAGTTCCATCGCCACCGCCGCATCCGAGGCGCAGCCGACGCCGGCGTCGACCAGCACCGGCACCTTCGCGCCCTCGACGATCAGGCGGATCGTGACGCGGTTCTGGATGCCCAGCCCCGACCCGATCGGCGCGCCAAGCGGCATGATCGCGACCGCACCTGCTTCCTCCAGCTGCTTCGCCGCGATCGGATCGTCGACGCAATAGACCATCGGCTTGAAGCCTTCGCGCACCAGCACCTCGGTCGCCTTCAGCGTCTCGCGCATGTCGGGGTAGAGCGTCCGCGCCTCGCCCAGCACCTCCAGCTTGACGAGGTCCCAGCCGCCCGCCTCGCGCGCCAACCTGAGCGTGCGGATCGCGTCATCGGCGGTGAAGCAGCCTGCGGTGTTGGGCAGGTACGTCACCCTCTTGGGATCGATGAAGTCGGTCAGCATCGGCGCCTTGGGATCGCTGACGTTGACGCGCCGCACCGCGACCGTGACGATCTCCGCGCCCGATGCCTCAAGCGCAGCGGCGTTCTGCGCAAAGTCCTTGTACTTGCCCGTGCCGACGATCAGGCGCGAGCGGAAGGTCTTGCCCGCGACAGTCCACGTGTCGTCCGCGATCGGCTGAGCATGGTCGCCCCCGCCAACAAAATGGACAATCTCCAACTCGTCGCCGTCCTCGACGCAGACCTGCGACAGCGTCGAGCGCGGCACGATCTCCAGATTGCGCTCGACCGCGACCTTCTCGGGTATCAGTCCCAGCTGTTCGGCGAGGTCCGCGATCGTCAGCCCCGCCTTGACGCGCTTGTGCTCGCCGTTGACGACAATCGAGACGGTTCCGTCGGAATGGGGCATGGTGGTCGCTTCGAGGGCGCGCGCCCCCGTCCAATACGGGTTGCGTGATCGCCAGCCCCGTGCCTCGTCTTCCCGGCGGAACGAAGCGCGGCCCTTCGACAAGCGAGGGGCGAGCGGGCTAGAGAGGTGACGACCCGCCACCTAATCCCGGCGCCGCCGGTGTTCAAGAAAGCCGCTCGCCGATGCCTGCACCCGATAGCACCACCGTGTTCGTCCTGAACGGCCCCAACCTCAACCTGCTCGGCACGCGCGAACCGGAAATCTACGGCCACGACACGCTCGACGACATCGCCGGGCGGCTGGAGGACCGCGCGCGGGAACTCGGGCTGAGCATCGACATGCGGCAGTCGAACCACGAAGGGCATCTGGTCGACTGGCTGCACGAGGCACAGGCGTATGATGCGCGCGCGGTGATCCTGAACGCGGGCGCGTTCACCCACACCTCGATCGCGCTGTATGACGCGATCAAGGCGATCCGCACGCCGGTGATCGAGGTGCATCTGTCCAATCCGCACACGCGTGAGGACTTCCGCCACACCTCCTTCGTCGGACGCGCCGCCCGCGGAACGGTTGCGGGTTTCGGCGCGCTGTCCTACGCCCTCGCGCTTGAAGCGGCGGCACAGTTCTGACACAGCGCGCGCCCTTGAAGGGGAATCAAGGCTGATGGCCGACATGAACGAAGCAAATGGGGGTGGTGCGATGCAGGTCGACGTGAACCTCGTTCGCCAGCTCGCCGAGCTGCTCGACACCACGCAGCTGACCGAGATCGAGGTCGAGGACGGCGACCGCAAGATCCGCGTCGCGCGCAAGGCCGCACCGGTCGCCGCCGCACCGATGCACTATGCCGCCGCGCCCGCTCCGGCGACTGCACCCGCCGCCGCCGCGCCGCAGGTCGACAACGCCGGACCGTCGGCGCCCAGCGACGCGAATGCGGTACGTTCGCCGATGGTCGGCACCGTTTATCTTTCGGCCGAGCCGGGCGCGAAGCCGTTCGCGAGCGTCGGGCAGAGCGTCGCCGCGGGCGACACGCTGCTGATCGTGGAAGCCATGAAGGTGATGAACCCGATCACCGCGCCCTCCGCCGGTACGGTCAAGGCGGTGCTGGTCGAGAACGGCCAGCCGGTCGAATTCGACCAGCCGCTCGTGGTGGTCGAGTAAGCACCCGTGCCGCAGATCAAGAAGCTGCTGATCGCCAATCGCGGCGAGATCGCGCTGCGCATCCACCGCGCCTGCCACGAGATGGGGATCAAGACGGTCGCGGTGCACTCCACCGCCGACGCCGATGCGATGCACGTCCGGCTCGCCGATCAGGCGATCTGCATCGGCCCGCCGTCCGCGGTCGAGAGCTACCTCAACATTCCCAACATCATCTCGGCCGCCGAAATCTCGGGTGCCGACGCGATCCATCCGGGCTACGGCTTCTTGAGCGAGAACGCCAAGTTCGCCGAGATCGTCGAGCTGCACAATTTGATCTTCGTCGGGCCCAAGCCCGAGCACATCCGCACGATGGGCGACAAGATCGAGGCGAAGCGCACCGCGGGCGCGCTCGGCCTGCCGCTCGTTCCCGGATCGGACGGCGCGGTCAGCGATGTGGCCGAGGCGAAGGCGATCGCGGAAGCCGCAGGCTATCCCGTCATCATCAAGGCCGCGTCTGGCGGCGGCGGTCGCGGCATGAAGGTGTGCACCTCGCCCGATCAGCTCGAAACATTGATGGCGCAGGCGGGCAGCGAGGCGAAGTCCGCGTTCGGCGACGCGACCGTCTATATCGAAAAGTACCTCGGCAACCCGCGCCACATCGAGTTCCAGATCTTCGGCGACGGCAAGGGCAATGCGATCCATCTAGGCGAACGCGACTGCTCGCTCCAGCGCCGGCACCAGAAGGTGCTGGAGGAAGCCCCCTCCCCGGTCATCACGCCGGAGGAACGCGCGCGCATGGGCGGCATCTGCGCCCGCGCGATGGCCGACATGAGCTATCGTGGTGCGGGCACGATCGAGTTCCTGTGGGAGAACGGCGAGTTCTACTTCATCGAGATGAACACCCGTTTGCAGGTGGAGCATCCGGTGACCGAGGCGATCACCGGGCTCGATCTGGTGCGCGAGCAGATCCGCATCGCCGAGGGCGAGCCGCTGACGCTCCGGCAGGAAGACGTCGTCTTCCGCGGCCATGCAATCGAATGCCGCATCAACGCCGAGGACCCGCGCACCTTCGCGCCCTCTCCCGGCCTTGTGAAGCAATATCACGCGCCGGGCGGTATGCACGTCCGCGTCGATTCCGGCCTCTACGCCGGTTACAAAGTACCGCCATACTACGACAGCATGATCGCCAAGCTGATCGTCTACGGAACGACGCGACAGGGTGCGCTGCGCCGGTTGCGCCGTGCGCTTGAGGAGTTCGTGATCGAGGGGATGAAGACCACCATCCCGCTCCACCAAGCACTGCTCGACGATCCCGAGTTCCAGACCGGCGATTATACGATCAAGTGGCTCGAGGACTGGCTGGCGCGTCAGGACGGCTAACCTGCGTCAGCGAGAAAGAATATCGCCGGGGCAAGTCGTTGAGCTTGCCCCGGCTTTTTCTTGTCCTGACCGCTCTGGTCAGTCGCGCACTAGACCCGCCCAAGCCACACGGTAGAAGGCCTCATGCAGAAGACTTGGCGATGAAGGCGACGATCCTCCACAATCCGCGCTGTTCCAAGTCGCGCGAGGCGTTGGCGCTGCTTCGGGATGCAGGGGTCGAGGTCTCGGTGGTCGAATATCTGAAAGCGCCGCCACCCCGCGACGAGCTCGCCCGCCTCTACGCGCGCGCCGGCATCGCGCCACGCGATGGCCTGCGCCGGGACGCGCCGCCAGTCACCGACGATGATGCCGCGCTAGACCTGATGGCGCGCGACCCTGCCGTGATCGAGCGGCCGCTGGTCGAAACCGACCAGGGCGTCCGCCTCGGCCGTCCACCCGCTGCGATCCGGGAGATCCTGTGACACTGCCCGAGAAGACGCGTTGGCGGGTCGAGCGCGCGAACCGCGCCGCCGTCATCATCGACGCCGACGCTTACTTCCGCGTCGCGCGTGAGGCGATGCTGAACGCGACGCAGCAGATCATGCTAGTCGGCTGGGACTTCGACGCGCGCATCACGCTCGCTTATTCGGACGACCATCCCGAGGCGCCGACCACGGTCGGCGACTTCATCGACTGGCTGGTGAAGCGCACGCCGACGTTGCAGGTCTACATCCTGCGCTGGGACAAGGGCGCGATTAAGACGCTGTTTCGCGGGCGTACCTTGTGGATGCTGACACGCTGGCGCTTCCGCGAAAAGCGCATCCACCTGAAACTCGACGGGCATCATCCGACCGCGGCGTCGCAGCATCAGAAGATCGTCGTGATCGACGATTGCATGGCATTCTGCGGCGGGATCGACATGACCGACGAGCGCTGGGACACGCGCGACCATGTCGCGGACGACGAGCGCCGCCGCTCCCCCAACGGTTTCTCGTACAAGCCATGGCATGATGTGACGACCGCGTTGCAAGGCCCGGTTGCACGCGCGCTTGGCGAGCTGTGTCGCTGGCGGTGGAAGATCGCGGGCGGTGATGAGGTGCCCGCGCCCTCCGCAACGCACGAATGCTGGCCCGAAAGCCTGCCGGTCGAGTTCAGCGATGTTGACGTCGCGATCTCGCGCTCACAACCGCTTCACGACGGGCAGGATGAAGTTCACGAGATCGAGGAACTCTACCTCCACCTGATCGCGCGGGCGAAGCGTCGCATCTACGCCGAGAGCCAGTATTTCGCCTCGCGCCGGATCGCTGAGGCGATCGCCAAGCGGCTGATCGAGGCGGAACCGCCCGAGATCGTCATCGTCAATCCCACCACCGCGCAAGGATGGCTGGAGCCGATCGCGATGGACACCGCACGCGCACGGCTGGTCACCGAATTGCAGCACCGCGACCATGCGGGGCGCTTCCGCCTGTATCATCCGGTCACGACTGACGGCACCGGCATCTATTGCCATGCCAAGGTACTGGTGATCGACGACGATGTGATCCGCATCGGTTCGTCGAACTTCAACAACCGCTCGCTGCGGCTCGACACCGAATGCGACGTGACGATCGCCGATGACGGCCCACGGATCGCCGCGATCCGCGACGACCTGCTCGCCGAGCATCTGGGCGTCGAGATCGCTGAGGTCAGCGAGGGCGTGAGGCGCGATGGGCTAATCGCCACGATCGAGCGGCTGCGCGGCAGCGGCAAGACGCTGATCCCCTACGAGGCGCCCGACCTGAACGGTGTGGAAGCGTGGCTGGCCGAGAACGAGGTGCTCGATCCCGAAGGCCCGGCGGAGATGTTCGAGTCGTTCGAGAAGCGCGGACTGTTGCGCCGGTTGAAGCACCGCCGCCGGCGGCGGTAAGCAGACGCCGGCTTTCACGCAGCGGACGCTTGGCTGCTGGCATCGGCGCGCCACCGCCGCTATGCGCGCGCACATGACCGCTATCACGCCCGAGATCGTCGCCGAACACGGCCTGTCGCCCGAAGAGTACGACCGCGTACTCAATGCGCTCGGGCGCGAGCCGAACCTGGTCGAACTCGGCATCTTCTCGGTAATGTGGAGCGAGCATTGCTCGTACAAGTCGAGCCGCATCCACCTGAAGAAGCTGCCCACGCAAGCGCCGTGGGTGATCTGCGGTCCGGGCGAGAATGCGGGCGTGATCGACATCGGCGACGGACAGGCGGCGATCTTCAAGATGGAGTCGCACAACCACCCGTCGTACATCGAGCCGTACCAGGGCGCCGCGACCGGCGTCGGCGGCATCCTGCGCGACGTGTTCACGATGGGTGCGCGTCCGGTCGCGAACCTGAACGCACTACGCTTTGGCCGGCCCGATCACCCGAAGATGCGCCACCTGATCTCAGGGGTAGTCCACGGCATCGGCGGCTACGGCAATTGCGTCGGCGTGCCGACCGTTGGCGGAGAGGTGAACTTCCACCCCGCCTATGACGGGAACATCCTGGTCAATGCGATGACGGTGGGCGTCGCCGACACCGACAAGATCTTCTACTCGGCCGCCTCCGGCGTCGGGAATCCGATCGTCTATGTCGGATCGAAGACCGGACGCGACGGCATCCACGGCGCGACGATGGCCTCGGCTGACTTCGGCGAGGATGCCGATGCGAAGCGCCCGACCGTTCAGGTCGGCGATCCCTTCACCGAAAAGCTGCTGATCGAGGCGTGCCTCGAACTCATGGCGTCGGACGCGATCGTCGCGATCCAAGACATGGGCGCGGCGGGGCTCACCTCATCCTCGGTCGAGATGGCCTCGAAAGGCGGCGTTGGGATCGAGCTGGTGATGGACGACGTGCCGCAGCGCGAGACCGGCATGACGCCGTACGAGATGATGCTGTCGGAAAGCCAGGAGCGCATGCTCATGGTGCTGAAACCCGGCCGCGAGGCGTTCGCGCAGGCGATCTTCGAGAAGTGGGAGCTCGATTTCGCGGTCATCGGCCACGTGACCGATACCGGGCGTATGGTGCTGAAATGGCACGGCGAGACGGTGTGCGACATTCCGCTCGGCCCGCTTGCCGATGACGCGCCGCTGTACGATCGCCCGCACGTCCCAACCCCGCCCGCGAGGGCGCTCGTGAACGTGCCGGAGTGCCGCGATCCGGCCGCCGACCTGCTCGCGCTGATGGGCTCGCCCGACATCGCTTCGCGCCGCTGGATCTGGGAGCAATACGACCACATGGTCGGCGCCGACACGCTGCAGCGCCCCGGCGGCGACGCCGCGGTGGTGCGCGTCCACGGGACGGACAAGGCGCTGGCGATGACCACCGACTGCACCCCGCGCTACTGCTACGCCGATCCAGTCGAGGGGGGCAAACAGGCGGTCGCGGAGGCGTGGCGCAACCTGACCGCGGTGGGCGCGACGCCGCTCGCCGTCACCAACTGCCTCAACTTTGCCAACCCGCAGCGGCCCGAGATCATGGGGCAGATCGTCGGCTGCCTCGAGGGGATGAGCGAGGCGTGCCGCGCGCTCGACTTCCCGATCGTGTCGGGCAACGTGTCGCTCTACAACGAATCGAAGGCGACCGGCGGCGGCTCGGCGATCCTGCCGACGCCCGCGATCGGCGGCGTCGGGCTGCTCAAAAATTGGGATAAAAGCGCAACGATCGCGTTCAAGCAGGCGGGCGACATCATCATCGTCATCGGGCGTCGTCGCGGCGACCTTGGCCAGTCGCTTTGGCTGCGTGAGCTCCACGGTCGCGAAGAAGGGCCACCGCCGCGCGTCGACCTTGATGCGGAGCGCCGCACCGGCGACTTCGTCCGTCGCGCGATCGACGCGGGGCAGCTTTCCGCGGTGCACGACGTCTCCGACGGCGGCCTTGCGGTGACGATCGCGGAGATGGCGCTCGCCGGCAACATCGGCGCGATGATCGACCGCGCGCTGCCGTTCGACACCGCCGCGTCGCTGTTCGCGGAGGACCAGGGCGTCTATGTCGCAACCGTCCACGACCACGCGCTGCTCGACTTTCTGCAATCCGCGCTCGATGCAGGCGTCGAGGCCGAGCCGCTCGGCCGCGCGATCGGCACCCGCGTGATCTTTGAGTTGCGCGAGGGCGATCACGCCGTCTCGCTCACCGACCTGCGCCGCGCGCACGAGGATTTCTTCCCCAAGCTGATGGCGACCCAGGCCGCGCTTTGAACCTCGCGCTGTACCTCCGCCCCGACCTGCCGCACACTGCCGGCAGAACGGGGGGAGGATAAGTCGATGAGTGACGAACAAGACGTGCGCTACGCGGTGGCGGACGGCATCGCGACGCTGACGCTCGACCGGCCCGAGCGGATGAACACGATCTCGCACGCGATGCTCGATCGGCTCGCGTCCATGCTGACGCGCGCGAACGCCGACGCGGCGGTGCGTGTCGTCATCCTCACCGCGACCGGACGCGCCTTCTGCGCCGGGCTCGACCTGAACGAGGCGGTCGATGGCGACGGCATCGGCGCAAGTGGTACCAGACACCCGCCGACGATCGATCTGCGCAGCGCGCCGCCGACGGTGCTGTTCGCCATGGACAAGCCGGTGATCTGCGCATTGAACGGCTCGGCCGCGGGCTACGGCATGGACCTGGCGATCGGGTGCGACATCCGCATCATGGCGGAGGGCGCGAAGCTAGCGCCGGCGTTCGTCAAGCGCGGCATCGTGCCCGAATCGGGCGGCACGTGGCTGCTGCCGCGCATGATCGGCTGGGCAAAGGCGGCGGAGCTGATCTTCACCGGGCGGACGCTGGACGCGGCGGAAAGCCTGTCGCTCGGCCTCGTCAATCATGTCGTCCCTGACGCTGAGGTCGTGGCAGTGGCGGAGCGGATCGCGCGCGAGATCGCGGCAAACGCGCCACTCGCGGTGCAGGCATCGAAACGGATGATGCGCATGGGGCTGAACGAGACCTTCGAGACGCACGTTCAGCACGTCTATCTGCAACTGCTACCACTATTCGCCTCCGACGACTTTCAGGAGGGAATGCGTTCGTTTCTGGAAAAGCGCCCGGCCAGCTTCAACGGGCGTTGACCCACGTGGAGGCAAGCGTCCGTTACGTATCGCTCGACGCGATCCGCGGGGTGGCGGTGATGGGCATCCTGCTTGCCAACATCGTCGCGTTCGGGCTGCCCGAGGCAGCGTATTTCTCACCGCTGGCCTGGGGTGGGTCGGGCGCCGCGGAGAAGACCGCGTGGTTCCTCAACTTCGTGTTCGTCGAGGGACGCTTTCGCGGTCTGTTCTCGTTCCTGTTCGGCGCGTCGATGCTGCTGGTGATCGAACGCGCCGATGCAGCCGGGGAGAATGGCGCCGCCTTGCATCTCAGGCGCATGTTCTGGCTGTTCCTGATCGGATGCGCACACCTTTACCTGTTCTGGTGGGGCGACATCCTGGCGCATTATGCGCTGGTCGGCGTGATCGCCTTGTTCTTCTGCCGGCAAGGCGCGCGGACGCTCGTCATCCTGTCTGCCGCGTTGCTGCTTCTGTCGATCCTCTTGAACGCCGCGACGGCCGTTGCGCTGTTCGCGGCTGCCGCTCGCACGACCAGCGCCGACGTTGCGACCTGGAACGCCTTCGCGAGCGCATTCGGTGTTCCGCCACATGCCGAGTCATTGGCGCAGATCGCAGCAATGCGCGGTTGTTTCGGCACGGCGGCGGCGTGGCGGTGGGACCATGCGATGAGCCCGCTGACCTTCCTACCAATTGGCGGCGCGGAGACGCTCAGCGCGATGCTGCTCGGCATGGCGGCGCTTCGCTCTGGCTTCGTATTGGGCGAATGGTCGCGGTACGCCTATCGTGGGGTCGCGTGGCTATGCGTGCCGGTGTCGCTGCTCGCCTACGCGCTGATCGGATGGCACACGCTGTCGACCGGGTTCGATCAACGCTGGGTCTATACCGGCTCGCTGGTGCTGAGCGAGCCGTTTCGGACGATCGGCTATATCGGTTATGCCGCGCTCGTCATCCTGCTGCTCGGGTTGGGCGGCGCGTGGACGATGCGGGTCGCCGCGGCGGGTCGGATGGCGTTCAGCAATTACCTTGGCACGACGCTGCTGATGGACCTGGTCTTCACCGGCTGGGGGCTGGGACTGTTCGGGATGATCGGGCGGGCCTGGCTTTACGCGATCGTACCGGTCGTCTGGGCGATGATGCTATGCTGGTCACCCGCGTGGCTCGCACGATTTCGCCACGGTCCGCTCGAATGGGTGTGGCGCAGCCTCGTGCACGGACGCTCGGTCCGCGCGCGCCGCTAGGCGATGCGCCGCCCGAAGCCGCCGACACGGCGCTGCGGCATCGCCGCCACCTCGCGTTCGAGGAAGGCCAGCGTCGCCTCGAACAGCGGGCGCAGGTCGAGCACGTCGGGCACGCACTCGACCGGGCTGGTGTGCAGCTCGACGCATTCGCGCGCCAGGTTTTCCAGCTTCTCCGCCATCGCCGCGAGCGGGGTCGCGCCGAATTGCCGTGCCTCGCCCTTCAGCGTGTGCGCGGGCAGGATCAGCGCGGTCGCATTCTCATCACGCGATGCCGCCTCGATCGCGTCGACCGATTTCAAGCCATCCTCGCGAAAGTAACCAAGGATGCGCGGCAGGTCGCTGCCGAGTTCGGCGCGCGCGCGCGCCAGCACGGCGCGGTCGACCAGCCCCTCCCCTTCGAACCCCACCGCTGTTCCCTTCGCACCCGATCAAACGTCCGCTGAGCGTAGGCGCGAGTTGGTAAACGCCCGGTAACGAAACGCCTGCGATTTTCTACAATCGCGTCAGCTGTCGAACGGATTCTTCGGCGCGCGCAGCGTCAGTCGGACCGGCACTGCGCCGAAACCGAGTTCGCGGCGGATGCCGTTGATGAGGTAGCGCTGATAACTCATCGGCAATTGATCGACACGCGTGCCGAACAGGACGAAGCCCGGCGGGCGGGTCTTCGCCTGCGTGATGTAGCGCAGCTTGATCCGCTTGCCGCCGGGCGCGGGCGGCGGGTTGGCCTCCACCGCGCGCTCGAACCAGCGGTTGAGCTCGCCGGTGCCGACGCGGTGCGACCAGGCGTCGCGCGTCTCGAACGCGGCAACGATCAACTGATCGATCCCCTTGCCGGTCGCCGCCGACACGGTCAGCAGCGGCACCCCCTTCACCTGCGCCAATCCTTCCTCCAGCGCCGCCTTGACGCCGTTGAAGGTCTTGGATGGTTCTTCCGACACGTCCCATTTGTTGAGCGCGATGACGAGCGCGCGGCCTTCCTCCAGCACGCGGTCTGCAATGCGCAGATCCTGCGATTCGAGCCCCAATGTCGCATCGAGCAGCAGCACGACGACCTCGGCGAAATCGACCGCGTGGAGCGCGTCGGCAACCGACAATTTCTCCAGCTTGTCCTGCACCTTGGCGCGCTTGCGCATCCCCGCGGTATCGATCAGCCGCACCTTGCGCGGACCCATCGGGCTGCCGAGCCATTCCCAGTCGACCGCGATCGCATCGCGCGTGATCCCGGCTTCCGGCCCGGTGATCATCCGGTCCTCGCCGAGCATCCGATTGATCAACGTCGATTTGCCCGCGTTCGGACGGCCGACGATCGCGAGCTTGAGCGGCGCGTCAGGACTGTCGTCCTCTTGCTCCTCCTCGAAGGCGTCGTCTTCGCGATCGATGAAGGGGCGCAGCGCCTCGAACAGGTCGGCGACGCCCTCGCCGTGTTCGGCCGACATCTGCACCGGATCGCCGAAGCCGAGCGCGAGCGATTCGAGCACGCCCTGCTCACCGCTGCGGCCCTCTACCTTGTTGGCGACCAGCACGATCGGGGTGTTGGCACCGCGCAGCCAGCGCGCGATCTCCTCGTCGAGCGGCACGATGCCCGCGCGCGAATCGATCAGGAACAGCGCGACATCCGCGCCGTCGACCGCAGCCTGCGTCTGGCGGCGCATGCGGCCAGGCAGCGTGTCGGGGTCCTCGTCCTCGTAGCCTGCGGTATCGATGATGCGGAAATCGAGCCCGAGCAGGCTAGCGTCGCCCTCACGACGGTCGCGCGTCACGCCGGGACGATCGTCGACCAGCGCGAGCTTCTTGCCGACAAGGCGATTGAACAGCGTCGACTTGCCGACGTTGGGACGGCCGACGATCGCGACCACAGGTAAACGGGACATGATGCGCCATCGCCTAGCGCATCATGGCCTTGCCGTCACCTAACTGCTGTCAGCGTCTTCTCAGCGATAAGCCGAGAGCTGACCCTTGTCGTCGAGCACGTAGAGCGTCTTGTTGGCGACGATCGGCGGCAGCGAGAAGGCGTCGCCCGCCTCGATCACCGCCTGCTGGCTGCCGTCCGCCGGCGACACCGCGACGAGTTGCCCGCGCGAGTTGGTCAGCCACAACCGCTCGCCCGCCAGCACCGGGCCGAACCAGGTGTAGGCGTTCTCGCGCTTCTTCTCGTTTTTGAACGCGGGCAGCTGTCCAATCCAGCGCACCTTGCCATTCGCGCGCGACAGGCTGACGACGCGCGCGTCGTCGGTGACGACGAACAGCCACTCGCCCGCAAGCCACGGCGTCGAGATGCCGGCAAAATTCTGTTCCCACAACCGCTGGCCGGTGCCCAGATCGAGCGACACCATGCGGCCGCCCTCCCCAATTGCATAGACGCGGCCGTCCTCGATCACCGCATCGGCGTTGATGTCGGCCAGGCTCGACACCGAGGTCGAGATCGCGGTGCGCGACAGCGCATCCTGCCACAGATTCCGGCCGTTCTCGTAGCGATAGGCGTTCAACTCGCCCGAGGAGAAGCCCGCGACGATCGTGCCCGCGCTCGCCGCCGGCGCGGCGACGCCGAACAGCCCTTGCGATTCGAGGCTCGCGCTCTGCGTCCACACCACCTTGCCGTCGGTCTGGTTGAGCGCGAAGATCTGATTGTCCTGGCTCAGCACGTAGAGCTGGCCGTTGGCGACCGTCGGCGCACCGCGTAACGGGCCGCCCGGCTTCGCGCGCCAGATCAGCTTGCCATCCGCGGCGTTGATCGCGACCACGTCGCCCAGCCCGTCGGTCGCATAGACCTTGCCGTCGTCGTAGCTCGCCCCGCCGCCAAAACGCGCGGCGCGGTTGTTGTCGCCCTCGGGCACCGCTGCGGTCCACAACTTTGCGCCCGTGTCGGCGGCGAAGGCGTGGACAGTCGCGTCGACATCAACCACGAACAGCTTGTTGTCGGCGACAACGGGTGCCGCGCCCAGCCGCTGACGGTTCGAGCCGCCATCGATCTGCGCCGTCCATGCGCGCGTCGGTGAGGCGGCGAGCGCCAGATGCCCCATCGACTTGTCCGCACTGCCGCCCGACTGCGACCAGTCGGTGTTCGTCTCTGGCGTCGGCAGCAGCACCTGCACGCTGGCGAGCGAAGGGTCGACCTCCGCCTTGTTCTCCGATGTCAGGATCGAGACGCGGTTGCCGACCGTCGGCGTCTTCTTGGGCGCACCCTTGAAGATGCCGCACCCACCGAGCGTCAGCGCAATGCTGAGCGCGATGGGGCCGAGCGCAACCCGCGCCGCCTTGCCAACCTTCATTCCGTCATGCCCCTGCTGGCCGCGATGTCCTGCGGCAGTCCGTCCACGCCCAATACGCCCGCCATCTGAACCGCACGTTGACGCAGCGAGGCCGGCACCGTCTTGTCGCGCGCGACCCGCGCAAAGGTCTGCGCGGCAAGGTCGCGCTTGCCCTGCGCCAGATACGCCGCGCCGACCATCTCGCCCGCGCTGCCCATGAACGCGTTGCCCTGCACCGCAAGCGGGCTCAGCCGCTGGATCACCACGTCGGGCTTAAGCGTGTCATACTCGGCCGCGGTCTGGCGGATTAGCCCCAGGTCGCGGAACGGCTTGGCGACGCCCGCGTCATTGGCGACCCCGGCGAACTTGGCCGCAGCGCCCTTCAGGTCATTCTTCGACAACAGCACATCGGCCTGCGAGAACAGGGCAAGGACGCGGTATCCGTCACGGCTCGACTGCGCCAGCTCCGCGAGCGGCTTGGCCGCGCCGTTGAAATCGTTGGCACCGAGATAATCGTAAGCGGTCTGAAGCGTCTCGCCTTCCTTCTCCGCCGCGACACGCTCGCGGTGCTGCCAGAACAGGAAGCCGGCGAAGGCGACCAGCAGCGCGACCACCGCGACCACGATCCAGCGGCCATAGCGTTGCCAGGCCCCGATCATCTGCTCGCGACGATATTCCTCGTCGACCTCGCGCAGGAACGCCTCGTTGTTTTGCGGCGTCAGGGCCACGTCTTGCTCCACCTGATGGAAAGTCGCCGCGCCTTAACCCGGTAGCGACCGAAACGAAAGGGGCGCGGCCGACCCGGCCGCTCACCCCTTCGGCGCGTAGGTCTGCTCGGCGGTCGGGAAGGTCCGCGCGCGCACCTCGGCGGCGTAGGTCTCGACGCGCTCCGACACATAGCCCGCCATGTCGCCATAGCGTTTGACGAAGCGGGGCGTCCGCTCGAACAGGCCCAGCATGTCCTCCGTCACCAGCACCTGCCCGTCGCAATCGGCTGATGCGCCGATGCCGATCGTCGGCACGTCGATTGCACGCGTGATCGCCTGCGCGATCGGCTCGACCACGCCCTCGATCACGACCGCGAAGGCACCCGCCGCAGCGATGGCGCTCGCGTCAGAGACGATCTTCTCAGCCTCCGCCTCCGAGCGTCCGCGCGCGCCATAGCCGCCGAGCGCGTTGACCGCCTGCGGCGTCAATCCGACATGGCCGACGACCGGAATGCCGCGTTCGGACAGGAAGGCGACGGTCGACGCCATCGCGGCCCCTCCCTCCAGCTTGACCGCAGCGGCTCCCGTTTCCTTGAGCAGATAGGCCGCACTCTCGAACGCCTGCTGCGGCGATGCCTCGTAACTGCCGAACGGCATGTCGACGACGACCACCGCATGGTAGCTGCCACGCACCACTGCCGCACCATGCGCCGCCATCATCGCGAGCGTCACCGGCACGGTCGAGGGCAGGCCGTAGATGACCTGCCCCAGACTGTCGCCGACCAGCAGCATGTCGCAATGCGGGTCCATCAACTGCGCCATCCGCACGGTATAGGCAGTCAGCATGACGAGCGGCTCGCCCTTGCCTGCCGCGATCGACGCCTTGCGCGCGCGGAGCGCCGGGACGGTCAGGCGCTTCATCGGTGCAGCAACGGGCGTCGCGCGGCTGGTCGAGGTGTCGATCGTGAAGGTCGTGGACATGCACCTTCTTAGGCGCGGTTGCGGGACCGATCCAGCAGCATGGACCGATCGGAAGGCGATGGCGCCGTCAGATCGGGGTAGCGCGCAATCAGCCGAACAGCGCGGCGTAGCGTTCGGGCTTGAAGCCGACCTCGGTCGAGGTGCTCGTCAACAGCACCGGTCGCTTGATCATGCCCGGCTGCGCCAGCATCAGCGCGGTCGCGCGCTCACGGTTCAGGTCGACGCGGTCCTGCTCGGGCAGCTTGCGGAAGGTGGTGCCCGCACGGTTGAGCAGCGTCTCCCACCCCGCCCGCTCGATCAGCTTGTCGAGCAATGCACGATCGAGACCATCCTTCCGGTAATCGTGAAAGATGAAGGCAACATCGTGGTCGGCCAGCCAGCTACGCGCCTTCTTGATCGTGTCGCAATTCGGGATGCCGTACATCGTCGCCGGGCCGGTCTTTGCCGCCGTCATCGTGCCTCCTTCGTCTGCCGCGTCAGTTCGCGCTCGAAATCAGCGCTTGCGGTTCGCATCATCGCGGGAAGCAGGGTCGGCGCGACCAGTTGATGTTCGGCCGCACGCCGGCGCACGTCGGCCTGTTCGGGATGGAACGGCAGCACAACATCGGCCCGCTCTCGCGCTAACCGGGCGATGCTGCCACGCAGGTCGGCGACGATGCCGGGATAGCGGCCGTTGCCGATCAGGCGGTTGCCCGCGACCGAGACGCTGCACGGGAACAGCACGGTCAGCGAGCGGCCGCGCTCGACCACGCGGGTCGACCAGCTCGTGCAGCCCGGCGTGTGCGCCGGCGTCGCGATCGCGCGCAAGGTGACGCCGCCAAGCGTCACACGGTCCCCGTCGCGGATGGCTCGCGACACCTTGACCGGCGAAAAGCGGATCACGCCGTAGCTCGTTTCACCCGGCGGAATGCCGCTCTCCAGCGCGGCTACGTCACCGGCACCCGCGACCACCCGCGCGCCGGTATCACGCACCAACGCCGCGTCACCCGCCGCATGGTCGAAGTGCGCGTGGCTGACGAGCAGCAGCCTGACCCGGTCGAGCGGCACGCCGACCGCGCTAATGTTGCGCTCGATCGCGGGAACGTTCTCCGCCATCGTCGCATCGAGCAGGATCGCGCCATCGCGAGTCTTGATGAGGTAGCTGGCGAGCCCTTCGCTGCCGACATACCAGATCGGGCCGACCAGATGGATCGGCGCAGCGGGTCGCGTCCAGGCTGGCGGGTTCGGGGTCGCGGCGGAGGCGAGTGCGGGCGCGACGAGCGTCGTTCCAGCGATCACCGCGCGGCGCAGCAGGCTCTTCGCGCGGGTTTCGTCTCGCCGCTCCCGGCCGCTTACGCAGCCGAATGAACCGGGCGAGCAGCCCCCGGCTGCTCGCGATTTCCGGTTCATTCCCACTCGATCGTACCCGGCGGCTTGGAGGTATAATCGTAAGTCACCCGGTTGACCCCCCTCACCTCGTTGACGATCCGCGTCGAGACGCGCGCGAGGAAGCCGCCGGGGAACTCGAACGCCTGCGCGGTCATCCCGTCGGTCGAGGTGACCGCACGCAGCGCCAGCACCGAATCGTAGGTTCGCCCATCACCCATCACGCCGACCGATCGCACCGGCAGCAGCACCGCAAATGCCTGCCAGATCGCATCGTACAGCCCGGCGTTGCGGATTTCCTCAAGGTAGATCGCGTCGGCCTTGCGCAGGATGTCGCAGCGCTCCTTGGTCACCTCACCCGGAATGCGGATCGCGAGGCCGGGTCCGGGAAACGGGTGACGGCCGACGAAATGCTCTGGAAGCCCCAGCTCGCTCCCGAGTGCGCGCACCTCGTCCTTGAACAGTTCGCGAAGCGGCTCGACCAGCTTCATGTTCATGCGCTCGGGGAGCCCGCCGACATTGTGGTGGCTCTTGATCGTCACCGACGGACCGCCGGTGAAGCTGACGCTCTCGATCACGTCGGGATAGAGCGTGCCCTGCGCCAGGAAATCGGCCCCGCCGATCTTCTTCGCCTCGTCCTCGAACACTTCGATGAAGGTCTTGCCGATGAACTTGCGCTTCGCCTCGGGATCGGTGACGCCGGCCAGCCCGCCCATAAACAGCGCTTCCGCGTCCACGTGCACCAGCGGGATGTTGTACGCTTCCCGGAACAGCGACACGACCTGCTCGGCCTCGCCGCTGCGCATCAGGCCATGATCGACGAAGACGCAGGTCAGCTGGTCGCCGATTGCCTCATGGATCAGCACCGCCGCGACTGCCGAGTCGACGCCGCCCGACAGACCGCAGATGACACGGCCACTCCCTACCTGCGCGCGGATCTCGGCGATCTTGGTCTCGCGGAACTCGGCCATCGTCCAGTCGCCGGCGAGGCCGCAGACGTGACGCGCGAAATTGGCGATCAGCTTGGCGCCATCGGGGGTGTGGACGACCTCGGGGTGGAACTGCACGCCGTAGAAGCGGCGCTCCTCATCGGCGACCATCGCGAACGGCGCGCCTTCCGAGGTCGCGACGGGCACGAAGCCGGGCGGCAGCGCGTCGACCTTGTCGCCGTGGCTCATCCACACCTGATGGCGCGAGCCGACCTCCCACAGGCCGTCGAACAACGCGCACTCTGCCTTCACGTCGAGCATCGCGTGGCCGAACTCGCCGCCGTCGCCCGAGATCACGACATTGCCGCCCAGCTGCGTGCTCATCAGCTGCTGGCCGTAACAGATGCCGAGGATCGGCACGCCCGCCTCGAACAGGTGCTGCGGCGCGCGCGGGCTGTGCTCCAGCGTCACCGACGACGGGCCACCCGACAGGATGATGCCCTTTGGCTGCATCCGCTCGAACGCTTCCGCGGCGGCGTTGAACGGCGCGACCTCGCTATAGACACCCGCCTCGCGTACGCGGCGCGCGATCAATTGGGTCACCTGGCTGCCGAAATCGACGATGAGGATACTGTCGGGATGCTCCATCCGCGCGCGTGTAGCGACTGCATCGCGCGCGTGGAAGGTCGCAAAGGCTACATCCTATGCAGGTGCGCGCATGGGCGAAATCATACGACCGGGAAGCGATGCGAGGAGCAACGGCGAGCGGAGACGCCGAACGACAGCTCCGCCGCTAAGCTAGCCGCGCCGTGAACAACGCCACGCCGAACCCGACGAAGATCGCACCCGTCACGCGGTCAAACACGCGCCGCACACGCGGACGTGCGATGTAGCGCGACAGCGACCGTCCGCCGAGCGCGTAGACCGCGTACCACACACACTCCATTGCCACGAAGGTGACGACCAGGATGGCGAACTGCGGACCCTCGGGCGCGCTGCGCGACACGAACTGCGGCAGGAAGGCCGCGGCGAACAGGATCAGCTTGGGATTGCTGATGCCGATCGCGAAGCCGCCGCGGAACAATGCGCGCTTCGGCACCGCGCGCGGCAGCGTGCCCGCGCCGACACCGAGCGGCACCTCCTTGCTCCGCCATGCCTTGATGCCGAGGTAGATCAGGTAAGCCACGCCGACATAACGCAGCACGTCGAAGGCGCCTGGCATCGCGCGCAGCAGCGTCGTCAGCCCGGCCGCGGCGGCGGCGAGGACAATCAGCATCGCCGACAGGCATCCCGCCATCGCGAAGGTCGTGCGGCGTACGCCGACCTCGACGCTCCGCGACAGGATGTGGAGCATGTTGGGACCGGGCGTACCGCACAGCAGGAACACCGCGACGACGAACAGCCACCAGGTGTGAAGCGTCATCTCGAACCTCTGTTTCGATACGAGAAGAGCCGCCCCATTGCTGGAGCGGCTCCTTGTCTCGCTGTCTCTGCCGCGGCTAAGCCGCGTCGTCAGTCGGCGCCGTGCACCGCTGGCCGGCCTTGAGCGTCTCGTGACTAGCTTACGCTACTCACGTGCGCTCATGCGGCGTCGTCATAATCCTCGTCAGCCATGACCGGCCCAGAGTCCTGACCCTTGGCCGACACGTCGCGATCGACGAACTCGATGATCGCCATCGGCGACGCGTCCGACGCGCGGATGCCTGCCTTGATGACGCGGGTGTAACCGCCGTTGCGCGACGCGTAGCGGGTCGCCAGCGTGTCGAACAGCTTCACCAGCTGCGCATCGTCGAGCAACCGCGCATGCGCCAGACGACGGTTCGACAGGCCGCCCTTCTTGCCGAGCGTGATCAGCTTCTCGATGTACGGACGAAGTTCCTTCGCCTTGGCGAGCGTGGTGGTGATCTGCTCGTGCTTGATCAGCGCGGCCGACATGTTGCGGAACAGCGCCTGGCGGTGCGCCGAGGTACGCTGGAGTTTACGACCGCCTACACGGTGACGCATGATGTGCTTCCTTCTCGTTCGTCAGGGGGCCGTTTCACGGAACCCCGGGACAGGTGGGACGGTGGCCACCCGAATGTCCGTCGCTCCTGTTGGGGAGCCCTTTTCGTTGCGACCGGGCCGCGGGAGCAAGTCCCGCGTCTCTACGTCGAAAGGATCGGCTGGGCCGATCCGCCGGCCGGAGCCGTCGCGTCTGGCGAGTAGCGTCGCTACTCGCCTGCGCGTCAGCCCATGATCTCCTGCTCGAGCTTCTTGGCCATTTCCTCGATGTTCTCGGGCGGCCAGCCGGGGATCTCCATGCCGAGGCGCAGCCCCATGCTGGAGAGCACCTCCTTGATCTCGTTGAGCGACTTGCGGCCGAAGTTCGGCGTGCGCAGCATCTCGGCTTCGGTCTTGCCGACCAGATCGCCGATATAGATGATGTTGTCGTTCTTGAGGCAATTGGCCGAACGCACCGACAGTTCGAGCTCGTCGACCTTCTTGAGCAGGTAACGGTTGATCTGCGCGGTGTCGCCGGTGACCTCGCCCGTGCTCGCCGCCGGCGCCGCGACGCCGATCGGTGCCGAGCGCGTGACCAGCGAATCGTCGAAGTGCACGAACAGCGCGAGCTGGTCCTGTAGGATACGACCGGCATAACCAACCGCATCCTCCGGCGTAACCGTACCATCGGTCTCGATCGTCAGCGTCAGCTTGTCGTAATCAAGGTCCTGACCAACGCGGGTCGGGTCGACCTTGTACGACACCTGCCGCACCGGCGAGTAGAGCGCGTCGACCGGGATCAGCCCAATCGGCGCGTCGGCCGGACGGTTGGCGGTCGCCGCGACATAGCCCTTACCCGTATCGGCGGTCAGCTCCATGTTGAGCGTCGCACCTTCATCGAGGTGGCAGATCACCAGCTCGGGGTTCATCACCTCGATGTCGCCCGACACCGCGATATCGCCGGCCTTCACCTCGGCCGGACCGGTGGCGGAAAGCTGAAGCCGCTTCGGGCCTTCGCCCTGCATGCGGATCGCGATCTGTTTCACGTTCAGGACGATGTCCGTCACGTCCTCGCGCACGCCGGCCAGCGAGCTGAACTCGTGCAGCACGTTCTCGATCTTGATCGAGGTCACTGCCGCGCCCTGCAGGCTCGACAGCAGCACGCGCCTGAGCGCGTTGCCGAGCGTCAGGCCGAAGCCGCGCTCGAGTGGTTCGGCGATGAACGTCGCCTTGCGCTTCCCGTCGCCGCTCTTCTTCTCGAGGCCGCTGGGCTTCTTCAGTTCCTGCCAGTTCTTTGCGTTGACAGACAAGATCTCGTCCCCTGGGGTTGGGCGGAGCGCGTGCGCACGCGACACCGCCTGGTAAGATACGCAGCCGCTCGTCAGCGGCGGCGCGAGAGCATCAGACGCGGCGACGCTTCGACGGGCGAACGCCGTTGTGCGGAATCGAGGTCACGTCGCGGATCGACGTGATCTGGAAACCGACCGCCTGCAGCGCACGCAGCGCCGACTCGCGGCCCGAACCCGGACCCTTCACCTCGACCTCGAGTGTGCGGACGCCGTGCTCGGCGGCCTTCTTGCCAGCGTCCTCGGCCGCGACCTGCGCCGCGTACGGGGTCGACTTGCGCGAGCCCTTGAAACCCATCATGCCGGCCGAGGACCAGCTGATGGCATTGCCCTGCGCGTCGGTGATGGTGATCATGGTGTTATTAAAGCTGGCGTTCACGTGTGCGACGCCCGCGGTGATGTTCTTGCGCTCGCGCCGACGAATGCGCTGCGGTGCCTGAGCCATGTGGTAGTTCCTGACCTATATTCCAAGTGACGCCGGCCTGGAGCCGATCAACCGGAGCGCAAAACGAAGTTGCGCTGCCGGGATAGCTGCCTCCGCCGGAGAAAATCGTCCCCCCGGACGATTTACTTCTTCTTGCCGGCGATCGGCTTTGCCTTGCCCTTGCGGGTGCGCGCGTTGGTGTGCGTGCGCTGGCCGCGGACTGGCAGGCCCTTGCGGTGACGCAGGCCGCGGTAGCAGGCGAGATCCATAAGACGCTTGATATTCATCGCTGTCTCGCGACGAAGATCACCCTCAACGGTATAATCAGCGTCGATCGCCTCACGAATTTGCAGCACTTCCTGATCGGTCAGGTCCTGCACGCGGCGGTCGTCCGCGATGTTCAGCTTGGTCGTCAGCGCCTTGGCATGTGCCGGGCCGATGCCGTGGATGTAGGTCAGCGCGATGATCACGCGCTTGTTGGTCGGGATGTTGACACCCGCGATACGTGCCATGAAATTCGTTCTCCTGTGCTCCACGGGGTGCGGCATGGCTGCCACGCGCCCCATCTCGTCGCATTCCACTTCCGGTTCGACCTGTCCTGACGCAAAAGCGCGGCGCACGCAACAAAGCGCCACCGGGACCGGTCTATCGGAAGGTCGTGCAGTTAGGCGCGCGCAAACGCCGAGTCAAGCGCGAGGTTCCGTACGCCGCTTCAGCTTGACCCAGCGTTGCAACGCGACCGCGGTCCAGATGATCTCAACCATCGCGAACGGCCACGCACCCTGAAGGAACCCGTATACTCCGCTCGCGACGCAACCGAGCGCGAACAGCAAGGTCCAGAACGGCGCGCGGTCCTCCAGCATGTAGCAGACGAGCATGAACAACACCGCCGCGAAGCCGAACAGGGTAAGCGCATCCATCACGACGTCCCTGCGCCGCGGCATGTCGATTGTCGAGCCGCAGACATAAAAGCGCCGGCGAGAGCGCAAGGCCCCCGCCGGCGAACCCGACGCCACCGGGAGTGTGGGCGGCGGGTAGTCAGAGCCGCGGGAGTACCAGGCGGGGGTGGTGCCCGGTATCGCGATCGGCGATCCGATGCCCCGTCTCTAGCCAACCAGATGCGCGTCGGCGGTGACCCGCGCATGAACTCTTCGTCATCTCACGCCGACAAGAACAGCCTGTGCCGGCCTGCACCCGGCCTGTCACGACCGGCAGCAGCGTAACGCGGGCGGATCGGCGCCGTGGGTTGCGCGCGAAGCAAACGGTCACGCCGCGCGGCCGCGTTGCGGCCGGCATGGCATCTTGATGATCCTGCGGGCAGCGTCGCGATCGTCGTCGCGGCGCAGGTCAGCGAGCGCTGAGAATCGCCTCAATGGAGGCAGTCACGACCGCGATGTCGGCCATGCCGTCGACGCGGCGAACAAGCCCGCGCGCTTCGTAAATCGGGATGATCGGCGCGGTCTTCGCCCGGTACTCCGCCATGCGCGTGCGCACGGTCTGCTCGTTGTCGTCGGGACGGCGCTTGAACTCGGTCGATCCGCACACGTCGCAGACGCCAGCCTTGCGCGGCTGCTTGAACGTGTCGTGATAGCCCGCGCCGCAATTGGCGCAGGTGAAACGGCCGACGATGCGCTCAACCAGCGCGTCCTCGTTGACCTCAAGTTCGATCACGTGATCGAGCGTCTGCCCGCGCTCGGCGAGCAGCAGGTCAAGCGCGTCAGCCTGCGCCGCGGTGCGCGGGTAGCCGTCGAAGATCGCACCCGCGCCCGTCCCTGCATCCATCCGCTCGCCGATCAGCGCGGAGACGATCGCGTCGGAGACAAGCTCGCCCGCATCCATCACCGCTTTCGCCTGAACGCCGACCGGGGTTCCCGCCTTTACCGCGGCGCGCAGCATGTCGCCGGTGGAGAGCTGCACCATGCCGTGCTCGGCGACCAGCCGCTCCGACTGCGTGCCCTTGCCCGCACCCGGCGGCCCCAGCAGGATGATGTTCACGCGCGCGATCTCCCGTTCATTCTCAAGCCGACGTCACCGCAGATCAGCGGCGACGCGCCCCCTTCAGCTTCGACTTCTTGATCAGGTCACCATATTGATGCGCCAGCAGATGCGATTGGATCTGCGTCACTGTGTCCATCGTGACGTTGACGACGATCAGCAGGCTGGTCCCGCCGAGATAGAACGGGATCGACAGCGCCGAAACGAGATATTCCGGCACGACGCAGATGAACGTCAGGTATGCCGCGCCGATGACGGTAATGCGCGTCAACACATAGTCGAAGTAGGTCTCGGTGTTCTTGCCCGGACGGATACCGGGAATGAACCCACCATAGCGCTTCAAATTCTCCGCGGTCTCCTCCGGGTTGAACACCACCGCCGTGTAGAAGAACGAGAAGAAGATGATGCCTGCCGCATAGAGCGCCATGTAGAGCGGCGCACCATGCTGCAGATACTGGTTCAGGCTGATGATCGCATCGCCCCACCAGCTGTCACCCTTGACCCGGTTGCCCGCAAACTGGGTGATCGTCAGCGGCATGAGTAGCAGCGACGAGGCGAAGATCGGCGGGATTACGCCCGCGGTATTGATCTTGAGAGGCAGATGGCTGCGGTCGGCCTGCATCCCACGCTGCGTCTGGCGCTTGGGATATTGTATCAGGATGCGGCGCTGCGCCCGCTCCATGAAGCAGATGAGGAGCACGAGCCCAACGACCACCGCGATGATCGCGATCAGCACGAACGCGCTCATCGACCCCGACCGGCCACCTTCCAGAAGGTTGACGATCGTCGTCGGCAGGTGCGCGACAATGCCCGCCATGATGATCAGCGACACGCCGTTGCCGATCCCGCGGCTGGTGATCTGCTCGCCGATCCACATCAGGAACATCGTGCCACCGATGAGCGACACGACCGCGTTAATGCGGAACAGCATGCCCGGCTCGACCACCGCCTGGATGCCCGAATTGGCGCCGAGCGTTTCGAGCCCGACCGCGATGAAATAACCCTGCACCGCAGTCAGCGCGACGGTGCCATAGCGGGTGTACTGGTTCAGCTTCTTGCGACCGCTCTCGCCTTCCTTCTTGATCGCGGCGAGCTGCGGCGACAGCGACGTCGCGAGCTGCACCACGATCGAGGCGGTAATGTACGGCATCACACCCAGCGCAATCAGGCTCATCCGGCTGAGCGAACCGCCCGAGAAGGTGTTGAAGAAGTCGAGCACGCCGCCCTTGGTCTGGTCGGCGAGCAGGCCGAGCGCGGTCGCGTCGACGCCTGGCAGCGGCACGTAGCTGAGCAGGCGGAAGACGATCAGCGCGCCGATCGTGAACCACAGACGCTTCTTCAGGTCGGTCGCCTGCGCGAATTTCGCGAGGCTGATGCTGGAGGCCATGTTGTTGGCTACGGATGCCATCGTTTTCGCGAATCCTGAAACGGAACTGGTCGCGCGAGCGCGTCGCGCGCACCAAACAAAAGCGGCGGGAAGCGTCAACCCGCCCCCGCCGCTCATATAGGCGTATTAAACGCCCTGTCTAATGGCACGGGTTTGATCACACCGTGCACACGTCGGCGTTGTGGCCGACGCGCCACAGTTATGCGATCAGGCGCGCGGTGCCGCGCGACCGGTGCGGTGTTTGGCCTTGGCCTTGTCCGCGGCCGGAACGATCTCCGGCACGGTGACCGAGCCGCCAGCCTTCTCAACCGCTTCACGCGCCGACGCCGAGACGCCCGCAACCGTGAAGTTCAGCTTCGACGACAGCGTGCCCTTGCCGAGCAGACGCACGCCGTCCTTGCCACCGCGTGCGAGACCCGCCGCCTTGAGCGCCGCATGATCGATATCGGTGCCGGTCAGCTTGCCCGACGCAATCGCCTTGTCGATCGCGCCCAGGTTAACCTCGGCGTAGTCCTTGGCGAAGATGTTGTTGAAGCCGCGCTTCGGCAGACGCATGTGGAGCGGCATCTGGCCGCCCTCGAAGCCGGCGATCGAGACGCCTTCGCGGCTCTTCTGGCCCTTCTGGCCACGGCCTGCGGTCTTGCCCTTGCCCGAGCCGATACCACGGCCCACGCGCATGCGGGACTTGCGGGCACCTTCGTTGTCGCGGAGTTCGTTCAGCTTCATGATATGCACTCGCTTTCGCTTTTGTCGCGCTGATTGAAAAAGGAAGGGGGCCGCTTAGCCCCCTTCCCCATATTTGTCACCCGTGAAGATGCGGAAGGCTCAGCCCTCCTGCACCTCGACCAGGTGGTGCACCTTGCGGATCATGCCGCGGACGTCGGGGCTGTCCTGCAGCTCCGAGACCTTGTGCATCTTGTTGAGGCCGAGACCGATCAACGTCGCGCGCTGATCCTTGGTACGGCGGATCGGCGATCCGGTCTGCTTGACCTTGATAATAGCCATTGATCGTTACTCCGTGATCGCCGCGGCTTCGGCCTCGGCGGTCTGCGCATCAGCGCCGGCGCCACGACCGAGCAGATCCGCAATCTTCTTGCCACGGCGCTGTGCGACCGCCTTGGGCGAGGTCTGCTCGCCCAGTGCCTCGAACGTCGCGCGGATCATGTTATACGGGTTCGACGTGCCGACCGACTTGGTCACGACGTCGTGCACACCCAGGCTTTCGAAGATGGCGCGCATCGGGCCACCCGCGATGATCCCGGTGCCCTGCGGCGCCGAACGGACCGTGACGCGACCGGCACCAAAGTGACCGTTGCCGTCATGGTGCAGCGTGCGGCCTTCCTTCAGCGGCACGCGCAGCATCTTCTTCTTCGCCGCGGCAGTCGCCTTCGAGATCGCCTCCGGCACCTCGCGCGCCTTGCCATGACCGAAGCCGACGCGGCCCTTGCCGTCGCCGACGACGACGAGTGCCGCGAAGCCGAAGCGCTTGCCGCCCTTCACCGTCTTCGACACGCGGTTGATGTGGACGAGTTTCTCGATCAGCTCCTCGCCGCCATCGTCCTGCCCGCCGCGGCGATCGTCACGACGCCCGCCGCGGTTGCCGTCACGGCCACCACGATTGCCGCCGGGGCCACCGCGACCGCGACCGCCACCCGGGCCACCGCGACCGCCGCCCTGACCGCCGCGATAGCCGCCGCCCTGGCCACCACCGAAACCGCCGCCCTGACCACCACCGGTCTGACCGCCGCCACTCTGGCCCGCGTTCTGGCTTGCTTCCTGCGGCGCGGCGGTGTTCGCCTCTGCCTGCTGGTTCTCGTCTGCCATGTCTTAGAACTCCAGTCCGGCTTCGCGCGCGGCTTCAGCCAGCGCTTTTACCCGGCCGTGAAAGAGGAAGCCGCCACGATCGAACACGACCTGCGTCACACCCGCCGCCTTGGCTTTCTCGGCAACGCGACGACCGACCTCGGTCGCGGCCGACACGTTGGCACCCGAGGTGCCACGCGCATCCTGCTCCAGCGTCGAGGCCGAAGCGACCGTGCGGCCGGCTTCGTCGTCAATGACCTGCGCGTAGATGTGCTTGCCCGACCGGTGAACCGACAGGCGCGGACGCGCGCCCGCACGAGCGCGCAGCGCGGTGCGGTTGCGGCGACGCCGCTTCTCGAAAAGCGAAAGGCCCTTGGTCACTTCTTCTTTCCTTCCTTACGGAAGATGAACTCGCCGTCGTACTTGATGCCCTTGCCCTTGTACGGCTCCGGCTTGCGCCAGCGGCGGATCTCGGCGGCGAGCTGACCCACCTTCTGCTTGTCCGAACCGCTGATCTCGACGGTAGTGGCGTCCGGCGTCTTCACCTCAATGCCCTCAGGCACGTCGATGTTGACGTCGTGGCTGTAGCCGAGCTGCAGCTTCAGGTTACGGCCCTGCGCCGCGGCGCGGTAGCCGACGCCGGTAATGACCAGCTTCTTGGAAAAGCCCGTTGTCACGCCCGTCACCAGGTTCTGCACCAGCGTGCGCTGCATGCCCCAAAACGCGCGTGCGCGCTTGGTGTCATTCGCGGGCTGCACCGAGATGCCGTCCGACTGCACGTCATAGGTGATGTCGTCGGCGAGCGGCATCGACAGAGTGCCCTTGGGACCCTTCACGCTCAGCACGCGCCCGGCGATGTCGGCAGTCACGCCGGCCGGAACCGGCACTGCTTTCTTTCCGATGCGGCTCATCAGAACACCTCCGCCAGCACTTCGCCGCCGACGTTCTGCTCGCGTGCCTCGGCATCCGAGAGCACGCCGCGCGGCGTCGAGACGATGGTAATGCCAAGGCCGTTCATCACGCGGGGAAGCTCCTGGCTACCCGAGTAGACACGGCGGCCCGGCTTCGAGACGCGCGCCACGTGCTTGATCGCGGGCTGGCCTTCGTAATACTTAAGCTCGATACGGACGCCCTTGGCGGGGCCCATCTCTTCTTCGCTGTAGCCACGAATGTAGCCTTCGCGCTGAAGCACGTCGAGCACTCGGGTCCGCAGCTTGCTGGCGGGCGAAAGGACGCTGTCCTTGCGCGCGCGCTGTCCGTTGCGGATGCGGGTGAGCAGGTCACCCAGGGGATCGGTCACTGCCATCTGTCGTGTCCTTACCAGCTCGACTTCGTGAGACCCGGGATCAGGCCCTTGTTGGCCAGATCACGCAGCATCACACGTGCGAGACGGAACTTGCGGTAATAAGCGCGCGGGCGCCCGGTGATCTCGCAGCGATTGCGGATACGGGTCGGGTTGGCGTTACGCGGCAGCTCGGACATCTTAAGACGCGCGATGAGACGCTCGGTCTCGTCAAGCGACTCGTCGTTGGCAATCGCCTTCAGCTTTGCGAACTTCGGGGCATATTGCTTCACGAGCTTCTTGCGACGCTCGTTCTTGTTCACGGAACTCAGTTTCGCCATGGACTTAAGCTCTCTTTGTTACGCGGCCTGACGCGGCGCATCGGCCTCGTCCTCGGCCTGCGGGAACGGGAAGCCGAACAGACGGAGGAGCTCGCGCGCCTCCTCGTCGGTCTTCGCGCTGGTCGTCACGATCACGTCCATGCCGCGCACCTTGTCGATGCGGTCATAGTTGATCTCGGGGAACACGATCTGCTCCTTGATGCCGCAGGCGTAGTTGCCGCGACCATCGAAGCTCTTCGGGTTCAGACCACGGAAATCGCGAACGCGCGGCAGCGCGATCGTGATGAAGCGGTCGAGGAACTCGTACATGCGCTCGCGACGCAGCGTCACCTTGACGCCGATCGGCATGCCTTCACGCAGCTTGAACTGCGCGATCGACTTCTTCGCCTTGGTGATGACAGGCTTCTGGCCGGCGATCAGCTCCATCTCGGACGCTGCCTGCTCAACCTTCTTCTTGTCCTGGGTCGCCTCACCGACGCCCATGTTGAGCACGATCTTCTCGATCCGCGGAACCTCGAGCACGTTCTTGTACCCGAACTTCTCGGTCATCGCCTTCGCGATCGAGTCGTCGTACATCGACTTCATGCGGGGCTTGTAATCAGCCATCGATCTTGCTCCCGGTCTTGACCGCGACGCGGACCTTCTTGCCGTCCTGCGTCTCGTAGCGAACGCGCGTCGGCTTGCCGTCGGCGGTCACGTGCGCGACCTTGGAGACGTGCAGCGGTGCCTCGACGCGCTCCAGGCCGCCCTGCGGCTGCGCCTGACTCGGCTTGCGGTGGCGGGTCGCAACGTTGACGCCGCCCACGACGACCTTCTGATCGCGCGGGCTGGCGAGCGTGACCGTGCCGGTCTTGCCCTTGTCCTTGCCCGACAGGACGATGACCTGATCGCCCTTCTTGATCTTCATCTTGACGTTGCTCATCACAGCACCTCCGGCGCCAGGCTGATGACCTTCATGTGGCCACGTCCGCGCAGCTCACGCACCACCGGACCGAAGATACGAGTGCCGATCGGCTCCTCGTTCTTGTTGACCAGCACCGCGGCATTGCCGTCGAAGCGGATGACCGAGCCGTCGGCGCGGCGGATGTCCTTGGCGGTGCGCACGATGACGGCGCGGTGAACGTCGCCCTTCTTCACGCGGCCGCGCGGCTGTGCTTCCTTGACGGAAACGACGATGATGTCGCCCACGCCGGCCGTGCGACGCTTGGAGCCGCCCAGCACCTTGATGCACTGCACGCGCTTCGCGCCGCTGTTGTCAGCGACGTCGAGGTTCGACTGCATCTGGATCATTGATCCGTGTCCTTATCCAATGGGGTGGATACCGACCCAACCCCGCCTAAAATAACGACCCCCGGCGCGGGCGACCGTTTGCACGGTGCTGCACCAGGGGGAGCGGTCCGGTAACCGCCCCGGCGACGAAACGCAAGTCCGCTGCGGAACCTGCGCCTGTGTCGCTACGTCGCCCCCTCCCTCGCTCATGTGGTCTCTGCGATCAGGCAGACCCTGCACGAAACGGTGGAAGGGCTCTCACACCCGACGCTTTACGCGTCGACGTCGACCCGTTCCGGCGTCGCGTGGGTGTTGACCCGCTCGACCACCTTCCAGTTCTTGAGCTTCGACATCGGCGCCGTCTCTTCGATGCGCACGGTCTCGCCCTGCTTGTACTCGTTCGCTTCGTCGTGGGCGTGGTACTTCTTCGAACGGCGGATGATCTTGCCGTAGAGCGGGTGCTTGACCTTGCGCTCCACGTTGACGACCACCGTCTTCTCGCCCTTGTCCGAGACGATCACCCCGGTCAGCACGCGCTTCGGCATGTCTCTCGTCCTCTTACTTGCCAGCAGCAGCGTTGCGCTGCGCCTGCTGGGTCTTGATGCGCGCGATGTCCTTGCGGACCTCGCGGACGCGGCTCGGCTTCTCGAGCTGGTTGGTCGCCGCCTGGAAGCGCAGGTTGAACTGCTCGCGCTTCAGCTGGCCCAGGCTCTCGCCGAGCTGGTCGTCGGTCTGGCCGACGAAATCGGTCTTGGTCTTACCCTTAGCCATCTCACTCGCCTCCCAGGTGCGACGTGTCGCCCAGACGCGCCACGACCTTGGTCTTGATCGGCAGCTTCATCGCTGCGCGCTCGAACGCTTCCGCGGCGATCTTGCCCTCGACGCCGTCGAGCTCGAACAGGATCCGGCCCGGCTTGACGCGGGCGGCCCAGAACTCGGGCGAACCCTTGCCCGAGCCCATGCGGACTTCGGCCGGCTTCGACGAGACGGGGACGTCCGGGAAGATGCGGATCCAGAGACGGCCCTGGCGCTTGATGTGGCGCGTGATCGCGCGGCGAGCCGCCTCGATCTGGCGCGCGGTAATGCGTTCCGGCTCCATCGCCTTCAGCCCGTACGAGCCGAAGTTCAGAGCCGTGCCGCCCTTGGCGTCGCCGTGGATGCGGCCCTTGAACGCCTTGCGGAACTTGGTGCGCTTTGGTTGCAGCATGTTCTGTCCTGTGCCTTAGCGGCGATCGTCGCGCGCGGGGCGCACGCCGGAGGTCTGAGCCTCCATCATCAGCCGGTCCTGCGCCATCGGATCGTGGCCCAGAATCTCGCCCTTGAAGACCCACACCTTGACGCCGCAGACACCATAAGCGGTGTGCGCCTGCGCTTCGGCATAGTCGAGGTTGGCGCGCAGCGTATGCAGCGGCACGCGGCCCTCACGATAGCTCTCCGAACGCGCGATCTCGGCGCCGCCCAGGCGACCACCGCACGCGACGCGGATGCCGTCGGCACCCAGGCGCATCGCCGACTGCACCGCGCGCTTCATAGCACGACGGAAGGCGATACGACGCTCGAGCTGATCGGCGATGCCCTGCGCGACGAGCTTGGCGTCGACCTCGGGCTTGCGGATCTCAACGATGTTCAGCGACACGTCCGAGGCGGTCATCGTGCCGAGCTTCTTGCGAAGCTTCTCGATGTCCGAACCCTTCTTGCCGATGATCACGCCCGGGCGCGCCGCAAAGACGGAGATGCGGCACAGCTTGGCCGGACGCTCGATCACCACCTTGGAGATCGCCGCCTGGGGCAGCGTGTCCATGATGTACTGGCGGATCTTCAGATCTTCCAGCAGCAGGCGACCATAATCCTGGCCTTCCGCGAACCAGCGGCTGTCCCAGGTGCGGTTGATCTGCAGGCGCAGACCGATCGGGTTGCTCTTGTGACCCATTAGGCTTCTTCCTGCTCGCGCACGACGATCCGCAGCCGTGAGAACGGCTTGAGGATGCGCGTGGACTTGCCGCGGCCGCGCGTGGCGAACCGCTTCATGGTGATCGACTTGCCGACCGACGCCTCGGCGACGACGAGCGCGTCGACGTCGAGGTTGTGGTTGTTCTCGGCGTTGGCGATCGCGGAGGCGAGCACCTTGCGTGCGTCAACCGCCATCGCCTTGGTCGAGAACTGCAGGATGTTGAGCGCATCGCTGACCTTGCGGCCGCGGATCAGGCCCGCGACCAGGTTAAGCTTCTGCGCCGATCCGCGGATCTGCGTGCCGACCGACAAGGCCTCCTTGTCGCCGACCTTGCGAGGGGATGCTGGCTTCGACATCAGCGCTTACCCTTCTTGTCAGCCGCGTGACCCGGAAAATACCGGGTCGGCGCGAACTCGCCGAGCTTCATGCCGACCATGTCCTCGTTGATCGAGACGGGCACAAACTTACGGCCATTGTAGACGGTGAACGTCAGACCAACGAACTGCGGCAGGATGGTGGAGCGGCGCGACCAGGTCTTGATCGGCGCACGGCCACCCGCGTCCTGCGCGGCTTCGGCCTTCTTGAGAAGGCTCAGTTCGACGAACGGGCCCTTCCAGACGGAGCGCGCCATTACTTCTTCCTCGCGTGACGGCTACGGATGATCATCTTGTCCGTAGACTTGTTGTGGCGGGTGCGCGCACCCTTGGTCGGCTTGCCCCACGGCGTGACCGGATGACGGCCGCCCGAGGTCCGGCCTTCACCACCGCCGTGCGGGTGGTCGACCGGGTTCTTCGCAACACCGCGTGTCAGCGGACGCGAACCCATCCAGCGCGAACGACCGGCCTTGCCGAGGTTCGTGTTCTGGTTGTCAGGGTTCGACACCGCGCCGACCGTCGCCATGCACTCGGCACGGATGTAGCGCTGCTCGCCCGAGTTCAGGCGAACGATCACCATGCCGCGGTCACGACCCACGACCTGCACGTAGGTGCCGGCCGAGCGCGCAATCTGCCCGCCCTTGTTCGGCTTCATCTCCACGTTGTGGACGATGGTGCCGACGGGGACCTGGCCGATCTCCATCGCATTGCCGGGCTTGGTGTCGGTCTTCTTCGCCGCGATCACCTTGTCACCGACCGCGAGACGCTGCGGCGCGATGATGTAGGCCTGCTCGCCGTCCGCATACGACACCAGCGCGATGAACGCGGTGCGGTTGGGATCGTACTCGAGCCGCTCGACCGTACCCTCGGCGTCCCACTTGCGACGCTTGAAGTCAATGAAGCGGTACTTCTGCTTGTGGCCGCCCGCGATGCCGCGGCTGGTCACGTGACCCTTGTTGTTTCGGCCGCCGGTCTTGTTCTTGCCCTCGGTCAGCGCCTTGACGGGCTTCCCCTTCCACAGCGACGACTTATCGACGAGGATGAGGCCGCGCTGCGCGGGCGACGTCGGGTTATAATGCTTGAGTGCCATCTTACTTGGCCCCCTCGGTGACGTCGATCGACTGACCCTCGGTGAGGGTGACGATCGCCTTCTTCATGTCAGACCGCTGGTAGGGCGCACCCTTCCAGCGCTTGGTCTTGCCCTTCTGCACGATCGTGTTCACGCTCTTCACGGACACGTCGAACAGAGCCTCGACCGCTGCCTTGATCTCCGGCTTGGTCGCCTTGTTGGCGACCTTGAACACAACGGCGTTCTGCTCGGAGAGAAGGGTCGCCTTCTCCGTGATGTGCGGCGCGACAATCACGTCATAGTGACGGTTGTCGATCGCCTTTGCCTGCTTAGCCATTGAAGCGAGCCTCCAGCTTCTCGACCGCCGCGCGGGTCAGGACCAGCGTGTCAGCCTTGATGATGTCGTAGACGTTCGCGCCCACCGCGGGGAGCATGTCGACGCCGACCAGGTTGCGACCGGCGCGGAAGCCCTCGCCTGCGTCACCGTCGATCACGAGCGTGCGCTTGCCGGTGTTGAGCGTCGCAAAATGGCCCTTGAGCTCGGTCGTCTTGGCGACTGAAAAGCCATCGAGCACGATCAGCGAACCGTTCTTCGCGTGCGCGGACAGCGCCATCTTCAGACCCAGCGCGCGAACCTTCTTGTTCAGCGACGGATTGAAGTCGCGAACACGGGCGCCGTGCGCCTTACCACCGCCGATGAACACCGGAGCGCGGCGATCGCCGTGACGAGCCGTACCGCCGCCCTTCTGGCGACCGAACTTCTTGCCCGAGCGGGCAACGTCGGCGCGCTCACGCGTGCCGCGCGCGGTGGCGCGACGCTTCTCAAGCTGCCAGGTCACGACGCGGTGCAGAATGTCGGCACGCGGATCGAGGCCGAAGACCTCGTCGTTGAGCTCGATCTCTGCAGCGTCGGTGCCGGCAAAGGAGGAAACCTTGACCTTCACGTTCAGCCCTCCTGGCCGTCGGTCGCCTGCGTGTCGGCCGAAATGTCGGCCGGCGTGTCAGCGGCGGTGTTGTTGGTGGCAGCCTGCTTCAGGCTGGCGGGGAACGGTGCGGTCTCGTGGCGGGGCAGCTTGACCGCGTCCTTGACGAACAACCAGCCACCCTTCGAGCCGGGTACCGAGCCCTTGACGAAGATCAGGCCACGCTCGACGTCGGTGCCGACGATCTCGAGGTTCTGCTGCGTGCGGTTCTTGTCGCCCATGTGACCGGCCATCTTCTTGTTCTTGAAGACGCGACCCGGATCCTGACGGTTACCCGTCGAACCGTGCGAGCGATGGCTGACCGACACGCCGTGCGTGGCGCGCAGACCGCCGAAGTTCCAGCGCTTCATCGCGCCGGCGAAACCCTTGCCCTGCGTACGACCCTGGATGTCGACGTACTGGCCGGCGACATAATGGTCTGCGGCGAGCTCGGCACCGACGTCGAGGAGGTTGTCCTCGGTCACGCGGAACTCGGCAACGACCGCCTTCGGCTCGACCTCGGCCTTGCCGAAGTGACCACGCTGCGGCTTGGCGACATTCTTAGCCTTGGCGCTGCCTGCACCAAGCTGGACGGCGGTGTAGCCGTCACGATCCATTTCGCGACGGGCGATGACCTGCAAGCCTTCGAGTTGCAGGACGGTGACGGGCACGTGCCGGCCATCATCCTGGAACAGGCGCGTCATGCCCATTTTCTTCGCGATCACGCCAGTGCGCATGATCTTGTGCTCCTAGACAGAGGCACCCGCGGGCCCATCCCGAAGGTGCTTGTGCCGCCCTCTCGCGAGGACGACGGGTCAGCCCGGATAAGCGAAGCGTGCCCCCGTCCCGGGCTGGTCGCTCCCTTGCAGGAACGTGACGGGAGACGCTGTCCCGGAGGCGTTGCCGCCGGCGGTATCTCAACGTTGTGGCGAACCCAGCCAGAGCGGGGTTGTCACGGTCGTGATCGTGCAAGACGAAAACGACAAACCCGCGGGACTCACCAAGCTGGTGTCAACCGCGGGAGCCGGCGCATTAGGCCAGCTTGATCTCGACGTCAACACCGGCCGCGAGGTCGAGCTTCATCAGCGCGTCGACGGTCTGCGGGGTTGGCTGCACGATGTCGAGCATACGCTTGTAGGTGCGCACCTCGAACTGCTCGCGGCTCTTCTTGTCGACGTGCGGGCCGCGGTTGACGGTGAACTTCTCGATGCGGGTCGGAAGCGGGATCGGGCCACGGATCAGCGCGCCGGTGCGGCGAGCGGTGTCGGCGATGTCGCCGGTCGCCTGGTCAAGCACGCGGTGATCGAATGCTTTCAGGCGGATGCGGATGTTGGTGTCCATGTTCCCTACCGATGCGAAAGAGCGGGCCGCGGCGAGCGGCTCTTGCTGGTTTAATACGCTTGCGACTGGACGCGAGCACGCCCGACCGAAGCCGCGGCGTGAAAGTGTCCCTACTTAAAAGCGAACGGCCCGCACCGTCGCCGGTGCGGGCCGCTTGCCGAAGGCCGATGGTCGAACCACCACCCTTCGTAAGGCTGGCGCCTATATTACTTGTCGATCGAGCTGACAACCCCTGCGCCGACGGTACGACCGCCCTCGCGGATGGTGAAGCGCTGGCCGACGTCCATCGCGATCGGCGCGATCAGCTTGATACCCAGCGCGACGTTGTCGCCCGGCATCACCATCTCGGTGCCCTCAGGCAGCTCAACGGTGCCGGTCACGTCGGTCGTGCGGAAGTAGAACTGCGGACGATAGTTGGCGAAGAACGGCGTGTGACGGCCACCCTCGTCCTTCGACAGCACGTACACTTCCGACGCGAAGTCGGTGTGCGGCTTGATCGAGCCCGGCTTGCACAGCACCTGGCCGCGCTCCACCTCGTCACGCGCCACGCCGCGGATCAGCGCACCGACGTTGTCGCCAGCCTGGCCCTGGTCGAGCAGCTTGCGGAACATCTCGACGCCGGTGACGGTCGTCTTGCGGACGGTCGGGTGGATACCGACGATCTCGACTTCCTCGCCGACCTTGACGATGCCGGTCTCGACGCGGCCGGTGACCACGGTGCCGCGACCCGAGATCGAGAACACGTCCTCGATCGGCATCATGAACGGCTTGTCGAGCGGACGCTCGGGCTGCGGGATGTACTCGTCGACGTTCTTCATCAGCTCCATCACCGCGTCGGTGCCGAGCTTCTGATCCGAACCCGACAGCGCGCAGGTGGCCGAACCCTTGATGATCGGAATGTCGTCGCCTGGGAACTCGTACGAGCTCAGCAGCTCGCGAATCTCCAGCTCGACGAGCTCGAGGATTTCCTCATCGTCGACCAGGTCGACCTTGTTCATGAACACGACCATCGCCGGCACGCCGACCTGACGCGCGAGCAGGATGTGCTCGCGGGTCTGCGGCATCGGGCCGTCGGTCGCCGAGACGACCAGGATCGCGCCGTCCATCTGGGCGGCACCGGTGATCATGTTCTTCACGTAGTCGGCGTGACCCGGGCAGTCGACGTGCGCGTAGTGGCGGTTCGCCGTCTCGTACTCGACGTGCGCGGTCGAGATCGTGATGCCGCGCTCGCGCTCTTCCGGAGCCTTGTCGATGTTCGCGAAGTCAACCGCTGCGTTACCCGCAACGTTCTCCGCCAGCACCTTGGTGATCGCCGCTGTCAGCGAGGTCTTGCCGTGGTCGACGTGACCGATGGTGCCGATGTTCAGGTGCGGCTTGGTCCGCTCAAACTTAGCCTTAGCCATTGTTTCCCTACCTTCTTGGATGTCACTGGAGCCGCACGCAGGACCCGCGGTGAAGGCGGCCCCATAGCGGCTGAATTCGTGTTGCGCAAACCCCTTGGCCGGGATGCTCCCAGTCGCGGGGCGACGCGGAAGTGAATTCCGCGTCGTCGATCCTCGGGCAGACCCGAGGTCGGCCGGCCTGCGGTGTCTCGGGAGCAGGTTACCCTGCCCCCCGTGCACCTTAGGCGAGCTTGGCCTTCACCTCGTCTGCGACGTTCTGCGGCACTTCGTCATAGTGCGAGAACTGCATCGAGTAGCTGGCGCGGCCCTGGGTGAACGAGCGGAGCGCGTTCACGTAGCCGAACATGTTCGCCAGCGGAACCATTGCCTCGACCGTCTGCGCGTTGCCGCGCGTGTCGGTGCCCTGGATCTGGCCACGACGGCTGTTCATGTCGCCGATCACGTCGCCGAGGTAATCCTCGGGCGTCACGACCTCGACACGCATCACCGGCTCGAGCAGCGTGATGCCGGCCTTCTGCGCCGCCTCACGCATTGCACCGCGCGCAGTGATTTCGAACGCCAGCGCCGACGAGTCGACGTCGTGGTACGCGCCGTCGTACAGCGTGATGTCGAAGTCGATGATCGGGAAGCCAACCAGCGAACCGGTCGCCGCGGTCTCGCGGAAACCCTTCTCGATCGCGGGAATGTACTCGCGCGGAATGTTGCCGCCCTTGATCTCGTCCTTGAAAACGATGCCCGCACCGCGTTCGCCCGGCGTCAGCTTCACCTTCACGCGCCCGAACTGACCGGTACCGCCCGACTGCTTCTTGTGCGTGTAGTCGATGTCGACCGCCTTCTTCAGGTACTCGCGATACGCGACCTGCGGGGCGCCGACATTGGCCTCGACCTTGAACTCACGCTTCATGCGGTCGACCAGGATCTCGAGGTGGAGCTCACCCATCCCCTTGATGATGGTCTGACCCGATTCGTGATCGGTCGATACGCGGAACGAGGGGTCCTCGGCGGCCAGACGATTGAGCGCGATGCCCATCTTCTCCTGGTCGGCCTTGGTCTTCGGCTCCACCGACAGCTCGATCACGGGCTCGGGGAATTCCATCCGCTCAAGGATGATCGGGTGCGCCGGATCGCACAGCGTGTCGCCCGTCGTCGTCTCCTTCAACCCTGCGATCGCGACGATGTCGCCAGCGCGCGCCTCGTCGATGTCCTCACGCGAGTTCGCGTGCATCAGGAGCATGCGGCCGATCTTCTCCTTCTTGTCCTTCACCGAGTTCAGGTAACCACCCTTGGTGAGGACGCCCGAGTAGATGCGGGCAAAGGTGAGCGAACCCACGAACGGGTCGTTCATGATCTTGAACGCGAGCGCCGAGAACGGAGCCTCGTCCGAGGACGGACGCTCGTCCGGCGTTTCGCCGTCGAGCTTGACGCCCTTGATCGCCGGCACGTCGAGCGGGCTCGGCAGATAGTCGACCACCGCGTCGAGCAGCGGCTGGACACCCTTGTTCTTGAACGCCGAGCCGCAGACGACCGGCACGAACGCCATGGTGAGCGTACCCTTGCGGATCAGCTTCTTGAGCGTGGCGGTGTCGGGCTCGTTGCCCTCCAGATACGCCTCCATCGCGTCGTCGTCCTGCTCGACCGCGAGCTCGATCAGGTCGCTGCGATACTTCGCAGCCTTGTCGGCGAGGTCGGCGGGAATGTCCTGATACTCGAACTTCGCGCCCAGCGATTCCTCAAGCCAGATGATCGCGCGGTTCTCGACCAAGTCGACCAGGCCTTTGAACTGGCCCTCCATGCCGATCGGCAGGTACAGCACCGCGGGCTTCGCACCCAGGCGATCGATGATCGACTGCACGCAGAAGTAGAAGTCAGCGCCGGTACGGTCGAGCTTGTTGACGAAGCACATACGCGGCACGCCGTACTTGTCGGCCTGACGCCACACGGTCTCCGACTGCGGCTCAACGCCGGCAACGCCGTCGAAGCACGCGACCGCGCCGTCGAGCACGCGCAGCGAACGCTCGACCTCGATCGTGAAGTCGACGTGACCCGGCGTGTCGATGATGTTGATCAGGTGCTCGGGGCCCTTGCCCTCTTCGGCGCGCCACTTGCACGTCGTCGCGGCCGACGTGATCGTGATGCCGCGCTCCTGCTCCTGCTCCATCCAGTCCATCGTCGCGGTGCCTTCGTGCACTTCGCCGATCTTGTAGGACTTGCCGGTGTAATAAAGGATACGCTCGGTCGTCGTCGTCTTGCCGGCATCGATGTGCGCCATGATGCCGATGTTGCGATAAAGTTCGAGCGGATGGCTGCGGGCCATGATGCTTCACTCCTGTGCCGGATCAGCCCGGCGATGCCAACGTTTGCGAGGTCGCCCCCTAGCCGTTCGGGCCGAGCTTGTCCAAGCTCGGCCCTACACCTCCATCATGGAGGGAACAGCGATCGGGAGTGCGGGCGAACCCGCTCAACCGATATAGTCTATGTTATCGCGAACGCCAACCGGTCGGCCAGCGTTCGCAACCACTTACCGGCGCCGACGATTGCCGGCGCCAGCGCTTACCAGCGGTAGTGGCTGAACGCGCGGTTCGCTTCCGCCATGCGGTGCGTGTCTTCGCGCTTCTTGACCGCGTTGCCGCGGTTGTTCGACGCGTCGAGCAGCTCACCCGACAGGCGTGCGGCCATCGTGTTCTCGCTGCGCGCACGTGCCGCCGCGATCAGCCAGCGGATCGCCAGCGCCTGCGCACGCTCGGGACGGACCTCGACCGGCACCTGGTAGGTCGCACCGCCGACGCGGCGCGACCGGACCTCGATGCCCGGCTTGATGTTGTTCAGCGCGTCGTGGAACACGCCGATCGGCTCGCGCTTCGCGCGGGTCTCGACGGTTTCCATCGCACCATAGACGATGCCCTCCGCGACGGACTTCTTGCCGTCGAGCATCACCGAATTCATGAACTTGGACAGCGTGATGTCACCGAACTTTGGATCGGGCAGGATTTCACGCTTTTCTGGACGACGACGACGCGCCATGAGGAAGACCTTTCAATCAGCTGTAAAAGAAACGGTAGGGCCGAATTACTTCGGCCGCTTCGCACCGTACTTCGACCGCGACTGACGGCGGTCCTTGACGCCCTGCGTGTCGAGCACGCCGCGCAGCACGTGGTAACGCACACCCGGAAGATCGCGCACACGCCCGCCGCGGATCAGCACCACTGAGTGCTCCTGCAGGTTGTGGCCTTCGCCCGGAATGTAGCTGATGACCTCGCGCTGGTTGGTCAGGCGGACCTTGGCCACCTTGCGCAGCGCCGAGTTCGGCTTCTTCGGGGTCGTGGTATAGACACGGGTGCAGACGCCGCGCTTCTGCGGGTTCTGCTCCATCGCAGGGACCTTCGACTTGGCCTTCTGCGGGTCGCGGCCCTTGCGGACCAGCTGGTTGATCGTCGGCATTGAAGCCTTCACCTTTCCATAGGTTACTTTGCTGGAGCCATAACAGCACTTGGAATACGAAAAGGACCAAGGAGAAGCCGACAACGGCCCTCGTGGTCCCTCAAGCATCCAGCAATGTTCAAGCTTGCCCAAACGGGAGTCTCCTCCCGTCGAACGTCGGCGCGTATACGCACCCGCCATCGCAGCGTCAATGGGAGCGGCTGCGAGCATCTTAACCGGGTAAAAAGCAGCGACGTGCCATTGCGGCGGTCGTGTACCGCCTGCCGCAAATTCCTTCCCCCGTCGCCGAACGAGGCTTGCGAGCCCGCCGTCGGGCCGTGGGGATTTCGTTCGCTGTCATACTTGCGGGCGTGATGACGCCGATCGGCTGGGCGCTTTCACCGTTGCTAATCGCGCGGGCGTGGCAGGCGCGCGCAAGGGCGTGGGCGATCGTCGCGACGCTCGGCTGGCTGATGGTCGGCTTCAGGTGGATCGACCTCGTCGCGCTCTCTTCCTATCTGCCCGCGCTGGCCGGGCCATGGTCCGCGCTGCTGATCGGCACGGTCGCGGCCTCGGCGGCGTGGAGTGTGGCGATGCGTCGGAGCAAGCGGGACGTGGCGCGAATGGCGGCGCTCGTCGCGCTGGTCGCTGGACCGTTGTCGCCGTTTCAAGCCCTGACGATCGCGTTACTAAGCTGGTTCGCCGCATCACGATGTCGTCGGGTCCGGGCAGCCAACGACAATGCACGTGTTGGAAGTCGGCCTGCACCCGTTGCTCTTGCTCTGCCCAGCCACCCACCGGTGCGTCTTGCCAACTACTCGGCACGCGACTGAGTGGTTCGGCGCTGCGCTGCCGAGCCGAAGCAGCGCGTCATGCCTGATTGCGCCCGCTAGCGGCGTCGCATAGCGCGAACCCGATGCGACCGTTCACCCCGCTTCTCGCCGGCGCGAACCTGCGCGACCGGATGATCGCCGCGGTCGGTGCGCTGGTCGGCATCGCGCTGACCGCCGCGATCTGCACGGCGCTGCTGCCGCATGGGCCCGTGCTACTGCTGGTCGCGCCGATGGGCGCATCCGCGGTGCTCGTCTTCGCCGTTCCCGCCAGCCCGCTGGCGCAGCCATGGCCGGTGATCGGCGGCAACCTGCTGTCGGCACTTGTCGGCATCGCGGTTGCCCGGATCGTACAAGAGCCCGCGCTTGCGGCCGGCATCGCGGTCGGCGGTGCGATCGCGCTGATGTCGCTGACCCGCTCGCTCCATCCGCCGGGCGGCGCGGCGTCGTTGCTCGCGGTACTGGGCGGCGGCGCGGTGCAGGCACAGGGCTGGAGCTTCGCGTTCATGCCCGTCGCAGCGAACGCCGCCATCCTCGTGCTCGCCGGCGTGCTGTTCCACCGCCTGTCCGGGCACAGTTACCCGCACCGCGCCAAGGCCGCCGCTCCGCTTGCCCCCTTGCCGCCGCATCCCGAAGACATCGATCGCGCCTTGCAAGAGATGGGTGAGACGTTCGATGTCTCGCGTGATGATCTCGATCTGCTGGTCCGCACTGCCGTCGCTCATGCCGAGCGGCGCACCCGCGCCTAGTCGCGCAACCGTTCGACCAGAAAAGCGATCAGCGCCTCGACCCGCGCCGGTCGCAATGCGCTGGGCGGCGTCAGCAGATGAAGCGCAACGCCCGGCGGCATCCACTCCGGCAGGATCGGCACCACCGCCCCGCTGGTCAGCGCGTCGCCCAGGATGAACGCCGGCAGGCGCGCGATGCCGAGCCCGGCGACCAGCGCCGGCACCAGCGCATCGCCCGAATTCGCCGACAGCGGCCCCTCCGCCTTGACCGACACATCCGCGCCGCCCGGCCCACGAAAGCGCCAAGGGCCGGTGATGTTGGTATAGCCGAGCAGGCGGTGCTCTCCCAGTTGCGCCGGGTGCGTCGGCGTTCCGTGCGCCGCCAGATACGATGGCGCGGCGACCAGATGCGCCGCGACCGTGCACAGCCGGCGCGCGCGGAGCGACGAGTCGGGCAGGTCGGCGATCCTGAGCGCGACGTCGAACCCTTCCGCGACGATCTCGACGCGCGCGTCTGACAGATGCAGCTCGATCTCGATTCTGGGATGCGCAGACAGGAACTCGGCGACGAGCGGGGCGACGTTGCGGATGCCGAACGATGCCGGCGCCGCCAGCCGCACCCGCCCGGCCGGCGCCGATGCCGCGTCGCGCGCCGCCTCCTCCGCACTGCGCGCTTCCGCCACCATCCGCGCGGCGCGCTCGGCAAGCGGCCGCCCCGCCTCGGTCAGCGCGAGCCGGCGCGAGGTGCGGTGGAACAGCGACTGGCCCAGTTGCGCCTCCAGCCGCGACACCGCCTTCGACACCGTCGCCTTGCTCAGCCCGATCGCGTCGGCCGCACCGCTGAACGAACGATGCTCGGCCACTGCGGCGAAAATCGCCCAGGCCTCAAGATCGGGTAAGCGCATCACGCCTCAGTTGATGATGAAACGATCTGTTTCGATCGTTTCGGTTTTAGCGTGTGTATCGTCCGCTTATCTTGGCGGCAACAACGGAGGCCATCATGACCGACACAGCAGTTGCGGCCCGCATCGAGCGCCGTCCCTTCTCATCGCTCGGTCATGCCGACCATGGCTGGCTCGACGCGCGACACCATTTTTCCTTCGCGAACTACTACGATCCCGATCGCATGAGCTGGGGCGCGATCCGCGTGTGGAACGACGACACGATCGCGCCGAACAGCGGCTTTCCGCCGCACCCGCACCGCGACATGGAGATCATCACCTACGTCCGCTCGGGTGCGATCACGCACAAGGACTCGATGGGCAACACCGGCCGCACCGCCGCGGGCGACGTGCAGGTGATGAGCGCCGGCTCGGGCGTTCGCCACGCCGAATACAACCTCGAGGCGGAGCCGACGACGCTGTTCCAGATCTGGATCGAGCCGACGCGCACCGGTGGCAGCCCGTCGTGGGGTGCCAAGCCCTTCCCGAAGGGAGAACGGTCCGGGCGCTTCGTGACGCTCGCCAGCGGCTTCGCCGACGACGGCGACGCCCTGCCGATCCGCGCGGAAGCGCGCGTGCTCGCCGCGACCGTGAGAGCGGGCGAGCAGGTCAGCCACGAGGTCGCTGCGGGTCGCCACGCCTACCTGGTTCCCGCCACCGGCACGATCGAGATCGACGGCGAACGCTACCCGGCGCGCGATGGCCTTGCGATCTCTGGCGGACAGACGATCACCATCACCGCGCTGGACGACGCCGAACTGGTGCTGGTCGACTCGCTCTGATCGACCGTGCCTACTGAACCGACACCCGCGCCCGGCATTGTCGCCGGGACCGTTTCTCTGACCATCAACACCAAGGAAAGCGCCATGACGAAGGTACTCGTGCTGTATTATTCTTCCTACGGCCATATCGAGCAGATGGCCGACGCGGTCGCCGCGGGCGCGCGCGCGGGCGGTGCGGAGGTCGACATCCGCCGCGTCGCCGAAACCGCACCGGCCGAGGTGGTGACGGCCGCGCACTTCAAGACCGACACCGCGCATCCCGAGATCGAGGGGCCCGACGCACTCGCCGACTATGACGCCATCATCGTCGGCGCGCCCACGCGCTACGGCCGGATGCCGAGCCAGATGGCCGCGTTCTGGGACACCACCGGCGGACTGTGGATGCGCGGCGCGCTCGTCGGCAAGATCGGCGGCGCGTTCACCTCGACCGCCAGCCAGCACGGCGGGCAGGAGACGACGCTGTTCTCGATCCTGACCAACCTGCTGCATCACGGCATGGTGATCGTCGGGCTCGACTACGGCTTCAAGGGCCAGATGGGTGTGACCGAAGTCCTCGGCGGTACCCCATATGGCGCATCGACCATCGCCGATGGCGACGGCAGCCGTCAGCCGCATCAGACCGAGCTCGAGGGCGCACGCTACCAGGGCAAGCGCATCGCCGAGATGGCTGCAAAGTTGAAGTGATCGGTCGGGGGGAGCGGCGCCGTCTGCTCCCCCTCACTATCTGTTGAATTATCGTACCAACGCGCGTTTACCGGACGTTCACCGCTCTTCGTCTCAGAACGACAAACCGCCGACGCGCCGGTGAAAGGTGATGGTCGCGCGGTCGATTTTGCGCTGGATTTCGGCGTCATGTTCCGCCGACAGCGTGCCGCCATCGGCCCGCTGTAGCGCGCGAGCTTCGTCGCGCAATTTCAGCATGCTTGCCTTGTACAAGTTGAACGCGACCTGCGGCGGCATCGTGGTGGTGTTCGGAAACGCCTCCGGCGGCGAAGCGATCACCTGCGCCATCGCCGAACCATATCCCAGCATCGAGAGAGCGGCCGCGAGCAGAACCTTACGCATTTATGCCTCCTGTGTCAGCTTGGGTTACCTTTCCACCTTTCAGTCGGTCTGTCGATCCGTTGTTCCTTACGTGTAGTCACGCGCCCGACCCATCCGCTTTAATCAGCGACGCCGCCGCCGTTTCGCTCGCGCGTCGGTAAAGGGAGGCAGTGACAGGTAGGTCGGGGGTGGCGTCACGTTCGCGACCTCGATTGCGGTATCGATCCCCGGAGAGGCGGGAAAGCGACGCCGCGCGGTCGCGAACAGCGCTCGTGCGCGCGCTGCTCCCGGTTCGCCAGCACTGGTGCCGACCCAGCGCCAGTGCCACGGCTCCCACTTCACGCCCTGTGCGTTGCTGACCGGGAACGACATCTCGAACCCGTAGCGCGGCGCGTTCGCCCGCAACCATCGGAAGGCGGGCGTGGCGGCGATGCACGCCTCCGCGTCGGGACAATCGTTGACGCGCGGACGAAAGGCGAAGTCGAGCGCGTAGCCGGTCGCGTGCTCGCTATGTCCCGGGGGTGCGACCGACACGGCGCGAGTCCCGGCCTCGGTCGACGGCTCACGACAGAACACGCCGCCTTGCCGCGTCAGCGTGCGGTGACACGATAGCGCCAGGATGCGCCCGCCCACCGCCGGGTCGATCGCCGCCGCGTGCAGCAGACGTTCGAGATCGGGCAGCACGTCGCGCCGTACCGCGCACCCTCTCACGGCCAGATCGGCCGGCACCGCGACCAGCTCATCGGGCGGCGCGTCGCCGTAGGGCAGATGCCCCAGCACGCGACCATCGCCCGCAATCGCCGGCGGCGCGCCATTGCAGACCTCCGCGCTCGCAGGCAGCGCGATCACCATGACCGCGGTCGCCAGCACTAGCCGCCGCGCCCGCGCGGTGGCAGAGCGCACACCATGCTTGGTGAACGCGTATTGTTTCTGGATGGCGAGGCGCTGGTGATCGACAAGCCCGCCGGGCTTCCTGTCGATCGGCCGCGCGATGGCGCGATCAGCCTTGAAAATCACCTGAACTCCCTGACCTTCGGCTTCCAGCGCTGGCCGCAGCCGGTCCACCGGCTCGATCGCGACACCAGTGGCTGCCTGCTTCTGTCACGCAACCCCAAGGCGCACGCGCGGTTCCAGCAGGCGTTCGAGGCCGGCACGGTGGAGAAGCGCTATCTTGCCATCCTCGACGGCGTGCCGGAAGGGACGCAAGGCATCATCGACCTCCCGCTCGCCAAGCGCTCGACCGCGGAACGCGGCTGGTGGATGACGGGTGACGCGAAAGGCAAGGCTGCGCGCACCGCCTGGACGCTGCTCGGCACGCACGACGGCCGCGCGCTCGTCGAGTTCCGGCCCGAGACCGGGCGCACGCACCAGATCCGCGTCCACGCACTCGAAGGGCTCGGGCTCCCCGTCACCGGCGACCCGACCTATGGCACCGCGCACAAGGGCGGCACGATGCTTCACGCGGCGGCGTTGACGGTGCCGCGCGGCACGAAGGAGCCGATCGTCGCAGCCGCACCATGGCCCGACCGCTTCCGTGCGCTGGGCTTCGATGGTTGAAGTGCCGGAGGACGCGCTGGACGAGCGCTTCCTCGCCGCGACCGGGCCCGGCGGGCAGAACGTCAACAAGGTCGCGACCGCGTGCCAGCTGCGCGTGGACGTGTTCCGCCTGGGCCTGTCGCCGGAGACCTACCGCCGATTGAAGGTGCTGGCGGGCAGCCGCCTGACCGCGAGCGGAACGCTGGTGCTCGTCGCGCGGCGCTATCGTACGCAGGAGGCGAACCGGCAGGACGCGCGCCAACGACTGGCTGAGCTGCTCGCCGAGGCAGAGAAGCGCGAGGCTCGCCGGGTGAAAACTAAGCCCACCCGCGCCGCCAAGGCTCGCCGCGTCGACGAGAAGAAGGGCCGCAGCGCGGTCAAGGCCGGCCGCGGCAAGGTCCGGCTGGACTGAGCTTCAAGCCGCCGGCTTGACGTACGGCACGTCGATCGCGCGCAGCTGATAGCGGCCGGGCGGCAGCATCAGCGCGACATCCTCGTCCGCGCGGATCGCAACCCGGTCCATCGGAATCGAGGTCACCGGCTCGCCGACCGGACGCGCCTCGATCACGCGCCAGCCCGAGCTTGGCCTGAGCTCGGCCGGTATCGTCACCACGCGGTCGCCCGCGCGCTGCCGCCAGGTCGGTCGCCCGCGCACGAAGGTGGCGGTCGGGTGATCGACCACGAGATCGAACGTGCCCGCGGGCTCGTCCGCCGGTAGCGCCGCCAGCCGGCGCGTCGCACCACCCCCGCGGCAGGTCGTCTGCGAGATCGTCAGCGGATCGATGCCGGTCTTCGCCTTCAACCGTGCGGCCATCCAGCGCTCGCCATTTTTTCGCGGCGTTTCAGCAGCGTGGGAATATCCGACGTGAACGAGCAGCTTCGCGTTTGCATTTGCCTTGATGATCGCGGCGAGGTTGGTCGCCTCTTCCTCCTCGCGCACCGCAACCTGTTCATCGCGCCCGCCTTTGATCTTCGTCAATTTATCAAAAGTGATCTCGAACGGGAGCAGTCGATAGCCAAGCGCCTTCACACGTCTTGTCAGCCGACCATAGCCAGCCTCGGTCGTATAATAACCATCTCCGTCCGAAAGATAGGCTTGCCCCGGTTGCGTGATGAACGAGGGCAGGAAGCCTTGTTGCCCCGGCTCTGGGTTCGAGAATGTCTCCGCCGCAAAGATGTCGTAGCCGAGTGGACGCAGCAACGCCGCAACCTCGGCGGTAAAGCCGCGATGTTCCGATCGCTCATGGCTTTCGTTGACGATGACTATTCTTGTCAGCTTCGCGCGCCGGGCGATCTCATCCAGCACATCGCCCCCGTCGATCAGGGCGGCACATCCGTTCGCGTGATAGTTGCTGCTGCGCTCGGCGATCAGATCTTCGCGACCGAACAGACTAAGTGCCTGTATGTCGCCCATCGTCTGCATCGACTCTGCGGCACTCACCGGCAGGATCGCCACCGGATCGACGTTCGCCAAATCGGCCAACTTGTTCTTCATGCTGGGTGGCGCATCAGCTTGCGCCACGACCGGTCCAGGCAACAACGTGACGTCGCTGTTATCCTCGGAGGGCGGTGCCATACCGAGCGTGAGCGATGCGGTGAGCGCCAGCAGCGGCAGGCGGGTGCAGAGAAGAGTCATGGTGCGATGCTACGAAGCGTCGCATGCGAACGCCAGCGCCGTTCCTTCCTGCCCGCAGCCGCTGGCATCTGCGCGACCGCGCTTCTACATCGCGCACATGTATGCCTTTGACGTGTCCGCCGGCTCCAAGGACGAGCTCTACCACGACCTGTACGCCGCGCTTGACGCGCTGACCGCCGACGAGCCCGATGCGATCGCGAACATGGCGAATGCCGCGGCGCTGATCTGGCAATATCTGCCGGATCTCAACTGGTCGGGCTTCTACCGCATGGTCGACGGCGGTCTCGTTCTGGGTCCGTTTCAGGGCAAGGCGGCGTGCATCCGCATCGCGATGGGTGCGGGCGTGTGCGGCGCGGCAGCAGCGACGCGGACGACGCAGCGCGTTGACGACGTGCATGCCTTCCCCGGCCATATCGCCTGCGACGCGGCGAGTGCGTCCGAGCTGGTGGTGCCGATCACGCTCGGCGACCGGTTGATCGGGGTGCTCGATCTCGACAGTCCGTCACCCGGCCGTTTTGATGAGCAGGATGCAGCGGGGTGCGAGCGGTTGATGACGCTGCTCGCGCCGCGGATCGCAGGTGCGGCTGCCTAACGAACAGGGTTGATGTCCGTCTGCGCGCCTGCACCACTTCGGGACGGTCGTTGCAGTGGCGAGACGATCTGGCGCTTGGTAAGCAACCGGTAAACGTGAAGCGCGTTCGATCGCGCAATGCACCTTACAGGGGAATGAACGGCCATGCGCATGCTGATGATCGCCGCCACCGCCGCCACCATGATGGCCGTGCCCGCCGATGCCGATCCGCGCGGCGGCATGGCCCCGATGCGGCCGGGAGGCTGGAGCGGACCGAAGCAGGGCGGCTGGAACGCACCGCGACCAGGCAGTTGGAACGGTCCACGCCCGATCGGCGGCAATTCCTGCCTCGGCGGCTGCCGCCCACGCTGGGGCGGTCATATCAGCAACCGCTGGTGGGGCGGGATGCGCGCGCCGGGAGGCTGGAGCGCCTATCGCCGGCCGGTGCGCGGCTTCGTGCTGCCGGGCTACTGGGTCTCGCCGAACTGGTATGTCAATGACTGGTCCAATTACGGCCTGTACGCGCCCCCGGCAGGATACAGCTGGTCGCGCTATTATGACGACGCGGTGCTCGTCGACGGACGCGGATCGGTTTACGACAGCGTCGGTGGCATCGGCTGGGATCAGTTCGACGGCCAGGGTGTCGATTACACCTATCGCGATGACGGCGGCTACCCGGGTTACGGCGCAAGCTACGGCGCCGGACCGTACGCGACGCGCGACCGCGACGGTGGGCTTGGTGGCGCCGTGATCGGCGGGGTTGCGGGCGGCGTTGCCGGCAACGTCATCGCCGGGCGCGGCAATCGCCTGCTCGGCACTGCGATCGGTGCGGGCGCTGGTGCGCTGGTCGGCCGCGAGATCGACCGCAACGATCGCGCCGGCCGCGTGCCCGTCGCGCCGCCGGTCGGGCCGGGCCCGGGCTACGGAGCGCCCTACCCCGCGCCGGGCGGCCGCAGCGCCCCCGGGGCACCGACCGTCGCCTACCAGCAGGGTCACTACGGCGGCGACTATGCCGGCACGACCTATTCGGGCGTGACCTATTACGGCACCGAAGGCGCGGGCTATGGTCCGCCTCCGCCGCGCGGCTACGCACCGGGTCCGCAGATCGCCTATCCGGCACCGTCGGTGGTCGCGAGCAACGGCGCGGTCGTCACCACGTCGAGCACCGCAGGGTCACCCGGCTATTACGCCAACGGCTGGTATTATCCCGGCACCACGATCACGACGGTCACCGTCAACGGCGGTTCGAACGCAGTCGAGGAAGAGGTGTACGAGGACGCGTCCTACGGCCACGCCAAGGGCCAGCGCTACAAAGGCTATCGCTACAAGGGCAAGTGCAACTGCTGACCCGCTGATCGATCATTGCGCAGAGCGCCGCCTCGCCGGTCATGGCGGGGCGGTGTTGTCGTATCTGGCGCCGATCCGCGGCGATGCGCAACGCTAGCCGCGATCACGCCCGGCGAACGTCACCAGGCTCTCCGCGCCGTCCGCTCCGACCGCGCTGACGCCGACGAAATGGTCGTCGACCGGCACGTTCTTCAACAGCGTCGTCGTCGCCCCCATCACGACCCGCTCGTCGCTCCACGCCTGCCGGTCGTTGGCGCGCCAGCGCACGCGGTAGGATCGCGCGCCCGGCACCGCTGCCCATTTGACCGTCGTATCGCGCGTCAACGCGCCCGCGATCGACGCATTCGCCGGGGCAGCGGGTGCGGCGGCGATGCGCGCGATCGTCGCGACGTTGATCGCGGTCACCTTCGCCAAATAGTCGAAATCCATCCCGTCGATCGTGTCGGCGAACACCCGCCCGTTCTCGGTCCGCACATCCTGATGCTGGCGATCCCAGTTCTCCGCTCCGACCGAGAAGCGCACCGCCGGGAAGCCGAGCTTGAGGAACGGCTCGTGGTCGCCGCCGCGCCCGAAGCGATCGGGACGGCGATCGAGCATGACATCGAACTTGCCCGGCAGCGCATCAGCGATGCCGTCGATCGCCTTGGCAAGCGCGCGGCTGGGCCCGTCATCCTCGCCGCCGATCGCGCGGCGGTCCATGTCCTCGGCGAGCGACTCGCTCGAGCGTATCCCTTCGGAGAAGACGCGCACGCGATTGGCATCGACCACCCCGCCCTGCCCGACCGAATTGCCGACGATGTCGTTGTTGAGCATGGCGTCGACCTGCCACCCGCGCGCTTTCGCGGTGTCGGCGAGCAAGGTCGCGCCCCACAACCCCTGCTCCTCGCCCGAAAAGACCGCGTAGACGATCGTCGCCTTGAACTTGCTCTTCGACAGGATGCGCGCCGCCTCCAGCACCAGCGCGACGCCAGACGCATCGTCGTTCGCGCCGGGCGCGTCGCTGGTCACGTTCATCACGTCGGTGACGCGGCTGTCGATGTGCGCGCCGACGATGACGTAGCGGCCCGGCTCGCTGCCCGGCTGCATTCCCAGCACGTCCTCGATCACGACGCCGTCCGGCGCGCGCGGCCCGGTAAAGCGGCGCGACAGCCGCTCGGTCGTGATGCACCCGCCGCAATCACGGGACAGCGCGGCGAACTGCGCCGCAGTCCAGTTGCGCGCCGCACCGATCCCGCGCACCGGATCGGTCGCCGACGACAGCGAGTGGCGCGTGCCGAATGAGACCAGCTTCTCAACCGTCGCGCGCATCCGCTCCTTCGACACTGCGTCGCGCGGTGCCGCGGCGGCAGGATGAGCAAAGGCGAGCGGGAGCGCGGCGAGCAGGAGCGAGCGGTTCATCAGGCCAGTGTGACCGCGAACGCGTTCGCGCTCAAGCCGCTGTTACCGCGTGCCCATCAACTCAGGCGGTCGATCGCCTCGCGGTCGAGCCCGCCGGGCACGATCATCAGCGGCACCGACAGGCTGCCGACGTCGGCGGCGAAATGCCCGACCAGCTCGCCCGGCGCGCCGCTCGCGGCAGCACCCAGCACCAGCGCGGCGATCTGCGGATTGGCGGCGATCAGCTCGCGGATCACCTTGGGCCCGTCGCCGCTTCGCACCGTCAACGACGGGCGCAGCCCCGATTCCTCCAGCAGCGTACCCGCCGCGCGCTGCACCAGCCCCTCGGCATGGCGGCGCTGGTCGTCCTCGATCGTCGCCTGCACGCCGCCGAAGGCGATGAACTCCTGTGGCGGGATCAGCGCAAGGATCTCCACCCCTCCCCCGGTCTTCACCGCGCGCCTCGCAGCGAAGCGTAGCGCGATCTGCGCCTCGGGCGTGTCGTCGATCACGGTCAGGTAGATGCGCATCGGGAAACGACCTTTCTTCCCCCGATCTACTAGGCTTTCACGGAGCCGCCAAGCGACGCCGATCAAGTCGCGGGCTTGACGCTACGGTGCCGGGGGGCGAGAGACGCGCGCATCCCCAGGAAAGCATTCGCGCAAAGGTTTGCCATGCCGATCGAGATCAAGATGCCTGCCCTTTCCCCGACAATGGAGGAAGGCACGCTCGCCAAATGGCTGGTGAAGGAAGGCGACACCGTGCGCTCGGGTGACATCATGGCCGAGATCGAGACCGACAAGGCGACGATGGAGTTCGAGGCGGTCGACGAGGGCACGATCGCGAAGATCACCGTGCCCGAGGGTACCGACGGCGTGAAGGTCGGCGCGGTGATCGCGCTGCTCGCCGGCGAGGGTGAGGACGCCGGTGCCGTCGGCAGCTCGACGCCCGAGCCCGCCGCGAAGGAGAGCGAGGCGCATCCCTCGCCCAAGGACCCGAACAAGACCGGCAGCGAGGCACAGCCCGCACCGGAGGACGACCGCGATCACGGCAAGCCGGCGGATGCGCAGGTCGCGAAGGACGAGCCGAACGCCGGCACTGCAGCGCCCGCGCACAACGACGGCGACCGCGTCAAGGCAAGCCCACTCGCGCGCCGCCTCGCCGCCGACAAGGGCCTTGACCTCTCGCAGCTTCAGGGCAGCGGCCCCAACGGCCGCATCGTCAAAGCCGACGTCGAGCAAGCGAAGCCGGGCGCGGCACCTGCGCCGAAGTCGGAGGCAACGCAGCCCGCGACGACCGCAGCGGCTCCGGCTGCTCCCACCGCAGCACCGCAGATTCCCAACGTGCCGCATGATACGACCAAGCTCAGCAACATGCGCAAGACGATCGCGCGCCGCCTGACCGAGTCGAAGCAGCAGGTGCCGCACATCTACCTCACGGTCGACGTGCAGCTCGACAAACTGCTGGCGCTTCGCGGCGACCTGAACGCCAGCCTGTCGGCGCGCGGGGTCAAGCTGTCGGTGAACGACCTGATGATCAAGGCGCTCGCCGCCGCGCTGATCCAAGTGCCGAAGTGCAACGTCATGTTCACGCCGAACGAGCTCGTCAGCTTCAAGCGCGCCGATATCTCGGTCGCGGTGTCGACGCCCGAAGGGCTCATCACGCCGGTCATCACCGAGGCGGACACTGCCAGCCTGTCGAGCATCTCGACCCGGATGAAGGACTTGGCCGCCCGCGCGCGCGACAAGAAGCTGAAGCCGGAGGAATTCACCGGCGGCACCGCGTCGATCAGCAACATGGGCATGTTCGGGATCAAGCAGTTCGAGGCCGTCATCAACCCGCCGCAGGGCATGATCCTCGCGATCGGCGCGGGTGAGAAGCGCCCGTGGGTGATGGAGGACGGCTCGCTCAGCATTGCTACGATCATATCGGCGACAGGCAGCTTCGATCACCGCGCGATCGACGGCGCCGACGGTGCCGAGCTGATGCAGGCATTCAAGCGGCTGGTCGAGAACCCGCTCGGCATGCTCGCCTGAGCCGGCAACGATGACGCGTCCCTACATCACCCCGCTGGAGATCGATCCGGTGATCCGCGAGATCGCCTGGGGTTTGCTCGGCCTCGGCGTCACCGCGCTCGTCTTCTGGGGCGCAGCATGGAGCTATCCCCAAGGCTATTGGACGATCTGGCTGGTCGGCGCGGGCACGATGCTGGCGATGGGCGTGCTGAGCGCGCGCGAGGTGTGGAGGGTGCGCGGGTGAGTGACACCAGCCCGGCATTCCGCGACCCCGCGATGCGCGTCACCGCGATGCCAGCCGACACCAACGCGTACGGCGACATCTTCGGTGGCTGGCTGATGAGCCTGATGGACTCGGCCGCTGGCCTCGTCGCCGCGCGCCGTGCCAAGGGCCGCGCGGTCACGATCGCGATGGAGGGGATGAAGTTCCACGCCCCCGTCCACGTCGGCGACGAGGTCAGCGTCTATGCCGATGTCGTCAAGGTCGGGCGCACCTCGCTTACCATCGCGGTCGAGGCGCACGCGCGCGACCGCCACCGCGAGACGACGCGCAAGGTGACCGAGGCGCATTTCACCTTCGTCGCGATCGACCGCGACCGCCGCCCGCGCCCGGTAGACGCCTGACTGCGGCCCACGCGCACCCTATATCGGACTAAACGGTAGCGCCCAGGTTGGCGCTGCGAGCGAACAGGGCGACAAGCCCGGGAGTTTACAAGAATGGCTGACCAATATGACCTCATCGTGCTCGGCTCGGGTCCGGGCGGTTACGTGTCCGCGATCCGCGCGTCGCAGCTGGGCATGAAGGTCGCGATCGTCGAGCGCGAGCGGCTCGGCGGCATCTGCCTCAACTGGGGCTGCATCCCGACCAAGGCGCTGCTGCGCACGTCGGAGGTCTACCATTACATGGCTCACGCCGCCGATTACGGACTCAAGGCCGACAACATCGGCTTCGACCTCGGCAAGATCGTGGAGCGCAGCCGCAAGGTGGCAGGGCAGCTCAATGCCGGCGTCAAGGGCTTGATGAAGAAGCACAAGATCGCGGTGCACGAAGGCGTCGGCAAGCTTTCGGGCAAGGGTAAGCTGACCGTCACGCAGGGCGACAAGACAACCGAGCTGGCTGCCAAGCACATCATGATCGCGACCGGCGCACGCGCGCGCGACCTGCCGTTTGCCAAGACAGATGGCCAGCGCATCTGGACCTATCGCCACGCGATGGTGCCCGAGGTCATGCCGACCAAGCTGCTCGTCATCGGATCGGGCGCGATCGGGATCGAGTTCGCCAGCTTCTACAACGACATGGGCGCCGAGGTAACCGTGGTCGAAATGCTGCCGCGTATCCTTCCCGTAGAGGACGAGGAAGTCAGCGCGTTCATGGAGAAGCGCCTGACCAAGGAGGGCATCCGCATCGTCACCGGCGCTGGCGTCGAGAAGATCGACACCGCAGGCAGCGGCGCAAAGGCGACGATCAAGGGCAAGGACGGGAAGTCGACGGCAGAGGACTACAGCCACGTCATTGTCGCGATCGGCATCGTTCCCAATACCGAGAACCTGGGACTCGAGGAACTCGGCGTCACGACCGAGCGTGGCCAGATCAAGGTCGACGGCTACGGCCGCACCAACGTCGAGGGCGTGTACGCAATCGGCGACGTGACCGGTGCGCCGTGGCTCGCGCACAAGGCGAGCCACGAGGGCATCGTCTGTGTCGAGGCAATCGCGGGCGAGAAGCCGCACCCGTTCGAGACGTGGAACATCCCCGGTTGCACCTACTCGCGTCCGCAGGTCGCCTCCGTTGGCCTAACCGAAGCAAAGGCGAAGGAAAGCGGCCGCGACGTCAAGGTTGGCAAATTCCCCTTCATCGGCAACGGCAAGGCGATTGCGCTCGGCGAGGCGGACGGCTTCGTGAAGACGGTGTTCGATGCGAAGACGGGCGAGCTGCTCGGCGCGCACATGGTCGGGGCCGAGGTGACCGAGCTGATCCAGGGCTACGTCATCGCGCGCCAGCTCGAGACCACCGAGGCCGAGCTGCAGGAGACGGTATTCGCGCATCCGACCCTTTCCGAGATGATGCACGAGAGCGTCCTCGCCGCCTACGATCGGCCGATCCACATCTGACGCTTTGGCGCACCCGCAGCAATGCGGGTGCGCGCTCTTGCGTCTGATCGGGTGGCACTGGACGCTGCAACACGCAGCGGCGATGATCCGCCGTCATGTCGTCCGCTCCTGCTCCTCGTCTGGCCAGACCGCCGCTGATCGTCGCAGGTGTGTTCGCGGCTGCGACGCTGCTGGTGTTCGCGCCGGGCTACGCACAATACGACACCGTCGCGCAGTTCAATCAGATGCTGTCGGGACAGATCGACGACTGGCACCCGCCCGTCATGGTGTGGTTATGGGCATGGCTGCACCCGCTCGCCCGCGGCACTGCGCCAGTGTTCGCCACACAGGTGCTGCTATACTGGACCGGGCTTGGCCTGATCGCCGCCGCCCTGCCCGGCAGGTGGCGGCAGGCGGGCGTGCTCGCGCTCGGCGCGTCGCCCTTGTTCCTCGGCTGGCAGGTCGTCGTGCTCAAGGACGCGCAAATGGTTGCGGCCGCCATCGCCGCGTTCGGGATCGTCGCCGCCTTCCAGCTACGCGGCCGACCGATACCGCTAGCCGCCGTGGCGATCGCGGCAGCGCTGTTCCTGTATGCGCTGCTGTTACGCGCCAACGCCGTGTTCGCGCTCGCTCCGCTGATTGCAGCGCTGCTGCCGACCGGCGGGATCGTCCGGCGCGCAATCACCACCGTCGCGATAACCGTCGCAGTGCTCGCAGCGTCGGGCGCGGTCAATCACCGCCTGCTCGGCGCATCGGCGAGCGGGGTCGAGAAGACACAGCCGCTGTTCGACCTTGCCGGCATCGCCGCGCGTACCGATGCGACTGCTGAGACCGGCCTGTCTCCGACCCAGGTCGCGCAATTGCGCGCTCGCCGCTGCGTGTCGCCCTTCTTCTGGGATCCGCTCGGCGAGCCGTCCCTCTGCGCCGATGTGATGGCGCCGCTCAACGCGGTTCCGAGCGGAGGATTGTACGTCAGGCTCGCGGGCGCGGTGCTGCGACACCCAATTGCCTATGCCGAGCAGCGCCTCTCGCACTGGAACGTAACCGAGCGCTGGCTGGTCCCGGCCCGTCTGACCGGCGCCGCGCCGCCGACCGACAACGAGCCGAACGATCTGGGCCTCGTTCCGCCTGGCCGCGCGGCCGCTGGGTGGCAGCGCGTGGCGGCGGCACTTGCCGACACGCCGCTCGGCTGGCCGATCGCGTGGTTCGCCGCGGCAATGCTGCTCGCGCTCGGCATTGTGCGCACGCCCCACGACACGCCGAACGCTGGCGCGCGGCACCGCCTCGCCCTCGGCCTGCTCGCCTCGGCGATCGCGCTGGAGGCGAGCTTCCTCTTCGTATCGATCGCGTCCGACCTACGCTATCACCTCTGGCCCATGCTCGCGACCGGCGTTGCTGGCTTTGTCGCACCACGACTCGAGATCAGCCGGCGCAAAGTTGTGGTCGCCGGAACCGTCGCTCTCGCCGTCATGCTGCCAGGCCTCACGGCACGCGCGTTGCTGCCTGCCGCGCCGACGACCTACCAGGCGATGCTGACGTGGGATGCCGGTTCGATCGCCCTGTTGCGCAACTGATCCGTTTTCGCGATTGGGGACCGTCACTTTTCCCGCGAACGCACGTTGTGCCGCAGATGCAACGATCCGCCCGCGCCGCATGAACCGGCTGAGCCCCGACGCCGATGACGCCCGCTTCATCCGGCGCGTGCTCTGGCTGATCGCGATCGTCGCGGTCATTGCCGCGCTGTACCTGGCTCGGCACCTGCTGATCCTCGCCTTCGGGTCGATGCTGATCGCGATCGTCATCCACGCGATCGCCGAACTCTACGAGACGCACCTGAAGGTCCGTCACAAGGTCGCGCTGGGGCTGGGCGTCGCCTCCGTGCTCGGCTTCCTCGGCCTGCTCGGCTGGCTGTTCGGTGTCGAGTTTCGGCAACAGGTCAACACGCTGGTCGTGTCATTGCCTGGGCTGATCCAGAAGCTGCAGGACTATATGTCGCAGTCGCCGGTCGGCGCGAAGATCGCCGACGCGGCGCGTGCCGCGTTTGCAGGCAGCCGCGTCGCGCAGGACATTGGCAGCCTCGCACGCGGTGCAGGCGAGCTGCTGCTGAATGCAGTGCTGGTGCTGTTCGGCGCAATCTTCTTCGCGGTCGACCCCAAGGTGTACGAGCGCGGTGCGCTGCTGCTGGTGCCGCCGACCAAGCGCGCCGCGGCGGAAGACGCGCTTGGCGACGTTGGCTCGACATTGCTGCTGTGGCTGCGCGCGCAGCTGATCCAGATGACCGCGATGGGGTTGATGGTGGGCATCGGCCTGTGGATCGCGGGCGTCCCCTCGCCCGCGCTGCTCGGATTGCTGACCGGGATCAGCGAGTTCATCCCCTATGTCGGCCCGCTCGGCGCAATGCTGCCAGCGCTCGGCCTCGCCGCAACCGCAGGCACCGATCAGCTGATCTGGGCGCTGGTCGTGTTCGCGGCGGTGCGCGTGATCCAGACCAATTTCGTCACGCCATTCGTCACCAGCCGCGTGATCTCGATCCCGCCCGCGCTCAGCCTGTTCGCGATCATCGGAACGGGCGCGGTGTTCGGCCTGTTCGGGCTGTTCTTCTCCGGCGGCATCCTGGTCGTCGCCTTTACACTGACCCGCAGCCTCTATCTGCGCGAGATGCTGGGCGAGCCGATCCCGACCACGCGCGAGCGGCGTCTGTTCACCGCCAAGGGAACGCGCCGGCTGGCAAGCGAGCACGAGAAAGATGAATGAACGAGTGCGCTTAAGCGGGAATTAACCTTTTGCGTTCAGAAGCGGGATAGTTAATTTATCTGGCAGACCTGCACCCGCGACAGGGACGGCGGCGTGGGTCTGAAAACCGGGGAACAGCAGATGCGCGTACTCTTGATCGAAGACGAGCCGACCACTGCCAAGGCGATCGAGCTGATGCTCTCGACCGAAGGATTCAACGTCTACTCGACCGATCTTGGCGAGGAGGGATTGGACCTCGGCAAGTTGTACGACTACGACATTATCCTGCTCGACCTGAACCTGCCCGACATGCACGGCTACGACGTGCTGAAGAAGCTACGTGTCGCGCGCGTGTCGACGCCGGTGCTGATCCTGTCGGGCGTCAACGAGATGGACTCAAAGGTGCGCTCGTTCGGCTTCGGCGCGGACGATTACGTCACCAAGCCGTTCCACCGCGAGGAGCTGATCGCGCGCATCCATGCGGTTGTCCGCCGCTCGAAGGGTCATTCGCAGTCGGTCATCCGCACCGGCAAGCTGGCGGTCAACCTCGACGCGAAGACGGTTGAGGTAGACGGCGCGCGCGTCCACCTGACCGGCAAGGAATATGCAATGCTCGAGCTGCTCTCGCTTCGCAAGGGCACGACACTGACCAAGGAGATGTTCCTCAACCATCTCTACGGCGGGATGGACGAACCCGAACTCAAGATCATCGACGTGTTCATCTGCAAGCTGCGCAAGAAGCTAAGCATGGCATGCGATGGCGAGAACTACATCGAGACCGTCTGGGGCCGCGGCTACGTGCTGCGTGAACCGGACGAGGTCGCGACCGCCGAGGTCGCCTGATCCTCTACCTGCTTGTTCCGGCGTAATCGGACACGAAGGCCGCGGCTTCCGGGGGGATGCCGCGGCCTTCTACGTTTCAACTACCCAGCCTCAGCCGAGAATATGCATCAATAGCGGCTCGCCGGTCAGGCTCTGCGATCCGCGCAACCGCTCCAGTGCCGCAGCGACGCAGCGCTCAGGCCCTTCGTGCGTGACGATCGCGACCAGCACGTCGCCGCCGGGATTGGCGCCGCGCTGGATCAGGCTCTCGATCGAGACGCCCGCGTCGCGCATCGACGCCGCAATCTCCGCCAGCACGCCGACACGGTCCGCCACGGCGAAGCGCAGATAGGCGCGCCCGCGCCGCTCACCACTGTCGGAGGGTTCAGCCACGGCGAGCGCGTCGACCGGCATCGCGAAGGCAGTGCCAAATTCACCGCGCGCAATGTCGATCAGGTCGGCGACCACCGCGCTCGCGGTCGGCCCGGCCCCCGCGCCCGCCCCCTGGAACAGCAGCCGTCCGACGTAATTGCCCTCCGCCACCACCGCGTTGGTCGCGCCGGTGACGTGCGCCAGCGGATGGTCGGCGGGGACAAGATGCGCGTGGACGCGCTGGAACAGCCCGCCTGGTCCCGCCTCGGCGACGCCGACCAGGCGTACCCGGTAGCCGAGCGCCGCCGCCTCGGCGATGTCGGCGGCGAGGACGTGACGAATGCCGCTGACCTGCACGTTCGGGAACGCCGGGCGCGTGCCGAACGCGATGCTGGCGAGAATCGACAACTTGTGGGCGGCATCCACCCCGTCGATGTCGAACGACGGATCGGCCTCGGCAAAGCCCAGCGCCTGCGCCTCGGCGAGCACGTCGGCGAAGTCGCGGCCTTGCGCCTCCATCCGGGTGAGGATGAAGTTGCATGTGCCATTCAGGATGCCCGTCACGCGCCCGATCGCGTTCGCCGCCGCGCCCTCGCGCAGTCCCTTGATGACCGGAATGCCGCCCGCGACCGCCGCCTCGAACTTGAGCGGCACGCCCGCCTGCTCCGCCGCTGCGCCCAGTTCGAGCCCGTGGTGCGCCAGCATCGCCTTGTTCGCGGTGACGAAGCCCTTGCCCGCCGCCAGCGTCGCGCGCGCCAATGCCAGCGCCGGGCCGTCCGCACCGCCGACCAGCTCGACCACCACGTCGGCGTCGGCATGCGCCAGCTGCGTCGTGTCGTCGACCCAGGCAAGCTGCGACAGGTCGAGCCCGCGGTCCTTGCCACGGTCGCGCGCGGAGACTGCGACGACTTCGATCGGCCGTCCGGCGCGGCGCGCGATCAGTTCACGGTTCTCGCCCAGCAGCCGGATGACCCCGCCACCCACCGTGCCCAACCCCGCCAGCGCGACCTTCAACGCTTCCGTCATTATCTCACCCCTTTGCGTGCCCGCGCGTAAGCCACTGCCACGCAGGTGTCGAGCAGGCGCACCTTTCGCACACCCAAGCGTTGTTTGATGTCGAACGAGGCGCGAGGCGACACATGCAAATCATTCAAAGCGGCAGCAACCCGTCGAACAAGGGGCCAGCCGAGTGGTTCACCGGCACGGTCCGCGTCGACCCGCTCTTCCCGACGGAGGCACCCTCGCGAGTCGCCGGCGCGCACGTCACCTTCGAGCCCGGCGCGCGGACCAACTGGCACACGCATCCGCTCGGCCAGACGCTGATCGTCACGTTCGGGTGCGGCTGGGTACAGCGCGATGGTGAGCCGCGTGTAGAGATCCGATCCGGAGATGTCGTCCGCTTCGCGCCCGACGAACGCCACTGGCACGGCGCGAGCGTGGACACAGCGATGTCGCACATTGCGATTCAGGAAAGCTTGGACGGCAGTGCGGTGACGTGGCTCGAGCCGGTCAGCGATGCGGATTACGCGCGCTGAGTAACGCGCCCGGTTGCGTTGCGAAGCGTCGCCCGCAATGACGGCGGCATGACCCCATCGAACGCCGCGCCCTCGCCCACTTCTGCTGCTACTGAGGGATTGCCCGAGTTGACGCTCCGCGGCATCGTGCTGGGCGGCGTCATCACCCTGCTGTTCACCGCCGCCAACGCGTATCTGGGATTGAAGGTCGGGCTGACCTTTGCGACGTCGATCCCGGCCGCGGTGATCTCGATGGCGGTGCTGCGCTTCCTGCCGGGCAGCAACATGCTGGAAAACAACATCGTGCAGACGATCGCCTCGGCCGCCGGCACGCTCGCCGCGATCGTCTTCGTGCTGCCTGGTCTGGTCATGGTTGGCTGGTGGAGCGGCTTTCCGTTCTGGACCACCAGCGCGATCACCGCGACGGGCGGCATCCTCGGCGTCATGTTCTCGGTCCCGCTGCGTCGGGCCTTGGTGATCGGCGACGACCTACCCTACCCCGAAGGGCGCGCCGCGGCTGAGGTGTTGCAGGCGGGATCGAACACGCAAGCGGGTGCCAAGGAGAGCGAGGCAGGCTTGCGCGTGCTGGTGCGCGGATCGATCGTCTCCGCGCTGTTCGCCATCCTGACGCAGATGAAGCTCGCCGCCGCCGAGGCCGCAACGTGGTTTCGCGTCGGCTCGGGCGCGACGGGAATCGCCGGCGGGCTGTCGTTCGCCTTGTTCGGCGTCGGGCATCTGGTCGGCCTGTCGGTCGGCCTGGCGCAGCTCGCCGGACTGATCACCGGCTGGTTCATCCTGCTGCCGTTCCTGACTGCGCAGCACCCACTGTCGACCGGCGTCGAGGAATGGGCGAGCACGATCTTCCGCCAGGATGTGCGCTTCTTCGGCGCTGGCGTGATCGGCGTGGCGGCAATCTGGACCCTGCTTAAAATCGCAAGGCCGGTCGTCGGCGGCATCCGCAGTGCACTCGCCGCCAGCGCCGCCCGCGCCGGTGGCGAGACGCTGGCGCTGGAGGAGCGCGACCTGCCGATCGGCATCGTCGCGGGTGGCGCAGTCGCGATCCTGCTGCCGATTGCGTGGCTGCTGTGGAGCGTGCTGGCGGGCGGACCGCTGGCCGGATCGGCGCTGCTGCTGATCGCGGGCGCACTGGTGTTCGTCGTCGTCGTCGGGCTGATGATCGCTGCGGTGACAGGGTATATGGCCGGGCTGATCGGCGCGTCCAACTCGCCGGTATCGGGGATTGGCATCCTGGCGGTACTCGCCGCGTCACTGCTGCTCGTGGGCCTGGTCGGACGCGGCGGCGCACCGGAACAGACGCAGGCGCTCGTCGCCTACGCATTGATCGTCACCGGTATCGTCTTCGGCATCGCGACGATCGCCAACGACAATCTGCAGGACCTGAAAACCGGACAGCTCGTCGGCGCGACGCCGTGGAAGCAGCAGGTCGCGCTCATCATCGGCGTCATCTTCGGCTCGATCGTGATCGCGCCGGTGCTCGACCTGCTGCAGACCGCGTTCGGCTTCGCAGGCGCACCCGGTGCCGGTCCCAACGCGCTCGCCGCACCGCAGGCAGGGCTGATCTCGGCGCTGGCGCAAGGCGTGCTGGGCGGCAACCTCAACTGGTCGATGCTCGGCTGGGGCGCGGTCGCGGGCGTGATCTTCATCGCGCTGGATGCAGCGCTTGGGCGAGCGGGCCGGCTCAGGCTGCCGCCGCTCGCGGTCGGGATCGGCATCTACCTGCCGATGGCGGTGATCCTGCCGGTGACGATCGGCGCGGTGGTCGGCCACTTCTACGATCGCTGGGCCGACCGGACCCGCGACGCTGAGTTCGCGCGTCGGCTTGGCGTGCTGGTCGCAACCGGCATGATCGTCGGCGAAAGCCTGTGGCAGGTCGTCTTCGCCGGCATCGTCGCCGGCACCGGCAGCGACGCGCCGCTGGCGGTGGTCGGCCCGGCCTTCGCTCACGTGGCGCTGATCGGCGGGACGATCCTGTTCCTGGCGCTGATATGGTGGCTTTACCGCGGCACCCGGCGCGAGGCGGCGTGAGCCTACGCGCGAGCTGCTAGTATAACGAAGCCGCAGCGCGGTGGTGGGTCACGCCGCCGGTGCGCGATCCGCTGCCGTTTCCGCCCCATCAGTCTTTGCGCCAGCATTGTCGTTGGCGGCCGATGGAGCCGGAGTTAGTGCTTCAGAGCCTGTATCGCGGGGCGGGTCGGCAGCAGGCGCTGGTTTCGTGATCGTCCGCACGACTGGCGGCGGCGTGATCGCATCCTCGTCCCGGATCGGACGCCCGCGTTCGTCGACATCCTTGGGCGGCTCGGTCATCCCGCCGACCAGCGGCTGACCGCGCTTCAGCGCGTCGATCTCGGCCTGGCGGCGTTGCAGGTAGAAGGTGCGCGAGTTGGCGTACGGATCGGCCGCATTGTCGTGCAGCTTCTTCAGCGTGCCGTCGAACTCGGATCGGTGGTCGAGCACGCTCAGCGTCGCGAAGGGTATGACGAACGCGGGCTTGGTCACGCGGCTGCCGTAGGTGAACGGCAGGATCAGCCGGTCGATCGCGCCGCCGAACAGGTCGCGCAGCGTCGTGGGCCCCGTGATCGGCAGGAATAGGAACGGACCGTTTGGCACGCCATAAAAGCCGAGCGTATTGGCGAAGCCGTTGCTGCGTCGCGGCAGCTTGAACGGCTTCTTCTTGGCGACATCGAAGATGCCGGCCACACCTGCAGTCGTATTGATCGCGAACCGCGCGAAGGTTTCCGCCGCCTTGCCGATCTTGTGCTGCAACAGGAAGTTCACGAACACGACCGGTTCGCGAAAATTGTACAGGAAGTTGTGGATGCCCTTTCTCACCTCGCGCGGCAGCGTTTTCTTGTACGCGCGCGCAGCGGGGCCGGTGATCGCATCGTCGATCGCCTGTGTCGCCTTGAACGCGGTCTCGTTGACCGATCGCAGCGGATCGGGCGCAAGACCGCGCCGCTCTCCGGTGACGACGATGTCGGTACCCGGCGTTGCCCCGCCGTTGCTGGCTGGTGGCAACGTGCGGACGACCGGCGGCGGCACGATCTCCTGCTCGGCGGCAGCTGTCTGCATCGGGGCGGGTTGCGCATCCGACATCTCGGCCACGCTCAGGGCGACCGGCGGCTGATCGGCGAACAGCGTGGTCTCGAACGCCGTTGGCGTCATCGCGGCGACCGACACGCTGGTCCAAAGCAACAGGCTCAATCGTCGGCTCCTAGCATCCGCCTCCACGCAACCGATCGACGGCCGCGGCGACACCGCGAACGTTGGCTGTACAAAGCCTCGTTGCGGCGCACAACCGGCCTTCCGATGAGCGGCATAGGGCTCTCAGGCGTCGATCGCTTCCTCGTCCATCCGCGCCGCATTTTCCTGGATGAAGGCGAAACGGTGCGCGGGGTTCGTCCCCATCAACCGGTCGACCAGGTCTCTCACACCCGCACGTTCCTCGTATTCCTGCGGCAGCGTAATGCGGATCAGCGCGCGCGAGGCGGGGTCCATCGTCGTCTCGCGCAGCTGCCCCGGGTTCATCTCGCCCAGTCCCTTGAAGCGTGCGACCTCGACCTTCTTGCCGCGAAACGCCGTGCGTTCCAGCTCAGCGCGGTGCGCATCGTCGCGCGCGTACAGGCTCTTTGCGCTGTGCGTCAGCCGGTAAAGCGGCGGCTGCGCGAGGTAAAGGTGCCCGCGCCGCACGATGTCGGGCATTTCCTGGAAGAAAAAGGTCATCAGCAGCGTCGCGATATGCGCGCCGTCGACGTCGGCGTCGGTCATGATGATGACCTTCTCATACCGCAGATTGTCGGCCACGCAGTCCTTCCGCGTCCCGCAACCGAGCGCGAGGCCGAGGTCGGCGATCTCCTGATTGGCGAGGATCTTGGCGCTGGTTGCGCTGGCGACGTTCAGGATCTTGCCGCGGATTGGCAGGATCGCCTGCGTCTTGCGGTCGCGCGCCTGCTTGGCACTGCCGCCGGCCGAATCGCCCTCGACGATGAAGAGTTCGGTGCCCGCGGGCGCATCGGCCGAGCAGTCGGTTAACTTGCCGGGTAGACGCAGTTTGCGCGCACTCGTCGCGGTCTTGCGCTTGACCTCGCGCTCCTGCTTGCGCCGGAGCCGCTCGTCCATCCGCTCGAGCACATAGGAGAGCAGCGCGCGCCCGCGCTCCATGTTGTGGCCGAGCCAGTGATCGAAATGGTCGCGCACCGCCTTCTCGACCAGCCCCGCCGCCTCCGGGCTGGTCAGCCGGTCCTTGGTCTGGCTCTGGAATTGCGGATCGCGGATGAACACCGACAGCATCAACTCGCTGCCAACCATCACGTCGTCTGCGGTCAGCTCCTTTGCGCGCTTGTTGTTGATGAGGTCGCCGAACGCGCGGAGCCCGCGGACCAGCGCCTGGCGCAATCCCTGCTCGTGCGTGCCACCATCGGGGGTCGGGATCGTGTTGCAATACCAGCTGTAGCTGCCCTCGCTCCACAATGGCCAGGCGACCGCCCACTCGACCTTGCCCATCTTGGTGCCGCCCGCGCCATCGGCGAAGTCCTGCGTGCCCGCGAACGCGTCGGCGGTGGCGCATTCACGCCCGCCCAGCTGTTCGCGCAGATGATCGGCAAGCCCGCCCGGAAACTGGAACACCGCCTCCACCGGCGTATCGTCAGAAATAAGCGACGCGGCGCACTTCCAGCGAATCTCGACGCCCGCGAACAGATACGCCTTTGACCGCGCCAGCTTGTAGAGCCGCGCCGGCTTGAAGCTGAGCTCGGGTCCGAAGATCTCGTGATCGGGCACGAACGACACAGCTGTGCCGCGCCGGTTGGGCGCCGCCCCGACATGCTCGAGCGCACCGATCGTCTGCCCGCGGCTGAACCGCTGGCGGTACAACTGCCGCTCGCGCGCGACCTCGACCACCGTCTCCGCCGACAGCGCGTTCACCACCGACACGCCGACGCCGTGCAACCCGCCGCTGGTCGCGTATGCCTTGCCCGCGAACTTGCCGCCCGAGTGGAGCGTCGACAGGATCACCTCCAGCGCCGATTTGTCGGGAAACTTGGGGTGTGGGTCGACCGGAATGCCGCGGCCGTTGTCGGTAATGGTCAGGCGGTTTCCCGGTTCCAACGTCACCTCGATCCGCGTCGCGTGGCCCGCGACCGCCTCGTCCATCGCATTGTCGAGCACCTCGGCGGCGAGATGGTGCAGCGCGCGCTCGTCGGTGCCGCCGACGTACATGCCGGGGCGACGACGGACGGGCTCGAGCCCTTCCAGCACCTCGATCGATGACGCATCGTAACTGCCGACACTTGCGGTCGATGAGGCAAAGAGATCGTCGGCCATGCGAACGGCTATAGGCCAGCGTCGACGCGAACAGAAGGGGCACAGCGCAGCAACCAAACGTCACGCAACATATCGCCGTACCGGTCCGTTCGCCGCCCGAGTTCACGGGAGTTTTACATGAAGATCCATCTATTCGCCGGCGCGGCTGCGCTGCTCCATCGCTACTCCTGCCGTCGCGCAGGAAGTCACCACCGGGTTCAGCGGCATCTACGTCGGCGCGGCCGGCGGCTATGACGTGCAGGGCAACGATCGCGGTTCGTCGATCCTGTTCGACCGCAACCTCGACGGACGCTTCGGCGACACGGTGACGACGGCTGTGGGCGCCAACGCTTTTTCACCGGGCTTCTGCAACGGCCGCGCGATCAGCGCGAACGCGCCGGGCCGTACCTCGACCGCCGCACCGACGCTGCCGACGGGCGCAGGTTGCCGCAACGACAAGGACGGCTGGGCCTATTACGGTCGTATTGGTCTCGACCAACAGATGGGCCGATTCGTCGTCGGCGTCGTCGGCGAGTTCGGCAAGAGCGAGATCAGCGACAGCGTGTCGGCATTCTCCACCACACCGGCGAATTACGTCATGACGCGCGACCTGCAATGGGAGGCGGGCATCCGCGCGCGCGCCGGCTACACGCCGAACGACTCGACGCTGTTCTACGGCACGTTCGGCCCCGGCTATGCGCGGATCGACCGCGAGTTCACCACCACCAACACCGCCAATGCCTTCTCGGAACGCGGTAAGCGCAACCAGTTCGGCATCCAGGGCGGCGGCGGCATCGAGCAGCGGATCGGAAACAACTTCTCGATCGGGCTCGAGTACATGTATCACCAGTATCAGGACGACGATTACCGCGTCCGTGCCGGGTCGACCGGGACGACGCCCGCGAGCAATCCGTTCATCCTCGCACCCAACACGACCGGCACCGACTTCGCCCGCAGCGACAGCAAGTTCCGCTGGCATTCGATGCGCGCCACGGCCGCCTTCCGCTTCTAGGTCTCGACGACCGGCCGGCGCTCGCGTCGGCCGGTCAGCCTACCAGCACCGCATTCCCGCACCGAAGACCGTTGACCTGCACATCGGCCTCCCCGAGCCCGAGCCCCAGCGTACCCGTCACCGTCATCAACAAGGTATCGAGCGGGGCCGCTACCCCTGCCAGCACGCCGCCGACCGCGCGCAAAAGCGGATCGACCGGCAGTGGCAGCCCGAGCAGCGTCACCTTCAACGAAGCCTGCGCGATAAGCGAGCTGGCGATCCCCTGGATCGGCGCGGTCGTGCGGATCGTCTCGGTCGCGCCCGTAGCGATCATCCCCTGCGTGAAGCGTCGCGCCTGCCACGGCTCCGCCGCACCGAGCGAAACACGGCTGCTGCCGGTCACATCGACCAGCAGGGTATCGAGGATCCGCGCGGTCACCGGTGTGATCGCGCGTGAGAAGTCGGACAGCCTGGTCTCGTCTACCGTCCCGATCGCCGCCTGTACCGGATCGACCCGCGCCTCGATCGTTACCGCGCGCGGGTTGATGCCGCACCCGATGCTTTTCAACCGTGCCTCCGCGCCCGCAGCCTCGACGAACAGCGGCAGGTCGATCGAGGCCAGGCTGGACAGACCGGGCAGCAGCGTCGGTGCCAGCCGGACCCGCGCGTAGATTCGCGCCTGCGCGGTGCGGATCACGGTGTCGCCGCTGTCGGTGATCGCCAGCCACGGTGAGGATTGCGCGCGCTCGCCGATCGCGACGCTGACCTTGGTCGACGCGATGCCCGGCACGCCCGCATCCAGATCGAGCGCAAGCCGCCGCGCTCCGCCGGTCTCGAGCAGCGCGGTCATGAACGGCAGCACCGGCACACGTGCCACCCCGCCGCTGCCGACCGCTTGGCCGGCGAGCGGCCCGACATCGATCAGCGCGCCGAGCCGGACCGTCTGTCCGCCGAGCGCCGCGCCGACGCGGGCAACGGCGTCGCCCGCCTCCGCCTGCCCGGACGTCCTCAATGTTTCGCTCAAGGCGGCGAAGACATCGTCAACGCGCACGTCCGCCGCCAACAGCTCGCCGTAGTTGTTGGCCGATATGCGCGCACTCAGCTTCAAGCGGGCAAGCACTTGCAGGACATCGACGCTGCCGTCGATCAGCGCGCGGTGATCGAGCACGCCGAGCGACACCGTCCGCCCGGTCAGCGCCGACAGCGATGCGTTGATGACCCCGCCATTTACCGCGATGAGACGCGATCCGATCGAGAAGCTCGTCACCGCACGGCGCTGCGCGGTCGCCTGTCGCGCGATCAGGAAGGACGTGTAGCCGAAGATGCGCGCAAAGAAGGTCGGCGATCGCGTCCGCACCTGCACTTGCACCGCGTCGCCACCCGCACCGGGCACGAAGCGCTGCGCGACCGGCACCGCGACATCGGCGCGGTAGCGGCCGGGCACCGCGCGCACGACGGTCGCCTCGCCCCAACTCGCGGCAACAAGGTCGCGCGCCACCCCTTCGACATCACCCGGACCGCTGCCCGAGCTGCTGGCGGCAGCGAGCGCCGCATTGTCGGCAACGCCCTGCAACCGGCGGGCATCGAGCTGCATCGTGCCCAGATCGACCGCGAAGGCCGCAAACCCGAGCAGCAATGGCAACGCGCCAGCGATGAAGACGCCCAGGCCGCCACGCGAGTCGCGCCAGAATGATCGCCGCGCCGACGTCACGGCCGATCCCACGATCCGTGTCACAGCGGCGCCAGCGCAATCACCGCGCGCCGCTCGATCACCGGTTCCGGCAGCGGCACCATGCCCGTAGAAAGCAGCGTCACTGCACGCGCATCGACCCGCAACCTGACCGTCGCTCGCGTCCCCGCCTCATCGATTGCGACCGCAACCTTGTCGCGCGTCAATTCGGGCATGCTTGCGATGTCGTTCGCGACTGCGGCCTGGGCGAGCGTCAGTCGCTCTGCCGGTGTAATCCCTGCGACGATCACGCGCGCGGCATCATTCGCTGCCGTCTGCACGCTATGCGCCAGCCAGATGTACTGGCCGTAGCACAGCACCCCCATCACAAGCGTGATCAGGATCGGCAGCACCAGCGCGAACTCGACCAGCACCGCGCCGCGGCGTTGACCGACCAGCCTGGCCTGCCGCCGACCCGTGAAACGAGGGAGTATTCCCACCATGATCTAACCCTTTCGGGTCGGGTATCACTCATGGGTGGTGGACAATTAAAACGAGATCAAACCACTACAATGCGAAAACTACATAGCGACTTCAACAACAAAGGGCCGGCCCATCCCACCGGATTGGACCGACCCTTCGGAAAGTACTGACGTAGCGCGCCGCTCAGCGCATGCGCGGACCGCCGAACGGCAGCGGCGGCGCGCGGCGATCGCGACGCGGCAGTTGCGCCTGATAGGCGTGGCCGCAGTGGGTCACGCAATAAGGGAAACCCGGGTTCACCTTGTCGCCGCAGAAGTGGAAATCAGGTTCGCCCGGGTGGCCGAGCGGCCATTTGCAGACCTTGTCGCTCAGGTCGAGCAGCGAGGTTTTGTCGGCATATTCGGGCGCGGTGCGTGCAGGCACCAGCCGGCGCGGCGGTGCGGGCGTGCTCGGCGCCTGCTGCTCGCCCGGGGACTGGCGGACGAAACCGCCGGGTCCGACCGAGCGGAGGATCGGCTGCTGCGATTCGACCGGACGCTCGCGCGCGGCCGGTGCTGCAACGACGGGCTCTGCCTCTTCGTCCTCCTCGTCTTCATCGACGACCGGCTCCGGCGCGGGCGACGGGGCCGCGGCGACCACCGGCTCCGGCTTGGCGATCACGACCGGCTCTGCGCCGGTCCCTTCTTCCATGTCGTCAGCCGGTGCAGCCTCCTGCGCCGCCGCGGCCTGCGCACGCGCTTCCTCCTTGCTGACGACCGGCGAGGGACGCGACTGCAGCCCCAGGCGATGGGCCTTGCCGATCACGGCATTGCGGCTGACCCCGCCCAGCGCGTCGGCGATCTGGCTTGCGGTCTGGCCCGCTTCCCACATGGTCTTGAGCGTGTCGATGCGCTCGTCGGTCCAGGACATTCGTGTAATCCCTCAAGCGTGCCGGTTGCGGGCGGTGTCGGCAGCGGTTACCCGCCAGAGCCATGAGCAGCCAGCCCCCAATCGGCCAAGTCCAATCGGCAGTCAGGAACGCACCGGGCGTTCCGGTCATCCGGAACGTTAACTGGGGCGGCCTGCGAACCCTCTATGTGAAGGAGGTGCGCCGTTTCTTCAAGGTGCAGCTCCAGACCGTGTGGGCGCCCGCGATCACGACCTTGCTGTTCCTCGTCATCTTCACGGTCGCGAACGGTGCGCGTGCGCCGGTGCGGGTCGGCGGCACGGTCGTCCCCTTCGCCGACTTCGTGGCGCCGGGCCTCATCATCATGGGCATGATGCAGAATGCCTTCGCCAACGCCAGCTTCTCGCTCCTGGTCGGCAAGATCCAGGGCACGATCGTCGATTACCTGCAACCGCCGCTATCGACCGGCGAGCTGCTTGCGGCGCTGACCGGCGGTGCGGTGACGCGCGCGTTCTGCGTCGGCACGGCGGTGTGGCTGGCGATGTCGCTGTGGCCGGACGTCCACGTCACGCCGCAGCATCCGCTCGCGGTCTTGTGGTTCGGCCTGCTCGGCGCGCTGTTCCTCAGCCTGGCGGGCGTGCTGACCTCGATCTGGGCGGAGAAGTTCGATCACGCCGCGGCGGTCACCAATTTCGTCATCGCGCCGCTGACCTTGCTGTCGGGCACCTTCTACTCGGTCGACCACCTGGCACCCGCATTCCGCGCGTTCAGCCACGTCAACCCGTTCTTCTACGTCATTTCGGGCTTCCGGTACGGCTTCCTCGGCACCGCCGATTCGTCCGTCATGCTCGGCAGCATCGTCATCCTGGCGATCGACGTGGCGATGGGGCTGCTTTGCTACACGTTGCTCAAGCGTGGCTGGAAATTGAAGAACTGATCGAGCCGGGGCGGACACTTAGCGGCGCACTCTCGTTTCCACGCGCGGGCATTCGCCCGTCAGGAGAGTTCGTCACATGGCCGTCAAATTCGCTGGAACGATGAACGCGATCAATCGCGGACTGGAATCGACCAAGCCTGCCAAGGGCGCCGACATGGTCGAGGATTGGGAAGCCGCACTGGCCGACAGCGATGTGTCGGGCGCGAAAGGCATCCTTCGCGACCTCGCCTCGCTGCGCAAGCAGTTGGAGAAGGACTCGCCCGACGCCGACCGTGTCCACGCGCTGCTCCACCGCCTGGGTGCCGCGACCACCAAGATCGCCGACAAGGCCGACAAGTCGCAGGACAAGCTGAAGGCGCTTGGCGAGGCACTGACCGAGGCGGGCGAGGAAGATCACGACGAGGAAGAGGACAAGGAAGCCGCCGCCGCCCCCAAGCGCGCGCGCAAGAAGTAACGTGATCGGGGGCGGGTCACACCGCCCCCACCGACACCTATTTCGCCAACGCCTCGACCAGCGCCTGCACCTTCTTCTGCCGCCACTGCGGCGTCGGCGCGACCAGCCAATAACCGAGCCGCGAGGGTTCGGCCGCCCCGACGATCGCGACCCGCGCTTCATTCACATCGCGTGCGGCAAGCAGTTCGGGCACGATCGCACGCCCCAGCCCTGCCGCCGCCGCGTCGATCGCCAGCCCGGCGTCGCCGACACGGATGACCGGCGTCGCCCCGACATCGGGCGAACCCGGCCACGCGATCAGCCTGTCCGCCCCGCCGCCCGGCCGTTCCACCTTCACCAGACCGTCGCTTTCGATCGCCTCCCCCTCGTGCGCGCCCGGCCCCTCGCCCCAGCGGATCGCAAGGTCGAGGTTCGCCTCGGTAAAATCGAGCCCCTCGTCAGCCGCCATCAATGAAAAGCGCAGATCGGGATCACCCGCGGCGATCTCGGCCAGACGCGGCAACAGCCATTTCTCGGTCAGGTCGCGCGGCGCGGCGATTGTCAGCGACTTGGACGATTGCCCCGCCTGCATCGCCCGCACCGCCTCCTCGAAGTGCAGGAATGCAGCGCGCAAGGGTCCGAGCCCGGCCGCGCCTTCATCGGTCAACTCCAGCCCCTTGGTCGTGCGCCGGAACAGCACGACGCCAAGCGTATCCTCCAACGCGCGCACCTGCTGCCCGACCGCGGCGGGCGTCACCGCCAGTTCGTCGGCCGCGCGCGTGAACGACAGGTGACGCGCCGCGGCATCGAGCACGCGCAGCCCGTTGAGCGGCAGGTGCGTCCGCTTCATCCCGCCACCGTCGGCGCATGGAGCGCGAACTTGGGAATGACGACGTCGAACGTCGCGCCGTCCTCATCGACCATGCGGTAGCTGCCCTGCATCATGCCCGTCGTGGTCGAGAGCGGGCAGCCGGACACGTAATCGTAGCTCGCACCCGGCGCGATCAGCGGTTGCTCGCCGACGACACCCTCGCCCTCCACGCTGTGGCGCGCGCCGCGACCGTCGGTGATGATCCAGTGGCGCGTCAACAGCTGCACCGCGCCCGCGCCGTCATTCTCGATCCGGATGTGATAAGCCCAGAACCAGCGGCCGCGCGCCGGCTCCGACTGTTCGGCGAGGTAGCTGACCGACACGCGCACGGTGACCCCGCGCGTCGTTTCCGCAACGTCGAACAGCGCCCTCACCGCTGAGGAGGTCACAGCCCAACCTGCGTCAGCGCCTGATCAAGATCGTCGATCAGGTCGCGCGGATCCTCCAACCCGACGTTCAGCCGCAGCAGCCCGTCGGTCACGCCCATCTCCAGCCTTTTGTCCTCCGCGACGCCATAGTGCGTGGTCGAGGCCGGATGGGTCATCAGCGAGCGCGAGTCGCCGATGTTGTTCGAGATGTCGATCAACGTCAGCGCGTCGAGCAACGCGTGCGCCTGCGCGCGGTCGGCCACCTCGAACGCGAAGATCGGTCCTGCCGCCTCCATCTGGCTCATCGCCAGCGCGTGCTGCGGGTGGCTGGCGAGCCCGGGGTGAAGGATGCGGGGCACGCGTTGCTCGAGGAACGTGCCCACCTTTACCGACGAGTCCGACTGTCGGCGGATGCGCAGGTCGAGCGTTTCCAATCCCTTCAGCACCACCCAGGCATTGAACGCCGACAAGGTCGGCCCGGTGTTGCGCGTGAACGGCAGCAGCGTGTTGTTGATGAAGTCCGCGCTGCCGCACACCGCGCCCGCCAGCACGCGCCCCTGCCCGTCCATCATCTTGGTCGCGGAATAAGCGGTGATGTCGGCGCCCAGCTCCATCGGCCGTTGCAGCGCGGGCGTGGCGAACGCGTTGTCGACCACGCTGCGGATGCCGCGCTCGCGCGCGATCCCGCACACCCCGCGCAGGTCCACCACGTCCATCGTCGGATTGGCGGGCGTTTCGAAGAAGAAGACCTTGGTCTCGGGCCGCACCGCGTCGGCGAACGCCTGCGGATCGCGCGCGTCGACGATCGTCGTCTGGATGCCGAATTTCGGCAGCAACGTGTCGGTGAGCCAGCGGCACGACCCGAACGCCGCGCGTCCCGCGATGACGTGATCGCCCTGTTCGAGTTGGCACAGCAACACCGCGGTCATCGCCGCCATGCCGGTCGCCATCGTCCGGCACGCCTCCGCGCCTTCCAGCAGCGCGATGCGTTCCTCCAGCATCTCGACCGTCGGGTTCTGCAACCGCGAATAGGTCATGCCCGCCTGCTCGCCCGCGAAGCGCGCTGCGGCATCCTCGGCGCGGTCGTAACTGTAGCCCGAGGTGAGGAACAACGCCTCGCTGGTCTCGCCCCACTCGGACCTGGCGGTGCCGCCGCGGATCGCCTGGGTGGCGGGACGCCAATTATGGGTGATCGAACGGTCCTGGCCAGTGCGACGCTTCATGCCGCCCGCTTTGCCCCCGCGCAGAGCCTTACTCAACCCCCGCCTGCCCCGTACACCTTGCCTCTTGCCCGACACGCGCGCGCGATCGAGAGAAGGCGCGTGTCCGAACCCGAACGAATCGCGCTGCTGAAACGTCCGATGCTGGTTGGTGCGCTGATCGCGCTGTTGAGCGAGCTGATCTTCCTCATCCGTCTGGCCGTGCCGAACAAGCTGGTGTTCGACGAGGTCCACTACGTTCCCGCCGCGCGCGCGATGCGCGACTTGGCCGGCCCCACCAACATCGAGCATCCGCTGCTCGCCAAGGAACTGATCGCATTGTCGCTTCGCTGGTTCGGCGACGAACCGTTCGGCTGGCGCTTCGCCTCGACGGTCGCGGGCGCGGCGACGATCGCGGGTGTCTTCGCGCTGGTGCAGCTGTTGACCGGGCGATTGCGCGCCAGCTTGATCGGCGCAGCGCTCGCATTGATGTCGTTCACAGTGCTCGTGCAGGCGCGGATCGCGATGCTCGACACGTTCCTGGCTGCGTTCCTGCTGTGGGGTATCGTCATGCTGGCGTGGTCGGCGCGCGCGCTGACGCGGCGGCAGGTCCATGCCCGCTGGTGCGCGGGCGCTGCGCTGCTCGGGCTCGCCACCGCGTGCAAGTGGACCGCGGGGCCGTATGTCGCCTTTGCCGCGTTCGCCTATCTGCGGCTGCGCCACCGTCATCCGGAACGATGGCGCGGGCTGAACCCGCTCGTCGCGGTCGCGCTGCTCGGCATCGTGTCGGTCGGCACCTATCTGCTGACGTTCGCGCCGGCGTTCTTCTACACCAGCGATCCGATGACCTGGTCGCGGCTGATCCCGTTCCAGCTCGACATGTACGCGCGCCAGACGCAGGTGCTGCCGCCGCACACCTACCAGTCGAACTGGTACACCTGGCCGCTGATGCAGCGCCCGATCTGGTACCTCTACGAACCCGTCGACGGGGTGCAGCGCGGCATCTGGATGATCGGCAATCCCGCGATCATGTGGGGCGGGTTGGTCGCCGTCGCGGCGCTGTTCTGGGCCTGGGTCAAGACCGGCTCGGCGCAGCTGCTGTTCCCCCTTTGTTGTGGGTCGCCAGCCTGCTGATCTGGGCGCTGATCCCCAAATCGCTCGGCTTCTATTATTATTACTATCCCAGCGGCATCTTCCTGGTCGTCGCGCTTACGGTCGCGCTCGATCATTGGCGCGCAGAATTACGCGGCTGGGACGAGTTCTATCTGCTCGCCTGCTTCGCGCTGCTCATCTATTTCCTGCCGGTGCTGTGTGCCGAGCCGCTGACCGACGCGGGCGCGTTCCGCCGCTGGACGTGGTTTTCCAGCTGGATCTAAAGCGCCGCGAGTACCGCGTCGCCCATCGCCTGCGTCGACGCGTCGCCGCCCAGATCGGGTGTCCGCACGCCCGTCCGCAGCGCCGCCGCCACCGCCGCCTCGACCCGGTCTGCCGCTTCCGCCTCGTTCAGCGAGTGACGCAGCAGCATCGCCGCCGACAAGATCGCCGCGCACGGGTTCGCCTTGCTCTGCCCGGCGATATCGGGCGCGGAGCCATGGATCGGCTCGTACAGTCCCTTGCCCACGGCATCCAGCGACGCCGATGGCAGCATCCCGATCGAGCCGACGCACATGCTAGCCTGATCCGACAAGATGTCGCCGAACAGGTTGCCGGTCACGATCGTGTCGAACGCGCCCGGATTGCGCACCAGCTGCATCGCGGCATTGTCGACGTACATGTGGGTCAACTCGACCTGCGGATAGTCCGCCGCAACCTCGATCACCACGTCGCGCCACAGCTGCGAGGTTTCCAGCACGTTGGCCTTGTCGACCGAGCACAATTTGCCGCGACGCTTGGCCGCGGTCTCGAACCCGACCCGTGCGATGCGGCGCACCTCGCTCTCGTCGTAGCGCATCAGGTCGTGCCCCTCGCGCAAGCCCGCCGCGGTCGTCCGCCGGCCCTTCTCGCCGAAATACACATCGCCGTTCAACTCGCGCACGATCACCAAATCGATCGCGCGCGCTACCTCGGGCTTGAGCGTCGAGGCATCTTCCAGCCCCTCAAAAATGCGCGCCGGGCGGAGATTGGCGAAGGTTCCCAGCTCCTTGCGCAGCCCGAGAATTGCCTGCTCGGGCCGGAATGCGCGTTCAAGCGCATCGAATGCGGGGTCACCAACCGCGCCGAACAGGATCGCATCGGCGCGATGCGCGAGGTCGAGTGTCTCGGGCGGTAGCGGATGGCCGTGCTGACGATACGCCGCGCCGCCCACTGCCGCCTCCTCGAACGCCAGATCGAGGCCGAGTGCATCAAGCACGCGGCGCGCCTGTGCGGTGACTTCGGGGCCGATGCCGTCTCCGGCGAGGATCGCGATCAGGGGCGTGCTCATGCGCGCCCGCATGGCGCGTGCGGCGCGGTCAGGCAACTGCCCTTTTCAACCGGTCGACCAGCCGGTCGCGCGCCGCCAGCGTCTCGCGCCGACGATCGACCAGCACGTCGCGCTCAAGAAAATGGCCGGTGATCGCCAGCGCATCGGCCACTTCGTCCCATCCCGCCTCGCCGCCATCGATGAGGAAGCGCGGTAACCGAAGCAGCCGCGCCTCATATCCGCGCGCCGCCGCTCGGCTGACCGCCGCACCGCTTTTCGGGCTGACGAACGCGAGATCATCGACCACGCCGGTCGCAACGCACGCCGACAGGTCGAGCCCGAAGCCCAGTTCGGCGAGCAGCAGCAACTCGTAGCGCGCGAGCGCACCGGCCCAGCCCTTCGCACTCGGCGCCGCCTCGACTGCGTCGAGCACGCCCGACAGCGCATCGTGCAGCCGTGGATAGCCTTGCGCCTCGGGCAGCGCGGCGGCGGTCAGCGCGGCGAGCCATTCGAGCGCGGCGGCGGGCAGCGCCTCGGCATACATCGGCGCGCGGCTGTGGATCAACTCGACCGTCAGCGCGGGCAATTGCTCGTCGGTCCGCGCGCGCCACTCGGCCCGCACCAGATTGGTGGGTTGCAGGATCGGCCGCAGCCGCCGCGAATGTCCGCCGCGGACATAGCCCGGCCACACGCCCGACGTCCGCGTGAAGGCGCGCACCACCGCCCCATGCTCGCCGTGCGCGCGCACGGACAGGACGATGGCGTCGGCGACGAGGTGCATGGACGTAAGATAGGGCATGCGCCGCCCGCGGTCATCGGGCGCGATTACCCGTGTGACGCTAAGCCCGCCGCACATGCTGCGCGAAGCGCTTCAACGCGGGCGCCTCGCTCCAGCGTTTCGCCACCACCATCGCCGCATCGAAACCGCCGACCGCCGCAACCGCCACGCGATTGGCGATGGTTGGGCGCAGCAGCAGTTCGTCGCGGCAGGCCACGCCGCCGCTCGCCAGACCACGCTTGTGCTGTCCCTCGCCTTCGGTGAAGTCGAACCAGCGAAAGCGGTCCGTGAACAGATCGCCGAGCGCTTCCGCCATCAACACGCTGCCGGGCGACAGCGCCTGGTGCGTGGGATCGTGCCCGACATAATCGTAGCGTAGCGTCTCTCTATCCGCCCCGCACCACAGATAGGCGATTGGCGCGTCGCCCAGGAACAGCAGCCACGCGCGCGCGCGATCCTCGCCTGCCGCCGCGATCAGCGCGTCCGCGTCCCCGGGCAACCCCGATCCCAGCAGCCGTTCCTGATAGGTCGTCACCGACACCGCGCGCGCCAGCGGATGGAAAACCGCCATCTCCTCAGGCGAACGATAACGCCGCACGTCGAGCGTACCGCCGTTCGCCGCCGCCAGCTTCCTTGCCTTGCGCTTCAATCCCGATCGCGCCTGCCCCGACAGCGCCGCCAACCACGCCTCACGCCCGCCCGCCAGATCGACGTAATAACGCGTGTAGCGCTGCCGCACGAAACGCAGGCCGGGGGCGTCGAGCGTGACCGTCTCGGGCAACGAGGTCACCAGATACCCATCGTCCGCTGCATCGAGCGCGGGCAAGCTCGGTCCCGCACCCGTCAGCGCCTGCTCCAGCGACCACGCGACCCGCCGCAATTGCCGCGGAAAGCTCATCAGCGTCCGCGCACCGACCTGCAGCTTGAGCGCGCTCGCACTCACGCCGCGCGTTCCGCGACCAGCGTCGACCACAATTGCTCCGCCTGCCGCCATCGCAGCCGCAGCGCGTCGGGCGCGAGCGGACGGTCGGCGCGCCCGAGCGGCAGCGCGGGGCGATCGGCGAAGTGGCACGTACGCGCCGCGTCCTGCCGCTCCGCCAACATCGCACACAATGCCTCGAATCGATGGACGTGAACGCGGTTGGGCGCGGTGCCCGCACGGTTGGCAAGCTCGAAACTGTGCCCGACGATCGTCACCGCGGCATGATCGTTAGCGATCGCGTGGTCCAGCGCGGCGCGCATCTCGCGCGTCGATAGCGCACAGATCTGGAAATTGCGCCAGCAGCCGGGCTTGTCCTCGATCACCGTCACCGGCACCTCGACCACGCCGCGCCGCACGACCGGCGCGATCTGCGCCGGATCGAGCGTGATCGCGCTCGGCCACGGATGATGCGCGCCATTGTGGCTGCTGTCATAGGCGAGCCCGAGCGCGGCGAGCGCGCACAATGTGTCGTCACTGGCCGAGTAGCTACCGGCGCGAAACGCGACCGGGCGCGGCGCGCCCGCGGCCACCAGCAGTTCGATCGCGCGCGCCAGCACCACTAGCTGCCGGTCCGCCGACAGATCGATCAGCTCGAACGCACCGTGCGCCGCGCCATGGTCACCCGCCACTGCACCGATCCAATTGGGGTGGCAGTGCAGCTGGACCTCCTGCCCCGCCGCCAGCACCGGCTCGATCATCCGCCGTGCCCACTCATCGCCGTAGATCAGCGCCGGCAGCGGATCGACGAAGAAGGTCGCCTTCAAGCCCGCCCGCGCCAGCACGCCGAGCTGCCACGTCAGACCCACCCCCGCCGGCTCGACCGAGCGCGCGTGGATCGTCGCCGCGTCGAGCCCCGCGGCATGATGGCGCCACGCGAACTCGGTATCGATGGTCAGGAACACGGCCGTCATGGCGCTCGCTGTACCGATCAGACGTAAACGCGGCGCTTACGCAACCTAGGCCTCAATGCGCGTGGTAGAAGTCGTACACCGTCTGCGCGACGCTGGCCGACACGCCCGGCGCCTTTTGCAGATCCTCCAGGCTGGCGTTCCTGACCGCACGGCCGGTGCCGAAATGCATCAACAACGCCTTTTTGCGCGCCGGACCGATGCCGGGCACCTCGTCGAGCGGGCTCGCGCCGATCGCCTTGGCGCGTTTCGCGCGGTGCGCGCCGATGACGTAGCGGTGCACCTCGTCGCGTAGCCGTTGCAGGTAGAAAAGCACCGGCGCGTTGACCGGCAGCGTCAGCTCGCGCCCGTCCATCAGGTGGAACACCTCGCGCCCCTCGCGACCGTGATGCGGGCCCTTGGCGACGCCGACGAGGCACACGTCCTCGATGCCGAGATCCTCCAGCACCGCCTTCGCCGCGTTCAATTGCCCGCGCCCGCCGTCGAGCAGCACCAGATCGGGCCACTCGCCCGAGTCGCGATCGGGGTCCTCCTCCAACGCGCGCGCGAAACGACGGGTCAGCACCTCGCGCATCATCGCGAAATCGTCGTCAGTTGCCGCCTGCTTGATGTTGAACTTGCGATACTGGCCTTTGCGGAAGCCTTCCGGCCCCGCGACCACCATCGCACCGACCGCGTTGGTCCCCTGAATGTGGCTGTTGTCGTACACCTCGATCCGCTCGGGCGGCTCGGCGAGTTCGAACAGGTCGGCGACCTCGCGGTTGAGCTTCGACTGGGTCGTGCTCTCCGCCAGCCTGCGCTCCAGCGCCTCCTTCGCATTGCGCGATGCCTGGTCCAGCAATCGCCGGCGTGTCCCACGCTGCGGCACCGTGATCTCGACCTTGCGCTTCGCCTGCTCGGACAAGGCCTCCATCAGCAGTGCCGCCTCGGGCAGGTCGCGATCGACGAAGATCGTCCGCGCCGGCGGCACCTCCTCGTAGAATTGCATCAGGAACAGCTGCAGCACCTCTTCCTCGCTCACCTCGGCGGTGTGCGACGGAAAGAAGCTGCGATGCCCCCAATTCTGCCCACCGCGAATGAAGAAGGCCTGGATGCCGATCACGCCCTCCAGGCACGCCAGCGCGAAGATGTCGGCGTCGCCGACCCCTTCCGCGTTGATGAACTGCGTCCCCTGGATAAAGGTCAGCGCCTTCAACCGGTCGCGCAGCACCGCGGCGAGCTCGAAGTCCATGTTCTCCGCCGCGGCCTGCATCTGCGCGCCCAGCTTCGCCTGTACGTCGGTGGTCTTGCCAGCTAGGAACTTCTTCGCGTCGCTCACCAACTCGGCATAGCCCGGCGTATCGATCCGCCCCACGCATGGCGCCGAACAGCGCTTGATCTGATACAGCAGGCACGGCCGGTCGCGCGTCTTGAAGAATCCGTCGGTGCAGCTCCTGAGCAGGAACAGCTTCTGCAACGCATTCAGCGTATTGTTGACGCTCCCCGCGCTCGCGAACGGGCCGTAGTAATCACCCTTCGCCTTGCGTGCGCCGCGGTGCTTCTGCACCCGCGGAAAGTCGTGGTCGGCGCGCAGCAGGATGAACGGGAACGACTTATCGTCGCGCAGCAGCACGTTGTACGGCGGGCGATAACGCTTGATCAGCTGCGCCTCGAGCAGCAGCGCCTCGGCCTCGTTGTTGGTCGTCACGATCGTCATCGACCGCGTCTGCGACACCATCCGCTGGATGCGTTTGCTCAGCCGCTCGATCTGGACGTAATTGCCGACGCGGTTCTTCAGCGCGCGCGCCTTGCCGACGTACAGCACCTCGCCCTTGGCATCCTGCATCCGGTAGACGCCGGGTTTTAGGGACAGCGTCTTCAGCACGTTACGGATCGCCGCCACACCGGCCTGAAGGTCGGGCGCGTCGCTGCCGCGGATCGTGAAGGTGGCGGCTTCTTCGTTGAACCGTTCGGGGGGGCCGTAGCCTGACATGCGCTCCATCTAGGTAAACGCGGAGTCAGCGGCAACCGGCTCGAAATCCGATGCTGCATCTGCTAAGCGCGCGCGCATGCTCAATCTTTCCGACATCACCGTTCGCCTCGGCGGGCGGACGATCCTCGATCGCGCCACCGCCGCGCTGCCGCCGCGCGGGCGCATCGGGCTGATCGGCCGCAACGGCGCGGGCAAGTCGACGCTGGTGCGCGTGATCGCGGGGATGCTGGAGCCCGACACCGGCAGCGCCGACATGCCGCGCGGCGCGCGCCTGGGTTATATCGCGCAGGAGGCACCCGGCGGCGACTCCACCCCGATCGAGACCGTGCTCGCCGCCGATGTCGAGCGCACCGCGCTCCTCGCCGAGAGCGAGAACATGGAGGACATGGACCGGCTCGGCGACATCCACGAGCGATTGATGGCGATCGACGCCTGGTCGGCACCCTCGCGCGCCTCGCGTATCCTCGTCGGGCTCGGTTTCGACGAGGAGATGCAGAACCGCCCGCTCGAGAGCTTCTCGGGCGGCTGGCGGATGCGCGTCGCACTCGCCTCCTTGCTGTTCTCCGCCCCCGACCTGCTGTTGCTCGACGAGCCGTCGAACCACCTCGACCTCGAAGCGGTGCTGTGGCTGGAGGATTTCCTCAAATCCTATCAGGCGACGATCGTCGTCGTCAGCCACGAACGCGACTTCCTCAACAACGTCGTCGACCACATCCTTCACCTCGATCGCGGCAAGCTGACGCTCTACCCCGGCGGCTATGACGCGTTCGAGCGCCAGCGGGCCGAGCGCCAGGCGCAGCAGGCCGCCGCGCGCGAGAAGCAGATGGCCGAGCGCGAGAAGCTGAAGGAGTTCGTCGCGCGCAACTCTGCCCGCGCCTCGACCGCGAAGCAGGCGCAGTCGCGCGTCAAGGCGCTGGCGCGGATGCAGCCGATCGCCGAGGTGATGGACGATCCGTCCTTGTCGTTCGACTTCCCCGATCCGACCGCGCTGCGCCCGCCGCTCATCACGCTCGACCTCGCCACCGTCGGTTATAACGAGACGCCGATCCTCCGCCGATTGAACCTGCGCATCGATCCCGACGAGCGTGTCGCGTTGCTCGGGCGCAACGGCAACGGCAAGACCACGCTCGCCCGCCTGCTCGCCGCGCAGCTCACCCCGATGGAGGGCGCGATGCAGGCGAGCGGCAAGATGCGCGTCGGCTATTTCACGCAATATCAGGTCGAGGAGCTCGACCGCGACGAGACCCCGCTCCAGCACATGTCCGCGCTGATGGAGGGATCATCGCCGTCCGCGGTGCGCGCGCAGCTCGGCCGCTTTGGCTTCCAGGGCGACAAGGCGATCACCAAGGTCGGCAAGCTCTCGGGCGGCGAACGCGCCCGCCTCGCCCTTGCGCTCATCACCCGCGACGCGCCGCACCTGCTAATCCTCGACGAGCCGACAAACCACCTCGACGTCGACGCACGCGAGGCGCTGATCCAGGCGTTGAACGGCTACACCGGCGCCGTCGTGATCGTCAGCCACGACCGCCACATGCTCGAGATGACCGCCGACCGCCTCGTGCTGGTGGATGGAGGCACCGCGCGCGACTTCGACGGCGCGATCGAGGACTATATCAAGCTGATCCTGTCAGGCGACGGCTCGGGCAAGCAGTCCAAGGCCAAGGCGAAAGCCGACGCGCGCAAGCAGGCCGAGCAGCGCGAACAGGACAAGGCTTTGCGCAAGCAGGCGCGCGACGCCGAGGCCGCGCTCGCGAAACTGACGGAGCAGCGTAGCGCACTCGACCGCGCGATGTTCGATCCCTCGACCACGCAGGGCCCGCTCGCCAAGCTCAGCATGACCGAGTTGATGAAGCGCCGCGCCAGCGTGCAGGAGCAGATCGACGCATCCGAGCAGAGCTGGCTCGAGCTGAGCGAGCAACTGGAGGCGATCGCGGCCTGATCGGCGGCGCGGGCGATTGGACCCGCGCCGCACGCGCGGCTAGTCTCGGGCGAACGTCGTCTGAGAGGAGCCACCCGTGACCGACAGCTATACGCCGCCCGAGATCTGGACCTGGAACAAGGAAAACGGCGGGCGCTTCGCCAACATCAACCGCCCGACCGCGGGTGCGACCCACGACAAGGAGCTGCCGGTCGGGCGCCACCCGCTGCAACTCTACTCACTCGCCACGCCTAATGGTGTGAAGGTGACGGTGATGCTGGAGGAACTGCTCGCCGCCGGCCACGCGGGCGCTGAATATGACGCCTGGCTGATCCGCATCAACGAGGGCGTCCAGTTCGGCAGCGGCTTCGTCGCCGCCAACCCCAACTCTAAAATACCTGCACTGGTCGATCGCAGCGGCGACACGCCCGTCCGCGTGTTCGAATCGGGCTCGATCCTCGTCTATCTCGCCGAGAAGTTCGATGCGTTCCTTCCCACCGAACCCGCAGCGCGCGCGGAATGCCTGTCGTGGCTGTTCTGGCAGATGGGCTCCGGGCCGCTGCTCGGCGGCGGCTTTGGACATTTCTACGCCTATGCGCCGACCAAGATCGAGTACGCGATCGACCGCTATGCGATGGAGGTGAAGCGCCAGCTCGACGTGCTCGACCGCCGGCTGGGCGAGAGCGAGTATATCGCCGGTGCCGATTACACGATTGCTGACATGGCAATCTGGCCCTGGTACGGCGCGCTGGTGAAGGGCCTCGTCTACGACGCGGGCACCTTCCTGCAGGTACACGAGTACAAGAACGTGCTGCGCTGGACCGACCGGATCGCCGAACGTCCCGCGGTCAAGCGCGGCCGCATGGTCAACCGCCTCATGGGCGACCCTGCCAGCCAGCTCCACGAACGCCACGACGCGAGCGACTTCGAAACGAAGACGCAGGACAAGATCGGCGAGGAAGCCTGATGCGCCTGTTCGACAGCCGCCGCGCCCCCAATCCGCGCCGCGTGCGCTGGTTCATGGCGGAAAAGGGGATCGAGGATATCGAGATCGTCCAGATCGACATCTTTGCCGGCGAACACCGCACCCCCGACTATCTCGCCCGCGCCGGCCTCGCCAACGTCCCTGCGCTGGAGATCGACGACGAGACGACGATCACCGAGTCGATCGCGATCTGCCGCTATCTCGAAAGCGTCTATCCCGAGCCGAACCTTTTCGGCCGCGACCCGCGCGAGATCGCCGTGATCGAGATGTGGATGCGCCGCGCCGAGATGCTGCTCGCCACACCGCTGATGATGTCGGTCCGCCACGGCCATCCCGCGCTGGCGGCGATCGAGACGCAGGTGCCCGCCATTGCCGAGACCAACACCGCCGCGGCGACGCGCGCGATGAAGCTGTTCGACCGCCGCTTGGGCGAAAGCGCGTTCATCGCCGCCGACCGCGTGACCATCGCCGACGTGGTCGCCTTCACCGGCATCGATTTCGCGCGCATGGTCAAGTTCGCGCCCGCGCCCGAACACGTCCACGTTGCACGCTGGATCGAAGCGATGCGCGAACGTCCGGCGGCCAGCACGGGCGTGTAGCGGGCAGTCGCGTCCAGTCGTCACCCTCGACGTGATCCGGGGTGCCGGGGTCGATCTAGCGGGGTCGATCTAGACCATATCTCCACACGAGCATCCGTCCGCACCCACCGGCCGCTGGCACGCCTTGCACATCGCGCGGTGTGTCGGCGACAGGTCGTGCGTCACGCTCACCCGCTCGTCGAACACGAAACACTCGCCGTGCCAGCGCGTCTCCGCCTCGGGCACCTGCTCCAGATAGTTGAGGATGCCGCCTTTCAGGTGGAACACGTCCTCTAGCCCCTCGCTCCGCACGAACGCGGTCGCCTTCTCGCAGCGGATGCCGCCGGTACAGAACATCGCGATCTTCGGCGTTCGGCCTTTCTCGATCAGTGCCTCACGCTGAGCGCGGAACCACGCCGGAAAGTCGCGGAAGCTCCGCGTGCCCGGATCGATCGCGCCCACGAAGCTGCCGAGCGCGACCTCGTAATCGTTGCGCGTGTCGATCAGCACCGTGTCGGGATCGTCGATCAGCGCGTTCCAGTCCGCCGGCTCGACGTAAGCGCCGACGCCGCCGACCGGATCAAGGTCGGGCTGCCCCATCGTCACGATCTCGCGCTTCAACCGCACCTTCATGCGCCCGAACGGCATCACGCCAGCGCGCGAAAACTTGACCTCCAGCCCCGCACACCCCGGCAGCGCGCGCAGATGCGCCAGCACTGCGGCGATACCCTCGTCGCTGCCCGCGATCGTCCCGTTCAGTCCTTCGTCGGCGAGCAGCAGCGATCCGCGCACCCCCGCGACCTCGCACACCGGCAGCAGGGTCGCCTTGATAGCCGCCACGTCGTCGAAGCGCGTAAACTGGTACAGCGCCGCAACGAGGATCGGCGGCTGGAGCGAAGTCTCGGTCATTCTCATCCACTTGGGGGCACACTGGCTCGCGCGTGCCCCTAGCAGATCGGTTGCCCACGCGTCAGATCAATCCTGATCCGCGTCGCCGTAGCCGTGACCGGTCGTCATCCGCGTGCCCGTGCCGCCTGCGCCGTTCGCGCCCTCGAACCAGTACGGCATCCGCTGGCGATTGCCGGTTCCGACCTCGTTGAGCGTCGCGGCATCGTACAGATGCCCGCCAAGCATCACGCGCGACACCTTATCCGAATTGTGGATGTTCACCGTCGGATCGGCGTCGAGCACGACCAGATCGGCGAGCTTGCCGGGTTCGAGCGAGCCGACGTCCTTCTGGTAACCGAGCGAGGTGGCCGGCATGATCGTGCCCGCGCGCAGCGCCTCGATCGGCGACCAGCCGCCCTTGGCAAAGCTCCACATCTCCCAATGCGCGCCCAGCCCGGGCTGCTGCCCGTGCGCGCCAATCGACACCTGCACGCCCTTGTCAGCCAGCTTCTTCGCCTCGCGCGCGCTCTCGCCGTCGACGTAATCCTCCTCCGGCGCCAGTTCACGCCGCGCGTTTTGCGCCGCGAGCAACGCCTGCGGCGCGTGGCGCGACAGGATCGGGTGACGCCACACGTCGGTATGCGCGCGCCAGTACGGATCGCCTGCCGGCCCGCCATAGGTGACGACCAAGGTCGGCGTGTAGTTGGTCTTCGTCTGGGTCCACAGCTGGATCAGATCGTCGTAGAAATGCTCAAGCGGGATGTTGTGCTCGACGGTCGAGTTGCCGTCCTGGATCAGCGTCACGTCCTGCGTGAATAGCGACCCGCCCTCGGGCACGACCTCCATCCCCTCGGCCTGCGCGGCGGCGACCACCATCTGACGCTGCTCGCGCCGCGGCTGGTTGTAGTTCTTGACGCTGTGTGCGCCCTGCGCCTTCAACCGCCGCACGTCGGCGAGCGCGTCGTCGTAGCCGTTGATCTCCGCGTACACGTCAGGCGACTTCGCGCCGTAGATGATCTCACCGGTGGAAAAGATGCGCGGCGTCAGGATCATGCCGGCACGCTGCATCTCGGCGGCGGGAAAGATCTCGGCCGAACGCGACGACGGATCGTGGATCGTCGTCGTGCCGAGCGCGAGGTTCGCCATCGCATTCCAGTTCTGCTGCGGCACCAGCTCGTCGTCGCCCTGCGGCCCGTGCGCGTGAGCATCAACCAGCCCGGGGATGATCGTCTTGCCGGCGACATCGATCGTCTTGGTGCCGGCAGGGATCGCGATCGATGCGCGCGGGCCGACCGCGACGATGCGGTCGCCGCGGATCAGGATCGTCGCATCGTCGATGATCCCGCCGTCCGCGCGCGCCATCGTCACCACGCGCGCGCCGGTCAGTGCGACCGTGCCCGTAGGCTTGGCCGCGGGCACGTCCATCGACAGCGACACGCCGGTGCGCGGTGCGGCGAACTTGGGCGCGTTCTCGCCCGCTGGCGCCTGCGAAAACAAGGTATTGACCTGCGCGGTATAGAGCGTCGGCCCGGTGCTCCAGTTCAGCGTCTGTCCATCGTTAGACCAATTGATGAAGTCCGCACCGTCCGCGCTCACCTGCGTGACGGGCAGCGGCCCGGCCTTTTTGTCGGTCTCAACCCCCTGCGTGCCGGGCATCAGCGGCATGACAAATGCCTGGTAATTCTGCTTGAACGCGACGAACTCGCCCGTTGGCGACACCTGATAATCGCTGACCAGCTCGCCCTGCGCGTGCACCCGCTTCGCTTCACCATTCAGGTCGGTGCTGACGAGCTGGCGCTTGTCCTTCTCGCTGGTCAGCAGGAACACGCGGTCGTTCCGGTCGCCGAACTGCGGCTCGGCCGCGCCGTCCGCAATCCTGACCGGCGCGCCGCCCGTCGCCGCCACGCGGTACGCGCCCGATCCGCCGGGTCCGCGCGCCGCGGTCAGCCCGCCGCCCTCGCCCTGCTCGAACACGATCACCTTGGCATCGGGCGAGAAGTGCGGCCGGCGATACAGCCCCGCCGCATTGGTCACGACCTTCACCGCGCCGCCAGCCGCCGCGACCGTCTTGACCTGCCCCAGCCCGGCGTCGGTCCAGCCGACGAAGACGATCTGCCTGCCGTCGCGCGACCAGCTCGGCCACAGCTCGAACTCGTCGGTCGCGCGGGTCAGCCGCCGCGCCGCGCCGCCCGCCATCGGCTTGACCCACAGCTTCCCCAGTGTCTCGAACACGACCTGCCCCCCATCGGGAGAGACGCTCGCCCAGCGCGGCATTCTGGTCTGAATGCGGTCGGGCGACACCTCGACCTGCGGGTGCGTCGCGTCGATCACCACGCGCGTGTCGTTGACCCGGAACGGCACCACGCGTGCGCCCGAGCCATCGACCGCGACACGCTGGATATGCCCGCCCGCCCAGATCATGATCGCCGTACCGTCGGGCGTCCACGCCATGTTGGGATAGACGCCGGTCACCGCCCAGGTTTCCTGCACGTCGCGGTCGAGATCGCCGTAGACGACGCGCTCGATGCCGGTCGACAGCTCCTTGACCCACAGCTTGGTCTTGTTGTTCTCGCGCCGCACGAAGGCGATCCTTTTGCCGTCGCGCGACAGCGTCGGGCGCACCGATCCACCGACGCCCGACACCGCGGTGGTCACCTCGCCAGAGTCGATGTCGTAGCGTTCGATGTTGAACAGGTCGGTGCGCGAGTTCTGCGCATATTCGAAGATCGGACCCGGCGTCACGTTGCGGGTGTAGAAGATGCTCTTGCCGTCGGGCGCATAGATCGGCTCGCCCAGTTCCTTCTGCAGTTGCTCGCTCTTGCGCTTGACCAGCTGCACCCCACCGCCGCCCGAGACATGGTACAGCCACACCTCGCCGGTGCCCAATGAGCGGCCGGTGGTGAAATGCTTCTTCGCCGCGATGAAGCGTCCGTCCGGGCTCCACGACGGCTGGTTGAGCAGGCGGAAGTCCTCCTTCGTCACCTGCCTCTTGTCACTGCCGTCGACGTTCATCACCCAGATGTTGTCGCCGCCGCCGCGGTCGGAGGTGAAGGCGATCCGGCGCCCATCGGGTGAGAAGCGCGGCTGATGCTCATACGCCAGCCCCTGCGCGATCCGCGTCGGCGTGCCGCCCGCGATTCCCATGGTGTAGATGTCGCCCAGCATGTCGAACGCAATCAACCGCCCGTCAGGTGATACGTCGACGTTCATCCAGCTGCCGTTATCGGTGTTGATCGCCACCTCACGCGTGCGCATGCCCGGCGGCGCGTTCACGTCCCACTTCGGAGCCTTCGCAGGGGCAGCGGCGACCGTTCGCGCGTTGGCGTTGGGCGCGGGCGTCGCAGGCGGCGCAACCATCGGGCGATCGGTGACCACCTCGGGGCTCGGCTGCGTGATCTGGTTCTCGGGCGCCTGTGTCCGCTCGATCGGGGTCGGCGCGTTGGTCGGCGCGACCTGAGCCGATAGTTGCGCCGCCATCAGGCACAAGGCGACGGCGGTGGCGGCACGGTAGGTCATGCAAGTTCCCCTCTTTTGCCGCCTTTCTAGCCGATCGGTTTCATTCGTCACCTGATTCCGAAGCGTCTTTCTTCTTCTCTGGGCGACCGTCCGCGAGCGTGGGCGCGGCGACCATCTCCAGCCGCTGCGGCACCGTGCCAATGTCGATCCCCTCCTCGTGAAATCGGCCGAGCAGCGCCATGAACACGGACGAGCGCGCGCCATACGCTGCGCGCGGGGTGGCGACATGCGCGAAGCAGTTGAACAGGATGCGCCCATCCGCGATCGAATCGACAAACGCCGATGGCGCGGGATCATCCAGTACCGCGCTTTCCGCTGCGAAACTCTCCAGCACCAACTCACGCACCCGCGCCGCTTCGGTGCCGAGCGGGACGGAGAACTGGATCTGCATGCGACCCAGCGGGCTCGCCAGCGTCTTGTTGAGCACCGATTTGGTGATCAGCTCCGAATTGGGCACGATCAGCGTCGAATGGTCGGCGAGCTCGATCTCGGTCGATCGCACGCTGATCCGCTTCACATCGCCCTCGTCGGTGCCGACGCGCACCAGATCGCCGATCTTGATCGGCCGCTCGGCCAGCAGGATCAACCCGGAGACGAAATTCTGCGTGATCGCCTGCAAACCGAAACCGATGCCGACCGACAAGGCGGACAACAGCAGCGCGATCCGCTCCACCCCGATGCCCAGCGACGCGAGCGCCCAGATCACCGCGAGCGCGATCCCGACATAGCGCGCGACCAGCCTGACCGAATTCTGCCCCGATCCGTCCAGATCGGTCGCGGGCAGGTAGCGCCCCTCCAGCCACCCCATGAACCCGCGCACCAGCGCCAGCCCGACGAACAACACCACCAGCCCGCGCACGATGGTGCCTGGCGACACCGACACGCCGCCGATCTCGATCCCCTGCGCCAACGTGCCGACGCGCCCGAACAGCGACGTGACGCCGTTGCCCGCACCGAACGGCGACAGCAGCAGCCCGAACGCCGTCACCGCGACGATCAGCCGCAACACACCCGACAACAGCACCCCGAACTGATCGACGCTGCTGCCCCGAAGTCCCAGCGCGCGCACCAGCGTCCGCCCGGTCGCGCTGCTGCGCTTGAACAGCGTGGTCGCGACATCGTCGATCGCGGTCGTCAACAGGTAGGTCGCCGAGCCGAGCACTGTGCCCCACGACACCAACTGCACAAGGAACAGGCTGAACCCGACATAACCGAACAGCAGCCCAATGCCGGCGACCAGCACGATTCCCCAAGCGAGCAGCGTCACCGCGCCCAGTCCGGCGCGCGTCGTCTCGCCCTGCTCGTCGTCCGCCTGTTCGGCGCGCAACCGGCCGAGCGCCAGCAGCGTCGCGGCGAGCAGCAGCAGGTGGAGCGAGGCTTCGGCGGCCTGCGCGGCGACGCGCGCCGCGCCGCTCGCATTCACCGCGCGGTTGACCGTGTCGACGATGATGGTCGCGAACGACAGCGCCGCCAGCAGGATCGAGAACGGACGCAGCCGCGTCGCCGTCGTATCCCCGATCGCCGCTACCCGCCACGACGACTGGTTGCGCATCAGCAGCGCCCCCGTCGCCGACAGCGTCAACCCGGCAAAGGTCATCGCCGCGATCAGCCCGTCGAACACCGAGCTCCAGCTCGCCGCCTCTAGCCGACCCCAGCGGATACCCTGTACCAGCGCAAACGTGGCGCACAATGGGGTCAACGTACCGATCATGATGCGCCAGATTGCATAACCCGACCGGCGCACGCGGTGTCCCGGTGCGCCCTCGATCAGAAACCGCTGTCCCAGCCGACGCAGCGCCAGTCGCCCCGGCCCCAACACCGCGACGAAGACGATAACACCCGCCAGCGCCTGCCACGGCACGCTGCCGCGCGACTGCGCCCGCGCCTGCGCGACACCGCTGGTCACGAAGCTGCTCGCCCGGCGCAGGTCGCGCGGCGCCGACAGCAGGATCGCGCGCCAGAACGTCGGCGACAGCGGCGACGGGCTGTGTGCGGACAACCGCTCGCCGAACTGCGCCGCCTGCCCCTGCGCGATCTCGTCGATCAGCTGCTGCGCGGTGACGCCGAGCAGCCGACCGCGCTTCACCGCCGAGTCGAGCGCGCTGTGCTGCCGCGCCAGCGCGGCGCGTTGCGCGCGAATGTCTCCGGCTTCGCTCGTTCCTGCCGCCGGCGAGCCTAGCTGCGCCACCTTGGCATCGATCAGCGTCAACTGCGTCTGCAACTGTGTCGCTGCGTCGGTTGCCGCCTCTTTCGCCGCCAGCGCCTTCGCGCGCAAATCGTCGCGTTGGTCGTCATCAACCTGCTGGTCGAGCGCGCGATCGACATCGCCGACATCGCGCTCCGCCTGGGCGATCTGCTGGCTGAGCGCGGCGACCGACGTTCCTTGCGCGGACGCGGGCAAGCTGACGAGCAGCAGCAGCGCTACCAGCGCGCGCGAGATAAGTTGCAGGACCATCGGCAGGCCGTACCCAAGAGTGCGCCCGCTTGTGAAGGCCGCGACAATCGCATCATCGCACCGGAGCGCTCAAGTCGGCGTACCATGTTTGCGCGGTTACATAGACATGATGGTCTGAGCCACGCTGAGGCCGGCATCGGGACCCAGCTTATTCGGTAACGGGAACAACAGTCTGTTGACGAAAAATCAACGCTGCTTCTCCGTGAAGCTCTTGATCACGCTTTATTCGCGCACCACGGCACCAAAGCCGTTCAAGCCCGTTCCCTAACACAGGAGGAACGCGGTGACTGACAAGATCGTCTCGGTTGGATTGCTGACGCAGCGCGACCTTGACGTGCTGGGCACCAGCTTCACACGACATTTTCCCGTCCCGCGCGACAACAGCTTCGATGATCTGCTGCGCCAGCTCGATCAGGTCGACATGGCACGCCCGGTGGCGGAGCCGCGCCGCCTCTACTAGGACAACAGCTGCGGTTCACCTCGCTGATACAGGAGGCGGTCGACTGACCACCACCCGTGACAACGTGTTTTAGTTGGGATGTGCCTCACTATCCTGCGCCGACTTACCATCCTCGGTCGGCACGATTTCCTGGTCATAACCTGCCACCTCGTCGGCAACGCCAGCGTCGACGGTCTTCTTTGCTGCGTTGTTGTAGCTGGCTAGTTCGTCTTTGTCGGTATCACTGCCGCTCATGCCTTGATCCTTTCGCTTCGATCCATTGGTAGCGCTTGAACTTATTCGAGGTCGTTTTCGCTCACGATAATCATGCCCTGATCGGCGTTGCGCGACAGCGCCGACAGCGCCGCATCGCTGATCTGGTCGATGAAGCGCTGGAACGTGTCCGCCGCATCGCCGTCGGGTCGATCGCCGCTCAGCGCCTCGAGTACGTCATACTGAACGGCGAATTCATATTCCTCGGCATCGACCTCGCCGGTGAACTCCACCTGCTCGCCCTCGATGTTGTCGAGGATGCTCGAATGATCGATTTCCAACTGGCTCGTGGCCATCATCTACCTCTTGATCTGCTTGGCAGGGGTACAAGCCTCGTCACGCGTACGTGTTCCCGCGCGTGTGCTTGGCGACTTACGCCGCCGTGTCGCCACGCTCATCGTCGTTCCCGCTTGGCAACAGCGCGGCGATCCGGCCGATCGCATCCCCGACATAGCGGTCTGCGGGCAGTTCGCCCGGCAGCGTCACCGGTCGCTCCGCGGTCAACACCGCCTCGCTGCGCTGCGCCGGTGGCAGCGCCTGCCATGCGCGTGTGGCGCGCTCCAGGCTGGTGACCTCGGGAACCTGCTCGCCGCCCCTGGTGACATCCTCCAGCGATGCGCTCATCGTCCACTCGATCGACCCTGCACCGCTCCAGCTTGCCTCGGTCATCCACAATTCTCCTGCTCTCTTCCATCAGCAAGCGCGTGCGATGACGCGCCGGTTCCCGCAAACGCAGCAGGCTGATCCCGATCAACCCCGGAACGAGGCGCGAACGCGACGGTTCTTGCCCGACAGGCGAAGCGAACGACAGGGGGCCGACATCGACGCGCAAGCAGACGGAAGGGACGCGCAATCGCCATGGCAGATGCCGTGGCCGGCCTGGAAGCAGGTTGCGCTCCGCACGTGGAAGGAAACGGGCAACGACAATGTCGGGCTGATCGCCGCCGGTGTCGCCTTCTACGGCTTCCTCGCGCTCGTGCCGCTGCTCGGCGCGATCGTGCTGACCTATGGCTTGGTCGCCGATCCGCAGACGGTGTCCAGCAACATGGCGACGCTCACCTCGGTCCTGCCCAAACAGGCGGCGCAATTGATCGGCGAACAGTTGCTCAACGTCGTCCATACCTCGGACGGGAAGAAGGGCTTCGGCCTGCTCGTTGCGCTCGCGATCGCGCTGTTCGGCGCGCGCAACGCGGCCGGCGCGGTCATCACCGCACTCAACATCGCCTATGAGGAAGAGGAAACGCGCGGCTTCATCCACGTGACGCTGCTGGCACTCGGCATCACCGCCTGCGCGGTATTGGTCGCCATCCTCGCGATGGTGTCAGTGACCGTGCTCGGCTTCCTGCAGACGCTCTTGCCTACGCTGCCTAACTGGGTCGCTGCTGTGGGCAAGGTCGTCACCTATCTCCTGCTCGCCGCCGCCGGGTCGGCGGGTGCCGCGACGCTCTACCGCTACGGCCCTGCCCGCCAGCACGCGCGCTGGACGTGGCTGACGCCGGGCTCGCTGCTTGCCGCATTGCTGTGGCTGATGCTCACGATCGGCTTCGGCATCTACGTCGCCAATTTCGGCAATTACGACGCCACCTACGGCTCGATCGGCACGGTCGTCGTGCTGCTGACGTGGATGTACCTGTCGAGCTACATTCTGCTGTTCGGCGCGGAGCTCAATTCGGAGCTTGAGCATCAGACCGCACGCGACACCACCCACGGCGATCGTCCGCTGGGCGATCGTGGTGCATGGGTCGCCGACCATGTCGCGAACGGCACAAACCCCAGTTCGGCCTCGTCCACCCCGGCGACGGCGGATGCGCCCGCGGGTAGTCCGGTCAAGGACTATGCCACCGCACGAGCGACGACGCGCATCACACGGCTTGCCGGGTTCGAGAAGGTCGGCGTGACTCAGGCTGCCACCGCGACGCTCGGCCTCGCATTGCTCCGCCGGCAAGGTCGGGCGCTGCCCGGCGCCGCGCTGCTTGCCGGCGCGGGATTGCTCGCCTGGGCGTCACGGCGAGCAGCAACCCCATCTGTTGAGGCCGTGATCTTCGACCTCGACGGCACGCTCGTCGACAGCAACGATTACCATGTCTGGGCATGGCAGCACGCCCTTCGCGAATACGGCCACGAGATCGCACCCGCGCGCATCCACGATCAGATCGGAAAGGGCGGCGACCTGCTCGTCCCCGCGCTGATCCCCGGCGCAAGCGATGCCGAGATCGATGCTCTTTCCAACCGTCATGGTGACATCTTCAAGACGCGCTACCTCGATCGCGTCCGCCCCTTTCCACACGCCGCCGACCTGCTGCGCCACGTCGCCGCACAGGGCCAGCAGGTCGCGCTTGCCTCTTCCGCCAGCAAGGACGAACTCGACCATTACATCGACTTGCTCGGCGTGCGCGACATCCTCTCGGTGACGACGAGCAAGGAGGATGCGGACACGACCAAACCCACGCCCGACATCTTTGCCGCCGCATGTGACAAGCTTGGCGTCTCACCCGCCGCAGCACGCGTCGTCGGCGACACGCCCTATGACGCCACCGCCGCAGCCAAATGCGGCATCGCCACCGTCGCGGTCCGCTCCGGCGGGTTCGCCGACCGTACGCTCAGGCGCGCCGGCGCGGTCTCGCTCTATGACGATGTGGCGGCGATCCTCGATGATTACCGCCGCTCGCCGCTCGCACGATAGGAGACGCCGTCATGGAGGATATCGCCGGATGGGTCGCGCTCGTCGCCACCTGCATCGCCGCGCTGATGACCGCATCGAACCTGGGCGCGCGGGTGACCGGCTGGGGCTTTGTCGTGTTCACCATTGGCGCAGTCGCATGGATCGTCGTCGGGCTCGAGACCGGACAGACCCAGCTATTGTGGTCGAACATCTTTCTCGGCGTGGTCGACGTGTTCGGCATCTGGCGCTGGCTGGGCCGACGCGCGAAGTTCAGCGATGCGGCCAACGCCGAACAGGCACGCAGTGGACGTGCCGAGCATGAAGCCCTGTTCTCGATCTCGCGGATCGACGGACTGCCGGTCAGAGGAGCCGATGGTCAGGTGATCGCCCATGCGGTCGATGCACTCGCCACCTGCGCGGGTGGCACGATCGACTTCTTTATCGTTCGCGAGGGCGGCGTGGCGGGCGTCGGAGAGACATTGCGTCGGCTGCCGCGCGAGATCGTTCGCGTGCGCGATACCTCGCTCGACACAGACCTGAACGTATCCGGGATAACACAACTGGCACTGGCCGAAGTGCCGTAAAGATGGGGCGCGCGGGCGAAGACCCGCGCGCCCTGTAGTTCAGGCGGCCTTCTTGCCGCGCAGCGTGTTGAGGAGCGCAAGCCCGACCACGCCGACCAGCGCCGCGGTCGCGAACGGCCGCTGCTTCGCAAACCCCCTTGCCTGCCCGGCGAGCGGCGCGACATTGTCCGCCACGGCTTCCTTGGCGGCACCAACGGTCTTCTGCACCGAACCGGTCACCTGATCGGCGATGCCCGCGGCCCTGGTGTCCTGATCGCCCGTGGCGTTGCCGATCGCTTCCTTGACCTCACCCTTGACGTCGTTGCCGGTGCCCTTCAGCTCGTCGGTATTCATCGCTAAACCTCCTTGTCGGTGACGCGGGCGCAGCATACGCCTCAGGTTCGTCGTAACGACGAAACGCCGGCCGGGTTCATTCACGAGTGAGAAACGCGCGGTCAGCTGTTCCAGGTAGCGGCAAAGGCAGGCGAGGCGATGAAGCTCGCCGGCATCGGGCTGGTTGGCGGCGGATCGCTCAACCCTTCCTCGATGTAGCGCAACGCCGCGGTCAGCCCGGCGCGCGAGAACGGTTTCGGAATCACGCCGTGCGCGCCCGCAAAGTCTTCCGGTATCTTCTTCGGATTGGCGGTCACGAAGATCACCGCCGTTCGCGCCCAGCGCGCATGGATCAGCCGCGCCGCATCCAGCCCGTTGGTGTTGTGCGCCAGTTGCAGGTCGACGAAGGCAAGATCGGGCGCGGCCTCGATCTCCATCGCCTCGACCTCATGCAGCGAGGCCGCCTCGCCGACGACCGTGTGGCCGGCATCCTCCACCAACGCCTCGATATCCATTGCCAGCAGCGCCTCGTCCTCGACGATCAGGACGCGGAACGGACGTTTGAGGCGGATCAAGTCGCCAATCCCGTCGCGCCCTGGTCGAGCGGGAAGCGGATCGTCACGCGCGCGCCCGGCTCGGCCGGCGACCATGCGACGTCTGCGCCGACCTGCCGCGACAACCGCCGGATCAGCACGCGGCCAAGCCCGTCCTCGGGCGTGTTCGCCGCATCGAAACCCGGACCATCGTCCGCGATGCTGATGGCGCCCGTGTCACCCTCGGCGCGCGCGGTGACCGTCAGCACACCGCCCCGCCCTTCCGCGAAGCCGTGCTTGACCGCATTGGTCACGATCTCGTTCAACACCAGCCCCAGCGCCGACGCGTTGGTCGACGAGATATCGATCGCGGTGACGTCCGACTGCACGTCGATGTCGGTCCGCCCGCTCGCACCGACAACGTCGGTCGCAAGGTTCAGCGCGAACGCACCTGCGTCGAACCGGGTCACGTCGTCCGATTGGTACAACCGGCGATGCACGCTCGCCAGCGCGTCGATCCGCTCCAGCATCGAGTTCAGCCGCGCGAGAATGTCCTCGTCCGAAATGCCGCGTGCCTGCAACCGCAACAACGACCCGATCATCGTCAGGTTGTTCTTCACGCGATGGTCGACCTCGTGGAGCAGCAGCGTCTTGTCGTCCAGCGCCGCCTTCAGGTCGGCGGTGCGCGCCTCGACCTCGCGCTCGACCTCCGCCTTTTGCCGCGCGATCCGCTCCTGCGCCTCGATCCGGTCGCTCACGTCCATCTGGCTGGCGAAGAAGAACTCGATCTCGCCGTCGCGGTTGCGCACCGGGCTGACGTACAGCGCGTTCCAAAAGGTCGAGCCGTCCTTGCGATAATTGAGCAGGTCGACCGCCACATCGGTTCCAGCCTCGATCGCTGCGCGCACCTCCGCCACCTTGGCGCGATCGGTTCCGGGGCCTTGCAGGAAGCGGCAGTTCGTTCCCAGTATCTCGGCACGATCATAGCCCGACAATTGCTGGAACGCCTCGTTGCAGAACACGATCGGGTTGTCGTCACGGCGCGGGTCGGTGATGATCATCGGCATTCGCGTCGCGCGCACCGCCGCGGCGAACGGGTCACCACGTCCGCTCTCATGCTCGACCACGTCGGTCAGGTGCCAGTTGTCGCGTTGATCCATCATTTCCCCCGCACCTGGCGCGGTTGCACGTGGGCCCAGCGCGCAACAAACCTAGGTTAGTTCGCTATGCGCCAGACACGTGGCCGAGCCAAGTTTTGTCGCACAACGCCTCACCGCTCTGCGCGCTCCCTCGTTGCCGATACGGTCGGCCTCATCGCCGCGGCTGGACGCAAGCCGTATGATTGGGCATCGAGCCCTCGGCACGCGCGTCAGCGCGACCAGACAACGCGCAACGACAGCGCAGGAGATCAACATGACGACGATGCAGGCCGCGGTGCTGACCGCGCCCGGAGAGATGACGATCGCCGAGGTCGACCTGCCCGTGCCCGCCGCGGGCGAGGTTCGCATCCGGCTGGAGGGCTGCGGCGTCTGCGCGTCGAACGTCGAACCCTTCGAAGGGCAGCCGTGGTCGACTTTCCCCGGCGCGCCCGGCGGGATGGGGCATGAGGGCTGGGGCGTGGTCGACGCGCTCGGCGACAACGTGAGCACGCTTGCGGCCGGCGACCGCGTCGCCTTCCTCGCCGGCCATAGTTTCGCGCGGTACGACGTCGCCCCCGCCGACATGGTAGTGAAGCTGCCCCCCGCCTTGGGCGACCAGCCTTTCCCCGGCGAGCCGCTCGGTTGCGCGATGAACATCTTCCGCCGCGCCGACATCCGCGCCGGGCAGACCGTCGCGATCATCGGCATCGGCTTCCTCGGCGCCGTCCTTGCCAAGCTCGCAACCAATGCCGGCGCGCGCGTCATCGCCATCTCGCGCCGCGAAGAGTCGCTAGACCTCGCGCGCCGCTTCGGCGCGGCCGAGACGGTGCCGATGCACGACCACTGGGCGATCATCGAGGAGGTCAAGCGCCTGACCGACGAGGCGATGTGCGAGCGCGTGATCGAGGCGGTCGGCAAGCAATGGCCGCTCGACCTCGCCACCGCGCTGGTCGGCTTCGGCGGACGGCTAATCGTCGCCGGCTATCATCAGGACGGCCCGCGGCAGGTCAACATGCAGGAGTGGAACTGGAAGGGGATCGACGTCGTCAACGCGCACGAGCGCGACCCCGCGGTCCAGCGCCGCGGCGTCGAGGAAGCGATCGCCGCGGTCGTCTCGGGGCAGATCGACCTGCCCGCGCTGCTCACCCACCGCTACCCGTTGTCGCAGGTCGCCGATGCGATTCTTGCGACGCGCGACAAGCCGGCGGGCTTCGTCAAGGCGCTGGTGACCTATGAGTGAGCCGCTCACGCGCCGCCCGCGCCTCGGCTTCCTCGGCGTCGGCTGGATCGGTCGTCACCGCATGGAAGCGATGCTCGGCACCGGACTGGTCGAGGCCGCCGCGATCAGCGATCCCTCGCCCGACATGATCCGCGACGCCGCCGCACTCGCGCCCAACGCGCAGGTGGTTGCCGACCTCGACGCGATGCTGGCACTCGATCTCGACGGCGTTGTGATTGCGAGCCCCAGCGCACTCCACGCCGCGCAGTCGATCCGGGCGCTGGAGGCAGGCAAGGCAGTGTTCTGCCAGAAACCGCTCGGCCGCGACGCCGCCGAGACCGAGGCTGTCGTCGCTGCCGCGCGCGCCGCTGACCGGCTGCTCGGCGTCGATCTGTCCTACCGCTTCACCGCGGGCATGGAGCGGATCGCCGAACTGGTCCGCGGCGGCACGCTCGGCCGGCTGTTCGCGGTCGATCTCGTCTTCCACAACGCCTACGGCCCGGACAAGCCATGGTTCTACGACCGCGCGCAATCGGGCGGCGGTTGCGTCATGGATCTCGGCATCCACCTCGTCGATCTCGCGATGTGGCTGACCGGACAGGACGTGAAATCGGTGTCGTCGTCGCTGTTCGCCGGTGGCGAGCCACTCGGCGCGCGTGACACGGTCGAGGATTACGCCATCGCGACGCTGACGCTCGATCAGGATGTGGCGGTACGCCTCGCCTGCTCGTGGCGACTCCACGCCGGGCAGGATGCGGTGATCGAGGCTAGCTTCTACGGCACCAACGGTGGCGCCACGATGCGCAACGTCAGCGGCTCGTTCTACGATTTCACCACCACCCATAACACCGGCACGCAGGCGACGACGATCGCCAGCCCGCCGGAGGAATGGGGCGGCCGCGCCGCGATCGACTGGGCGCGCCGCCTCGCCCAGAATCCGCGCTTCGACGCGCAGGCGGACGAGTTCGTCGCCACCGCGCGCGCGCTCGACCGCATCTACGCCGGAGCGTGAGCGCGCGCCGGCTCAGTAGATCAGATTGTACCGCCTAGCGCGCACCTCGACGTGTTCGTTTAGCTTGATTGCGGCGGCGCGCTCGGTGTCGCCGCGCGCCGTGTCGCCGCTGCGTTTCAGTGCCACCGCCCGCGCGTACCGCGGCCAGGCGTTCGCCGGTTCGCGCTTCACCACCTCGTCATAGTCGGCGATCGCACGCGACCACGCGCCCTGCCGCAGATAGACGAGCGCACGGCTGTCGAGATACGTCGCCACGTTCGGGCGAAGCTTCAACGCGCGGTCGCAGTCCGACAGCGCCTCGTCGAGCGCGGTGTTCGCGACCGCACGCGCCCAGCAACGCGCGTTGAACGCTGTTGCGCGGCTGCTATCCTCGGGATGGCTCTTCAACCAGCGATCGAGGTTGCCGACCGCCTCCCCGGGCTGGCCCAGTTCGGTCAGCATCGCCGCCACGCGCAGCCGCTGATCGGCCGAGGGCGCGAGCGCGCGATCGGCGGCGCGCACGTCATCCAACGCGCCTGCGCGCTCGTCGGCCCTGATCCGCACCGCCGCGCGCGTCAGCCGCGCTTCGGCATCGTCCGGCGCCAGCGTGATCGCGTGATCCAGGTCGCCGCGCGCCTTGAGGAGCTCGTCGCGGCTTCCCGACAGCCGCAACATCGCACGCTGATAGTAATAATGCCCCTCGCCCGGCGCCATCGCGACCGCCTTGTCGAAATCGGCCAGCGCCGCCGCGCGCTTGCCGTTCGAGGCGAAGGCGGCACCCCGCCGGCTGAACCCCGCCGCATCGGTCGGCGCGGGCGAGCGGTCGGACAGGTCGATCACCGTTCCCGTCTCGGTTACCGCACGCCTGGGATTCTGCCCGAACAACGGCCCACCTTCGTAGGTGAAGAACATCGTCTTGGTCGCATTCGACACGAACACGCGGTGCGTCAGAAAGAAGTCGATCCCGACCAGCATGTCGGTGTCGCCCATCTCCATGTCGGCAATGTGAAGAATAGGATGGTTCAGCTTCTCGCCACCGATATCGATGTTCGTGAACGGCGCACGCCATGTCTGCACTCGTTGGCGTCCGATGCCGCCGCCGAAGCCGATGCTCGTCACCCCCGGACTGTCGGGCGTCACGCCCAGCCGCTTGGCGACCGAACGCGACAGCAGCGACGATTCTGCGCCGGTGTCGAAGGTCGCGTTGACGTCGCCGCCGTTGATCTGGATTTTGCCGACCGTATGCGGCTTGAACATGCCGCCGGTCCGCCCGATCAGCTTCAGCGCGCTGATCGGGCGTCCCTTCGCCCAATAAGCGAGATTGGTGCTGCCGCAGCCCTTTGTCTGGATTAGTCGGACAACGCCGTGCGGCAAATCATATTCGACGTCGAGCACGCCAAGAATGTTCTGCCCGATCAACCCGGCGGTGCCCGTGTCGCTGCCCGCGACGACGAAATCGACCTTGCGCAGCGGGATGCCCGCGATCGAGAAATTAGTCGCGGTGGCAGCACCCGCGTTCGTTGATCCGCCGACACCGCGCACGTGAAGGAACGGCAGATCGGTGACCGGCAGTCCGAACTCCTGCGCGGAGGCAAGCGACAGCGTGCTATAGAAAGCGCCGCTGTCGAGGATGAAGCGCGCGGTCTTATCGCCGAACTTCGCGTTCACCATCGGGCGTTGGCCCGCCATCGTCACCGGTAGCTCCGCAGCGACCGCGACCTTGCACTCGGCCGCCGCGCGCCCAGGCATCGTCACGCCCGTGACTGCCGCCAGCGCGCCGATCGCGACGCCCGCTACCCTGTTGCGCCCCATCTGCCCTCACCCTTTTGTCGGCAAGAGCCTAGCGCCGCCACGTGACGGCGCAATTGGCGGAACATTACAATTGATCGAAGTCGATCGCGCCGTGCCGGTCGAGCCAGTTGGGCGCCTCCGGCATCGGGTATTTCAGCCCGGTCGCGCAGTTGAACAGCACGACCTGCTCGTCCTCGTCCACCTCGCCGTCCTTGAGCGCCTGCCTGTACGCCGCCAGCGTCGCACCGCCTTCGGGGCACAGCAGCAACCCGTCGCGCCGTGCGCATTCGTCGACCGCCTTCAGGATCGCAGGATCACCGACGCCCAGCGCCTTGCCGCCGCTTTCGCGCACTGCGCGCAGGATCAGGAAGTCGCCCACCGCGCGCGGCACGCGAATACCTGCAGCGACGGTGTGCGCGTCCTCCCAGCGCTCGGCATGTTCCTCACCCGCCTCGAACGCGCGCACGATCGGCGCGCAGCCCGACGCCTGCACCGCGTACATCCGCGGGCGCTCCGACCCGATCCATCCCAGCCGCTCGAGCTCGTCAAACGCCTTCCACATCCCGATCAGGCCCGTGCCGCCGCCGGTCGGGTAGAAGATCGCATCAGGCAACCGCCAACCCATCTGCGCGGCGAGCTCCAGCCCCATCGTCTTCTTGCCCTCGATCCGGTACGGCTCCTTCAGCGTTGAGAAGTCGAACCAGCGTCCCTCGCCTGCCCCCTTGCCGACGATCGCGCCGCAATCGTCGATCAGCCCGTTGACGCGCCACACCCGCGCGCCCTGCGCCTGGATCTCGCGCACGTTGATCTCGGGCGTGTCCTCGGGGCAGAAGACGATCGTCTCGATTCCGCAGCGCGTCGCATAGGCCGCCAATGCCGCGCCCGCATTGCCGTTGGTCGGCATCGCGATCCGCGTGACGCCCAGCTCCTTCGCCATCGCCACCGCCATGACGAGCCCGCGTGCCTTGAAGCTGCCAGTCGGCAGCCGTCCTTCGTCCTTCACCAGCACGTTGGCGCCGCCGCTTTTCGGCACCGGGATCAGCGGCGTTTCAATCTCGCCCAGGCTGACGATGTCGCGGGTGTGGCGGACCGGCAGCAGCTCGCGCCACCGCCACAGATCTGTCTCGCGCGCGACCAGTGCATCCCGCGATAGTGCCTGACCCACCGCTTCCAAATCGTAGCGCACCAGCAACGGTCGCCCGACACGCGACAGATTGTGAAGCTGGTCGGCCCCGTACCGCTCCCCCGTCATCGAACATTCGAGGTGCGTGACAAACGTCGGGCGATCGGCGGTGAGATTCTCGTTCATGGGCGCAGGTTCTAGAGCGCCCCCGCCCCGAAACAATGCCTGCCGCCGAAACGACAAAGGGCGAGGACATCGTCCTCGCCCTCATCAAATTTTCGAAATGCGAATGCTCAATCCGGCTTCTTCGCCACCGCGACCAGCGCCGGGCGCAGCAGCCGATCCTTGATCATCCAGCCCGACTGCATCTCCTGCACGATCGTGCCGGGCGCGGCGTCGCTCGGCATCTCCATCATCGCCTGATGCTTGTTGGGGTCGAGCGGCTCGCCCATCGCGACGATGCGCGTGATGCCGTTGCGCTCAAACACCTTTTCGAGCTCGCGACCGGTCGCCTCAAGCCCGGTGACCAGCCCCTTGAACTTGTCGTCCTCGCGCAACTCGGCCGGGATCGCGGCGAGCCCGCGCTCGAGATTGTCCGCGACCGACAGCACGTCGCGCGCGAAATTGGTCGCGGCATAGGCGCGCGCGTCGGCGGAGTCCTTCTCCGCGCGGCGGCGCACGTTCTGAATGTCCGCGCGCGCGTACAGCGTCTCCTGCTGCGCGGCAGCGAGCTGCTCTTCCAGTTCGGTGATGCGCGCGGCCTGTCCGTCGTGCTCGGCCAGCTCGGGTGCTGACTCGGCGGTCTGTTCGCGCAGGTCTTCCGTCGTCTCGTCGGCCATTGTTGCCCCTGTGATAGATGCCGGCTTCGCTCAACCCATCAGGCGGGCGAGCGTCGCCGCGGTGAAATCCACTATCGGCACGATCCGCGCGTAGTTCAACCGCGTAGGCCCGATCACGCCCACGACACCGACGACGCGCCCATCGAGACCGCGAAACGGCTTCGCAATCACCGACGAGCCGCTGAGCGCGAACAGCTTGTTCTCCGCGCCGATGAAGATGCGCGTCGCGTCGCCCGCGCTCGCCGCCCCCAAAAGCGCCGCCACTTCCTGCTTGCCCTCCAGGTCGTCGAGCAGCTCGCGCACCCGCTCCAGGTCCGCCGCCGCCGCATCGTCGAGCAGCCGTCCCTGCCCGCGCACGATCAGCACCGATCGCCTAGCGCCGTCCTCGCTCCACACCGCCAGACCACGCTCGACCAGCGTGCGTGCCGCCACATCGAGTGCGCTCTGCCCTTCGCCCAGCTCGCGCTCGATCCGCGTGCGCGCCTCGGCCAGCGTCAGCCCGCCGAGCGTCGCGGTCATGTAATTGCCTGCCTCGACCAGCGCCGACGCAGAAACGCCCGGCGGCAGGTCGACGACGCGGTTCTCGACCCCACCGTCCTCCGCCACCAGCACCGCGAGCGCCTGCGGCCCGTTCGTTCCAGGCCCTAACGGCACGAACCCGATCGAGCGCAGCACCGCCTCGCGCTTCGGCACCATCACCAGCCCCGCGCACGCCGACAGCCCCGACAGCGCCGCGGTGGTCGCCGCCAGCGCTTCCTCCACCGGCCCGCGATTGGCCGCGCGCGCCTCGATCTGCGCGCGCTCCTCTGCGCTCGGCTCGGTCGCCTGCATCATGCCGTCGACGAACAGCCGCAACCCGCGCTCGGTCGGCATCCGTCCCGCGCTGGTGTGCGGCGCCGCGAGCAGCCCCATCGCCTCCAGTTGCGCCAGCACGCCGCGAATCGAGGCGGGCGACAGGTTGAGCCCGGCCTGCGCCAGCGTCTTCGATCCCACCGGCTGCCCGTCGTGCAGATAGCCGTCGACGACACGGCGAAAGATGTCGCGCGCGCGGTCGGAGAGTTCGGCGATCGGCGGGGTCGCGCTCATGGCCATGATGTAGGCACGCCCGCCGCCCCGCGACAAGCCGCGGCTATTTCCCGATCAGCGAAGCGATCGGCAGCAGCCGTGGCGCGGCACGCAACCGCGCGAACAACGCCTTGTTCGCCTCGTCGAAGCAGCCGTAATCGACCCGCTTGACCGAGCGCTCACCGCCCGCCTGCCACATTACCGTCAGTCCGGGCATGTCGCTCGCCAGGGTATGGCAGCGCGGTGACTCCGGAAGGATCCCCTCACCCGCAACCGTGCGCAGCTCAGCCACCGCCTCGCCGAACGCGCGTGCCTGCGCCGGCGTCGCCTGGAACCGCGTGATGCCGCTCGCCGCCGTGTGCTGCGTGCCGATGAACTCGCCCGCTCCGCTGCTCGTATCGACCGTCACCGAATAGACCGGGCAGGTGCCGAAGCACGCGCTGGTGTCATAGGTGATCCGCATCGCCGCGGTGGGTGCAGCAACAGGCGCCGCGGTTCGCGTGGTAACACAGGCTGACAGCGTCAACGCGGCGGCGGCGAGCAGAATCGGGGTTCGCATCGTTTCAGCCCTACCCTCGCGATCGTGTCACGGCCATGAACATCCCCGCCCGCTCTGGCGTCGCCTCCCGCCACCCGCTACGGCCATCGCCAACTATCTACCCAAGGAGTTCTCATGCGTCCCAGCGGCCGTGCGCCCGACCAGATGCGCGCCATCACGATCGAGCCCCATTTCACCCGCCACGCCGAGGGTTCGGTGCTGATCGGCTTTGGCGACACGCGCGTGCTCGTCACGGCGAGCGTTGAGGAACGCGTGCCGCCGTTCCTGCGCGGCAAGGGCCAGGGCTGGGTCACCGCCGAATATGGCATGCTCCCGCGCGCCACACACACCCGCGGCAGCCGCGAGGCGGCGAAGGGCAAGCAATCGGGCCGCACGCAGGAGATTCAGCGGCTGATCGGCCGCTCGCTTCGCGCGATCACCGACATGAAGCTGCTGGGGGAGCGGCAGATCACGCTCGACTGCGACGTGATCCAGGCCGACGGCGGCACGCGCACCGCCGCGATCTCGGGCGCGTGGGTCGCGCTTCGCCTCGCGGTCAACACGCTGATGGCGCAGGGTAAACTTACCGCCGACCCGATCACGCAAAAGGTCGCGGCGGTGTCGTGCGGCATCTATCAGGGTCAGCCGGTGCTCGACCTCGACTATGACGAGGATTCGAACGCCGACGCCGACGGCAACTTCGTCCTGCTCGGCAACGGCAACATCGCCGAGGCACAGGCGACCGCCGAACACGCCACCTACGACGAGGAAGCACTGCTCCGCCTGCTCCGCCTCGCCCGCATCGGCTGCACCGAGATCTTCGCGGCGCAGGACCGCGCCACGCAATGAGTGGTGAGGGCAAAGAGCCGCAGGCGATCCGCAAGCTCCAGCCCGGCAAGCTGGTGATCGCCAGTCATAACGCCGGCAAGGTGCGCGAGATCGCCGCACTGCTCGAGGGCCGCGGGCTCGACGTCGTCTCCGCGGGCGCGCTCGACCTGCCCGAGCCGGAGGAGACCGGCACCACCTTCGTCATGAACGCGGAGCTGAAGGCGCGCGCCGCTGCTGATCTGTCCGGCCTCCCCGCGCTCGCCGACGACAGCGGGCTGTGCGTCGATGCGCTGGGCGGCGATCCCGGCATCTTCTCCGCGCGCTGGGGCGGCGAGAACAAGGATTTCGGCCATGCGATGCGGCTGGTCGAGGACAAGCTCGCCGCGCAGGACGATCCGCCCCGCGACGCGCATTTCGTCTGCGCACTGGCGCTCGCCTGGCCCGATGGACACGTTGAGTGGTTCGAGGGCCGCGTCGACGGCACGCTCGTCTGGCCACCGCGTGGGCACAAGGGCCACGGCTACGATCCCGTCTTCGTGCCCGCAGGCCATGACGTGACCTTCGGCGAGATGGAAGAGCCGGCCAAGAACGAGATCAGCCATCGCGGCGACGCATTCCGCCAGATGGTGGCTGCGGTGTTCTGATCCAAACGGGGTGCGGCGGTTGCTGCGCCCCGACCGTTCCCGTCAGCGGCGATGTCGCGACAGAAACGCCCACATCGCCTCATTGTTGACCACCGACCAGCTGTGCGTGCCGCCGCGCACCACCCGCGCCGCGACGCTCGCCCCGTCCGGGCAGCGTGCATAGCCCTGTTCGTAGGTCCGTATGTCGATCACGCGCGCGTAGGGCTCGCTGCAGCCGTTGATCGTCGCCCAGCGCTGCAACGCCGCGGCCTGCGCATATTGCCAATATGGCGCGCCGCCGCCCGCGATCGGATTGGTCGTGTCGGCATCGCCAGAGAAGGCGAGCACCGGCATCCGTGCGTCTGGGCGGCACGTCGCCGGATCGGGCCGCATCGGCTCACCGGCGAGCGGCCGCCCAGCGCGCAGCCCCACCACCGGCGCGATCGCCGCGAAGCGGCGCGCGGCGATACAGCCCAGCCACGAGGCCATCCGCCCGCCGCCCGACAACCCCGTCGCATAAACGCGCGCCGGATCGACGCAGCCGGTCGCGGCCAGCCGATCGATCAGCCGGGTCAGATACGTAACGTCGTCGCGCGCGTCCGCCGGCGGCATCGCACCCGTGACGGTCTGCACGCCCGGAATATTCCAGACGAAGCCATGCCCCGCCGCAATCCCGCCGTCGGGCGCGACAACGACGAAGCCGTGCCGGTCGGCAGTCGCGGCAAGCCCGCTGTCGCGCAGCATCTGCGCGCCCGTGCCGGTGCTGCCGTGAAGCAGGATGACCAGCGGCAACGCTTCGTCAGTCGCCGTGGCCGGCAGATGCACCAGCGCATGCTCGGGTAGCGCGGCCAGCGCGCCGGCGCGACAGACCGGCGCGGCAGCGACCGGAGGTGCGAACGGAATGGACAGGATGCCCAGAAGCAAGGCGTACATAAGACGAGCGATCATGTGCATCAGCCTAGCGAACTTTACTCAACGATCGAAGCGCGCTGACCGCGCATCCGATCAGCTGTTGCGACAGGTAATCCGCGTTCCCCGCATCGACACGGTCGCCGTTTCTCCCGGCGCAGCCTCGACCTCGCCATTCCCGTTCTTCGTCGTCACCGTCAGGTGTAGCGGCTCTGCCACGCGGCACACCAGTTCCTTGCCGGCCTGCGCGCAGGTTTTCTGCAATCGTTGATAATCGGCGGGGCTGGCAGTCCCGACCGGGGTCACGCCGAACGACACCAGCGTCGCCCCCCGAGCAGCGCGGTCTTCAGCCCGCCAAGCGTGTTCACCTCCCATACCGGCACCTTCTCTTTGCCGGTCGGCGGCTTCGGCTTGAGGCCGATCTGCGGCGCCAGACGCTCACAAAAGTTTGGCAGTGGCGTTTGCGCCGTCGACACGGAGGCGAACATGGTCATGCCCGCAATCAAGAACCAGCACATATGTCGTCCCCCGGGATGATGTTTGCGCCTGTCGTATGCCGGGTCGACCACATTTGGCGCTGATCCGACATGCCGCGCCACATCGCGCGCCGGCAGCCTTCCGACGCGCCCCCCCCAGCATCCACCTAAGCGTCATATCGATAGGATCGCGCGCCTTTCGGCGGGGTTCGACTTGCCGGGCCAAGTCGACAACGGAGTCGCTGCTCCCTCTTCTACGATCCCGCTGGTGACGCGTCGATCGCACACGTGCGACAGCGACGGCGTACCTATTCTGCCGCGATCGCCTGCGCCGGTGCTTCCGCCACGACGCGGATCGTCCGCTCGCTCGGGTCGATCGGATCGAGGAAGAATGCGCCCGCGTCGCGATTGGCGGTGAGCCAGGCGACGTGCGCCGCACTGATCCGCTGTCCCGGCACCAGCCGCGGCACGCCCGGCGGCGCAGGCGCGATCGTCTCCGCCGCGATGCGGCCTTCCGCCTGCTCGAGCGGCACCTGCTCGACCGCACCAAACAACGCTTCGCCTGCATCCAACGCCATTTCGACCTTTAGCATACGCAGTGGCGGCGCATCGCCGGTCGGCGCCAGCGACAGCGTGCCCTTGCGCAAGCCTTTCGCGCACGCCGCCAGCCCGCGCGCCAACGCACGCACGTCCGCCGCCGTCGTGCCCGGCGCAACGATCGCGAGCAGATGCCGCGCGTCCGACAGTCCGACGCTGACACGGTATTCCTTGTTCAGCCAATCATCGATCGCATAGCCCGACGCACCCAGCGCGCTCACGTCGACCAGCACCTTGGTCTCGTCCAGGTCGCTGCCCGCCGGCAGGTCTTCGCGACCGAACACGCGCACGCCCTTGATCTTGTTCAGCCGCGCCCGCAGGTCCGCCGCCCGCTCCAGTGCCTTGCCCCAGATCGCCTCGCCGTAAAGCGCATGCTCGCGTCGCGCGACATCCAGGCTGGCTAAGATCGGCACCGACGGGCTTGTCGTCTCGAACAATTCGTAGGCCATCCACAGTCGCTGACGATCGACCAACTCGCCTTGCGCCAGCAGCGCCGACCCCTGCGTCAGTGCGCCCATGGTCTTATGGACGCTGTAGACCGCGACATCGGCGTCCTTGGTCAGCGCATCGTCGGGCAGCGCCTCGCAGAAGGCGAACGCACCGCCCCATGCGGCGTCGCAGATCAGCGGCACTCCGCGCGAATGACAGATCGCCGCCAGCGCACCGATGTCGCTCGTCACACCGAAATAGGTCGGCGAGACGACGACGAACGCCTTCGCATCCGGGTTCGCGTCGAGCGCCGCGGCGAGCGCCTCCGGCGCGACACCGTGCTCGATGTCGAACGCGTCGTCGATCATCACCGGCACGATCCGGGCGTTCAAGCCTACGGCCAGCGCATGGGCTCGCTCGGCCTTGTGGACGTTTGCGGCGAGCAGCACCGTGTCGCCCGGCGCCGCCACCGCCGCCAGCGCGGTGTGCAGGCTCTGTGTCGATCCACCCGTCACGAAGCGGCAGAAATCCGCCTGCCAGGCTTCCGCTGCAATCTCGTGCGCGCGTTGCAGCACGTGTGCGCCTTCGGTCCGGTCATCCAGCCCCTTGGGCGTGATCACATCGGCCTCGAACACGCGCTTGCCCAGCACTTTCTCCAAGTCACGCGGCAGCGCTGCACCTTGATGATGCCCCGGCGCGCCGAAACCGTGAACCTTGCGACGCTCGATCTGCTGCAGCGAGTCGATAATGGGTGCCTGGGTCTGATCCATGCGGCACGAACGCCGCCCCATGCCGACGTGTCCTACCGTTCCACCTATGTCATGAAAATAAATCAGTAACTTCGCTCACCCACGACATTGCCGGGCGGCGAGTAGCGGCACACGAGGAAGTCGTCTCTCGCGTTCGCGGCCAGCGCGCAGCCGATTGCGCGCGTGCCGCGCCAGACGATCTGCGTGTAATGCGCCACATCGCCCGCGCGCCCGGTACGGCTGAACCCCGGCGTTGGCGCGTTGACGAAGTCGCGCCGCTCCGCCAGCCACAGGTCGATCATCTCGGCGTAGGAGTATGCGCCACGCGTGCCGGTGAACAGATTCTCGCCTTGCCCATGTTGGTCGGCGTGCGCGAAGCGGCCGCTCTGCGCCATCTGCTCGGCGTAGCGCTGCGCATCACGCGCAAGTGCCTCGTCCCACGCCAGCGGTGTCAGCCCAAGCTCGGCACGCGCCGCATTGTGCCGCGCGAGCATCACGCGTCGCAGCAGCCCGCTCCCCCGCGCCGCCGGGGAACCGCTGGTCCGCGCCTCCACTACCCGCTCGGGCGCCGGCGCGCTCGTGCCCGCCGAACATGCCGGCAGCCCGATCACCGACAAAGCGAGCGCAAGCAGCGCGACGTGGCGTTTCGGCATCATCAACGCCATATGGGCGCGGCATGACGCCCGACAATCCTGCTTCCCCCGTGTTGAGCCAAGACGAACCGCTCGCGCTCTACGTCCACTGGCCGTTCTGCGTCTCCAAATGCCCCTATTGCGACTTCAACAGCCACGTGCGCGAAACAGTTGATCAGGCGCGCTGGCGTGATGCGCTGCTGCTCGACCTCGCGCATGAGGTCGCCGCGCTGCCCGGCCGCCGGCTCGGCTCGATCTTCTTCGGCGGCGGCACCCCCTCGCTGATGCCGCCCGAGACCGTCGCCGCGATCATCGATGCAGCCGCCGCTGCCTGGACGCCTGTGCCCGATCTCGAGATCACGCTGGAGGCGAACCCGTCCTCGGTCGAGGCCGCACGCTTCGCCGACCTCGCCGCAGCGGGCGTCAACCGTGTCTCGCTGGGCTTGCAGGCGCTCGACGACTGCGCGCTCCACTTCCTCGGCCGCGCCCACGACGTGGCGGAGGGGCTTGGTGCGCTCGACACCGCGCAACGCGCCTTCGCGCGCGTCAGCTTCGACCTGATCTACGCCCGCCCCGACCAGCCGATCGATGCGTGGCAGGCGGAGTTGCGCCGCGCACTGGCGTTCGGCACCGAACACCTTTCGCTCTACCAGCTGACGATCGAGCCAGGCACGCGTTTCGCGACCGAGGCCGCGGCCAGCCGCCTCGTCATTCCCGATGCCGACGCCGCTGCCGACCTTTTCGAGCTCACGCGCGCGATCACCGCCGACGCAGGCATTCCCGCCTATGAGGTGTCGAACCACGCGCGGCCCGGCGCGGAGAGCCGCCACAACCTCGCCTATTGGCGCTACCGCGATTACGCCGGTATCGGCCCCGGCGCGCACGGCCGCCGCGGCAATCTCGCGACGCAGCGTCGCCGCAAGCCGGAGAACTGGCTTAACGCCGTCGACCGCAACCGGCACGGAATCGAGCTCGAGGAACCACTCACTCCCGCCACGCGCGCATCGGAGGCGTTGCTGATGGGGCTGCGACTGGCGGAGGGTGTCGACCTTTCGCGCATCACGCGCCGCACCGGATTGCCGATCGACGCGCTGATCGACCGCCGCGCCGTCCAGCAGCTACCCGATCTGATCCGCCTGAACGGGGATCACCTGACGGTCACCGACGCGGGCATGCTACTGCTCGACGCGATCCTGCCGCGCGTCGTCCGCGCCGACGAGGCGGCGGCCTAGAACCGCGCCCGCCTCAATCGTCGAACCGCGTCGGCGCGGGCGACACCGTCACCGTCGTGCCGCCGCGCACCTCCTGCACCTCCAGCGCGCGCTCGGCGACGCCGTCGCGACCGAAGCGGAACGCGCCGTCGATGCCCGCGAAACCGTCCGCATCGCGCAACCGGTTCTGCGGAAAGGCGCTGCCGACGCGCCAGTCGCGCGAGATCCGCACGACCAGCAGCACCGCATCGTAACCCAGGCTCGACAACCGGTACGGGCCTGCGCTGAACCGCGCGCGATAGTTCTGCGCATACTGGCGATACAGATTGTCGGGCACGCTCGCGAACCACGCCCCGTTCAGCGCGGCCTGCGTCGCCACCGCGCGATCGGAGTTCCACAATTCGGTGCCGAGCAGCCGCGTCGACGGGCTCGCACGCTTGAGGAGCGGCGCCGCCGCCGCCGCGGTGCTGCCGCCGTCCGCGATCATCACCGCGTCGAACGGCGCATCCTTGTTCATCCGCGTCACCGCCTGCGCGACTGCGGACGGCGCACGATCGTAGGTCTGCAGCGACACGACGCGCCCGCCCGCCTGCTCGACCGCGCGCAGGAACACCGTCGAGGCACGCGATCCGTAAAGCGCATTGGGCACCAGCCCGCCGAAGTTCTGCACGCCCTGGCTGCGCGCGAACGCGACCACGCGCTCGATCGACTGGTTCGGCGCATAGCCCATCACATAGGTGCCGTTGCCGGCAACGCTGACGTCGTTGGAGAAGGAGATCACCGGCACGCCCGCGCGCCTGGCAATCGGCGTCACCGCGCGCACGTCGTCGGCCAGCAGCGGGCCGAGGATCAACTGCGCGCCCTCCGCAATTGCACGATTCGCCGCCGCCGCCGCGCCGGTTGCGGTGTCGTAATTGGTGATGCGCACCTGCTGGCTGCGCGCGTCGAGCAGCGCCAGCTGCGTCGCATTGGCGATGCTCCGCCCGACCCCCGCGTTGCTGCCCGACAATGGCACCAGCAGCGCGACACGGTTGCGCTCCGCATCCTGCGGCACGCCCGCGATAACGCCGCCTGTGTCGGGACCACGCGTCGGGCGCGGTTTCTGCGCCACGGGCCGATCGGGCGCGGGCGTCGGCCCACGCGGTACGACGGTGGCGCAAGCGGACAAAAGTACCGCCGCCGCCAGCGCTACCAGTTTCGAAACCGCGCGTGTCGGTTGCGGCCCCCGCTTCGATTCTGCCATGACACCCCTCGTGGAACCTCTATCTCCCGGTCTGTACATCGTCGCGACGCCGATCGGCAATCTCGCTGACCTTTCTCCCCGCGCTGCCGACATCCTGAGCCGCGCCGACGCGGTCGCGGTGGAGGACACGCGAGTCACCGCGGGCCTCCTGCGCCACATCGGGGTCAAGCGGCCGATGCTGCCCTATCACGACCACAATGCGGAGGGGATGCGACCGCAACTAATCGCGCGCATGGCGACCGAGGCGGTCGCGCTCGTCTCGGATGCAGGCACCCCGCTCATCTCCGATCCCGGCTACAAGCTGGTGCGCGATGCGCGCGCCGCCGGCCATGCGGTGGTGACGATCCCCGGTCCCTGCGCCGCGATCGCCGCGCTGACGCTCGCAGCACTTCCGACCGACCGTTTCCTCTTCCTCGGCTTCCTGCCCTCCAAACAGCACGCCCGCGCCGAGGCGATCGCCGAGGTCGCCGCCGTCCGCGCAACGCTGGTCCTGTACGAAAGCGGCCCGCGCCTTTCGGCCTGCCTGTCCGCACTCGCCGACGGCCTCGGCGACCGCGAGGCCGCGGTCGCGCGCGAAATCACCAAGAAGTTCGAGGAAGCCGTTACCGGTCGCCTCTCCACCCTCGCCGCGCGCTACGCCGATACGCCCCCAAAGGGCGAGATCGTCATCGTCGTCGCGCCGCCCGAGCCGCCCGCCCCCGCCAGCGCCGACGACGGCGACGCGGCACTCGCCGAGGCGCTCACCCGGCTCCCCGCCGCCAAGGCCGCAGGCGAAGTCGCCCGCGCGCTCGGATTGGATCGCAGGACACTCTACGCCCGCGCGCTGGCGATGAAGGGCGAACGCTAGCCCGATCCGGCTTGCGCCGGTCGCCCACCCCGCGCAGGATCGCGCCATGCCGCGCCCCGCCCCCGCACGCTCCCCCGATCAACGCCGCGCGGCGGAGACGAGCGGGCGGCGTGGCGAGCGGCTGGCGGCATGGTGGCTGCGACTGAAGGGCTGGCGCATCCTCGACCGCCGCGTCCGCACGCCCGCGGGCGAGGTCGATCTGGTCGCGCGCCGCGGCAACCTGATCGCGTTCGTCGAGGTGAAGATGCGCCGCACCGCCGCCGAGCTCGACCACGCGATCGACCAGCGCCGGCTCGCGCGCGTTGCCGCCGCGGCGGAGGTGCTGATGCCGCATTATGCCGGGCCGGGCGACGACATCCGCGTCGACGTGATCCTGCTCGCACCGGGCACACGCCCGCGCCACATCGAGAACGCCTGGATTGGTTGAGCGAACCCGGCTGTGTCGCCTCCGCACACCCATGCGCAGCGGGGTGACGTTCGCGACCTTCCCCGCGTGATCAGCCGCTCGCGGGTGACAACCGCCTGCCCCGCGCCTAGGTCGGAGCGGATACGCTGTCCGGAGGAACCATGTCGCTCACCGTCGCCGTCCAGATGGACCCGCTCGACCAGATCAACGTCGCGGGCGACTCAACCTTCGCGCTGATGCTCTCCGCGCAGGCACGCGGGCACCGCCTGTTCCACTATCAGGCGGAGGACCTGAACTGGTCCGATGGCCGGCTGTGGGCGAAGGCGCATCCGGTCACCGTCCAGCCACCCAGCACGCCGGGCGCGCGCGATCATTTCCGCTTCGGTGATCCCGTCAATCTCGACCTCGGCGACGAGGCCGACGCGGTGCTGATGCGGCAGGACCCGCCGTTCGATCTTGGTTACATCACCGCGACCCACCTGCTCGAACGGATCGCCGACCGTACGCTCGTCGTCAACGATCCCGCCAGCGTCCGCAACGCACCCGAAAAGGTGTTCGTGCTCGACTATGCGCGCTTCATGCCGCCGACGCTGGTCACCCGCAGCCTGGAGGAAGCGCGCGCCTTTTTCAGCAAACACGGTCAGATCGTGGTCAAGCCGCTCCACGGCAACGGCGGCAAGGCGATCTTCAAGGTCGAGGAAAATGGCCTCAACCTGTCCGCGTTGTTCGAAATCTTCAACCAGACCTGGCGCGAGCCGCACATGGTGCAGGCGTTCCTGCCTGACGTGGCGAAGGGCGATAAACGCATCGTGCTGGTCGACGGCGAGGTCGCGGGCGCGATCAACCGCTTGCCCGGCGTCGGCGAAATCCGCTCCAACCTCGCGGTCGGCGGTTCGGCCGAGAAGACTGAGCTTACGCCACGCGAGCGCGAAATCTGCGATATACTCGGCCCGGAGTTGAAGCGTCGCGGGCTGATCTTCGTCGGCATCGACGTGATTGGCGGCGAGTGGCTGACCGAGATCAACGTGACCTCGCCGACCGGCATCGTCGCGATTGAACGGTTCGACGGCACCGACGTGGCGGGCATGATCTGGGACGCGATCGAGCGGCGTGTAACGGAACGCTGACGCCGGCGCGGCCGTTGCCCGATCGCATGACCGAACGCCGCTGCCCGTGACCGATCTCGTCCTCGATTGGATCGCCTGGGGCGGTTACCTCGGCATCTTCCTGCTGATGGCGCTGGAGAACATCTTTCCGCCGATCCCGTCGGAGGTGATCATGGGGCTGGGCGGGATCGCGGTCGCGCGCGGGCAGATGGCGATGGTGCCGCTGGTGCTGTGGGGTACCGCCGGCACCACGGTCGGAAACCTATTCTGGTACGAGGTCGGCCGCCGGCTCGGCTACACGCGCTTCCGCCCCTTTGTTGAACGCCACGGCCGCTGGCTGACGCTCGAATGGGACGATGTTGAGCGCATCCACACCTTCTTTCAGCGGCAGGGCGGCTGGGTCGTGTTCGTGTTCCGCTTCATGCCGACGTTCCGCACCATGATCTCGCTGCCCGCCGGCATGACCGCGATGCCCTTGTGGCGCTTTAGCCTATGGACGTTCCTCGGCTCGGCGATCTGGAACGTGATCCTGGGCGGCGCGGGCTATTACCTCGGCACGCGCTATGCAGAGCTCGACAAATATGTCGGCCCGGTCGGCATCGCGCTGATGGTCGTCGCGGTATTGGTCTACCTCTACCGCGTCGTCACTTGGCACCCGCGCGGGCGCTAACCCGCTACAGGTCGAGCGCCCAGCCATCGCGACCCTTCGGATCGAACGGCTTCGTCGGCACGAAGCGCTCGTCGCCGCCACGCAGTCGCAGGATCGTCCAGTCGCCACGCCGATTGACCGCTTCCAGCACGCACCCGCACGCCTCGAATGCCGCCACCACCTCGGCACGCTGCGTTTCGAGCAATCCCGCCAGCACGATCGCTGCGCCCGGGGCAGCGATCGCCGCCACCTCCGGCGCCATCGAGATCAGCGGGCCGGCCAGGATGTTGGCGATCACCAGATCATAGGGTGCGCGGGCCGCGATCTCGTCGCTCAACGCGCCGTCGGCGACCAGCAGCCGCAGCTCGGCCACCCGGTTCGCCGCCGCATTCTCTTGCGTCACCACGATCGCCGCCGGATCGATGTCGGTCGCGGTGATCGCCGCCGCTGGCCACAGATGCTGCGCGGCAAAGGCGAGCAGCCCAGTGCCGGTGCCCAGGTCGATGACATTGGAGAACGTCCGCCCGGACAATCCGTCGAGCATCGCCAGACACCCCGCCGTCGTCGCATGGTGCCCGGTCCCGAACGCCTGACCCGCGTCGATCAGGAACGCGCGGCCACCCTCGGGCGGCGCGATCGGATGCGCGCTGGTATGCACGACGAAGCGGCCCTCGCGGATCGGCTCCAGCCCCGCCTGGCTCATCGTCACCCAGTCCTGCGCGGTCAGCGGCTCGACGATCGGCGCAACGCCCGCCGCACTCGGCACCAACGCCCGCAGCGCGTCGATCATCGCGGCGTCGGGCTCGTACTCGCAATAAGCGTCGAGCCGCCAGTGCTCGCGGTCGTCCTCGACCTCCTCGGTCGTCATCAGCACCGCGTCGATCGTCAGATCGTCGGCGGCGTCGATCGCCTCGGCCTCGGCGCGGGTGCACGGCAGCGTGACGCGCCAGCTGTCGATCGCGCCTTCCTCAGCGGACATAGCTCGCCCCGTTCACGTCGATCACCGCACCCGTCATCGACGCCGGCGCGTCGGTCGCGAGCCAGCGCGCGGTCTCTGCGACTTCCTCGGGCGACGCCACCCGTCCGAGCGGAATGTCGGCGAGCAGCTTATCGCCGCCGCGGCTGGCGAGATAATCCTCGGCCATGCCCGTCATGGTAAATCCCGGGCAGATCGCGAACGCCAGAATGCCCTCGCCGGCATAACCCCGCGCGATCGTCTTGGTCATCGCGACCATCCCCGCCTTCGACGCGGCATAATGCCAGTGCGCCGGACTGTCGCCGCGATAGGCCGCGCGGCTCGCGACGTTGACAATCCGTCCGTCGGGCGCCTGTTCCTGCCCCACCTCTTGCCAGTGCAGGACCGCGCGACGGCACAGGATGGCGGAGGCGGTCAGATTGACCTGCATCGTCCGCTCCCACCCCGAAAGCCACGCGTCATCGGCGCTGTCGAGCGGATTGGACTCGAACACGCCGGCATTGTTGATCAGCACGTCGATGCGCCCGTCCAGCCGCTCGAGCGCTGTGTCCCACAAACGGTCCGGGGCGCTCGGATCGGCGAAGTCGGCCGGCACGCCGCTTGCCGTGCCATGCCCGACGACCTGATGGCCCGCGTTCAACAACGCCTCGGCGATCGCCGCGCCGATGCCGCGGCTCGAACCGGTGAGAAGAATGTTGCTCATGGCACGCGGCTGTAGGACGCCGCCGCCATTGCAGCAACGCCGCTCGCCGCGCGTCAGGCGACGCTGCGCGCGAACTCCTCCGCCGACCCGCGCAGCGCTTCCAGCCGGGCGCCGACATGCGCGAACTCGTCCTGCAACGCGTCGATCTCGCTCGCCACGCCCTCCGTATCCGACCGGATCGCCGCGATCGTGTGGGACATCGAATCGGCGGCAAGCGCGGTTTCGTCGACCGCCGCGGTGATCGCAGTGACCGTATGCGCCTGCGCTTCCATCGCATGACGGATACGCGTGGCCGAATCCTGCACCTCCAGCACGGTGGTGCGGATCGAGGCGGAGGTATCGACCGTCGTGCGCGTCGCGGTTTGGATCGCAGCGATCTTGCCCGCGATATCATCGGTTGCGCGCGCGGTCTGATTGGCGAGGCTCTTCACCTCCTGCGCCACCACCGCGAAGCCGCGCCCGGCGTCACCTGCGCGTGCCGCCTCGATCGTGGCGTTCAGCGCAAGCAGGTTGGTCTGCCCCGCGATGTCGCGGATCAGCCCCAGGATCGATTCGATCGATTTCGCATGTTCGCTCAGCGCCTCGGACACGCTCACCGCGTCGCCCGCCTGCCGCCCTGCCTTGGTCGCGATCTCGGCCGCTGCCTCCACCTCGACGCGTGCGTCCTCGATCGCGCGGATCAGCCCGGCCGCGGTCGACGCGGCATCGCGCATCGCCACTGCTGATTGCTCCGCCGCCGCCGCGACCTCGCTCGCCTTGCCCAGCATTCCGCGCGCCGAGGCCGACGCACCCGCCGCCTGCTGGCGCAGCCCGTCACCGTTCTGCGTCGCCGCCTCGACCGTCACCGCGATGCCGTCACGGAACTCGACTGCCAGCCGGTCGCGCGCCATCTGCGCGCTATGCTCGCGAAACGCGGCGTAGAGCTCGACGGTGATCTCGCCTTCCAGCGCCGACAGCCGCATCAACGTGTCGACCAATTCGGCCAACCGCGCGTCACCCGCGGGCACCCGGCCCATCAGGCTGTCGAGCGCGGCGCGGTCGCTCGCGCTGATCATCGACAACAGCGCCATCGGCGTCACGTCGGCGGCATAGGCGGAGGCCACCGAACGCTCGATCGATTCGACCCAGCCGCGCTCGCGTGTGCGCAGGAAGCGGCTTTCCAGGAACGCGCAGCCCAGCTCGATCATCCGCTCGGTGTCGTGTGGCGCCCACACCTTGCCGCTTTCGAAACAGCGCTGCCACTGGTTCCAGTAAGCGGTCGAGATCGCGACAACATCGGGCGCGATCGCCTCCCACGTCGCGCGGCTCATCGCCGCCAGCCGGCCGTCGGCATCGAACACGCGGAACCGCGCGGCCAAGTCCAGTTTCGCCGCGATCGAACCCGGGGTCGGCAGATCGATCGGCTCTAGGCGCTGCGTCATGAAGGTCATGGCCCTGCGTGTACCGCGAACCGGTTAATGCCGCGTTAGACGTGCCGGACGTGCCGCCACCCTTGCATCGCGCGGCATGGCGGTTAAGGGCATCTGACTGAAAGGAACCGACGTTGGCCAGCCGACCCGCCCCCCGATCCCGCCCGAGGAGCCCGCACCTCTTCACGGGCCCGATGCAATTTCATTACCGTTTCAGCCCCGCGATGCTGACCTCGATCACGCACCGCGCGACCGGTGCGGCGATGGCGACGGTGGGCGCGATCCTGCTGGTGTGGTGGCTCGCCGCGATCGCCGCGGGCGAGCATGCCTATGCGACGTTCCGCGACGTGTTCGCCACCTCGGCCGGACACCTGAACGTCATCGGCTACGTCGTCGGCATCGGGCTGACCTGGTCGGTGTTCCAGCATCTGGCGAGCGGCATCCGCCACCTCGTCATGGACACGGGCGCCGCGTTCGAGCTGAAGACCAACCAGTTGTTCGCGCGAATGACCTTCGTCTTCTCGATCGTCATGACGGTCCTGTTCTGGCTCTGGCTGGGGTTGAAGTAATGAGCACCGAACTCGGCCGCGTCCGCGGTTACGGCAGCGCGCACGAGGGTGTGCATCACTGGTGGCACCAGAAACTGACCGCGGGCACCAACCTGCTGCTGATGGTGTGGCTGCTTGCCTCGCTGGCGATGCTGCCGGCGTATGATTTCGCGACCGTGCGGCTGTGGCTCGGTTCGGCCTGGGCGGCGATCCCGATGCTGCTGCTGATCGTGTCGGTCGTGTACCACTTCCGCTTAGGGTTGCAGGTCGCGATTGAGGACTATGCACGGATGCAGAGCCGCTTCGTGTCGATCGTGCTGCTCAACGTGTATGCCGCCGCCATCGCGGGCGTCGCCATCTTCTCCATCCTCAAGATCGCCTTCGGAGCCGCGCAGTAATGGCTGCCTATCAGATCATCGACCACACCTATGACGCCGTTGTCGTCGGCGCGGGCGGCTCGGGCCTGCGCGCGACGATGGGGATCGCGGAAAGCGGCCTCAAGACCGCCTGCATCACCAAGGTCTTCCCGACGCGAAGCCACACGGTCGCCGCGCAGGGCGGCATCGCAGCATCGCTCGGCAACAACTCGCCCGATCACTGGTCGTGGCACATGTTCGACACCGTCAAGGGCTCCGACTGGCTTGGCGACCAGGACGCGATCGAATACATGGTGCGCGAAGCACCGCAGGCGGTGTACGAGCTTGAGCACGCCGGTGTGCCGTTCAGCCGCAACGACAACGGCACGATCTACCAGCGCCCGTTCGGCGGCCACATGCAGAACATGGGCGAAGGCCCCCCGGTTCAGCGCACCTGCGCCGCCGCCGACCGTACCGGTCACGCGATGCTCCACGCGCTGTACCAGCAGTCGCTCAAGTACGACGCCGACTTCTACGTCGAATATTTCGCGCTCGACCTGATCATGGAGAACGGCGTCTGCCGCGGCGTCATCGCGCTCTGCATGGAAGACGGCTCGATCCACCGTTTCCGCGCGCACAATGTCGTGCTGGCGACCGGTGGTTACGGGCGCTGCTACTTCTCCGCCACGTCGGCACACACCTGCACCGGTGACGGCAACGCGATGGTGCTGCGCGCGGGTCTCCCCTTGCAGGACATGGAGTTCGTGCAATTCCACCCGACCGGCATCTACGGCGCGGGTGTGCTCATCACCGAGGGCGCGCGCGGCGAAGGCGGGTATCTGACCAACTCCGAGGGTGAGCGCTTCATGGAGCGTTATGCGCCGAGCGCGAAGGACCTCGCCAGCCGCGACGTCGTCGCACGCTCGATGGCGGCGGAGATGCGCGAGGGCCGCGGCGTCGGTCCGAACGGCGATCACATCTACCTCCACCTTGACCACATCGATCCCAAGGTGCTGCACGAGCGGCTGCCCGGCATCACCGAGACGGGCAAGATCTTCGCCGGCGTCGACCTGACGCGCCAGCCGTTGCCCGTTACGCCGACAGTCCACTACAACATGGGCGGCATCCCGACCAACTATCACGGCGAGGTCGTCAACCTTCGTGACGGCAACCCCGACGCGGTCGTGCCCGGTCTGTTCGCGGTCGGCGAGGCGGCATGCGTCTCGGTCCACGGCGCCAACCGTCTCGGCTCGAACAGCCTGATCGATCTGGTCGTGTTCGGCCGCGCGACGGGTCTCAGGATCAAGGATATCCTGAAGCCAAACACCACGCACAATCCGCTGCCCAAGGGTTCGGAGGAGATGGCGCTGACCCGCCTTGACACCTTCCGCAACGCCGCCGGCTCGACCCCGACCGCGCACATCCGTCGTGAGATGCAGCGGACGATGCAGAAGCATTGCGCGGTGTTCCGCGACACCGCTTTGCTCGCCGAGGGTGTCGAGAAGATCGATCAGGTCTACACCTCGATCGGCGACGTGTCGGTCAAGGATCGCTCGCTGATCTGGAACACCGATCTCGTCGAAACGCTCGAGCTCGACAATCTGCTGTCGCAGGCGGTCGTCACGATGCGCTCGGCCGACAACCGCAAGGAGTCGCGCGGCGCGCACATGCACGAGGACTTCCCCGATCGCGACGACGCGAACTGGATGAAGCACACCATCGCCACCTTCGACGGCTGGGGCGGCAAGGGTGGACAGGTCGCGATCGACTATCGCCCGGTGCACGACTATTCGCTGACCGACGACATCGAATACATCAAGCCGAAGAAGCGCGTCTACTAAGGCGTCGATCAGGTTCGACTGACAGGAACCCGCCGGATGACCTCCGGCGGGTTTCTTGTTGAATCACGCCGCGCGACGATGCCGCCACAGCCCTGCCGCTGTCCCCGCCAGCGCCGCGCCGATGGCCAGCGCCGCCACCGGGTGCCGTGCGGCCGAGGTGTAAACGCTGAATCCCTTCCCCGTCTGATCGCGCGATCGCTCCACGCCGTCATGCGCCTGGGCGAACAGATCGTCCGGCCGCGGCTGATTGCGCGTCGGGTCGATGAACATTGCGGAACCCAACGCGGCCACACGGTCGAACAGGGCGGGCGCGTGTTGCGCGAAGAGCATCTGCATCTTCCCCGCGCCGCCCACCGTCACGCCGCGCGTCGGACGGGTCGCCGCATCGAGGATCGCTTCCGTCACCAGCACCGGATCGTACACCAAGGGCGGGATGCGCGCCTTGCCGCCGACGTGGTTGCTCGCATGCTCGGCGACCGGCGTGTCGATGCCCGACGGCTGGATCAGCGTGACCGAGATCGGCGCGGCGTCCTGCAACAACTCGGCGCGCAGCGTATCGATATAGCCCTTCACCGCATGCTTGCTCGCGGCATAGGCGCCCATCAGCGGGCTCGGCATCCCCGCGGCGATCGAGGCGACGGTGATCAGCGCCCCGCCGTGCTCACGCAAGTGTGGCACCGCGGCGACACAGCCGTTGGCGACACCGAAATAGTTGGTGCGGAACAGCCGCTCATGCTCGTCGACCGGGGTATCGAGCAGCTTGGCGTAGATCGCGACGCCGGCATTGTTGACCCAGGTGTCGATGCGTCCGAACCGTGCCACCGCATGACGCGCGACCCGCGCCATCGCCTCGGCGTCACCCACATCGGCGGCGACTGCATAGGCTTCCCCGCCCGCTTGTTCGATGTCCGCCACGATCTCCCTCAGCGAGGTTTCGTCGCGAGCGGCCAGCACCAGCTTCGCAGCCCGGGTCGCCGCTAGCCGCGCGGTGACCAGCCCGATCCCCGACGAGGCACCGGTGATGACGATCACCTGCTGATCGAGCGGTTTCAACTTCAATGACATAGTCAAGCATCCTCTCGCATGTGCAGCATAGCGAACGTGACGGACGAGCGTTCCGGTGTGAGCGTCGGGCAGGTGGACCTCAAGACCGCGGCGCGATTGCGCTCTTGACGAGCCACGCGCCGTGCCGGCTAATCTGCGCGCAGGGGACCTTGGCCATGCGCATGCTTCTGCCGCTCGTCATCGCATCGATCGCGACCGTCGCGACCGCGCAGACCTACCAGCCCGCTCGCCACACCCTCCCCGCCCCGGTATTCGCCGGCGGCGACAACGAAACGCAGATTGAGGCCGACATGGGGATCGATGTCGAGCGCGACCGATCCGCGCGCTGGCGGCTCGACGAACATCGCCGGCTCGAACGTACGCTCGCCGCGGTGCGGCCGCAGCGTCCCGGTCAGGTCGACGCGTTCGTGATCGTCGCCGCGCTCGATAGCGATCCCGTCTTCGGGCGCGAGGCACGCGAGGCCGCACGCGTGCTCGCCCGGCGCTACCACGCCGACGGCCACGTCATCCTGCTCGCCGGCAGCGACGGCACGCGCGACAGCGAACTGGCGATGGGCAGCCCCGGCAACCTCGACCTCGCCCTCGCACGCGTTGCCGAGGTGATGGACCCGGCGGAGGACGTGCTGATCCTCTACACCACCAGCCACGGCGCGCCGTTCGGGCTTTACTATAACGACGGTGATCAGGGCTACGGCGCGGTGTCCCCTGCCCGCTTGTGGAACCAGCTGTCGACGCTCGGCATCCGCAACCGCCTGCTCCTGCTCAGCGCCTGCTATTCGGGCGTGTTCGTGCCCATGCTGTCGTCGGACACGACCGCGATCGTGACCGCGGCGGCGGCCGACCGGCCCTCCTTCGGTTGTCAGGCGGACAATGATTGGACCTTCTTCGGCGACGCGCTGGTCAACACCGCGCTCAGGAAACCGCAACCGCTCGCCAGCGCGGCGGTGCAGGCGCAGACGCTGATCGCGGGATGGGAACGCGCGTCGTCGCTCGATCCTTCGCGTCCGCAGGTATCGATCGGCGCGGGTGCAGCACGCTGGCTCGCCGTACTGGAGCGCGACCTGCCCGTCGCGACACCGCGCGTCGGCCGCCCGGCGAGCGCCTTGCTCGAGGTCAAATAGCGCGACAAGCGTGGGAACCTTGCCGGCTTCCTGACGCTAAGCGCGCCATGACCCAGCCCAGCACCCCCATGCCCGCCGCCACGCCCAGCAATGCGAACAACTACCCGCTGCTCGCGCGTCCGCATATCCAGCTCTACGGTACCGTCGATGATCGAATGTACGCCAAGTTCCTCGACGGGCTTGCCGCCGCGCCCACCGAAGGTCCGCTGGTCGTCTCGATTACGACACTCGGCGGCGATCCGGAGATGGCGCGTGCGATGGGTGATTCGATTCGCTTGATGCGCGAATACACCGGACGCGAGACGCTGTTCCTCGGCAAGGTCGCGGTCTATTCCGCCGGCGCGACCTTCATGTCCGCCTTCCCCGCCGACAAGCGCTTCCTGACCAAGAACTCGCGGCTGATGATCCACGAACGGCTCATGAATTCGACGATTCAACTGTCGGGGCCGCTCAACACGCTGTCGCCCGTGCTCAACGCCAAGCTCAACGAGATCGAGGACTCGATCCGCATCCAGGACGAGGGCTTCGCCGATCTCGTCCGCGGCACGCAGGTGACGCTTGATGAATTAAAGCAGCGCGCGCCGCACAATTGGTACATCGAGGCGAGCCACGCGCGCGATTTGGGCTTGGTTCTCGACATCATCTGACCCTGCGCAAATGGTGGCAGGCGCAGTCGGGGCGCATTATGTCTTGAGCCTTGGCGCGTCCGCGCTAGGAGTGATGCAGGCTCGTTTGCGGCTGCGGCCGCGATCGGGTAACTGAGCCGACAGCGATCGTGACGTCTCTCGCCTGCGATCCTGCCACCAGATGAGTAAGAGACGCGCATGGCCGAGTTCACCCTGCCCAAGAACAGCCGGATCAAGGGCGGCAGCAAGCATCCCTCGCCGCAACCCGGCGGCAAGATGCGCAACTTCAAGGTGTATCGCTACGATCCCGATTCGGGCGAGAACCCGCGTTTCGACACGTTCGAGGTCAATACCGACGAATGCGGCCCGATGGTGCTTGACGCGCTGATCAAGATCAAGGGTGAGCAGGACTCGTCGCTCACCTTCCGCCGTTCGTGCCGCGAAGGCATTTGCGGCTCGTGCTCGATGAACATCGACGGGCGCAACGGCCTCGCCTGCACCACCGCGATTGAGGACGTGAAGGGTGAGGTGAAGATTACACCGCTACCCGCGATGGACGTGGTCAAGGACCTTGTGCCCGACTTCACGCGCTTCTACGCGCAATATGCCTCGATCACGCCGTGGCTGCAGACGGTCACGCCGCCGCCCTCGGGCAAGGAGCGGTTGCAGAGCCCGGAGGAGCGCGCCAAGCTCGATGGCCTGTACGAGTGCATCCTGTGCGCATGCTGCTCGACCTCGTGCCCAAGCTATTGGTGGAACTCCGACAAGTTCCTGGGGCCGGCGATCCTGCTCCAGGCGTATCGTTGGCTCGCCGACAGCCGCGACGAGATGACGGGCGAGCGGCTCGATGCATTGGAGGATCCGTTCCGCCTGTATCGCTGCCACACGATCATGAACTGCGCCAACGTCTGCCCCAAGGGGCTCTCGCCCGCCAAGGCGATCGCCGAAATCAAGAAGATGGAGGTCGAGCGGATCGTCTGATCCGCCGGCTCTTATCCGCCACCGTTCATGCCGGTCCTGCCGCGGCGCGTGCCTGAACACGTCCCCGCCGCCGGCATGAATGGATCACCATGGACCGTAGCGACCACAGCGAGGCCACCCCCTCGCGCGCCTTCCTCTTCGACGAACATCCCGACCATCCTGGCTGGATGCACTGGCGCTTCCGCGACGAGACCCGCTTCAACTCGTTCTTGGGCGACGTGATCGTCCGGCAGGAAGACGCGCTCGCCCGCGTCCGCATGACGCCGGAACATCGACACTCCAACTTCGGCAACAACGTCCACGGCGGCGCGCTGCTCGGCTTCATCGACGTGGCGCTGTTCGCCGCACTGCGCAGCTTCGGTGTGCTCTCGGCCGGTCCTGCGGTAACGCTCGACCTCAACACGCACTTCATCGGTGCAGGCCGCGTCGGTGAGCCGCTGGAGGCGCAGGTCGAAATCCTGCGCGAAACACGGCGGCTGGTCTTCGTGCGTGGGCTGCTGGTGCAGCTGGACATGACGGTGGCTGAGTTTTCCGGCACGATCCGCAAGCCGAGCGCACCCTGATGGCGGGGGTACGTGCCGCCTATGACGCGCTGATCGCCGCGGGCGAGCTCCGCCCCGATGCCGAGCAGGCCGCGGCCGCCGACCGCCTCGACGCGCTGGCGAACGAGCTGGAGCATCCGCGCACCACCGGCCTGTTCCGCCGTCGCGTGGTCCCGGCGAAAGGCGTCTACCTGTGGGGCGACGTCGGCCGCGGCAAGTCGATGCTAATGGACCTGTTCTTCGATCACGTCGACGTCCCCGCGAAGCGCCGCGTCCATTTCGCCGAGTTCATGATCGAGGTTCACGGCCGCATCGCGATCGAGCGGCGCAAGGAAGCCGGCGATCCGATCATCCCCGTCGCGCAAGCGCTCGCCGAGGACGCGCGACTGCTCGCCTTCGACGAGATGATGGTGACCAACTCGCCCGACGCCATGATCCTGTCGCGGCTGTTCACCGCGATGATCGAGGCGGGCGTGACGATCGTCACCACCAGCAATCGCGCGCCGACCGACCTGTACAGGAACGGCCTCAACCGCGAACACTTCTTGCCCTTCATCGCGCTGATCTGCGAGCGGCTTGACGTGCTGGCACTTAACGGGCCGGTCGATTATCGCCGCGACCGGCTAGGCCAGCAGGATACCTGGCTCGTTCCCAACGGCGCGAAAGCAACCGCGCAGCTATCCGCCGCCTTCTTCCGCCTGACCGACTATCCGCCGGAGGACCGCGAGCACGTACCGAGCGAGGAGCTGTCGGTGCAGGGCCGCACGCTCTACGTCCCCAAAGCGCTAAAAGGCGTCGCCGTGTTCAGCTTCAAGCGGCTGTGCGGCGAGGCGCGCGGCGCCGCCGACTATCTCGCGATCGCCCGACGCTATCACACCGTCATCATCGTCGGCGTACCTGTCCTGGGGCCGGAGAACCGCAACGAGGCCGCGCGTTTCGTCAGCCTGATCGACGCGCTCTACGAACATAAGGTCAAGCTGCTCGCCGCCGCCGACGCGCAACCGGACAAGCTCTATCCAACAGGCGATGGCCGGTTTGAGTTCGAACGTACCGTCAGCCGCTTGGAAGAGATGCGATCGGAAGAGTATCTGACGCAGGGTCACGGCCAAGCATGAAGCTTAACGCTATTGCGAACTGTTATCGGTAATATCTTGCCACCGAGGCTTTTGCGGGTTGTCGCACGCCGCCAAAGCGCGTAGGCGACCTAACCATCCACCGTAACGACGAGAGGGGATGGAATGGCCCGCAAGAAGATCGCGCTGATCGGCGCCGGCAACATCGGCGGCACGCTCGCGCATTTGGCTGCGCTCAAGAATTTGGGTGACATCGTCCTGTTCGACGTCGTCGAAGGCGTGCCGCAGGGCAAGGCGCTCGACCTGTCGCAATGCGGGCCAGTCGAGGGCTTTGACGCCAAGATTACTGGCACCAACGATTATGCCGACATCGCCGGCGCGGACGTCATCATCGTCACCGCGGGTATCGCGCGCAAGCCCGGCATGAGCCGCGACGACCTGCTCGGCATCAACCTTAAGGTGATGAAGGCGGTCGGCGAGGGCATCAAAAATAATGCCCCCGACGCATTCGTCATCTGCATCACCAACCCGCTCGACGCGATGGTGTGGGCGCTGCGCGAATTCTCCGGCTTGCCGCACAACAAGGTCGTCGGCATGGCGGGCGTGCTCGACAGCGCGCGCTTCTCGCACTTCCTCGCGACCGAGTTCGGCGTGAGCGTGAAGGACGTGAACACCTTCGTGCTCGGCGGTCACGGCGACACGATGGTGCCCGTGCTCGAATATTCGACCGTCAGCGGCATCCCGGTCAGCGACCTGATTGAGATGGGCTTCTCCACCAAGGAGAAGGTCGACGAGATCATCAAGCGCACGCGCGGCGGCGGCGGCGAGATCGTGGCGCTGTTGAAGACCGGCTCGGCCTATTACGCCCCCGCGACCAGCGGCATCGCGATGGCGGAAGCGTATCTGTATGACCAGAAGCGCATCCTCCCCGCCGCCGCCAACCTGTCGGGTGAGTACGGCATCGACAACCTTTACGTCGGCGTCCCCGTCGTGATCGGCGCGAACGGCGTCGAGAAGATCGTCGAGGTCAAGCTGTCTGACGAGGCGAAGCAGAACCTCCAGGTATCGGTCGACGCGGTCAAGGAACTGCTCACCGCGTGCCGCGGCATCGACAACACGCTCGCCTGAACGGCTGACGAAAAGGACCCCCGATGAGCATCCTCGTCGACAAGAATACCAAGGTCATTACGCAAGGGATGACCGGCAACACCGGCAGCTTCCACACGCAGGCCGCGCTCGACTACGGCACGCAGATGGTCGGCGGCGTCACGCCGGGCAAGGGCGGAACCGAGCATCTCGGGCTGCCGATCTACAACACGGTGCACGAGGCCGTGGCCGCGACCGGCGCGACTGCCAGCGCGGTCTACGTGCCGCCGCCCTTCGCCGCGGATTCGATCCTGGAGGCGATCGATGCCGAGGTGCCGCTGATCGTCTGCATCACCGAGGGCATTCCGGTGCTCGACATGGTGCGTGTGAAGCGCGCGCTCTCGGGGTCGAAGTCCCGGCTGATCGGCCCGAACTGCCCCGGCGTGCTGACGCCGGGCGAGTGCAAGATCGGCATCATGCCGGGCAACATCTTCCGCAAGGGCTCGGTCGGCGTCGTCAGCCGTTCGGGCACGCTGACGTACGAGGCGGTGTTCCAGACCTCGAACGCCGGCCTGGGTCAGACCACCGCAGTCGGCATCGGGGGCGATCCGGTCAACGGCACCAACTTCATCGACGTGCTGGAGTTGTTCCTCGCCGACGACGCGACCGAGTCGATCATCATGATCGGTGAGATCGGCGGCGACGCCGAGGAGCAGGCGGCACAGTTCCTCAAGGACGAGGCGAAGCGCGGACGCAAGAAGCCGATGGCCGGCTTCATCGCGGGCCGCACCGCGCCTCCGGGCCGTCGCATGGGCCACGCCGGCGCGATCGTGTCGGGCGGCAAGGGCGACGCCGAGAGCAAGATCGCGGCGATGGAAGCTGCCGGGATCAAGGTTGCGGCCAGCCCGAGCGAGCTCGGCTCGACCCTGCTCGAGGTGCTGAAGGGTTGAGGCGCGATCGCCCGTTCGCGGGTGACGCGTGAATGACGGACGAGCGCTTGTAACCGGGGCCGCCCGCGCTCGTCCGATCGCCGCCTTCAAGGCGGCCGGCCCCCCCTCGCCTTTGCCGGCGAGACATGAGGTGTGTGATGGGCTTCGAAGGTCAGGATTTCAGCGACATCGCCGGCGGCGTCAGCCCCGCGTTCATCGACACGCTCTACGCCCGCTTCAAATCCGCTCCCGACAGCGTCGAGCCCGGCTGGCGCTCTTTCTTCGAAGGGCTTGAGGGCGCAAGCAGCACGCCGTCCTGGACCAACCAGCGCTGGCCGCTGACCACCACCGACGACCTGACCGCCGCGCTCGACCCGACGCAGATGGAGCCCGCGCCCAGGCCCGCCAAGGGCGGCGCCAAGGCGGCACCGGCCGCGGCCGCGCCCTCGAAGGACGACATCATCCGTGCCGCGGGCGATTCGATCCGCGTGCAGATGCTGGTGCGCACCTACCGCGTGCGCGGGCATCTGGCGGCGAACCTTGACCCGCTCGGCCTCTCCGGCCTGCGCGAGCTGCCCGAGGATCTGAAGACCGAATATTACGGCTTCACCGACAATGACATCGATCGCCCGGTCTACCTCGGCGGCACGCTGGGGCTGGAGTGGGCAACAGTACGCGAGGTCGTCGACACACTGCGCGCGAATTACTGCGGCAACGTCGGCCTCGAATACATGCACATCGCCGACGTCGAGGAGCGTCGCTTCCTCCAGGATCGCATGGAGGGCAAGAACAAGGCGATTGAGTTCACGCCCGAGGGCAAGAAGGCGATCCTCAACAAGGTGATCGAGGCCGAGCAGTGGGAGAAGTTCCTCGGCCGCAAATATGTCGGCACGAAGCGCTTCGGCCTCGACGGCGGCGAGAGCATGATCCCCGCGCTTGAGAGCCTGATCAAGTACGGCGGCGCCGATGGCGTCAATGAGATCGTGTTCGGCATGGCGCACCGCGGCCGCTTGAACGTGCTTGCCAACGTGATGAGCAAGCCGCTGCGCGTCATCTTCCATGAATTCGCGGGTGGCAGCGCCAACCCCGACGATATCGGTGGCTCGGGCGACGTGAAGTACCACTTGGGCACCTCGACCGACCGCGAGTTCGACGGCCATAAGGTGCACATGAGCCTGGTCGCCAATCCTTCGCATCTCGAGGCGGCGGACCCGGTCGTGCTCGGCAAGATCCGCGCGATCCAGACGATCGCGGGCGACCTCGACACGCATTCGCGCTCGCTGCCCGTACTGATCCACGGCGACGCCGCCTTCGCGGGGCAAGGCATCGTCTGGGAGTGCTTCGGCTTCTCCGGCATCCGCGGCTACAACACCGGCGGCTGCGTCCATTTCGTCATCAACAACCAGATCGGCTTCACCACCAGCCCGCAGTTCGCGCGCTCGTCGCCCTACCCGTCCGATGTTGCGAAGGGCGTTCAGGCGCCGATCTTCCACGTCAACGGCGACGATCCCGAGGCGGTCACCTTCGCCACCAAGATGGCGATCGAATACCGACAGAAGTTCCACCGCGACGTTGTCATCGACATGTGGTGCTACCGCCGCTTCGGCCACAATGAGGGCGACGAGCCCGGCTTCACTCAGCCGATCATGTACAAGGCGATCCGCAGCCACCCCGGCGTCAGCGACATTTACGCCAGGCGACTGGTGCAGGAAGGCGTCGTCGATCAGGCATGGGTCGACGAGAATGTGAAGCTGTTCACGACGCGGCTGGAGGGCGAGTTCGAGGCGGGCGCGGCGTACAAGCCCAACAAGGCCGATTGGTTCGCGGGCCGCTGGTCCGGGCTCCACGCCCCGGCCGACGCCGACAGCCAGCGTCGCAGCGTCGACACCGGGATCGAGCCCAAGCTGTTCGATGCGCTCGGCCGGCTGCTGACGGCGATCCCCGACACGATTTCGGTCCACAAGACGCTGTCGCGCGTGCTCGACGCCAAGCGCGAGATGTTCCGCTCGGGCGCGAACTTCGATTGGGCGACCGGCGAGGCGCTCGCGTTTGGATCGCTCCTCTCGGAGGGCTACGGCGTTCGTCTGTCGGGCCAGGACTCGGGCCGCGGGACGTTCTCGCAGCGTCACGCCGTCTGGGTCGACCAGGGTGACGAGCACAAGTACGTGCCGCTGTGGAACGTCGAGCATGGCAGCTTCGAAGTGCTCGACTCGCCGCTGTCCGAATACGGCGTGCTCGGCTTCGAATACGGCTACGCGCTGGCGGACCCGAAGACGCTGGTGCTGTGGGAGGCGCAGTTCGGCGACTTCGTCAACGGCGCGCAGATCATGATCGACCAGTTCATCACGAGCGGCGAGGCCAAGTGGCTGCGCGCCAACGGCCTCGTGATGCTGCTGCCGCACGGCTACGAGGGTCAGGGGCCTGAGCACTCGTCGGCGCGACCCGAGCGCTTCCTGCAGGCGTGCGCGGGTGACAACATCCAGGTCGCGAACTGCACCACCCCGGCGAACTACTTCCACCTGCTGCGCCGGCAGATGCACCGCAACTTCCGCAAGCCGCTGGTCGTCTTCACGCCCAAGTCGCTCTTGCGCCACAAGCTGGCGGTGTCGAGCGCGGCGGACTTCCAGCGCGACACGCATTTCCGCCGCGTGTTGTCCGACCCCTCGGCGCCCGCGGATGCGGCGACCAGGCGGCTCGTGCTGTGCACCGGCAAGGTGTCGTACGACCTGATGGAAGCGCGCGATGCGGCCGGCGACGAGCACACGCAGATCGTGCGCGTCGAGCAGCTCTACCCTTTCCCGACGCAGTCGCTGGTCGAGCGGATCGCGCGGATGCCGAACCTCGAAGAGGTCGTGTGGGCGCAGGAAGAGCCGCGCAACAACGGCTACTGGTTCTTCGTCGAACCGTTCATCGAGGAAGTGCTCAAGGACGCGAACTGCCCGGTCAGGCGTCCGCGCTACGCCGGCCGCGCCGCTGCCGCCTCGCCTGCGACCGGCCTGATGAAGCGCCACCAGGCCGAGCAGGGTGCGCTGATCGCCGACGCGCTCGGGCACAATGTGCGCGAGGAAATCCGCCGGACTCGCGAGGCCGACACCACCAAGAAGGCCGGCTCGGCCGGCGCCTGACCCTTCGCTCAACACAGGAATAGATCATGGCAACCGAAGTTCTGGTGCCCACGCTGGGCGAATCGATCACCGAGGCGACCGTTGGCGAGTGGCTGAAGCAGCCGGGCGACAAGGTCGCAGCGGACGAGCCGATTGCGAGCCTCGAGACCGACAAGGTCTCGGTCGAGGTTCCCTCGCCCGTCGCGGGCGTTATGGGCGAACACGCGGTCAAGGTCGGCGACACCGTCGAGGTTGGCGCGCTGCTGGCAACCGTCGACGCCGGCGGCTCGGCACCGGCGCAGGCGAGCGCACCGCAGCCCGCAGTGACGCAGTCGCCGGCTGGTTCGCCCTCCCCCTCCCCGTCGCAGGGTGACGCTGCGCCGGTCTCGGGCGGCTACGGCAACCACGGCGCCGCACCTGTTGGGGGCGACGGCCCTGCCGCGCTCTCGCCTTCGGTGCGTCGCGCGGTGCTGGAACACGGCGTCGATCCATCGACGATCAAGGGCACCGGCAAGGACGGTCGCATCACCAAGGAAGACGTTGCCACCGCGGCCTCGTCCAAGCCTGCGGCGTCGGCCGCTCCTGCTGCGGCAGCCACAGCTCCCGCGGCTGCGTCGGGGCGCAAGGAAGAGCGGGTGAAGATGACCCGCCTGCGCCAGACGATCGCCAAGCGGTTGAAGGAAGCGCAGAACACCGCCGCGATGCTGACGACGTTCAACGACGTCGACATGACCGCGGTGATCGAGGCGCGCGCGAAGTACAAGGACCTGTTCGAGAAGAAGCACGGCGTCCGCCTGGGCTTCATGGGCTTCTTCGTGAAGGCCGCGACAATGGCCTTGAAGGACATTCCCAGCGTCAACGCCTCGATCGAGGGTGACGAGATCGTCTACCACGATTACGCCGACATCTCGGTCGCGGTGTCGTCGCCGGGCGGCCTCGTCGTGCCCGTCATCCGCGATGCGCAGGACCTGTCGGTCGCGGGCATCGAGAAGACGATCGGCGACTTCGGCCGCCGCGCCAAGGACGGCACGCTCAAGATGGACGAGATGCGTGGCGGCACGTTCACCATCTCCAACGGCGGTGTGTTCGGCAGCCTCATGTCAACCCCGATCATCAACCCCCCCAGTCGGCAGTACTGGGCCTCCACCGCATCGAGGATCGCCCGGTAGTGGTGAACGGCCAGGTCGTGGTACGCCCGATGATGTACTTGGCGCTCAGCTACGACCACCGCCTGATCGACGGTCGCGAGGCAGTGACCTTCCTGGTCGCGCTCAAGAACGCGATCGAGGACCCGACTCGCATCCTGATCGACCTGTAATCATATAAAGCGTCACCTCGGCCGCGGCCGGGGTCTCGTGCCTCGGGGCGCATCGCTCCTGCCGCGCGAGACGCCAATCCGAAGCTGGCCTGATGCCCGGGAGAAGTACGATGGCTGAATACGATTATGATGTGCTGGTGATCGGTGCCGGCCCCGGCGGCTACGTCGCCGCGATCCGCGCGGCGCAGCTCGGGCTCAAGACCGCGTGTGCGGAAAGTCGCGAGACGCTGGGCGGGACCTGCCTCAACGTCGGGTGCATTCCGTCGAAGGCGCTGCTCCACGCATCCGAATATTTCGACGCCGCGGCAAACGGCGCGATGGCGAAGATGGGCATCAAGGTGACGCCCGAGCTCGATCTTGACGCAATGCACGGCCAGCGTCGCGATGCGGTCAAGCAGCTGACCGGCGGCATCGAGTTCCTCTTCAAGAAGAACAAGGTGACATGGCTGAAGGGCCGCGCCGCGTTCGAGGACGCGCACACCGTCACCGTCGCCGACCAGAAGGTAACCGCGAAGAACATCGTTATTGCGACCGGCTCTACCGTCACCCCACTGCCGGGTGTGGAGATCGATCAGAAGGTGATCGTCGACTCGACCGGCGCGCTTGAGCTGCCCAAGGTGCCCGAGCACATGGTGGTGATCGGCGGCGGCGTGATCGGGCTCGAGCTCGGCAGCGTGTGGCGCCGGCTGGGCGCCAAGGTTACCTGCGTCGAGTTCCTCGACCAGATCCTGCCCGGCTTCGACGGCGACATCCGCAAGGAGTCGAACAAGATCTTCAAGAAGCAGGGCATCGAGTTCAAGCTCGGTACCAAGGTGACCGGCATCACGTCGGACGGGACCACCGCCACGCTGACGCTGGAGCCTGCCGCGGGCGGCGAGACGACGACGCTGACCGCCGACTGCGTGCTCGTCTCGATCGGCCGCCGTGCGAACACCGACGGGCTCGCGCTCGATAAGATCGGGCTGTCGCCGAACGGGCGCGGTCAGGTCGAGACCGACCATGACTTCCGCACCTCGGTCAACGGCGTGTGGGCGATCGGCGACGTGATCCCGGGTCCGATGCTCGCGCACAAGGCCGAGGATGAAGGTATTGCGGTGGCGGAGAACATCGCCGGGCAGCACGGCATCGTAAATCACGACGTGATCCCGAGCGTTGTTTACACCTGGCCCGAGATCGCGGGCGTCGGCCTGACCGAGGAGCTCGCGCGCGAGCAGGGCGAGGTCAAGGTCGGCAAGTTCCCGATGATGGCGAACAGCCGCGCCAAGACCAACCACGAGCCCGACGGCTTCGTGAAGATCATCGCCGACGCCAAGACTGACCGCGTCGTCGGCGTATGGGCAATCGCCTCGGTCGCGGGCACGATGATCGCGCAGGCGGCGCAGGCGATGGAGTTCGGCGCGACGAGCGAGGACATCGCCTACACCTGCCACGCGCACCCGACCCATTCGGAAGCCATCAAGGAAGCCGCGATGGCGGTGACGGGCAAGCCGATCCACATTTGATCGGCATCCGGGCCAAGTCATGCAGACGGCGGCGGTGCAGCGATGCGTCGCCGCCGTCTGCATGTCCGTGACCGAAGTTTAACCCGGTCATCACTGGCGCGACAGCGGCACAGGTGCATCAGTGATGACCTAACAAGGAGAGACACCGTGAAGCACACAGCGATCGTTCTTGCACTCGCCACCTCTGCGCTCCTGACCACTGCTCCGGCCGAAGCAAAGGGCTGTCTGAAGGGTGCTGCAGTCGGCGGGGTCGGCGGGCATTTCGTTGGCAAGGGTCACGGCGTTGCCGGTGCCGCGATCGGCTGCGCCGTCGGTCATCACCGCGCCAAGGTCGCATCGCGCAAGCAGGCGGCGCAGGCGCACCGCAGCTGAGCCCGGCATTTGGGGGGGGCGGCGCGTATCTGCCCGTCCCCACCCTTGCCTGTTCGCGTCTTGAGTCGCATGACCATCATAGGCCGTAGCCATTCTGGCTGCGGTCATGAGGCACCTCGACGATGAAGATCAGCGCACGCAACCAGTTCTCGGGCACGATCACCGCGATCAATCCGGGCGCCGTCAACGGCACGATCAAGGTCGACATCGGCGGCGGCAACGTCGTCACCTCCTCGATCACCGAGGAAGCGATCGCTGAGCTAGGTCTTGTGGTCGGCGACAGCGTGACGGTGCTGGTTAAGGCGAGCGACGTCCTGATCGGCAAGTGACGCGCCACGCGCTCGAACAGCGCTGGCTGACGTTGACGCGCGAGACGATGCCCGCGCTTTCCGCGTCACGTGGCTGGCCGGTGCGCAACGACCATTGCTTTCAGCGTATCCTGCTCGACACCGCGGTCGGTGGCGTGTGGTACGCGGCGATCCCGAAGCGCCCCGCCTACGCCCATGCCGACACCGCGTTGCTGACCAGCGCAGTCGAACTGGGCGAGGCGGTGATCGCAGGCGAAGCCGATTTGGTAATACTCAACCGCCAGTCGCTGGCATGGCGGGGCAAGAAGATCGGCTGACCCGGTCACGAAGCTGCCGTCCGATAACTTCGTGCGACTTCGCACCGCCCAGATCCGGCGCTCACATGGTTCGCGCGCGCCGCCGCGTTTTTCTGCGGCGCCGCGTAGCCCTGTCGGCGTTGCGTGCAACCAACGATGCTTCAGCCTGAGCAACGTCGTGCATCCGCGTTCAACGCAGAAGCAAGCTCACGGGACCAGCCTTTGAGCGAACAACAGGTGCGCCCGCAATCATCCGGTCACGCGGGCGCTGGCGATGGCGGATTGCAGTTGGTCGATCGGCAGCGCGCCTGTCAGCACCTGCTCGCCGACAACCCAGCTCGGCGTACCGGTGATCCCCAGTTTGGCCGCGGTTTCCAGATTCTCGCGGATCGTCGCATCGGCGTCGTCAGGCAGCTTCGACAAATCGACTCCGCTCGAGCGCGCTGCTGAGGCAATCGTTGTGTCGCTGACCGGCCCGGCGGCGTAAAGCGCATCATGGAAGGGCTTGAACTTGTTCTGCCTCGCCGCGGCGAGCGCGGCGCGAGCAGCAACGCGGCTCTCCGCCGACAGCACCGGCAGTTCCTTGAACACGATCCGCAGCTTCGGATCCTGATCGACCAGCTTCTGCAACACCGGCAGCGTGGCGCGGCAGAAGCCGCAATTGTAGTCGTAATATTCGACCAGCGTCACGTCGCCCTTGGGGTTGCCGATCCACGCGCCCGCATACGGCTCCTGTATCGCACCGCGGCTCGCCGCCACAGCCCGCGCGGCATCGCGCTCCTGCAGCTTCTGCATCGCCTGCGGGATCAGCTCGGGATTGGCGAGCACATAGTCGCGCACGACACGCTCGACGCGCGCCTTGTCCGCGCTACCCAGGTCAGACGGCGCGACTCGGTCAGCCAGGAACATGCTCCCCGCACCGCACGCCGCACCCAGCGCCACCATCCCCAACAGCGTCGCCCGATTCATTTCCGCTTCTTCTTGCCCTTGTCGATCACGTCCTGCGACGTCATCGAGATATCCTGCGCGCGGATCCAGTCGGGTGAGTTCTTCGGCAATCCCGCCAGCGCCATGCGCGCACGCACTGCGGCGGTAGCGGTGTCGCCGGTGAGGCTTGCCTGCTCTGCTCCGGCGAGCGCCGCGCGGGCTTCGTCGCCGGTCAATTCGTACACGGTGCCGAGCTGGAACCACGCGAACGGATTCTCGTCATCGCGCTGCACCGCGATGCGCAGCACACGCTTTGCCTCATCGTAATTGGCAGGGTTCTCGGTCGCGATCAGCGCATGACCGTAGGTCGTGCCGATCAGCGGATTGCTGCGCGTCCCCTCGTATGCGGCGCGTAAGAGGACCAGCGCGTCCTTGGGGCGCCCCGCCTCCAGCATGATCTGCCCAACGATTTCCTGGAAGTACGGGTCGTCGGGCTTGGCCTTGATCAACGCCGCGGCCTCGGCATCGGCTTTGTCGGGGTAGCCGGCCTTATGGTACGCATAGGCGCGCGCATAATGCGCGTAGAGCGACTGGTCGCTGTCGGGATATTGGTTGAGCGTCTGCTTGGGATCGGAAACGTAGCCCAGCAGCTTCGCCTTCACGCGGCGAAACCGTTCCTGCAAGGCGGGGTCGATCGGCTTGTCGTAGAAGGGCGATTCTTTCACATCGCCTTCCAGCGTGGCGATGCGCGTGCCCGACAGTGGGTGCGACTGCATGAACGGATCGATGTTGCCCGTCCCGTAGCGATATTCCTGCTGCTGCAAGACCTTGAAGAAGGTCAGCATGCCCTTGGCGGAGATGCCGGCGATCTTCAGATACTTGATCGCGCTCGCATCCGCGGTCGCTTCCTGCGTGCGGGTAAACGCGAGGTAATGCCCCATCGCGGCCTGCTGCCCCGCGGCCATCACGCCCATGCCAGCCGCACCGCCGCCCGCCGCCGCGGTAGCAAGCCCGAGCACCATCGACAGCAGGTACATCGCCATCGCGGGCTTCTGCCCCGCATCGGCGTTGGCGACATGGCCATCGGCGATGTGTCCCAGTTCGTGCGCGATCACGCCCTGCACCTGGTTCACGTTGTCCGCGGCCTCGATCAACCCCGAGTGGATGTAGACCGTCTGCCCACCGACGACGAAGGCGTTGATCGACCCGTCGTTGACCAGCGCGAACTGCACGTCGTTGGGGCGCAACCCGGCCGCGGTGACGATCGGTGCCGACATGTCGTGGAACAGCGACTCGGTTTCGGCATCGCGCAGCAACGATTGTGCTTGCACCGGCGCGGCTGAGAGCATCGCAGCACCCGCCAGCAACGTGACCAGACGCCGGATCACTGCGCGCTGCCCGCGCGACCAGGAATCTGAGATGTCGGTAAACGCATCGGCGTCAACATAACGCCGACCGGCGCGGGATCATAGCAGCGCATCGCCCGGACGCTTGCCGCAGCGGCGCTGAACCGCTGCTGAAGCATCCGGGCGACGTGCCTTGCTCAACGCTTGATCAATTGCCGAACGTACGCTGCCACCAGCCCCGACGCGGAGACGCGTCGCCGTCCGATGCAGGCTGTGCATCATCGCTCGACGGTCCGGCGTCGGCCGTGACCGGCGACTCATCCGCCGATGCCGACGTGTCGGCCTGCGGCACTGCCTCGACCTCGACAGGCGCGGCATCGGCCTTCTTGCGGCGTGTGCGCTTCGGCTTGGCCGGTGCCGCCTCTTCCACAGCGTCGGGCGCAGGCAGGCCGTCGATGACCGGCCCGGCGTCGCCCGCCTCGACGGTCGGCGCGTCCGCCTTCTTGCGGCGTGTCCGCTTGGGCTTGGCAGGCGCTTCCACTGACGCCGGCGCAGCGTCGGCCGCTGGCGCTTCCTCGGCCGACGTGGGCGCAGCCTCCACCTCGGCAATGACCGGTGCCTCGGGCGTCGCGTCCGCCGCGCGTGCGCGTGGACGACGACGTGTCTTCGGCTTGGCCGCAGGCTCGGGCGCCGGCTCAGCCTCGGCAACCGGTTCCTCGATCACCGGCTCGGACGATGCTTCAACCGGAGCCTGCTCCTCAGTCGCAGGCTCAGCCACCGCCTCGCTTACGGCCTGCGTCTCGACCGATGCACCACCCTGCCCGTCACGACGACGACCGCGGCGGTTACGACGACGACGACGGCCGTTGCCCTCACCGCGTTCCTCGCGCGCACCATCGTCCGCCTCGTCGACACTTGTCGTCTCGTCCGCAGCATCTGCATCGTCAGAGTCCGCTTCGACCACCTCACCCGCTTCATCGGCGTGCGACTCATCGCCCTCGCCGCGGCCGCGGTTGCGGCGTCCGCGCCGGCGGCGCTTGCGACGACCACCCTCACGATCCTCAGAATCGCGCTCGCGCTGGCCGCGCTCTGCGGGCGCTTCCTCCTCGACTGCCTCTTCTTCCTCCTCGACCTCGTACTCGTCCTCCAGGTCTTCATCGACCTCGATCATCGGCGCGTCGAACTTGGGCGCGTAGGCGGGCGGCGGACCGGCGGCCTCGACCGACATGCGCGCGCCTTCCTCCTCTCCATCCGCCAGGATGTCGACCTGCACGCCGTAGCGATCCTCGATCTCGGCGATATCGCCGCGCTTGCGGTTTAAGACGTAGAATGCCGCTTCCTGGCTGCAGCGCAGCGTCAAATGCGAGCCACGCCCGCGCGCCGCCTCGTCCTCGATCAAGCGTAGTGCGGACAGACCCGCCGAGGATGCGGTACGGACCAGGCCGGTACCCTCACAGTGCGGACACTGGCGCGTCGACGCTTCGAGCACCCCGGTGCGCAGCCGCTGGCGGCTCATCTCCATCAGCCCGAACGAGGAGATGCGACCAACCTGGATGCGCGCGCGATCGTTCTTGAGCGCCTCCTTCATCGCCTTCTCGACCTTACGGACGTTCGATCCGTGGTCCATGTCGATGAAGTCGATGACGACGAGGCCGGCCATGTCGCGCAGGCGCAGCTGGCGCGCGATCTCCTGCGCCGCCTCGAGGTTGGTCGCGGTCGCGGTCTGCTCGATATTGTGCTCGCGGGTCGAGCGGCCCGAGTTGATGTCGATCGAGACCAGCGCCTCGGTCGGGTTGATGACGAGGTAGCCGCCCGACTTCAGCTGCACGACCGGATGGTACATCGCGGCGAGCTGATCCTCGACGCCCGCGCGCTGATAGAGCGGAATCGGGTCGCTGTAATGCTTCACCTTCTTGGCATGCGTCGGCATCAGCAGGCGCATGAAGTCTTTCGCCTGCCGATAGCCCTCGTCGCCCTCGACGATTACCTCGTCGATGTCCTTGTTGTAGATGTCGCGGATCGCCCGCTTCATCAGGTCGCTGTCGCCGTAGACGAGCGCCGGAGCCGACGACGACAAGGTCTTGTCGCGAATTTCGTCCCACAGCCGTGCGAGATAGTCGAAGTCGCGCTTGATCTCGGTCTTGGTGCGCTGGAGCCCGGCGGTGCGTACTATGCAGCCCATCGACGACGGCAACTCGAGGTCGGCCATGATCGCCTTTAAGCGCTTGCGATCGCCCGCGTTCGAAATCTTGCGGCTGATACCGCCACCGTGCGACGTGTTGGGCATCAGCACGCAATAACGGCCGGCAAGGCTCAGATAGGTGGTCAGCGCCGCACCCTTGTTGCCGCGCTCTTCCTTGACGACCTGTACCAGCAGCACCTGACGCCTGCGGATCACGTCCTGGATCTTGTAGCGGCGGCGCAGGTTCATGCGGCGTTGGCGCAACGCCTCCACCTGGTCGTCACCGTTCGAGCGGCGACCCTTGCGGCGGCCACCGCCATTATCCGACGAACTCTCGGCATCGTCGCCGGCATCGTCGATATGGTCATCGTGCGCGTCGTCATCGTCGCCGTGATCGTCGTCGTGCCCGTGATCCATGTCATGCGCGTCATCGTCGTGATGCGCGTCGTCGTCCTCGTCGAAGCCGGCATCCTCCGCGTCAAGCTCGGCGCGAAGCTTGGCTTCCTCCGCAGCGTGCTCGGCCTCTTCGCGCAACAGCGCGTCGCGATCTTCCTTCGGAATTTGGTAATAGTCGGGATGAATTTCGGAGAAGGCGAGAAAGCCGTGCCGGTTGCCGCCGTAATCGACGAACGCCGCCTGCAGCGACGGCTCGACGCGCGTCACCTTGGCGAGGTAGATATTTCCCTTGAGCTGCTTGCGCTCCGCACTCTCGAAATCGAATTCTTCGATCCGGTTACCCTTGACGACGGCGACCCGGGTCTCCTCCCGGTGGCGTGCGTCGATCAGCATACGCGTGGTCATTGAATGTTCTCCGCGCGCTGGGCCGTCCGGCTAGCGGTGCGCCCGCGCGATAATGGGTCGCGCGCCGCGGATGATCGGGCGCGCACGATGTTGCAGAAAATGCCTTCGTCCGCCGTGCAATCCCGGGCGCCTGATGGCCGGGAAACGCCGCGCCCGCTCCGCCGGCTGAGGCCGGGCGGAACAGCGAACGGGCGAGATGCAACATGCGGACGTCAACCTGATGGCCCTGATGCCGGCGGGTAGCCGGTCGAGCGGTGTCACCGGAGCCTGTTCGTGCGAATGCACTCCTCCGGTTACGCCCTGACTAGCATCGGTTAAGCCAGTCATCAACTACCGGTTCTCGCAGGGCAGCGGCAACATCTTGCCGGCAAAACGTGCCAAACGGCGCATTAACCCCGCTACGCAACCCGGATTTGAGACCCGGAGCGTAGGCTTCGCCTCAAGTCAAAGGGTTGCGTAACATGGCTTTTCACTGGACGAACAGGCGATGGTCGCGGCATGGACGCCGCGTGTCGATCGTGCTCGCGTTGCTGTTGGGCGTGTTTGCCGGGGCGCCGGGCTGGGCCGCCACCGTCGAGCGGATCGACGTGTCCGACGACAAGGTAGTGATCCGCTTCGACGACGCGGTCGCTGCCGCCTCCAGCTTCCTGCTTGCCGAGCCGCAGCGGATCGCAGTCGACATCGACGGCGCACGTCCCGGCTCGACCAACGGCGAGCGCCACGGTGCGGTCACCGCGATACGTCAGGGAGTACGCGGAGTAAGCGGCGCACGCGTCGTGCTAGACCTCGCTGAACCGATGATCGTCGATCAGGGCGGATTCGACGACGATGCGCGCGAGCTGACGCTCCACCTGCGTCCGGTCGCCGCACGCCAGTTCGCCACCGCAAGCTCGGGCGCCCCGCTAAGCTGGACCGGACGCATGCTGCCGCTCTCCCGCCCCGCGACCTACACCGTGTCGCAGGCGGTACCGCCCGCACGCCGCGAACTGCCGATGCCCAAGGTTCGCGGCGATGCCGGGAGACCATTGGTGGTTATCGACGCCGGGCACGGCGGGCACGATCCCGGCTCGATCTCGCCCGACGGACAGCTGCGCGAGAAGGACCTGACGCTCAAGATGGCGCTGGCGGTGCGCGATGCGCTGATGAAATCGGGCCGCGTTCGTGTCGCCTTGACGCGCAGCGATGACCGCTTCCTCGTGCTCCGCGAACGCTACGGCGTCGCACGGCGTTTGAAGGCCGACCTGTTCATCTCGATCCACTGCGACAGCGCGCTATCGACCGAGGCATCGGGGGCGACGGCCTACACCCTTTCAGAAGTCGCCTCGGACAAGGAAGCCGCACGGCTGGCGGCGCGCGAGAACAAGGTCGACATCATCAACGGCGTCGACCTCGACCGCAACCCGGACGTGTCCTCGATTCTGATCGACCTGACGCAGCGTGAGACGATGAACGCCTCAGCCGGGTTCGCTCGCCTGCTCGGGCGCGAGGCGCAGCCGCTGATGGCGATCAAGCCGAACTTCCACCGCATGGCCTCCTTGATGGTGCTGAAAGCGCCCGACACGCCGTCGATCCTGCTTGAGGCGGGATACATCTCGAACCTGAACGATTCGACCTTTCTCGCCAGCGACGAAGGGCGGGCGAATGTCGCCGAAAGCGTGCGCCGCGCGGTTGAGATCTATTTCGCGCGCCGGCTCGCGCTGCGCTGACCTGGCGCAGGTCGAACGGCCGCAACGCTTTCGCGCGGCGCGGAACGTGCTAAACGCGCGAGCCATATGGCTTCTTCCCCACCGGAAACGATGACAGTCGGGCAGCGCATGGGCCGGATCGGCAGCGCGTTGGGCGGTTTGTGGCGTCGGCGGCTGGTGCGGTGGATCGCCGCGCTGGTGGCATTGCTGCTCGTCGCAATCGGTGCGTTCTGGCTGATCTTCGCGCGGGACCTGCCCTCGGTAGACAAGCTGAAGGCATATGAGCCGCCGCTGCCGACCAACGTCCGCGGTATCGACGGTGCACCGATCTATTCCTATGCGCGGGAACGGCGCGTGCAGCTGTCGTTTGCCGAATATCCGCCGTTGCTGATCCGCGCGTTTCTCGCCGCCGAAGACAAAAGCTTTTTCGAGCATCACGGTGTCGACATTCCCGGCCTAGCGGGCGCGGTGGTCGATTATGCGAGCAAATTGGGGACCGGCCAGCGCGCGCGCGGCGGCTCAACGATTACGCAGCAGGTGGCGAAGAACCTGCTGATCGGAAATGCCTATTCGCCGACGCGCAAGGTGCGCGAGGCGATCCTGGCCTACCGCATCGAGCAGACGCTGTCGAAGCAGCAGATCCTCGAGCTCTACCTCAACCAGATCTTCCTTGGGCGTAATGCGTATGGCGTCGAGGCAGCGAGCCATGCCTATTTCGACAAGGAATTGCCCGAACTGACGCTCGCGCAGATGGCGTATCTGGCGATCCTGCCAAAGGGTCCGGCGAACTACGATCCTTTCCGTGACACCGATCGCGCGCTCGCACGGCGCAGCTACGTGCTGCGTGAAATGGCGCGCAACGGTTTCGTCACCGAAGCGCAGGCACGTGCCGCCGATGCCGAGCCGATCGGCGCGATCCGGCGGCGCACTCCGAAGTTCGAGCGCGTCGGCGGCTATTTCGTCGAAGAGGTCCGCCGGCAGTTGATCGACAAGTTCGGCGAGAATGCGGATGCCGGACCGTACAGCGTCTATTCGGGCGGACTATGGGTGCGCACCTCGCTCGACCCGCAAGTACAGCGCTACGCCGCCGATGCGCTCCGCGAGGGTCTGCTGCGCTACGAAAGCGGACGCGGCTGGTCGGGACCGCTGCGCCACGTCGATCTGGACGATCCGGTACAGTGGCAGGGCGCATTGCTCGGCACCAACATCATGCTCGACTACAAGGACTGGCGCGCCGGCATCGTCTTCGCGCGCGACAGTGGCGCGCTGTCGCTGGGCTTTGCCGACGGACGAACGGGTGCGCTGCCGCGCGTGAATGCACAGATGCCCGCGCGCGGTACCGGCACCCCCGCCTTCGGCCAGATCAAGGTCGGCGACATCATTGCGGTCGCCCCATCGGGCGGATCGTTCAGCCTGCGCAGCGTGCCGCGCATCTCCGGCGGCTTCGTCGTGCAGGAGCCCTCGAGCGGGCGTATCCTCGCCATGCAGGGCGGCTTCGACGCCAGCGTGCAGGCGTTCAACCGCGCGACACAGGCCTATCGCCAGCCCGGATCGACGATCAAGCCGATCGTCTATTCCGCCGCGCTGGAACACGGCATGACACCTGCCTCGATCATCGTCGACGGCCCGTTCTGCGTCTATCAGGGTGCGCGGCTGGGGCAGAAGTGCTTCCGCAACTTCGGCAATTCGCGCGGTGCGGGGCCGCACACGATGCGCTGGGGCATCGAACAGTCGCGTAACCTGATGACGGTCCGCGCCGCCGCGCAGACCGGCATGAAGAACGTCGTCGCGCTGATGAAGAAGATGCAGATCGGCGATTTCGCACCCTACCTCAGTTATTCGCTGGGCGCGGGCGAGACCACGGTCGAGCACATGGTCAACGCGTACGGCGTACTCGCCAATCAGGGCCAGTGGCACGATCCGTCGCTGATCGACTTCGTGCAGGACCGCCACGGTCAGGTGATCTGGCCGGCCAATTGGCGCGCGTGCGACGGCTGCAACGCGGCCCGCTGGAACGGTCGCGCGATGCCGCGGCCGGTCGTGCAGGGGCGTCAGATCGTCGATGCGATGACCGCCTATCAGATGGTGCACATCACCGAGGGCGTCGTGCAGCGCGGCACCGCGACCGCGCTGCGCGATCTCGGCCGTCCAATGTTCGGAAAGACCGGCACCAACACCGGCCCGACCGATGTGTGGTTCATCGGCGGCACCCCGCAAATGGTTGGCGGTCTCTACATTGGTTATGACACACCGCGCGGGCTCGGTGGCTATGCGCAGGGCGGCACGCTCGCGGTGCCGATCTTCAAGCAATTTGCGGTGAAGGCGTATGAGAACCTGCCGGTGGTCGCCTTCCGTGCGCCGCCCGGCATCCGACTGGTGCGGATCGATCGTGGCTCCGGTCGCCCGGTCTTCGGTCCTTGGCCGAACGACGACGATCCCAAGTCGAGCGTGATCTGGGAAGCGTTCAAGCCGCAGAGTGAGGCCCGTCGACCACGCCGCTACGCGCCGACGTCCGCGCCGACCATGGCTGCGCCCGCCGCACCCAGCGCGCAGCCGACCGCGCGCGACGGCGACTTCCTCCAGCGGCAGGGCGGCATCTACTAGCGCACGCCTGACCCCACCCTACATCTGCCCTGCCCCTGCATCCGCCGTTGCCGTTTGGTGACGCGCGGCCTAGATCGCAGGCTGATTGTTGATCCGCCACGAAGCGGACCGCCGGGCGTCTCGACCACGCGCCAACCGGCGTCGAGGCGTTTGGAGAAGAGTTTATGCGCGCCGAAGCGCAAGCCCATGTCGACACCATCAACGAGGCGCTGGCGCTGCTGCGTCGCTTCCTTGACTGGGACCGCGCGCTGCGCCGGCTCGACGAGCTGAATGCGCGGGTCGAGGACCCGACCTTGTGGGAGAACCCCAAGGCGGCGCAGGATGTGATGCGTGAGCGTCGCCGCTTAGACGAGGCGATCACCGCGACCCGCGACATTCAGCGCGAGATGGCCGACACTGCCGAGCTGGTCGAGATGGCCGAGGCGGAGGGCGACGCCGAGATGGCGGACGAGGGCACGCTGGCGCTCAAGACGCTGGCGCAGCGCGCACAAGGCGACAAGATCAAGGCGCTGCTGGCCGGCGAGGCCGACGGCAACGACAGCTACGTCGAGATCAATGCCGGCGCGGGCGGTACCGAGAGCCAGGATTGGGCCGAGATGCTCCAGCGCATGTACACGCGTTGGGCGGAACGCCGCGGCATGAAGGTCGAGCTGATCGACTATCACGCGGGCGAACAGGCCGGGATCAAGTCCGCGACGCTGCTTCTGAAGGGCGAGAACGCATACGGCTATGCCAAGACCGAGAGCGGCGTGCACCGGCTGGTGCGGATCAGCCCGTACGACAGCTCGGCCAGGCGCCACACCAGCTTCTCGAGCGTCTGGGTCTATCCCGTGATCGATGATTCGATCGACATCGAGATCAACGACAGCGAGCTGCGCATCGACACCTATCGCGCCTCAGGTGCGGGCGGGCAGCACATCAACACGACCGACTCGGCGGTGCGCATCACCCATCTGCCCACCGGCATCGTCGTCGCGTGCCAGAACCAGCGCAGCCAGCACAAGAACAAGGCGGAAGCGTACAACCAGCTGCGTGCGCGGCTGTACGAGCATGAACTGCGAAAGCGCGAGGAGGAAGCGAACGCGGTCAATGCGACCAAGACCGATATTGGCTGGGGCCACCAGATCCGCTCCTATGTGCTGCAACCCTATCAGTTGGTAAAGGACCTGCGCACCGGCGTGACGTCGACGTCGCCAGGCGACGTGCTCGACGGCGAGCTCGACGACTTCATGGCCGCGGCGCTGTCGCAGCGCGTGACCGGCGAACAGGTCGAGGTGGAGGACGTCGATTGATCCACGCGCGTGCCGCGCTGTTGTTGCTCGCCGTCGTCGCTCTCGGCGGATGCGACGGGTCGCAGCCGCTGATCCGGCATGCGCCCAAACAGCCCGGCCCCTTTCCCGCCGCCGATCGTCCGGTCGCCAACATCGTTTCCGCGCGCTGGTCAAACGAGGAGGATCGCGACCGGTTGAACGAAGCCAGCGCGGTGATGGACGGCGCGCGGATCCGGCCGGGCATGACTGTCGCGGACATCGGTGCGGGTGAAGGATATTACACCATTCGACTGGCGTCGCGCGTCGGCAAGGACGGTCGTGTACTCGCCGAGGATATCTTCCCGGCGGTGCGTGACGCACTGGCCGAACGCGTCGCGCGACAGCGGCTGGAGAATGTCAGCGTCCGGCTGGGACGCCCGGCCGACCCACGACTCCCGACCGACAGCTTCGACCGCGTGCTGATGGTGCATATGTATCATGAAATCGCACAACCCTATGAGTTCCTGTGGCGGATGCGCCCGGCCTTGCGCCGCGACGGCTTGGTCGTGGTGGTCGACGCCAATCGCAGCACGCCCAATCACGGCACGCCCCCTGCATTGCTCCGCTGCGAATTCGAGGCAGTCGGCTACCGGCAGGTAAGCTTCGACAACATGCCGTCCGCCGGCGGCTATCTTGCGACCTTCCAGCCTCAAGGCCCGCGCCCCGAACCAGCGGCGATCAAGCCGTGCCGGTTGTCGTCATAGTAAACCGTCCGCCCGGAAACTCGTCCAGCCGCCGGGTGCGATGACATAATGGTCGAGCAGCCGTACGCCGATCGTCTCCAAGGTCCCCAATAGGTTGCGGGTGAAACGCAGGTCCTCACGGCTGGGACGATGATCGCCGCGGGGATGGTTGTGCGCCAGCAGGACACCTGCGGCGTTGAGCGCCAGGACGTCGGACACGATCAGCCGCATCGACACGTCGACGCTCTCACGGCGATCCGACATGAAATGCCGCGCGCCGACCTGCACCCCCGAGCGGCTGAGATAGAGCGTGATCGCCACTTCGCGCGGCAGTCGTGCGAGCGAGCCGAACAATGGCGGCGGGAGGACAGCGGCGTCGGGTGGCCGGTCAGCCATCCGTCGATGCTAGGGTAAGGCAGCATCGATGACCTGCTCGGCTTGATCCGAAACGGAGGCACGATCACGTCACTCTGTATCCGTGGCTCAGATACGACAACGGCCGCGACGCTGGTGCACCGCGGCCGTTCGGCAGCTTCAAGGACGTAAGATAGCGCTAGTTGAAGCGGCCAACGCGCTGGATCGCGCTGTTGACGAGGGTGCGATCGGCTTCGGCATTGTGCTGCTGGGCGATGACGCGACCCGCAGCGGCGGTGGCGGCGGCCACGACGGTGGCGCGCACCTCGTCGATCGCAGCACGCTCGGCGGCGGCGATCTTGTCCTCGGCCATGCGCGTGCGACGCTCCATCAACGCCTCGGTATCAGCCTTTGCCTTGCTGACGATCTGCGCCGCCTCGTGGTGCGCATTCTCGCGCATCTTGGCAGCATCGGCCTCGGCGGAGCGTGCACGTGTCGCATATTCGTCCCGCAGCGCCTCGGCTTCGCGGCGCAGCTGCGCGGCCTCATTGAGCTGGTGGCGGATCTCGCCGATCCGCTTGTCGAGCATCGCGCCGATCGTCGTCGGCACCTTCCAGATCACCGCGGCGATCAGCACGACCAGCGCAGCAAGACCGACCCAACCAGTGTCGTTGAAGCCCAGTGCGGTCGGGGCGGCGACATGCTCGGCACCGCCCGGCGCGGACACGTTGCCGACCAGACCGCTGCCGTTCTGCACGTCAGCAGTCTGCAGCGATTGCTCGTGCGTTGCCTCGGACAGATTGTCGACCGCGGGCGCGGTTGCGGCATTAGACATTGTGAAGCTCCCGGCGGACGGCGGCGTGTGCCACGTCGGGCGAAACGGTCACGCCCGCTACCTTGGCGACGAGTTCCTGCACCGTCTCCGCGGCGAGATCCTGCACCTTGACCATGGCCGCGGCCTTAGCGTTGCCGATCGCGAGATCGTGGTGCGCGATGCGCTCGTTCAACTGCTCGTCGACCGCGTGGAGCTGCGCCTCGGCCGATTGCGCCGCACGCGACTTTGCCACAGCGACCTCGGCCTGCGCGGCGGCGCGCGCCGCATCCATGTCGGCCTGCCACGCCGCCTCGGTCGTCGTTGCCTCGGCGCGGGTGCGCTCGGCGGCGGCGAGGTCTTCGGCGATCTGACGCTCGCGCAGGTCCATCACGCCCGTGACCCTGGGCACCATCATCTTGCCGATCCCGAAATACAGGATGCCGAAGGTGATGAGCAGCCAGAAGATCTGGGACGCGTAGGTTGCGGCGATCTGACTGATTTGAGGCATGGCGGTCCGTTCAGGACCCGCCGAACGGCATGATGCCGCGCGGCGGGTGGGTAATCAGGCGACGAACACCAGGATGATCATCGTCACGAAAGCGAGCAGGCCGAGAAGCTCGGCACCCGCGAAGCCGATGAACAGACGACCCTGCTGACCGTCGGCCGCACCCGGATTGCGCAGCGCGCCCTCAAGGAAGGCGGCGAACACGTTGCCCACGCCCAGGGCGGCGATGCCCATGCCGATTGCAGCGAGACCGGCACCGAGCAGCTTGGCGGCGTTTGCGTCCATTTTAAAATACTCCCAGTTCAATTCAGATGGTGGATCGAAAAAGTCACGAAAGTCACACCCCTACGCACATGCGCGCGCGAGGACATTCCAGGAAATCAGTGCAGGTTCACCGCATCGTTCAGGTAAACGCTGGTGAGCAGCGCGAAGACGTAAGCCTGGATCGCCGCGACCAACAGTTCGAGCAAGGTGATGCCGAGCATCAGCACGAAGCTAGGCAGCGATACGATCGCAACATAGCCCGGCCCGAGGTTAATACCGTTGATCACGAACGCCGCCAGCACCTTGAGCAGGATGTGCCCGGCAGTCATCGCGACGAACAGTCGCAGGCCGAGGCTGAACGGGCGGACGAGGAAGCTCATCAGTTCGACCACGAAAATCAGCGGGATCATGATGACCGGCGTGCCGTGCGGCACGAACAGGCTGAAGAAGTGGAAGCCGTGGCGACCGAAGCCGACGATCAGCACGATGGAGAAGCTGATGATCGCGAGCACGCCCGTGACGGTCAGGTGGCTCGTCACGGTAAAGGGGTGCCAGCCCGGCACGATGCCGACCGGCATCAGCCCGAGGATGTTCGCGAACAGGATGAACATGAACAGCGAGAAGACGTAGGGGACGAAACGCTTGCCCTCCGGCCCGATGTTCGACGTCAGCATGTTCTGCACGAACCCGGTGAAACCCTCCACCGACGCCTGCCAGCGCCCGGGCACCAGCTCGCGCTTCATGCCGCCGAGCATGAACAGCCACAGCGTCACCAGCGTGATGACCATCCAGAGCGCTGAATTGGTGAAGGACAGATCATAGCCCGCCACATTCCAGCGCAGACCGAGCACGGGCTCGATCAGGAACTGGTGCATCGGATCGATCTTGCCGCCTTCTGCCGCCACGTTAGCCCCTTGTACTTCCCACATACGTCAAGCGCCCGTCTATTCCGGGCGCTTGGTCGTTAATCGAATGATCTGCCTGAACGCGACGCCGATCCCGAGGAACAGCGCGACGATCAGCGCCCAGGGCGTGGTGCCGAACCAGCGGTCGATGAGCCAGCCGATCAGCGCCGAACCGACAAGACTTCCGATAAGGGCGGCCAGAACACGGTTGCCGAGCTGATAGCCCGCCTCTCCGTCGTCACGCACCACCCCCGTGCGCTTCGCTTCGTCCCTGCGAGCCCGTTCCAGTCGCTGATCCAGCGAGGCGAGCCGCGGGTCCTCCGCGTCGTGGAAATCCTGTCCGAGACCGTTATCCGCCACGCGCCACCCCTCCACATCGTTCATGCCGGGGAGGTAAAGCGCACGGTGGGCAAGCGACCCCGCCAAGGCGCCGCCCGGTTAGCCGGGGGGTCGGGGGGTGTCAACCATTGTGACAATCGTGCGGGGCACGCCACGCGGGCTAACGCGAGCGCGCAAGCGGGCGCGATCTCAGGTGGGCGGCGTCAGACGCAACGCGGGTCGCGCGTTGGTGCGCCGCCGCCGCGCGTCTCCCAGCTCCCGCCAGGCGTGCGATACTTCTCGCCCGCCTGCGTCTGCGCGATCAGATTGCACCCGCTGGTGAAGGCGAGCTGCTCGACCGTCGCACCCGAGGCCTGCGCCTTCTGCGTATAGGCCGCCTTCCGCTGAATGTTGATGTTGCTGACCAGCGCGCGCAGTTGCGCGTTGCCCGCGCCGACCACGCCCAAATAGCCATCAGGCTGCTCCCCCACCTCGCCCGCCGAGCGCGCGGCGGCATAAGCGGGATCGCGCTGCGCGAACGCCGCGCCCGAGACGCCTGCCAGCGCCACCGCAGCGGCGAGCATCGTGATGGTCTTGCGCGAGATGACGGTCATGGCGTTAGAATATCCCTGGGTTCTGCTTGATCAGCGACTTGGCATCATTGTCGAGGCGGTAGACCACCTCCTGCGTCACGTTGATGTTGAGGTTGATCTCGATCGGCTTCGTTGGCGCCGAGATGTTGACGCAGCCGCCATTGATCAAGAGCGGCAGCATCAAGAGCGTTGCCCCCGCGATCCACCGCATCTTTCCTGCCCCGATTCGGCTCACCCTCGTTGCTCCTGTTACGCTCATGGCACGATCTCGCTTGCGGAAGACTGAATGGGTTTGACGAGCGGCACGTCGGTGGTTGCTCCAGTATCCGGGAGTGCGCCGGGTGTAGTGCGGCGGTTCTGACCTTCGATCAGCTGCTGCAGATTGCGCGCGACCAGCCGTTGCGGATCGTAGAAGCTCGCCGCCGAATCGATCAGCCCCCTGAACGGCGCGCGAATGCGGATGTTGAACAGGATCGGCAATCTGGTCAGCCGCCGGATCAGGAAGTTCGACTTGGCCCCGGCCCCCTGCCTGATCCCGGCGAAGCGCACGTCGGTGATCATCTCGCCCGCCAGCGGCCCGTTCATGCCGATATAGAGATTGCGATAGGTGAGCGACTTAAGCATCTGAAACGCGTAATTGCCCCAGAAGCCGAGGTTCTTCTTATTCAGCTCACCCACGTAGGCGAGGCTGCCGCCCCCTCGCGCCGTCAGCCGCCCGCCCTCGATCCGCCCGCCGCTGTCGTCGAAGATCATCGGCAGCACGCCGTCGAACGTGCCGGTCGCGTTCAAATTCTTGAAATCGAATTGTTGCAGGAACGCGCCCGCCTCCATGCCCTCCACGCGGAAGGTCAGGTGCCGCACCTGCGGGCTGGAGAAATTGAGCATCGTCGGCTCGAGCGTCAGGATACCGCCGGCGAACGGCCAGATACCGTTCGACACCTTGATCCGCGTGCCCGGTAACGTCTGATAGGTGAGGCGACCATCGGTGACCGGTACGCCCGGGTTGATCGAGCGGACGGTCGCGATCTGATCGGGCGCGCTTTCCAGCGCCAGCAAGTCGGTGAAGCGGATCGTGCCCGACAGGCCTTCGACAGGCCCGAACGCGGCGGCGAGCGCGGTGTCGGTCGTCGAGAAAGTACCGTTGCTGGTCACCCCGTCCGCGCTCCAGGCGATGTCACCGCGGCCACGCACGGTTCCGCGCACGTCGGCGATGACGCCAAACGTCAGCGGGGTGATAAGCTCGGGCTGGAAATTCTCGCCGAAGGTGATGCTGGGCACGATCAGTGCGGCATGGCCTGCGCCGGTGCCGAGCCGGTGATCGATCGTCACGTCGGCGACCTTCACGCCGCGCGTCGGCTCGAACAGCGTGCCCCCGGCCGTGATGTCGCCCCCGGTCAGCGTCAGGCGAACCTCGCGCGCGTTCATCGGGTTGAAGCGCGGGCTTGTCGCCGCGTCACGAACCTTCAACCCACCGGCAAGCGCGAGCGTGCCGGTGGCGAAGCGCCAGTCGCCCGCTCCCTCCCCGAGCAGCAGCGGCACGTTGGCGATCTGCCCACCGAGCGCACTGAAGCGACCGGCCACGCCGCTTTGTTCGACCCTGCCGGTAAGTTGGCCTGCATCGATGCGCGTCTCGCGGGCGGGAGCGCCGATTCGCGCGCGTACACCGTCAAGCTGGAACCTGCGCATGGAAAGCGACAGCCGCGCCCGCGTCGCCGCCACGCTGAGCGGCGTGCCGCCGATCGTTCCCGACAGCTCAGTCGCGGGCAAGCGTGCACCCCCGCTCACGCCGCGGCCGCTTTGCTCTACCAATGCCGAACCGGTCGGACACAAGACAAGACGCGCAGGATCAAGTCGCAGCGACGAGATTCGCAGTCGCTCGAAGCGCACGGGCGTGCAGGCGGAATTGAGGCGCAGGTTCGAGCCTGCCCAACGCACGTCGAGCGGCATTGTCAGTCCATCGACGCGACCACCCGGCAGCGGACCCGACAACAACGCCTGCGTTGTCACCTGACCGCCACGCGCGCCGATGGTGAAGTGAATACGGTCGAGCGCTAGCGCCGAATCGTCGGCCGCGTATCGCGCCATGCTCGCCTCCCCGGTCAGCGCGGCGCCGTTGCTCGTTCGGGAGAAGCGCGCGATGACCTGCGGCACGCCGCCGCCGCCCACGCGAAGCGTGCCGGCTCCCTCAACGGCGCCGCCGCTGTGCCAACGCAGCGGCTGCGCGCTCACCAGTGCCGCACGCGCGCCGGTCGCAGATGACAAGCTCGCCCGATCGATCGTGACCGCCGTCGCCTCGGCAAAGCTGGCAAAAAGCGTCACCGAGCCCGACAGATCATGTGCGGCACGGCGAACAGCGGCAGTTACCTGCGCAACGATCGGAGCTATAGGGGTGCCCGCCACCACAGCGGGCAGGCGCGGCGCGAGCGTGCTTAGGTCGACGCCGCGCACCGACACCTGCCCGCCGTAGGTGGCTCCCATCGATCCCAAGTTGAGACTGCCATCCAGCGATGCGCGCGCAATCCTTGTTCCGCCCGCGCGCGCCTGCTCGGCGTGGAGCGTCACCGGCACGATCGCGGCACCGTTCGCGCCGATGCTGAAGGCCAGCTTCCCGGCCAACGCGGCGACGCGCACGTTGCCATAGCGGGCAGCGCCGGTGCGCAGGGTCGCACGCGCCGTAGAGCGCGCAGGATTGCCTACGACGAGCCGCGCGTGCACGTCGCTGGCGAGATCGGCGACCTGCGCGCCGCCGCACGCAACGCCAGTCGCACGAAGCGGACCATCGAGCGATATGGCGTAGCCGCCGCGTGGCGCTGGCCCGAGCGAACGGACCCGTCCCGCACCGCGAAGCTGGCGTGCGCTGCATTGCCCCTGCGCCAACACCCGCGACGCGAGCGCATATCGGCCGGCAAAGCCCCGATCGAGCCGACCTCGGCCTGACAGGCTGATCCCGGCCACGCCGTACGGCGTCTCCAGCCGCATCGCGCCATCGGCGAGTTGCAGGTCGAGCGCAGGCAGCGTCGGCGCGCCGCTGCCTCCTTTCGGAATCAGCCGATCGAGTGCACCGAGCGAGAGCTGCCCGCCGATCAGGCGTCCGCGCACGCGCACGCGGCCGGCATGCACCGCGATAAGGTGTGCGCCGTGGAGCCCGACATCGGTATGCGTCTCGACCCAGTCGGCGACGAGGTCGGGATGCGCCGGATCGCCGATGACGACATCGGTCAGCCGCTGCCGCCCGAACCCCAAGTCGCTGACGTGGTAGCGCGCGGGCACGCCCTTGCGCGCCAGTTCGCGGTCGATCACGCGCGTCGCAATCGGCACGCGGCTGAGCCACACCCCGCCGACCGCAGCGAGCACGAGCGTCGAGCCGGCGACCAGCACGCGCGCGCGTCGGCTGTTGACGGGCGATCGCCTCACTTGGTCGTCCGATCGCGCGCCGCTCATGCGCCGAGCAGCATAAGGCGGCGTCGCCTGCGTGCAAATGCCCGGCCGCTGTAAATATCGCCCGGTTGTCCGGCGCGGCGCGCCGACCTAGCCTGCCGCCCCATGACGGCTGCGCCTTCCCTCTTCGGCTCGGATCCGGTCGTCGACGAACCGGATCAGCGCGCCATCGACGCGAAGGGGCATCGTGAGCGCTTGCGTACACGGCTGCTTGAGGATGCCGAAGGGCTACTCGACTATGAACTGGTCGAATATTTGCTGACCCTTACCATCCCGCGCATCGATACCAAGCCGATCGCAAAAGCGTTGCTGCGTGAATTCGGCGGTATCGGTGCTGCACTTTCCGCTGATCCTGCCGAATTGCGGCGAGTGAAGGGCGTCGGCGATAGCGGCATCGCCGCGCTCAAGATCGCGCATGCCGCCGCGATCCGGCTGGTCCGCAGCGCAGCGGTGGAACAGCCGGTGCTGTCGAACTGGCAGGCGCTGGCCGATTACCTCCACGCCGACATGGCGCACGACGCGGTGGAGCGGTTCCGCGTGCTGCACCTGAACACGCGCAACATGCTGGTGCGCGACGAGGTCATGTCGCGCGGCACGATCGACGAGGCGGCGGTGCACGTGCGCGAGGTCATCAAGCGCGCGCTTGATATCGGATCGGCCGCACTGATCCTGGTGCATAATCACCCGTCGGGCGATCCCTCCCCCAGCCAGGCCGACATCCGCATCACCCGGGCGATCGTGGAGGCGGGCAAGCCGCTCAACATCCAGGTGCACGACCACATCATCGTCGGTCGCAACGGTCAGACCAGCCTGCGGTCGAAAGGCGTGATCTAGCCGCACGCAAAAACGGCCGCCGGCAGGTGCCAACGGCCGTTTGCATTATCGCTTAGTCAGCCTCGCTCAGCCGGCCTGTTTCGCGCTGCTGCTGAGGAAGGTCGCGAGCTCGGCCTTGCTCACGCTTGCCGACTTGTCGCTGTCCGCCTTTCGGAAGGCAGCATCGTTCCACGCCTTGTCGGGCTTGGCGCTCGGATCGGCCTTCGCCTTCAGCGTATCCATCCAGCTCGCGAACTCGATCTTGTTGAGCGAGCCCGACTTGTCCTTGTCATAGGTCGCGAACTCGCTGTCGACGATCGCGGCGACCTGATCGGGCTGATTGGTGCCCTGCGTCGCTGCGTCGGCTGGTGCGGTCTCGGTCGGCGCGGTTTGGCTGCTCTGCGCCGGTGCGTTGGTGGCCGCTGCCGCCGTGGCGGGATCAGCTTGCGGTGCGGACGCAGTTGTCGCCGGGCTCTGCGGAGTTGGCGTCGCACCTTGCGAAGTCGTTTGCGTCTGCTGCGCAATTGCGGGAGCCGACATCGTCATCGCCGACGCGAGAAAAACAAACTTGAGCATCACCGTCTCCTTTTGGTTCTAACCGTGTGCTAAAGAAAAGATAAGGCTGCACTTTAGAACAAGCAACCTTCACCCGATACCCGGGATCATTACTTGAATGTACCGAAACAAGCTCGTTTGTCGCGGATTTGCTAGGGTTTGACGGCTTTGCTAACGGCGGCACCATCGCTGTTCGGGTGCGACGACCCGTTATCCTGCCGCGGCATGCGGTGCCCGGAAGGGCGCTGCGGCCAAGTCATATGAAAGGAGCCGCCCCACGTGATCGCCCGCTATTCCCGCCCCGACATGGCCGCGCTGTGGACGCCCGAGGCGCGCTATCGCATCTGGTTCGAGATAGAGGCGCACGCGACCGACGCGCTCGCCGAACTGGGGGTGGTGCCGAAATCGGCGGCGGCGGCGCTGTGGCGCTGGTGGGCGACCGACCCGGAGATCGACGTCGCCGCGATCGACGCCATCGAGGCGGTGACCAAGCATGACGTCATCGCCTTCCTGACCTGGGTTGCAAGCCAAGTGGGCGATGAGGCGCGCTTCATGCATCAGGGCATGACCTCGTCCGACGTGCTCGATACGACCTTATCGGTGCAGCTGGCACGCGCGTCGGATATCCTGCTCGCCGATCTCGACGCGCTGCTCGTCGTGCTGGAACGCCGCGCCCGCGAGCACAAGTTGACGCCGACGATCGGGCGCAGCCACGGCATCCACGCCGAACCGGTGACCTTCGGGTTGAAGCTGGCGGAGGCCTATGCCGAGTTCCGCCGCAACCGCGAGCGGCTGGTCGCCGCGCGCGCCGACATCGCGACCTGCGCGATCTCGGGCGCGGTCGGCACGTTTGCGAACATCGATCCGCGCGTCGAGGCCCATGTCGCCGAGAAGATGGGTCTGACGATCGAGCCCGTCTCGACGCAGGTGATCCCGCGCGACCGCCACGCGATGTTCTTCGCAACGCTTGGCGTCATCGCCGGCTCGATCGAGCGCGTCGCGGTTGAGGTGCGCCACCTGCAACGCACCGAGGTGCTGGAGGCGGAAGAATATTTCTCGCCCGGACAGAAGGGCTCGTCGGCCATGCCGCACAAGCGCAATCCGGTGCTGACCGAGAACCTGACCGGCCTTGCGCGGATGGTGCGCGGCTATGTCACCCCGGCGCTCGAGAATGTCGCATTGTGGCATGAACGCGACATCTCGCATTCTTCGGTGGAACGCTACATCGGGCCGGATGCCACGATCACGCTCGACTTCGCGCTCGCGCGGCTGACGGGGGTGGTCGACAAGCTGCTGGTGTATCCCGAGAGGATGCAGAAGAACCTCGATCGCATGGGAGGACTCGTCCACTCGCAGCGCGTGCTGCTCGCGCTGACGCAGGCCGGCGTGAGCCGCGAGGATTCATATCGGCTGGTGCAGCGCAACGCGATGAAGGTGTGGGAATCGGATGGCGAGTTGTCACTGCTCGACTTGCTCAAGGCCGACCCCGAGGTCACCGCTGCGCTTTCCCCGGCCGAGATCGAGGACAAGTTCGACCTCGGTTATCATTTCAAGCACGTCGACACGATCTTCGGCCGCGTGTTCGGCTGAGTTCAGGGCAGAGCGGCGGCCGGGCGCGAGTTGAGGATGACCACGCCGCTGCCGTTCTTGTTCTCGGTCACGATCAACGTGTAGATCTCACCCGCCGCACGCGCCTGCGCGAAGGAGGCGGCATCGTCCGGGGTTGCCCGCCACGCATCGCCATTGCGCCACGCGCGATAGGTCGATGAACCGGCGTAGCGGAACAAGGGCGCGACGTTCAGCAGGTGCGCGACGGCGGCGTCGACTCCCCTGACCGACGCCTTGGTGAAGACGCTGCACGTCTCCAACCGCTCGGTTGGCTGAACCGTCTCGCCGGCAGCGACATGCTCGTCGCGGTCGGGTGCGCGTGCGGCGACGACGAGGCCGCGCGCCGGCTGTTCGGTGATCCAGCCTGTGCGAGTGGCGCGGCGTGCGATCGTTGCCGGATCGAACGTGACGCACAGGCGTGTCGCGTCGCTGACGATCTGCGTGGCAGAAGGCGGAGGCGCGAGCGAGTAATCGGCGAGCATGATGATGCGTCCGTTCAACCCGGTCCACGGAGCTTAGCAGCGGCACCGAAAAGAGCCAAGCACGTCACACGATTGCATCAACTGCAAGCAAGATTGTTGCGCACGTTTGTTGCGCGGTGGAGCAACGATCTTCATATCGTCGGCACCGGACGATCCGGTACTGGAGACCCCACATGCGCATGTTCGAAACCGCGGCCAGCACGATGCTGGTGATCGCGGCGCAGGCGCTGGTGGTCGGCGCCATCATCACGACGCTCTGACCTATCGGCCCTCCGCCTTCGCTTCTGCGGGGGCGGGTTGGCCGGGTCGGCCTCCCCTTTGCTCCTTCGCACGACTAAGCCGCGCCCATGACGATCCTGGGTGCAGTGCTGGCAGGCGGACATGCGACGCGTTTCGGGCGCGACAAGGCGCTGGCGTTGTTGGGCGAGACGACGCTGCTCGACCACGCACTCGCCAGTCTCAGACCGCACGTCGATGCACTAGTAGTGATCGGCCGCGAGCACGCGCCCGTGCCCACCGCCCCCGACCTTCCTTTTCCCGATCTCGGTCCGCTCGGCGGAATCGCAGGCGCGCTCGCCTATGCGCGGGATCACGGGCACGCGTCGGTGCTGACCACCGCCTGCGATACGCCGAGCCTGCCGCGCGCACTCGTGGCGGCGTTGCTGGCGAGCGAGGCGGCACACGCGGCGGGGGCGCCGACAGTCGGGCGTTGGCCGGTCCGTTTGCTGGAGTCGCTGCTCGCGCACCTGCAATCAGCTGAGAGCCGCTCGATCAAACATTGGGCCGCAACGCAGCAGGTAATCGCGGTGCTGCCCGGTGTCACCGTGGCGAATATCAACACGCCGGATGATCTGGCGCGCCTCGCGTCTAATCAGATTCCTCCGGCGGTGATCTGATAGCCTGCATCCTCAAGCGCCTTGGTCAGCGCAGCAAGGCAGCGATCGACCAGCGCTTCGTCGGGTGAGCGCACGACGAAGTTCGCGCCGACGCGGCCTTCGCGAAAGAACGGGTAGCTGCCGATCGCGACGCCCTCGTGCGACTTCTCCGCCTGCCGAAGCGTGTCGGCAACCTCGCTCTCCGCCACCCAGCCGCCGATCGACTTCGACACGACCGGGCGCCCGCCCTCCAGCGTGCCCGTGAGCGTGTCGAGCATGCCGGCGGTGATGTGCGGCACGCCTGCCATGATGAAGATGTTCGCGATCCTGATCCCCGGCGCACCCGACACGCGATTCTCGATCAGGTCCGCGCCCACGGGCACGCGCGCCATGCGCAGCCGCGCCTCGGTCAGCCCGCCGCGCGTTTCGTAATAGCGCGTCAGCGTCTCGACCGCGCGCGGGTGATGCTCGACCCCTACGCCCAACGCGGCGGCAATCGCGTCGACGGTGATGTCGTCGTGCGTCGGGCCGATCCCGCCGGTGGTGAACAGGTAATCGTTGCGCGCGCGCAAGCTGTTAACCGCCTCGACGATCGCCTCCTCGCGGTCGGCAACGACGCGTACCTCGGCCAGGCGAATGCCCTGGACGTTCAACCACGCGGCGATCTGCGCGACATTCTTGTCCTGCGTGCGCCCCGACAGGATTTCGTCGCCGATCACCACCAATGCGGCGGTCCAGATGCGTTCGCTCATGTATCAGGTCCTTATCGGCAAGCGCCCAGCCTCGCAAACGCGGGTCGTTCGCGCTATATCCGAGCCCATGACCAACTACGTAACCGTCACCAGCGACGCGCCGCTTGGGCGCGATGGCGCGATCAAGCTGCACGGACGCGACGCGTTCGACGGCATGCACAAGGCCGGGCGGCTCGCCGCCGAGACGCTCGATATGATCGTGCCGCACATGGTGCCGGGCGTGACCACGGCCGAGATCGACCGGCTGATCTACGACTTCATCGCGGAGCGCGGCGGCGTGCCCGCGACGCTCGGCTATCGCGGCTACACGCACTCGACCTGTATTTCGATCAACCACGTTGTCTGCCACGGCATCCCGTCCGACAAGACGCTGAAGTCGGGCGACATCGTCAACGTCGACGTGACGCCGATCGTCGATGGCTGGCACGGTGATTCTAGCCGCATGTACCTGATCGGTGATGTACCGTTGAAGGCGAAGCGACTGGTCGAGGTGACGTACGAGTGCCTGATGCTCGGGCTGGAGCAGGCTAAGCCCGGCAACCACATGGGCGACATTGCGCACGCGGTGCAGCGCCACGCCGAGGCGCACCGTTACGGCGTGGTGCGTGATTTCTGCGGCCACGGCGTCGGGCGACTGTTCCATGATGCGCCGGAGGTGGTCCATGTCGGACGGCCGGGCACCGGACCCGAACTGCGCCCCGGCATGATCTTCACCGTCGAGCCGATGATCAACGTCGGTCGTCCCGATGTGAAGCTGCTCGACGATGGCTGGACCGCGGTGACGCGCGACCGTTCGCTGTCGGCGCAGTTCGAGCACTCGATCGGCATCACTGAGGACGGGTGCGAAATCTTCACTACCTCACCCGCGGCACTGCACAAGCCGCCTTACGCCTGATGGTGCTTGCCCGTTTATTGGGCACATCATGCAGCCTTGCTCAATTTCGCGGCATGGAAACGGCGGAAATCCGCGCTTTTCTGCCCTTGCTCTCTGACCCTGCGGCTGGCACGTTCGCTGCAAGACGGCGCACCGGGGTGTCGGTCGGGGTTTGGGACGTTCTTGCGTGAAGAAGATCGAAGCGATCATCAAGCCGTTCAAGCTCGATGAAGTGAAGGAAGCGCTGCACGAAATCGGCGTGAGCGGAATCACCGTGACCGAGGCCAAAGGCTTCGGTCGGCAGAAGGGTCACACCGAACTCTATCGCGGCGCCGAATACGTCGTTGATTTCCTGCCCAAGGTGAAGCTTGAGGTCGTGGTCGAGGACAGCCTCGCCGAGCGCGTGGTGGAGGCGGTCGCCGCCGCCGCGCAGACCGGGCGTATCGGCGACGGCAAGATCTTCGTCATGCCGGTCGAGACGGCGCTGCGCATCCGCACCGGCGAGCGCGACAACGACGCGATCTGACTCATCGACCAACTGCGGGTCACCGAGCTGGCGACACATATCCTCTAGGTTCCATCACAGCCGGCCGACTGGTCCGGCGCACGATCAAGGAAGAAGCGACATGGCGAACACGGCCGCAGACGTTCTGAGCAAGATCAAGGACGAGGAGATCGAGTGGATCGACCTGCGCTTCACCGATCCCAAGGGCAAGTGGCAGCACCTGACCATGGTCGCGAGCGTCATGGGAGAGGACGAGTGGACCGACGGCCTGATGTTCGACGGCTCCTCGATCGAGGGGTGGAAGGCGATCAACGAGTCGGACATGATCCTCAAGCCCGACCTCGACGCGGTCTACACCGATCCGTTTTCGGCGACCCCGATGCTGATCGTGTTCTGCGACATCGTCGAGCCGTCGACCGGCGAGGGCTATAGCCGCGACCCGCGCACCACCGCCAAGCGCGCCGAGGCCTATGTCGCGCAGACCGGGATCGGCGACACGGTGTATGTCGGGCCCGAGGCCGAGTTCTTCATGTTCGACGACGTCCGCTTCGACACGTCATACAACCAGTCCTATTTCAAGATCGACGACATCGAGCTGCCGACCAACACCGGTCGCGAGTACGAGGGCGGCAACCTCGCGCACCGTCCGCGCGCCAAGGGCGGCTACTTCCCGGTCGCTCCAGTCGACTCGGCAGTCGACATCCGCGGCGAGATGGTCACGACGATGCTTGAGATGGGCCTGCCGTGCGACAAGCATCACCACGAAGTCGCCGCGGCGCAGCATGAGCTGGGTCTGACCTTCGGCACGCTGACGCAGACCGCCGACCGCATGCAAATCTACAAGTATGTCGTGCACCAGGTCGCGCACGCTTACGGCAAGTCGGCGACATTCATGCCGAAGCCGATCAAGGAGGACAACGGATCGGGGATGCACACGCACTTCTCGATCTGGAACGGGAAGGAGCCGCTGTTCGCGGGCAACGGCTACGCGGGCCTGTCCGACACCTGCCTGTATTTCATCGGCGGCGTCATCAAGCACGCGAAGGCGATCAACGCCTTCACCAACCCGACGACCAACAGCTACAAGCGTTTGGTGCCGGGCTACGAGGCGCCGGTGCTGCTCGCTTATTCGGCGCGCAACCGTTCGGCGTCGTGCCGCATCCCGTACGGAACGGGGCCGAAGTCGAAGCGCGTCGAGGTGCGTTTCCCTGACGCGATGGCGAACCCCTATCTCGCTTACGCCGCGCTGCTGATGGCGGGCCTGGACGGTATCCAGAACAAGATCCATCCGGGCGAGGCGATGGACAAGAACCTGTACGACCTGCCGCCGGCCGAACTGGCAGAAGTGCCGACCGTCTGCGCGTCGCTTCGCGAGGCACTCGACAGCCTGATGGCTGACCACGACTTCCTGCTGAAGGGCGACGTGTTCACCAAGGATCAGATCGAGGCCTATGTCGAACTGAAATGGTCGGAAGTCGCGCGCTGGGAGATGACGCCGAGCCCGGTCGAGTTCGATATGTATTACAGCGCCTGAGTGGCACGCGGCAGCAGCGCTGCCCGCGAGACCGCGAAGGCCGGCCGGCCTCGCTCGGCGAGGACCGACGACGCGGCTTCGCCGCGGCGCTGCGACCATCAAGAAAAGGCGCTCGGAGCGATCCGGGCGCCTTTTCTCGTACGCGAACATAAGAAGCGTCACCCCGGATCAGGTCCGGGACGACGTGAGTAAACCGACGAAGCTCAGAAACTCAGCGCCGCGCGCGCCGCGATCCGGTCACCCGCGTTGTTCCGCGCCGCAAACGGTGACAGCGATCGCCGATCGTCGATGTCCGTGCCGGTATATTCGACCGTCAGCACCAGCGGCCCAGTCGCGTGTTGCACGCCGAACGACCAATCATAGTAGGTGCCGTCCGGACGCAACCGTGCCGCGCGGACGGCATCATCGACCGCTCCGCTCGACCGCCCCGCACTGGCGGTGAAGCTGAACGGCGTCAGCGGCAAACCGACGCGCCCGCGCACCGCCAGATACAGGTCGCTGCCGCCGATCGCGTCCTGCGACGGCGCATAACGCGCCTCGACGCCCGCCTGCGCGGGTCCAAGCGTGTAATTGGCACTCGCGCCGCCCTCGTAATAGTTGAGCGGACCGTTGCCGTTGGTGAATACATGCCCGGTCGCAAACGCATCAAGCCGGAAGCCGCCGAGCAACTGGCTGTAGCCGAGCGTCGGCTCGAACACCGCGTCGGCGCCGCCGTGACGCGGGTCGCCGCGCGTGGTCAGCGCACGCACACCGATGTCGAACCCGCTTGAGAGATCGAGGCGGGCCGAGGCCGCAAGCGCACCCTCGCCGTCGCTCCAGCTGATTCCGCGACGGCGCTCATCAGTCGTCGCCTCGACGCTGGCGTGCGGCGTTAGCTGGGCCTGTGCGGCCTGACTGGCGCCGAGCAGCGTCACTGCGGCGAGAGCGATGGTACGCATCAACTATCCTTGTCTTTGTTGCAGTTCGGCGATCAGGATCGAGCGGCCGTGCGCGGCAACCTTGACCAAGTGCACACGCATCCGCTCACGCGCTGCCGCCACCTGCGCCCGGATAGCCGTCGCCTGTCCCGCGCACCACCCCGGACGCATTCCATTTGCCAGTGCCGGAGCCTCGATCTGTCGCGTTGATCGTTGTCCCGCATGCTCTGCCTGCCGTTCGACCATCACGCGCGCCGTCCAGCGACAGTGCAGCGTGGCGGGGCGACCGGGCGCCGACGCTGCGCCAACCTGTTGCATGTGCGAAATCACGGTGCCGCGATACGTAACGTCAACTGCGGCGCCGGCGTGATCGAAGCGTTCATGGTACACGTGCGGGGGTCCAGCCACACCGGCAAGCAACGTGATGGCGACAAGCACGAACATGACCCTCTCCCGGACAGGTGTCATCAGACATCGGCAGGGCGATGCTCCTTCACCCGCGCCGCTTTAATGAAGCAGGCTGGCGGGATATCAAACGTATCTTCACGGTCGCAAAGCCGACCACGGCTGCCGAGAGTGGTTGCGGCAGAAGCAACCGCATACCGCCTGCCGGGATCGTCTGGCGGCCGTGCCATCACGCGAGTGGACCATCGGGATCAGTTCGTCGCGCTTGCGAACGGAGGGCGCTTCGTCGATGTTGCGCGGCGATGCACGCGACCACACCAACCTTTTCAAGCACCAGCATGCCTCGTGCGCAGTTGCGAGTGGATAAACGTTGCGCGGATCGTGGCCTCATGAGCACTCGCGACGTCGCCCCGGCCTGACACGATGCCGCTTTACTCCCCCGCCGTCTCAACCATCGCCGAGACGATCCAGGTGTCGCTCAGTCCGGTGTTCATGCTCGCGGGCATCGGCGCTTTGCTCAACGTGCTGGCGGGCCGGTTGTCGCGCGTCGTCGACCGTGCCCGTGCGCTGGAGGTGCTTCACCCGCGCTCGACCGGGCATGAACACGATCGGCACGTCGCCGAGCTTCGGCTGCTCAACAGACGGATCAGCATCATCAACGCCGCGCTGCTGATGGGCGTGTCGAGCGCGGTGATGACCTGTGTCGTGGTGGCATTGCTGTTCGTCGCTGCCTTGCTCAAATTTCACATCGGACAATATGTCGCCGCCGGGTTCATCCTCGCGATGCTGCTACTGATCGCCAGTTTGGTCGCGTTCATGATCGAGGTGCGCGTGTCGCTGCGTGCGATCCGTATCCGCGACGAATTGCTGCGATGACGGGTCCGCTTGGGCGGCAGACGCGTTCAAATAGATCAATCATCGGGTGAGCGCCACGTGGCAACAGTGCTGAAGATCGTCGCGGGCGCGCTGCTGCTGATCGTCGTGGCGGCGTGTCTGGTGGTAACGATCGTGCCGCGCTTCCTTGACCGTATCTATTACGAGGGGCCGGAGAGCGGGCATTTCGACGGCGCGCGCTTCTTCAACCCTGACGGTGACGACACGATGCGTATGCCGGGTGGCCGCGGACGTGGAGGTTTCCTTTGGCGGCAACTGACCGGCGACGACGGGCGACCCGAATGGCCGACCAGCGTTCCCGTTCGCGCGACCAAGCCTGCGGCGCGAGTTGAGGGCGAGCGGATGGTAGCGACCTGGATTGGTCATGCGACCGTGTTGGTGCAGACGCAGGGGCTGAACATCCTGACCGATCCAATCTACGCCGATCGCGCGGGGCCGTTCGGTTTGGGGCCGAAGCGCGTTGCCCCGCCCGCGATCGCGTTCGACGATCTGCCGCCGATCGACCTCGTACTCGTCAGCCACAACCATTACGATCACCTCGACCAGGCCGTGTTGAAGCGGCTGTGGCAGCGCGACCATCCGCGGATCGTCACCAGCCTGGGCAACGACAGCGTCATCGCGCAGACGGGCGCGCAGGCGACCGCGCTTGACTGGGGTGGCCGGATCACCGTTCGTCCGGGTGTAGAGGTCACGGTGACGCGCAACCATCACTGGGGCAGTCGCTGGTTCACCGATCGCAACCGCGCATTATGGTCGAGCTTCGTCGTGCGCCTGCCGAGCGGTGGTAACCTGTTCTTTGCCGGCGACACCGGGTTCGGCGACGGACAGTGGCCGAGCGAGGCCGCGTCACTCGGACCCGTTCGCCTGGCGCTGATCCCGATTGGCGCTTTCCGCTTCGCGCCCGGTCAGATGTCGGTCGGCAGCCACATCGGCCCGGCGGAGGCAGCATTGGTCTATCAGCGACTGAGCGCGTCGCGCGGCATCCCGATCCATTGGGGCACGTTCCGGCTGTCGTATGAGGGATATGACACACCGCCCAGGATGCTGGACGCCGCGATGCGCTGTCTCGGCGGCAGCGGGTTCGCCGGTGTTCCGCTCGGACAGCCACAGGAGATCGCCCCGGCCACGTCGCCGTCTTCCAAGACGGCAATGACGCGCGAGGCGATGCTGCGCTGCCTCGACACGCCCGCGGTGCGTGCGCTTCGCTGACCGGAACGATCACACCGCCAACGCGCTGACACGCGCATGAGCAACGACAACCGCAAGATCAGCGACGGCCCGAACGGCCGTCCGCTCGGCGACAGCATCTCCAGCCTAGGCCCCGGTATCCCCGACGACGCGCTCGCACCCGGCGAGGTGCTACCAACTCCGCCGAGCGATGAGGAGGTCGAGGCCTGCAAGCGCGCGCTGGGCGCCGACGACTAGGTGCGGTCGCCGCCTGATGCTGACGGCGACCGAGATCCTCAGCGCGTCGGATCGATGAGATACTTCTCGCCGGTCGCCTTGCGGTCGTAGGCACGGATCACTTCGGGATCGAGCGCCTCGGCCAAACCGATCGTGCGCGTATATTTGCTGGCAAAGGTCGCGGTCAGTTCATCAACCACGCGACGACGCATGCGCCCCACCACCTCGGCGCCGGCGCGCTTCATAAACGGGGTCAGCAGCCAGCCCGACACGCTCCACTGGAACCCGAAGGCGAGCCGGTTAAGGGTGGTCGGCGACAAGTCGAGCGCGCCATAGATGTAGAGCTGCTTGAAGCTGTCCGAGCCGTAGCGGCTGAACTCGGTCATGTTCCGCGCCGCCGCCTGCTCCATCGCCTGCACGATGTCGCTGCCGAGCGTCCCTCCCCCGATCGCGTCGAACGCGACCGTCGCCTGCGTCTCCGTGATCGCGTCAACCAGCTTGCGACGGAAATCCTCGTCCTTGCTGTTCAGGACGTATTTGGCGCCGATGCCGTTCAGGATCTTCGCCTGCTCGTCCGAGCGAACGATGTTGACCAGCGGCATGCCGTCGGCGAGGCAGATCTTCTGCAGCATCTGCCCCAGGTTCGATGCCGCGGCGGTGTGGACGATGGCCTTGTGACCCTCCATTTGCGCGGTCTCGACGAAGCCCAGCGCGGTCAACGGGTTGACGAACATCGACGCGCCGTCGGCGGCGCTTGCGCCCTCAGGCAGCGGTACCACGTCGCGCGCCTTGAGCTTGCGGAACTGCGCGTACATGGCGCCGCCCATCATGCCGACGCGACGGCCCATCAATTGTTCTGCACCGGCACCAGCCGCGACGACCGTGCCCGCACCCTCGTTACCGACCGGCAGCGACTGGCCGAGCCGCGCGCGCACCCCGCCCTGCCGCGCCGGTGCGATCTGGAAGGTGACGGTCGGACGATCGCTGCTGCCGGACGTCTGCAGCGTCGACACGTCCGCGGGTCCGAGCAGCAGGCCGAGATCGGACGGATTGATCGGCGCGGCCTCCACGCGGACGACGATCTCGCCCTCGCCCGGCGGAGGAAGCGTCGTCTCGGCCAGGTCGAGCACCAGCGTGCCGTCTTCCTTGGCGGTCGAGCGCAGTTCGAGGCCCGTGAACGTGTCCGACATCCGTCTTCTCCTTTTGTGTTATTTCGTGAGCGGAGGCGCTATTTGCGCTCCCACGCCTTCTCGCCGCCGATCCATGTCTGGAGCACCTGCGTACCGCGCAGTTCGGCCGGGGCGGCGGTCGTCGGATCGCGATCGACGATCACGAAGTCGGCCTTCTGCCCGGGCGCGAGATTACCGAACTTGGCCTCCGCAAAGCCGGCGTAGGCAGCACCACCGGTGAACGCCCACCATGCCTGCTCGCGCGTCACCGCCTCCTGCGCGCGCCAGCCACCGATGGGCTGACCGCTCGCGTCGGTGCGCGTGAAGGCGGCCGCCCAGCCCGCCCAGGGATCGGGCCGCTCGACCGGGAAGTCTGACCCGAACGCGAGCCCGGCACCGTTCGCCAGCATCGTGCGCCACGCATAGGCGCCCGCCAGCCGTGCCTCGCCTAGCCGTGCCTCCGCCATCACGCGGTCGCCGGTCGCGTGGGTCGGCTGCATCGAGGCGATGATGCCGTTCTTGCCGAAACGCGGCAGGTCGGCGGGGTCGACCACCTGCGCGTGCTCGATCCGCCAGCGCCGATCGCCCTTGTAGGTCTGCGACAATTCGCCGATCGCATCCAAGACCTGCTGGTTGGCGCGATCACCGATCGCGTGGACGGCGACCTGGTAATTGTCCATCGCCGCACGGCTCATCGTGTTCTGCAACTGGTCGTCGGTCAGGAAGCCGAGCCCGCGGTTACCCGGCGCATCGGCGTAGGGCGCCTTCAACCACGCCCCGCGCGACCCGAGCGCGCCGTCGGCGTAGATCTTGACCCCTTCCAGCCGCAGCCGGTCATCGTACAGCCACGGCGTCGGGCCCGTGCCGCCGATCATCACCGTGGTATCGATGCCGTGGCCGTAGGACATGATCCGCACGCGCAACGCGCCGATGTCACCCATCCGGCGATAGGTCATCCAGTCGTCGATCGTCGTTCCCATGTCGGCGACCGCGGTGACGCCGTAGCCGAGCAGGATCTGCTGCGCCTTGAGGAACGCGGCGGTGCGGTCCTTCGCCGATACCGGCGGCACTGCGCGATCGAACAATTGCGTCGCCGCGTCGACGAACACGCCCGCGGGAGCGCCACCCGCACCCTTCTCGATCCGACCGCCGGTAGGGGCAGCCGTCGCAGCGGTGATCTTCGCGGCGCGGATCGCGGCGCTGTTCGCCCAAGCGGCGTGGCCGTCGGCGCGCGTCAGGTAGACCGGGCGGTCCGACACGACGCCGTCAAGGTCGGCCGCGGTCGGAAAGCGACCCAGCCCCCATTTCTCCTGGTTCCACCCTGCGCCGATGATCCACTGCCGCTCAGGGTTGCCCTTTGCGTATGCCGCGATCTTCGCCTTCGCCATCTCGAGCGAGGTCGTGTCCGACAAGTCGAGCGTCAGCGCCTGTAGCCCGAGTTCAATGACGTGGCCGTGCGCGTCGATCATGCCGGGGACGAGCACGCGCCCTTTCATGTCGGCGCGCCAGTCGTACACCGGTCCCGGGTTCTTCCTGGTCCGCTTGGGCGGTTGCTCGTCGGGTGCGACCAGCCGGACGACGCGGCCGGCCTTGTCGATCACCATCGCCTTGAAGCGGATCGTCCGGCCCTGCTTATCAAGCGTCACGCCCTGCACATTGTCGACCAGCCCGTCGGCGAAGGCAGGGGACGCGATCAACGCCGCGGCGCAGGCGAGGAGCGGAAGGCGGGAACGACGGTTGGCGTACATGCGTCTCGCTGTATGATGCGCAGGCAAGTTTGGCGAGAGCAGGCAATGCGGGTTCTGATGACGGCAGCGGCGATGGTCATGGCAACGAGCGTCGCGAAAGCAGAGTCGGTCAAGACCGGCGACTACAGCTTCATCTACAGCTACCCGGCTGAAGCGGCGGCGATCCCGCAACTGCGGGCGCGACTGAATGCCGAGGACAAGGCGCTGAAAGGGAAAACAGCGCGCGACGCTGCCGCCGCCCGCCGCGAGTCGAAGAACGGCAGCTTCCCGTTCCGCGCCTACGAAACGCAGAAGACATGGAAGGTCGTCACAAGCACGCCGCGCTTCCTCAGCCTGTCGTCGGATGCCTATGAGTACACCGGCGGCGCGCACGGCAACCCGTCTTCGGGCGCGCTGGTGTGGGACAAGGCGCGGGGCGTCGGGATCGATCCAACGCAGGTGTTCACCTCCACGGCTGCGTTGCAGCGCGTGATCGCTCCAACTTATTGCGCGCGGCTGAAAGCGGAGCGGTCCCGCCGCCTCGCACCCTACAAGGACACCAGCGACACATTCAGCCAATGCCCGACGTTGAAAGAGCTGACGCTGCTGCTCGGCTCGAGCAACCGCCAGAGGATCGATCGCATCGGGCTGATCGCCGACCCCTATGTCGCCGGCTCCTATGCCGAAGGTGCGTACGAGGTGACGCTACCGGTCACGCCCGCGATCCTTTCGGCGGTGAGGCCCGCCTATCGTGCAGCGTTTGCGGCGCGGTAGGCGTTGCCGGACATGGAGGCTGTTACTTCGGCAAACGCCTGACCAGCGCGCTGGTGTCCTGCCGTGCGCCGCCCAGGGCCTGCACCTCGGCGTAGAATTGATCCACCAGCGCGGCGACCGGCAACGTCGCGCCGATCCGCTTCGCCTCGTCGAGCGCGAGCCCCAGATCCTTGCGCATCCAGTCGATTGCGAAGCCGAAGTCGAAGCGCTCCTCGCTCATCGATTGCCAGCGGTTGACCATCTGCCAGCTCTGCGCCGCGCCCCCCGAGATCGCTTCGAGCACCTTGGTCAGATCAAGGTCGCTCTTCTGCGCGAATCGCAGTCCCTCGCTCACGCCTTGTAACACCCCCGCGATGCAGATCTGGTTGACCATCTTGGTCTGCTGCCCCGCACCCGCCGCGCCGACATGGACGATCCGCGCGGCATAAGCCTGCATAACCGGTTCGGCCTTTGCCATCGCCTCGGCGGTCCCGCCGCACATGATCGACAGCTTGCCCGCCTCCGCACCCGCCTGCCCGCCCGAGACCGGCGCGTCGACGACGAGCGCGCGTGCGCCGGCGAGCCGTTGCGCAATCGCGGCGGAAACGGTGGTGTGATCGATGAACACCGCATCGTCGCGCATCACCGCGAATGCGCCATCGGTCCCCAGCGTCACCACATGGAGATCGTCATCGTTGCCGACGCAAGTAACCACCGCATCCGCGTCTTTCGCCGCCGCCGCCGGCGTCTCAGCTACGGCGAGCTCGGTCGCCTCCGCCTTGGCGCGCGAGCGGTTGAACACGGTCACGGCGTGGCCGGCGTCGGCTAGGTGGCGCGCCATGGGGGCGCCCATGACGCCCGTTCCGATGAATGCGATCTTCATGGCGCTTCCCCTACCCTGCCCGGCGCGCTCGGGCCAGCGTGCGCGGGTGTTTCTCTCGCCCGCGCATTCCGCTACGGCGCTGCGATGGCCACCCAGCTCGCTACCCCCGCCCCGGCTTCGGGCACCCCGCTTCCCGTCACCTGCGCCGATGTCGCGGCCGCGCACCGGCGGATCGAGGATCAGGTGGTGCGCACGCCGACGCTGATCAGCCGCACGCTCAGCCAGCTGACCGGCGCGACCGTGTACCTGAAGTTCGAGAACCTGCAGTTCACCGCCGCCTACAAGGAGCGCGGCGCGCTGAACACGCTGCTGCAACTCTCCGATGAAGCGCGCGCCAAGGGCGTGATCGCGGCGTCGGCGGGCAACCACGCGCAGGGGCTTGCCTATCACGCCAACCGGTTGGGCGTGCCGGCGACGATCGTGATGCCGCGCAACACGCCCATTGTGAAAGTGACGCAGACCAAGGGCCACGGCGCGACCGTGATCCTGGAGGGCGAGACGTTCGACGCCGCCTACGCGCACGCACGCGTGCTGGAGGCGGAGCACGGCTACACCTTCGTCCATCCGTTCGACGATCCGCGCATCATCGCCGGCACCGGCACGGTCGCTGTCGAGATGCTGGCGGACGTGCCCGAGATCGACACGCTGGTAGTGCCGATCGGCGGCGGCGGGCTGATCTCGGGCATGGCGACGGTCGCGCGCGGCGCCGATCGCGACATCGAGGTTGTCGGCGTCGAGGCCGAGCTCTACCCGTCGATGTACAATCGCGTGAACGGCACGACGATGCCGTGCGCGGGCGATACGCTGGCGGAAGGGATCGCGGTCAAGGAGCCGGGTGGCATCACGTCGATGATGGTGCGCGAGCTGGTCGACGATATCGTGCTGGTGTCCGAACGGAGTCTGGAGGAAGCGGTGAGCCTGCTGCTCCAGATCGAGAAGACGGTGGTCGAAGGTGCGGGCGCCGCCGGCCTTGCCGCGCTGCTCCAGCATCCCGATCGGTTCAAGGGACGCACCGTTGGCGTCGTGCTGTGCGGCGGCAACATCGACACGCGGCTGCTCGCCAACGTGCTGCTGCGCGATCTAGCGCGGTCGGGCCGGCTCGCACGGCTGCGCATCCGGTTGCAGGATCAGCCGGGCGCACTGTTCAACGTCGCGCGGATCTTCGACCAGGAACGCATCAACATCATCGAGGTCTACCACCAGCGCGTGTTCACCACGCTACCGGCGAAGGGGCTGATCACCGACATCGAGTGCGAAGCTCGCGACCGCGCGCACCTCGACACGTTGGTCGCCGCGCTGCGCGACGCAGGCTATGAGGTGAGCACAGTGGAGCTCGCCTGACGCACCAGCAGGCGCGCGTTAACCCATATTCGTGGTAAATTGGCTTTTCACCGCAGCGCCCGCGATTCATATGCGTGACACGAGCAATCAAGACCACGCTTCAATGGAGAATCGTCGGCGGTGACTGCGCCCTTTCGCTTTCCACGCTTCTTCGTAACGAGCCCGCAGCCGTGTCCGTATCTGCCCGGTCGGCAGGAGCGGAAGGTGTTTACCGAACTGTCCGGCCCGCACGCGGCCGAGCTTAATGACGCGCTAGGGCGGATCGGTTTCCGGCGCAGCCAGTCGGTCGCCTATCGTCCGTCGTGCGCGGGATGCGCGGCGTGCGTGTCGGTACGCGTCCTGGCACGCGAGTTCCGCGCCAATGCGACGCAGCGCAAGCTGATGCGCCGCCATGGTCAGGTCGAGATCAGCGCCTGCCGTCCCTGGGCGACCGACGAGCAGTATCAGCTGCTGCGCCGCTACCTCGCCGCGCGTCACCCGACCGGCGGCATGGTCGGCATGGACGAGATGGACTATGCCGACATGGTCGAGCAGTCGCCCGTCAACTCGGTCATCGTCGAATATCGCACGCCCGCCGACGGCGACACGCCGGGACAGTTGATCGGCGCGTGCCTGACTGATCAACAGGCGGACGGGCTGTCGATGATCTACAGCTTCTTCGATCCCGACGACACGACATGGCCGGGCTTGGGCAACATGATCATCCTCGATCACATCCAGCGCGCGCGCGAGGCCGGGCTCGACTATGTCTATCTCGGTTATTGGGTGAAGGGTTCGGCGCGGATGGCGTACAAGACGCGCTATCGGCCGATCGAGGTGCTGGGTCCGCGCGGCTGGTCGCTGCTGGAAGAAGAGGTTTCGCCATCGCTGGCACGAGTCGAGCAGCCGGCCTAAGCCTCAATCCTCGCGGCTGACGGATACCGCAACGTTAAGCCGCTCGTCCCCCTCGCCCATCCGCGTGCCCGCGACCGGCGACGCGCCGACTGAGTCGAAGCCGACCGCGACGCGAACGTGATGCTCCTCCGGCGACAGGCGCAACATCGGATCGAACCCGACCCAGCCCAGCCCGTCGATCCACGCATCGGCCCAGCCGTGCGGCGCAGGCCGGTCGCCGTCGTGGCGGTCGCAATAGCCCGAGACGTAGCGCGCGGGCACGCCGCACGCGCGGGCCGCGGCAATAAAGACATGCGCCAGGTCGCGCGCGGTCGCCGCCTCGCGCTTAAACGCGTCTGCGGCGGTCAGGCCCGCCTCGGGCCTTCCGCGCGCCGGCGTAGAGCGCTCGCCGACCGCACGATTGAGGCGGTGGAGCGCCGCCACCGACCCCGTCTGGTCGCCCAGCACATCTCGTGCGAAGTCGGTGATCGCGGCGTCCGCTCGGGTCATCGGCGTGTCGCGCAGGAACAACCGCGCAGGTAGCGGCTCGAACGTACCATGCAGAACACCGTCCGAATGGCTCGTCACCACCTCGCCCGTCACCGACAAGTCGATCCGCTCGACCGGGCCGTCGATGTAGAGCATCGTGGTCGCGTTACCGAGGCCGTCCTGCCCTTCGGTGATCCGCGCGTCGCAGTCGAGCGCGATGTGCCAGTCGGCGACGATCTGATCGTGCGTGTTCCGCGGGGTCATGCGCAGCAGCTGCACCACGCGCGCTTGCGGCTCGCTGAAGCGATACGTCGTGCGATGATCGATCGACAGCCGCATCTCAGTTGAACTTGAACTGGCGGCCGATCGCCGCGTGCAACTGATCGTTCTCGGTAATGAGCGCCTCCAGATGCTGGTGTAGCCCCGAGGCGATGACGTCGCCGGTGCGCGTGTGAAGCGTACGCTGGTGCCGCCCGCGCGCCATGCGGTCGGCCTCGCCCTGCCCGCCGAGCGACTTGGCGAGCGCGTTCAGGATCGACACCGTTTCGTCGATCGATCCCGCCAGGCTGCGCGGCAGCTCGGTGCGGCTGAGCAGCAGGTCGATGACGTTCGCGGGCTGCAACCCGTCATTGTAGAGCCAGCGGTAGGCGGTGACGGCGGACACGGTCTGCAGGATCGTGGTCCACTGGTCGCGGTCGACCGTACCGCCGACCGGCTCGCCGGCGGGCAGCAGCAGATGGTATTTGACGTCGAGCAGCCGCGCGGTGTCGTCGGCGCGCTCGATTACCTGACCCAGGCGGATGAACAACGTCGTCTGGTTGCGCAGCATGCGGTGCACCGCGCCCTCGAACCCGCGTGTCTCCGCCTTGACCTTGTCGACCAGTCCCAATGTCGCGACCGAGTCGAGCGGCGACATGCGGCGGTCGAAGATCAGCCATGCGCTGTTGATCGCGCTCCACGCCTCGCGGCTGAGTGCGGTGCGGACCGCGCGCGCATTGTCGCGCGCGGCGGCGAGACAGCGGAGGATCGATCCCGGATGCGTCGCGTCGGTGATGAGGAAGCCGACCACCGCCTCGCGCGTCAGCGGCGCGCCGCTCGCCTCGAACGCCGCCTCGGTATCGGTCACCGCGAGCGCGGAGCGCCACGCCGCCTCCCCCGCGGGCCGCGACGACAGCACGTCGAGGCGCACCGTGGCCTCGACCAGTCGCGCGATGAAATCGGCACGCTCCAGATAGCGCCCGAGCCAGTAGAGCGACGCGGCGGTCCGGCTGAGCATCAGCGCACCTCCCGCGTCAGGTCGGCGCCGCCAAGCGTCTGGACCATCCCGTCCGGTCCGATCGACTGCGTCATGCCGCCCATCGTTTGCGTCATCGCCTTGGCATCGTCCATCAATACGAACGAGTCCTTGGTGCCGCCGCCCTGGCTCGAATTGACGACCAGCGAGCCTTCCTTGAGCGCCACGCGGGTGAGGCCGCCGGGCACGACCTTCACCCCCTTCGATCCCGTCAGCACGAACGGGCGGAAGTCGACGTGGCGTGGCGCGAGGCCGGCGTCGGCGAGCGTCGGGACGGTGGACAGCGCCAGCGTCGGCTGCGCGATATAGCGGTGCGGCTCGGCGACGAGCGCGGCGCGGAACCGCTCGATTTCGTCGCGCGAGGCGGTCGGCCCGACCAGCATGCCGTAGCCGCCCGAGCCGTCGACCAGCTTCACGACCAACTCGTCCAGATGGTCGAGCACGTATTTGAGCGCCTGCGGCTCGCGGCAGCGCCATGTTTCGACATTGGGCAGCTTCGCCTCGCCGCCCGAATAGAAGCGGACGATCTCGGGCATGTAGCTGTAGATCGCCTTGTCGTCGGCAATACCGTTGCCCGGTGCGTTGATGATCGCGACATTGCCGGCGGCATAGGCGGCGATCAGCCCGGGCACGCCCAGCATCGAATCGGGGCGGAAGACGAGTGGATCGAGGAAATCGTCGTCGACGCGGCGATAGATCACGTCGACCTTCACCCGTCCGGCTATCGTCCGCATGTAGACGACATCGTCATCGACGACGAGGTCGGCCGCCTCGACCAGCTCGATCCCCATCGAGTCGGCGAGAAAACTGTGCTCGTAATAGGCGGAATTATAGTGGCCTGGCGTCAGCACGACGCAGGTCGGATTCTGGCCGCAGCCGCGCGGGGACACCGACCGCATCGTCTCCAGCAGCATATCGGGGTAGCTGTCGACCGCCGCGACGCGGAACTGTGAGAACAATTCGGGGCACAACCGCACCATCGCCTCGCGGTTCTCTAGCATGTAGCTGACCCCCGAGGGCGTGCGGGCGTTATCCTCCAGCACGAAGAAGTCGTCGGGCCCGGTCCTGACCAGATCGATGCCGCAAATGTGCGCCCATACGTCATACGGCGGGCGGATGCCCGCGATCTCGGGACGGAACTGCGCGTTTCCGAGGATCAGGTCCTCGGGCAGCACGCCCTCCTTGAGGATGCGGCGCTCACCGTAGATGTCGTGCAGGAACGCGTTGATCGCCTCGACGCGCTGGATCAGTCCTTCCGACAGCCGCGCCCATTCGCGCGCGAGAAAGATGCGCGGCACAATGTCGAATGGGATGATTCGTTCGGACGCGTCGCTGTCGCCATAGACGGCGAAGGTGATGCCCAGTTGCCGGAACGTCGTCTCGGCCGCTTCCTGGCGGCGGCGCAATTCATTGGCGGGAGTGGCTTGGAGCCAATGGCACAGGTCGACCAGTTCGGTGCGAGCTCCCTCGTGCTCGGGTGGTCCCATGATCTCGTCGAATGCCGGTGTCCCCATGAGGTCGTAACGCTCCCGCAGCGATTTGGCCGCATGCTGGGGAACAAAGCTGCTCGGCACAAGCATCGTGCACCATATTAGGCTCAGGTCGACAGGTCGGTCAGCGTCGCTTTGGTGAGGATCTGCGGCAACACGCTCGGGCGCTGCGCGCCCTTGGCGTACCACAGGTACAAGGGCACCCCGGCGCGGTTGTGCCGCTCGATAAAGCGGCCGAGCGTCGGATCGCCGTCGGTCCAGTCGCCGACCAGCACCGCCACCTTGCCGCGCCTGAACGCGTCGGCAACCGCCTGCGTCTCGATCGCTGCCTTCTCGTTGACCTTGCAAGTCAGGCACCAGTCGGCGGTGAAATAGGCGAACACCGGCCGACCCTCGGCCTGCAACGCGGCGAGCCGTGCCTCGCTGAACGGCTCGGCACCCGGCAGCGCGCTGGCGGCCCCACCGGGCGCCGCGCGAACGAGGACCACGCCTGCACACGCGAGTGCGAGCGCGATCGCGGCCGGCAATCCGGCGCGCTCGTTCCCGGCGTGCTGACGCCGCCCGGTCCACCACAGCCCCAGGCTCGCCAGCAGCACCGCCGCGAGTCCCAGCGTCATGCCGTCGACCCCGGCCTGCCGCCCGAGCACCCAGGCGAGCGCGAGCGCGGTCAGGAACATCGGCACCGACAGGATGTGGCGCAGCCGCTGCATCCACGCTCCCGGCCGCGGCAATCGCCGCCTGAGCGCGGGCACGAAGCCGATCAGCAGGAACGGCAGTGCGATGCCGATCCCCAGCCCCGCGAACACCGCCATTGCCGCGACGGCCGGCAGCACCAGCGCCGCACCCAGCGCGGCACCCATGAACGGCCCCGTGCACGGCGTCGCGACGAACGCGGCGAGCGCGCCGGTCATGAACGCGCCGCCGACCCCGCTCGCACTCGCAAAGCGCGGCGTCGGCAGCTCGAACAATCCCGCCAGATTGAGCGCGATCACCGCGACCAGGATCAGCAGCACGCCGACGATGCGCGGGTCCTGCAACTGGAACGCCCAGCCCGCGCTCGCCCCGCCTGCGCGTAGTGCTAGCAGCACGCCGCCGAGCGCCAGGCAGACGAGCACCACGCCCGCGGTATAGGCCAGCGCCTCGCGCCGCGCGTGCGCCTCGCTCTCGCCCGATTTGGCGAGGCTCAGCGCCTTGAGGCTCAGGATCGGGAACACGCACGGCATGATGTTGAGCAACAACCCGCCCAGCAGCGCGCCACCGAACGCGAGCAGCGCCGCCGCCCACACACCGCCACCGCCCTGCGCTGCGGCAACCGTCCCCGGAATCACCGACAACGCGAAACCCTGTCCGTCGGCCGTGCTCAGCACGCCCTCGATCCTGCCGGTCGGTGGCGTCACCGCCGGCCTGGTCTCGATCATCACCCGGTCACCGTCGCGCGTCACCGTCTGCGGTGCGGCCATGTCGATGACGCCTGCCGCGGCGGGATAGAACCACGCCTGCCCGAGTGCCGCACCCGCGGGAAAGGGGACCGCGAGGCGCAAGCGCCCTTGCTCGACCTGATAGGTCGCGGGCGAGCCGAGCGCGCGTGGGATCGCGCGCGCATAGGCGTCGAACGCGGCGCGGCGCGCGGGCGAGACCATGCCGTCGCCGATCGTCACCACAGTCGCCACCTCCTGCTGCTCGGGCACGCAGATCTGCTCGGTGCAGACGAGATAAGTCAGCTTCGCCGCGATCGGCACGCGGGTACCTGCCGGCAGCGCCTTGGGCAGCGTCACGTCGGCGAGCAGCGCGAACGGCCGCTCGTAGACGTAGTTCATCAGCCCAGCGATCAGCAGCCGGCCGGGCACGGGATAGCGCAACGGGCCAGCGCTCGCGCCCGCGGGCAGCGTCCACGCGACCTGCGTCTCGACGCCCGCATCGCCCGGATTCTTCCAGTAACCGTGCCAGCCCGCCTCCGGCACCGCCTCGAACGCGAGCCGGACGGTCGAGCCGGCACGCGGATGGTCGCTCTCGGCCACCAGCGTTAGCCGAATATGCTTGTTGCCCGGCGCCTGCGCCCACGCTGTCGGCACGAGCAGACCGGCAACCGTCATCAGAATGAAAAGCGCCGCGCGCACAGCTTGCCTGACCATCGACCCCGGCTCATAGCCGGGCGACCCCCGTTTTGCACCCCCGCCTCCATCAAGGTACCCGCATGAAAGCCCTCACCGCCGCGCTGCTCCTCTCCTCCGCGCTCACCCTGCCGGCCACCGCGCAAAACTCACGCGAGGCACGCGAGGCCACGCCCGCCGCGCCGCCGGTCGCGCCGAAGAGCGAGGCTGCCGCACCCGCCGCACCGCGCACACCGCCCAAGCTGATCGTCGCGATCTCGGTCGATCAATTCTCCGCCGACCTGTTCGCGCAGTATCGCAACCATTTCACCGACGGCTTCGCGCGCCTTTTGACCGGCGCGGTCTTCCCCTCGGGCTACCAGAGCCACGCCGCGACCGAGACGTGCCCGGGCCACTCGACGATCCTGACCGGCATGCGCCCCGCACACACCGGGATCATCGCCAACACCTGGGTCGACCAAAAGGCGGGGCGCGAGGACAAGCAGGTCTATTGCGCCGAGGACGAGCGCGCCGCGGGCAGCGATCACGAGAAATACGTGCCGAGCGACGTGCACCTGAAGGTGCCGACCCTGGGCGAGATGATGAAGGCGCGCGACCCGCGCACCCGCGTCGTCTCGGTCGCGGGCAAGGACCGCGCCGCGATCATGATGGGCGGCCACAAGGTCGACGAGCTGTGGTTCTGGGGCGGCAAGGACTTCATGTCCTACGCCGGGCGCAAGATGCCGCCGGCGGCCGAGCGCGCGAATGCCGCAGTGACGGCGCTGATCGCGCGCCCGCAGGCCGGGCTGGAGCTGCCGGCCTATTGCCAGTCGATCGCGCGACCGGCGCAGGTCGGCGACCAGACGCTCGGCACCGGGCGCTTCGAGCGTCAGGCGGGTGACGCCAAGGCGTTCCGCGCCTCGCCGGCGAGCGACGGCGCGGTGTTCGCGCTCGCCGCCGCACTGATCGGCGACATGAAGCTCGGCCGCGGACCGCAGACCGACATCATCTCGGTCGGCGCGTCGGCGACCGACTATATCGGTCACACCTTCGGCACGCAGGGGTCGGAGATGTGCATTCAGATGAACGAGCTCGACCATTCGCTCGGCGGGTTCTTCGCGCAGCTCGATCGCTGGGGGCTCGACTATGAGGTCGTGTTGACCGCCGACCACGGCGCGCACGACATGACCGAGCGGCAGCAGCAGCGCGCGATGCCGATGGAAGCGCGTGTCAACGCCGACGTGACCGCGAAGGCGATCGGCGCCGCGATTGGGCGCGATATGGGGATCGCCGGACCGGTGCTGCTCGCCAGCGAAGGCGACGTCTACGTCGCCGACGACGTGCCCGCCGCGCGTCGCGCCGCAGTGATCGCGGAAGCCGTGAAGCGCTTCTCCGCGCAGCCGCAGGTCGCCGCCGCGCTCACGCGCCAGCAGATTATGGCGACGCCGATGCCGACCACCCCGCCCGAAACGTGGACACTGCTTGAGCGCGCGCGTGCCTCGTTCGACCCGGCTCGCTCTGGTGACTTCCTCGTCCTCTTGCGCCCGCGCGTGACGACGATTGCGAAGCCCGGGCCGGGCTACGTCGAGACGCACGGCTCGCCCTGGGATTATGATCGGCGCGTGCCGATCCTGTTCTGGCGCAAGGGAATGGCCGGGTTCGAGCAGCCGCTGTCGGTCGAGACGGTCGACATCGTCCCCACGCTCGCGGCGACGATCGACCTGCCCGTGTCGGGGCTCGACGGCCGCTGCCTCGATCTCGATTTGAGTGCGGCGAGCACCTGCGCCAGATAGGTCTGGAATCGGCCGGGCTCGGGTGATCGCCGGGAAAGCGGTTGCACACGCCGCCGCTTTCCACAAAGCAGCGCGGCGTGCGCGCGCCCCCGCTTCCGACATCCGACCATGTACTGCTCGCGATCGGGTTGCGACTGCTGTCGGTCGGCCTGTTCGCGCTGATGAACCTTGGGATCAAGCTTGCCGAGGCGCGCGGTGCGGCGCTGCCGGAGATCATGTTCTGGCGACAATTCGGCGCGACGCTGCTGGTCGGTGGCCTGGTCGCGACGGGACCTGGCATCGCGAGCCTCAAGACCCGGCGGTTCGGCGCACACGTGTTGCGGACGCTGTTGGGACTGGGTGCAATGGCGCTGACCTTTCAGACCCTCACCATGCTGCCGCTCGCGGAGGCCACGACGATCGGCTTCTCCATGCCCATCTTCGCAACCGTGCTGGGGGCATTGGTGCTGCACGAGCCTACGGGTGCGCGGCGCTGGGCGGCGGTGTTCGCAGGCTTCATCGGCGTGATGATCGTCGCGCAGCCGGGCGGCGACGACTTCCCGCTGGTCGGCGCACTGATCGGCCTCGCCGCCGCGGCGGGCACGGCGACCGTCTCGATCCTGCTGCGCACGATCGGGCGGACGGAGGCGCCGCTCACCACGGTGTTCTGGTTCTCCTCGCTGTCGCTGCTGCCGCTGGGCGCTGCCTATCTGTTCGCGGCGAAGCCTCACGAGCCGGCGGTGTGGGCGATCCTGCTCGGGATAGGCGTGATCGGCGGCGCGGCGCAGATCGCGATGACACGTTCGCTGACGCTCGGGCCCGTGTCGACGGTGGTGCCGATGGATTACACCGCGCTGCTATGGGCGACGGTGCTCGGCGCGCTGGTGTTTGATCGCCTGCCCGCCCCTGCGACCTGGGCGGGCGCTCCGGTGATCGTCTGCTCCGGCCTCTACATCGTCTGGCGGGAGCATGTCCGCCGCCGCGAAGAAACACGGCAGGCGATCGCGCAGGGCATCGCCTAGCCCCCGGCGAGCAGACGCCGCCCGCGCAGGAACATCTCCACCCGCATCGCCGTGAACAGCCCGAGCGCCAGTGCCATCAGCACGTCGGTGAACACGAAGGGATCGATGCCCCACCCGCCCCGCTCGACCGCGACGCGCGCGCCGCTACGCGCCACGACCAGCGCAACGATGAACAGCAGCGCAGCGGGCGAGCCGGTCTGGTTGAGCGCGTGGGTGTCGGGGTCGACCGCGATCCGCATCATCTTGCCGCGCTGCCACCCGAGCAGCGCGCCCAGCAACAAAGCGCCTAGGCAGAACAGCCAGCCTGCTCCTTGCGGCGGATGCTGCGCGTACAACATGACGCACAAGGCGACGTAGAGCGCGGGCAGGACCCACAATCGCTCGAGCTTCAGCGGCCGCGCCCGGCGCATCCGCTTCCACCGGAACGCCAGCAGCAGCGCGAGGATCGCGAACGTGATGGCGTAGCTGATCCAATTGCCCGAGTTGGTGCTCATCGTGAGAGGCTAACCCGACCGGACGCGAAACGAAAGCGACGGCTCGCGCGCTTGTCGGCGATGCAAGACAAGCACCTGCGCCTGCTCGGCTGGATCGCGACGGCGACGGCGGTCGCGATGTACCTGTCCTATCTCGATCAGATCAAACTCAACCTGGCCGGCGAGAAGGGATCGCTGATCCAGCCGCTGGCAACGATGGTCAATTGCAGCCTGTGGGTCGCCTACGGCTTCCTGCGCCGACCACGGCGCGACTGGCCGATCGTGCTCGCCAATGCGCCCGGCGTGCTGCTCGGCGCGATCTCCTTCGCGACCGCGCTGTAAGCGTTCAGCGTCGGCGCAGCAGCCACAGGAACGCGCCGACCAACAGGTACCAGAAAGCGAGGTCGGCTAAGAACGCCCCAGGCCGGAACACGTCTTCCGCGCCGAGCTTGTGCGGGACGGAGGTGGCAGGATCGTCGGCGAGGAACGGTGCCGGCCAACCGCCCTCGATCCGCGGCCGCACCTGCGACAAACCGCCTTCACTGCCGTAGACTGCGACCCCGCCAGTGTCGTCCTGAACGCCGACACTGATGCCAACAAGCACGAGCGCCGCGGCAAGCCGTATGACCGCGGCGCATCCGTTCGTCACTCCGCCGCTTGCGCGACGGGCGCGGGCTCCTTCCACACCAGCTTGGGCTTGCGCGCCGCCAACGTCTCGTCGAGCCGTGCGCGCGGGGCGAAGTGCGGCGCGCTCTTGAGCGCGGCGTCGCCCGCCTTGGCGCGCTCGGCCACGCTGCGCAGCGCGCCGATGAACTGGTCGAGCGCCGCCTTCGACTCGGTCTCGGTCGGCTCCACCAGCATCGCGCCGTGGACGACGAGCGGGAAGTAGACCGTCATCGGATGGAAGCCCTCGTCGATCAGCCCCTTGGCGACATCCAGCGTCGAGAAACCATCCGCGAGGTTCGCATCGGAGAACAGCGCCTCGTGCATGCACGGTCCCGCCTTCGCGAACGGTGCGTCGAGCACGTCCTCCAGGCTGCGCAGCACGTAATTCGCGTTCAGCACGGCATCCTCCGCGACCTGACGCAGACCATCCGCGCCGTGCGAGAGAATGTAGGTCAGCGCACGCGTGAACATGCCCATCTGACCGTGGAATGCGGTCATGCGCCCGAAGCTGTCGGGATGGCGATCCTCGACCGTCTCCTCCTCGACCAACGTGATGTGGCCGTCGCCGTGACGCTCGGTGAACGGCAGCGGGCCGAACGGCGCCAGTGCTCCCGACAACACCACCGGCCCCGACCCAGGGCCGCCGCCGCCGTGCGGGGTCGAAAAGGTCTTGTGCAGGTTGATGTGCATCGCGTCGACGCCGAGATCACCCGGACGCACCCGCCCGACGATCGCGTTGAAGTTCGCGCCATCGCAGTAGACGTAGCCGCCCGCCGCATGGACCGCGTCGGAAATTTCCTTGAGATCGCGCTCGAACAGCCCGCAGGTGTTCGGATTGGTGATCATCACCGCCGCGATGTCGGGGCCGAGCCGCGCCTTGAGCGCCGCCGTATCCACGCGGCCGTCGGCGGTCGCGGGAATGTCCTCGACTTGGAAGCCTGCGAAGGCGGCGGTCGCCGGGTTGGTGCCGTGTGCACTCTCTGGCACCAGCACGATCTTGCGGTGGCCCTCGCCGCGCTTCTCCAGCGCGGCCTTGATGCACAGGATGCCGCACAGCTCGCCGTGCGCGCCCGCCTTGGGGCTCATCGCGACGCCGTGCATGCCGGTCAGTTCAATCAGCCACACTGCCAGCTCGTTGATGACGCCCAGCGCTCCCTGCACCGTGTCGATCGGTTGCAGCGGGTGGACGTCGGCAAAGCCGGGCAGACGCGCCATCTTCTCGTTCAGGCGCGGGTTGTGCTTCATCGTGCACGAGCCGAGCGGAAACAGCCCGAGGTCGATGGCGTAATTCTGTCGGCTGAGCCGGGTGTAGTGCCGCACCGTCTCGGGCTCCGAAAGGCCCGGCAACCCGATTGGTGCGGTGCGCGCGAGCTTGCCGAGCCGCGACGTTGACGTGACGGGCTCCGCCACCTCGATCCCGGTCGTCTCGGTCGAGCCGATCTCGAAGATCAGCGCTTCTTCCAGCATCAGCGCCTTGTTGCCGGTGAAGGTCGGGGCTGCCTCATCGGTGCCCTTGACGGTCATTTCGGGCCGCCAGCCACTCTGGTTGATGCTCATGCCAACACCTCCTCGAGCGCGCTCGCCAGCGCCTCGACATCCTCTTGCGTCACCGTCTCGGTCACCGCGACGACCAGCCCGTTGGCGAGATCCGCCTCACCCGGATACAGCCGGCCGAGCGACACGCCCGCGAGCACGCCCTTATCGGCGAGCGCACGCACGATCGGCCGCGCTTCCTGCCCCAGATCGAGCGTGAACTCGTTGAAGAAGGCGTCGTTGACGAGGCTAACCCCCGGCACCTTCGCCAGACGCTCCGCCGCAGCGACCGCGTTCGCGTGGTTGGTCGCCGCGAGCTGCCGCAGTCCTGCCTCACCCAGCATTGTCATGTGGATCGAGAACGCCAGCGCACACAGCCCGGAGTTGGTGCAGATGTTGCTGGTCGCTTTCTCGCGCCGGATATGCTGCTCGCGCGTCGACAGCGTCAGCACGAAGCCGCGGCGGCCATCGGCGTCAACGGTCTCGCCGCACAAGCGGCCCGGCATCTGACGGACGTACTTCTCCTTGCACCCGAACAGACCAACGTAGGGTCCGCCGAACTGCAGCCCGACGCCGAGCGACTGGCCCTCGCCGACGACGATATCGGCGTCCATCTCGCCGGGGCTGCGGATTGCGCCCAGCGCCACCGGCTCGGTCACCACCGCGATCAGCAGCGCCTTGTTGGCGTGGCACGCATCGGCGAGCGGGCGCAGGTCGGCGATGTGGCCGAGGATGTCGGGATATTGAACCACCACGCACGAGGTATCGCCGTCGATCTTCTCGATCAGCCGGTCCACGTCCATGTCGGGCACCAGCCACGGCGAGGCCGTGTCAAGCACGTCGCCGGTGTACTTTGCCATCGTCTTCGCGACCGAGACGTAGTGCGGGTGGAGCCCCGCCGACAGGATCGCCTTGCCGCGTTTGGTGATCCGCCTGGCCATGCCGATCGCTTCCCAGCAGGCGGTCGAACCGTCGTACATGCTGGCGTTCGCGACATCGGTGCCGAGCAGACGTGCGACCTGCGTCTGGAACTCGAACAGCATCTGCAACGTGCCCTGCGCGATCTCGGGCTGGTACGGCGTGTAGGCGGTCAGGAACTCGCCACGCTGGATCAGGTGATCGACGCTCGCGGGCACGTGGTGGCGATACGCCCCCGCGCCGAGGAAGAACGGCACCTCGCCCGCCACCGTGTTCTTGCGCGCGAGCGCAGTCATGTGCCGCTCGACGCTCAGCTCGCTGGCGTGGTTCGGCAGGCCGTGGACCGGTCCGTCCAGCCGCGCGGCCTCGGGCACGTCAACGAACAGGTCGTCGATCGACGACGCGCCAATGACGGACAGCATGTCCTGGCGGTCGTGATCGGTGAGTGGCAGGTAGCGCATGGCAGTTCCTTGAAGCCGCTCCGTCAGCGCGGAGCAGCGCAGTCGGTCAGAGCTTCTCGACGAACGCCGCGTAGGCCTGCTCGTCCATCAGCTGGTCGAGCTCGGCCACGTCGGAGAGCGTGATCTTGAAGAACCAGCCCTCCCCTTCGGGGTCCGAGTTCACCAGCGACGAATCGTCGGCGAGTGCGGCATTGCCTTCGATCACGGTGCCCGACACTGGCGCGTAGACGTCGGACGCGGCCTTGACGCTCTCCACGACCGCTGCGTCGTCGCCCTTGGACAGCGACTTGCCCTCCTCGGGCACCTCGACGAACACGATGTCGCCGAGCTGGCTCTGCGCGTAATCGGAGATGCCGACGGTGCCGGTTTCGCCGTCGACGTCGATCCACTCATGGTCCTGCGTGAAATAACGGCTCATGGGATCAGGCTCCTCGGTAGTAACGATGGGGAACGAACGGCATCGCGGCAACAGTCGCCGAGTGCACCTTGCCGCGCTGGACGAGGCTGACGACGCTTCCGGGTGTCGCAAGCTCGGTCGGGACATAGGCCATCGCGATCGGCGCGCCGACCGAGGGCGCGAAGCCGCCGCTGGTCACGCGCCCGATCACCGCGCCGTCGTCGCCGACGACGCTCGCGCCCTCGCGTACCGGCTGACGGCCTTCGACCAGCAGGCCGACACGCTTTACCGCGGGACCGTGCTCGCGCTCGGCGAGGATGCGCTGCGCACCCGGGAAGTCCGCCGCCTCGCGCCGGCGCTTCCACAATGCGAAGCCCAGGTCGGCCATCACCGGCGTCGTCTCAGGGTCGAGATCATGGCCGTAGAGCGGCAGCCCGGCCTCAAGCCGCAGCGAATCGCGCGCACCCAGCCCGATCGGCTTGACCTCGGGCTGCTGGAGCAGCGCATCGGCGAACGCCTCGGCGGCCTCGGCGGGCAGCGAGATTTCGTAACCGTCCTCGCCGGTATAGCCCGAACGGCTGAGCCACAGGTCGTGGCCCTTCCACTGGAACGCGCCCGCCTGCATGAAAACGAGCTGCTCGACACCCGGGATCAGCCGCGACACCGCATCGACCGCCTTCGGCCCCTGCACCGCGAGCAGCGCGTGATCCTCCATCAGGTTGATCGTCACGTCGTCGGGCAAATGCTCGATCATGTGCGACACGTCATCATACTTGGTCGCGCCGTTGACGACCATGTAGACCTTCTCGTCATCTTGGCGCGTCAGCATCAGGTCGTCGAGCACGCCGCCCTCGTCATTGAGCAACAGCGAGTAGCGTGCCTTGTTGAACGGCAGCTTTTGGATTTCCGCCGGCAGCAATGCCTCGAGCGCCTGGACCACGCCCTCGCCCGTAATCGACAGCTGGCCCATGTGGCTGACGTCAAACAGCCCAGCGTTCGCGCGCGTCCACAGATGCTCGGCCATGATGCCTTCATACTGGACGGGCATGTGATAGCCGGCGAACTCGACCATCCGGCCGCCACGCGCGCGGTGCCACGCGTCGAGCGGAAGCGTCAGCGTCTCGATGACGACCTCGTCCCCATCTTCTTGAGGGTCGGAAGCACCGTCGGTGGGTTGGATCGTGTCGCTCATCACGGCTTCCTGACGAAAAGGCATGGCAGCGCGGGGTCGCGCTTCGGTCATGTCCCCCTCTGTCACGGAACCTGAGAGCTTTCTCCCGCGAACGGGATTACCCCTTCGGTGGATCGCGCCGGGTGACCGGCGCAACCGCTTTCCAGAGTGTCGATAAGGCTGCGCGGTCCCTGCTGCCTGAGAGATTCCGGGGTGGTTGCTCCTTCGGCGGCGGCGCTTGCCTGAAAGGCCCGCCGCACTCTCCCGCGCCGCCCACGTACAGCAGATGCTCCACGTCGACGCGCGTCGCTCTGCCCGCGCCCTTGAACCCTGTCAATCGCTCTCGCGCAGACCGCTTCAGCGCGTCGCGTTGTAGCGGAGCTGGTCCTGCGTCAGCTGGAACCCGACCAGCGCCTCGAACGTGGCCGACAGCACCGCGCTGCGCACCTCGGGCTGCGACAGCGGATCGACCGCTGCATCCTCGTCGCCTGCCTTGCGCTTGCGCGTCAGCTTGTCGCGGATTTCTTGCGGCACGGTCGCTAGCGCGCGCGAGACGACGGTGGTCGCCTGCTCGTTCGCGGTCGCGACACCCTGCCCCGCGTCCCAGTGGAGCGCGACGCCGCCGACGCGCTTCGACACCACCGACGTGCCACCGCGGGTGATGGCGATGAAATAGGGCAGCGTCACGTCGCGCGCCGCGCCCGTCTGCGTCCGCCGGGCGCGCACGTCGAACGTCACCGTCGTCTGAATATCGTCGCCCGCGTCGTTGCAGGTCGAGCGCACGTTGCTGATTGTCGCCGTCACATCGATCGCGCTCGCGTCGGTGCTGTTCGCGGGGTTGAAGACGGTCACGTCGCCGGTGCCCGCGGGCACGCCGACGATCGGGCAGGCCGAGCGGACCGAGGTGATCCCCGCGGCTCCACCCGTAACATCGATCTCGCCCGACTTGGCGCAGCCGGCCAATGCTCCGCCTGCAACAAGGACCATGGCGAGCGGCAGGAGGTTCGAGCGGTGCGACACAAGCGGCATTCCTGGTACAAGAAGCGGATACGCGACGGGCCGGCTTCTTGTCGCGCTGGTCGCGCAGGAAGCCGGCCCCGTTCGCGCGGCACCATAGGAACCGCCTTCCGCCGGAGCAAGCATTGGCGTACATGCGCCTGCATGTCCGACCTCGCCGACCTGCCCGTCCACACCGCCTCGACGCGCCGCCCATTGGAGCTGATGATCGCCGCGCCGCGCGGCTTCTGCGCCGGTGTCGACCGCGCGATACGCATCGTCGAGCTGGCACTCGAGAAGCACGGCGCGCCCGTCTATGTCCGGCATGAAATCGTCCACAACAAGTTCGTGGTCGACGCGCTCAAGGCGAAGGGCGCGATCTTCGTCGAGGAACTGGACGAGGTGCCCGATGACGCCAACGTCGTCTTTTCCGCGCACGGTGTGCCGAAATCCGTGCCGGCTGAGGCGCAGGACCGGGGTTTGAGCTACCTCGACGCGACCTGCCCGTTGGTGTCCAAGGTGCATCGTCAGGCTGAGCGTCTGGTTGCTGCCGGCCGACATATCGTCTTCGTCGGTCACGCCGGCCACCCCGAAGTGATCGGCACCTTCGGACAGGTGCCCGCCGGCGCGATGACATTGGTCGAGACGGTCGAGGATGTCGCCGCCCTCGATCTGCCCGACCCTGACAACGTCGCGTTTCTCACGCAGACCACGCTGTCGGTCGACGACACCGCCGCGATCGTCTCGGCGCTCCACGCGCGCTTTCCCAGCATCGACGCGCCGCGTGGCGAGGACATCTGCTACGCGACATCCAACCGGCAGGCGGCGGTCAAGGCAATCGCCGATTCGTGCGACGCGGTGCTGGTAATCGGCGCGCCCAATTCGTCCAACTCGGTCCGGCTGGTCGAGGTCGCCGAACGGCAGGGCGTGCGCGCCGCGCTGATCCAGCGCGCGGCGGAACTCGACTGGACGTTCCTCGACGGTGTCGGCACATTGGGCATCACCGCGGGGGCGTCGGCGCCCGAACTGCTGGTACGCGAACTGGTCGATCGCCTCGCCACGCGCTTCGACGTGATCGAGCGCGAGGTCGAGACGACGCGCGAGTCGATCGCGTTCAAGCTGCCGCGCGGGCTCGACGCCGCCGCGTAGATTGTTGCCCCCCGAACTGTCCTACACGCCCAATCCGTGCAACGGCGGCTTCGTGATCGCGGGAGCGCGGGCAAGCGCGCGCACCTGCGTCGGGTTGTGACTTCTGTGACCTTCCGCGCGGGAGATTGAGCATGGCCGTCTACACGCACGTCTCCGCCGAGGCGCTGTCGGCTTTCCTTTCACGCTACGACGTCGGTGAACTCGTCTCCGCGAAGGGGATCGCGGAAGGGGTGGAGAATTCCAACTACCTCGTCGACACGACGCGCGACCGCTTCATCCTGACGCTCTACGAGAAGCGTGTCGCCGCCGACGACCTGCCCTTTTTCATGGCGCTGCTCGACCATCTCGCGACCAAGAGCCTGCCAGTCCCGCCCGCGATTGCCGATCGCGAGGGCAGCGCGATTCAGCAATTGGAAGGGCGTCCCGCCTGCCTGATCCGCTTCCTGCCCGGCGTGTCGCTGTCGCACCCGACGCCCGAACAGGCGCTCGCCGCGGGCGACGCACTCGGGCAGATGCACCACGCCGTCGCAGACTTCGCGCTCACCCGCCCCAACACGATGGGGATAGACACATGGCGTCCCCTATTCGATCGCTGCGGCCGCAGCCTCGACCAGATCGCGCCCGGCCTGCATGACGCGCTCGACCGCGCGCTCGACCATGTCGTGGCGCACTGGCCGCGCGACACGCTCGCCACCTGCGCGATCCACGCCGACCTGTTCCCCGACAACGTGCTGATGCGCGGCGATCACGTGTCTGGGCTGATCGACTTCTATTTTGCCTGCACCGACATCCGCGTCCTTGATCTCGCGATCACGCATAGCGCGTGGAGTTTCGACGCGACCGGCACGCGCTACGACGCCGCGATCGGCAATGCCTTGTTCGCGGGATACGAGCGCCATTATCCGCTGTCCGCGGCCGAACATGACGCCTTTCCGACGCTCGCCGCTGGGGCATGCCTCCGCTTTGCACTCAGCCGCGCATGGGACTGGCTCAACACGCCCGCCGATGCGCTGGTGACGCGCAAGGACCCGCTCGCCTATCTGCGCCGCCTCGCGCATTACGCCCCTGACCTCCTGCCGGACACGATAAAGCACCACGCATGACCACCGAACTTCAACTCGTCGAGATCGCCACCGACGGCGCGTGCAAGGGCAATCCCGGCCCCGGCGGCTGGGGCGCGCTGCTGCGCATGGGCGAGACGGAAAAGGAGCTGTCGGGCGGCGAGAACCCGACCACCAACAACCGCATGGAGCTCACCGCGGCGATCCAAGGGCTTGAGGCGCTCAAGCGGCCGTGCCGCGTCACGCTGTCGACCGACAGCCGCTACGTGATGGACGGCCTCACCAAATGGATCCATGGCTGGCAGAAGAACGGCTGGCGTACCGCCGACAAGAAACCGGTCAAGAACGCCGAATTGTGGCAGGCACTGCTCGCCGCCGCCAAGCCGCACCGAATCGACTGGAAATGGGTCAAGGGCCACGCCGGCCACCCCGACAACGAACGCGTCGACAAGCTCGCCAGCGACGCCGCGATCGCCGCGGGCAAGCGCCCCGGCGGCGCCGCCTGACCGATCACTCGCCGTGCGCGCACGCGACTTCCTGATATTGCTGCTGATCTGCCTCGCCTGGGGCTACAGCAATGTGCTTAGCAAGATCGTGGTCGGCGCATGGCATGTCCCGCCGCTGTTCTTCGCCGCGGTGCGCTTTGCCGTGGTCGTGTTCGCGACGCTGCCGTGGCTGTTGCCGATGCCGCGCCCGCGGCTACGCGTCGCCATGATCGGCCTGCTGATGGGAGCGGGCAATTTCGCGCTGCTGTTCATCGGCTTGCAGACTGCTTCGCCGTCGTCCGCCGCGATCGTGATTCAGGTCGGCGTGCCGTTCACGACGCTGCTGTCGATAGTGATGCTGGGCGAGCGCATCCATTTGCGCCGCGGGATCGGCATCGCGCTGACGCTCGTGGGTGTGGTGCTGGTAGTGTGGAACCCGGACGGGGTCGCGCTCTCGGCGGGGCTGTGGTTCATCGTCGGCGCAGCGTTCGCGGGCTCGCTCGGCGCGGTGATGATGAAGCAGGTCGAGGATGTCGCGCCCTTGCGCTTTCAGGCGTGGGTCGGCCTCGTCTCGTGCCTGCCGCTGGCGCTCGGCTCGGCGCTGTTCGAGCGCGGACAGTGGGCGAGCGCCCTCGCCGCCGGTTGGCCGTTCGTCGCGGCGGTGCTGTTCGCGGCGCTGGTCGTCTCGGTAATGGCGCACACGAGTTATTACGCGCTGATCCGCCGCTACGAGGCGAACCTGCTCGCCCCGCTGACGCTGATGACGCCGCTTGCGACGATCGCGTTCGGTGTCGCGCTGACCGGCGACCATCTTGACCGGCGCATGATCGCAGGCGCGACGCTCGCGCTTCTCGGCGTGCTGGTGGTCGCGATGCGCGCGCGACCGAAGACGGCGTTGCTCGCCGAACGCGAGCAGGCCTAGGGCCGCGCGAAACGCGTCGCGGCATAACGATCGACGTCGACGCCCGTCGGCATCTCACCACCGACCAGCAGCGCCGCGCCGATCTGCGCTGCGGCGGGCGCGGTCTGGATGCCGAACCCGCCCTGGCCTGCGAACCAGAAGAAGCCGGGGACATGCGCGTCGAAGCCGTAGACTGGCGCACGATCGGGCGCGAACGATCGCAATCCCGCCCAGCTGCGCTCCACCTTGGCGACGCGCCAGTCGACCACCTGCTCAAACCGGTCAATCGCCGTGGCAACGTCGATCTCCTCCGGCTGGACATCGTGCGCGTTGACCGGCGTCTCGTCGTGCGGGCTGAGCCACAGACGGCCACCCGCCTCCGGCTTGAAGTAGAAGCCGCCCGAGATGTCGGCGACGTGCGGCAAGGTCGATGGCGGCGCGGTGTCGGTCAGCAATTGCACCATCGTTCGGCGATAAGCTTGCACGCCGATCGGCCGCACGCTGGCGGCGCTCGCCACGGCATCGGCCCAGGCGCCGCTTGCGTTCACCAACACCTCGGCAAAGAAGACCCGCCCGTCATGGGTCACCATCCGCCAGCGTTCGTTCTGCCGCTCGGCCGCTGCCAGCGCCGCGCCTGTTTCCACTACCGCCCCGCCGCATCGCGCAGCGCGCAACCGATCGGCGTAGTAGGCCGCGACATCGATATAGGCACATGACGCTTCCATCACGCCGTGCCGCCACTCGCGCCTGAGCCCCGGCACCAGCGTTGCCGGATCGACGCGGTCGAGCGCGACGGGCGTGTCGGCGAACTCGGCCAGGAACGCGTCAAGCGCCGCTGCGTCGCCGGTCCGCCCGATGTGAAGCGATCCGAGTGGGTCCAGGAACCCGCCATCGCGCAATGCCGGACCCGATGCGGTGGTCAGTGGCTGGATCGCCGGTCCACCGTAGGTCTCGGACCAGAATGCCGCCGATCGCCCGGTCGCGTGGTAGCCCGGCTGGTCCTCCGCCTCCAGCAACAGCACGCGCGCGCGCGCGCCGATCGCGGCGGCAAGGCTCGCGCCCGCAATCCCCGCGCCGACGATCGCGATGTCGTAGTTCACGCGTGAGCCCGCTGCGCAAGGAACGTGTCGATGGCGGCGAGCGCACGGTCGCGCACCGGATCGGCTTCACGCAGCAACTCGTGCGCCGCCTCCGCACCGAAGCGGATCACCTCCGCGTCGGGCAATCGCCCGCCGATCGCCGCCGCCGCGCGCGGGTCGACCAGTGCGTCGCGTTCGGCGAGCAGCATCAGCGTCGGCGTCGTCATGCGCGCCAACGCCAGATCGCGTTGCAGCGCCTGCGTGCCCGCAAACGCTTCCGCCAGCCACGCCCATGACGGCGGTCCGAGCCGGAGCTCGGGTGACTGCGCGTACCACCAATCCTCGTCGGAATAGCGCTCGGCATCCGCCGTCAGGATCGATTGCCGGTCGACCCTGGCGCCCGGCTTCTCACCCCCCTTCCACGCCGCACGCGCGGGATCGCCGGCACGCCGCATCAAGGAGGCGAGCCATCCGCCAGCCCGCGCGCCCACCGGTGAGCGCAAGCCGAGCATCGGAGCGACCAGCACTGCTGCATCCGCGTCGATCACGCGATCGACCAGCGCGCGCAGCACTAGGTATCCGCCCATCGAGTGGCCGATGACGACGTGCGGGCCGTGCTGCTCCGCGACCCAGCTGCGCCAGAAGTCGGACAGGTCAGCGGTCCAGGCTGCGAAATCGTCGGCGTGTCCGACGTTGCGGTTCGCGCTTAGCCGCCCCGATCCGCCCTGACCGCGCCAGTCGAACGCACTGACCGACCAGCCCGCGTCGTGCCAGTGCGCGAACGCCTCCAGGTATTTCTCGAACACGTCACCGCGACCGGTCTGGAACAGGATCGCCCCTCGCGGCTTGGCGGCCGGCCACTCGAAGCGGCGGATCGGCCAACGGTCGGCCGCGTACCATGTCGACACACACGCGTCGGCGGGGATGGCGCGGCGAAAGGCGGCATGGCGGCTCATCTGCCCGCGTGGTTACGGTTTCCTAAGGCATATCGTCTAGCCACCGATTGCATGGGGTTGGGCTTTCTTTCCTGGGCGTTGCCCGCGTGTCTGGGCATCCTGCTGGTTTCGGCCGGCATCGAGGATGCGCGCACCCGCGAGATCGCCAATTGGAAGAACGCGACGATCGCGCTTCTGGCGCCGGTCTGGTGGTTCGCGATCGGGCTAGATCCGTGGCCGATGATGGCGATCCAGCTCGGCGTTGCGTTGATCGCGTTCGCGCTGTTTTGCGGTGCGTTCGCGCTCGGGCAGATGGGTGGCGGCGACGTGAAGCTGATCGGCGCGCTCGCGCTGTGGCTGACGCCGATGAACGTCATGAACATGTTAATCGTCATGTCGATCACAGGCGGCGCGCTGACTGTCGCATTCCTGGTCGACCACAAACTGCGGCGTCGCGAGGGCGCGATCGAGATCCCGTACGGCGTCGCGATCGCGCTCGCCGGGCTGCTCGCACTGCGCGAACCGCTCGTTAACCAATTTACGTAATCATGCAGGCCGATCGAATCGGCCGTTCCGGCATCACGCCAGGAACAGGGGGCAAGAGGCAAGATGGATAGTCGCAAGGTGGTTTTGCTGGTCGGCGCGCTGTTCGTGGCGGCGATCACCGCCTTTATGGCGCGGACGTTGATGGCGGGAAGTGCAGCGCCGACTGCCGCTGCGGTCGCGATGCCCGCGCCTGTCGTCGTTGACGGGCCCGAGGTCCTGGTCGCGACCCGCGCGCTGCCGGTCGGCACCATCCTTGATGCGACTGCGCTGAAGTTCCAGCCGTGGCCCAAAGAACTGGTCGAGAACGCTTACTACAAGAAAGCGGATACCGACATGACCAAGCTGCTCGGGACGGTGGTCCGCCTGCCGATCACGGCAGGCCAGCCGGTGACGCAGGGCGCGCTGGTCAAGCCAGGCGACCGTGGCTTCCTCGCCGCCGCACTCGGCGCCGGGATGCGGGCGGTGACGGTGCCGGTGTCGGCGCAGACCTCGGTCGCGGGGTTCGTCTTCCCGGGCGATCACATCGACCTGATCCTGACACAGTCGGTCGAGGGCGGCGGCGATGGTCCGCCGCTGAAAACCAGCGAGACGGTGATCCGCAACCTGCGCGTGCTCGCCACCGACCAGCGCACCAGCGACGACAAGGACGATCAGGGCAACACGATCGTGAAGACCTTCTCGACCGTCACGGTCGAGGCGACGCCCAAGATCGCCGAGCAGATCGAACTGGCGCAGACACTCGGCAACCTGTCGCTGTCCTTGCGCTCGATCGCCGACAATGCGGGCCAGCTCGAAGAGGCGATCGCCTCCGGCCAGATCAGCGTCGGCGACGGCAAGAACGAAAAGGCGATCCTGGCGCAGGCGGCCAGCATGCCGCAATCGGGTGCGGGCAGCTTCATGACGGGCGCAGACATCTCGCGGTTCCAGCGCCGCACCGTGCCCGGCAAGACCGGCAACGGCGCCGGTGGAGCCCCGTCGATGGCGGTGCCCCCGTACCAGGGAGGCGCAGCGCCCGCATCGCCGGCTGCAATGGCGGGGCCATCGGGCGCACCCGCAGCACCCAGCGGGCCGGTCGTCCGGATCGCCCGCGGCAACAACGTGACCGAAGTTCCGGTCGGGGGAAAGTGATCATGCGTTACTCGTCCATGCCGCTCGGCTGGCCGCTGGCGCTCGCCCTGGCGAGTGCGGCCATCGCCGCCACCCCTGCCGCCGCGCCGGCGCAATCGGGCAACGCGACCACCAACGGCGGGACCGTGCAACTGTCCACCGGTCGCGGCCGGCTGATAACGCTGTCGCGTCCGATGAGTGACCTGTTCGTCGCCTCGTCCGACATCGCCGATGTGCAGGTCCGCTCGCCCACCCAGCTCTACGTCTTCGGCAAGAAGCCGGGCGAGACGACCGTTTCGGCGACCGCGAAGGGCGGCGCGGTCGTTTATGCCGCGACGATCCGCGTCGGCAACAATTTCGACTCGATCCAGTCGATGCTCAATCTCGCCATGCCCGACGCGCAGATCACCGCGACGCCGATGAATGGTATCGTGCTGCTGACCGGGACAGTGCGCGGTCCGGAGGACGGCGCCGAGGCGGAGAAGCTGGTCGCGGCGTTCGTGGGTGAAAACACCAAGGTGCTCAGCCGGCTGCGCACCGCGACGCCGTTGCAGGTCAACCTGCAGGTCAAGTTCGCCGAAGTGAACCGCAACTTTCTGAAGAACATTAACAGCAACATTTCGACCATCGACGGCACGGGCGGTTTCCGCTTCGGCATCGGCGCTGGGCGCAATCCCGCAACAACGATCAACCCGACACGGGGACTGCCGTTCGGCGTGAACGCCGGCAACGTCACCGGCTATGCGATAGACCCAACCACTGGCGCCATCGTTGCAACCCCGGGAACGAGCGTCACCACCAACAACAACATCTATTCCACGGTGGGCGGACTTACCAAGCTGTTCGGCCTGAACCTGCTTTCCGCGATCGATCTGGGCGAGCAGAACGGGCAGGTCACGTCGCTGGCCAATCCGAACCTGACTGCCTTGTCGGGCGAGACCGGCACCTTCCTGGCGGGCGGCGAGATCCCGATCCCGATCTCGCAGGGGCTGGGAGCGGTCTCGATCGAGTACAAGGAGTTCGGCGTCAGCCTCGCCTATACGCCGACCGTGCTGTCGGACGGCCGCATCTCGCTGCGGGTCCGGCCCGAGGTGTCGAACCTCGATTATGCCAATGCGATCCCGATCGGCGGCTCGCGCGTTCCCGCGCTCACCACGCGGCGCGCCGAGACGACGGTGGAGCTCGGCTCAGGCCAGAGCTTCATGATCGCCGGGCTGATGTCCAACACTCACGCGAACTCGTTCGACAAGACGCCGGGTATCGGTGACGTGCCGGTGCTGGGTGCGCTGTTCCGCTCCAACGCGTTTCAGCGCAACGAGACCGAGCTGGTCATCATCATCACGCCGTATCTGGTCAAGCCGGTCAACGGCAACGACATCGCGCTGCCGACCGATGGCTACAAGGCGCCGACCGACCTGCAACGCGTGCTGATGGGTCAGCTGACCGATGGGCAGAGCGGTGCGAGCCGGCCCAAGCCCACCATGCAGGTCGCTCCACCCGCCGCGCCGGCGATCGGTGCCGCCGCTGCGCCGCGTACCGGACACCCGGTGCAGCAGCCGCTCGCCGCCGCTCCGGCGCGCGATGCGGCCGACCGCAAGGCCGCCAGACCCGCCGCGAAGAAGGGCCCCGCGCCCGCGCCCGGCTTCTCCATCAACTGACGCGCGCCACCGTAACGCACAGGGATCATGCCCATGACCAAGCGCCCTCTTCTTCTCGCCGCCGTGGCCGCCGCAACGATGCTCGCAGGCTGCGGCACCGCCAATCGCGGCCTCGAATCGGTTCACCAGCCGGTCGTCAGCCGCGCCGATTACGCGCTCGACGTTCAAAGCGGACCCGACGGGATCGGCGCTGACGAGGCACGCCGTGTCGTCGGCTGGATGGATACGCTGCGGATCGGCTACGGCGACACGATCGCGCTCGACGATCCCTACGGCGCCACGCGTGCGACACGCGGCGACGTGGCGCAGATCGCGGCGCGCTACGGCCTGCTCCTGTCCGACGAAGCACCGATCAACGGATCGCCGGTGACGCCCGGCACCGTCCGCATCGTCGTCAGCCGCTCGCGCGCCGCGGTGCCCGGCTGCGCCGACTGGTCGCGGATGAACAGCCCCAATTACAACGCGCACACCGGCTCGAACTACGGTTGCGCGACCAACACCAACCTGGCGGCGATGGTGGCGAACCCGACCGACCTCGTCCGCGGCGCACCTGGCAACGGCGACTATGATGCCGCGACCGGCACGCGCGCGATCAACTCGCTGCGCGATGCGAAGCCGACCGGCGAAGGTGGCACATGGGTCAAGGGCGAGAGCGTGGGAGGCAAGAAGTGAACGCACCCTGGAAACCGGGCGGCGTCGCCAATCGACTGCCCTTCCTCGCCTTTGCCAGCGACGAAGCGTCGGCCGACGCGCTTCGCCCGATCGCGTCGGAAATGGGCTGGTCGTCGGATAACGTCCACCAGGGCGGCCTGCGTAACGCGGTGCAGACCCTGTCGGTATCGAACAGCCCGCACGTCCTGTTCGTCGACCTGACCGGCTCGGGCGATCCATTGAGCGACATCAACGGCCTGGCGGAGGTGTGCGAGCCCGGCACCGTCGTGATCGCGGCGGGACAGGTGAACGACGTGCGTCTGTACCGCGACCTGCTCGCCTCCGGAATCCACGATTACCTGCTGAAGCCGTTTTCGGCCGATATGCTGCGCGATTCGTTCGCGCAGGCGCAGGCGATCATCAATGCGCCCAAGGTGTCCGAGGCCGGCAGCGCGCGTCCGCATTGCGCGATCGCAGTGATCGGCACGCGCGGCGGCGCAGGCGCGTCGACGATCGCGACCTCGCTCGCCTGGCTGTTGAGCGACAAGGAGCATCGCTCCACCGCGCTGCTTGACCTCGATGTGCATTTCGGCACTGGCGCGCTGGCGCTCGACCTCGAACCCGGTCGCGGCCTGACCGATGCGATCGAGAACCCCAGCCGCATCGACGGGCTGTTCATCGAGCGCGCGATGGTGAAGGCGTCGGAAAACCTGTCCGTCCTCTCGGCCGAGGCGCCGATCAGCCAGCCAGTGATGACCGACGGCGCCGCCTTCTACCAGTTGCAGGAGGAGATGCGTGGCGCGTTCGAGTGCACCGTGGTCGACCTGCCGCGCATGATGCTGGTGCAGCACCCGCATCTCGTCGCCGACGTCAACAGCGCGGTGCTCGTGACCGAGCTGACACTTGCCGCCGCGCGCGACACGATCCGGCTGCTGTCGTGGCTGCGCAGCAACGCGCCGCAGATGCAGATCACCGTGGTGGGCAACCGCGTCCATCCGGGCACCGCGCTCGAGATCACGCGCAAGGATTTCGAGGGCTCGATCGAACGTAAGATCGACGTGATCGTGCCCTTTGACCAGAAACTCGCCGCGCAGGCGGCCAAGCTCGGCAAGCCGCTCGCCGAAGCGGGTAAGGCCTCGAAGACCGTCCAGCCGTTGATCGAGCTCGCCGCGCTGCTCGCCGTCGCCGATGATGAAGGCGCCTCGGTCGACGCGAAGGCGAAGGGCGGGTCGCTGCTGGGCAAGTTCACCAATCTGAAGGGCCTCGTCGCCAAGAAGGACGTGAGCAAAAAGTCGGCGCAGCCCGGGACGAAAAAGTCGACCGCGTCCAAGCCGGCGGCGCGGTGACCGGATGGATGCGCGGGTGTTGGTAGAGGTTGAACCATGCTGCCAGTGATGATGATCGCGATCGGCGGACTCGTCACGCTCGGCATGATCCTGTTCGCGTTCGCGGGTCCATCGGCGCAAAAGGCAAGCAACCGCCGCCTGACTGCGCTGCGCGAGCGTCACTCGACCTCGACCGAGCGGGCGATGGAGGCGCAGATGCGCCGCATCACCGGGCGCAACCAGACCAAGGCTGATAAGGCTGCGATGCGGCTGCTGCCCAACGTGGCCCAGCTGCAGAAGCGCCTGAGCATGACAGGCAAGTCGTGGACGGTCGGCCAGTACGGCATGGTGACCGCCGGACTCGCGATCGGCCTGACGCTGCTGCTCGCGCTGCGTGGGCTTCCGCTGCTGCTCGCCCTGTTCGTCGGGCTCGCGGTCGGCGCGGGCATCCCGCACATGATCGTGGGCAAGACGATCAAGAAGCGCGTCGCCAAGTTCACCGCGAAGTTCCCGGACGCGATCGAGTTGCTCGTGCGTGGTCTCCGCTCCGGCCTGCCAATCACCGAGACGATGTCCGTCGTCGGCGCCGAAATTGAGGGTCCGGTCGGCGAGGAGTTCCGCTCGGTTAGCGACAAGATGAAGATCGGTCGCTCGATGGAGGTCGCGCTGCAGGAAACGGCCGACCGGCTCGGGACTCCCGAGTTCCAGTTCTTCGTCATTACGATTGCCATCCAGCGCGAGACCGGCGGCAATCTCGCCGAGACGCTGCAGAACCTGGCCTCGGTGCTGCGCTCGCGCTCGCAGATGAAGCTCAAGATTCGCGCGATGTCGTCGGAATCGAAAGCATCGGCCTATATCGTCGGCTCGCTTCCGTTCATCGTCTTCATCCTGATCTACATGATCAACAAGGAATATATGAGCGGGTTCTTCGCCGACACCCGGCTGATGGTCATCGGTGGCGGCGGATTGATCTGGCTCGGCCTCGGTGCCTTCATGATGTCCAAGATGGTGAGCTTCGAAATCTGATGGCACCCGCATCCGGCCCCACTTTGTTCGGCATCGACGTCCTGTGGGTGGCGACACTCCTGTCGGGCGTCGCCGCCGCCGCGGTCGTGTTCGCGATCTACGCCGCGATTAGCGTCCGCGATCCGATGGCGAAACGCGTCAAGGCGCTCAACGAACGCCGCGAGCAATTGAAGGCCGGCATCACCGCCAGCACGTCCAAGCGTCGCGCAAAGCTGGTGCAGAAGAACGAAACCGCCGACAGGCTGCGCGACCTGCTGTCGAGCTTCAAGATGTTGCAGGACGAGCAGGTGCGCGCCGCGCAACAGAAGCTGCTCCAGGCCGGTATCCGCAAAAAGGATCTGGCGTTCATTGTGATCTTCGGGCGCGTCGCGCTACCGATCGTCGTGGGCGGGTTGATGGCGCTGTGGGTCTACGGCCTTGATGCGTTGCCCACATGGGGTCCGCTCAAGCGCTATGCCTTGGTCGCAGGGACGCTGGTACTCAGCTACAAGGCGCCCGACATCTACCTCAAGAACCTGATCACCAAACGCTCCCACGCGATCCGCAAGGGATTGCCCGACGCGCTCGATCTGCTCGTGATCTGCGCCGAGGCAGGTCTGACGGTTGACGCTGCGTTTCACCGCGTGGCGAAGGAACTCGGCAAGGCGTATCCGGAACTCGGCGAGGAATATGCGCTGACCGCGATCGAGCTCGGCTTCCTCACCGACCGGCGTCAGGCGTTCGACAATCTGTCAAAACGGGTTGCGCTCGATGCGGTCAAGGGCGTGGTCACCACCATGATCCAGACCGAGAAATACGGCACGCCGCTGGCCAGCGCGCTACGCGTCCTGTCGGCGGAATTCCGTAACGAACGCATGATGCGCGCCGAGGAAAAGGCTGCGCGTCTGCCCGCCATCATGACGATCCCGCTGATCCTCTTCATCCTGCCCGTCCTGTTCATCGTCATCCTCGGACCTGCCGCCTGCTCGATCACCGACTCGTTCGTGAACCGGCCGACCGGCTGACACACCGGCGGGAACAGCGACAGACCGTCCTCGTTATGCTTGCGTAACAGGAGGCATGAGATGCTGTTCACCACCACTACGCAATATATCGCGCTGGCCGTCGCTTTGATTGCTGGATGGCTATTCGGGCTTGCGAGCCATCCCGGCGGCAAGAAGTGGAAGCAGCGTTACGCCGACGAGCGCAACAGCCATGCAGAAACGCGCAAGGCGCAGGAAGCGCGCATCAACGAGCTGGAGCGTGAGAACAGCCGTCTCGCCAATGCCGCGCCGGTGACCGCCGCGACGATCGCGCCGCACGCCGCCTCACGCGCCGAGCCCGCTTACCGCGACGAGACGGTGGTCCGCGATGGCAGCGTGATCCGGGACGAGGATCGCCGTCCGCTCTGATCGTGCCGGTATACAAGTCAATCAAGAGGCCGCCGGAGCACCATGCTCCGGCGGCCTTTTGTATTAGCGCGACTTGAGCGCCGCCTGCGCCGCCGCCAGTCGCGCGATCGGCACGCGGTACGGCGAGGCGCTGACGTAATCGAGTCCGACCTCTTCGCAGAAAGCGATCGACGCCGGATCGCCGCCATGCTCGCCGCAGATGCCGAGCTTGATCGCGGGTCGCGTCGCGCGCCCCCGCTCCGCCGCCAGCCGCACGAGTTCGCCCACGCCCTCGACATCGAGGCTGACGAACGGATCCTTGGCGTAGATGCCCTTCTCGACATAGGCGTCCAGGAAACGTGCCGCGTCGTCGCGGCTGACGCCCAGCGTCGTCTGCGTCAGGTCGTTGGTGCCGAACGAGAAGAACTCGCCCGTCTCGGCGATCTCGCCGGCCTTGAGCGCCGCGCGCGGCAGCTCGATCATCGTGCCGACGAGATAATCGATCTCGCGCCCGCGCTCGGCGAAGACCACCTTGGCTGCCTGATCGACCACCGCCTTCATCAGATCGAGCTCGCGCTTGGTCGCGACGAGCGGAATCATCACTTCGGGGATCGGCGCCTCGCCTGATTTCTCGGCCACGTCGATCGCAGCCTCGAAGATCGCACGTGCCTGCATCTCGTAAATTTCAGGATAGGTCACGCCCAACCGACAGCCGCGATGGCCAAGCATCGGGTTGAACTCGTGCAGCTCGGCCGCGCGGCGCTTGAGCTGGTCGACCGCGATGCCCGCTGCCGACGCGACCTCGGCGAACTCGGCCTCCTCGTGCGGCAGGAACTCGTGGAGCGGCGGGTCGAGCAGCCGGACGGTGACGGGTAACCCCGCCATCACCTCGAAGATCGCGGCAAAATCGCTGCGCTGTTCCGGCAGCAGCCGGTCTAGCGCGGCGCGGCGGCCGGCCTCGTCCTCGGCGAGGATCATCTGGCGCACTGCGGTGATGCGCGTGGCCTCGAAGAACATGTGCTCGGTGCGGCACAGGCCCACCCCTTCGGCACCGAAGTCGCGTGCGACCTGGCAGTCGGCGGGCGTCTCGGCATTGGCACGCACCTTCAAACGGCGTACTTCGTCGGCCCAGTCCATCAGCGTGCCGAAATCGCCGGCGAGCTCGGGCTGGATCGTCGCGACCGCGCCCGCCATCACCTCGCCGGTCGAACCGTCGATCGTGACCGTGTCACCCTCGCGCACCTCGCGCCCGGCCACGCGCATCACCTTGGCCTTTGCGTCGATCGCGATCGAGCCCGCGCCCGAGACGCACGGGCGCCCCATGCCGCGCGCGACCACCGCGGCGTGGCTGGTCATCCCGCCACGTGCGGTCAGGATGCCCTTGGCCGCGTGCATGCCGTGAATGTCCTCGGGGCTGGTTTCAGTGCGGATCAGGATCACCGACTTGCCCTCGCCCGCGTGACGCTCGGCGGTGTCGGCGTCGAACACGGCCTCTCCGCTCGCGGCGCCCGGCGAGGCGGGCAGACCCTTGGTCAGCACGTCGCGCTTGGCCTCGGGGTCGAGCGTCGGGTGGAGCAACTGGTCGAGCGCCTGCGGGTCGACGCGGGCGACCGCCTCGTCGCGGGTGATCAAACCCTCGTTCGCCATGTCGACCGCGATCTTGAGTGCAGCCTTGGCGGTGCGCTTGCCCGAGCGGGTCTGGAGCATCCAGAGCTTGCCCTGCTGCACGGTGAACTCGATGTCCTGCATGTCGCGGTAATGCGTCTCAAGCCGGTCGAACACGGCGGCGAGTTCGGTATAAACCTCCGGCAGCGCCTCTTCCATCGAGGCGGGTTTCGCGCCGGCTTCCTCGCGTGCGGCCTTGGTGAGGTATTGCGGGGTGCGGATGCCGGCAACGACGTCCTCGCCCTGCGCATTGATCAGGAATTCGCCGTAATAAGCCCGGTCGCCCTTCGACGGATCGCGGGTGAAGGCGACGCCGGTCGCCGACGTGTCGCCCATGTTGCCGAACACCATCGCCTGAACGTTGACCGCGGTGCCCCAGTTTGCGGGGATGTCGTTCAGCCGGCGATAGACCTTGGCACGGTCCGACTGCCACGAGCCGAACACCGCACCAACCGCACCCCAGAGCTGATCGTGCTCGTCTTGCGGGAAAGGCTTGCCCCATTGCTGCTCAACGAGGCCCTTATACTCGTCGACCAGCGCCCGCAGGTCGTCGGCGGAGAGTTCGGTGTCGAGTGTGTAGCCGCGATCTTCCTTGGCGATCTCCAGCGCTTCCTCGAAGGCCCCGTGGTCGAGTTCGAGCACCACGTCGGCGTACATCTGGATGAAGCGGCGGTAGCTGTCCCAGGCAAAGCGGGCGTCGCCCGACGCAGCAGCCAGTCCCTCGACGGTCCGGTCATTGAGGCCGAGGTTGAGGACGGTGTCCATCATCCCGGGCATCGAGACGCGCGCGCCCGAGCGGACCGAGACGAGCAGCGGATCGGCAGCGTCCCCGAACTTCTTGCCCGTCACCTGCTCGATATGCGCGATGCCGGCGGCGACCTCGTCACGCAGCGACTGCGGGAAGCGCTCACCCTCCTCGTAGTAGCGCGTGCACATTTCGGTCGAGATGGTGAAACCGGGGGGGACGGGCAGACCGATCGAGGCCATCTCGGCAAGGTTCGCGCCCTTGCCGCCGAGCAGGTTCTTCTGGTCGACTTTTCCTTCCGCCGTGCCGCCGCCGAAGCGGTAGACGTATTGCACCTGATCGCCCGCTACGCTTGCCACCCTGCTCGTCTCCTGCTGCTTTGTTGTTGCAACGCGGCATAGTCGCGGAAAGGTGCGATGGCCAGTGGGTGGCGGGTGTCGAAGGGACCGGAAAACTCGCGCAAGATTGTTGCGAAGTTGAGAAAGTTGACAGTCACGCGCGGGTACGTGCGGCTGCCTCAGCCCCTCACCGTCCCTCTCCCCATGTGGAGAGGGGCATTGCGGCTACCCTTCGATCTTCGAGAAGTCGGCGACGGTGTGGACGGAGGCGCGGACGCGGGCGAGGAGGGCCAGCCGCGCGGCGCGCTTCGCCGGATCGGGGTCGTTGACGGTGACGGTGTCAAAGAACGCGTCGATCGGTGCACGAAGCGTTGCGAGCGCCGCCATCGCCGCCTCGAAATCCTCCGCCTCGACCGCGCGGGCGGCGGCGGGTTCGGCGGCGTCGAGCGCGGCGATCAGCGCGGCCTCGTCCTTTTCGGGCGTGTAGGACAGCGATTCGTGAGCAACCGGTGCGGACGCGTCGACGCCTTCCTTTTTCAAGATGTTGGCGGCGCGCTTGTAGCCGGCAAGCAGATTGGCGCCGTCGTCGGTCGTGACGAACGATTGCAGCGCGCGGACGCGGGCAAGCAGGCGGACGAGGTCGTCCTCGCCACCTAATGCGAAAACCGCGTCGATCAGGTCGTGGCGGACGCCGGCTTCGCGTTGCTGGACCTTGAGGCGGTCGGCGAAGAAGTCGAGCACCGCGCTGCGGTCGAGCCGAGGCCCGTCCAACACCGCGACATATTCGTCGATCACCGCAGAAATGCCGCCTGAAAACTGCACGTCGTGCTTGGACGACGCGTAGCTCATGTCGGCGTTGCGTACGAACGGCGTGCCCGCATCACGAGCTTCCCAAAAGCGCGCCTCCCACTGGCGAAACGCATCGGGATATTTGGCGATCGCCTGTCCTGCCAGCGTGCGTGCCACCGCGGCGCCCTGCTGCTCCAGCGCGCGCGCGAGCGGCAGCCGGACCTTGCCCGCGATCAGCGTCGCGCTGACGCCAAGTGCCGCGCGACGCAACGCGAACGGGTCCTTCGATCCGGTCGGCTTTTCGTTGATCGCGAAGAAGCTGGCGATCGTGTCCAGCTTGTCGGCCAGGCTCACCGCCACCGTGACTGGCGCGGTCGGGACCTCATCGCCCTGCCCGACCGGCTTGTAATGGTCGCGGATCGCTTCGGCGACCTGGGGGTCCTCGCCTTGCGCGGCGGCGTAATAGCCGCCCATCAGGCCCTGTAGCTCGGGGAACTCGCCGACCATGCCGGTGACGAGGTCGGCCTTGGCGAGCCGCGCCGCACGTTCGGCGAGCGCGGGGTCACACGCGGGCACGATGCCTTCCTTTGCCAGCCAGCGCGCGAGCTTGGCGACGCGGTCGACCTTGTCGGCGACGGTGCCGAGCTTCTCGTGGAACACGATCTTCTCGAGCTTCTTGGCCTGTTCCTCAAGCGGCACCTTCAGGTCTTTGTCGTAGAAGAAGCGCGCGTCGGAGAGGCGGGCGGCTAGGACCTTGCGGTTGCCCTCGACGATCTTCGCGCCGCCGTCGGCGGCATTGATGTTGGCGGTGCAGACGAAGGCGTTCGCCAGTTTTCCGTCGCCCGAGCGGCAGACAAAATACTTCTGGTTCACGCGCGCGGTGAGCTGGATCACCTCCGGCGGCACGTCGAGGAAGGCGGCGTCGAAGCGGCCGAGCAGCGGCACCGGCCATTCAGTGAGGCCAGCGTTCTCCGCGACCAGCCCCTCGTCGGGGACGAGTTCGAGACCGGCCTCGGCTGCCAGTGCGCCGGCGCGGTCGCGGATGATCGCGGCGCGCTCGTCCTGATCGACGATGACGTGGCACAAGCGCAGCTTGTCGGCATAGTCGGCGGCCGAGCCGATCGTGATGGGGCCTGGATGATGGAAGCGGTGGCCGTAAGTGACCGCGCCGCTCTCGATCCCCGCAACGGTGACGGGCACGACATCCTCACCCAGCAGCGCGACGACGCCGTGGAGCGGGCGAACCCAGCGCAGGGACTCGGTCGAGGCGGAGGCGTCGCCCCAGCGCATCGACTTGGGCCAGGGAAAGGCGCGGACGATCGCGGGGATGGCGTCCGCAAGCACGTCGGCGGTGGCGCGGCCGGGCTTCTCGGTCACCGCAAAGAACACGCCGTCCCGCTCGGTCAACTGCTCGCGGTTCAGGCCGGTTTTGCGCAGGAAGCCGTCGAGCGCCTGCGGCGGAGCGCTGGTCTTGGGGCCCTTCACTTCCTCGCTGACAGCCTCAGTTGCGAGCGGCAGGTCACGCGCGATCAGCGCGAGGCGACGCGGGGTGGCGTAAGTGACGATCTCGGACGCGGCGAGCCCGGCGCGGGCGAGTTCGGCCTCGAACAGACGTGACAGGTCCTCGCGTGCCTTCGCCTGCATCCGCGCCGGGATTTCCTCCGAGCGGAGTTCGAGCAGGAAATCAGTCGCATTCTGGTCGGCGGGATTCACAGGCTCCACTCCGGGTAACGTGCCTGCCAGGCGGGCGTCATCTTCTCGATCTGCGCGGCGCACGCGCCCTTCGCGAGGTCGCGGACGCGGCCCATGTAGGCCTGCCGCTCGGCGACCGAGATGACACCGCGCGCCTGCAACAGGTTGAAGACGTGGCTCGCCTTGATCGCCTGCTCGTAGGCCGCGATCGGCAGCTTGGCATTGAGCGAATTCTCGCACTCGGCGGTGTGCTTGCGGAAGGCGTCGAACAGGGCGTCGGTGTCGGCGACCTCGAAGTTCCAGGTCGACATCTGGCGCTCGTTCTCGAGGAACACCTCGCCGTAGCTGACGCCCGCGTCGTTGAACGCGAGGTCGTACACGTTGTCGACGTCCTGGATGTACATGGCGAGGCGCTCGAGCCCGTAGGTCAGCTCACCCGCCACCGGCTTGCAGTCGAACCCGCCCATCTGCTGGAAATAGGTGAACTGCGTCACCTCCATGCCGTCGCACCACACCTCCCAGCCCAGCCCCCAGGCGCCGAGTGTGGGCGATTCCCAGTCGTCCTCGACGAAGCGGATGTCGTGCGTCGTCACATCGACGCCGATCGCGAGCAGGCTGCCGAGGTAGAGCTCCTGCAGGTCGGACGGGCTGGGTTTGAGAATCACCTGATACTGGTAATAATGCTGCAGCCGGTTCGGGTTCTCGCCGTAGCGGCCGTCGGTCGGGCGGCGGCAGGGTTGCACGAACGCCGCGTTCCACGGCTCGGGCCCGAGCGCGCGCAGCGTCGTCGCAGGGTGAAACGTCCCCGCTCCCATCTCCATGTCATAGGGTTGCAGGATGAGGCAGCCGCGGTCCGACCAATATTGGTGGAGCCGCAGGATCATCGACTGGAACGAGAGCGGGCGCGCGCCGCCGGTGCTGGTGGTGTGGGCGTCGGTCATGACGCGCGGAGCCTTGGCCCAGCGGTTCCGCAGAATCAACAAGCGGCGGAAGGCTCTACAATGCCTCGTCGTCATCTCTGCACGACTTTTTGTCAGGGCTGCTTGACACAGCCACGACTCGCTGACATTTAGTCATGGTCACCTGACATCAGGTCAGGGGATGCTGACAGGAGGCACCTGATGATGCATGAGTACATGATGAAGAATCGTCTCAAGGTGCTGCGTGCGGAGCGCGACTGGAGCCAGGCCGAGCTTGCCGGCCGGCTGGACGTGTCCAGACAGGCGGTGAACGCGATTGAGACGGGCAAATACGACCCCTCGCTCCCGCTCGCCTTCCGCATCGGGCGGCTGTTCGACCTCAGGATCGAGGAGATCTTCGATGACGGCGAAGCGTAGGCGGGTGCCCGTATGGGTGGCGCAACTGGTGCTGGGATGCGTGTGCGGGCTGGCGCTCTTGGGCGTGTCGCCGGCGGCGGGGATCGAGCGGCTGGCGGCGGCGTGGCACGCGCCCGCCTGGCTGTCGGTCGAGTGGCCCGATGCCGGGCGGATGATGGCGGCGCTGCCCTCTCCGCACGTGTCGGTTCGCGTGGTGGTGGAGGTACGGCCGTGAGCGGCGGGGGAGCGATGATGGAAGAGCGTTGGGGTGAGGCGCGGGTGCGTATGCGCGGGCGGCGGCGGGTACGCCGCGCGGCGATCGTCGCGGTGCTGGCAGCCGCGGTCATGGTGCTGCCACCGTTCGTATCGGGGTTCATTGACGGGTTCATGCGCAATCCGTCGCGCGACGGGGCGCCTGCGGGCGAGGTGATCGGCATCGCGATCGCGCTGCTGGCGGTGATCGTCGGCGCCGCAATCTGGGGCTGGCGCGAGAGCGACGAGGTGCAGCGGCGGCAGGCGGTGAATGCCTGGGCGGCAGTGGGCGTGGTCGGCTTCGTCGGGCACACGATCCTGCAGATGATCGAGCGCGCGCTGCATCTGGCGCCGATGACCGAGCAATTATGGTGGGGATCGCTCGCCGCGGGGGCGGCGGTACTGATCTGGCAACGGGTGACGGGGTGAGCGCGGTGACGGACTCAAGGAACGAGGCACCGACAAAGGGGCCGAGCGAGCGCGCCAACCACCGGCTGCTGTTGTGGTCGGGGGCGCTGGGCGGGTTGATCGGGCTGGGCACCGCTTTGGCCGCGCTGCGCGACCATGCGCCCGGCGATGCGCACCCGTCGCTGCTCAGCGCGCCGTTGCCGGCTTGGGTCGCGCTGCTGATCGTGGTCGCCTGGGGTGTGGTGCTGCCGGTCATCTCGTGGCGCTGGCACCGCGTCGTCGACGAGCATGAGCGCGAGGCGTATCGCGACGGCGCGCTGCTGGGCTTCTACGTGCTGACGATCGGCGCGCCGGTGTGGTGGTTCCTGTGGCGCGGCGGGATGGCGCCGCCGGTCGATCCAGTGGCGATGTTCATCGCGCCGCTAAGTGCCGCTGGTATTGTCTGGATTTGGCGCAAATACCGCTGACACGCCCTCTATCTTCGGCAAAGGCCCTGTTTCATGAACGTGGTGATGAAGTCCGTGACGTCCGCCCTCGCCCTGATGCTGGCGCTGCCCGCCTGCGCGCAACAGGCACCCGCGCCTGCGGTCGCGACGAAGGACGCCGACCCCGCACTCTGGGTGGTGAAGGACGCCGACACGACGATCTACCTGTTCGGCACGATCCACGTGCTGAAACCGGGGCTCAGCTGGTTCGACGAGGCGGTGAAGACCGCGTTCGACAAGTCGAACACGCTGGTGCTGGAGATGGTCGAGCCAGACCAGGCGACCGAGCAGAAGATCGTGCTGGCCAAGGCGTTCGCGCCCGACCAGCCGGCGCTCAGCACGCAGTTGTCGGAAAAATACCGGAAAACGCTGGTGACGACGATGGCGGCGAGCAAGGTGCCGCCCGCCACCTATGAGAAGATGCGGCCGTGGTTCGCGGCGGTCACGCTGTCGCTGCTGCCGGTGCAGAAATCGGGCTATGGCGCCTCGAACGGACCGGAGGGAATCCTGTCGGCGGCGGCGAAGGCGGCGAACAAGCCGGTCGTGGGGCTGGAGACGTTCGAAGGGCAGCTCGGCATCTTCGACCGGCTGTCGAAGCCCGCGCAGGTCAAGCTGCTGGAAAGCACGATCGACGAGCTGCCGACCGCGAACGCGACGATGGACAAGATGGTCGACGATTGGTCGCGCGGCGACCCAGATGCGCTGGCGCGGGAGATGAACAAGGGGCTGAAGGACTCGCCCGAGGTCGCCAAGGCGCTGCTGACCGACCGCAACAAGCAATGGGCGGCGTGGATCGCGGAGCGGATGCGAACGCCGGGCACGGTCTTCATCGCGGTGGGTGCGGGGCATCTGGCGGGCGCGAACAGCGTGCAGCAGCAGCTGAAGGCGTACAAGCTCGACGCGGTGCGGGTGAAATACTGACCGCCTTGTCTTTTCGCGCCTGCGCCGCTATGCGCGGCCGCTTCCAGCCATGGTCATCCCTGGAGGCGTGGCGGGAAACACACACGAATTTCGGAGCATATATATGAGCGACACCATTACGCTCGCAGCCGAGACGCGTGACCGGGTTGGCAAGGGAGCCTCCCGTTCGCTGCGTCGCGAAGGCCGCGTCCCCGCCGTGATCTACGGCCAGAACCGCGAACCGACCTCGATCCACCTGGAGGAGAAGGCGCTCGTCAAGGCATTGATGACGGGTCACTTCATGAACTCGGTGATCATGGTCGACGGCCAGCGCACGCTGGCGAAGGACGTGGCGTTCCACCCGGTCACCGACCGTCCGGTCCACGTCGACTTCCTGCGCGTCGGCGAGCACACCAGCGTGACGGTTGCGGTGCCGGTCGTCTTCACCGACGAGGAAAAGTCGCCGGGCATGAAGAAGGGCGCGGTGCTGAACATCGTGCGCCACGAGCTGGAGCTGGTGGTCGACGCGGCCGACATCCCCACCGAGATCGCGATCTCGGTCGCGGGCAAGGACGTGGGCGACACGATCCACATCAGCGACGTGACGCTGCCCAAGGGCGCGACCAGCGCGATCGACGACCGCGACTTCACGGTTGCGACGATTGTCGCACCGTCGGCACTGCGTTCGGAAGGCGCGGACACGACCGACGAGGCGATCGAGGCCGAAGTGGCCGAGGCTGCCGGCGAGACGCCGTCGGAGGGCTGATCCGGTTACGCCCGTCACGAACGGGCGCGACGATCCAGGCGGGGCAGGCGAGCGGAAACGCTCCCCTGCCCCGTTCGCGTTGAAGGAGGCGCAGCGATGCAATTGTGGGTAGGGCTCGGCAATCCGGGCGCGCAATATGCGATGCACCGGCACAATGTCGGCTTCATGGCATTGGACGCGATCGCGGAAGTCCACGGCTTCGCCACGCCGGCGAAGAAGTTCCAGGGCTGGTTGCAGGAGGGCCGCGTCGGCGGCGACAAGGTCCTGCTGCTCAAGCCCGCGACCTTCATGAACGATAGCGGGCGCAGCGTCGGCGAGGCGATGCGCTTCTACAAGCTCGATGTTGATGCGCTGACCGTGTTCCACGACGAGCTCGATCTGGCACCGATGAAGGTCAAGGTGCGCACGGGCGGCGGTCTGGCGGGGCACAACGGGCTGCGCTCGATCGACCAGCATCTAGGGCCGGAGTTCCGCCGCGTGCGGCTGGGCATCGGGCATCCGGGACACAAGGACCGCGTCAGCGGCTACGTGCTGGGTAACTACGCCAAGGCGGAGATCGACGCGCTGTCCGACATGCTGGGCGGGGTTGCAGGCGAGGCCGACTGGCTGGCGAAGCGCGACGACGTGCGGTTCATGAACGATGTCGCGCTACGGACCGCGGATTGACCGCGCTGGTCAGGCGACCAGCCGGCGCGGTGCGGCCCGCGCAGGCGCCACGCCCGCACCGTTGAACAGCGGCGACGCGCTGACCAGCCGGTTACGCCCGAGCGACTTGGCGACGTAGAGCGCGCGGTCGGCGGCGCGCAGCAGCGCGTCGAGGTCGTCGCCGTCCGGGCCGCGCTGCGCCAGGCCGGTGCTGACCGTCGCCGACACCAGCACGTCCGCGCCGTGATCGTCGAGTGCGGCGAAGCGCGCCGCGATCGCCTCCCCCAGCATCCTGGCGGCGGCGACGTTGGTGTCCGGCAGCAGCGCCGCGAACTCCTCACCGCCCAGCCGCGCCAGCGTGGCGTCCGGCGCTGCCTCGCGCAGTACGCGCGCGAAGGATTGCAGCACCGTGTCACCGGCGGCGTGGCCGTGGGCGTCGTTGATCGCCTTGAAATGGTCGAGATCGAACGCCAGCAACGTGGCAGCGCGGTCGCCGCGCATCAGCCGCGCCGCCGCCTCGAACAATCCCTGCCGATTGGTCAACCCGGTCAGGTAATCGGTGCGTGACGCGGCAAGCAGGTGGCGCTGCGCTTCCTCGCGCACGAGGCTGACCAAAGTCATCGGCATCGCAACCGAATAGAGCACGCCTTCGTACATCGTGATCTTCGACGCGAGTGCGACCACGCCGGCGCCATCGGCGTGCGCCAGCAGCGGCAGGACGAACACCCGCCCGACGTAGATGGCGGTATGCATCGTCGGCAGCAGGATCGCGAGCGGTCGCGTCCGCAATCGCCGAAGCGCGCGGTTGCGGATCAGCTCAAACACCGTCAGCGCGCTCGCGACGAGGATCGGAAAGCCGGCACCATATTGCCAGAAGCTGAGATGGGCAGTCGCACCCTCGACCATCCAGCCGAGCGCGAGCCCCATGACGAGCAGCGCGGAGGTGCGCCAATAGCGTCGGTCATCGAGCGCGGCGACGCCGTTCAGGACCAGCAGATAGCCGCTCACGATCAGCAGGTTGCTCGCCGCCCAGCCGTACACGCCCGGCACCTGCGTACGCGCGGCCGCGATGCCGCACCCGATCGCCAGCGTCGCCCACCCGGTCGACCAGATCAGCAGCGGCCCGCGCCGCCAGCGCCCAAAACTCTCCCACAGCGTCAGCGCCGCACTTACCAGCAGGGTGCCGATGATGAGCGCGTAGAGGGTGGAGAGATCGATCATGGTCGGATCGGGACTATATGCGCGGGCGGCGAACAAGGCGTTAACGGCTGCTCACACTTTCTTACACTGTTCCGGTATCGGCGGCGGACACCGCGCCTGCCCCACCTCGTTCACTCGTCGACGCGGGAGGAAATTGCATGGTGAAGGAACTGGCCGGCATCGTCGCCGAGGTAGCGGAGGAGATCGCGGCCAATGCGGCCAGGATCGAGGATGAGGCGGATGCAAAGGAACCGGACACGTCACCAGGGCCGATCGGCATCGCGGTAGTGCTGCCGGACGGCGAGATCCTGCGCGGCGGCGACACGGCGTCACGCTTTCCGATCCAGAGCATCTCAAAGGTCTTCGCGCTCGAATGCGCGTTATGCGCGATCGGCGACCAGGTGTTCGAGCGCGTCGGGCGCGAGCCGTCGGGCGATCCGTTCAACTCGATCGTCGAACTGGAGCGCAAGGATGGCATTCCGCGCAACCCGTTCGTCAACGCGGGCGCGCTGGTAACGGTCGACATGGTGGCCGAGCATGTCGCCGCGGCGGGCGAGCATGGTGCCGTGGTCGACCTGATCGCGCGACAGCTGGAACAGGCAAGCGTGCCGCTCGATGACGAGGTGCTGGAAAGCGAGACCAGCGGCGGCGACCTCAACCGCGCGATGCTCAGCTTCATGAAGCATCATGGCAACCTGAACGGCGACCCCGATCTGGTGCTGCGCCGCTATGTCGAGCAATGTGCGGTGTCGCTTGATTGCACCGAACTGGCGCGTGCCGGGCTGTTCCTGTCGCGCACGCGGCTGCGCGAGCGCGAAGACGAGGCGCGCGCGACGCGGATGCGCCACCTGCTCGCGCTGATGATGACGTGCGGGCATTATGATGCCTCGGGCGATTTCGCGCTGCGTGTCGGCCTGCCGGCGAAGAGCGGCGTCGGTGGGGGCATCCTGGCGATTGCGCCCGAGGTCGCGAGCATTGCGGTTTGGTCGCGCAACCTCGACCAGAACGGCAACTCGATCCAGGGCGTCCACGCGCTGGAGATGCTGGCGGCGCGCACCGGCTGGTCGGTGTTCGGTCCGCCGCTGCGGTAGCGCAGGTTTGACTTGGACGCGGGCGGCGTGCTTCGGCACCCGGCATGACCAGCCGTTCCCTGTTCCCGACCCTGTTCTACGAAGCCGCGGTCGACGATGCCGGCCTGCTCGCCGACCTCGACGCTTCGTCGCACGCATTGGCGCAGGACGATCGCGCCGGGCGCGCCTGGTCAAAGGCGCATGGCTATCGGGGTTATACCAGCTACGCCTCCCTCGCCGACTTGCCGCAGCGCGATCCGGCGTTCGCCGACCTGAAGCGCGTGCTGGACCGGCATGTCGCCGCGTTCGCGCGTGACCTGCGGCTCGACCTCGCCGGACGTCGGCTCAAGCTTGACAGCCTGTGGGTCAATGTCATGAAGCCGGGCGGTACGCATTCGGGGCACCTCCACCCCCACAGCGTCGTGTCGGGCACCTTCTATGTCGCGGTGCCCGAAGGGTCGGGCGCGTTGAAGCTGGAGGACCCGCGGCTCGCCATGATGATGGCCGCGCCGACCCGGCCTGACACCTTCGTCTATGCCGAGCCGAAGGCGGGCAGCCTGTTCCTGTGGGAAAGCTGGCTCAGGCACGAGGTGATGCCGAGCCAGGCCAAGGCGGAGCGGATCAGCGTCAGCTTCAACTATCGCTGGTAACGCCGGCAAGGGTCGCGCCACTGGCGGAAACGTGTCCGAGCGACTAGGTGCGCGCACAATCTCCTATCCCTAATCCCACGAACAGGAACAACGCATGGGTTTCCGCTGCGGCATTGTGGGCCTGCCCAACGTCGGCAAGTCCACCCTCTTCAACGCGCTGACCGAGACGGCCGCCGCGCAGGCCGCGAACTATCCGTTCTGCACGATCGAGCCCAACGTCGGGAACGTCGGCGTGCCCGATCCCAGGCTCAACAAGCTGGCCGACATCGCAAAATCGGCCAAGATCATCGAAACGCAGCTGGGCTTCGTCGACATCGCCGGACTGGTCCGCGGCGCGTCGAAGGGCGAGGGTCTGGGCAACCAGTTCCTCGGCAACATCCGCGAGGTCGACGCGATCGTCCATGTGCTGCGCTGCTTCGAGAATGACGACATTCAGCACGTCGACAACCGCGTCGATCCGATCGCCGACGCCGAGACGGTCGAGACCGAGCTGATGCTGTCCGACCTCGACAGCCTGGAAAAGCGCGTGCCGAACCTCGCCAAAAAGGGGCAGCAGGGCGACAAGGACGCGAAGCTCGCCGCCGTGGTGCTCGGCCGCGCGCTCGACCTGTTGCGTGACGGGCAGCCGGCGCGGTTGACGCAGGTGGCGGATGCGGAGGAAGCGCGTGTGCTGGAACAGGCGCAGCTGCTGACCGCCAAGCCCGTGCTCTACGTCTGCAACGTCAACGAAGAGGATGCCGCGAACGGTAACGAATATTCGCAGCGCGTGTTCGACAAGGCCGCGGCGGAAGGCGCGCAGGCGGTGGTCGTCTCGGCGGCGATCGAGGCCGAGATCGCGACGATGCCGCACGAGGATCGCGCCGACTTCCTGTCCGAATTGGGGCTGGAGGAAAGCGGCCTCGCGCGCGTGATCCGCGCCGGGTACAAGCTGCTCAATCTGCTGACCTTCTTCACGGTGGGCCCGAAGGAGGCGCGCGCCTGGACGGTCGAGGCAGGTGCCAAGGCTCCGCAGGCGGCGGGTGCGATCCACTCCGACTTCGAACGCGGCTTCATCCGCGCCGAGACGACCGCGTTCGACGATTACGTCGGCCTCGGCGGAGAGGCGGGCGCGCGCGAGGCGGGCAAGCTGCGGCAGGAAGGCAAGGAGTATGTCGTTCACGACGGCGACGTGATGCTGTTCCGCTTCAACGTGTGACGCGCACCGCCGCGGCCATCGCGCGTGGCGTGATCGTCGCGGGGTTCGTGTGGGGCACGCTGACCCACGCGGCGGATTGGTGGCGCTATGGCTGGTGGCCATATCGCTTCGGTCCGCCGATGCTGAACGCGTTCTGGAACGCGCTGGTGCTGCTGGATGCGATGACGGTCGTGCTCCTCCTGCGGCGCGACTTACGCGCGGGATTGATGCTGGCGATTGTGGTGATGGTCGCTGACGTCGCGGCGAACAGCTACGCGTGGCGGATGTTGGGCGTGACGGCGTTCGAGGGAGCGGTGCCGATCCAGGCGGCGTTTCTCGGCTACGTGGTTGGTGCGGTTCCGCTGTTATGGTTCGAGAACGCCAAGCCAGAACAATTTCGTTGACGCACGCGCGTCAGCGAGCCGAGGCGTTTACCACCGGTTGGTCGAGCAGGTTGCCGTAAGGCGCGCTTTTCGGGTCGCCCTTATCGGAGCGAGGCTGGAGCCACCCCGGCTGCTTGCCGGGTGCGAGGGTGACCTGCATCACCGGCGTCTTGGGTGGCGGCCCGGTCGGCGTGGCCATCGGTGCGGCGGTAGCGGCGGCGCCTTCGCTACCCTTCGCGCCCGCGTCACCCGACTTGCCGTCGCCGCCTTTTCCGCAGGCGGCGATCGGGAGCAGCAGCGCGAGGAGGATCAGTCGCATGCGCGCTACAAAGCGCGAGACATGCCGCGCGTTCCCCGCGCCCCGTCCACGATGCCGATGGCATGATGCGCAGGTGGCCGCTATGAAGCCGGCGTGCTCCGCCGCGTCATGCTCCTCCTTGCGCTGCTGATGGCGCTGCCCGCGACCGCGCGGCCGGCGTGCCATGACAGCGGCGCGCCGCAGGGGCAGTCGGTGCACATGGATCATGCGAGCGCACACGCGACGGCGGACCACGCGCCACGCACCGCGCACGCGACTGCGCACGACTGCCTCGGCTGCATCCCGCCCGACATGATGGTCGGCGCGCGCGTGGTGCGAGGCGTGCTGCCGCGTGGACCGGCGACACCCGCGCCCGTTGTCGCATTCGCACCGGGCACGGCGACCCGACCGACCCCGCCCCCGCCGAAGAACGCGTGATCGCCGGCGCCCCGTGCGCCCGTGTCTCGCCTGTTCTTCACGGAGTTTTCCATGTCCCGCCACCTCCTGCTCGCCGCCTGCGCGGCGGGTGCGCTGCTGCCGTCGACCGCCGCTGCGCAGCACCTCCATGCGATGCCGATGGCGTCGCCAGACGCCACTGCGCCGGACCAGTCGCGCGCTTCCGAGCTCACGCCGCACGCTCACCGCGAACATGACCTGCCGAACGCTGCGCCATCCTCAAACACGAGCCGAACGACCTCGACCGATACCAAGGCGGACACCTCCGGGCAGATGGGCGTCCACGAAATGAACCAAGCCAGCCAGACTCCTGCGCCAACCAAGGGCAGTGACGACGCAGGCACGATGATGATGGATCACGCTGCCATGAACCACGGCGTGATGGACCATGCCGGCATGTCGCACACCATGTCCTTCACCGCGCCGCCTGCGTGGCGGCAGGCGAGCGATGCCGCGCTGGCGCATGCACCGGTCGGGGCAGCGATGTCGGGGATGACGATGGGCACCGCTAGCGGCTGGTATTCACCCGGCAGCGGCACCGCGCGGCTGCCCGCCGCCGAAGGGCCGATGCGCGGCGCGATGATCGCGGCGGGCGACTGGATGGTGATGGCGCACGGCTATGCCTGGGGCGTGGCGACCGGCCAGGGCGGTCCGCGAGGGGGCGACATGGGCTTCGTCGAGTCGATGGCGATGCTGATGGCCGACCGCGACCTGTCGGATCGCGTCCACCTGCAACTGCGCGGCATGGGCAGCCTGGAGCCCGCAATGGGTCGGCGCGGTTACCCCAACCTGTTCGCGACCGGCGAGACCGCCAACGGCGTGCCGCTGGTCGACCGCCAGCATCCGCATGACCTGTTCATGGAACTCACCGCTCGGGTCGATTATCGGCTGGGCGGCGACACCAGCCTGTTCCTCTACGGCGGCCCGGTCGGAGAGCCCGCGCTCGGTCCCTCGGCGTTCATGCACCGCGGCTCGGCCCGCTATCAGCCGATGTCGCCGATCACGCATCACTGGTTCGATTCGACCCACATCACCTATGGCGTGGTGACGGCGGGCGTCTCCGCACCCCGGTTCCAGCTGGAGGGGTCGTGGTTCAAGGGGCGCGAGCCCGATGAACGGCGCTGGGACGTGGATCCCATCCGGTTCGATTCGTGGAGCCTGCGCGGCACCTGGACGCCGTCGCCCTTCCTCGCGGTGCAGGTCAGCCACGGCCACCTGAAAGACCCCGAGGTGCAGCATCCCGGTGAGGACGAGAACCGCACCACCGCCAGCGTGCAATGGGCGCGCGGCGGCGTGTCGACCACCTTCGCCTGGTCGCGCAAGGATCGCCAACCGGGCGACGTGCTCGACGCATGGCTGGCGGAGGCGACGTGGGAGATCGCACCGCGCCACGCCGTGTTTGGCCGGGTCGAGAACGTCGCCAATGACGAGCTCTTCCCCGACCATGCCGATCCGCTCCACGACCGACGCTTCCGCGTGACCAAGGCGGAGGGCGGTTATGCCTATCGCCTGCCGATCACCGGCGCGCTCGGCCTCGCGCTCGGCGGCACGGTCGCAGCCTATGCCAAGCCCGCGGCGCTAGACGCAGCTTACGGCAAGACGCCGGTCAGTTGGACGTTGTTCGCGAAGCTGGCGGTCGGCTTGTGAGCCGTCTCTGATCGCACCTCCGGGGGGCAAGAACACGTGCCGCGAGCATCTACACGCCCGCGGCATTCTCCATCGCCGCAGCAGCATCGTGCGCGACAAAGCCGCGGGCGCGGCGTATTAGCCGCCGCAATGCTGCGCCCGCTCCTCCCGCTCGCCGCGCTCGCTGCCGTTGGCGGCTGCGCTTATCCTTATACCCCGCCCGCGCTGTCGCCGGTGACGCAGCCGGCGCCTCCCGCGACGAACGCGCCCTACACGGTCCCGGCGAGCGCCCCTGCTGTGCAAGAGGCGCGTGCGCCGGTCACGATTCTGGTCTCGATCGACGGCTTCCGCCCCGACTATCTGCAACGCGGCGTGACGCCCAATCTGTCACGGCTGGCGGCGGATGGCGTGTCGGCGGACATGCGCCCGAGCTTTCCGTCGAAGACCTTTCCCAACCATTGGACGCTCGTGACCGGCGTCCGTCCCGATCGCCACGGCATCGTCGCCAATTCGTTCATCGACCCTGCCCGCCCCGACCAGACCTTCACGATGGATAGCGACGACCCGTTCTGGTGGAACGCGGCCGAGCCGATCTGGGTTACCGCGGAGAAGGCGGGTATCAGCACCGCAACGATGTTCTGGCCGGGCGCCAATGTTGCCTGGGGCGGCACGCTCGGCAGCGGTGCGCACCCCGTGGTCGAGGGCGGCACGCGCCCGTCCGACTGGCAGCAATTCAACCAGGCGGTGACCGGTCATCAACGCGTTTCCGCGGTGATCGACTGGCTACGCCGGCCGGCGGCGACACGTCCGCAACTCGTCACGCTGTATTTCGACACCGTCGATAGCGCGGGGCACAGCTATGGTCCGGCGGACGCACGCACGACACAGGCGGTCGCCGATGTCGACGCGCGCATCGGCGAGCTGGTGCAGGGACTCGCCGGTTTGAACCAGTCCGCCAACCTCGTGATCGTCGCCGACCATGGCATGGCGGGGACGAGCAGCACGCGCGTGATCGCGCTCGACCGCATCCTGCCGCCCGCCGACGCACGCGTGTTCGAGACCGGGCCGTATGCGAGCTTCTATCCGGCGCCTGGCCGCGATGCGGCGGTTCGCGCCGCGCTGCTTACGCGCCACGCGCACATGACGTGCTGGGCCAAGGCGAATATTCCGGCCCGCTTCCATTACGGCGCGAACGTGCGCATCCCGCCTTACCTGTGCCTTGCAAACGATGGTCCGGGCGGCGCGTGGGCGATCGAAAAGACCGCGCCGACAAAGCCACGCGAAGGCGGCAATCACGGCTATGACAATGAGGCCGCCGACATGCGCGCATTGTTCATTGCCAACGGACCCGCCTTTCAGCACGGCAAGCGGATCGGTGATTTCGACAATGTCGATGTCGCACCGTTGCTGCGCGACCTGTTGCGCTTGCCCGCAGGTGTCGGGTTGGACGGCGACGATCGGCCATTTCGCGGAGTGCTGCGGCGTTAGGACGTAAGAACGAGGCAGCGCGATCCAAGGCTGCCGTGTCGCTGCGGGAACGTCACTGGGCGTCAGTCAAACGTGACGCGCGAGCGGCCTTGCGGACGGTATCAGCCGGCGATCCCGACCGCAGCTGATAGACCGATCACGTTGGAAGCGACGCCGACTGTCACGCGGCCAGCGAGACGATCTCTGGACCGCCTCGCTTGCGTTTACATCATGGCTGGTTCGGTCCACGGCCGCCGCGGAAGCCACCGCCGCCGCGTCCGCGAAAGCCGTCACCGCGCCCGCCGGGACGTGGCTGAAACGCGCCCTGTGGTCGCGGCGTGCGCACGCCCTCGGCGCGGTTCTGCTGACGTAGCTCGCGATAGTCCTGCCGCACGTCGCCGCGATATTCCCGACGCGCGTCGCGACGTCCCTGCTGAAATTGGTCGCGCGTGATTTGGCCGTTGCGATAAGCTTGCCGGTTGTCCCGGATGTCGCCGCGATAGTCACGGCGTTCGTTCCGCACGTCTCGGCCGAAATCGCCCCAGTTCTGGCGCACCTGCGCGTTGCCGCGACGGCCCTGCCAATAGCGGCGCTGTCCGTCATTCCAGCGATATGGCCGGCGATCGCGGTCGTAGACGTAGACGCCGGTGCCCGGATAATAGAAATTGTTGTACCAGCCGAAATAGCTCGGCGCGTAGCCGTAACCGCCGCCATAATACGGATCGCCGTAATAGCCCGCGCCGCCGTACCCGCCGCCATAATAGCCGCCATCGTCGTAATAGCCGCTGCCGACGCCGACGTTGACGCCGCTATAACCGTAGCCGTCGGTGCACGCACCAAGGCCGAGCCCCAAGCCGCCGAGGAAAGCGACGATGCCGATCCGTTTCAGGTTCATCTTGACTCTCCCGCACACAGGAATGCGGCCGATACGCGCCGCCATTGATCCCAGAACGAAGGCGGTACGTCGATGTTCCTCAATGCCTCGGGAACGAAACCAGCGCATCGACGCGGATGTCGTCGGCGCGGAGCGCATCGGCGCCGCCGAGATCGGGCAGGTCGACGAGGAACTGCGCTTGTGGGACGATGGCGCCGGCCTTACGCAGCAGCCGCACCGCGGCGCGCGCGGTGCCGCCAGTCGCGATCAGGTCGTCGATCAGCAGCACGCGCGCGAAAGGCGCGCAGGCGTCGGCGTGGATCGCGATCCGGTCCTGCCCATATTCGAGCGCGTAATCCTCCGCGATCGTCGCGCCGGGCAGCTTGCCGTCCTTGCGGATCAGCAGCACGCCCGCCTTCAGCGGCACCGCGAGCGCAGCGGCGAACAGGAAGCCGCGCGCCTCGATCCCCGCCACCAGATCGATGGGTCCGTCGACCGCGGCGACCATCCGCTCGACCGCGGTGGCGAGGCCGGTGGGTGACAGCAGCAGCGTGGTGATGTCGCGGAACTGGATGCCGGGCTTGGGGAAGTCGGGGATGGTGCGGATCAGCGCCTTGAGGTCATCATTTGCCATGCGCGGGCTTGTCGGCGGTGCGGCGGGGGAGCGCAAGGGTGTGGGTGTCGGGCGGGCAAAGATCGCCAGCATTCGTCATCCCGGACTTGATCCGGGGTCCAGCTTTCCTTGCGCCGTAGCAGGAGCAGCGAACCTCCTGATCGGGTTCGGGATGACGGAGAGGACAGTGGGGTTACTATCTTCATGGAGCAGATCGGTGCGCTTTGCAGTACCGGCAAACGAAAACGGCCGAGGCGTTTGCCTTGGCCAAGTCTTGTCATGTCCGATCGGGGCAGCGTCGCGGGCAAAGCCCGCGTCGTCGGTCGGCGCTTTGGCGCCGCCGGCCGATCGAGCGCGAAATGCGCGCAGCAGCTATGCTGCCTGCGTGCCGCGCTCGATCAGTGCTCAATCCCCCGCCACACGTTCTGGTACGCACCCCAGGTCAGGAACACGAAGATCACGAGGAAGATCACCGCGGCCAGACCGGCAGCGTGGCGCGCCTCAAGGTTGGGCTCGGCGGTCCAGGTCAGGAATGCCGACACGTCGCGCGCCATCTGATCCTTGGTCGCCTTCGTTCCGTCCGAATAGGTCACCTGACCATCCGCGGTCAGCGGTGGCGGCATCGCGATGTTGAGGTTGGCGAAATACGGGTTGTAGTGCAGCCCCGGCGGAGTCTTGGCGCCCGGGAACTCCTTCAGCAGCTCAGCGGGCTGGTTGCGATAGCCGGTGATCAGCGCGTGGACGTAGTTCGGGCCGTCCTCACGCGCCTTGGTGATCAGCGACAGGTCGGGCGGCAGCGCGTTGTTGTTGGCGGCGCGCGCGGCGACCTCGTTCGCGAACGGCGACGGGAAGTGGTCGGACGGCAGGTTCTTGCGCGTCGTCGCCTCACCCGTATCGGGGTTCACGCTCGGCTGCTCGATCACCCACTGGTTGGCGATCGCCTTCACCTCGGCGTCGGTGTAGCCGATCTTGGTCAGGTCGCGGAACGCCACATACTTGAGCGAGTGGCAGGCGGCGCACACTTCCTTGTAGACCGCGAAGCCGCGCTGGACCTGCTGGCGGTCGAACTTGCCGAACAGCCCCGCCGACGGCAACCCGATGCTCTCGGGGTGCAGGTGGAAGACGTGTTCCGCGCTTTCCGCCGCCGGTTCGGTGATCGCGGTCTTCGCGGTGCCGAACAGCGCGATCGCCAGCACGAAGACGAACGCCGCGCCGATCACGATCGAGATGAGACGAGCCATTGTGTTCTGTATCCCTTTTCGTCGCTGCTCGGCTCAGCCGGCCATCGCGGTCTTGGCGGGCGAGGTGCCTGCGTGCTTCGCCAGCACCGCCTCGGTGATCGAATTGGGCAGCGGGCGCGGACGCTCGGACGCCGAGATCAGCGGCAGGATGATGAGGAAGTGCGCGAAATAATAACCCGCCGCGATCTGCCCCATGATGACGTTGCGCGCGGTCGCCTCTGCACCGCCAACGTAGCCGAGCACCAGGATGTCGACGAGCAGCACGACGAGGAACCAGCGATAGGTCGGGCGGTAGTTGGCCGAGCGTACCGGCGACGAGTCGATCCACGGCAGGAAGAACAAGAGCAGGATCGAGCCGAACATCGCGAGCACGCCCCACAGCTTCGCCGGCAGGATGAAGTCGGCGGTGAAGCTCTTCAGGATCGCGTAGAACGGCAGGAAGTACCATTCGGGCACGATGTGCGCCGGGGTCGAGAGCGGGTTCGCCTCGATGTAATTGTCCGGATGGCCGAGCAAATTGGGCGAGAAGAAGATGAGCGCGGCGAAGATCAGGAAGAACACCGCGACGCCGACGCCGTCCTTCGCCGTGTAATAGGGGTGGAACGGCACCGTGTCCTGCTCGCCCTTCACGTCGACGCCGGTCGGGTTGTTCGACCCCGGAATATGCAGCGCCCAGATGTGGAGGATGATGACGCCCGCGGTGACGAACGGCAGCAGATAGTGGAGCGAGAAGAAGCGGTTGAGCGCCGCATTGTCGGGCGCGAACCCGCCGAGCAACCAGATGCGGATCGTCTCGCCCACCAGCGGTATCGCCGAGAAGAAGCCGGTGATGACCTGCGCCCCCCAGAAGCTCATCTGCCCCCATGGCAGCACGTAGCCCATGAACGCGGTGGCCATCATCAGGAGGAAGATGACGACGCCGAGCAACCACACCATTTCGCGCGGTGCCTTGTACGAGCCGTAGTAGAGCCCGCGGCCGATGTGGATGTAGACCACCGCCAGGAACATCGACGCGCCATTGGCGTGCGCGTAGCGCAGGAACCAGCCCGCGTTGACGTCGCGCATGATGCTCTCGACCGAGCCGAACGCGACCCCGCCGTTGGCGGCATAATGCATCGCGAGCACGACGCCCGTCACGATCTGGCATACCAGCGCCGCGCCCGCGAGCACGCCGAAGTTCCAGAAATAGTTGAGGTTGCGCGGCACGGGATAACCCGCGCCGATCGCGTTGTAGACGAGGCGCGGCAGCGGCAGCTTCTCGTCCACCCACCGCATCAGCGGCTGCTTCGGCTCATAATGTTTGGCCCAGGGAAAGCTCATCGCTGCTACCTCAACCCACCGTCACGACGGTGTCGGAATTGAACGTATATTCGGGAACGACCAGGTTCTTCGGCGCCGGCCCCTGACGAATGCGCGCCGCGGTATCATAGGCCGAGCCGTGGCACGGGCAGAAGTAACCGCCGAACGGTCCGCGGTTCTCACCCTCGCCCGCCCCCAGCGGCACGCAGCCCAGGTGGGTGCAGACGCCCAGCGTGATCAGCCAGTTCTTCTTGCCCGCCTTGGTGCGCTGTTCGAGCGTCTGCGGATCGCGCAAGCTCGACACCGGCACCGCGTCGGCCTCGGCGATCTCCTTCGGCGTCAGGTTGCGCACGAACAGCGGCTGCTTGCGGAACGACGCCTTGATCGCCTGCCCCGGCTCGATCTTGGAGATGTCGATCTCGGTCGTCGACAGCGCGAGCACGTCGGCCGAGGGGTTCATCTGATTGATCAGCGGCAGCACGATCGCCAGCGCGCCGACGCCCGCGAACGACACGGCGGCGATGTTGATGAAGTCGCGACGACGGGGATCGTGGAAGGTATCGTCCGCGAGCAGCGCGGGGTCCTCACCCGGAGGAAGCCGATCGTCGACAGTCGCCATTCACACGAGCCCTTGCATTGCCCTGCGGGGCACGTGGCGAGCAATGGACGCCCGCGTACCCCCCTTCACGGCCAGCCATCCCCTTGGCCGGTCCTCTCATCGCCTGATAGCCAAGCCCTCCGCGCTTTGCCAATCCCATTTTGCGGTTGCGGAAAGACCGGGGTAATGATCCCGTCATGCGGATCGCGCTGTTTCAACCCGATATCGCCGGCAATGTGGGCACGATCCTGCGCCTGGCCGCCTGCATGGGGACGGGCGTCGACCTGATCGAGCCGATGGGATTCCCGTGGAGCGACCGCGCGCTGGCGCGGGCGGGAATGGACTATGCCGCCGCCGCGCAGGTGACGCGCCACGTCGACTGGGACGCGTTCCTCACGCAATGCGCGGGGCGGCTGGTGCTGGCGACCACCAGCGGCGCGATGCCGTACACCAAGGCGCGCTACGCCGCCGACGACGTGCTGCTGTTCGGGTCGGAGAGTGCGGGTGTGCCCGCCGACGTCCACGCGCGCGCCGACCTGCGTGTGCGGGTGCCGATGCGTAGCGGCATGCGCTCGCTGAACGTCGCGGTGTCGTGCGCGATGATCCTGGGCGAGGCGATGCGGCAGACCGACGGATGGCCCGCATGAGACATTCTGCCGCCTCGACGCCGCCTCCCCTCGCCCGCTAAGGCGCTCGCCCATGTTCCCACTCGACGACCAACAGACCCAAGCCCGCACCTGGTTCGAGCATCTACGCGACCTGATCTGCGCCGAGTTCGAGAGAATCGAGCGCGAGGCGGGGTCGGACGCGACGTTCGACTATCTGGCCTGGGACCGCGCCGACCCGTCGGGCGAACCGGGCGGCGGTGGCGTGCGCGGCGTAATGAAGGGGCGCGTGTTCGAGAAGGTCGGCGTCAACGTCTCCACGGTCGGCGGTACGTTCGAGGGTGAGTTCGGACGCACGATCCACGGCGCGGGCGAGGATCCGCGTTTCTTCGCCACCGGGATCAGCCTGGTCGCGCACATGGCGAACCCGCACGTGCCGGCGGTGCACATGAACACGCGCTTCCTGCGCACGACGAAGCAGTGGTTCGGGGGCGGCGCCGACCTGAACCCGCCGCTGCCGGTCGCCGCCGACAACGACGACTTTCACGCGATGCTGAAGGCCGCGTGCGACGCACACGACGCGGGCTATTATCCGCGCTTTAAGAAATGGGCGGACGAGTATTTCTACATTCCCCATCGCAAGGTGCACCGCGGCGTCGGCGGCATCTTCTACGATCACCTCGAGAACGACTTCACGCGCGATCTGGCGTTCACGAAGGACGTCGGTCGTGCGTTCCTCGACACTTACCCGCGGATCGTGCGGCGGCGCATGAACGACGCCTTCACCGCCGATGACGTGGCCGAGCAGCGGCGCTGGCGCGGGCGCTACGCCGAGTTCAACTTGGTCTACGATCGCGGTACCTTGTTCGGGTTGAAGACCGGCGGCAACATCGACGCGATCCTGATGAGCCTGCCGCCGGTCGCGAACTGGGACTGAGCGGCGTGGCGCTGATCCCGGTGCCAGAGGGCGATCTGGCGACGATCGTCACCACGCTGGAGATGACGCGCCGACCGCCGCTGCGTCCTACCCCGCCATCGCGGCTGCGACTGGTGCGCTGGGCGGAACCCACGCCGCCCAAGTACCGCGAACTGTTCCGCCGCGTCGGGCAGCGCTGGCTGTGGTATTCGCGGCTGGTGATGGACGATGCCGCGCTCACCGCGATCATCCATGATCCGCGGGTGCAGGTGTTCGCCGCGGTCGACGCGCGCGGCGTAGAGGTCGGCATGGTCGAGCTCGATTTCCGCCACGCGGGAACGTGCGAGATCGCCTATTTCGCGCTGGTGCCGGATCTCGCCGGGCAGCAGCTGGGACGCTGGTTGATGGCCGAGACGATGGCCCGCGCCTGGGTGCCGGGCGTGCAGCGTGTCGCGCTCAATACCTGCACGCTCGATCATCCGTCGGCGCTCAACTTCTACCGCGCACAGGGCTTCGTCGCGATCAGGCGCACGATCGAGACCTTTCCCGATCCGCGCGAGGTCGGGCTGCTGCCCGTGGACGCAGCGCCTCAGCTGCCCTTTCTCGCCAGCCGGATATAGGCCGCAACGCCGATCATCAGCACCGCCAGGTGGTACGCGCCGCCCAGCAGCGCGATCAGCGCGTTGACGAGGCTCAGCACGAGCGGATTGTCGTTACCCGGCGCGCGAAGCCATTCGTCGGCGGACAGCAGCGGCACGATCGCGAGCCATTGCAGCAGGAACACCGATACCACTGCGCCAGCCAACGCGAACCCCGCCCCGCGGGTCGCGCGCCACGAGGTGCGGATCGCGGGCATCACGCGCTGACCCGGCGCGCGCGCCAGCAGCGGGATCACCGCCGACAAACGTCCCTGCACCCACAATCCGGGCAGCACGAACAGCCACATGCCCATGCCGACCGGCACCGCGATCAACAGGCTGGCAAGGACGAACGGCACCAGCCGCGTGCCGGCGCTGCGCATCGCACCCCCGACCACCGGACGGTCGGGATCGAGCAGCAGGATCGCGATCGCGGCGAGGCCGAACACGCTGACCGCATCCGCGAGCAGGTACCAGATCGCGTTCGTCTGCCCCCAGACGCCGACCTGCGCGATCCACGCCTCCAGCATCGGCTGATCGCGCGGGGGCGGCGGCAGCGGCGGCAGGGGATCGCACAGCAATTGCACCGCAAAGGCGGGAAACACCACGAGCGGCAGCGCGATGCGCAGGATCAGGTCGGCCTGCCGCCGGAACAGCGACCAGGCATCGGCAAGCAGCCGCGAAAAGGTAAGCGTCATGGCTCGAGCGGCGCGTCCGTCACGGGCTCGTCATGCTCACGCGCGGCGACGTAGAAGCGCGCGTAGAACACCGTCTGCACGACGGTCAGGAGCGCGGTGACTGCGGATGAGACGACGCCGGTGACGAACGTGACGCCGCCGGGCGCGTCGGGGCCGAGCAGCAGCCGCGCGGCGATCCCCGCGACCAGCGTCGCTGCCATCACCGCGACGATCACGACGATACCGTAGAGGATGATGACGCCGATCAGCCGCAGCGTCGAGCCGCGCGTCAGGCGGAAACTGCGCGCGAACGCGCCCAGCCCGCGACGCTCGTTGACGATCACCGCGAACAACGGCGCGATCTTGGCGGTCAGCCACAGGCCGACGATCAGCGCGAGCAACCCGATCACGCCCGCCAGTTGAAGCGCACTGCCGCTCGCACGCGCCAGGTCGAAGCGCCCGGTGGCGGGATTGAACGTCGCGCCCGCGTGCATGATCAGCAGAGTGATCGGGATCAGCACCACGAACAGCACAACGACGATGATCGCGATCGCGCCGAGCGCCGGCAGCAGCCGCGCCAAGCCGATCCGCGTGGCACCGCTCGCATCCATGTCGGGGTCGCTCGCCACCGCGGTGATCGCGAGCACGCCCGCGATCAGCAGAATGCTGGCGACAATCGCGACAAGCGAGGCGACAAACGCCAGCGGTGTTCCCGGCGTCGCGGCGCTGCTGACGCCTGCGCTGATCACGCCGGGCACGAACAGGAACAGGATCGCCAGTCGCGCCAGGATGCCGCTGCGCCCTTGCAGCACATCGACGGTGCGGTCCCACACCAATCCCGTGCGGATCCCCATGCGTGCCCCTGCCATCGTCACCCCCCTTTTGTCGCCGCCGGGGCGTAGCCGATCCACCGCGCGCTTGCCAGTCAGTCAGGAGCAAGGCTTCGGGGTAGGTCGTGGAGTAGGCACTGGCTTCAGGCGCAACGTTGCCATCACGCCTGCCGCATCGCATCTGGGACGGCGTGAACGAGATCGACGACATCGAATGGCGCGTGACGCCGGGGCTGACCCCCTACGACCAATCGCTGGCCGAGATGGAGGCGCGTGCCGCCGCGGTCGCGGCAGGCGAGGCACGCGAGCTGATCTGGCTGCTCGAACATCCGCCGGTCTATACCGCAGGCACCAGCGCCGATCCGGCCGAGCTGGTCGACGCGCGTTTTCCGGTGGTGCCGGCGGGGCGTGGGGGGCGCTATACCTATCATGGTCCCGGCCAGCGGGTTGGCTATCTGGTGCTCGACCTGAACAAGCGCGGCCGCGATGTGCGCTGCTTCGTCCACGCGGTCGAGGGCTGGGTGATCGCGGCGTTGGCGCGCGTCGGCATCGAGAGCTTCCGCGCGCCCGGCCGTATCGGCATCTGGACGCACGACCGATCGGGACAGGAAGCGAAGATCGGCGCGATCGGCATTCGCGTCCGCCGCTGGGTGACGCTGCACGGTTTTGCGGTCAATTTATCGCCCGACCTCACGCATTTCGGTGGGATCGTGCCGTGCGGGATCGCCGATTACCCGGTGACGAGCGCGCAAGCACTTGAAAAACCGACTTCCCATGCAACCTTCGACGCCGCGCTGGCGTTCACCGCCAGACCTTTTCTCCAAAGCCTTTCTTGTCACGGTGAAATCGAGGCTTGAGGGGTGGTCGCGTACCGATTACCATCGAACCTGATTTGGGTAATTTCACGACCCCAACGGTCTCCAAATCTTACAGTCTAGGGAGCAAATTTCATGCGTGCCATTATCACCAAGGTTCTGACCGGCTCGGCACTCGCAGCGGCCGCACTCGCGGTTTCGGCGTGCGGTTCGAAGACCGACACCACCACCGACAACACCATGATCACCGACATGAACGCCACCGAGGGCATGGACACCATGTCGGACAACATGACTGCCGTGGACGGCAGCATGAACGGCGGCATGATGGCGAACGACACGATGGGCGCCGGCATGGGCGGCAACGACATGATGATGTCGAACAGCACCACGACGACCACCACCAACGCAATGTAATCTGCCCCACGGGCATTTACGAAGCGTAAAAGGCCGTCCGGGAAACCGGGCGGTCTTTTTCTTTGGCGCCCTCGAACTCGGGAGCGCGCGAGACCAAAGCCGGCTGCCGACCGCGAGCGACCGGTCCTACCCGTCCAGCGCATCGGCCTGACGTGCGAGATCGTTTCGATCGCGTCTCCGTTTTGCGACGGAACGCAAGCAAATCGTGGCAGAATTCGCTTGGGCGCGTTAACCAACGTTGGTAAAAGCCGAGCCCATCAGGGCGCGAAACGGGGTCGCGCGGGTGAGGAGTTTCGGAACATGGGGTTGGTTCGGTTCGTCGGCATGTGCGCCGCAACCGCCTGCGCGTTGTCCAGCGTATCGGCTTCGGCGCAATTCTACCTGCAGCACAAGGACCTGAGCGCGCCCGCCATCACCGGCAGCGAGCCCGATGTCGGACAGGTCCTGCCCGGCGCGACCGAGGCGGAGCAGCACGCCGGGGTGGCGTGGAAGATGCGCGCCGCGCTCAACGTCGCCGCGCTGCAATGCCAGTTCGAACCGACGCTGCTGACGGTCGACAAATACAATGCCCTGCTGACCGACCATGAGGCGGAGCTGAAGACGTCGTACGACACGCTGACCAAATATTTCCTGCGCGTCGCCAAGACAAAGAAGGAAGGCCAGCAGGCGCTCGACCAGTTCGGCACCCGCACCTATTCCAGCTTCGCGACGGTCAATTCGCAGTTCAATTTCTGCCGTGTGGCGGGTGATATCGGGCGCGAGGCGCTGTTCAGTTCGCGCGGGCAGTTCACGCAATTGTCGCTCGACCGCATGCGTGAGCTGCGCAACAGCCTGACACCGTGGGGCGACCAGGCGATCGTGCGAACCGGCCGACCGCTTCCCGCGACGCTGCCGCGGTTCGAGAAGATGTGCTGGAAGGGCAGCGATTATAACGTCAAGAAGTGCGGCGACCCGCTGGTGCCGGTCACCTACGCCGCGCGCTGATCCGATACGCGGGACCTGCCGCATGATCGCGGCGGGCCGCTTGCCGGGCGATCGAGACGTTGTGTTTGTGCCGCGACTTCTAGCGAATTGAAACAGGGCGCGCTGATCCAAGCGGCCACCATGTCGATGCGCACGATGGAGCCGCTCTTCGAGCCTCACAAGATTCACCGCGTCGGGCGATCAAAGGTAAGGGCACTGTGACCTTGCCGGCTGGGGCGCCATCATGACTCTCGCCAGCGCAGAGGCCGGTGTCCGGTGCCACTGAAAAAACTGCACTTCCCGTCGCCGCCGTGTTCAACGCTCTGCGGCACGTATCGCACGTAAGGCGATAATTGGGCGCGCGTCGTCGATCCGACTCGATGACACGCGCGAACATAGCGGGTACGTCCCTGCGCCGATCCCTCGCCCGACACGTGCGCAGGCGATCGGCATACGCACTATATCTAGCGGGCGGCGCCGGCATTCACACCTACATAGCCGATTTGTGCACAGAAAAACGTCGTGGCGATCGCCGGAGCGGGGTGGTGATGCGACCCGCTTTCCCGTATCATCCGCAGGCAGGTCGGCAAGCGTCTCGCCGCCATGCACCGGGAGCAGATGTTGATCGAACCGAGCCGAGACACGATGCACGCCGCAGCGCGATCCACGCGCGTCGCGGTGTCGCGTGCGGGCTCGGTCATGTCTCGCCGACGCGCACGCCACATAGCAGAAACCCCGGCCCGCCTGCCCGTTAGGGACACGCGAACCGGGGCTGCACACGCCCGTGTGGGCAGTCGTGCGTTACTCCGATTCCTCGAACTGCACCGCCTCGGCGCCGTTCGCCGACAGTCGCACCTTGCCGTCCTCGACATCGGCGACGAGGCCGAGCGAGATGTAATGGTGCTTGGCGCCCTGCCCGTCCTCGGTCTGCGGCGAGTCGTTCTTGGTCAGCTTGATGCGGTCGCCCTCGACGTGGTCGACGGTGCCGACGTGCGTGCCGTCGGCACCGATGACTTCGGCATGTTCCTGGATCTGGCTGGCGTCGACCATCGTGTCACTCCTTGCTTGATGGGGTCGGGGGCCGAACGCACAACCCAGCCATTGGTCGCATCTCAGGCGCACGCATCGGCGCACGAGGCATGAGCTGGCAGATCATCATCATGTACGCGGTCGCCGCTATCCTGGCGCTGACCGGCGCAGGGTTGCTCCTCGCGCTCACCCGGCCGAGTGGGCCGGCCAAGGTCTATGTGTTCCGCATGGTCGGCATCATGCTGCTGTCGGGCGGCGCGGTGCTGGCGATGAGCGCGGCGGCGATGCAGCGGTGGAGCAGCGAAGACGCGACGTTAACCCATAGCGTCGAGAGCGACGTGTTGTGAGGCATCCGCTCGCGCTCCTCGCGACGGCGGCGCTGCTGATCGCGGGCGCGTTGCTGTTCGCGCTCGGGCTCGTGCAACTGCGCCGCCGCCATCTGCCGTTTCGCGCACCCACCCGCGCCGCGCTTATCGGCGCGCGCGATTGTTTCCTCGGCGCGCTGACGCTTGGCGTCGCCGGCCACCACCTCAACACCATCCTGTCGGAGTAACCCCCATGTCCCTCCTCCACGCGTCGAAGCAGTACAAGCCGTTCGAATACCCCTGGGCGTTCGAGTTCTGGAAGCGCCAGCAGCAGCTCCACTGGCTCCCCGAGGAAGTGCCCTTGGGCGAGGATTGCCGCGACTGGGCGCAGAAGCTGACCGATCATGAGCGCAATTTGCTCACCCAGATCTTCCGCTTCTTCACCCAGGCCGACGTCGAGGTGCAGGACTGCTACCACGAGAAATACGGCCGCGTGTTCAAGCCGACCGAGATCAAGATGATGCTGACCGCGTTCAGCAACATGGAAACGGTCCACATCGCCGCCTACAGCCACCTGCTCGACACGATCGGCATGCCCGAGAGCGAATATGGCGCCTTCCTCGAATATGGCGAGATGAAGGACAAGCATGATTACATGCAGAACTTCGGCGTCGACAGTGACGAGGATATCGCGCGCACGCTCGCCATGTTCGGCGGCTTCACCGAGGGCGTGCAGCTGTTCGCCAGCTTCGCGATGCTGATGAACTTCCCGCGCTTCAACAAGATGAAGGGCATGGGGCAGATCGTCAGCTGGTCGGTGCGCGACGAGAGCCTACACTGCGAGGGCATCATACGCATGTTCCACGCCTTCTGCGCAGAACGGCAGTGCCTGACCAAGGCGGTCAAGGACGACATCGCCGACGTGTGCCAGACGACGATCCGGCTGGAGGATAATTTCATCGACCTCGCCTTCGAGATGGGCCCGGTCGAGGGGATGAAGCCCAAGGATATCAAGAAGTACATCCGCTACATCGCCGACTGGCGCATGGGGCAACTGGGCCTCAAGCCGATCTATATGATCGACGAGCACCCGATCCCATGGCTCACCCCGCTGCTCAACGGCGTCGAGCACGCCAACTTCTTCGAAACCCGCGCGACCGAATATTCGAAGGCCGCGACCAAGGGCCAGTGGAACGACGTCTGGGACGCGTTCGACAAGCGCAAGAAGGCGAACGCAGCCAAGCCGGCGAACGAGGACGTGGTCGCGGAAGCGGATATGTTCGGTGGTGTGGCGGCTGAATAATAGAGCCCGTGTTAGCTTTCGCCACTTCAAGCGCTGCGGATGCAATCAACCTCATCGTAGGTCTGCTAGGCTTGGCGCTTGGAGTGGCAGGGTTCGGATTTACTTTACACCAATTATCACAAGTCAAGTCTGTTTCTCACGCTCAAGAAGAAGCCATAACAAACCTTAAGTTGAGGTTTGCAGGTTTCGATGCGATACAGGAGTGCGCTCAAGCGCAAATCTACCTTGATGCATTACGCGACGCCGTACAATCGCTAGACAAACCTTCTATACTGGCTAATTACGACAGATTAGCCATTTGCCTGCTCTCTCTTTCAGAAAGCAGCTCTATGCCACAGGACCTTGCAGCCTCGCTGAAAGACAGCGCTAGTAGAATAGCCCTTCTCTCAAATGGAATAGACAAAGCTTCAGCGTCTGAGATCTCTATATCTAAACAGCTTGAGACCGCGAGGTCTTTTCATACTATCTTGATGAAGACACGCTTTACCATTCATAAGGAACAATAGAATGGCGAACGTTGAGGATAAATTCCGCTCACTCGCCGAGGGCCTTTATATTGGATCGACGACAGGAAGACTTAAATGGTCCCCTTTTCCAGAGACTAACTCATACATCACGATCGTCAATGACGCAAAGATCGAGATTGCCTCATCAGTGAATGATGAAGGCGAGGACCTGTTTATAATAAACGTTTTTGATAAGAACGGCACTAGGATTGACACGTTTACCGATGAGTATTTCAGTCGCAAGATAGCCCCGCAGCACGTGACGGCTTCAAATTACTTTATCCTCATGTCAAATTTATACGAAATTGCCCGTCGAAACGCTACTGGCGCCGATCGGGTCCTTGACTCGATCCTTGACGCTTTAGGAGCTCCAAAGATCGATTCTGACGAAGTGCCGTTCTAGACAAACCTGTCCTACACACCCCGATCCCGCATACCTCACCTGCTCCTCTCACACGGAGCACACACATGGCCGCTCGCCGTACCGCCGCCGCTCGATCAACCGGGCATGACCTCGCACATGACAACGTCACCGACCTGCCGCTGCCCCCGCCCGTGCCGGTGCGCGTGCGCGCGGATGGCTGGACTGCCGAGCGGCAGCGGACCTTTCTGACCGTCTTGGCGGAGACGGGATCGGTCAGCGCGGCGTGTCAGGAGTCGGGAGTGTCGTCGCGCTCCGCCTATCGCCTGCGCGCGCGGCCGGATGCCGAGGGCTTCGCGCGCACCTGGGATCAGGCGCTCAAGATCGCCACGGTGCGCCTCACCACGCTCGCGTTCGAGCGCGCGACCCGCGGAACCGTGCGCGAGGTGTGGAAGGACGGCACGCTCGTCCAAACGACGCGCGAGCCGAGCGACCGGCTGCTCGTCTTCCTGCTCCAGCATCTGCTGCCCGCGGAAGGCCCGGCGATCGCTGGGACGGGTTCGAGGCGATGACCGATGCCGCACGCGGCACCTTCCAGCGTTCGCTCGGCACGCTCGGCGATCACGCGTGCGAGATGGTGCCGACCCTGGTGCAGGATTACTTCCCCGACGAACCGAAGGATTGCCGTGACGCGACGTGAGGTCGCGCGGTGCGATCGTCGCGCGATCGGCTCGACCGTGCCCAAACGTCCCAGGGGCCCTCGCGCGCACACATGCGTAGGGGTGTGACTTTCGTGACCTTCCGCGTCCCCGCCCCTTCGCGAGCCGTACGATGCAACCTGGGCGCGGCACCGCGCGTCTGCTCTCCCGCACGCAGGAGGATCGGTGGCCGGACGGGTGAAGCGCAAGGCGGGGCTGGCGGAAGCCGAAGCGCTCGCCGCGCGTGCCGCGCCGCCGCCGGTCTGCGCGCTGTGCGGTCGGCCGCTGGGGGTGAAGGTCGAGTGGCACCATGTCGTGCCCAAGAGCGAGGGCGGCACGCACACCGAGCCGGTGCATCCGATCTGCCACCGCGCGATCCACGCCGCCGCCGACAACCGCGCGCTGGCGGTCGCAGGCACTCTGGAAGCGATACGCGAACTGCCGGTGATGGCGCGTTTCCTGCGCTGGATCGCGGACAAGCCGCCCGACTTTCACGCGCCGACCAGGCGGCCGCGCTGAGCGCTGTCAGCGATTCGGTCGTCCGAGGCCGCATGTGCGACCAAGGCCGAACATGGCGGGGTGCGGCGGCTTTGTGGCCGGTATGTTGCGCTGCGGCAACTTTGTGGCAGGTTCGTTCATACGTCCGAAAGGAAGCGTGTCGTTCCGGTCACAGTTGTGATTTTGTGCGGGTGCTCGGGTCGATTTGCGCAACCCTGTCCACTTCTGCCGGTTAGGTGGGCCTCGGGTACGCGGTGTGACACTGCCACCCCCGATAAACAGATAAAACTATACCGAGGTTCATCATGCGTAAGCTCGTTCTTGCGACGGCCGTTGCCGTGTCCGCTCTCGCCGCCGCCCCTGCCTTCGCGCAGGACGCGTCCTATCCGTCGACCACCGACACCGCTTATGGTCAGACGACCACCACCGACACGGCGACCGCGCCCGACGGCACCAAGGCGTTCGGCATCGATCCGTATTTCGCGATCCGCGGCGGCTGGGAGCAGTTCGACAGCGAGCCGAACAAGGCCGGCATCCCCCCCGTCAACCGTCGTGACAAGCTGAACGGCTCGCTGGTCGAGGGTATCGCTGGCTTCAACGTGCCGCTCAGTATGTTCTTCGTCGGCGCCGAGGGTAACGTCGCCAAGGGCATCTCGGGCGACATCGACTGGGAATATGGCGCCGCGGGCCGTTTTGGCTTCCGCGCCGGCGAGAGCGGCCTGTTCTACGGCAAGGTCGGCTACCAGTGGGTCAACTTCGACAAGCGCGTGAACACCAACCGCGACTATGACGATGTCACCTACGGCGTTGGCTTCGAGGTCGGCCCGAAGGACATCGGCCTGGGCGGCGTGACCGGCAACGCGGGCTTCCGTCTGCGCGGCGAAGTGTCGTCGTTCGGCTGGGTGCACAGCTTCCGCCCGACGCTGGGTATCGTGACCCACTTCTGATCCGTTGATCGAAGAATTCCGCGCCGGTTGCGTAGCGCGCGGAGTTTGAGGGGAGTGGGGCCGCAGGGTTCCGCTCCCCTTCTCATGTCAGGCGCGCGGCAGCCAGTCGCTGAGGATCGCGTTGACCGCCTCGGGCGCTTCCTGCTGCACCCAGTGCGACACGCCGGGCAGCCGCCGGATCGTCAGGTCGGACACGAACCGCTCGGTGCCATCCAGCGTCTCGAGCCCGAGTGCTGTGTCCTCCTCGCCCCAGACGATCAGCGTCGGCACCTCGACCCGCCCGCCGTTGCGCAGCTTCATCGCATCGCGGTGGCGTGCCGCAGCACGGTACCAGTTGATCATCGCGGTCGCTGCGCTCGGCGCTTGCGCCGCTGCGGCGTAGACGTCGAGCACGTCGTCGGGGAAGCGCGTTTTGTCGACTGCCATGCCGCGAAAGGCGTGGCGCACCGCCGCGGCATCGTTCGCGATCATCGCCTTCTCGGGCAGCCACGGCAGCTGGAACGCCGCCATGTACCAGCTTCGCCGCCGCTGCGGCCAATGCCTCAACGTCTCGGCGAAGCAGATCGGATGCGGCAGGTTCATCACCACCAGCCGCTCGATCGGGCGGACGCGGTTGATCGCGAACATCCACGCAATCGCCCCGCCCCAGTCATGCGCCACCAGCGTCAGCCTGGCAGCACCGCTGGCATCGAACAGCGCGGCGGCATCGGCGACGATCCGATCGGCGCTATACGCGGTGACGCCCTCGGGCCGCGACGACGCGCCATAGCCGCGCTGGTTGGGCGCCCACACGCGGTAGCCCATTTCCGCCAGCAGCGGTATCTGATAGCGCCACGAGAAGTTGAGCTCGGGAAAGCCATGCAGGCACAGCGCCAGGTGATCGCCCTCACCCGCCTCCGCCACCTCGAACGTCAGTCCGTTTGCGGCAACCTGCCGCAGCGTGATCGCGCTGTCGGCGGCTGGGGTCCAGGCGTGCGTCACGCCCGCCGGCTGAGCTGGAACGTCGGCGTCACACCGCAGAAGTTCGGTATGTCGGCGTTCACCTCAGCGGAGCGCGGGTTCGCCATCGCCTTCTGAAACGCCTCCATCGACACGAACTCGACCTGCGCGATCGTGGAGAAGGCCAGGTCGCCCGACAGTCCGGCAAGCGCGTGGTAGACCGTGGTGCCGGTCACCGCCTCGCCCCAGATCTCCTTGACCAGCGGCATGTGGTGGTCGGCGTAATAAGCCTCATCGAACGGCTTGTCGGCGTCATAGGGGTAGACGACGGTCATGGTCACCACACGCACGCTCCTCTCGTGAACGCCGCTACACGCGACGCCTTGATACGATCAGCATAACTGTAGCTTTGTCCGGCGCAACGCCAGTCCGGTGGCGGTTCGCTCAGCCGCGACGGCGGCGTTTGGGTGGTGGGGTTTGCTGGCGCAGGATGTCGAGCAGGGCGGCGGCGGCGGCGGTTTCGGCTTCCTGCTTGCTGGTGCCGGTCGCGCTGGTCTCATCCTTGCCGACGGCGACGCGGACGGTGAAGCGCGGTGCATGGCCGGGACCGGAGCGGTCGGTGACTTCATAGGCCGGGGTCGCGCGGCGGTTGGCGGCGGCCCATTCCTGCAGCGCGGATTTGGGGTGCTGCGGCGCGACGCCATCGGCGTGGATGCGATCGGCCCATAACCGGCGCACCACGTCGCGCGCCGCATCGAGCCCGCGCTCGCGGTAGAGCGCGCCGAGCAACGCCTCCATCACATCGCCCAGCACGTTGTCGCTGGCAGCAGCGCCATCGTCGCGGGCCTGCTTGCCGAGGCGAAGGTACGGCGCAACGCCCAGATCGCGTACCACCGCGGCGCAGACCGAGCCGGTGACCAGCGCGTTGAACCGCTTGGAAAGGTTGCCCTCGGGCTCGTTCGGGAACGTCTCAAACAGCCACTCGGCCATGATCAGCCCGAGCACGCGGTCGCCGAGGAACTCCTGTCGTTCGTAACTGTCGCCCGTATGGCTCGAATGCGTCAGCGCACGCTCGAACGGGGCAATCTCAAGCGGTCGATAGCCGAGCCGCGTCTCGATCCAGTCGGCGAGCTCGCTCAAAAGCCCTCCCCGATGCGCCGCAGCCGCGCCGCCGACAGCCAGGTCCACGGCTTCACCCACGAGGCCGATCCGTCGGTCGACCAGAAGTTGACGATCGCCTTGCCCTCGATCCGCTCCATCGGGATATAGCCCATGCCCTCGGGCGGGGCAAAGCGGCTGTCGGCGCTGTCGTCACGGTTGTCGCCCATCAGGAACACGTCGCCTGCGGGGACGCGGTAGACCGGCGTGTCGTCGGCGATCGGAATATATTCCTGGTCAATCACCATGTAGCTGCGCCCGTTCGGCAGCGTCTCGCGGAACTGCGGGTAGCGGCAGATCGGCTGATTGTCGGCGCCCACGTCCTGGAACTGCGTGCCGCACTTGTCCTCGGGGAAGTTGGGCGAGATCGGCACGATGAAGTCGGCGACGCGCTGCTTGGGGATTGCGCGGCCGTTGAGGAACAGCTGCCCGCGGCGCATCTGCACCGTGTCGCCCGGAAGCCCGATCACGCGCTTGATCACGTCGTGGTCGTCGGGCTCCATGCTGCGGAAGACGACCGTGTCGCCGCGGGTCGGATCGGAGGCGAAGATGCGCCCCGGGATCAGCGGCACGCCGAACGGCAGCGACCATCGCGAATAGCCGTAATTCCACTTCGACACGAACAGATAGTCGCCGATCAGCAGCCGGGGCAACATCGATTCCGACGGGATCGAGAACGGCGCGAAGATGAAGCTGCGCAGGATGAAGACGAACAACGCGAGCTTGAGCAGGAAGCGAAGCGTTTCCCTGGTCTCGGACGCGGCGGTCTTGCCCGCATTGGTGCTGGTGGCCATGACTGCCCGGTCGCGCAAGCGGCGGTGCGCGTCAAGCGTGGGTTTCGGGCGGAGCTTTCGCAGGGATCGGACCCTTGATGCGCCTCGCCCGTTCGGGCGGCTGACGGATTTGCTAGCAGGACGAGATTATCATGGCTGACTGGTCACCCATCGAGGCGCTGCCGACCGAACGGCTGGAGGCGCTGTTCGCGGCCGATCCGGAGCGGCTGAAGCGGCTGACGCTCGACGTTGCGGGCATCCACTTCGACTGGGCGAAGACGCACCTGACCGCCGATATGATCGCGGCGTTCGAACAGCTGGCTAAGGAATGCGATCTGGCGGGCAAGCGCGAAGCGATGTTCTCAGGCGCGCACGTCAACGTGACCGAAGACCGCCCGGTCGAGCACACGGCCGAGCGTGGCGAGGGCAACCCGGACTCGGTTGCACGCGCTGGCGCCTACCATGCGCGGATGCGCGCGCTGATCGATGCGATCGAGGCGGAGGCGTTCGGGCCGGTCAATCACATCCTGCACGTCGGCATCGGCGGCTCGGCACTTGGCCCGCACCTGCTGGTCGATGCGCTGGGGCGTGACAGCGACCGCTACGATGTCGCGATCGTCTCCAACGTCGACGGCATGGCGCTGGAAGACGTGTTCGACCGCTTCGATCCCGCGACGACGTTGCTGGTGGTCGCGTCCAAGACCTTCACCACGACCGAGACGATGATGAACGCGGAGAGCGTCATCGACTGGATGCAGGGCGCGGGCGTGTCCGATCCCTACGGCCGCGTCGTCGCGGTTACCGCCTCGCCCGACAAGGCGATCGAGTGGGGCGTCGACGAGACGCGCGTGGTGCCGTTCAGCGAGGGTGTCGGCGGGCGCTACTCCTTGTGGTCGTCGATCGGCTTCCCGGCCGCGATCAAGCTCGGCTGGGACCAGTTCGAGGAATTGCTTGAAGGCGCGGCGGAGATGGACCGGCACTTCCGCCTGTCGGCGCTGCACGAGAATGCCCCCGCGCTCGCCGCCTTTGCCGACCTCTATTACACGCAGGTGCGCCACGCCGAGACGCGCGCGCCGTTTGCTTACGACGAGCGGCTGCGACTGCTGCCGAGCTATCTGCAACAGCTGGAGATGGAGTCGAACGGCAAGGGCGTGACGGTCGACGGCAAGCCGGTCGGGCGGCCGACCGCGCCGATCACCTGGGGCGGGGTCGGCACCGACGCGCAGCATGCGGTGTTCCAGTTGCTCCACCAGGGTACGCACCTCGTCCCGGTCGAGTTCCTGGCGGTGATCGAGGCCGGCGACACGCTGTCGGAGGATCACCACAAGAACCTGCTGCTGAACGCCTTCGCTCAGGGTGCGGCGCTGATGAAGGGGCGCGCAAACCCCGACGATCCGGCGCGCGCCTATCCGGGCGACCGGCCGTCGTCGACGCTGCTGCTCGAACGGTTGGACGCGCGGACGCTCGGCGCGTTGATCGCCTTCTACGAGCACCGCGTGTTCGTGAACGGCGTGCTGCTCGGCATCAACTCGTTCGACCAGTTCGGCGTTGAGTTGGGCAAGGAGATGGCGAAGGTCGCGGCGAAGGGCGGCGGCGATTTCGATCCTTCAACCGACGACCTGATCGCGCGCGCGTTCGGCGGCGACACGGACGGCGAATGATCCTCGCGCTCGCCGTGGCGGCTGCGAGTGTGCCGAGCCTTGCCGAGATGAAGTGGCAGCGCCGCGTGCTCGTTGTAGCCGCGCCTGGTGCGAGCGACGCGGCGCTCGCCGCACAGCGTGAGGCACTTCGGGGCTGGCGTCGCGGCGCGGAGGATCGCGACGTGCAGGTGGTGGAGGTGATCGGCGAGCGCGTCACCGGTGCGCGCGACACTGCAGCGGCGCTGCACGCGCGGTTGCGCCTGCCCGCCGACCACTTCGCGGTCGTGCTGGTCGGCAAGGATGGCACCGTTGCATTCCGCTCCAATCAGCCGGTCGCGGCCGACACGTTGCAGCGGCGGATCGACGCGATGCCAATGCGGCGCGCAGGGCAGCGCTAGCGCGATCTGCGTGGCCCCGGTACGAGCGGCCACATTCAGCGCATCAGATAGCAGGACCAGCGACATGCCCGATTTCGACTATGACCTGTTCGTCATCGGTGCGGGCTCGGGCGGGACGCGCGCGGCGCGCGTGTCGGCGGCGCATGGCGCGCGCGTCGCGGTGGCGGAAGAATACCGTGTCGGCGGCACCTGCGTCATCCGCGGCTGCGTACCCAAGAAGCTGCTCGTCTACGGCGCGCATTTCGCCGAGGATTTGAAGGACGCGCAGCGGTTCGGCTGGAAGGTGCCCGACGCGCCCGAATTCGACTGGAAGTGCCTGACCACCAACGTCTTTGCCGAGGTCGACCGGATCAACCGCGCCTATACGACAACGATCGAGAGCAGCGGCGGCGAGATCATCCACCAGCGCGCGACCGTCTCGGGTCCAAACGAGGTGACGCTCGCCGACGGGACGAGGAAGACCGCAAGCAAGATCCTGATCGCGGTCGGCGCGCATCCGATGGTGCCCGAATGTCCGGGTCACGAATATGGCATCACCTCAAACGAGGCGTTCCACCTCGATGCGGTGCCCAAGCGCATCCTGATCGCGGGTGCGGGTTATATCGCCAACGAATTCGCGGGCATCTTCCACCAGCTTGGCAGCCATGTCATCCTGATGAACCGCAGCAAGGAGATCCTGCGCGGCTACGACCTGCAGATCCGCGATCGACTGTTGCAGATCAGCATGATGAAGGGGCTCGAGTTCCGCTTCGACGCGACGTTCCAGGGGATCGAGCGCGGGGCGGACGGCTGCCTGACGGTGAGCATGTCGAACCACGAGCCCGTCACGGTCGACGCGGTGATGTTCGCGACCGGGCGGCTGCCCAACACGCGTGGGCTCGGGCTGGAGAGCGCCGGCGTCGAGGTCGACGAGCTCGGCGCGATCAAAGTGGACGACGACAATCGCTCGACCTGTCCGTCGATCTTCGCGGTCGGCGACGTCACCAATCGCATCCAGCTGACCCCGATCGCGATCCGCGAGGGGCAGGCGTTCGCCGATACGCAGTTCGGCGGCAAGCCGACGCGTGTCGATTACGACTGCGTACCCTCTGCAGTGTTCAGCCACCCGCCGATCGGCGCGGTCGGCATGACCGAGGCGGAAGCGCGGCAGAAGCTCGGCTCGGTACGCGTCTATTCGTCCGACTTCCGCCCGATGAAGAACGTGCTCGCCAACCGCGACGAGCGCGCGCTCTACAAGATGGTGTGCGACGGCGAGACCGACCGCGTGGTCGGTATCCACATGATCGGTCCCGACTGCCCCGAGATCATCCAGGCGGCAGCGGTGGCGGTGAAGGCGGGGCTGACCAAGGCGCAGTTCGACGCCTGTGTCGCGCTCCACCCTACGATGGCGGAGGAACTGGTGCTGATGAAGTAGCGGCAGGCTCGGGATTGCGTTAGCAATCCGCACTCACGCTGCGTCGGGCAGCGGTCGAGCGCAGCTCGCCCGTCTGACGGCGTGGCGGAACGTACAGTCTCAGCCAGGATCAAAAGATACGTTGATCTGCATCAATCCGGCCGCTCCGAACGTATCTGGGTCAGCTCGATGATTGAGCCGGAGATGGATCATGCTACATAACAAGATGCTCGGCGCGATGGCCGCCGCCACCCTGATCGTCGGCGCGCCCGCGATCGCCAAGACCAACCCGCGCGTCGGCGGCGCGGCGATGTACCCGACCAAGACGATCGTGCAGAACGCCTCGACCGCCAGCAACCTGACGACGCTGGTCACCGCGGTGAAGGCGGCCGGGCTGGTCGACACGCTGAGCGGCCCTGGTCCGTTCACGGTGTTCGCACCGACCAACGCGGCGTTCGCCAAGCTGCCCGCCGACACGCTCGACACGTTGACGCGGCCCGAGAACAAGTCGCAGCTCACCAACATCCTGACCTACCACGTCGTGTCGGGCACGATGACCGCCAAGGACATCGCCGCGGCGATCAAGGCGGGCGGCGGCACCGCGACGCTGACCACGGTGCAGGGCGAACCGCTGACCGCGAAGATGACGGGCGGGCGGCTGGTGCTGACCGACGCGAAGGGCGGCACCTCGCTCGTCACGACCAAGGACGTGATGCAGTCGAACGGCGTCGTCCATGTCATCGACACGGTGCTGATGCCCTGACGCAGATCGAGCGGGCCGGGCGGACGATCTGCCTTGCCCGCTCATTTATCGCGGGGCGATGACGCCGCGACCGCACCCCGGTCGCGCGCGATGATCGCCAACGTGAAGCGCGAGATGCACACCAGTTTGCCCGCCTCGTCCTCGATCCGGATCGACCAGATCTGCGTCGTCCGCCCGCGCGCCTCGGGACGCGCCGTCGCATAGACGAACCCGTCGCCGGCCGGCCGGACGTGGTTGGCGTTGATCTCCAGCCCAACCGCCGCGAACTGCGACGGGTCGACCGTCATCGCGCCGGCGACCGATCCGATCGTCTCGGCGAGCACGACCGAGGCACCGCCGTGGAGGCGCCCGTACGGCTGCTTGGTCCGCTCGTTCACCGGCATCCGCGCGCGAATCCAGTCGTCGCCAACCTCGACGAATTCGATGCCGAGGAACCCCGGCATGCTGCCCTCACCCAGCGCGGTCAGCTGCGCGAGGTCGGGAAGTCCGTTGTGCCAGATCATCGCGTTTTCTCCCCGGTGCCGAACGGCAGGATCGTCTCATATTGCACCAGCGGCGGGGCGCCGGCCACCCGCGCGCCGCGACGCAGCAGAAAGGCGTGGCGTACGATCTCCGCCTGCTGCTCCAGCCCGTAGCGTGCGAGTGGCCAGCCGGGCTTCACCGTATAATGGTAGCGGCAGAATGGATGCCGCGCGAGCGGCAGGTAGACGCCGCGCTGGTGCTGCCAGATGTGACACAGCTCGTGGACGAACAGCCCCTGTTCGCCGAGCGAGGCGTGCGCGAAATCGTCGCGCCAGAGGTCGCCCTTGGGGTGGAAGTGGATCGTGCCCGCGGGCGCCATCACCGTATCCCGCGGCTGGAAGAAGGCCCATTTGCGGTTCGACACCCGCACCTGCGTGTAATCGATCGCGTCGCCGTAGACCGAGTGCGCTAGGTTGATCTCGCCCTCGGTCAATCCGCGCGCGGTCACGTCGACGGTCATTACTCCGGCCCGCTCGCCCCCGCGCTTACCACCTTGGCCTCGGCGACCGCGGTCTCGCCATCGGAGAAGCGGAACGTCATCGTTGCGGTCTTGCCGGGCGTGAGGCCTGCGGGCACGTCGAACAGCATCGCGTGGCGCCCGCCGGGTTCGAACGGCAGCGTCGCGCGCGCGAGCAGGTCGACCGAGGGAGTCGCGTCCATCGTCATCATGTCGCCCGCGGTCATGCGCGACAGGTGGAGCTCGACACGCGGCACGCCGGCGACCGTGACGCCGACCAGCTTCATGTCCGCCTTGCCGCCGTGGAGCGTGAAGTAACCCGCCGCCGGACGCCCCGGCACCGCCGCCAGCCGCACCCAGGCGTCGCTCGCCGCCGGCGCCTCGATCTTCGCGCAGGACGCGGTCAGCGTCGCGAGCGTCAGAACTGCCAGCAAGCCCTTGGCCACGATATTTCTCCCAGCATGGAACAACCCCGACGGCCTAGTCGCGGCAAAATCTTGCGGCAAGAAGCGCGCCACCTATATCGCCCCCCAGACAAGGAGGGTTGCGCTGCCGTAACGGGGCGTGACCGTATGTTTTTCATCGTTGTAGGGGCTAGGCAAAGCACTCATGGCAAAAGTTATCGGTATCGATCTCGGCACGACCAACTCGTGCGTTTCGGTGATGGAGGGCGGCAAGCCCAAGGTGATCGAGAACGCCGAGGGCGCGCGCACCACGCCGTCGATCGTCGCCTTCGCCAAGGACGGCGAGCGGCTGGTCGGCCAGCCGGCGAAGCGTCAGGCGGTCACCAACGGCGACAACACCATCTTCGCGGTGAAGCGCCTGATCGGTCGCCGGTTCGACGATCCGGTCACCAAGAAGGACACCGAGCTGGTCCCGTACAAGATCGTGCGCGGCCAGAACGGCGACGCGTGGGTCAATGCAGGCGGCAAGGATTATAGCCCCTCGCAGATCAGCGCCTTTACGCTGCAGAAGATGAAGGAAACCGCCGAGAGCTACCTCGGCGAAACGGTAACCCAGGCGGTCATCACCGTGCCGGCCTACTTCAACGACGCGCAGCGGCAGGCGACCAAGGACGCCGGGCAGATCGCCGGCCTAGAGGTGCTGCGCATCATCAACGAGCCGACCGCGGCGGCGCTGGCGTACGGGCTGGAGAAGCAGGACGGCAAGACGATCGCGGTGTACGATCTGGGTGGCGGCACGTTCGACGTCTCGATCCTCGAGATCGGCGATGGCGTGTTCGAGGTGAAGGCGACCAACGGCGACACCTTCCTGGGCGGCGAGGATTTCGACAACAAGATCGTCGATTATCTGGCGCAGGGGTTCCAGAAGGATGAGGGCATCGACCTCACCAAGGACAAGCTCGCGCTGCAGCGCCTGAAGGAAGCCGCGGAGAAGGCGAAGATCGAGCTCAGCTCGGCCGCGTCGACCGAGGTCAACCTGCCCTTCATCACCGCCGACCAGAACGGCCCGAAGCACCTGGTCAAGACGATCACGCGCGCCGACCTGGAGCGTCTGGTCGAAGATCTGATCAAGCGCACGCTGGAGCCGTGCAAGAAGGCGCTGGCGGACGCGGGCGTCAAGGCGGACGACATCAGCGAAGTGGTGCTGGTCGGCGGCATGACCCGCATGCCGCGCGTGCGCGAAGTGGTGAAGAACTTCTTCGGCAAGGACCCGCACACCGGCGTCAACCCGGACGAGGTCGTCGCGATGGGCGCCGCGATCCAGGCTGGCGTGCTTCAGGGTGACGTCAAGGACGTGCTGCTGCTCGACGTGACGCCCTTGTCGCTCGGCATCGAGACGCTGGGCGGCGTGTTCACGCGCATGATCGACCGCAACACGACGATCCCGACCAAGAAGTCGCAGACCTACTCGACCGCGGACGACAACCAGCAGGCGGTGACGATCCGCGTGTTCCAGGGCGAGCGCGAGATGGCGGCGGACAACAAGCTGCTGGGTCAGTTCGACTTGGTCGGCATCCCGTCGGCGCCGCGCGGCGTGCCGCAGATCGAGGTCACCTTCGACATCGACGCCAATGGCATCGTCAACGTGTCCGCGAAGGACAAGGGCACCGGCAAGGAGCAGCAGATCCGCATCCAGGCATCGGGCGGGTTGTCCGACGCCGACATCGACCAGATGGTGCGCGACGCGGAAAGCTTCGCCGAAGAGGACAAGAAGCGCCGTGCCGCGGCCGAGGCGAAGAACAACGCCGAGAGCCTGATCCACACCACCGAGCGCCAGCTGGCCGACAACGGCGACAAGGTCGACGCGTCGCTGAAGGGCGAGATCGAGGCAGCGATCGCCGAGGCGAAGACGGCGGTCGAAGGCAACGATCCCGACCAGATGAACGAGAAGGCGCAGGCGCTCGCGCAGGTCGCAATGAAGCTCGGTCAGGCGATCTACGAGAAGCAGGCGCAAGGCGAGGCGAGCCCGGGCGGCGATACCGACGCGGCCGCCGGCGCCAAGAAGGACGGCGACGACGTGGTCGACGCCGAATTCTCGGAAGTCGACGACAAGTAAATTGCGTTCCCCCTCTCCCCGCCGGGGAGAGGGCCGGGGTGAGGGGCCGGCGTCTCGCAGAGCGATGCGTCGGCTCACTTCCCTTCCCTCCCGTGGAGAGGGCAAAACGAGGCCGGCATGAGCACCACGATCGACTATTACGAACTGCTCGAATGCGAGCGCACCGCAGACGCCGGCACGATCAAGTCGTCGTACCGCAAGCTCGCAATGAAGTACCATCCCGACAAGAATGCCGGCTGCAAGGATTCAGAGGCCAAGTTCAAGGCCGTCAGCGAAGCGTATGATTGCCTCAAGGACCCGCAGAAGCGGGCGGCCTACGATCGCTTCGGCCACGCGGCGTTTCAGAACGGCGGCGGTGGTGCGGGTCCGCAGGATTTCGGCGGCTTCTCCGACATTTTCGAGAGCGTGTTCGGCGAGTTCATGGGCGGTCGCCAGCAGGGCGGACGCGCGCAGCAGCGGCGCGGCGCCGACCTACGCTACGACATGGAGATCACGCTCGAAGAAGCGTATCACGGCAAGCAGAGCGACATCACCGTCGACATCTCGGTCGCGTGCGACACCTGCCACGGCTCGGGTGCGAAGCCCGGCACCCACGCGCACCAGTGCAAGACCTGCGCAGGCCACGGCAAGGTGCGCGCGCAACAGGGCTTCTTCGTGGTCGAGCGCGCTTGCCCGGCCTGCCACGGCTCGGGCGAGGTGATCGACACGCCGTGCAGCGATTGCCGCGGTGAGGGCCGGGTCGAGCAGACCAAGACGCTGAACGTCAACGTACCGCCCGGCGTCGACGAGGGCACGCGCGTACGCCTGTCGGGCGAGGGCGAGGCTGGCGCGCGCGGTGCGCCTCCCGGCGACCTCTACATCTTCCTGCATGTAAAGCGGCACAACCTGTTCGAGCGCGAGGGCACGACGCTGTTCGCGCGCGCGCCGATCAGCTTCACCACCGCGTCGCTGGGCGGCACGATGTCGATCCCCGGCCTCGACGGCCGCGCGCACGAGATCCGCATCCCCGCCGGCATCCAGTCGGGCAAGCAATTGCGCCAGCGCGGCGCGGGCATGCCGGTGCTGCAGGGCCGCGGCCACGGTGACCTTGTGATCCAGATCGACGTCGAGACGCCGACCAAGCTGTCGACCCGCCAGCGCGAGTTGCTGGAACTGTTCCGCGAAACCGAGACGGGTGACGAATGCCCGCAGAGTCAGGGCTTCTTCTCGCGCCTCAAGAACGCGTTCGCCGGGGAGTGAGCGAGATTTCGGAAGCTAACACGGCCGCGCAGCACTGCGGCCTTGTCGCAATCGTCGGCGCGCCCAACGCGGGCAAATCGACGCTCGTTAACGCTTTGGTCGGGCAGAAGGTCGCGATCGTCAGCCCCAAGGCGCAGACGACGCGGACCAAGCTGATGGGCGTTGCGATCCGTGACGAGACGCAATTGCTGCTGGTCGACACACCCGGCATCTTCGAGCCGAAGCGCCGCTTCGACCGCGCGATGGTCGCCGCCGCCTGGGGCGGGGCCGAGGGTGCGGACGTGATCGCGCTGGTGGTCGATGCCAAGGGCGGGCTCGGCCCCAAGGTCACGGAAATCGCCGAAGCGCTGAAAGGCCGATCGGAGCCGATTTACCTCGTGCTCAACAAGGTCGACTTGGCCGACAAGCCCAAGCTGCTGCTCCACGCCGAGCGGTTGAACGCGATGCTGCCGTTCGCCGAAACCTTCTTCATCTCCGCGCAGACCGGCGATGGGGTGAAGGAGTTGAAGGACGCGTTCGCCGCCGCGATGCCCGCGGGGCCGTGGCACTACCCCGAGGACCAGGTGTCGGACGCGAGCGAGCGCGCGCTCGCCGCCGAGGTAACACGCGAGCAGATCTACCTCCAGCTTCACGCCGAGCTGCCCTACGCGAGCGTGGTGGAAACCGAGAAGTTCGAGGAACGCGCGGACGGCTCGGCCGAAATCCACCAGCAAATCCTCGTCGAGCGCGTGACGCAGCGCGCGATCGTGCTCGGCAAGGGGGGTGCGCGCATTCGTGAGATCGGCGCGCGCGCGCGGGCGGAGCTGGCGGTACTGCTCGATCGGCCGGTGCACCTGTACCTGCACGTCAAGGTCAAGCCCGACTGGGATGAGGACCGCAGCGTCTACCGTGACCTGGGGCTCGACTGGGTCGATTGAGCGGTCAGCGTGCCTGCGCGCCGATCACCTCCTCGACCCACGCCGGCACCAGCACGCTTGCGGGGCCAAGCCGCGTTTCGTTGAACCAGTCGCTGCCTGCCGAGCGTTCGAGATTCAGCTCGAGCGTCTCCGCGCCGTCATGCGCGGCGAGTCGAACGAAGCCGGCGGCGGGGTAGACCGCGCCCGAGGTGCCGATCGAGACGAACAGGTCGGCGTGTTCCAGCGCCTGCTCGATCCGATCCATCTGGTACGGCATTTCTCCGAAGAAGACGATGTCTGGGCGCAAGGCATTTTCACCGCAGTCCGGGCACGGCGCACCGGGTGGCAGCGGGCCTTCCCAAGCGGTGCGTATGCCGCACAACCCACATAATGCCGAGCGCAGTTCGCCGTGCATGTGGAGCAACCGCTTCGTGCCCGCGCGCTCGTGCAGATCGTCGACATTCTGCGTTATGATCAGCAACTCCCCTGTCCATGCCGCATCGAGACGCGCCAGCGCGACGTGCGCCGCATTGGGTGCGACATGGTTCAGCGCCGCGCGGCGCGCATCGTAGAAGCGATGGACGAGCGTCGCGTCGGCCGCCAGCGCTTCAGGCGTGCACACATCCTCGACGCGGTGCCCTTCCCACAGGCCGCCTGGCCGGCGAAAGGTCGCGATCCCGCTTTCCGCGGAGATGCCAGCCCCGGTGAGGATCACGATGTTGCGGATTTCGCTCATCTTGCGAGCCTGACACAGGTCCGATCCAGCTGCCACTCGCTTCGCGTCTGCGATGAACGCGACGTTGTTTCAGGTTCATGCAACAGGTGGCATCCAGCGTCCGTTTCATCTTCAACGCGAAACAAACCGGGAGAATGTTCATGCGTAATCTGATGCTGGCGCTTGGCGCGACCACGATGGTCCTGCCGACGTTGATCGCGACGACCCACGATGCCGATGCGCGCAAGCGTTATTCGTATCGCGAGTGGCGCGGCAATGACGGGCGGCTGCGCTGCCGCAAGCCGAACGGCACCACCGGGCTGGTCGTCGGCGGCGTGGCGGGTGCGTTGGTCGGGCGCACGATCGATACGCGCGGTGATCGCACACTCGGTACCGTATTGGGCGGGGTCGGTGGCGCGCTGGCAGGACGTGCGATCGAGCGCAACGGGGATCGCCAGTGCCGATGATGCGTGGCTGACGCACGGCTGAATGCAACCGAAGCGTACGGGTGTGGTTCTCCTCGCGGAACCACACCCGTTTCCATATCAAGGAGCATCCATGTCGGTCAGAAGCGCATCCGCCCGGTACGAAGGTCTGGGCAAGGACGGCAAGGGGCACGTGTCGACGCAGTCGGGCGTGCTGTCCGACAATGCCTATGGCTTCAACACGCGGTTCGAGAATGAACCGGGCACCAACCCTGAGGAACTGATCGCCGCCGCGCATGCGAGCTGCTTCACGATGGCGTTGAGCTTTGCACTGGCCGAGGCGGGACACAGCGACGGCACGCTGGAGACGACGGCGAAGGTCACGCTCGACAAGGATGGCGCAGGTTTCAAGGTCAGCAAGTCCGCGCTTGAACTGGTCGCCAGCGTACCCGGCATCGAGCAGGCGGACTTCGATCGGATCGCCGACGACGCAAAGGCGAATTGCCCGATCTCCAAATTGTTGAACGCGGAAATCACGCTTGAGAAAACGCTGAAGACCGCGTGAACGTCGCGTAGTTTCTTGTTCATGCAACCGGCCGGGTTTGGCTAGGTTTTCACCTTATCCTGCAAGTTGGAGTTGTTTGATGCGTATTGTTCTTGCCGCGGCGCTGGCCGCTACGACGCTGGGCGGGGTGCCCGCCTTGGCGCAGAACCCTTATCAGGCCAATCGCGACTATAATCGTGACGTGCGTGATGCACGGCGCGATTACCGCGACAACATTCGCGATGCCGACAATCGCCGCGACGTGCGCGATGCGCACCGCGAATATCGCGACGACATCCGCGATGCGCGCAAGGATTACCGCAAGGACGTGCGCGACTGGCGTCAGTCGAACCGCTACGACTACAACCGGTTCGAGCCGGGTCAGCGTGGTTATTACGCCGATCGTTACTATCGTGACGGCCGCTACTACCAGACGCGATCGCTCGGACGTAACGACCGCATCTATCGCGGCAGCGACAATCGTTATTATTGCCGCCGCAACGACGGGACGACCGGGCTTGTGGTCGGCGGGCTGGCGGGCGGTGCGCTCGGCAATGTGATCGCGGGCGGCGGTTCGCGGTTGCTTGGCACGCTGATCGGCGCGGGCGGCGGTGCACTGCTCGGCCAGTCGGTCGATCGCGGCAACGTGCGCTGCCGCTGACCGCCGAGAGGGCTAAGGTAGAAGGGCTCGGTACGATACCGAGCCCTTTTCACATCAGAGGATGCCGCCGCCCAGCATCAGACGCGCCGCAAAGATGACGATCAGGACGAGGTTCAGGTTGCGCCCCGAGTTCGACGACGACAGCGCGCCGATCGCGGCGCCGACGATGGCGATCGGGATGACGAACCAGTAACCCCAGGCAAAGAACGGCAGGAACGGCACGATGCCGAGCACCAGCGCGACGAGGCCGATCAGGATCGAAAGGATGTTGAACATGACATCCATGTGGCCTCACCCTCGGTGTCTTGCAAGGATGACACACATTTTGTCACACGCTTCCTTAACGGCGTCGGCGGCATAGCGGGCGCATCGTTCGAGCTGCGATGGACCTGATGACCCGCTTTCTTCTCTCCGCCCTCCTCGTGCTCGCGCTTGCCGGTTGCGGCGACCAGACGCCCGAACAATCTGCCGCTCCCGGTCCGGCAGCCGCCGTAACCAGCACCGCGGCTTCCTCCGCCGCGGCCGATCCGGCGCTCACCGCGGCGCTGCGCGACCAGATCATGGTCGATCCGTCATTGGTGCAGCAGGCCAACGCCGACACGGTGCGCCCGCCGACGCAGCCGCAGAGCGGAGCACTGCCCCCGGTCGACATCGCCGCCGCCGCGCACGCTCAGCCAGCCGCGCTCGCCGCATCACCGGGCGAGGCGTTGCGCAGCGCTCCCGCTGCCACCGGCGAGTGCCGTCAGTGCGCAATCGCACGCCGCTCGCTGACGCTCGGCGCGCTGGCGGAGGCGCAGGGCGGCCGTACCGGGCAATGCGCCGCAAACGTCGACTATTCCGCCGGCTGGGCCAACCGGCTGCCGCGCGAGGTACCGCTCTACCCCGACGCGCGCGTGACCGAGGCCGCAGGCGCCGATGGGCAGGGTTGCGCGCTTCGCGTCGTCAGCTTCTCCAGCGCCGCACCGATGCAGCGACTGCTCGACTGGTATTACACCAAGTCGGGTGACGCGGGTTACACGGCCCAGCACCAGGCCGACGGGGCCGAGCACGTGCTGGCGGGCAACCGCCGCGGCGGGGGCTCATTCCTGGCATTGATGCGCGCGCGGCAGGACGGCGGCACCGACGTCGACCTGATGGCGGACGGCGGCTGAGCGGACGGTTCGCGCGCCGACGCCCCCGCAGGTCTGTCGACCCGCGACCACGCATTCCTTTCGCAGCGGTTTGGCGGTAGGGCGCGTGGATGAATGCGCTTCTTCCCGTCATGGCAGGCGGCGCGCTCGGCTCGGCCGGGCGCTACCTGACCGGACGCTTCACGCTATCGCTGCTCGGCCCCGACTGGCCGTGGGGCACGATGACCGTCAACCTCGTCGGTGGATTGCTGATGGGGTTGTTGACCGGCGTGCTGGCGCGCGTCTCCGCGCCTGAAGGGTGGCGACTGTTTCTCGCGATCGGCGTGCTGGGCGGGTTCACGACCTTTTCGTCCTTCTCGCTCGACACGGTCAACATGATCGAGCGCGGTGCGATCGTGCCCGCACTCGGCTATGTCGCGGCGTCGGTAATCGGATCGATCGTCGCGCTGTTCGCGGGCGTGTCGATCGTGCGGGGTGTTGCGTGAACAAGGTCGTCGAGAACGTCCGCCAGTTCGTCATCGCGCCCGATGACGATGGCATCCGCGTCGATCGCTGGTTCAAGCGGCACCTTGATGCGACGAGCTTCACGACCGTCGCCAAATGGGCGCGGACGGGGCAGCTTCGCCTTGACGGCGCACGCGTAGGCCCCGGCGACCGCGTGCAGGCGGGTCAGACGCTGCGTATCCCGCCGGTCGAAGCGGTGCGCACTACCGCGCGCCCGCAGCGGGAGCGCACGCCGCTGACGACCGACGAGCAGACGTTCGCGCGCGAGATGGTGATCCACCGCGACGCGCAGGCGCTGGTGCTCAACAAGCCGCCGGGTCTGGCGACGCAGGGCGGCACCAAGACGACCGCGCATGTCGACGGGTTGCTCGACGCGTTGCAGGACGATCTGGAGGGACGGCCCAAGCTGGTCCACCGGCTCGACAAGGATACGTCGGGCGCGTTGCTGGTCGCGCGCACGTCGCGTGCGGCGGCGTTCTTCGCCAAGACCTTCTCAAGCCGCACGGCCAAGAAGGTCTATTGGGCGCTGGTCGTCGGGGTCCCTTCGATCGACGATGGCATGGTCGAGCTACCGATCGCCAAGCAGCCCGGCACCGGCGGCGAGAAGATGCACGTGGATGAGGCGGAGGGGCAGGCAGCGCGCAGCCGCTACCGCGTGATCGAGCGTGCGGGCAACCGCACCTGCTGGGTTGAGCTGCAACCGCTGACCGGGCGCACGCACCAGTTGCGCGTCCACATGGCGGCGATCGGCCATCCGATCGTCGGCGACGGCAAGTACGGCGGTCCGGCGGCGTTCCTGACCGGCGGGATCAGCCGCAAGATGCACCTGCACGCGCGCCGCATCCGCGTCGATCACCCCGATGGCGGTGAGATCGACGTGACCGCGGAGCTGCCGCAGCATTTCGCCGAGAGCCTGGCGAGCCTGGGATTCGAGGAGATGGCGGGCAATTCTATGCCGATCAACGACTTCGTACCCCCGACGCGCGAGGAGAAAAAGGCCAAGGCGCGCGCCCATGCCAAGGGGGTGCGAAAGGCGCGGCGCGGCGAGCGGCGCGGGCGCGGCAGCCGCGACGAGTGACGACGAACGTCAGGTGTCGCGGCGTGACGAGAGACGAAGGTGCCGCATCTGGACGATGGGAGACGCGGCCGTCGCGGCGCGGCCCGCGTCCTGGCGCCTATACCGCGATGCCGCTCAGGTAGCTCCAGCCAGCGTAGCCGAACAGGAGCAGCGATGCGCCGCTGGTGATGCCGACCAGCACATAGCCGATGGCGGAGAGCATCGCCGGGTTGGGACGGCTCAGCTTCGCATTGCGCGAGGCGCCCGACATGACGAAGGTCAACAACAAGCCGTAGGTAAAGGCAACCGCACCGAACATCGATCTCACCCGCTGCGACCGCTTATTCTCCCCGCGGTCATGCCGGTGTTAAACATATCCAAGTTAACGAACCTAGCGGGTGAAGCAACACTCGTCGTGCCAGAACAACGCCTTGCCGATCGAGCCGGATCGTTCCTTGCCCATCAGCATTGTGCCGCGCCGACGAAGCAATGGCGGGCTGCGCCGACCGCTGCTAGAGCCCTGACCATGCCCGATACGCCCGTCCGCCTCGCGCTCTTCGACTGCGATGGCACCCTTGTCGACAGTCATGCCAACATCTGTCGCGCGATGGAGCAGGCGTTCGCGGGAAATGGTATCACAGCACCCTCGCCTGAGGCGATCCGGGGCATCGTCGGATTGAGCCTGGTCGAGGCGGTCGCGGTGCTTGCGCCGGGTGCCGACGCCGCATTCCACCATGCGGTGGCGGACGACTACAAGGCCGCGTTCCAGCGGATGCGCGCGGACGGAGCGTTGGAGGCCGAGCCGCTGTACCACGGGCTGGTCGAGGCGCTCGACCGGCTGGCCGCGGACGACTGGGTGCTCGGCGTCGCGACCGGCAAGTCCGACCGCGGTCTGGCGCACGTTCTGGCGCATCACGGACTCACCGATCGATTCGTCACGTTGCAGACGGCCGACCGGCACCCGTCGAAGCCGCACCCGTCGATGATCCGCGCGTGCATGGAACAGGTCGGCTCGACACCCGATCGGACCGTGATGATCGGCGATACGAGCTATGACATGGAGATGGCGTGCGCCGCGGGCGTGCGCGCGATCGGCGTCACCTGGGGCTACCATGACGAGGCGCTGCTGCGCGCCGCCGGGGCCGAGGCGATCGTGCATCGCTACGCCGACCTGTGCGATGCGATGAAGGCAGAGGTGACGGCATGAGCGATCCCGCAGGCCCACGCTGGGCGGCGATCACCGGGGTGCGCATCGCCGGTAGCTTCGGCGCGGTGCTCGGCGTGATCCTGACCGGGCGGGCGGAGACCACCGGACCAAAAGTGCTGGGTGTCGCGATCGTGCTCGCCGCATTGTGGATGCTGGCGACGGTGCCCAAGGCGCTCGCCGCACGCTGGCGGTCGCCGCAGTGAAGCGGTTCTGGCGCGAGGTCGCGATCGATGGTGACGGTGTCATCCGGCTCGACGATCGCCCTGTTCGCACGCCCGGACGCGCGGCACTGGCGCTGCCGAGCGTAGAGCTTGCCGACGCGGTCGCCGGTGAATGGCGCAGCGTGGGTGAGATGGTCGATCCACGCGCGATGCCGCTGACGGGTCTCGCCAATGCCGCGATCGATCGCGTCGCGCCCGACATAGAGGCATTCGCACAAGGGCTCGCCGCCTATGCCGACAGCGACCTGCTCTACTACCGTGCCGATCAGCCGCCCGAGTTGGTGGCGCGACAATCGGCCAAGTGGGATCCGCTGCTGGAGTGGGCGCGCGACCGCTACGACGTGCATTTCGAGCCGGTCGCCGGCATCGTCCACCATGCGCAGCCCGCTGCGACGGTCCAGCGGCTAAGCGACGCGGTGAAGGCGCGCGATGCCTTCGCACTGGTGCCACTGTCGCCGATGGTGACGATCACCGGCACTTTGGTCGGCACGCTCGCGCTGGCGGAAGGCGCCATCGACGCCGACACGCTGTGGAACGCCGCGCATGTCGACGAGGACTGGCAGGCGGAGTTGTGGGGCGAGGACAGCCTCGCCACGCAAGCGCGCGCGCACAAGCGACGCGAGTTCGACGCCGCCGTGTGCTTCCTCTCGCTACTGTGATCCGGGCGCTCGCCGTTCAGGCGGGCGTGCGCAGCTTGCGGATGAAGCCGATCAGACCGGTCTGGCGCGAGCGCTTCAATCGCTCCGCCGCGAGGATGGTGCGGACGTGCGCGAAACATTGCTCGACGTCGTCGTTGACCAGCACATAGTCGTAACCATCCCAGTGGCTGATCTCGTTCGACGCGCGCGCCATGCGGCGATCGATCACCTCGATCGCGTCGGTGTTGCGGTTGAGCAGCCGCTTGTGCAGTTCTTCCATCGACGGCGGCAGGATGAAGACGCGGACCACGTCGCCGCCTGCGATCTGGTGCAACTGCTGCGCGCCCTGCCAATCGATGTCGAACAGGACGTCCTTGCCCGCGGCGAGCATGTCCTCGACCGGGCCGCGCGGCGTGCCGTAACGCTGGTCGAAGACATGCGCCCATTCGAGAAACTCGTGCGCCGACACCATCTCGCGGAAGCGATCGAGCGAGACGAAGTGATAGTCGCGCCCATCCTCTTCGCCCGGCCGGATCGCGCGCGTGGTGGCCGACACCGACAGCGACAGTTCGGGCTCGCTCGCCAGCAATTTGCGCGCGATCGTCGACTTGCCCGCGCCCGAGGGTGACGACAGCACGAACAACACGCCGCGTCGCTTGAAATTGTGGGGGTCTGCGTGGGAGGTGCCGTCCATGCGTGCGTGTGGCCTGTGCGTTGCCGCCGCGTCAAGTCGCGCGGGCGGGTGCCGGTACGGTTCGGCGGCGTCGTGGCCGCATGGACACGCTCTGCGCTATCGCAATCGCGCGGCGTGCCAGGCGATATGATCGGCCATGAACGTCGACACGAACAGATAGCTGTGATCGTAGCCCGGCTGCATCCTGAGCTCGAGCGCGATGCCCGCATCGGCGCAGGCGCGCTGCAGCAACTCGGGGCGCAGCTGCTCTGCCAGGAAATTGTCCGCCTCGCCTTGATCGACCAGCAGTTCGGCGACACGCGCGCCGTCCTCGATCAACGCCACCGCATCGTGGCGCCGCTTGGCATGCGCGTCGTCGCCCAGATAGCGGTCTAGCGCGCTGCCCCACGGGACCTGCGTCGGTGCGACGATCGGCGCGAAGGCGGACACCGAGCGGAAGCGCGCCGGATCGGTCAACGCGATCGTCAGTGCGCCGTGCCCGCCCATCGAATGGCCGGTGATCCCCTGCCGCGCCATGTCGACCGGGAACGACGCCGCGACGAGTGCCGGCAGTTCCTCGGTCACGTAGCTCCACATCGCGAAGTTGGCCGACCAGGGCGCCTGCGTCGCATCGACGTAGAAGCCCGCGCCTTGGCCGAAATCCCACGCATCCTCGTCGGGCACGTCTTGCCCACGCGGACTGGTGTCAGGCGCGACGAAGATGACGCGGTGCTCGGCACAGGCGGCGCGAAACTCGCCCTTGTCGGTCACGTTGGCGTGGGTGCAGGTCAGCCCCGACAGATACCAGATGACGGGCAGCCGCTCGCCCGGCGCATGGTCGGGCACGAAGACCGAGAAGGTCATCGTCGTGCCGGTCGCGGCGGAGGCATGGCGGTACACGCCCTGCACCCCGCCGTGCGACCGGGTAGTCGAGACGGTCTCCAGCCCGGCCGCCAAGCTCATCGAAGCTGCACCCGCCTCGCTCACGCTTCTGCCGGCATCCGGTGCAGCGCGCACAGCTTGTTGCCGTCGGGATCCCGCAGATAGGCGAGATACAGGCTCATGCCGCCGCCGCTGCGCACGCCCGGCGCGTCCTCGATCGCGGTGCCCCCCGCGGCGACACCCGCCTCGTGCCACGCGTGCGCCTGCTCGGGGCCGGTGACCTGGAAACCGATCGTGCTGCCGTTGCCGTGCGTCGCCGCTTCGCCATCGATCGGCTTTGTGACCATGAACGTCGCGCCGTCATGGCGGTAGATCAGCCGGCCCTTCGGATCCTGGAAGCCGGGCTTGCCGCCGAGCGAGGCGAACAGCGCATCGTAGAACTTCTTGGATCGATCGAGATCGTTCGATCCGATCATCATGTGGCTGAACATCGTCACTCTCCTTCTTTGTAGCTACATCGGCGGCGTCAGTAGATCACCACGCTGCGGATCGACTCGCCCGCATGCATCAGGTCGAAGCCCTTGTTGATCTCGTCGAGGCTGAGGCGGTGCGTGATCATCGGATCGATCTCGATCAGACCGTTCATGTACCAGTCGACGATCTTCGGCGTGTCGGTGCGCCCGCGCGCGCCGCCGAACGCGGTGCCGCGCCAGACGCGTCCGGTGACGAGCTGGAACGGACGCGTCGCGATCTCCTTGCCTGCTTCCGCCACGCCGATGACGATCGACTCGCCCCAGCCGCGGTGCGCGCACTCGAGCGCCTGACGCATCACGACCGTGTTGCCGGTGCAGTCAAAGGTATAGTCGCCGCCGCCATCGGTCATCGCGATCAGGTGCTGGACGACGTCGCCGACATCGCGGGGATTGACGAACGCGGTCATGCCGAAGCGGCGGCCCCACTCCTCACGGTCGGGATTAATGTCGACACCGATGATGTGGAGTGCGCCGGCGAGCTTCGCGCCCTGGATTACATTCAGCCCGATGCCGCCCAGCCCGAACACGATCACGGTCGCGCCCGGCTCTACCTTGGCGGTGTTCACCACCGCGCCGACACCCGTCGTCACGCCGCAGCCGACGTAGCAGCTGGTGTCGAACGGCGCATCGGTGCGGATCTTCGCCACCGCGATCTCGGGCAGCACCGTGAAGTTCGAGAACGTCGAACAACCCATGTAATGGAAGATCGGCTGCCCCTTGTACGAGAAGCGCGTCGTGCCGTCGGGCATCAGCCCCTTGCCTTGCGTGGCGCGAATCGCGGTGCACAGGTTGGTCTTCTGGCTCAGACACGACTTACACTGGCGACATTCGGGGGTGTAAAGCGGGATGACGTGATCGCCGGGCGCGACGCTGGTCACGCCTGCACCGACCTCGCGCACGATCCCGGCACCCTCGTGCCCCAGCACGCTGGGAAACAGGCCCTCGCTGTCCAACCCGTCGAGCGTGTAGGCGTCGGTGTGGCAGATGCCCGTCGCCATGATCTCGACCAGCACCTCGCCGGCCTTCGGCCCTTCGAGGTCGAGCTCGACGATCTCAAGCGGCTTCTTCGCCTCGAACGCGACGGCTGCCCTAGTCTTCACGGGGACGGGTCTTCATGCGTGTTCCCTCAGTCTCGGCAGCGCGCGTTCAGGCCGCGCTGACCAGCAATTTGTCGATGCGACGACCGTCGAGGTCGACGACCTCGAAGCGCCAGCCCTGTTCCTCGAAATGCTCGCCCTCGTCCGGCAGCTTGCGGAAGGCGGCTAGCGCGAGGCCGGCGACCGTCGCATAGTCGCGGTCGTCGGGCAGATCGATCCCGAGCCGCTCCGCCAGCGCATCCGCCGCCATCGTGCCCGCGACCAGCAGCGAACCGTCGTCGCGCTCGACCACGTTGGGCGCTTCGTCGGGATCGGCGTCGGACGCGAACTCGCCCGCGATCGCGGCGAGCAGGTTGGCGGGCGTCACCACACCCTCGAAATGTCCGTATTCGTCGTGGATCAGCGCCATCGGCACGTCGGCACGGCGCAGCGCATCGAGCGCGTCCATTGCGTCGATCTGGTCGACTACAACGGGTGCCTTTCGCACCAAGGTCGCAAGATCGAGCGGCTCGCCACGGAACAGCGCCGCCGCCACGTCGCGCGCCTGCACCACGCCGACGACCGCGTCGATCGATCCATCGCCCACCGGCAGGCGACTGTGCGGCGATGCAAGCAGTTTTGCGCGCAGCTCCGCCTCGCCCAGCGTCATGTCGATCCAGTCGACATCGGTGCGCGGCGTCATCACCTCGCGCACCGGACGATCGGCGAGCCGCACCACGCCCGAGATGATCGAGCGTTCATGCTCCTCGATCACGCCCGACTTGCTCGCCTCCGCGACGATCAGGTGCAGTTCCTCGGCGGTAACCTGATCCTCGTTCTCGCGGTTGAGCCGCAGCAGCTTGAAGATCAGCGCGCTGCTGCCGTCGAGCAGCCAGCCGAGCGGCTTGGTGGCGGTGGCGATATAGGTCATCGGCAGCGCCACCACGCTCGCGATCGCCTCAGGAGCACGCAGCGCGATCTGTTTCGGCACCAGTTCACCGATGATCAGCGAAGCATAGGTGGTCAGCCCGATGACGAGCGCGAAGCCGACCGTTTCCGCGGTCTGGTGCGACAGCCCAAGCGCCTCCAGCCGCGCCGCGGTCGGCGTGCCGAGGCTCGCGCCCGAGTATGCGCCGGCCAGGATGCCGATCAGCGTGATGCCGATCTGGACCGTCGACAGGAACTTGCCGGGATCGGACGCGAGCTTGATTGCGGCGGCGGCACCGCGTCGCCCGCTCCGCGCCATCGCCTCCAGCCGCGCCTTGCGCACGGACACGATCGCGAGCTCACTCATCGCAAAGATGCCATTCAACGCGACCAGCGCGAGAATGATCAGGACGTCGAACCAGGGGTACGGCGGTAACATGGCTGCGGTCACCATTGGCGGCAAATGGAGCCACGAACAATCGCTTTATCGTACGCGCGCCCACGTTGCGCCGTACGCCGCCCGTCATCGGACGTTCAGCCGCGCCTGTTCAGTGCGTGCCCGTTCGGTTCATAGGCGGAACAATCGCCGCCATCGTCCCGTTTCGGTCGCATGGCCTGTTTTCAACAGACTTCATGAAAGGGAGAAGAATGAAGCTGCCGTCCAAGTTCCTCGCCGCCGCGGCGACGCTGTCGCTGGTCACCACCGCTGCCTGCACCACCGACCCCGATACGGGCGAGCGCCGGATCAGCAAGACCGCGATCGGCGGCATCGGCGGCGCACTGGGCGGCTATCTGCTGGGTGACCTGGTCGGCGGGCGTCGCGACCGAACCGAGAAGATCATCGGCGCAGGGCTGGGCGGCATCGCGGGTGCGGGCATCGGCGCGTACATGGACAAGCAGGAGCGCGAGATGCGCGCGCGCACTGCGGGCACCGACGTGGAAGTAGTGCGCCAGGGCGACGACCTGCTGCTCAACATCCCGTCGGGCATCAACTTCGCCTACAATTCGGCCAACGTGCAGCCGCAGTTCCGCGGCACGCTCGACAAAGTATCTTCGGTGCTCGCCGATTACCCGCAGACCTATATCGACGTGTACGGCCACACCGATTCGACCGGCAGCGACGCCTACAACCAGGATCTGTCGGAGCGCCGCGCGGTGTCGGTCGCCGATTACCTGTCGAGCCACGGCGTCCAGTCGGCGCGCATCGCGACCCGCGGCTTCGGCAAGACGCAGCCGATCGAATCGAACGAGACCGAGCAGGGCCGCGCGGCGAACCGCCGCGTCGAGATCAAGGTCGTTCCGATCTCGCAGAGCGACCTGCCGCCGCGCTGACGCGGGTTGGCGATCGACGACATCGGAGCGGCGTGGTCACGATCACGCCGCTCCTTTTTTTGGTTCAGACTGCGTCGAGCGACTGATCCGGCATGAGCGTAGCCGCGGTGTTTGCCGGGCAGATGCGCCGGCGGCGCACGATTTTGGCTCCATCAACCGTCTCGGCGTGCCATTCAGACCTCGCCCCCGCACCTCATCAGCTACGATCTCTCAGCGGCGTGCCGCAAAGAAGTCGCGCAGCAGCGCAGACGCCTCGCGCTCACCGATCCCGGCGAACACCTCCGGGCGATGATGGCAGGTCGGCTGCGCGAAGAAGCGTGCGCCATGCGCTACCGCCCCGCCCTTCTCGTCGTCCGCACCGTAGTAGAGCCGCGCGATGCGCGCGTGAGCGATCGCGCCCGCGCACATCGCGCAAGGCTCCAGCGTCACCCACAGGTCGCAGTCACCCAGGCGATCACGCTGGAGCTGCTGCGCCGCCTGGCGAATAGCCAGGATCTCGGCGTGCGCCGTCGGATCGAGCAGCGCGCGCGGCGCATTGGCAGCGACTGCCACGATCGCACCGGCATGGACCACCACCGCTCCGACCGGTACCTCGCCCGCCCGCGCTGCCGCTGCGGCAGCATCCAGCGCGGCGCGCATTGAAGGGAGCAGCGGGAACATGCGCGCCGCCGTGGCGCAATCGGCGGCGCGATGGAAGCGGCGCTTACTGCTGAGTTGCGGGCTCGCCCGGCTTCTGCACCTTCACGTCGGGCACGGCGACCGTCTTGTTTTCGGTGCCGACCGAGATGCGGCCGACGTCGGCGTTGAACTTCGGCGCCTGCCCGCCTTCAAGCCGCGGCAGCTGCGCGGGCTGGGTTTGATCGAAGCGCAGGAAACCCGTCAGCATCGCGGCGAGGATCGCCAGCGCGACGATGCCCAGCATGACCAGAAAAGCGCGCATGATTCTTTCTCCCCATCGATTCGCTACCGCAACAACGCGCTTTGTCGGCGCGGGTTGCAGCGTTATCAGGGAAGCACAACGCGCTGCCGCCTTGACCTCGTGCCGGATCGCCACTATCGGCACCGGCTTTCCGGGCAACCGTATTTCAGGATTTCAACCATGTCGCGCATTTGCGAGCTGACCGGCAAGGGCCGGCAGGTGGGTAACAACGTTTCCCACGCCAACAACAAGACCAAGCGCACGTTCCTGCCGAATCTGCAGAACGTCACTTTGATCTCCGATTCGCTTGACCGCTCGGTGCGGCTGCGCGTGTCGACCAACGGCCTGCGCTCGGTCGAGCACAACGGCGGGCTCGACAATTGGCTGGTCAAGACCAACGACGAGAAGCTGTCGCTGAAGGCGCGTCGCCTGAAGCGCGAGATCGTTAAGAAGCGCGCTGCGGAGCCCGTCGCGGCTTAATCGCGCCAGCGTGACGGTGTCGAACGGCCTGCTACCGCAAGGTAGCAGGCCGCTTCGCGTTGGGCTGATCTAGTTCAGGCGGAACTTCATCAGCAACGTCGGGCGGTACCAGGCAAGATCATTGTCGGTGACGATCCACAAGATCGTGTGACCGGCCTCCTGCGTAACTGCCAGCCCCTCAGGATTCTCGCCGAGTAGCGGCGGTCCCCAGCGCGCGATCTCGACCCCTCGGACGGTGGCGCCGGCGCGGATTTCCGCGGGCGGTATGCGCACCAACACCACATCGAAGCGCAGCCGGTGGAAGCGGCGGTTGAGCACCAGAAGGTCGCCGTTCGGCAGCACCGTCGCATCGCTGGGATTATAGCCGTCCGGTGCTCTGTAGCGGAACCTCGCCACCCGCGTCGCCTTCGCGGTCGGATCACCGTCGAAGAGCAGCGCCTGCCGCAATCGCCCTTTTCCGTGCACACGCGCCTGCTCGCTGATCACCACGAAGCGACCATCGTTCAGACGAACCATCGATTCGGCACCCCCGTTCATCGGCCATTCGCGCATCGCGGCGGGCTTCGCGTGTGCCTCTACTCGCCCGAGGTCGGCTGAATAGCGCCAGATCGCATTCGCGCGCTCATAGCCGACCCAGGCATGTCCGCCCGCGGGACCGATCGCGAGCGACTCGGTATCGCGGGTCTCCTTCGACCAGCCGGTGCCCGGACCATCTGGCACTGCGCCGGCCGTGTGCGTGACGATCCGGTTACGCCTGATCGAGATGCGTACGTAATTGCCGCCGTCGCTCAGCAACGTCGCCACGCCTCTGTCTATCGATAGCGCTGAGAGGCCGCCGAACGCCGGATCGCGCGACCACAGACGCACTGCCCCGATCGGCGTCAACGCGCCGATACCACGAGGCCAGCCACCATCCGGCACGTAAGCAGCGGCATGAACGACCGCGTCTGAGGCGATGATCGGCAACCGGTCGGTTCCGCTCCAGCCGGGAACTAGGGCGAGCACCAGCGCGATCGAGAACGGCCATTTCACCTGCCTTCCCTTAAGGGTGTGCGCCGGTCGCGCCTACCCGCGGCAACCGCCCGCGAGCATGAACGAACGATAACGAGCGCATTCAGGCTCGGCTCAATGCGAATCACCCATAAGCACCTCAACGACGGGATGATCCCGCCGCGAAGAATCAAAGAAGAACGGGAGTTCGTACCATGTTCAAGAATCTGACCCTCGCCGTCTCCGCCCTCGCGATGGGCACTGCCGCGATGGCGCCGGTCGCCGCCGATGCGCAGCGCTATGGTCACCGGTACGAGCGCAGCTATCGCGACGGGTACCGTGATTACGACCGTCGCTACGACAACCGCCGCTACAACTATAATCGTCGCTGCTCGGGCGGGACGACGGGCACGATCGTGGGCGCGATCGCGGGTGGCCTGCTCGGCCGCACGATCGACACGCGTGGCGACCGTACGCTCGGCACCGTGCTGGGCGGCGTCGGCGGCGCGGTTGCGGGCAACGCGATCGAGAAGTCGAACAACCCGCGTTACTGCCGCTAACCCTCTTGGCCGGCGCGGCGGATCATCCCCGCGCCGTCCTTCCCTACTCGCGTAGCGTATCGAGTTCCCCCGCGTAGCGTATCCGGGGGCGCGGGCCGGTTGCCGAAAGGCGGCCGGCCCGTTGTGTTTGATCGCAGGCTCGCCCGCGAGCCGATGCGCAAAGCGCAGCGATCAAATCGGCCGGCGGGTCGGCGTCCGCCGATTCCATCCGACGTGTTCGTCGCGGCTTTGCCGTGGCGACTCTTATCTGTACCGACGATCTAGAAGGCCGGGCGACGGCGAAGCCGCCGCCATGACGTCGGACGGGATCGCTGGCGCGACCCGCCGGCCGTGCCGGGCGCTGCGCTGCGCGCATCGGCGCCGTCGCTTCGCCGACGCGCCGGCGCCCGTCAGTACATGTGCTGCCCACCATTAATGCTTAGCGTCGATCCCGTCACGAACCCCGCGTCGTCGGAACACAGGAAGGCGACGCCGCGCGCGATCTCCTGCGCCTGGCCGAGCCGCCCGACCGGGATCTTCGCGACGATTTTCTCCAGCACCTCGCCCGGCACCGCTGCGACCATGTCGGTGTCGATATAGCCGGGCGCGATCGCGTTGACCGTGATGCCGGTACGCGCGCCTTCCTGCGACAGTGCCTTGGTGAAGCCGTGGATGCCGCTTTTCGCCGCGGCATAGTTGACTTGGCCGTATTGTCCGGCCTGTCCGTTGATCGAGCCGATGTTGACGATGCGGCCCCATTTGCGGTCGCGCATGCCGGGGAACACCGCCTTCGCCATGTTGAAGCAACCACCAAGGTTGGTGTCGATCACCTCGCGCCACATCTCGTAGCTCAGCTTCATGATCGTGCCGTCGCGCGTGATGCCGGCATTGTTGACCAGCACGTCGACGGGACCGAGTTCGTCGACGACGCGCGCGACCCCCGCCTGACAGGCGTCATAGTCGGCCACGTCCCACTTGAAAGCCGCGATGCCGGTGCGGTCGGTGAAGGCGCGCGCGCGTTCGTCGTTACCGGCGTAATTGGCGGCGACGGTCAGCTCCATGTCGCGTAGCGCGACGCTGATCGCCTCGCCGATGCCGCGTGTTCCACCCGTCACGATTGCTACGCGTGCCATCGATGCGTCCTCTCCTTGTCCGCATCAAAGGCTAGAGGCGGGTCGTCCAGCCTTCAAGCTCGCGCGCGATGACCGTGCGTAACATTTCGATGCCGACGGGCGTGTCGTTGAGGCACGGCAGGTAGCCGAAGTGCGTGCCGCCCGCCGCCTCGAACGTCTCGCGCCCGCGGATCGTCAGTTCCTCCAGCGTCTCGACGCAGTCGGCGGAGAAGCCGGGCGCGACGATCGCGACCTTCTTCACGCCACGTTCCGGCATCTCGGCGAGGACCGTGTCGGTGGCGGGCTCAAGCCACTTCGCCTTTCCGAAGCGCGACTGGAAGGTGATGGTCAGATCGATCCCCAGCGCCTCACCGAGCAGCCGCCCGGTCTTGCGGCAATGACAATGGTAAGGGTCGCCCAGCTCCAACGTCCGCTGCGGCATGCCGTGGAAGCTTGCCATTACCGCATCGGGGGTGAAGTCGAGCGCGGCGAGGCCGGTACGCACGCTCTGCGCCAGTGCGTCGATATAGGCCGGGTCGTCGTAATAAGGCGGCAGCGTGCGGATCGCGGGCTGCCAGCGCATCGTCGCCAGATGCGCAAACGCCTTGTCGTTGGCGGTCGCAGTGGTCGCGGCGCAATATTGCGGGTAGAGCGGGGCGAGCAGAATGCGCTCGCAGCCGGCGTCTTTCATCGTCTGCAATCGCTCTGCGATCGCGGGGCGGCCATAGCGCATCGCCCAGTCGACCAGCACGTCGTCGCCGAACGCGTCCTTCAATGCCAGCGCCTGCGCGCGCGTAATCGCCGCCAGCGGGGAGCCGTCGTCACGCCAGACCTGGCTGTAGGCGTGCGCGGATTTCCTCGGCCGGGTGGTCAGCACCACGCCGCGCAGGATCGGCTGCCATGCGATCCGCGGAAGCTCGACGACGCGGCGGTCGGACAGGAACTCCGCCAGGTAGCGCTTGACCGACTTGGGATCTGGCCCATCGGGCGTGCCGAGGTTGATCAGCAGCACGCCGATGCGCGGGCGCGGAATGGCAGGGTGGCCGGCGGGGATCATGGGCGAATGCCTCAGGCGCGGGGTTGCAGGGGAAGCGAACGGAGCCGCACACCGGTCGCGGCGCGCAGCGCATTGGCAACGGCCGGGGCGACCGCGGGTATCCCGAGGTCCGACACGCCGCCCGGATCGATGTTGCTGGGGATCAGCTCGACCGTCACCTCGGGCGCGGTGGCGAGTGTCGGCATCGCGAAGTCGCCGAACAAGCGCGTGGTCGGCAGATTGCGCTCGATCCCTGTCGCGCAGCCGGTCGCCAGTGCGACGCCCAGGATCAGCCCGCCCTCGATCTGCTGACGCACCACGTCGGGGTTGATCGCGCGGCCGCAATCGACCGCGGCAACCAGCCGGTCGACCCGGACGCGCCCAGCATCGTCGACGCGCGCCTCCGCCAATACCGCGATGAAGCTGCCCGCGACCGCGTGGCAGGCGATCCCCTGAGCGCTGCCCGCAACGCCGCCTTGCCATCCGCCGAGCGCGGCGGCCGTGGTCAGGCAGCGTGCCAGCCGCGCGTTGCCGCCGAGCATCCCGATCCGGTAGCTCATCGGCTCGTTCCCGCCCGCGTGCGCGAGCTCGTCAATGAAGCATTCGGTGAAGAAGGCGTTGTAGCCATCCGCCAGCCCGCGCAGGTGCCCGACGCGCACGCCGATGTCGGCCGGGTGGTGATCGATCGCGAGTGCGGGAATGGCGTAGGGCGGGATCGCGCCCGATATGGCGTAGTCGTCCGCGCCGATCGGCAGCGCTGCCGCCGCGCGGCGTAGCGGATCATCGGGCAGAAGCCGCGCCGCCAATTGCGCGCCGGTCTCAGGCGCGGCGACCTTCGCCTGCCAGCCGAGGATCGCGCCGCCGGGACCGAGCCGCGCGCTCATCCGGGCGCGCGCGGGAGCGCGGAAGCGGTCGTGCAGCGCCGTCTCGCCGCGCGACCAGGTGAGTTGGACCGGTCGCTTCAACTCACGCGCGAGGGTGGCGGCCTGCGCCGCGATCTCGGTTTCGAGCGCCTGGCCGAACGAACCGCCGACAATCATCGCGTGAACCGTGACTCGCTTAGGAGCAATGTCGAGCGCAGCCGCCGCGGCGTTGCGCGCGCTGGTCGGCGCCTGCGTCGCGATCCAGAGTTCGAGCGCGTCGTCGCGCCAGTGTGCGGTCGCGGTCGGCGTCTCAAGCGACGGGTGAAGCGACAGGCCGACCTGATAATCGGCGGTATAGATGCGCGCGCCGCCGAACACCGCCGCGAGGTCGCCGGCGGCGGCGACGCGGAAGCCATCGCCCGCCAGCGCTGTGTCGAGCCTGCGATCGATCGACGCCGTGTCGATCGGCGGCCCGCGCGTCTCGAACCGGGGATCGAGCGCGTCGAGGCCGCGGTTCGCTGCCCACCAATTGTTCGCCGCAACCGCGACCCAGGTATCGCGCGCAACCACGCCGACCACGCCCTGTATCCCTTCCGCCGCGTTGCGGTTGAACGAGCGCAGCCGGGTGTCGCCAAGCGGACCCTGGCGGATGCTGGCGAACACCATGTCGGGCAGCCGCACATCGCCGGCGTAATTGGCCGAGCCGTCGACCTTGGCAGGCGCATCGAGCCGCGGCAGCGACCGGCCGCTCAACCGACCATCATCGCCGAAGCGCAGTGGCAGCTCGTCGGGAAGCGCATAGCCCGCCGCGGCCTCGGCCAGTTCGCCGAAGCGCAACCTGCGCCCGTCGAGCACGACGAAGCCGTCGGCGGTGTCGCACGCCTGCCAGTCGGCATCCCAGCGCGCCGCCGCTGCCTTGCACATCAGCACGCGCGCGGCGGCACCGGCTTCGCGCAAGCTCTGCTCGAAGCGGCGGACCGAAGTCGAGCCAGCCGTCAGCATCACCGCGTCACGCGTCAGATGCTCTTCGCGCAAGCCAGCGGGTACGTGATCGAACCCGCCTGCGAACAACACGTCGGCGGCGAGCGGGTTGGCGTAGAGCGGATTGATCGGCGCGGGCTCGACCGCGACCGTGCGCCAGTCGGCGCCGAGCTCGTCGGCGACGATCTGCGGCAGCGTGGTGTAGACGCCCTGCCCGTGCTCGACCTGCGGCACCGCGACGATGACGCGCCCATCGCGCGCGATCTTCAGGAAACCGCCGAACAGCGTCTCGTCTGCCGCGACCGGCAGGTTCGGTGCGTACCGCCTGGGCCACGCGGCCCAGGCGACCAGCACCCCCACGCCCGCTCCGCCAGCGACGAGGACATTGCGGCGCGAAAGCGTTGGCATCGCTCGCTCCTTACCCGCCCGGCCGAAACGAACAAGCAGCCGCGAGAACGGTCAGACGCTCTCGCTCACCGCAAGCGCGCGGTATTTGCCGCGGAGCGACACCTTGTCGATCTTCTCCGTGCCGAGACGCGGCAGCGGTTCGTCGGCGATCCAGATCTTCTGCGGAACCTTGAACGCGGCGATGTGCGGCGTGAGGAAGGCGACCAGATCCTCCGCCTCGACGATGCCGGGATGCGCCAGGTGGACGACCGCCCCGGGCACCTCGCCGTATCGTTCATCTGTGAGCCCGAACACCGCCGCCTCGGCCACCTCCGGATGTTCGTACAGGGCGGCCTCGACCTCCTGGCAACTGATGTTCTCGCCGCCGCGGATGATGATGTCCTTTTTGCGGTCGACGATGAACAGGTAATCGTCCTCATCGAGGTAGCCGATGTCGCCGGTGCGGAAATAACCGTCGGCGGTGAACGCGTCGGCAGTCGCCTGCGGGTTGTTCCAATATTCCTCGAAGCACGCGGCCGAGCGGATGCATACCTCACCCCGCGCGCCCTGCGGCACCGGCACGCCCGCGTCGTCGAGGATCGCGAGGTCGACCAGCGGCGGCGAGGCGCGGCCGGCCGAATTGGGCTTGGCGACGTAATTGCCGCGCCAGTTGCCGGTGCCGATCCCGTTGGTCTCGGTCAGTCCGTAACCGATCAGCGGCGCGCCCTCCATCTCGGCATCGATACGGCGGACATGCTCGACAGGGCGCGGCGCACCGCCGGCGGCGATGTCGGCGAGCGTCGACAGGTCGTACTTGCCGCGATTGGGGTGCGTCAGCATCTCGAAGCTCATCAGCGGCACGCCGACGAAATAGGTCACCTGCTCGCGTTCGATCAGCCGCATCGCCTCCTCCGCGTCCCACTTGGGCATCAGCACCAATTTGCGCCCGATCGCCATGCTTTGCAGGAAGACGGGCACCTCGGCGGTGACGTGGAACAGCGGCACGTTGAGCAAGGTCGCGGGCTGAAGCGTGCTGGCGGTGCCGTCCTGCGTCGCGATGCCCAGCATCATCAGCGCGGAGGCGAGATAGTTGAAGATGCCCTGCATGACCTGGAAATGCGTCGACAGCGCGCCCTTCGACTTGCCGGTCGAGCCCGAGGTGAACAGGATCGTCGCGCGATCAACGCCGGTCAGCATCGGCAGCGCCGCGCCGGACGCGTGGCTGACGACCGCGCCGATCGCCTCGTCCAGCGGGCGCAGATCGTCGATCGCCTCGACCCGTACCGACATATTCTCGATCGCCGCCAGCCGCTTGGCGCGCGGCAGGTCGGCGAAGATCAGGCCGACACCCACATCACGGATCGCGGCTTCGAACTCCTCGGCCTGCCACCAGCCGTTGAGCAGCGTCGCGGTGCCGCCCGCCATCAGGATGCCCATGTAGAGCACGATCCACGACGGCGAGTTGCGTGCGGCGATGCCGACGCGGTCGCCCTTGGCGATGCCATAATGCCCGACGAGCGCATCGGCGACCTTCGCCGCGGCGGCGTGAACCTGTCCGAAGGTCAGCCGCTCGTCGCCCGCGACCAGGAACTCGGCCTCAGCGTGCTGGGTGCAGAAATGCGCGAAATAGGCCGGCAGCGTCGGCGGCGCGGCGGCGATGTAGGGCAGCGAGCGACCGAAGCGTTCGACTTGGCCCAGCGGCAACTGCCCGCCCGCGCCCGTCATCGCGCCCATCACCGCATCCATCCGCTGGTCGAGCTCGGTTCGCATCATTCTCTCCGCTTGGCCGCCGTTGACGGCTTGGTCTTGTGCCCTTGGCTCCTTATGGAGGCGACGATGTTGAGGGGAAAGCCTTGATCCTGCCGATACTCGCCGATGCCGCCTACGCGGGCACCGGCCACCTCCGTTTCGCCGATCTCGGCCTCCACCCCGACGTGTTCACGCTCGGCTTCTTCACGCTGCGCTGGTACAGTCTCGCCTATATCGCGGGCATCGTCGTCGGCTGGTGGTACCTGCTGAAACTGCTTGCGCAGCCCGGCGCACCAATGGCACGGCGGCACGCCGACGATCTGGTTTTCTACGCGACGCTCGGCATTATTCTGGGCGGGCGGATCGGCTACGTGCTGTTCTACGCACCGGAAATGCTGTCCAGTCCCTTGCGCATCCTGCGATTGTGGGACGGCGGCATGTCGTTCCACGGCGGCGTGATCGGCACGTCGCTGGGCATCATCTGGTTCGCGAGGAAGCACAAGCTCAACTGGTTGCGCATCCACGACTATGTCGCCTGCGTCGTGCCGTTCGGGCTGTTCTTCGGCCGGCTGGCGAACTTCGTGAACGGTGAGCTATGGGGAAAGCCGAGCGACGCGCCCTGGGCGATCGTGTTCGAGCGTACCGTGCCGACCGGGTTTGTCGAGCCCGCCAGGCATCCGAGCCAGCTGTACGAGGCGGGGTTGGAGGGCATCTGCCTGTTCATGCTGCTGTGGTTCTTCTTCTGGCGGACCAAGGCGCGGTACCAGCCGGGCAAGCTCGTCGGGCTGTTCCTGCTCGGCTACGGCGTGGCGCGGTTCATTGTCGAGTTCTTCCGCGAGCCCGACGCGCAGTTCGCGGGCACGTTCTTCGCCAACACGATCCACATGGGTCAGGTGCTGTGCATCCCGATGGTGCTGGCGGGCGCGTTCCTGATCGCGACGGCGCCGGGACGTCGCCAGCGGATCGAACCGACCGGCGGGCTGGAGAGCGTCGCCTGAGCAGCGATCACCCGCTGGTGCCGCCGCCGGGCACGTCGAGGCGCGAGCCGCTGCTCGCCGAGCGGCTGGCGCGCGCGATCACGCTGGGGGGGCCGATCCCGGTCAGCCAGTTCATGGCGGCTGCCAACGCGCATTATTACGCGACGCGCGATCCGCTGGGGGCGGGCGGCGACTTCACCACCGCGCCGGAGATCAGCCAAATGTTTGGCGAGCTGATCGGGTTGTGGGCGGCGGACCTATGGGACCGGGCGGGGCGTCCTGAGATTGCCTGGGTCGAGCTGGGTCCGGGCCGAGGCACGCTGACTGCCGACGCGCTGCGCGCAATGCGGGCAGCGGGGCTGATGCCAGCGGTTCATTTCGTCGAGAACAGTCCGGCGCTGCGCGAGGTGCAGGCGCGCGCGGTGCCCGGGGCGACGTGGCACGACGATGTGTCGACGCTGCCCGCCGACGTGCCGCTGCTCGTCGTCGCCAACGAATTCTTTGATGCGTTGCCGATCCGGCAGTTGGTACGCGGCGCCGATGGCTGGCGCGAGCGGCTGGTCGCGTGCCAGGACACGTTGTTCCTGCCGATCGCGGGCGGCGCGATGCCGGCGGGGATCATGCCCGAAGCGCTCGACGCGGCGGGACCCGGGTCGGTGGTCGAGACCTCGCCCGCCAGCGTCGCGATCATGGCGGGGCTTTCCGCGCTGATCGAAGCGCAGGGCGGTGCGATGCTGGTGATCGATTACGGCTACGAGGGGCCGGCGGTTGGCGACACGCTGCAGGCGGTGCGCGGCCACGCTTATGCCAATCCGTTCGAGGCGCCGGGCGAGCAGGACCTGACCGCGCACGTCGATTTCGCGACGCTCGCGCTCGCGGCGGAGGCTTCCGGATGCCGGCGCTCCGGGCCGACCGGGCAAGGCGCGTTCCTGTCGGCGCTTGGCATCGATGCGCGGGCCGCGGCGCTGGGGCCGCGGGTGGCGGAGGATCGCCGCCGGCTGGTCGAGGAGATGGGCGAGCTGTTCCGCGTCATGGCGGTTCGGCACCGCGACTGGCCCGAGCCGGCGGGGTTCGCGTGATCCATTGTCGCCGAGCAAGCCTCGCGTGATCGTCTACCGCGACGCCCTGCCCGACGACGGTCCGGCGATCGACGCAATGGCGCGTCGGGTGTGGCTCGACACCTTCAGGCATTCCGCATCAGCGGCTGACATCGAGCGCTACCTGGCGGAGGCGTTCGGTCAGGCGGGAGCGCTGATCCGCGACCTACCCGACCCGGCGTTCGACTACCGTGTCGCTTTGAGCGACAGCCACGTAATCGGCTATGCGAAGATGAGCACGCCGATCTTCACTGACGAGGTCGATGCGAGCGGCGCACACCAGCTGCGGCAGCTCTACGTCGATCGCGACTTCCACGGACAAGGGGTCGCGCCCGCGCTGCTCGACTGGTCTCGCCGGATCGCGCAGTCGCGCGGTGCGTCTAGCCTGCTGCTGACCGTCTGGGAGGAAAATGCGCGGGCGCGGCGCTTCTACGAAAAGCACGGCTTCGTCCACGTCGGCGATTACGCGTTCCAGACCGGAACGCAGGTCGATCGCGACCTAATTATGCGGCTGGCGCTGTGAGCGCGGTCGAGGTCATCCGCGCCGATGTGCTGGGCGGTGTGCCGCACGGATTCCTCGGCCGACGCGGCGGTGCGTCGGGTGGCGTGTTCGCGGGGCTGAACGTCGGTGCGGGATCGAGCGACGATCAGGACGCGGTGGCGGAGAACCGCATGGCGGCACTTGCAGCGGTCAGGCCGGGCGCGACGCTGCTGACGCCGTATCAGATCCACTCGCCCGATTGCGTCACCGTACGGGTGCCGTTCGCGAACGGCGTGCGCCCACACGCCGATGCGCTGGTGACCGACAATCCCGCGCTCGCACTCGGCATCGTCACCGCGGATTGCGCGCCGGTGCTGCTGGCGGATGTGGCGGCGGGCGTGGTCGGTGCGGCGCATGCCGGATGGAAGGGTGCACTGGACGGCGTCACCGATGCGACGCTCGACGCGATGGAAGCGCTCGGCGCAGTCCGGCAGCGGATCGCCGCGGCGATCGGACCGTGCATCGCGCGCGCCAGCTACGAGGTCGATGCCGCGTTTCGGCAGCGATTCGAGGAGGCTGATCCGGCGAACGAGCGCTTCTTCGCCGACGGTCGCGCCGACCACGCGCAGTTCGACCTCGAAGGCTATGTCGCTCACCGACTGGCGGCAGCGGGCGTACGGCGAATCGAGGCGATGGGGCTCGACACCTATGCCGACGAGGACCGTTTCTTCAGCTATCGCCGCGCGACACACCGCGGCGAGCCCGATTACGGACGACAGATCGCCATCATCGGGCTGTCGGGCTGACGAGCCGCCAGCCCAATCAGCAGCCTTACAGGACGAAGCGACTGAGGTCGGCGTTGCGTGCGACGCTGGCGAGCTGCTGCTCGACGTAAGCGGCGTCGACGACGAGGCTCTCCCCCTTGCGATCCTCGGCGTCGAAGCTGACTTCCTCCAGCAGCTTCTCCATCACAGTCTGCAAGCGGCGGGCGCCAATGTTCTCGATCTCGCCATTCACTTCCGCCGCGATGCGCGCAATTGCGCGGATGCCGTTGTCGGTGAAGCTGACCTCGATGCCTTCGGTGGCGATCAGCGCGCTGTATTGCGCGGGCAGCGACGCCTTGGTGTCGGACAGGATCGAGACGAAATCGTCCTCGGTCAGCCCCTTCAACTCGACGCGGATCGGCAGTCGGCCCTGAAGCTCGGGCAACAGGTCGGACGGCTTGGCGACGTGGAACGCGCCCGATGCGATGAAGAGGATGTGATCGGTCTTCATCGGCCCGTACTTGGTCGAGACGGTGGTCCCTTCGATCAGCGGCAGCAGGTCGCGCTGCACGCCTTCGCGGCTGACCGACCCGCCGCGCACATCGCTGACTGCGATCTTGTCGATCTCGTCAAGGAAGACGATGCCGTTCGCCTCCGCATCGGCAAGCGCGGTGCGGCTGACCTCGTCCTGGTCGAGCCGCTTGTCGGCTTCCTCCTCGACCAGCTTCTCCCACGCGGCGGGGACGAGCAGCTTGCGGCGCTGCTTGGGTGCGTTGTTGCCGAACGCCTTGCCCATCATCTCGCTCAAGTTGATCATGCCGACCGACCCGCCGCCGGGAATGTCGAACGGCATCTGCGGCGTCTGGCTGAGTTCGAGCTCGATCTCGGTCTGGTCGAGGTGGCCGTCGCGGAAGCGCTGGCGAAAGCTCTCGCGCGTCGCCTGGCTCGAATCCTTGCCGACGAGCGCGTCGAGCAGGCGGTTCATCGCCGCTTCCTCGGCCTTGTCCTTAACCGCCAGACGCCGGCGTTCCTTTTCAAGCCGCACCGCCTCCTCGACCAGGTCGCGCGCGATCTGTTCTACGTCGCGACCGACATAGCCAACCTCGGTGAACTTGGTCGCCTCGACCTTCACGAACGGCGCGTCGGCGAGTTTCGCCAGACGGCGGCTGATCTCGGTCTTGCCGCACCCGGTCGGGCCGATCATCAGGATGTTCTTGGGCGTCACCTCGTCGCGCAGATCGGCGCCGAGCCGCTGTCGGCGCCAGCGGTTGCGGAGCGCCACCGCAACCGCGCGCTTCGCGTCGCGCTGACCGATGATGTGCGCGTCGAGCGCGGCGACGATCGCCTTGGGCGTCAGATTGTCTTGCATGGAAAAACTCAGTTGGCCGAGTCGAGCGTTTCGACGACGAGGCGATCGTTGGTGTAGACGCAGAGGTCGGCGGCGATCTTCATTGCACGGCGCGCAATCGTTTCCGCATCCTGTTCATAGTCGACCAGCGCACGCGCGCCGGCGAGCGCGAAATTGCCGCCCGATCCGATCGCGGCGACGCCTGCCTCGGGCTCCAGTACGTCGCCGTTGCCGGTCAGGATCAGCGTCACGTCGCGGTCGGCGACGATCATCATCGCCTCCAGGTTGCGCAGATATTTGTCGGTGCGCCAGTCCTTGGCGAGCTCAACCGCGGCGCGCATCAGCTGGCCGTTGTGGCGCTCGAGCTTGGCCTCGAGCCGTTCGAACAACGTGAAGGCATCGGCGGTCGCGCCCGCGAAGCCGCCGATGACCTTTCCGTCCTTGCCTAATGTGCGGACCTTGCGCGCATTAGGCTTCATCACGGTCGGGCCCATCGAGACCTGGCCGTCGCCAGCGACGACGACCTTGCCGCCGCGCCGAACCGAGAGAATGGTGGTGCCATGCCAGACCGGCACGGAATGTGGATCGTTCCCGCTCATGGCGCGGCATGTAGGTAGCGCGGCGTGCTTGTGCCAACCCCGCGACCGGGCGTGACTGCCGGAGGGCGAAATCCACCGTACGATTTTCTATGTTGTAGCAAAACGGGGGAAACACGCGCATGCGACATCCTCCTCCAAGGAGATGGTGCGTGCGTACCGACGACGACGACGATCGCGAATATTACAACCGCCGCGCGGAGGCCGAGATCGAGGCCGCGAGCGCAACCGAGAACCCGGCGGCGTGCAAGGCGCATTACCAGATGGCCGAACTTTACCTCGAACGTGCCTATTCGGACGAGGGCGACGGGGCGACGGGTGAGGACAACACCGCCGCTCCCTGACGCGTCACCGCGGCCGCTTCCCCCATTCGCGGGCGACGGTGTAGCCGAGGTAACCGGTGCCGAAGAGCGCGTAGAGCGGCTCTGGCAGTGCGTTCAGATAAGCGGTCATGCCGCGGGCGATCGCCTGCGCCGCCGCCGGCCGGATCGCGGCGATCAGCCCCATCGGGATGCTCCACAACAGCAGCGCATACATGACGTAGAGGAATGACGGACGCGCGCGGGCGGTCCAGCGGTCGGGGCTGTTCGCCTCCGCCAGCACCCCCGCCATCTGCGTGCGCAGGGTGCCGAGTTCGTGGGTGCGTTCGAGCCGCAGCAGTTCGAGCTTCGCAGCGTCCCGCGTGGCGGGATCGGGGATGATGCGGTCGAGCACGCCTGCGATCGGCGTGATGAGATCGGTGGCGGGTCGGGCCATGATGAGGCTCCTTCAAGAGTCGTGATGCGGCTGGAAGGTCACTGAAGTCACACCCCTACGCATGAGCGCGCGAGGGACGTGACCTTGGCGCCGTCAGTTGAGGCGATTGGCGAGCCAGCCGTAGAGGAAAGCCTCGTTCGCGGGTCGCTGCTCGGCGAGCGCCATGTAGCGTTCACCCTGCAATGCCTCGATCGCCTTGACGAGCACGACCTCCCCGCTCGCGCGCCGTGTGGCGAGGAAGCGGTCGAGCGCGGCGAGCGTCTGTGCACCGACGCGACCGTCGAGCACCACGTCGGCGTAGTCGGTTGCGCCGCGATTAAGCGCGTTGAGCGCACGTTGCAGGAAGGTGACCGCGACCGCCGGGCCCATGTTGACCCCGGTGTCGAACAACTCGGCGGCGAGCGCGGCCGCGCGGGTCGCAACCTGATCGAACTGCGGGCGCACCCAGTAGATGCGGCGATAGATCGCGACGGCGGCGGCGCGCGAGAAATGCCGCATGTCGCCGGCATAGCCGTTCGCCCGCGCAACCGCTTCGGTGATGCCGAAGCGGGTTGCGCCGCCGCGGTCGGCGGGATGGTTGGAATAGCCGCCTTCGCGGTCGATGACAGCGTCGATGAGTTGATCGATCACGTGAAACACTCCCCGGTTGAACCGCGGGAACAATGCGTGAACATATGCGTGTAGGACAGCGACGAGGCGGTGCTTCGCTACATCGTCGCTGTGTGATTTGGTCGGGGCGACAGGATTCGAACCTGCGACCCCCACACCCCCAGTGTGATGCGCTACCAGGCTGCGCTACGCCCCGACCGAGCGGCGGCCATTACGCGCGGCGACGCGATGATGCAAGCGACCTGTTGCCGGGGTACGTCTGGGGCTCGCCGGGCCGTGCTGCCGGGGCGGGCAGTTGCGCCGGGTGGCGCGCGATGGTAGCGCCGGGAACTTCTTTGGCGTGCGGGTGATGCTCGCGCGCGCAACTTTTCATGCTTGGACACGATGCTCATCTCTCCAGCTTACGCGCAGGCAGCCGGCGGTGCGGGTTCCGCGAACGGTGCACTCGGCGGCTTCCTCGGCCTCGCGCCGCTGTTCCTCATCTTCATCGTCTTCTACTTCCTGATGATCCGTCCGCAGCAGGCGCGAGTGCGCAAGCTGCAGGCAGCGGTCGCGGCGGTGAAGAAGGGTGATTCGGTCGTCACCGCGGGCGGTCTGGTCGGCAAGGTAACGCGCGTCGAGGATGCCTTCGTCGAGGTTGAGATCGCGCCCAACACCCGCGTGCGCGTGGTCAAGGCGACGCTGGCGGAGGTCACTCCGCTCGGCTCCAAGCCCGCCAACGACTGAGCTGAGCCAAGACAATGCTCGATTTCCCACGCTGGAAGGTCGCCTCGATCTGGGCGTTCCTGGCCGTGCTGGTGGCGCTCTCGATCCCGAGCATCGTGCCGGGGTTGAACGAACGACTGCCGGTCAAATTCTCCACGATCAATCTGGGGCTCGATCTGGCGGGCGGCAGCTACCTGCTGCTCGAGGCCGATACCAACGACGTTGCGGCGACGCGGGTCGAGGCGATGCGCGAGCAGGTGCAGACCGAGATGCGGCGACAGAACCCGCGGATCGAGATTGGCGATATCTCCAGCCGCGGCGGGCAATTGTCGTTCCTGCTGCGTGATCCGACCCAGGTCGACGCCGCGCGCGAACGGCTGCTGGCGATCACCGGCGGCGGTGCCGGCATGACCGGACAGCGCGAATGGGACATTCAGGTCGTCGACACTAGCCGCTTCGTGCTGACCCCGACGCAAGCTGGCCTCACGCAGGCGGTGGATCGCGCGATGCAGGACGCGACCGAGGTCGTGCGCCGCCGCATCGACGAGCTCGGCACGCGCGAGCCGACGATCATCCGTCAGGGATCGAACCGTATCGTCGTACAGGTGCCGGGTCTGGGCAATCCGCAGGCGCTAAAGGACCTGCTGGGCAAGACGGCCAAGCTCGAGTTCAAGCTGGTCGACCAGAATACCGATCCGGCGCAGCTAGCCAAGGGTCAGGCGCCCGCGGGCAGCCAAGTGCTCCCCTATCCCAACAGCCCGTCGGGCATTCCCTTCATCGCGGTGAAGCGTTCCGCGATTATCACCGGCGACATGCTGTCCGACGCGCGGCAGGAGTTCGATCCGCAAACCAACGCGCCGCAGGTCTCGATCACCTTCGACAGCCAGGGCGGTCGCCGTTTCGCGCGCGTGACGCAGGAGAACGTCAACAAGCCATTCGCGATCATCCTCGACAACAGCGTCATCTCCGCGCCCAACATCAACGAGCCGATCCTGGGCGGTCGCGCCGCGATCAACGGTGGCTTCACAACCGAGAGCGCCAACGCGCTGGCGATCGCGCTGCGCTCGGGCAAGCTGCCGGTCGCGTTGAAGGTCGTGGAAGAATCGACCGTCGGACCTGACCTGGGCAAAGACTCGATCCGCGCCGGCATCCTCGCATCCGCGGTCGCGGTGGCGCTCGTGGTCGCGTTCATGCTGGTGACCTACGGCCGCTTCGGCGCCTATGCGAACCTGGCCGTCATCATCAACGTCTTCGTAATCCTGGGCGTGCTGGCGCTGATCAAGGGAACGCTGACACTGCCGGGCATCGCGGGATTCGTGCTGACGATCGGTACCGCGGTCGACGCCAACGTGCTGATCAACGAGCGCATCCGCGAGGAATTCCACCGCGGGCGCAGCGTCGTGCAGTCGATCGAGCTGGGTTACAAGGAAGCGAGCCGGACGATCTTCGAGGCGAACGTGACGCACGCCATCTCTGGCATCATCATGTTCCTGCTGGGCTCGGGCCCGGTCAAGGGTTTCGCGGTGGTGCTGCTGATCGGCATCGCGACCAGCGTTTTCACCGCCGTCACCTTTACCCGCATGCTCGTCGCCGGCTGGGTGCGCCGCACCAAGCCCAAGACAATCAACATTTGAGCCGGGCCAGACCCATGAAACTCCTCAAGCTCGTACCCGACAACACCAACATCGATTTCGTGCGGCTGCGCGGATGGGCGTTCGGCCTGACTTTGCTGCTGAGCGTGGTGGCGGTCGGGTTGACCTTTTATCACGGGCTCAACTTCGGCGTCGATTTCGAGGGCGGGTTGATGATCGAGGAGCGGTTCGCGACGCAGCCGCCGATCGATCAGGTCCGCACCGTGATCGAGCAGCAGGAGGTCGGCGATGCCAACATCCAGCCGATCGGCGACGGTACCACGCTGTCGATCCGCCTGCCAGTCCAGTCGGGCGGCGACGAGGGCGCGACCAATGCGGCCGTCAAGAAGGTCGAGGCCGCACTCGCTGCCAAGTTCCCCGGCGCGACGTTCCTGCGTTACTCGACCGTGTCGGGGAAGGTGTCGGGCGAGCTGGTGCGCAACGGCGCAATCGCGATCGTGCTCGCGATCCTCGGCATTGGCCTGTTCGCGATTTTCCGTTTCGAGTGGCAGTTCGGGGTGTCGACGATCGTCGCGATCGTCCACGATCTGTTGATGACGCTCGGCTTCTTCGCGCTGACGCAGTTCGAGTTCGACCTGAACATCGTCGCCGCGGTGCTGACGATCATCGGCTATTCGATCAACGACAAGATCGTGATCGACGACCGCATCCGCGAGAACATGCGCCGGTACCGCAAGATGGACATGCGCGAGATCATCAACCTGTCGGTCAACGAGACGCTGCCGCGCACCGTGATGACCTCGGTCACGATCCTGCTCGCGCTCGCCGCACTGCTGCTGCTGGGCGGGCACGTGCTGCGCGGGTTCACCGCGGCGATGATCCTTGGCATCGTAGTCGGTACCTATTCGTCGATCTACGTGTCTTCGTCGCTGCTGATCTCGCTGGGGCTGCGTGCCGAGCCGGAAGGCGGCGCGGCACGGCCCGGTCGCGGCGGGATCGAGAATGCCGAGCGCGTGGGACCGCGGAACTGACGCCGTGGTGACGCGCGCGGGATCGATGCGGATGGATCGGGCCGGCGCTGCCGGGCCGCTGATCCGCGCGATGGGGCCAAGCGGGTTCCGCGTTGATGAGAACGTCTACACCGCGCTGACGCTGACCCCGTTGCGCGCGGACACGTGGTCACCGCCACCGCTCGCCGAACTGGATGAGGCGGCACTGGCGGCGATCCTGGAGGGCGCGCCCGAATTCGTGCTGCTCGGCACCGGCGCGAACCTGGCACGACCGCCGCGTCCGCTGGTCGCCGCGCTGGAGGCGCGCGGGATCGGTGTCGAGGCGATGGACAGCCGCGCCGCGGCGCGCGCCTGGGGCGTGCTGCGTGCCGAGGACCGACAGGTGGTCGCGGCGCTCTACCCGATCGATGCGTGAGGATGCGTACAGCCTAGACGGCTCGGGCCCGCACTCCTGAGAATCAAGGCGCTGACGTGTAGTGGCGAGCCACCAGTCCCGAGAGATGATCGTATAACGAAGCGGTGTTTACCGCCCAGGTGAACCGCTCGGCGATGCGGCGAGTGTCGGCGGGTGCGGGCGGATCGCTGATGATCGCAGCGAGTGCCTCAGCAAACGCTGCCGGGGTCCGTGCGACGATCCGCCCCGCCGCCGCGTCGGTCACGACCTCGTCTGCCCCGCCCGCATCGGGAATGACGATCGGCGTGCCGCATGCAAGCGACTCGATCCAGGCATTGGCCAGCCCCTCCGACGACGATGCTAGCGCGAACACGTCCGCCGCGGCGAGCCAGCGTGGCAGGTCGGCGTGCGCGACGCTGCCCAGCAGCCGGACGCGCTCACCGAGGCCGCGCTCGGTGACGAGTGCTTCGAGCCGTCCGCGCTCCGGTCCTTCCCCTGCGATGGCAAGCGTGACATGTGGCAGGTCGGCAAGCGCCTTGATGACGATGTCGTGCCCCTTGCGCAGGATCAGCGCGCCGACCGACACGATCAGCGCGCCGTCGATGCCTAGCTCCCGCTTGAGCCTGCTGCGATCGGCGGGGGCGAAGCGGTCGAGGTCGACGCCGGTGTGATGGACGCGGATGCGCTCCGCGGGCAGGCCTAATGCCGCCATGTCGTCGCGCATCGCCGCACTGACCGCCAGAAGACCGTCCGCCGCCTGTCCTGCGCAACGAACCTGCGCCGCAGTGGCGGGTGCCCGACCCCAGTGGTGGATGTCGGCACCGCGCGCCTTGATCGAGACCGGCACGCCGTAACGCTGCCCAAGCGCGACTGCGGGGGGCCGTCGGGGAAGAAGAAGCTCGCATCGATTACATCAAACACGAAGGTGTCGCGTAGCCGGTCGAGGATCGGGCGCAGCGCAGCGGTAAGTGCGGCGGCATGGAAGCGGCCGGCGGTTCCCGGTACTGTGGTGAAGCGCGGTCGCAGGATGTTCAGTCCACGCCAGACCTCTTCGCGCGGCACGCAAGCGAGTGCGCGATAATGCGCATGACGGTTGAGCGGCCATGGCGGCAAGCCGATCGGTGCCACGACGCGAAGTTCCACGTCGGGGTGGGCGGCGAGCCCGCTCGTCTGCCGCTCGACGAAGATGCCGAAGTTGGGGCGCGTCGCGTCGGGAAACAGCGTGGAGAGCGTCAGGACGCGCATGACGGTGATATAGCAGCCCGAAGGTTAACTAGTTTATGCCTGTGAAGCGATCAGCGCATAGTGGCTGCATCGGCCATCTGCGGCTGTCGTGACGGTCCATGCTCGTGCGCTCCGCGGCACAACGCGACGGCACCGGCTTAGCGCGTGTCGAGCGCGTCCAAGATCTTGAGGCGTAACCCCCGACCACACGGTCGCACCTTGCACGCGGTAAAGAGAAGGGCCCGGGCGTTACCGCCCGAGCCCTTCCTCACGCACTCTCGATCAGCTTACTTGTTCTGGTACGTGCCGGAAAAGCTGCTGTTCAGGTTGGTGTCGCCGCCGGCTGACGTGCTGGTCGACGAGGCGGTGCTGCCGGTCATGCTCTGGCCGGTCGAACCACCATAGCTGCCCGATTGCGACAACGAGCGCTGGCCCGCCATGTTGTCGCTGGTGCGATCACCGTAGCCGAACATCGCCTGCTTGCTCTCCTCGTCGCGCCACTGCTTCTTGGCCTCGTCAGCGGTCTTCGACAGCATGACCTTCTTGTCCTCGACCGAGCTGATCCAGCTTGACGGGATCGAGTGGTGCTGGCCGCCCGCATCGACGTCGTTCTTGGTCAGGAGAATACGGTCGCCGCGTACCTTGTCGACGGTGCCCACATGGCTGCCGTCGGAGCCGACGACCTCGGCATGCTCCTTCACCTTGTCGAGCGAATCGCGCTGCGTCTGACGGTTCGTGCGCCACGAGCCGAACTCGTTGTTGAACTTGCTGCGGTTCTCGCTGCGATACTCGTCATAGTCCCGGTCGAGCGCGGCGATCTGGCCCGAACGCCAGTGATGATAGTCGGAGTCGCGGTCATGCCGGTCGCGTTGGTTGTACTCGCGTTCGTCATAGCGATTGTCCATCTCGCGCCGACGCTCGGCTTCCTCGTCACCGAACCACGAACGGACCTCGTCACCGGCGCGGTCGAAGAAGCCGCGTTCCTGGTAGTTATAGCCCTGCGGCGCACGGCCGTAATTGCCGCGCTGCGAGTCGCCGCGATCGTTGCCTCCGAAGCGGTTCTGCTCACGACCGTAGCCGCCGCGATTATCATCGTCCCAATGCTTGCGATCACCGACATCGACGAAGCGGCGACCGTCGGAACCGTAGCTGCCGTGATACTCGTTCCTGCCTGACGAGCCATATTGGCGCGACTGGCCGTAGTTCGACTGGCCGTAGCCGGACTGACCGTATTCGGAACGGCCATAGCCGCGATCGTCGCGGTCACGGTCGTTGCGGCCATAGCCTGCGTTGCCGTAGTCGCGCTGGCCATAAGGGTTCGACCCGTACGAGCCCGACTCGTAGCGATCACGGTTGCCGCGATAGTCGCGGTCGTCGTCGCGGCCCATCATGCCCGCGGACTGATAATCGCGCGCGCTGGAGTAGCTGTACTGCCGGCCGGATCCATAGTCGCGGCCATAGTCCTGAGTCTCTTCACGATTGTTATAATCGCCCTGCGGGTTCGTGCCGCGCGGATAACGTTCGTAGCCCATTCGGTCCTCCTAGCTGGACAGCAACGCGCCGATTGTGTGCGTCGTATGCGCGCCAACAAAGCCGGAAGTGGCCGATGCGTTCCTATCGTTACGGTATCGCAACATCCTCTTCGTCGCATCCGTGGCTCGGCTGAACAGCGGCACGAGGCTTGCAGGCGAGCGGTCGCGCGGCGATGGTCGCGGCGAAGGAGAAGCGGGATGACGCAAACGGACGCGGACGGCGGCAGCGGCGGCCCAAGCCATGACGACGTGCCCGCATCTGCGACTTATGATGAGGGCGCCAAGGCGCGCGCCGTCCCGGCCGCGACGCTGGTGATCTTTCGCGAGCGATCCGGGGGGCCACCCGAATTGTTGATGGTCGAACGCGCGCAGAAGATGGCGTTCGCCGCCGGCGCAATGGTGTTTCCGGGCGGGCGGGTCGATCCGGGCGATCACGCGCTGGCACAGACGTTGGGGGCGGATGACGATGGTGAAACCGCGGCGCGGATCGCGGCGATCCGTGAGACGATCGAGGAGGCAGGACTACCGGTCGGGCTGACCGCCACTCCTTCGCTTGCTGCGCTGACGAAGATGCGGCGTGCGCTGCATGCGGGCACGGCGTTCGCCGACGTGCTGCGGGCGGCGGGTGTGACGCTCGACCTCGACACGCTGGTGCCGTTCGCGCGCTGGCGTCCCGCGCATCGTCACCGGCGGATCTTCGATACGCGCTTCTACCTTGCACGCCTGCCCGGTGACGCGCCCGAGGCGTGTGTGGACCAAACCGAGAATGTCCGGCTCGCCTGGGCGAGCGCCGCGGGGGTGTTGGCAGATGCGGACGCGGGACGTCTGTCGATCATCTTCCCGACGCGCCGCAATTTGGAGCGATTGGCGCAATTCGCCTCGTTCGATGCGGCGGTCGCGCATGCGCGCGCGACACCGCTCCGCGTGGTGACACCGTGGAGCGAGCGGCGGGGCGGCGAGGACCGGCTCTGCATACCCGAAGACCTCGGCTATCCGGTGACCTCCGAGGCGACCGCCAGCGCGATGCGCGGATGAGCATCGGTGCAGGCGTGATCCGCGTCGTCCGGCGGGTCGCACGGATGCTGGTCATCGGAGGTGGTGCGGCGCTGCTGGCGCTGGTCGCTTGGGGGGTGATGCGAGGGCGACCGCAGGACCTGCCGTGGACCCCGCTCGACCTGTCGCAGCCGATCGGTGCGTTTACCGGGCGCAAGCTGGCGGCGCTGGGTGACGATTTCGGCACCTGCCGTGCGCTGCTCGACCGTTCGGGTGTGCGCTACACCGCGCTGCCTCCGCGCGATGACGGTGCACGGTGCGGATACCGTGACGCGGTGCGGCTGCGCAGTGGCGGCCCGAGGACGATCGGTTATTCGCCGGCGAGCCTGGGCGTCGCCTGCCCGGTCGCGGCGGCATTGGTGAAGTGGGAGTGGGACGTGGTGCAGCCCGCAGCCGAGCGGCACTTCGGCACCCACGTCGCCGACATCGAGCATTTCGGCAGCTATTCGTGCCGGCGCATCTACGGGCGCGATGCGGGTAGCTGGAGCGAGCATGCGACCGCCGATGCGGTCGACATCGCGGGCTTCCGGCTGGCCGACGGCCGGCGCGTCACCGTGGTGCGTGACTGGTTCGGCGACGCGGCGCAGGACGCTGCCTTCCTGCACGACGTTCGCGATGGTGCATGCCGGTTGTTCGCGACGGTGCTGTCGCCCGACTATAACGCCGCGCACCGCGATCACCTCCACCTCGATCAGGCGAACCGCGGCGCGACCGGGTGGCGCGCGTGCCGGTGACGCGGATCATGCTCGACGCCGCCGGGTGGCAGGACTTCCGCGACATTTATGCCGCGTTGCTGCCCGCGCTTGGCGCGCCGGATTGGCATGGGCCCAACCTCGACGCGGTGTATGACGCGCTGGTCGCGGGACATTACCGCATCCGGCCGCCGATCGTCGTAACGGTGCAAGCGGTCAATCAGGCGAGCCAGTCCATGCGCACATATCTGGCGCGGCTCGTCACCGTGTTCGACGACGCGCAGGCGCAATATGGCATCGATGCACGGCTGGTGTTGGCGTGACGATCAGTGGAGCGGCGCGCCCGCCTCGACCTTCTCGACCCAGTGCGGGTAGAAGCCCGGCTGGCGTGACGACCATCCCGACGCGGTCGCCGCGGCTTCGCTGATTGATTGCAGCAGCTTGCGGCGCAGCTCCGGGTGAAGGTGCGGCAGCGCCGCGGCCGAGCAGAAGGCAGCGGGCAGCCACGGCCGCACGCGCGGGCCGATCAGCCGTTCGTACAAGAAGCGATAGGCCGAGAAACTGAGCAGCCGCCCCTGCCCCAGATCGAACGCCGAGGTGACGACCAGGGGTGAGAGGAACGGCTCGACCGCGTCCAGCCCGCTGTCGTCGGGCACGCTCGCCCGCAAGGTGTCGAGCCGGCGGTAGTGGCGCGCCTGCGCGCGGATCGAGGCGGCCTCGACCACGTCGCGCGACCAACGCAGCATCGCATCTTGCCGGTCGAGCCCCACGTCGAGGCTGCGGCGGATGTAGCGCTGCGTCGCGGCCGGGAAGCTCGCAAATTCCTTCATCTCCGCCAGCGTCATCGCGCCTTCTGCCGGCTTCATCCTCGCGCTCATCGTTCACCCCGCCCGATCAATGCTATGCGGAGCATCATGCGCCAGGATGGTTAACACCAGCCTTAACGAACACGTGCGTCGCGTCACAAATCCATCATGAAAGATACCGCAGCGCAACATGAATGCGATGAAGTGCCATATGATGTGGTTTTCTTGCTTGCTGCTGTGGCTGGTAGGTCACGGTAAGCTAGAGGCCCAACGACAAAGGGCCGGCACTTGGCCGACCCTTCGCTTGATCAACGCTGTTAGCACTTAGGCGTCGCGCTGGCGCTCGGCCTCCGCTGCCGCATCAAAGCCCGACGAGGCGGGCGGCTCATCCTTGCGGCCCGGGATCGTCGCGGAGATAGGATCAGAGGCGTCCATCGATTCGTCGAGGCCTTCATCGAGCTTCGCGTCCTCGTTCGACGGATCCTTCTGTAGCCGCTTGTTGATCATCTTATCCTGCCCGGCGTCCTGCCGTGCGTCCTTGCTGCCGCCGGCGTTGCCCGCCTGCGTGCCATCGGGTGCGACCGACATGCTGTCGAGTGCGCGATCGTCGATCGGATTGTTATCGGACACCTGAACCTCCGTTGATGTTTCGACACACCAACGACGCGCGCAGGCACCTGTTCCTGCGTGCGTCAGTCAGAGAGGCGCGTGACCGAAACGCGCTGCTGCTGGAGCCAGGCGCTGCCGAAGATCGTCATGAACGCGATGTCGGTAGCGTCACGCCCGACGCAGACGCGTGCGATCTCATCCGGGTGCGCCATGCCGGTCGGGTCGACGAGGTGCCACGCACCACCCAGCCAGAGTTCCACCACGGCATGGAAGTCGGGTGGATCGACACCCGGCGCATAGGCGGCGACGCAGCGCGCCGGGATCTCGCCCGCACGCGCGAGCGCGACGAGCAGGTGCGCGAAGTCGCGGCACACGCCGCGACGTTCGGCAAAGGTGTCGAGCGCGCTGCTGCGCCCGTCGCTGCCCGCGCCGTCGTAATCGATATTGGCGCGCACCCACTCGGCCAGCACGATCGCGAGATCGCCGCCGCGCAAACCACCGAAGGTACGGCGCAGGAAGTGGTCGAACCGGTGCGACTCGCAATACCGGCTGGGCAGCAGATAGGGAATCGTGTGCGACGGCAGCAGCCCGGCGGGCGTGTGCGGCAGCGTGGCGAGCGACGGCGTGGCGCGGTCGATCCGCACCGTGGCGCGGTAGTGCGCGACGAGACGGTGTTCGGCGGTCGCCCAGGTCCGCTGTCCGATGCCATCCTCGCCCGACACGGCGCGGATCGGATTGTCGCTCTCGATGACGAGCGACTGTTGCTCAAGCCGTTGATCGAGCAGCGCCGCGGCCTCGATCTGAAGCAGCACATCGGCTCGCTCCGGGAAGCCGTAGTCGAGATAGGCGTCGATCGAGAGGCGCAAGCGGCAGTGACTTTCGTGAGCGCAAAAGAAACGGGCCCGGCGATGCCGCCGAGCCCGTGTTCCTGATTACGACGCTTATCCGCGATCAGTCGCGGCCGGAGCCGAACAGACGCAGGATGAACAGGAACATGTTGATGAAGTCGAGGTACAGCGTCAGCGCGGCGAGCACCACTGCCTTCGACACCAGCTCACCATGACCGGCGACCTGGAAATACATGCTCTTCGTCCGCTGCGTGTCGTACGCGGTCAGCCCGGCGAACAGCAGCACACCGACCAGCGAGATGACGAAGCCGAGCGGGCCGGAATTCACAAACATGTTGATGACGCTGGCGACCAGCAGGCCGACGACGCCGATGATCAGGAACGTGCTGAACGCCGACAGATCACGCTTGGTGGTGTAGCCGTAGAGGCTGAGCGCCGCGAAACCGGCGGCCGTGGCGAAGAACGCCTGCGCGATCGCGACCGGCGAGTAGACAAGGAAGACCGTCGACAGCGACAGGCCCATCGCCACCGCAAAGCCCCAGAACATCCCGCGCAGCTGCGAGGCACTGAAGCGGTTCTGCCCGAAGCTCATCGCGAACACGAAGGCGAGCGGCGCGAGCACGATCAGCCAGCGAAGCGGCGTCTGGAACACCGCGGCGGCATAGCCCGACAGCGCGAAGCCGAGCGCGACGATGCCCGTCAGCAGCACGCCCGAAGTCATGTAGTTGTAAACGGACAGCATGTACGACCGGAGACCCGCGTCGTGGGCGGCGTCCCGCGTACCGGCCTGCGCCGCCCCGAACCGGGCGGTGGAGCCCTGAGGGTCCGACCAGTTTGCCATTGTCAAATCGCTCCTTCGTCCGGCATGGAAACACCGGGTCATCGATGAATATCGCTCGGTCACGTCACGTTTTCAAGCGAGCCGGATGGTTAGCGCCAACATCGGCAATTGTTCGTTACATGCGTTCGTCAAAAAGGGGTCCTTGCTACCTCTCTGGGAGGGTTGATGCACCGCCTGTTCGTCGCCCTCCGCCCTCCGCTTGCTGTTCGCGACATGCTGGTCGACGTGATGGACGGCTTGCCGGGTGCGCGTTGGCAGGACGACGAGCAACTGCACGTGACCTTGCGCTTCATCGGCGAGGTCGAGCGCCCACAGGCAGAGGACATTGCCGCCGCGCTCGCCGGCGTTGCCGCGCCCGTGATTGAGGCGCGGGTAGAAGGCGTCGGCACGTTCGACCGGCGCGGGCGCGTCGATACCTTGTGGGCGCGGATCATGCCCGCCGAGCCACTCGCCGCCCTACACCGCAAGGTTGATCAGGCACTGGCACGTGCGGCCGTGGTGCGCGACGAGCGACGCTATCTGCCACACCTCACGCTCGCGCGCTTCGGTCGTGGGAGCAGCGACGCGGGCGCGATCGCGCGCTGGGTGGCGGAGCACGCCGGGCTGACCACGCCCGCGTTCACGCTGCCACATCTGATCCTGTACGAGAGTCATTTAGGCCATGAGGGCGCGCGATACGAGCCGGTCGCGCGTTGGCCGCTGGCATAGCCCTCCCCTGCCGGCTAGGCTGGGGTCAAAGCAGACAAGAGGGGACGGGGATGGCAGAACCGGCGATCACAGGCGACATACATCAGAGCGAGACTCGCGCGAGCGGCTACGCCTGGTACGTGCTGGCACTGCTGTTTGCCGTCTACATCCTCAACTTCGTCGACCGGCAGGTGATTTCGATCCTGGCGGAGGACATCAAGCGCGACCTGCACCTGAAGGATGAGGACCTGGGCTTCCTCTACGGCACCGCCTTCGGGGTGTTCTACGCGCTGTTCGGCATACCGCTCGGGCGGCTGGCGGACAGCTGGTCGCGGGTCAGGCTGATGACGATCGGGCTCGGGCTGTGGTCGGCAATGACCGCGCTGTCAGGCTTCTCCGCGTCGGGTGCTCAGCTGACCGCGGCGCGGATCGGCGTCGGCATCGGTGAGGCGACCGCTTCACCCTCCGCTTACTCGCTCATCTCCGACTATTTTCCAAAGAAGCTGCGCGCGACCGCGCTGTCGATCTATTCCGCCGGCATCTATGTCGGCGGTGGCTGCTCGTTGTTCATCGGCGGCGCGATCGTGCAGCGCTGGAATGCGGCCTATCCCGCCGGTGGACCGCTGGGGCTGGTCGGATGGCAGGCCGCGTTTCTGGCGGTCGGGCTGCCGGGACTGGTGCTGGCGGCGTGGATCGCGACGCTGCGTGAGCCGATCCGTGGCGCGGTCGAGGGATTGCCCGAGCCCGAGCGGCACCCGGCGCCGTTCCGCGCCTTTGCCGACGAACTGCTGACGATCCTGCCGCCGCTGACGCTGATCGGTGCGCTGCGCGGCGGACTGCGCGCGCTGCTGGTCAATCTGGCGGGACTGGGCATCATTGTGCTCGCCGTCCTCGCGCTGCTGGCGATGGGGGAGCCCGCGCCGCAGTGGCTCGCGGTCGGTACCGGCTGTTACGCGGTGTTTTCCTGGGCGTGTGCGCTGAAACGCCGCGATCCTGCCACTTTCGCGCTGATCGTCGGCACGCCCGCGTTCGTGTGCACGGTGATGGCCTACGGACTGAACGCATTCCTGGCCTATGCCGCGAGCTTCTGGGCCGCACCCTATGCGATGCGCGTGTTGGGCGTGGAGCCGGCGATCGCGGGGCTGATGCTGGGCAGCATCGGCGCGCTGTCGGGGTTTTTGGGCGTGACGGTCGGCGGTGTCATCGGCGACCGGTTGCGGCAACGTAGCCCCTCGGGGCGGCTGGTGATGGTGCTGGCGGGCGCAATCCTGCCGCTGCCGTTCTTGGCGATCGGGTTCACCACCGCGACGCCCGCCGTGCTCTACCCATGCCTGTTCGCGGCGCAATTCTTCGCCAGTTGGGCGCTCGGCACCGCCGCGGCGACGACGCAGGATCTGGTGTTGCCGCGGATGCGGGGCACAGCGACCGCGACGTTCTTCATCGGCACGACGCTGCTCGGGCTGGCGCTGGGGCCCTATCTGGCAGGGCGTGTGTCGACGCTGACGGGGAGTCTCTCGACCGGCATGCTGTCGCTGCTGCTGAGCGCGCCGATCACGATCGCGGCCGCGGGCGCGGCCTACCGCCTGGTGCCCGCCGCCGAGCGCACGCGTGAGGAGCGCGCACGGGCAGCGGGCGAGGTGATCTAGGTCAGGCTGGCTGGAACACCCCGCAGGCGATGCGGTCACCCGAATTTCCCGAAGGGTCGGTCATCAGGTCGTCCGCCTTCGCGTGAACGATGAAGGCCGCGCCATCGGCGTCGAGCAAGCCCGCCATGGTCGCACCCGGCACGGTCGCGCCGACGGTGCCGCGCCCGCCTGAGTCGATCACGAGATTTGGCAAATCGCCCTCATGTGGCCCCTGCGGGTTCATCGAACCATGCTTGCGCATTGTCGGGTTCCAGTGCCCGCCCGCGGTGGTGAAGCCGGGCGCGTCGCAGCGGCCGACTGTGTGGACGTGGACGCCGTGCGTGCCGACCGGCATCGCCATCGCGTCAACCGTGAAGCGCAGCCCACCAGCAACCTCGGTCGCGGTCGCGCGGCCGACATCGGCACCGTCGGCGGTACGGAGCATCGCCACCGCCTTCGCGCCGCCCGCCATCGGCGTGCCCGTCGCCATCTCCTCACGTGTGCAGGCACCGAGCGTCAGCGCCGCGCTCCCCGCCACCAGCAACATCAGCCGCATCACCATCTCCCTGTTTGAACCGGATCGGGAGCGAAACGGATCGACGTAGGCGTGCGTTCCCGTTTGAAGGGCAACTACTGACCGCGCGCGATCAGCGCGGCGATGCGACGCGCGCTCGCCGCCGCTTGCCAGATCGCGAAGGCGAGCACGACGTTCAGCACGACGACCTCGATGAGGAAGAACCAGAGCGGCGAGCCCGCGATCATGCTGAGGCCGAGCAGGATCGTGCGCGGATTGGCGCCGAGTGCCGCCAATACCGGCAGCGTGCGTGTGCCTGCCGCGTGCGCGATCTCGGCGATGCGCGCCCGCTCGCGTCGATCGTACTCGGCGCTCAGCACCAGCGCGTCAACGCGCCGCGTCGGACCCGACATCGCGCCCCACGCCCAAAGATAGACGCCCGACAGCGTCGCGCCGATGCCGGTCGCGGGCGCACGCTGGTTCTGCAGCCACGGCACGTCGTAGACCCACCATTGATAGGTGCGCCGTCCGCTTTCGGCGAACACCGACTGCACCGCGCGCGACACGCCTGCCGCGATCGCCAGCGCCCAGGCGATCCAGCCGATATGGTGGTCGAGCTGTGCGGCAAGCAGCGCGTAGAGGATGCCGTGGCCAAAATAGTCGCATAGCCCATCGACCACCTCACCTGAGGGGGATGCACGCCCCGACAATCGCGCCAGCATACCGTCCGCGCCGTCGACAACGTGCCACGACAGGTGAAGCACGAAGCCGATCGCGATCCCCCACGCGCCGCCGACTAGCGTGTAGAAGACGCCCGCCGACACCACCATCAGCGCGCCGAATACCGACACCATGTTGGGCGTCACACGCGTCGGCACCAGCGCGCGTGCCAGTGCGCCCGCGATCGGATGGTAGATCGCGGCGTTCAGAAAACCTTGCAGTTCCCGCGGCTTTCGCGCCACAGTGGGTTGAGATTCGTCCACGCTTTCCCTCGTGCAGGCGCGACCGCGATGGTGTACGATCACCCGTTCGCTTGACAGCCGCAACGGTTCTGTCACGGAGCGGCAAACTTTCTGTCTTGTGCCGGAAACGTCCGGCAAGTGGGGATCAATGAATACCATCAAGGTCGCGGTAATCGGTGTCGGCAATTGCGCCAGCAGCCTGGTCCAGGGCAAGTACCATTATACCGGCAGCAACACCGCCAGCGGCCTGATCCACGAGGATATCGGCGGCTACAAGGTCGGCGACATGGAGTTCGTGGCGGCGTTCGACGTCGACAGCCGCAAGGTCGGCCTTGATCTCGGCGAGGCGATCTTCGCCAAGCCGAACTGCACCAAGGTTTTCCACGCCGATGTGCCCAAGACCGGCACGATCGTGAAGATGGGCGCGAAGCTCGACGGTGTCGCAGCCCACATGCTGACCGCCGCGAATGACCGCGGGTTCGAGATCAACGACACGCGCGACGCCGAAAAGGCGGAGATCATCGCCGAGTTGCGGAACTCGGGCGCCGAAATCCTCGTCAACTTCCTGCCGGTCGGCAGCCAGGAGGCGACCGAATTCTACATGGAATGCGCGCTCGAGGCTGGCCTCGGCGTGGTCAACTGCATGCCGGTGTTCATCGCCAGCCGGCCTGAGTGGGAGAAGAAGTTCGCCGACGCCGGTCTGCCGATCATCGGCGACGACGTGAAGGCGCAGGTCGGCGCGACGATCGTCCACCGCGTGCTTTCCAACCTGTTCGGCCAGCGCGGCGTGACGATCGATCACACCTATCAGCTGAACACCGGCGGCAACACCGACTTCATGAACATGCTCGACCGCAACCGGCTGGCGAGCAAGAAGGAGTCGAAGACCGAAGCGGTGCAGGCGGTCATCGCCGAGCGGCTGGCGGACGAGAACATCCACGTCGGTCCGTCGGACTACATCCCGTGGTTGGGCGACAACAAGCTGTGCTTCCTGCGGCTTGAGGGCGACCTGTTCGGCGGCGTGCCGATGAACCTGGAGCTGCGCCTGTCGGTCGAGGATTCGCCGAATTCGGCGGCCGTGGTCGTGGACGCGATCCGCTGCGTGAAGCTCGGACTCGACCGCAAGGTCGGCGGCGCGCTCACCGGCCCGTCGGCGTTCTTCTGCAAGCACCCGCCCGAGCAGGTGACCGACGATGTCGCGGCGCAGATGACCGACGAGTTCATCGCCGGCGACGTCCGCATCGCGGCCGAGTAAGAAGCGGGGAACGGGAACGCGCACGTGCATGCCGTGATCGTCGCAGCCGGCTACGGTAGCCGGCTGCGCGCGGTTTCCCCGTCGAAGCCGCTGACTTCGGTCGGAGGGGTCCCGCTGATCGACCGCGTGATCCTGGCGGCGCGCGACGGCGGCGCGAGTGCATTCACCGTGGTGACGGGACATGAGGGCGAGGCGCTGCAAGCGCATCTGGCGCAGACGGCGCGCGCCTACCGCCTGTCGATCTCCTGCGTGCGCACCGCTGACTGGTCGCGCCCGAACGGTCACTCGGTGCTGACGGGCGCGGACCGCATCGGGCCTGAGCGCCACCTGCTGATGATGGCGGATCATCTGTTCGATCCCGCGCTGGTCGCGCGCGTGATCGCGGCACCGCCCGCTGCGCTGGTGCTGGGCGTCGACCGGCGATTGGACAATCCGCTGGTCGACCTTGACGACGTAACGCGGGTGCGGAGCGATGGCGAGCGGATCGTCGCGATCGGCAAGCACCTGCCCGATTATGACTGCTACGACACCGGCGTGTTCGCGGTCGACGGGCGCTTCCACGACGCGCTCAGGCGCTCGATCGTCGATGGCGGCGCAGGATCGATCTCCGCAGGCGTCGAGGCATTGGCGCGAAGCGGCGATGCGCGCGTGACCGACGTGGCCGATGCCTGGTGGCTCGATGTCGACGATCCGCGTGCGCTTGCGCAAGCGGAGGACGCGCTCGTGGCGGGCGCTCCCGGGCTGGCTGCCTGACTAGCAAGAATATGTAATCGTTTCGGCCGGAACACGGGTGCAGGCGGGCGATTGGGTTGGCTAGTCCTTTGAAAGGCCGCCACGTCATGAACATTCGTCCTGCCCGTTCCAGAACTTTTTCCGGCTGGCCCGTCTTGGCCGTGCTCGCACTGCTGATCGCAGGGGTTCTCTACCTGACGGTCGGACGCGAGAAGGCGTCGGTGCGCGTCAAGCCAGCTACGGGCTCGGCGCAGGCGATGGCGCTTGGTGCGTCGCGCGACGGTGCTACGTCCAAGCAAGCGGGCGACGCGTCCAAGCAATAGCGTGTGCGCATGATTGCGGCGCACGAGCCTCCGATCTAGTCAGGAGCAAAGCACAGGAGAGCCCCATGCGCGAAGCCGCAATCGTATCCACTGCCCGTACCGCGATCGGCAAGGCATACCGCGGCGCGTTTAACGCGACTGAGGCTCCCGTGCTGGCGGGACACGTGATGAACGCCGCGGTTGAGCGCGCCGGCATCGATCCCGCGCGGATCGACGACGTGTTCTGGGGCATCGGCAATCAATGGGGCACGCAGGGCGGCAACGCGGGCCGCATGGCGATTTTTGCGGGCGCGTTGCCGCATTCGGTGCCCGCGTTCACGCTCGACCGCAAGTGTGGCTCCGGACTGACCGCAGTGGCGCTTGCTGCGCGCTCGATCATCGCGGGCGATATCGATGTCGCGCTGGCGGGCGGGATGGAGTCGATCAGCTACACCGTGACCAAGGACGCGCCGCGCTTCGTCAACGAGAGCGTGACGCGCAACGTGCCCGCCGCCTACATTCCGATGATCGAAACCGCCGAGATCGTCGCCGAACGCTACGGCATCACCCGCGCCGCGCAGGATGAGTATGCCGCAACGAGCCAGCAGCGCGCCGCGCGCGGGCTGGAGACGGGCGCGTTTGCCGAAGAGATCGTGCCGATCACGGTCGAGAAGGCGATCTTCGACAAGGCGGGCAACCGTACCGGCAGCGAGACGGTGACGATCGCGCAGGATGAGGGCATTCGCGCCGGCACCACGCTTGAGGCGCTGTCGGGACTGAAGACCGTCTGGGCGGGCGGCGAATTCACCGGCGCCGGCAGCAACGTGACCGCGGGCAATGCGAGCCAATTATCCGACGGGGCGGCGGCGCAGATCGTGATGGATCGCGCGACTGCCGAAGCCGAGGGCAAGCAGGTGCTCGGCGTCTACCGCGGGTTCCAGGCGGCGGGGTGCGAGCCCGATGAGATGGGGATCGGCCCCGTCTTCGCAATCCCGAAGCTGCTGGAGCGCGCCGGGCTGTCGGTCGGCGACATCGGTTTATGGGAATTGAACGAGGCGTTCGCGTCGCAATGCCTCTATTGTCGCGATCATCTGGGAATCGATCCGGAGAAGTATAACGTCAACGGTGGCGCGATCGCAGTCGGGCATCCGTTCGGGATGACGGGCAGCCGGCTGGTCGGCCACGTACTGATCGAGGGGCGCAAGCGCGGCGTGCGTTACGTCGTCGTGTCGATGTGCACTGCGGGCGGCATGGGCGCGGCGGGGCTGTTCGAGATCGTGTGACGCAGGTGCCGCACAGACCGGCGGATCGGCTGCAGCCGCTCGCGCGTTGGATGAGGCATGAACGATAAGATGTGCAACACCGACGAGCGCCGCGCCGACGCGCCGTTCGATCATGCCAAGGTCGACCCCGAGCGGTCGCACCAACCGGCACCGTTCAACCGTGCCGTGGGCTATACCGGCGAAGGCTATAGCGCCGTGGATGAACGCGCGCTCGGCGAAGCGCAGCCATCGGGCACGGTCGCCGCGCGTCCGGGCGAGCGGGTAGCAGACGCCGCCCCAGTGCCGCCCGACAACGGCCAGCGTGCCTCATTCGACCCTGCCACGGGCGCCGTTCACGGCAGCGGCAGCGGTGCGGGCGGCGGCAATCCGGGCGAGGGCTTCGACGAGGATAGCACGGGCGAGAACCCGGGCTTGTCGGGCGGTGCGGCGGCGGGCCAGCCGGAACGGCAATGACGTGGTGAGGCGGCGCGCAGCGGTGGCGAGGTGAAGCGCGAGCCAGGTGAACGTGCAGCCTTTAGAGTTCAAGCTGGGGCTTGGATGATGAGGCGTCGCGCCCGAGGTTGGAGGTGTGTGGCAATCTTCGCCGCAGGCCACCAAGCACGGGCGGGCGACGATAGCTGGTCGCCGATGACCATCGTGACCGCACCGGGTGTGGGCATGTTCCACCGCCGATTCAGCACGCGAGCGATCAGCTGAACGATCATGACGCCACCTTGCCACTTTCACTGACGCGAACGATCGTCGCGGCGGCCGTACTACTAGAAGAAACGCGCGATCCATGGTGGATCATCTCAAGTGCGGCGGCAGCGATCCACGGTGCGCGTCCGATTACGGTCGGCGATGTCGACATCTTGCTGAGCCGGGCGGATGCCGAGAAGCTGTTTTCGCGATCGGGCATCGTGCCGGACGCGGCGTCCGATCATCCTCGCTTTCGATCTGACCTATTCGGCCGCTGGACCGAGACGCCATTGACGATCGAGTTCATGGCCGATTTCCGGTTGCGGGATAGCGATGGCAGGTGGCGGCGGGTGCAGCCGCGGACACGGGTGGTCATCCGCGTCAATCGCGCGATCGTGTACGTGCCGTCGTGCGCCGAGCTGCGCATCATGTTCGAGCGTTTCGGCCGTTCCAAGGATCTTGAGCGGATCAATCTCCTCGACCGACTCGCCTGATCTCGCCCCACCGCGGGTGTCGCACCGCCAACCCCGGTTGACCGGTCAACACGAATGCGTCGCGCATGACGAACGCCATCAAACCGCTATGCCGGGTTGGTTGGTTCTGCACCACTGACACCCACTACGATGGCGGAACCGTGCCTACCCCCTGTCCGTTCGCGCCGCTCCTTCCTTCGGAAACACAGACGCTTATGGCCGACGAGACTCGCGACGCTTCCACGCTGATCGGCAGCGCACCCGCAGCGCCGACTCTTGAGACGGGAGAGATCGCGGCGGCGGCGGCGGAATTGCTGGACGACGGTGATGTCCTGATCGCTGCGGTGGACGAAGTGCGTGGCGTCGCGATCACGTACGCGCTTGCAGCCGCCGCGCCAGACGCGTGTGTGCTGTTCTGCCCCGGAAGCGACGCACTGCCGGGTGACGACGCGCCCGCTTCCCCCGCCAACGTCGGGCAGCGCGTATCGGCGTTGCGCCAATTGCGATTGCTGACCGCAAAGAAGAAACGCGCATCGATCGCATGCGTGACGACGGGCGAGGCACTGGCGCGCGCCTATCCGCCGCCGGCGGGGTTCGAGGCGACGCCACCGACCGTCGAGGTGGGTGCGAGGATCGACCTCGCCGCGCTGTCGGATACATTGATTGACCTCGGCTATGTCGCGGATGAGCGCGTTGACGAGCCGGGCGAGGTCGCGCTGCGCGGCGCCGTGCTCGACGTGTTTCCGGCCGACGCCGACCTGCCGCTGCGCGTCGAAGTGGCGGACGGCAAGATCACCAGCCTGCGCTGCTACGATCCCGCAGACCAGCGCACCGTGGGCGAGATCGAATGCCGTGAACTGGGCCGCGTATCCGAGCCGAAACTAGGCAAGGAGCGTACGACGCTGCTTGATCACCTGCCGGGTGCACGCGTGGTGATCGGGGCGGCCGCGGACGAGCGGCGGCGGCGCTTCCTTGCGCTGTCGGCGGACGCGGAGAAGCGACGCCCACGACGCGCGCTGAAGGAAGTGGTCGACGACGCGACGTGGGACAAGGCGCTCACATCGATCGAGCACGTAACGATCGAACGCGCCGGCGACCTGCCGCCGAGGTTTGTCGAGCGAAAGGCGCCGTTGCGTGCGTTTGCCAAGGCCGCGAAGGAAGCCTGGGACGATGATACGCGCGTGGTGTTGATGGGCAGCGCGCGCGATCTGCGTTTCTTGAAACGACGTGTCGCCAAGGCGGTGAAGCGCGAGCCCGAGCAGGTCGCGTCTTGGGCCGAGGTGTCGACGGCGAAGCCGGGCGCATTCCTGTTGCTCGAGATGGCGACCGATCGTGGGTTCCGGCGCGATGGCGTGCTGGCGGTCGTCGCCGCCGACCTGCTCGGCAGCCGCGCGGAGCGCGACACGACCTCGACCGGGCCGGCGGACACCGCCCTGTTCGATTTCGGCGAGATCCGCGTCGGCGACGTGGTGGTGCATGAGGAGCATGGCATCGGCGTCGTCGCCGGGCTCGAACAGATGACCGCGGACGAGGCGAGCGGCGCCGGAAGCGTGGCGGGCGACGCGATCAAGCTGACCTATGCGAACGATGCGACGCGGCTGGTGCCGGTGACAGAGGCCGACCGCATCTGGCGTTACGGCGCGGAGGCGGACGCGGTGACGCTCGACAAGCTCGACGGATCGAGCTGGCAGAAACGCCGCGGCGAGATCGAGCAGACAATCGCGAAGGATGCCGAGGCGCTGACCGCGCTGGCGAAAGAACGGGCTGAACGCGAGGCGCCGGTGCTCGATCCCGACACTGCGGCGTATGAACGTTTCGCCGCTGGCTTCGCCTTTACCGAGACAATCGATCAGGCGCGCGCAATCGCGGCGGTGCGCGCCGATCTCGCCTCGGGCAAGCCGATGGACCGACTGGTGATCGGGGACGTCGGCTATGGCAAGACCGAGGTGGCGCTTCGCGCCGCCGCGCTGGCCGCGCTCGCCGGCGGGCAGGTCGCGATCGCGGCGCCGACGACGGTGCTCTCACGCCAGCATCTGGAAAGCTTCACCAGCCGGTTCGAGGGCAGCGACGTGGTCGTCGCGGGCCTATCGCGGTTGTCGACGGCGGCGGAGAAAAAGCGCGTCAAGGCGGGGCTCGCCGACGGCAGCATCCACGTCGTCGTCGGCACCGGCGCGGTCGCAGGCAAAGGCGTCGAGTATTACAACCTCGCGCTTGTCGTGATCGACGAGGAGCAGCGCTTCGGCACGGCGGACAAGCAGCATTTGCGCGATCTTTCGGCGGGACATGTGCTGTCGCTGTCGGCGACCCCGATCCCGCGCACGCTGCAATCGGCATTAGTGGGGTTACAGCAGCTCTCGGTTATTGCGACGCCTCCTGCCCGCCGCCAGCCGATCCGCACCGCGGTGGCAAGCTTCGACGCCGAGGTGATGCGCGCGGCGTTGTTGCGGGAGAAGGCACGCGGCGGGCAGAGCTTCGTGGTCGTGCCACGGATCGAGGACATGGCCCCACTGGCCGACAAGCTGGCGCAACTGGTGCCCGAGCTCGAGCTGTTGCAGGCACACGGGAAGATGCTGTCAAGCGAGATCGACAATGCGATGGTCGCGTTCGGGCGCGGCGACGGCGACGTGCTGCTCGCCACCAACATTATCGAGGCGGGGCTAGACGTACCGCGCGCCAACACGATGGTGATCTGGCGGGCAGACCGCTTCGGCCTTTCGCAACTGCACCAGCTGCGCGGGCGCGTCGGGCGCGGCAATCGGCGCGGGCAAGTGCTGCTGTTCACCGAACCGGATCACGAGATCGCGCCGCGTACGTTAAAGCGGCTACGCACGTTGGAGGCGTTCGACCGGCTGGGCGCAGGCTTTGCGATCAGCGCGCGCGACCTCGATATGCGTGGCGCGGGCGACCTGCTGGGCGAGACCCAGGCAGGGCATATGAAGCTGATCGGGATCGACCTGTACCAGCAGCTGCTTGAGGATGCGCTGCGTCGTGCGCGCGGCGAAGAGGCGGACCGCTGGACGCCCGAGTTGCAACTGGGCGTTGAGGGATGCCTGCCCGAGACGTGGATACCCGACGAGGAACTGCGCGTGTCGATCTACGGCCGCATCGCGCGATTGTACGACGCCGAGGCGCTCGACGCTCTGGAGGAGGAACTGGAGGACCGTTTCGGCGCGATGCCTGAGGAAGCGCGTACGCTGATCGCGGTGGCGCGACTGCGTGCGGAGGCACGCGCAGCGCAGATCCAGCGGATCGTTGCAGGACCGGCCGCGATCGCGCTTGAGCCGCGCCCGCGCGTCACGCTGACGGCGGAGGCGCTAGAGGAAAAGAACGGACGCTATCTACTGCGCGAGCGGATCGAGGACGCCGGTGCGCGATTGGCCAAGGTGCAGGAGGTCGTCGCGGCGCTTGCGGAATAGGCCGGGCGGCGCGTGTTCGCGCCGTTTGCCGTCACGTCCGAACGCAGACGCGCCCCTGCCGGGGGGCGGAAGAGGCGCGTCGCGTTCGGCAATAACGCCGCCTGGGATCAGGCGAGCGTCAGACCGACATCCACATTGCCGCGGGTGGCATTAGAATAAGGGCAGATCTGGTGCGCAGTGTCGACCAGCTTTTGCGCTTCATCACGATCCAGTCCCGGCAGCGAGACGACGAGATTGGCGGTGATGCCGAAGCCGCCTTCTGAGCGCGGACCGATGCCGACGGTCGCGCTGACCTGCGTGTCGGCGGGGATCTTGAGCTTCATCTGCGCACCGGCGGCCTTCAAGGCGCCGATGAAACAGGCGGAGTAACCGGCCGCGAACAGCTGCTCGGGGTTAGCGCCATCGCCGCCTGCGCCACCGAGTTCCTTCGGCGTCGAGAGCTTGACGTCAAGCGCGCCGTCCTCGCTGCGCGCATGCCCGTCGCGGCCACCCGTTGCGGTCGCCTTGGTCGAATATTTGACGTCCACTGCCATGATCTTCACCTCTCGAAGATTAATTGCACGATATTTCTTATCGCGATAACTTTTAGGTAAGATCGACGCTGCGCCTTGTCCAGCGATTTAGTTGTCGCGATATGCTTTCGCGAGCCGGCTTTGTGCCGATATGGGAGAACGCCGATGCCCGCCCCGCTGCCGCTCGACCAGCAGCTCTGCTTTTCACTCTACGCGACCTCGATGGCGATCAATCGCGCCTACAAGCCTCAGCTCGACGCGCTTGGTATTACCTACCCGCAATATTTGGTGCTGCATGCGCTGTGGGAAGAAGATGCGCGCACGATCGGGCAGATTGCGGAGCGGCTGGCGCTCGAATCGAGCACGGTGACGCCGTTGGTCAAGCGGATGGAGGGGGCCGGGTTGATGACGCGGACGCGCAACCCGGCCGACGAGCGGCAGGTGCAGGTACGGTTAAGCGAACGTGGTTGGGCGCTGCGTGAGGAATGCGGCTGCCTAGGCGAGACGCTGGTCGGGCGATCGGGCATGACGCTGGCCGAGGTGGATGCGCTCAACCGGCAGGTGCAGCGACTGCGCGGCGCGCTGGAAAACGTGGGTAGATAGCGGCGGGCGGAAGCGACTCCGCCCGCGCCGTTTTCAGATCAGCGGCAGATGCGAATCTGGCGATGGTTGCGCCATGTCACGTAGCAGCGGTTGCGGCCATAGCCGTTATAACCATAGCGGCGGTGATCCCGCCCGTAATGGTGACCGCGATCGCCGCGCCAGTCGGGTCCACGATGATGATCGCCGCGCCAGTCATGGCGGCCCGGCCCGCGATCAGGGCCCCGTCCCGGGCCACGGTCAGGTCCGCGATCATTCCAGTGACGATCGGGACCGGGGCCATGTGGCCCGCGCGGACCCTGCGCGTCGGCGGTGGCGGACACGCCGAGGCTGGCGATGACGAGGCCGGCAGCGGCGAACATGCGTAGAAGCTTCATGGCGTATCTCCTTGCCCGATAACCGGGTTGCCCAACGCCTAGCCGAGCCAATCGGCACCGCGGCTGAACCGCCCTGTAGGCTCAGGTACATGTTGAACGCCGCGGCCGTCGCACGCGCGATTACCCGCGCCGGTTGCCCGACGCGGGTGGGTACGCTGCCTACGCAGGGGTCGGGTCAGGCGGCGAACTGGTTCCCCTTGCTGCTTTCAGGCGGCGAATTGATTCATCGTGTTGTGCGCGCCGCCAGCCTTTAGCGCCGCCTCGCCGGCGAAATATTCCTTGTGGTCGTCGCCGATGTCGGAGCCCGACATGTTCTGGTGCTTGACGCACGCGATGCCCTCGCGGATTTCCTTACGCTGCACGCCCTTGACGTAGCCGAGCATGCCCGCGTCGCCGAAATACTCCTTGGCGAGATTATCGGTCGACAATGCCGCAGTGTGATAGGTCGGCAGCGTGATCAGGTGATGGAAGATGCCGGCGCGTGCCGCCGCGTCCTTCTGGAAGGTGCGGATACGCTCGTCCGCCTCTGCCGCCAGATCGGTGTCGTCATAGTCGACACTCATCAACCGCGCGCGGTCATAGGACGACACGTCACGCCCCTCGCCCGCCCAGGCGTCGAACACCTGCTGGCGGAAGTTGAGCGTCCAGTTGAAGCTGGGCGAATTGTTGTAGACAAGCTTGGCGTTGGGGATCACCTCGCGGATGCGGTCGACCATGCTCGCGATCTGCTCGATGTGCGGCTTCTCCGTTTCGATCCACAACAGGTCGGCGCCGTGCTGGAGCGAGGTGATGCAGTCGAGCACGCAGCGGTCGGCGCCCGTCCCTTCGCGGAACTGGAACAGGTTGGACGGCAACCGCTTGGGGCGCATCAGCTTGCCGTCGCGGTTGATGATGACGTCGCCGTTGACGCTCGACAAATCGGTGATCTCCTCGGCATCGAGGAAGCTGTTGTACTGGTCGCCGATGTCGCCCGGTTCCTTGCTAAACGCGATCTGCTTGGTGAGGCCGGCACCAAGTGAATCGGTGCGCGTGACGATGATCCCGTCCTCGACGCCCAGTTCGAGGAAGGCGTAGCGGCAGGCGCGAACCTTGGCGAGGAAGTCGTCGTGCGGGACGGTCACCTTCCCGTCCTGGTGGCCGCACTGCTTCTCGTCTGAAACCTGGTTCTCGATCTGGAGCGCGCAGGCGCCCGCCTCGATCATCTTTTTCGCGAGCAGATAGGTCGCCTCGGCATTGCCGAAGCCGGCGTCGATGTCGGCGATGATCGGCACGACGTGCGTCTCGTAATGGTCGATCGCGTGGATCAGCCGTTGCGCCTCGATCTCATTGCCCGCCTCACGCGCGTGATCGAGCTCGCGGAACATCATGCCCAGTTCGCGCGCATCCGCCTGCTTGAGGAAGGTGTAGAGCTCCTCGATTAGTGCAGGCACGCTCGTCTTCTCGTGCATTGACTGGTCGGGGAGCGGTCCGAAATCGCTGCGGAGCGCGGCGACCATCCAGCCGGAGAGATAGAGGTAGCGTCCCTTGGTCGAGCCGAAATGCTTCTTGATGCTGATGAGCTTCTGCTGCCCGATGAAGCCGTGCCAGCACCCCAACGACTGCGTGTAATTGGCCGGATCGGCATCGTAGGCGGCCATGTCGCGGCGCATGATGCCCGCGGTGTACTTGGCGATGTCGAGCCCGGTGTTGAAGCGGTTCTGCAACCGCATCCGCGCGACCGCCTCGGCGTCGATGCCGTCCCACGTGCCGTTCTGGCGCGCGATCAGCTGGCCGATCTGGCTGGTGTGGTCCTGGTAGGTCATGGCATTGCCCCTTGTATGCGTGTGAACGGGGCGCGTGAAAATGGTCGCCGGCGCGGCATTCCGCGCCGACGAACCACCTTTCCTCCCCAGGAACTTGGTCGCCCGCGTTGCGGGCGTTCGCGTCAGCCGAGCCGGCCGAGGCGGTGGTAGAGGTTGGAGAATTTGGCCGAGCGCGGGTCGTCCGCGATCTGACGGACGTAATTGGCGACGGCTTCCTTCATCAGCCCGAAGTCTTCGGTCGAGAAGACGGCACGGCTGCGTTGCGGTTCGGTCGGCATGGACGCTCTCCTCTGGTGTTTCTCTGTTCGGCGGTTGTTCGCCGCTGAGGAAGGAGTAAGCCGACCAAACGTCGCCTGTGAACAAAGATTGACAAGGTTTTGTGTCGCAGGGTCGCAAGAAGCAGCGTAGAAGCTGTCACGCTGTCAATTTGTTTACAGGCAAGATATGGCGCGCGAGAAGGTGATGGGCGGTCATGCGGTCAGGCGGCTCAGACGCCGTATCGGGCTGACGCAGGCAGCGATGGCGGAGATGCTGGGCGTGTCGCCGAGCTACCTGAACCTGATCGAGCGCAACCAGCGCGCGCTGCCGGCCGGCTTGCTGGTCAAGATGACCGAGGTATTCGATTTCGACCCGCGCGCGCTGGTCGCGGGTGAGCCCGGCGGCGGGGCGGAGGCGATCCGGCGGCGGCTGGCCGATCCGCTGTTCGCCGATCTGGAGATCGATCGCAGCGAGGTGGAGGAATGGCTCGCCGCCGCCCCCGGCGGGCGGAGGCGTTCGCGCGCGCGTTCGACCGCGGCGGTGGGGTCACAGGCGCAGCCGATGAGGCGGACGACCCAACGGTGGCGGTCCGGCGCGAGATCGATCGCTGGCGCAGCCACTTTCCCGATCTCGACGCCTTGGCCGAAGGTGTGGCCGACGAACTGCGGCTGGCGAGCGCGGACCTGTACGGTGCGCTGACCGAGCGGCTGCGCGTGCGCCACGGCCTGGCGATCCGTATCCTGCCGGCGGAGGTGATGCCCGACCACCTGCGGCGTCTCGACCTGCACGCGCGGCAGTTGCAGCTGGGCGAGATGCTGTCGCCCGCAAGCCGCACCTTCGCGCTTGCGACGCAGTTGGCGCAACTGGAGGCGCGCACCGAGATCGACGCGCTGGCACGCGGTGCGACGTTCGCCAATCGCGTGTCGGAGCGGCTATTCCGACGGCACCTCGCCGCTTACTTTGCCGCCGCGGTGATGATGCCCTATGCGCGGTTCCTGCGCGCGTGCGAGGGGAGCGGGTACGACCTAGCGACATTGCAGCATCGCTTCGGCGCGAGCGTAGAGCAGGTTGCGCACCGGCTGACGACCCTGTCGCGGGTCGGCGCGCGCGGGCTGCCGTTTTTCCTGCTGCGCGTCGACCGCGCGGGTCAGGTGTCGAAGCGCTTCGCGGGGGCGAGTGGCGCTGTGATGGTTACAAGCGATGCACGCTGCCCGTTGTGGCGGGTGCATCACGCATTCGACCGTCCGGGTACGGCAGTGCCTCAGTTGATCGAGCTTGAGGACGGCACGCGCTGGTTCACGTTGCAGGTTGCGGTGCCGGGTACGCGTTCGGTCGGCGTCGGCGCGAGTGCGGTCGCGGCGGAGTTTGCGCTGTCGCTCGGCGTGCCCGCCGAGCAGGCCCCGACGCTCGCCGCCGCGCGTGGGCTCGATCTGGCGGGTGCCGCGACCCCAATCGGGCTCGGCTGCCGCGCGTGCCTGCGCGCCGACTGCCCTCAGCGCTCGCTGCCGCCCGCGGCGCGCGCGCTGGTAGTCAACGAGCGCGAGCGGCGTGTGTCGGCACTGAGCTTCGTCGCCGACTGAACTTACGGTCGACGACCCTGCGGCTTGCGCGGGTTTGTCGGGCGCGCGCGGTGCATCGGTGCGCCCCGAGCGCCGCCGGTACGCGGGCCGCCACGCGGCGCGCCACTTCCGCCCGGCGCAGGCCCGTTGCCGGGGATGATGCGAATGCCGCTCTCGTCCTCGCCGTCAGCGCTTGCGGTCCGTTGAACCGCCGCGTTGAACTTGGCGGCGATCGCGGTCGGCACCTGGAACCAGGTCTCGTTCGGGCCGATACGGATCGCGCCGATCTCGTTGCGCGTGATGTGCCCGCGACGGCAGAGCAGCGGCAGCAGCCAGCGCGGATCGGCGTTCTGGCGGCGGCCGATGTCCATCACGAACCACTGCGTATCGTCAAAGCCGGGACGGTGGCGATCGGCCTGCGCGGCGCGCTGCGCCTCGGGCGTCGCGGCCACCAGCTCCTCCGGCTCGGGCAGCCGTGCGCGGTGCGCCTGGACGAGCATCGCGGCAATGTCCTCGGGCGACTTCTCCGCAATCAGCCGCTGTGCGAGCGCGCGATCCTCCTCGTCAATCTCGACTGGCTCTAGCAAGGTGGTGATGAGCCGCTCACGGTCGCTGGCGCGGATGTCGTCGGCGGTCGGCGGGTTGGTCCACTCAACGTTGATCTTGGCACCGCGCAGCATCATCTCGACACGGCGACGGCGCGGGTACGGCACCATCAGCACCGCGGTGCCCTTGCGCCCGGCGCGACCGGTGCGACCCGAGCGATGCTGGAGCGTCTCCGCGTCGCGCGGCAGCTCGACGTGGATGACGAGGCTCAGGCTGGGCAAATCGATGCCGCGCGCGGCGACGTCAGTCGCGACGCAGACGCGCGCGCGCTTGTCGCGCAGCGCCTGGAGCGCGGCGTTGCGCTCGTTCTGGCTGTGCTCGCCCGACAAGGCGACGGCCGCGAACCCCCGCTCGACCAGGCTGGCGTGGAGCCGGCGCACGTTGTCGCGCGTGGCGCAGAACAGCATCGCGGTTTCCGCCTCGTGCAGGCGCAGCAGGTTGATCGCGGCGTGCTCGATATCAGCGGGCGCGACCGTCACCGCGACATAGGAGATGTCGCCGTGGCCGCGATCCTCGCCCTTGGTCTCGATCCTGAGCGCATCCTTCTGATAACGCTTGGCGAGCGCGACGATCGGCTTCGGCATCGTCGCGGAGAACAGAAGCGTGCGGCGCTCGGCCGGGGTCGCGTCGAGGATCTCCTCGAGGTCCTCGCGGAACCCCATGTCGAGCATCTCGTCCGCTTCGTCGAGGACGGCAGCGCGCAAGCTCGACAGGTCGAGCGCGCCACGTTCGAGGTGGTCGCGCAGACGCCCCGGCGTACCCACGACGATGTGCGCGCCGTGGTTGAGCGCGCGGCGTTCGCGCGAGGCGTCCATGCCCCCGACGCAGGTCGCGATGCGCGCGTGTGCGGACGCATAGAGCCACTGCAACTCGCGGCTGACCTGCAAGGCGAGCTCACGCGTCGGCGCGATGATGAGCGCGAGCGGCGCACCTGCCGGTGGCAATTCGCCCTCCGGCATCAGCTCGCCCGCCATCGCCAAGCCGAACGCCACCGTCTTGCCCGAGCCGGTCTGCGCCGAGACGATCAGGTCGCGTCCGTGCGCCTCGGGCTCGATCACCGCCGCCTGAACGGGAGTGGGAGCGGCGTAACCGCGCGCGGAAAGCGCCTCGGCGAGAGGCTGGGGGAGGTTCGGGAAGGTCATGAGGCTTTCAAAATTGGGTGGCTGCGCGTTGGCTGCAAGGGCAGCACGCCTGTTCGGCGCTCGCGCATGTTCGTTCAGGACAAGTTCGGGCAGGTAGCGCTAAGAGGCGCGGGTGTCGAGCAGGATCGGTAGATGGTGGCGCGGCGCCCTGGGTGCGGTGGCGATGGTGGCGGCTGCGAGCACCGGCGACGCGCAGGTGCTGGCGGCTCCGGTGCAGGCTCCGCCAACGGTCGCAGTGGAAGCAGATGCCTTTCCTCCCCGCCAGAGCGCCGACGCTGCGATCACGCAGGACGCGGGCGAATATGCGCGGCTGTACGGCGTCCCGCTCACCGAGGCACGTGCGCGGCTGATCGCGCAGGAAGAGACAGTGCCGGTAACCGATCGACTAGCGATCGAGTTGGCCGATCGGCTGGCAGGAATTTCGATCGAGCACCGTCCAGCGTATCGCATTGTCGTCCTGCTGACCGGCGACGCGCCTGTGCCCGATCGATCGATCGTGGCGGGCGGCATCGCCGTGCCGATCGTGTTCCGCACCGGTGCGTCGGCGACGCGCGCGGCGCTGGAGCTGGCGCTCGCCTCGCACCAGACCGAGCTTGCCGCCGCGGTGGCGCACCCGCCGGGAATGGGGATCGATCTCGCGACCGGCGAGTTGGTGGTGATCGTCAATCCATCCGATGTCGATCGCGAGGGCGTTGATGCGCTCACCGCAAGACTGACGGCAATCGCGGGCGTGCCGGTTCGGGTGCGGACCGACCGAGTGGTCGCGAGCGCGGACATGATGGCGGAGGGTGGCGCGCGCGTCGTCGGCGTCGATCCGGCGGATGGTCGTCGATATGCCTGCACCACCGGCTTCGTCGTCACCGATGGTGCACGCACCGGGATCGCGACCGCGGCGCACTGCCCCGACGAACTGACCTACATCGGCCCGAACGGCGAGGCTCAGGCGCTCTCGTTCGTCGGTCAATGGGGTTGGGGCTATCAGGACGTGCAGGTCAACGCGAGCGCCGTGCCGCTGCAACCCGCCTTCTTCGCCGACACGGGCAAGACGGTCAGCCGCGCGGTGGCCGGCCGGCGCGCGCTCAGCAGCATGCGCGCGGGCGATGTCGTCTGCCATCGCGGCGAGCGGACCGGCTACAGTTGTGCGCCCGTCGAACTCGTCTCGTTCGCGCCGGCGGGCCAATTGTGCGGCGGAGCGTGCCTGCCGACCTGGGTAACGGTGGCGGGGCCAAGCTGCCAGGGCGGCGACAGCGGTGCGCCAGTGTTTCTCGGGACGCGCGCTTTCGGGCTGGTGAAGGGCGGCAGCTACCGCAGCGACCGAAGCTGTGCCTTTTATTTCTTCATGTCGACCGATTACTTGCCGACCGGATGGCGGTTGCTCAAGGACCCGACCGCCACGCACGTCGTGCCGGCGGCGCCACCCGCGCCAGCCCCGCCGCCTTATTATCCGCCATCGCAGGTCCCGATGCGCTGAGCCGCTCAACGATATTATGTCGAAAGATTGCCAGGCGCACGGAACGCGGCCGTCGTTGTCTACGTTTTCGCTGGCGTAACGAAGGAGAGTGCCGATGTTGTGGACGATCGCAGTGATCCTGCTGGTGCTGTGGCTGCTCGGCTTCAGCCTTCACGTCGCGGGTGGCTTGATCCACATCCTGCTGGTCGTGGCCGTGATTGTCGGGCTGGTGCAGCTGTTCCGCGGGCGGGCGGTCTAGCACCGATCAGCCGAGCGGCGTGCGCCCTGCCTCGCCCCTGTCGTCGTCGCTTAGTTGCTTGGGCAATCGTGCCAAAGGATCAGGGCCGAGAGCGGCGGCGCAGCCGGTGACCTCGCTGGCAGGGCGTTCTTCATTACCGTAAAAGGTCACGGTCGAGTGGATCACGATTGAGCGTCACACGGCCTATTTGACGCTTCTTCGTCGAGACCAAGCGTACTACTTACGACATGGTGATGTAATTCGGCCTCAATTGGGCGTGCGGAACAATCAGCCGGGGCGGTCACCCGTACGGCGTGTTCGCCCATCTAGCGGGATCACGTCGCGCGCGCTTTCATCGGACTGTACAGCAACTAACCGTCCGTAAGGGCCATGTGAGCGGTGCGCCGCGCACTTCATCGCGGCGCTAGCCTTCGCCCTCAGTCAGCGAACAGCAGCACCGGCGTTTCGAGCAGCTTCTTCAGCGCCTGAACGTAGCTCGCCGCGTCCCAGCCATCGACGACGCGGTGGTCACAGCTGATCGACAGGTTCATCAGCTTGGCGCGGACGATGTCGTCGCCGTGGAACACCGGACGCTCGACGATCTTGTTCGGGCCGATAATCGCGACCTCGGGCCGGTTGATGACTGGCGTCGTCGCGATGCCGCCGAGCGGGCCGAGCGAGGTGACGGTGATCGTGCCGTTGCCGAGCTCGTCGGGCTTGAGCTTGTTCGCGCGCGCCGCCTCGGCCAGCCGCGTGATCTCGCTGGCGAGTTGCCACACGTTCTTGTCCTGCGCGTCGCGGATGACAGGCACGGTGAGGCCGGCATCGGTCTGCGCCGCCATGCCGAGGTGGACCCGGCCCGAGCGCGTCACCACGCCCGCCTCGTCGTCGTAGCGCGCGTTGAGCATCGGGAAGTCGGGCAACGTGCGACAGACCGCGACGATCATCAGCGGCAGCATGGTAAGCTTCGGCCGGTTGCCGCGATTGGCGTTCAGGTCGGCACGGACGCGCTCCAGCTCGGTCACGTCGATCTCGTCGACGTAGGTGAAGTGCGGGATGTGGCGCTTCGACGCAGCCATGTTCTCGGCGATACGACGGCGCATACCGATGACGCGGACCTGCTCGTCGCTGCGTGCGCGGCTGGTATGCGGGGCGTGATAGCCCTGCCCGCTGCCGTAGCGCAGATACGCATCGAGGTCCGAGTGGCGCAGGCGGTCGCCCTCCGCCTTCACCTCGGCGAGGTCGACGCCGAGATCGCGCGCGCGTGCGCGGACAGCAGGGCTGGCGAGAACGGCGCGTGCGGGGGTGGTGGGCGGCTCGATCGAGGGGGCGCGTGGTGCCGGCGTCGCAGCCTCGTACGCCGGCGTTTCACCGCGTGCATCGGCGACACCGGGGTTCTCCGCATCGACGTTGTTTGTCTCGGTCGCCGGTAAGGGTTGCGGCTCAGTCGTTGGAGCAACCGCCTCCGTCTTCATCGGCGACAGATCGCTGCCCGTTTCGTCCGCCGGCTGCACAACCGTCTCCGCCTCGCCGCCTTCCGCCGTATCGGTCTCGATCACTACCAGCGCGGCACCGATCGATACCTGGTCGCCGACCTCGCCCGCCAGTTCGACGACGGTGCCCGACACCGGCGATTCCATCTCAACGGTCGCCTTGTCGGTCATCATGTCGGCGAGTTGCTGGTCCTCCTCGACACGGTCGCCGACCGCGACGTGCCACGCGACGATCTCGGCCTCGGAAATGCCTTCGCCGATGTCCGGCAGCTTGAAGGTGAAACGTGCCATCAGGGACGGGTCCTTGTTGCCGGCAATGCCGTGACGGGGTGAATGTTGGTTCGCGAATAGGAGCAAGGAGAGAGCGATGGGGAACCATCGTGATCGACGCGCGACGACGCCGCGGGCCGACAGTCACCCCGCCGCGCAGCGGGCGCCCGCAGGGCGATCACGGTCTTTGCCGGCAGCAAGGACACGTCCTAGTCCTTCAGAATCTTCTTGAGCGCCTGTCCGATGCGGACCGGCCCCGGGAAATACGCCCATTCGAGGCTGTGCGGGTACGGCGTGTCGAAGCCCGTCACGCGCTCCACCGGCGCCTCAAGGTGGTAGAAACAGCGCTCCTGCACCAGCGCCGACAGCTCGGCACCGAAGCCCGCGGTGCGCGTCGCCTCGTGGACGATCAGGCAGCGGCCGGTCTTCTTCACCGACGCTTCGATCGTCTCGATATCGAGCGGCACGAGCGTGCGCAGGTCGATGATCTCGGCGTCGACACCGGTGTCGGCGACGACCTGTGCGCAGACGTGCACCATCGTGCCGTAGGCGAGCATCGTTACCGCCTCGCCCTCGCGCACGACGTTCGCCTTGCCGAGCGGTATCTTGTAATAGCCTTCGGGCACCGCGCCCGCCGGGTGCTTCGACCAATTCTCCGCCGGGCGATCCCAATGGCCGTTGAAGGGCCCGTTGTAGATGCGCTTGGGCTCGAAGAAGATCGTCGGATCATTGTCTTCGATCGCGGCGATCAGCAGCCCCTTGGCATCATAGGGCGTCGACGGGATCACCGTCTTGATCCCCGACATGTGGGTGAACAGCCCTTCCGGCGACTGCGAATGCGTCTGCCCGCCGAAGATGCCGCCGCCGAACGGCGAGCGCACCGTGATCGGCGCGGTGAACTCTCCGCTTGAGCGGTAGCGCAGCCGTGCCGCCTCGCTGACCAGCTGGTCGAGTGCGGGGTAGATATAGTCGGCGAACTGGATCTCGGGGACCGGGCGGAGGCCGTAGGCGCCCATGCCGACCGCGACGCCGATGATCCCGCACTCGGTGATCGGCGTGTCGAACACGCGGGTCTTGCCATATTTCTTCTGCAAGCCTGCGGTCGCGCGGAACACGCCGCCGAAATAGCCGACGTCCTCGCCCATCACGACCACGCCCGCGTCGCGCGCCATCATGACGTCCATCGCGGAGTTGATCGCCTGGATCATGTTCATGCGAGTGGTGTCGCCCGCCTCGCCCGTGGCCACCGGGGCTGCTTCTGCCGTGTCCATCGTCACTTCCTCGCCCACGGCCGGCCGCTCGCTTCTTCCTCGTCGATCATCTGCTGGCGCTGTTCCTTGAGGTGCCAGGGCATTTCCTCGAACACGCCGTCGAACAGGCTGTCGAGCGGCTGGTGCAGGCCGTGGCCGAGGATGCCGTTCTTCTCGGCTTCCTTCTGCGCCGCCTTCACTTCCTCGGCGACCTCGCGGTCCATCGCCGCCTGCCGCTCGTCGTCCCACTCACGAATCGCGATCAGATGATCCTTCAACCGCGTGATCGGATCGCCGAGCGGCCACGCCGTCGGCTCCCCGGCGGAACGATATTGCGTCGGGTCGTCGGAGGTCGAGTGGCCTTCGGTGCGGTAGGTGAAATGCTCGATCAGCGTCGGCCCCGCATTGGTACGCGCGCGCTCCGCCGCCCATGCGGTCGCGGCATAAACCGCGAGCGCGTCGTTACCGTCAACGCGAAGCCCCGCGATCCCGTAGCCGACCGCGCGCGCGGCAAAGGTCGTCGCCTCCGCGCCCGCGAACCCAGAGAAGCTCGAGATCGCCCATTGGTTGTTGACGACGTTGAAGATCACCGGCGCGCGGTAGACGGTCGCGAAGGTCAGCGCGGAGTGGAAGTCGCCTTCCGCGGTCGATCCCTCACCGCACCACGTCGCCGCAATCTTGGTATCGCCCTTCGACGCCGATGCCATCGCCCAGCCGACCGCCTGCGGATATTGCGTCGTCAGATTGCCCGAGATCGAGAAGAAGCCGAAGCGCTTCTCCGAATACATGATCGGCAGCTGCTTGCCCTGCAGCTTGTCGCCCCGGTTCGAGTAGATCTGGTTCATCATGTCGACCATCGGGCAGCCGCGTGCGATCAGCAGCCCCTGCTGACGATACGACGGGAAGCACATGTCCTCGTCGTCGAGCGCGTGCGCGGCAGATACCGCCACCGCCTCCTCGCCGAGCGATTTCATGTAGAAGCTGGTCTTGCCCTGCCGCTGCGCGCGGAACATGCGTTCGTCGAACGCGCGGACGGTCGCCATGTGACGCAGCATGCGGCGCATCTTGTCGGGCGAGAGGTGCGGGTTCCATGGGCCGACCGCCTGGTTGTCCTCGTCCAGCACGCGTACCAGCGAGTAGGCGAGATCGGTGAACTGGCTGGCGGCTTCGGCAGTGTCGGGGCGGCGTGCCGAGCCTGCGGGCGGCACCTCCACGTCGGCGAAGTCGACCGCGTCGCCGGGCCGGAACTTCGGCTCCGGCACGTGGAGCGAGAGGCGCGGCATGTTCTGGCGCGGCATGTCGGCGCTTGGCAGATTGTTGGGCGCGTTGCTCGCCACTTCACTCTCCATCATGCGGCTGCTTCACGCGTCCGCGGTGTGCATCCTGTATTGAACGCTCGAAAACGTCTTAGTCGCACTTGTAATTATGTTTCAAGAGCACCCCTGGCGCTGGGTGAGCAGCACTGCGGAGCGACAAATCGCAAGGCGCGGCAAGATCGTGGCGGGCGGGCAGGTGCGCACGGCTGCTGACAAGCGTCGTTGCGGCACGGACGGCAACAAAGCTGCTGACGGCGGGCAAACACGCGGCACTGCGGGCGATGCGACCTGCAAAAAATATCCACATCCAAATGCCTGCGCCGGGACAATGACGATCGCGAGGCGGATTGACAGCGTCATGTTCAAGAGAACAAAATAGGAACAACAACAGCAACGAGTCGTATTGCCACTGTGTCACAGCCCGCCGAACCACTGCCGGATACGCAATCTGCCGTGCTCGCGCAGCTGCGTGAGACGCTGCGTGAGATTGAAGGTGACGGGCATCGCCGCCGCCCGGTGCTGCCCTTCGGGGTCGGCGGCATCGACGCGCGGCTCGCCAACAACGGCCTCCGCCTCGACGCGCTGCACGAGGTGGCGGCGGCGACCCCGTCGCTGGGCGACGATGCCAGCGCGACCCTGTTCATGGCCGGTATCGCCGCACGCGCCTGGGGACCGATATTGTGGGTGGTGCGCCGCCGCGACCTGTTCGCGCCCGCGCTCTACCAGGTCGGGCTCGCGCCCGAGCGCGTGCTCTACGCCGAGGCTGCCGACGATGCCGAGGTGCTGGCGTTGATGGAGGAAGGATTGCGCCACCGCGCGCTCGGCGCGGTGATCGGCGAGGCACGCCGCGTCGGGATGCCGGCGACGCGGCGGTTGCAGCTCGCCGCGGAGGGCGGGCGCACGATCGCGCTGTTGATGAAACGCCACGCGCGAGAGGGTGCCGACACGCTCGGCGCGCCATCCGCCGCGGTGACGCGCTGGCGCGTCGGCTCCGCGCCCAGCACGCCGATCCCCACCGCCGGCATCGGCCGCGCGCGCTGGCACGTCTCGCTCGTCCGCCAGCGCGGCGGCGAACCCTTTCAACTCACAGTGGAGGCCTGCGATGAAACGGGTCGCATCGCTCTACCTGCCAAACTGGTCGATCGACCGTATAAGGCGGGCGGAGCGGCAGCACACGCCGCCGCCTGAACGCGCCGCCGTCACGGGGGCCGAGCTCGCCGCGCTGAAACAGGCGAGCGACGCCGAACAAGGCGGCAAGCAGTGCGACGCGCCGCGCAACAGCGGCTGGCGGCCCGGCGCACGCTGGGCGCGCAGCGAGGATGCGGCCGAAGACGTGCGCGCGTTCGATCGCCCGCTCGCCGGCAAGGACGAGCGTGCCGGTGGCGCGTCGGCCTGCTGGGCGGGCGAGACACGCGCCGATGTCGAGCGGCGGATCGCGCGGATGGAAGCGCACCAGCGCCCGCCGATGCGCGAGATGGGTCGCCGCAGCGAAGCGGCGGAACACGCGTTCAAGCGGCTGCCGGGCGACGATGGCGGAAAGTCGAGCGGCTGGCCTGAACCGGGCTTTGCAGGGGTGCCGGGTGCCCCCGGCGGGATGGTCGCGATTCGCTTCGGTGGCGAGGGCGTGCGCCCGACCTCGGCGCAGCGCCGACGTGATCCGGTCGGCGATGCGTGCACGACGACATCGCCGCTCGTGGCACCATGTGGTTGCCGGACTGGCGTGCAGTGTCATGGCTCGCAGGCAGACGATCCTGCCGTGCGGGATGATGAAAATGCGGCGCACAACGCCGGCTCGATCGACCTTGCTGCAACGTGCCGCAGTCATTGCACGGCAGGTAATCCGCCGCCGCATGCACCGCTTGCCGCCTCGGGCGGGCCATTACCCGCGCACAACCGCCGGTCAGATGCCGCGGCACGATTGGCAATGACGGCTAACGGTGACGCCGACCGCTCCGATCATCGCGCATCGGCACGCGGCCACACCGTATCGCGGCCTGACCTGTCCGCAACGCAACCGATGAGTGTCATAGTCAATCTTGCCGCTCCAACAGTGCGGCTCGTCGGCACCGGGGCTGTCACAGCCCTGACCGCCTCCCCGCTTAATGATAGCCCATCGGCTGCGATCGGAGCGATCCGCCTTGCTGCCGCCTCGCGGCGGACCTGCAATGGTAACCAGCCGGCCGTGCCGAATGTATTTGGCCTAGCGAGCACTGACATTCGCCATTTGGGCGACAGGGCGCAGTCCGACCCTTCAAGCATATGCGAGCGGGATATGACGGATGGTCGCGTCGCATCAAAGGTTGCGAGCACCGGCGCGCTCCCGGTCGAGCGCGCCGCCGACAGACGCGACCAAGCTTCATCGGGCACCACACCGCTCATGCTTCGCCCCGCCATCGTCGCGATCCGCTATCCCGGTGATGGCCCGCACCCGGACAAACAAAGCGGTGGCAAAGGTGTCGGCGAACGGCGCATGGTGAACGCCCGTGTCGGGTCGAACGACGCGGTCGCGAGCGTGCTGCCGGTCGCGCCGTTCTTCGACACCGGGCGCAGCACCGCGGGTACGGTGGCGCGGGTCTGCCCGGCGGATGCGCCCCCATACCGCAATGCGACCCCGCCCTCCACGCCGGCGCACGCTCCGCTCGTCACCGTCCACAAGGTCGGCAGCCGGGTGGAGGTCGCCGCAGCCTGCCCCGCCGCGCGGATGCTGGGGATCGAGCCGGGCATGGCGCTGACGCAGGTGCGCGCCGCCACGCCCAACGTCGGCGTGCGCGATGCCGATCCGGCGGGGGACCGCGCCGTGCTCGACCGGCTGGCGACCGCACTGGCGCGACGCTGGTCGCCGGGTGTATCGGTGTCGGACGCGCCGCCCGATATCAGCTCAGGCGAGGCAGGGCTGTTCATCGACCTGACCGGGGTCGCGCACCTCCACGGCGGTGAACGCGCGATGGCGCGGCGAATCGTGCGGCTGCTCGCACGGCTGGGCTATGACGCGCGTATCGGCATCGCCGACACGCCCGCCGCGGCCTGGGCGCTGGCGCGGTACGACAGCTCGGCCGTCGCGCTGCTGCCCCCTGCGCACGGATTGTCGCCCTTCACCGACTATCCGGTCACTGCATTGCGGCTCGATACGGGTGCGGCGGAGTTGATGCGGCGGCTGGGGATCGACCGCGTCGGCCAGCTTGCCGCGATGCCGCGCGCGCCGCTCGTCCGCCGTTTCGGCCGCGCGGTGGCGACGCGGCTCGACCAGTTGATCGGCGCGGTGGCGGAACCGGTCGTGCCGGTCGTGCCGCGCGACCCAGTGATCGTCGCGCAGCGCCTGGCCGAGCCGATCCTGACGGCCGATCCGATCGCCTATTGGATCGCGCAGCTCAGCCACCGGCTGGCGCAGGCGCTGGCTGAGCAGGGCCGCGGCGCGCGTGCGCTGGTGCTCGCGCTGACCCGCGTCGATGGAAGCGTGCAGGCGATCCGCGTCGGCTTTGCGCGCGCGACGCGCGATCCACTTCATATGCTGCGGCTGCTGGTGCGACGGGTCGAGTTGATCGACCCCGGTTTCGGGATCGAAACAGTGGCGCTCCACGTCACGCGCGACGAACCGCTCGGGCCCGAGGCGATGGCGGGCGATCTGGAGGAGCAGGTGCCCGACCTCGCCGCGCTGGTCGACGCGATCATCAACCGCATCGGCGCATCACACTTGTGGCGCACCCGCGCGGTCGAGAGCGACGTGCCCGAACGCTCGGTCGCCGCCGCCGCGCCGCTCGACCAGGTGGCGAACGCCGGCGCGCGACTGGTGCGCGACGACGTGCGCCACCTCGACACCCGCGCCACGCCGCATCCATGGCACCCGCGCTGGCCGCGCCCGACACGGCTGCTGCGCCGGCCCGAGCCGATCGATCACGTCATGGCCGAACTGCCCGATTCCTATCCCCGGCGTTTCCGCTGGCGCGGGCAGATGCACCAAGTGGTGCGCGGCGACGGGCCGGAACGGATCGCGGGCGAATGGTGGCGCCGCGCGCCCGAGCGGCAGGCGATACGCGATTATTTCCAGGTCGAGGACGAGACGGGCCAGCGCTTCTGGCTGTTCCGCCGCGGCGACGGCCAGCGCCCCGAAACCGGCGACATGACATGGCACCTGCATGGCACGTTCGGGTGAGATCTTGCGGCCGGCTGAGCTTGAGAGGCGCGGGGTGGACTCATTGCCACTCCAGTCCGACGCCGCCGTAGCTTCGACACGACCTGTGTCAGACAGGACTGACGCTCAAGTTCAATACCCGTTCAATCCTGCTGGCACGCAGGTACAGGTGCGTCGACGCGCGATCCCGGATGAAGCTCGCCGGCCATGACCTACAGCGAGCTGCAGGTGACGACGCATTTCTCGTTCCTGCGCGGGGCGTCGTCGTGCGAGCAATTGTTCGCAACCGCCGCGACGATGGGGATGCCCGCGCTCGGCATCACCGACCGCAACTCGGTCGCAGGCGTGGTGCGCGCACTCTATGCCGCGGACGAGGTGCGACGCGACACCGGGCTGGTGATCCGCTCGATCCCGGGCTGCCGGCTCGACCTCGTGTCAGGGGACTCGCTGCTGGTCTGGCCCGAGGACCGCGCCGCCTGGTCGCGGCTGACGCGGCTGTTGTCGCTCGGCAAGAACCGCGCCGACACCAGGCACGGCGAGAAGGGACAATGCTTCCTCCACTGGGAGGATCTGGCGGACCATGCCGAAGGACTGGTCGCCGCGCTGGTGCCGGACGACGGCATCGCGGCAGAGCAGCCGGGCGACTGCGGCGTGCCGGCGCCACGCAGCCTGCGTTGGATGGCGGACCTGTTCGGCGCGCGCGGCCATGTCTGCCTGACGCATTGGCACCGCCCGGGCGAGGAGCAACGGCTGGAGGCGACGGCGCAGGTCGCGCACCAATATGGCCTTTCCCCGCTCGCCACCGGGGACACGCTGTTTCACCAGCCTGACCGACGCATGATGCAGGATGTGCTGACCGCGATCCGCGAGAAGTGCACGATCGACGACCTCGGCTTTCGGCGCGAGCGCAGCGTCGGGCGATACCTGCATCCCCCCGCCGAGATGGCGCGGCTGTTCCGTGCGCACCCGGAGGCGATCGCTGCGGTCGAGGCGATCGTCGAGCGCTGCACGTTTTCGCTGCGCGATCTCGATTACCAATATCCCGAGGAGATCGTGATGAACGGCCGCAGCGCGCAAGGTGCGCTGGAGCGGCTGGCCCGGCAGGCACTCGACCGGCGCTTCGACGGCACTCCACCCGCGGCATACACCAAGCTGATCGAGCACGAACTCGCGCTGGTCGGGCGCATGAATTACGCGGCCTATTTCCTGACGGTGAACTCGATCGTCACCTACGCGCGCTCGGTCGGCATCCTGTGTCAGGGGCGCGGGTCGGCCGCCAATTCGGTGATCTGTTTCGTGCTCGGCATCACCTCGATCGATCCGGTCAAGCACCAGCTGCTGTTCGAGCGCTTCGTGTCGGAGGAACGGCGCGAGCCACCCGACATCGACATCGATTTCGAGCACGAACGGCGCGAGGAGGTGATCCAGTGGATCTACGAGACCTACGGCCGCGACCACGCCGCACTGACCGCGGTGGTCAGCCGGTTCCGCACGCGCGGCGCGATCCGCGAGGTGGGCAAGGCGCTGGGGCTGCCCGAGGACATGACCGCCGGACTCGCCGGACAGGTATGGGGCTGGTCGAGCCAAGGCGTTCCGACCGAGCATGTCGAGGCGCTGAACCTCGATGCGGGCGAGCCGCGCCTTGCCCTCGCGCTGGAACTGGCGCGAGACCTGATCGGCACGCCGCGCCACCTGTCGCAGCATCCCGGCGGGTTCGTGCTGACGCGCGCGCCGCTCCACGATCTGGTTCCGATCGAGCCCGCGGCGATGCCCGATCGCCACGTAATCGAGTGGGAAAAGGACGACATCGAGGAACTCGGCTTCATGAAGGTCGACATTCTGGGACTGGGGATGCTCGGCTGCATGCGGCGCGCGTTCGACCTGCTCCACGCGCACAAGGACACCGACCTGACGATGGCGTCCGATGACCTGCAGCACGACGATCCCGCCACCTTTGCGATGATCCAGCAAGCCGACACGTTGGGCGTGTTCCAGATCGAGAGCCGCGCGCAGATGAGCATGTTGCCGCGAATGAAGCCCAAGGAGTTCTACGACATCGCGATCCAAGTCGCGATCGTGCGGCCCGGACCGATCCAGGGCGACATGGTGCACCCTTATCTGAAACGCCGCGAAGGATTGGAGCGGATCGAATACCCGAACGACGCGCTCGCCGCCGTGCTGACCAAGACGCTGGGCGTGCCGTTGTTCCAGGAACAGGCGATGCAGGTCGCGATTATCGGCGCGGGGTTCACGCCCGGAGAGGCGGATCAATTGCGCCGCGCGATGGCGACGTTCAAGGCGACCGGCGGGGTCGGACCGTTCCGTGAACGGTTGATTGCAGGAATGCGCCGCAACGGCATCACCCAGGCATTCGCCGAGCGGCTGGTGAAGCAGATCGAGGGGTTCGGCAGCTACGGCTTCCCCGAAAGCCACGCGGCGAGTTTCGCCAAGATCGCCTACGCCTCGTCGTGGATGAAATGCCACCATCCCGACGTGTTCTGCGCCGCGCTGCTCAACGCGCAGCCGATGGGCTTCTATGCTCCCGCGCAGATCGTACGCGACGCGCGCGAACATGGCGTGGTGATCCGCCCGGTCTGCGTGATGGAAAGCGAATGGGATACGAGCCTGGGCGACGCACCGCCCGCCGCGGCCCCCTCCCCTTACCTGCCGCTCAGGCTGGGCCTGCGCATCGTGCATGGCCTGTCGGGTGAGGACGCGGGACGGATCCTGGCGGCACGGGGCGAGCGGGCGTTCCGCTCGGTAGAGGATCTGTGGCGGCGTTCGGGCGTGCCGCTTGCCGCACTGGAAAAGCTCGCCAAGGCGGACGCGTTCGCAGGACTGGGGCTCGACCGGCGGCAAGCGTTGTGGGCGATCCGCGGACTGGGAGAAAAGCCGCTGCCGCTGTTCGCCGGGATCGAGACGCCGGAGGCATCGGTCACGCTCACCCGGCTGACGCAAGGGCGTGAGGTGGTGGAGGATTACCGAGCAACGCAATTGTCGCTACGCGCGCATCCCTTGCGCTTCCTGCGCGGGCTTTTGAACGAACGCGGCATGGTGCCGTGCGAGGCGCTCGAACACCGCAACGGCAAATGGGTGGAGGTCGCGGGCATCATCCTGGTGCGTCAGCGCCCGGGCAGCGCCAAGGGCGTGCTGTTCCTGACGATCGAGGACGAGACCGGGGTCGCGAACGGCATCCTGTGGCCCGACCGGTTCGAGGCGCAACGCCGCACCGTCATGTCCGCCGCGATGGTGTCTTTACGCGGTCGCGTGCAGAAAGAGGGCAAGGTGACGCACGTCATCGTCGACCGCGTGACCGACCTGACCGCGATGCTGCGCACCGTCGGCGAGATCGACCTGCCGCGCTTCACCTCGCCCGGTGACGGCGCGACCAACGGCGGCACGCCCGACGCGCGCGATCCGAAATGGCGCCCGACGATCCGCTCCGACTATCATTTCCGTGATCGGCCAGAGCCGGTCATCCCGATCAAGAGCCACGATTTTCACTGACGCGTCCGGTGGCGGGCGGGATGACAGGGCGATCACCGCCCGGCTATGTGTCGCATCATCGACCTTCTCGCCCGCACGAGGCCATGCACTCCGATCCGACGTCCCCCGATCCATTGCCGCCCGGCCTGCGCTTTCTGGCAGGCGGCGGTGCCGCGACCGCGCTGATCCTGGCGCGCGACTGGCGCGACCATCCGCTCGGCCCGCCCGAGGGGTGGCCGACGGCGCTCAAGACCGCGCTCAGCCTGATCCTAAATTCGCCCGAATCGATGATCCTCAGCTGGGGTCGCAACGACCTGTTCTTTTTCTTCAACGAGACGTATTTTCCACTGCTCGGACCCCGGCTTGACTGGGCAATGGGCGCACGCTTCGCCGAGGTATGGGCTGACGCGCTCGAACAGGCGATGCCGATCGTGCGCGACGCGTTCGACGGCCGCAGCCAGCGTTTCACCGACCTGCCGTGGAAGCTCGACACGGATCGTGGCGCGGCGGACACATGGTGGACCTTCTCCTACTCGCGCGTGCTCGACGAGGCTGGCGAGATCGCCGGCCTGTTCATCTTCACCAACGAGACGACGACGCGCGTGCTGGCCGACGCGGCCTTGCGCGAGAGCGAGGAACGCCTGCGCCTGGTGATCGAAGGCGCGACCGACCACGTCATCTTCACGACCGATCCGGGCGGGGTCATCACCAGCTGGTCGGCGGGCGCGCAGGCGGTGCTCGGCTGGACCCCGGCGGAGGCGGTCGGCCAGCCCATGTCGATGACCTTCACGCCCGAGGATCGCGCTTCGGGTGCGGACGTGCGCGAGCTGATCGGCGCGGCGCGGGTTGGCGGCGCCGCCGATGAACGCTGGCAGGTGCGGCGCGACGGAACGCACGTGTACCTGAACGGCTCTGTCCACCCGCTGCCTGCCGACGCGCAAGGGCGGGAACGCGGCTTCATCAAGATTGCGCGTGACGAAACGCAGCGCCGCGCCGCGCGCCGGCAACTTGAGGAGCTTGCCGCGACGCTGGAGCGACAGGTGGCGGAGCGGACCGCCGACCGCAACCGGCTGTGGCAATTGTCGAGTGACCTGATGCTGGTCGCGCGCGCCGACGGCACGATCGATGCGGTCAATCCGGCGTGGACGCGCGTGCTCGGCTGGAGCGAACGCGAATTGGTGGGGCAGAACTTCCTGCCGCTGACGCATCCCGACGACCTGGAGCGGACCGCGGCGGCAGCGGCCGGCATCGGCGCGGGCGAGGCGTACGCCCGATTCGAGAACCGCTATCGCCACAAGGACGGCAGCTATCGCACCATCGTCTGGGCGGCGGGACCGGGCGATGGCCTGATCATCGCGGTCGGGCGCGACGCGACCGAGGAGCGCGCGCAGGCAGAAGCGCTCGCCGCGACCGAGAGCCAGTTGCGACAGGCGCAGAAGATGGAGGCGGTCGGACAGCTGACCGGCGGGCTGGCGCACGATTTCAACAACCTGCTGACCGCGGTGACGGGCGGGCTCGAACTGCTGAGCCACCGGATCAAGGCCGGGCAATATGACCGGCTCGACCGTTATATGACGATGGCGACAACAGGCGCGCAGCGCGCCGCGGCATTGACGCAGCGCCTGCTCGCCTTCTCGCGCCGCCAGACGCTGGCGCCGACCGCGACCGACACGGGCGTGCTGGTCGCCGGCATGATCGACATCATCGACCGCACGCTCGGCCCCGAGATCGAACTGAGTGTCGAAACGCCGCGCGAATTGTGGCCGGTGCTGGTCGACGCGCCGCAACTCGAGAATGCGTTGCTCAACCTTTGCATCAACGCGCGTGATGCGATGCCCGATGGCGGGCGGCTGTCGATCACGACCGAGAATGTCGCCATCGCTGCAGCCTCACCCGAGCTCCCCGATTTGATGCCGGGCGATTACGTTGTGCTGCGTGTGACCGACACCGGCACCGGGATGAGCGATGACGTGATCGAGCGCGTGTTCGATCCGTTCTTCACTACCAAGCCGATCGGTGAAGGCACCGGGCTCGGATTGTCGATGATCCACGGCTTCGTGCATCAGTCAGGCGGGCAGGTGCAGGTGCGATCGCGTATCGGCCATGGCACGACGATGTCGCTCTTTTTGCCGCGGCTGGTCGGCGCGGTGCCGGCACATGCCACATCCACCGCGCCCTCCTCGCAGGACGAAGAGCCCAGCCGGAATTCGCGCGGCCGCACGATCCTGCTGGTCGAGGATGAGACCGCCATTACCGACCTGGTCTGCGACGTACTGGTGGAGGCGGGATACCGCGTATTGACCGCCTCGAATGGATCCAAGGGGATCGCGATCCTTCGCACCGACATGGCGATCGACCTGCTGATTACCGACGTCGGCTTGCCGGGCGGGCTGAACGGGCGACAGGTCGCGGATGCCGGACGCGCGGTCAGGCCGTCGCTGGCCGTGTTGTTCGTCACCGGCTATGCCGCCAACGCTGCGGTCGGCGCCGGCCAATTGGAGGGAGGCATGGCGGTGCTGACCAAGCCGTTCGACCTGGCGGAGCTGAAGCGCCGCGTGGCGGATATGCTCGTCGACTGAACACGCTGGAGCGGGCGCGGGCTGACGCCTGACTGGACTCTGGCGTCCGCATAATTATATACCGGGCGTTATGGAAATTGCCTTGATCGATGCTCCTGCCACGTCGCCGTGCGCAGCGCCCAAGGGGCGTCCGCGCGAATTCTGCGTCGACACCGCGTTGACGGCGGCGCTGGGCGTGTTCTGGTCGAAGGGGTATGAGGGCGCGACTATGGCGGACCTCACCCAGGCGATGGGGATCACCAAGCCGAGCATCTACGCGGCATTCGGCAACAAGGAAGCGTTGTTCCACAAGGCGCTCGACCTCTACGAGGCGGAAAAGCTTGCCTATACGCGAGAGGCCTTGCAGCAGCCGACCGCGCGCGCGGTTGCCGAATATCTGATGCGCGGCGCGATCGATGCACAGACGAACGATTGCGGGCCGAGCGGGTGCCTGCGCGTCATCACGTCAAGCGCGTGTGGGGCGGAGGGTGAATCGATCAAGGCCGAGGTGATGAAACGGCGCGCCTCGTCGCAGGCCGCGTTGGTTGAGCGGTTCCGCACCGCGCAGGACGAAGGCGACCTGCCCGCGCATTTCGCGCCCGAGGCGCTGACGGCCTATATCTACGCGCTGGTGCAGGGCATGGCGGTGCAAGCGGGATCGGGAGCGACGCGCGCCGATCTGGAGCGCGTGGTCGACACCAGCTTGGCGATATGGCCGACGCGTTGATCTTCGGCAGTCTCCGAGCGAATTATTTTACCGTGCGGTACACAAAGCTGTTGACCTGACCCGGCGCGGTTTCTATACCGCTGAGTATAGAAACGGATGCTGACCTGATCGGGAAGGCCTCCACCCACCCACGAACGGTTTCGGCCGATCGTCATCAACATCGAAGCGCGGTTCGTTCCGACGATCCGCCAGCAAGACAATCAACCCGGACATGGCTCGACCATGATCGCGGTTTCGCACGCGCACGCGGCAGGGAGACAGTGATGGCCTATATCGATTTCGCAGCCCGGCATGACGAGTTGTCGACGCTTGCCCCGCGCCACGACCCCCTGCCGGTCGAAACGCCCGCGACGCAGTTGAGCGCGCTCGAATGGTCGGTTGTCGCGATCGCGCGCAACGATCGCCTGTCGTCGCTGCGGCAGCCGTCGCGCATCTCGGTCGCGATGGGAGGGCTGTTCGGCTCGCGCCACAATCCGCGGCTTGCCGATTCGAAGCTGGAGGCGTTGCGCCGCATGGCGGTGCTCAGCTGGCACCACGGCTACACCGTCCCGAGCAGCGCGCTGACCGCTTTCACCGACGCCGGTTACACGATGGCGCAATATGAGACGCTGCTCGGCAGCATCGCGTCCGCCCGCGTCGCGCGCAAGCCGCAGGCCTGAGGCAAGACTTGCTCGCTCGTATTGAGTGATCGGGTAAGCGGCCGGATCAAGCGAGGTCGGAGAGAATGCTCGCCCGTCCCGGCATCTATACGCGCACTCGCCGGTGACGTTGATCGGTCGAACCAATCGCACACTGGCGGGCATGTGCGAACAAGGTTAATATCGGTTCCTCATTTGGCGGCGAACCGGGACTAGCCATGCCTTCCACGTCACACGACGGTCTGCGAGCATTGACCGCGCGCGAGCGCGAAGTGCTGCGCCTGTTCGCGCGAGGACTGGAAGGCCCCGAGGTCGCGCGCGCCCTCAACCTGTCGGCGAAGACGGTCGAGACCCACGTCCGCAACGCGCGCGCCAAGCTGGGCGGGATCCGCCGGCCCGCCGCGGCGCGCATGGTGGCGGAGGATGAGCGCACCGTTGAGATCAAATCTTTTCAGACACTTGCGCTGCCTGAGCCTACCAAGCCATCCCTTAAGGCACTGTCTGGTATCCCGCATCCGGCCGATCCGCCGCATCAATCGGGGGTCGATGCGTTGGGGGGCGACGCGGAGATGGTGCGGGAGGATCGAGCGATCTTCCTGCACCTACCCACAAACGCTCCGACCCAATTCACCGGCGGCAACACGGCGGATCGTTACCCTTCCGCGCTGTCCAGATTGCTGACGATCGCCGCGCTGGGGTTCGCCGTCATGGCGGCACTGGCGCTGGTCGCACCGGTGACCGACGGACTGCAGCGCTGGGCGGACGCGATCCACCGACATCGCACCAACTAGCCGGCGCGCCTGCCCGGCCAGGCACGGGAGTTCACCGCATGTCGCATCTCCGTCACCAGATCGCGCTCGACGTCGGCGCATCCTTTCTTCCCGCCAAGCGCCAAGCAGTCGACGCCGCTGCTGCGAGCTTCGAGTGCGTCGCCACGCTGTTGAAGGCACGGCAGCGCGCGCGTTTTGTGCCCGACGAGGCCGGGGACGTCGTCGCGCTCGCGCTCGAGGCGGCGAATGCGTCGTTCGCGGCGCAGGATGCGCTCTACCGCGTTCATGTGCGGCTGGCCGAATATCGTGCCGCCTGGAACATCGCACCCGGCGCGGTCGGCCCCGACGACACCGTGTCGCCCGAGCGAACCTCGCCGACGCTGACGCTCGCGGCCGCGCAGGCCGCCTGAACCCGTGGGCGCACGAGCGTTCGGGCTTGACCCGGCGCTCGCGCGGTGATGGGTCAGCACCTATGCCGTGGTATGTCGCCTGTTTCTGGATCGTCAGTGCGTTGCTGGTCATCGCCGCTTGGCTGCGCGGCGGCTGGCACGAGCGAATGGTCACGACCACGCTGTTCGTCGGTGTGGTGCTCACCCGCCTCGCGCGCTCGCCGCTGGCGATCCGTTACCACCAACTCGAATGGCGCATCATGGTGCTCGATCTGATCACCTTTGCGATCTTCGTGCTGGTGGCCGTGAGATCGGAACGCCGATGGCCTCTCCTCGCCGCCGCGCTGATGGTGCCGTCGCTGCTGGCGCACCTGGGACGGCTGATCAATCCGGGTTTCCACGCGAACGGTTATTCGATCGCGGGACTGACGACCTACCTGTTGTTGCCGGTGCTCGCGGCGGGCATCTGGCGGACGCCGAGCCACACGGGTGCGTCAGCGCGCGGGCACGGGAGTGCGCGCGCCAGCTAAGCTACCTGCTGCGCGACCTGCCCGATGCGCAGCACGAGGCGTGGGCGCTGGCGGCGGAGTTCGAGACGGTGGCGGCAACGCTGACCGCCAGCCCGCACCGGATCGACGCGGTGGTGCGCGACGGCGCTGCGGTCAGCGCCGCGCTTGCGAGCTTTGCCGAGACGATGAGCGGCGTGCTCGAATGCCGGCTCGACGATCGGCCGCTCGTGTCCGACTCGATTGCGCTCCACGACCTGTTGCGCGTGCAGATGGCGTTCCTGCCGCGCGAGGAGGTACGCGCGTTGTTCCTCGACACGCGCAACCGCCTGATCCGGTCGGAGGTCGTGGCGCGCGGGACGATCGACGCCACCGCGATCCATGTGCGCGAGTTGATCCACCGTGCGCTCGACCTCGGCAGCACCGCGATCATCCTGGCGCACAACCATCCCTCGGGCGACCCGACGCCGAGCAGACACGACGTGGCGCTGACACGCGCGGTGCTCGCAGCGGCCGCGCCGCTGAAGATCGCGCTGCACGACCATGTCATCGTCGCCGCGGGCGGCCAGGTCAGCCTGCGTGCCGCAGGGCTGATCTGATGCGTCGCCGCCGCCCGCTCGACGTCATGGTGGTCGAGGCGACAATCGATTCACACCTGCCGCTCAGCCTGTACGAGCGGTTGCGCACCGCGATGACCGTCCGCTCGGTTCCGCACGGTGCGCAGGCGTTGCGCCTGATCGAGGCCGGCGCCGATCCCGACATCATCCTGGTCGACCGTCGCACCCCCGGCATCGACCTTGCCGCCATGCAACGGCTGCTGCAACAACGCACCGATCGGGCCGATGCCGCGATCTCGTTCATCGATGCGGAGCGCGCCTTGATCCATGTCGGCGATGCGGACGAGCCGATCGCGCTGCTTCACGATCTGCGGTCGCTGCATAAGAAATCCGAGGACGATTAGCGCGCGAGTATGTTGCTGGGACAAGTCGCACGATACTTGCTCCGCTGCCAAAATGTTACGCTGCGTTGCAGCAAGAAAACGTCACGTGGGGATCACACGAACGCGATCGCTGTCGGGTAGATCTGACATTCGTTCCAGGAGTCCGCACCGATGCATGAAGCCGATCCGCGTCACCGTAGCCTGCTCGAGTCGATCCGTGCCTCGCTGCTGATGCTGGGATTCGGGTTGAGCGTGCTCGCCTTCCTGATCGCGATCGACCGACCCGAGTGGTTCCACCTTCGCCCGGCGACCGGCACTGCGGCGGCGATGGCGAACGCGTCCGCTCCGCCGGCGGCCCAGACGGTAAAGCGCGAGCGTCCGACGCGCGTCATCGGCTAGGCAGCGTCGGCGCGGCCTATTTCGCCGTCACCAGCCGCCGGAAGCGATCGATCCCGCATCGCGATCCGCTGCGTGAACGTAGCAGATCACGGCCGGCGCAAATCTTACCGTCTGCGGTCGGCTTCAGGTAGAAGCCCGAATAGAAGTTCATCCCCGGACAATCATCGTCCAGCTTGGCACGAATTCGGCTGACCCCGTCGACGATCAGGTCGACATCGCCATCGTCGCTGATCGCCGCGCCGGTAAGCGATTTCATCTCGACGCAACGCGGCCCCTTCTTCTCGTGCCACACCGGTGCGATCGGTGTCGCACGTAGCCGTGACGGCAAGACGCGCGGAATGCGAATAATCAGCCGTTCGTGGATGGTGAGCTGCGCCAGTTCGCTACCCGCCCAAGGCGGCGGCGGCAGCTGCGCCGACACCAGCATCGGCGCCGCCCCGAACAGGAGCGCGGGAGCAAGCAGTGCAGAGCCGGTCAGCGAAGAAGGGCGAACGCGCGTGAACATCGACCACGGTGGATTGCGCTCAAACGTTTGAACCTTTGATGAATTCGCCGCAAGACGGGGCGATGACCTCCGCGCTGCAACGTCTTGCCACCGACCTTTCCACGCAATTGCCATCGCGCGCGATCGTCACCGACGCGGACGCGATTGCACCGTGGCTGATCGATTGGCGGCGCCGTTATCAGGGCCATGCCGACCTGCTGATCGAGCCGGAAGATACCGCCCAGGTCCAGGCGACGGTGCGCGCGGCAGTCTCGCACGGCGTGCCGCTGGTTCCGCAAGGCGGCAACAGCTCGATGGTCGGCGGCGCGACCCCGCCGGCAGACGGCAGCGCGGCGATCCTGTCGCTTCGCCGCATGAAGCGGATGCGACGGCTCGATCCCGCCGCCGGACTTGCGGTCGCCGAAGCAGGCGTGATCCTGGCCGATCTGCACGAGGCGGCGCTGTCGGTTGGTCAACGCTTCCCGTTGACGCTCGGCGCGCGCGGATCGGCGACGGTCGGTGGCCTCGTGTCGACCAACGCGGGCGGAACGCAGGTGCTGCGCTTCGGCACGATGCGCGGGCTGGTCGCCGGCGTCGAGGTGGTATTGCCCGACGGATCGCTCCACGACGGATTGTCGCCACTCAAGAAGGACAATCGCGGCTATGATCTCAACCAACTGCTGATCGGGGCGGAGGGAACGCTCGGCATCGTCACCGCCGCGGCGCTGCGGTTGGTGCCGGCGGTCGCGGCGCGTGCTGTCGCCTGGATCGCGCTCGGCTCGCCCGACGATGCGCTGCTGCTGCTGCGGCAATTTCAGGCGGCAAGCGACGCAGTGGAGAGTTTCGAGCTAATGCCGCGCGAGTCACTCGACGCCGTGCTCGCCTATCTGCCCGACGCGCGCGCGCCGGTGGAGAGCGCGGCCCCATGGCATGTGCTGGTCGAGGTCACGGCCGCTGACGCCGCCGCCGACCCCGTCGGCATGGTCGAGCGTGTGCTCGCCGCCGCGTTGGCGGACGGGCTGATCGCCGATGCGACGATCGCGGCGAGCGAGGCGCAGGCCGATGCCTTCTGGCGGATGCGCGAATCGATCTCGGATGCCGAGCGTGCGACCGGACCGGCGGCGCAACACGATATTTCGGTGCCGGTCGACACGATGCCGCGCTTCATGGTCGAGGCCGCCGCCGCGTGCGAGGCGCGCTTTCCCGGCACGCGCGCGTCGGGGTTCGGGCATCTGGGCGACGGCAACATCCATTTCCATGTTCGTGCCCCGAAAGGGAGCGACCCGGCGCACTGGTACGCCGAGCAGCTGCCGGTCGTCTCCGCGTTCGTTCACGACCTGGTCGTGGCGGCAGGCGGATCGATCTCGGCCGAACACGGGATCGGACAGATGAAGATCGGCGAGCTGGCGCGCCTGTCCTCGCCCGCGCGCATGGGCGCGCTGCGTGCGATCAAGCAGGGGCTTGATCCCGCATGGCTGTTCAATCCGGGCAAGCTCATCGCGCGTTGAAGGTCGCGGATGGCGCGCGCCAGGCCCGATCATGCTTGCGCGTGACCGTTGCACCGAATAACCCGCCGGAAAAAGACGGCCTGCGCGGGAACTTTCGCGCAGAAATCAAAACGATCACACCTGGAGACATGTTCAATGGCCAGCGCGCCGCAGCTTCCGCTCTTCTACAATGGCCTGGAGCCGCTTTCGAGCGAGGCGCATGCGAATTACCGCATCCGTCCGGCGAACGTCGCTCCCTTCCTCGCGCAGCAGCATGCGGTGCCGCTGACGGTTGAGGAATTCCCGCTGGTGCAGCGCTACATGCCGATCGTCTTCTCGATCGGCGACGACGCGATTCCGATCGGACTGATGGGTCTGAACGAGGGCGTCAATGTCTTCGTCGACGACGAGGGAAAGCTGATCCAGGACGATTTCTACGTCCCCGCTTACATCCGCCGCTATCCGTACATGCTCGCCCGCCTCAGCCCCGATGCGCAGGAATTATCGCTGTGCTTCGATCCGACGTCGGACACGATCGGTCCGTTCGAGGACGGCGAGCCGATGTTCGCCGACGGCAAGCCGACCGAGATCGTGCAGAACGTGCTGCAGTTCACCGAAAGCTTCGAGCAGGCGGGGGCGCGCACCAGCCAGTTTATGAAGGAGCTGCGAGAGATGGACCTGCTGATGGACGGCGAGGTCTCGATCCAGCAGGAAGGTGTCGAGCAGCCGTTCGTCTATCGCGGTTTCCAGATGGTCGACGAGCAGAAGCTGGCCGACCTGCGCGGCGACCAATTGCGCAAGATTTCGCAGTCCGGCATGCTGCCGCTGCTTTACGCGCATCTTTTCTCGCTGGCGCTGATGCGCGAGGTCTTCTCGCGGCAGGTGCGTCTGGGCAAGATGCCGCAGCAGCAGCTGACGTTCTGATCGGAGAACCCTTGTGACGCGATACTCCACCGACACTGCCCGCTATTCGTCGGTGGCGATCGCGTTCCACTGGACGATCGCCGCGCTGGTGATCGTCAACCTCGTGATCGGGATCGGTCACGAGGGGATCCCCGCGCTGCGCAAGCTGATGGGCGCGCACAAGGCGATCGGCATCACCGTGCTTGCGCTCACCGCCGCGCGGATGGCGTGGCGGCTGACGCACCGCCCGCCGCCGCTGCCTGCAGGTACGCCGCAGTGGCAGCGCGGCACCGCGCACCTGACGCACTGGGCGTTGTACGCATTGATGGTCCTGATGCCGCTGACCGGCTGGGCGATGGTGTCCGCGCCTGATGCAACGCGCCCGCTCAACTGGTTTGGCCTGTTTGACGTGCCGCTGCTGCCGCTGTCAGGAGGCGCGGCCGACGCCGGACACAGTGCGCATGGTGTGCTTGGCTGGCTGATGCTCGCTCTGGTCGTGCTTCACGTCGCGGCGGCACTCTACCATCACCTGATCCAGCGCGACCACGTGCTGGCGCGGATGGCACCGGTGCTACGCCACTGAGGTGCAGCGATCAGGCGTGCGGGGGAAACGGTGATTTTCTCGCCGCTTGCTTGAAACCTTTGGCTGTCGTCTTATGTTTGTTGCGTACGGTTCTTGTGTCCCCCCTTTCGCAAGACCGTACGGCACATCTTCGATGTGCCTCCTCCCTGAACCTCGGCCACCGTGCTTTTAGCACGGTGGCTTTTTTTCATTCGGCCGCTTGCGCCAGATCATTGCCGCCAACGCCCGACAGAGCCTCTTCGGTCAGCGCGTCGATGATCGCGCGGACCAGAGCGCTTGTCCGTTCCAGTCCCGGCCCTACCTGGTCGAGCCGCTGATCGAGATAGAGCGCTCGGTCGATCTCCAGCTGCACCGCGTGAATTTGCGCCACTTGCTGCGCGTGTCGCTCAAGGATGTAGCCGCCGGCGTAGGGGTTGTTGACCGCGTGAATGAGGCCGCTCGCGGCCACCTCCGCCTCCACCCGCCGCATGAAGCGGGGCGCCGCGGCACGACCGAAGCGGTCACCCACGACGACGCGGGTGCGGCCGCCCGGCAGCGGCGGCATCGAGTGGAGGTCGAGCAGCACCGCCACCCCGAAGCGGTCGCGCGCGCGCGCCAGTGCCTCGCCCAGCGCCCGATGATACGGCCGATGATCCGCCACGATCCGCGCATCGACCTCGCCGCACCCCAGCCGGCGTCGCCAGACATCGCCGGTCGCACCCGTCCGACGCGGCACGATGCCGAGTCCGGCGCGCACCTTCGCCGACAGATTCGATCGGCGTGCGCCATCGTCGAGCAGCGGGTCGCGTTCATCCTCCGCACGGTTGAGGTCGATCCAGGCGCGCGGGGCATCCTGCAGCAGCAGCGTCTCGTTGCCGCGTGCGGGCAACACCACGGCATCCATGTACCGATCCTCCAGCGCACGCAGGCTGGTGCGCGGCACGCGCAACGCCGCGTACAAGGCGTCGGGATAGGCGCGTCCGGCATGCGGCACCGACAGCACCACCGGACTGTCGGGCGCAACGTTGCCGATGATGCGGAACGAAGCGGTCATTTCACCCGATCCGTATGGAAGCTTCGCCGCAGGGGCAACTCCGCGTGCCGCATTGCGACAATGTTCACCATTTCCGGCGGTGGAATGTTACCCCTCTTCGCGGCATAACCACGGTTGTTCGATCGAGGGTGATGATGATCAAAATTCTGCTGGCCGAGGACGACGCGGTGATGCGCGAATATCTGACGCGTGCGCTGGAACGGTCGGGCTACGCGGTGAAGGCAGTCGATCGCGGCACCGCGGCGCTGCCGCTGCTGGAAGAAGAATCGTTCGATCTGCTGCTGACCGACATTGTGATGCCCGAGATGGACGGGATCGAGCTGGCGCAAAAGGCGTCCGAGCTGGTCCCGCATTTGCGCGTCATGTTCATCACCGGCTTTGCCGCGGTGACGCTGAAGGCGGGCAATGCCATGCCGCAGGCTCGCGTCCTGTCGAAACCGTTCCACCTGCGCGATCTCGTGCTGGAGGTTGATCGCCTGTTCAACGTCGACGCGTTGAATGAATTGAATTGAGCGCTTGCCATGCCCGGTGACCCCCGCTAGAGGCACCCCCCTCGGGCGTGTAGCTCAGTGGTAGAGCACTGTGTTGACATCGCAGGGGTCGCAAGTTCAATCCTTGCCACGCCCACCATAAAAATCCCGCCAGTCCAACGGATTGGCGGGATTTTTCATGCCCGAAGCGGCACGACGTTATCGTGGGCTCGGGTGAGCTTCGGGTGAAGCGCCGGGCCGACCGTCTTGAGGAGGTCGGCGATCACGTCCTCGATCCCGGCTGTGATGGTCGACAGATACTCGGGATCGAATATCGCGTAGCGAGAAGAGGTCTTCTTGAGCACGCGGTGTCCCAGCGCGATTTCCAATTCGATGATGTCGACGCGACGGTTCGCCAGGATGGTGGCCATCGAGTGCCGCAGCAGCTTCGGACCCCAGGCGGACCCTGCTGCCGTAGAGCCGCCGCATGAGCACGCCGATCCTGGCGGGATCCGAGACGCGGACGTCGAAGAGAGGATCCCCGGTGACATCGACCAGACTCGCGGCGATGGCGTCCCCGCTGTCCCGCACGTAGACCGCCTCCGCCGCGGGACCGTCGACGCGGGCCAGCGAAAGCTGGCCCCGCCGACGGACGAGCAGCAGATCGGGAGCCTTGGCAGAGGCGCCCGGCGGCGGCGGAACGGCGGGCTCGTCGCTCAGCCTGAGCCACGCTCGTCCGCAGGGCTGCCCCGTCGGTGGGATCCACCACGAAGTCGATCTTGCTCCGCTTATACTGCATGTTGCAGCGCTTACAGGCGATGCCGAGGTTCCAGATCTCGTAGGCAAGCAGCCGATAGGCGGCCCGCGACTTGGGAAGGACGTGCTCGCGGTCGATGACGAAGTGCCCGCCGCCGTGAAGGTTCTTGCGGCAGTAGCAGCAGCGATCCCCGTGACGGGCCATGTGCAGATCGCGGACCTTCCGCTTCACGGAGGCTATCGCGGCTCCGGAGTCTCCGGCTTCTTCAGTCGCAGGTCGCGCGGGCGACCGTCTCTCACCTCGAACACCGACACGACGTTGGGGCTGGCGGCCTTCCCGATCTGAACTCGGTGCGCAGCGCAAACACGGTGTCGCTGCGGAAGACCGCCGCCGCCGCGCAGCCGCTCGTGCGGGCATGGGCGATACAGCACGGGGTCGTGCCGCCCGACGTGTGGCGGGAGCTCTCACAGGCCGAGGCCGAGCTGAGGCGCATGCTGGACGACGCGGGAGCCTTCGACTGCCGCGTCTGGACGGGCGCGGAGCTGCTCAGGTGGTTCTCGCGGCTTTCGGCATGGCCTCAGCACATGCCGCTCAGCATCGATCGGGACGAGCTCGGCGTGGCGCAGACGGAGGTGGAGGCGCAGGCCCAGAAGGCGCGCGAGAATCGGGAGCGGATGGAACGGCAGGCGCGGTCGGTCCAGCTGAACGGCGAGTCCCGCGACCCCGAAACGGTGGACTGGCTGAAGCTGTCCGACGAGGTGTCGTCCGGCCTGTCGAAGGCGGTCCTGAACCGGCCGATCGGCACGTTCGCGGACCTCGTCCCAACCGCCGACCTGCCCAAGCGCGGCGGCGGCGGCGGTGGCGGAGGACGGGGCGGCGCGTTCGCAGGGGTTCCGCAGGCGAAGAAGGACATGATCGGCCTGCTTGGCGAGCTCACGGTCTACCACTGGCTCAAGGCGCGGCAGCCAGGTCACGACGTCGACGCCTGCTGGGTGTCCGGCAACAGCGAGCAGTTCACCGGTCGCAAGGGAAGCGACGGACTGGGCTACGACTTCCGGATCGCCTTCAACAAGCAGACCTGGTTCATCGAGGTCAAGGCGAGCACCGAGGATCCCTGTCGGTTCGAGCTGGGCGAGACCGAGGTCCGTCGCGCGCGAGACGTCGCCCGGTCGCGATCTGCGGAACGATACGTCGTCGCCTACGTGGCGAACGTCGGGAGCACCAAGGCGACGACCATCGACATCCTGCCTAACCCGCTGGGCCCCGACGCGGACGGCGTTTTGAACATCGCCGGCGACAGCATCCGCTACAATTTCGGCCGTCGACGCTGAGTTCCGGTCCGACGGCCGGCATTTCGGGCGACCTTGCGCTCGGCGGCGTGCTCGATCGCGCGAGTTCTGCGAGCGGCGTGCGCGGCTCGCGAGGGACGGCCTTGTTCGGTGCGGTTGGCAAGGTCCGGGGGCGGCATGAAGCGAATGGCTACCCGCAAAGCCATTGATATATTCGGGTGAAACTCGGGTGATTTAGCCGAAAATTACCCACTTGTTCTGCTCATGTTCCGAGAGAGGGCCACCCAGAACCGGCGAAAATCAGCCTTTCTTGCTCCACTGCACTGTGTTGACATCGCAGGGGTCGCAAGTTCAATCCTTGCCACGCCCACCATGAAAGACCCGCTAGGCCATCGGCTTAGCGGGTTTTTTCGTGAATGAGCGCGTGTCCCGACGCGGCCGGAGATCGTAACCGCTGTGACTTGCGGGCGAGCGTCGGCATGTTAAGCCCACGGCACGCCCCACGCTGTTCTCCGGGAGTTCCGATGCGCCTGATCCCGCTTGCCGTCCTGCTTACCACCGCCGCGCCCGCCGCTGCGCAGACGATCCATCAATATGGCGGACTCGCACTCGCGCCCGCGGGTGACCGGGTCGTGGCGGTGGAGTCCGACGCGGGGCACGGCAGGGTAACGATGCGCAGTGCGGTCGATGGCCATGTGCTGCGCACGATCGATCCGTGCGCGACATGCAGCTACGCGGGGCTGACCTTTGCGCCGAACGGCGACCTCGTCTTCCTCGCGCGTGACGGCAAGGCGGGCAACGTGCGGCTGATGTACGCGGATGCGAAGACGACGCGTACGATCGCGACCGTGGCGGGGATCGCGCAGACACCGCGCGTGTCGCCCGATGCAAAGCGCGTCGCGCTGCTCGTCACGCTGGGTGCGGCTAAGGAGTCGGGTGCGACACAGGCGGGCGTGCGCATGGTGGGCGAGATCGGCGAGAAGAACGATGAGCAGCGCCTCGCCGTGTTCGACCTGTGGCGCGAGACGACGACGGTGACACCGCTGTCGCCCGCGGGCCGCTACATCTACGAATATGACTGGACCCCTGACGGGCGCGGCTTCGTCGCGACGACGGCGCTAGGCAACGGCGACAACAACTGGTGGGTCGCCGGCCTCGACGCAATTAATGCGAATACCGGCGCGGTGCGCCCGATCGCGAAGCCCGCGATGCAACTCAACCAGCCGCGAGTCTCACCCGACGGGCGCACGGTCGCGTTCATCGGCGGGTTGATGAGTGATTTCGGCTCGATCGGGGGTGACGTCTACACGGTGCCGCTGGCGGGCGGCGCGCCGCGCAACATCACCGCCGGCGCGAAGTCGACCGTGACGACGATCGACTGGACGACGGGCGGTCTGCGCGCGGTGACGCTGGCGGGCGATCAGTTGCAGTTCGGCACGCTCATCACCGGGCAGGCGGTCAAGCCCGCCTTCTCCAAGCCGGCGAGCGCGGCAGCGGGCGATGGCCGCGCGGTGTTCTCCGCCGACGGTCGCGTCGCCGCGGCAGTGGTGCAGGATTACGAGCACGCGCCCGCGATCTACGCCGGACCGCTCTCGAGCGTGCGGCAGATCACGCACGACAATGACACGCTGACCGCGCCCGGCACCGCACGCAGCGTGTCGTGGAAGAACGAAGGGTACGACGTGCAGGGCTGGCTGCTCGCTCCCAGGAGCGCCGCGGCGGGCAAGGCGCCGATGATCACCATGGTGCACGGCGGTCCCTCGGCGGCGAACATGCCGGGCTATCTCGCGCCGACGACGATGAACGCCGCGCTGTTGAACGCGGGCTATTACGTCTTCCTACCCAACCCGCGCGGCAGCTACGGCCAGGGCGAGGCGTTCACCGCCGCCAACAAGCGCGACTTCGGCGGCGGCGACCTGCGTGACATCCTGGCCGGCATCGAGGCGGTGGAGCGGGTCGCGCCGGTCGACAACAACCGCCTGGGGCTGGGCGGATGCAGCTACGGCGGGTTCATGGCGATGTGGGCCAACACGCAGACCAACCGCTTCAAGGCGATCGTCGCGGGCGCGGGGCTATCGAACTGGGTCAGCTATTACGGCACCAACGGCATCGACCAGTGGATGCTGCCGTTCTTCGGGCGTTCTATGTACGACGACATGAAGGCCTACGAGGACGTGTCGGCGATCTATCAGGCGAAGAAGGCGAAGACGCCGACCTTCATCTACGTCGGCGAACGCGACATCGAGGTGCCGCCGACGCAGTCGATCGAGTGGTGGCATGCACTCAAGGACCAGAACGTGCCCGTCAGCCTCGTGATCTATCCCGACGCGGGCCACTGCGTGAGTGGAGCGGAACAGTCGAAGGACGTGCGCGCACGCTCCATCGCGTGGTTCGACCGCTACGTGAAGGCGGCGCGCTGAGCCGAACCCGGCGCGTTGCTGTGACCTGGGCGACGCGGTCCTCGCGCAAACCGGTGTGTCGACGGCGCGGCGGGTGGCTTTTCCTTGACTTTGCAGCGTCGATCATCAAGCGCGCAGGCTCAGGAAGATCGGTCGCGAGCGCCGCGCCGGGCACCAATCGGACACTTGCATGAGCTTCGCCGACCTCGGCCTCTCCGACGAACTACTCCGCGCGGTGGGGGACACCGGCTATACCGAGCCGACACCGATCCAGGCGTCGGCGATCCCCTCCGTGCTGATGATGCGCGACATGGTCGCGATAGCGCAGACCGGCACGGGCAAGACCGCGTCGTTCGTGCTGCCCATGATCGACATTCTGGCGCACGGCCGCAGCCGCGCGCGGATGCCGCGCAGCCTGATCCTCGAGCCGACGCGTGAATTGGCGGCACAGGTGGCCGAGAATTTCGAGCAATACGGCAAGTACCACAAGCTATCGATGGCGCTGCTGATCGGCGGCGTGCAGATGGGCGATCAGGTCAAGGCGCTGGAAAAGGGCGTCGACGTACTGATCGCGACGCCGGGGCGGCTGATGGACCTGTTCCAGCGCGGCAAGATTCTGCTGACCGGTTGTTCGATGCTGGTTATCGACGAGGCCGACCGGATGCTCGACATGGGGTTCATCCCAGACATCGAGGAAATCTGCACCAAGCTGCCGGCGAAGCGCCAGACGCTGCTGTTCTCCGCCACCATGCCCGCGCCAATCAAGAAGCTGGCCGACCGTTTCCTGACCAATCCCAAGACGATCGAGGTCGCGCGCCCTGCCACCACCAACACCAACATCACGCAGTGGGTGGTGCCGGTGAAGGGACAGTCGTTCGAGAAGCGCAAGGTCGTGCGCCAGTTGCTTCGCGGCGAGGACGTGCGCACCGCGATCATCTTCTGCAACCGCAAGACGACGGTGCGCGAGCTCAACAAGAGCCTGCAGGGTCATGGATTCAGGAGCGGCGAGATCCACGGCGACATGGATCAGTCGGCGCGCATCGCCGAGTTGGAGCGGTTCAAGAACGGCGACATCAACATCCTCGTCGCCTCCGACGTCGCGGCACGCGGTCTCGACGTAAAGGGGGTGAGCCACGTCGTCAACTTCGACGCGCCGTGGCACCCGGACGATTACGTCCACCGCATCGGTCGCACTGGCCGCGCGGGTGCGACCGGCGTCGCCTATACGATGGTCGGGCCGGATGACGCCGAAAACATCCAGAACATCGAAAAACTGACCGGCGAGAAGATCAAGACGCTCGACGCGCTGCCCGGCGAGCCCGAGGAAGAGCGCCCTGCCCGCGCCCCACGACGTGAGCGGACGCGACGCGAGGAGCCGATCGCCGCGCAGGCCGATGAGGCTGCGGCATCGAGCCGCCGTCCGCGCGGCGAGCAGCGTGACCCTGCCCCGCGCGCGGAGGCGCCCACCGAGCGGTCTGATCGCTCGCGCGGGCGGTATGACGCGCCACGCCGGGAACGCAGTGACAATGGTCCGGACGACGGCTGGAACGGTCCGGTGCCCGACTTCCTGCAGGTGACGCTGACCCGCTGAACGCGCGTGAGATGCCCGGAACCGTTGCGGTGACGTGACGGTTGAACGCCAAAGCCGATCGCAGTCGAAACAGTCGCGCGACGGTGGCATCGGGGGCAGTTACCACATGGCATTGAGTGCGCGACGGATCGAGAACGGCGGTCTGGTGCTGTTCGTCGGCTTGGTGACTCTGTTCCTGGGCGCGATCGTATCGAGCTATGCGGTGGCGCTGTTGTGGAGCGTGCTGGCCGCGATCCTGTTCCAGCCGCTCCAGCACCGATTACGCGCGCGCTTTCCCAACCGTGCCAACACGGCGGCCCTGCTCACGTTGTTGATCATCACAGTCGCGGTCGTGCTGCCGACAATCATCATCGGCACGATGGTGATCGACCAGGCGAGCGGCGTCTATGCCAAGGTGCGTAGCGGCCAGATCAACTTCGCCGCCTATTTCCAGCAGGTCCACGACGCGCTGCCGTTGAAGCTGCAACAACTCGCCGACAAGGCCGGGCTCGACAGTTTCGAGCGAACGCAGGCGCAGGTGTCCAACGCGATCGGCAGCCGGGTCAGCATGATTGCGAGCCGGGCGCTGTCGATCGGTGCCGACGCGCTCGCCGCCGTGGTCGCGTTCGGCGTCGGGCTGTACGCCACCTTCTTCCTGCTGCGCGACGGCGACCGCCTCGGCCCGGCAGTGTGCCGCTCCATACCGCTCGAGCGCGGCGTGACCGAGCGTCTGGTCGACCGCTTCGTCTCGGTCATGCGCGCGACGATCAAGGGATCGGTCATCGTCGGGCTGGTGCAAGGAGCGCTCGGCGCCATTACCTTCTGGCTGGTCGGCCTGCCCGCCGCCATGCTGTGGGGGCTGCTGATGGCGATCGCGTCATTGCTGCCCGCGATCGGACCCGCGATCATCTGGATCCCCGTTGCGATCTACCTGCTGGCGACGAGCGCATTGTGGCAAGGCGTGGTCGTGATTGTCTCGGGCGCGCTGGTGATCGGCAGCGCCGACAACATCCTCCGCCCGATCCTGGTGGGGCGCGACACCGGCATCCCCGACTGGGTCGTGCTGGTGACGACGCTGGGCGGAATCGAGTTGTTGGGGCTGAGCGGCATCGTCGTCGGGCCAGTGGTCGCGGCTTTGTTCATCACCGCGTGGCAGATCCTGACCGAACAGCGCGAGCATGGTGCAGCGACGCGCGACGACGACCGGTTCGCTGGTGACGCGGTCGCCGGCTGACGATGAGCGACGGACCGCTCTCCCCATGCATCCTCGTCTGCACGATGAACCGTGCGAACGGACTATGCCTCGGCTGTTTTCGCACGATGGCGGAGATTGCCGACTGGTCGCGCGCTAACGACAACGAAAAGCGCGCGATCCTGGCACGCGTTGAAGTCCGCCGCACGGCGGCTTAGCGCTGTGCCGCTGCGATAAGAGCGTCGTCGATCTCGCGCGCACGTACCCAGGCGGGCCGCTCGCGCAGTCGGTCGACGTAGCGCGCAAATGCCTCGCGCTTCTCCAGCATGCCGAACTGCAAGTAGAAATCGATCGAGCTGCCGACATAGACATCGGCGGCGGTAAAGCGCGGACCTGCTATATGATCGTGCGCCGACACCGCCTGCTCCAGCGCGTCGACCGCGCGCGCGAGATTGCCGTAGCCGATCATCGCCTCCTTCTCAGGCGGCAGCGTGACCCCCAGATGGCTGTCCATCATCGCGGCCTCGACCGGACCGGCGGTGAAGAACATCCAGCGGTAATAAGCGGCGCGCTCATCGGCGGCGGGTGCGAGGCCGGCTTCCGGAAACGCATCGGCAAGATAGGCGCAGATCGCCGCCGTCTCGCTCACCACCGCCCCATCGTGGATGATCGTCGGCACCTTGGCGAGCGGATTGGCGGCGAGCAGTTCGGCGGGCGCTGCGCCCCATTGGGTGACCACCGTCTCGTACGGCGCGCCGACCTCCTCCAGCATCCAGCGGATGATCCGCCCGCGCGACATCGGGTTGGTAAAGAAGGTCAGCATGATCGACTCCGCCAAAGGAACATCAAGAGAACACGGGCGAGATCAGGCGTCAAGGTAGCGATGAAGGGCCGCGAGCGTGCGCGACCATGCGAGGTCGGCCGCGGCCTTGTCATAATGCTACGCCGACGTGTCATTGTTGAAGGCAGGGTCGACGTTCGGGTAGGTGAAGGCCCCTACCGGCTTCTCCCGCCGCCTTGAGCGCGGCAATCCATGGCGCCCAATCTGCGCGACGCGCGCGTCCTTGCCGGCATAGTGGAGCAGCGGTGGCGCGGTGACCTTCACGGCTTCGGCGGGATCGGGCGCCGGGCCGTGACTAAGCGACGCCTGCACTCAGCCGGTCGCCCGCCGCGATTGCACACGGTTGACAAGCGCGTCGCCCCAGCAGAGGCCGATCACGCCGACACGCAACCGCGGCGTTCTCGAGCCGACAAAATGCCGCAGGACGCCTGCCGCCTCGCCGACGATCGTGTCGAGGTTCGCCGCGCCTATTATAGCGCACACGATCTTCGTCGGTCGGCCTGCCGCCTGCGTCTGAGAGGAAGTCGGGCGCGATCGCGAAAAAGCCGGCGAGCGCGACACCCCGCGCGACATCCTGAAGGTGCGGGGTCAGCCCGCGGTTCTCGTGGAACACCAACACGGTTGCTGTCGGGCGCTTGCCAAGCGGGGTTGCGATATAGCCCTCGATCGGCTCTCCTCCGGCAACGGGCACGCGCGCGTTGGAAAAGGTCTTCAAACGCTTTTCGGCAGGCGCGATGATCACGACGGCGGCGGTCGACGCGGCGATGCCGCCGACCAGCACCTCGGCCGCAAACGCGCTGCCGGTCAGGAGCGTCATCTCTCGCAACAAGGTGCGGCGATCGTGGTGCTCGTGCCTGAAACGGTCGTAGATCGCGACCGCGCGGTCGCGGATGTCGTCGGCCATACTCGTCTCCTGCGCGTCATGCGAGAGACTAGGCGCGCCCGGCCGATTGCCAAGTCGCTAAACTGAAGAGGTCAGGCTTTTTCCAGCGTACATTGTAGCGGATGCTGGTGCTGCCGCGCGAAGTCCATCACCTGCCCGACCTTGGTCTCGGCGACCTCGTAGGAGAAGACACCGCAGACGCCGACGCCCTTCTGGTGAACGTGGAGCATGACGCGCGTCGCTTCCTCGGCATTCATGCGGAAGAAGCGCTGCAGGCACAGCACGACGAACTCCATCGGGGTGTAATCGTCGTTGAGCATCAGCACGCGGTACGGCGTCGGCTTCTTGGTCTTGACACGCGTCCGCGTGGCGATACCGACACCAGTACCGTCGCCGTCGGAGTCGTCACCGCGCCGCTCGGCCATGAGCAAAGGTGTCAGGGATCGTTGATCGGTCATCACGCGCACGCCGCAAAATATGGCAACACCGCGCCCAAGGGCAAGGCCCGCGAACGCGAAAAGGGCGGCCGTGCATCTTGCCCGGCCGCCCGCTCGATTACCCGATGGGCAGATCAGGCCGCGGTGCGGACCTTCTCGGCGGCGATCGCGACGCGGTTCTGGATCGGCTGTGCGATCTCACCGACGAGCTTCAGCGTCGCCTCGGTCGAGCGCGAGGTTTCGGCGACCAGCGCGTCCATCGAGCTGCGTAGATACTCGCCCTGAAGCTTGAACAGGTCCGCCGGCGAGCGAACCTCGGCCATCGACTTCAGCGTATGCACGGTCGCGTCGAACGACTGCTTGGCGAAGGCGGCGCGCGCCTGCGTCATCGCTTCCATGCCCTTGAACGCGACGCGGGTCGACTCGACGATCGCCTCGACGTTGCCCTGACCGAAGGCGGTCATGTCGGCGAACGCCTGCTTGCCCTTGCCCATCGCGTCCTCGGCCTTCGCCTGCATCGTCTCGGCGGTGTTCTGCATCGTGTCGGTCATGGTCTGGTTCTCCTGGCTCGCGGGTGCCGTCGCTGCGGCGGTCGGTTGGTCGTCACTGGAACGGGAAGCGTTCGTCGTCGAAGTGGCTTCGCCGATCGGCAGGTGAGCAATCGCTTCGATGACTTCGTCGATCGTCTTGTCAGCGATCGGCGTGGCCGCAACCGGCTCGACCCCGGCGGCGAACGGCACCGCTACAGCCCCGTTCTTGAACGCACGCGATGTACGCTTCGGCTTGATAGTCAACTCGGCCAAACCGCTTCCTCATCTATCCTTGCTGCACTGCACAATAGTGGATCGAAGCGGCCGGTTCAAGCCTATTGTGCGTCGCAGCAAAAGGGGTCAGCGCTGGCGCACGTAGCTCCCCGGGGCAGGCTCGATCGCGGGCAGCGCGCCGCCGCCCGGCTGGCGCGCACCGGCCGCCTCCGCCATCTCCGCGCCGCGACTACGCAGCCAATTGATCCAGTCGGGCCACCAGCTTCCCTTCGTATCGCGCGCTCGCGTAACGAAATCGACGAGCGTTTCAGGAGGTGCAGCATCGTCGTCGAGCGTCCAGTGTTGGTACTTGTTGGCAGCAGGCGGATTGACGACACCCGCGATATGCCCCGACCCGGCAAGGACGAAGCGCACCGGGCCGCGAAACTGCCGCGTCAGTTCCCACACGCTTTCCGCCGGCGCGATGTGATCCTCGCGACCCGCCTGAACATAGCTCGGCGTCGTCACGCGCGTCAGGTCGAGCGGCGTTTCGTTGATCGCGAGCCGCCCCGGCTCGACCAGCAGGTTGTCGCGGTAGAGGTCAGTTAGATAGCTGTGGTGCCACGCCGCCGGCAGGTTGGTGACGTCACCGTTCCAGTGAAGCAGGTCGAAGGCGGCATAATCCTTCCCCAACAGATAGTTGGTGGTGACGTAGTTCCAGATCAGGTCGCGCCCGCGCAGCAGGTTGAACGTCGCCGCCATGTAGCGCCCGTCGAGAAATCCTTCGGTGGAAAGCGACCGCACGAGGTTCAACTGCTCATCGGTGACGAAGTGCTTGAGCTCGCCCGCGTTCGAGAAATCGACCTGCGCAGTAAAGAATGTCGCGCTCCTGACCTTCTGCGCCTCACCGTGTGCGGCGAGATAGGCGAGCGTGGCGGCGAGCGTCGTGCCGGCGACGCAATACCCGATTGCGTGGACATCAGGCACGCCGAGCAGCTCCCGGATCGTGTCGATCGCGTCGACCTGCGCCGCGACGTAATCGTCCCACGTCACGTCGGCCATGCTGGCGTCGGCGGAACGCCATGACACCATGAACACGCTGACGCCCTGCTCGACCGCCCAGCGGATAAAGCTTTTCTCAGGGGTAAGGTCGAGGATGTAGAAGCGGTTGATCCATGGCGGGAAGATCACCAGCGGCGTCTCGAGCACCTGCTCGGTGGTAGGCGTATAATGGATCAGTTCGTATAGCCGCGTTCGCTTGACCACCGCGCCTGGCGTCGTGGCGAGATTCTGGCCGATCTCGAACGCGGTCGCGTCGGTATGGGTCAACTGCCCGCGCGCCAGATCGGCGACGAGGTTCCGCATCCCCTTGACCAAGTTCTGACCGTTGGTGGCGAGCGCTTCCTGCATCACCTGCGGGTTGGTGAAGGGAAAGTTCGACGGGCTCATCGCCTCCACAAAGCCGCGTGCGGCGAAGCGCATTTGCGCGCGCTGCGCCTCGTCGACGCCGTCGAGCGCGTCAACGCCGCGCATCAGGTGATCAGACAGGAGCGCGTAGCTCTGGCGAATCCAGTCGAACGCCGGGCTCCGCCACGCCTCGTCGGCGAAACGCTTGTCCTTCTCCAGCGCGCGCTCGCCCGTGGACGGCGCCATAAAGCGTTCCCACAGGCCTAGCTGGTCGCGCCAGAAATCGGCCACCTGCCTTGCTGCCTGCCCTTGGGCGACGCCGGGCAGCGCACTGCTCGCCTCGACCATCGCGGTCTGCGCCTGCGTCATCAGCGCGGTCCATTGTTCGATCGCCAGCGCGGCAGGCGACCTGGATGCGCCGTCTCCGGCTCCGGCGTTGCTCGATCGATCGGCCATCCGACTCTCTCCCGTCACCCGCGCCCCGCGTTGCTTATCTTTGCCGCCGCGAAGCAGAACCGCATTTGGTATCTAGCGGCGATCACCCTTATAGTGAACGCGCGAAAGGGAGCATGATGTCCGACGAATTCTACCGCATGAAGCGCCTGCCGCCGTACGTGATCGCGGAAGTGAACGCGATGCGGGCCGCGGCGCGTGCGGGCGGAGAGGACATCATCGATCTTGGCATGGGCAACCCCGACCTGCCCCCGCCCGACCACGTGATTGAGAAGCTGATCGAGGTTGCGAAGAAGCCCGACGCGCACGGCTATTCGGCATCGAAGGGCATTCCCGGCCTCCGCCGCGCGCAAGCGAATTACTACGGGCGCCGCTTCGGGGTAGACGTCGATCCCGAGACCGAAGTGGTGGTGACGATGGGGTCGAAGGAGGGGCTCGCCAGCCTCGCCACTGCGATCACCGCGCCGGGTGACGTGGTGCTGGCGCCCAATCCGTCCTATCCGATCCACACATTCGGGTTCATCATCGCAGGCGCGACGATCCGCGCTGTCCCGACGACGCCTGACGAGCGCTATTTCGAGAGCCTTGAGCGCGCGATGAACTTCACTGTGCCGCGTCCCAGCGTGCTGGTGGTCAATTACCCGTCGAACCCGACCGCAGAGGCGGTGGACCTCGCTTTTTACGAGCGGCTGGTCGCCTGGGCGCGCGCGAACCAGGTGTGGATCATCTCCGACCTCGCTTATTCCGAGCTGTATTTCGACGGCCGCCCGACGCCGTCGATCTTGCAGGTGAAGGGCGCGAAGGACGTCGCGATCGAGTTCACTTCGCTGTCGAAGACCTATTCGATGGCGGGCTGGCGGATCGGCTTCGCGGTCGGCAACAAGACGCTGATCGCGGCGATGACGCGGGTGAAGTCCTACCTCGATTACGGCGCGTTCACCCCGATCCAGGCGGCGGCGTGTGCGGCCTTGAACGGCCCGCAGGATATCGTGGAAAAGAACCGCCAGCTTTATCACAAACGCCGCGACGTAATGGTGGAAGGCTTCGCGCGCGCCGGCTGGGACATTCCCGCCCCTCCCGCCAGCATGTTCGCCTGGGCGCCGCTGCCGCCCGCGCTAGCGCATCTGGGCAGTCTTGAATTCTCCAAGCAATTGCTGACCCATGCCAAGGTCGCGGTCGCGCCCGGTGTCGGCTACGGCGAGAACGGTGAAGGCTTCGTGCGCATCGCGATGGTCGAGAACGAGCAGCGGCTGCGCCAGGCGGCGCGCAACGTGAAGCGCTACCTGCAATCGATGGGCGTCAACACGCCCGGCCGCGCGAGCGTTTGACGCGCTTGGCGTACGATGACGCGCGCAGGCTCGCGCTCGCCGGACGCGTGGCGGCAAGTTCGGGGAGCATAGCATTGTGACCGTCACCCCGCTCTATTCGCTCGCCGGCGTCCTGGTCGGCATGCTCGTCGGGCTGACCGGCGTTGGCGGCGGTTCGCTGATGACGCCGCTGCTGGTGCTGCTGTTCGGGTTTCACCCGACCACGGCGGTCGGCACCGACCTGCTCTACGCGTCGGCGACCAAGGCGGTTGGCACCGGCGTCCATGGATCGCGTGGAACGGTCGACTGGCATGTCGTGCGCCGGCTGGCACTCGGCAGCATCCCCGCGACGCTGGCGACGCTGCTGGTGCTCAGCCGCGTGCCGAAGACGGGCGGCAGCGGCAGCGTCATCGCGCTGATCCTGGGCATCGCGCTGGTCGCAACTGCGGTGGCGCTGTTCTTTCGCCAGCGGATCGTCGCACGCATGGCGCCGCGGTTCGAGCGCCTGCCCGCGGCCCGGCTGGCGCAACTGACAACGCTGCTGGGTGTGGCGCTCGGCGTGATGGTATCGCTGACTTCGGTCGGGGCGGGTGCGCTCGGCATGACGGCGCTGCTGATCCTCTATCCGCAATTGCCGGTGAAGCGGCTGGTCGGATCGGACATCGCGCATGCGGTGCCGCTGACGCTGATCGCGGGGCTTGGCCATTGGTGGATCGGATCGGTCGATGTCGGACTGCTCGTCTCGCTGCTGCTCGGATCGGTGCCCGGCATCATCGTCGGCAGCCTGATCGCGACGCGCGTGTCCGACCGGGTGCTGACCCCCGTGCTTGCGGTCACGCTGGCGATCGTCGGCGTGCGGCTGCTGTTCTAATGCCGGTCGCTCTCGTGACCAATCGCGCCGGCTTCGCCTTCTCGACGCGCTTCAAGGTCCGCTACGCCGAGATCGACGGGCAGAAGATCGTCTTCAACTCGCGCTATCTCGAATATGCCGACGTGGCGGTGACCGAGTTCTGGGACTGGACCAGCATCGCCGACGTGGTGGAGGAATGGCGCCACGCCGAGTTCAACGTGCGCCGCGCCGAGCTCGATTACCTCTCCCCCTTCCGCCTCGGCGACGAGGTCGAGGCGTTCGTGCGGATCGAGGCAATCGGCAGGACGAGCATCACCAAACGCTTCGAGCTGGTAAACCCAACGACCGGCACATTGGCATGCTCGATCCGTATGGTGAGCGTTCACGTCGATCTGGCGAGCGGCCGTCTCGTGCCGCTTCCGCCGTCGATCCGCGCCTATCTGGAGCAACTGCCGACCGGCGTCAGCTAGCCGCCGGCTCCTCGACATCGCCGGGCAGCGCCCAGTGCAAATCGCCCTTGCCGAGTGCGCGGCCGTCGTGGCTCAGCACCGCGACCTGCTGGATCGGTCGGCCGTCGCGCACGTCAACCAGAATCGGAAATGCCGGGCTGCCCGTCTCCCAACGCTCACCCCATTGCCTGAGCGCGACCATCGCGGGAAGCAGCGCGAAGCCCTTTTCGGTCAGGTTATAGACGATCTTGCGCCGGTCCTCCGGCACGCTGGCGCGCGCCATAATGCCATGTTCGACGAACCGCGCCAGCCGATTGGCAAGGATGTTGCGCGCGATGCCTAGCTCCTGCTGCAATTCCTCGAAATGATGCAGCCCGTTGAAGCTGGCGCGCAGGATCAGGAATGCCCAGCGATCTCCCATCAGCTCCAATGCCGCGGGCAGCGAGCATTCCGCCAGATTTTCACGCACTTGACCCATCACGCATCCTCTTCGCGGGAGAGCCTAGCTTATGGGGAAAGCCGGCTGAACCGCTTTTCCTCAACACATACAGGTCCTGTATCGCAACTCGCATCTGCGAGTTTCTTCTTGCAACTGGTTTTTAAACGATATAAGTAGCGATCCGCAACTTCTTATCACGGAGCCTCCCCATGATCCGTCGTCTCGCCGCTGCCGCTGTCGCCACTGCCGCCATCATCGGTGCGGCCGGCGTCCAGGCCCAGGTGCCGGGCTATTATGTTGCCACTCCGGCGGTGAAGGTCGCCAAGACCCGGCTGATCACGCGCTCTACGCTGTGGTCGCAGCAGAACGGCGCCTTCGTCGCGATGCGCGCGCCAGAGCGCGACACGGTGCTGTGCCAGCTGGTCGCGCGCGATGTCGGCGGTCTCTCCTCGTTCGTCGTCGCCGGCAAGGCGTATGACGCCGCGCAGCTCGACAAGTGCAACGGCAAGTCTGGAACCCCAGCGCAGAGCGTGGCCGCCAACTGATCGGATCCACGCCCGAAAACGTCACAAAGATCGCGGCGCCCTCTCCAGCCGCGAGATCGTGAGCCCTGGCCGCAACTCCCGCGGCCGGGGCTCTTTTTTGCGCGCTCGATCAGGCCAAGTGTAGCAATTGTGTTGCAAAGCAGCAGCCAATCACCCCATCCTAGACCGGTGCTCAGACAGTACGAACTGGTCGACCGGGTGCTCGACTATGACCCGCAAGCCGATGAGGCGATGCTCAACCGCGCCTATGTCTTTTCAGTCAACGCGCACGGGACGCAGAAGCGCGCCAACGGCGACCCGTACTTCAGCCACCCGATCGAGGTGGCGGGCATCCTGACCGAGCTGCATCTCGACGATGAGACGATCGCCACCGCGATCCTCCACGACACGGTCGAGGATACGGTCGCAACGCCGGAGGAGATCGAGCGCATCTTCGGCGGCAATGTCGCGCGGCTGGTCGACGGCGTGACCAAGCTGTCGAAGATCGAGGCGCAGACCGAGAGCGAGCGCGCGGCGGAAAACCTGCGCAAGTTCCTGCTTGCGATGTCGGGCGACATCCGCGTGCTGCTCGTCAAGCTGGCCGACCGGCTCCACAACATGCGCACGCTGCACTTTATCGCCAAGCCCGAGAAGCGCCGCCGCATCGCCAAGGAGACGATGGACATCTACGCGCCGCTCGCCGAGCGGATTGGCATGTACGAGTTCATGAAGGAGATGCAGACGCTCGCCTTCCAGCAGCTCGAACCGGAAGCGTACGAGTCGATCACCAAGCGTCTCGCGCTACTCAACGAAGGCGGCGGCGATCGGATCGCCAAGATCGGCTCTGGTCTCCACCTGCTGCTCTCGCGCAAGGGCATCGAGGGCGAGGTGTCGGGGCGGCAGAAGCACCCGTACAGCATCTGGCGCAAGATGCAGGAGCGCCACATCAGCTTCGAGCAATTGTCGGACATCATGGCGTTCCGCGTCATCGTGCCGACTGTTGAGGATTGCTACAAGGCGCTGGGCATCATCCACGGGCGCTGGCCGATGGTGCCGGGACGGTTCAAGGACTTCATCTCGACGCCCAAGCGCAACGGCTACCGCTCGCTTCACACCAGCGTGATTCACGCCGAGAACCGCCGCATCGAGATCCAGATCCGCACCGAGGAAATGCACGCCGAGGCCGAGTTCGGGCTCGCCGCACATTGGGCGTACAAGCAGGCGGGCGACCACGCCGCCCCCGCAGGACCCGACAATCGCCCGAGCTGGATCGCCGATCTGGTCGAGATCCTCGACAATGCCGAAACGCCCGAGGAATTGCTCGAGCATACGCGCATGGCGATGTACCAGGATCGCATCTTTGCGTTCACGCCCAAGGGCGAGCTGATCCAGTTGCCGAAGGGCGCGACGCCGATCGACTTCGCCTATGCGGTCCACACCGATCTGGGCGATCAGGCGGTTGGCGCGAAGATCAACGGCCGTGTTGTGCCGCTGCGTACCCCGATTGAGAACGGCGACCAGGTCCAGGTCCTGCGCAGCAAGGCGCAGGAGCCGCAGGCGACCTGGCTGTCGTTCGCGATCACCGGCAAGGCGCTGGCCGCGATCCGCCGCCACCTGCGCATCACCGAGCGCGAGCAGTCAATCACGCTCGGGCGCAAGTTGTTCGACGACATCGTCCATCGCCTGCCGGCGACGCTCGCCGCCGACGCGTTGGGGCACGCGCTGGCGCGGCTCAAGCTACCCGATGAGGGCGCGCTGATGCAGGCGATCGCGCGCAAGACGCTGACCGACCAGCAGGTGATGGAGGCACTGATGCCCGGCTCCGCGGGTGCAGACGTCGCGCACGCGCCGCAGTCGAGCGCAATCTCGATCGAGGGGCTGGCGCCCGGCGTCGCCTATGAACTGGGCACCTGCTGCCACCCGGTGCCGGGCGACCGCATCGTCGGGCTGCGCCGCCCCGACGCGTCGATCGAGGTGCATGCGATCGATTGCGCGACGCTCGCCGATCTCGCCGAGCGGTCGGAGGAAGAGACCGACTGGATCGACGTCAAATGGGGCAACAAGACCGAGGGCGCGACCGCGCGCATCTCGGTCGAGGTCAGGAACGAGCCCGGTATGCTCGGCAGCCTCGCCACCATCATCGGCCAGCACAAGGCCAACATCATCAACATCCGGCTCGACAGCCGTGACACGCAGTTCCACACCAACACGATCGACGTCGAGGTGCACGACGCCCACCAGTTGATGCGCCTGCTCGCCGCGCTGCGCGCCGCCGACATGGTGAACGCCGCCGAGCGGGTGTGAACGCCGCGCCCGGCGGACGCGGCGTGTCTTAGCCCCTTGTACCACCAGCGTGGACGGTTAGGCTCTTGTTCCTGACCTTCTCTCGCGCACAGGATGCACCTGCATGGATCGCCGCCATTTTCTTGCCGCCGGAACCGCAACCGCGGCGCTGACCGCGCTGCCCTTTTCGCGCGCCTTCGCGCAGACCGCCGCCGGTGCCACGACCGCTGCCGCACCCGGCGATGCGAAGCTGACCGCCGCGTTCGACCGCGTGCTGGCGCAGACGGTCGCCAATTCGCCCGAGTTCGCCACTTCGCTCGGCTTCGACAAGGGTGCGAACGCGCATCTGCGGCATGAACTCAGCGACAACGGTCCCGGCGCGCTCGCCAAGGACTTGGCGCTTGCCAAACGGATGCGCGCGGAGGTCGCCGCGGTCGCGCCCGACACGCTGTCGCCGCAAGCGAAAATCGACCGCGAAGTCGTGCTCTATAACATCGATTCGCAGATCGTCGGACCGGAGCGCTTCGGGCTCGGCTCGCCGCAGGGACCGTATCCGATCACCCAGCAGGACGGCGTCTATTTCTCGCTGCCCGACTTCCTCGCCTCGACGCACCCGGTGCAGACCGCCGACGACGCGGAGGCGTATCTCGACCGATTGTCGCTGATGGATCGCCAGCTCGACGGCGAGAGCGCGGTGCAACGCGAGCAGGCGGCAAAGGGCCGCGTCGCACCCGATTTCTCGATCGACCTGACACTCGGGCAGATGGCGAAGCTGCGTGGGTTGCCGGCGGGCGAGAACGGCCTCGTCCAGTCGCTCGTCACGCGCGCGAAGGCGGCGAACCTGCCCGGCGACTGGCAGGCGCGCGCGACGAAAATCGTCGAGGCGCAGGTCTACCCCGCGCTCGACCGGCAGATCGCGCTGATGAAGCAGCTGCGCACCGGCGCGCGCTCGGCCGCGGGCGTGTGGGCGATCCCCGGCGGCGACGCGATCTACGCCGCCGCGCTCGCGCAGGCGACGACGACGACGCTGACGCCCGACGAGGTGCATCGCATGGGGCTGGAGCAGGTCGCGGACCTGTCGGCGCAGCTGGACGCGATCCTGAAGGGTCAGGGCATGACGCAGGGCAGCGTCGGCGCGCGGCTCGATCAACTCAACAAGTCGCCGGCGCAGCTCTACCCCGACAGCGACGCCGGGCGCACCGCGCTGCTCACCAGCCTGAACGAGGGCGTGAAGTCGATGCAGGCGCGGCTGCCGCGCGTGTTCAGCAATCCGCCAAACGCGCCGCTGGAGATCAAGCGCGTCGATCCCTCGATCCAGGACGGTGCGCCGAACGGTTATTATTTCCGTGCACCGCTCGATGGATCGCGCCCGGCGATCTATTGGATCAACCTGAAAAGCGTCGGCGACTGGCCGAAATACACGCTGCCGAGCCTCACCTATCACGAGGGCGTGCCGGGTCATCATCTGCAGATCTCGACCGCGCAGCGCGCACCCACGCATCCCTTGCGCAAGATCGCGTTCTTCAACGCGTATCTTGAGGGTTGGGCGCTCTACGCCGAGCAATTGGCGGACGAGATCGGCGGTTATGCGACACCGGTCGAGCGTGCCGGCTACCTGCAGAGCTTCCTGTTCCGCGCCGCGCGGCTGGTCGCCGACACTGGTATCCATACCAAGCGCTGGACCCACGCGCAGGCGACCGATTACTTCGTCAACACGGTTGGCTTCGCACGCGGGCGCTCGCAACGCGAGGTCGAGCGTTACTGCGTCTCGCCCGGGCAGGCGTGCTCCTACAAGATCGGCCACGCCGCCTGGCTGCGTGCGCGCGACAATGCGAAGAAGATTTCGGGCGCGAAGTTCGACATCAAGCATTTCCACGACGTGCTCGAATCAGGCGCGATGCCGCTGTCGATGCTCGAGCGGATCGTCGAGGAACGCGCGCGCAAAATGGTTTGAAGCCCACAGGCAGGCGCGTGAGGACCGCGCCTGCCGCTTGCAACCCTCCAGCCTCCTCCCGCATTGTGACCGGATCGGGAGGAACATCATGCGTTATCTGCTTGCCGCCACCGCGCTCGCCGCGGGCACCATCGCCACGACCGCGACGCCTGTTGCGGCCCAGTCCATCTCCGCCACCGACAAGGCACAGGGCGCACAGGCGAACCCTCAGCTGTTGGCCGAGTTCGGCGGCGCCTATGACGGTCCGCAGGCCGCCTATGTCGAGCAGGTCGGCAAGCGCGTTGCGGTGCAGTCCGGGCTGTCGAACGCGCAGGGCGACTTTACCGTCACCTTGCTCAACTCGCCGGTCGAGAATGCGTTCGCGATCCCCGGCGGCTATGTCTACGTCACGCGGCAGCTGATGGCGCTGATGAACTCGGAGGCCGAACTCGCCTCGGTGATGGGGCACGAGGTCGGGCACGTCGCCGCGCGCCACTCGGCCGGACGCAACCGAACCGCGTCGCTCGGCGGGCTGCTCGCCGGCGTCGTCGGTGCGGTCGCGGGCAACGGTGCGCTGGGGCAATTGGTCGGCAAGGGAGCACAGCAGGCGGCCGGGCTGTACACGCTCAAATATGGTCGCGATCAGGAATATGCCGCCGACGGGCTGGGCGTGAAGTACATCACTGCCGCGGGCTACGATCCCTATGCCGCGGCCGACATGCTGGCGCAGTTGAACGACGAGACGACGTTGCAGGCGCGCGTTGCCGGTCGCGATGCCAATGCAGTGCCGACCTGGGCCTCGACGCACCCGAACGGCATTGACCGTATTCGCCGCGCGCGTGCGCTGGCGCAGGCGACGGGCCGCACTGAGCCGCCGGCGCAGCAGGATATCGCTTTTCTGCGCCGGCTCGACGGGCTGCGCTATGACGACGATCCGGCGCAGGGTGTGATCGACGGGCAGACGTTCCTCCATCCCGGCTTACGCATCCGCTTCACCGCACCCGCGGGATATCAGATCAACAACGGCACCGATGCAGTTACCGTGTCGGGCAGCGGCGGACAGGCGCAGTTCCGCACCGCCGCGGCGACCAGCGACCTGCCCGGCTTCATCACCCAACGCTTCTCCAGTCTCGGCGCTTCCGCCGGCGGCGAGGTGCGCACCGGACGCGCCAACGGCGTGGATTACGCCTGGTCGACCGTCAGCGCGTCGGCGAACGGGCGCGCGGTCGACGCGACGATCGTCGCCTACCGCTTCCTGTCCGCTACTTACAATTTCACGCTGGTCACGCCGCGTGGATCGGGCATCGGCGCGTTCACGCCGCTGATCGAGAGCCTCGCACCAATGAGCGCCACCGAAGCTGCTGCGATCAAAGGCAAGCGCATCCGCATCGCCACCATCAAGGCGGGCGACACGGTCGACAGCCTTTCGCGGCAGATGGCATATCCAACTTACCAGCGCGAGCGGTTCCTGACACTCAACGGCCTTGCCGACGACGCCCGGCTGACGCCGGGCATGCTGGTGAAGCTGGTGGTCGCGGGCTGATCCGCATCTGACGAACGGCGCGCGGGGCGGGGCAAGCCGCACGCGCGCCTTTGCGTTCGTGGCAACGGTGCTTTACCCGAGCGGCCATGTCCCGCCCGCTCGCAAGCCACACCGTCACCCGCCGTCCCGCCATCTCGGTCGTCATTCCGTGCTACAACGAAGAGGCGACGCTGCCGCTGCTTCACGCGCGCGTATCGGCGGCGGTGCGCGGCGTCGTCGGCGACGATCACGAGATCGTGCTGATCAACGACGGATCGCGCGACGGCAGCTGGGTGGCGATGCAGCGGCTGGCGAGCGAGGACAACCACGTCGTGGCGGTCAACCTGTCGCGCAATCACGGGCACCAGCTGGCGCTGACCGCTGGGCTCGACCTTTGCTCGGGCCAGTATATCCTCATCATCGACGCCGATCTGCAGGATCCGCCCGAGCTTCTGGGTGACATGTGCGAGGCGATGGCGCGCGAGGGCGCCGATGTCGTCTATGCGGTGCGCCGCAAGCGCCAGGGCGAGACGCTGTTCAAGAAGGCGACCGCCGCCGCTTTCTACCGCGTGCTCGACCGCGTCACCGATACCCCGATCCCGCTCGACACCGGCGATTTCCGCCTGATGACGCGTCGTGCACTCGACGCACTGCTGTCGCTGCCCGAACAGGCGCGCTTCATCCGCGGCATGGTCGCCTGGGTGGGCTTCCGTCAGGTGCCCTTCCCCTACGACCGCGCGGAACGGCACGCGGGTGAGACCAACTACCCGCTCGGCAAGATGGTGCGGCTGGCACTCGACGCGGTGACCGGCTTCTCCACCGCACCGCTTCGCTGGGCGAGCCATCTGTCGGTGGTGCTCGCCGGCGTCTCGCTGCTGCTGCTGTTCTACATCGCGTGGGGCTATTTCGCCGGCGACCGGGTGCAGGGCTGGACCTCGACCATGCTCGTCGTCGTCGTGCTGAGCTCGATCCAGATGTTCGTGCTCGGCATGATCGGAGAGTATCTCGGCCGGCTCTACATCGAGGCAAAGCGACGCCCGCTCTACCTCGTCGCCGACATCGCGGGTCCGGTGCACGGCCGCGCGACGCTGGGGTTCCAGGCCGAGACGACGATCGTCCCGGCGGAGCAGGTCGCGGGCGGTCGCGCCGCCTGACCAACGCAGCCGGACCAGTCGAGGCGCGCTTTCCCTTTGTGTTGATGACCCGCTTGACCTAGATCACCCGGCGCACCGCTTGGGGACTGGATTGGCGACACAACCCGCCTTGTTCGACGCCGGCACCCATGCGCGCCGCTGGGTCGGCGATTATTGCGCGACCGCCGGCGGCGCTGACGTGCTGTGCGGCTCGCCCGACCTTGCCTGGACCGCGATGCTGGAGGAGCTCGCCGCAGTTGCAGGCGACAACCTAGGCCATGCGCGCGAACGGGTGCAGCGGCATTCGGTCGACATCGGCACCGGCTTCCGCGTCATCGGCGAGGCGAACGAGCGGCCGTGGCCCTTGTCGCCGGTGCCGATGCTGATCGACAACGACGAATGGCAGCATATCGAGCGTGGCGTCGTCCAGCGCGCCGACCTGCTCGAGCTGATCCTCGGCGACCTTTACGGACCCGGCAATCTCGTCTCGCGCGGGCACCTGCCCGCGGCGCTGGTGACGGGCAGCCCGCACTTCACACGCCCGCTGGTGGGACTTGCGCCGCCGGGCGGTCATCACCTGCATTTCGTCGCGGTCGAGCTGGGGCGCGGTCCGTCGGGCGAGTGGCGCGTACTTGCCGATCATCTGCGAATGCCGACCGGCGCGGGCTATGCGCTGGAAAACCGACTGGCGGTCAGCCGCACGCTCGGCGGATTGCAGGCGCGATTGAACGTACGTCGCCACGCCTCCTTCTTTGCCGCATTCCGCGACGGCCTCGCCGCCGCATGCCGGCGCAGCGACCCGCGCATCGGGCTGCTTACCCCCGGGCGGTATAACACCAGCTATCCCGAACAGGCGCATCTGGCGCGCTATCTGGGATTGCTGCTGGTCGAGGGCGACGACCTCGCCGCGCTGGAGGACAAGGTCTATGTCCGCACGATTGCGGGGCTGAAGCGGATCGATGCGTTGTGGCGCCGTGTTGATCCGCGACTGCTTGATCCATTGGCATTCGACAGCCATTCGCAGATCGGCGTCCCCGGACTGATCGACGCCTATGCGGCCGGGAACGTCGTGCTCGCCAACGCACCGGGCGCAGGCGTGCTGGAGAGTGCCGCGATCGGCGCATTCCTGCCGCAGCTGTGCACCCGTCTGACGGGCGACGAGCTGCGCCTGCCGCAGATCGCGACCTGGTGGTGCGGGCAGCCGTCCGAATGCGCCCACGTCGCGGAGGAGCATCGCTCGATGCTGCTCTCCTCCGCCTTCGGCAGCGCGACGCTCGGTTTGCCGGGTGAGCGGACGGTTGCGGGCGGCGACATGGACGAGGACGCACGCGCGCGCTTCCTCGCCGACCTCGACCGACGCCCGCAGGATTATGTCGGGCAGGAGGTGGTCAGGCTGTCGACCATGCCGGTGGTCGTCGGCGACGCGCTGGTGCCGCGCCCGTTCACGTTGCGCGTCTTTGCCGCGCGCGATGGCGAGGGGCGCTGGCAGGTGATGCCCGGCGGCTTCGCGCGAATTGGCGAGCACCCCGACAATCGCGCCGCGGTGATGGGCGAAGGCATGTGGTCGGCCGATGTCTGCGTCCATGGGCCCGAGCCGGTGCCGACGCTGTCACTGCTGCCCGCGATCAACACGCAGCAGATCCGGCGCAATCCCGGTACGCTGCCGAGCCGCGTCGCCGACAATTTCTTCTGGCTAGGTCGTTATCTGGAGCGTGGCGAGGCGCTGCTGACCGCAATCCGCGTGATGCTTGGGAATTCGATCGACGCAGATGCAGGCGCGGCGCTCGGGCTCGACACGGTGGCGCGCCTGGTGTCGGAGATTGTCGCAAGCGGAGCCGCCCCTGCCCCGCCGACATTGCGTCGTACGGACCTGACGCAGTTCGCGCGCACCGCGATGGAGGCGCACGAGTGGCAATCGGTGCGCACGATCAACGGCCATACCAACCGTATTGCGGGCGGCTGCCGCGACCGGCTGTCGGCCGACATGGTGCGCCTGCTCGACGCGCCCTTCCCGACGCATCGCGGCATGCTCGACCGCACCGGCTCGCTCCAGCGCCGCTACGCCGCGATCGCTGGCCTGTCGGCCGAGCATATGGGGCGCACCGCGTCATGGCGGTTCCACGATCTCGGCCGCCGGATCGAGCGCGCGGGGGCGATCGTCCGTGCGGCGCGTGGCTTCGGCATGGTGGGCGGTAGCCAGGACGACGTGTCGACGCTGCTTGACCTCGCCAACAGCCAGATCAGCTATCGCCAGCGCTACCTGACCGGGGTCGCGCGCGTGCCCGCGATCGACCTTGTGCTGCTCGACCCCGGCAACCCGCGCGCGCTGGCGTTCCAGGTCGAAGCGATCGGCGAGCATCTTTCGGCGCTTCCGGTGCTGGGTGACGACGGCATGGCCGAGCCGCAGCAGGTCGAGGCGACCGAGTTGAAGGCGCTGGTCGCAACCGCGCGCGCCGCGACGATCGATGCCGACCTGCTCGCCGAGGTCGAGCGGCGGCTGGCGCGCATCTCCGACGCGGTCGCGCGGCGATACTTCCTGCAAGGTGCGGAGCCGTTGCGCGCCAGCGGCCTGACGCTGGCGTGAGCACGACGTGATCTACGACATCGTTCACGTCACGCGGTTCGATTACGGCAACGCGGTCAAGTTCGCGCGCTGCAACCTGCGGCTGCGCCCGGTTGACTGGCCGGGGCAGAGCGTCGAACAGTATGAGCTCCGCGTCACTCCGTTCGGGCGCACCTACCCCGCGGTCGCGGAGGCCGGACTCGCCAATGTGACACGGCTGGTTATTGAGCAGCCGGTCCGCCGGCTGACGATCGAGTCGATGGCGCGCGTCCGCGTTGATCGGCTTGTACCGATGCCGGATGCCGGCGACCCGACGCTTGGAGAGATCGCCGCGCTCGCGCGCGCATCAAGCGACCTGTCGGCGGCGAGCCCCGCGAACTACCTGTTCCCCTCCCCACTGATCCCGCTCGACCAGGCCATTGCCGATTATTGCGCGACCGATCTCGATCCGGGCCGCGGTGCCTTGGAAGCCGGCATCGCACTCGCGCGGCGGATCCAGCACGATTTCGCATTCGACGCGACCGCGACTCTGGTCGACACCCCCCCGCACGAAGCGTTCGCGAAGCGGCGCGGCGTGTGCCAGGATTTCGCGCAGATCATGATCACGGGGCTCCGCGCCGCCGGACTGCCCGCCGCCTACGCCTCGGGCTACATCCGCACGCTCCCGCCCCCCGGTCAGGAGCGGCTGGTCGGCGCCGACGCGACACACGCCTGGGTGCTGCTGTGGTGCGGTCCCGATCACGGCTGGGTCGGGCTCGATCCCACCAACGGCATCTGGATGGCGGGCGACCATGTCGTTGTCGCGGTCGGACGCGACTATGCCGAGATCGCGCCGGTCGACGGCGTCGTGCTCGGCTCGGGCGCGCAATCGATGGAGGTCAGCGTCGACGTCGCCCCCCAGGAGATGCCAGCGCAGGAAGAACCGGCGTGATTGCACTCATCATCAACCTGCCCCACATAGTCGGGTAACACACTCAACGGGGAATAGATGGCCGATCCGTACCAGACCCTGGGCGTCGCGCGGAGCGCGTCCGAGGCCGACATCAAGAAAGCATATCGCAAGCTCGCAAAAGAGCTGCATCCCGACCGCAACAAGGATAACCCCAAGGCGTCCGAGCGGTTCAGCCAGGTGACGGGCGCGTACGACCTGCTGACCGACAAGGATAAACGCGCGCGCTTCGATCGCGGCGAGATCGATGGCGACGGCAATCCTGCCGCACCGTTCGGCTTCGGCGGTGGCGGGCGACCCGGCGGTCCGGGTGGCCCCGGTGGCATGGGGGGCGGCGGCTTTCAGGGTCAGCAGTTCGACTTCGGCGGCGAAGGCGCGGACATGTCCGACATCTTCGAAGGGCTGTTCGGCGGGCGGCAGGCAGGCGGCGGCGGGTTCGCCAGCGGTTTTGGCCGTCGCCAGCAGCCGCGCGCAAAGGGCGCGAACGTGCAGTATCGCCTGCGCGTCCCCTTCGTCGATGCAGCGGCAATGGCAGCGCAGCGGATCACGCTCGGCGACGGCAAGACGATCGATCTGAAACTGCCCGCGGGTGTCGAGGATGGCACGCAGATGCGGCTGTCCGGCAAAGGTGAGGCCGGTCCGGGCGGCGCCGGCGACGCGATCGTGACGATCGAGGTCGTGCCGCACCGTTTCTTCACGCGCGAGGGCGATGACGTGCGCCTCGACTTACCGATCAGCCTGCGCGAGGCGGTGCTGGGTGGTGCGGTGAAGGCACCCACGGTCGAGAAGCCGGTCATGCTGACGATCGCGCCCGGCGCGACCAGCGGCAAGGTGTTGCGCCTGAAGGGCAAGGGCTTCCACAAGAAAGGTGGTGGTCGCGGCGATCAGTTGGTCACGCTGATGGTCGATCTGCCCGCCGACGACGCGGCGTTGAAGGCGTTCGTCGTCGACTGGTCACCCGAGGAGCGGAACCCGCGCGACGCGATGGGCGTCTGAGTCGAGTGACTGATGTCGATGCCCCGCCCTCGCTGACGCCCGAAGACCGCGCCCGTCACCACGCCAGTGCGCGCGCGATGGTGTCGAAGGAATATGCGCGGGTGAAACCGGGTAGCGCCTTCTTCGAGGTGCTGAAGCGTGCCGCGCTTGGCGTCTACAATGACGGTTTCATCCACGCCGGCAACCTCGCCTATCTCGCGCTGATGACGCTATTTCCCTTCTTCATCGTGGCGGCGGCGGTGCTGTCGCTGGTCGGGCAAAGCGCGGAAACGCAGCGCGCTGTGGCGAGCTTCTTGTCGGTGCTGCCGCCTGAATCGGCCGAGCTGTTGCGCAAGCCGATCGCGGACGTGTTGCAGGCGCGGACGGGATCGCTGCTGTGGCTGGGTGGCCTCGTCGGACTGTGGACGGTCGGCAGCTTCATCGAGACGATCCGCGACATCTTCCGCCGCGCATACGGTACGCGCGCGACGCAGTCGCTGTGGCGCGCGAGGCTGGGGCTCAGCCTGGCGATCGTCGCATCGGTGTTCGTCGCGCTGGTCTCGTTCTTCGTCCAGGGCATGCTGACCGCGGCCGAGCAGTTCATCTATCGTCTGCTTCCGTTCGCTGAGAATATTGCCGGCTGGCTGGGCCTCGCCCGCTTCGTTCCCGCCGCGATCATGTTCGGCGCGCTGTACATGCTGTTCTACTCAGTCACGCCGAGCAAATATCGTCATAGCGACGATCGCAAATGGCCGGGTGCTTTGTTTACCGCGCTCTGGTGGGTCAGCATGACTGCGGGATTGCCGTGGGTGCTCTCCAAGCTGGGCGGTTACGACCTGACCTACGGGAGTCTCGCGGGCGTGGTCGTCATGCTGTTGTTCTTCTACCTGATCGGGCTTGGCCTCGTGTTCGGCGCGCATCTGAACGCGGCACTGGCGGAACCGCCCGAACCGGTTGTAGAGGGAACAGCTGACAAGATGATAGCAGGGACGGCGACGGCGTGAACGGATTGATGGCGGGCAAGCGCGGGCTGATCATGGGGCTCGCCAACGATCGGTCGCTCGCATGGGGTATTGCGAAGAAGCTGAGCGAGGCGGGCGCCGAACTCGCCTTCTCCTACCAGGGTGAATCGCTTGAAAAGCGCGTGCGTCCGCTCGCCGAGCAGCTCGGCTCGAGCAAGCTGATCGACTGCGACGTGTCGGACATGACGCGGCTGGACGCAGCGTTCGATGCGCTCGCCGCCGACTGGCCGACGCTCGACTTCGTCGTCCACGCGATCGGCTTCTCCGACAAGAACGAATTGCGCGGCAAGTATGTCGACACCAGCCTCGACAATTTCCTGCTGACGATGAACGTGTCCGCCTACAGCTTCGTCGCGGTGGCGAAGCGCGCGCGCGCGATGATGCCGGACGGCGGCAGCCTGCTGACGCTCAGCTATTACGGCGCGGAGAAGGTCGTGCCGCACTACAACGTCATGGGCGTCGCCAAGGCGGCGCTGGAGACGAGCGTCAAATATCTGGCGATGGATCTGGGGCCGGAGAACATCCGCGTGAACGCGATCTCGGCCGGTCCGATCAAGACGCTGGCGGCGAGCGGCATCGGCGATTTCCGCTACATTCTGAAGTGGAACGAGCTCAACTCTCCGCTGCGCCGCAACGTCACGATCGACGATGTCGGCGGCGCAGGGTTGTACCTGTTGTCCGACCTCGCCGCGGGCGTGACGGGCGAGATCCATCACGTCGATGCCGGCTACAATGTCATCGGCATGAAGGCCGAGGACGCACCCGACATCGCGTTGGCGTGAGTGCTCGCGACGCCGCGCACGGTGGTCAGGCTGCAAGCGACACGGGCATGATCGCGATCGCACCCGCTGGCGGGGCAGACGTCGCCGCGATCGACGCTCTGCTGCGCAGCAGCTTCGCACGGGCGGAGGAGGCCGATCTGGTTCGCGATCTGTGTGTTGCGGGCGACATGGTGCTGATGCTCGCCGCCCATGATGAAGAAACCGGCGCGCTCGTCGGGACGGTGGCGTTCAGCCGCATGGATGTCGCGGTCGCGGGCAAGCCGATCGCTGCGGTGGCGCTGGCACCCGTGGCGGTGGCCGCGGCGCACCGTCAGCAAGGCGTCGCCGAGGCGCTGATCCAGGCCGGGCTTGATCGGCTGGAGCAGGAGGGTGTGGTGCTCTGCTTCGTGCTGGGCGATCCCGCTTTCTACGCGCGCTTCGGCTTCGATGCCGATTTCGCGCGCAATTTCGCCTCGCCCTATGCGGGCGATTATCTGATGGCATTACCGCTCCAGGGCGGGTTGATGCCATGCGGCGTGCGCGAGCATGCGCGCCACGCCTCTCCATTTGAGGCGCTGTCACAACCATGAGCTTCAACACCTTTGGTCGCGTGTTTCGCTTCACGACCTGGGGTGAGAGCCACGGTCCGGCGATCGGCGCGGTAGTCGATGGCTGCCCGCCGGGGATCGCACTGACGGAAGGCGACATCCAGCCGTGGCTCGACCGCCGCCGCCCCGGCACGTCGCGCTTCACGACGCAACGACGCGAGCCGGACGAAGTGCGCATCCTGTCGGGCGTGTTCGAAGGCCGCACGACCGGCACGCCGATCAGTCTGATGATCGAGAATGTCGACCAGCGATCGAAGGATTATTCGGAGGTGGCGCAGGCCTATCGTCCCGGTCACGCCGATTACGCCTATGACGCCAAATACGGCTTCCGCGATTATCGCGGCGGCGGGCGGTCGTCGGCACGCGAGACCGCGTCGCGCGTCGCAGCGGGCGCGGTCGCGCGGCTGGTCGTGCCGCAGGTCCGCATCCGCGCCTGGGTCGAGGCGATCGGCGGTGACGCGATCGATCCCGCACGGTTTGACGACGCGCAGATCGACGCCAATCCCTTCTTTTGCCCTGATGCGGAGGCAGCGGTACGCTGGGAGGCGAAGGTAGACGCGGCGCGCAAGGCGGGATCGTCGCTCGGCGCGGTGGTCGCGTGCGAGGCGACCGGCGTGCCCGCCGGCTGGGGCGCGCCGCTTTACGCCAAGCTCGACAGCGAACTCGCCGCCGCCGCCATGTCGATCAACGCGGTGAAGGGTGTCGAAATCGGCGACGGATTCGCCGCGGCTGCCTTGTCGGGCGAGGAGAATGCCGATCGCATGCGCCCCGGCGCCGATGGCGGGAAGGACCGCCCGGCCTTTCTCACCAACCATGCCGGCGGCATCGCGGGCGGGATAGCGACGGGACAGCCGATCCGGCTACGCGTTGCGTTCAAGCCGACCAGCTCGATCCTGACCCCGGTTGAGACGATCACGCGGACGGGCGAGGCGGCGGAGATCGCCACGCGCGGCCGGCACGATCCGTGTGTCGGTATTCGCGGAGTGCCGGTGGTCGAAGCGATGGTCGCGCTGGTGCTGGCGGATCAGGCATTGCTCCACCGCGCGCAATGTGGGTGATTGTCGCGGAACGGCAATAATGGCAGTAGTCGGGGTAGTACCGATGAAGTACAATTACCCCCGCAATGATCGTCGATTTTCACTAATCGATCGTAAGTCTATTTTACTCGATCCGACTTGTCGCGCACCCAACCGGCCGCAGCAGCCGGAACATCTTGGGATACGTCTCGTTAAGCCTTCCGATACGAAGGAGAGACTGAAATGCGTTACATGATCCCGCTCGCCGCAATGGCGCTTGCATTCCCGGCGCTGGCCTCAGCGCAGACCACCGGCGGCACCGCGGGTGGCTCGATGGGCACCGGCACCACGACCGGCTCCATGGGCAGCCAGACCGGCACCATGGGTTCGATGCAGTCGCCGACCACCGACAGCACGATGTCGACCAACTCGACCATGAGCACACCGTCGACCACCACGACGACGCGTTCGTCGCGCCGCAGCACGCGCAAGGGCACGATGTCGTCGCCCAGCACGAACCCGAGCACGTCGACGACCGACTCGACAATGACGCCGTCGACCGACCCGGTGAGCACGACGCCGAACACGATGGGCAGCACGCCGCGCTGATCCTCGTTAGGGTGTGATCAGAAAAGGCTCGGGTTCACGCCCGGGCCTTTTCGTATGTCGGTCGGATCAGTCGGCGAACGGATCGCGCACAAGGATCGTATCCTCGCGCTCCGGACTCGTCGAGACGAGCGCAACCGGGCAGCGGATCAGCTCTTCGACGCGGCGGATGTACTTGATCGCCTGTGCCGGCAGATCGGCCCAGCTGCGCGCGCCCGCGGTCGAGCCCGACCATCCCTCCATCACCTCGTAGATCGGCTCGACCTCCGCCTGATCCTTCGCGTGCGCGGGGTAGTAATCGAGCTCGGCCCCACGCAGCCGGTAGCCCGTGCAGATGCTGATCGTCTCAAAGCCGTCGAGCACGTCGAGCTTGGTGAGCGCGATGCCGGTGATGCCGCTGACCGCCGCCGATTGCCGCACCAGCACCGCGTCGAACCAGCCGCAGCGGCGCTTGCGCCCCGTCACCGTGCCGAACTCGCGGCCGCGCGTGCCAAGCCGTTCGCCCGTCTCGTCGTCAAGCTCGGTCGGGAACGGTCCCGATCCAACGCGCGTGGTGTACGCCTTGGCGATGCCGAGTACGAAGCCGACCGCCGCCGGCCCTAGCCCCGACCCGCCCGCCGCGGTGCCCGCGATCGTGTTGGACGAGGTGACATAGGGGTAGGTGCCGTGATCGACATCGAGCAACACGCCCTGCGCACCCTCGAACAGGATGCGGCGACCCGCCGTGCGTGCCTCGTTCAGGTCGCGCCACACGGGCTTTGCGAACGAGAGCACGAACTCGGCGATCTCACGCAGGTCGGCGAGCAGGCGCTCACGGTCGATCGGTGCCTCGCCGAAGCCGGCGCGCAACGCATCGTGGTGCGCGCACAGGCGGTCTAGCTGTGGTCCAAGGTCATCCAGATGCGCAAGATCGCATACCCGCAGCGCGCGGCGACCGACCTTGTCCTCGTACGCCGGGCCGATGCCGCGGCGCGTGGTGCCGATCTTCCCCGCCCCGCTCGCATCCTCGCGCAGCGCATCAAGATCGCGGTGGAACGGCAGGATCAGCGCGCAGGTATCCGCGATCCTGAGCGTATCGGGCGTGGCGACGACGCCCTGCTTGCTCAGCCGCCCGACCTCGTCACGCAGCGCCCAGGGGTCGAGCACGACGCCGTTCCCGATCACCGAAGGCGTACCGCGTACGATGCCCGAGGGCAGCAACGACAGTTTGTAAACGTTCTCGCCCACCACCAGCGTGTGGCCCGCGTTGTGCCCGCCCTGAAAGCGGACGACCACGTCGGCGCGCTCGGCGAGCCAGTCAACGACCTTGCCCTTGCCCTCGTCGCCCCATTGGGCGCCGACCACTGCTACATTCGCCATGAGATACAGAACTCCGCCTGCCGCGTGCAGTCCGCGCGCCCTTCGACAGGGCTCGGCGCGCGAACGGTTCCGAATTGTCCGCGGCGCGGGTAGCCGTGCGCGCGCGGCGGGTCAACCGAGTGGTGGAAGGTCACTGAAGTTACACCCATCCGCATATGCGCGCGAGAGCGTGCCCAGAACAATACGAGTTGAGCGGGCAGACAGGGGATCGAACGGCACGCTCACGGTCTGCCACCAGACGCGAGCGTAGGACAGCCGACAAACGCCCGCCTTGCTACTTGGAAGGAGGTGCGGCACCTTTCTCGACGAACTCGATCATACGCCAGCGCGCGCCGCGCACACGTTGGCCAGCCGCATCGCCGATCGGCGCGGTCGCGGTCAGCTGCGCGCCAACGATACATGCGATGCTGTTGAGCGCCGGCGAGGGGCTTGGCTGCACGACCTCGCAGCTTTCCTGACTGCCATCCGCGCGCTGTATCTGACGAACGACGACCGTCGCATCGCCAGCAGAAACGGGCAGCTTCGCGACCTCGATCTGCATGTCTGATTGAACGCCGGGCGACTTGAAAAGCGGCCCCGGAAGCATCCACGACACCCGCTGTCGATAGATTGCGAAGATCGGCTTACCCGATTGATCGATCGTCGGCTGCCACAATCCCCGCCCCGCAACGGCTGCACATGCTGTCTTGTCAAGCGATACGCTGCCACTCCCAACTGGAACCCTGCACTGCACCGCATGGCCTGTCGGATCAACGGTGACTTCAACAACCGAGACGCCCTGCTTGCGCTCGAAGATGGCATCAGCCGGATAATCGGACGGGCCAATCCACCTGGCAGGATCGCCGATCGGCGTTGGCCCTGGATAGATAATCGCGGGGCCGGCAAGCGCCACCAACACGATCTCGCTCATCAGCTATCTCCCTTCTGATGATCGTGCATCAAGCCGGGTATGACAACGCCCGTGTACGATGGCGGCCTAAGCCGCCCTTACCTCGCCCGCCCAGACGTGCGTGCATAATTGCGCCTCCGGCGTGTCGCCCGGCTCCAGCGCTGCAACGGTCACCCAGCCGGCGGCGCGCATCGCTGCGCCCTCCTCGGCCGGGGTGCCGAGCGGCAGGAACAGACGACGGCGCTCGGGTGCAGGCTCGCTCGTCAGACGGTCGCCGTAGAGCGAGAAGCCGGTCGCGGCTTCTTCCGCGCCGCCCTCGTGGACGATCGTGTAGGTGCCGCCGCGGCCGATCTCCGCGCCTGCGCCGCGCGCGAACAGCGAGAAGCCGAGCCAGGTCTGATACTCGAAGCCATGCCGCTCGGTCGGGTCGAGCGTCAGCGCGACGTGGTTGTCGACCGCGCGCGCAATATGCGCCAGGCCATTAAGCCGCGACGCCAGCACACCCGAGGTATCAAGCGCCCGTAATCGCGCGAGTGCCTGCTCGAACGTTCCCGCGGCCTCGATCAGCGGCAGGTAATCGGGTGCGAGTTGCGCGACGCTGCCGGCGTCCTTTGCATCGAGCCGGTCGCGCAATTGCTCCAAGCGCTCGGGCGCCACCGGCAGTGGCCCGGCCGCGAGTGCATCAACCAGATCGGGCAGCGTGAAGTCGATCGACACGCCGGAAACACCTGCGGCCTCCAACGCCTCCACTGCGACCGTCACGACCTCTCGCGCGGCGGCGACCGAGTCCATCCCGATCAGCTCGGCCCCGATCTGCCGCAGCTCACGCGCAGGCGAGAGCTGCCCCCCGCGCAGTTTCAGGATCGATCCCGCATAACTGAGCCGCACCGGGCGCGGGTGGTGCGCCATCCGCGTCGCCGCGACGCGCGCGACCTGCGCGGTCAGGTCGGGCCGGACCGCGAGCGTGCGCTGTGATACCGGATCGACGAAGCGCACCGCGTCGGTCAGTCCGCCGGCCTTTAAGCGAGTCGACAGGCTCTCTGCATATTCGGCCAGCGGCGGGTCGACGCGTTCATAGCCGTGGAGCCCGACGGCGGCGAGCAGGCGCGCCTCGATCGCGGCTGCGGCATCGGCGTGCGGCGGCAGCCGATCGCGCAGACCTTCGGGAAGGAGAGCGGTCATCAACGGAAGCCCTCTCCCCGCCGGGGAGAGGGTTTGGGAGAGGGGCCGGCATCGAGCGCTTCCTTGATCGCCAACAACACGCCCTCAAGATTGTGCATCACGTCCGCGTTGCTGAACCGGATCACATCATAGCCCTGCTCTTCGAGCCACGCCGTCCGCCGCTCGTCACGCGCCTCGTTGCCCGCGTGCGTGTCGCCGTCAACCTCGATCGCGAGTTTGCGTAACCGTGCAACGAAGTCGAGGATGAAGGGCCCGATCGGAACCTGGCGGCTGAACTTCACGCCGCTGAAGCGATGGGCGCGCAGGGCGGTCCACAATTCACGTTCGGGCTGAGTCATCTCCAACCGCATCGCTTTCGCTCGTCGAAGCGTTTCGCCGGTGGACACGTCGCTCCCCCTCTCCCAACCCTCTCCCCATCAGGGAGAGGGCTTTGCTTCCCGCTTCCCCGCCGCTCACCTCAGAACGTCAGACCCATCGCGGTCTTCACGCCCGGCAGCGCCTTCACGCGCGCCAGCAGGTCGCCGTCGACGCGTTCGTCGACCGAGAGCAGCAGCACCGCCTCGCCACCCGCCTGACGCCGGCCGAGGTGGAAAGTGCCGATGTTGACCCCCGCCTCTCCCAACAGCGTACCCAGGCGACCGATGAAGCCCGGCGCGTCCTCGTTGACGACGTATAGCATCGGGCCCGCCAGATCGGCCTCGACCTTGATCCCGAACAGCTCGACCAGCCGAGGCGCTGCGTCGCCGAACAGCGTGCCTACGACCGATCGCTCTCCGTCCGCGGTGCGGACCGAGACGCGCACCAGCGTGTGGTAATCGCCTTCGCGCTCGCTCCTGATCTCGCGCACCTCCATGCCGCGGTCGCGCGCGAGTAGCGGCGCGTTGACCATGTTGACGGTCGCGGTCTGCGTACGCAGGAACCCGGCGAGCACCGCACTCGTGATCGGCTTCTGGTTCAGTTCCGCCGCGGCTCCCTCGGTATGGACCGAGATGCGGTCGATCGCGCCGGTCGACAGCTGCCCGACTAGGCTGCCGAGCTTCTCGGCCAGCGCCATGTACGGCTTCAACTTGGGCGCTTCCTCCGCCGACAGGCTCGGCATGTTGAGCGCGTTGGTGACGCCGCCCGACACGAGATAGTCGGCCATCTGCTCGGCGACCTGGATCGCGACGTTGACCTGCGCCTCGGTGGTCGACGCGCCCAGATGCGGGGTGGAGACGAAATTGGGCGTGCCGAACAAGGGCGACGCCTTCGCCGGCTCCTCAACGAACACGTCGAGCGCGGCGCCCGCGACCTGGCCGCTATCGAGCGCGTCCTTCAATGCCGCCTCGTCGATCAGCCCGCCGCGCGCGCAGTTGATGATCCGCACACCCTTCTTGGTCTTGGCGATGTTTTCCGCCGACAGGATGTTGCGCGTCTGATCGGTCAGCGGCGTGTGGAGCGTGATGAAGTCGGCTCTGCTGAGCAGTTCGTCGAGCGTCACCTTCTCGACGCCGATCTCGACCGCGCGCTCGGGCGTCAGGAACGGATCGAACGCGACCACCTTCATCTTCAACCCACGCGCACGGTCGGCGACGATCGAGCCAATGTTGCCCGCGCCGATCAGCCCGAGCGTCTTGGAGGTCAGCTCGACCCCCATGAAGCGGTTCTTCTCCCACTTGCCGGCCTGCGTCGACGCATCCGCCTCGGGCAATTGCCGCGCCAGCGCGAACATCAGCGCGATGGCGTGCTCGGCGGTCGTGATCGAATTGCCGAACGGCGTGTTCATCACGACCACACCCTTCGCCGACGCCGCGGGAATGTCGACATTGTCGACGCCGATTCCGGCACGTCCGATAACCTTCAGGTTGGTCGCATGTTCAAGGATGTCGGCAGTCACCTTGGTCGAGGAACGGATCGCGAGGCCGTCATAGACGCCGATGATCGCCTTCAGCTCGTCAGGCGTCTTGCCGGTGATCTCGTCGACCTCGACCCCGCGTTCACGGAAAATCTGCGCCGCGCGCGGGTCCATCTTGTCGGAAATCAGTACCTTGGGCATGTCTCTACTCCCTCTCCCCCGCGGGGGGAGGGTCGGGGTGAGGGGCTGCCCCACGCGCCGACCCTTGTGTCGATTTGAATCGGTGAGGTCACCCCTCACCACCTGTGGGAAGTCAGCCGCGCGCGTGCGCGTAGGCCCAGTCGAGCCAGGGGCCGAGCGCCTCGATATCGGCGGTATCGACGGTCGCACCACACCAAATCCGCAGGCCCGGCGGCGCGTCGCGATAGCCGGCGATGTCGAACGCGGCGCCCTCGGCCTCGAGAAGCGACGCCATCTTCTTTATAAGCGCCTCGTCTGCGCCGGCGACCGTCAGGCAGACACTGGTCTTCGAGCGCGATGCCTGATCCTCCGCCAGATGCCCGAGCCACTCACGCTCGGCAACGATCCGGTCCAGCGCAGCGGCATTGGCGTCGGAGCGCGCGATCAACCCGCCTGCGCCGAGCGACTTGGCCCATTCGAGCGACCAGATCGCGTCCTCGACCGCGAGCATCGACGGCGTGTTGATCGTCTCGCCCTTGAACACGCCCTCCGACAGCTTGCCCTTCGAGACGAGGCGGAACACCTTGGGTAGCGGCCAGGCAGGCGTGTAGCTCTCCAGCCGCTCGACCGCGCGCGGCCCAAGGATCAGCACGCCATGCGCGCCTTCACCACCCAGGACCTTTTGCCAGCTGAACGTCGCGACGTCGATCTTGTCCCACGGCAGGTCGTAGGCGAACACGCCCGATGTTGCGTCGGCGAAGCTCAGCCCCTCACGATCGTCCGCGATCCAGTCGCCGTTCGGTACGCGAACGCCGCTGGTGGTGCCGTTCCAGGTAAACAGCACGTCGTTCGACCAATCGACCTGTGTAAGGTCGGGCAGCTGCCCGTAATCGGCGCGGATTACGGTGGGATCGATCTTGAGCTGCTTGACCGCATCGGTCACCCAGCCCTCGCCGAAACTCTCCCACGCGAGCGCGGTGACGGGGCGTGCGCCGAGCATCGTCCACATCGCCATCTCGAACGCGCCGGTGTCCGAGCCTGGAACGATGCCGATCCGGTGCGTGTCGGGCAGGCGCAGCAGCTCACGCATCAGGTCGATGCAATATTGCAGCCGCTGCTTCCCGAGCTTCGAGCGGTGCGAGCGACCGAGCACGTCGGTCGCCAGCTTGGCGGGATCGTAGCCCGGCGGCTTGGCGCAGGGGCCGGACGAGAAATGCGGACGTACCGGCTTGATCGCGGGCTTTGTTCCACCGAGTTCAGGCGCAATGATGGTGTCGGCGGCAAACGTGTCAGTCAATGTCAACTCTCCTCACAGAGAGCACGCGCGGCGTTGGGACCGCGTGGCCCGTCGACCGCGCTGCAGCAAATAGCGGCGGGCGTCAACCGTCAAGCGTGCGGGTTGCTCCGCGCAGACCTAACACAGAAGCACGACCCATCCGCCTCGGGCACCGGCCTGCCGCAGCTTTTGTCATCGTTAACACCCAGGCAGGATTGCGCCGCATACTCGCCCGACTCATGAAGTGTGTAAGCGTGCGTAGCGAAAAAGAGGTGGCAGCGATCCAGCGCGTAATGGTCGCGTGTGCTACGTCTCCGCGTCGAGCACCGCGCGGCCGGCACTCATTTGCTGCAACTGCGCTGCTGCTCGCGCTCACCGCCTGCGGCCGAACCGAACGACCTGCAACCGCGCCGCGCATCACCGAGGCCCCAAGCGTGCGCGAGACGCAGCGCTGCTTCGCCGACCTACGGGCAATGGGGGTCGACTTTCAACCGCTGCCCGACAAGCAGACCGGCCCGGGCTGCGGGCTGACCGGCACGGTCAAGCTGCTCGACATCGGCGTGCCGACCGCAAACCTGGGCGCGGTCCGCTGCGGCGAGGCGCGCGCGTTCGCGGCGTGGGCGCGCAACGGCGTCGCGCCGGCGGCATACCAGATCCTCGGCTCCGAACTGTCGCGCATCGTCAGCATGGGCAGCTACGCCTGCCGCAACACCGTCGGCACACGCGGCCCCGCCCGCCGGTCGGGACACGCCATCGCCAACGCGATCGATGTCGCCACGTTCGAGCTGAAGGACGGGCGCCGCGTCAGCATCCAGCGCGACTGGAACTCTCCCGACGCCGACGTGCGACGTTTTCTTCAGACGATCCACACCAGTGCATGCCGCCGCTTCGGCACCGTGCTGTCGCCCGACTATAACGCCGCGCACCACGATCACCTCCACCTTGAGGACGATCACACCAGCTTCTGCCGCTAGCGCGTCTTGCAGCCGTCATCCGCGCGGCTTATCGCCTGCGAATGACAGAAACCCGCGTACCCAGCCGCGTCTTCCCGCGCGCAAAGCAGGATGCCGACGCCGCCCGTCAGAGCATCTCCACCCCACAGACCGAGAGCCCGGCGTACAAGCTGGCGTTCCAGGACATGGACTTCCTCGTCCGCGAGGATTTGCGCCCGGTCCGCTTCCAGCTCGAGCTGCTCAAGACGCAGTTGATCCTGGACGAGGCGCATATCGGCTCGACCTTCGTCTTCTACGGCTCGGCGCGCATCCCCGAGCCCGCCAAGGCGCAGGCGCTGCTCGACATGGCGACCGACGAGAAGAGCCGCCGCATCGCCGAGAGCCTGGTTGCGAAGTCTAAGTACTACGACATGGCGCGCGAACTGGCGCAACTATGCTCCAACTTCCCGCGCGACGAGGCGGGTAAGCGCCACTTCGTGGTCTGCTCGGGCGGCGGCCCGTCGATCATGGAAGCCGCCAACCGCGGCGCGACCGACGTGCACGCCGAGTCGATCGGGTTGAACATCGTCCTGCCGCACGAGCAGGCGCCAAACCCCTACGTTACCCCGTCCTTGTCGACGCAGTTCCACTATTTCGCGCTCCGCAAGATGCACTTCCTGCTTCACGCGCGCGCGCTGGCAGCGTTCCCGGGCGGGTTCGGCACGTTTGACGAGCTGTTCGAGCTGCTGACGCTGATCCAGACCGGCAAGATCGAGCCGATGCCGGTGCTGCTGTTCGGGCGCGAGTTCTGGCAGCGCGTGGTCAATTTCGACGCGCTGGTGGAGGAAGGCGTCGTGTCGGAACGCGACCTGGGCATCTTCCGCTACGTCGAAAGCGCGGCCGAGGGCTGGGCGGTAGTACAGGAATTCTACCGCGAGCGGCAGGAGCGGATGCCGCAGCCGCCGCGTTGAGCGGCTGCCGAACCGACCGACGATCGGGCGCGTCGATCTTCGTGCCCGACCTCCCGTGGCTAACGGGTTTGTTAAGTAGCTTAGGTTATCGCAGAGCACCGTTCGTCATCGGGGTGTCCATGCCGCGTCGTATCCGTTCCCTGCTCACCACCCTTGGAGACGATGTCAACGCGCACGCGCAGCGTAGCGAGGTGATCGCCGCGCAGACAAAGCTGCTGGCGCTCAACGCCGCGATTGAGGCGGCGCGTTCGGGTGAGGCAGGCCGCGGTTTTGCGGTCGTGGCGCAAGAGGTGAAGGCGCTGGCCGGACAGGCGAGCGCTGCCGCCAGTTCGTTCCGCGACGAGGTGCTCGGACGCATCCGGCACGGCGCCGCGATCGCAGGAGAGCTGGTGCAGGAGGTGGAAGGCGGCCGCCTCGGCGAACTCGCGCAGTCGATCGCCGACACGCTGTCGCGCTCGCTGTTCGATCGCTCGATCGACGTCAGGATGCTCGCCAGCGATCAGTCGATCCAGGAAGCGGTCCTGCTCGACGGCGGATCGGCGCCCTTGACGCGCGCCGGAGCCCGCGCGCTTGAGCGATTGCAGTCGCTGCTGCGCTTTTCGCCCTATTTCCTGAACGCCTTTGTCGTCAATGCGGACGGCGACGTCGTCGCATGCGCGCACGACAATGCGGCGGTTCGCGGCGTCAACTTCTCAGGCTATCCGCAATTCAACCACATCATGGCCGGCGGAGCGAGCGGTGGGTGGGCGACCGACGAGGTGTGGGAAAACCCGTGGTCGAACAAGCGAAAGGTGCTGGTCTTCGTCGCTCCGGTGAAGATCGAGGAACAGATCCTAGGCGTCTGTTACCTGGAATATGACTTCGAAGGACAGACTGCCGCGATCCTCGACGTGATCCGACGCGCGAGCAGTCGCGCCACCATCTCGATCGTCGACCGCGCCGCCCGCGTGGTCGCGACCACCGGCCCCTACCCCTTCCACCACGACCTGCCCTATGCCGCCGCAACCGCGGGCGAGGCGCGGCTTCAGTCGCTGGACGGGCTGATCGTGGCGCAGGCGGCGGTCCCGACCGACCACGGCATTCCCGGCCTCGCCTTTCGCTGCATCATCGAGGATCGTGTCGCGCGTGAGGACGAGATCGCCGGCACGCTGCGCCTGCGCGCCGCGCGGGCGGGAAGCGACAACGCGCCTTCGCTGGTCACGCCGCGACGCCTCGACGCTGCGGCGTAGCGCGCGGTTACTGCTTGGCCGGCGGGGTGACCGCCAGCGCTTTGTCCTTCGACGCGTTGGGATCGATCGACGGTGCGCCGGAGGCAGGCGTACCGGTGTTCGCGATGTCGGCGGTGTTGCCCTTCGCCGCGTCGGTCACATTGGCGACCGCTGCGTCCTTTGCACCCGCATCCGCACCCGGTGCCGGGGCAGCGGGCAGCGGCAGGTTCGAGCCCTGCTGGTTGATGTAGGCGATCACGTTGGCGCGATCCTCCGGGCTCGAAAGCCCGGCAAAGGTCATCTTGGTGCCGTTGGCGAACTTGCGTGGAGAAGTCAGCCACGCGTTCATGCGCTCAAAGTCCCAATTGCCGCCGACACCCTTCAACGCGTCGGAAAAGGCGAAGCCGCCCTTGCCCTGCCCGATCGGCTCACCCAGCGTGCCGTACAGGTTGGGTCCGACGCCGTTCGCGCCGCCCTGGTTGATCGTGTGGCAGGCGGCGCACTTCTTGAACACGTCGGCGCCCTTCGCCGGGTCTGCGGTCGGGAGCAAGGACGCGATCGGCACCGCTTTCGCTTCACCGCCGCCGCCGGCCTCCTCGACGCCCTCGATCGCATAGCCCATCTTCTCGGGACGCTCGCCGTGGAAGATCATGCCGCCCACGATCGAAAGCCCCAGCGCCGCACCGCAGCCCGCCAGCACCCAGCCCGCAATCGTGTTGTTCCGATCGTCCATGTCGTAGAACCGCCCCTAATTGTGGCCAACCCATAGAAAAGCGCGGCCAGCACCGCAAGCGCACTTGAGCGACCCGCCCCCGCGCCCTACCCGCCGGCAGCCAGCCATGCAGAACTACGCCGCCCCCGCCCGCCCGATCGTCGACGCGATGATCGCCGCCGCCACCGCCGAGCCCGAGCGCACGGTGTCATTCCAGGGCGCGCCGGGCGCCAACAGCCATGTCGCGATCACCGAAGCGTTCCCCGAGGCGTTGCCGCTGCCGTGCTTCTCCTTTGAGGATGCGCTCGACGCGGTGAAGGAGGGGCGTGCCGCGCACGCGCTGATCCCGATCGAGAACTCGCTCCACGGCCGCGTCGCCGACATCCATTTCCTGCTGCCCGAATCAGGGCTGGTCATCACCGGGGAGCATTTCCTTGCCATCCGCCACGCGTTGATGGGCGTCGGCACAGCGGGTGAAGTGGCAGAGGCGATGAGTCATCCGCAGGCGCTCGGCCAGTGCCGCCACTGGCTGCGCGCGCATAACATCAAGCCGGTCAATTACCCCGACACCGCCGGCGCCGCCGCGATCGTCGCCGAGTTGGCCGATCCGCGCGTCGCCGCGCTGGCGCCGCCGGGTGCTGCCGCGCTTTACGGGTTGAACCTGCTCGGCGTCGACATCGCCGACGCGGACCACAACACCACGCGCTTCGTCGCGCTCGCACGTGGCAGCCGCCCGGCGGTCGGGGGGGACGCGTGGATGACAACCTTCATCTTCGAGGTAAAGAACGTCCCCGCCGCGCTTTACAAGGCGATGGGCGGCTTTGCGACCAACGGCGTCAACATGACCAAGCTGGAAAGCTACCAGCGCGGCGGCAGCTTTGCCGCGACCGAGTTTTTCTGCGACGTGGAAGGGAAACCCGGCGAGCCGGGGTTCGACCGCGCGATGGAGGAACTGGGGTTCCACGCCAAATGGGTCCGCGTGCTCGGCACCTACGCGCAGGCGCGACGCCGCGGCTAGATCACGCCTGGCCGGCACCTCACGGCATTAGGAACGTGCCCTCGATCACCGTCACGCACGCGCCGCCCAGCATCACGCGGTCGCCGTCGAGCCGGCACGACAATCGCCCGCCGCGCGCCGATGCCTGATATGCGCTCATCCGGTCGCGCCCGAGCCGCTCGGCCCAATAAGGCACCATCACTGCGTGCGCCGAGCCGGTGACCGGATCCTCGTCGATGTCGAACGCGGGGACGAACACGCGGCTGACCACGTCGCTCGTCTCGCCCGGCGCGGCGACGATGATGACATAAGGGCCTAGCGGCGCCAGCGCGCGCATGTCGGGCGCGCAATCACGCACCTGTTGCTCGTTCTCGACCACGACCAGCGCATAGCCCTTGTCGTGCCACAGCGTATCCTGCACCGCGCCGTCCGGCAGCTCCAGCCCGGCGACAATCTCGGGCAGCGGCTTTGCCTGCGGCACCCAGGCGGGCAGTGCCATCGCATAACGGTGTCCGTCACGCGCGACCTCGAGCACGCCGGCCTGCCGCGTACGAAAACGGACGCTTTCGCGATCGGCATCGGAGGATAGCACGACATGCCCGCTCGCCAGCGTCGCGTGTCCGCACAGCGCGACCTCTGCGCCCGGCGTGAACCAGCGCAGCTCGTAATCCGCCTCGCCGCTGGTGTCGGGCACCAGGAAAGCGGTTTCGGACAGATTGTTCTCGACCGCGATGGCGAGCAATGTGTCGTCATCAAGCCACTTGGGTAACGGCATCACCGCCGCCGGATTGCCCCCGAACGCTTCCTCGGCGAAGGCGTCGACCTGGGTGAAGGGGATGCGCATCATGTGTCCTTGAAGCTGTCGGGGGAACGACGGCGCTACAGCCGCTTGCCGAACCAGTGCGGTGTTGCGTCGGCCTCGACCAGCGGATTGTCGGTGTCTTCGTGCCCCTCGGGATCGAGGTGGATCAGCGTCTCGACCTTCGGAAAGGTACGCCGCAACGCGATTTCGACCGACTCGACGATGTCGTGCGCCTCACGGACGGTGAGATTGGGGTCGACCTCCATGTGGAATTGCGCGAAATCATGGGAGCCGGCGCGGCGCGTGCGGAAGTCGTGGATGCCGCGGATACCGGGCTGGCGCGCGGCGACTTCCATGAAGGCCGAGCGCTGGTCCTCCGGCCATTCCTTGTCCATCAGCATGTCGATTGCCTGGCTTGACGCCTGAAATGCGCCCCAGACGAGCCACAGCGCGATCGCGATGCCGAAGATCGGATCGGCGCCCTTCACGCCCAGATACTGGTCGATCACCAGCGCGGCGATGACCGCGACGTTCAACAGCACGTCCGATTGATAATGGACGTTGTCGGCAAGGATCGCGACCGATCCGGTCTTGCGGATTACGCTGCGCTGATACGCCAGCAGCACCATCGTCGCGAGGATCGCCAGCACCGACACGCCGATCCCGAGCCCCGCATCCTCGTTGACCTGCGGCGCGGAGAAGCGCTCCACCGCGCGCCACGCGATGCCGATCGCCGAAGCGGTGATCAGCACGACCTGGAACAGCGCCGCGAGCGCCTCCGCCTTGCCGTGCCCGAAGCGGTGGTCGTGGTCGGCAGGCTCGGCAGCGAGCTTGACGCCGTAGAGCGTGACGAGGCTGGCGAGCAGGTCGAGCCCGGTGTCGGCGAGCGACCCGAGCATCGCGACCGATCCGGTGTGCCATGCGGCATAGCCCTTTACCACCAGCAGGCTGGTCGCCATCGCGACGCTCGCCAGCGCGGCGCGCATCGCGATCGGGATCACGCGCTTGCGTTCACTCTCGGTCATGGGAACAGCAATCCTTCGCTCCATCCGTCACCGGTTCGCGTGAAAAGGCGACGCTCGTGCAGGCGATGCGCGCGATCCTGCCAGAACTCGATCCGGTCGGGCGTCACGCGGTAGCCGCCCCAATTGGGCGGGCGCGGCACGTCCTGCCCGTCGAAACGCGCCTTCATCTCCTCGAAGCGTGCCTCGAACGTCGCACGCGTGTCGAGCGGGCGCGACTGGTCGGACGCCCACGCACCCAGTTGCGAGTCCCGGCCGCGGGTCGCGAAATAGGCGTCGCTCTCCGCATCGCTTGCGAAGCTCACCGCGCCTTCGACACGAACCTGCCGCCGCAGCGATTTCCAGTGAAACAGCAGGCCCGCCTGCATGTTCTCGGCCAGCGCCTCGGCCTTGCGGCTGCCGCGGTTGGTGTAGAACACGAAGCCATCCGATCCATGCCCTTTCAGCAGCACCATGCGCAGCGACGGACGCCCGGCGGCGTCGGCCGTCGCTAGCGCCATGGCATTGGGGTCGTTGGGCTCGCTCTCCCTCGCCTCGGCATACCAGGCGTCGAACAGCACGAAAGGATCGTCACTCATGCCCGCTCCATAGCGCAGGCGGCGCGGGTTCGGAACGACTCCTTCGCTCATGATTTGAATCGCTTACGCAACGAAGGGTTTCGATAAATGGCCGCGCGCGCTTACTGGCAGGGGCAAATCCGCCTCGCGCTCGTCTCGATCCCGGTCGAGATCTATTCCGCGACCAAGTCTGGCGCGCAGATCGCGTTTCACCAGATCCACGAACCCTCGGGCGAGCGGATCAAGTATGAGAAGGTCGCCCCTGGCATCGGCCCTGTAGACGCCGACGACATCATCAAGGGCTTCGAGGTCGAGAAGGGCGAGTACGTGCTGCTGGAGCAGGACGAGATCGACGCGGTGAAGCTCGAATCGAAAAAGACGTTGGAGCTGACGCAATTCGTCGATCAGTCGGAGATCGACGTCCTCTATTACGAGAAGCCGTATTTCGTCGTGCCGGCCGATGATCTGGCCGAAGAAGCATTCATCGTGCTGCGCGAGGCGCTACGTCGGACCAAGAAGGTCGGGCTCGGGCAACTGGCGATGCGCGGGCGCGAATATATCGTCAGCCTGAAGCCGTGCGGGCGCGGGCTGATCCTGGAAACGCTGCGCTACGCGGACGAGGTCAACAAGGCGCAAGGATATTTCCGCGACATACCCGACAGCAAGCCTGATCCTGAACTGCTCGACCTCGCCGAGGCGCTGATCGACCGCAAGACCGCGGCGTTCGATCCGCAGGAGTTCCATGATCGCTACGTCGACGCGTTGAAGGACCTGATCGAGCGCAAGCGCAAGTCGAAGAAAAACACGAAGATCATCGAGGACAAGGATGAGGGCGGACGCTCGGCGTCGAACGTCGTTGACCTGATGGCGGCGCTCAAGAAGTCGATGGAGGGCAAGTCGGGCAGCGAGCCGGCGAAGAAGACAGCGCCGAAAACCGATGCCAAGAAACCAGCCGCGAAGAAGCCGGCGACGAAGAAGGCCATACCCGCAAAGAAGCGTGCCTGAGGCAACGATGGCCGTTGTCGACCCCCTCGCCCGCTACAATGCCAAGCGCGATTTCACGCGCACGGCCGAGCCTGCGGGCACGCTGGCGAAAGACCACGGCAACAGCTTTGTGGTGCAGAAGCACGACGCGACGCGGCTGCATTGGGACTTCCGTTTGGAGGTCGACGGCGTGCTGAAAAGCTGGGCGGTGACGCGCGGGCCCAGCCTCGATCCCGACGAGAAACGGCTGGCGGTCAGGACCGAGGATCATCCGCTCGACTACGGCGCGTTCGAGGGCACCATTCCCGAAGGCGAGTACGGCGGCGGCACGGTGATGCTGTGGGACCGCGGCACCTGGTCGCCGATCAAGGGGAAGAGCGCGAAGGACCTCGACGCCGGGCACCTCCACTTCGTTCTCGACGGAGAGCGGATGCGCGGCGAGTGGCTGCTGATCCGCCTCAAACCGCTGGCGAAGGAGAAGCGCGAGAACTGGCTGTTGCGCAAAATCGGCGACGCCGCGGCCGGCGGCACCGACACGTTGGTCGAAACCGCGCTGACCAGCGTGTCGACCGGGCGAACGATGCAAGAGATTGCGGAGGGCAAGAAGCAGAAGCGCAAGCCCGTGCGGAAGAAGGCTGCCCAACCCGCCGCCCTGCCCGCCTTCACCCAACCGCAGTTGTGCGCTCTGGTGGATACGGTGCCGACCGGCACTGCGTGGCTGCACGAGGTGAAGTACGACGGCTACCGCGCGCTGGTCGCAGTGGCGGGTGAAAAAGCGAAGGTATTCACCCGCAGCGGGCTAGACTGGAGCGACAAGTTCCCCGGCATCGCCGCGGCCGCCGCCGCGCTCGACGTGCGATCGGCGTTGATTGATGGCGAGATCGTCGCCTTCAAGGACGGGCGACCGGACTTCTCGACGCTCAAGGACGCGATCGCGTCGGGCGGCGAGATGACGATGTTCGCGTTCGACCTGCTCGCGCTGGATGGTGAGGACCTGACCGCGCTGCCGACGATCGAACGCAAGGCGCGGTTGCAGGCTGTCATCGGCGACGACGCCCGGCTCCACTATGCCGAGCACGTGGTCGGCAGCGGCGAGCAGTTGCTCGACAAGATGTGCGCCGAGGCGCTGGAGGGCGTCGTGTCGAAGCGGGCCGATGCGCGCTACCATGGCGGGCGCTCGTCCGACTGGCTCAAGATCAAATGCACCCGCCGGCAGGAGTTCGTGATTCTGGGCTGGCTGCCCTCGACCAAGAAGCGCGGGTTCAAGTCGCTGCTGCTCGGCGTGCATGATGGCGGCAAGCTGCGCTACGCCGGCAAGGTCGGCACCGGCCTTACGCAGGCGTTGATGAACGACCTGCGCGAACAGCTCGACGCTCGTGCGCGCAAGACCGCGCCTGTCGACGCGCCGCGCGCGATGGTCCGGGGCGCACATTGGGTCCGCCCCGATCTGGTCGCCGAGATCGCCTTCACCGAAACGACGCCCGACGGCCTTTTGCGCCACCCGAGCTTCCTCGGGCTGCGTGGCGACAAGGCAGCGTCCGAGGTCCTGCTCGAACAACCGCGCCCGCTCGCCGCTAAGCCAGCGCCAAGCGTGAAGATCACCAACCGCGACCGCGTGATCGATCCCGATGCTAAGGTGACCAAGGGCGACCTCGCCAATTATTACACCGCGGTCGCCGCGATCATGCTGCCGTGGAGTGGGCACCGTCCGATCAGCCTGGTGCGCTGCCCGCAGGGACGCGCCAAGCAATGCTTTTTCCAGAAGCACGACGCGGGATCGTTCGGCGACGCCGTACACCGGGTAGCGGTCGCGGAAAAGGACGGCGCGCAAGAGGATTACCTCTGGATCGATGACGCCGCAGCGCTGCTCACCTGCGTGCAGATGGGAACGATCGAGTTCCACGGCTGGGGTTCGCGCGTCGACGCGCTGGAGCGGCCCGACCGCATGATCTTCGACCTCGACCCCGACGAGGGGCTGAACTTCGCCGAGACGAAGAAGGCAGCCGAGTTCGTGCGCGATCAATTGGGCGAGATCGGGCTCGCCAGCTTCCCCTTGCTGTCGGGAGGCAAGGGCATCCACGTCGTGGTGCCGCTCACCCCAAAGGCCGATTGGCCCGCCGTGCACGACTTCGCCGAGCGGTTCGCGCGCGCGCTGGCGCAGGCCGACCCTGTGCGCTTCGTGGCGAACATGAGCAAGACGAAGCGCAAGGGTCGCATCTTCATCGACTATCTACGCAACGGACGCGGATCGACCGCGATTATGCCCTATTCAGCGCGGGCGCGCGCCGGCGCGCCGGTCGCCGCACCCGTCACGTGGAGCGAACTGCGCGACCTCGACACCGCTGCGAACTGGCACGTGGGTGACGCCGACGCGCTGATCGCACGCGCGAACGACCGCGCGCTGTCAGGCTGGGGGATTGCGGATCAGGCGTTGCCAAACCTGTAGGGCGCCGCCCATCCGACGCGAGACCGCACCTCTAACCAAGCAGCGACAGTCTAGCCGGTTACGCAGGAGCAGTTGGCCGCGCTTCCTCAGTCACCGCACGCCATGCCGCCACTTCGTCATCGTAGCGGCGCAGCACCGTCACTTCTCCCGCCCGCTCGGACGCGAGGTCGACCTCGACCTCTCCGTCCCACTCCCATGTCGCATTACCGTTGAGCGTCACCATCGCGTCGACCTCGGCGCGCGCACGGACCAGCCCGCCGCGGTTGAGCACGGTGATCTCGCGCCCGAACTCCACTCGGCCGGTCAGGCACGCGGCATAGGTCGACGCCGCCATCGCGCTGCCGCAGCTGTTGGTCAGGCCCACCCCGCGCTCGAACGTGCGGACGAACAAGGTGGTGTCGCCGCGCCGCTCGACGAAGGACACGTTGGCGCGATTGGGAAGCCATGCCGGCGCCGCCTCGCACGCCTCGCCGACTGCGACCAGTTCGGCCTCGTCGATCCGGTCGACGAAGGTGACGAGATGCGGGTTGGGGATCGCGATCGCGGTAAAGGCACGCTGGCTCGACAGCCCGGGCACGACCGCATCGATCAGCCGTTCGGGGGCGCCAATGATCGGCCAGTCCGCCGTCGCGAGCGATACCGGACCCGCCGTCTCCGCCACCGTGTACACGCCGGGTGCGAGATCGCCGACATGCTCGACCTGCGCGTGCGAGGTCTTCAACCGGACAGTGGCGGTCTCGACCCCGGCCGCCGCGAAGCCGGCGCGCGCGACGCAGCGCAGTCCGTTCAGGCACGTCTCCGCCTCCGATCCGTCGCTGTTGAACATCCGCATGCCGAACGCCGCCGCCTCGTCGCCCACAACCAGCGCAAGGATGCCGTCGCCGCCGACCGGCCCGTCGCGCGTCGCGAGCACGCGCGCGAGACTGGCCCATTCGCCGTCCGACAAGCTCCAGTCGCGTGCGTCGACCAGCGGGAAATCATTGCCCGATCCGTGGCATTTGGTGAAGCGCACCAGCATCAACAGGCTCCGGCGGCGGGATGAACGATCGTCATGACGGCTCCTATCGGCGCGAAGGGCCAACCGGTTCAAGCCGGCTTGGTTGCGCATCCAGCGTCGACGCGCGCATCAGGGCAGCCGGTAATGATCCGCAAGCCGGTCAAGCGCCAGCCCCAGCACCAGCCGCCCGCTGCGCGCCGGCCAGCCGAGATCGCGCTCGGCCGCGGGAAGCGCCTCGCCCGCGCAGATCACGCGCCACAGGATGTCCGACAACCCCCGCCCCGCCGCCGCGATGGCGGCGTCGAAGCGCCGCTTCGCCGCCACCTGCCGCTCACCGGGGCTGAGGCCGTCGCCCGTCCCGCCGTCGACGCGCGCTTCCCAGCGCATCGTCACCGCCGGCGTAATCGCCGCACTCTCGTAATCGCAGCGCAACCGCTCGCCCGCTTCTGCCTGCCGCGCCGACACTAGTCCGCGCGCGGCAAGCCAGGCGAGCGGCGACTCGCGCAGGTTGACGGTGACGCTGCGTCCCGTCACCCGCCGGCCGGGCGGCACCGCGCACTGCCGCCCGCTCGCATCGATCATCCGGTCCACCAACTCGCGCATGTCGACTCCCATCGCTCTATCCGGCGCGGGCGTTGGCACGATCGGGCATGTGTAGGACAGCCGACTGATACACCTGGGAGTGAGAAGGCGTTGACCAGCTAGTCTCGCACCGTCCGCCATGCCCGGTAACCGATCACCGCGAGGCCGATCATCACCGCATAGAGCCCCGCCGTCAGCACAAGCCCCTTCACGACGAACATGCCGACATAGATGATGTCGACCGCGATCCAGAGCAGCCAGCTTTGGCGATGACGGCGCGCCGTCCAATATTGCGCAACCAGGCTGAAGCTGCTGAGCATCGCGTCAAGCCATGGCAGCGCCGCATCGGTATAGCGACTGGTGAACCATCCGATCGCCACCCCGCCGAGCACGCCGGCGGCCAGACCTGCCAGCGCGCGCACCCGCCGCAGCGGCAGCACGATGACCTCGCCGGTGTCGTGCCTGCTGCGAAGCCAGACGATCCAACCATAGAGGATGCCGACGCCGAACAGCGCCTGGAGCACCATGTCGGCGTAGAGGCGCACGTCGAGGAACAGCTTGAAGTACAAGGCACAGGCGACGAGGTTGAGCGGCCAGCACAGCATGTTGCGCCGCGCCGTCAGCCAGATCGCAAGGAAGCTGGTCGCGACAGCGGCGACCTCGAGCGGCGACATCAAAGGCTGCGACCGGCGCGAAGCCGCGTGAGGAAGTCCTTCCCCACTGCGGAACGGAACCAGTCGGCGTGACCGAGGAGATAGCCCTCCCAGGCCAGCGACGCCGCATCGGGATCACCGACGATCCCGGCGAAATAATCGATCTCGGACAAAGCGAATTCGACATGCACCAGCGGCAGCAGCCGAGTGAGCAAGTCGATCTCGTCGCGGTTCAATGGGCGGATCGCCTCATATCCGGCGAGCAGCGCAAACGCGGCCGCAGGGTTGGCGATGGTATCGTCGCCCACTTGGCCGAGTTCCAGCCATGCGAAAGCGGTCCGCTCGATCGCGATCGCCAGATCGTGCAGGGCGCAGGTCCGATCGGCCAGACCGAAGTCGAACACGGTTTCAACCGTGCCGTCCGCCATCCAGAGCAGATTGGACGGGTGCCAATCGTTGTGGGTCCACAGCGGTGGCTGATCGGCGAGGCGGCGCGGCAGGTCGTCGCCTGTCGCCGCGAAGAGCGACGACAGCCAGCGTTGCGACTGCCGTCCCGACAGAAACGCAGCCAATGCCGGACGTGCATCGACATAGGCCTCGGCGCCGGACAGCGGATCTGACGCCGACAGGATGGAAAGGCTGGCGACGAGCGGTTGCGTGACGCGGGCCGGCGCATCGAAGCCGCGCGACGCCTCATGCAGTCGAGCCAGCGCGATGCCCGCTTCACGAGCATGCACCTCGGACAGGAACGGCGTCCATGACGGACGGTCGCGGTACACATCGTTCCCCGCCCCGCGCCTATGGAGTTCGTAGCTCCATTCACCCACCGCGACCGCGCTCTCCCCGTCGGCCGTCCGCAGCGCATCGGGCACCGATGTTCCGGCGCTGGCGAGATGCGCGATGAAGGCATGCTCCTCCGCCAAGCCGGCGACCGTACGCACCCGGCGATCGTGGCGTTTGAGAACAAGCGCGCCGTCCACCGTGTCGATCAGCGTCGCCGCCGAGAACGGACGCGGGGAATGCCAGCACAATGCTTCGATCGGTGCGGCGGTCGGGAAGCGGGCAAGCACGGCCTCCGCTTCGTCCTGCGTGATCGCAGGCCATGTCGGCGCCTCCATCGCCAGCACCATGCCGTGCACGCGGTGGCCAGTTACCGCATCCTCAGCATTACTCACGCTCAGAAACCACGCGACACGGTGGCGACGACGGCTGCGCCGCTGCCGACGTAATATGCCGGCGCGGAGCCGGTGATGAGCGTGCCGCGTCGCCCGACGACGTCGCCGGCGTTGGTGCTGACCGACTGGACGCCGGCCAGCACATGCGGATTGGTCACGTTGATCGCGTTGACGCGCAGGTCGGTCCGCTTGCCGTCGAGCCAATCCGCCAAGTGCACGCCGAGCGCGATGTCGAGCGTCGCGTAGCCCCTGATGCTCTCGTCGTTGATGAACGTGGCATATTGGCGCCCGACGTATTTGCCGGCGATGCTGCCGAACAGGCGACCGTCGTCATACGTGCCACCGCCCCCGATCTGCACCACCGGACTCGACACCGCGCGCTTGCCCCGCGTCGGCAGATAATCGGCACCGACGGGCAGATCGTCGTCGATCCGCGCGCGCAGATACTCGCCCGAGACGTAGACGCTGACGCCCTTGGCGGGGCGATAGTCGATCTCGGCATCGACCCCGAAGGAGGTCTGCCCGCCGGCGTTCAGCGTCGAATTGACCTGCGCGCCGCCGGCATCGATCACGGTTGCAAGCTGGCGATTGCGGAACTTGTAGTGGAAGCCGGTGATCGACCCCGACAGGCTGGGGCCGATGTAGCGATAGCCAACTTCCTGCGAGATCGAATATTCGTTCTTCAGCGTATCGGTGCCGCGGGTCGACACGACGCCGCCATCATAGCTGTCGTAGAGCGTGAACTCATTGGGCGTGCGGAAATTGGTCGTAACGTTGGCGAACAGCTGCTGGCGGTCGTCCAGCGCGTAGTGGATCGCGGCGCGTGGCAGCAGGGTGAAGTTGTCACCCCTGACGCGGCTCTGCGGTCCGGGCAGATAGTTGCGCCCCGAACGCAGCAATCCGACTCCCTTGACCCCGGCATCGATCGTCAGGCGGGGCCCGAGCGCGATACTGTCGGCGAGGAAGAACGCTTTCGTCACGGTGACGGTGCGCTGGTTCTCATAGGCGAGCAGGCGACCATCGGCGGTGCGGATCGCCTTCTTGCGGTAACCCCATTCGTCAGCCGGGCGCCCGTCGGCATCGACCGCGGTGTAGGATTGCGTGACCCGGTCGGTGCCGTAATCGAACCATAGGCCGGCGGTGATCCGGTGGACGCCCGCCTGCAGCGTCAACTTGCTGACGCTGCCCGTGCGCATCTGATCGCCGGTATAATTGCCCAGCACGTTTGCCACGCCATCAACCGCCCCGGGCAGGGCGATCGGTTGCGCCAGCTCCTCATTACCCAGAAAGTTGCCGGTGGTGGCGAGCTGCGTGCCATATGGCGAGTTGCCGTAGCCGAACTGGAGATAGCTCGTGCTGTCGAGCGTCAGCCGATCGCTCAGCCCGACATGCACCGGGGCGGAGGCGTAGAGGTTGCGGAACGGCGCGCGGTAGAGCCGCCAGTAGTTGGTGTCTCCCGGCGTATAGCGCGCGTCGTAGTTGAAGTTACGCCCTTGGGCCTGCCACTCGGCAAGCGTCGGGCTGGGATAGCTCGCCGAATTGGCGTCGTTGTACGACAATGCCAGGCTGGCGCGGTTGCCGTTCCCCCACTCGCGCAGCAGCTTGGCATCGACGTGCTGGCGCGTGTCATAGCCCGCACCACGCCAATTGTCCGCGCGCGTGTTCGAATAGGACACGAACGCCTTCAGCCCTGTCGTGCCGATCGCACCCGTGTCGACACGGGCGAACACGCGGCGCAGCGCAAAGGACCCGAGCGAAAGATCGACCAGCGCCTGCCGCGTCGCCTTGGGATCGTCGAGCGTCAGCGACAGCAACCCGCCCGCGCCGACGACCGTCGGCGAGCCTAGGTCGACCGACCCTTGCGCCAATGCGATCTGCCGCACGTTGCCCGGATCGGCGAATTGCGACGGATAAGCGTAATAATAGCCGATGTCGTTCTGCGGTGCGCCTTCCAGCAGCACGCCGATCTCGTCCTGCCCCAGTCCGCGCAGCGTCAGACTCGAACTCGTCGACAGGCCATAGGGGTCGCTCGAGGCGACGTTCGCACCGGGCAGCAGGTTGACGAGCTGAAACGCGTTGAGCGTCGGGGCCTGCTTGACGATGAAGTCGGAGGAGATCGCGCTGACCGCCTTCGGTTCGGTCTGGTCCGGCAACAGACCTTCGGGATCGCGGTGACCGACGACGCGGATGTCGTTCGGCACGTCGGTCGTCTGCTGCGCCGAGGCGGCCCCGGGTAAAGCCACGGCAGCCGCGAACAGCGCCACGCCGCCATAGCGGATCGTCAGATGAGCATACGAAATCTTGGCCGGCATCGTGTCAGGTCCACTCCACATGGAGGGACGACGGAGCCGCGACCCTCCCTACGCCGGTATGACCCGGATCAGGTTCAGCGGGTCATGGGCTGCTGCCCACCTCTCAACCGCGCGTCAGCGGTCCCCCGGGGATAGCGCCGTCTACGCGGTTCTGACGTCCGTGCAAACGCCGATCGTCGAAGTCGGGCGCGATCCGGTTACGATCGTTCGGCAGAAGCCCGGCTCCCTGTCGCGCTATTGGTGTCGATTGCAGCCGGGCGCTGGCTATGACACCGCAGATACCAATCGGAGAAGGTACAGTGATGACAGATGCCGCAATCGTACTTGCCGTGGATCACACGGGCTTCGCCGTTTCATCGTTGGATGAAGCCGTGCGCTTCTGGACCGAAGCGCTCGGTTTCACGCTCGAACGTCGATCGGAGATGGGGGGCGACTTCCTGCAGCAGGTGACCGGTGTCGATGATCCGAGCGTGAAGACGGCGATCGTCAGGGCATCCGACGGCTATGTGGTGGAACTGCTGCAATACTCGCAAGGGCACCAGAACGGGATTGTGCCCGACAGCGCGGGATCGATCGGAGCGGGTCACCTGGCTTTGGCCGTGCAGGATATCCACGCCACCATCGCTCGCGTCGAGGTGGCAGGATGGAAGGCCAAAGGCAGTCCCTTGCCGATCCAGGGTGGCCCACGAAAGGGAACGTTGGTCGCCTACGTTTCGGGGCCCGACCATATCACGATAGAGCTGATGCAGCCGCCCGCCGGGTGATCGATGATCCCGCCAACGTCTTCCCACCTCACCATCTTTCGAAAGCGATGGCGCAACGTCGTCGGCACAGGTTGAAAGCAGACGTAGCCATCATACCGGAGCGGCGTCCGGCCCGGCGCCGTAATGGTGCCAGGTGAAGATCGCCGCCGCGCCGCGGTGTGGGCGCCAGCCTTCTGCAATCTCGCGGGTCAGCTTCTCGCTCGGGCGGGCATCGTGGCCCAGGATGCGGCCGACCTCGATCTGCACCGCCAGGTCGCCCGCCGGCCAGATGTCGGGGCGGCCTTCGGCGAACAGCAGATATACCTCGGCCGACCAGCGCCCGATCCCCTTGATGCGGACGAGTTGCGCGACCGCTTCCTCATCGTCGGCGGACAGATGTGTCAGGTCGAGCCGGCCGCTCAGCACCTCCTCGGCGAGGCTGCGCGCATAGCCCGTCTTCTGCCGCGAGAAGCCGCAGGCGCGTAACGCCTCGTCGCTCGCCGCCGCGATGACGGCGGGATCGTTCGGATCGCCGACCTGCTCCTCCAGCTTGCGCCACACCGCGTCGGCGGCGCGCACGCTCACCTGCTGCCCCACGATCGTGCGCAGCAGGGTGGCATAGCCGCGCTGGCGGATGCGCGGCGCGGGATAGCCGACGCGCGCGATCGCGGCGGCGAAGGCGGGCTCGATCGCGCCCAGCGCATCGAGCCCGGCACGCAGGTCGCGCTCGTTCAGGCCCATTGCGGAACCGCTCGCGCCACCCATTGCCCGGGCGCGCCCGACGCGGCATGGCGGCGCAAACTTGTCGGAGACATCATCATGCCCAAGCTTATCGTCGTCACGCGCGAGGGGGAAGAACGCGAGATCGAGGGCGAGGTCGGCCTGTCGGTAATGGAAGTGATCCGCGACGCAGGTATCGACGAGATCCTGGCGCTGTGCGGCGGCTGCTGTTCATGCGCAACCTGCCACGTCCACGTCGATCCCGCCTTCGCCGATCGCCTGCCCGCGATGAGCGAGGATGAGAACGACCTGCTCGACTCGTCCGCAGACCGCAATGCCGGATCGCGCCTGTCGTGCCAGATCCAGTTCACCGCGGCGCTCGACGGCTTGAAGGTGCGGATCGCCGAGGAGGATTGAGGCTGGCGGGCGCGGTCACCGCCGCGCCCGATCATCCCCGCGCCGCCACCGCATAGAGTGCGATCGCGGCGGCGTTGGAGACGTTCAGGCTCTCCACCTTGCCCGAGATCGGCAGCCGCGCGAGCTGGTCGCAATGCGCCTCGGTATTCTGCCGCATCCCCTCGCCCTCCGCGCCGAGCACGATTGCGGGGCGGGTCTCGCCCAGCTGCTCACCCAGCGTCGCGGAAGCGTGGCCAGTCAGCCCGATGCGCCAGAACCCCGCCTCGCCGATCTCGTCGAGCGCGCGCGCGAGATTGACGACGCGCACCCACGGCACGACCTCCAGCGCACCCGAGGCCGAGCGCGCGAGCACGCCCGATTCAGGCGGAGCGTGACGGTCCTGCGTGACGATGCCGAGCGCGTCGAATGCCGCGGCGGAGCGCATGATCGCACCGACATTGTGCGGGTCGGTCACCTGATCGAGCACGATCAGCGGGCGGCGATCACCCTCGCCCTGTGCGAGCAGGTCCCCTAGCCAGATCTCCTCGAGCGGATCGACCTCCGCCACCAGCCCCTGATGCGGCGCGTCATTCGGCACCAGCCGGCCGAGATCGGGCGCCTCGGCAAAGACGACCGGCAGCGACGAAGGGATATCGAGCGTCGACAGCGCCTCGCGCGTGCCCCACATCTTGCGGACGACGCGTTCAGGGTTGGCGAGCGCGGCAGTGACCGCGTGACGGCCCCAGAAGCGCGGGCGATTGCCCTGCGTCTGGCTGGGACGATGGCCGCGACGCGCCATCAGCGCTGAAATTCTATAAGCATGGTGGCGTGCCTATGCCGGGGGCACCGCGTGCGCAAGCGTGCGGCTGCTGCGCGCGCGAAGGGGCTTGCGCACGGCCGCACACGCCTCTAGGAGCCGCCTTCTTCGTCGCAGCAGCGGCGCAGAACCGCGGCTTGACCAGCCGCCTGCACCCCGCCTTGAGCAGCGTGCAGCAGGCGTCGGACACACGTCCGCGCCGACCCGGATGGAAGGGTGGCCGAGTGGTTAAAGGCAGCAGACTGTAAATCTGCCCGCGTGAGCGTACACTGGTTCGAATCCAGTCCCTTCCACCACCCCTTACATGGCTGTTTTTGTTGGGTGATTTGCCCAGCGCGCGCCTCCTAGCCAGCTTACAGTTAAGACAGCTTGGGTAAGTCGTGGGTAAACGGATTAACGCGGGTGGTGTTCAGCGTCGCGACCGCCTCATCGATGTGTGATCCGTGAATATGCATATAATGTTCCACCATCGCGGTTGTCTTGTGTCCGCTGATTCGCTTGATCGTAAGGAGGTCGACGCCAGCCTTCACCAGACGCGTGATAGCGGTATGGCGCATGACGTGCGGAGTACATGCCTTCGACGTGAGTCCAGCGGCTTCGACGCAGCGACGAAAGGCAATCCCTAGCTCTCGCCGATGGCCGCTCTTGCTATCGCTCCGAGAGGCAGGGAATATCCACCCTTCCTTATCGTCGCGTTTCGCCTGTTCGCGGCTAAGTGCGTCCGCTAGAGCCACGGTGATCGGTTGGTTTCGTTCCCCCGCTTTCGCACGGTCGATCCATATCCGATTAGTCGCGAAGTCAACGTCGCTGAATTTCCGACAAACAATCTCTCCGTGTCTCATCGCTGTGTTAAGACCGAAGAGAACAAACAAGTGCGTGTGCGGATCGAAGTCTTTTTTCGACGCAGCGATAAGTCTGTCACACTCTTCCACGGTTAGCACTTGTATAGGTTTTCTAGCCTCTTTTTCCTTCGGAATGTCAGGCACCGCCTCCGGCTTTACCCATTGCCAACCCTTGGATGATGCACGTCGCATCATGTGAGAGAATGTCGAAAGTTCCCTATTGATAGTGGCGGGCGTGGCCTTCGAGCTTTCTCGATGAGTACGATACTGTCGCAATCGGAAATCTGTTATTTTGTCGAGCCGGTCCGTACCGAGGAATGGGACAAGGTAGTTCCGCAGGTGTCGGCGCTTATTGGCCAAATCCTTTCCGCCCGTTTCCTGCATACGCGTGAGATAGCTCTCGGCGGCTTCGGCGAACGAGCGATGCAGCTTTCGTCCCTTAGGCAGGTTCAGCCTTTCCTCCCTTGCATGGGTCCGCAGCGTTTCTAGCTCCCGCTCGCACGTTTCCCGCCGCACCCCGCCGCTATGCGTTCCTATGGTGCGGTGGATGCGTTCGCCGTCCACCATCGTCTGTATTCTGTAGCGGATATCACCGGTCTTCGTTCGCGTGGCAACGATGGCATGTTCGGTGATGGATTGCCCGGGAGTAAGTGCTTTCAAAGCTGATTGGTGAAGGTATTTGTATTTGAGTGCCACGTTACTAACTCGCAATAGGTCATGTAGTTTAGATTGGTACAGTTAAGACCATTCTTTACTAACGGTTGCGCCCCTGCTCCGCTCGTTTAGTAGCTCTCACGACTCGACGAACGGGCGAGTACTATAGGAGCCGCAAATGATTACCCGAGTCAACGTTGACAGCACCCCTGATGGGCGTGTTACAAGAAGAGGCGCAGCCGACTACCTTGGCTTATCGGTCAAGACGCTTGCCAATTATAGATCGCGAGGCAAAGGACCGCGCTGCATCCGTGTTGGCGGGCGCACCTTTTATTACCTGAAAGACTTAGAAGCGTTCGTGCAGCTTAACGGGGCAGCGGCTTGATGCTGCTTGTCTGTCCTTAAGCGTGTTTGCCGCTCGTATCCGCACCAGCATTGGTTTGACGTTAGACGTTTCACGCGCACAACCGTGGCTACACTTCCGACCCAACGGCCTTCAACTTAAGCTTTTGCCTTAGGGTGAAGGCTCGGCGACGAGTAACGTGTTTACACCTTCACTTTTCGGCGCGCCGGCGAAGCTAAATTAACGCGTAATCCTAAATACCCTTAACATACTATATACTTATGTAAACATACAGGATCCAATGACTATTTTGAATAAACTACCGCTCGATGACGGTTCTCTGCTAGCAGCGAACGACTCCAATGTTGGACTAATAGACTCCTGCCCCCTACCCCCAGCCAAGGAGGTTCGAGAACAGCAATCAGTAACTATGACTCTGCTTGCAAAGCCAGCAAGCGTCGAGGCGATTACCGCCATCACTCATATAGTTGAGCTAGTGCGAACTAGCAGAGGAAGACCTAGAAGACCAAGTTCTAAGTACATCATGGCGGTCGGCACAATCCTTGCTGACGCGCTTAAGGGTGCGTCTTACACCCCTCTACGGCCGTGCTATCGCCCAATGGCTCCATGCAAGTTCACCGGCCAACCTATCAGCCGCGATCCTTTCAAGCGGGCACTAGAAGACCTAAAAGCGCATCGGCTGGTAGAGGTTTTCGGGGGAAAACAGGGCTTTAGGGACGAGCCCGGCGTCGTCACACGTATCTCTGCGACCGTTCGCCTCACTGACTACCTAGCTGGATACGGCATTAGGGCATTGGAGTGCCGCAGTCATTTTCACTACCCACGCGAAGCCGAATACGTGCAGCTGATCCAGCTTCGCGCCACGTCCAAACGTCGAGGCAAGAATAAGCTTCAAGGTAAGCGCTTAAAGGTCGACTGGCACAATCCCGAGGTAAAGCGGCAAGCCGCAAGGATGCGCGCTATCAACGCGTACATCGCTTCCCATTCGGTCACCGGCCCCGAGGCAGGTAACCTAGATGAAATCACGCTTACACGCATTTACAACCAAGGCGATCAACCCGGCCACGCCTACCGGAAAGGGGGTCGCATCTACGTTCATGGAGGGGGCTACCAAGGGCTAAAGCATCGGGAGCTAGGTCAACGCTCTCTCATCAAATTTGATGGCGAGGACACTGTAGAGGTCGATATCTCCGCGTGCTTTCTTACGATCGCCTATTCCCTGCTTGGTATGGCTCTTCCTGCCACGCCCGATCCTTATGAAGGAACGAAGCTACCCCGGCCGATTGTCAAGGCTTGGATGAATATGACGTGGAGCAATCCCAAATTTCATCGCAATTGGCCCAACGAAGTAGTAAACGAGCTAGAAGATGAGAACGCGAAAAAAGTCTTCTTCGCGGTGCGTAAGACCTTTCCAATAAAAAAGGTTCGCGACGCCATTCGCTCCACCTTCCCCGTAGTGGATGCTTGGATGGAAAGCTCTTTTACGTGGGCGGACCTTCACTACCGAGAAAGTGAAATCATGCTAGAGGTTATGGAAACGCTAGCCTTTAAACATAACGTTCTTAGCCTCCCGGTTCATGATTCCATTCGAGTTCCTTTAGCGAAGACAAAGTTGGTTGAAGAGGTCATTGAAAGTGTATTTTCTAAACATACAGGCTTTAAGCCTAAACTCACTATCAAGAACTAATTAGTTTCTATCTTCATCGGCTAGCCTAGCTACTAGCGAGCTAGTCTGTATACAGATAGGGGTTAGAGGACTTTGACTGGCAGATCAGAAGAGCGAAGCTAATTTACTCTTCTGTTTGCCGTTCGACGATAAGGCGCTTGCGTCGCCGCTATCAGCAACCGCTAAAAACAATGCGGACCTCACAGAACAGCGGCTTGTCGTAAGACCGACTAGAAGATGCCAGCAACCTGCGAAGGCTAACGCTCTAAATTGCCGTTTAGAGCGCCATACAGAGCATCAAGGCACGGATGGCAGGACGGCCTACTCAACAGCCTAGATTGCCTTGTACGGGCTTGTAGGGCCGCTATGGCAGCATTGTTCACCCGGTTCTAACAAGTTCGCTTTAGCCTCACCCCTAACGCCAGCAAAGGCGACGGGGGTAAAGATGAAGACGGCTTCAATGATGGCGGCTATCGCCGTGGCACTTACCGCAATGCCAGCGATGGCGCAGTACGAGCTGACAGAGGCACCGACGCATACAGGTCCGCGCATTGAAGCTAAGATTGGTTGGGATCGTCCGACCCTAGACGGCTTGCTAATTGACGATGGCGTTACCTACCGCGATCAGAACGGAAAGAGCGGCTTAGCTTATGGTGGCGAGGTCGGTTACGACGTTCAATTGAATAGCGTCGTTGTCGGCGCTTACGCCGGTGTAGATGGTTCGACCGCGAAGGATTGCGCCGAGGTCTTCGGCCTAGATCGCGCGTGTGTGAAGGCCGGTCGCAATATAACGGTTGGTGGTCGAATAGGCATCAATCTAGACGGAACGTTCATGCTGTATGCCAAAGGTGGCTACTCTAATGGTCGTATCGGCTACGAGTACCGCGACTTCGAAGGCTTTCTACCGGACGAAAGCTACGGCGACAATCTCGACGGTTACCATGTAGGCGGTGGATTAGAGTTCACCCTTGGTCGCCGGGTCTATAATCGAGTTGATTACACCTACACTGATTACAGCGACCTAGCCCTTGGCGAAGAGGGGTCGACGGCTAAGCTTAAGACTGCACGCCACCAAGTAACTTACGGTTTGGGATATCGCTTCTAGTCAAATCCCGCTCTAAAGGCATAAGAGCGTTTACAGCCTCATCCAGAGCATCAAGGCGTTAGAGGTAGGTCGCCCTACCCCGAACGTCTTTCTGCATTCTACGCCCCTCTACGGGCAAATTGCTTCATTCTACGCTTACAGATGCTCTAGCGGTAGTCGCATTTGATTGCGATCTACCTGCTCCATAGGACGAACAGCTTCGCACAGCGAACGTGCAAGCTCATGCGCCGCTTGCTCCCGTATCCTCTTAACCGGAGCCGTAATGCCGACACGAACCCAGCCGGGCGCGGTTAAGATGGCCAACGCGAGCGTAGCAGGGTCAAGCCACCATTCGTACGCACGAAAATACGCGGGGAGCGGTTTGGCAGTTTCGACTATCTCCTAATTACTGCTTTTGAATTGCAGCCTTAACCAACCAGCGATATTACAACGTAGCTAACATCACAGGAAATCCGGAATTACAAGTAGGGACTTAAGTTTAATCTCGTTTGCTCTGGTTAGGACTATGAAAAGGCGATGTTAGATCTTCTACTAGCTTTTGTAGTCGCATTGGAGGCAGCTGTCAGAGCCTCACTAAATGGGCTTGTGGTGGCTGATACAGATCACGCTTGGGACTTGCTTACGTCGGTGACGGGCGGCATTATCGGTGCGCTGGCAGGCGGGGTACCCGCATATGCTTTGGCAGTGAAGGCAACTCGGGAAGCCACAGCTAAAGATGAGGCCAATCAGCTACAACTCGACCTTGGAACGCTCCAATCAGCCTTTGTCAAATTGTTAGAAATCGTCAATGGAACATACACCATCTGTTCGCAGATAAATGAAATGCTCTATAATGCCCATGCTAACGGCCACAAGGACTGGCAACTCTGGCAAAAGGTCTTGCCACTACTTGGGGCTGATGTAGGTCCGTCGGTACGATTTGATAGTCGCGAGATTGCTCTTTTCATGCGGAAGCTGGAAAGCAACGACTTTGCAAACGCCTTAACTCTACTCGACAAGCGGTACGAGGCACTTAAGGCAGTGGTGAAGTCATACTCTGATCGACGGGAGCGGTTAATGGCTATGCTACCGGCAAGCGAACTTATCGACGGCGTCGGAACGACTAAGTTAAAAAAGAAGAAGCAAGCCGCGTTATTCCGCTTGCCTACGCTTTAAACCAAGTTGCATCTCAAATTATTGATATGATGCACAAAGACAGAAGGGAGGCTCAACGATTGGCAGATGATTTTGGGAGTCATGCCAAGCGCTTGTTTCCAAAATCGGTCGTGCCATCGTTCTCTATGGTAGCATAGAACCGAGCTAGACTCGCTTCCTTACAGCATGAGTCAATCTAAACATTAGTAACGTTTAGTGCGGAAGTTTAATTTACCGAATGCGCAGCCGAAAACTGTCAGTTATAGAATAAGTCACGTAGCTATATGGCCAGGAACGCGGTCTAGGACGCAAGCCGGGTACTATTGTAGCGAAGGCAGCGGAAGCCGTAGCGGAGCCGGTGAAGGCTGTAGCTAAGCGCGCTCGCAAGAGCATTGCCGATGCTAAGCGCGCTGCACAGGAACACCTAGGCGGCTGATCCAGACTGTATAGGTGCAGCGGAAGTAGCGGCGCTTCCGCTAACCCGATCCTCTATCACCCCTGTAAGTAGCGCATGATAGTGCGCCGCCTTCTCTAGTTCTGGTTGAAGCATCGGGTGGATTGCCTCGTAGCCCTCGCCATGTGGGTGGTCGAAGAAGACGTGGGTACGTAAGGGCGCAACCCGGTCGGCTACCCGGATCACCAGCTTTACCGACTTGATCTTACGTTGACCCACAGCCTTTCCGGTCGTCGTGCTACCGCCGGTAAGCCCACCTACAAGCGCGCCAGCGGGACCGAGGAGGACACCGCCTACCAAGCCCCCGGCAAGCTGCGATCCCCGGTTCGTGCTGGTGGTTGAGCGCGAGGTAGTGACCTCCACACCGTCAATCTCGATATCAGCGCTACGCACGTCGGAAAGCGGCAAGGCAGTGGCGCTAGCAACGTCGCTGCCGAGGATAAGCTGATCGCGACCCCAAGCTATGCCGATGCAACGCGGACCTGACAGGCTGTAGTAGTAATCGCCTTCGCCAAATCGCTCTTTAAGCTCCGCTACTGCCGCATCCTGCTTAGCTTGGTTCCTCGCCATGTTGGTGTTCACGGCCCAGCCGAGCAACATAAGAAGCCCGAAGAAGGCGAAAACGACAATAAGAAGGGTGGTCATCACAGGCACCCCTTGATCGCGCGGTTTACCCGATCATCGTAGGCGGCGGTTGCGGTAAACTTCACGGTGCGCGTCTGCCCCGCATCGGTGATGCGAATGGCATATGGTAGGCTCACCCATAGATCGGTGACGCCCTCACCGTGAAGAACGCTAGGCGAACCCCAATCGCTAACTGCACTGCCGATGCAGTGTTCTAGCGCTAATGCGCTCTTCTGCGTGTCGTAGGAGGCTCGTACAGGGCGTTGCCACAGTTCGGGCAAGCTGTCGGCGGTCGCGGGCGCAACCGCCAGCATGGCCGCTAGAATCGCACCAGCGCCAATTTGTGTAGGTCGAAAAAACATGAAGCCCCCCTTCTTGTTAGGAGGCGTACCCGGCGAAGAGCCGGGTGTTGGAATCCCCGTGCGTAGCCCGAGGCACCGCCGCCTTTGGGCGTGAGCCTTGGACATACGCGTGCGGTCACCCGGCCAGAAACTGACCGAGCTACGCAAACAAAGAGGATTCCACGCCTCATCGTCCCGATTTTGCGGAGCGACGAAGCTACAATGGAGGACTAGGCAGCCGAGGGCAACGGGCACCATCCGACGACGGGCAGCTAAGCCCTTTCTCCTAGTGTGAGGATTTGGGAAATTTGGGTGTTGGTGGCTGGATGGTATGGCCTCAAGGTTCCCGCGAAATCCTAGGACTTCCCCTCTTCACCGAAGAGACGCACCGAAAGCGATGCGCGGACGACAAGCGCCCGCGCCAACCACCATCGGAAATGGTGTGCTAGTTAAATAGCACAGTAGCGCTTCACCGTTGCAGCCGAGAGGTTGAAGTGGCGGGCGGTGACCGCGATGCTTGCTGCATTGTCTTTACGCCACGCTAGGACAGCAGCCGGATCATTAGCCATTGGCCTACCGAGGCTCACCTTACCCCGATGAGTCTTACCTGTAGCAGCTAAGGAAGCCCTAGCAACGACCCTACCAGCGTCACAGCGCTCCTTGATACGCTGGCGCTCCATATCGGCTACCTGTGCAAGTACCGCGACTATAAGCTCTCCTACGCCCTTACCTATGGGGCCTAGCCCGAGAACGTCTACAGTAACGCCCTTGTCGATCAGCTTGCGGATGGTGGTTTGTACGTCGATTGCGTCGCGCCCTAATCGGTCGATGGCGTAAACGCTTATCACGTCACCTTCGCGAGCATATGCCAGTAGAGCGGCGAAGCCGGGGCGATCCTCCGCCCGGATCGCGCCGCTTACCCCTTCATCAACAAACTCGCGATCAGCGTTGCTGCCAAGCGCCTTGCGTTGCGACTCCACGCTAGAGTCGGCGCTCGAACAACGCAGATAGTACAGGCGGCTCATATTAGACCCCGACTCGCTCATAAGTTACGCAATTCTTTTGCGCGTAGCTCACTAAAGAGTCCAGTGTCTTTTTAGCCGCCCTTCATGCCCTGAACCGGCGTGGCTCAAAGCTTACAACTTCCGCATTGTGCTAGCGTACTTGCACTACCTTCTAGATAAGCTGGCTCGCGCTTAGACCTTCCATTCGGCTGACTTGACGCCACCAGTTCGATGAAACTCCCACAATCGCTGGACGACGGCCTGAAAATCGGAGTTCTCGGAAGCTAGACGATCGCAATTTGCCCAATCGACTTCAACGCGCTCTCTCGCAGGTATCAATACTTCGCTGTCGGAAGGCGATTGGATATCAATACGAATAAGGCCAACACCATGCAACGAACTAAGTATCCTCAGCTCCTTCAGCGTCTCTAAACCTTCGATTTCGGCAGCAGCGAGATAAGCGAAATTCGCCCACGACGAGTTCGATACAGCTTGAAAATATGCTTCCCTGACATTGGATCGGTTTAGAAGCAGTTTCACTTCTAAGGACCAAAGCCGGAACTTTCTAGCTCCTACCTCCGATACGCAGTCCCGTATCTCTTTCGTCCATCCGCGTGTTAGGTCTTCAAGCGCAACAATGTCGGGATAAAGCCACTTATTTCCTTGTGGCCCTCTCTTATTCGACGAACGCCTCTCATCAATACGTTGAACATTCAACCCGGACTCCGACGCAAGAAAGGCTCCAAGCAACGGATACAAATCGGCTTCGAATAGCGCCGCTTCTTCGACGGTCACAGCAGGAGCCAACGTTGCTACACTTTTGCCGGCAATGCTCCCCCGCTCGTCAACAGCGTCAGCTTCTTCCTTCTCACTTTCTTCTGTCCAATAGTAGAGCCGAGGTCGGACCTCCACAGTACGAATTTGGGGATTCGCCTTCACGATTAAGGGCCTATTTGCGCCAACTTCGGCAACAAGCTGCTGTAGTAGATCGTCTTCCGACTTAAGCGCCGCGCTCCGATCCAGCTTTGCTCGGCATTCTTCGGGATAGGTCCGGTATATCCAAGCCGCTATGTCGCGCGCCTTAAGCCGTTGCCCGGCTTGCAGGCGCAGGCATTCCGCCACCGCCTTGTTAAGCTTAAGCGCCAATTTCGATCCCCGCTACCTCGCTCCTACACAGGAGGCTAACGGGACGATGCCTAGCGCTCCTCCATCAAGCAAGCCCGTTCTTGTCAGTTGGAAAGCCTAGCGAATTACAAACCACATAAGCCTTGGCACTACATTCCTCGGCTTTGCTTGCGCACGACATAGAAGCCCTCTTTGCCCAATGTAATATTGTAAATATAGTCGCGCTTGCGCATGGCGTCGTTTTGGATAAGCTACGAGAATGGAGATACCCGTTTTTGTAAGTTGTCCCAAAGCTTACCTGAAACGCCAAGAGGCTTTTCTAGTTAAGGTCGAGAAAGCCCTTACCGAGGCTTGCCTCCGACCGATGACCCTCGGCCGATCCGAATATAGCATCGATGCTCCGCTAGAGGCTATACGGCGACTAATGACTGGCAGTTACGGCCTTATCGCGCTCGCATTTAGACGGTCCCTTGTAGATAAGAGAGTGGATCGGCCGCAGTCTGACTTAGGGGAAGCCGAGGTAACACAATCCGAAACATGGCTTAGCAGTCCTTACTGCCAGATCGAACCAGCAATGGCCTATCAGCTAGGTATACCGATCCTGGTTTGGCGAGAAGACGGCGTCGTTCCCGAAGGCCTTCTTGATAGGGGAGCTGTCGGCCTCTCTATGCCAGCATTCAACTTAGATAATCCACCCAGCCTCGCTGACCAGCGATGGAAGCAACCATTCCAAGAGTGGATTGATCGCGTGCGTTCTGCCCACCGTAAGATCGGTGCAGCTCCGCAGCTATGGTAACTCAACTAGCCAATTAGCCAACCCCTAGATAATGATCGGAGAAGGAAATGGCAGAACCAAGAGCATTTATAAGCTTTGATGTTGACAATAATAGCACCGAGAAGATGCTATTTGCAGGTCAAGCTTGGCATTCTAAAACTCCATTTTCACACCAAGACTGGTCGGCTAAAGAGCCGATGAAACAGTCTGAATGGGAAGGTCTTGTGAAAGCGAAGATCAACAAGACACACCTTATGATTGTTCTTGTTGGTAAGTATATGTCTACTGCGACTGGCGTTGCTAAAGAAATCGCGATGGCTAAGTCTCAAAATGTGCCTTTTTTTGGGGTATATGTGGGCGGGGCCGATGCGACCAGCCCTCTACCATCGGGACTAGTTCGCAGCCGTGTTATACCTTGGACATGGGACGGCGTGGCAGGTGCGGTTAGCCAGATGATGAAAGAGGGGAAAAACGCCTAGCAAACCTAAAAACACGCAAGTCTTACGTCATATACACCTTATATCAGGTTAGGCAGACGTGCCGTTATTTAGACGAAATATCCAAGACCATAGAAGCGAACGCCTCGAGATATATAAGCTTATGGTTGAAATGGCTGATAGGGTGAGCCAGCGCCGACAGGCGGCTAACTCATTCTACCTGTCGATCAACACCCTTTTAGTGGGCGGCTCTGCGTATCTAGGCACAAGCACTTCTACAATTCGAACGACACTGCTTATATCGATAGCCGGAATACTCGTTTCAGTCTATTGGACTAGGTCAATAGAAAGCTATAAAACTCTTAATAATGCTAAGTTCGCGGTGATTAATAAGATAGAAGAGGATCTATTAGTTTCGCCATATACCGCCGAGTGGGCTGAACTCGATCCAGATGGCGATGGAAAACGACACAAGCCCTTTCATGTTACCGAGAAACTTGTCCCAAAAGTATTTATTGCGATGTATGCGGCGCAAGCCGCTTCTCTACTTCCCTGGCAGGTCTTGTTGCGCAGGCTACTTGCCAGTGCTTGCTAATAGGAGAAATCCGCTGAAAATCGGTATCACGGGACACCAAGAGCGAGAAGGTATAGACTGGTCGTGGGTTCGATCAATGATCGATAGCTTCCTTGACGGCAAGCCCGACTTAAACGGCTTTTCCAGCCTGGCCGCTGGAACTGATCAATTGTTTGGTGACGCGGTGCTGGCAAGCGGTGGCAAATTGACCGCAGTAATCCCTATCGAAGATTATGAGACTCACTTCGACAACGATTCACTAGGCCGTTATCTCAAACTTCTATCAGCGTCAGAAGTTATTAAGCTTGACTCGGACGAACCCGAAGAGAGAGCGTTTTTGGCTGCCGGTAAGTGGATTACTCGGGAAACAGATTGTCTAATCGCTGTCTGGGATGGCGAACCAGCGGAAGGCACAGGCGGAACTGGTGACATAGTAGCGTACGCTCTGTCACTTGGAAGGACCATCTTCCACATCGAACCGATTAAACAAGTGACGCGTGAATTATAGCTCCTCTTTGCTTAACACTATTTGTTTCAGGGCATCTATCGATAACGGTAAAGGTGTTCTATGTGCCATCCGATGACAGTTCGCACATAGGACTGCGAGGTCCCCTAGCTTAGTCTTCGCGCCTTTCTTCAAGGTATGGACCGGCCTGGTGTGATGTACTTCAATGTACCCGCTTCCTAGCTTTCCATACGCCGCTTCGAAGTCGAACCCGCATACCTCGCACGCTAGCGAACCGGCCTCGATTGCAGCCTTACGCTTCTCTCGTACCAGCTTGGGGTCGCGCTCGTATCGCTTGTGAAGGCGAATTATAACGCCGCCCTCTTCCCCTTCGTAAGGCTCGGCTGGCGGAAGCTTCGCTACTTTTGCCTCATCGGCCCCGTTAACGGCCCGTGTGATCGCTTCCGCGTCGATAGCTAGGTCGCGTGCCTTTCCGTCGTATTCGGCCCACAGCACGGCTTCTAGGCGATTACCGCGCTGCATCCCGACCTTACCTTGGTTGAGGTACGCCGGATCGAAGCGCCGAAAGTTCATAACCTTTAGGTAGACGCCGTTGCGGTTCCGAAGCGTCTCCGCTCCGGTCACCCCGCTAAGCCGGTGCATCTTGTTTAGCGTGTTGGATAGCTGATCCACCAAGGCAAAGTCCGCACCTGTCGGGTTACCAACCGTCTTTACATACAGGTCGAGCGCGAGCGTTAGCTCATCGCGGTTCCAAACCGGGTTGCGCACGCTCGTTGCCATACCGGATGGTACGATGACCTAGCGGTATGGCAACAGCGCTCACTCCTAGCCCGCTCCACGCTTGGGGTAATTCGTGGGTAATCAGTGCGGGAAAATAGCGGAAAAAGCGGGCTTTTGGGGGCACGATGAGACTCGCCATCCTTAAGCTAAGTGCTTGTTTATGGGTGTGAAAGGGACTTTCTAGGCACCATTTGCCGGTCGACTGTAAATCTGCCCGCGTGAGCGTACACTGGTTCGAATCCAGTCCCTTCCACCACTTTCCTTCTACCAATCACTTGATTGCGACCGTGGGCGCTGGCTGGTCGATACTTCCGTATGCGACTTCCCGCTTTCCCAGAAACAAAGCGAAACAATTTTTTGCAGGTGACGGAGCGCTGCGCGCTTGATTTCCGTTACAGCCCTGACGCCGGCATCCCGCCGTTCGTTCGTGCGCAGGGGTTGGTTATGGATGGTATGGTTTTCCTGATCGGTTTCACCATCATGTCGCTGGGATCGCTCGCGATCTATGCGACGGGGAGCAAGGAACCGCCGTCCAGACACCACACATTGCTCCATGCAAGCGTACCGTTCATCGCCGCGACGGCGTATCTGGCGATGGCGTTCGGCATCGGTACGCTGGTCAAGCTCGACGGTAGCGCCACTTACCTTGCCCGCTATCTCGATTGGTCGGTGACGACGCCGATCCTCCTGGCCGGGCTGGTGCTGGTCGCATTTCACGAACGCGGCTCGACTGGTGAAGTCGGCGGTTATCTGACCGCGATCATCGTGCTCGACGTGTTGATGATCGTCACCGGTCTGATTTCCTCGCTCGCGATCGTGCCGGTCGGCAAGTGGGTGTGGTATCTGTGGTCGTGCGTCGCGTTCGCGGGCGTGCTGTACCTGTTGTGGGTGCCGCTGCGTGCACGCGCGTTTGAGCGGGGGCAGGCGTTGGGCAGCGCGTATGTCAAGAATGTCGGCTTCCTGACCGTTATCTGGTTCCTCTACCCGATCGTGTTCTTGGTCGGGCCCGAGGGACTGAAGATTGTGACCGACCTGACCACGGTGTGGGCGATCCTGATCATGGATGTGGTCGCGAAGGTGGTCTACGCCTTCTACGCCGCGAATAACGTCGAGAAGGCATTGCGCGAGCGTGGGTCAGGCTACGAGCACGATCGCGTTCACGCGTGAAGGTGCGTGCTCCGATGCGCGATCGGATCGAGTTCGGAGCACGCCCCCTCGACGGCCGCTCGATAGGTTGGGCGCTGCTGGGGGTGGCGGGGGTCGCCGCCTCCTTCGCCCCGTTGCTCGTCCAGCTATGTTACACGATCGTCGCGGTTGGCGTGATCGGGATGGCACATGGCGCAAGCGATCTGGCGATCGTCGACCAATCGCGGCGTCCGTCGTTTCTCGCACTCTACGGCTTGGTATCGCTCGGATGCCTATGGTGGTGGACCACCGAGCCGGCCGTCGCGCTGCCGCTGTTTCTCGTCGCCTCCGCGATCCATTTTGCACTGGAGGACGCGCCGGCGGGATCGCTGATGGAGCGTAGCGCACGCGGGATCAGCCTGGTCGCGACGCCGGCCGTGATCCACAAAGCGAATTTGCGCGACCTGCTGGTGATCGCGGGTGGGCCGGACACGCTCGTACCGACACTTGTCAACGCGCTGGCATTGATCGGGGGCATGACGGCGCTAGGTTTGCTGGTGCTGGCATTGCAGCGTCGCAACTTGCGATTGGCAGTCGGCACGCTCGCGCTGCTGATCTTTCCGCCATTGATCGGTTTCTCGCTCGGCTTCCTGATCCTGCACGCGCTGCCGCAGACCGCTCAGCGGCAGGAGCGGATCGGTTGCGCGACCACCCTCGACTATTTTCGCGCGGTCGGGCCGATCCTGCTGCTCGCCTTTGTGCTGGCGGGCGTAGTCGCCGCGGTGCTGCTGCGGATCGATGCCTCGGGTGTGAGGGCGCTGTTCGCCGCGATTGCCGCGCTGGCCGTGCCGCATCTGCTGGTCACGCCGTGGTTTGCGAGTGAGGCACATTCTGAGCCGCTTCCGACGTCCGCCTGACGCCCGAGTTCAGCCGCGCGCTGCCTTCTTCCCGGCGAGCGCCGACAGCACACCGCGCAGCGTGCGTACCTCCTGGCTGGTCCAACCCGGTTTTGTCAGAAGCGTGCGGATCGTACGTTTGGTCGTCGGAACACGCGCGGGTGGGAAGAAAAAGTTGGCGGCTTCCAGCATGTCGTCGAGCTGCGCGATCATGCCGTCGAGTTCGCCTTGTGGCGCAGGCGGATCAAACGCGACTTCCGGCGGGCTCGCCAGCGCGACATGCTTCGACCATTCGTAGGCGACGAGGATCACCGCCTGCGCGAGGTTGAGGCTACCGAACTCGGCGTTGATCGGCACCGTCACGATCGTGCGCGCGAGCGCGACATCTTCGGTTTCCAGCCCCGAGCGTTCGGGGCCGAACAGGATCGCGGACCCGCCCGGTTCGGCGTGGACCTGGCGCGCGGCAACCTCGGGCGTGACGACCGGCTTGGTCACGCCTCGCTTGCGCACGGTGGTGGCGTAGACGTGTGCGCAGTCGGCGACCGCGTCCGCCACCGTCTCGAACACGCGCGCGCGTTCGAGCACCACGTCGGCACCCGAGGCGGCAGGACCGGCGGCGGGATTGGGCCAGCCGTCGCGCGGCGCGACGAGCCGCAGGTCGGTCAGCCCGAAGTTGAGCATCGCGCGTGCGGCCTTGCCGATGTTCTCACCCAGTTGCGGGCGCACGAGGACGATGGCGGGTGGCGGAATCGTCGGAGCAGTCTCAGTCATCCCCGCGCGGCCTCCTCGACGGTGCCGGCGAACTCCTCGAAATCGCGCGCCTCGCTGAAGTCGCGGTAGACGCTGGCGAAGCGGATGTAGGCGACCGAGTCGAGCCCCTTGAGCCCTTCCATCACCATCTCGCCGATCTGCTTGGAGGTGACCTCGGTATCGCCGGTGGTCTCGAGCTGACGCTGGATGCCGCTGACCAGCTTCTCGATCGCCAACGCATCGATCGGGCGCTTGCGCGCGGCGATCGAGACCGAGCGAAGCAGCTTCTCGCGGTCGAACGGCTCGCGACGTTGCTCGCTTTTCACCACCACGAGGTCGCGCAACTGGATGCGCTCGAAGGTAGTGAAGCGCGCGGCACATCCCTCACACTGGCGACGGCGCCGGATCGCGGCGCCGTCGTCGGTCGGGCGACTGTCCTTTACCTGGCTGGCCTCATGGCCGCAGAACGGACAGCGCATTCAGTCCTTGCGCTTCGCATAAGCGACCGCGGCACCCGCTAGCGCACCGAAGATCGGGCCGACGAAGGGGATCGGGATCGCGACGATCGCGCCCACTGCACCATACTTCGCCATCTTCTTGCCCAGGCCCGGGGTCGTCTTCACTTCGGTCTGGATTTCATCGAACTTCGACACGTCGCTTATCCTTCGTAGATCGGGAAGCGTGCGCACAGGTCGCGCACGCGACCACGAACGTCTGCCTCGACCTCGGGGTCCCCATGCTCGCCCTTCTTTGCCAAGCCGTCGAGCACGTCGGCGACCATGTTGCCGATCTCGCGGAACTCGGCGGGTCCGAAGCCGCGCGTCGTGCCGGCGGGCGAGCCGACGCGGATGCCGCTGGTCTTAACCGGGGGCAGCGGATCGTTGGGGATGCCGTTCTTGTTGCAGGTGATGCCCGCGCGCTCCAGCGCCTCGTCGGCGTCGCGGCCCGTGACGCCGAGCGGGGTGAGGTCGACGAGTGCGAGATGCGTGTCGGTCCCACCCGAAACGAGATCGGCACCGCGCTCCTTCATCGTCGCGGCGAGCACCTTGGCATTCTCCACCACGGCGGCGGCGTACGCCTTGAAGTCGGGGCGCAGCGCCTCGCCGAACGCGACCGCCTTGGCGGCGACGACGTGCATCAGCGGACCACCCTGAAGGCCGGGGAAAACCGCCGAATTAATCTTCTTCGCTACGCCCTCGTCATCGGTCATCACCATGCCGCCGCGCGGTCCGCGCAGTGTCTTGTGCGTGGTGGTGGTGACGACGTGAGCGTGTCCGAACGGCGTCGGGTGGACGCCGCCCGCAACCAAGCCTGCGAAATGCGCCATGTCGACCATGAAGAACGCGCCGACCTTGTCCGCGATGGCGCGGAAGCGCGCAAAGTCGATGTGGCGCGGATAGGCCGAGCCGCCGGTGATGAGCACCTTGGGTTTGTGCTCAAGCGCGAGCGCCTCGACTTGATCGTAGTCGATCAGGTGCGTGTCGGGCGTAACGCCGTACTGAACCGCGTTGAACCACTTGCCGCTCATCGCCGCGCGTGCGCCGTGCGTCAGGTGCCCGCCCGCATCGAGGCTCAGGCCCATGATCGTGTCGCCGGGCTTGGCGAGCGCCAGCATCACCGCGCCGTTCGCCTGCGCGCCCGAGTGCGGCTGCACGTTGGCGTAACCGCAGCCGAACAACTGCTTGGCGCGCTCGATCGCGAGTACCTCGACCTCGTCTGACGGCGCGCAACCCTGGTAATAGCGCTTGCCCGGATAGCCCTCGGCGTACTTGTTGGTGAAGACCGAGCCCTGCGCCTCCAGCACCGCGCGCGACACGATGTTCTCGCTCGCGATCAGCTCGATCTGCGTCTGCTCGCGCGTCAGCTCGTGCTCGATGCCCGCGAACACCGCGGCGTCGGCGTCGGCGAGGCTGCGCGTGAAGAAGCCGCTTTCCCGTTCGTAGTTGGGCTGCACGTCGTTGGCGATCTGCGGATTGCTGCTCATGCGGGGTCCTTCAGCTTGTCGACGCGCGCGCAGTGGCGGCCGCCGAGGAAATCGGTGGACAGGAACGCGGACACGCAGGCGCGCGTCATCTCCGGCCCGATCAGCCGCGCGCCCATGGCGATCGCGTTGGCGTCGTTGTGGCTGCGCGCAAGGCCCGCCGACAGCGGTTCGGCGACAAGCGCGCAGCGTACCGCCGGGTTGCGATTGGCCGCGATCATGATGCCGATGCCCGATCCGCACAGCGCGATGCCGCGTTCGGCGCGCCCGTCCGCCAGCGCCTCGGCCAGCGCGTAGCCGTAATCGGGGTAGTCGACGCTGGCGTCGCCGTGGGTGCCGAGGTCGAGCACGTCATGTCCTTGCTCACCCAGCCATTGGACAAGATCGGCCTTCATCGCGACGGCCGCGTGATCGGATGCGATAACGATGCGCAAGGTGGTTCGAACGCCTTCGTGGTCGATGGATCGGGATGCGTCGCCCCTTAGCGAGGTCGGCGCGTGCGCGCTACCCGCAACACTCGTGCCCGAGCACACGACTTGGAACACGAACGGTAGCGTGCGTGTTTGGAACGGTCATGAAACAGGTCATGCCCCTCGCCGCCGCCGTCCTGTTGCTCGCCGCCTGCAACGGCACGCCGCCATCGACGAGCACCAACAGCATGACAAGCGCGGGTTCGACCGAGCCGGCCGCCGACAACATCGCCACCCCGGCAACTGGCGTGACGACGGCGACACCGACAGCGGCTGCATCGGCCAGCCCGGTGCCGACCACCGCAGGTGTCGATGTAAAGAAGTGGGCCGGGCGCTGGATCGGCGTCGAGGGGACCTATCTGAACGTGACGTCTACGGGTGCGAACACCGCATCGCTGGAGATGCAATACGATCTCGACAACAAGGGCACCTATCCGGCGACGGTCACGCCGGAGGGCTTGCGCTTCACGCGGGGTGGCGAGACGTTGCTGCTGCGTCCGAGTGACGGTGACGCCACCGGGTTGAAGTGGCTCGCGGGCAAGAAGAACTGCCTGACCGTGAAGTCGGGCGAGGGTTACTGCCGCGCCTGAATTGCCTCATGAAGCGCGAGCGTGCGTCGCGCTTCGTCGAGATGCAGCCGTTCGACCATCTTGCCATCGACCCGGATCGCGCCCTGCACGGCATGTTCGGGGGCTGCGAAGGCGGCGGTGATCTTCTCCGCCCACGCCACGTCCTCGGCCGCAGGCGTGAAGACGCGATTGGCAGGCGCGATCTGGGCCGGGTGGATCAGCGTCTTGCCGTCGAAGCCCCATTCCAGCCCCTGCGCACACTCGGCGGCGATGGCCTCCTCGTCGTCTAGCACGTTGATGACGCCGTCTAGCGCGACCAGCCCGGTCATCCGTGCCGCCAGCACGATCTGCGTCAGGACCGATAACAGCGGCGCGCGGTCGCGACCGGGACGGCAACGCAGTTCCTTGGCGAGGTCGTTGGTACCGACCACTAGGGCGGTGAGCCCGACCTCCGTCGCCGCGTCAACGATGGCGGGCAGGTTCACGACGCCGCGCGCGGTCTCGATCATCGCCCACAATGCAGGCCCTTCGCCGATCGCGTCTCGCGCCGTACGCAGCGTGTCGGCGTGCGACACCTTCGGCAGCAGCACCGCTTCAACCTCGCATTCACGCAAGGCGGCGAGATCGTCCACACCCCACTTGGTGTCTAGTGCATTGGCGCGCACCACCAAATCGCGGTATCCGAAACCACCGGCGCGCACCGCCTCGACTGCCGCCAAGCGTGCGGCGACCTTCTGCTCGGGCGCGACCGCATCCTCCAAGTCGAGGATGACGACGTCGCACGCCAACTCACGCGCCTTGGCGATCGCGCGCGGGTTCGACGCGGGCATGTAGAGCGCACTGCGCCGCGGTCGGACAGAACTGGCGTGGTCGGGCATCACCATGTCTCTGCTTGATCGAACGGGATCGGACAACATCCTATCGGTCGCTCAACCACGTGCCAGTTTCACCAGCAGTGCGTCGAGCGCGTTCAGAAAGCGCGAGCGGTCGGCGGCCGAGAACGGCGCAGGCCCGCCGATCTGATCGCCTCCCGCGCGCAGGTCGGCCATGATCGCACGCGTTGCGATCGCGCCGCCGATTGAGGCGGCGGTGAACGGGCGGCCGGTCGGCGCCAGCACGACCGCGCCTTTCTTGATGCAGCGGTCGGCGAGCAGGATGTCGCTCGTCACCACCACGCTGCGCGCGTCGGCCGCCTCGGCGATCCAGTCGTCGGCGGCGTCGAACCCGTCATCCACGACGACGCGGCGGACCTGTGGATGCTGCGGCACGCGCAGCCACTGGTTGCTGACGACGACCACGTGCGCGCCGGTGCGATAGGCGACGCGGTAGATCTCCTCCTTCACCGGGCAGGCGTCGGCGTCGACCAGGATCGTGACCGGGATTGTGACTGGGCTCACGTAAGGGTCGCCCGCGTCGCTTCCGCTACCATCCGCATCACGCTATCATGCCTTCCTCGTGCCGCGGGTTGCGGCCACTGTCATATCGTTGTAAGTCACCGGACCAAGACATGGACCCATACGACTCAGGCCGCGTCCGGTACAATCACGCGCCGGCCGACCCGCCGCGCGATCCCTGGCGCCCCGCCCCACCCCCTGGCCAACCGCTGCCGTCATTCGATGCGTGGCAAAGCGAGCCCGCGAAAGGTTCCGGCTTTGGTGGTGGCGACGAGCCGCCGCGCCGTCGCCGCATCCGCTGGGGCAAGTGGCTGGTCCGCGGCACCGCGGCCGGCATCGTGCTGTTCATCCTGGCGGTGATCTGGCTCGCGGTCACTGCGCCCTTGTCGCAGTCATTGAAGCCGCCGACGCCGCCGTCGATCACGCTGACCGACGCCAGCGGCGTGCCGATCGCCCGGCGCGGCGCGATCATCGGCGCGCCCGTAGACGCGTCCACGCTGCCGCCGCACGTGCGCGAGGCGTTCGTCGCGATCGAGGACCGGCGCTTCTTCTCGCATTGGGGGATCGATCCGCGCGGAATCGCGCGCGCGGCGTGGCACAACATGCGCGGTGGCGGGGTGCGCGAGGGCGGATCGACGATCACGCAGCAGTTGGCGAAGAACGCCTTCCTCGATTCAGACCGCACCGCCGCACGCAAGATCCGCGAGGTCGCGATTGCCTTCTGGCTTGAGGCATGGCTGTCGAAGAACGAGATCCTGTCGCGTTATCTGTCGAACGTCTATTTCGGCGACAACGTCTACGGGCTGACCGCCGCGTCACAGCATTATTTCGGGCGCAAACCGCAGAACCTGAACGTCGGACAGGCCGCGATGCTCGCAGGCCTCGTCAAGGCGCCGTCGCGGCTCGCGCCCACCGGCAACCTGGCTGGCGCGCGCAAGCGACAGGCGGTGGTGATCGGCGCAATGGAGGATGCGGGCTTCCTGACGCACCGCGAGGCGCAAGCCGTGCAGCCGCAGCGCGTGCTTGCCGCCGCGCCGCAGGCGGTGCCGACCGGTACGTACTTCGCCGACTGGGTGCTGCCGAGCGCGCGCGACCAGGCCGGCGAGATCCGTGACGAGACCAAGGTCAAGACGACGCTCGACCGCAAGCTGCAGGCGACCGCCGAGCGCGTGATCCGCCAGGCGGGGCTGAAGAAGGCGCAGGCCGCGCTGGTCGCGATGCGCCCGAACGGTGAGGTGGTCGCGATGGTCGGGGGCAAGAGCTACGCCGACTCGCCGTTCAACCGCGCGACGCAGGCAAAGCGGCAGCCGGGTTCGACCTTCAAGCTGTTCGTCTACCTCGCCGCGATCCGCGCCGGGATGACGCCGGCCTCCACCGTGCTCGACGAGCCGGTCGAGATCGCGGGATGGAAGCCGAAGAACGACGATGGCCGCTATCTGGGCGAGATAACGCTCGCGCGCGCCTTTGCACGATCCTCGAACGTCGCGGCGGCGCGGCTGACGCAACAGGTCGGCGTGCGCAACGTCATCAAGGCGGCGCGCGATCTGGGTATCTCGACGCCGATCGCGAACGAGGCGACGATCGGGCTCGGCACCTCTGAGGTGTCGCTGCTCGAACTTACCGCCGCCTATGCCGCGATTGCGAACGGGCGCTATCCGGTAGAGGCGCACGGGCTGCGTGAGACAGCGGGCAACAAGGGCTGGTTCGAGTCTCTGACCGGTGGGCAGAAGACGATCCCCGAGGACCAGCGCGCGGCGATGCTATCGCTGCTGTCGTCCTCGATCCGCGGAACCGGGCGGCAGGCGGCGCTGTCGGTGCCGGGTTACGGCAAGACCGGCACGTCGCAATCGGGACGCGATGCGTGGTTCATCGGCTTCGCGGGCGATCTGGTCGTCGGCGTGTGGGTCGGCAACGACGACAATACGCCCAACCCGGGACTGCACGGCGGCGGCATCCCAGCGCAGATCTGGCGCAACTTCATGCAATCGGCGCTCAACATCCAGCCGGTGGTGAAGCCTGTCGTCGTCGAAGAAAATGCGGTCGACCCTGAGGCGGTCATCGGCAACGGCGATCCGGTCGGCGACCTGATCGACGGCGCGGTCGACCAGACCGCCGACCGGTTGCGCGATCTGGGCGTCGACATCCGTCAGTCGGGTGACGGTTCGCTGATCGTCGGCCCGCGTGATCGCGGCCCCCCTCCGCCACCGCGCGAGGAACGCCGCGCGCCCGACGACGGCGACGGCGGCGAGGAGTAGCTGGCGCAGCGACGCGCGCATGATCGCGTCGCGCACCTCTGATCCATCGACGGCGACCACCCGCTCGTCACCCCGACCGTGATCCAGCGTCGCGATGCCGTTGGATGAAGCAGGACGCGGTTCAGTCGGTCACCCGCAATCCTTGGCCCGCCATGCCGGCCCGCATCCGCGTTTTCGAGGCGTTCCGTACCAACAGGTGAAACCGCGGATCACGGCCGGGGTGATGACAGGCAGACACCCTCGTCGCGCCGACGAACCTCTAGCCGCATCCACACGTTACGCTTCCTCGCCGCGCAATTGCGGCCGACCAAGGGGCATCGATGTTCGCGCAACTCTCGCTTCCGCTGCTCCTGCTGGTCTTCGCCGCCAGCGCGGGTGTGATCTGGTTCGCGGGGGTCAAGCTCGCCGATACGACCGACGTGCTCTCGGCGCGGCTGCACCTCGGCAAGGCGCTGGGCGGGATCGTCGTGCTCGCGGTCGCCACCAACCTGCCCGAGATCGCGATCACCGTCAGCGCCGCGGCGAGCGGCAACATCGGTGTCGCGGTCGGCAACATCCTGGGCGGGATCGCAATCCAGACGGTGGTGCTCGTCTTCATGGACATGGCGATGAAGGAGCGGATGCCGCTCACCTACCGCGCCGCGAGCCTGAGCCTGGTGATCGAGGCGGTGCTGGTGGTCGCGGTCCTGATCGTCGCGATCATGGCGACGCAATTGCCGGATAGCCTGATCGCGTTCCGCGTGACGCCGGGCGCGCTCGCGATCGCCGCGCTCTGGCTGGTCGGCATCTGGCTGTCGAGCCGTGCCAGCCGCAGCCTGCCGTGGCACGACAATGCCGGCGACGCCCCCGACACGCAGGAAGAGCCGAAGGGCCATTCGCAGGGGAAGAAGGACAAGGCAGCGGGGGACAGCGCGCGCGTGTTCTGGGTGTTCGGCTTGGCCGCGCTCGCCACGCTCATCGCGGGCGTGCTGCTGGAACGCAGCGGCGACGCGATTGCCGACCAGATCGGGCTGTCGGGCGTGCTGTTCGGCGCGACGGTGCTCGCCGCCGCGACCTCGCTACCCGAGCTGTCGACCGGCATCACCTCGGTGCGTATGAAGGATTACCAGCTCGCAATCAGCGACATCTTCGGCGGCAATGCGTTCCTGCCGGTGTTGTTCCTGCTCGCCGTGGTCGTGTCCGGGCAGGCGGTGCTACCGTCGGCACAGGCGAGCGACATCTATCTCGCTGGCCTCGGCGTGCTGCTGACCTGCGTCTATGCCGCCGGGCTGATCTTTCGTCCCAAGCGGTTGTTCTGGCGTGTCGGGATCGACTCGCTGGCGGTGCTCGTCCTCTACGCGATCGGCGTCGCCGGGCTGTTCGCGATCGCAGCGCAGGGTTGACGCAAGGACATTGACGGAGGCGGTCGCGCGACCCAAGGCGCTGAACATGCGCTTCTTCTCCGACAACGCCGCCCCTGTCCACCCGTCCGTCATGCGCGCACTCAGCGAAGTCGACACACTCGACACGGCGTACGATGGCGACCGCTGGTCGAAACAGCTCGACGCGCGGCTGTCGGAGACGTTCGAGACCGAAGTGCGCGCCTTCTGGGTGCCGAGCGGCACGGCGGCGAACTGCCTCGCGCTCGCCGCACTCTGCCCGCCGCACGGATCGGTCGTGTGCCACCGCGACGCGCACATCCAGAACGACGAATGCGGCGCGCCCGAATTCTACACTCATGGCGCCAAGCTGCTGCTGGCGGACGGCGACGGCGCAAAGGTGACACCGGAGACGGTGGAGGCGGTGCTGAACGTCCAGCGTTACGACATCCACCAGCAGGTGCCGAGCGCGATTTCGATCACCAACCAGACCGAGTACGGGCTCGCCTATTCGGCCGACGAAGTCGCGGCGATCGGCGCGGTCGCGCGTGCGCGGGGCTTGCACTTCCACATGGACGGCGCGCGCTTCGCCAATGCGGTGGTCGCGACCGGCGCGAGCCCGGCTGACCTCACGTGGCGCGGCGGGGTCGACGTGCTGTCGTTCGGCTTCGTCAAGAACGGCGGCATGAACGCGGAAGCGCTCGTCTTCTTCCGGCCCGACCTCGCCGATGCGACGGTGTTCCGCCGCAAACGTGCTGGGCTGCTGCTGTCGAAGGGCCGTTACCTCGCGGCGCAAATCCTGGCGATGCTCGACAACGACCTGTGGCTCGATTGCGCGCGCGCGAGCAACGCGGGCGCGCAGCTGATCGCGGCGGCGGCGGGTGATCGGCTGATCCACCCGGCGGACGGCAATGAGGTGTTCCTGCGCGTCACTGCCGAGGAGGCGGCGTCCTTGCGCGCCAAGGGGTTCGACTTCTACGACTGGGGTGCGGGCGAGGCGCGGCTGGTCGTGTCATGGGACCAGCGCGCCGACGACATCCGTCCGCTCGCCGAGGCGATCGCCGCGCTCTGACGTCGGGAGGGCGCTCACCGCCCTCCCCGCGTTCTTCCTAGCGGCGGCAGTAAGCCGGATTGTTCGACCGCTCGACCGCATTGCCCGCCAGCGCGCCGCCGCCGGCGCCCAGCACGGTGCCGAGCGTGCGGTCGCCGCGACGATCGATCACGCGACCGAGCAGGCCGCCTGCGATCGCACCGACGATCGTACCCGTAGTGCCGTTCTGGCAGCCGCGATCGGTGTAACGATAGTCTCGCGCATCGCGGTAGGTACGCGAGCGATAGCGACGCGGGGCATCGGTCTCGTAATATTGCGGCCCCTGGTTCCAGCCGTCACGATCGGCGTCGGCGTAGGCGCGCTCATGGTCGCGATAGCGATCGTCGTTATCCGCCCGGCTGTAGCCGCGATCGTCATAGCCGCGATAATAACCCTGCGCCTGCGCCGCGATCGGGGTGAACGAGGTAACGGCCATCGCCAGCGTCCCGGCGGCGATCGAAAGCGTCTTCAACATCGGCCTGCTCCACTGTTCCGGCGCGGCAAGGGTGCGGCGTCGATGGTGGATGAATGCACGCCCTGCGTTGAGCGGAGGCTGAATGCGTCCGTTATCGGCGGTTCAGTATTCCCGGATTGTACATGATTGCGCACCTGGTGAGTTGCGCCTGTCTGAGGGCTACGCCACGATAAAGCATCAAAGCCGGGGGGAAGTGATGCGTTGGCTTGTCATGGGGGTGACTGCCTGCGTTGTGATGGCAGGGTGCAGCAAAGCACCGGACAACGATGGTCCGGGCGAGGCAGCGACGCGGGCGAAGGGTGTCGCCTTCGCCTATCGCTACGACTTCCGTCTTCCTTCCGTGGGGATCGCCGACGCGCAGGAGGCGCAGGCGGAAGCGTGCGAGCAGCTGACACCGGCACGCTGCCGCATCACCGGCATGACGTATCGCCTCGACGGAGCGGGGAGCGTCGCCGCCTCGCTCGACGTTGCGGTAGCGGCACCCGCTGCACGCGGCTTCGGCTGACGCGGCGTCAAGGCGGTGGAGTCTGTCGGGGGGCGCGCTGATCGGCGCAGAGATCATCGGCACCGACCCGGCAATCGCGCTTCGATCCGATCCAAACGCCATGGTGCCGGCGATGGATGACGACGTGGCGACCGACGCGGCTGCGCCGAGCGCCGAATAGGCCGAACGCGCCGCCAAGGCCGCGGCGGCGGCCGCACGTGAGCGAGTGGCGACGACACCGATCCTCTTCACCTATGCAGCCGGCAGCGGGGTCGGCCTCGCCGCCCGGCTGACCGAGGCGGCGCAGGCGGGCTATGCATCGCTTACCTGGACACTCGCGTCGCTCCTGACGCTGCTTGCCTGGGCCGGACCGCCGCTCGCGGTCGTGTTGCTGCTCGTGTGGCTTTGGCATCGCTTCGGCCGGGGGTGGTGGAAGCGCGCCTTTCCGCCGCGGAGCGCCTGAGCGCGATCGTGCGGGTAGCGGCGCGCGGATGATCTGATAAGCGGCTGAGCCATGTCCGCCGCTCCGCCCCCGCAGTCGACCCGCGCCAGCGTGCTGATCCCATTCACGATCGTGCTGCTGATCTGGGGATCGACCTGGATCGTCATTCGCGATCAACTCGCCGGAGCGGCGGTGCCGCCGAGCTGGTCGGTCGCCTATCGCTTTGCGGTTGCGGGCGCGACGCTAACCGGCGTGGCGGTGTGGAAGCGTGAGCGGTTCGCGCTGGATCGCACCGGCTGGCTGTTTGCGGGCGTGCTGGGGCTGGCGCAGTTCGTGTGCAACTTCAACTTCGTCTACCGTGCCGAGCAGCACATCACCTCGGGCCTCGTCTCAGTCGTGTTCGCGTTGCTGCTGGTCCCGAACGCGGTTTTCGCGCGCGTCTTCCTCGGGCAGCGGATGGGGCGGCAGCTGCTCGCCGGGTCCGCGGTCGCGATGGCAGGCGTCGCGCTGCTGTTCATTCAGGAGGCGCGCAGCGACCCAAACGGTCCGCGCGAAGCGTTGATCGGGATCGCGCTGACAGGGTGCGCGATCCTGTCCGCCTCGGTCGCGAACGTCATGCAGGCGACCAAGACCGCCGCGCGCTACCCGATGATCCCGACGCTGGCGTTCGCGATGCTGCTGGGTGCGGGCATGGATGCGGCCTACGCGCTGGCGACGGTCGGTGCGCCGGTGTTCGATCCGCGGCCTGCTTACATCGCGGGCGTGCTCTACCTCGGGCTCGCCGCCTCAGCGCTCGCCTTCACGCTTTATTTCCGCATCATCCGCACGATCGGCCCGGCCAAGGCGGCGTACAACAGCGTGATCGTGCCGGTGATCGCGATGCTGCTGTCGACAGTGTTCGAAGGTTACCGCTGGTCGCTGCTGTCGGCGGCGGGCGGCGTGCTGGCGGGCGTCGGGCTGGTCATCGCGCTGACCGCGCGCAGGCCGAACCGATAGGTCGGGTAGCGCGGACGCCAGCCGAGCACGCGCTTCGCCTTGCCGTTCGCGACACGCCGGTTCTCGGCATAAAAGCCGCGCGCCATCGGTGACAGCGCATCGAGCGACGCGAACGGCGGCGGCGCTAGGCCGAGTAGCGCGGCAGCGTACTCGACCACCGCGTCCTGGCTGGCGGGTTCGTCGTCCGCCAGATTGTACGCACTTGGCGGCGCAGCGAACGCGGCGACGACGCCTGCCGCGATGTCGTCGACGTGGACGCGGCTGAACACCTGATCGCTGATGCCGGTGCGGTGTGCCTCGCCTGCCGCCACGCGGTCGAGTGCGGAGCGGCCGGGACCGTAGATGCCGGGCAGGCGGAACACGTGCGCGCCGTGCGCGAGCCAGGCGGCGTCGGCGGCGTTGCGCAATGGGCGGCGTCCGCGGTCGGCGGGAGCGCTTTCGTCGACCCAGCCGCCACCCGCGTCGCCGTAGACGCCGGTGGAGGAGAGATAGCCGACCCATTTGCCCGACAGCTGTTCGGCATAATCGCGCAGCACCGGATCGCCCTGCGCGTCGGGCGGGATCGACACCAGCACGCGCTCGCTTGCCGCCAATGCCGATCGCACCGCGACGGCGTCGTCGTAGCGGATCGTGCCGTCGCGGCCATCGCGCGTGGTGCCGACCACGGCGGCGCCCGCCGCCGCGACGATCGCCCGTGCGGCATAGCCCAGGCCAAAGACGAACATCAGTTCGCCATCGGCCCCTTGAACGCGGTGCCGAAATAATCGCCCTTGTTCCACACCGGTTTGGCCGGCGCATCGGCGATGTCGCGCGCGATCGCGTAGTTGATGTCGACGAAGCGCACCGCCTGATCCCACAGGATGCCGGCGTCGATCTCGTCGCCCGGCTGGTGGTAGCGGTTCTTCATGAAATCCTCGAACGCGGCGCGCGCCCCCTCGGCCTTCAGCCCAGGCCACAGGAAGACGGACGGCACGCCCGCCTCGACGAAGCGGAAATGGTCCGACCGCGTGAAGATCGTCTGCTCGGGAATCGGATCGGGCGAGGTGACGACGCCTGCCCCTTTCGCCGCGCGCGCGATCACGGGGCCGAGCGTCGAGCGGTCGCCGCCGAACGCGACCACGTCGCTGAACGCATAGGTCAGCACCGGCATGTCCAGGTTCACGTCGGCGACGATGTTCTTCAGCCCCTTGGGCCGATGCCGCACGAAATAATCGCTGCCGACCAGCCCCTTCTCCTCGGCCGTCACCGCCAGGAACACGATCGTCCGTTTGCCCGCGCCAGCGCGCTGGAAGCGGCGCGCTTCCTCGATCAGGCTGGCGATGCCGATCGCGTCGTCGAGCGCGCCGTTGTTGATCGCGTCGCCCTTCGCATTCGGCTTCTTGCTGATGCCGATATGGTCGAGGTGCGCGGAGAGCACGACCACCTCGTTCGATCGCGACGGATCGGTGCCGGGCAGAACGCCGACGACGTTGGAGGAGGCTACGGGCGTGAACTGCGTCGCGCTCTGGATGCGCAGCGTAATCTTGAGAGCGGCGGGCGGGAACGCCTGCTTGCCGTTCACCTCCGCGCGCGCTTGGTCCCAGGTCGTGCCCGCGCCCGCGAACAGCTTGTTCGCGCCGGCGTCGGTGAAGCTCGCCAGCAGCGGCACGCCGGGTGCAAAGGCGGTGCCCTCGGGCGTCGCCCAGCCATATTGCACCCCGCCCGCGCGCACCGGTCGCGCCTTTTTGGCGCCGGTCAGCAGCACTGCGCCGATCGCACCATGCGCGGCGGCCGCCTGCAGCTTGGTACGGATGCTGGCGAAGTAAGCGTGCTCCTCGCTCTGCAAATCGTCGGGCGCGCCGCCGACCAGCGCGACGATCGCGCCGCGCGCGTCGACCTGCGCATAATCGTCGTGGCCGCGCGTGGGGGCGGAGACGCCCTGCCCGACGAAGACGACGCGCGCCGACATGTCGGTCCGCGCCGCCTGCGGATTCGCGGTCGCAGTGAAGTCCCCACCCGGTGTCAGTGCTGTACCGTTGATCGACGCAGCGGCATGGCCCGCGATCTGGTATCTCACCAACGGAACGCGTTGCAGATACGCGCCGTCCGCCCCCGGCTTCAATCGGGCGGCGGCGAATTGCTGCGCAACATAGGCGGCGGCGGTATCGAACCCCGCGCTGCCTGCCTCGCGCCCGGCAAGCGCATCGGAGGCGAGATAGGCGACGTGCGCGCGGATCGCGGCTTCCTCTGCGGCACGCGGTGCGGGTGGCTCAGTCGCGCTGAGCAGCACGACCAGTGATGCAACGGCCGGCATACGCTTCACGATGTTCGCTCTTTTCATGATGTCGACGGCTAGGCGGCAGGCCGATCGTGCGCAACCCTACCGATCCGACACCTTGGCTATGGAACCTTGGCGTTCGCCGATGATAGGAACCGTCATGCTCGACGCCACGCACGCCGCCCTGACCCCCGCACCCGCCGCGCCGGCGGTGATCCGGCGCGAGGATTATACCGCGCCCGCCTGGACGGTGCCAACGACTGCGCTCGACTTCGCGCTCGATCCCGCCATGACGCGGGTGCGCGCACGCCTGTCGGTCGAGCGATCCGGCGCACACGACCTTCCGCTCCGGCTCGATGGCGCAGGCCAGCGGATCGTATCGGTCAAGGTGGACGGCGTCGCGGTCAATGACTGGCGCGTCGAGGGCGAGCAGCTGGTGCTGCCGCTTCCCAACGACGCGCACACGGTCGAGACCGAGGTCGAGATCGCGCCCGAGCGCAACACGCAGCTAATGGGGCTGTACGCGTCGGGCGGGAACCTGTGCACGCAATGCGAGGCGGAAGGCTTCCGGCGCATCACCTATTTCCCCGACCGCCCCGACGTGCTGTCGACCTATTCGGTCAGGATGACGGCGGACAAGGCACGTTTTCCCGTGCTGCTCGCCAACGGCGATCCGGTGGCGCAGGGCGACAATGACGACGGCACGCACTGGGCCGAGTGGCACGATCCCTATCCGAAACCGTCGTATCTGTTTGCCCTGGTCGCGGGCGACCTGGCGGTCAATCGCGGTAGCTTCACCACGCGCTCGGGCCGCACGGTCGAACTCGGCATCTGGGTGCGCGAGGCCGATCTGGCGAAGACCGACCACGCGCTCCACGCATTGAAGCTGTCGATGGTGTGGGACGAGCGCGTCTACGGCCGCGAATATGATCTCGACGTGTTCAACATCGTCGCGGTCGACGATTTCAACTTTGGTGCAATGGAGAACAAGGGGCTGAACATCTTCAATAGCCGCTACATCCTCGCCGATCCCGACACCGCGACCGACTACGATTATGACGCCATCGCGGCAGTCGTCGCGCACGAGTATTTCCACAATTGGTCAGGTAACCGCATCACCTGCCGCGATTGGTTCCAGCTGAGCCTGAAGGAAGGCTTCACCGTCTACCGCGACCAGGGCTTTTCCGCCGACCAGGGCTCGGCCGCGGTGAAGCGGATCGAGGACGTACGGGGTTTGCGCGCGGGACAGTTCCCGGAGGACGCCAGCCCGCTCGCGCATCCCGTCCGCCCCGAACGCTACCTCGAGATCTCGAACTTCTACACCGCCACGATCTACAACAAGGGTGCGGAGCTGATCCGCATGATGGCGACGATCCTGGGCCCCGAGCGCTTCCGCGCCGCCACCGACCTCTACTTCGATCGCTTCGACGGCACCGCCGCGACGTGCGAGGATTATGTCGCCTGCATGGAGGAAGCGGGCGGGGTCGACCTGTCGCAGTTTCGCCTGTGGTATTCGCAGGCGGGTACTCCGCGCGTGTCGGTGTCGCTGGAGCATGAGGCCGGCTCAGGCCGCGCGACGCTCAACCTCGCGCAAAAGGTGCCTGACACGCCGGGACAGTCGAACAAGCAACCGCAGGTGTTGCCGCTCAAGCTGCGCCTGTTCGGTGCCGAAACGGGTGTACCGCTGACCGACGAGCAGCTCGTCATCCTGTCGGACGCGAGCGCGAGCGTGACGTTCGAGGGCGTAGCCGAGCGCCCGATCGTATCGCTCAACCGCGGCTTCTCCGCGCCGGTCGTGATCGACAGCGATCGCACTGCCGCCGACCTCGCCTTTCTCGCCCGCCACGACGACGATCCGTTCGCGCGCTACGAGGCGATGCAGCAGTTGATGCTCGACACGCTGGTCGCGGCGACGATCGAGGGACATGCGGATCATGCCGCGGTGATCGCGGCGGTTGCCGACACGCTCGACAATGCCGAGCTCGACCCGGCCTTCGTCGCCGAAGCCGTGCTGCTGCCGTCGGAAAGCTTCGTCGGCGACCAGATGTCGACGGTCGACCCGGACGCGATCCATGCTGCGCGCGAGGCGCTGCGCCGCGATCTCGGGCGCGAACTGGAGCCGCGCTGGCGTGCCGCGTACGAGGCGGGCAGCGGTCGCGCCTACGCCTACACGCCCGAGGACAAGGGCCGGCGGCGGCTACGCAACGTCGCCCTCGGCTATATCGCGGCCTCCGGCGCGGACGACGCGGCGAAACTCGCCTACGCGCAGTTCACGAGCGCCGACAACATGACCGACCGTCAGGGCGCACTCACCACGCTGGTCGGCACGCATTCGGAGGAGCGCGACGCCGCGCTCGGCAGCTTCTACCAGCGCTATCAGGGCAATTCGCTGGTGCTCGACAAATGGTTTCAGACGCAGGCGCTGTCCTCCGCCGACGACACGCCGAAACTGGTCGCCGAGCTTGCGAACCATCCCGATTTCTCGCTTGCCAACCCGAACCGCGCGCGCTCGCTGATCGGCGCGTTCGGCGTCAACCAGCGCGCGTTCCATGCAGAGGGCGGCGCGGGCTATCGCTGGCTCGCCGATCAGTTGATCGCGCTCGACGCGCTCAATCCGCAGACCGCGGCGAAGCTGCTGCCGCCGCTCGGCCGCTGGCGCCGTTTCGATCCGACCCGTGCCGCACTGATGCGCGCCGAGCTCGAACGCATCGTCGCGCATCCCGGCCTGTCGAAGGACCTGTTCGAGCAGGCGTCAAAGAGCCTTGAATAGTGATAGCCCCACGTACGGCAAGGGCAGTGAGGCTGTCTTGACCTGCGTGGACGATTGGAGAACCTTCTGCGCTGGCGACGATCACCGACGACGGGATCACGCCAGGAGAAGGATGATGGAACACTGGGACCACCGGGTGTGTCGCGCCTGGAGCGAGCTGGAGTTCGGCGCGACGTTGCTGCTGTCCGCCTGCACGCTGGGCATCGGCGCCGCGCTGGCGCTAGGCCTGGGTCTGGCGTAAAGTCAGCGAACAATTGAGTTCGTGACCTCACGGGCCTGAGCCGATCACGTCATCTCGGGCTGACGCGAAGGCACGCCAACGTCACCCCGAATTGCGCAGCGCGGTCGCGATCGCGTTGATCGACAGCAAGATGCCCTCGCGTACGCGCGCATCCTCCTCACCGGCGCGATTGCGCTTGATGAGTTCGATCTGCAGCAGATTGAGCGGCTCGATATAAGGCAGACGCAGCCGGATCGAAGCGTCGAGCGCGGGATGCTTTTCGAGCAAGCGCGTCTGGCTGGTCACCTCGATCAACTGGTCGCGGGTCAGATGCCAGTCGTCACGGATGCGGCCGAACACGCGTTCCCGCAGACCTGCGTCCTCGACCAGCTCGGCATAGCGGGCTGCAAGCGCCATGTCGGATTTCGCCAGCACCATCTCCATATTGGCGAGCGTGGCGCCGAACAGCGGCCACGCTTCCGTCATCTCCTTCAGCAGCGCGCGGTCCTCAAAGCCGGCGAGCGCCTGCCCGACGCCGTACCAGCCCGGCAGCATGACGCGCGCCTGCGCCCAGCTGAACACCCAGGGGATCGCGCGCAGATCCTCGATCGCGTCGGATTTCTTGCGGCTCGCCGGGCGGCTGCCGATCTTCAATCCTGCGATCTCCGCGATCGGCGTCATCTGGCGGAAGAAGGTGCGGAAGCCCCCCCTCCTCCGAAATTATTTTCGTACACCAGCCCGCGATAGGCGCGGAAGGCCGCGTCGGAGATGCGGTCCATCGCCGCGCCGAACGCCTCGTTCTCGCTGTTCGATAGCGGCGCGGGTTCGAGACTGGTGAGCAGCGTCGCCGAGGCCATCGCCTCAAGATTGGTCATCGCGCTCTCGCGCGTGCCGTACTTGCCTGCGATCACCTCTCCTTGTTCGGTGATGCGGATGCGCCCCTGTACGGTGCCGGGCGGCTGTGCGCGGATCGCGGCGAAGGAGGAACCGCCGCCGCGCCCGACCGCGCCGCCGCGACCGTGGAACAGCTGCATCCCCACGCCTGCCGCCTCGAACACCGGGCGCAGCGCGGTTGACGCCTTCGACAACTGCCACGTCGAGGTCAGGTAACCGCCGTCCTTGTTGCTGTCGGAATAGCCGATCATCACTTCCTGATGACCACGGCTTGAGGCGATCGCGGCGACCTCTGGAGTCGCGAACCAGTCCGTCATCACGCCGGGCGCGGCTTCCAAATCGTCGATCGTCTCGAACAAGGGCACCGCCATCACGTCGGCGCTTGCAGGCGCGCCCGGCCGGTAGAGCCCGACCTCCTTCAGTAGCAGGTGCACCTCGAGCAGGTCGCTGACCGACGTGCACATCGACACGATGTACTGGCGCAGACACGCCGGGCCGTAGGCGCGGTGCGCGTCAGCCGCTGCCTGGACGATCGCCAGTTCGCCCGCGGTCTCCTCCGAATAGTCGGCGAAGCGTGAGGTGAGCGGGCGCGGGCTGGCGAGTTCGCGCCGGAGCAGCGCGACGCGCTCGTCCTCGCCGAGCGCCGCATAGTCGTCGCACACGCCCGCAACACGCAGCATCTCGCCCACGACGCGCTCGTGCACCGCGCTGTTCTGCCGCAGGTCGAGCGTGGCGAGGTGGAAGCCAAACACGTCGACCGCGCGGATCAGCCGCCCGATCGCACCGCCGCTGCCGAGCAGTCCGTCGCCGCCCTGCGCCAGCGGCCGGGCGATCGCGACCAGATCGGCGCGCAAGCCGGCAGGGTCGGCGTAAGGCTCGCCCTTGAGCGCGCCGGGCCTGGGAGCGGGTTTTCCCACCAGCTTGGCAAAGGTTGCTGCGGTACGCGCATAGATGCCCGACAATGCGCGGCGGTACGGCTCGTCACTACGGCTCTCGGCCACGTCGCCGCTTGCCTCGGCCAGTCGCGCGACCTCGCCGTCGACCGCGGCGTGGTTGGTCGAGATCGACAGCTCCTGCCCCATCGCGTGCAGCTGTTCGAGGTAGAAGCCGAGCACCGCCTCCGACGCGCGTGCGAGCGCGGTCCGAAGCGAGTCTGCGGTCACGAACGGGTTGCCGTCGCGGTCGCCGCCGATCCAGCTGCCGGGCCGCAGAAACGACGGAACGCGTTGCCCGAGTGCGCGATCCCAGCGCTGGTAGAGCGCGGGGATGACCGGCAGGAACACGTCACGCAGGTAGCTGAGCGCGGTCTCGACCTCGTCGACCACATACAGCCGCTCGCGCCTGAGCACGCGGGTCTGCCACAGCAGCGCTACCTGCCGCACGATCGCCTCGTCGACCAGATCGCCCTCGGGTGTCACCTCGACGCCGCGGTCGCGCATCGCCATCAGCTGCGCGATGCGGTTGCGGTGGTCGATCATGCTCTTGCGCCGGACCTCGGTCGGGTGCGCGGTCAGCACGGGTGCGACGAGCGCGTGGTCGAGCAGCGCGATCACCGCATCGCGGCCGATCCCCTCGCCCGCCAGCCGCTCCAGCGCGGCGGCCATGTCCGCGCCCTTCTCGGCGGCGAACCCCTGCCGATCCTCGGCCAGGTTGGCAAGCATCGAGAACAGCATGAAGCCGCGGACGAAATCGAGCGTCTCGTCGAGGTCGAGCGCGCCGAGTTCGGCGTCGGGCGACGCGTCGCCGCTGCGATGCCGCTCGACCGAGGCGGAGCGGATCGCCTCGGTCCGCTCATAGAGTTTGTCGCCTCCGTAGGCGCGGATAACGTCGCCCAGCACGCGGCCGAGATAACGCACGTCGGGGTTGTTGGTGATCGGAGGCAGGGTCATGCCGCCATGCTGCGTCGCACCACCGGCGCGGTCAACCGCCGATCGATCTGATCCGCCGAACCCGACTTCAGCGCGCGGCGGCTGCGGTGTTGTTCGCCGGCTCGTCGTCGGGTGTCGGCAGATCGGCGTCGTGCAACTCGCGCGCACGCTCGCGCTCGTCGCTGGTCAAGGTGCCGTCATGGTTCAGGTCCTGCCGGTCGAACCAGGCGAGCATCCCGCGGCTCCACTCATCGGTGCTGATGACGCCGTCCTTGTTCGTGTCGAACTGCATGACGAAGTCGCGGCGACGCGGCGCAATCTCGCTCGGCTCCAGCTTGTCGTCATTGTTGGCGTCGAGCCGGCGGAAGCGCCGCTCGATCACGCCGCCGAAGTCGAGCCGCGACATGACGAAAGGCGGCGTATAGTTCGCCAGTTCGGCATTCTGCATCGCCTTCTCGTCCGCCGACTTGCCCGAACAGCCCATCAGCGCGAGCGCGCACCCGCCAACCAGCAACAACCGCATCATGACCCCTTTGATCGACCCAGACCTGCGACCAACGGGCGTCAGGCTTCGAGTTCAACGTCCCAGTACAGCCAATCGCGCCATGTCGCGTGCAGATAATTGGGCGGAAAGCGCCGGCCGTGCTCCTGCAGCTGCCAGCTGGTCGGGCGGATCGGTTCGAGGAACAGTGGCATGTGCGCCTGTTTCGGCGTGCGCCCGCCCTTTTTCAGATTACACGGGCTACAGGCGGTGACGACGTTCTCCCACGTCGTGCGTCCGCCCTGCGCCCGCGGGATCACGTGGTCGAACGTCAGGTCACGCCCGTGACCGCAATATTGGCACTCGAACTTGTCGCGCAGGAACAGGTTGAACCGCGTGAAGGCGGGAAATTGCGACGGCCGCACGAACTGCTTCAAGGCGATGACCGACGGCAGCTTGATCGTGTGGTTGGGGCTGTGCACCTCGCGTTCGTAATGCGCGACGATGTCGACGCGGTCGAGGAACACCGCCTTGATCGCGGTCTGCCACGGCCAGATGCTCAGGGGATAATAGGACAGCGGCGTGTAGTCGGCGTTCAGCACCAGCGTCGGACAGGAGTCCGGATGGCGCATCAGATCGGGATGGAACACGTCAGATCCCCCTAGTCATCGCTCGTGCCCGCTGTGCCGAGCGGGGATGACGCCATGATGACAGAGGCGCTTTCGCCCGGTCAACCCCGGCGGCTTCCCACCATTGGGCGCAGCCGGGTTGGCGCGACGCGGTCTGGTCTGGCACATGGTACCGCATCAACCCGCCAGAACCGGACAATATCCATGTCGACCCATTCCGACCGTCTCCGCGCCCTGCGCGACGAGCTCGCCCGCCAGCACCTCGACGGCTTCGTCGTGCCGCTGACCGACGAATATATGAGCGAATATGTCGGCGGCTACGCGCAGCGGCTCGGCTGGCTGACCGGGTTCGGCGGATCGGCGGGCATCGCGGCGGTGCTGCCGGGCGTGGCTGCGATCTTCACCGACGGGCGCTATACGATCCAAGTGCGCGAGCAGGTGTCGGCGGGCGATTGGGACTATGTCGCGGTGCCGGAGAACAATGTCGCCGACTGGCTGGCGGCGAACGCGAGCGAAGGCGCGCGCGTCGGCTACGATCCGTGGCTTCACACCCGCGCCTGGGTCGAGCAGACCCGCACGGCGCTGGCGGCAAAGGGTGCGCAGCTCGTCGCGGTCGACGCCAATCCGATCGACGCGGTGTGGCACGATCGCCCTGCCCCGTCGCTGGCACCGTTGACGGTCCACAGCGACGCAGATTCGGGCGAAAGCTCGGCCGCGAAGCGCGCGCGCGTCGCCGACTGGCTTGGCGAGGTAGGGGCCGATGCGGCGGTGATCCCTGCGCTCGATTCGACCGCCTGGCTGCTCAACATCCGCGGCGAGGATGTCTCGCGTACGCCCGTCGCGCTCGCCTATACGATCGTCGGCGCGGACGGCACCGCCGACCTGTTCGTCGCGCCGGAGAAGATGACCGACGCGGTGCACCAGCATCTGGGCAATGCAGTGCGCGTTCACGATCGTGCCGAGTTCGCCCCGGCGCTCGGCCGCTTCGCGGGCAAGCGCGTCGCGATCGATCCGGCACTCGCCGTCGCGGCGATCTTCGATGCGGTCGAGGCGGGCGGCGGCACCGCGCTCGCGCTTCGCGACCCGACGATCATCCCGAAGGCAACCAAGAACGCAGCCGAGATCGCAGGCCACCGCGCCGCCAGCATCCGCGACGGCGCGGCGCTGACGCGGTTCCTGCGCTGGATCGCTGCCGAGGCACCGGGGGGTGACCAGACCGAACTCTCCGCCGCCGCGCAGCTCCGGCGCTTCCGCGAGGAAACGGGATGCTTGCGCGACCTGTCGTTCGACGCGATCTCCGCGACCGGCCCGAATGGCGCACTGCCGCACTATCACGTGACGGAGAAGTCCAACCGCGCGATCGAGCTGTGTCAGCTTTACCTGATCGATTCAGGCGGACAGTATCTCGACGGTACCACCGATGTGACCCGCGTCGTGCCTGTCGGCACGCCGACTGCGGAGATGCGCGATCGTTACACCCGCGTGCTGAAGGGCCATATCGCGCTCGCTACCGCGACCTTCCCGCCCGGCACCAGCGGGCAGCAGCTTGATGCGCTCGCCCGCTTGCCGCTCTGGGCTGCGGGGCTGGATTTCGCGCACGGCACCGGCCACGGCGTCGGCAGCTTCCTCGCGGTGCACGAAGGCCCGGCCCGGATCGCCAAGCCGAGCTATCCCGGCGGCGGGCCGCAGGAGCCGCTTCGCGCCGGCATGATCCTGTCCAACGAGCCAGGCTACTACAAGGCGGGCGAGTACGGCATCCGTATCGAGAACCTGCTGCTGGTGGTGGAGCGCGATCTGCCCGGCGGCGAGGCCACGATGCTGGCGTTCGAGACGCTGACGCTCGCACCGATCGAGCGCGACCTGATCGACGCCGACCTGTTGTCGCGCGAAGAGCGCGCCTGGCTCGACGCCTATCACGCTCGGGTGGTCGAAACGCTCGGTCCCGTCCTGCCGGCGGATGATCGTGCCTGGCTGGTGGAGAAATGCGCACCGATCGCGGCCTGACGCGGAGGCGCCACCGCTATTCGGGCGTGCGGCGCGGCTTGTCCTGCGCCGTGTCCGTCTGCGCGTCTGCCTCCTCCCGCCCGGCGCGCGCTTGCGCCTTGCGGCGGTGCAGGTTGGCGCGCAGTTGTTCCGCCAGTCGGGCGGCGCGGTCGTCGGGTTTCGTCATGAAGTCGGCCGGGTCATGGATTTGTGCTAATGCGGCGATCACGCCTTGACAATCATGGGCCAAACCGCTCTTAGGCGCCCTCCCGTCGCTGACACGACGCGAGTGCTGCCGTAGCTCAGTGGTAGAGCGCATCCTTGGTAAGGCTGAGGTCGTGAGTTCAATCCTCACCGGCAGCACCATTTTTCCCATTCCGCCGACCAGCGCTGGTGCGCGGATCAGCCTGCCGCACCGCCGTACAGGAACGGCAGCGTCGCATAGCGTCGGCCGGCCGTCATGCGGGTCACCTCGTGGAGCAGCGAGCAGGAGAACACGATCGCCCCGCATCGCGGTGCACGGTAGCTGCGCATGCCGAACTCGGGAAAACGAAGGTCGCCGCCGTCATAATCGTCGTTGAGGTTGATCGTGACGGCAAGCCGACGGTGCGCGGTCGCCGGGGTGGTGTTATCACGGTGCGGCGCGAAGTGCGCATGATCGCGCGCGTCGTAGCAGGAGACGAGATAGCGTTCGATCTCGGTCGGGCGGTATTGAAAGCACCGCTCGATCATCGGCACCAGCCGGCGCGTGATCGCCTCGCGCAGGTAGGACTGCAACGCAGGTTCCTCGACCAGTACGTCGCGACGACGCTTGACCGCATGGTTCTGCACCTCGACGGTGCGGTCGCCGACCTGCCGCATCACGCCCGATTCGACGCCGCCATGGCGAGCGTGCAGCGCGATGAGTTCGGCGGCGAAGGATGCGTCGAGGACATGCGGCAGCACGAGCGCAGGCGCCGCCACGTCGATCGGCGGCGCCGTGCATTGCTGGCGCAGCGTCGCGATCGCTTCCTGCGCGGCAGAGAGCGGAAACAGTCCGGTCACACGCAACGCGGGGTCCAGCAGCACCCAATACGGTCTGAGTGTCAGCCCGTCCGGCGTTGTCTCGATCGCGCCGTAGCGCCGGCTGACCTGCTGATCGGCGTCGACGAAGATGTGCATCCCTGCGCGTTGCAATGCCTGCACCCGGGGATGCTGGGCGTCGTGCGGATCGATCGTGACGCCCAGCATCGCGGCGCGACCATCGGCGAACATGGAGGCGTGGCGTTGCAGCACCTCCAGCGCCACCTCGCACGCGGGATGCGCCGCCGTCCCGAACAGCAGCAGCAGGACGTGCCGCCCCCCGGCCTTGTCGAAATCCGCGCCCGCTTCCTGCCCCAGCATGGGTGCGGTGAACCAGGGCGCGGGCTCGCCGATCGACAACGGCGGGTAAGAGGCGGAGGACATGAGATGTGGAACCTGAAGCTGCGGGCGGGCGGTGGCAAGCGCATCATAAGCGGCCGACCGGCCGATCGCGAGCCATGCGAAGGTCGGTTGGCGCAGCAGAGCGACGCGTGGCAGGCGTTCGCGTCGGCGACACGTCAACACCCGATGCATCTCGCCAGCGCTACCCGTCCCGGTTGACGAAGACGATGCCGCTCGGCCACCGACGAAGCGCGATCGAAGCTTGTCGTAGCGCCTCGGAAAGAACGGCTGCGGCCGCTCCATCCGGTAACCAAGACGCGTGGCTAGCCCGATCACCTTGCCGACCTGGGTGCGATCGCGACACTCACATCAATGAGTTCAGCCCTAGAGATCGTCCAGTCGCTCGATCAGGACCAGCACGTCGTCGATCAGCGCCTGCATCGCGATCTTCGCGCGGTCGGGATCGCTCGCCAGGATTGCCTCGCATACCGCTGCATGGTCATGGATGCTGGCGGTGCGGCCAGCGATCCGGTTGGTCACGCGGATCGACACCCTGAGCGCGGTCGCCACCATGTCGCGGAACTGGACGAAAAAGGGGTTGTTGGTCGCGCGCAGGATCGCGACGTGAAATGCCAGATCGGCGTCGAGTGAATCGTCTTCGCCGCGGTCAGCGGCCTTCATCCGCTCGAGCCCTTGAACGATAGCGGCGCGCTGCTCGTCGTCGGCGCGTTGTGCCGCGAGCGCTGCCGCCTGTGGCTCCACCCCCATACGCAGTTCGTTGAAGCGGCGCAGCAGCTCAATCGACGGGCGTCGTTCCAGCAACCAGCGCAGCACGTCGGCGTCGAACAGGTTCCACGCCTCCGCCGGCATGACGAACGTGCCCTGTTTAGGCCGCGCGCCGAGCAGTCCCTTGGCGCCGAGCATCTTGACCGCTTCGCGCGTGACCGAGCGGCTGACCCCGTGCTGGCGCACCAGTTCGTTCTCGGTCGGGAACGGCTTCTCGCTATATTCGCCGACGACGATGGCGCGACCGAGCAATTCCTGGAGCCCGAAGGTCAGGTTGCGGCCAAGGTTTTGCCGCACCGGCGATTCCGAATCGATATCCACGCCCTACCACTCTACCAACCTTGCTCGTCGCACCAGCAACTAAATCACAGTCGACATGTCTCATCTATCATATAAAAGGAGCGTGAACGCATAAGCGTGCATGATGGGGAGAGCGTAGGTGCAGCTGGCGACGATCGACGTACTGGTAGTGGTCGCCTATGCGATCGGCATCTTCGCGCTGGCGCAATGGGTCAGCCGCGACAAGGCCGGCGCCGGTCCCAAGAACACCACCGATTATTTCCTCGCCTCCAAGAACCTGCCGTGGTGGGCGATCGGTGCCAGCCTGATCGCCGCCAACATCTCCGCCGAGCAGATCGTCGGCATGTCCGGGTCGGGCTATGCCATCGGCCTTGCGATCGCGTCGTACGAATGGATGGCGGCGCTGACGCTGCTGATCGTCGGCAAGTATTTCCTGCCGATCTTCCTGCGCAACGAGATCTACACGATGCCGCAGTTCCTGGAGCGGCGCTACGGCCCGTCGATCCGGACGCTGATGGCGCTTTTCTGGCTCGCGCTCTACGTCTTCGTCAATCTGACCAGCATCATCTGGCTCGGCTCGATCGCGGTCACCAAGGTCGCGGGCGTCAACCAGGACTTGGCGCTCGTCGTGCTGGGCGTGTTCGCGCTGCTGTATCAGCTGAAGGGCGGGTTGAAGGCGGTCGCGCTGACCGACATCGTGCAGGTGACGCTGCTGGTGCTCGGCGGCCTCATCATCGCCTATCTGACGCTTGGCGAGCTGGGACAGGGCAGCGGCGTCGTCGCCGGCTTCTCGCGTCTGACCCGCGAGATCCCCGATCACTTCGACATGATCCTCGACAAGGGCAATCCGCACTACATGGACCTGCCCGGCCTGTCGGTGCTGATCGGCGGCATGTGGATCGCCAACCTGAGCTATTGGGGGTTCAACCAGTACATCATCCAGCGCGCGCTCGCCGCCAAGTCGCTCGACGAGGCGCGCAAGGGCGTGCTGTTCGCCGCGTTCCTAAAACTCCTGATGCCGATAGTGATCGTGCTGCCGGGCATCGCGGCGGTGATCCTGGCGCCCGGCCTGCCCAAGCCAGACGAAGCCTATCCGACCATGATGCGGCTGCTGCCGAGCGGGCTGCTCGGCCTCGTCTTTGCGGCGCTGGTGGCGGCGATCATCGCGTCGACCGCGTCCAAGATCAATTCGATCGCGACGATCTTCACGCTCGACGTCTGGGCGAAGTTCAAGCGCAAGCCGTCGGCGGCGGAGGATCATATCGCCGATGATCGACGCCTCGTGCTGGTCGGGCGCATCGCCGCGTCGGTCGCGATCGTGCTAGCGATCCTGACCGCACGTCCGCTGGTCGGATCGTCGGAGCAGGCTTTCCAGTTCATCCAGGAATTCACCGGCTTCTTCACGCCGGGCATCACCGTCATCTTCCTGCTCGGCCTGTTCTGGAAGCGCGCCAACGAGGCGGGCGCGATCACCGCCGCGGTCGCCTCAGTGCTGCTGTCGTGGGGAATGAAGGTGTGGACGCCCGGCCTGCCGTTCATGGACCGGATGGGTGTCGTGTTCCTTGCAGCACTCGCGCTCGCCGTCGTCGTCTCGCTGCTGACGCCCAACCGCGGTGACCGTGACACGATCGACACTCATGACGTCGGCTATCGCACGACGACGAGCTTCAACGTCGGCGCGCTTGCCGTCGTCCTGATCCTCGTCGTCCTGTACGCGACCTTCTGGTGAGCGCGAACAGCTTCATCGCGGTCGACTGGGGGACGACCAACCGGCGCGCCTATCTGATCGAGCACGGCGTGGTCACCCGCAGCGAGCGCGACGGCCTCGGCATCCGTGCGGTCGCAGACGATGATCTCGCTGCCGCCGCCCGCGCGCTCAAGCAGCAGATGGGCGATCGGCCGATGCTGCTCGCCGGCATGATCGGGTCGAACCGCGGCTGGGTCGACGCAGGCTATGTCGCCTGCCCCGCCACGCTCGACACGCTTGCCGCAGCAGCGCGGCGCGTGGAGGACGACGTCTTCATCGTCCCCGGCGTAAGCATCGTCGATGGCACCCGCGCGGACGTGATGCGTGGAGAGGAGGTTCAGCTGCTCGGCGCGGTCGCGGGCGGCCTCGTGCCCGAAGACGCGCTGCTGTGCCAGCCCGGTACGCATTGCAAATGGGCGCGTATGCGCAATGGCGCGCTGGTTGACTTCGCCACCGCGATGACCGGCGAAGCCTTTGCGCTGCTGCGCGATCACGCACTGATCGGCGCGGCGATGACGGATGCGGTCGTCGACGGACAGGCATTCCGTGACGGCGTGGCGCGCGCCGGCGACCACGATCTGCTCGCGGCCTTGTTCGGCGTTCGCCCCGCCAGTCTGCTCGGCCTACGTGACGACGCCGACGCCGCCTCCTACGTCAGCGGGCTGCTGATCGGCAGCGACGTGCGCGCGCAGGTGTCCGCGGGCGACCGGGTCCATGTGCTCGCCGACCCGGCGCTCGGCGCGCTTTACGCCGCAGCGATCGAGCAAGTCGGCGCGCAAAGCATCGCTGTCGACAGCCACTTCGCCTTCGTGGCGGGAATCACCCGCATCTGGGAACTCATGTCATGATCGATTTCACGCAGGCGTTCGCCGCCTTGCCGCTCGTCGCCATCCTGCGCGGCGTCACACCCGACACAGTCGAGGGCGTAGGCGAGGAACTGCTCGCCGCCGGCTTCACGCTGATCGAGGTGCCGCTCAACTCGCCCAATCCGTTCACCAGCATCGAACGGCTGGCGCGGCGCTTCGGCGACCATGCGCTGTTCGGCGCCGGCACGGTGCTGAACGTCGCCGATGTGGCACGCGTGCAGGACGCCGGCGGAGGCATGGTCATCTCGCCCAACACCAACCTGTCGGTTATCGCCGCCACCGCGGCGGCCGGCATGGCGTCGCTGCCAGGCTATTTCACCCCGTCAGAAGCGTTCGCCGCCTTGGACGCGGGCGCCACCGCGCTCAAGCTGTTCCCGGCCGAGGCGGCGAGCCCGGCGGTGTTGAAGGCGCAACGCGCGGTGCTGCCGAAACACGTGCCCGTACTAACCGTCGGCGGCATCACGCCCGACAACATGACGCCGTGGCGCGAGGCGGGGGCAAACGGCTTCGGGCTCGGCTCTGCGCTCTACCGCGTCGGCTCGACCCCCGCGCAGGTACGCGCCGCCGCCGATGCCTTTGTCGCCGGCTGGAGTGCGTCGGCATGAAGAAGGCCCTTGCCGCGCTGGCGCTGACGATTGCCGCACCGCTCGTCGCGGCACCGTCGCCGATGCTGGTCAACCCGCTGCTGCCCTCGGGCCCCGATCCGTCGATCGTGCAGGTCGGCGGCACCTATTATTACATGGCGACGCTCAGGAACCGGCTGGCGATCCGCGCCACCACCGATCTGGCCAAGCTCGCCGACGCACCCGAGCATGTCGTGTGGACGCCGCCCGCGACCGGCCCCAACGCGCAGTCGATCTGGGCGCCCGAGCTGCACCGTATCGATGGCAAGTGGTTCATCTATTATACCGCGGCGGCGAGCGGTCACGACGATGACGACCACCGCGGCATCTTCGTGCTGGAGAACGCCTCGCGCGATCCGTTGCAGGGCCGCTGGATCGATCGCGGCCGCGTCAACACCCAGTGGTCGGGGATCGACGGCACCACCTTCGCAACCGGCGGCAAGCGTTACTTCGTCTACTCGCCCTATGTCGGGCCAGACAGCGTGCTGGCGATCGCGCGGATGACCAACCCCTGGACGCTGGCGGGCGAGGAGGTGGTGATCGCGCGCCCCGACCAGACATGGGAGCGGCAGGGCGGCCGGCAAATTCTCGAAGGGCCGGCCTTCCTCAAGGGACCAAAGGGCGACCTGTTCCTCAGCTATTCGGGCAGCGCGTGCTGGTCGGACGATTACGCCATCGGCCTGCTCCACGCCGCCCCCGGCAGCGATCCGCTGAACGCGGCCAGCTGGCACAAGCAGCCGACCCCCGTGGTGGCGAAGAACCCGGCAGGCGGCGTCTTCGCACCCGGACACAATGCCTTCTTCGCGGCCGGCAGCCAGACGTGGATCGTCTATCACGCCAACCCGCGCGCCGGCATGAAGTGCACGCCCGCGCGCGCGCCGCATGTCCAACGCGTCACCTGGTCGAAGGACGGGCAACCGGTCTTCGCACTGCCGGTCAGCGGCGAGCAGCCGGCACCGCCGACCCGCTGACAAAACGGGAGCGGACGCAACACGCCCGCTCCCGATCAATCCATCATCGTTATTGCCGGGCAGCGTTCACGAACGCCGCCCGGCTCGTATCAGCGTCGACGCTGGCGCGCGGGAACCGCCTGTACTTGCCCCGGCATCGTCGCGGGCACCACGCCCTTGGGCGCCGCGGCCAGGCTGCGGATCAGGTCGGTCTCGGCCTGCCGGTACGGCGTGCCGTCGTTGCGGAACACCTCGTGGAACCAGATCGTCGGCTCCTCATAGGTGTACGGCTTCTTCCAGCTGTCCCACGGCAGCCGGGTCTGCGTCTTTCCGTCGACGAAGCCCCAGTTCATCATGGCGATATTGTAGCGCTTGCCGATCGGCAGCGAGCCGTCGAAGGTCGAACCGTTGCCGCGCGCCATATATTCGGTGCACAGGATCGGGCGATTGTACGGCAGCAGTTGCTTGACGCGCGCCTCGAACTTCTCCGGCCAGTTATAGTCGTGGAACGAGATCACGTCCGACTGGCTGAGCTGCAGCTTCTCCATCGGCGTCAGCTTGCCGCCGTTCTGCGACCAGTCGTCGTGCTGCCACACACCCGAGGTGATCGGCTGCGACGGCTCGGCGGCGCGTGCCCAGTCGAACACCTGCGCCAGCAGCGCGCGCACCAGCGGCTCCTTGCCCTCCTGCCCCTTGTACTGGTCGGCACCGTTGTCGGGCTCGTTCCACACGTCCCAGCCGAGCACGCGGTCGTCGTTCCTGAACGCGCCGATCACCCCCTGCACATAGGCGCGGTAGGCGGGATAGCGCGTCTTGTCGCGCAGGCCCGGCAGACCCGGCCCCTGCACCCAGCCCGAATTGTGCACGCCCGGGATCGGCGGATGCTGCGGCCCGAGCTTCGGATCGGGATCCCAGCAGCTGTCGAACAGCACGAACAGCGGCTTGATTCCGTGGCGCTGCGCGAGCGTCAGGAACTCGTCGATGCGGCGGCGAAACCCTTCGGGGTCGCTCGTCCATAGCTGGTCGTGCAGGAACACGCGCATTGTGTTCATGCCGATGCCCTGTGCCAGACCCAGCTCGTAATCGATCCGTTTCGGGTCCCAGGTCGCGGCCTGCCACATCTCCATCTGGTTGATCGCGGTCGCGGGCGTGTAGTTGCTGCCGACCAGCCACGGCTGCTTGCCGTACCAGGCGTTCGCCTGCGCCTCGGTCCAGCGAACGCGCGCCTCGGCACCCCCGCACATGAGCGTGCTGCCGAGCAGCAGCGACGCCAACAGATGCTTTTTCACGTGATCCTCCCGGTTACTTCTTCTGGACGAAAAGCTTGTAGGTCATGGTGTTGCGATAGGTCTGACCGGGATCGAGCCGGATCGAGGGAAAGCCCGGCTGGTTCATCGCGTCGGGGAACACCTGCGGCTCCATCACGATCGCGTCGCCCATCCGGTACAGCTGGCCGTTCTTGCCTGCGACCGTCCCGTCGAAGAAATTGCCCGAGTAGAATTGCAGCCCCGGTTGGTTCGACCACAGCTCGAACCCGCGGCCCGATACCGGCTCGACCACCCGCGCCATCATGTGCTGGTCGGTCGTGACACGGTCGCCGATCACCCAATTGTGGTCGTACCCGCGCCCGAACACGATCTGCTGGTCACGCGCGTCGCGTACCCGGTCTTCGACCGCGGTCGGCCTACGGAAATCGAACACCGTACCCGCGACCCTGGCGTGACGGCCGAGCGGGATCGAGGACGCGTCGGTCGGCGTGTAGCGGTCCGCCGGGATCGTCACGACATGCCCCATCGCCCCGGCACCCGGCCCGGCGAGGTTCCAGTAAGCGTGGTTAGAGATGTTGACGTAGGTCGGCTTGTCCGTCGTCGCGGTATAGGCAATCGTCAGCTGGTTCTGCTCGTCGAGCGAATAGGTCGCGGTCGTCGTCAGCGTACCGGGATAGCCCATGTCGCCGTCCGGGCTGACGTAGCGCAGCGTCACCGACGCGGCAGGTCCGTTCTTCGTGTCGACGACCTGCCACAGCACCTTGTCGAACCCCTTGGTCCCGCCGTGGAGCGAGTTGGGACCGTTGTTGACCGGCGTCGAATATTGCCGACCGTCGATGGTGAAGCGTCCCTTCGCCACGCGGTTCGCGACGCGGCCGACCGTCGCACCGAAGAACTCGGGCTTCGTCGCGTAACCCTCCAGCGTGTCGTAACCGACCTGCACGTCGGCGACCTTGCCCGCGCGGTCGGGCATCTTGAGCGATTGCAGCGCCGCACCCAGCGCGATCACCGTTGCGCTCACGCCCTTGGCGTTGGTCAGCGTGACGGCGGGAACGTGCCGGCCGTCGGGCAAGGTGCCGAAGTCGCTTCGCCGCGCGTCGGCTGCGAGTGCCGGGCTGGCGGCGGTGCCGGCCAGCAGGGCGGCGGCGATCATCGTCTTGCGCATCATCATTCTCCCTCGTCGAGCGTCACGAACCGCGCTCGCTATCCCTTGAAGCGGTACGGCGCGACACCGCGGCAGCCGGCATCGACCTCGAACAGCGCGCCGGCATGTTCCCCGTCGCAGCGCTCGGCGGCAGAGGTCACGAACATGCGGTCGAGCGCGTCGCCAGCAAATGCCACGTTGGTGATCTGCGACGTGGGCAGCGCGATCACGCGCTCGCGGCGGCCCGCGGGATCGAAGCGCGCGACGCACGCGCCGCCCCAGCACGCGACCCATAAATGCCCCTCGGCATCGAAGGTCATGCCATCGGGATTGCCCCAGCCGTCCTCGAACACGATGAACGGCGTCCGCGGCCCGATCGAGCCGTCATCATGCAGCGGGTACCGGAAGATCGTGCGCAGCGCGGTGTCGGTGTGGAGCAGGAACCCGTCACCGATCGCGGGACCGTTCGCGATCGTATAGCCGTCGCTCACCCGCGTCGCGCTGCCATCGGGGTCGAGACGGTAGAACGCCCCCGACGGTCGGTCGCAGCCAAACGGCATCGATCCGGCCCAGATGCGCCCCGCCCTATCCGCCTTGGCATCGTTGAAGCGATTGCCCTCGCGCTCGGGCTCGGGGGCCGCGATCGTCTCGATCGTCAGCGGATCAAGCGTCAGCGCGGCGAAGGCGCGCCCGATACCTGCGACAAAGCCGCCCTGCTCGCGCTCGATCAGCCAACCGACGACATCGGGCAGTTCCCACACGGTCACCGCGTCGTCCGCGAGCGTCAGCCGCTGCACGCGCCGCTCAAGGATGTCGACCCAGAACACCGCCTGCTCGCGCGCGCTCCACAGCAGCCCCTCGCCCAGCGTGTCACGGCGGTCGCGTGGAACGATGCGCACGTCAGACATCAGTGGCTGTCCCGCGGGATGCCCTGCTGCGCGATCCGCTGGAACTTGACCGCGGGCTCCAGCACCGCACCGGTCGAGAACTGCCCGACCATGCCGCGCTGGATTTCCTGCCACGGGGTCTGCGACGGCGGCGTGATCGCATTCTCTACCGTCGCGAGTTCCGACCGGCGCCGCTCGATCTCATGGTCGTCGACCAGCATGTCGGCACTGCGCGTGTTCAAATCGATGCGGATCATGTCGCCGGTGCGCAGTAGCGCCAGGCCGCCGCCGACCGCTGCCTCTGGCGAGGCGTTCAGGATCGACGGACTGCCGCTCGTTCCCGATTGCCGTCCGTCGCCGATGCACGGCAGCGCATGGATGCCGGCGCGGATCAGCGCGGCCGGCGAGCGCATGTTCACCACCTCGGCACCGCCGGGATAGCCGACCGGGCCCGCGCCGCGGATCACCAGCACGGTGTGCTCGTCGATGCCGAGTGCGGGATCGTCGATCCGGTCATGGTAATCCTCCGGGCCGTCGAACACGACCGCGCGCGCCTCGAACATGTCGGGGTGTGCCGGATCGGCCAGATAGCGCGAGCGGAACTCGTCGGAAATGACCGACAGCTTCATCACCGCAGCATCGAACAAATTGCCCTTCAGCACGACCAGTCCGGCATCGGACTTAAGCGGCTCGGCAAACGGGCGGATTACGTCGCTGTCCTGTATCTGCGCGTCACCGATATTATCGGCGACGGTCGCGCCGTTGGCGGTCAGCACGCCGCCGTCGAGCAGTCCCGCGCGGTACAGCTCGCCCATGACCGCCGGCACACCGCCGGCGCGGTAGTAATCCTCGCCCAGATAGCTGCCCGCCGGTTGCAGGTTGACGAGCAGCGGCACGTCGGCGCCATGATCCTCCCAGTCCGCCAGCGTCAACTCGACACCCATGTGGCGCGCGATCGCGTTCAGGTGGATGGGTGCGTTGGTCGACCCGCCGATCGCGGAATTGACGCGGATCGCGTTCAGGAACGCCGCGCGCGTCATGATGTCCGACGGCTTGCGATCCGCGCGGACCATCTCGACGATCTGCCGCCCAGTCTCCCACGCGCATTCCTGCCGGTCGCGGTAGGGCGCCGGGATCGCCGCCGATCCGGGCAGCGACATGCCCAGCGCCTCGGCCAGGCTGTTCATCGTCGTCGCGGTGCCCATCGTGTTGCAGAAACCGGTCGACGGCGCAGACGAGGCGACCAGCTTGATGAAGCCCGCCTGGTCGATCTCACCGGCCGCCAGCAGCTCGCGCGCCTTCCACACGATCGTGCCCGATCCCGTGCGCTGCCCCTTGTACCAGCCGTTCAGCATCGGCCCGACCGACAGTGCGATCGCCGGAATGTTGACGGTCGCCGCTGCCATCAGCGCCGACGGCGTGGTCTTGTCGCATCCGATCGTCAGGACGACACCGTCAAGCGGATAACCGTACAGCACCTCGACCAGCCCCAGATAGGCAAGGTTGCGGTCGAGCCCGGCAGTGGGGCGCTTGCCCGTTTCCTGCAACGGGTGCGTCGGAAACTCGATCGGAATGCCCCCGGCATCGCGGATACCCGCCTTCACGCGCTCCGCCAGCACCAGATGATGGCGATTGCACGGCACCAGGTCGCTGCCCGATTGCGCGATCCCGATGATCGGGCGATCGGATTGCAGCTCCTCAAGGCTCAACCCGTAATTGAGATAACGCTCGATATAGAGCGCCGTCATGTCGGGATTGTCGGGATTGTTGAACCACTGGCGGCTACGCAGCCCGCCTGTCGCAGGTCCCGCCTGCCCCTGATCCGCTGCCATCGATCCTCCCCGGCCGACCCACTCCCGGTAGTCGGCGCTTTCCGTATAGCCGAATATAGCAGCGCGATGCAGCAACAAACAATACTTGTATGATGAATAAGACTGAAGTAGCGGATGGCGCGAAGGCCGCAGCGACCGGCCATGTCATGGGAGGGGATTATGCGCGTTTCCGCACTTCGTGGTACCATCAGTGCATCGGCACTCGTGCTGGCCTTGTGCGCGACCAATGTCGCGGCGCAGACCGCCGACACCGCCGACACCGCCGTACAGCAGCCCGGATCGACCAGTCAGGCAGGCTCGACCGCGCAGAGCGGCTCGACCGCGGAGATGCCGACCGCCGGCGCCGCCGCCACCAACGAGCAGAACGGCGACCAGACCGCAGCGCAGACGGTCGGCGGCGCGGCCGAACGCGGCCCGTCCGACCAAGGCGAGGTCGGCGATGACATCGTCGTCACCGGTCAGCGCGCCAGCCTGACCGCATCGCGTAACATCAAGCGCAACGCCGATCAGGTGGTCGACTCGCTCGTCGCCGACGACATCGGCAAGTTCCCCGACAATTCGGTCGCCTCGGCGTTGCAGCGCGTACCCGGCGTGCAGGTGTCGAATGGCTTCAACAACGAGATCCAGGCACCGATCGTTCGCGGTCTCGGTGATATCCTGACGACCGTCGACGGGCGCGAGATTTTCACCGGCGTCGGTCGCGGCTTCGCGTTCCAGGATCTCCCGGCCGAAGCGCTCGCCGGCGTCGACGTTTACAAGTCGAACTCCGCCGACCTGATCGAGGGCGGCATCGCCGGTTCGATCAACATGAAGCTGCAGAAGCCGTTCAACTTCAAGAAGGGGCTGACCGTCGCCACCAACGTACGCGGATTCTACGGCGACATTTCCGACAAGACGAGCTTCACCGCCGGCATGCTGGTGTCCGGCCGCTGGGACACCGGCATCGGCGAGATGGGCCTGCTCGCCGACGTTTCATACGCGCGCAACAATTTCAGCCGCCCGATCTCGTTCAACTGCGATCCGCGCTCGGCCAACAACGGCCCTCCCGGTGCGCGTGACACCGTGCTGCCGACCTGCGTCGGCGGCGTGGTCGACAACGGCCGCAACACGCGCCCGCAGGTCAACGCCGCGTTCCAGTGGCGCCCCTCGCCCGACCTCGAAATCTACGCCGACGGTCTATACGCCGGCTACCGGGCGCGCTTTGGTAGCTACTTCATCTCGTCCGACCTGTTCGGGTCGCGCAGCATCAGCGACGTTCAGCGCACCGACGAATGCTTCACCGCGCCGGTCAACGGTGCAGGCTTCCCCGGGGGGGGCCCGAACGATTCACCGCAGAACCTGTGCGTCGGCGCCAGCGCGACCTTCAACGGCGTACCCGGCCTGACCAGCACGCAGGCGAAGACCAGCTTCACCGACCAATATGTCGGCGGCGGCGGCTTCCGCTTCAATCGCGACGCGGTGCACGTCAACCTCGATCTCAGCTACATCAACTCAACCACCGGCAACCGCACGATCATCGTCGATGTCGGCAAGCAGATCCCGAGCGTCGGCATCGTTATCGACGACAACAAGCACGGCACCACCAACACGCCGGGCAATCCGCTGGGCAGCGCGACCGATTTCCGCTTCGCCAACTCGCTGTTCCAGGAGATCACCCGCGCGAACAGCAGCCAGTATGCCGCGAAGCTCGATGCCGCCTTCGACATCGAAAGCAATTTCCTGCGCCAGTTCCAGATCGGCGTGCGCTACAACAAGCGCGACGCCACCTTCCGCGGCACCGCGCCGGGCGGGCCGGGCGCGCCGGGCGGCAACCGCAACACGCTGGTCAATTCGGTCGGCCTGCCGGGCGACTTCCTGGTCGAGACACCCGCCACGATCCCGTTCATCAACGGCGGGGCCGCATGGGTGACGCCCGACCGCGATTTCCTGCTCGACCAGACCGACCGCCTGCGCGCAATCTTCGGCGGCGCGGCAGGCGATCCGGCCTACAGCCCGACGCGCAACTACGACGCGCGCGAGAACACGCTCGCCGCCTATGTGCAGGGCAAGTACGAGATCGACCTGGGCGGCGCGTCGTTGATCGATGGTCTGGCCGGCGTCCGCGTGGTGCGCTCGACGCGCTCGCTGACCGGCACCTCGGTCAGCTCGGTCGGCGGCAACACCGTGTTCACCCCGACGACGCGCGACACGACCGATACCTATGTCCTGCCGAACGCGAGCATCCGTTACCGTGCGACCTCGAACCTTCAGTTCCGCGGCACCTATGCCAAGACGCTGTCGCGCCCGACCTTCGGTGATCTGAACCCGGGTCTGTCGTTCGTGATCCCCGCGAACACCAACGTCGTGCCGACCGCCAGCGGCGGCAATCCCGACCTGCGCGCGGTGCTGTCGGACAATTTCGATGCAACGGCGGAATTGTACTTCGGGCGGTCGAGCTCGTTCACGATTGCGGGCTATTACCGCAACATCAAGGACCGCGTCGCTGCTGCCAATTCGACGCAGGTCATCAACGGCATCAGCTACCGCGTGACGCAGCCGCGTAACGTCGGCTCCTCGACGCTGAAGGGGATCGAGGTCGGCACGCAGACCTTCTTCGACTTCCTGCCCGAGGGGCTCGACGGGTTCGGCGTGCTCGCCAACTTCACCTACGCCGACAGCGTCATCAAGACGCCGGGCGACCCGCTCGAAGGGCAGCCGCTGCTCGGCGTGTCGAAATACGCCTATACGGCCGGTGGTCTGTACGAGAAGTACGGCATCACCGCGCGCGCGGTCTACACCTGGCGCGACGGGTATAACGAGGTGCTGTTCAACGGCGGTACGTTGGTCGGCGCGAACTTCGACAGCCAGTTCAACCGGGTACGCGCAAACGGACGGCTCGACTTCTCCGTCTCCTACGACATCACGCCGAACGTGACGGTCAGCGTCGACGGCGTGAACGTGCTCGGCGGGCGGTATTACAGCTACTTCGACAAGACGCTGTTCCCGCACGACGTCCGCCTGGACGACAAGTTCTACGGCGCCAGCATCCGCGCCCGCTTCTGACGACTCACGCCGGCATCGCGCCGGGCGCATGCCCGCGCGGTGCCGGCCTCGCGGTGTCAGCCACCGCGGAAAGGACGAGCCGATGCTCTTCGACCGCCGCACTGCCGATAGAATTCGCCCCCGGCGAACGGCGCGCGCATCGCGCCTTCTCCACGCGCTCGTAGCCGGGCTCGCCGCACCGATCGCGGCGGCGCAGCAGGCGGAGGTGCCGCCCGGCGCGCTCGAGACGCCCTATGTCGACCCCGACAAAGCGTATCTGTTCGCGCACATGACCAAGGAACGCTACGGCGTCCTGTTCTACTCGGTCAGTCGTGATGGCCTACACTGGCAGGAGCTGAACGGCGGCAAGGCGGTGACGGAGGATTACCACGGCCACCCATCGATCGCGCGCGGGCCCGATGGCCGCTATTACCTCGTCGGCAACAAGAGCGACGAGGACCCGCTGATCCGTTTCTGGGTATCGGACGATCTCGTCCGCTGGACGCCGTTCGGCACCTACAAGCCCGATCTGATGCACGTCCCGGGCCTCGCCAACCCATTGCAGCGGATCGGCGCGCCCAAGCTGTTCTTCGACGAAGCATCCAAACGCTTCATGCTGACATGGCACACCGCGACCGTGCCCGGCGTACCCGAGGATCCCGAGCGCTATTGGGCGAGCCAGCGGACGCTCTACGTCCTGTCGCCCGACCTGAAACGGTTCACCGGGACGCCGCGCCGGCTGTTCGACTGGGACATGGCGACGATCGACACCTTCGTGGTCCCGAACGACTCCGGGCCCGGTTACTGCGCGATCATCAAGGACGAGCGTTACCCGTCGTACAATTGGACGACCGGCAAGACCGTGCGGATGAGCTGTGGGCCGACGCTGACCGGTCCCTATCCCCTGCCCGGCCCGTCGCTCAGCCCCAATTTCCGCGAGGCACCGACGCTGATCCGCGCACCGGGCGACAAGGACTGGTTCCTGTATTACGAGCAATATGCCGGAACCAGCTACGGTCTGTCTAAGGCGCCACGCCTTTCCGGTCCGTGGTTCCAGGTGTCGGGCAACTCGGGTGTAGCGGCGTGGGATCGCTACACCATGCCTGCGGGGCTTCGGCACGGATCGATGATCCCGATCAGCCGCAAGCAATATGATGCGCTGGTCGCGGCCTATCCGGCTGCGCCGGCACGGTAGAAGGATCGTCCAGAGGTGATGCAATGAACCAAGTGCGTCTGGGACTGGTCGGCATCGGCAAGATCGCGCGCGACCAGCATTTGCCCGCGATCGCGTCGGTCGCGGCGTTCGATCTGGCCGCCACCGCCAGCCGCGCGGCGCAAGTCGACGGCATCGATGCATATCCGTCGATCGAGGCGATGCTGGCGGCGCGCGGCGATCTCGCCGCCGTGTCGCTGTGCACGCCGCCCTCCGGCCGCGTCGATCAGGCGCTGGCGGCCCTCCGCGCGGGCAAGCACGTGATGTTGGAAAAGCCGCCTGCGGCCACCGTGTCCGAGGTTGCGCTGCTGGACAAGGTCGCGCGCGACGTAGGCTTGACGCTGTTCACCACCTGGCACTCGCGCGAGGCCGCCGCGGTCGACACCGCGCGCGACTGGCTGGCGGGCAAGCGCATTCGGGCGGTGCGGATCGACTGGAAGGAGGACATCCGCAAATGGCATCCCGGGCAGGAGTGGATCATGGCGGCGGGCGGCTTCGGGGTGTTCGATCCCGCCATCAACGCGCTCTCGATCGCGACCCGTATCCTGCCGCACGCTCTGCTGGTCAGCGCAGCGACGCTGGCGGTGCCCGCAAACCGCGTCAGCCCGATCGCGGCAACCGTTCGGATGCGCTGCGGCGACGCACCGGTCGAGGTCAGCCTCGACTTCCTGCAAACCGGCCCGCAACAATGGGATATTGGGGTCGATACCGAGGCCGGCACGCTCGCCTTACGTGACGGCGGCCGGACCATCGCGCTGCCCGGCACGACCGCCACGACCGGGCAGAACGAGGAATATGCACGGCTCTACCGCCGCTTCGCGGACCTGATCGCGACCGGGCAATCGGATGTCGATGTCAGCCCGCTGCAACTCGTCGCCGACGCCTTCCTCGTGGCTGAGCGGAAAACGGTCGAGCCGTTCGACTTCTGATGCTCGACGGTCGCGGATGATGCAGCGGCGTCCGACATGGCCGGTCGGGCTGTCGCTCCGTTTTGGATAACGCACCGCGAATCATATTGCTGGCACTGCCCCGCAAGCGACATCGGCGCGCGTCGCGCACACGCCGACCTCGCCTTCTAGCGTGAAGCCCGTGAGAGGGAGCGATCAAGCTGGCTGCCGTCGATAATAGATGACGAACCCGGCAACATCGCGCGCGGTGCCGAGCGTCGATCCGGCAAGGGCAAGCCCGGCGCGCGCCAACTCGGGATCGCGCATCGCCGCGTTCAGCGCTACCCAGGTGTTCTGCACCTTGTCGTAATCGTCATTGTTGGCGGCCGACCCCGATACCTCGCAGGTCGATGCGCCGCACGTGATCGTCAGCGGCCGCCCGTGTCCAATCCCGGGGATATGCCGGAGTGCCGCGTCGAGCCGGGCCTCGGCCTGCGCCGACCAATGCTCGTCCTTGGCTTCACTGCGCACCTTCATGAACAATTGATCCGGCTCGTTCTCGATCGGATCGACACGCTTCTGGGTCACTGGCGCTACCGCCGCCAGCGGACGAGGGTCCGCCATGACGGGCTCTTCCGGCGAACGCTGCACCACGATCAACCCCGGCGTCCGTGGCTCGGGCGACTGGCTTACCCACCAGCCGAGCGCGCCGCACAGCGCGACGCCGGCTGCTGCCGCCGCCATGACGAATTTCTGCATTCCGCCTCCCCCGCGACCAGCCGCGTGTCGCAGCCGGTCGCGCTTGATCCGATCAGAAGCCGCTGCGCGCGTAATATTGAATGCAGGTCGAGCCTTGCAGCCGACCTGCAATCTCCAGCACCTGCCCGCCCGCAACCGACAGCAGCGGCGCCGAATAGTTCGGGCACGGGTTCGTCCCATCGGGGTTCGGCACGCTGACCGGTGCGGAGACCGCAACCCATGGTCCTGCGGGGTCGCCGCTGGCGCTCTTGAACAGCGTGGAGCCGCTACCCGCCGCCGTCGTGTTGTCGGCGTTGCGCAGCACCTGCCCGACGACCAGGATCGCGCCGTTCGCCATCACCGCATTATAGGGCGCGTGCGCGAAATAGCGTCCATCGGACAGTCGAAGCGCGGTGCCGACGTTGCTCGCGCTGCCCCAGTTCCAACCGTCCGTCGACGTGCGATAAAAGGTCGTGCACGCCGCTGGCCCGCACATCTCGTAGGTCATGTACCGCGTACCGCTTGCCAGCCGGCCGATCACCGCCATGCCGGGCCGGTCCGCGTTGATCGTGCTGACCACCACGTCGGTCTGGTCGACCCAGCTGGTGCCGTTGTAGCTGCGCTTCATCAGCAATCGCTGGCTGTGCACGCCGTCGGTTTCGTCCGAATAGAACATCACCAGCGCGCCGTCGTTCGCGACGATGAACTCCGGCTCCCACAAACCGCCCGTGTTCGGCGAGACGACCGGATTGGTGATGTAACGCCACGTCCGTCCGTTGTCGGTGCTGTGGTACAGCTTGATCTTCATGCGGCGATTGGTCGCGCTCTGCCCGACCGATCCGGCCCAGATCATCGTGCCCGCCGCCATCGATCCGATCGCGCGCGGCAATACGTAGATGTTGCCGCAGCACAGCCCGCTCGAGAATTCGGCGTCGTTGATCTGCCCGACCTTCGCGAACGACCCGCCGGCGTTGCTGCTGGCGTAGACGTCGATGTGCGCACCGCCGTCAAAGGACGTGACCGTGGAGACCAGCTCACCGTTTGGCATCGTTCGTACGCGCGCATACAGCGCGGAGGTCGTGTTCAGCTGCGACTGCGCCGATGCGGCTTGCGCGGCCAGCAGCGATGCCGTCAGCAGCGTCGCGCCTGCAATCGTCCGAGTGATCCGCCGCAATGCGGCGCGATGCAGATGCTGCCTTTTCATCATTCCCTCTCCTCATTTTATGCGACCATCGTCTCGCTCCCGCCGGAGCAATCGAGTCGGTAGGAATAATATTATTAAATGTTGATCGTGTCGCGTCGATTGTGATGTAAGTGACAAGGAAGAGGGCGTCCGTCGGACCGAACGGTTCCGACGCGTGCGCGAGGGAGCGGATGAACCGATGAAGCGGCTGGCTGGATCGCACCTGGGCGGCATCACGTGGCAGACTGCTGCGGGCCTGCTCCGCCGTCACCTCACGGTCTGGCCGTCATCCTTGCCGCCGGCTGCTTGCACAGGAGCAGATGGGCGATCCGCCCTCCTATGAACCGATCATCCGGGGAGACACGATGTCGCGCTTACACCTATTGACCCGTTGGTTGCCGCTATGGGCGCTTCTCTCATGTGTCGGCGCGCCGATGGCATCTGCGCAGACCGGTGGGCATTGGGTGCGCGCCTGGACCGCCAGTCCGCTCCCGTCGCCGCCCGACAAGATCGTGACGATCGAGAATGCGACGTTGCGTGCCACGGTGCGGGTCGGCGCCGCGGGCTCGTCGCTGAGATTGCGGCTGTCGAACGAACACGGCAGCGAGGTCGTGCGTATCGACGCCGCGACGATCCGCGGACCCGACGGCGCGTTCGTTCCTGTCACCTTTGCCGGCAAGCGCGAGGCGCGGATCGAGATCGGTGCGCCCCTGGTCAGCGATCCCGTCCGACTGCCGGTTAAGGCGTTCGAACTGGTCGATGTCTCGCTGTTCGTGAAGAACAGAACCGCGCTCACCACCGCGCATCAGGCCGGCGGCACGCCGACGCTGATCTCGCAAGCCGGAGACTTCACGCGCGCGGCGCGCTTCACCGAGGCGCAACGCAGCACCTTTCGTCCGCTCATCGCCGGGCTGGACGTACAGTCGGCCCGACCGCGCCCGATCATCGTCGCATATGGCGACTCGATCACCGACAATAACGACTGCGCTAACGATGCCCCCCTCATCTGCCGCTGGGGCGACGCGCTCGGCCGGCGGTTTGCCGCTGCCGGCCGGCCCGAGGTGGTGATCACTCAGGCGATCGGCGGCAATCGCCTGCTCGCACCGGGTGCCGGGCCGAGCGCGCTGATGCGGTTCGACCGCGACGTGCTGAGCGTGCCGGGCGTCACGCACGTGGCGATCCTGGAAGGGATCAACGACATCGGCACCATCGCGCTGGCGAAGCCCAGTGAGCCGCTCGTCACGGCGGAGCAGCTGATCGGCGCGTTCCGCCAGCTGATCGTGCGCGCGCACGAACACGGCATCAAGGTCGTCGGCTTCACCATCCTGCCCTACCGGTGCTCGGGGCGGTACACCGAGGCGAGCGAGGCGGTGCGCGTCGCGGTCAACCGCTGGATCATGACCGGCGGGGCCTTCGACGCGATATTTGACCTTGAGAAAACCGTCGCAGACCCTGCCGATCCCAAGCGACTGGCAAGGGCGCTGCAGTTCGGCGACGACCTTCACCCCAATGATGCGGGTGAAACGAAGATGGCCGAGGCGATCCCACTGTCGCTGTTCCGCTGAGCAACAGTCACGCGTGTTGCCGGATCGGCGGTCGCGCCCGCGATCATCCTCCGATGCACCTTTCTCGCACGTTTCGCCTGCATTGGCCGTGCTTGCAGCGTGCGCGCCGCGTCTCACTGCTGCGTGATGGTGGGCGCTGACGGGTTCGAACCGCCGACCTACTCGGTGTAAACGAGCCGCTCTACCAGCTGAGCTAAGCGCCCGTCGCATCGGCGACGTGGGCGCTGCCTCTAGGCCGCGGCGGCGGCGTTCGCAAGAGCCGGAACGCGACCGATCGCGCAACCGTTACCTGGCATACATAGGAGAGACGCCATGGACGACGCGATCAAGCCGACAAAGCAGACCGAACGCCCCAATCTGTCGACCGAGCATCAGCGCGACGGTGGTGCACGGCGTCCGAGCGACAGGCTCGACAAGGATCAGCCGAGCGAGGAGACGATCCCGCGAAAGTCTTCGCTGCTGTAACGGCCGCACGACCGGGCGCGCGTTCGCCCGGTCGTGTCCGATGGATCACGGCCCCTCGTCGCTCGCGTGCGTCTCAACCCGCAGCGCCTTGCCCGCCTTGAAGCCCAATGCCGCGCCGACGCGGTCGTCCCAGCCGTAAGGATCGTTGCGCACGATCGGCTCGCCCGAGTCGTCGAATAGCACCGTCTGATAGAGCATCCGCACCGGGATTTGCCGGGGCAATTTGACGAACGTCTCCTTGCCGGTGCTGCGCGCCTGGTGCCATTGATCGGTCACGCCTTCGTCATGCGCGATGATCTCGGCAAAGCCCAGCGCATCGTCGACGCGGACGCAGCCGTGGCTGCGTTGGCGCTGGATCATCTGGAACAGCTGCTTGGCGGGCGTGTCGTGCAGGTAGATCGCGTGATCGTTCTGCATGTCGAATTTGACGAGGCCGAGCGAGTTCTTCGGCCCCGGCTGCTGCACCAGCCAGCCGTCCTTGCGCGCGATATTGTTGGCCTTCAGATAGGCCGCGCCCTTCGCCGCCGTCTCACCCTCGATCGAACGCGGGATCGTCCAGGTCGGATTGGCGACAAGCCGGAAAATTGGCGAGCCAAGCTGCGGCGTCTCACGATCGGGCTCTCCCACCACCACCTTGCGGCTGTCGGCGATCTTGCCGTCGCGCCAATAGGTCAGCCGTGCCGCCGCCAGATTGACGTCGATCCGCGTCGCAGGCAGGGTGCGTTCAAGCCAGCGCAGCCGCTCCATCGCGATCGCGACCGCGCGCGCGCGGTCGATGTCGGACATGTTGAGGATCGCCAGCGCCTCGCTGCCGATCACCCCGTCGGGCTTCATGCCATAGTCGGCCTGCATCCCGCGCACGGCATTGACCATCGCGGGCGTATATTGCTGCCCATGCGCCGCTTTCGGATCGAGGTAATCGAGGATGACGAGCTGTCGTGCGATGACCGGCACGCGCGCATCGGTCGCACCGGGCTTGATCGCTTCGCCGTTCACCGGGATGTTGGTTGCGGGCGCGCTCGGTTGGTTGCGAAGCGCCAGATACGCCTTCGACAGACGCTGGTAATTGTCATCGGCGGGCGCGAGGCTGGCAAGCCAGCCCTTCACGTCACCCTTGCGCAGCGCATCGGCCAGACCGGCCTGAAGGTCGGGGTTCGGGCGCGGCACAGTGTAGACGTCGTACAGCTTGGTCGGGTCGGTCGCACCGCGCGCCAGTGCGGCGGCATAGGCGAGCGCCTGCTTCGTCAGCGCGGCCTCGTCGCTCGCATCGCCGGCGAAGTTCATCTGGTCGAGCCCGTGCGCGGCGCGTCCGTCGATCGCCTCACGCAATTGCGTGCGCGTGCTGTTGCTCCACGCGGCCGGCCCTGCGGGCTCGCTCGCGTTCGCGGCCGCTGTCTGGTTGTCGGGTGCGACCGACACGCTGCATCCCGCCAGCAGCACTGCGAGCGCTGACACCTGTCCCCATTTCGTCTGCACGCGACACTCCCTTTGTTTCGGAGTCAGAACGCACGCCGGGTGGGTCTGCTCCCGCGATCACAAGCGCAAATCGGCCACCTACGACTGGCGGCGGCTTGAGCCGGCGCGGGACTTATGGTGTGTGCGCATCCATCACACGCCCGCGGCGATCGCGCGGCACCAACAGGGGCAAGAGGATGACACGGTTGAACGCGGCGCTGATCGGCGCATCGATGCTCGGGCTGGCGGGCGCAAGCGCAGCCACGGCGCAGCAGGCACAGCAGCGCGGCGCAGCGACACCCGCCAGCGCCGCGCGTGCCGACAACACCGCGGCACGCACCCGCGCGCAGGGGATCGTCGCGCGCATGACGCTTGATGAGAAGATCGCGTTGGTCCACAGCCTGTTCCCGCCGATGGCAGCGGGCAAGACCACCAACGAGCTGATCCCCTCGGCCGGCCATACCGACGGCATTCCGCGTCTCGGCGTGCCGCTGGTGCGTGAAAGCGATGCCTCGCTGGGCGTCGCCAACCAGGTCGAGCAGCGCCGCGGCGACGTCGCGACCGCGCTGCCCTCCGGCCTCGCCACCGCGTCGAGCTTCGACCCCGAAATCGCGCGCGCAGGCGGCGCGATGATCGGCAGCGAGGCGCGATCGAAGCGGTTCAACGTGCTGCTGGCGGGCGGCGTCAACCTGACGCGCGATGCGTGGAACGGGCGCAACTTTGAATATCTGGGCGAAGACCCGCTGCTCGCGGGCGAGCTGGCGGGCGCGCATATCGCGGGCGTGCAGTCGAACCGGATCGTGTCGACCGTCAAGCATTTCGCGCTCAACTCGCAGGAGACCGGCCGCACCGTCGCGGACGCGCGGATCGGCGAGCAGGCACTGCGCGAAAGCGACCTGCTGGCGTTCGAACTTGCGATCGAGCGCGGCAATCCCGGATCGGTGATGTGCGCCTACAACAAGGTCAACGGCGACTGGGCCTGCGAGAACGACTTCCTGCTCAACCGCGTGCTGAAGCGCGACTGGGGTTATCGCGGCTGGGTGATGAGCGACTGGGGCGCGGTGCACTCGACCGTCAAGGCGGCGAACGCGGGGCTCGACCAGCAATCGGGGCAGGAACTCGACAAGGCAGTTTTCTTCGGCCCTGCGCTGAAGCAGGCGGTCCAGGCGGGTCAGGTGCCGGTGCAGCGGTTGAACGACATGGTGGTCCGTTACCTGACCGGGCTGATCGAGACCGGCGCCTATGACGCGCCGGTGCCGTCCGCGGCGCAGACGCCGCCCTATGCGCAGCACGCTGAAGTCGCACAGCGTGCGGCGGAAGCGGGCATCGTGTTGCTGAAGAACGACGGCAATCTGCTGCCGCTGGCGCGCACCGCGAAGCGGATCGTGCTGATCGGCGGGTCGGCCGATGTCGGCGTCCTGTCGGGCGGCGGGTCGAGCCAGGTCCGCTCGGTCGGTGGCGCACCGATTGAGATCCCGCTCTCGAGCGGCGGCGCATCGTCGTTCGCGCGCATCACCTATCACGCCTCCTCGCCGCTGCTAGCATTACGCAAGGCGCTGCCGGGCGCACAGATCAGCTACGTCGACGGGCGCAACCTGAACGCGACGCTGGAGGCCGCGAAGAACGCCGACATGGCAATCTTCTTCGCGACGCAGTGGACGACCGAGGCGCAGGATGTCGCCGACCTGCGCCTGCCCGACAACCAGGACGCGTTGATCGCGCGCGTCGCCGCGGTGCAGCCGAAGACCGTCGCGGTGATGGAGACGGGCGGCCCTGTGCTGATGCCGTGGCTGGATCAGGTGCCCGCGGTCGTACAGGCATGGTATCCCGGACAGCGCGGCGGCGAGGCGATCGCGAACGTGCTGACCGGCCGCGTCAATCCGTCGGGCCGCCTGCCGATCACCTTCCCCGCCTCCGCCGCGCAGCCGCCGCGTGCCGCGCCGGTCGGGCTCGACCGGCTGAGCTCGATCGAGGCGCAGGCCGCGGCCGATCCGGGTACCGCGAGCAACGCCGTGCTGCCGAGCTTTCCGGTCGATTACGTAGAAGGGTCGGACGTCGGCTATCGCTGGTACGAGAAGAAGGGCATGAAGCCCATGTTCGCGTTCGGCCTCGGGCTGAGCTACACCAACTTCGCCTACCGCAATCCGGTGGTGAGCGGCGGCAAGCGGCTGTCGATTACGTTCGACGTGGTCAACACCGGCCGCACCGAGGGCGCCGACGTGCCGCAGATGTACGTGTCGCGTGATGGCGCCAACCAGCCGATGCGGCTGGCGGGCTTCACCCGCGTGATGCTGAAACCCGGCGAGACGCGGCGCGTCACCTTGACCGCAGAGCCGCGCATCATCGCCGACTATGACACCAAGCTGCCCGGCTGGCGCGTGCGTGCCGGCACCTACCGTGTCGCCCTCGCGCGTGATGCGAGCGACCGCACGATGGTGTCGAGCGCGACGCTCGATGCCGCCACGATGAAGCCCTGACCGGCCTGGCGGGCGGCGTCCGCACTGCCCGCTGCTGCTGATCGACGGCGCACGCGAACCACTTGGTGATGCCAGACGTTGGGTTCCCTGATCGGCAGTCGCTCACCTGAGCGGCTGCCGAAATTCAACGATCAGGCGAGAACGACCATGGAATATACCAAGCTCGGCACCACTGGCCTCGACGTGTCGCGGCTGTGCCTCGGCTGCATGACCTACGGCGTGCCCGATCGCGGCAATCACGCCTGGACGCTAAATGAGGAGGCGAGCCGCCCGATCCTGCGTCAGGCGGTCGAGGCCGGAATCAACTTCTTCGACACCGCCAATGTGTATTCGGACGGCACCTCGGAGGAGATCGTCGGGCGCGCGCTGAAGGACTTCACCCGGCGCGAGGAGGTGGTGATCGCGACCAAGGTCCACGGCCGGATGCGTCCCGGCCCGAACGGCGCCGGTCTCAGCCGCAAGGCGATCATGGCCGAGATCGACGCGAGCTTGACGCGCCTCGGCACCGATTACGTCGACCTCTACCAGATCCACCGCTTCGACCATGACGTCGAAATCGAGGAAACGCTGGAAGCGCTGCACGATGTGGTGAAGGCGGGGAAGGCGCGCTACATCGGCGCGTCGTCGATGTACGCGTGGCAATTCGCGACGATGCTCCACGTCGCCGAGACGAACGGCTGGACGCGGTTCGCGACGATGCAGAACTATGTGAACCTGCTCTACCGTGAAGAGGAACGCGAGATGCTGCCGTTGTGCGAGGCGGAGGGCATCGGCGTGATCCCGTGGAGCCCGCTCGCGCGCGGGCGGCTAACGCGCGACTGGGACGAAACAACCGAGCGGTCGCAGACCGACGAATTCGGCAAGACGCTCTACGCGCATACCGCCGACGCTGATCGGCGCGTCATGGAGGAAGTGGCGAAGATCGCGGCCGAGCGCAGCATACCGCGCGCGCAGGTCGCGCTCGCCTGGGTACTCGCCAAATCAGCGGTGTCTGCCCCAATCATCGGCGCATCGAAGCCAGGGCATCTGGATGACGCGATCGCCGCCCTCCAACTCGGGCTGACCACGGGCGAGATCGCGCGGCTGGAAGCGCCATACGTGCCGCACGCGGTGGTCGGCTTCCAGTGATCGCGGCAACCGACGCCCTGGTTATCGTCGATCCGCAGATCGACTTCTGCCCCGGCGGGCGGCTGGCGGTGGCGGACGGTGACGCGGTGATGGCGCCGATCGCTGCGCTCGCCGAACGGTTCGCGCACGTCGTGGTGACGCAGGACTGGCATCCCGCCGGTCATTCCTCGTTCGCGAGCAGCCATCCCGGCACGCAGCCGTTCGAGGTGATCGCGATGCCATATGGCGAGCAGGTGCTGTGGCCCGATCATTGCGTTCAGGGTACGGCCGGCGCGGAGTTCCACCCCGCGATCCTGCCGGCGGTGGCGCGCGCCGACCTGATCGTGCGCAAGGGTACGAACCCGGCGGTCGATAGCTATTCCGCCTTTTTCGAGAATGACCATGCGACGCGCACCGGCCTTGCCGGCGCGTTGCGTGACCGCCGGGTGACGCGCTGCGTCTTCGTCGGACTGGCCTATGATTTCTGCGTCGGCTGGTCCGCGCTTGATGCGCGCGCCGAAGGGTTCGAGGCGGTGGTGCTGAAAGAGCTCGCCCGCGCGATTGCGATGCCGGCACCGCAGAGCAGCAGCGTCGACGCGATCGAGCAACGCTTCCGCACGGAGGGCGTGCACCTTAATCTGTAGAGCTCACAACCGCCGCATCGGTCTTCGATCGTGGGCCAGACCCCCGCGCATGATGACCGTGCGCGATTGCGCGGGCGGCGGGGCGCGGTAAAGCGAAGCGGTGGCGTTCTCCTCCCCTCGCATGCGTGGCGTGCCGGCTATCGCGGCTGCGTCGCTGCTGCTCGGCTCGCCAAGCGCACGCGCGCAAGGCGGTGCGTTCGACCTGACCGGCCCGGCGTTGCAGGTCAGCGTCACGCATCACGGCGCCGGCGGAGAGACGACGCTTCCGCTGTCGCAGGTGCCCAATCTCGCCACCGGCGACCGGCTGCGCGTCGCGGCGGTGCTGCCGAGCGACCAGGGCGCGCACTATCGGATGGTGCTCGCCTTCCTGCGCGGCGCGACCAACCCGCCGCCGGAGCAATGGCTCAGCCAGGCACGGACGTGGAAACCGAAGGAAGCGGTGATCGACGTGGCGGTGCCCGCAGGCGCGCAGCAGGCGCTTGTCTTCCTTGTGCCCGATACCGGCGGCGCGTTCGCGGCGGTGCGCTCGGCCGTGCGCCAGCGTCCCGGTGCGTTCGTGCGCGCGTCGCAGGACCTCAACCAGGCGATGCTCGATCGCACGCGGCTCGAAATGTTCGTAGCGCAGTTGCGCGGGCATTCCGCCGCGGAGGTAGCGGAACGATCGCCGGTATTGGCGAAGAGCCTGGCGGTGAAGCTCGACCCCGCCTGCCTGCAACCGGGCGAGGACCCGCGCGCCGCCTGTCTGACGCCGGGGCAGAGCGCGGCGGTGCTGGCGGACGGGCAGACCAGCTCGATTGCGCAGACGCTTGCCGGCGCGCCCGCCAACATCGCGCTGCAACTCGCCGCCACCCCGCAGGCGGGGTACGGTTACTACAGCGCCTATATCGGCGTGTTCCGCGATCTGGCGCGGATGCTGGGCGCGTTCCAGTCCGCGCAGTTGCAGTTCATTCCGGCGCTGAACGTCCAGCATGGCGCACGCACTGACCTACTGCTCAACACCGTGCCGTCGTTCCGCAAGCCGCAGTCGGTGCTGGTCGCCGCGCTGCCGACCGTTGCCGCGCCTGCGCGTCCGCCGCTTGAGGCGGGTACGACCGCCGCCCTGTGCATCGCGCAGCCCGATCTGGTGCTGCCGGTCGCGGGCGCGCCGCTCGTCTACTCGACCGATTATGCCCATAATATGCGGCTGCGTGTCACCGGGGAAGCTGGCCCCGTCGACGTGCCGCTCAGCGCCGATCCGGCGCGCGGCGGCTTTGTGGTCGGTGATCGCAGCAAGCTGGCGTCCGCTGCGGCGGCAACGGGCACATTGCACGGCCTATGGGGCTTTGCGAGCTTCGACGGCCCCGAGTTCCGGCTCGTCGCGCCGACCGCGACAGGATGGAGCGCGGGCGACGCGACGCTGGTCGTCGGACGTGACGCACCGCTGACGCTGATCGGTGGCGCGGCGGCGTGCGTATCGTCGGTGCGCGTGACACGCGACGGGCTGGAGCGTGCGGTGCCGTTCGAGGTGGCAGGCGATGCGCTGCACCTGAAGGTGCCGCTTACCGATGTGAAGCCGGGCATGCTGACGCTTCAGGTCCAAAGCTACGGTGCCACCGCGCCCAAGTCGGTCAAGTTACGCGCTTATGCCGAGGCGAGCCGGATCGATCGCTTAACGCTGCACGCCGGCGACCGCGACGGCGTCATGACGGGAACGCGGCTCGATCAGGTCTCGAGCCTGACGGTCGGCGACACCGTCTTCCAGCCCGGAGTGCTGACGCGTTCAGGCACGAGCGACCACTTGGTGCTGAGCGCACCGGCTACGACGGCGCTGACGGTCGGGCAGACGCCCGCTGCTCGCGCGACGCTGTCCGACGGACGCAGCGTTGCCGTCGCGGTGAAGGTCGCGGCGGCGCGACCGGCGGCGACGTTGCTCGACCGATCGAGCACCCCGATCAGCCCGCGCGCCGTCCCGATCCGGTTGAACGGTGGCGCGGCGATCGCGTCCGACGCTCGCCTGACCTTTTCGCTGCGCGCCGACGCAGGCACCGTGTTTCGCGACCATGACATGATCGAGGTCGCATCGGCCAACGACAGCGTCCGGCTGCCGGTGCAATTGCAGGACGACCATGTCGCCGTCGCGGTGCTCAATCCTGCCGCGCTCGGCCGAGACGCGCATGGGCCGCTACGCTACCGCATCGTACGGGACGAAGTGGTGGGCGACTGGCAGGCGCTCGGCACGCTGGTGCGTTTGCCGGCGCTCACGGGCGTGTCGTGTAGGGAAGCAACCTGCACGATCACGGGCACGTCGCTGTTCCTGCTGCGGTCGGCAGGCGGTCATGACGTTCCCGATGGCTTCACCGGCGCATCACTCTCCGTGCCACACGCCGCGACCGCGACACTGGTGTTGCGCGACAATCCCGCGACGGAGGCGACGATCGACCTGACCGATGCGCGCTGAGCCGGCCTCGGCTCGGCTCGATACGCCCGCGCTGCTTCGCTATGCGCTCGCCTCGACGGGCGGCATCATCGGCTACACTCCCCTCCTCACGCTGCTGCTGCCGCTGAAGCTTACCGCCTTCGCACCCGATGCGCGCTACGCGCTGCTCGCCTGGTGCAGCGTTGCGGGCGCGCTGGCGGCGGGGTTCGCCAACATCGCCTTCGGCTGGCTCGGCGACCGTTCGGTTGCGCTGGGTGGCGGCCGGCGCGGATGGATGATCGCCGGGCTGCTCGCCACCGCGGCGTCGTTCGCCGGCATCGCGGTCGCGCACAGCGGAGCAGCGATTGTCACCGCGGTGATCGCGTTTCAGGTCGCGCTCAACATGCTGCTGGCGCAGGTCTCCGCGCTGATCGCGGAGGAGGTGCCATCGACGCAGAAGAACACCGCGGCGGCGCTGTTGACGCTCGGCGCGCCGCTCGCCGCAGCGGCTTCGGCGCTGGTCGTGAGTGTGGCCGAACACGAGGGGGCGCGGCTGGCGCTCGTCGCCGGATTGATGACGGCAGGCGTCGCGCCGCTGTTGTTCAGGTCGCCGGATCGGATCGCGTCGGCGACATCGGCTGAGCCGGATGCCACCCACGCGCCCCTCGCGCTGGCGGTCGCGTGGACGACACGGCTGCTGGTGCAGATCGCCAACAGCGGCGTCGGGCTGTGCCTGTTCCTATACCTCGCACGCGTGATCGGCAGCGCCGGCGATGCGCCCGCGATCGTCGCGCGATTGCTGGTCATCGCCACAATGGTGCCCGTGCCGCTCGCGCTCATGCTCGGCCGCTGGTCCGACCGTGTTGGCCACCGCGAGCGCTTCCTCGCCGCCACCGCGATCGTCGCCACGGCGGGTCTGGTCGGCATGGCGGTGCTGGGTCGCGGCACATCGATCGGCTGGATACCGGGCGGCTGGATCGGGGCGGCGGCGTGCTACGTCGTCTTCGCGACCGGCGTGTCGATCTTCCAGGCGCTCAACATCGGCCATGCCATGCTGCTGCTGCCGACGAGCTCGGGTGCAGGGCGGAGCCTTGGCGTGCTCAACCTCGCCAACACGCTGCCGCAGGTCGTCGCGCCGCTGCTGGCGCTGTCGGTCACCGCGAACGATTTCACGACATTGTTCGGCGTATTCGCGGCGCTGACGCTCGCCGCCGCCCTGCTGCCCGCGTTCGTCGCCGCCCCGTTCAGCCCGTCGCGAACGGCGCCGAGCTACCGCGGATGACGAGTTCGTAAGGCAGGATACGGCATGGCTCGACCGCGCCGCCCGCGTCCTGCTGATGGATGACGAGGTCGACCGCACCGGCACCCATTGCGTGATTGGGCTGGCGGATCGTGGTCAGCTGCGGCCACGCCATGCGCGCGATCTCGGCATCGTCGAACCCGACGATCGAGACCGCCCGCGGCACCGCGATCTGCCGGCTCATCCCTGCCACCATCACGCCGAGCGCCATCTCGTCATTGCTGGCGAAGACCGCGCTCGGCCGCGCGCCGCGATCGAACAACGCCTCGGCCACGTCGAACCCGGATCGGAAGCGAAAGTCACCCTGAACGACCCGCCCTGGCGGCGGCGTCAGCCCGGCGGCGCGCATCGCATCGCTGAACCCCTCCCAGCGCCGCTGCGACGCGCTGTGCGTCGGGTTGCCGCAGACGAACGCTATGTCGCGGTGGCCGAGCGACAGCAGATGCTCGGTCATCACGCGCGCGGCGTCGCGGTCGTCCATCCGCACCTGCGGCGTTCGATCCAGCTCGGTTCCCGGCGCGATCCGCACCACCGGCACGTCGTGCTGCTCGAAGATGTCGAGCAGATCGGCGCGGTCGCAGATCGGCGAGGTGAGGATCGCACCGCCCAGCCGAAGCGCGGTAAGGCTGTCGATCAGCCGCTCGCGCCAGTCTGAGCGTTTGAACGTGATCGCCTCGATCACGATGTGCCGGCCAAGCGCGCGCGCCTGCTCGATCGCGCCGCGCTGGATCGTCGCGGCATAGCCCGACGCCGGATCATCGAAGAACAAACCGACCAGATACGACCGTGAACTCGACAATCCGCGCGCGAAGGCGTTCGGGCGATAGTTCATCTCCGCCACCACCCGCGCCACCTTTTCCCGTATTTCGGGCCGGACGTGCGCCTCGCCGTTGATGACGCGCGACACCGTCTTCGGCGACACGCCCGCGCGCTCGGCGACATCCTTGATCGTGATCGGCTTCATGATTGGCAGCTCGTCGACCTCGCGAACGTCGATGCTGTCACCCGCGCCACGTTCATGCAAACGCGCCCCTATCGTTCGCGCTCGTTGACATCGATGTCGGGCAAAGTGTGTGCGAGGTCAAGGCACGGATCATAGCTCTGGTGAGTCGCCGCCCTTTCAGCGCGAGAAGCAAAGCCAAGTGCATTTTTGTCACAATCGCGCGCAAAACAAGCACGCCTTTGGTCGTACGTTGACATCGATGTCGGCTTCGATACGACGCGACACAGTACGTAACAAAGATTGCGCCCGGATCGACGGCCGAGGGACGGCCACCGGGTTCAAAGGGGAAGGATGATGAAAGCGATGAAGCTGTCGTGCGCACTCGTGCGCTCAACCTCGATGATCGGCCTCGCCGCCGGCCTGATGATGGCCAGCGCCGCGAACGCGCAGGCACCGACCGACGCGCAGGCGACCAATCCCGCCGCCCCCGCCGACCCGCAGCAGGGCACGCCGCAGGCCGACACCACCAGCCAGGCGGCCACGCCCGGCGAGGCGAGCCCGACCAATCCGGTACCCGACAGCTCGACCGATGGCGACATCGTCGTCACCGGCATCCGCGCGTCGCTGGAACGCTCGATCGCGATCAAGCGCGATTCAAACGGCGTCGTCGATGCGATCAGCGCCGAGGACATCGGCAAGTTCGCGAACACCAACCTCGCGGAGTCGCTCCAGCGCATCACCGGCGTGTCGATCGACCGCCGCAACGGCGAAGGCTCGACGGTCACCGTCCGCGGTTTTGGTGCACAGTACAACCTCGTCACGCTGAACGGGCGTCAGCTCGCCACCTCGAACATCGTTGCGGTCGGCGGCGACCAGGGCGGTGACGGCGCGGGCGGGTTCGGCCGTTCGTTCGACTTCTCCAACCTGGCGTCGGAAGGCGTGAAGACGCTTGAGGTCTACAAGACCGGTCGCGCCGCGATCCCCTCGGGCGGGATCGGCGCGACGATCAACGTCGTCAGCCGTCGCCCGCTCGACACCAAGGATTCGGGCTTCCTCGGCTCGATCGGCGCAAAGGGGAGCTACGACAACAGTTCGTCCGACTGCCTCGACTGCGGCGCGCGCGTGACCCCGGAAGTCACCGGCACCGCGTCCTGGTCCGACCCCGAGCAACGCTTCGGCGTGTCGCTGTTCGGCAGCTATCAGAAGCGCAATTTCAGCTTCGCCAGCGTCGCGCCGGACAATTGGAACATCCGCACGCTCAGCGACTTCCTCAACCCCGCCAACGGCTTCGTCAACGCGGCGACGAAGTACAACAACCTGCCGACCGGCAACCCGCTCGTCTCGGTGCCGAACGACTCGCGCTACCACTTCTCGGAGGCGAGCCGTGAGCGCATCAACGGGCAGGGAATCCTGCAGTTCCGCCCGACCGACACGCTGACCTTCACCGCCGACGGTCTCTATGCGCAGTTGAAGCAGTCGGAGCGTCGCTCGACCCAGTCGAACTGGTTCAACCGTCCGTTCAGCAACGTGACCTTCGACGACGCCAGCAACGGCGTCGCGACGACGACCTTTCTCGCCGAGACGATCAACGGCGTGAAGGACGCGGCGTTCGAGCAGGCGTACCGCGCGCAGAAGAACAAGCTGTACGATTTCGGCGGCAACATCGAGTGGAAGCCGACCGATCGCTTCACCTTCGCGATCGACGGTCACATCGGCAAGGCGGACAGCCTGCCCGACAATCCGAATGGACAGACCTCGACCACCGTCGCGTTCAACGCGCCGGTCGTCGCGGCACAGTCGCTGACGCTCAGCGACAAGGGCTTCCCGACGCAGTCGATCACGATCAACGACGGCGTGCGCAGCGTTACCCCGGCAGGCGTTCCCTTCATCAAGGGTAACAACAACGGCGTGATCGACGCGGGCGACCTGTCGAGCGCGGTGCAGCGCCAGTTCAACTCGGCGCAGACGCAGCGAATCAAGGAACTGCGCGCCGATGCCGGATGGGAGCTCAACGACCAGTTCCGCTTCGACGCCGGTGGCGATTACCGTGTGACCAACACGCGCCAGACGCAGTTCAACACCAACCAGACGCTGGGCGACTGGGGCAACTCGCTGCCGCCCGATATCGAGCGTCTGGCACCCGGTCAGGTGTTCCAGTTCTGCGGCGTGTGCAAGTTCGAGAATCACAATCCCGGTGTCACCGGCAGCTCGCTGGTCGCGTTCCGGACCGAAGACGCCACCAAGCTGTATAACTCGCTGTACAATTACTACAGCGGGATCACCAACGATGGCGTGAACCACACCAACAACATCGAAGCGAACAACGACAACCGCGTTCGCGAGAGCATCTGGTCGGGTTATATTCAAGGTTCGTGGAGCGGCCAGGTCTTCGGGCGTAATGCGAACGTCGTGGCGGGGGTTCGCTACGAGAATACCAAGGTGCGCGCGACCTCGCTTCAGGTGGTGCCGCAGGCGATCATCTGGACCTCGGACAACGATTTCCGCATCAGCTATTCGAACGATCAGCAGCCGATCAGCGATCGCGGGAGCTACGACAACTGGCTGCCGGCGGTCGACGCCAAGATCGAGGTGGTCGACAATCTGTTCGCGCGTGCATCGTACAGCAAGACGATCTCGCGTGCGCCGTACGGCAACCTGTTCGCCTCGACCGGCGTCGGTGCGCCGGGTCGTCCGACCGCGATCGGCGGCGTCGCGACCGGCAACGCCAACAACACCAACCTGCTGCCGCTGTCGTCGGACAATATCGACGTGTCGGTTGAATGGTATCCGCGCAAGGACATCTTCCTGTCGGCGGGCTTCTTCGACAAGCGCGTCCATGACTTCATCGGCAACACGGTGGTCAACCGCAACCTGTTCGGCCTGCGCGACCCGACCTCGGGTGCGGCAGGAACGCGTTCGGGTACCGCGCGCGACCAGCTGAACAACACGTTCAAGGCCGACATCACCGACGTCAACCTGTTCACCTACACCGCGCTGTTGCAGGCCAATAACGGGAACATCGCGGCCACCAACGCGCAGTTCGCGGCGAACTACAATGCCGCCAGCCGTTCGTTGAACCAGGGCTTCGTCGACCAGGTCTTGGGTCAGTATGACGTTATTGCGAATGCGCAGGATCCCCTGTTCAACTTCGCGGTCAACACGCCGATCAACAACCGCGACGCGCACATCTACGGTGCCGAATTCGCCGGCCAGTACTTCCTCGGCAATACCGGCTTCGGTATCGCGGCGAGCTACACGCTGGTGCGCGGCAACGTCGGGATCGACGTGGCGGCACCGCCGACGGCGAACACCTTCGCGCTGGTCGGCCTGTCCGACACCGCGAACGCGACGCTAATCTACGACAAGAACGGCGTGTCGATCCGCGTATCGTACAATTGGCGCGACAAGTTCCTGTCGGACATCAACCGCGGCGGCAACGATCGCAACCCGGTGTTCGTGGCGCCGTACGGCCAGCTCGACCTGTCGATGAACTTCGATCTGACGCCGCGCTTCTCGCTCGGATTCGAGGCGATCAACCTGAACGAGGAAGGCGTACGCAGCTACGGTCGTGACGAGAGCAACGTCTGGTACCTCGCGGAAGGCTCCGCGCGTTACCTGGTCGGCGCGCGCTACCGCTTCTGATCGCGACTACGGACAAGGCCGCTGACACCGGCGGCCTTGTTCAGTCGGATGGCGATCGGATAAGAAGCATCATGCCCGCCGTTCTGCTTAACAATGTCGACCACCGCGACCTGCGCGTCGCGGTCGGTCACCACGCGCGCTACGGCGATGCGATCAACCAGACCCGCGTGTTCCCGGCCGAGTTCGAGGAACTGCAACGCGATTATGCCATCCTGCTGCGTCGCGACGATGCCGGGCAGTTCCTCGCCACCGTGCTGCTCGGGCTCGATGCGGACGAAAACCTGTTCCTTGACGGCGAGCGCTGGGATGCACGCTATGTCCCAGCGACACGCGCGCGCGGCCCCTTCTCGATCGGTGTCGACGCGAGCGGCGAACCGATGATCCATGTCGAGGACGATCATCCGCGCATCGATGCAGGCGGAATGCCGGTCTTCCGCGAACATGGCGGCAATGCGCCATTGCTCGATCACGTTTCGGCAATGCTCCAGCGCATCTACACCGGGTTGCAGGACGAACAGGCGCTATACGCCGCATGGTCGGATGCCGGGTTGCTGACACCGGCGACGCTGCAGCTTGAGGTGGCGGAGGGTCGACGCTACAATCTGCCTGATCACTGGACAATCGACGGCGAGCGGCTGGCAGCGCTCGACGGCGCGACGCTGCAACGTCTGCACGCGCGCGATCATCTGCGGACCGCGATTTGGGTCGCCTCGTCGCTTGGCAACATACGGCATCTGATTGACCGCAAGCTGATCGCCGAGCGTGATGGGTGATGCCTTGCGCGTGACGCGCGCGGTGCGCGAGGTTGAGGCGGGCGAGCGGCTCGACCTCGACGCACTGATTGTGCTGAACGAGCCCGTGATCGTTCGCGGGTACGCCGCCGACTGGCCGCTGGTTCAAGCGGGGCTCACGTCACCCATGCAGGCGGCGGACTATCTGCGGCGGTTCGACGCGGGACGTAGCGTGACCGGTTACGTCGGCGCGCCCGCGATCCACGGCCGCTTCCATTACGACGATACGGCCACCGCGATGAACTTCGCCGCCGAGCAGATGACGCTGGCGAGGTTCCTTGATCGGGTGCTGACACAGACGGGCGATGACGCGCCGTCGCTGTATCTCGGCTCGACCGACCTCGACACCTACCTGCCCGACTTCCGGCGCGAGAACGAACTGGCGACCGTAGGTGACACGTTCGCGCGCCACGCCCCGCTCGCCAGCATTTGGATCGGCAACCGCACGATCGCCTCGGCGCATTACGATCAGTCAAACAACGCCGCCGTGTGCGCGGTCGGGCACCGTCGCTTCACCTTGTTCCCGCCCGAGCAGATCGCCAACCTCTACGCCGGGCCGCTCGCGCCGACGCCCGGCGGACAGGTCGTTAGCATGGTCGATTTCGCCGCGCCCGACTTCACACGTTTTCCTCGCTTCGCCGACGCGGTCGCAGCGGGACAGGTGGCTGAACTCGCACCCGGCGACGTGCTCGTCTACCCCGCGCTCTGGTGGCACCATGTCGAGGCGCTCGACGCGTTCAACGTGCTGGTGAACTACTGGTGGAACGTCGTCCCTGCGTTCATGGACACGCCGATGGACACGATGCTCCACGCGTTTCTCTCGCTGCGCGACCGGCCGGCGCAGGAAAAGGCAGCATGGCGCGCGATGTTCGACCATTACATCTTCGGCGACACGGCTGAAGTCGCGGCGCACCTGCCCGCGGGCGCACGCGGGCCGCTTGCGCCGATGAACGAAGGCATGGCGCGGCAGCTGCGCGCCTATTTGCTCGGACGATTGAACCGATGACCGACACCGACACGCCGCAGCCTACCCGCGTCGTGATCGCCGGCGGCGGCACCGCGGGGTGGATCGCCGCCGCTGCACTCACGCGGCAGCTGGGGTCGCTGATCGAGGTGACGCTGGTCGAGTCGGACGAGATCGGCACCGTCGGCGTCGGTGAGTCGACGATCCCGACCGCGCGCGGCTTCCACGCCTTCATCGGCGTCGATGAGGCCGCGTTCATGCGCGACACGCAGGCGACGTTCAAACTCGGCATCTCGTTCGAGAACTGGCGCCGGCAGGGCGACGCCTATTTCCATCCGTTCGGACAGGTCGGCCGCTCGGTCGCGATCGCCGACTTTCAGCATTTCTGGCTGCAGGCCCGCGCGCACGGCATCGCAGGCGCGTACGGCGACTATTCGCTCGAGCAGCAGGCCGCAGCCGCGGGCCGATTCGGGCTCGATGCACAAGGATCGCTCGCTTACGCTTATCACCTCAACGCGACCGACTATGCCCGGTTCCTGCGCGGCGTGGCGGAGGGTGCGGGGGCGACCCGCGTCGAGGGACGGATCGAGCAGGTCGAAATCGGCGAGGACGGCGACATCGCCGCGTTGGTGCTGGCATCGGGCGCGCGGATCGAGGGCGACCTGTTCATCGACTGCACCGGCTTTCGTGCGCTGTTGATCGAAGGCGCGCTCAAGACCGGCTACGACGATTGGAGCGAGTGGCTCGCAACGGACCGCGCGCTGGCGGTGCAGACCGAAACGGTGCGCGCCCCCGTTCCCTACACCCGCGCGATCGCGCACGATGCGGGCTGGCGCTGGCAGATCCCGCTGCAATCGCGCGTCGGCAACGGCATCGTTTATTCGAGCGCGCACATGAGCGACGACGAGGCACGTGCGACGCTGCTCGCCGGGCTGGACGGTGCGCCCTTGTTCGAGCCGCGCCCGCTGCGCTTCACTGCGGGCATGCGCCGCCGCAGCTGGAACCGCAATTGCATCGCGCTGGGCCTCGCCGGCGGGTTCATCGAGCCGCTCGAATCGACCAGCATCCACCTGATCATGAACGCCGCGATCCGGCTGATCCAACTGTTCCCGTTCCGTGGCGACGATTGGAGCGCGCTCGCCACCCGCTTCAATGCGCAGTCGCGGCACGAGTGGGAGCACGTGCGCGACTTCATCATCCTGCACTATGTCGTGACCGAGCGCGACGACACGCCGTTCTGGCGCGAGCGGCGCGCGATGGCGATCCCCGACACGCTGGCGGAGCGGATCGCACTGTTTGCCGAGAGTGCGGCCGCTTGGCAGGGGCAGGACGACCTGTTCCGGATCGATTCATGGGCTGCGGTGATGCTGGGTCAGGGCATCACTCCGCGCGCGCATCACCGCGTCGCCAGCCTACTCGGCGCGGATGCGTTGAAGGGCTCGCTCGGCGACCTCACCCGCTCGATCGCGGCCACCGTACAGACGCTGCCGCCGCATCAGCAATTCCTGCAGCGATACTGCCCCGCCTGACGCGCAACGGAACGTTACAGGTCAGGAACGTCCGCGACATACGGGCGTTCAGCGACCAACACAGATCAGGTTCTGCCCGTCACCGTGTCGCGCAGGCTTGTTGGCGCGCATCCAGGGGGCTTGCTTGAACGGAGACGACAACGACGCAGCCAACGGCGGCGCGACGAACGAAGGCAAGGACGAGCGGGAAGCGCGCGGCAACGACGCCTCGGAAAACGACTACAACGAAACGAAGGGTTCGGACGAGAACGGCGATACGAAGAAGGATCGCCGCGGCAAGGGCGATCAAGCCGACAAAGACGATCAAAGCGACACGGACAACGACAAGTCGGACGATGAAGACTCATCCGACGATGAGGATAACAGCGACGATGAGGACGACGACGGCAAGCCGCCGCTTTACAAGCGTCCGATCTTCTGGATCGTGGTTGCGGTCGTGGCGGCCGTGCTCATCATCGGCGGCGTACTTTACTGGCTGCACGCACGCCGCTTCCAATCGACCGACGACGCCTTCATCGACGCGCATATCGTCCGCATCGCGGCGCAGGAAAGCGGGCAGCTGACGCAGGTCTACCGCGGCGACAACAGCCACGTTCGTGCCGGCCAGTTGCTCGCGGTGATCGAGCCCGGCTCCGCGCAGGCGACTCGCGCCGAGGCAGTCGCGGGCATTTCGGAGGCCGACGCGCAGATCCGCCAGGCCCAGGCCGGCGTGCTCGCCGCGCTCGCCAGCGTGCGACAGGCACGCGCGCAGGCAACCGTGCCGCTTGCCGAGGCGCGCCGCGCAACCGGCGACTACCAGCGCTACGCGGACTTGCGCCGCCTCGATCCGCTCGCCGCCGCCCCGACGCAGATCGATCAGGCGCGCGCGCAGGCCGACAGCGCGCTGGCGCAGGTCCGCGCCGCACGCCAGCAGATCGGCTCGGCGGAGGCCGACGTGCTGACCGCGCGCAAGCGGGTCGAGGCGGCACGCGCGCAGCGCCGCGCGGCCGAAGCGCGCGTCGCGCAGAGCGATGTCACCGTGCGCCACCTCGTCATCCGCGCACCGATCAGCGGACAGGTCGTCAACCGTTCGGTCAACCTGGGCAGCTATGTCGCGCCGGGGCAGCAGTTGATGGCGATCGTCCCCGACGACCTGTGGGTCACCGCCAATTTCAAGGAAACGCAGCTGACGCTGATGCGCGCCGGCCTGCCCGTCCGCATCCGCATCGACGCCTTTCCCGGCCATGACTTCGCCGGCCATGTCGATTCGATCCAGCGCGGCGCGGGGCAGGCGTTCGCGCTGCTGCCGCCGCAGAACGCGACGGGCAATTACGTCAAGGTCGTGCAGCGCGTGCCGGTGCGCATCCGCTTCAACAACAACGATTGGCAGCATTACGCGATCGGGCCGGGCATGTCGGTCGTGCCGCGCGTGACCGTGCGCCCGTGATCCGGCGGACGGTGCAGGACACGCGCGCGCGATGAGCGGATGGAGCAACGAACGCTCGGCCGCAGGGAAGCGCAATCCGTGGCTGATCGTCGGCGTCATCAGCCTGGCGACCTTCATGGAGGTGCTCGACACCTCGATCGCGAACGTCAGCCTCGATCATATCGCGGGCGGGCTCGCCGCCAGCCGAGACGAGGCGACGTGGGTGCTGACGAGCTACCTCGTCTCCAACGCGATCGTAATCCCGATCTCGGGCTGGTTGTCCGACGTGATCGGGCGAAAGCGTTATTACATGATCTCGGTGGCGCTGTTCACGCTGTCGTCGCTGATGTGCGGGTTCGCGCCCAACCTGCCGTTCCTGATCATCGCGCGTGTGTTGCAGGGGATCGGCGGTGGCGGACTTGCCCCGTCCGAACAGAGCTTCCTGGCAGATACATTCCCGCCGGAAAAACGCGGCGCCGCCTTCGCCGCCTACGGCGTCGTTGTCGTTGTCGGCCCAGTGCTCGGCCCGACGCTGGGCGGGATCATCACCGACAATATCTCATGGCACTGGATCTTCCTGATCAACGTGCCGATCGGAATCATGTCGCTCTTGCTGGTGAACACGTTCGTGATCGAGCCCGAGATCCTGCAAAAGGAACGCCGCCAGCGGCTGCGGCGCGGCCTGCGCGTCGATTACATCGGCTTCGCGCTGGTCGTGCTAGGGCTGGGCGGGCTCGAGCTGATCCTCGACCGCGGCGAGCGCGATGCGTGGCTGGAGAGCACCTTCATCCTCGGGTTGGCAGTGACCGTGATCGTCTCGCTCGGCTTCCTTGTCTGGTGGGAGCTCGCGCGCAAGGATCCGATCGTCAATCTGAAGCTGCTCGCCAACCGCAATTTCGCGATTACCCTGCTGTTCATGACAACGACGGGCGCGGTGCTGTTCGGCACCACCACGCTGATCCCGCAGATGTTGCAGGAGGTGTTCAACTATGACGCGACCAGCGCCGGCCTCGCGCTGACGGTCGGCGGGATCGCGACGCTGGTCGCGATGCCGGTGGTCGGCACGCTGACGGGCAAGGTCGACACGCGATTCCTGCTGATGCCGGCACTGCTGCTCCAGGCGGCGTCCTTGTGGTACATGTCGGGCTGGAACAGCGAGCTGACGTTCGGGCAAGCCTCTACCGCGCGGCTGATCTCCGCGGTCGGGCTGCCGTTCCTGTTCGTGCCGATCAACACCGCCGCCTATGTCGGGTTGAAGCCTAACCAGACCAGCGACGCGTCGGCGCTGCTGAACGTCGCGCGTAACCTCGGCGGCAGCATCGGGATCGGCGTCGCGCAAGCGATTCTGATCTCGCGCGGGCAATACCATCAGGATCGCATCGTCGAGGGGCTGAGCCCGCTGAATCCCAGCTATGTCGAGGGCGTCAACCAACTCTCGCGCACCGTGGGCGGCCCGGGCGGGGACCAGAGCATGACGACGTTGTCGGCATTGATGCAGCAGGTGCGCGAGCAGGCGCAGGTACTCTCGTACATCGATGTGTTCCACGGCTTCATGATCTTCGTGCTGCTGGTGACGCCGCTCGCGATCTTCCTGCGGCAGGGCAAGGCAAAGGAGGGCGCCGCGTGACGCGAGCGAGGATGAGGGCGCCGGCGCTGCTGGCGGCGATGGCCGCGATGACGCTGACCGGGTGCACCGTCGGCCCCAATTACCGCCCGCCCGAGGCGAGCGCCCCCGCCCGCTTCGGCGAGGCGGTGACCGACACGCAGCCCGCACCGGTGCTGTCGGGCTGGTGGCACCAGTACCGCGATCCCGAGCTCGACCGACTGGTCGCAACCGCGCTGGCGCAGAGCCCCGACATCGCCGTCGCGGTGGCGCGCATCCAGCAGGCGCGCGCGCAGGAACGCGTCGCACGCGCCGCCTATCTGCCGCAGGTCAATGCGACCGCGGGCACCACCTATCAACGCTTCAGCAAGAACGCCGGCCTCGCCTCGCTCGCCAGCCTGTTTGGCGGCGGATCGGGTGGCGGTGCCGGCGGCGGTGCGAGTGGCGGCGGTTCTGGCAGCGGCGGGTCAGGTAGCTCGGGCGGCGGGATCAGCTCGCCCGGCAGCTCGATCCAGACCTATTCCGCCGGCTTCGACGCCAGCTGGGAACTCGACCTATTCGGCGGGGTGACGCGCCAGGTCGAGGGGTCGCGCGCGCGGACGGAAGCGGCGGTGTGGAACGCGCGCGACGCGCAACTGTCGCTCGTCGCCGAAACCGCCGACGCTTATCTGCAACTGCGTAGCTTGCAGGAGCGCGAGGCGATCGCGCGGAACGAGGTCGCGCGGCAGGAAGGCAATCTGAAGATCGCCGCCGACACCAGCAGGGCGGGGTTGATCGCGGAGGGCGACTACGTACGCCAGCGCGCCGAACTTGCCAGCGCGCAGGCGGCGATCGGGCCGATCGTCGCCGAGGGCAAGGCGCAGATGCACGCTATCGCGGTGCTGACCGGGCAGACACCCGACGCGCTGATCGTCGAATTGTCTCGGCCGCGCCCGGCGTTGTCGGTGCCGCCCGCGGTGCCGCCGGGGTTGCCGAGCGAGCTGCTGCGCCGCCGCCCCGACGTGCGCGCGGCCGAGCGCAATCTGGCCGCGGCCACCGCCGACATCGGCGTCGCGGTCGCCGACCTCTACCCGAAGTTCAGCCTGACCGGCATGGCGCAGCTGATCTCGACCGCGCTCTCCAACCTGTTCACCGGCGACAGTTTGCAACTGACGGGGGCGGCCAACGCGACGTTCCCCGTGCTCGATTTCGGCCGGCGCAAAGGGCAAGTCGCGATCCGGCAGGCTGCCGCCGACGAGGCCTATGCGCAGTACCGTCGCACGGTGCTGCTGGCGCTGCGCGACACCGAGGATGCGCTCATCCGCATCCGCACGGAACAGGACCGGCGTACGGTGCTCGTCGCCGGCCTGACCGACGCGCGGCGCGCGGTCGGCTCGGTCGAGGCGCGCTGGCGTGCCGGGCTGACCGATTTCGGCGACGTGCTCGCCGCGCGGCAGTCGGTGCTGTCGGCGGAGGATCAGGTGGCGGAGAGCAACGGCAATCTGCGCCGTGACCTGCTGTCGCTCTACAAGGCGCTGGGCGGTGGGTGGGAAGAGCTGCCACTGGCCGTACCGGCACCAGGTGATGTCGGATCGGCGTACACGCAGGCGAAGGCGGCGAAGAGGTAAGCCATCGCTGCGCCGACGGGAGCGTTGCGGTCCAGTGCTGGCCGAGCGTTGTAGCTGGAAGATCAATGCGCTTCGCGATGCGAGCGGTCAGGTGCAACGCCGCAAGTCCCTCTTGTTATGACTTACGTTGACATACCCGCGGGCAGGTCAGCGTGGACCGCTCCCCTGCTGCCTGATACCGGTGGCATCGTAGCTGGTCTGCGAGCCACCTGAGCCGGCAGCGTTACCGTTGCGCTGTCCCGACGCGCCCGTCGTCATCCCGCTTCCGCTCGTTCCATTACCGCTCATGGCGCCGCCGTTCTGCCCGCCGTTACCGGATTGCTGGCTGCGCACCGACGACATGCTCCCGCTCGCCGGACCGCCGTTTATGCCGCCACTGGTCAGCGTCATCGCGTTGGTCGGTGTGGCGTTGCCCGCACCGGTCGAGGATGTCTGCGCCCAACCGGCCATGCTGCCGCTACCTGCGCGACGCATCGCCGAGTTCATCGGCGGCTGCGACACCCGCCCACTCGCGCCCGAGCTGCCCGTCCGCGAGGCCGATGCCGCGCTACTCCCACCGGACGCGCCAGCACCCGCGCCGCCCGTCGCGCCTGCCTGAAGCAGCAGACCGATTACCATCGTTGCAAGCATGCCCACACCATCCGTCGTCCTCGACTGGCGTAAAGGCACCTGCCCATGTACCGGTTCCCGCCGCCCACACGAACATTGGCAACAAGCCCTCGCCACGCTACAGCGGCGCGGCGGATCGCGGTGCGGTTCGCAGATCGCGCTGGTGCCCTTCGCGGGGCGTAAACGGGAATGCGGTGAAGGGCTTAGGCTCCAATCCGCGGCTGTCCCTGCAACTGTGAGCGGTGAGCGACGGGCACGGGCCTTTCTCCACGAAAGGCGGCCACTGGAGGCGGGTTCATGCACTCGCGCCGGGAAGGCTGTGCACCGGAGCGTCGACCCGCGAGCCAGGAAACCTGCCAGCGTTCTGGTCGCTCTTGCGTCGGTCCAGGGGATGGCCGGGGCACGGTGTTCCGTCTGAGCGACGAAGCAATGCGCGGCGTGGGGCCGCACCGATGCGCCATGGGCACGCGAGCCGTCCGTCGCGCGCATCGGTACCGATCCGCCCCACCCGCGTCGTCGCCGTCTGCGCTCGCGAAGGAACTACCCGTGACCACCCACACTTCATCGACCAACACCGCCGCGCGCGATCTCGCCAAAGTGCCCGTGACCATCGTCACCGGCTTCCTGGGCGCGGGCAAGACGACGCTGATCAGCCACCTGATCCGCAATGCCAATGGCCGCCGGCTGGCGGTGGTCGTCAACGAATTCGGCACGCTCGGCGTCGATGGCGACATCCTGAAGGGCTGCGCGATCCCCGACTGCCCAGCGGAGAATGTCGTCGAACTCGCCAACGGGTGCATCTGCTGCACCGTGGCGGACGATTTCATCCCCACGGTCGAGCAATTGCTGGCGCTAGAGCCGCGCCCCGACCACATCCTGATCGAGACCTCGGGACTCGCCCTCCCCAAGCCGTTGTTGAAGGCGTTCGACTGGCCCGCGATCCGATCGCGCATCACGGTCGATGGCGTCGTGGCGCTTGCCGACGCGGAGGCGGTCGCCGCGGGTCGCTTCGCCCCCGATGTCGCCGCGCTCGACGCGCAGCGCGCCGCCGATCCCGGCATCGACCACGAGACGCCCTTATCCGAGGTGTTCGAGGACCAGCTCGCCTGCGCCGACATCGTGCTCCTGACCAAGGCCGATCTGGCAGGCGCGGAGGGTGTCGCCGCCGCGCGCGCGGTGATCGCCGCCGAGGCACCGCGCCCGACGCCGGTGGTCGAGCTGGTCGACGGCGTGATCGATCCTGCGGTGATTCTGGGGCTGGACGCCAAGGCCGAGGACGATCTCGCCGCGCGTCCCTCGCACCATGACGGCGAGGACGACCACGAGCACGACGATTTCGACAGCATGGTGTTCGACGGGGCGGAGGTCGACGATCCCGCGACGCTGATCGCGCGGATCGAAACGCTGGCGCGCGAGCAGGACGTGCTGCGCGTCAAGGGCTATGCCGCAGTGAAGGGCAAGCCGATGCGGTTGCTGGTCCAGGCGGTCGGCGCGCGCGTGCGGACGCAGTACGATCGCCCGTGGGGCGCCGGCGAGCAGCGGCAGACGCGGCTGGTCGTGATCGCCGAGCATGACCGCATCGATCAGGCGCGCATCGAGGCCGCGCTGAACGGCTGAGGCACCCGCGGTGCACGTCGTCTTTCGCGAGCAGCACGGGCTGGAGGAAGCCGACGCCCCGCGCGACCTCGCGCAGGATCCGGCCGAGCTGGTGGTGCTGTCCTTCTCCGACAGCGACCTGGGCGCGTTCGCGGCCGGGTGGCACGCGGCCGCGCCCGGTGCGCTGCCGACGCTTCGGCTCGCCAACCTCGCCGAACTGACGCATCCGCTTTCGGTCGACACCTATGTCGAGCGCACCTTGTCGGGTGCACGCGGCATCCTGATCCGGTTGATCGGCGGGCGATCATACTGGAGCTACGGCCTCGCGCAGGTCGAGGCGCTGGCGCGCGCGAAGGGCATCGCGCTCGCCGTCCTCGCCGCCGATGGACGCGAGGACGATCGGCTGCGCGCGGCCTCGACGCTGCCGGCCTCGACGCTCGATCGGCTCGCGGCACTCTGCGACAGCGGCGGCGCAGTGGCGGCGCAGGCGGCGCTCGCGCAACTGGCGCTCGCGGCCGGGCTCGGCGCGGCCCCGGTTCGGGGCGCGGCGGCTTTGGGGCAGGTCGGTACGTGGCTGCCGGCGAGCGCTCCGGCCTGCCCGGCCGCGGTGCTGTTTGCGCCGAATGCTCGGCCGCGCGTGCTGCTGACCTTTTACCGCTCCTACCTCGCCGCCGCCGATCTCGAGCCCGTCGCCGCGCTCCATGCCGCACTGTCGGCGCGCGGGTTCGACGTGGTGCCGCTGTTCGTGCCGTCGCTGAAGGACGGCGCCGCGCGTGGCTGGATGGCGCGCTGCGTGGCGGCGTTCGACCCCGTGGCGATCGTCAACGCGACCGCCTTCTCCGCGCGCGGGGGTGATGAGGACTCCTCGCCGCTCGACACCAGCGACGCGCCCGTGTTCCAGGTCGCGCTCGCCACCTCAGGACAGCGAGCGTGGGCGGAGGCGACGCGCGGCCTCTCGCCTGCCGACCTGGCGATGCACGTCGTCCTGCCCGAGGTCGACGGTCGCGTCTTCGCCGGGGTGGCGAGCTTCAAGGAGGAGGCGGTGCGCGATCCCGCGTTGCAGCACGCCCGCCGCGCGCACCGCGCCTCGGCCGAGCGGATCGAGGCGATCGCCGACCGCGCCGCCGCGTGGGTTCGGCTGCGTTACACGCCGGTGAGCGAGCGCCGCGTCGCACTGGTGCTGTCGACCTATCCCGGCAAGACGCACCAGATGGCGCACGCGGTCGGCCTCGATGCGCTCGCCTCCGCCGAGGTCATTCTCGCCGATCTGGGTGAACCGACCGGCGGATCGCTCGCAGATGCGCTGCATAGCGAGACGTTGCGCTGGCCGGCTGCTGCGTATCATGCCGCTCTTGCGCGCCTGCCGCAGCGCCTGCGCGATGACCTGTCCGCGGCATGGGGAGAGGTCGAGGCCGATCCGGCGGTTGAGGACGGAGCCTTCGCCTTCCCCGCCGTGCGCCGCGGCAACACGCTAGTGGCATTGCAGCCCGAGCGCGGGGAGCTACGCGACCGCGCAGGCGAGTATCACGATTTGTCGCGCGTGCCGCGGCACGGCTATGTCGCCTTCTACCTGTGGCTGCACGAGCAGGAAATCGACGCGCTGGTCCACGTCGGCGCGCACGGCACGCTCGAATGGCTACCGGGCAAGGCGGTCGCGTTGTCCGACGATTGCTGGCCCGAGGCGCTGACGGGCGCGCTGCCGGTCATCTACCCGTTCATCGTCAACGATCCGGGCGAGGCGGCGCAGGCGAAGCGGCGGCTGGGTGCGGTAACGCTCGGCCATTTGCCGCCGCCGCTGGTTGCAGGTGATGCCGGCGGCGCGAGCCTCGGGCGGCTGGAGACGCTTCTCGACGAATTCTCCAATGCCGACGGGCTCGACCCCGCCCGCCGCGACCGGTTGCAGCGCGATATCGCCGACGAGGCGGAAGCAATCGGCTTGTCGGCCGAACTGGGGTTGGCAGAGGCGGGCAGCGCGGCGGAGGCGATCACGCGGATCGACACCTTCGTGTGCGACGTAAAGGACACGCGCTTCGGCGACGGTCTCCACGTCTTCGGGCAAGGCGCGTGCGGCGCGGCGGAGCGTGAGGGGCTGCACGCTGCGCTGTCGGGACGGCGCGTGGCGCCCGGCCCCGCCGGCTCGCCCTATCGCGGGCGCACGGACGTGCTGCCGACCGGGCGCAACCTGTATGCGGTCGATCCGCGCGGCGTGCCCTCACGCTCGGCGCACGCGCAGGGCAAGCGATTGGCCGACGAGCTGGTCCGCCGCCACCTGCAGGATGAGGGCGATTATCCGCGCGCCTTGGTGGTCGACCTATGGGGGTCGGCGACGATGCGCACCGCGGGCGAGGAGTTCGCGATGGCGCTCCACCTGCTCGGCGCGCAGCCGGTGTGGGACGCAGGGTCGGACCGCGTGACCGGCGTCGAAATCCTGCCGCTCGCGATGCTAGACCGTCCGCGGGTCGACGTGACGTTGCGTGTCTCGGGCCTGTTCCGCGACACGTTCGCGCAATTGTGCGCGCTGTTCGGGCAGGCAGTACGCGCCCTCGCCGCGCGCGACGAGACGCCCCAGTGGAACCCTTTTGTCGGCCAGACCGGCGACGGGAAGGCAGCCGCGCGCGTCTACGGTCCGGCACCCGGCAGCTACGGCCTCGGCATTGGCGATGCCGCCGATACCTACACCGATGCCGCGCGCACTGCCGCTGGCGAGGCGTGGCTCACCGCGTCGTCGTACAGTTTCGACGCCGGCGATGTCGCCGATCCCGCCGGCATCGCCGCGCGCGTCGCCGCCGCCGACGCATTCGTCCACATACAGGACCTGCCCGAGACTGACTTGCTGCTCGCCACCGATTACGCCGGGCACGAGGCAGGCTTCGCCGCGGCGCAGGGTGTCGTCGGCGGGCAAGCGGCGCTCTACCACCTCGACGCGCGCGATCCCGATCGTCCGCGGGCGCGACCCTTGCGCGAGGAGGTGGCGCGCGTCGTGCGCGGGCGTGCGGCAGACCATAGGTGGATCGCCGGCATGATGCGACACGGCTACCGCGGTGCGGCGGAGATTGCGGCGACGCTGGACCATCTTGGCAGCTTCGCGCATCTGGCGAACGTGGTAACGCCCGAGCTGATCGACCTGTACCATGACGCCACGATCGGGCGCGATGAGGTGCGCGCGTTTCTTGCCGCGGCAAACCCCGCCGCGCTCGCCGCGATGGAGGCGCGCTTCGCGGCGCTTCACCGGTCGGGGCTGTGGCCGACCAGGCGCAATTCGATCCTGGCGACGCTGGGGTCGGCCGCATGAGCGTGCGTCGCGGCTGGTGCCCGACCGCGTGGCGGCCGATGGCGGCAGGCGACGGCCTGCTGCTGCGCGTCCGCCCGCCCCTGGGGCGCATCACCGCGGATCAGGCCCGGCTGATCGCCGATGTCGCCGCGCGCCACGGCAACGGCGCGATCGACCTGACCAACCGCGCCGCGCTGCAACTGCGCGGGCTGGGCGAGGCGGGATGGCGCGTTGCACTCGACATGCTCGTCGACGCCGGACTGGTCGACGCCGATCCGGTGCGTGACGCTCGTTCAATCATGGTCGCACCCGATTGGCGCGACGGCGACGACACGCTCCGCATCGCGACCGCGTTGTCGGTGCGGCTGGCCGAGTTGCCGCAATTGCCGGCAAAGTTCGGGATCGCGATCGATGCCGGTCCGGCGTGCGTGCTGGGCGATGCCTCCGCCGACCTGCGGGTCGAGCGTGCAGACACCGGCGCGCTGATGCTGCGCGCGGACGGACGTGCGGGCGGGATCGCCGTCCCGACCGGCGAAGAGGTCGACGCGATCCTTGCGCTGGCGAAATGGTTCGTCGCCACCGGCGGCACAGCAGCGGGGCGGATGGCGCGTCACGCCGCTCCCCTGCCCGTCTGGGCGACGGGTAACCTGCGCCCTCGCCGGTCGGAAGGCCCACTTGCCGACGATCCGCGCGCCTACCCCCTGCCCTTCGGCCGGATCGCTGCCGATGTGTTGAAGGCGCTGACCGACCAAAGCGGCGTAACCGCGCTGCGGCTGACACCATGGCGCGCGCTGCTGCTTGAAGGCGCGACCGCGCCGAGGTCAGACTGGAGCGATCTGCGCCACGTCGACGCCTGCATCGGCGCGCCTGCCTGCCCGCAGGGGAGCGTCGCGACGCGCCCGCTCGCCACCGCGCTCGCACCTTTGGTCATCGGAACGCTCCACGTATCGGGTTGCGACAAAGGCTGCGCGCGCCGCAACCGTGCCGATGTGGTGCTGACCGGTCGCGAGGGTCGGTTCGACCTGGCGATCGATGCGCGCGCCGGCGCGCCGCCGATTGTGCGCGGCCTCACCCACGAGCAGGTGCTCGCTCACTTCAAGGGTCTCACTCGTGCCGCATAGCTACGAAACCGACGGCGCCGCGATCTACCGGCAATCGTTCGCGATCATCCGTGCCGAGGCCGAGCTCCAGGGCTTCTCCGCCGAGGAGGAGCCGGTCGCGGTGCGGATGATCCACGCCGCCGGACTGGTGGAGCTCGCGCCTTTTATCCGCTTCTCGCCCGGTTTCGCCCAGGTCGCTCGCGCAGCCCTTGCGGCAGGCGCGCCGATCCTGTGCGACGCGCGAATGGTGAGCGAGGGGATCACGCGCGCGCGGCTGCCGGCCGACAATCGGGTGATCTGCCCCTTGCACGACGCGAGCGTCCCCGCGCTCGCCGCGCAGATGGCGACGACGCGCTCGGCCGCGGCGCTGGAGCTGTGGCGGCCGCATCTGGCCGGGGCCCTGGTCGCGATCGGCAATGCGCCGACTGCGCTGTTCCACCTGCTCGACATGCTGGAGGACCCCGCCTGCCCGCGCCCGGCCGCGATCATCGGCTGCCCGGTCGGCTTTGTCGGCGCGATGGAATCGAAGGCAGCGCTGTGGGCCGCGCAGCCGGTGCCGTGCGCGATCGTCGAGGGGCGGCTGGGCGGCAGCGCGATCACCGTTGCCGCGATCAACGCGCTGGCGAGCCGCGCCGAGTGAGCATCCACCCGTCCATTGGTACGATCCACGGCGTCGGTCTCGGCCCCGGTGCCGCCGACCTGATGAGCGTGCGCGCCGACCGGCTGGTGCGCGCGGCACGTCACGTCGCCTATTTCCGCAAGGCGGGGCGCGCTGGACGCGCGCGGCGGCTGGTCGAGGGGATGCTGCGTGCCGACGCGGTCGAGTTCGCGATGGACTATCCGGTCACGACCGAGATCCCGGTCGGCCCCGCCTATAACGACTGCCTGTCGCGCTTCTACGCCGCGTGCACCGAACATCTCGCGCGGCTGGCGCTGGCGGGCGAGGACGTGGTGGTGCTGTGCGAGGGCGACCCGTTCTTCTACGGTTCGTTCATGCACCTGCACGCGCGCTTGTTGGAGCAGGTGCCCGTGAGCGTCGTGCCCGGTATCACCGGCATGTCGGGTGCGTGGACCGCAAGCGGCGTGCCGATCACCTGGGGCGAGGACGTGCTGACGGTCGCGACCGCGACGCTGCCCGAGGAAGAGCTTACCCGCCGCGTTGCCGACACCGACGCACTGGTGGTGATGAAGATCGGGCGCCACCTGCCCAAGCTGCGCCGCGCGGTGCAGGCCGCAGGGCGCGGCGACGAGGCGTGGCTGGTCGAATATGCCGCCATGCCCGAGCAGCGCGTTCGCCAGCTGGCGGAGGTCGGCGACGACGACGCGGTGCCCTATTTCTCGATCCTGCTGATCCACGGCCAGGGACGCCGACCGTGAGCGCGGGCTGGCTCGTGATCGCGGGGCTGGGGCCGGGCGACGAGGCGCTGGTCACGCCGGAGGTCCGCGACGCGCTGGCGCAGGCGACCGACGTGATCGGTTACATCCCCTATGTCGCGCGCGTGGCGCCGCGCGACGGGCTGGTGCTGCACGCGTCGGACAACCGCGTCGAGCTCGACCGTGCGACGCTGGCGCTCGATCTGGCGGCACGCGGGCGGCGCGTCGTGGTGGTCTCGTCGGGCGATCCCGGCGTGTTCGCGATGGCGGCGGCGGTGTTCGAGGCGCTGGAGGCGGGCGAGGCTGCATGGCGCTTACTCGACATTCGCGTGCTGCCCGGCATCACCGCGATGCTGGCGGCGGCGGCGCGCGCCGGCGCACCGCTCGGCCACGATTTCTGCGCGATCAACCTGTCGGACAATCTGAAACCCTGGAGCGTGGTCGAGCGTCGCGTCGCGCTGGCAGCCGAAGCGGATTTCGCGATCGCCTTCTACAATCCGCGCTCACGCGCGCGACCAGACGGGCTCGACCGCGCCTTCGCAGTACTGCGCGCGGCGTGCGGCGACGCGCGCCCGGTGCTGTTCGCCCGCGCGGTCACGACGACCGACGAGACGCTGCGCATCGTGCCGCTGCCCGACGCACACGGCGAGATGGCCGACATGCGCACGATGGTGATCGTCGGATCGAGCCGCACCCGCGTGATCGAGCGTGTGGGCACGCCGATCCTCTACACGCCGCGCTGGATGCCTGAGGGAACGCCGTGAGCGATCCAGTCGAACACCGCCGCCACGTCATGCACCTCGATGCGCGGCGGCATCGCGGGTCGGTCGATCATCACCACGCCAAGGCCAAGCGCGCGAGCCGCTGCGATCTTCGCCGACGCGCCGCTGCCGCCGGCGTTCTTCGCGACGACGAGATCGATGCGGTGATCGAACATCAATCGTCGATCGCTATCTTCGTCGAACGGTCCGCGCTCGATCACGAGATCGTGGTGCGGCAACGGCGGCAGCGTGTCTGGCTCGTCGACGAAGCGCAGCAGGTAATGATGCTGCGGCTGCGCAGCGAAGGCGGCGACGTGCATCCGCCCGAGCGCGAGCATGACGCGTCGCGCCGGTCCTGCGAGTGCGGCCACCGCGCCCGTCACATCGGCGACGCGCGTCCAGCGGTCGCCCGCGACCGACGTCCAGGCGGGACGCGTCAGCGCGATCAGCGGCACGCCCGCATGGCCGGCGGCGGCGACCGCGTGCGCGCTCATCTGCGCGGCGAAGGGATGTGTCGCGTCGACCAGGTGCGTGACGCGCTCGTCCCGCAGATAGGTGGCGAGCCCCGCCACCCCGCCGAACCCGCCGACGCGTACCGGCGACGCCTGCGCCGCCGGGGCTGCGGTACGCCCGGCATAGCTCAGCATCGCGTCCACCCCTCTGAGCGCACACGCACCGGCGAATGCGCTCGCCTCGGTCGTGCCGCCCAGGATCAGGAGCTTGGTCATGGATGAGCGCGGGCCTTGGCTGACGATTGTCGGGATCGGCGAGGATGGACCGGACGGGCTGTCGGCGGCAAGCCGTGCCGCACTTGCGCAGGCCGAACTGGTGTTCGGTGCGGCCCGACACCTGTCGTTGCTGCCTGACCTGACGTCGGAGACGCGCACTTGGCCAGTACCGTTTGAGGCCGGCATCGCCGACCTGCTCAAGCAGCGCGGGCGCCGCGTGGTGATGCTCGCTTCGGGCGACCCGTTCTGGTTCGGCGCGGGCGCGACGCTGTCGCGTCACCTGTCACGCGCCGAGTGGGTCGCTTATCCCGCGCCTTCCACCTTCGCGCTCGCGGCAGCGCGGCTCGGCTGGCGCGTGGAGGAAACGATCTGCCTCGGCCTCCACGCCGCGCCGGTGACGCGGCTGCGCCCACACCTCGCACCCGGTGCGCGTATCGTCGCGCTGGTGCGCGATGGCGCGGGCGCGCGTGCGCTGATCGACTATATCGCGCAGCAGGGTTTCGGCGCATCGGCGGTGACGATGCTCGAGTCGCTGGGCGGTCCGCGCGAGCGCGTGCGTACGACAGCGGCAGAGGCCGCACCCTTTACCGACATCGCGCATCCCATCGCGGTCGCGATCGAGGTGGCGGGTAGCGGCGACACGCTGCCGCTCGCCGCCGGACTCCCCGACGCATGGTTCGACCATGACGGACAGATCACCAAGCGCCCGGCGCGCGCGCTCACCTTGTCCGCGCTCGCCCCACGCGCCGGCGAGTTGTTGTGGGACATCGGCACAGGCTCCGGCTCGATCGCGATCGAATGGCTGCTCGCGCATCCGTCGACCCGCGCAATCGCGTTCGAGCGCGACCCGGTCCGCGCCGCACGTGCGCGTACCAACGCGGCCGCACTCGGCGTCGACCATCTGGCTGTCGTAGAGGGCGCCGTACCCGCGGTCCTCATCGACCAGCCCACGCCAACGGCGGTGTTCGTCGGCGGAGGATTGTCGAGCGCGCTGCTCGACTGGCTCGCCGCGCATCTGTCCGCGGGCACGCGCGTCGTCGTCAACGCGGTGACGCTCGAGTCCGAGGCACTGCTCAGCCAGTGGCACGCGCGGCGTGGCGGATCGCTGCTACGCATAGAGCTCGCCGAGGCCGCGCCGATCGGCGCGCGCCGCGGGTGGCGTAGCGCCTATCCGCTGGTGCAGTGGAGCGTGACATGGTGATCGTCGCCGGGTTCGGCTGCCGCGCCGGCGCATCAACCGATGCCTTCGCCGCGGCGCTGGCGGCGACCGGCACGTCCCGCGTCGATCGCTTCGCCGTGCCCGAAGATCGCGCCACGCTGCTCAAACCATTTGCGCACGAACACGGCGTTCCACTCGTGGTCATCTCACCCGATAAGCTGAGCGGTATCGCCACGCCGACCCGTTCCCTCACCAGCCTCGCCGCGCGCGGCACCGGCAGCGTCGCGGAGGCCGCCGCGCTGGTCGCCGCCGGCGCGGGCGCGCGCGTCACCGTCACGCGCCGCATCTCGCCCGATCGCAGCGTCACCTGCGCGATCGCCGTTTCAGGAACCCTCGCATGACCGTCCACTTCATCGGCGCAGGTCCCGGCGCCGCCGACCTGATCACCTTACGCGCACGCGATCTGATCGCCGCCGCGCCGGTGTGTCTCTACGCCGGCTCGCTCGTCCCCGCCGCGCTGCTCGACCATTGCCCGCCGGGCGCGCGGATCATCAACACCGCTCCCATGTCGCTCGACGAGATCGTCGATGAGATCGCGCGCGCGCACACGGTCGGCCATGACGTCGCGCGACTCCACTCGGGCGACCTGTCGATCTGGTCGGCGATGGGCGAGCAGTTGCGCCGCCTGCGCGCGCTCGGCATCCCGTTCGACGTGACGCCCGGCGTTCCCGCCTTCGCCGCCGCCGCCGCCGCGCTGGAGGCCGAGCTGACGCTGCCGGGCATTGCGCAGTCGCTCGTCCTGACGCGCACGCCCGGCCGTGCCAGTGCGATGCCCGCGGCCGAGACAATGAAGGCATTCGCCGCCACCGGCGCGACGCTCGCGATCCATCTGTCGATCCACCGCCTGCCCGAGATCGTCGCCGCGCTGACGCCGAGCCACGGCGCTAATTGCCCGGTCGCGATCGTGTGGCGTGCGAGCTGGCCCGACCAGCGCATCGTGCGCGGCACGCTGGCGACGATCGAGGCGGTCGCTGCGGGCGGGCCGGAACGCACTGCGCTGATCCTGGTCGGACGCGTGCTGGGCGCGCAGGACTTCGCCGAGAGCAGCCTCTACGCCCCAGACTACGACCGCCGCTTCCGCCCGCGATCCGTCGCCTCGCGCTTTGCCGGAGAGAGCAAATGACCGCCGGGCTGATGATCGCCGCACCTGCGTCTGGCACCGGCAAGACCACCGTCATGCTCGGGCTGCTGCGCGCGCTGGCCGACCGCGGCGTCGCGGTGCAGCCGTTCAAGTGCGGCCCCGATTACATCGACCCCGCCTTCCACCGCGCGGCGAGCGGGCGCGCGTCGTTCAACCTCGACAGCTGGTCGATGCGGCCGGCACTGCTAGACGCGCTCGCCGCGCACGGCGACGACGCCGACCTGATCCTCGCCGAGGGATCGATGGGGCTGTTCGACGGTGTGGCGAAGCCGGGTGCGGCCGGCAACGGCGCCAGCGCCGACATCGCGCGGCGGCGCGGCTGGCCGGTCGTGCTCGTCATCGACGTGTCGGGGCAGGCGCAGTCGGCCGCAGCCACCGCACTCGGCTTCGCGCGCTACGATCCGGACGTGCGCGTCGCGGGCGTGATCCTTAACCGGGTCGCCAGCCCGCGCCACGACCGGCTGGCGCGCGCCGGCATGGCGGCAGTCGGCCTGCCCGTGTTCGGCAGCCTGCCGAGACGCGGCGACCTGAAATTGCCCGAGCGCCACCTGGGGCTGGTGCAGGCGGTCGAGCACCCCGACCTGGACGCCGCAGTCGCCGCCTATGCCGCCTTCCTCGCCGAGCATGTCGACCTCGATGCCCTGCGCGCCGCCGCCGCCGCCCATCCGCTCGCCCTGGCTCGGACCGAGCCTGTCACGCCGCCCGCGCAACGGATCGCGCTGGCGCGCGATGCCGCCTTCTCGTTCACCTACCCGCACCTGCTGGACGCGTGGCAGGGGGCGGGCGCGGAAATCATCCCTTTCTCCCCACTTGCTGACGAGGCACCCGATCCGTCCGCCGATCTCGTCTGGCTGCCCGGCGGCTATCCCGAGCTCCATGCCGGCCGCCTCGCCGCTGCCGAGCGGTTCCGCGCAGGACTCGTCGCACACGCCGCGACCCGCCCGATCCACGGCGAGTGCGGCGGCTATATGGCGCTCGGCGAGGCGTTGATCGACGCTGATGGGGTCAGGCACCGCATGGCAGGGCTGCTCGGGCTCGTCACCAGCTACGCGCAACGCCGGATGCACTTGGGCTATCGCCGCGCCGTATTGGAAGCGCCGATCGGTGCGATCGCGGCCGGCAGCGCGCTGGCGGGGCACGAATTTCATTATTCCACCATCCTCGAACAGCCCGACGCGGCACTGGCGCGGGTCAGCGACGCCGACGACAACGGGGTCGCCGACACCGGATCGTACCGCGGGCGCGTGTCGGGCACGTTCTTCCACCTGATCGCAGGCAACGCAGCGTGACGCGGGTCAGCTTCGTCGGCGCGGGGCCGGGTGACCCTGAGCTGCTGACGCTTAAGGCGGTCGACCGGCTGGCGCGTGCCGATGTGGTGCTGTTCGACGACCTGTCCGCCGGCCCAGTGCTGCGCCACGTCCGCGCAGGCGCCGATCTGGTCGCGGTCGGCAAACGCGCCGGACGCCCCTCACCCAGCCAACGCCACGTTTCCGCGCTGCTGGTCGAGCATGCGCTGAGCGGCGCGCGCGTGGTGCGGTTGAAGGCGGGCGACCCCGGCATCTTCGGCCGACTGGAGGAGGAGATCACCGCGCTGCGCGCCGCCGGCGTGGCTTTCGAGATCGTGCCCGGCATCAGCGCCGCGCAAGCCGCTGCTGCCGCCGCCGCGATCCCCTTGACCCGCCGGGCCGAGGCGCGCCGGGTGCAGTTCGTCACCGGCCACGATGCGACCGGCGGACTGCCCGAGCAGCGCAACATGGCGGCGCTCGCCGACCCGGACGCGACCACGGTCGTGTTCATGCCCAAGCGCACGTTTCCGGCGCTCGCCGACGATCTCGCCGCGCATGGCCTGCCCGGCGACACGCCCGCGCTGCTCGCCGAGGCGGTCGGCCATCTCGAGCAGCGGCTGACGCGCACCACGATCGCGGCGCTCGCCCGGCAACTGCGAACGGGCGTGTCGGATGCGACCGCGCTGATCCTCTATGGCCCGCTGGCGGCCGAGGCATGATCGACCTCCACCTGATTGGGATCGGTACCGGGAGCCCCGACCACCTGACCCGCGCGGGCGAGGCTGCGATGCGCGCGGCCGACGTGATCCTGCTGCCGCGCAAGCGTGCGGATACCGCCGATCTGCTCGACGTGCGGCTGGCGCTGTGCGACGCGGTAGTGGGAGAGCGGGGGCGGGTCGCGATCTTCGACCTGCCCGCGCGCGATGCCGCCGCACCGTATCTGGCGACGATCGGGACATGGCACGATGCGATCGCGGATGCCTGGGCCAAGGCGATCGCGCGGCACCTGCCCGGCGGCGGGCGGCTCGCGCTGCTCGTCTGGGGAGATCCGTCGCTGTACGATTCGACGCTGCGCATCACCGACCGGCTGCGCGCACGCGGGATGGTGCTGAACGTGACGGTCACACCCGGGATCACCAGCCTGCAGGCGCTGACCGCAGCGCATGCGATCCCGCTCAATACGCTGGGCGCGCCGGTGACGATCACCACCGGTCGGCGCTTGGCGGACGACGGCTGGCCCGCAGGCGTCGACACGCTGGCAGTGATGCTCGACGGTCAGTGCGCCTTCGACACGGTCGATCCGGCGGGGGTGACGATGTGGTGGGGCGCGTATCTCGGTATGTCGCAGCAGGCGCTCGCGGCGGGTCCGCTGAGCGAGATTGCCGCCGATGTTCGCACGCGCCGAGCGGCGCTGCGGACCGAGCACGGCTGGATCATGGACATCTATCTGTTGCGTCGCGCATGACGGCGACTCCGCCGCTGTTCGATGCCGCATTCCGCGAGCGGTTCGACGCGCTGCTGCGCTGGCGGCGCGACGTGCGCCATTTCCGGCATGAGGAGCTTCCCGCGGGCGAGCTCGACGCGATCCTCGACACGGCGCGGCTGGCGCCATCGGTTGGCAACAGCCAGCCGTGGCGTTTCGTGCGGTGCTGCTCGGACGATCTGCGCGAGCGATTGGCGAGCCACGTCGACCAGCAAAGCGCCGCTGCCGCAACAGCGATCACCGATCCCGAGCGCGCCGCCTCCTATGCGCGACTGAAGCTGCATGGCCTTCGCGAGGCACCCGAGATCGTCGCGGTGTTCAGCGACGACGATCCCGCCGCCGGACACCGCCTGGGGCGCGCGACGATGCGCGAAACGCTGCGCTACTCGACCGTGCTCGCGATCGACCACCTGTGGCTCGCCGCACGCGTGCGCGGCGTGGCGCTCGGCTGGGTGTCGATCCTCGATCCCGCCTTCGTCACCGCGCTGCTCGACGCGCCGCCGGGCTGGTCACTCGTCGCATTGCTATGCCTTGGCTATCCCGAGCATGAAACCGACACGCCGGAGCTGGAGCGTCGCGGATGGCAGGCACGTCATCCCCTGACTATCCTGATGCGCTAGCCCTCGCGCGGCGGAACGAGCGCCTGCAACCGCCAGCGGCCGTGTCGCGACAGGATGACACGGGTGAGCGGCGCGACGTCGATCGCCAGCACGCTTGAATCGGGCACCGCCAGCGCATGCGCCAGCCCGGCGCGGATCACCGCCGCGTGCGTCATCACCAGCACGCGTCCCGCGTCCAGCGCATCGAGCCACGCCCCGACACGCGCGCGCACCGTCGCCATCGACTCGCCGCCCGGCGCTCCCTGCTCGGGCGCGGCAAGCCAGCGCGCGAATGCAGCCTCCCCGATCTCATCCATACCGCGCCCGGCCCAATCACCCGCGTCCGCGTCGCGGAGCGCCGGCTCCCGCGCCGCCTTGATGCCCAGCAGCGCGGCCGTCCCGATCGCGGAAGCGGCCGGGCTGACGAAGCAGCGATCGAAGCCCGACCAGTCACGCGCCGCCGCACGCACCTTCGCGCGTCCGCCGTCATCGAGCGGTTCGGCCGGATCGGGAAAGCGCCCCTCGCGCAAGCCGCGCGTCGCCCCGGCGCACAGCAGGGTCAGGCGGGTGGCGGCGGCGCTGGTCACGCAGAACGCTCTGGCCGGTTGACGCGCCAACGTCCAGCCGCCACACCGGCGGGATCGAAGCCGGGCGGGAAGCCGGTGCGAAAACCGGCGCGGTCGCGCCACTGTGATCGGCGGGCTTGCCCGACCGGAAGCCAGACCCCGCCCGACACCATCACCCATGCCGGGCGCGTTCACCCGGACAGGAGCGACACGATGACGACCCGCACCGCCACCCGTCCCAGCCCCTTCGCCGCTGCTGCTCCCGCCGCACGGCCGATTCCGCTCGCCGACATCGCGCCCTGGGCAGTGTTCGCCTTCGTCGTCGCACTGATCCTGTTGTACTTCGTCAGCACCGAACAGGGCGCCTTCGCGCTCTTCAACGGCATGTACGTCCACGAATACGTCCACGACGGGCGTCACCTGCTCGGCTTTCCCTGCCACTGATCCGGCGGACGCCGTCATGACCAGGTCATTGCTCTGGCGAGGGTTGCTCGCCGGGCTCGTCGGCGCGTTGATCGCCGCCACCTTCGCCTTGCTGTTTGCCGAGCCGCAGATCGATGCCGCGATCGCACTCGAGGCGCGCCACGTCATGCCCGGCATGGCGGCGGAGCCCGAGCTCGTATCGCGCGCGACGCAGAAGACGTGGGGGCTGTTCACCGCGATGGGCCTGTACGGCACGGCACTGGGCGGGCTGTTCGCGATCCTGTTCGCCGCGCTCCATGGTCGCGTGTCGCGGTTGGGTGCGCGCGAGCTATCGCTATTGCTGGCACTCGCCGCTTTCGTCGTCGTCGTGGTGGTGCCCGCGATCAAATATCCGCCGACCCCGCCCGCGGTTGGACTGCACGAGACGGTGCGCATCCGCACTGCGGCTTATTTCGCGATGCTGGCACTATCGGTGCTGGCGGCGATCGCCGCAGGATGGACGGTCCGGCGCACGCACAGGCTCACTAGCGTCGACCGCCTGCTTGCCGCATCCGGCGTGTTCGTCGCTGTTGTCGCGATCGGACAGCTGCTGCTGCCGGTGATCGACGAAGTACCGGCCGACTTCCCCGCCAGCTTGTTGTGGCAGTTCCGCCTCGCGTCGATCGGCACGCAAGGCGTGTTCTGGCTCGCCACCGCCGACCTGTTCGGCCGCGCGGCGGAGCGTGAGCTGGCACGCCCCGCCTGAACCGATCAGCTGCGACGGATCAGCGCGCGCGACAGGCGGCGATCCTCCAGCGAGTAGTATAGCCAGATCGCGCCACGATCGACCACGACCGAGGCGGCAAAGGCGATGTCGGTCGCAGTGCGATCGTCGACCGGCGGCGGGGTGAGCAGCGGCTCGATCCCGCGTGCGACGACGCGGGTCAGATCGGCATCGAACGCGATCCAGCCGATCCGCCAGCGCGCGTCGCGCGTCGCGCCATTGTAGAACATCACCGGCATGTCGGGATCGTCGATCAGCAGCGGGCCGGTCGACAGATGCCAGTCGTCCCAACTGTTCTCACGCGGCATGAACGGTGTCGGCTGCTCCTCCCACGGCCCCGCCGCGGCCGGACCGACCGCTAGGCCGACGCGCGAGGCTTCGTCCGCGGCATATTCGTAGAACAACCGCCAGCGCCCGTCCTTTGTGCGGTTAACCGTCGCTTCCTTGGTATTCCCCTCCGACTTGGACGAGGCGAGCGCGACGCCGCTCTTGGTCAGCCGGTCGAGCGACAGACCGCTGGCGTAGGACAGTTCGCCGTGCGCGTGGTCGGCGAGCACGCCCGAGTAATAGACCAGATAGCCGTCATCGGTGCGCACCACCGTCGGGTCCTCGACCCCGCCCGCGTCGTGCGCGTCCGGACCGGGCACGATCGACGGCGCGGGCAGCATCGTGAAACGGACGCCGTCGTCGCTCCACCCGCTCCAGATCTGTCCCGTGTCGGTCATCACCTCGCCCGGGCGGCAGACCGCGCGCACCATGATGCCGAAGCGACCATCCGGCTCCTGCCAGACATACGGGCTCATCAGGTCTCGCGCCATCAGCGCGGGCGGCCCGTCGACCTGCACGACCTCGATCCGCTTTACGTTGAAGTCGAGCGCGATCTCGGCGGGGGCGACCGCGTCCTTGCGGTGCGGATCGGCAACGGACGCGTCGCTCATGCGCCGAGCGCCTGCATCAGCGACAGACCGCCGTCGATGACGATCCGCGCGCCGGTGATGTAGCGGGCCTTGTCCGAGGCGAGAAACACCGCGAGGTCTGCGACCTCCGCCGGATCGCCGGCGCGACCCATCGGGATGTTCTGCTCCAGCGTGCGGCGGTAGACCGGATCGGCCTGCGCCCGCGCGTTCATCGGCGTCAGGATCATGCCCGGCTCGATCGCGTTAACGCGGATACCACGCGGCGCTTCCTCGATCGCCAGCGTCTCGACCAGGTTTGAGAGGCCGCCCTTCGCCGCGCAATAATCCGCACCGCCCGCGCGCACGGCATACGCGTGAATCGACGAAATGTGGATGATCGACGCATCCGCCTTCGCCTCACCGCGTCCCGACAGGAAGCGGCGCGAGACGATGAACGCGCCGGTCAGGTCGGTGCCCAACAACCGCTGCCACTGTGCCAGCGTCATCGCGCGCACGGTGACGCCGGTCATGTTCAGCCCGGCCGAGTTGACCAGCACGTCGGCCGCACCCCATTTCGCCTCAACCGCAGCGAAGGCGGCTTCGACCGATTGCTCGTTCGCGACATCGGCCTGCACGGCGATCGCTTCGCCGCCCCGCGCGGTGACCGCCGCCACTGTCTTCTCCGCCGCCGCGGCATCCGAGAAATAGATCACGCAGACACGCTCACCGGCCGCGCCGAACGCCTCGGCACAGGCTGCACCGATGCCCGATTCCGCCCCTGTCACGACAATCGTCCGCGCCGTCATACTTTCCTCCACCGATGTTATGCGCTTAACTCACGGCAACCCCGATCGGCTGCACGCGCGCGCACGACGGTGGCGCAACCATCGCGGCTGCCCTATCCACCAGGCATGACCGACCCTTCGCCGCCTTCACGAACGCACCACCCAGCACGTGCCCTCGTCCTCTCGCTGCTGGTTGCCTCGTGCGGTCAGCCGAGCTCCGCGACGCAGGATGTACCGAGCAATCCGGCGGCGAACGACGTGGCGGCGATGAAGAACGACATTGCGGCAGTCGAGGACCGGGTGACGCGCGACACGCTGACCCGCCGCGTCGAGGATTTGGAGAAACGGGTCGGCGCGCTTGAGGTCACGCCGGAGAAGATCGACCTCGACCTGCTGACACAGCGTGTTCAGGCACTGGAGGCGAAATCGAGCGTGTCCGACCTTGCCGACGCCGCGCCCAAGGCTGTCCCCAAGTCGCAAGCGACATCCGCAGCTAAGCCATAGCGTCCATCAACAGGAAGATGGATGGAGCGGGTAACGGGAATCGAACCCGTGTATTCAGCTTGGAAGGCTGCTGCACTACCATTGTGCTATACCCGCCCGGCGCGTTTCCGCGCGGCCTTGAAGCCATCGATTATTCGAGAACCCGCACGCGTGCAAGCGGGACGTTTGACGGCGGCGCAGCACGCCATCAAGCGGTAAGAAATGCGGGCAGGATTAAAAACTTAGCCGGTCCGCCATCGTTGAACCGAGTGCGCAGGTACGACGAAACGTTGTTTGCCTCCGTGCATCCAACGCGGCGTTCACGTATTTCGCTGGCGTTCATCGTGGCGCATGATGCGCACGCTATGACGCGGCACGGCCGTGAGTTGAGGATAGAAGGTGATGGAAACGTTGAACGCGTTCGGCGCTTGGATTGATGAAAAGCGTGCGAATGCACGGAACACGCCACTGACTCGCGTCATCGGTGGCGCGAGCACCGCCGTTCTGGCCCTGATCGCGAGCCATGCGTCGGCGCAGATCATTCCCCCGCCCGTCCAGCCCGTCACCTCGCCGGCTACCGCGACGCCTGCGCCTGCGACGCCTGCGGCAACGTCCCCTGCCGCACGGATGATCGCACAGCCGCTGCCGCGCCTGTCCGACGCGCAGTCGCGCGAGTTGGCGAAGCTGATCGCGCAGGACGAAGTCCGGCAGGGGCTGCGCCAGGGCAGTCCGCGCGACATGAGCGACAAGACCGGCGACGCGCTGGTCCGCGCCGCGCTCGACCACGCACGCGCGGTGCATGCCGGACGGCTCGACGCGAGCGATTTCGAGCGCGACTGGGGCATCCGCCCGCAGGCCTATGATCCGCTGCCCGGCTTCGTCGACGCGGTGGAGCGCGACCGGCTCGCCGCCTGGGTTGCCTCGCTGCCGCCGCCTTATGCCGGCTATGATGCGCTGGTCGTCGGGCTGGCGCGCTATCGCCAGATCGCGGCTGATGGCGGTTGGGGCACGGTCCCTGCCTCGCCCGAGTTGAAGTACGGCCGCTCGGGCCCTGCGGTCGCTGCCTTGCGCAAGCGGCTCGCGGCGGAGGATTCGCAGGTGTCAGCGAGTAGCGACAAGTTCGACGCCGACCTGCTGTCCGCGGTGCGCCGCGCGCAGCGGCGCTACGGCCTGAACCCTGCGGGCGACGTCGGCGCGCAGACGCTGGCGGCGCTGAACGTGCCGGTTGCGGCGCGAATGCGGCAGATCGCGGCCAACATGGAGCGCTGGCGCTGGCTGCCGGCGCAGCTGGAGCAGAACCGCGTCCAGGTGAATGTCGCCGCCGCGGTGCTGACCGTGTTCGACGGTGACGCGCCGGTCATGTCGATGAAGGCGGTGACGGGGCGTCCGGGCAACGAGACGCCGATGCTCGTCTCCTCGATCCACTCGGTCGTGCTCAATCCGCCGTGGAACGTGCCGAGTTCGATCGCCGACAAGGAATTGTGGCCCAAGGAACGCGCCAATCCGGGCTACCTGAAGCGCAACGGCTTTCGCGTGATCGACACCGGCGGCGGCGGCAAGCGGCTGCAGCAATCGTCGGAAAAGAGCGCGCTCGGCCGCTACAAGTTCGACTTCCCCAACGATTTCGCGGTCTACCTGCACGACACGCCCGCGCAGGCCGGCTTCTCGCGCTTCGACCGGCTCGCCAGCCACGGTTGCGTCCGGCTGGAGAAGCCCGAGGCGCTCGCCAAGCTGCTGATGAAGACGACCCCGCAGTGGCAGCCCGCCCAGATCGATCAGACGGTCGCCGCCGGCAAGACGGTGCGCGCACAGATGGCACAGCCGGTGGCGGTCTACCTGCTCTACTGGACCGCGTTCGCGAGTCCCTCAGGCCAGGTCGGCTTCCGCGACGATCCGTACAATTGGGACAGCGATCTGGCGAGCAAGGTCGAGGCGCGGCAGGCGAAGCAGACGCTCGCGTCGCTGTAACGGGCAAAAGGGAACGGATGGAATGATGAAGAAGACGAAAACCGCTGCCGCGCTTGCCGGCATCCTTATCCTGTCGCTTGCCGGCTGCTCGCGCTCGGCGGACGAGCAGGCGCCGCTGCCCGACAACGAGATTTCGGACAATTACCAGTCCGAGCCGGAGCCGATGCCGGTGCCGACGGAAAGCGCGGCGCCCGAGACGCTGCCTGCGACCGACCTGAACGCGACCAGCGAGGCGCTGCCCCCTCCCGCCGAGCGGTCGGTCGACGAGCAGATGAACGACGATGCCTTCGCGACCGGCATGACCGCGCGCAGCACGCGCGGGCAGTCGCGTGACACGGCTGCTGCGCCGACGCGCGATCAGTCGAGTGGGGACGAGCCCGCGACCGACGGCAACTTAACCGGCGAGTAAGCCGATCGTCGGTCATGCTTCGACGGGCGCGGCCGGCGGCCAGTCAGCGGTCGCGCTGCCCCGCGACATAGCCGTTATACGGGGGGCAGTCGCCGTGCTGCTTGCGGCAGGCGCGCTCATAATCGCGCCGCTCGCGTTCCTCGCGCTCGGCCTGCTTGCGCTGCTGCCGAACATATTTCTCGTCGCGTTCGCGCGGGCTGGTCGTGGCAAGGTCGACCCCTTCCCCACCGCGCGCACCGGCATGGTGGCGACGTTCCAAGCGGTCCTCACGCACCCGCCGGTCGCGAACAGCGGCAGAGCGGCCAGGGCCAGCACGATCGGACGCATCACTTCTTCTCCCCGGCGACGGACGCGTCGCGTGTCGCGACCCCGATAGCAGGAAAGTCGGTGAAGAACCCGTCAACGCCTTGGCGCAGCGCGGCGGCGATCTCGCCCGACACGTCGCCGTGCGCGGCCTGATCATCGCCGGCACGGAAGCGCGCGCGAACGAAGGCGTTCTCGGCGCGATAAGTCCACGGGTGAACGCGCAAGCCCGCGGCATGCGCATCGGCGACGAGCGCGCTTGGCGCATCCCCCTGCCACAGCATCGCCTTGTCGGGTCCGATACCCCAGGCGTAGCGCGCGACCTCCGCCAGTCCCGCCGGCGTCATCATCGCGGCGTAGCTGGTCGCGGCACCATCGGCGGGCGCGCCGCTCGAGGCGACAAGCTGGATCAGGCGGATGCGCGTCATCGCGTGCAACCGCTTCAGGTTCTCGACTTCAAACGACTGGATGAACACTGGCGCCTCGGCGCTGTCCCACCCCGCCGCATGTAGCTGGTCGACCAGCAGGCGGTCGGTCGGATGCCCGATCGACGCGAAGTAGCTGGGGTGCTTGGTCTCGGGATAGATCGCGACGCCGTGCGCCTTGGCGAGCGCGATGATCTCGGCCAGCGTCGGGATCGTCTCCTGCCCGTCCCACACGGTGTTGCACGGGCGCAGCTTGGGCAACCGCTCCTTGGCGCGCAGCGTCTTCAACTCGGCGAGCGTGAAATCCTCAGTGAACCAGCCGGTCAGCGTTTGCCCGTCGATCGTCCTGGTCGCACGCCGCGCGGCGAATTCGGGGTGGTCGGCGACATCGGTCGTCTCTGAAATCTCGTTCTCGTGCCGCGCGACCAGCACGTCGTCCTTCGTTGGCACCAGATCGGGTTCGATCACGTCTGCGCCCTGCTCGATCGCGCGACTGTAGCTCGCCAGCGTATGCTCGGGCCGCTCGCCGCTGGCACCGCGATGCGCGATCACGAGCAGCGGCGAGGACAGGCGCGTGCGGGCGAGATCAGCGTTCATCCGCGTATCCTGCGCGCTCGCCGACGCGGACGCCAGCGACAAGGCTGTGAGAATGATTCGCAGGGATATGAAGCGCATAACGCACGTTATGGGATGAGCAGCGAAAAGGCGGACCATGCGCTTCACCATCAATCAAAAGACCTACGAAGCGGATGTCGATGTCCGCACTTCGCTCCTCGACCTGTGTCGCGAGCACCTCGGGCTGACCGGCAGCAAGAAGGGTTGCGACCATGGCCAGTGCGGCGCGTGCACGATGTTGGTGAATGGACGGCGCATCAACGCCTGCCTCTCGCTAGCCGTGATGCACCAGGATGACGAGATCGTAACGATCGAGGGGCTTGGCACGGTCGAGAACCTGCACCCGATGCAGGCCGCGTTCGTGTCGCATGACGGTTACCAGTGCGGTTACTGCACGCCTGGGCAGATCTGCTCGGCGGTCGGGATGCTCGACGAGGTGAAGAAGGGCTGGGCCAGCCACGTCACCGGCGACCTCGATCAGGTGTCGCTCACCGACGCGGAGATCAGCGAGCGTATGAGCGGCAACATCTGCCGTTGCGCCGCCTATCCCAACATCGTCGACGCGATCCGCGAGGTCGCAGGTCAGTCGGGCGAGCAGGCGATCAAGCCCGCGCCGCGTGCTGCCGCCGAGCAACCCGCACAAGAGAAGGTGTCGGCATGAAGACCTTCGACTACCAACGCGCCAATACGATCGAGGCGGCGACGCGCGCGAACGGGCGCTTCATCGCGGGCGGCACCAATCTGCTCGACCTGATGAAGCTGCAGGTCGAGACGCCCGAGCGGCTGGTCGACATTAGCCGGTTGGACCTGAACACGATCGAGGAGCGCGATGACGGCGGCCTGACGATCGGCGCGCTCGTTCCCAACAGCGATCTCGCCGCCGACCCGCGCGTCGTCGAGAAGTACGAGGTGCTCAGCCGCGCGTTGCTCGCTGGTGCGTCGGGGCAGTTGCGCAACAAGGCGTCGACCGGGGGCAATCTGCTCCAGCGGACGCGCTGTTATTATTTCTACGACACGGCCTCACGCTGCAACAAGCGTCAGCCCGGCTCGGGATGCGACGCGGTCGGCGGCTTCAACCGCATTCTGGCAGTGCTCGGTACCAGCGAACAGTGCATTGCGACGCACCCGAGCGACATGGCGGTGGCGATGCGCGCGCTCGATGCCGTGATCGTTACGCAGAAGGCTGACGGCGACAAGCGTCGCATTCCAATCCACGATTTCTACCGTCTTCCCGGCGAGACACCGCAGATCGAGACCGTGCTGGAGGCCGGCGAACTTATCACCCACGTCGAGCTGCCCTCCCCGCCGGCGGGCAAGCAGGTCTACCGCAAGGTGCGCGACCGGGCCTCCTACGCCTTTGCGCTCGTCTCGGTCGCAGGCGTGGTCGAGGTGAAGAATGGTGTCATCGCCTCCGCCGCGCTCGCGTTCGGCGGTCTCGGGCCAATGCCGTGGCGCAATCCGGCGGTCGAGGCTGCGGTTGTCGGCCGCGCACCGTCGACCGAGGCGTTCGAGGCCGCCGCCGACGCGCTGCTCGCCGACGCCAAGGGCTACGGCTCGAACGACTTCAAGATACCGCTCGTACGGCGCACGCTGATCGCGACCCTCAGGGATTTGACCGCATGAGCATTCTTGGCAAATTGTTCGGCTCCGATGATGCGGAAACCAACGCACTGGTGATGGACGAGCCGCGTCCGAACAGCTTCCTCGACCATGGCGCGCAGGACGTGATCGGGAAGCCGATCAACCGCGTCGAGGGGCCGTTGAAGGTGACCGGCCGCGCGCCCTATGCGGCGGAATATCCCGCCGAGCGACTGAGCTACGGCGTGCTGGTGCGCGCGACCTTCGGTGCGGGCAAGATCACCAAGATAGACGACAGCGCCGCGCGCGCCCTGCCCGGCGTGATTGACGTCATCGCCGATTACGACACGTTCATCCGCAGCCCCGGTCAGGGCGGTGCGACCACCGCGCCGCCGCAGGGCGTGCAGGAGGTGCATTATTTCGGCGAGCCGGTCGCCGTCGTCGTCGCGGAAACGTTCGAGGCCGCACGCGACGGCGCCGCCGCGGTCCGGATCGAGCATGAGACGAAGGACGCCAGTTACGTCTTCGCCGCGCACAAGGATCAGGGCAAGGAGCCGAAGGAAGACCAAATCCCCGGCCACAGCAAGCAGGGCAATTTCGAGAAGGCGTTCAACGAGGCGCCGGTCCAGCTCGATGTCACCTACACCACGCCAAGTCAGAACTCGACCGCGATGGAGCCGCACGCCTCGATCGCGGAATGGCGCGATGGCACGCTGATCCTGCACGGCGCCTATCAGATGGTGGCGAGCGACCAGCAGCAACTTGCGAAGGCATTGGGTGTACCGGCGGACAAGGTGCGGATCATCGCGCGCTTCGTCGGCGGCGGCTTCGGCTCGAAGCTCGGCATCGCGCCCGAGAGCGTCGCGGCCGCGGTCGCGGCGAAGAAGCTCGGCCGCCCGGTCAAGATCGTGCTTGCACGACAGCAGGTCTATGACGCGACGGTGCGCCGTTCGAACACAGAGCAGCGTATCCGGCTGGGTACCGATGCGAACGGCAAGATCGACGCGCTGAGCCACAATTCGCTCGTCACCAACACCCCGTACGAGCAATATTGGGAGCCGGTCGCGGTCGGCACGCACTTCCTCTACGGCGGTGAAAACCGCGAGATCAATCATGACCTCGTCGCGCTCAACCTGAACGCCGCGGGCTCGATGCGCGCGCCGGGCGAGGCGGTCGGCATGATGGGCCTCGAATGCGCGATGGACGAGCTTGCCGAGAAGCTCGGGATTGATCCGATCGAGCTGCGCCGCCGCAACGAACCCGCGCAGGAACCGGAAAAGCAGATCCCCTTCTCCAGCCGCAACCTGATCCCCGCGCTGGAGAAGGGCGCGCAATTGTTCGGTTGGTCGCAGCGCAAGAAGGCGGGCAGCGATCGCCGCGGCGAGTGGCTCCACGGCATGGGCGTGTCGTCCGCGGTGCGATCAAACCAGCTGATGAAATCGGCGGCGAAGGTCACGCTGACCACCGACGGCCGCGCGGTCGTCGACACCGACATGACCGATATCGGCACCGGCACCTACACCATCCTGGCGCAGATCACCGCCGAGACGCTCGGGCTGCCGATCGATAAGGTCGTTGTGCATCTGGGCGACGGCAAGGCACCGCCCTCATCAGGATCGGGTGGATCGTGGGGCGCGGGCTCGGCCGGGTCATCTGTCTATCTCGCCTGCGAGAAAATTCGTGAGAAGCTCGCCAAGTCGATGGGCGTCGCGGTTGCGGACATGACGCTCAAGGACGGGCGCGCGATCGGCGACAACCGCTCGGTCGCGATCACCGACCTGATCGAAGAGAATATGGGCGTGATCGGCCAGATCGAGCCCGGCAAGCAGGAGAAGAAGTTCCACCAGGCCGGCTACGGCGCGCATTTCTGCGCGGTGAAGGTCAATGTCGTGACCGGCGAGGTGCGCGTCGAGCGGATGCTGGGGGTGTTCGCCGCCGGGCGCATCCTCAACGAGAAGACCGCGCGGTCGCAGTGTCTGGGCGGCATGACGTTCGGCATCGGCTCTGCGATGACCGAGGAGATGATCCACGACGAGCGCAACGGCAAGGTCGTCAACCGCGACATGGCGGAATATCACGTGCCCTCGCACGCCGATGTGCCGCATCTCGAGGTGCACTTCCTCGAAGAGCGCGACGTGCACGTCAATCCAATCCACGCCAAGGGGATCGGTGAACTTGGCATCTCGGGCGCGGGCGCGGCGGTCGCCAACGCGATCTACAATGCAACGGGCGTGCGCGTGCGTGATTTTCCGATCACCTGTGACAAGATCATCGAGCAGCTGCCATTCGACGTGTAAACCGGTCGCATCGCGTCTGCCATGGCTGGCGCGGGCGCGGCGCGCTTCCTAGATTGGACGGGTTCAAGCGGGGAGCGTCACGGTGACCGAACAGGCGATCGACACGGCCGAGCGACCGGGCGGGCTGCAGCGCGCCGTGCAAGGGCTGCTCGGTGCTCCGCTGCCGCGGATCGAGGGGCCGCTGAAGGTCACTGGCACGGCGACCTACGCGTTCGAGGATGCGTCGGAAGGCACCGCTTATCTCGCGATCGTCGGCGCACCCGTCGGCGCGGGCGAGGTGACCGGCATCGACGCGAGCGCGGCCGAGGCACTGCCTGGCGTCCTCGCGGTGATCCACGACGATCCCCGGATCATGGCGGGCGAAGGTAATTCCAGCCGCTTGGCTGAGCAGGGCAAACGTCACATCTTCTACGCCGGGCAACCCGTCGCCGCGGTCGTGGCTGAAAGCCAGGCAGTTGCACGCGAGGCGGCATCACTGGTGCGCGTCTCGTTCGACGCACGCGAGGGCCGCTATGATTTCTCGGTCGAACCGGTTGAGGATAAGCCCGAGATCGGCTTCCTGTCCCCGATCAGCAAGGGCGACCTCGACGGCGCGATGCGCGACGCTCCCGTCACCTTTGACGCGACCTACACCACCCCCGCGCACTTCCCCGCCGCGCTGGAGCCGCACGCCACCACCGCCTGGTGGGAAGGCGATCGGCTGACCGTCCGCTCGAGCAATCAGGTGATCGGCGCGGCCAAGGGCACGATCGCCAAGGCGCTCGGCATCGCCGACGATCACGTGCGCGTCCTGGCGCCTTACGTCGGCGGCGGCTTCGGCGGCAAGACGGGCGTCGGCCCCGAGGTGATCCTCGCGGCGATCGCGGCGGAGAAGCTCGGTCGCCCGGTCAAGGTCGCGCTCCCCCGACGCGAGACCGCCTACCTCGTCCACCATCGCAGCGAGACGCGCCAGCGCATCCGCATCGCCTGCGACCACGACGGCCGCATCAGCGCGATTGCGCACGAGGGCGTCGCCTATCAGAACGACGATGCTGCGTTCCTGGAACCGATCCCGTTCGGCTCGATCCCACTCTACAGCGGCGACACGCGCGTGTTCCGGACCGCGCTCGCGCGCGTCGACCTGCCGCCGACCGGCGCGGTGCGCGCGCCGGGCGAGGCGATCGGCACCTTCGCGATAGAGTGTGCGATGGACGAGCTCGCCGAGCAGCTCGGGCTCGATCCGATCGAGCTGCGCCGCCGCAACGAGCCGGCGTTCGATCCGACCTCTTCCAAGCCCTTCTCCACCCGTCGCCTGCTCGACTGCTACACGCAAGGCGCGCGCCGCTTCGGCTGGCCCGAGCGCGTGCCCGATCCGGGCACCACGCTGGAGGGCGAGTGGCTGATCGGCATCGGCATGGCGGCGGCGCTGCGCGGCAACTTCACCGTCACCGCGGCGGCGAACGTGCGGGTGGAGCCGAACGGGCGCGTCACGGTCGAAACCGACATGACCGATATCGGCACCGGCACCTACACTATTCTCGCGCAGACCGCGGGCGAGGTGCTGGGCGTCGATGCATCCCAGGTCGACGTGCGGATCGGCGACACCAACTATCCCAAGAGCGCCGGCTCGGGCGGGTCGTTCGGCGCGGGCAGCGCATGCGCGGCAGTGGTGCTGGCGTGCGAGGACGTGCTCGCCGAACTTGCACTCAGGATGAACGCCGCGCCGGCTGAACTGGTGTTGCATGACGGCTGCGTCGCGGCGGGCGGGCGTGAGGTGCCGCTCGCCGATCTCGTGCGCGGCGAACCCATCGAGGGGCGCGGCAAGTCGTCGCCCGGACAACAGGCCAAGCGCACCAGCCAGGCGAGCCACGGCGCGCACTTTTGCGAAGTTGCGGTCAACGCGGTCACCGGCGAGGTGCGCGTGCGCCGAATGCTCGGCGTGTTCGACGTCGGCCGCGTGCTCAACGCAAAAACCGCGGCCAACCAGATCATCGGCGGCATGGTGTGGGGCGTCAGCTACGCGCTCGGCGAAGCGGCGGTCGTCGACACCCGCAGCGGCCGCTTCGTCAATCCCGACTTCGGCGAGTATCACGTCGCGGTGAACGCCGACGTGCCACAGATCGACGTCCATTTCATCGAAGAGATCGACGACGCCGCCAATCAGGTCGGCGCGAAGGGGGTCGGCGAGCTCGGCATCTCGGGCGCGGGCGCCGCGGTCATCAACGCGATCCACAACGCGACCGGCGTGCGTGTGCGCGACGTGCCCGCAACGCTCGACACCCTGCTCGCCGGCCTGCCGCCGGTCTGAGCCTCACACGAGAACCGATCATGACCGATAACGATTCCGTCCTCGCCGCCGCCGCCGCCTGGAAGGGCAAGCCGCTGGCGCTTGCCACCGTGGTCTCGACCTGGGGCTCCGCACCAAGGCCAAAGGGCAGCCACATGCTGGTCCACGCCGATGGCCGGTTTGAGGGCTCCGTGTCGGGCGGCTGCGTCGAGGGCGACATCCTCGACACCGCCGCGCAGGTGATCGCGGGCGCACCCTTTCAGGTCAAGACCTACGGCGTCGCCGATGACAGCGCGTGGGAGGTCGGGCTGCCGTGCGGCGGGCAGATCAGCGTCATGGTCCAGCCCGTCTCCGCCGAAGGGTTCGACCCCGAATTGTTCGACCGCATCGCCGAGGCGCGCGATCATGGACAGGGCGTGACCGTCACGACCGACCTCGCAACCGGGCACAGCGACCTGCGTCCAGTCGAGACGGGTGAGTTATTCGCCAACCGCTACGCCCCGCCGCGCCGGCTGCTGATCGTCGGCGCGGTCCAGATCGCACAGAGCCTGGCCGCGCTCGCCACGACACTCGGGATCAAGGTGGTGGTGATCGACCCGCGCGGGCGTTTCCTGACCGAGGAGCGTTTTCCCAACGTCACGCTCGACGATCGCTGGCCTGACGAGGCGGTCGAGGCGTATCGCCCCGGTCCGTCGACCGCGGTGGTGACGCTCAGCCACGACACCAAGATCGACGACCCCGCGCTGATCGCCGCACTCAGGACCAACGCCGCTTATGTCGGCGCGCTCGGCAGCCGCAAGAGCCACGCCGCGCGCCGCGAACGGCTCGCGGCGGCGGGGCTGAGCGAGGCGCAGATCGACCGTATTGACGGACCGGTCGGTATCGACATCGGCGCGATCGGCCCGGCCGAGATCGCGTTGTCGATCGCCGCGGCGATGGTGCACGCCTTCCACCTGTCCGCACCGGCCTCCGACGTGGGCGTGGACTGCGCCGCCGAAGCCGTGCTCGCGTGATTGCGGCGGAGGACACCGTTCTCGTCCTGCTCGCCGCGGGCAAGTCGGCGCGCTTCGGCGATGTCGGCAGCAAGCTGAACGAACCGTTCCTCGCCCGCCCGCTCGGCCTCCACGTCGCGGTCGCGCTCGAAGCCGTGCCGTTCCAGCACCGTGTCGCGATCACCTCGCCGCGTTGCACGATCGACTTCGCGCCGCACAGTTTTCAGGTGGTCAGTAACGACGATCCGGTCGGCGACATGGCGTCCTCGGTGCGATTGGGCGTGGCCTGCGCGCAGGAACATGGAGCAAGCGCGGTGCTATTGGCACTCGCCGACATGCCGCGCGTCACTGCGGCGCACATACACCGCCTGCTCGACGCCGCGGATGCGAGTGACGCGGTGGTCGCCTCTAGCGACGGTGTCTCGCCCAAGCCGCCCGCGCTGTTCGCGCGCGCGCACTTCGACACCTTGCTTGCGCTGACCGGCGACCGTGGCGCGCGCGACCTGATCCGCGCCGGCCGTCACGTCGTCACCAACGCGGCCGAGCTGATCGACGTCGACACGGCGGAGGAACTCGAACGCCTGCGCGAACTCGTCCACGCGCCGGAGGCGCTGACGCTGCCGGGCACGCGGCGGTATGGGGGCTGAGGCGCACTGACGGCGTGCGCGACGCGGAAGTTGATCCCGCGTCATCGGACAGCGCGTGCACGCTGCCGGCCGAGCCGGTGCGTGCTCTGGCACCGCGCGCCAGCGGGGCGCGCTCGCACCGGCTGGTACACTTCGCGACATAAAAGCGCTGGACGCGGCGCGGTGTGTTGTCCATCTCCACCACCATGACGCGTTTGCGCCTTTCGCTTCTCTCCGGCCTCGCTGCCCTTCCCGTCGCTCTGGCCGGCTGCACGGTAGGGCCCGATTACGCCCCGCGCTCGGCCGCCCAACTCGGGGTGCCTGATCGTTATTCGGTAACCGCCGCGCCGACGCGCGAAGATCTGACGCACTGGTGGACACGCTTCGACGATCCCGTCCTCGGCCGACTGGTAGAGCAGGCAAGCGCCGCCAACACCGAGGTGGCGCAGGGGCTCGCCCGGCTCAGGCAGGCGCGCGAGTCGCTGGTGCAGAGCCGCGCCAGCCTGCTCCCCACACTGAACGGCTCGGGCGGTTACAGCCGGTCGGAGACGTTCCGCGGCGGCGGGCAGTCGGTGACGCTGCCCGACGGCACCGTCCAGAACGTCGGCGGTGGCGGCGGCTCGAACTTCTCGCTCGGGCTTGACGCGCAGTATCAGCTCGGGCTGTTCGGCGAGGTGCGCCGCACCGTCGAGGCGAGCCGCGCACAATACGAGGCGTCGGGCTTCGACTATGCGACCACGCTGCTGTCGGTGCAGCAGGAGGTCGCGCGCAACTACGTCCTTGCGCGGCTCTATCAGGCGCAACTCGCCAACGCGCGCGCCAGCCTCGCACTACAGGACGACAATCTCGAGATCGCGGGCTTCCGCGTTCAGGCGGGCCTCGTCTCCAGCCTCGACCAGGAGCAGGCCCGCAGCCAGCGCGCGGCCACCGCGGCGACGATCCCGGCCTTCGAGCAGCAGTATAACGCCGCCGTCTCGCGTCTGGGCGTGTTGATCGCGCAGGCGCCGGGCGCGCTCAAGCCGCTGCTCGGCACTGTGCGCCCGATCCCGACCGGCCCACGTGTCGTCGGCGCAAGCATCCCCGCCGACGTGCTGCGCCAGCGCCCCGACGTGCGCGCGGCCGAACGCACGCTCGCCGCCGCCACCGCGCAGATCGGCGTCGCCAAGGCCGCGCTCTATCCAGCCCTCGCGATCAGCGGGAACATCAACACCAACGCGGGCAACGTCGGCGGGCTACTCGGTACGATCACCGGCGGGCTGTTCGCCGGGTTGACGCAGGCGATCTTCAACGGCGGTCGCCTGTCCGCTCAAGTGCGCAGCAATGAGGCCGCCGCCGATGCCGCGCTCGCCGCCTACAAGGGCAGCGTGCTGGTCGCGTTGGAGGATGTCGAGAATGCGGTCGTCGCGCTCGACACCGCTCAGCGTCGCGCGCGCGAGTTCACTGTGCAATTCGATGCCGCCAACAACGCCGCGCTGCTGTCGCGCACGCAATATCGCAGCGGGCTGACCGATTTCACCACTCTGTCGCAGCAGGAGGCGAACCTGCTATCGGCGCGCAACAGCGAGGCGCAGGCGCGCGCCGACCAGGCAACCGCGCTGATCCAGCTGTTCGGCGCGCTTGGCGGCGGCTGGAACCCCGACGTGATCCCGACCGCATCCGACTCCGCAACTCAAGCGCCTGCACCTGCCCGAGAGACCCGCTGATGGCCGACCAGAACCTCGACGAATTTCTGGGGCAGAAGCCGCAGCCGAAATGGCGCACGTGGCTGAAATGGGGTCTTGTCGCGCTCGGCGTCGTGCTGCTGGCATTGCTCGTCCAGCGGCTCGTCTTCGGATCGGCGAAGGCGGCCGATTACGCGACCGCGCCAGTCGAGCGCGGCAATCTGACCGTCAGCGTCTCGGCGACGGGCAAGCTCGCCCCAACCAATCAGGTGACCGTCGGCTCGCAGCTGTCGGGTCTCGTCACCAAGGTCGTGGTCGACGTTAACGACCGCGTCAGCGCCGGACAGCCGCTCGCGCTGATCGATCCTGAGCAGATCGAGGATCAGATCCGCCAGCAACAGGCGCAGATCGCCGCCAACCAGGCACAGGTACGCCAAGCGCAGGCGACCGTCGCGGAATCGCAGGCACAGCGCGCGCGGCTGGAGGAAGTATACCGCCTGTCGAACGGGCGCGTGCCGTCGGCGACCGAACTCCAGACCGGTCGCGCCGATTACCAGCGCGCGGTTGCGGCGTTGAAGGTCGCGCAGGCGAACGTCACCGCAGCGCAGGCGACGCTGGCGCAGAGCCAGACGCAGCGTGCGCGCGCGATCATCCGCTCGCCCGTCAACGGCGTCGTGCTCGCGCGACAGGTCGATCCGGGCCAAACCGTCGCTGCGTCGTTCAACACGCCGACGCTGTTCGTGATCGCGGAGGATCTGAGCAAGATGAAGCTCGAGGTCGCGATCGACGAGGCGGACGTCGGCTCGGTCAAGGTCGGGCAGAAGGCGAGCTTCACTGTCGATGCCTTTCCGGGCAAGACCTTCCCCGCGACGATCACGCGCGTCGATCTCGGCTCCAACCTGACGGTCAGCAACGCGACCGCCTCGTCATCGTCGTCGACTGCCTCGACCGGCAGCACGACCGGGCAGGTCGTCTCCTACGCCGCCGACCTGACAGTCGAGAACCCGTCGCTCGAACTGCGCCCGGGCATGACGGCCACCGCCGACATCATCACCTCGGACAAGGGCAATGCGTTGCTCGTTCCCAACGCCGCCTTCCGCTTCAAGCCGCAGGTGGCGGGTGCGAAGGACGACGGCGGCGGCATCGCGGGCTCGCTCACCTTCCGTCGCAGCCGTGACCGGCCGGAGCGGACCGCGACGGTCGGGCGCGGCGCGACGCAGACGCTCTACGTCAAGGGCGAGAATGGCCAGCCCAAGCCGATCCAAGTGACGACCGGCGACACCAACGGCACGATGACCGAGGTGCTGTCGGGCCCGCTCAAGCCCGGCATGCAGGTTATCACCGGGCAGCTCGCAGGCAGCGGCGATGCGAGCAGCGGCGGCGGATCGCGTCGTGGCGGTAGCGGTGGCGGGGGCCGGCGCGGGGGTGGCGGCGGTGGCCAGTAACGCCGCCCCCTCACTCTTCACCGCGCCGTTGATCCAGCTGCGCGGTGTCACCAAGAGCTACGGCGAGGGCGGCACCGCGTTTCAGGCATTGAAGGGCGTCGACCTCGACATCGCGGCCGGCGACTTCATCGCGGTCATGGGGCCGTCTGGCTCGGGCAAGTCGACGACGATGAACATCCTCGGCTGCCTCGACGTGCCCTCGGGCGGCACCTTCCTTTTCCGCGGCCACCATGTCGAGACACTCGACCGCGATCAGCGCGCACTGCTCCGGCGGCGGTACCTTGGTTTCGTGTTTCAGGGCTTCAACCTGCTCAGCCGCACGACTGCGCTCGAGAATGTCGAGTTGCCGCTCCTTTACCGCGGCGACGAGAAGAAGGCGCGGCGCGATCTGTCGATGGCGGCGCTGGAGAAGGTCGGGCTCGATCGCTGGTGGGATCACACCCCTGCCGAATTGTCGGGCGGGCAGCAGCAGCGCGTCGCGATCGCGCGCGCGATCGTCACCCAGCCCGACGTGCTGCTCGCCGACGAGCCGACCGGCAACCTCGATTCCGAACGCTCGGTCGAGATCATGGAATTGCTCACTGATCTCAATCGCGGCGGCATCACCGTGCTGATGGTGACGCACGAACCCGACATGGCGGCGTTCGCGCGCACGGTGATCCATTTCAAGGACGGGTTGGTGGAACGCGTCGAGCGCAACCACCATCAGGGCGAGGCGGTGGAGGCCTGATGCTCGGCACCACCTTCGTTCTCGCGCTGCGCTCGATCCGGCGGCACCTGCTGCGCTCGTTCCTGACGACGCTCGGCATCATCATCGGCGTTGCCGCCGTCGTCACGATGGTGACGCTCGGCAAGGCGACCACTGCGCAGGTGCAGCAGAACATCTCGTCGCTCGGCACCAACATCCTTCAAGTTCGCCCAGGCCAAGGTTTCGGCCGCGGTGGCGGCGGCCCGCGCCCGCCCGACTTCAAGCCAGAGGATGTGTCCGCAATCGCCAACCAGATCGCCGGCGTCTCCGCGGTGGCACCGCAGGCGCAATCGACCGCGACCGCGATCTACGACGGCGCGAACTGGTCGACGACGATCAACGGGACCACCGCGGCTTATTTCCAAGTCCAGCCGTGGCCGCTCGCCGCGGGCCGGATGTGGACCCGCCAAGAGGAATCGGCCGGCAAGGCGGTGTGCATCATCGGCAACACCGTCAAACAAAATCTGTTCAGGACCGGCGACGCGGTCGGTCAGCGGTTCCGCATCGGCAACGTCAGCTGCGACGTCATCGGCGTGCTTTCAACGCGTGGTCAGGCGGGATTTGGTGGCGATCAGGACGATGTCGTCATCATGCCGATCAAGACGGTGCAGCGCCGCTTCACCGGCACGCGTGACATCCGCCTGATGCTGGTCGGCGTCGATCAGGCCTATTCGACTGCGACCGTACAGGCCGGGATCACCGACCTGCTGCGCGAACGCCGCACCATCACCGCGGGCAAGGACGACGATTTCAACATTTTCGACACCAAGCAGATTAGCGATACGCTTTCGAGCACCACCACCCTTCTCACCCGCATCGTCACCGCGGTCGCCGGCATCAGCCTGGTCGTCGGCGGCATCGGCATCATGAACATCATGCTGGTGTCGGTGACCGAGCGGACGCGCGAGATCGGCATTCGGCTCGCGATCGGCGCGGTGGCGAGCGAGGTGCTGCTGCAATTCCTCGTCGAGGCGGTGGTACTGTCGATGCTGGGCGGTGTCATCGGCCTGCTGCTCGCGCAGCTCGCGATCGGCGCACTGTCGGCGCTGGGCGGTCTGCCGTACCTGTTCGTGCCCGAGATCAACGCGATCGCGTTCGGCATCTCGGCGGTGATCGGCGTCGTCTTCGGCTATTTTCCGGCACGGCGTGCAGCGGCGCTCAACCCGATCGACGCGCTTCGCCACGAATAGCGCGGACCGGAAACACGCCGGCCCGCGCTCCCGCTTATTCCAGTTCCAGGATCACCTGATCGACCTGCAGGCTCTCGCCCGCGGCGGCGTTGACGGTCTTCACCACCGCCGATTTCTCCGCGCGCAGGATGTTCTCCATCTTCATCGCCTCGACCACCGCCAGCGGCTGACCTGCCTCGACGCGGTCGCCGGCCTGTACGTCCAGCCGCACGAGCAGCCCCGGCATCGGCGCGATCAGGAACTTGGAAAGATCGGGCGGCACCTTCTCGATCAAATGCTTCGCGTAATCGGCGACGTGCGCGGGAAGCACGCGTACCTTATGCGTCGCCCCATGCGCGTTGAGCGTGAAACCGGTGCGCGTGCGCTTCAGCTTGACCGACAGCGGAGCGTCGCCGCCGACCCGCGCGACGCGGGCACCCGCATCGTAATACACCCCGCCCGGCAGCGGCGTGCCGTCGACGCTGACCTGATCGTCACCGACGTGGACGCGGTGATCGCCCTTGCCCACACGGACGACCCAGTCGGTCGGCGCGTCGAGCTGATGGCCCAATTGCCCGTCGATTTGCCGCGCACGGTCGGCTTCCGCAGTCGCCGCGAACCCCGCCACCGCGGCAAGCGCGCGGGCGATGTTCTTACCCGTCGGCGCACCGTGGAACCCGTCCGGATACTCCTCCGCGATGAACCCGGTCGTGATCTCGCCCGAGCGGAACCGCGGATGCTGCATCAGCGCGGACAGGAAATCGAGGTTGGTGCCCGGCCCCTCAATCTCGAACGCGTCGAGTGCCGCGACCTGCTTGTCGATCGCCTCCGCGCGCGTCGGCGCCCAGGTGACCAGCTTCGCGATCATGGGGTCGTAGAACATGCTGACCTCGCCACCCTCGCGCACGCCGTCGTCGACGCGCACGCCCGGTGCGCCCTCGTCGTCGCCGAATGGCGCCTGGCGCTGATCGGCGGCAGGAGTGCGATAGCGGACCAGCCGCCCGATGGAGGGCAAAAAGCCGCGGTACGGGTCCTCGGCATAGACGCGGTTCTCGACCGACCAGCCATTGATCTTCACGTCGCCCTGCCCGAACGACAGCGGCTCGCCCGCCGCAACGCGGATCATCTGCTCGACCAGATCAAGCCCGGTGATCTCCTCGGTGACCGGATGCTCGACCTGGAGGCGGGTGTTCATCTCGAGGAAGTAGAACCCCTGCCCGGTCTTGTCCGCGCCCGAGACGATCAACTCGACCGTGCCCGCACTATAGTAGCCGACCGCCCTGGCCAGCGCGACCGCCTGCTCGCCCATTGCGCGGCGCATCTCAGGGCTGACGAACGGCGACGGCGCTTCCTCGACCACCTTCTGGTGGCGGCGCTGCACCGAGCATTCGCGCTCGTTCAGGTAAACGACGTTGCCGTGCTGGTCACCCAGCACCTGAATCTCGATGTGGCGCGGGCTTTCGATGAACTTTTCGATGAACACGCGGTCGTCGCCGAACGATGCGAGGCCCTCGCGCTTCGTCGCCTCGAACCCCTCGCGCACGTCCTGCTCGCTGTACGCCAGCCGCATGCCCTTGCCGCCACCGCCCGCCGAGGCCTTCATCATCACGGGATAACCGATGTCGCCCGCGATGCGGACCGCCTCGTCGGTATCGGCGATCTCACCCAAAAAGCCGGGCACGACGTTGACGCCGGCTTCCTTCGCCAGCTTCTTCGACTCGATCTTGTCGCCCATCGCCGCGATCGCGTTTGGCGGCGGTCCGACGAAGGCGATGCCGGCCTCGTCGCAGGCGCGCGCGAAGCTCTCGCGCTCGGACAGGAAACCGTAACCCGGATGAATGCAGTCTGCGCCCGTTTCCTTGGCGGCAAGCAGGATCAGATCGGCCTTGAGATAGCTCTCGGCGGCGGGCGCCGGCCCGAGCCGCACCGCCTCGTCCGCCATCAACACGTGCGGGCTGAGCGCGTCGGCGTCCGAGTAGACCGCGACGGTCGCAATCCCCATCTTCTTCGCGGTCCGGAACACCCGGCACGCGATCTCGCCACGGTTGGCGACCAGTATCTTCTTGAACATCAATGCGTCCTCACTGCGGGTGCGCCGCGCAACAGCCCTTCGGTACTCAAATCCTCGTCGATTTCGGGCCAGTGGATGCCGTAGCCCACGCCAGCCTTCTCCCACCGCACACGCTGCGCGGCGGTCGCGTGCAAAAGCCGCGGATACCAGGCGAGCGGCGCCGAGATCGTGCGTCCGTCCATCAGGTCGACGATCAGGCTAGCGTCATCGAAGCGCACGTCGAGCACGCGTTCGTCGGTCACCCTAGCCGAAATATTCATGCCACGCCTCCAGCAACCGCTCGCGATGTTCGCCCACCAACGCGAGCCGTTTATTGATTTCGTGAGCCCGAAAGCCGCGGCTCTTTGCGACTTCCACGGGCTCCAGCCACACCCTGATCGTCGCATCGCCGCGATCGATGTGGACGTGCAGCGGCTCATTGGGTTCGTGCCTGTAGAGGTAGAGCCGGCCCCTCCGATCCGCAGCACCATCGGCCTCTACTCCGCCGCTTCCATCACCCGGCACTCCGCCGGCATCGGACGCAGCCCGAGCTTGTCGAACAGCGCCGCGTCGCGGTCGTCGCCGGCGTTGGCGGCGGTCAGCAGCTTGTCGCCGGTGAAGATCGAGTTCGCGCCCGCCATGAAGCAGAGCGCCTGCGTCGCCTCTGACATGCTCTCGCGTCCGGCGGACAGGCGCACCATGCTCGCCGGCATGGTGATGCGCGCCACCGCGACAGTGCGGACGAACTCGATGTCGTCGAGTCTAGCCATCGGCGTGTCGGCGAGCATGTCGCCGAGCACCGTGCCCTTGACCGGCACCAGCGCGTTGATCGGCACGCTGCCGGGATGCTCCGGCAAGGTGGCAAGCGCGTGGACGAAGCCGACGCGATCCGCGCGCGTCTCGCCCATGCCGACGATCCCGCCGCAGCAGACGTTGATACCCGCGTCTCGAACATGCGCCAGCGTGTCGAGCCGCTCGTCGAAGGTGCGCGTGGTGATGACCTCGCCGTAGCGCTCGGGCGAGGTGTCGATGTTGTGGTTGTAGTAATCGAGCCCGGCCTCACCCAGCATCGCGGCCTGCGTAGGCGTTAACATGCCGAGCGTCATGCACGTCTCCAGCCCCATCGCGCGGACGCCGCGCACCATTTCCAGCACCGCGGGCATGTCACGGTCCTTGGGGTTGCGCCAAGCAGCACCCATGCAGAAGCGCGTCGAGCCCGCGTCCTTCGCCTGCGCGGCGGATTGCAGCACTGCACGCACGTCCATCAGCTTGGTCGCCTTGACCCCGCTGTCGGCCGCGACCGACTGCGAGCAATAGCCGCAATCCTCCGGACAGCCGCCGGTCTTGATCGACAACAGCGTCGACAATTGCACCGCACCGGCGTCGTGATGTGCGCGGTGCACCTCGGCGGCGCGGAAGACGAGTTCGGTGAATGGCAGATCGAACAGCGCGCTGATCTCTTCGCGCGTCCAATCGGTTCGGGACATGGCAGCCTCGATCATTTGGGCGCGAACACCGATTGCAGCAGCCGCAATTCCGCGGTGCGCGCGCGCGTCACGCGCGTCAGACAGACGCGGTCTGACAACCCCTGCGCCGATCCGCCACGATATTCGTAGGAGAACGCGCGACAGTTCGCGTCGCGATAGGCGAGCCACGCGCGCTGGCTGTTAAGCAGCGCCTGCGCGTAGGTCGGCCCGGCTCGCTCCGCCGGCGGCAGATCGGACGGCTTGGTGCCGCGGTCGAGCTGCTGCATCCGCGTCATCACGCTGCGATAGGTCGCGTTCAGCTGCGCGTCGGCGGCGTGATAGTCGCTGGCGGACTGCGCCGCGGCGGGGATGGCGAGCATAGCGCCCGCAACCAGAATCAGTGTCTTCATTCCACTGCCTCGCTTTCAGGTGGCATGTTGTGGCCGAGCAGGCGGAGCACTTCCTGCGCCGCCGCAATCAGATTGGTACCGGGACCGAAGATCGCCTGGACGCCCGCGTCGCGCAGCGCCTGGTAATCCTGCGCCGGGATGACCCCGCCCGCGATAACCTTGATGTCGGGCCGACCTGCGTCACGCAGGTGGCCGATCAGTTCGGGGATCAGCGTCTTGTGTCCCGCCGCGAGGCTGGAGGCGCCGACGACATCGACGTCCTTCTCCAGCGCCAGCTCGCTCGCTTCCTTGGGCGTCTGGAACAAGGGACCTGGCACGATCTCGAAGCCCAGATCGCCGAACATCGAGGACACGAGATTGGCGCCGCGGTCGTGGCCGTCCTGCCCCATCTTGGCGACGAGCATCCGGGGTTTGCGCCCCAGCCGCCGCTCGGTCGCGGCGACACCCTCCTCCAGCCGCGCCCAGGCGGCGTCGCCGTCATACGCGCCGCCATAGATGCCCTTGACCGGCGTCGGCTGCGTACCAAAACGGCCGAACACGTCCTCCATCGCCGAGGAAATCTCGCCCAGCGTCGCGCGCGCACGCGCACAGGTCACCGCGAGTTCGAGCAAATTGCCGTCCCCGCGCGCACCTTCGCGTAACGCATCGAGCGCCGACCGGCACGCCGCCTCGTCGCGCTTCGCCTTCATCTCGTTGATGCGGCGCACCTGCGCCTCGCGCACCGCGTGATTGTCGACATCGAGAATCTCGATCTCGTCCTCGTTCTCCTTGCGGTATTTGTTGACGCCGACGATCACGTCCTCACCCCGATCGACGCGCGCGGCGCGCGCGGCCGAGGCTTCCTCGATCATCGCCTTGGGCCAGCCCGCCGCGACCGCCTTGGCCATCCCGCCCTCAGCCTCGACACGCTCGATGATCGCCCAGGCGCGGTCGACGAGGTCCTTGGTCAGCGCCTCGACGTAATAGCTGCCGCCGAGCGGATCGACCACGTTCGTCATGCCGGTCTCCTCCTGGATCACCAGCTGCGTGTTGCGCGCGATCCGGGCGGAGAAGTCGGTGGGGAGCGCGATCGCCTCGTCGAGCGCGTTGGTGTGGAGCGACTGCGTGCCGCCCAGCATCGCCGCCATCGCCTCCACGCATGTGCGCACGATGTTGTTGTACGGGTCCTGCTCGGTCAGCGACACGCCGCTGGTCTGGCAGTGCGTGCGCAGCATCTTCGACCGCTCGTCGCGCGCCCCCAGGCTGGTCATTACGCGGTGCCACAGCACGCGCGCAGCGCGCAGCTTGGCGATCTCCATGAAGAAGTTCATGCCGATCGCGAAGAAGAACGACAGGCGTCCTGCGAACTTGTCGATGTCGAGTCCGCTCGCGACACCGTATTTCACGTACTCCATGCCGTCCGCGATGGTGAAGGCGAGCTCCTGCACCTGCGTCGCGCCCGCTTCCTGCATGTGATAGCCGGAGATCGAGATCGAGTTGAACTTCGGCATCTCGCGGCTGGTGTAGCCGAAGATGTCCGAGATGATCCGCATGCTCGGCTCGGGCGGGTAGATGTAGGTGTTGCGGACCATGAACTCCTTGAGGATGTCGTTCTGGATCGTCCCGTCGAGCAGCCGCCGCTCGACCCCCTGCTCCTCGCCCGCGACGATGAAGAAGGCGAGGATCGGGATCACCGCACCGTTCATCGTCATGCTGACGCTCATCTGATCGAGCGGGATGCCGTCGAACAGGATCTTCATGTCCTCGACCGAGTCGATCGCGACCCCCGCCTTGCCGACATCGCCCGTCACGCGCGGGTGGTCGCTGTCGTAGCCGCGATGCGTCGCTAGGTCGAACGCGACCGAGAGTCCCTTCTGCCCCGCTTTCAGGTTGCGGTGGTAGAAGGCGTTGGATGCCTTCGCGGTCGAGAAGCCGGCGTACTGCCGGATCGTCCACGGGCGGCCCGCGTACATCGACGCGCGAACGCCCCGGGTGAACGGCGCGAAGCCGGGCAGGCCGGGTTCCCAGCCCGCGACATCGTCGGCGGTGTAGAGCGGCTTGACGTCGATTTCCTCGGGCGTCGCCCAGGTCAGATCCTTGCCCTTGACCTCCTTAGCCGCCGCCTTGGCCCAGGTGTCGAGTGTCGGCGCGGAGGGGGGTGCCGCGACCTCGGTCGGCATGGCCTGGGGCTTGGGCGTGCTGCCCGCGTCCTCGCCGGTGTTCTGCTCGATGATGGAGTAGGGGGTGGGTTCGGTCATGTCGCTCCCTCGGCCGCTCGCGCTCACGCGCCCTTGAACACGGGTTTGCGTTTCTCGGCGAAGCTCGCCGTGCCTTCGCGCGCGTCGTGCGAATTGCCGGCCGTCCGCTGCCCCTCGGCCTCGGCACGCAGCGTCTCGTCGAACGATCCGTCGAGCGCGGTCATCAGATTACGCCGCATCGCCGCAAGCGCGACCGTTGGCCCCGCCGCCAGCCGGGTGGCGAGCGCCAGCGCCTCGTCCATCAACGCTGCGTCATCGACCGTACGGTAGATCAAGCCCCAGTCCGCCGCCTGGTCTGCCCCGATCCGCTCACCCAACATCACCATCTGAGTCGCACGTGCCCGCCCGATCGCGCGCGCGAGCAGCCAAGATGAGCCGCCATCGGGTACCAAACCGATGTTGACGAACGCCTGGAGGAAATAGGCGCTCCTGCCCGCCAGTACGAAATCGCCCGCTAACGCGATCGAACAACCGATCCCCGCCGCTGCGCCGTTGACCGCGGTCACGACCGGCACCGGCAAGCGAAGCAACTGGCTCACGACCGGATTGTAGACGTTCATAAGCGCGTGATGGCTGGCATCACCGCCCGCTACCGCCGAGCGCTCGCCGCGTGCTTGCAAGTCCGCGCCCGAGCAGAACGCCCGCCCCGCCCCTGTCAGTAGCACCGCACGCGCGCCCTGCAGGTCATACAATGCGCCGCCCAACTCCTGCGCGAGGTCAAGCGATGCCGCGTTCAGCCGCTCGGGCCGGTTGAGCGTCACGACCAGCACGTCGCCTCGTCGCTCGGTGATGATCGTCCGGTATTCGGTCATGCCAGCCCTTTCGCTCAATGCTCGCCCGCGGGCGCTTCCATCAACTCGACCAGCAGGCCGCCGAAGTCCTTCGGGTGGACGAACACGATCGGCGTGCCGTGCGCGCCGATGCGCGGTTCGCCCAGCACGGTCGCGCCCTCCGCCTTCAGGTGCGCCACCGCGGTGTCGATATCGGGCACCTCGAAGCAGACGTGGTGCTGCCCGCCAGCCGGGTTCTTGCGCAGAAATCCGGCGATCGGCGACTGGTCATCGAACGGTTCGATCAGCTCGATCTGCGTGTTGGGCGCGTCGACGAAGCAGACGCGCACGCCCTGCGCGGGCAGGTCGAACGGCTCGCCGATCGCCTCGGCCCCCAGCAGCGCGCGATAGGTCGCGACCGATCGCTCGATCGACGGCGTCGCGACCCCCACATGGTTGAGGCGACCCAGTGTCATGCCGGCTGTCATTCCTCGATCCTCCGCTGCCGCGCCGCCATCGCCGCGCCCTCGATGATGCCTTCCAGCCGGCTGACCCGGTCACGAAGCTCGCCATGTGCCTCGGCAAGTCGCGACACGCGCGTGTTCATCGCGGCAATGTCGCGCCCGAGCCCGTCGACCTGCTCCTTGAGCGTGAAGATCGTCTTGATCGCATTTAACGCGCGCTCGCCCGCGCTCATGCCTCGCCACCTAGGATCGCATCAACACGGGCACAGGTGCGCGCGATATCGGCGCGCATTGCGGCAATCGCCGCCGTCATCTCCTGCACCGCATCCTCGACCATCGGCACGATAGCGTCGAGTTCGTCCTCCCCCTCATCACCTGATGCGGACGGCGGCGCGATGTAATGACTCGTTGCCTCGCGCACGACATGGCCCACCGACTTGCCGTTCGACGCGGCATAGGCGTCGAGCGCGGCCTTTTGGTCGGGCGTGGTCAGAAAGGTCACACGTTCGGTCTGCACATCATGTCTCCTTTATCATGGACATGATAATGTGCCGATCACCGCGCGACAACGACCCTCACAGCGGGATGTTGTCATGCTTCTTCCACGGGTTCTCCAGCGCCTTGCCCGCGAGCTTGCGCAGGCCCAGCGCGATGCGGCGGCGGGTGGAGTGCGGCATGATCACCTCGTCGATGAACCCCTTGGACGCGGCGACGAACGGGTTGGCGAATCGTGCCTCGTACTCGGCGGTGCGTTCGGCGATCTCCTCAGGCGTCCTCCCGCGGAAGATGATCTCCACCGCACCCTTGGCGCCCATCACCGCGATCTCGGCGGTCGGCCAGGCGTAGTTGAGGTCGCCGCGCAGATGCTTCGACGCCATCACGTCGTACGCGCCGCCATAGGCTTTCCGGGTGATGACAGTGATCTTGGGCACGGTCGCCTCGGCATAGGCGAACAGCAGCTTCGCGCCATGCTTGATGATGCCGTTATGCTCCTGCGCGGTACCAGGCAAGAAGCCGGGCACGTCGACGAAGGTGACGATCGGGATGTCGAACGCGTCGCAGAAGCGGACAAAGCGCGCCGCCTTCTTCGACGAATTGATGTCGAGCACGCCCGCCAGCACCATCGGCTGGTTGGCGACGACACCGACGGTGCGCCCCTCGACGCGTCCGAAGCCGCAGATGATGTTGCCTGCGTGCCCCGGCTGAATCTCGAAGAAGTCGCCCTCGTCCACCGTCTTACGGATCAGCTCGTGCATGTCGTACGGCTGGTTGGCGGATGCCGGGATCAGCGTGTCGAGACTCGGCTCCAATCGGTCCCAGGGATCGTCGCTCGGCCGCTCGGGCACCGGCTGGCGGTTCGATCCCGGCAAGAAGTCGAAAAAGTCGCGCGTGGCGAGCAGCACCTCGATGTCGTCGTCGAACGCATTGTCGGCGACGCTGGTCTTGGTGGTGTGCGTCACTGCGCCGCCCAGCGCCTCCTGTGTCACGACCTCGTTCGTCACCGTCTTCACCACGTCGGGGCCGGTCACGAACATATAGGACGAATCCTTCACCATGAAGATGAAGTCGGTCATCGCCGGCGAGTACACCGCGCCGCCCGCGCACGGCCCCATGATGAGGCTGATCTGCGGCACCACGCCGGACGCGAGCACGTTGCGCTGGAACACCTCGGCATAGCCGCCGAGCGAGGCGACACCCTCTTGGATGCGCGCGCCGCCCGAATCGTTCAGGCCGATGACCGGCGCGCCGACCTTCATCGCCATGTCCATGATCTTGCAGATCTTCTGCGCATGCCGCTCGGACAGCGAGCCGCCGAAGACGGTGAAGTCCTGGCTGAACACGAACACCAGCCGGCCGTTGATCGTCCCCGATCCGGTCACCACACCGTCGCCGGGGATCACCTGCGCAGGCATGCCGAAGTCGACACAATTATGCTCGACGTACATGTCGAGCTCCTCGAACGACCCCTCGTCCAAGAGCACGTCGAGCCGCTCGCGCGCGGTAAGCTTGCCCTTGGCGTGTTGCGCATCGATCCGCTTCTGCCCGCCGCCCAGCTTCGCCGCGGCGCGCTTTTTCTCGAGTTCGGCGAGCGTCGATGACATCCTGATCTCCTCTGATGCCTCTCCTGCGCGCTGATAGCGTCAGGCGCAAATGCGAAGTTGCGAAGTTGCGAAGGGCAACCTTGCAAATTAAGCCGGAGCGATGCCTCGGACCCGCCTCTACGCCGGCGAACGCCTGCGCGACCTGCGCCGGGCCATCGGGCTCAACCAGCGTGCGATGGCGGCGCGGCTCGGACTGTCGGTCAGCTACCTGTCGCAGCTAGAGGGTGGCGAGCGCCCGCTCACCGCCGCGGTCAGCGCGGCGCTCGCGCGTCACTTTCCCGCTGCCCTCGCGGACATCGAGGGCGAGGCGCCTGCGCGGCGTTTGTCATTGCTTGCCGCCGCGCTTGCGGACCCATCGGTTGCGCCGATCGATGCGGAGAGCATCGGACGATTGGCGGACGAGCGTCCCGACGTGGCCGACCGTTTCATCGCACTGCACGCCGCCAAGCGCGCGGCCGAGGAACGCGCCGCGCTGGCCGAGGAAGCGATGACGACGGGCACCGATCTCGCCGGCGCCGGCGCGCGCCTCCCATGGGAGGCGGTACGCGATTGGTTTCACGACGCCGGCAATTACGTCGACGCGCTCGACCGCGCGGGCGAGGCGCTGGCAGGTACGGGCGAGGCCCTGGAGCGGCAGATCGCGCAGCATGACGTGACGCTGGCGGTCGATCCCGACGATGCCGCACCGCTCGCGCGCTTCGATGGGAGTGTCCTGACGCTCGCCGCCGCCGCGCCGGCCGAGACGCGCCGGTTCCTCGTCGCGCACCGCCTCGCCGCCATCGCCCTCGCCGATCCGATCGCCGCGATCGTCGCCGCTGCACCGCTCGCAACCGACGAGGCGCGCCGGCTGCTCAGCATCGGGCTCGCCAATTACGCCGCCGGTGCGCTGGTGATGCCTTATGCGGCATTCCGGGCGGAGGCGAAGGCGGTGCGGCACGACATTGACCGGCTGTCGCGTCGCTTCGGCGTCAGCTTCGAGCAGGCGTGTCATCGCCTATCGACGCTGCAGCGCCTGGGCGCGGAGGGCGTGCCGTTCTATTTCTGCCGCGTCGACATGGCCGGCAACATCACCAAGCGACATTCCGCCACGCGGTTGCAGTTCGCGCGCTTCGGCGGCGCGTGTCCGCTGTGGCACGTCCATGAGGCGGCGGCGATCCCCGACCGCATCCTCGTCCAGCACGCCGAGACGCCCGACAGTGTTCGCTACGTGTCGATGGCGAAAGGATTGGTGAAGCCGTCGGGCCGCTTCGCGCGTGCGCCGCGCCGCTATGCGGTGGTGCTGGGGTGTGAGGCGGTGCACGCCGCCGACTTCGTCTACGCCGATGCGGTCGGGGTTTCGCACGGCCAGGCCGCCGCGCCGACCCCGATCGGCATCTCGTGCCGCTTGTGCCCGCGCAGCGACTGCGACCAGCGCGCCTTTCCGCCGACCGATCGCGCGATCCGCGTCGATCCGGCGAGGCGCGGCGTCGTGCCTTACAGCGTAGTCTGACGGCGAAAGCGCTCGTTCGCGGCCGCCATCCAGCCGGAGGTCGGCGGCGGTGCAGCGGTACCGACGCGACGCTGCCGCGCGGCGTCGAGATCGATCGCCTCGTCGAAGCGCAGTCCCGCGCGCTCTCCGCGCACCCACTTCACCCGCGCGCCGACATGATCGACGCGACCGATCGAGACCAGCACCGGCATGTCGGCCACCAGGCCGACCGGCTTGGCGATGCACACGCCCAGTCTCGACACGTTCAGCACGCGGTGCTGCGTCGGCTGCGATCCTTCGCTGCGCACCACATCCGCACTCAACATCACGCTGGTGCGGGGATCGCGCGCGGCGGAAACATCGGCGGTGACGGAAGAGATCGGCTGCATGGCGCTTCGCGCCTTAACGACGAAAGCGTTACCAAAGTTATAACGAACCGCGATCAAGCGTGAACCGGGACCGCGCGCTGCTTGCCCTTGCCCGCCACGCAGCGCATGCAGCACGCCAAAAGGATAGGAGCCTGCCCCCGTGCCCGACCACGACCTGTTCCCCGTTCCCGCGGCTTGGGCGAGCGACGCACGCGTCGATGCCGCCGGCTACCGTGCGATCTATGCGCAGAGTGTCGCGCAACCAGACGCCTTCTGGCTTGAACAGGCCGGGCAACTCGAGTGGACCGTGCCGCCTTCGACCGCCGGCGACTGGTCGTTCGACGCCGACGACTTCCACATCCGCTGGTTCGCTGACGGACAACTCAACGTTAGCGTCAACTGCATCGACCGCCACCTGGCCGACCGCGCCGAGCAAGTCGCGATCATCTGGGAACCAGACACCCCGACCGAGGAACCGCGCCGGATCACCTACGCCGAGTTGCACCGGGAGGTGTGCCGCTTCGCCAATGTGCTGAAGGCGCAGGGCGTCGCGAAAGGCGACCGCGTCACGATCTACCTGCCGATGATCCCCGAGGCCGCGTTCGCGCTGCTCGCCTGCGCGCGGATCGGTGCGATCCACTCGGTCGTGTTCGGCGGCTTCTCCCCCGACGCGCTCGCCGGGAGGATCGAGGATTGCGGCTCAAAGATCGTCGTCACCGCCGACTACGGCCGTCGCGGCGGCAAGACGATCCCGCTCAAGGCAAACGTCGACGCCGCCGCCGAACACGCCCCGACGCTCGAGCGCGTGCTCGTCATCCGCGCAACCGGCGAGGATGTGGCGATGGGTGCGCGGGACACCTGGTACCATGATGCTGTCGCCGACGTGGCCGACGACTGCGCGCCGGAGCCGATGAACGCCGAGGATCCGCTGTTCATCCTATACACCTCCGGCTCGACCGGAAAACCGAAGGGCGTGCTCCACTCCACCGGGGGGTACCTGCTCTGGGCCGCCTACACCCACGGCCTCGTGTTCGATTACCGCGCGCCGAACGTTTACTGGTGCGCGGCCGACATCGGCTGGGTCACCGGGCACACCTATATCGTCTATGGCCCGCTCGCGAACGGCGCGACGACGTTGATGTACGAGGGGCTGCCAACCTGGCCCGACGCCAGCCGCATCTGGCAGGTGGTCGACCGGCATCAGGTGCACACGCTGTTCACTGCGCCGACCGCGCTTCGCGCGCTGATGAAGGAAGGCGACGTGCCCGTTCACGCCACCAGCCGCGCCTCGCTCAAGCTGCTCGGCACGGTCGGCGAACCGATCAACCCCGAGGCGTGGCGCTGGTACCACGATGTCGTCGGCGAGGGGCGATCGCCGATCATCGACACTTGGTGGCAGACCGAGACCGGCGGCGCGATGATCGCACCCCTGCCCGGCGCGACCGAGCTGAAACCCGGCTCCGCCACCAGACCGCTTCCCGGTGTCCAGCCGCAACTGGTGGACGAGACCGGGCAGGTGCTCGACGGTGCGACCAGCGGGAACCTGTGCATCACCGCGTCATGGCCGGGGCAGATGCGCACCGTCTGGGGCGATCACGACCGCTTCTTTCAAACCTATTTCACCACCTATCCCGGCAAGTATTTTACCGGCGACGGCTGCCGCCGCGACGAGGACGGCTATTACTGGATCACCGGCCGCGTCGACGATGTCATCAACGTATCGGGCCACCGCATGGGCACCGCCGAGGTCGAGAGCGCATTGGTGCTGAACCCGCAGGTCGCCGAGGCCGCGGTCGTCGGCATGCCGCACGACGTAAAGGGTCAGGGCATCTACGCCTATGTCACGTTGAAAGCCGGCGTCGAACCCTCCGACACGCTCGCCGCCGAGTTGAAGGGGTGGGTCAGGAAGGAGATCGGGCCGATCGCCACACCCGATGCGCTGCAATTCGCGCCCGGCCTGCCCAAGACCCGTTCTGGCAAGATCATGCGCCGCATCCTGCGCAAGATCGCGGAGGGCGACACGGGCTCGCTCGGCGACACGTCGACGCTCGCCGACCCGGCGGTGGTCGACGACCTCGTCGCCAACCGCGTCGGCTGAGCGACGAATGGTTGCATCGGTTACGGCACTGACTTAAGCCTCTGACACACTGTTGTAGGGGAAGGGGATCAATGCAACTCTCTGTATTCGCGCGCCTGTCATTGGGTGCTGCCACACTCGCCATCGCCGCGCCCACGCTCGCGCAGACGGCCGCGCCGGCACCCGCTGCGGCGACCAAGACCGGCCCGCGCTACGGCACGTTCGGGATCGACCTGACCGCCGAGGACAAGTCGGTGAAGCCGGGCGACGATTTCTGGACCTACGCCAACGGTAGCTGGGACAAGCGCACGCCGATCGCCGCCGATCGCACCAGCGCGGGCGCGGGCGTCATCCTGGCTGATGAGGCCGAGGGGCAGGTGCGCGACATCCTGACCGACGCCGCGCGCGATCCCGCCGCGGTCGGCGCCGGCGGCAAGCAGATCGGCGATCTGTACGGCAGCTTCATGGACGAGGCCGCGATCGAGCGTGCGGGCACCGCGCCCCTGAAGCCCTATTTCGCGAAGATCGACGCCGCCAACGACAAGACCAAGCTCCAGACATTGTTCGCCAGCGTCGGCTACGCCTCGCCGGTCGAGGTAGGTCAGCTGCCCAATCCCGCCGATCCCACGCAATACACCGCGATCGCCAGCCAAGGCTCGCTCGGCATGCCGCAGGATTACTTCCTGCTGCCGGGCGCCAAGTACGACGCCTATCGCGCTGCTTATCGCAAGTATGTCGAGCAGGTGCTGACGCTGTCAGGCATCGCCGACGCTTCCGCCAAGGCTGACCGTATCGTCGCGCTCGAGACCGCGATGGCGAAGGTCCAATGGACCCCGGTCCAGCAGCGCGATCTTCAGGCGATGCTGAAGCCGATGGACACCGCGCAACGCAAGGCGCTGGCGCCCGAATTCAACTGGCCGCTGATGCTCAAGACCGCGGGGTACGAGCGCTTCCCGGTCGTCATTATGGGCACCTCGACCGCACTGACCGCGCTCGGCAAGATCTACGCCGGAACGCCGGTCGCGACGTGGCAGGACTGGATGAAGTTCCGCTTCGCCAGCAACAACGCATCGGTGCTGCCGAAGGCGTTCGACACCGCCAGCTTCGACTTCTACGGCAAGACGCTGTCGGGCCAGCAGGAGCAGCGCGCGCGCTGGAAGCGCGGCATCGCGCTCGTCAACGGGGCGATGGGCGAGGCGGTCGGCCAGGTGTATGTCGCACGCCACTACCCGCCCGAGTCCGAGGCGAAGATGGGCGAGCTGATCGACAACCTGCGCGCCGGCTACAACGAGCGGATCAGCGCCAACACCTGGATGGATGCCAAGACCAAGCAGGCGGCGCTTGCCAAGCTGGCGGCGTTCGATCCGCGCGTCGGCCATCCGGTCAAGTACATCGACTATTCGAACTTCAAGGTCGTCCGCGGCGATCCGCTCGGCAACAACATGCGCGCGGGCGAATTCCAGCACCAGCTCGACCTGTCGTACCTCGGCAAACCGGTTGACCGCACGCTTTGGGGCATGACGCCGCAAACGGTGAACGCCTATTACAACCCGCTGTCGAATCAGATCACCTTCCCGGCCGCGATCCTGCAGCCGCCGTACTTCGATCCGAAGGCGGATGCGGCGGTCAATTACGGCGCGATCGGTGCGGTGATCGGCCACGAGATGGGCCACGGCTTCGACGATCAGGGCAGCCAGTTCGGCCCGACCGGCAAGTTCGAGAACTGGTGGACGCCTGAGACGCGCGCGGCCTTTGCCAAGCGGACGGGACAACTCGTCACGCAGTACGATGCCTATGAACCTATCCCCGGCACGCACATCAAGGGTCAGCTGACGCTGGGCGAGAACATCGGCGATCTCGGCGGTGTCGAGGCGGCGTATACCGCGTATCAGAAGTACCAGCAGACGCACGGCAAGGCACCGGTGATCGGCGGGCTGACCGGCGACCAGCGCTTCTTCCTCGCCTACGCGCAGGCGTGGCAGTCGAAGGTGCGCGAAGACGCGCTGCGCAGCCGCCTGCTCACCGATCCGCACTCGCCGGCGTACAACCGCGTCAACGGCGTCGTCCGCAACGTCGATGCCTGGTACAATGCGTTCAACGTGAAGCCCGGCGACAAGCTGTACCTCGCGCCCGACCAGCGCGTGAAGATCTGGTAGCCGAGTGAGGCGCTTAGCCTAGGTTACGCGCTTCTTCGCGCCAGCGAACACGAACGCTCGGCCGACGTGGCGCAACCAGCGCCACGTTCGACGGCGCAGGATCAACTCCCGCGCCGTGGCCAGCCGGATCACAACCGAAACCGCAGCAGCACCGACTACCGGAACCCTCCCCGTCGCCGCAGGTTCGGCGCACATGCACCTCGACCCCCGCACCACCGCACTCGTCCTGATCGACCTTCAGCAAGGCATCGTCGCCGGCGACAAGGGCCCTCGCTCCGGCGCGGAAGTGGTCACGACCGCCAAGTCGCTCGCCGATCGCTTCCGCGCCGCAGGCGCGCCGGTGGTCCTCGTCCACGTCGCCTTCGCGCCCGGCGACGCACCCAGCCGCCAGGTCGACAGGCCCAGCCTGCCCGAACGGTCCCCGCCGGGGTTCGAGACGCTGGTCGAGGGGTTACATCAAGATGGCGACATCGTCGTGCTCAAGCATCATTGGGGCGCGTTCACCGGCACCGACCTCGACCTGCAATTGCGCCGTCGCGGCGTGCGCACGATCGTGCTTGCGGGTATCGCGACCAATTTCGGCGTCGAATCGACCGTGCGCAGTGCGTGGGAGCTGAGCTATGATGTCGTCGTGGTGGAGGATGCGTGCACGTCGCGGTCGGCCGAGCTGCACGACTTCGCGATTACCAACATCCTGCCGCAGATTTCACGTCTGACCAAGGCGGACGCGGTGACGTTAAACAACTGACCTAGCGCTGACACCTGCGCCGCGCTCGACGCAGCCGCCGCTTAAGCCTGCTCAGCCACCATCGGCCGCGCCTGCCTGAGTGAGTCGAGGAAGCGCGCCGCCCACCACGTCACGTCCTCCTTCTGCACGCCGTCCATCAATGCCTGCCAGCGCTGGATGCGCTCCTCCTTCGGCATCCGCAGCGCCTGGTGGATCGCGTCCGACATCTCCTCCGCACTGTACGGGTTGATCAGCAGCGCCTCGGTCATCTGTTCGGCGGCGCCCGCGAACTTTGACAGGATCAGCACGCCCGGGTCTTCCGGGTTCTGCGCCGCAACATATTCCTTCGCAACAAGGTTCATGCCGTCGCGAAGCGGCGTCACCAGCCCGATCTTAGCCGCACGGTAGATGCCCGCCAGCACGTCGCGCGGATAGCCCTGGTTGACGTAGCGGATCGGCACCCAGTCGACGTCGGCATACGCGCCGTTGATCCGCCCCGACAATCCTTCCAGCGAGTTGCGGATGCGGCGATAGGTTTCGACCGAGACACGACTGGGCGGTGCGATCTGGAGCAGGAACACTTCCTTGCGCTCCTCCGGATGCTCGATCAGGAAGCGTTCGTAGCCCGCGAACCGCTCTTCCAGCCCTTTGGAGTAATCCAGCCGGTCGACGCCGACGATCATATCGCGCCCGTCGGCCGAGTCGCGCATGCGGCGGAACGCGAGCCGCGACTGCACTCCGGCCGAGGCTTGCGCGAACTCCTTGGCATCGATCCCGATCGGATCGGCCAGCAAGCGCACGCAGCGATCCCCGTAGGTGATCAGGTCACCCTCGACGGTCGCGCCCATGTCATGGATCGCGAAGTCGCAGAACGAGTCGAGCCATTCCTGCGTGTGGAAGCCGAGCAGGTCGTAGTCGAACATCGCCTCGACCAGCGCCTTCGCGCCCGGCAACGTGCCGAGCAGCCGGCGCGGCGGCCACGGAATGTGGAGGAAAAAGCCGATCCGGTTCTGGCACGCGAGTTTGCGCAACTCGGCGCCGAGCGGGAACATGTGGTAATCCTGAATCCAGATCAGGTCGTCGGGTTCGATCAGCGGGCGCACCGTGTTGGCGAAGCGCTCGTTGGTGCGCTGATAGCCGCCGGCGAAGTCGCGCTCATATTCGGCCAGGTCGATCCGGTAGTGGAACAGCGGCCACAAGGTCCGGTTGGCGTAACCCTCGTAATATTCCTCGACGTCCTGTTCCTCCAGGTCGACGACCGCGGTAGTGACGCCCTGGTTACGCTGAAAATCGATCTGCCCGGTGTAATGCTCGGTTACTTCGCCCGACCAACCGAACCAGATGCCGCCGTTTTCGCGCAGTGCGGCGGCGAGCGCGACGGCGAGGCCGCCTTGCGCCCCCGACGTCGACCCCTTGGGCGCGCTGACCCGGTTGGAGATGACGATGAGCCTGCCGTCGCCCGACCGGCTCATCGGATCGCACTCCACGGCTTGCTGAGCATCCCCGCGCAGTTGATCATGCCGACCAGCGAGTAGGTCTGCGGGTAATTGCCCCACAGCTCCCCGCTGGTTGGATCGATGTCCTCAGACAGCAGCCCCGCCGCGGTACAGCGCGACAGCATTTCTTCGAACAGGCTGCGCGCCTCGTCATGCCGCCCGGTCAGGTACAGCGCCTCGATCAGCCAGAAGGTGCAGACGTTGAACGCCGTTTCAGGCAGGCCAAAATCGTCCTCGGTATCGTAGCGCAGCATGGTGGAGCCGCGCCTCAGCCCCTTCTCGATCGCCTGCAGCGTGTCAACGAAGCGGGGATCGTCCGCCTCGAAGAAGCGCAGGTCGAGCAATTGCAGCACGCTGGCGTCCAGGTCGTCACCCGAGAAGGTCGCGGACATCCGCCGCGTGTCCTCACGCCACGCCGATCGCTCGATCACGTCGCGGATCGTGTCGGCACGTCCGGCCCACAAAGCGCGCCGGTCGGCAAGCCCGAGCCGCTCGGCCGCATTCGCCAGCCGGTCGCATGCCGCCCAGCACATCGCAGAGGAATAAGTGTGGACGCTTTGGCGGGTGCGCAGCTCCCACAATCCGGCGTCGGGCTGATCGTAGTATTTCCACGCGCGTTCGCCGACATGCTCCAGCCGCTCGAAATCGGCCGAGTCGGCAGGGCGGAACAGGCGGTGGTCAAAGAAAGCGTGGACGCTGCACAGCACGATCTGCCCATAGGCATCGTGCTGGATCTGCTCGGCCGCCTGATTGCCGACCCGAACCGGACCCATGCCGCGATAGCCCGGCAACAGCGGCGCGACATGCTCGGGCAGATGCGGCTCGCCCAGCACGCCATACAAGGGCTGGATGTGCCCGTCGTCGTCACCATCACCCGCCGCATCGACGATGTTGCGCAGGTAGCCGAGATAGCCCTCGAGCACGTCGAGCGCGCCGAGCCGGTTGAGTGCCTGCACGGTGTAATAAGCGTCGCGGATCCAGCAGTAACGATAGTCCCAGTTGCGCTCCGATCCCGCATGCTCCGGCACCGAGGTGGTAAGCGCCGCAACGATCGCGCCGGTTTCCTCATGCTGGCACAATTTCAGCGTGATCGCGCAGCGGATCACCACTTCCTGCCATTCGAGCGGCACGGCGAGCCCGCGGACCCATTGCTGCCACTCCGCCACCGTGTCGTGCAGCATCAGGTCGAGCGCGCTGGCGAAATTGCCCGCAAAACTTTCGTCCGGGCCCAGGAAGAAGTGCAGCGGTCGCTCGACCCGGAACGAGCGCTCCTGCTGCACCATGCCGATCGGCGCGTTGGTGGTCAGCCGCATCGCGAGCGCATCAAGCAGGAAGCGGACGTGGTTCGATCCGCCGACCTGCTCGCGGCAGGTACCGCCCCAGCCGCAGGTGGGACGCAGCCGCATCTTGAGCCGCGGGCTGCCAGAAATCGGGCGGACGATCCGCGCGAAGGCGACCGGGCGGTAGGTGCGTCCGTTACGCTCGAAGCGCGGGCAGAAATCGGTCACCTCGATCACACCGCCGTGCGCGTCGGTGTGGCGCGATACGAGCACGGGGGTGTTGCGGACGTAATGCTGCTCGACCGACACGGAGTCCTCGACCGCGATCTCCCAGAACCCGCCCTCCGGCGCCTCTCCGCCGAGCAGCGCGGAGAATAGCGGATCGCCGTCGACACGCGGCACGCAGCCCCAGACGAAGCGTCCGGCGCGATCGACCAGCGCGCTGACCTGGCAATTGCCGATCGGCCAGAGATCGAGATCGCTCATGCCAGCGCCTCCGCGCAACGGCGCAGCCACCCAAGCGCGGCGGGCACGTCATCCAAGCGATAAAGAGCGTGAGTGTGACGCGCCGGCCCGATCAGGATGCCTGCACCACCCAGTTCACATGCGGCGGCGAACGCCGCCTCGTCGGTTACGTCGTCCCCCATGAACACAGGACGCGTGGCGACGCGTCCGGGTTCCGCCATCAACGCTTTCAACGCGCTACCCTTGTCGCCGCCCGGCAGGCGCAATTCGGCGACCATCTTGCCCAATTGCAGATGCAGGCCATGCTCATCGGCAAGCGCGGCAGCCAGCGCCCGCGCGTCCGCCTCCTGATCGGGCGCCAGCCGATAGTGGAGTCCGACGCCGAACGGCTTGTCCTCGACCAGCACGCCCGGCCGGCTGCTGGCAAAGTCCTGGAGGGTGGCGAGCGCCGTGTCGATCCCTGCGGTCCGCTCCGGCGTTTCCACCGACCCATCCGCCGTCGCGATCTCGAGCCCGTGGCTGCCCGCAATCGTCAACGCGACCGGATCGAGCAGCGCGGCGATTTCCGCGACCGAGCGCCCGCTGACGATCGCGACGCGCCCGTCCATCCGTGCCTGCAAATCGCGCAACAGCTGCCTGAGCACATCCGACACGCTCACCGCGTCGGGGGTCGCGGCGATCTCGACCAGCGTGCCGTCGAAATCGAGGAACAGGCTGGCGTTGGTCAGCAGGTCGGCAGGCGGCGGCGGCAGCAGGATGTCGGACATGCGCCGCGCCGTGACGGCTTCGCACCGGCGGCGCAACCCGCCTCGTGAGCCGTCACCCGGCCGATCAGGTCAGACCGGCTCCGCGAAGCACAGGATCGACAGCCCGATCGGCATCGGCACGCGCCCGACCAGATGGCGCTCGACACGGAAGACCCGTTCGAACAGCGCGTTGACCGGCGCGGCAGGCGGCGAATCGTCGCTGTCGTCACGCCCCGTCAGCCGCCCCGCCACGCGCGCCGCGGCGGCAAGCGGGAACAGGACCGAGTTGAAGTAACCAAGCTTGCGCGGACGCAGCCCCGCCGCGTGGATCGCCGCCACCAGCGTCTTCTTGGAATAACGCCGCTCGTGATGGTTCACGACATCGTGCGCGCTCCACATCCACTGGTGCGCGGGCACCGCGATCAGGATCTTGCCACCGGGCGCGAGACATTCGCGCATCGCCTTGAGCGCGCCCACATCGTCGGCAATATGCTCCACCACGTCAAGCACCGCGACCATGTCGTAGCCGCCACGCTCGACGCCCGGCAGCATCGGCAGCGGCGCATCGCCGACCGGCTTGCCCAGCCGTGCGCTGGCGATGTTACGCGCGGCCGGATCGATCTCGATCGCCTCGACGCGGCCGAACTGCGACAGCATCGGCAGATTGTGCCCGGTACCGCAGCCGATCTCCAGGATGCGCGCGTCCGTGGGCAGATGCCCCTCGCGCGTCACGTAGTCCGACAGAATATCGCGGCGCGCACGGTACCACCAGTGCGTGGAGTCATGCTCCGCCATACGGTCGTAAACGCGACGATCCATCAGACGAACACCAGATATTTGTTAAGAAGAAAGGTGACGATCGTCGCCAGCGCGACGGCCGGCAACAACGGCACCCACGGCGCCAGCCCCAGCTGCGCGGTGCCGATCCAGGTGACCAGCGCATTCAACGCCATGCCGCTCGCCTGCACGCCGACGAATTTCAGCTGCTGCGCCGGACCCGATGAATGCGCCCCCTGCCCCTTGAAGCTCCAGCGGCTGTGGAGGAAAAACCCACAGGTGACCGCGACCAGGAACGACGGCGGCACCGCCCACACGGCCTGCGCCCGTGGCAGCACCCACGCGGTCAGCGGCAGGTACACGGCCGAGTAGATCAGCGTCGAGACGCCACCGGCGATGCCGAACCGGACCAGCTGCCAGAACGCTTCCCGCTGGCGCGCGCCACGTTCGTCCACAGCCTTGTTTAACCGATCGATGCCCGCCGCCACCATCTTGCCCTTTGCGCTGCCCCGCGTCAGGAGCGCGGCGGGGGCGTACTAGCTCGCACGCGATGAAGGAAGCGTTTTGACCGATCTTCTCCGCTCGATCTTTGGGCGCGACGCACTGGAACGCACCGCGGAGGCGCTCGATCGCCGCTGGATCAACCGCACGCTCATTGCCTGGGCGATCATCACCGCCTGCTTCGTCATACAGCGCTGGAACGCAATCCAGTGGCTGAGCCTGGGCGACACCGACGACAACATGCGGTTGATGCAAGTCCGGGCGTTACTCGCCGGGCAGGGCTGGTTCGACCTGACCAACTATCGCCTCGATCCGCCGACCGGCTTCAATATCCACTGGAGCCGGCTGGTCGACCTGCCGATCGCCGCGCTGATCCTCGTCTTTCGACCCTTCACCGGCAATGCCGAGGCGGAGCGGCTGGCGTGCGGCATCGCGCCGCTGCTCCCGCTGTCGCTCGCGCTGCTGGGACTGGGTGCGACGGTGCGCCGCCTCGTGTCGCCGATCGCCTGGCCGCTCGGGATCGCGGTGGTGCTCGTCACCAACGTCGCGCTGGGCATGTACATGCCCGACCGGATCGATCACCACGGCTGGCAGCTCGCGATGCTGTGCCTGACGGTCGCGGGGCTATGCGATCCGGAGGATGCGCGCGGCGGCGTGGTCGTCGGCCTCGCCAGCGCCTATTCGCTGTCAATCGGGCTTGAGCTGCTGCCCTTTGCCGCAATGGCGGGCGCGATCATCGCGCTTCGCTGGATGTGGGACGCGGGCGAGCGGCGGCGGCTCGCCGCCTACGCGCTGTCGCTCGGCGGCGGTACCGCGGCGGGGTTTGCCGGGTTCGCCTCCTACGCCAACCGCGTGCTACGCTGCGACGCGCTGACGCCGGTGTACCTGTCCACCGTGGTGGTCGCCGCCGCACTGCTGCTGGCGCTCGCCTTCTGGTCACCGCGCAGGCGTAGCATCCGCATCGCCGCCGCGCTGGTCGCGGGCGGCATCGTCGCGGCGTTCTTCGCACTCGCCTTCCCGCAATGCCTCGGCCGACCCGAGCAGGTCTCGCCCGAGCTCTACACCAGCTGGCTCGCCAACGTGCGCGAGGCCAAGCCGATCTACAAACACCCGCTACGCAGCGCCGCCCCGATCGTCGCGCTGCCGATCATCGGGCTTCTCGGCGCGCTGTTCGCGACCTGGCGCGCGCGGCGCACACCCGCGCTGCTCGGCTGGACCTGCGTCGCGCTGTTCACCGCCTTCTCCTGCGCGATGCTGTTGTGGCAGGCGCGCGCCGGCCCTGCGGCGCAGCTAATGGCGGTGCCGGGCGCCGTCGCGCTCGCCTGGGCGATGCTGCCATGGGTCGCGAGCCCACGCTGGTGGCCGGCAAAGCTTGCCGCCGCCGCGATGGCCTATGTGCTCGTCTCGGGCTGGTTCATGGCGCTGGCGGTGCGATACCTGCCGATCGATCGCCCCAGCGCCTATGTCACCCGCGTCAATCGCGCCACCGGGCGCTGCCTGACGATCCCCGCGATGCAGCCGCTCAACGCGATCCCTGCGCAGACCGTGTTCACCTTCGTCGACCTCGGCCCTCGGCTCATCACGCTGACGCACCACGACGCGATTGCGGGGCCCTACCACCGCAACGGCGACGCGATCCTCGACGTACAGCACGCCTTCAGCCGCTCGCCCGATGAAGCGCGCGCAATCATGAAGCGTCACGGCGCGACGCTGCTGCTCGTCTGCCCCGACATGGCGGAATCGACCAATTACCGCGCCAAGGCAAAGAACGGTTTCTATGACCAGCTGGCACACGGCAAGGCGTTCAGCTGGCTCGAACCGGTGCCGCTACCTGCCAAATCGCCGTTCCGCGCGTTCCGCATCAGCTAGGAAGGTAGCGCCTTGAGCTATCTCGATCGCTCGTCGCGACACTGGGGCGTGATGGTCGCGACCTGATCGCCCTGCCCGCACTGTTTGTCTGGTACTGATCGAGGCGGTCCGCGGCAGTCTGGCGTGCGCGAGCGTCGATGGCCCGTGCGGCGCGACAGTCCTCGGCTTCATCGCGGGCGTTGCGGTGATCGGCTTGGTCACCTCGACGATCGGCTGGCTGCTGAATCGCTTGATCGTTTTGGTCAGCGGCCCTCGGTAAGAGCTAGCCTACCGCAACTGCTCCATCACGCCGTCGATCACGAACTGCACCGCCAGCGCGGCCAGCAGCACGCCGAGAATTCGCGTCACCACCGCCTCGATCTTCGCTCCAACCACCCGCATCAGCGGCCCGGCGGCGAGCAAAGCGACGAGCATCAGCGCCAAGTTGGCGAGCAGCGCGCCGAACACCACCAGCGAGCGCTCGATGCCGTTGTTGCGCGCCATCAGGAGCATAACGGTCGCGATCGATCCCGGCCCCGCGATCATCGGCATCGCCATCGGGAAGATCGACACATCCTCGACCTCAGAGGTCGCCTGAACCTTGGCGGCGCGATCCTCACGCCGCTGGGTGCGCTTCTCGAACACCATCTCCAACGCGATCAGGAACAGCATGATGCCGCCCGCAATGCGGAAGCTGGCGAGCTCGATGCCGAGGCCGTGCAGCAGCGGCTCGCCCATCAGCGCGAAGACGAGCAGGATGATCGCCGACACGATCACCGCGCGCACCGCCATCGCGCGGCGGTGCGCCGCAGTTGCGCCCGCGGTCAGCCCGGCAAAGATCGGCGCGCAGCCGGGCGGATCGATCACCACGAAGAAGGTGACGAAGGAGGAGACGAACAGCTCGAGCATCAGCCGCGCCCGCCCGAGGTGATGCTCACAGCGTGTCGTCCAGCGTCACGCCCTCGCGACGTGCGGCGGAGACCAACGTGTTGCGCATCAGCACTGCAATCGTCATCGGCCCCACCCCGCCCGGCACCGGCGTGATCGCGCCTGCCACATCGGCCGCGGCTGGGTCGACGTCGCCCACCAGCCCCGCGTCGGTACGGTTGATGCCGACGTCGATCACGCTCGCGCCCGGCTTGATCCACTCGGCCTTGACGAAGCCGGGGATGCCGACCGCGGCGACGACGATGTCGGCGCGTGCGACATGCGCCGCGAGGTCGCGCGTGCGGCTGTGCGTCATCGTCACGGTGCAGCTTTCCGCCAGCAGCAACTGCCCCATCGGCTTGCCGACGATGTTCGACCGTCCGATCACCACCGCGTCCAGCCCGGCCAAGCTCGAATGCACGTCCTTCAGCAGCATCAAACAGCCGAGCGGGGTGCACGGCACGAACCCCGGCAGACCGGTCGCGAGCCGCCCGGCGTTGACCGGGTGAAAGCCGTCGACATCCTTGTCGGGATCGATCCGCGTGATGACGCGGCGTTCGTCGATGTGGCGCGGCAGCGGCAGTTGCACCAAAATGCCGTCGACCGCCGGATCGGCGTTCAATCGGTCGACCAGCGCGATCAGTTCGTCCTCTGCCACATCGACCGGCAGGCGATGCTCGAAGCTTTCCATGCCGGCAGCAAGCGTCGCCTTGCCCTTGCTGCGAACATAAACCGAAGAAGCCGGGTCCTCGCCGACCAGCACGACCGCCAAGCCGGGCTTGCGCCCCGACGCGGCGACGACGCGCGCTACCTGTGTTGCCACACGCGCGCGCAATGCACTCGCGAAATCTTTGCCGTCAATGATCCGTGCGCTCATGCCGCGCTCCTTAAGGCGCGGCAGTCGGCTACGCCAGCGTAGCGATTTACCCGGCGCAATCCCGGGTCAGAGTGCGCCGCCGCCCGCCATCGTGCTCGCCGCGACGTTGTTGAGGATGATGTTGGCGATCGCCATCAGCACCAGCACGATCATCGGCGCGAAGTCGATCCCGCCGGTGTTCGGCAACCGGCGCCGGATCGGACGGTAGAGCGGATCGGTCAACCGGTCGAGCCCGTCGTGAAATGAGCGGATGAACGGGCTCGACGTGTTGATGACGTTGAACACGATCAGCAGCGACAGCACGAACTGGATGATGATCACCCACCACACGACGTTGAGCAGGACCTGCAGGATCTGGATAATGGTCAGGATCAACACGGGGGCTTCAACTCCGAACGGGGTGCGCCGGTCCTAGCCGATGCGGGCACGGAACGGAACGCCCTTACGCGAATGGGACCCGGCGGTTCCAAGATACGTGTGCGCCGGTGCAATCAGCTATTTACGGTCTTCCTCTACCAATCAGCGCATGCCTGATGCCTTTGACCTCACCCTTCGCATGGTCTTGGGGCTGGCACTGGCGCTCGGCGTCATTATCGGCCTGAACACGCCCGGCTACATCCCCAGTGCGCGACTGATGTTGCTGGCGAGAATGGTGGATACGAACAGCGGACGCGCCGCGATGGCTGGCGCGTTGCGAGACCTGCGCGGTAATTGGCGCGGTCACGGCCGCCTCCATGTCACCGCCGCCGAGATCGGTGTACGTGCCGGTCGCTTCCCCTCATGGCAGAACGACGAGGGTCTTCTTGCGATGACCACTATCGATTGCCCGCCCGCGCGCCCCTGCACGGTCGCGGCCGCTGCGTTAATCGGCTTCGACGCGCGTCACTTGACCGTTAAGTAGCGTACGTCGGGATCTATCCCCGCCGGATCAGCGTGCCCGCACCGCGCTTCGTGAAGATTTCCAGCAACATCGCGTGGCGGATGCGGCCGTCGAGTACGACCGCCGCGTCGACGCCTGCCTCGACCGCGGCGACGCACGTCTCCAGCTTGGGAATCATACCGCCGCTGATCGTGCCGTCGTCGCGCAGCGCCTTGACCTGTGCCGGGTTGAGGTCGGTCAGCAGGTCGCCCCCCTTGTCGAGCACGCCCGCGACGTCGGTCAGCAGGAAGAAGCGCGCCGCACCTAGCGCGGCGGCGATCGCGCCCGCCATCGTGTCGGCGTTGATGTTGTACGTGTGGCCATCCGCGCCGATGCCGATCGGCGCGATCACCGGAATGATGCCGTCGGCCGACAAAGTGTCGACGATGCGGCGGTCGACCGCCACCGGTTCGCCGACGAAGCCCAGATCGACGTGGCGCTCTATCCCCTGCCGCGGATCGGCGTCGCGGTTGCCGCCGACCTTTTCCGCCTGCACGAGCCCCGCGTCCTTGCCCGAGATGCCGACCGCACGTCCGCCCGCGCGGCCGATCCAGCTGACGATCTCTTTGTTGATCGATCCCGCCAGCACCATTTCCGCGATCCGCGCGGTTTCCGCGTCGGTCACGCGCAACCCGTCGACGAAGCGCGACTCGACGCCCAATCGCTTCAGCATCGACCCGATCTGCGGCCCGCCGCCGTGGACCACCACCGGATTGATGCCGACCGCCTTCAGCAGCACCACATCCTCGGCGAAGTCGCGCTGCGCCTGGCTGTCGCCCATCGCATGGCCGCCGTATTTCACGACAAACGTCTTGCCCGCATAGCGTTGCAGGTACGGCAGCGCCTCGACCAGCGTTTCGGCCTTGAGCGACGGCGTAAAGGTGGGATCGGTCATGGCCGTGCGCGATAGCGCCAGCGACGCGGTTGCGAAAGCGTCGGCGATCCGGCCGCAGGTCGCGCTGGTAAATTCTGGGTCATCGAAGACCACGCGCTATGATCCCGCTGCTCTCCTCGTTGCCTGGGCAAGCACCCAGGTGCGCAGCGCACTCGCCAGATTGGGCGCATCGTTCACGGTGATCCTCAACGCATCGATCTGCGCCACCAACGCGGAAAGCGGCAACACGCGCACGACCGCCTCCTGCTCGAGCGCGTGCCAGAACAAGGGTTCGAGGCTGATCGAGGTCTGATGCCCCGCAATCGTGATCGACCGCTTGACCGGGCCGATGAACCCGCCGGGCGGCGCTGCGATCACGCGAGCGCGGCGTCGACGGTCGCCAGCGCGTGCAGCTCGGTCGTGTCGAACAACGGCACTGCGCTATCCTGCGCCGTGACCAGCAACATGATCTCGGTGCAACCAAGGATGACTGCTTCCGCACCACGCGCGACCAGTCGGGCGATTACGTCGCGGTACGATGCGCGTGAGGTGTCGAGCACAAGGCCCTGGACCAGCTCACGGTAAATCACATCGTGCACGATACCGCGATCGGCGGGGTCCGGGACGATCACGTCGAGGCCATGCGCACGCAGCCGCTCGACATAGAAAGGCTGCTCCATCGTGAAGGCCGTGCCGAGCAACCCGACGCGGTTGTAGCCTGCACGCATCACCGCCTGCGCCGTGACGTTCATGACATTGACGAGCGGCACGTCGGCGACGGCGGTGATCGCGTCCGCCACGCAGTGCATCGTGTTGGTGCACAGCGCCAGCAGCTCTGCACCACCGCGTTGCGCGGCAAGCGCGGCTTGCGCGATGCGGTCACCCAGCCTCGGCCGATCGCCGGCGTGCTGGAGCGCGGCGATCTCGCCAAAGTCGACCGATACCATCACGCATCTGGCCGAGTGCATGCCGCCCAGTCTGCGCCGCACCTCCTGGTTGATGATACGGTAGTAATGCGCCGAGCTTTCCCAGCTCATACCGCCGATTAGCCCGATCGTGCGCATCGCACTTATTCCACGTCGAACAGCGCGGCGAGTTGCTCGATGATCGTGCCGCCCAGTTGCTCGGCATCCATGATCGTCACCGCGCGACTGTAATAGCGTGTCACGTCGTGGCCGATCCCGATCGCGACAAGCTCGACCGACGAGCGGCGCTCGATCCAGTCGATCACCTGACGCAGATGACGCTCCAGATAGCTACCCGAATTGACACTGAGCGTGGAGTCATCGACCGGTGCACCATCGGAAATGACCATCAGGATCCGGCGCTCCTCGGGCCGCGCCATCATGCGCGCGTGTGCCCACATCAGCGCCTCGCCGTCGATATTCTCCTTGAGCAGCCCCTCGCGCATCATCAGGCCGAGCGAAGTGCGCGCGCGCCGCCACGGCTCGTCCGCTTTCTTGTAGACGATGTGCCGCACGTCGTTGAGGCGACCGGGCTGCGGTGGCCGGCCCGCCGACAGCCACGTCTCGCGGCTCTGCCCGCCCTTCCACGCGCGCGTGGTGAAGCCGAGGATCTCGGTCTTGACACCGCATCGTTCCAGCGTCCGCGCGAGGATGTCGGCGCTAATCGCCGCGATCGAGATCGGACGCCCGCGCATCGAGCCGGAATTGTCGATCAGCAGCGTGACCACGGTGTCGCGGAATTCGGTATCGCGCTCGATCTTGTAGGACAGCGACTGGCCGGGCGCGACCACCACGCGCGCCAGCCGCGCGGCATCGAGCAACCCTTCCTCCTGGTCGAAGTCCCACGAGCGCGACTGCTGCGCCATCAATCGTCGTTGAAGGCGATTGGCGAGTTTCGACACGGTCGATTGCAGGTGGACAAGCTGCTGGTCGAGATAGCCGCGCAGACGGACAAGCTCGTCGGCGTCGCACAGGTCGGTCGCCGCGACCACCTCGTCGAACTGCGTCGACCAGACCTTGTAGTCGAATTGCGGCATGTGATCGGACGGCGGGCGATTGGGACGGACGGGCTGCATCCCCTCCTCGCCGTCATCGCCCGGCTCACCGTCGACGTCGTCCATGTCGTCGCCGTCGGTCTCCTGTCCCTCGCCGTCCTGTTCGTCCGACTGGCGCTCCTCGCCGCGTGCCTCCGTCTGCGCCTCGCCCTCGCTGCCCTCGGCCTCGCCCTCGTCGGCTTCGTCGCTGTCCTCGCCCTCGCCGCCGGCCTCGTCTTCGCCGCCTTCCTCGTCGCTCTCCTCCGGCACCTGCTCACCCTCGACGAGTTCGAGGTCCTCGAGCAGCTTGCGCGTCAGCCCCTGGAACGCGCGCTGGTCGTCAAGCACCAGCGACAACGCGTCGAGGTCGACGCGCTCGCCGACCCAATCGCGCACCAGCGCCAGCCCCGGCTCGCTCGCCACCGGCGACGGCAGTCCGGTCAGCGCCTCGCGCACCATCAGCCCCAATGCGGTCGACAGCGGCACCTCGCTCTGCTGGCGCGCCCGCGTGATCGGGTCGGCGCGCAGCCGTACCTCGAGCGCGGTGGCGAGGTTATCGGCGATCCCCGCGTAACCGCGGCTACCCAGCGCCTCGACCCGCGCGGTCTCGACCGCGTCGTAGACCGCGCGCGCCACAGCCTCGCTTGGCGCGCCGCGCGCGTGGAGCGTGGTGTCGTGATGCTTCAGCCGCAGCGCGAACGCATCGGCGAACCCGCGCGCCTCCGCCACCTGATCGGCGGGCAGCGAGCGGGCGGGCATCGGCACGCGGATGTGCTTGCCCGACGCGGACGGCGCGTCGGCGGTGAAGGCAAGCTCCACCTCTGCCTCGTCCGACAAGGCGCGCGCGGTGCCGCCCAGCACCGCCTTGAACCGGTCGAGGGGCGTGTCGCTCGCCATTTACGCCTTCGCGGCCACGCTCTCGGGCAGGTCCTTGCCGAACACGCGCTGGTAATATTCCGCCACCAGCGGCCGCTCGGCGTCATCGCACTTGTTGAGGAACGACAGACGGAACGCGAAGCCCACGTCCTTGAAGATCAGCGTGTTCTGCGCCCAGGTGATGACGGTGCGCGGGCTCATCACGGTCGAGATATCGCCGTTGATGAACCCCTTGCGCGTCAGGTCGGCGACGCGGACCATGTTCTCGACCGTCTTCTTGCCCTCGGGCTTGTCATACTCGCCCGACTTGGCAAGCACGATGTTCGCCTCGGTCGCGGCCGGCAGATAGTTCAAGGTGACGACGATGTTCCAGCGGTCCATCTGACCCTGGTTGATCTGCTGCGTGCCGTGATACAGCCCGCTGGTGTCGCCCAGGCCGACCGTGTTGGCGGTCGCGAACAGGCGGAAATACGGGTTCGGGCGCAGCACGCGATTCTGGTCGAGCAAGGTCAGCTTGCCCTCCGTTTCCAACACGCGCTGGATCACGAACATGACGTCGGGGCGACCGGCGTCGTACTCGTCGAACACAAGCGCGGTCGGCGTCTGCAGTGCCCACGGCAGCAGACCCTCGCGGAACTCGGTCACCTGCTGCCCGTCGCGCAACACGATCGCGTCGCGCCCGATCAGGTCGATGCGGCTGATGTGCGCGTCGAGGTTGATGCGGATGCACGGCCATTTCAGCCGCGCCGCGACCTGCTCGATATGGCTCGACTTGCCGGTGCCGTGATAGCCCTGCACCATCACGCGGCGGTTGTGCGCGAACCCCGCCAGGATCGCGAGCGTGGTGTCGGGGTCGAACACGTAAGCGGGGTCGAGGTCGGGTACGCGCTCGTCGGCCTCGGAGAAGGCGGGCACCTCCATGTCGCTGTCGATGCCGAACAGGTCGCGCACGCCGACCATCCTGTCGGGCGCGTCCATGATCGTGCTGTCCCGGCTGTCGGGCTGAATGTTGGAGAGATCGTTCATCAGGCAAGCCGCTTGTTTGAAGTTGTCCCAACCAGTGAGAAGGGATCGCGTTCGCGTCAACCCGGGGCAGGTATCGGCCCGGCGTCGGCCGGCGGATGGAACGGGAGGAATAACGCGGCGCCCATGTCTGGGTTGCCAGCGATCTACGACGCGTGATTGCTTTTACCCGCGCCGCGCGCATGCTGCCGCACGGATCGACTCGAACGATGGACGCACCGTGACCCGGATGGTTTTGGCGAACTTCCCGATCGTCGACCTTGGGCACGCTCCCAGCGCGGTGTTGCGGTGCCTGCCGCCTGACCGCCGGGATGAGGTTGATCACGTCGCCCCGAAGCCGTCGCGGCGGGCAGATGCAAGATGCATCTGGGCGTCGACCAGGTTTATGTACAGCGGCGCACTCAAGAACCCTGACACCCATGCGTCAGAGACAATGCTCATGAACGCGGTTTGGGCCGCTGGATGAATCCAAGGCAGGAAGGAATGATCAGATGACCTACGTCAACGGGTTCGTGACACCGGTTCCGGGCGACGGTCGCGACGCCTATGTCGCTGCGGCAGCAGAGGCGTGGCCGCTGTTCGCCGAATATGGCGCGCTCCAGATGATCGAGAACTGGGGCGACAAGGTGCCGGCGGGCGAGCGCACCGACTTCGCGCGCGCGGTCTCGTTGCGGGAGGGCGAGGCGGTCGTGTTCAGCTGGGTGCTCTGGCCCGACCGCGACACCGCGGAACGCTGCGAGGCCGCGATGCACAGCGACGAGCGGTTTCAGACGTTGTCGATGCCGTTCGACGGCACGCGCATGATCTTCGGCGGCTTCGAGACGGTGTTTCACGCTGGCGCCGGCGTGACGTCGGGCTGAACCGCTCAGGCAAAGGCGGGCGCCTGCCGCAGTTGCTGATAGGCGGCGATCACCTTGGTGAGCCGCTCCTCGTGGCTCCGGTCGCCGCCGTTGCGATCGGGATGATAGCGGCGCACCAGCTCGGAATAGCGTTTGCGCAAGCTCGTTCGGTCCGCGTCGGGTGCCAGCCCGAGCACGTCAAGGCTGCGGCGATCCTCGCCCGACAGCGGCTTGCCGTCGTGGCGCTCGGGCGCCGCGGTCCGGCGAAAGCGCGCACCGATCGCGTCGAGCGGATCGGCATAATCGGCCCAGCGGGGCGGCTGATCGCCTTGACCCGCACGCGCAAAGGCCCGGGTCTCGCGCTCCCATCCCGCGGTCGGGCTCTGTGCACGGTGGATCTCGTCAGCGGTCATGCCCTCGAAATAATTGTAGCCCGCGTTGAATGCGCGGACGTGGTCGAGGCAGAACCAGCGGAAGCGCGGCGGTGCGTCGCCGCCCCCTGGGCCTTCAAGCGGTGGCGCGCGGAACTCGCCCGCCTCCGCACAGCCGGGATGGTCGCAGCCGCGCTGGCTGTTCTCGACGCGACCGTGGAAACGCGTCTGCGGTCTGTCTTTCCTGATCGACACGATGGTTGAGCCTGGCGCCTTTCCCGCGAAAACCGCCTATATGGGACCGATGACCGACCCTGCCACCGCTCCCGTCACCTCTCCCGGCCCCGTCGAACGCGCGATCAACGAGCGGCTGACCGCCGCTTTGTCCCCCACCCACCTTCGCGTCGTCAACGAGAGCGCGCAGCACCGCGGCCACACCGGCGACGACGGATCGGGCGAAAGCCACTTCCGCGTCATGATCGAGAGCGCGGCGTTCATCGGTCAGACGCGCGTCGCACAGCAACGCATGGTCAACCGCGCACTTGCCGACCTGCTCGCCGACCACATTCATGCGCTTGCAATCGAGGCGCGCGCACCGGCGCTGGAGGCACGTTGACGATGAAATTATGGTACTGGCCCCACATCCAGGGCCGCGGCGAGTTCATCCGTCTGGCACTGGAAGCGGCAGGCATCGCCTATGAGGATTGCGCGCGCCGCGACGGCACCGACGCGCTGATCGCCGACCTTGAGTCTGACCGCGCACGCGCCCCCTTCGCGCCGCCGTACCTCGACATCGACGGCTTCGTGGTCGCGCAGGTCGCCAACATCCTGCTTTATCTCGGCGATCGCCACGATCTGGCCCCGTCCCGGATCGCTGACCGCTACTGGGTGCACCAGCTGCAGCTGACGATCGCCGACGTGGTCGCGGAGGCGCACAACGTCCACCATCCCGTCGGGGTAATGGACTATTACGACGACCAGAAGCCCGAGGCGGCACGCGCCGCCGCACAATTCCGCGATGAGCGCCTGCCCAAATACCTCGATCATTTCGAGCAGGCGGCCGAATGCAATGAGGGACCGTGGATGATCGATCATCGCTGGACCTATGCCGACACGTCGCTGTTCCAGTTGATCGAAGGGCTGCGCTACATGTTCCCGCGCCGTATGGCGACGCTGGCGCCGCGCTATCCCGCGCTTGCGCGCATCCACGGCCTGGTGAGCGGCCTGCCCGGCATCCAGCGCTATCTCGCGAGCGAGCGCCGTATCGCGTTCAACGAAGAAGGCATATTCCGTCACTATCCCGAACTCGATGCCGAGTGAGGCAGCGACGATGGGCGTGACCGCCCGCGTGCCGCGTCCGGCCGCGCGCATCCTGCTGGTCGACGCGCGTAACCGTGTGCTGCTGTTCCGCTTCGCGCCCGCCGACCGCGCGCCCTTGTGGTGCACGCCCGGCGGCGCGGTCGATCCGGGCGAGAGCTACGAGGCGGCGGCGCGACGCGAGCTGTGGGAGGAAACGGGACTGGATCGCGACTGCGGTCCGCAGGTCGCACGTCGCGAAGTCGATTTCCTGACGTTCGAGCGCATCGAGGTGACCGCGGACGAACGCTGGTTCCGCGTCGATGTCGATGCCCATGACGTATCGGGCGCGGCGCTGACCGATCAGGAACGCGAATTGATGATGGAGGCGCGCTGGTTCGGGCGCGACGAACTCGCCGACTGGCCCGAGGTGATCTATCCGGCCGATCTGCTCACGATGCTGGAGGAAACCGATGTCTACGTCCCCAAATGATGGCGACGCGCTGATCCTGCAGACGCTCGCGCCCGCGACGCACGATCTGGGCGGGTTCAAGGTCTATCGCACGCTGCCGCATAAGGAACGGACGATGATCGGCCCGTTCCTGTTCTTCGACCAGATTGGCCCGGCGCACCTGCCGCCCGGCGACGGCGTCGACGTGCGCCCACATCCGCATATCGGGCTTTCCACCGTCACCTATCTGTTTGACGGCGCATTCCAGCACCGCGATTCGCTTGGCAGCGACGTGCGGATCACGCCCGGCGCGGTTAATCTGATGACCGCAGGATCGGGGATCGTCCACTCGGAGCGTTCTCCACAGGACGTGCGCGCCGATGGGCCTGCACTCGCCGGCATCCAGACTTGGCTCGCGCTGCCCGACCACCTGGAGGAGCACGATCCCGCGTTCGAGCATGTCGCCGCCAATGCGCTGCCCGAAATCGGCTATGCCGGTGCGAGGGCGCGCATCATCATGGGATCATTGTGGGGTGAACGCGCGCCGACAACGACCTATGCCGACACGATCTACGCCGATGTGACGCTGGACGCTGGCGGCAGCGTACCGATGGACCACTCAACCGACGAACGAGCGGTGTACCTCGCGCACGGACAGGCGACGCTCGACGGCCTGACGCTGGAACCGCAACGGCTCTACGTGCTGCGCCCTGGTACGAAGGCGACGCTCAGGTCGGAGACGGGCGGACGCGTGATGCTGGCGGGCGGCGCGGCCTTCTCGACCCCGCGCCATGTGTGGTGGAATTTCGTCTCGTCGTCGCGCGACCGTATCCGCGAGGCACGCCGCGCATGGAAGGCGGGTGAGTTCGCGACCGTACCGGGCGAAGACAAGGAACGGATCCCGCTTCCCGAAGTCCCGAAAACGGTCAGCTACCCGTAAGGTAAAGTCGCGCGCGCCTCTTGATCCATGTCATCGTAAAGATCACAGCAAGCATAAGGGGCTGATCGTGTGAGTGTGCCTCCTGTGTGTGAGGGTGGCATGAGAGCGGAAGACCTGCGCGGCGGTACCAACCGCCCCGGCGTGCCGGCATCGGTGTTCGCAATGCCGCCTGGGTTTTCCGTCCGCTACGACCTGCCCGCCGCCGACCTGCATGAGTTAGTCAGCGGCTATGCCAGCTATGGCGATCGCAATCGTTTCGAGCTGGTCAACTGGTTCCTGCCCGCGCCACCGATGATCTGCGTGCTGTTGGACGCCGGGCCGGTCGGGATCGCGATCCGCAACCATCGCTTCACACCTGCACCGGTCAGTCTGTACGGTGCGACCGGCAGCGCGTTCCGCGCCACGACGAGCGGCGGCGTTCAGGTCGGCATCGGGCTGACCGCGCTCGGCTGGGTGCGGATGTTCCCGCAGCCGGCGTCCACCTTCCTCAACCGCGTCGTGCCGCTCGATCAGGTGCTCGCCCCCGCCCTCGTGCGGCGGTTGCTGGGCGAGTTGGAGGCGCTCACCGATGAAACGCAGATCGCCCCGACCGTCGACGCGATCCTCTTGCCGCTGTTCACGCACCGCCATCCGCACGAGGATGCGATCCGCCGTTTCACCACGCTGATGCTGGAGGACGGCGTGATCGAGATCGCCGACGCGGCCGAGCGACTGTCGCTGCCCACCACCACGCTGCGGCGGATCGCGACGCACGCGTTCGGCATGCCGCCCAAGCTGCTGCTGCGACGCGCCCGTTTTCTGCGCTCCCTCGTCAAGCTGCTCGGCGCGGGCGAGACGACGGCCTTTGATCTGATCGACAGCAGCTATTACGACGCGTCGCACTTCCTGCGCGACGCCAACACGTTTCTCGGCACCACGCCGCGGCGGTTCATGGCGCAGGATACGACCTTCATGGCGGCGAGCATGGTCGCGCGCGCGGCCGCGATCGGACCGGCGACGCAGGCGCTGCACGAACGGCCACGCTGATCGGAACCAGCGAGGCGGCGTCAGTCGCGCTCGTACGCGCCGCGCCGCATCACATAGTCGCGCGTTTCATACGGCGGTGTCAGCCCCTCGACCCAGGCGCCGTGCGCGTGGGTGAGCGCGACCAGGGCCATCGGCTGCTCGCCCGGCCAGCATTGAACCCGCACCTCGTGGCGGTGCAGGTCGCGGTTCGGCTCCATCATCACCCAGGCGACCGGCCGCTCCGCGGTCGCCCGCGCGCCTGCAGCGGCCATCGCCGCGCGGATGCGCGCGCGGCCTTCGGGCGACACATATTGCCACACGACCGAGTGCATCAGCACGCGCGTGACGCCGGCCGGTTGAGGCTCGGCCAACCGTGCCTCGACCCAGTCGGCGGCGTCGCCTCGCATCAGATCGACCGGTTGTGCGCGCACCATCGCGATCGCGGTGTCGAGCCGTGCCTGCCGCTCGCCCGCGTCGACCCAGACATAGCCCTGCAACCGCGCCGCCGCTTCAGGGTCGGCGACGTCGACGGGCGCGATATCGACGCCGCGCGCCTGCGTGACCGTGACCTCAACCGCGGGTGGCGGTGCCCCGCGCCACTCGGGGGCGATCAGCAACGGCGACCCCGCCGGACCGACGCGCACACCGCCCAGATCGAACGCCATCCGTCCAATCAGCAGATTGAGCCCCGCGCTCGATCCGATCTCCAGCACCTCGATGCATAGGCCGAAGCGCCCTGCGACGTGCAGCAGACCCGTCATCAACCCGGCCGAGCGCGCCGCCTCGTTGGTCTGCGGCGGGCCGTCGAGCCACGGCAGCAGCGTCTCGTCATTTCGTGCCACGACGCCGGCGAGCAGCCGGTCGACGCGCGCCGCGTCGCCGACCTCGCCCGAGAACACGCGCGACACGTCGTCGTCGCCGCCCGAGCGGTGCAGCGCGTGCAACCCGCCGACCAGTCGCAGCACCAGCGCATCGGCAACCGGCTCGCCCGCCCAGTCGAGCACGCGGCACCCGACCCTTGTGTCGCGCATCAGCACGCGGCCGAGCGCGCGCGACACACGCGCGGTCACCGGCGCATCCATCGCATCGCAGTAACCCGCTTGCACCTCGAACGCCGCGCGGTTCTCGTTCTCGCCCGCCATCGCCTGCCTCCTCGTTGCGCGTCATTGCGCGCCTTTCGTCGCCCCCGTAAAGCCCGCGCATGCCAGCCGATCAATCGCCAGCCGACCAGCAGGACGTGACCGTCATCGCGGTGCCGAAAGGCCGTATCCTCGCCGAGGCGTTGCCGCTCCTCGCGCGTGCCGGGGTCGTGCCGGAGCCTGCCTTCTCCGACGAGAACAGCCGCGCGCTGCGGTTTGCAACGCAGGACCCGCGCATTGCGCTGATCCGTGTGCGTGCGTTCGATGTCGCGACCTTTGTTGCGCACGGTGCGGCGCAGGTGGGGATCGTCGGATCGGACGTACTAGCGGAGTTCGACTATCCCGAGCTTTACGCGCCGGTCGACCTCGGCATCGGGCACTGCCGGTTGTCGGTCGCCGAGCCGGCGGACCTTGCCGCCCATGACGATCCGCGCGGGTGGAGCCATGTGCGCGTCGCAACCAAATACCCGTATCTGACCGCACAGCATTTCGCGCGCCGCGGCGTCCAGGCGGAGTGCATCAAGCTGAACGGCGCGATGGAGCTCGCCCCGCTGCTGGGCCTCGCGCCGCGGATCGTCGATCTCGTCTCTTCGGGCCGGACATTGAAGGAGAACGGGCTGGTCGAGGTCGAGCCGATCATGGACGTGTCGGCGCGGCTTGTGGTCAACCGCGCCGCGATGAAGACTCGCGCGCATGTCTTTCCGCTGGTGGAGGCGTTCCGCCGTGCGGCGACGGCGCAGGACCGGGCGGCGTGATCCGGCTCGACGTCAGCGACGCGACCTTCGCCGCCGCGTTCGACGCGCTGGTCGATGATCGCCGCGAGACCTCGGTCGATGTCGCACGCGACGTGTCGACGATCATCCGCGCGGTACGCGACGACGGCGACGCCGCGCTGCACGCCTTTACGCAGAAGCTCGACCGCCACGACCTGAACGAGACCGGCTGGCGCATCGACGCAGCCGACTGCGCCGCGGCGTTCGACGCGCTGGAGCCCGAACTGCGCGCCGCGCTCGAACTCGCCGCCACGCGCATCCGCGCCTATCACAAGAAACAGCGACCCGTGGACACCGACTTCACCGACGCGGCGGGCGTGCGGCTCGGCGCACGCTGGCGCGCGGTCGATGCGGCCGGCATCTACGTGCCGGGCGGACGCGCGGCCTATCCATCGACGCTGCTGATGAACGCTATCCCTGCGCGCGTTGCGGGGGTCGAGCGGCTGGTTGTCGTCACGCCGACGCCCGAAGGCGCGATCAACCCGCTCGTGCTCGCGGCGGCGCATCTGGTCGGCGCGGACGAGGTCTGGCGCATCGGCGGCGCGCAGGCGATCGCGGCGCTCGCCTATGGTACGGACCGCATCGCGCGCGTCGATGTCGTGACGGGGCCGGGCAACGCCTGGGTCGCGGAGGCGAAGCGGCAGGTCTACGGCGTGGTCGGGATCGACATGGTCGCGGGACCGAGCGAGATCGTCGTCGTCGCCGACGCGCAGAACGATCCCGACTGGATCGCCGCCGACCTGCTCAGCCAGGCCGAGCACGATGTTACGACGCAGTCGATTCTGCTGACCGACGATGCCGCCTTCGCTCACGCTGTCAGGGAAGCCGTTGAGCGCCAGCTTGCCGATCTGCCCACCGCCGCCACCGCGCGCATCGCATGGGAAGACAATGGCGCAGTGATCGTGGTGCCGACACTTGCCGATGCGATCCCGCTGGTCGACCGGCTGGCACCCGAGCATGTCGAGTTCGCCTGTGACGATCCGCGCGCGCTGTTCGATCGCCTGCGCCATGCCGGCAGCGCGTTCCTGGGCCGGCACACGCCCGAGGCGATCGGCGATTATGTCGCGGGGCCGAACCACGTGCTGCCAACGGGACGTCGCGCGCGCTTCGCGAGCGGACTCGGCGTCACCGACTTCATGAAGCGGACAAGCTTCCTGCAACTCGACGAGACCGCGCTCAACGAACTCGGGCCCGCGACGATCGCGCTGGCGAAGGCGGAAGGGCTGCCCGCGCACGCCAAGTCAGTGGCGCTCAGGATCAGGACCAACCGCTAACTGATCGTCGCCCCGGAGCCGATCCGGGGCGACGAAGGTATTTCGTCTATCCCGCCGACGCCATCTCGGCTGCGCGGTTGGCCTTGCCCGTTGCCATCGCGGTCAGCTTGTCGTCGATGGCATATTCCTCCGCCAGCGTCTCCTTGAGGATCGAGGCGATCTCGCCGCGACCCATCTGCTCGGCCCAGGCGATCAGCGTGCCATAGCGCGCTATCTCGTAATGCTCGACCGCCTGCGCCGCCGCGATCAGCGCGGCGTCCAGCACCGCCTTGTCGGCGATCTCGCCCGCGACCTCGTTCGCTTCCTTGATGATGCCGTCGATCGCTGGGCAGGTGACACCCGTCGCCTTCTCGCCCATCAGGCCGAAGATGCGGTCGAGCCGGTCGATCTGCCCGCGCGTCTCGCTCAGATGCTGCTCGAAGCCCGCCTTCAACCCCGCGTCGCTCGCCTTCTCGATCATCTTTGGCAACGCCTTGGTGATCTGGTTCTCGGCATAGTAGACATCCTGCAACTGGTGCAGGAACAGGTCGTCGAAGGTTTTGATGTCCTTGCGGAACAGGCCCATGATTATTCTCCAATAAGTGTTGGAGACTGAAGCGCGTGGCCAACCAAGTCGTTGCACGCGTTAAAGGTTTTTCGCGCTAGATTGCCCTCAGCGACCGAGCGGCGATGACCAGGGGTGACGAACGCCGCCGGCGCGACTACATCGCCGCCCTTATGTCCCGCACCGCTGCCCGTTCGCGCGCCCGCGCCGCCGCCCGCCTCGCCGCCGTTCAGGCGATGTACCAGCACGAGATGGAGGGGATCAAGATCCCGCAACTGCTGACCGAATTCCATCACCATCGCCTGGGCGCGACGATCGAGGATGTCGAATATGCCGACGCCGACATCGCCTTCTTCGACGATCTGGTGTCGGGCACCGAAGCGCGGCTCGCCGAGGTCGACCGGCTGATCGCGGCGCGGCTGTCGTCGGGGTGGAGCTTCGACCGGCTAGACAAGCCGATGAAGGCGATCCTGCGCGTCGGCACCTATGAATTGCTTGCGCGCAACGACGTGCCCGTCGGCGCCGCTATCAGCGAATATGTCGACGTCGCCGACGCCTTCTACGAACGGCGCGAGAAGGGCTTCGTCAACGGCATCCTCGACGCGGTGGCAAAGGATGTACGCGGAGCAAGCGTCGCGCCGGTGCAGCAACCCGCCGGCGACTGACGGTGGGCGTGATCGTCAACCTGCGCCTCGCGCGCAAGGCAAAGGCACGCGGCGAGGCACACGCGACCGCCGCCACCAACCGCGCTGCCTTCGGACGTACCAAGGCCGAGAAGCAGCGCGACGCCGCCGTCCGCAACCGGATCGACGCCACGCTGGACGGCGCACGCCGCGATCCGGACTGAACCCTCCCGCTTGATCCAGGTGCGTGACAACGCGCCGGCAGCCGCTACCGTCGGCCTGTGACGTTCTTTGAAAGCCTGCTTGCGCTGATGATCGCCGCGGTGGCGATGCTGCAGATCGCGCGCCGCTTCTCGCTCCCCTATCCGACCGTGATGGCGGCGGCGGGCGTTGCGGTCGCGGCAATCCCCGGCGCGCCGGTGCTGTCGATCGATCCGGCAACCGCCCTCGCGCTGTTCATCGCGCCGATCCTGGTCGACGCGGCGTTCGACTTTCCGGTCGGCGCCGCACGGCGGCTGATGTTGCCGTTGTTCGTCTATGCAGTGCTGGCGGTGCTCGTGACCGCGGGCCTCGTCGCGTGGATCGGCTGGTATACGGTCGGCCTGCCGATCGCCGCCGCCATCACGCTGGGCGCGATCGTCGCGCCGCCGGACGCAGCCGCGGCGACTGCGGTGCTGACCAACCTGCCCGTCGCCAAGCGGGTCGAGGCGGTGCTGAAGGGCGAGAGCCTGTTCAACGACGCGACCGCGCTGCTGCTGTTCAATGCCGCCCTCGCCGCGCAGATGAGCGGCACGTTCGACTGGAGCACAGGCGCGCGTTTTGCGCTGGCGGCACCCGGCGGCCTCCTGTTCGGCATCGCATACGGACTGCTGGTCCGCCGATTGCAGCCGCATGTGGAGAACACGGTCGGCGGCACGCTGCTGCAGTTCCTGCATGCGTTCGCCACCTGGATCATCGCCGAGCATCTGCACCTGTCGGCGGTGCTGGCGGTGGTGGCGAGCGCGATGACGATCGCGGCCAAGCCGGGCGGCGGCAGCTCGCCGCGGATGCGCGTCCACTCCTACGCAGTGTGGACCACGGTCGTGTTCCTGTTAAACGTCTTCGCGTTCCTGCTGATGGGCGAGCAGGCACGCATCATCGTGTCGGCGATGACGGGCGCGGAGCTGGTCAATGCCGGCTGGCTCGCCTTGTGGGTGGTGCTGGGCGTGGTCGCGACACGGCTACTGATCGCATTCGGTTACCGTGCAGTCGTGATGTGGCGCATGCGCGACGGACGGCAGATGACGCCGATCACCCCGGCGGAGACGTTCCTGCTCGGCTGGTCGGGGATGCGCGGGCTGGTGACGCTTGCCACCGCCTTTGCGCTGCCCGCCAGCTTCCCGCAGCGCGACACGGTGGTGCTCGCCGCGTTCGCGGTGGTGCTGGCAACGGTGGTGATCCAGGGGGCGACGTTGAACCCGCTGATCCGACGGCTGGGGATCGGCCGCGCGCAGGAGGCGCGTGACGAGGTCGACCGTGCGCGGGTCGACCTGGCGGAGGCAGCGCTCGCGCGGCTCGACGGTGAACAAGGCGAAGCGGCCGAGCAGTTGCGCCGTGAATATGAGGATTTGCGCGACGGCGTGTCGGGCAAGGATCCCGACACGCTCAACCGTCGCCACGGCCTCGCCACCGCCGCGGTGCTGGCGCAGCGGAAGCGATTGGAGGTTTTGCGCGGTGACCAGTCGATCAGCAGCGACACCTATCTGCTGCTCCAGGAAGCGCTCGATTGGCGTCAGTTGACCGTGGCCGGCGATGAGGATCGCCACATCGAGGAAAATTGAGCGCGTGGACGAGCGTCGCTTCATCGACCGTTTGCGCACCCTGCCGCTGCATGCCGGTGCGCGTGGCCTGAGCGACGACATCGCGACGCTCGCGGGACTGGTGGTCACCACCGACACGATGGTCGAGGGCGTGCACTTCCTCCCCGGCGATCCGGCGGAGGATGTCGCATGGCGGCTGCTCGCGACCAACCTGTCCGATCTCGCCGCCAAGGGCGCGTTGGTGGAGGGGGTGTTGCTCAACTATCCGCTGTCGGGCGCGGCGTGGGACGGCGCGTTTCTCGACGGGCTTTCCGCCGCGCTGCCACATTTCGGCACGCGGTTGATCGGCGGCGATACCGTGTCGCTGCCGCCGGGCGCGGCGCGCGTGCTGACACTGACCGCGTTCGGCGCCGATGCTGCGGCACCGTCTCGTACCGGTGCGCGCGAGGGCGACGCTCTATGGGTCACCGGTGCGATCGGCGATGCCGGAGCGGGGTTGGCGATCGCGCGCAGCGGACGCGCGCGGGACGACGACGAGGCGTATCTGCTCGCGCGCTATCGCCGGCCGACGCCGCGGCTTCATGAGGGTCGTGCGCTCGCGCCGCACGTGCACGCGATGATGGACGTGTCCGACGGGCTGCTGATCGATGCGGCACGGATGGCGGAGGCGAGCGGGCTCAGCGTCACGATCGATCTCGCCGCGGTGCCGCTGTCCGCGCCTGCGCGCCGGTACGAACTGACCCCGCTCGCCGCTGCGACGGCTGGGGACGATTACGAGCTGCTGTTCGCTGCGCCCGACGGCTGGACCCCGCCGGTCCCTGCCACGCGCATCGGCGCGTTCGCGGGCGGCTGCGGCGTGATGCTGACGCAGGGGGGCATGCCCGTGCCACTGCCGCCGCAGCTTGGGTATCAGCACAACGCTTGACTTCGCGTGTCGTTGGGTGCCCCTTCACGGACGAGGCGAGTGCGAGCCAACATCGCGCCGCCAACATTAGGAGGGAAGATCGGGCATGACGAGCGTCTATGTCGCCATCCTCTGCGGCCTCGTGGCCGTGGCTTATGGCATCCTCACCAGCGGCCAGGTGCTGCGACAATCCCCCGGCAACGAACGCATGCAGGACATCGCCGCCGCGATCCAGGAGGGCGCCAAGGCGTATCTCGGGCGGCAATATACCACCATCGCGATCGTCGGCGTCGTCGTCGCGGTCGTGCTGTTCGCGACGCTGGGACTGCTGTCCACCACCGGCTTCGTGATCGGCGCTTTGCTGTCGGGCGTCGCGGGCTACGTTGGCATGAACATCTCGGTGCGCGCCAATGTCCGCACCGCGGAGGCCGCGCGCGGCAGCCTGCAGGGAGGGCTTACCACCGCGTTCCGCTCGGGCGCGGTGACGGGGATGCTGGTCGCGGGCCTCGGCCTGCTCGCGATCGCGGGGTTCTTCTGGTACCTAGTCGGGCCGGGCGGACGCGCACCCAATGATCGCGCGATCGTGGAGGCGCTGACCGCGCTCGCGTTCGGCGCGTCGCTGATCTCGATCTTCGCGCGGCTGGGCGGCGGCATCTTTACGAAGGCGGCCGATGTCGGTGCCGATCTGGTCGGCAAGGTCGAGGCCGGCATCCCGGAGGACGACCCACGCAACCCCGCGGTCATCGCCGACAACGTCGGGGACAATGTCGGCGACTGCGCGGGCATGGCGGCCGACCTGTTCGAGACGTACGTGGTGACACTGGGCGTGACGATGATCTCGATCGCGCTGCTGATCCGCGCCGATGCGGCCGAGCTGCTGCGATTGATGAGCCTGCCGCTGATCGTCGGCGGGGTGTGCATCGTGACCAGCATCATCGGCACCTACATGGTGCGGCTGGGGCGTGGTGGCTCGATCATGGGTGCGCTCTACAAGGGGTTCTGGACCTCAGCGCTGCTGTCGATCCCGGCGATCTACGCGGTGACGCGCTGGACACTCGGCGACATGAACGCGGTGATCGGCGGCGCGGGCTTCCTTGATCCCGCCGGCGATAATCTGACGACGGGCGCGGACACGGCCGTGCAGGCGGGTGGCGCGGTCGCGTCGTTCACCGGCAACGACCTGTTCTGGTGCATGCTGATCGGCCTTGCGGTCACCGGGCTGATCGTGTGGATCACCGAATATTACACCGGCACCAACTACCGTCCGGTCAAGTCGATCGCGAAGGCGTCGGAGACGGGCCACGGCACCAACGTGATCCAGGGTCTGGCGATCAGCCTGGAGGCGACCGCGCTACCGACGATCGTCATCGTGGTTGCGGTCATCGCCGCCTACAAGCTCGCGGGTATCATCGGCATCGCCTTCGCCGCGACCGCGATGCTGGCGCTTGCGGGCATGGTCGTCGCGCTCGACGCCTATGGGCCGGTGACCGACAATGCCGGCGGCATCGCCGAGATGGCTGGGCTGGAGGAGGAGGTGCGCGCGCGCACCGATGCGCTCGACGCGGTCGGCAACACGACCAAGGCGGTGACCAAAGGCTATGCGATCGGCTCGGCCGGGCTTGCCGCGCTGGTGTTGTTCGGTGCGTACACAACCGACCTGTCGACCTACTTCCCCGATCTGACGGTCGATTTCAGCCTGTCCAACCCGTACGTGATCGTCGGCCTGCTGCTCGGCGCGCTGCTCCCCTATCTGTTCGGCGCGTTCGGCATGACCGCGGTCGGCCGGGCGGCGGGCGCGGTGGTGGAGGAGGTGCGCGGGCAGTTCCGCGACAATCCCGGCATCATGGCTGGCACCAGCCGTCCGAACTATGGCCGGACTGTCGACCTCGTCACCCGCGCCGCGATCCGCGAGATGATCATACCGTCGCTACTGCCGGTGCTGTCGCCGATCGCGCTCTACTTCATCGTTCGCGCGGTCGACGGGCAGGCGAGCGCCTTTGCCGCGGTCGGTGCGATGCTGCTGGGCGTGATCGTCTCCGGGCTGTTCGTCGCGCTGTCGATGACAAGCGGCGGCGGTGCGTGGGACAATGCCAAGAAATACATCGAGGACGGCAACCACGGCGGCAAGGGATCGGACGCGCACAAGGCCGCGGTCACCGGCGACACGGTCGGCGACCCGTACAAGGACACCGCTGGGCCTGCGGTCAATCCGATGATCAAGATCACCAACATTGTCGCATTGCTGCTGCTCGCCGCGCTGGCAGGTGGCGCGGGCTGACAACGCGTCGGGCAAGGACGCGGTGCCCGTCGCCGCTCACCTTGCCCGATCATGGCGCAGCGCCCATATCCAGCGTGTCGACCGTACCCGCCCCGCGCGGGCCTGGTTGTTGTTGCATTTCCGGCGCTCCTTCCCTTTTGGCCGTTCCTCGGCTAAGGGCGCGCACGTCCAATCCCGAAAGAGACACCGTTTGGCGAAAGAAGAACTCCTCGAAATGCGCGGCCAGGTGGTCGAGCTGCTGCCCAACGCGATGTTCCGCGTCCGGCTCGAGAATGATCACGAAATCCTCGGTCACACCGCGGGCAAGATGCGCAAGAACCGCATTCGCGTGCTCGTCGGCGACGAGGTGCTGGTCGAACTGACCCCGTATGACCTGACCAAGGGGCGGATTACCTATCGCTTCATGCCCGGCCGCGGCGGCCCCGGCCCGCAATAATCACGTCGGGCGGCCTTCGCCCGTTTTCGCCGATGCCATTCGTCCTCGCCTCATCCTCGCCGCGCCGGCGTGACCTGCTCGCGCGCCTGGGCGCCGCGCCTGACCGTGTCGCCGCGCCCGAGATCGATGAGGCGCCGCTGAAGGGGGAGCTGCCCCGCGCTTACGCGCTACGCCTCGCCGTCGAGAAGGCACGCGCGGTCACCCGGGCGGAGGGTGAGGTCGTGCTCGCCGGCGACACCACGATCGCGCTCGGCCGGCGCATTCTGCCGCCTGCCACGACCGAGGAGGTGCAGCGCACGCTCCTGTCCGCACTATCGGGCCGCCGCCACCACGCGCTCTCCGCCGTCTGCGTGATCGACGCGGGCGGCACCGAGCGGACGCGGCTGGCCGACACGATCGTTGCCTTCAAGCCGCTAACCGCGCGCGAGATCGACGCATACGTCGCGTGCGGCGAGGGCTTGGGCAAGGCAGGCGGCTATGCGATCCAGGGCCGTGCCGAGGGCTGGGTCCGCTTCCTCTCGGGCAGCCATTCGGGCGTGATCGGCCTGCCGTTGTTCGAAACGCGCGCCTTGCTCGTTACTGCCGGCGTCCTTGCCTGATCCGCACTCATCGGGGCTGCACTGGCTCTACGAAGACGGCATCGGTGAAGCGCGCGCGGCATTGGTCGACGACGACCGCATCGTCGCGGCGCGGATCGAGTTGCCGGATCGCCTGCGCGTCGGCACCGTCGCGCGTGCTCGGCTGACCGAGTTTCAGGTCGCCACGCTTGATACCGGCGAGCAGGTGATGCTTGATCGGCGTCCGGCAGGCGTGACGCTCGGCTCTGCGATCACAGTCGAGGTAACGCGCGAGGCGATCCCCGAACCCGGCCGCGCCAAACGCGCGCGAGCGCGGCTGAGCGACGCGACGCCGGCGACCGGCCCCGATCTGCTCGCCCGCATTACCGCGACCGGGATGCCGGTCCGTACTGTACGTGCGCACGAGCCCGATCTGCTCGAACAGGCCGGCTGGTCGGAGGTCCTCGACGAGGCGCTGACTGGCGAGATCGCCTTCTCGGGCGGTGCGCTGCGCATGTCGCCGACGCCCGCGATGACGCTGTTCGACGTCGACGGCGACGGTCCGCTCGATACACTGGCGGAGCGCGCCGCCGTGGCGGTCGCGCGCGCAATCCGCCGGCATGGTATCGGCGGCTCGATCGGCATCGACTCCCCGTCGATCACCGGCAAGGCCGCGCGTCACGCGGTCGCCGCCGCGATCGACGCGCATCTGCCGCCGCCGTTCGAGCGTACCGCAGTCAACGGCTTCGGTTTCCTGCAGATCGTCCGTCCGCGCCCCCGCGCCTCGCTGCCCGAACGGCTTCGCGACGACCTCGCCGCCGCATCGACACGCGCCGCGCTGCGCCAGATCGAGCGCGTTCCCGCGACCGCGCCCAATCGCCATCGCCTTTCCGCACCTGTCCGCGCCTGCCTCGACGCGCATTCGCATTGGATCGACGAACTCGTGCGTCGGACCGGCCGCACGCCTATATTCGACGCATGACGACTGCCCGCTGCCCGATCTGCTCCGCACCCGCGATGCCCGAACACGCGCCCTTTTGCAGCCGCGGGTGCAAGGACCGCGACCTGCTGCAATGGCTGGGCGAGGGTTATCGCATCCCCGGCCCAGCCGCCGACGAAGAAGCGCTGGACAGCCCCCGCAACCCCGACTAAGGACGCCGCTCACCGCTGCTCAGCGGTACATGCCCAGGTAGCTCAGTTGGTAGAGCATGCGACTGAAAATCGCAGTGTCGGCGGTTCGATCCCGTCCCTGGGCACCATCGATACTCTTCATGAGCACACCCATTAGAGGGCTTTAGAAAAACGCTCACGCGCTTCTTAGACCCACTTAAGCGGTGCAAGTAATGCTGTTTAGCGAGCGGGAGTGACAAAACGCCTTCCGACGCCGTGTCGGCAATGCTCGCCTGTGGCGTGTGGCAGGCCGACTTAGGCTTTGTGAGCTCATCCGTCCGCATCTGTGCTCGCCACGTAGCCGTGCCCCAGTGTCAGCCTTATGATGACTTGGAGCAGTTGATCGTGCACTTTAACACACCCGAAGTAATCACCACTGCTTTGATGCCCTCCCCATCGTCTCTGCGGCCGTGAACCCGCAGGTTTTAATGGACGGAGCGACGCTGCCTCGCCGTTGACGGAAAGTCTCAGGCACTAGAGGTTCCGTAATTACGTCGGCATAAAATTACCAAGGACGCTTTTCAGGAAGAGGAATGGCCTACCATAGAGGCTATCTGGCACGCCGACCGCCCACCATCAGGACGCAGAGGCAAGCGGGCGCCCTTCATGCCTTCCCCTAGGCTTTGAGGCAGCTACCAGCGCCTCATCGACCAGCCCGACGTTGCGCGCCAGCAAACTCGTCGCGGCGGAGCAGGCGCTGAGGCTCGGTCGCGCCTCCATCCTCGATGCGCAGAGAACGAAAAGGAATAGGCCAACGAGGCCACCCGTTCATGGCATAGGCTCGTCGGCCTGGAAGCCCGTAACTGACCATGCGCTCGCCGCCCTCACGATCGGAACGTTATCTACAATCCTCAGAAAGGTCTGGCACTCCTACTACCCTGACGGGCCCGCAAACCCTTACTGAAGCGGTCTCATGGCCCAGGGCCGGCACGTACGGCTTCGTCGGTCGGGGCGGCGGTCGATCTACTCGACTACACACTGCCGCGACGGCGCGCGGGCACCGCCGCCTGCATCCGCCCCCGCCCGTTGGCGTCATACGACAGCCAACTGGCACTCTAGCCATTGTCGCGCCGAGCGCGCGCATGCGACCTCCCCAACGAGGGAGCAGGCGATGATTCGGTGCGTCAGAATGTAGACTGAGAACGACGGCAACTCCGACTTCGAAGAAGGCATGATCACGCTCGACGCGGCCGCCGATGCTGATGCCGATCAGTGAACGCCCGATCTTGCGGCAAGTACCGTCTCGTTTCGCGAGACTCGAACCGGTGGCTCCCATGACTGACACGAAAACCTGGTTTCCCGCCTCGTCCTGACGCTGAAGGGAACGCTCGAGTTCACCGTCAGGTCGGATCGAGCGTCCATAATCCGTCCGGGAGACGTCCTGCTCGCAAAGGACCCTCGCGGGACGGGGCACAGATGGCGTCTGCTCGACGATCAACCGTGGCAGCGCGCCTACGTGGTCGTGCCCGACGCGCGCGCGATCCCCTTCATCGGGACCGCGGGAGTTTTCGGCGTGACGCAGAGCGAACGGTTCGACGTGGTGCTGGTCGGCGCGGGCATCATGAGTGCGACGCTCGCCACTCTGTGGTCCGAACTCGACCCGGACACGTCAATGCTGATCGTCGAGCGGCTGGACGGTCCGGCGCAGGAAAGCTCGGACGGCTGAAACAATGCCGTTTCCGGACACGCCGTCAATTGCGAAATGAACTACACGCCCGAGCGTGCCGACGGCGGCATCGATCTTGCGAGGGCGCTGGAGATCAACGTCCAATTCGACCTGTCGCGCCAGTTCTGGGCGCACCTCGTCACGTCGGAGAAAATCCCCGATCCGACATGCTTCATCCGCCCGTGCCCGCACCTGAGCTTCGTCAGCGGGGCCGACAACGTCACCTTCCTGAAGAAGCGCCACGCTGCGATGGCTTCGACGCATAAGTGGCAGGGCATGGAGTACAACGAAGACCCGGCGGTGCTGGTCGATTGGGCGCCGTTGCTGATGGCCCGACGCGACACCTCGGAGCCGATCGCCGCGACGCGGATGGTGACCGGCTCCGACGTCGACTACGGCACGTTGACGCGCATACTGGTCGATCACTTGAACCACGGTGCTAACGTCGCCGTTCTCTACAACACCGAGGTGCAGGATCTGACGCGGGGCGGGGCGCGGAGGGGCTGTGGCGGGTCGAGACCCGCCCGCACGAAGCGGACGGCGACCACGGCGAGGTGCGAGCCCGGCGGGTGTTCGTCGGCGCGGGCGGTGGGTCGCTGCCGCTCCTGCAGAAGAGCGGCATTCCCGAAGGCCGACTCATAGCAGTGCCATATAAGCGTCGTTCCGTCGCAAAACTCCGCACTGACGCAACACGGCAACGTCCGCTTACGCCAAACAGGGAACATGTCGGTGTCGCAAAAGGCGGAATATACGAGACGCTCGAAACTTAGCATATTCGCGACAAGCCTACGTCTGCTCACGCCCGATTGTGTTGAAGAAGTCGGCGTTGGGCCGGTCGACAAGTTGCGGCTGAGTTGCGCGGTATAGGGCTGACCGGCTCAGGCGGGCAGTGGCTGCGCCAGCATTGGGATGAGCTTTGCCATCTTGCGGAGGTTCTGGGCGGTGGCCGCCATGTGGAACTCGTCCCTGGCACCGTTTGGACCGCGCAGGCGCAATCGGTCGAGCTTCAGGATGCGCTTGAGGTGCGCGAATAGCATCTCGACCTTCTTTCGCTGACGGCGAGATGTGACGTAGGCGTCAGTGGTGGCGATATCGCGGGCCAGGTCGCGAGCCCCTTCGTGGATCGAGCGGGTTACCTTTCGCGCCGGCATGTTGGGCGTGCAGCGTTCCCGCAGGGCACAGCCGCCGCAGTCCTGCTGTCGCGCGCGATAGCGGATGAAGCCGTCCTGGCCGACATCGCCCCGGGCGGTCGCGAAGTTGCGGTTCCTGGGCCTCAGGCGCTTGCCGCCAGGGCAGACGTAGCTGTCGTCGTCATGGTCGTAGGTGAAGGCATCGCGCTCGAACGTGCCGTCGCGGCGCGCGGACTTGTCGAACACAGGGATGTGCGGCTGGATGTCGCGCTCATGGACCAGCCAGGCGAGCATCTCCGCCGAGCCATAGGCGGTGTCGGCGGCCAGCCGTTCGGGCCAGACGCCGAAGCGGTCCTGCACCCGCGCGATCATGCGCTTGCACGCGGTCACCTCGGCCTGGCGCACCGCGGTGCTCGCTTCCACGTCCATGATGACGGCGTGGTCGAGGTCGATGAGGTAGTTGGTCGAGTATAGGCATAGAAGGCCGGCCCGCGATGCGCGCTGGTCCAGCGTGATGCCGGATCGACCGGTGCCAGATACTTGGGCACCACCGGTGTCGCTGCACCGAACGCCGCATCGTCGAGAACGGCCAGATACTCGCGCGCCGCACGGCTGTCATCGTCCGGTGCCAAGCCCTCGCTGCCGGGCCGCCGGTCTGGCGATTGGCGTCGGCGCGGATCAGGCTGGCGTCGACCGCAAACCCTTCGCCACCTACCAGCCCCTCGGCCATGCATCGCGCGACCGTCGTTTCGAACAACGGGCGCAACAGGTCGCTATCGCGGAAGCGCCCGTGGCGGTTCTTCGAGAAGGTCGAGTGGTCGGGCACGTCGCCGTCCAGCCCCAACCGGCAGAACCAGCGATAGGCCAGGTTCAAATGCACCTCGTCGCACAGCCGGCGCTCGGACCGGATGCCCATGCAATAGCCGATGATGAGCATCCGGATCATCAGTTCCGGATCGATCGAGGGGCGACCCGTCTCGCTGTAGAAGGGCTTCAACTCCTCGCGGATGCCCGACAGGTCCACGAACCGGTCGATCGAGCGCAGCAAGTGATCTGCCGGCACATGCCGCTCCAGGCTGAAGCTGTAGAACAGCGCCTCCTGCGCTACCGTCCGCTCGCCCATCATCGGCCCGTCTCCGCTCACCTCGCGAAGATTGAATCAGACCAGCAACACTACTGCAAGACGGCCTTTTTCAACACAATCCACCCAACAGCGGACATTCGAGTGTCGCAAAAGCCGAGAGCTATGAGACACTCGAAACTTAGCACTTGAGCGACAATCCGAGCCTTGCGCCACGCTCTTACGTGTTTTGTAAGGTTCGGCGGTATGGCGGGCATGGTCACCGATCTATTGTCGCTCACGATCGAGCAGCAACACGACGCCATTCTGCGATGTGGTAACGACCTGCTCCAGGCGCTTGCATCAGCAACCCCGATCAACGCTGTCGGGCAGGTTCGCATGGAACTGGCGAGACTGCTGCACGCCAATCCCGCGAGCGAGGAGATACAGATCAATGCGCCGATCAGGCGTATACCGGTCGACGAGCGGCCAGCGCTTTTCCAAGAACTCAGCATTGAGGCAGCTGCCTTGCGACAACGCTATTCCGACCACGTCGGTCGCTGGTCACTTGGACTCATCAACGAGGATCTGAC
>NZ_AORY01000003.1 GCF_000382485.1 Sphingomonas sp. Mn802worker | reverse complement strand
CCCCTAGGGGCGCTGTTGTCGTTTGTGACAAATGTCATCAGGTCACACACCCTGGCAACAACTTCGGTGTCAGAGCCGTGCTCGCCAGCCGGGTAGATCGTCACGCGCTCAATAAGCGTCGATCTAATTGACTTGCCCCCGCTGATTCCGCGGTCATAACGAGAGCCCGCCGGTTTGATATCCGTGCTGTCCCACCGGCACAAGCGCGCAGGGTGGGACGCTTCCATTTCGCAGGAACGCCCGACGCGCTTGTGCGGGTGTTCAATTCCCTAGGAAGGAATGCGGTCTGATGTTGTTATAGCCATAACGCCAGACAGCCGATTTACAGCGGGTGTCGGCAAGGCTGTCGAATAGTTCCTCATTCAAGAGCTTGTCGCGCAGCGATCCGCTTGAACAATTCAGTGGACGCACTCTGCTGCGACTTGCCGGGATCGATGTAGTGCCACTCGTCGATCCGGTTATCGCTCTCCCACTTCAGAATCGCGGGGCTGGTTAACTCGGTTCCGTTGTCGCTGACGATGCAAGCCGGTTTGCCATAGAGACGCACCAGCGTGTTCAGCTCGCGCGCCACCCGGATGCCGGAGATGCTGTTTTCACCTAAGAGGCGGAGGTTTTCGCGACAGAAGTCATCGTCGATCGCCAACATGCGCAGCCGGCGGGAGGCGCTGAACGTATCGGCCAGAAGTCGATCGACCAGCGGTTGTTCGGCCGCATCCGGGCCGGCATCGGCGTTCGACTGCCGCGAACCCGCTTGCGCCCGCGTCGGCGGCGAACCGACAGACCCTCCTTCCGGTATAGCCGGTAAAGCTTCTTATGGGTCATGAAGTGCCCTCGAGTTCGAGCATCACGCCAACGCGCCGGTAACGAACCGGCGACGTGCAGCGGCGATCTCGCACATTTCCTTGCGCATTTCGGCATGGTTGGGCGGACGTTCTCGCCAGACCTTGTTGGGATTAACGCCAACCAGCCCGCAAGTCCGGCGCTGCGAGACCTCGTAGTCCCGCATCACGCCGAGCGCTGCCCCCCGTCGCTGGCTTGGCGTCGTCAGACTTTTCCCAACAGGTCTGTCAGAATCGCGTTGTCCAGCACGCTCTCGGCGAGTAACCGCTTGAGCTTGCCGTTCTCGTCCTACAGCTGGCGCAGACGCCGCGCGTCGGACACCCCCAGGCCACCGTATTTGGCCTTCAGCTTGTAGAATGTCGCCGGGCTCCGCCTATGCTTGCGGCAGACCTCCGCCGTCGGAAGCCTCGCTTCCTGCTCCTTGGTCATGCCGTTGATTTGCTCCTCGGTCAAACGGCTCTTCCTCATTCGCCTGCTCATTCAAGTGGGCCAGACTTTACATCAAATCGAGGGAACCAGCGGGGTACAGGTCAATAGGTATAGGCGCCCCGTCATGACTGTGGCCGATCGGACCGATAAACAAGGGTTAATCGTTGACGGCAGCGGCGAGAACGATGTTCCGCGCCCGGCCCGGTAGGTTTGACAGTCGGGCACTATCGGGCGCCTCAATGCGAGGCAGGCCGCATCAACCTTGCTATGCCCGTGCGGATAGACGCGTGAGGGCAACCCGCTCCGGCCACTCGGCCGATACATCGCATTCACGCACTCTTCCGAGACGGTCCTGATGAACACCGCGAATCAGTTCCACGCGACGGCGCGGGTCTCGCGTGACCTGCGTGCCAGCGTCAGGCAGCCTACGCCGCCCGTCGACGTGCTGCTGGCGGAGCGCGCAGCCCCGGCTTCGCGGCGTCGAAGCCCGAACACGGCGAGGTAGAGGACGCCGGGTACGACCACGGCGATCCTCACCGCCTTGAGCCAGAAGAGTGTCGGATCCGACTGCCGGTTCACGGCGCGCTCTCCCAAGTGGTTGGTCAGAAGGCGGCCTGTCCCTGCCACCACAGGCAGAAGATGCTGAGGGCATACAGCACCCTGCCGTGGTCGCGGCGGCCGATGCGATGTTCCGCGAAGAGCGTCTCAATTGCTTCTACGTTCAGATACCCGGCAGAGGCGACGCCGCTGTCGCGCCAGACCTCCCGCGCAAACCCGTCCAGGTCGCCTCTGAACCACTCGCCAACCGGCATCTGGAAGCCCTGCTTGCGACGGTCGAGGATGCCGACGGGCAGCCACGGCGCGACGGCTGCCCTGACTGGATATTTGCCTGTTCCGTTTCGCAGCTTGATGTCGGCCGGCATGGTGAGCGCGAGAGAGACGATCGACTGGGCCATCATCGGGACGCGCACCTCGAGCGAGTGCGCCATGCTTGCGCGATCCACCTTGGTGAGCATCGCCGAGGGCAGGTTCAGCTGGAGATCGGCCATCGCGAACTGTTCCAGTCCGTCGGCCGAGATCGCGGTCGGGTCCGGGTAATATTCGTCCGCCAGCGCGATGACAGCCTCATCACCGTCCCTGCCGTCAAGCAGGGTACCCGCGAACAGCCTGCGGCGAAGTGCGGGGCTCGTGATCTGCGTCTTGGAGAAGAAGCGGGCTGCGCCGCTCGGCAGGCCGGCGCTGCGCGCTGTCTTTTGCCAGCGTTGCAGCACGCGGTTGAGCGGCGGGAACGGAGAGGGTGGAAGCTCGGCGAAGCCGCGCATGCCGCTTCGGACCGCAGGCGACAGCTGCCCGACGCGACGCTCCGTCAGATGGCGTTTGTAGCCGAAGAACAGCTCGTCTCCGCCGTCTCCCGAAAGCGCAACCTTGACCTCGTTCGCCGCCAGTTCACTCAGATACCATGTCGGCACGGCGGATGGGTCGGCGAAGGGCTCGTCGTACGCACGCTGGATTTGTGGAAGCACTTTCCACGCTTTCTGCGGGTCAATCGTGAGGGTTCGATGCACGCACCCCAGGTGCCTAGCGACTGCCTCTGCATAGGGCGCTTCGTCGTAGGCGCGCTCGGCGAAGCCGATGGTGAACGTCCTGATTGGCCGATCCGACTGTTTCGCCATTGCGGCGACCACTGCCGATGAGTCGACGCCGCCCGACAGGAATGCACCGACATCGACGTCGGCGGCAACCATCTGCGACCGCACCGCCTCAAGCCAGCGGGTACGGAACGCCTCGGTCCACTCGTCGAGGGATCGCGTAGGCGACGGCTGATAGCGGGGTTGCCAGAACGCCGGGCGCTCAAGCTGCGCATCCTGATCGAGCCGCAGGAGATGGCCGGGCGGCAGAACAGCCACCTGGGCGTAGATCGAGCGCGGCCCACGCACGTGCCCGAAGCTGAAATAATCGTGAACTGCGCGCGGCTCGGGGTCGAAGCGGAGATGACGCAGCACCAGCAGCGTCTTGAGCTCCGATCCGAAGGCGAGCGTGCCGTTTTGCCATGAATAGTAGAGCGGCTTGATACCGATCCGGTCGCGGGCGAGCGTCAGGCAGCGCGATGCGCGATCCCAGATCGCGACCGCGAACATGCCGTCGAGTCGCTGCCATGCCGCATCGGCCCACTGCCGCCAGGCCGCTAGGATTACCTCGGTGTCGCCGCTGGTGCAGAAACGATGTCCAAGTCCGGTCAGCTCGTCGCGAAGCGCCCGGTAGTTGTAGATCTCGCCGTTGAAGACGATCGCGTGGCGTCCGTCCTCGCTGAAGATCGGCTGGTCGCTTCCCGGCAGGTCGATGATGCTGAGGCGCCGCATGCCGAAGCCGAAGTCGCCATCAACGAACACGCCGTCGCTGTCCGGCCCGCGATGGACGATCGTGTCGCATTGCCGCACAACCGAGGCCGGATCGACCGCTTCGCGGCCGGGAGCATACTGACCGGCTATCCCGCAGATGATGCTTCCCCTTGCCGATCCTGAACAGCTGCCGGAGCGCGTCTATCGGTGACGCCGCTCCTTGTCACGGCGCCTTGCTGCCGGCGGGTACGCAAACTAGGCGGTGCGGCATGACGCGAGCTTCAAGACAGCGGACAACGGGAGGAAGCGCGGTCCAGGCCGCGCTGCGCAATCTCGGCTGGCTTCTGGCGAGCCGCGGCGTGCTGGCGGTGCTGTCGCTTCTCTACCTCGGTCTGGCGACGCGTACGCTGGGCATTGCCGATTTCGGACGCTTCGCGCTGGTCAGCGGGGCCGCGCAGGCGCTTGCCGTGCTTGTCGGCTTTCAGACGTGGCAGGTGGTGGTCCGCTTCGGCATGGATCACCGGGCCGCAGGCGACGATGCTGCGCTCGGCCGGCTCTACCGGCTGTGCATGCTTTTGGACGGCGCCAGCGCGGTGCTCGGCCTGCTGCTTGCGACGGTCATCCTCGCCGTCTGGCGAGACCGGCTCGGCATATCCGCCGCGCTGCTCCGCGACACGATCCTCCTCACGGCTTCGCAGCTGCTTTCGATCCGTTCCTCGGCAATCGGCATCCTCAGGCTGTCGGATCGTTTTGGCGAAGCGGCAGCGGCGGACAGCCTGACGCCGGTGGTACGGTTCGTCGGTGCGGTGCTTGCGGCAGCGCTGATGCCGACGCTTCACGCATTCCTTTGGGCATGGAGCGCCGCCGAGATCGCGACTGCGATCGGCTACTGGATTTTGCTCGTCCGCAGCGGAGATGCCGCCCTCGTCTGGCGCGCCCGCATAAGGGGGCGGATCGCAGCGGACAATCCTCACATCGGCCGCTTTCTCCTCAACAGCAATCTCGTCTCCTCGCTCGGCCTTGCGACCAAGCAGCTTCCGCTCCTGCTCGTCGGCGGGTTCGTGGGGCCGGCAGCAGCTGGTGCCTTCCGGCTGGCGCTCCAGATCGCGCAAGCGCTGGCGAAGCTGGCGCAGCTGATCGCGCGCGCTGCCTTCCCTGAGGTCGTCCGCGCGATACGCGGCGTCGCCCCAGCAGAGATCGCGGCCGTGCTGACGCGAATGGTCGCAGCGAGCACGATCGGCGCCGTGGTGATCTTGATCGTCATAGCAGGTATCGGCAAGCCGCTGCTCGTCCTGGTCGGCGGCGACGCGAGCTACGGCGGCGCGTACTGGCTGCTGATGTGGCTGGCCGCGGCCGGCTCGATCGACCTCGCCGTCGTCGGTCTCGAACCCGTCCTTCTCGCCGCGGATCGCTCCGGCGCGGCGATGGCGGCACGAGCCGCCGGCGTGGCGGCACAGCTCACGCTTTCGTTGATCCTGCTGCCGCGCCTTGGTGCCGCCGGGGCCGCTGTTGGCGTTTTCAGCGCCTCGCTCGTCGGCGCCATCCTTCTGGGCGCAACCGTGCGCGGTTATGCAAGATCGCGCGCCGCGGTGGCGTGAGCGACACGTTCGCGAACGAAGTCGAGGTCGTCCGGCTTGTCCACGTCGACTGCGGCAAGGCCGTCCGGTGCCTCGACGATGGCGGCAACGAGTCCGGCGCGCCGACCGAGGTGCGCGACGGCGTCGACCAGGGTCAACCGTCCCAGAATGTATCGCCCTAGCAGCCCGGGGCCGAGCCGACGAACAATCCGCCACGGCCGCTTGCGATCACGCTCGACCTCTTGCCACAGCCTGATCATCCGCTCGGCTCGCGGCGTAGCCAGCAGAAAAAGGTTGCAGCCAGACCAGTCTCCGTCCGCGAAGCGCAGGTAGGTTCGCCGCGATCCCGGCGCAGCACGCTCGATCGTCTCGCGCCGCGCAAGCAGCACCGCCACGTCGACGCCGGGCTCCACCTTGGCCAGGAAGTCGATCACCCATTCGGGACGGAGAAGCGCGTGGTCGGCGGTGGTCACCAGAAGCGGCGCGCCAAGCCGGTCGAGCGCGGCGGCGGTGCTCGCGCTGGGGCCGGCCGCCGCGGCCATGGTCGCTGCACCATGACGTTCGGCCTCTGCCAACACCGCCGGAGCGTTCGCCGACACGACCGCCTGTCCGACGCCGGCGACCTTCAAAGCGGCAAGCACGCGCGCCAGCATCGTGGCCTTGCCCAGCGCAATAAGCGCCTTTTCGGCCACGCCCGCGTAGGTTGCGACCGGGTCCGGGCCGCCGCGCGATCCGGCCAGGACGAGCGCGGACGCGATCACGAAGCGCGTCGCCATACGCGCCAGAACACGCCGGGCGCCGCAAGGACAGGGTGACGTTCGCGAAACGGCGTCAATGCGATCCGCACGCCGGTATGCCGCTCGATCTTCCAAAGACCATAGCGCGCCGCCCCCTCGAAGGTGAAGGCAGCCTTTATCAGGCGGATCAGATTCAGTGTTCGGCCGGCTTGGGCTGCGCGGAACCAGGCAGCGGCGATCGCGCGCAGCTGCCGCTCGGTCGGCCGCGGCGACAGGCGTTCGCCCGTCCGCTCGAACGCGACGCCGCCCGAGCGCCAGGCGAGCGGCAGCAGATCATCGTATCGCCGCCGGTCGTAGCCGATGATCTGATCCTCTCGCCCGGACGCTTCTACGCGCAATTCGGTGGAGTAGGTCGCACGAAAGAGGCTGCGCCAAAAGTCGCCCGCGGAGCCCGCCGTCGCATGATGAAGCGTCGCGAACCAGCCAGCGGCTACGGAGGCGTCGGCTACCGCCTGCGCGACACGTTGGCGGATCGCCTCGTCACACGACCAGATCAGCGCACACGGTTGTACGAAGCGCGCCCAGATGGTCGTGTCCAGCGTCGCGCCCCGTGCCGCGCGTTCAAAGGTCCCGATCTGCATGGCCGCCACCTTGGCGCGAATGGTGCGGCCAGCCGCCTCGACCTCATGGTAGCTCACGTCGGGCCAGATCAATCGGCTGAGCAGGTTTGTCCGCTGGTCAGCCGTGCGCAGGACGTAGAAGTCGAGCACGCCGTCCAAGTCGCCGGTGCGCAGGACCGAGCCGTAGAAGAGGACAGCCGCTCCGCCCAGGCGACGCGCGATCGCATGCGCTGCGTCGCGGATCGTGGTCGAGACAGGACGCGCAAGCTCCTGCTCGACCATGTCGGCGAGCGCGGTCATGCCGTGACGAAGCGGACCGGCGCGCCCGTTCGAACCGTCACGGTCTCGGCCGCGTACGTCTCACCGTCGAGCACGAAGCCTCCCTCAAGTCGCAGCTGGAACGCCGACACGTCGTGCCGGTGATGGTAGCCCGCGCGGGCAAGCCAGCCGCCCTCTCGCCCCGCTAGGATCGCGGCCGCAGCAAGCGCCAGAAGCCGCGGAGGCGCCTCAACGGAAAGCAAGTTAAGCCCCTGTTCGTTCGCGCCAAGCGGACGTACCCCAAGCGGCAGGCGACGCAGCGTCGATCCGAGCAGCAGGTAGACGTCGTCGCTGCGGCTCGTTCCGTCGCGCAGGTCCATGGTCTGCATCCGCGTGCCGGCGCGCCATGGATTGTCACGGGAGCCGAAGGCGGTCTGTGCGAGCGCGCCGAGGATCGAGAGACCGACGGCCACGCCGCCGAACGCACCGATCGCGTGCGTGCTCTGCGCCAGTTCGGTGGCGCGCACGAAACCGCCGGCACCGAAGAGGAAGCCGCGGAGCGTCGAGCCGTCATCGCGCGTGATCTCGATCGGTGAACGCTCGACGATCCGCCCTGCAGCCAGCGCCCTTCTTGCGTCAAGCACGGTCCAGTCCGCCGGAACGCCCAAGTCGAGTGCAAGCGCGTTCGTCTTGCCCGACGGGATTACGGCGACAGGCGGTAGCGTAAAGCCGAATGCGTCGGGCGCGGCGGTAAGGACGTCGCGCACCGTGCCGTCGCCACCATCAACGACGAGAAGCTCCACTCGGCGGGCCGCAAGATCAGCCAGCGTCTCGGCAAGCTCGTCCTGCGAGGAAGGCGCATAGGTAAGCACCTCGCCTTCCGACTTGTGGAGGAACGAGACGTTGCGGTTGCGACGGCTCCGCGGATTGCCGATGATCCCGACGCGCGATGACTCGGCCGCGCGCGTGCCTGAGAGGCCCGCATCATCCAGCGTTGGCGCAAACGCACGTTCTTTGAGCAGACCTCCTGCCGCGATCGGCACCAGCGCCGCTGCGTTGCAGATCCCTTGGATCACCCGAACGCCGCTCCTCACGAAATTTTCATACTTCTCTTGACCGCCCGATACTGGCCGAAATGTGGCAGATCAGTGCCTTGACGCCTTATCAACGCGAATAGCGCGTGCGAATTCTGATCTCGGTGTTGGCGGCAACCGGGAAGCGCACCTTGTCGAAGCTCGGCAGGCCCAATGTCGTCGGCGCGTCGTTGGAGAAGCCGAAACCCTCCTTGATCGCAAAGAGCGTACGGTTGAAATGATGGTCGCCGTTCTCGTCGTGGTAGGTTGCGACGGCATAATGTCCAGGCGCAACCCAGAAGCAGGCGGACGTATCGGGCGTGCGGCTCGGCACGCGCGCGCGGAGAACCTTGCCTTTCTTCGCGAGAAAGCGGCTGCGATCGTCAGGGTAGATGGTGAAGGCGACTTCACCTTGCGTATTGCGCAGCCCCGTCGCGACAACGTTCAGGCGCACGCTGCCGGGTTGACGCGCCCCGATACATGCCGCGCCCTGCGCCACAGCCGGTGCGGCGGACATGATGCAGGCTAGGGCGGCGGCAAGACTAACGATGCGTGGCATCGCCCCGATATGGTTGCTGGGACGATCATCGCAACCGAACGTCATGCAAGCCAGCTGCTCAGCCTGTCACCTGCTCGCGCCGACGCCAGCGCTTGCATGAGCCGCACCAGGTGGATGACCAGCGACAGCATGGTCCATACGGCAACGCCGACGATGCCCCACTCGGGACGGCCGACGAGCAGAAGCGCGAACAGGATCACCATGTTGGGGTTGCGCCGGGCGGTGAACAGCCGGAACCAGCTATCGAACCGGCGCCATACGTGGATGTGCATGCCGAAGCGGACAATGAATGCGCCTTCGATCGCTCTCTGCGCGACGTAGCCGAACAGCATGGCCGCCATGACCGCCCAGAAAGTGGCATCGGCCAGCGGGCGTCCATAGGGCGCACAGCCCGCCGCCCAGGCCCACCACCAGAAGGGCGGGTGTACCAGGTCGACGCCGTGATCCCACGCGTTGCCGAGCTTCGACGAGGTGATCGTGCACCGCGCCAGCTTTCCGTCGACGGTGTCCAGCACCATGAAGACGAGCCCGGTCGCCAGACCCGACCAGAACCAGCCGTGCCAGAACGCGATGGTCGCGACGATGCACAGCACCGATCCGATCGCCGTGATGCCGTTGGGCGTGATACCGAGGCGCGCGGCAAGGCGGGTCAGCACGAAGGCCCACTCGGGCCAGAGATATTTGGTGAGGACGTCGGTCACGCCCTTGTAGGCGCCCACGTAGCTCGCCCGCTCGATGGCGGCGATGTTCTCGGGCACCAACCGCTCGACGAATGGGCGCTCGCGCTTGCGAAGTGCTTCATTGAAGATGCCCTCGTCCCGCTCGGCCGGCACGATCTCGAGGCCGCTCGGCGGCGACAACGCCGATGCCATCGCTATCGTGGTCTCGGCGCGATCCTCCTGCGAAACGTGGGCGAGCACGGGCACGCCGTCGCGAGTGACGACGGTGCCGGGCCTGTTCTGAAGCCATGGAATCCACGCAGGATCGAAGGCATGGCGAAGGTCCACCAGAATCGCCGCGCCCGAGATCGCGGTGTCTTCGAAGGCGAGGCCACGCGCCGCCGCGATGCGCCGCACCCGCTCGCGCGACGTCATGCCCCATAAAAGCGTCGCATTATCGTTGACCGGCACCATCGCCGGCACATTGTGACCTGATTGCATCGCCGCGCCCTAGCCGCGCCCGGCCGATGTGGCGAGCACCCGGAGCACTTCCTCGGCGGCGCGATCGGCACCGCCTCCGGTCACATCGCCGAGCGCATCCGCCGTCAGCTCGATCTGCGCCGGCCGATATTCCGAGTGGCATTCAGACGCGCGAGACAAGGCCAAGCTGATCCCGGTAGCATCCGTCACCACTTCGCCGGCGCGCCACATCGCGTAACTCGGATCGTCGTGCCAGTCGCGTGCAGCCGGATCGAGGAAGACGACCGGCCGCGGCCTCATCAGGTACTCGATGACCTGACTCGATGTGTCACCGAGGTAAATGTCGGCTAGACCGGTGTAGCTGCCGTCCACCATCGAGAAGCTGTCGAGGTCGCAATGCACGTGCGGCAGGTTGGACACACGGGCGAGGACATCGCGCACCTCCGGCGCCCGCTCGACGAGCCGCTGGTGCGGCGCGAGGATGACGTTCCATTCGGACTGCTGGGCAAGCAGATCGACGACGAGCCGGCCCCAGGCAGGCCATGACGACCGGTGCGGCTGCCAGTGCGGCGCGTAGAGGACGATCGGTCGGTTGTTCGCGAAGAGCGGCTTGGCGCTTCTGCGATGGCGGAACGCCGCCTTGACGTAGCCGGTGGCGACGATGCGATCCGGCGGCATGCCGCGGGCAAGATAGGTGCCGCGCTCCTGCTCGCTCGGCACCAGCGTCCGGTTCGCGGCTTTGCGGCGCGGGTCGTCGCGGGCGCTCATTGAGCCGACACCGTGTGAGGTCTTGACGAAGCGGGGCGGCAGCCAGGGCAACAGCCGCGGCACCCAGAGGCTCGTCTGCTCGGCGCAAACGACGACGGGCGTGCGCGCAAGGTGCGGGAGCAGGCGCGCAAGCGTCGGCAGCTTGGCGGGTAGGCGGGCATCATGCCTGAAGCCCGGTGCACGCCTGAGGCGGACCAACCGCATGTTGGCGGTCCATGGCCGTATCAGCGCTTCCAGTGCAGCGTTGGCGACCCATACGTCGACCTCGACGTCCGGCGCCTTGACTGCGATCGCCTCGACGATCGGGAAAAGGTGAGGAACCAGCAGAGTCTCGCCAAGGAAAAGGAAGGCTACCTTTGCGCTCAAGCTTCGGCACCTTCGGGAGAGGTCCAGCGAGTGATATCCTCCGGCCGGTCGATCTCCACCCAGCCGCCGCCCGTTTCTTCGATCGCGGTGACAAGCCCCTGCGCCGCCAGCGCCGCGACGACGTCGTGGTGATAGGCCTGGATGCCGTTCTCCCCGGCTATGACCCTCTCCAGCACGGCGCCGTAGCCACTTCCCTTCGCGCCCAGTACCACTCCAAGTGAGCGGTGAGTGGCTAGATCGGGCGTCAATGCTTTCGACACCGCCACCACCATGCGCCCTTCCACCCTGACCAGCATGTCGTCCGGTGCCGCGTCCCGAAGCGGCTCCACGACCAGCGCGACGGAGCTGAACTCCGCCTGCATGGCGCGCGCGAGGATGCCGCTGGTCAGCGTCGTGTCGCCGTTCAGGAGGCAGAACGGATCCGAGAACGCCTCTCGTGCCATCCACGCGCTGCCGATGCTGCTCGAAACCGCCCAGAACGGATTGAAGCTGAGCTGTACCGGGATGGGCGAGGGGTGGACCGCAAGGTGGGCGCCGACCTGGTCAAACCGATAGCCGGCGACCACGATCGCACTATCCGTTCCGGCTGCAGCCAGGGCGTCGAGTTGATGGTCCAGGATCGCGCGACCGCCGACCGGTACGAGGCATTTCGGCATCAGCTCGGTGAGAGGCAGAAGCCTCGATCCGCGCCCAGCGCTCAGGATCACGGCACGCATGCGATTGCCTTTTTGACCGGCTCCCCGGACTCCGGCAGGTTCCAGTCGAGAACCTGCCACCCTTTTGCCTCCGCCATCGCACGAAAGCGAGATGTCGGGTTCACCACGTACGGCTCGTCGGCGAACTCAAGACACGGCACGTCGGTGATATGGTCGCTGTAGAAGCGGATGTTGGCCTGGTCACGAGCCGTTCCTTCCTGCTGAAGCCATGCCCGAACGGCCGAAAGCTTGGCCTCACCGTAGACGTTGGCACCCAACAGCCTGCTGCCCAGCGCGCCACCAGGCGAGCGTGTGGCCTCGGTCGCGATCACGTCCGCGATGCCCAGACCGCGAGCGATCGGCTCGGCGTAGAAGCGGTGAGCGGCGGTGGCGAGGACCACGCGGTAGCCGGCCTCGTGGTCCGCCGCGATGCGTCTGCGTGCGCCCGGTCGCACGTTCCGCACAAGCGTATGCCGCGAAAACGCAGCTACCAGCTCGGTCTCCGCCGCGCCCGTCATCGTCCGGCCAAGCATCAGCGCATGCATCGCTTCCTTCAGCCGATCCCGCGAGAGAAGACCTGCCGTCCTGGCAAGCGCGGCCAAGCCGATAGCCGGCAGGAGCAGAAGGCGCCACGGCGCAGTTCGAGCCGCTGCGAAGAGAAGGAAGGGCGTCCAGGTGGGCAGGCGGGTGACCGTCCTGTCGAGATCGTAGAACGCAATTCGGACCGTCATACGGCCGCCGCAGAAAGAACGAGACCATCGCGTTCGTGAGGCGGAGCTCCAGGCTTCAAGGCTGCTGCGAGAGAACGGACAGGGAGGAAGAGCATGGCGTCCCTGATCTCGTGAGACGACCCTCCTCTGCAAGCTCAATCGCGCAGAAAGGTAGGCGCCCGCGATTAACGCGCGCATGCCGCGGCGGCGGTGATTGGCTTGAGCACGTTAAGGTAGTCGGCGCTCGGCTAGGCGTTGCGTCTGCCGACATACGTGGCCGAGTACCTAGCGATGACGTCGGCTGGCGAGAGCCGGAGGTGAGTGAGATGCGGCAAATCATGCTCTCGCTAGTCAAGGGCAATCAGAGGCGCGCGGCGCAGATGGAGGCAAACGGCAGCTGAAGCGGCACGGATGGTGTTACTCGTCCTCGTCTACCACGGCATTCGAGAGGATTACCCCTACGTGTCCGATCGGCTGCATTGCTCCATTCGGGGCGAGCGTGAACCCCGCCGCCGGTTGGGTTGATCCCCGCGGGTGCGGGGGAGCCCGAGTTCCTCGACGCCAGCGGTGCCAGCAGCTGGGTTGATCCCCGCGGGTGCGGGGGAGCCCCCCACGCGGCTCTACTCCTGACCCAAGCTAAGGGTTGATCCCCGCGGGTGCGGGGGAGCCATCAGCATCGCGTTGTTGATACGACGCAGGTAGGGTTGATCCCCGCGGGTGCGGGGGAGCCGAACGAAAAAGCTCTCGAAGCAAGCCGCAGACGGGTTGATCCCCGCGGGTGCGGGGGAGCCTGTCA
>NZ_AORY01000002.1 GCF_000382485.1 Sphingomonas sp. Mn802worker | reverse complement strand
TCACGAGCGCTTGATAATGAGGGCCCACCACCACCACCGGCCTACACGTTTACGCAACGGTAGGCCGACGCGGCTTACGCGCATCCAATGACGAGCGTCGACACCATGCAGGAGAACAAGCCGACCACGCTGATTCGTCAGATTCGCAACGCAATCGTGTGGCGCTCCGGAAGCCAGATCCTGTCGCAAGTCGTGCAATGGACCGCGACGTTCCTGGTCATCCGCACCCTGTCGCCGAGCGACTACGGATTATTCGCGATGACCGCAGTGGTGCTCGCCTTCACCAACATGCTCGATGGCTACGGGCTTGCCAGCGCGCTGATCCGACAGCCCGAAGTCGGCACACGAGACATCCGCCAGTTATTCGGACTTCTGATCCTGCTCAACGGGACGCTTGCAGTGGCGCAGCTGTTCGCAGCCCCCTTGCTTGCCGCTTACTACCGCCAGCCAATCGTCGCCGACATGCTACGGGCGCAATCGCTGCTCTACCTAACGACGCCGTTTATCGCGCTGCCATCCGCGCTGCTCAGCCGGCAGCTGGATTTCAGTCGGCAGGCGAAGGTCAACATGGCGGCCTCGCTGATGTCGGCGTCGACTGCCCTCGTCGGGGCGCTGTCGGGTTGGGGCGTGTGGACGCTGGTTGCCGCACCTGGTGCCCTGTACCTGGCTCGAGCCATCGGGCTGACCTGGGCGGCGCGCACGCTGGTGCGGCCGCTGTTTCGCTTCGATGGTGCGGGACAGTTGATGCGCTTCGGCGGGCTGATGGCGATCGGACAATTGTTCTGGTTCCTGCAGAGTCAGACCGACGTGTTCATCGCCGGCCGCGTGCTGACCCCACACCTGCTCGGGATTTACACGACCAGCCTGTTCCTGGCGCAGATTTTCGTGTCGAAGTTCGTGCCGCCGCTAAACGAGGTCGCGTTCAGCGCTTATGCGCGGATTCAGCATGACCCGGATGCGCGGGCGGCGGCGTTCCTGAAAGCGGTGCAGCTGGTGATGCTCGCCGCACTCCCCTTCTACGCCGGGCTAGCCGCAACCGCGGCGCCGCTGGTGCATGCGGCATTGGGCGAAAAATGGGGCGAGGTGGTCCCGGTCGTGCGGCTGCTCGCGCTTGCGATGCCGTTCATGACGTTGCAGGTGCTCTACTCACCCGCTTGCGACGCGATCGGTCGACCGGGGATAGGCGTCGTGAACGGTGCGGTCGGGGCGGCATTGCTGACCGGGGCGTTCCTTGTCGGGGTCCGCTGGGGTGTGACTGGATTGGCGACTGCGTGGGTAATCGCCTACCCCGTCTATCTCGGCTTAAGCAGCGCGCGCGCTTTGCCCGTAATTGGTGTGTCGGCCGGTTCGGTGATGCGCGCTGCCAAGCCTGCGATCGTCAGCGCCGCGGCGATGGCGGCGCTGGTTGTCGCCACCGACGCACTGCTGCCGCCGCTTGCCCCCGCGGTGCGGCTCGCGGTGCTGGTGACGCTTGGCGCGGCGGCTTACGCGGGTATGCTCCTCACGTTCTGGCGCAGCACCGTTGTCGATACGCTCAAGCTGATTCGTGCCTGACCGGCCACGTCATGACTGCTGGATATAGTCACGCATCGCGTTCGCTTCGGCCTCGATCCGGTCGATGCGGTATTTGACCAGGTCGCCGATCGAGACGATGCCGACGATACGTGCCCGTTCGACTACCGGCAGGTGACGGATCCGCCGCCTAGTCATCAACGACAGTGCGCCCAGCACCGAATCATCTCGGCCGACGGTGACCGCCGGCGCGGTCATCACCGCCGCGATCGATTGATCGAGCGCGCTCGCGCCATGCTCGCGCAGGCAGCGGATCACGTCACGCTCAGAAAATACACCTACGACACGGCCATCGTCGAGCACCGGCACTGCACCGATCCGCCGCTCGGCAAGTAGCGCGACGGCGTCGGCAACAGTTCGATCGGGTGAGATGAACACAAGGTCGGCGCCCTTGTCGCCGAGGATCGCTGCGATGGTCATCGCCTTCTCTCCTGTATGGTCCCGCGCCTATAGGCTGGCGTGGCGCATCATTTCACGTTCGCGTGCGTGTTGCAAAGCCTGGCCGCGGCGGGAGCATGCATGATGCAAGGACTGGACGATCCGGCGCAGGCGCACTTCGCGTGTAAGCGCTTCCGCCGCATCCTGGCGATCATGACGCTGGTCGGCGTTATCGCGGCGTTCGTCGCGGTTCACCTGCTGGGGCGTGCTTACGGCAGCTAGGCTGGATTGCGTCCCTCGCGACGTTCGGCGGGGTCATCGGATCAGTTGCGATGGCGGGCGCGCTGATGGGGCTCGCCTTCATGAGTTCGGGAACGGGACACGACGAGGTGGCCGATGCCGCCGGCCTTGATACGGCAATGGGCCGAGTGCCCCGGAAGAACGTTGGCCCGTAGCTGTTCGGCGCAAAAGGAGCCCCCGCCTACTCCGCGGCCGAGGCCTCTCCGGCTGCAACGCGCGACACGCGGCGGCGGCGCGGCTTGGGTGCATCACCCTCGCCGTTCGCGGCCGGGGCATCCTCGGGCTCGCTCGCGCGGACAATGCCGAGCGACGGCGGCAGGCGATCGGCATCAAGCGCCTCGACCGGAGCGCGACCCTCGACACCCTCATCGCGAACCTTACGTGTTCGGGTGCGACGGCGAGGCGCTTCGTCGACTTGCGTGTCCGGCGCCGATGCCGGCTCTGACACCGTGTTCAGGTCGGCCGCGACCGATGATGTCGCCTCCACGTCGTTTGCGATCGTGGGCTGGCCCGCCTCGATCGGACGACGCTCGCCGCGGTCGAAGCGCGAGCGATCCTCACGCAGCTGACGCTGCGGGCGATCTTCGCGCGCCTCACGCGGACGCTCGTCGCGGTCGTAGCGCGGACGCTCCTGCCGATCGTCACGGGGTCGGGCTTCACGCTCGCCGCGCGTACGGTCGTTCTGCTGACGGTCGCCCTGGTAACGATCATTCTGCATCCGGTCGCCCGACTGACGATCGTTCTGCTGACGCTCCGCCTGCTGTCGATCGCCTTCCTGTGCGCGCTGCATTTCATCGGCGCGGACAGGCTCGCCCTCGTCACCGAAATCGTCGAACGGATCGAACTGGTCGAACTCGTCGCGCGGTTGGCGGCGCGGCTGGCCCTGATCCTCGCTGCGCCCGCGCTGATCGGCGAGCACGCGGAAATAATGGTCGGCGAACTGCAGGTAATATTCGGTGTTGACCCGGTCGCCTGACATCTGCGCGTCACGCGCCATGTTCTTGTATTTCTCAAGCAACTGCGCCGCATTGCCGCGTGCGCGGCTGTCAATGCGGTTTCCGCTGTCACGCTGCCCCTGGCCACCACCGCCGGAACGCTGCGGTCCATTGCCACGGCCGCGACGGCGGCCTTGCTGACGATTGTTGATCAAAAGTGTGTCCTCGTCCTCGAACCTAAAACGGCACTGCTCCCGAGCGGCACCGATCATGGTGCACGGGCGATCATTCCCCAGGACGGTCGCACGGTGGCGAACCGGACTTGCCACGGCCACCGGACTGCAGCGGCTGATGACGAAGGGAGGGCGCAACACCCCATAACAACGACGCGGTAAACAGCGCTGTCTGTGCGGGCCCCTACCCGCTCCCTAGCGACTCACCACTCGTTCTCAAAGCGAAATGTGAGCACTGACCCGCTTGCGTTCAAGGCGTGATCACGAGGCAACGGTCATGCCCTGCCAGGTCGCGGCGTATTGTAACGTTCAGACCCGTCGTCTCGAACAGCGAGGTCGCCTCTGCGCCTTGCGTCGATCCGATCTCGATGCACGCGACGCCGCCCGCGGCGATCTGCGCGCAAAGTAGCGGTGCGAGGCGGCGATAATCATCCAGTCCGTCCGCTCCAGCGAACAGCGCCGACGCGGGCTCCCACGTGCGCACCTCGAACGGGAGCACCGCGCCGACTTCAATATAAGGCGGATTGCACAGCACCAGGTCGAACGCCTCACCTGTCCCCATCCAGTCGCCCTCCACCATCTGCGCCCGTGTCGCCACCCCAAGGCGCTCGGCATTGTCACGCGCGATCCCGAGCGCCGCCGGCGAGGCGTCGATCCCCACCCCACTCGCATCCGGCCATTCGTCGAGCGCGGCGAGCAGCAGCGCGCCCGATCCCGTGCCGAGGTCGAGCACGCGACGCGGACCCGACGTGCCCGCGAAATGCGCCACCGCCGCCTCAATCAGGGTCTCGCTGTCGGCGCGCGGGACCAGCACGCCCGGCGCGACGTGCAGGTCGATCGTCCAAAAGGCGCGTATCCCGGTCAGGTAGGCGATTGGCTCGTGGGCCGCGCGACGCTCGACCAGCGTGTCGAAGGTGTCAGGGACTTGCCAACCGTCGAGCGTGAGGAGCAGCCGCTCGCGCGTGATGCCGAGCGCATGGGCGAGCAGAAGCTCGGCGTCGAGGCTGGGCGTGGCGGAGAAGGCGAAGCGCTGGGCGGCGGCGGCGAGCGCGGCGCGAAGGGTGAGGGGCGGCATCACGATGCTACCTGGTAGCGCCGCGGCGAAGCCGCGTCGTCGGTCGGAGCCACTGGGTCCGCCGGCCGTGCTTGGTCGAGTCCTGCTGCGGCACCCAGCAGGCCGACCGGCGCATTACGCACTTTCCAGACTCGCCAATCGCTCCGCCTCGTCCTCCGCAATCAGCGCGCCGACCAGTTCGCCGAGTTCACCCTGAAGGATTTCGGGCAAACGATGCAGCGTCAGGTTGATGCGATGATCGGTGACGCGGCCTTGCGGGAAATTGTAGGTGCGGATGCGCTCCGACCGATCACCCGATCCGACCATCGCGCGGCGTGTGCCTGACCGCTCCGCCGCCAGCCGCTCGCGCTCGGCCTCGTACAGCCGCGTGCGCAAGACCTTGAGCGCCTTGGCCTTGTTCTTGTGCTGCGACTTTTCGTCCTGCTGGATCACGACCAGCCCGGTCGGCAGGTGGGTGATCCGCACTGCGGAGTCGGTCGTATTAACCGACTGCCCGCCCGGCCCCGACGAGCGATAGACGTCGATGCGCAGGTCCTTCGCTTCGTCAATCTGCACATCGACCTCCTCCGCCTCGGGCAGCACCGCGACGGTCGCCGCCGAGGTGTGGATGCGCCCGCCGCTCTCCGTCACCGGCACGCGCTGGACGCGGTGCACGCCGCTCTCGAACTTTAACTTGGCAAAGACACCCGAACCGGTGATCGAGGCGACGACCTCCTTGAACCCGCCCGCGTCGCTGTCCGAGGCCGAGATCAGCTCGACACGCCAGCCCTGCTCCTCGGCGAAACGCTGGTACATGCGGAACAGGTCGCCCGCGAACAGCGCCGCCTCGTCGCCGCCGGTCCCTGCGCGCACCTCAAGCATTGCCGAGCGCTGATCGGCGGCATCGCGTGGCAGCAGCGCCAGTGCGAGACGCCGGTCGGCCTCGGCGAGCGCGGCCTTGTTGTCGCGCAACTCCTCCTCCGCCATCGCGCGCAGCTCGGCGTCGGCATCGTCAGTCATATATTGCAGGCTCTCGGCCTCGGCGCGCAGCCGCCGCACCTCGCCCGCCGCCTGCGCGACCGGCTCCAGCTCGGCATATTCCTTCGAAACCGCAACGAAGCGGTCGCCGTCGAGATTGCCCGTCGCCATCAACGCGGACAGCTCGTCGCGCCGCGCCTCGATCTGGCGGATACGGTCGGGGGAGATGGTCGTCATGCGCAACCGCCGCTCAACCGAGCACCGCCTGTGCGCGACCCGCGCCACGCAGCACGCGTGCCGCATGACCGTCGGTACGGAACGTCACCGTCTCCGCCGGATCGAGCTTCAGCGCCTTGTCGTAGCGCTTGCGCGGCGAGCCGGTCGCGACCAGTTCGGCCGAGACACCGGCGCGGCGCAACTTGGCGAGCGCCGCCGTGGCTTCTGCGTGCGCCGCATCATCCTCGATCACCACCACCACGTCAGGGCCGCTGACCGCCGGCTCGTCGAGCATCATCGCCAGCCGCTCGATCCCCGCGGCCCAGCCGACCCCCGCGGTCGCCGGACCGCCCAGGCTTTCGACCAGCCCGTCGTAGCGCCCGCCTGCGAGTACGGTGCCCTGCGCCCCCAGCCGATCGGTGACGAACTCGAACGCGGTGTGGCGATAATAATCGAGCCCGCGCACCAGCCGCGCGTTGCGCGTCCACTTGACCCCGGCGGCGTCGAGCCCGGCGGTGACCGCGTCGAAGAACGCGCGCGCCTCTGCCGTCAGATAGGCGTCGATATCGGGCGCGCTGTCGGCGATCAGACGGTCGCGCGGATCCTTGGAATCGAGGATGCGCAGCGGGTTCTTGTCGAGCCGCGCGAGACTGTCCTCCGACAATTTGGCGCGGTGCGCCTCAAAGTGCGCCACCAGCGCAGCGCGCCACGCGTCGCGCGTTTCCGCATCGCCCAGCGTGTTGAGCTGCAACGTCACGCCATCGGCAATGCCAAGCTCATGGAGCAACTGGTCAGCGAGGCACAGCAGCTCGACATCGACCGCGGCTTCGGGAGCGCCCAGAATTTCGGCATCGATCTGGTGGAATTGGCGATAGCGCCCCTTCTGCGGGCGCTCGTAGCGGAATACCGCGCCCGACGTGACCAGCTTCAGCGGCGCGTATTGCTGCCACCCGCCGGTGATATAGGCGCGCGCGATCCCGGCGGTGAATTCGGGGCGCAGCGTCAGGCTGTCGTTGCCACGATCGGGAAAGGTGTACATCTCCTTCGACACGACATCGGTCGTCTCGCCGATCGAGCGCGCGAACACCTGCGTGTCCTCGAACATCGGCACCTCGACACGCTCGAAGCAATAAAGCCGGCGAACGCGGTCGAACGTCGACTGCACGTGCGCGAAGCGGCGCTCGTCGTCGCGGAAGATGTCCTGCGTGCCGCGCACGCGATTGGGGGTCTGGATACGAGCCATAAGCGCGCGCGTATCTAGGCGAGGCGGCGCGCGCGCGCTAGCACTGGCTGCATGAGCGATGCGAGCGGCTGGAATCGGGTGAAGCGCATGTTGGGGCAGCGCATCGCGCCGCCGCGCTTCGTGCTGTTCGTGCTGGTCTGCGGCATCGGCGCGGCATTGCTGATCCCCGCGATCGGCATCGGTCGCGGCGTGATGGTCGCGTTCGATCTTGGCGCAATCGCCTTCATCGTCTCGCTCGTTCCGTTGTTCGGCGAGGTGACCGCGGCCGCGATGCGCCGCTCGACCCGCGCCAACGATGCCAACCGCGCGCTGCTGCTCGCGATCACCGCGGGCACGACCTTCGTGATCCTCGCCGCGGTCAACGGCGAGCTGAAGGGCAAGAACGACGCGCTGGCGATCGCGCTGGTCATCGCCACGCTGGTGCTCGCGTGGCTGTTCTCCAACATGGTCTACGCGCTACACTACGCACACCTGTTCTACGGCGAGGGCGAGGATGGGCGCGGCGATGCCGGCGGGCTCGACTTCCCGGACACCAAAGAGCCCGATTATTGGGACTTCCTGTATTTCAGCTACACGCTCGGCATGACGTTTCAGACCTCCGACGTGACGATTTCCAGCGGGCGGATGCGGCGCGTGGCGCTGGGCCAGTGCCTGGCGGCATTTGTGTTCAACCTCGGCGTACTCGCCTTCACGATCAACACGATCGGTGGCGGCGGAGGGTAGACGCGGGCGGTGCGGCGCCGGTAAGTCCTTCTGACCTACACCAGAACATTCCCAGGGGACCGCACCGCGCATGATCCGTTCTTTCTTCGGCCTATCGCTGCTCGCCACCTCGTCGCTCGCCCCGGTCATTGCCGGCGCGCAGGTGCCCGCGGGCAATTCCGCGCCGCAGCCGGTGCCGATCGTCGACACGATCCCCGCGGCAAAGGACGTGCGCTTTCCCGGCACGCTGCAGGTCAACGTCGACGCGACCGACACGCAGCGCGGCATCTTCCGCGTGACCGAGACGATCCCCGTTCCCGCCGCCGGACACATGGTGCTGCTGTTCCCGAAATGGCTGCCCGGCGCGCACAGCCCGCGCGGGGAGATCGAGAAGCTCGCCGGGCTGGTGTTCAAGGGCAACGGACAGGTGATCCCGTGGACGCGCGACACCGTCGACGTCTACGCCTTCCACCTCGACGTACCCGCGGGCGTGACGAGCATCGACGCCGCGTTCCAGTTCATCTCCGCGACCAAGGGTGACCAAGGCCGCATCGTCGCGACGCCGACGATGGTTAGCATGGAGCCGAACTCGGTCAGCCTGTACCCGGCCGGCTATTTCACACGGCAGATCCCGGTGCAGATGACGGTCAAATATCCCGCCGGCTGGACCGCGGCGGGGGCGCTCAAGGCGCAGGTGACGGGATCGACCTATGCGTACGAGCCGACCAATTACGAAATCCTGGTCGATTCGCCGATGCTCGCGGGCAAGTACGGCCGCGTCATCCCGCTGTCGTCACGCGTCAATTTGAACGTGTTCGCCGACGATCCGAGCGAACTGGCCGCTACCCCGGCGCAAATCGACGCGCACAAGCGGCTGGTCGAGCAGGCGGCGAAGACCTTCGGGGCGCAACATTACGACCATTACGAGTTCCTGCTGTCGATCACCGACCAATTGGGCGGCATCGGGCTCGAGCATCACCGCTCGAGCGAGAATGGCGTGACGCCGGGCTATTTCACCAAGTGGGACGATGGCCCGGGCCGCCGCAACCTGTTGCCGCACGAGTTCACCCACTCATGGGACGGCAAGTTCCGCCGCGGCGCGGAGCTGTGGACGCCCGATTATCGCACGCCGATGCGCGACCAGTCGCTGTGGGTGTACGAGGGGCAGACGCAATTCTGGGGTTACATCCTCCAGGCGCGCTCAGGCCTAGTCACCAAGCAGGACACGCTCGACCAGCTCGCGGCGATCGCGGCGAGCTACGATGCGCAGCGCGCACGCGACTGGCGCGACCTGATCGACACGACCAACGATCCGATCATATCGGCCCGCCGGCCGAAGGGCTGGAGCAGCTGGCAGCGGTCGGAGGATTATTACAACGAGGGCCTGCTCGTCTGGATGGAGGTCGATTCGCGGCTGCGCGAACTGTCGGGCGGGAAGAAGTCGATCGACGATTTCGCGCGTGCCTTCTTCGGCATCCGCGACGGCGACTGGGGCGAGGTGACCTACACGTTCGAGGACGTGGCGGCGACGCTCAACAAGGTTCAGCCGTACGACTGGGCGACGCTGCTGCGTCAGCGGCTGACCGAGCATGCGCCCGGCGCGCCGATCTCCGGGTTCGAGCGCAACGGCTATCGCCTGACCTATGCCGACACGCCGACGCCGTCGTTCAAGAGCGGTGAGACATCGCGCAAGATCACCGACCTGACCTACTCGGGCGGGATGATCGTCGGCGAGGGTGAAAGCAAGGCCACGATCACCGGGGTCAGCTGGGGCTCGGCCGCGTTCAACGCCGGCCTGACCGTCGGCTCGACGATCGTATCGGTCAACGGCCAGCCTTATTCCGCCGACGCGATCAAGCGCGCGATCCGCGCCGCGCAGACGTCGAACGGTCAGGCAGGCGGAACGCCGATCCAGCTGATCGTCCGGCAGCAGGACGCCTATCGAACGGTGACGCTCGACTGGCACGGGGGCTTGCGCTACCCGCGCCTCGAAAAAATCAGCAAGGGTGATTCTGGGCTCGACCGCCTACTCGCACCGCGCTGAACCTCGGGGCGTGATCCAAGTAACAAGGGACGACAATGCGTATTGACCTAATCCCGGTCGGCAAGAGCCCGCCCGACGACCTGAACGTGATCATCGAAGTACCGACCGGCGGCGAGCCGGTGAAGTACGAGTTCGACAAGGCGTCAGGTGCGCTGTTCGTCGACCGCATCCTGCACACGCCGATGCGCTACCCGGCGAACTACGGTTTCGTGCCGCACACGCTGTCGCCTGACGGCGATCCGCTCGACGCTTTGGTCGTCGCACGCTCGCCGTTCATCCCGGGCTGCGTTGTACGCGCGCGCCCGATCGCGGTGCTGAACCTGGAGGATGAAGCGGGCGGCGACGAGAAGCTTGTCTGCGTGCCCGTCGATTCGACCTTCCCCTATTACACCAAGGTCGACGGGCGTGAGGACCTGCCCGAGATCGTGTTCGAGCAGATCGAGCACTTCTTCACCCACTACAAGGATCTGGAGAAGAAGAAGTGGGTGCGGATCGGCACGTGGGGTGACCGCGACGAAGCGCGCCGGATCACGCTGGAGGCGATCGAACGCTACAACGCCGCCAAGGCGCACGGCGAGGAACCGCACGACCACGACGTGCCCGGCCGCGACTGAGCCGGACGATCAAGCCGAGGAGCGCGCATCGGGCGTGCTTCGCGGTGTTGCGGGCTCAGGCAGCGATGGCCGCGGTGAGTTTCAGCCCGGCGATGCAGGCGACCACGCCTGCGATCAATAGCAGTCGCGGCACACTGGCCGGCTCTCCGAACCAGATGATCCCGACGACGACGGTGCCGAGCGCTCCGATCCCGCCCCACACCGCATAGGCCGTTCCCATGGCGATGCTGCGCGAGGCGACTTCCAGCAGCGTCATCGAACACGCGACGCTGGCGAGAAAGCCGATCGTCCAGGGAATGTTGCGAAAACCCTCGACGTGACGCAGGCAGGTCGTGAAGCCGATCTCGAACAATCCGCCGACGATCAGCAGCACCCACGCCATCAATTGCGCCCGGCGAGCCGGACCATCGCGTCTCCGGTTACGCGCTGGATCGTCCATTCCTCCATCGGCACCGCCCCGATCTTACGATAGAAGTCGATCGCCGGCGTGTTCCAGTCGAGCACCGACCATTCGAACCGCCCGCAACCCCGGTCGAGCGCGATCCCGGCGAGATGCGCGAGCAAAGCACGACCCGCCCCCTGTCCGCGTGCATCCGGCGTGACGTAGAGGTCCTCGAGATAAAGCCCGCGCTTGCCCGTCCAGGTTGAGAAATTGTGGAAGAACAGCGCGAAGCCGACCGGCTCGCCGCCAACCTCCGCCATCAGCGCCTCGGCGGCTGGATGTTCGCCGAACAGCGCTTGCGCGAGGCTCGCCTCGGTCGCCTCGACGGCGTCGGGCTCGCGTTCATAGACGGCGAGTTCACGGATGAAGCGCAGGATCGTGGCCACGTCGGCGTGGGTGGCGGGGCGGATGTCAGTCATGCCGCCTGCTCTATCGGACTTCGCGCGAGATCGCGACGCCGCGCGGCGTAGAGGCACGCAGCGACGATGATCGCAGCACCCAGCAGCGTCGTCGGTTGCACGCGCTCGCCGAAGACGAGCCAGCCGAGCGCAGCGGCGTAGACGAACGAGGTATATTCGGTGGTGGCGAGATAGCCCGTCTCACCGTGCGCATAGGCCCAGGCGAGCAGGAACAAGGACGACGTGCCAAGCGCGGCGGCGATCGCGATCTTCCACCACTCGCCCGTTGGCGGCAGGTGCGCGAGCCACGGAGCGGCGCAGAGCAGGATCGCGGACACGATCGCGGATTGCAGGAAAGCGATCTCGGCCGGGCGGGCGGCCTGACTCTGCAGCCGGGCGACGACGAGGTTGACCGCGTAGAGGATCGCGGAGGCGAGGATCGCGACCGCGCCCTCGAACGCCTGCGGACCTATTGCGGCGCGGTGCTGCCCGGCGAGGATCACGCCGACTCCGATGATCGCCACGAGCGAGGCGGTCACGACATGGCGGCCGACCCGCTCCTTCAGAAACAATGCGCCAAGGAGCAATGCGAGCAGCGGAGCGATGTAGGCGAGCGAGATCGCCTGCGCCATCGGCACGCGGGCTAGGCCCCAGAAGAACAGCAGCGCCATCGCCGCCGTGATCGCACCGCGCTCCAGATGCAGCCGCAGCGCGCGGGCGCTGGGTTGCGGGCGGCCGGCGGCAAGCCACGCCGCACCACCGAACAGCGTCGACAGGCCGGTGCGCCAAACGAGCGCATTGTAGACGCCCAGCCCCAGCACGAGCGATTTCATGAATGCGTCCATGACCGAGAACAGCCCGATGCCGCCGGCGGCGACCGCGAAAGCGGCGGCGGGGGCGAGGTGTCGCGTGCTCATTCGTGCCTCACGACGACAAGCTAAGTTGAGACGAAGTTGAGAAAGTTGACATTCACGCGCGCACGCGACGCGTGTCTCAACTTCACTGTTTGGCAGGGGCGGGCATGAAGCATCGGCACGCCCACGCTATGGCCGATCACTGCAAGGTAGGACAGGATCAGTGCGGCGCGTAACCCATCTCGACTCCGGTCTTGTCGTGGAGCGCGAAGCGGTCGACCAGATCGGCGCTGGCCCGGTTGTAGCCGACGACCTCCACCACGCTGCCGTCGCGCCTGAGCCGCGCCACGATCTTGTCGAGCGCGCCGACGCCGGAGATGTCCCAGAAATGCGCCCCGGTCACGTCGATCAGCACCGCCGGCGCGCGCTCGGTCTGGAACGCGCGGGTGAAACGGTCGACCGAGGCGAAGAAGATCTCGCCCGAGACGCGGTAGGTCGCCTGCGCGCCGTCGGCGGACAGCTCACGCTCGACCGCGAACATCCGCTGCACCTTTCCGGCAAAGAAGATGCCCGACAGCAGCACGCCCGCGAGCACGCCGAGCGACAGGTCGCGCGTCGCCACCACGACGACCACGGTCGCGAGCATCACCGCCGAGGAAGTCGGCGGATGGCGGCGCAGATTTGCAATCGAGTTCCAACTGAACGTGCCGATCGACACCATGATCATCACCGCGACCAGCGCGGGCATCGGCACGCGCCCGACCCACGGGCCGAGTACGGCGAGCAGGAACAGCAGGAACGCGCCCGCGACAAAGGTCGACAACCGCCCGCGCCCGCCTGAGGTGACGTTGATCACCGACTGCCCGATCATCGCGCAGCCGCCCATGCCGCCGAACAGGGCGGACACGATGTTGGCACCGCCCTGCCCGGCGCATTCCTGGCGCTTGTCACTGTCGGTGTCGGTCATGTCGTCGACGATCTGCGCCGTGAGCAGCGACTCGAGCAGACCAACGGCGGCCATCGTCAGCGAGTAGGGCAGGATGATCCGCAGCGTCTCTAGGCTGAGCGGCACCTGCGGCAGCGCGAAGCTCGGCAGACCATCGGGCAGGCGCCCCATGTCGCCAACGGTGTTGACCGACAGGCCCAGCGCGATGCTGATCGCGCTGAGCACCAGGATCGCGACCAGTGGCGAGGGCACCAGCCTGGTCACACGCGGCAGGCCGTAGATGATCGCGAGCCCGCCCGCGACCATCGCGTAGGTGACCCAGGTCACACCCGTCAGCTGCGGCAGCTGCGCCATGAAGATCAGAATCGCGAGCGCGTTGACGAAGCCGGTGATGACCGAGCGCGAGACGAACTGCATCACAAGGTCGAGCCGGAGCAACCCCGCCACGATCTGGATCAATCCCATCAGGATCGTCGCGGCAAAGAGGTATGCGACGCCGTGGTCGCGCACCAGGGGGCCGATCAGCACCGCGACCGCGGCGGTGGCGGCGGAGACCATGCCGGGCCGCCCCCCGATCAGCGCGATCGTCATCGCGATCGCGACCGAGGCGTAGAGGCCGACGCGCGGATCGACGCCGGCGATGATCGAGAAGCCGATCGCCTCCGGGATGAGCGCTAGTGCGACGACGATGCCGGCCAGCACATCGCGGCGGGCGGCGGCGGCGTCAGTGAACCACTGGCGCCGATAGGCAGAGAAATTGAAGGTCATCGAAAATCCACAACAGGGCACGGCACGCCGGGTCGGGCGTGCTCAAGAAAACAGTGCGTGTTGTTGTCCGGCGGATCGGCGGCCGGAATAGCCACCCGGGATTTCACCGGGTCCATGCGAATGGCGCGTCTATAGTCATGGCACCACCCCGAAGGCAAGCGGGAGGCCGCAGCCGTGAAGCACGAGCCGCTGACCGCCGCTCGCACCTCACATCACGATCATCCACACCGCCATCGCGATCATGCCGAGGTTCTCGGTCAGCGACACGAAACCGAGTGGCACGTTGGTGCTGCCGCCGACGCAGGCGCATTTCAGTTCGCGGTGATCGACGTAGACCGCTTTGAAAACCGACACCGCTCCGATCGTGCCGATGACGAGCGCGATCGGCGCCGATAGCCAGGTCAGCACGCCCGCCGCCATCAGCACGCCCGCCGCGCCCTCCGCAAAGGGGTAGACATAGCCGTAGCGCACCCAGCGCCTGGCGAGCAGGTCGTAGTTCAGGAACATGGTGGAGAAGCGCTCCACATCCTGCAGCTTCAACAGCGCGAGCACCGCCATGCTGAACCCGCCGAACCACATCAGCGCCGTTCGCGTGAACGGCGTGCCGAAGGCGGCGATGCTGGCGGCAAGGCTGAGCAAGGCGGTGATCGCGAACACGGCGATGACGGGGCGGTAGCTCGTCTCACCTGCGGCCGGCACGTACTGCCCGAAGTGACGGCGCAGGTCGTCGTAGCCGCCGATCAGCGCGTCCTTGATGAATACCTGCGGCGTGGTCTTCACGTCGTACTCGGCCTTGAACGCGTCGGTCTGCTCGCGCGTCGTCAGCCAGCGATCCTCGACCGCAAAGCCGCGCCGCCGCAGCAGGTCGCGCGCCTTCAATCCATACGGGCAAACGTGGCCGGGCATCACCATACGGTAGAGCGTGGCGTGTTTCTCGGCGGTGCGGGTCGTCGACATGCACCCTATATGGGTTCCGTACCATGGTCCGGAGTCAAGAGCGGTGCTGAGGATAGCAGAGCTGGCGCAAGCGGGCGGCGTGGGCGTCGAGACGATCCGCTATTACCAGCGCCGCGGGTTGCTTGCCGAACCTGCGCGTGGGTCAACGGGAGCGATCCGTCGCTACGGCGCCGACGACGTACGGCGGCTGCGCTTCATCCGGCACGCGCAAGGAGCAGGGTTCACGCTGGCAGAGATCGCGGAACTGCTCGCACTCGACGCGGGACACGACCGCGCGCGAGCACGCGAACTGGCGCGTGGGCGCATCAGCGCGATCGACGCGCAGATCGCGGCACTGACCCGCGCGCGCGACGCGCTGTCGCGGCTCGCGACCGAGTGCGCGGGGGGTGGCGAAGGACCGTGCCCGATCCTGGCGGCGTTCGATGAAGGGTGAGGTGCGCGGCAGTCCTTGCGATTGCAGGTAAGCGCGCGAGCCAATCAGCGACTAGTCATACTGCTGGATTGCGAACGTAAAGCATCATTGTATGCTCCACTCACATTTTAGGGGGATTGAGCACGAATGATATCGATTGCGTTACTCCTGATGCTTTCGTCATCAAGCGTCGCACAAGGTCAAACAGCGGCAACCGCTGAGCCTCTCAAGCCGCCTAAGCCGGCTATGCGCCAGAACGGTCTTATAGGAGCATCCCCTTACCCTGCCGATGCCTTGAGGATGAAGCAGGAAGGCACCACCGTTCTTGCGCTTCATGTAACGGCAAGAGGCAGGGTTAGCTCATGCACGATCGCGAAAAGTAGTGGGACCAAAAGCCTTGATGATGCGAGTTGTGCGTTTGCGCGGCGGCTCAAGTTTGATCCCGCAGTAGCAGCAGGTGGCCAAGCAGTAGAGGCCGACACCCGATTTCCGATGGCTTGGCACCTACCACGTTGAGGGGTGAACCCTTTCACCGCTTGATGCCGACAGATGCTTCCGGCTTCAGAGCTAGACGATCACCCTTAATCAGTAACAGACGGCCGCAAACCTGAAGATCGTCACCGGTTACATATCGGTTGGCCAGTAGCGTCAGTGCCAAGCACGGATGCGACCCGCGCTTTCCCGTTCCTGCGCTATTCCGCCGCCAGCTTCGCCGCGGCCGCGTGTGACTCGATTTCGGCGGCCTTGGCCTCGACCAAGCGGACGATGTGGTCGATCATGCCGGCGTCCTGGACGTGGTGGTCGGTGACGCCCGACAAATAGACCATGTGCTTGCCGTTGCCGCCGCCGGTGATGCCGATGTCGGTCTCGCGCGCCTCACCGGGCCCGTTGACGACGCAGCCGAGCACGGAAAGCGACATCGGCGTGCGGATGTGCTGAAGCCGTTCCTCCAGCGCCTGCACGGTGCGGATCACGTCGAAGCCCTGCCGCGCGCAGCTGGGACACGACACGACGCGGACGCCGCGATTGCGGATGCCGAGCGCCTTCAAGATCTCGAAACCGACGCGGACCTCGTCCTCGGGCTCTGCCGACAAGGACACGCGGATCGTGTCGCCGATGCCGAACCATAAAAGCGAGCCGATGCCGATCGAGGATTTGACGGTGCCGCCGACGAAGCCGCCCGCCTCGGTAATGCCGAGGTGCAGCGGGCAATCGACCACGCTGGCGAGCTGTTGATAGGCGGCGACCGCGAGGAAGAAGTCCGACGCCTTTACCGCGACCTTGTATTCGTGGAAGTCGTGGTCCTGCAGCAGCTTGATGTGGTCGAGCGCCGATTCGACCAAAGCATCGGGGCATGGCTCGCCGTATTTCTCGAGCAGGTGCTTTTCCAGACTGCCGCCGTTGACGCCGATGCGGATCGCGCAGCCGTTCGCCTTCGCGGCGCGCACGACCTCGGCGACGCGGCTTGCCGAGCCGATGTTGCCGGGGTTGATGCGCAGGCAGGCAGCACCCGCGTCCGCCGCCTCCAACGCGCGTTTGTAGTGGAAGTGGATGTCGGCGATGATCGGCACGTTCGACGCGCGCACGATCTCGGGCAATGCGGCGGTCGATTCGGTGTCGGGGCACGACACGCGGATCAGGTCGACGCCGACATCCTCGCAGCGGCGGATCTGGTCGATCGTGGCGCGCGCGTCGCTGGTCGGCGTGTTGGTCATCGTCTGCACGGTGACCGGCGCGCCGCCGCCGACGGGGACGTTGCCGACCATGATCTGGCGGCTCTCTCGGCGGACGATGTCGCGCCACGGACGGATGGACATGCCGGCCCATATACGCGCTGGGCGGCGCGGCCGAAAGCCCGCTGTCGGCGCGGATGCGGCAACGTTTCGTTGAGAAGCGGCAAGCTATGACAGGCGTCATGCGCCCTGATCCCCCTGCCCGGCATCTGTCCGGACGGCATTACGGCCTCGACTGGCTGCGCATCGGCGCGTTCGCGCTGCTGATCCTGTACCATGCGACGCTGGTGTTCGTGCCGGGGCATTGGGTCATCAAATGGCCGGAGACGAACCCGGCGCTGGTGGTGCCGCTCGCATTCCTAACGCCGTGGCGGCTGCCGTTGCTGTTCGCGGTGTCGGGGTTCGCGACCCGGCGGCTGATGATGCGATCGCGCTCGCTTCATGACTTCGCGCGCGGACGGAGCAAGCGGTTGCTGCTGCCGCTTGGCTTCGGATTGCTGGTGCTGCTGGTGCCCGAATTGTGGGTGCGGGCAAAGCTGGCGGGCGATCCGCTGTCGCTGCCGCGATATTGGCTGCACGAATATTGGCTGCCCGATCCGCGCTACGGCCTCGGCTTTCCGGCGTGGGAGCATCTGTGGTTCGTGCAATATCTGTGGGTGTACACGATGCTGCTGACGCTGCTGGTGGCGGCGCGCGGGTCCGGGTGGGTGCAAGAGCGGATCGAGGCGGCGACCGCGGGCGCGCGCATCCTGTGGGTGCCGATCGCGTTGCTGGCGGCCGCGCGGCTATCGTTGATGTTCGTCGTGCCCGAGCAGCATGGGCTGTTCACCGACTGGAGCGGGCATGTGCAATATGTGTCGTTCCTGCTGTTCGGCTTTGCGTTGGGGGAATCGCCGTTGTTGTGGCAGCGGATCGGCGCGCACTGGCGCGGGGGCGTGCCGTTCGCAGCGGCGTGCGGCTGCATGGTGGCGTGGGTCGAGCAGGCCTATCCCGGCAGCGCGGTACCGTCGCATCTGATCGCCGCCGCCGGGCGCGCGGCGCAGGTGGCGATGTCGTGGTCGATGCTGCTGATCCTGCTGCATGCCGCCGACCGCTGGATGAACCGCGACGCGCGCTGGCGGGCGACGCTCGCTGAGGGGGTGTTTCCGGCTTACCTGATCCACCATCCGGTGATCGTGGTGACGACCTGGGCGATCCTGCCGCTCGGCCTGCCGGCATCTGCGGGGTTTGCGGTCGTGCTGACGACGACGATCGCGGCGTGTGTCGGCTTCTACCTGTTGGCGCGCGTGGTGCCGGTGCTGCGCCCGTTCGCGGGGCTGGGCGTGCTGCCGCCCGCCCCGTCGCGCATGGCGGTCGCGGCCGAGTAGGTTGGCGCGCGCGTAATTGGCGTCGAGGGGGCGAAGCTGCTAGGCGCCCGCCCATGCAACGCCATTACGGGCTCGACTGGCTCCGCATCGGCGCCTTCGCGCTGCTGATCCTCTACCATGTCGGCATGGTGTTCGTGCCGTGGGACTATCACGTGAAGCTCGACGGGCCGGTGTGGGCGACCGTGCCGATGATGGCGAGCAACCCGTGGCGGCTGTCGCTGCTGTTCATCGTATCGGGTTACGCCAGCCGCGTGCTGCTCAAGCGGCAGTCGAGCCGATGGGTGTTCGCCCGCAACCGCACCGCGCGGCTGCTGGTGCCGCTGATCTTCGGGATGGCGGTGATCGTGCCGCCGCAGGCGTGGGTCGAGCTGGTGAGCAAGCGCGGCTATCCGCACGGCTACGCGTGGTTCTGGCTGCACGATTATTTCCGCTTCGACGCTCGCCTCGGCATGTCGTTGCCGACGTGGAACCATCTGTGGTTCGTCGCCTATCTGTGGATCTACACGCTGGCGATCACGCTAGCCGTGGCCGTGACGCCGAAGCGAGCGCGCGAGGCGGTCCAGCGTGGGTTCGAGGCACTGTTCCGCGGCCCCGTACTGCTGCTGCTGCCGCTCGTCTGGATGGTGCTGGTCAATCTGGTGCTGTTCCCGGGCGGGCGCGAGACGCATGCGGTCCTGGGCGACTGGGTGGCGCACGCGACCTATTTCCCCGCGTTCCTGTTCGGCTTCGCGCTGGCGCGCGCGGACACGGTGCTGGCGAGCCTGGTGCGGTGGTGGAAGCTGTCGGCAGTGGTCGCGGTCGCGTCATTCGCGCTGGTCGCCGGGATCGAGCTGACCTGGCCCGGCGTCGCGCGTGCACCCGACGGGATCGGCGAGTTGTTCTCGGTCGCGCGCGCGGTCGAGGGCTGGTTCGCGATCGCCGCGCTGATCGGGTTCGCCGACAGCCACTGGAACCGCGACCATCGCTGGCGCCCGATGCTGACCGAGGCGGTGTTCCCGTTCTACATTATCCACCAGACGCTGATCGTCATGGTCGGCTGGTGGCTGCGCAGCGCAGGGTTGCCGATGCTGGCCGATTTCCTGATCCTGGTCGCGGCGACGGTGGCGGGGTGCTGGGCGTTCTATCTGATCGGGCGGCGTATCCCGCTGGTGCGGCCGCTGATCGGACTGCGGCGGCACGCGTCGCGCCGCACCCACGTCGACCCGCGCCCCGCGATTGCCTGAGTCTCAAGGAGTTTACGTCATGTCCACCAACTGGACGCTGGTGATCCACGGCGGTGCGGGGATCATCAACCGCGGGGTCCTCACGCCCGAGCAGGACGAAGGCGCACGTGCCGCGCTGACCCGCGCGCTCGAGGCCGGGGCGGCGGTGCTCGCGAACGATGGCGCGTCGATCGACGCGGTGGAGGCGGCGGTGCGCGTGCTGGAGGACGATCCGCACTTCAATTCCGCACGCGGCGCGGTGCTGACCTTCGAGGGCAAGGTCGAGCTCGACGCCGCGATCATGGACGGGCGTGATCGATCGGCGGGCGCGGTCGCGGGTGTCAGCACGGCGCGCAACCCCGTCACGCTGGCGCGCGCCGTGAAAGACCACAGCCCGCACGTGCTGCTCACCGGCGCGGGTGCGGACACGTTTGCGCGAGAGCAGAGCATCGAGCAGGCAGGCGAGGACTGGTTCGTGGTGCCCGAACGCCGCGCGCAACTGGCGGCGATGAAGGAAAGCGCCGACTGGTTCGACGTCGACATGAAATACGGCACCGTCGGCGCGGTGGCGTGCGACGCGCACGGCCACGTCGCCGCCGCGACCTCGACCGGTGGGGTGACGGGCAAGCGCTGGGGCCGGGTCGGCGATTCGCCGCTGATCGGCGCTGGCACCTACGCCGACGATCGCGCTTGCGCGGTGTCGGCGACGGGATCGGGCGAATTCTTCATCCGCGAGAGTGTCGGGCATGAGATCGGCGCACGCGTGCGGATGCTGGGCGAGCCGTTGCAGGCAGCGGCGGACGCGGTGATGGCGGGGGTCAAGGCGCTGGGCGGCAGCGGCGGCGTGATCGTGACCGGCCCTGCTGGTGATGCGGTGTGGAGCTTCACGACCGAGGGCATGTACCGCGGGCAGGTGTCGGCGGGTGCGCCGCCGCGCGTCGCGATCTACGCCGACGAAGGCTGAGCGACTCAGGACTCAGACGCCGCGCCCATTGAGCGCGGGCGCGCCGCAAGCTACGGCAGCGAACATGACTGTTTATTTCCACGAGGAAGACCTGCCGGGCGACGTGTTCGCACCCGGCGCAGCGATCGCGGTCGATACCGAGACGATGGGGCTGATCACGCCGCGCGACCGGTTGTGCGTGGTACAATTGTCCGATGGGCAGGGCGACGAGCATCTGGTGCGCTTCAATCCCGGCAGCGACTATGCCGCGCCCAATCTGAAGCGTGTGCTGGCCGATCCTGAGCGATTGAAGCTGTACCACTTCGGGCGGTTCGATATCGCGGCGCTCAGCTTCTACCTCGGCGTGGTCGCGGCACCGGTCTATTGCACGAAGATCGCGTCGCGGCTGGTGCGTACCTACACCGATCGTCACGGGTTGAAGGAGCTGGTCAAGGAACTGCTCGGCCAGGATATTTCAAAGCAGCAGCAATCGTCCGACTGGGGTGGGCCGGAACTGTCGGAGGCGCAGCGCGATTATGCCGCGTCCGACGTGCGCTACCTGCATCGCATGAAGGAAGAGCTCGACAAGAGGCTGCTGCGCGAAGGGCGGATGGAACTGGCGCAGGCGTGCTTCGATTTCCTGCCGGCGCGTGCTCAGCTGGACATCGTGGGCTGGCCCGAGGTCGACATCTTTGCGCACGCTTGATCCCGTTCGGAGTTAGCGCATGAGCGAGCTTGCCCGCCGGACCCTGTCGGATCGCCAGCAGTGGGCGCGCCCGGGTGGCCGCCACGACCGGCTGATCCGCACGTCGAACTGGCTGATCCCGGCGTTGATCGGGGTGCTGACCGCTTTCCTCGTCATGTCGCCGCTGACGATGGCGAGCGAGGTGTCGTTCGTGCTCGACAAGAACAAGGTCGATGTCGCGAAGGAACGGCTGAAACTGCAATCGGCGACCTATCGCGGCACCGACATGAAAGGGCAGCCGTTCGAACTGGAGGCGGGGTCGGCGGTGCAGAAGAGCTCGGCCGAGCCGATCGTGCGGATCCAGCAGATGGCGGCGGCGATCCAGTTGCAGGACGGATCCGCGCGGCTGACCGCGCCGCGCGCGCGCTACGACATGGATACCGAGAAGGTGCGCGTCGACGGCGGCATCGCGGTGCGCGCGCCGAACAATTACACGCTCGACACCTCGAACGCCGACGTCGATCTGAAGACGCGGCAGCTGACCTCGACCGCGCCGGTGACGGGCACGGTCAGGCAGGGTAATTTCAGCGCGAACAGCATGTCCGCCGATCTGGAATCGCGCACGGTCAGGCTGAACGGCAACGCGCGCTTGCGCATCGTGCCGAGACAAACGAAATGAGCGCCATGCGCCACCCGCTCCTGCTTCTGTCGCTCCTCGTTGTCGCCGCCCCCGTGGCGGCGCAGAGCAAGCACAACACCAATGCGCCGATCGATTTTGGTGCGGACCAGATCGAGCTGCAGGACAAGGCAAACCGCGCGGTGTTGACCGGCAATGTTGCGGTCAAGCAGGCCGAGATGACGCTCAACGCGCAGCGGCTGAACGTCGCCTACACCGGCGAGGTGGTCGACGGTAACCCGCAGGTGTCGAGACTCGACGCGTCGGGCGGGGTGACGGTGCGCCGTCCCGACCAGACCGCGCGCGGACAATATGCGGTCTATGACCTCAATCGCCGTGTCATCACCATGCTGGGTGCGGTCACGCTGACGCAGGGGCCGAACACGGTCAACGGCGCGCGGCTGACGATCAACCTCGATAGCGGGCGCGCGGTGATCGACGGCTCGGCGGTCGCGGGCGGCAGCGGCAGCGGTACCGGCGGCAACGTGCAGCGTGCGCCGACCGGTCGCGTCACGGGCACCTTCTCGGTTCCCAAGCGGAGCTGAGGATCAGCGCGTCGGGCTTGAGAGCAACCGCGCCAGTTTCGCCTTCAGCCCGCGCAGCGTGTCGTTCGAGACGGTCTGCACGCTCGACCAGGAGATCGCGCGCGGGTTGACCGGCACGCCGTTCTTCCACACTTCCCAGTGCAGGTGCGGTCCGGTCGACATGCCGGTCGAGCCGACATAACCGATCACCTGCCCGCGCTGGACATGGGTGCCGGGCGACACCGCGATCCGGCTCATGTGGCCATAGCCCGATGCATAGCCGCCGGCATGGGCGAGCTTGACGAAATTGCCGTAGCCGCCGCTGCGCCCGGCGAATTGCACGACGCCGTCGATCGCGGCGTAGATCGGGCTGCCGAAGGGCGCGCCGATGTCGATCCCCTTGTGCATCCGCATGAACCCGAGCAGCGGGTGCATCCGGTAGCCGAAGGTCGAGGTGACGCGGCCGGCGACCGGCATCCCCATGAAGCCGCGCTGCTCGACATGGCCGGCCGGGTCCATGAAGCTGCCGCCCTCCCCTTCCTTGTCGCCCCAGCGGACGAGCTGGAGCCGGCGCTTGCCCGCCGCGTCGACCAGCCCGGCATATTGCAGCTGCCCGACCTCCACCTCGCCGGTTGCGGCGCGGGCCTGGTCGGCGACGATGTCGAACGTGTCGGCGGCACCGACCTCGCCGATCGGCACGCGCGCGGCGACCGCCTTGATGTAAGCTTCGACCACGCGCGCAGGCACGCCGGCGGCACGCATTGAGCGGTACAGGCCGTCGCCGACGAGGCCGCGGATGCGCAGTGGTGCGCGGTCGATGCTGATCGGGTGACGATCGAGCAGCAGCGTATCGCCGGCGCGATTGACCGCGAGGTTGAGGTCGAACCCGGCGCGGAAGCTGAGCTTCTCGAGCGGGCGCGGTTGCAGGCGCGAGGGGCGGCGTCCCATCGTCAGCGACAGGATCGTGCCCGGCTTCAACTGATCGAGCGGGACCGCGCCGGCGACCAGCGCGGCGACCTGTGCGGCCTCGTTCATGCCGACCCCGGCGCGCCCGAGCGCGTGGCCGAGCGTGTCGCCGCCGCCCAATGTCACCGTCAGGTCAATCTGCGGTCGCTCGGGCGTCTCGGCCAGGTGGCGGACGAGGCCGGAGGCGGCCATGCGCCGGCCGGTCGTGGCGCCGAGCCCCAGCGGCGCGATGCCGAGCGTGCGGGTTTCCTCCCGAGCGGCACCGGTCACGGCCGGGGGCGCGTAGCCGGGCACGGGCGCGATGCCGGGGTGCGTCATCCACGCCGCAGCGATCAGCGCGGCGCAGGTCGCGGCCCCGCGCCACCACGCCCGGCTGCCGATGTCCTGGCCGAGGTCGGGCACCCAGTCGGCGCGCGCGGCCACGTCGCGGACGCGGTCGAACCATGGCTGCGGCGCGGTATCGTGGGTCGGCGCGGTGGGGACGAGCGCGCGCATCCGCGCCGACCCCGCGGCCCCCGCCAGCTCCAGCCCTTGCTGTTCACGCAGAAACAAACCGGCGTCCTCGGCCCGTTATGGAAAAACACGCGCCGAACGTCCCGGCACCTGGGTCGCGGCGTTGTGGACCCAAGACCCTAAAGTCAAATTAACCGCGGTGCTTGGATGCCGGCCGCGCGGTGGAACGCCCAGCGCGCACGACGAAGGCGCGCGCGGGCAAGGAAGTGCGCGCCGGCAAGGAAGTGATTGCATCGCCCGGCCGCGCACCCGATGTAGGTCGGGCAATGAGTGCGCGTGACAACGCCCGGGTGACGGCAGTGTTGGGCCCGACCAACACGGGTAAGACCCATCTCGCGATCGAGCGGATGTGCGCGCATTCGAGCGGGTGCATCGGCTTCCCGCTCCGTCTGCTGGCGCGCGAGGTCTACGACCGCGTGGTAGCGATCAAGGGTCGCGAACGGGTGGCGCTGGTGACGGGCGAGGAGCGGATCGTCCCCAAGGACGCGCGCTGGTTCCTGTGCACGGTCGAGTCGATGCCGATGCCGCGCTCGGGCCAGCGCGGTCGGGCGAGCGACCAGATCGAGCGCGACTTCGCATTCGTCGCGATCGACGAGGCGCAACTGGGTGCCGACCAGGAGCGCGGGCATGTCTTCACCGATCGGTTGCTACGCGCGCGCGGGCGCGAGGAAACGATGATCCTCGGGTCGGAGGCGCTGCGTCCGGTGCTGCGCAACCTGATTCCCGGCATCGAGATCGTCGAGCGGCCGCGCTTCTCGACGCTCAGCTACGGCGCGGCGAAGAAGCTGTCGCGCCTGCCGCGCCGCTCCGCGGTGGTCGCCTTCTCCGCCGAGGAGGTCTACGCCACTGCCGAAATGCTCCGCCGGCTGCGTGGCGGGGCGGCGGTGGTGATGGGCGCGCTCAGCCCACGTACCCGCAACGCACAGGTGCAGATGTTCCAGGCGGGCGAGGTCGACTATCTGGTCGCGACCGACGCGATCGGCATGGGGCTGAACCTGGATGTCGGGCATGTCGCCTTTGCAGGCCTGCACAAGTTCGATGGACGCCGCCGTCGCCGGCTGACTACCGCGGAGATGGCGCAGATCGCGGGGCGCGCCGGGCGGCACCAGCGCGACGGCACGTTTGGCGCGCTGACCGAGGAGGGCGACGACGCGTTCCTGCCCGAGGAGATACAGGCGATCGAGGGGCATCGCTTCCCCAAACTCGACTGGCTCTACTGGCGCGAGGGCGAGCCCGATCTGTCGAGCATCGACGCACTGATCGCCAGCCTGTCAAAGAAGCCCGAGATGCCCGGCGGCACCGTCACCATGCTGCGCCCCGCACCCGAGGCGCTCGATCTAAAGGTGTTGAAGCGGCTGGCCGACGAGCCGCAGGTACGCGACGGGGTGCGCGCGGGCGGGCGCGGCAATGTCGCGAGGCTGTGGGCGGCGTGCGGTATTCCCGACTTCGCCAAGCTGGGGCTCGACCCGCATGCGCGCTTCGTCGGGCGCGTGTTCGCGTACCTCGCGCAAGGGTTCATCCCGCATCAATGGTTCGCCGACGAGGTCGCGCGGCTCGATCGCACCGATGGCGATGTCGAGACGATCGCAGGCCGGATCGCCAGCATCCGCAGCTGGACGTACATCGCGCAACGGCCCGACTGGCTCGCCGATCCAGAGACCTGGGCGGCGCGTGCGCTGGAGGTCGAGGAGCGGCTGTCCGACGCGCTCCACGCCAGCCTGACGCAGCGCTTCGTCGACAAGCGCACCACCGCGCTGATGCGCAAGATCGGCGCAGGGGCGGGCGAGCTGCCGGTCGAGATCGGCGCGGAGGGCGAGGTGACGATCGACGCGCATGCGATCGGGCGGCTCGACGGGTTCCGCTTCACGGTCGCGCCCGAGGCGCGCGCCGCCGACAAGCGGCTGCTTCTCGCCACGGCGGAGAAGCGGCTGGCGGCCGAGCGGAGGCGTCGCGCGGAGGCGGTGATTGCGGCAAAGGACGAGGCGTTCGCGCTATCCGACGACGGCGCGATCGTCACACAGGAGAGCGAACTCGCGCGGCTGGCGCGTGGCAGCTCGCTGGCGCGTCCGGCTGTCGTGCTCGACCCTGCGCTCGGCTGTCTCGATCCGCCCTTGCGCGAGCGCGTGGCCGCGCGGGTGCGCGAGTGGGTGATGGCGAGCATCGCGCGGCGGCTGCCTGCCCTTGCCAAGCTGGCTGAGGCAACGCGCGCGGCTGAGGCAGGGCCGGCGCTCCGCAGCATCGCGGGCGCGCTGGAGGCGGGCGGGGGGATCGCCGCGCGCGCACCGCTGGCGGCGTCGCTCGACGCGCTGGATGGTGGCGCACGGCACTGGCTCAGGCGCGCCGGGATCACGATCGGCGCGCTCGACCTGTTCGATCCGCGGCTGCTCAAGCCCGGTGCGCGGGCGTGGCGGCAGGCGCTTATCGTGGCGGCACACGGCGCGGCGCCGCCGGTTCCGCCAGCGGGCGCGACCGTGCTGCCGCGCGCAACGCCGGGCGCGATGCTGGGGATGGGCTATCGTCCGCTGGGCGCGCAGGCGGTGCGCGTCGATCTAGTGGAGCGGATCGCTCGCGCCGCGCATGAGGCACGTGCGGCGAGCAAGGAGGGCGCGCGCGCGCCGTTCGCGGCCGATCCTGCGCTTGCGACCTCGATCGGGCTCGAACCCGAGACGCTGGCGCGGTTGATGGCGGAGCTGGGCTTCCGCGCCGCAGACCGGCGTGGTGAGTCGGCTGGTGAGGAGGGCGATGCCGCCACTCCGCGCTACGTCTGGCGCGGGCGGCCACGGCCGAAGGTGCCGACGAGCACGGTTCCGGCGCGGCCCGGCAACGCTTTCGCCGCGCTGGGCGATTTGATGCAGGCGCGTTGATGCCGGGCGTGATGCCGGCCGGTGCGACGACGATGCGGCTCGACCGGTTCCTGTGGTTCGCGCGGCTGACCAAGACGCGCAGCGCGGCGCAGGCTCTGGCGTGCAACGGACGCCTGCGGATCGACGGACGCGCGATCGACCGCGCGCATGTGAGCGTGCGTGTCGGCAACATCCTGACGTTCGCCCATTACGACCGTATACTGGTCGTGCGGATCGAGGCGCTGCCACATCGCCGTGGCCCAGCACCAGAAGCGCGCGGCTGCTATCAGGAACTGACCGCGGGCACGGCGGTTGATGGCAGACCCGCGGACAGTGCGAACAACTCGCAGGAATGGCTGGAAGATTGACGCTTTCGCGCGTCGCGCATAGCAGCGGCGCAAAATCGCGACCACGCACACGATCGAGTTACCGAGGAACGCTTACATGACCTACGTCGTCACCGACGCCTGCATCCGCTGCAAGTACATGGATTGCGTCGAAGTGTGCCCGGTGGACTGTTTCTATGAGGGCGAGAACATGCTGGTGATCAATCCCAGCGAGTGCATCGACTGCGGCGTGTGCGAGCCCGAGTGCCCGGCGGAGGCGATCCTGCCCGACACCGAGAACGGGTTGGAGCGGTGGCTGGAGCTCAACACCACCTTCTCCGCGCAGTGGCCGAACGTCACGCGCAAGCTCGACCAGACCCCGCCCGACGCCGACGAGCACAAGGGCGAGGACGGCAAGTACGACAAGTACTTCTCTGCCGAGCCCGGCAAGGGCGACTGAGCCCGTCGCCGTCCGCGGCGGCGCACGGCTAGGAAGAGAGACGCGCTGCGGACGACCCCGCGGGGCGACCGTCGACGTGCGGCAGCAGCGCTGACGTAAGCAGGCTGGAAACAAACAAATAATTGTGCTATATACTGCCGTGTCGGGCGCAATCCTGCCGCGTCCGCCAGAAGATCAACCTACCCCGCAGCCTGCCGTGTCGACCCAGTGCCTCGCGCACCAATGGTTCGCGGCGTGGTTTCCATCATGTGGGGCATAGAATTGGAAAGATCCGCGATGGCTGCCAAGGCTCTGCACTTCGATGTCGGCGATTACGTCGTTTACCCAAAGCATGGCGTGGGTCGCGTGATCGAGCTGCAGAAATCGGAGATCGCGGGCATCGCGCTCGAGCTCTACGTGCTGCGTTTCGAGAAGGAGCGCATGACGCTGCGCGTGCCGACCAACAAGGCCGAGAGCGTCGGCATGCGCAAGCTGTCGTCGGACAAGACGATGCGCGAGGCGATGGAAACGCTGAAGGGCAAGCCCAAGGTCAAGCGCACGATGTGGTCCAGGCGCGCACAGGAATATGAGGCGAAGATCAACTCGGGCGACCTCGCCTCGATCGCCGAGGTGGTGCGCGACCTGTTCCGCGCCGACGACCAGCCCGAGCAGAGCTATTCCGAGCGGCAGATCTTCGAGGGCGCGTGCAGCCGCCTGGCGCGCGAGCTCGCTGCGATGGAGCAGATCGATGAGCCGGCCGCGCAGGAGAAGATCCTCGACATCCTGCGCAAGGCCGCGGCGATCTACAACAAGGACAAGCAGCCCGCCTGAACGGATCAACCACAGCTGTAAACAATAACTGTTTACATGCGTAGTCGATAGAGCGTATCGCTGTTCCCCGGTTCTGCTGGAGGTTCAAGCGATGCGCTCTTTCTCGTTTCTAGCCTTGTCGGTTCTCGCCTGCGGATTGGCGACACTGCCGTCGACACGCGCCGGTGCCGCGGCGAGCGGCTTCGCGGTCGATTATGCGCTGCGCGATTTCTCCACGATCGTGCTTGGCACCGGTGCGCAGATGCAGGTGCGCGTCGGCCCAACCTGGTCGGTCCACGCCGATGGCCCCGCCGCCGTGCTGGCGACGATGCGCGTCGAGCGGGAGGGCCATACGCTCAAGATCACGCGCCGCGACCCGCGTTCGAAGGGTGACGCGGCGGCGGAGCGGCAGGTGCGCTTCACGGTAACGGTGCCCAACCTGACCTCGGCGGCGCTGGGCGGCAGCGGGTCGATCAACATCGACCGCGTGACAGGCGCGCGCTTCAATGCCGCGGTCGGCGGCCGCGGCACGCTGAGCGTCGGCGCGCTCGACACCCGCGAGGCAGAGGTGTCGATCGGCGGCGCGGGCAATGTCGCGGCGGGCGGCCGCGTGCAGGTGCTGAAGGTCTCGATCGGCGGATCGGGCTCGCTGCGTGCGCCTGCGTTGCACGCCGCACAGGCGGAGGTGTCGGTCGCCGGATCGGGCAATGTCGTCACGCTGGTCGACGGGCCGGCGCAGGTGTCGAGCGTCGGCAGCGGTATGATCGACCTGGGGCCGCGTGCGCGCTGCAAGGTGACGAAGATGGGCGGCGCACGGGTACGCTGCGGCGCTTGATCGCACGTCCAACGTGTATTACCATATCAATACAGTTGGAGGATATGTCGATGCGCTATCTCGCCCTTGCCTTGCTGATCCCGGTCGCCGCCTGCGGCATGGCGGCCACCTATGCCTCAGGTAATCAGGACGGCATTGCGCCCGACGGCAATGGTGCGAGCCGCAGCTACGCCGCGCGCGATTTCACGCGCGTGGCGCTCGCAGGGCCGGACAATGTCGACGTGCGTGTCGGCCCCTATTCGGTCCGCGCGGAGGGTGATCCGGCGCTGCTCGACCGGCTGGTGATCCAGCGTGACGGCGACAGCCTGCGCGTCGGGCGGCGCAATGGCATGTCGTGGACGCGGGGCAGCGTACGCGTGATCGTCACCATGCCGCGGGTCGAGGCAGCGGCGATCGCGGGCTCAGGCAACATCCGCATCGCGCGCGCCGAAGGGCCTCGGTTCCGCGGTGCGATCAGCGGATCGGGCGATCTGTCGATAGCCGAGATGCGCGCCGGTGAGGTCGAATTCGGCATCTCCGGTTCGGGCGACGTGACCGCGGCGGGGCAGGCGCAGGCGCTGACGATCCGCATCGCGGGGTCGGGGAACGTGCAGGCACGCGGGCTGAGCGCAGCGCGTGCGACCGTCTCAGTTTCGGGCTCCGGCGATGTCAGCGCGAATGTCAGAGGCGCTGCCGACGTGCGGCTCGCCGGATCGGGCGACATCGACCTGGGTCCGGCGGCACGCTGCTCCACGCGTAAGAGCGGGTCGGGGACGGTGCGCTGCGGCGGATGACGCGTCGGACGGCTTGCCGGCGAGGCGCGGGGGTGCGACGCTGATCGCATGATCACGGCTCGCCTGCTCGCCCTGTTATCGCTACTCGTCGCCACGCCTGCGGGTGCGGCCGACCGGGTGTGGAATATCGGCAGCTTCGACCGCATCCGCGTCGACGGACCGTTCGAGGTGCAGGTCACGATCGGCGCCAGTCCGCGCGCCACGGCAAGCGCGCCCGACGCGGCGCTGCTGGAGCGATTGCGGCTGAGCAACGAGGGCGGGACGCTGTCGCTGCGGCTCGACCGCGGCACCGGCGACCGGGCCGGCCGCGGTGCGGATGCGGCGCCGGTCTTCACGCTGTCGACGGTTGGCTTACGCGGGGTGAGCCTGCTGTCGGGCGCAAAGGTGTCGGTGACGCAGATGAAGGGCGAGCGGGTCGACCTGAGCGTGACGGGCACGGGGTCGATGTCGGTCGACGACATCGTGGCGGAACAGGTCAACGCGAGCGTGATCGGCAGCGGTGCGCTTCGCCTGGCCGGACGCGCGAGCAAGGTGCGGTTGCTGACCAACGGACCCGGATCGATCGATGCCGCCGCTCTGTCGGCGGCCGACCTGTTCGTGTCGATGGACGGCGCGGGCGAGACGCGCGCGGCGGCACGCTATTCCGCACAGATCACCTCCAACGGCATGGGGCGCATCACCGTGTCAGGCAATCCGAAGTGCGTCGTGCGCGCGGCGGCGGGTGGCCCGGTGGCGTGCGGGACGGCGCCGGCGCGCTGAGGTTCAATCCTCGCCCGGCCCCAGATCGGGATCGAGATCGCGCGGGCGGATGAAGCGGGTCAGCGTGCCGGCACGCTCCTTGACCTCAGCCCAGCGGTCGACCGCAAAGGTCAGCTCGGCAAGCGTCGCGGTCGGGTACTTCTCCTCCACGTCGTCGCGCAGCGTGCCGGGTTCGTCGGGGGCGAGCAGCAGGACGAGGTCCTCCAAACCCGGATTGTGCCCGATCAGCAGCAGCCGTGCGTACTCATCATCCGTCTCTCGCACCACGTCGAGCAGCGAGCCGGCGGAGGCGAGATAGATGCGGCGGTCGTATGCTGGCGACAGCGCGCGCGTGTAACCTGATTCGACGCCATCGATGGTCTGCTCGACCCGAACCGCAGGCGAGGCGATGACGTGATCGAAGCCGAGCCCAAGCCGGCGCAGTTCGCGTCCCATCGTCTGCGCCGCGCGCCGGCCTTTCGGGTTGAGCGGACGGTCGAAATCACGCGCGACCGCGTCATCCCAGCCCGACTTGGCGTGGCGCAGCAGCGTCAGCGTCTTCACCAGACCAACCTCCATCAAGCGGGCAGGTGCGCTCCTTGCCCGATTTGGTCACGCGTGGATAGCCGCTCGGCGACGCGCGCCGCAGCTTCGTCGAGCGTCAGGCGACGGATCGGCACGCCGGGCGGAAAGGCGTCGAGCAGCCGCGAGGGCATCGCGGCGGAGAGCAGCACGAATGCGCCGGCATCGTCCTGCCGCCGGATCAGCCGCCCGAACGCCTGCGCCAGCCGCGCGCGCACGATGCGATCGTCATAGGCGCTGCCGCCGCCCTCAAGACGCCTGGCGGCATGGAGCACGGTCGGCTTGGGCCAGGGCACGCCCTCCATCACCACGAGCCGGAGCGAGTCGCCGGGCACGTCGACGCCGTCGCGCAACGCGTCGGTGCCGAGCAGGCTCGCGTGCGGATCGTCGCGGAAGATGTCGACCAACGTGCCGGTGTCGATCGGATCGACGTGCTGCGCATGGAGCGGCAGCCCTTCGCGCGCGAGCCGGTCGGCGATGCGCGCATGGACCGCGCGCAGCCGGCGGATCGCAGTGAACAACCCCAGCGTACCACCCCCTGCCGCCTCGATCAGCCGCGCGTATGCGTTGGCAAGCGCTGGCAGGTCGCCGCGCTTCACATCGGTGACGATCAGCACCTCGGCATGGGCGGCGTAGTCGAAGGGACTCGCGACCTCGAACCGGTCGGCAGGGCGCTGGAGGTGCGTCGCGCCGACACGCGCCTCCGCGGTCGCCCAATCGCCGCCCGCAGTCAGCGTCGCGGAGGTGACGAGTGCACCGTGCGCGGGGCGCAGCACGATCTCGGCGAATGGCTTGGTCGGATCGAGCCAGTGACGCAGCAGCCCGATGTCGGTCTCGCGCCCTTCGATGCGGTTGACGATCAGCCAGTCGACGAACTGCGGCGTCGCGGGGCCACCGACCCGCGCGAGCAGCGCGAGCCACGCCGACACCGTCTCCACCCGCCAGGCGAGCGAGGCGAGCGCGCCCTCCACCCGCGCCCGCGCCGGCGCATCGAGCCAGTCGGGCGCGTCGGTCAGCACCGCCTCCAGCCGCCGTCCGAGCACGACCAGCGGGCGGTGGAGCGCATCCAGCGCCTGCACCGTGCCGGCCGCCGCCTCGACCAGCTCGGGCGTCGGCTCGGCCAGTTCGGTCTCGAGCCCGTAGCCCGCGTTCTCCGCCCCGTTGGCGCGCGCGTAGGCCATCCCGCGTACCGCGGCGAGCAACACCTCGAATGCGCCGAACGGCTGGTTGTCGACCAATCGCTGCTGCCAGCCGTCAGCCGCGAGCGCGCCCGCCGCACGGACCGCATCGGCGATCGCCGCGCCGCCCGCCTCGTCGTAGCTCGCCACGTCGGACAGGCGCGCGGCGAGCCCCCGCCGTCGCCCGCGGCTGGCGCCTTCGGGGCCGACGATCCAGCGGCGCAGCTCGATCGCCTCCTGCCCCGTGAGCGCGGTCGAGAACATCATGTCGGCGGCGTCGAACAGGTGATGCCCCTCATCGAAGACGTAGCGGGTCGGGCGCGTCGCGCTCTCACGGCCGCGCGCGGCGTTGACCATCACGAGCGCGTGATTGGCGATCACCAGATCGGCCTGAACCGAGGCGCGCGCGGCACGCTCGATGAAGCACTTCCGATAGTGCGGGCAGCCGGCGTAGACGCACTCGCCACGCCGGTCGGTCAGCGCGGTCGAGCCGTTGCGGCGGAACAAGGTCGGCAACCAGCCGGGCAGGTCGCCGCCGACCATGTCCCCGTCGGCGCTGTACGCCGCCCAGCGTGCGACGAGTTGCGCCAGCACCGCGGCGCGTCCGGCGAACCCGCCCTGCAGCGCGTCCTCAAGGTTCAAGAGGCAGAGATAGTTCTCGCGTCCCTTGCGCGTCACCACGCGCGAGCGCCGCACGCTCTCATCCGGGTAGACGCGGCGCGTCTCGGCACTCAGCTGTCGTTGCAGCGCCTTGGTATAGGTGGAGATCCACACCGCCCCACCCGCGGCGTCCGCCCATAGGCTCGCGGGGGCGAGATAGCCGAGCGTCTTGCCGATGCCGGTCCCCGCCTCCGCCAGCATCAGATTGGGGGCATCACGGATCGAGCGTGGCGCGAAGGCCGCGCCGGCGGCGGCGGCGAAGCGCTGCTGCCCGACGCGCGGCTCGGCCCCCTCGCCGGTCAGCTCCTCCAACCGGTCGAGCACCGCGCCCTCCGGCATCGTCACCGTGCGCGGCGCAGGCCGTGGCGGCTGCTCCTCCCATTCGGGCAGGCGGGTGAACAGCCAGCGCTCCTGAGCGGACGGCCTGGCGATGTGGGGGGCGAGCGGCGGCGCCCAGGCCCAGCGCAACCGGGTAAGCGACTGGAGCGCGGTCCACGCCCCTTCCCGCTCGGGCCAGTCGCCCGCGGGCACGCTCAGCAGGCGCTCGGTCGCCTCGAGCAGAAAGGGCGCGACCTCGGCGTCGTCACCGGGCACGTTCAGCCCGGTCGCGGCGGCGAGCCCCTTAGGCGTCGGCACCATGAAGCGCGCCGGGCGGACAAAGGCGAACAGCTCGAGCAGGTCGAGCCCGGACAGGTCGGCGTAGCCGAGCCGCTGTCCAATCAACGCGGCGTTGAGCAGGATCACCGGCGTGTCGGCGGCGAGCCGAATCGCTTCGCCGCGCGACACCTCGCGCGTGATGCCGTCCTGCGCCACCCAGATACCCGAATGGCTGGCATGCAAAGCGGGATAGTGCAGCGCGCTCACACCCGTTCACGTGCGCATCGGCGAACAGATTGGCAACCCGGATCAGCACGCCTGGACGACGATCTTCGACATGCAAACGGTTCGCAATCGCATCAAGGCGCGAGAACTGCGGGTGCGGGGTGGATTCTGCGCGCCCGCTGTGCTTAGGAGCATCGCAAAGCGTTCCCACCCGCCACCATCCGGAGAGGCGTCCCCATGAACATCCACGAATATCAAGCCAAGGAATTGCTCGCGAAATACGGCGTCGCCGTGCCGCAGGGCTTCGCCGCGATGAGCGTGGAGGAAGCCGTCGAGGCGTCGAAGAAGCTGCCGGGACCACTTTATGTCGTGAAGGCGCAGATCCACGCCGGCGGCCGCGGCAAGGGCAAGTTCAAGGAACTCGGCCCTGACGCAAAGGGCGGCGTCCGCCTCGCCAAGACCGAGGACGAGGTGCGTCACGCCGCGACCGAAATGCTCGGCAACACGCTGGTGACGGTTCAGACCGGGGACGCCGGCAAGCAGGTCAACCGCCTGTACGTGACCGACGGCGTCGACATCGCCAAGGAATTCTACTTGGCACTGGTGGTCGACCGCGCCTCGGGCCGCATCGGCTACGTCGTGTCGACCGAAGGCGGCATGGACATCGAAACGGTCGCGCACAACACGCCGGAGAAGATCCACAGCTTCTCGGTCGATCCGGCCTCTGGGTTCCAGCCTCATCACGGCCGCGCGGTCGCGAACGCGCTCGGCCTGACCGGGGATCTCGCCAAGCAGGCGCAGACCGTCGCCGCGAAGCTGTATGACGCGTTCCTCGGCAGCGATGCCGAGCAGATCGAGATCAACCCGCTCGCGGTCACCGACGACAACAAGCTGATGGTGCTCGACGCCAAGGTCGGTTTTGACGGCAATGCGATGTTCCGCCACAAGGACCTGATGGAGCTGCGCGACGAGACCGAGGAGGATCCCGCCGAGCTGGAAGCGTCGAAGTACGACCTTGCCTATATCAAGCTCGACGGCGACATCGGCTGCATGGTGAACGGCGCCGGTCTGGCGATGGCGACGATGGACATCATCAAGCTGAACGGCATGTTCCCGGCCAACTTCCTCGATGTCGGCGGCGGCGCATCGAAGGAAAAGGTCACCGCGGCGTTCAAGATCATCCTGGCCGATCCGGCGGTGAAGGGCATCCTCGTCAACATCTTCGGCGGCATCATGAAGTGCGACATCATCGCCGAGGGCATCGTCGCGGCCGCAAAGGAAGTGAATTTGTCGGTGCCGCTGGTCGTCCGTCTTGAGGGCACCAACGTCGATAAGGGCAAGGAAATCCTCAGCCAGTCGGGCCTCGCGATCGTGCCCGCCAACGACCTGGGCGACGCGGCGAAAAAGATCGTCGCCGAGGTGCAAAAGGCGGCGTGAGGCGACGCCGGGACCGCACCGCCTGCGATCATGTCAGACGTCCGCCGAGCGGCGGGCAACTGGCGCTGAGCGGGCTCAAGGGCGCCTCGATGGGCGCGCTGCTGGCGATGGTCCTGACCAAGTTCTGATGATTCGTCACGGCGCGGGTGGAAACACCCGCGCCGTTCGTCGTTGGAGCCACAAGCCGCCGTTACGGCAAGGCCGCTTCTCCGCGCGCCGGCCATACCGCACTTGCGAAAACGACCGCAAACCGCCAATTGTCGCGCCGATACAGGTGCGCAAAGGATAGAAAGAGGATCCCTCGATGAAGGTAATCGTCCCGGTCAAGCGCGTGCTTGACTATAACGTGAAGCCCCGCGTGAAGGCGGACGGGTCGGGGGTCGACCTCGCCAACGTGAAGATGAGCATGAACCCCTTCGACGAGATCGCGGTCGAGGAAGCGATTCGCCTGAAGGAGAAGGGCGTCGTGACCGAGATCGTCGCGGTGTCGATCGGCGAGCAGAAGTCGCAGGAAACGCTGCGCACCGCGCTGGCGATGGGTGCCGACCGCGCGGTGCTGGTCGTCACCGAGGGCAAGGTCGAGCCGCTGGGCGTCGCCAAGCTGCTGGCGAAGATCGTTGAGGAAGAGCAGCCGGGTCTGGTGATCCTCGGCAAGCAGGCGATTGACGACGATAACAACCAGACGGGCCAGATGCTCGCCGGGCTGCTCGGCTGGGGTCAGGCGACTGCGGCGTCGAAAGTCGAGCTGTCGGCTGACAGCGCCACTGTCACGCGCGAGGTCGACGGCGGTCTGGAGACCGACACGTACAAGCTGCCCGCGATCGTCACGACCGACCTGCGCCTCAACGAGCCGCGCTACGCGTCGCTGCCCAACATCATGAAGGCCAAGTCGAAGCCGATGGCGCAGAAGACGCCGGCCGACTACGGCGTCGATGTCTCCCCCCGCATCACCACGCTCAAGGTGGTCGAACCCGCCAAGCGTCAGGCCGGGATCAAGGTCGCCGACGTCGACGAACTGGTCGGCAAGCTGAAGTCGATGGGCATCGCCAACTGATTTTTCCGAAAGGACCTGAACATGAAGACTCTGGTGTGGGTCGAACACGATGGTTCGACCGTGAAGGACGCGACGCTGTCGGCCGTGACCGCGGCGGCGAAGCTGGGCGAGGTCCACCTCCTCGTCGCAGGTGAAGGCGTCGACGGTGCAGCGCAGGCGGCGGCGAAGATTGCGGGCGTCGGCAAGGTTCACGTCGCCGATGACACCGCGTACGCGCACGCGCTGGCCGAGAATGTCGCGCCGCTGGTCGTCGAACTGATGGGGCACCATGACGCCTTCGTCGTGCCGGCAACGTCATCGGGCAAGTCGATCGCGCCGCGTGTCGCGGCGCTGCTCGACGTGATGCAGATCAGCGACATTCTGTCGGTCGAGGGGGAGGACACGTTCACGCGCCCGATCTACGCCGGCAACGCGATCGCGACCGTGCAGACCACCGATGCGAAAAAGGTCATCACCGTACGCGGCACCGCGTTCGAGAAGGCCGGGACCGAAGGTGGCTCGGGCACGATCGAGGCGGTCGCATCGACGGGCGACAAGGGTCTTGCGACCTTCGGCAGCCAGGAGCTCGCCAAGTCGGAACGGCCTGAGCTGACCAGCGCGAAGATCATCGTGTCGGGTGGACGCGCGCTCGGCTCGGGCGAGAAGTTCCACGAACTGATCGAGCCGCTCGCCGACAAGCTGCATGCCGGCGTCGGCGCGAGCCGCGCGGCGGTCGACGCTGGCTACGTGCCCAACGACTATCAGGTCGGTCAGACCGGCAAAATCGTCGCACCGGAAGTCTACGTCGCGGTCGGTATCTCGGGTGCGATCCAGCACCTCGCCGGCATGAAGGACAGTAAGACGATCATCGCGATCAACAAGGACGAGGACGCGCCGATCTTCCAGGTGGCAGACATCGGCCTGGTCGGTGACCTGTTCAAGCTGGTGCCGGAACTGACTGAGAAGCTTTAAAGGATGGAAGGCGGGGCAACGTCCCCGCGGGTGCGTGCGAGCAAGCGTCGCGCGCATCCATCCGCTCGGCCGGCGCCGCCACAGCAGCGTCCGACGACGCAGGACTTGCTCCCGCGGCGTACTTGCTCGATCTACTTTGCGCCACTGGCGAGGCCGCTTCGCCGACCCATCTTCGCTTAAGTGGTAGTGATGTATTTAGATGCCGGCGGACCGAGTGGCTGAGACACCTGTCGAACCGGCTTCTCTCCAAAGCTTCTTAGGTCGGCGTTAAGGCGTCTCGTCGGCAGCTACCCGTTCTCCATCGATCTCATCAGGTGGAGGCAATGCTGTGCATCGCGGTGCTTCGCGACAGCGGCCGAGTCACCGTGCTGCTCAATGCCATCATCCACTCCAACACTGGCGATAGACGGTCTAGAGATTCACGCCGGAGCCGCATTGACGCTGCTGTCCCGGTTACATGCACTCGCTGAAAGCTTGCCGCGGCGCCCAGGTGGAACGCGGCTGTTTGGCACCTCGGGCTTGTCGGCGCTCCTTGATACAAGTGCGATGCAGGCAATCGCCGCGCGCCACTTGGGCGATGAGGCACGGCCCGTCCGCGCTATAATGTTCGATAAGAGGCCGAACGATAATTTGGCGCTCGGGTGGCATCAGGATCGTACGATTGCGATACGCGAGCGGCGAGAGACCACAAGCTACGGCCCGTGGACCGTCAAGCAAGGCATCCTTCACGTTGCACCGCCTTTTGCAGTGATCGAAGCGATGGTGACGTTGCGCATCCAGCTGGACGACACGCCCACTGATAATGCACCACTGCTGGTTGCGCCGGGATCGCACCGGCTGGGGCTGGTGGCGGAGGACGATATCGCAGACGCAGTCGCCGCATGTGGGATAATGACGTGCCTGGCCACAGCGGGAGATGTCTGGGCCTATGCCACACCTATTCTGCACGCATCCGCTGCGAGCAGCGGGCACGCGCACCGCCGGGTACTTCAGGTCGACTATACCGCAACCAAGCTGCCGGCGGGTCTCGCTTGGCTAGGCGTCTGACGCCCCCTACCCGTCGGCGTCGAGCGCCTCGCGAAGGTAGTCGCGGATCAGGCGGATGGCGTCGAGTGTCGCGGGCATGGTCGCAGTTGCGGTTGCCGCGCTCGGAGCAGTAGCCGCCGACTTCCCCTCGCCCGACAGCAACTGCTGGACGCCGCGCACTGTATAGCCCTCGCGGTTGAGCAGCCGATCGATCCGCTGCACAAGCGCGACGTCGGCCGGGCGGTAGTAGCGACGGTTGCCCGCGCGGGTAACGGGTTTCAACTGCGGAAATCGGCCCTCCCAATAGCGGAGGATGTGCGGTGCGACGCCGGTCAGCTGCGTCACCTCGCCGATGGTGCGAAAGGCGGTGTCTGACTTGGACGCGGTATCACGCTCGCGGCTGCTGCCCTCGTCCGAGCCGTTCTGGCTCACCGGCGAGTCACGCTCACTCGGCGGCCATGATGCGGTCGCGCATCATCTGGCTGGCGCGGAAGGTGAGCACACGGCGCGGCGCGATCGGCACTTCGACGCCCGTCTTGGGATTGCGGCCGATCCGCTCACCCTTGTCGCGCAGCACGAAGGTGCCGAAACCCGAGATCTTGACGTTCTCGCCGTGCGACAGCGCTTCGCACATCTTGGAGAGAATCTGCTCCACCACGCGGGCAGAATCGGCGCGCGAGAGACCGATCTGCTTGTGCAGCGCCTCGGCCAGGTCGGCCCGCGTCAGCGTGCCCGCGTCCGTCATGCTCATCGGTTCCCCCACATGCCTGTTGTCCGGTGGTATAAAGCCGAAGCGGTTTTGTCGACTCGTCAGCTGCACCCGTAGCGGCACAGCCGGCGCTTCAGACGCGCAGCACCGCCGCGCCCCAGGTGAAGCCGCCGCCCATCGCCTCCAGCACCACGAGGTGACCGGGCCTGATCCGCCCGTCGCGCACCGCGGTGTCGAGCGCGAGCGGGACCGAGGCGGCGGAGGTGTTGGCGTGCTGATCGACCGTCACGATCACGCGCTCGGCCGGCAGGTTGAGCTTGCGCGCGGTCGCGTCGAGGATGCGGGCGTTGGCCTGGTGCGGGACGACCCAGTCGACCTGATCGGGCGTGAGATCGATGCCCTTCAATGCCTCCGCCATCACCGCCGACAGGTTGGTGACGGCATGGCGGAACACCTCGCGCCCCTTCATCCGGAGCTTGCCAACCGTGCCGGTGGTCGAGGGTCCGCCATCGACATAAAGCAGGTCGTTGTGGCGTCCATCGGCGTGGAGCTTCGCTGCGAGAATGCCGCGCGCGTCGGGGCTCGACACGTCGTCGGCACCTTCCTGCGCCTCAAGCACGATCGCGCCCGCGCCGTCGCCGAACAGGACACAGGTGGTGCGATCCTCCCAGTCGAGGATGCGGCTGAACGTTTCCGCGCCGATCACCAGCGCGCGTTGGTGCGCACCGGCGCGCATCATGCTGTCCGCCACCTGCACCGCGTAGAGGAAGCCCGAGCAGACCGCCGCGACGTCGAAGGCGACGCAATCGTTTATGCCGAGCAGCGCCTGAACCTTGGTCGCGGTCGCCGGGAACGTCTGGTCGGGCGTTGCGGTGGCGAGGACGATCAGGTCGATGTCCTGCGCGGCGAGCCCCGATGCGGCGAGCGCAGCCTTTGACGCGTCATAGGCGAGCGTCGCGGTGGTCTCTTCCGGGCCGGCGAGGTGACGGAAGCGGATGCCGGTGCGTTCGACGATCCATTCGTCGCTGGTATCGATCTGCTCGGCCAGCTCGGCGTTGGAAACGCGGCGTGCGGGCAGCGCGGAGCCGGTGCCGAGGAGGACCGAGCGGATCATGCGGCAGCCTTCGCGTCGATGTTGCTCAAATCCTCGGCAATGCGGCGCGCGAGGTCGGACTTCACCATCTTGGCGGCGTTGCCGATCGCGGTGGCAACGCCGATCTCGTTCGCGCTGCCGTGGCTTTTCAGCACGAGGCCGTTCAGCCCCAGGAAGACCGCGCCGTTGTGGTTGTTCGGATCGAGGTGGTTGCGCAGCAGGTCGGTCGCCGGGCGCGAGATCAGGAAGCCGATCTTCGATCGCGCCGAGCTGGAAAAGGCACGGCGCAGCAAGTCGGCGACGAAGCGCGCAGTGCCCTCCGCGGTCTTCAAGGCGATGTTGCCCGAGAAGCCATCGGTGACAATCACGTCGTGGTCGCCGCGCGACAAACGGTCGCCCTCAACGAAGCCGGTGAAATTCATCGGCAGGTGGGTCGCGGCGCGCAGCATCTGCGCGGCGTCCTTGATCTCGCCGGTGCCCTTCTGATCCTCGCTGCCGATATTGAGCAGCGCGACGCGCGGTCGATCGAGTTCGAGCACGATCCGGGCATAGGCAGCACCCATGACGGCGAACTGGGTCAGGTTGCGCGCGTCGCACTCGGTGTTGGCGCCGAGGTCGAGCATGACCACGTCGTTGTCGCCGAGCGTCGGCAAGAGCGCGGCGAGCGCGGGGCGGTCGATGCCGGGCATGGTGCGCAAGCTGAGCTTCGCCATCGCCATCAGCGCGCCGGTATTGCCCGACGACACTGCGGCGCCGGCGCGCCCTTTTTTCACGCAGTCGATCGCCACGCCCATCGACGAAGTCTTGGAGCGGCGCAGCGCCTGGCTCGGCTTTTCCTCGCCCGCGATCACGTCGGCGGCGTGGATGACCTCGGATGCCTGCGACAGGTTCGGGTGGCGCGAGAGACCGGCGCGAATCGCCGCCTCCTCGCCGACCAACAGGAAGCGCAGGCCGTCGTGCAGGCGACGCGCACGCGCAACGCCCGCCAGCATGACCTCCAGCCCCTTGTCACCGCCCATCGCATCGATGGCGATCACGGAACTGTCGGACATGAGACGGGGCACTCCAATCAACCGCAGCAATCAAACGCGAACCCGGACAACAAGGGTCCGCGTTTAGCCCATTCAGGCCTCGACCGAGACGATCTCACGGCCGTTATAGTGACCGCAGGCGGTGCACAGATTATGCGGACGCTTCAGCTCGCCACAGTTCGGGCATTCCTGAAACGCCGAGATCGACAGCGCGTCGTGCGCGCGGCGCATGCCACGGCGTGAGGGAGAGGTCTTTCGCTTAGGGACGGCCATTTCGGCACCTTGATCCAAGTGTTACGTATTGAACGACGCGCGCCGTGCAGGTCACCCGAACAGCCGGCACGAGGGCGGCCGCGGCAGGCAGCCGCACATCGGCACGCATCGCGAAGTGACGCGCCTATAGCCAATTCTGCCGGCGTTGCAACCGGGGGGCGGTAATGTCACGGTCCGCGCCTTAGGGGAAAGGGTCCGCTCATGCTGTTACCGATGACGCTGACGATCGCCGCGGCGTGTGCCGCGATCAACATCTGGCTGGCGCTGCGCGTGTCGCAGCGGCGGATCAAGGGCAAGGTGATGGTCGGCGATGGTGGCGCAGGACCGTTGCAGACAGCGGTGCGTGCGCACGCCAATTTCGTCGAATATGCGCCCTTCGTGCTGATCCTGCTCGCCGGCATCGAGCTGGCAGGCGGATCGCCGACGTGGTTGTGGGCCGCAGGCGCGGTGTTCGTGGCCGGACGCGTGGCGCATGGCCTGGGGATGGACCGCGCAGCGCCCAATCCGTTGCGGGCTGGCGGGATCGTCGCGACCTGGATGGTGCTCGCAGGGCTGGCAGTGTGGGCGCTGGTGCTGGTCTACGGCCGTGACGCGCGCTCGGATCGCGCAATCACGACGGTGCCGATCGACGCTACGCGCGGCTAGACGCGCATCGCCGCGCCCGAGTCGCGATCAGGCGGCGAGCGCCCGATCGCTGACGAACATGTTATGCTGCCGCTCGTGTGCGAACGTGCTGGGCTTGCCATGGCCGGGGATGAAGTGCGTGTCGCCGAGCGGCCACAGCTTGGTGACGATCGATTCGATCAGCTGCTTGTGGTTGCCCTGCGGCAGATCGGTGCGCCCGACCGAGCCCTGGAACAGGACGTCGCCGACCTGCGCGAAACGCGAGGGTGCGTGATGGAAGATGACGTGCCCGGCGGTGTGGCCGGGCGTGTGATAGACGTCGAGGGTCAGCTCGCCGACGCTCACCGTGTCGCCGTCGACCAGCCAGCGATCCGACTCGGTGTTGACGCCGCGGATGCCCCAGTTACGCCCATCATCCTCCAGCCGCGCTAGCCAGAAACGGTCGTCCTCGTGCGGCCCCTCGATCGTGACGCCAAGATCGTCGGCGAGCGGTCTCGCCTCCCCGGCGTGGTCGATGTGGCCGTGCGTCAGCAGCACCTTCTCGACCGTCACGCCTGCCTGCGCGATCGCCGCCCTGATCCGCGGCAGGTCGCCGCCGGGATCGATCACCGCCGCGCGCATCGTCTTCGTGCACCAGATCAGCGTGCAATTCTGCTCGATCGCGGTCACCGGAATGATCGCGGCGCGTAGTGGGGGCATATCGTTGGTCATGCGGGAAGCCTTTCGCTTTGCCGGGCTCTTGCCAGAAGTCGCCGGGCGATGACACGGCGACATTCGCGGTTAACGTAGGCCCACGCGACCTGAAAGCCGCGGTTGCGCGCTTGCCGCCACCCGGCGGCGCGGGCATCACGCGGTGAGATGCGGATCGAGCCCCCTTACGTCCTGCTGGACGACGCACGCGACGGCGGCGCGGCGGCGCGGCTGTATCGCCATCCGCACGCGGTGCTGACAGCGCACGAGGCGGCAGAGATCGCCCCGCTGCTGGCGGCGGTACGTGCGCACGACGGGGATGCCGCCGGGTTCGTGTCGTACGAGGCGGCGGGTGCATTCGAACCCACGATGGGTGCGGCGCGCAAGAGCGATGCCCCGCTTGCCTGGTTCGGGCTGTTCGACGGGTGGGAGCCGGTCGACGTGCCGGCACTATTACCCGATCCCGCCGGCGCGTGGATCGGTGCACTGCGGCCGCGGGTGACGCGCGCCGAGTATGACGCGATGTTCGCGCACGTGCAGGCGCTGATCGCGGCGGGTGACCTGTACCAGGCGAACCTGACCTTCCGCGCCGAGGTGGACGTGATCGGCGATCCGATCGCGCTCTACGCCCGACTTCGCGCGGCGACGTGTGGGGGGTGGAGCGCGATCGTCGCAACCGGCGATGCGACCTTCCTGTCCTTCTCGCCCGAACTGTTCTTCGCGCTGGAGGGCGATCGCCTCACCTGCCGCCCGATGAAGGGCACTGCACCGCGGCTGCCCGATTCGCAGGCGGACGCCGCCGCCGCCGACGCACTGGTGCGCGATCCGAAGCAACGCGCCGAGAATCTGATGATCGTCGACCTGATGCGCAACGACCTGTCGCGCGTCGCGGTGGCGGGCAGTGTCGCGGTGCCGGAGCTGTTCGCGCTGGAACGGTACCCGACGGTGCACCAGATGACCTCTATGGTGACCGCGACGAAAGCGCCGCGCGCCGACGCGGTCGACGTGCTGTCGGCGCTGTTTCCGTGCGGGTCGATCACCGGTGCGCCCAAGGTGCGCGCAGTGCAGGCTCTCGCCGGAATAGAGCAGGACGCGCGTGGGCTTTACACCGGAGCGATCGGGCGGATCGACGCGAATGGCGACGCGATGTTCAACGTTGCGATTCGCACGCTGGCGCTGTCCGCGGACGGCACAAGCGCGACCATTGGGCTGGGCGGCGGGATCGTTGCGGATTCGACCGCCGACGCGGAATGGGACGAGGCACTGGCGAAGGGCGCGTTCCTCGCGCGGACTGAGCGCCACTTCGACCTGATCGAGACGATGGCGTTCGATCCGATGGAGGGGATCGCGCTGATCGAGCGGCATCTGTCGCGGATGAAGGACAGCGCGGTGGCACTCGGCTTCGCGTTCGATCGCCACGATGCGCGCAACGAGCTTCAGGCGGCAACCTTCCGCCTGCGCGGGCCGGCGCGCGTGCGGATGTTGTTGGCGAAGAGTGGCGCGGTGTCGGTCCAGGTGTCGCCGCTGCCGCCGATCCGCGCGACGCCGATCGCGGTCGCGGCCGTGCCGCTGCCGGTCGATCCGGCCGATTGGCGGCTGCGGCACAAGACGAGCGACCGCGCCTTCTACGACGTGGCGCGGCGTACGAGCGGATACGAGGAGGTGGTGTTCGTCGCGCCTGACGGGACGCTAACCGAGGGCAGCTACACCTCGGTGTTCGTGCCGTGCGACGATATGCTGTTGACGCCGGCGGTGGGTGCGCTGTTGCCGGGCGTGTTGCGGGCCGAGTTGATCGAGAGCGGCCGCGCGCGTGAGGCGGTGCTGCGGATCGCGGATTTGCGTGACGGCTTCTTTCTCGGCAACAGCTTGCGCGGATTGATGCCGGCGCGCTTGATCGAAGAGCATCCCGCGGTTGCGAAATAAGCGTGCGCGTTCCATAGGCCCACGCGCATTTTCCGTACACGAAGGGTTTGCCCTGTGAAGACCTCCGCCGCGCTCGATCGCATCTCGCCGTCCCCCACACTCGCGATCACCAGCCGCGTGATGGAGCTGAAGCGCGCGGGCGTCGACGTGATCGGGCTTGGGGCCGGCGAGCCCGATTTCGATACGCCCGAGTTCGTCAAGGAAGCCGCGATCCAGGCGATCCGCGACGGGAAGACGAAGTACACCAACGTCGACGGCACGCCCGAGTTGAAGGACGCGATCGTCGCGAAGTTCGCGCGCGACAACAAGCTGACCTACTCAGCGCCGCAGATCAGTGTGAACGTCGGCGGCAAGCACACTTTGTTCAACGCGCTGGTCGCGACCGTCGAGGCGGGCGACGAGGTCATCATCCCCGCGCCCTATTGGGTCAGCTACCCCGATGTGGTGCAGTTCGCGGGCGGCACCCCGGTGGTCGTACCGGCGGGTGCGGAGTACGGCTACAAGCTGACGCCGGAGATGCTGGAGCGCGCGATCACGCCGCGCACCAAGTGGGTGATCCTGAACTCGCCGTCGAACCCGACCGGCGCCGCCTACACGGTGGAGGAACTGAAGGCGTTGGGCGCGGTGCTCGAACGCCATCCGAATGTCTGGGTGTTCGCCGACGACATGTACGAGCACATCGTCTACGACGACTTCCGCTTCGCGACGATCGCCGAAGTGTGCCCGTCGCTTTACGAGCGGACGCTGACCGTCAACGGCTGTTCCAAGGCGTATGCGATGACCGGATGGCGGATCGGGTTCGCCGCCGGTGCGCCGTGGCTGATCAAGGCGATGGCGAAGCTGCAGTCGCAATCGACCAGCAATCCGTGCTCGATCGCGCAGGCGGCGGCGGTCGCCGCGCTGACGGGCGACCAGTCGTTTCTGGCCGAGCGCGCGCGCGCGTTCCAGGCGCGGCGCGATCTGGTGGTCGGGATGCTCAACGAGGCGGAAGGCATCATCTGCCCGACACCGGAAGGCGCTTTCTACGTCTACCCGAGCGTCGCGGGCGTGATCGGCAAGACGACACCCAAGGGTCAGCGGATCGAGAGCGACAGCGACTTCGTCGGCTATCTGCTCGACGATGCGCGCGTCGCGGCGGTTCAGGGTGTCGCGTTCGGCCTCTCGCCTGCGATGCGGATCAGCTATGCGACGTCAGAGGCGCTGCTGACCGAGGCGTGCACGCGCATCCAGCAAGCGTGCGCGGCGTTGCGCTGATCCGGCGGCGAGTCTAACGGCGCATCTTTGGCCCATCTCCCACCTGTCACAACTCGCTGATCGCCGGATCGTGAAACGATCACTTTCGATCGTTCACATTGCCGCTGGGTAGCGCTCGCGTCTACATCGCTGGCAGATGAACAGGAGAACCAGCGTCGGTTCATCCTCGCCAGCCTATTTCGACCATATGGAAACCGGGTCCGCATTGCGCGTTCGTTATGAGCGGGTGGGCGGATCGCAGCAGGAACACGACCGATGCGCCTCTTCAAGACCAGCTTCTTCTGGCAGTTCGCCGGTGGGTTCGCGATCGGCGCGGCTGGCTTGTTGGCGCTGCAACCCGCCGCATCGGCGAACCCGGTGCACCAGCCTGCCGTTCACGCGGAACGCTGACCTCTGGCAGCACGCAAGTCGCTGACCTATATACGTAAAATGAACTATCGCCCTCTCCTAGCCGCCGCGCTGATGTTGAGCGCCTGTGGAACCGCACAGGCTGAGCGCGCGGTGCCGATCCCCGTCGCGGCCGTGGACGTGCCCGCCGGTACGGGGATGCAGACCGCAGTGCTCGCCGGGGGATGCTTCTGGGGGATGGAAGCGGTGTTCGAGCATGTGCGCGGGGTGAAGTCGGTCACCGCGGGCTACGCCGGCGGCACGCGCGCGACCGCCAATTACACTGCGGTCAGCAGCGAGACGACGCGCCATGCCGAGGCGGTTCGCATCAGCTACGATCCGCGGCAGGTCAGCTATGCAACGCTGCTGCGTGTCTACTTTTCGATCGCGCATGATCCGACGCAGGTAAACCGGCAGGGACCGGACAGCGGCACCAGCTATCGTTCGGCAATCTTCGCGCAATCACCCGATCAAGCACGCGTTGCCGCGGCGTACATCCACCAGTTGAGCAACGCCCACGTGTTTCCGCGCGCGATCGCAACTAAGGTCGAGCGTGGCGCCTTCTTCCCGGCCGAGGCGTACCATCAGAACTTCTTCGACCGGAATCCAACACATCCGTATATCGTGACGTGGGACAGGCCCAAGGTAGCGGCTTTTCGCGCAGGATTTCCGAAGCTGGCGGTCTGAGCCGCTTAGCCTACAACGCGCGTGCTTCCTCGATCAGCATGACCGGGACACCGTCGCGGATCGGGTATGCGACGCCGGCGGCGTCAGAGATCAACTCGCCTGCATGACGATCGTAGCGTAGCGGCGTGCGCGTTACCGGACAGACGAGCTTATCCAGCAACCACGGGTCGAGCTCGCCTGTTATGGCAGCCCCGCTCACTGAAGCGTGACCCGCTCATCGCCATCGTGGCGGCCAAAGAATTGCATCAATTGCACCAGCAACTCGCAGCGCGCCGAGATGCCCTTCGATTCGAGCAGCGCCTGTTTTGCCGCGACATCGAATGGTGCGATCTGCGCGACACCGTTGACCAGCGCGGCATCGTCGAGCCGACCAACCGAGTCCCAGTCAACCGCATAGCCCAGCGCCTCGGCAAATCGCTTCGATTCGAGTTCGAGCGAGGCACGCTCGCCCAGCGCCAGTGTCTGGTCGCCTTCGACCGGCAGCAACTCCGCCTCGACCTGTCGGAACGCGGTCGAGACGTCGAGCTCGTCCACAACGCGGAACAGCGCCACGCCTTCAAGGATCAGATTGTAGCGCCCGTCCTCCATCGCCTCGAACTCGGCGATCCGCCCGACGCAGCCGATGTCGAACAGATCGGGGTCCTGCGGGTCGCTGTCAGGGCGCGGCTGGATCATCCCGATGCGGCGGTCGCGGGCCATCGCGTCCGACATCATCGCGCGGTAGCGCGGCTCGAAGATGTGGAGCGGCAGGTGCATGCCGGGGAACAGCAGCGCGCCGGGTAGCGGAAAGATCGAAAGCCGCGTGCGCGTCATCCGAACAGGATCGCCGACAGCCGGCGGCGCTGCGCCGAGACCCACGGATCCTCGAGCCCGACGACCTCGAACAGCTTGAGCAGCTGCTGACGTGCGGCGCCCTCGTTCCATGCGCGATCGGCGGCGGTGATGTGGAGGAAGCCGTCGGCGGCGGCGTCGCGGTCACCCGCCGCCATCTGCGCGTTGGCGAGGTCGAAGCGCGCCTGGTAATTGTCGGGGTCGGCGGCGACCGCAGCGTGCAGGGGCGCGAGATCGTCGACCGCAGGTGCCGACCGCGCGAGTGCCAGTGCCGCGCGCGCGCGCTCGATGTCGGGCAGCTTGGCCAGATCGTCGGGCATCGCCGCGATCATCGCTTCCGCCTCATCGATCATCCCCAGCGCCACCAGCGCGCGGACGCGGCCCGAGACGACCGCATGATGCTCGGGCGCCATCTCGGCCAATTGATCGAAGATCGACAGCGCACGCTCGGCATCGCCGGAGGCCAGCACGTCCTCGCCCATCTGCACCAAGGGCTCCAGCTCGGCCTCCTGCGACTGCGCCTCGCCTTCGATCGGCAACTGGCGCAGCAGCTGATCGAGCATCGTGCGCAGCTGCGATTCGGTGCGTGCGCTGGTCAGGTCGGCGACCAGTTGTCCCTGGAACATCGCGTAGACGGTCGGGATCGACTTGATTTGGAATTGCGCCGCGATGAACTGGTTCTTGTCGGTATCGACCTTCGCCAGCACGACACCCTTGTCGGCATAGGCCTCGGCGACCTTTTCCAGCACGGGGGTCAGCGCCTTGCACGGCCCGCACCACTCGGCCCAGAAATCGATAATGACCAGCTTGGTCATCGACGGCTCGACGACGTCCGAGCGGAATGATTGAATGGCCTCTTTCTCGGCCGGTGACATGCCTAACGTCGCCAAGGGCTGCTCCTGATTGCGTGCGCCCTTATGTGGGAACGGGGACGGGGATACAAACCCCCCTCCCCGCTCGTTTGCGTCGCCTCAGAATGCCGCGCTGATCGAGAACAATGCGGTCGACCCCGCAATCGTGCTGCCGTTCTTGGTGCTGGCGAAATTGGGCTTGAGGTAGGCTGATTCGCGGTTGCTGATGTCGGTATCGATATAGGCCGCGCTGAGCGTCAGCGGCGTGCCGTGGATGGCGAGATCGGCGCCGAGCATCCAGTCGAGATACTCGCCCGTCGGCGCCGGGCTCGTGCCGTTGGGGCCGAGACCCGAATTGCCCTTCGAATAACCCAGATGCGCCTTCAGCGTCACGGGCGTCGTCGGGATCGCGGCGGCGGCGTCACCCCACAGGTAGAGGTTGTCGTTCTTCTTGTTGGGGCGGTTGGGGATGCCGGTGGCATAGTCGGCAGCGGAATTGTACCATTTGCCGATCGCCTCCTGCTTGGGCGCATAGGCGACGCCGACCAGCAGCGAGGCCGGACCCACCGTGCCCGACAATTTGGCGAAGGGTTCGGCGAAGTCGGTCTTCGATGCGCCGCCCGGATACATATACCACGTCAGTCCGACGTCGAGCGCCGCGCCGCCGCCGATCGGCACCTTGTACCCGCCGATCAGGTCGAGCTCCATGTTCGAGCCGCCGAACGTACCCCAGCCCGCGAGGTTCGACGCCCAGGCGCCGCCGTACAAACCGCTTTCGTGCGTGATGGTGATCCCGCCCTGGATCGCGCCTTCCTTGTCGGTCTGCGACACGCCGCGCAGGCGGTAGTCGGTCAAAAGCGCAACGCTCCCCGTCACGGTGACGGGCTTCGGCGGGGCGGTTTCCTGCGCGACGGCAGGCGTTGCGACACCTAACAGGGCGAGCGCGGATATCAGAACGTACTTCATCGGAACCTCCTTGTTGTAGAGGCTCCTCCTGCTTGCCGGCACGCTTGCTCTCACTCACGGCTCTCACCAGTTGAGCGGGCAGTGCTGCACCTGCGAAGGGAAAGCTATCGGGCGTTTTCCTTCACATCAAGCGGCAACGTGCATCAATGCGCCGCGGCGGCGGTCAGTGTGGCGATCCTGCCACTGGCACCGGTCACGTCGACGCTGCCGCCCGCCTGACGCCGCCGCTGCAGCCAGTCGCGCAGCATCTCCGCGCTGGTATGGTCGGCTGCACGCAGGCCCGAGACATCGAGTGCGACGGGCGTGCCCGCGGGTGCGCGGTCGAGCGTGTCGGACAGTTTCGGCAGCGTCAGGAACGTCGCCGTGCCGTTCAGCGCGATCGCGTGACGCTCGGCATCGCCACCCTCCACCACACGCAGCCGCAGACGGCTGAGATGTGGCACCAGCTCCAGCGTGGTGAGCGCGATGCCGACCAGCACGCCGGTCAACAGATCAGTGGTGACGACGGTGATCAGCGTCGCTGCCCAGATCAGCACCGGCAGTAGCCCGTGGTCGCGCATCAGATGCCGTGCATGGTCGAGGCTGACGAGGCGAAAGCCGGTCACGACCAGGATCGCGCCGAGCGCCGCCATCGGGATCTCGCGCAGCAGCCACGGCAGAAGTGCAACGAAGCCGAGGATCCACGCGCCGTGCAGGATCGCCGACGCGCGCGTCACCGCGCCCGCCTGCACGTTGGCGGACGAGCGCACGATCACGCCCGTCATCGGCAACGATCCGGCGAGTCCGCACAGCATGTTGCCGACACCCTGCGCACGCAGTTCCTTGTTATAGTCGGTGCGCACACCGTCGTGCATCTTGTCGACTGCCGCGGCGGACAAGAGCGTTTCGGCCGAAGCAATGAATGCGATCGCGAGCGCGGCGGTCAGGATCGCGGGATCAAGCCACTGCGCCCAGAAGCCGGCGGCGGGCGGCGCAAGCGCGGCGGTGATCGAGGCGGGCACCTGCACGCGCGCCACATCGAGCCCGAGCGTGACCGCGAGTAGCGTTCCCGTCAGCACGCCGACCAGCGCGCCGGGCAACAGCCGAAGCGAGGCCGGGCGGAACTTCTCCCACGCCAGCATCGCGGCGATGGTGGCAAGGCCGATGCCGAACGCGATCTCGGTCGCCTGAAGGTTGAACGGCGACAGGCCGAACAGCCGCGCAGGCGCCGCCGACAGGTTCTGCAATCCGCTCGGTAACGGTTTGGCATCGAACAGGACGTGAAATTGCCCCGCAACGATCAGCACGCCGATGCCGGCGAGCATGCCGTGCACCACTGCAGGCGAGATGGCGCGAAACCAGCCGCCGAGGCGGAAGATGCCCGCCATCAGCTGGATCGCGCCCGCGAGCAGCAGGATCGGCCCGAGCGCGCTCAGCCCCTGATCGCGCACCAGTTCATAGACGATGACGGCGAGGCCGGCCGCGGGGCCGCTGACCTGCAAGGGCGATCCGGCCAGCATCCCGACGATGAGGCCGCCGATGATACCGGTGATCAGCCCCTTCTCCGGCGACACGCCCGAGGCGACCGCGATTCCCATGCAGAGCGGCATCGCGACCAGAAAGACGACGATCGACGCGGTCAGGTCACGCGCGAAGAACTGTCGGGATGGGACCGATACGCCGGGCCGGGCGGCATCCGCGAGCGCAACAGCTGACACCACGAGCCACTCTCCCCATCCTTGTCGAATGTGACCGAGTATCAACCGGGCGTTGCTGTTGCTCGGCAACGGTGTGTTATTGTGTGTCGCTGTTTCTTTGTGTGTCCGGCAGGCTGATACACGCCTCCAGCCCGCCCGCAGCGCGATTCGACAGCGTCAGCGTGCCGCCTTCGTCCGCCACCGCCTTGGCGACGATCGACAGGCCCAGGCCGAAGCCCACGGTGTCGCGTCCGCGCGCGGGGTCGAGACGCACAAACGGTTCGAGCACCTCGCGCAATTTGTCCTCCGGGATGCCGGGGCCGTCGTCGGCGACACGGATCACCACCCCCGTATCCTCGCGCGCGAGCGTCAGCGTGACACTGCTGCCGTAGTGAAGCGCATTCTCGACCAGGTTGGTCATCGCGCGCTTGATCGACAGCCGCCGGACGCAAAGCTCCAGATGATCGGGACCCTCGTACGCCGCCTGCGCGCCGCGATCGGCGGCGTCGTCGATCACCGTCTCGCACAGCACCGCCAGATCGACCATCGACGGCGCTTCGGGCTCGGCTCCCCCCAAAAACGCGAGCAGCGAGGTGATCATCGCCTCCATCTCGGCGACGTCGTGGAGGATCGCCGTGCGCGTATCGTCACGCGGCAAGCCTTCGGTGCGCAGGTGGAGGCGGGCGAGCGGGGTGCGCAGGTCGTGGCCGACCGCGGCGAGCGCCTGCGTGCGGCCGGCGATCAGCGCTCGGATACGCTCCTGCATGTCGTTGAACGCGCTGATGACGCGGCGCACCTCGCCGGGCCCGTCGACCTCTACCGGCTCGACCACGCCGTGCCCGACGCGGTCAGCGGCGGCGGCGAGCATCCGCAAGGGGCGGAAACTGCGCCTGAGCGCGACGCCTGCCAGCACCATCAGCGCGATCGCAGGGATCAGCGCCAACGCGATCCGTTCTGCGGCGAAGCTGATCCCGCCGATCGGGGCGAGCGTGCGGAAATAGACCCAGCTGCCGTCCGCCAGCTGCATCCCGCCGGTCACTACCGATCGCCGCCCCGGCGACACCAGCCGCAATTGCAGGTGCGCGTCGCGCAACGACGGCTCCCACTCCAATACCTGGCGCTGCATCTCGTCGAGCGCGGGGGCGATCCTGGGTGTGGGATGCGGCGTCGGCGACCAGATCAATGCGTAACGCTCGGTGGTGAGCTCGTCTGCCATCGTCTCGCGCTGCTCGGCCGGACGCTCGGCGAGCAGGCGGCGGCTGATCACCAGATGCTCGGCGAGGCGATTGGCCTCGTCGTCGCGCACCGCGAAGCCGCTCGCGCGCTCGTACAGGATCGTGCTCGCGCCGAACTCGATCAGCAGCGTGATGAGCAGGATCGCGACGACCTGCCCGAGCAGCCCGAAGGCCGGGCGCCGGAGCAGCCGCAAGCGGGGCTACTGGCGCTCGACCGCGACGTTCAGCATGTAGCCGACGCCGCGCACGGTGACGATCGGGGCAGGCGTGCCCGCGCTGCCGAGCTTGCGGCGCAGCCGGCTGACCAGCACGTCGATAGAGCGGTCGGAGCTGTCGCCCAGCCGCGTGCGTGACAATTCGATCAACCGCTCGCGCGCGATCACGCGCTGCGCGTGGTCGGCGAGCACCACCAGCAGGTCGAACTCCGCACCGGTCAGGTCGACGATGGCGCCGGTCGGGCTGGTCAGCTCGCGCCGGGGCAGGTTGATCGTCCAGCCGTCGAACGTCAGCACGCCCTGCTCGGCATTGCCCGCCAGCCGGTCCATCGGCGGGCGGCGCAGCACCGCGCGGACGCGCGCGACGAGCTCGCGCGTGCCGAACGGCTTGGCGATATAATCGTCCGCGCCCAGCTCCAGCCCGACGACACGGTCGGTCTCGCTCGCGCGTGCCGACATGAAGATGATCGGCACGTCGCTTTTCTGGCGCAGCGTGCGACACAGGTCGATGCCGCTGGTGCCCGGCAGCATGATGTCGAGCAGCACGAGGTCGACGGGGCCGTTCTCCAGCGCAAGCCACATCTCGGGCGCGGCGGAGGCGGGACGGACGAGGAAGCCGTTCTCCTGCAACGCACGCGCGGTCAGCATGCGAAGCGACGGATCGTCCTCGACGAGCAGGATGGTCGGGGCGGTCATGGCTACAGGCGGGTATCGGTCAGGTTGATCGCGGTCAATCGAGGTGAGCCGATCATTTGCCCGACGCGGCCCTTTCGCCGCGCAAAAAGCGGCGGCATCGCGAAATTGGCTATTGCCGACCCCCGGGGGCGATGCTAGTGGCGCCGCTCCCCGATCGGAACGGCTTCTCGCCGATCGATCCGAAGACGCCAGAGCGGGCGTAGCTCAGGGGTAGAGCACAACCTTGCCAAGGTTGGGGTCGAGGGTTCGAATCCCTTCGCCCGCTCCAGCGTGTTGCCGCGAAATAGCGGCATGCTATTTCGCGCACCAGCAACACGCCCGGCCAGCGACGCACCGCGTCGACTGACGACGCGGCTTTGCCGCGGCGTTATCTTCCATAGCCATGCCCGATCGGATCACTCATCCTGTTGTGCTCCATCGTGTCCGCAATCTGTAGCGCGTGCAGATGGTTGATGGGACTTGGCTTTAAAGCAGGAAAGTATCCGCAGCAGCGTTCAAGAAAATGACGAAACGTATTAGAGGGTCTGGGAGAAAAATGAGCTTGGCAGTATCTGCGATATTGGTATGCTTATTGAGCACGCGAAGAGTCGTTCCCCCGCATCAGCGGTGGATCACCCTGTATTGGAGGGCTCTAATAAACGTGTGTAAGCGACTCCCCCGCCTCGTGGGGCCGGTCGCCAATATGAGCAGCAATGTTCATGGCGGCGATTGAAAGGGGCCGCCGTCCTACCGACGGCCCCGAACGAGGCAGGCACTGCCCACCTCGCGCTCGTTGCAAGCGCGCGTGATCTAGTGGGCTGTAACTTGATGGTCAACCGAGCCTCGTGGTGCCGGAGGCGAGGTCGGCCTTGAGGAGATATGTACCATGAACATGCGCAAACCGATCGGCACGACGGCCCGGACTGGTGAGAGTTGCCCAGAGTCAGGCGTCTGGCAGGCACAGAGCGTGCCGTCGACTACGGCGCCAATCGCTAAAGGCAACCGCATGCCACCGTACAATGGCACGGCGGTGACCTGGAAGCTGATCCGCTACGCGTGATCGCATACGACAGCGGCCCCGCACTCCGGTGCGGGGCCGCTCGACCTCTCACTCCGCCGGCAGGTACACCTCCCCACCCTTCTCACGGAAGCGCTCGCTCATTTCGGCCATGCCGGCCTCGGCGTCGCCCGCCGCGACGAACGTCTCGACCGGCGCGTTCTGCTTGGCGGCGAAGTCCCTTACTTCTTGGGTAATCTTCATCGAGCAGAACTTCGGGCCGCACATCGAGCAGAAATGCGCGGTCTTGGCGCCTTCGGCCGGAAGCGTCTGGTCGTGGTATTGCTCGGCCGTCTCCGGGTCCAACGACAGGTTGAACTGGTCGCGCCAGCGGAACCCGAAGCGGGCGCGTGACAGCGCGTCGTCGCGCATCCTGGCGGCCGGGTGCCCCTTGGCGAGGTCGGCGGCGTGGGCGGCGAGCTTGTAGGTCACCACGCCGACCTTGACGTCGTCGCGGTCGGGGAGGCCCAGATGCTCCTTGGGCGTGACGTAGCAGAGCATCGCGGTGCCGTACCAACCGATCATCGCCGCGCCGATGCCACTGGTGATGTGGTCGTAACCAGGCGCGATGTCGGTGGTCAGCGGCCCGAGCGTGTAGAAGGGCGCCTCGCCGCACGCCTCGATCTGCTTGTCCATGTTCTGCTTGATCTTGTGCATCGGCACGTGGCCCGGACCTTCAATCATCACCTGCACGTCCTGCTCCCAGGCGCGCTTGGTAAGTTCGCCGAGCGTGTAGAGCTCAGCGAATTGCGCCTCGTCGTTGGCATCGGCGATCGCACCGGGGCGGAGACCGTCGCCGAGCGAATAGGCAATGTCATACGCCTTCATGATCTCGGTGATCTCGTCGAACCGCTCGTAGAGGAAGCTCTCCTTGTGGTGCGCCAGGCACCATTTCGCCATGATGCTGCCGCCGCGGCTGACGATGCCGGTCACGCGCTTGGCGGTCAGCGGCACGTAGGGCAGACGGACGCCGGCGTGGATGGTGAAGTAATCCACGCCCTGCTCGGCCTGCTCGATCAGCGTGTCGCGGAAGATCTCCCACGTCAGCTCCTCGGCGATGCCGCCGACCTTCTCCAGCGCCTGGTAGATGGGGACGGTGCCGATCGGCACGGGTGAGTTGCGGATGATCCATTCGCGCGTGTCGTGGATGTTGCGCCCCGTCGACAGGTCCATCACCGTGTCGGCGCCCCATCGGGTCGCCCAGACGAGCTTGTCCACCTCACTCGCGACATTGCTGGCAACTGCCGAGTTGCCGATGTTGGCGTTGATCTTGACCAGAAAGTTGCGGCCGATCGCCATCGGCTCGGTCTCGGGGTGGTTGATGTTGTTGGGGATGATCGCGCGGCCGCGGGCGACCTCGTCGCGGACGAACTCGGGCGTCACGTAGTCGGGGATGGCGGCGCCGAAGCTTTCGCCGTCGCGGACGTATTCACGCAGCATCTCGCGGCCAAGATTCTCGCGCGTGGCGACATATTCCATCTCGGGCGTGATGATGCCGCGGCGCGCATAGTGCATCTGGCTGACGTTGGCGCCGGCCTTCGCGCGCAACGGACGCTTGTTGACGTTGGGGAACGGCTGCACCCCGCCTGAGCGATCGGGGCCGAGCTGTCCGTTGTCCGCCGGGCGGATCTCGCGCGCCTCATATGCCTCGACATCGCCGCGCGCGGTGATCCAGTCGCGGCGGAGCGGGGGGAGGCCCGCCATGATGTCGATCCGAGCGTCCGGGTCGCTGTACGGGCCCGAGGTGTCATAGACGTTGAGCGGTGGCTCGCCGGATGAGGGATCGAGGTCGATCGCGCGCATCGCGACGCGCACCGCTGGATTACCGGGGACCTCGACGTAGATCTTGCGGGAACCGCGGATCGCGCCGGTGGTGACGCCGATCTCGCTGCGGGCCTGGATGTCTGCCATGCGCTTCACTCTCCTTTGAACGGGAGAGGTTCGGCAAGACGGATGGTCGCCGCTCCACTCCCTACGCCGGTATCAACCGGATCAGGTTCAGCGGGTCGGAGGCTCGGGCGCCTCCCTCTCAACCGCCTCAGCGGTCCCCCGGGGAAGGATTCAGTATAGCGGCAGGGTGTGGGGCAGGCAAAGGATGTTTCGGTGTGGGCGACGCCGGACTGTGCCTGGTACCGCCGGCTGCCGTGACGTCGGACGGTGCCTGGCACCGCCGGCCGCCGCAGCGACTCTTCGCCGATCTGCGATCGACGAAGGCGCTCGCGCCTCAGTTGCTTGCGGCGCTGGTCTTCAGATTGCCGTTGACGCCCGCGGGGAAGAACCCGCCGCTCGTCACGGCGGTGTTGTCGAGGAACACGATGTTGAGCACCTGTCCGACCGTGCGGCTGAACGCGATGCCGTTCGCATCGGCCGGCACGATGTTCGATACGAGCTGCCCCGCCGCGTTGGTCGTCGGCGAGATACCCTGATCGTCGTCGCGATTGTTGACGCCGGTCGGGAAGCCGGTCGGCGTTCCGCTCGGGGTGGGTGTCGGGGTTGGAGTCGGCGTGGGCGTCGCGGTCGACTGCACCCCGTCGAGTGTGTCGCGCGCGTCGGAGATCGCGTCGGCGCTGGTGCGCAGCGTCGGCGTCGCCAGCCCCTTCTGATATAGCGTCGTGCGGATCAGGCCGGCATGATACGCTTCCGCCGCGAGCAGCCCTGCGGTCGCTTCCTGATAGCCCGCGGTATAGATCAGCGTCGCCGACGCGCCCTTGTACGCGGTGACGCCGACATCCTCGAACAGGAATGCGCCGAGCAGGAAGTTCTCGTCGTTCAGATAAGGGTCGAACGAACCGCCCGCCGCGATCAGCTTGGCGGCGACCGCGGCCTTGCTGAACGCGCCCGACGCACTGCCGTCGATGTTGATCGCGGGCATCGCCACCGCCGACGTTCCCAGTATCGAGCGCAGGAAGGTGACGTGCGCGACCTCGTCCGCCGCGATCTCGCGCGCATAGGCGGCGACGATCGGATCGGTGAAGCCGACCCGGCGCCCGCCGATGACCCCGCCGGGCGTACCCGTCCCCGACAGCAGGCTGGCGGGCAGCCCAGCGCCGGTCGCGGCGTAGGAGTAGAATTGCGCCTCGAGGTACTCGAGCTGGAGCGCGAAGTTGAGCACGTCGACCTCGGCCGCGATGCTGCTGGCGGACGGCGTCGGGGTGGGCGACGGCGTCGGCGACGGCGCGGGATTGCTGTCCCCGCCACCGCAGGCGGCGAGCAGCGTCAGCCCGCCCGCGACCGCGACGCCGCCGCTCGCCAGCTTGATGAAGCGGCGGCGCTCGGCCCGGCGCTCGGCCGAGGCGGTCAGGATCGTGTTGGCGACTTCGGGATCGGTCATGGGATCAGGACACTTTATGCGAGAAGGATCGGGCTGGGACGTGGAGCCGCGCGTACGCGGCACGCGCGTCAGGTCGCGGTGGCGCTGGTCTTGATCGCGCCGTTGACGCCGGCGGGGAAGAACCCGCCCGAGGTCACCGCTGCCCGGTTGAGGTACAGGATGTTGAGCACGCGGTCGCCCGTCCGGCTGAAGGCAAGCCCGTTGCTGTTGAGCGGCACGATGTTCGACACCGTCTCGCCCGCCGCGTTGGTCGTCGGCGTGATGCCCTGATCGTCGTCGGGCGCGTAGCCGAGCGTCAGATTCTCGGTCACGCTGCCGTCGTACAGGTCGCGCAGGTCGGAAATGCCCTGCGCCTTCTGGATCAGGTTGAGCGAGGGCGTCTCGATCCCCTTGCGGTACAAGGTGCCGCGGATCATCGCGGCGTGATACGCCTCCGTCGCCAGGATGCCCTGCGCCGCCTCGCGCAGTGTCGAGCTGAGTACCGCCGTGGTCGACTTGTAGGCGGTGACGCCCACGTCCTCGAACAGGAACGAGGCGAGCAGGAAGTTCTCGTCGCTGGCATAAGGGTCGAACGTGTCGCTCGCGCCGACCACTCCGGCGGCGCGCGCCGCGGTGGTGAAGGCACCCGCCGGGCTCAGGTCGATCGCGGGCTGCGCCACCGTCAGCGAGCCGATGCTGGAACGCAGGAAGGTCACGTGGGCGAGCTCGTCCGCCGCGATCTCGCGTGCATATTGCGCCACGATCGGATCGGTGAAGCTGACCGCCCGCCCGCCGGTCGCCGCGCCCTGCACGCCTGCGGTCACGACACCGCCCTGTAGCGTCGATGCGATCGCCGCGCCGGTCGTTGCGAAGGCGTAGAAGTTCGCTTCGAGATATTCGAGGTTGAGCGCGAAGTTCAGGTAATCGGACGTGCCGAAGATCGGCGTCGTCGAGGTCGCGGTCGGCGAGGGCGTGGGGGTCGGCGTCGCGGTCTGCGCGCCCGCGCGGCCGGCCGTCAGCATCGCACCGCCCAATGCCGCGGCACCCAGCGCCTGCCCGAAGAACGCGCGCCGCTCCTCGCGCCGCTTCACCCGTGCGTCGAGCGCCCCGATCAGTTCGCCTTCGCCCATCGCCTGCATCCTTCTACCCACGTCCACACGTCCCTGCCGCAGCGAAGCTTTCGCGCAGATGACTCGGATGCGTCGATAGGCGCAGGCGAACGCCGGTGCAAACGAAGCCTCACGCCTGCCCGGACGGCAATGCGTCCGGGCCGCCGCCTCGCCTAGAACGTATAGCCGATGCCGACCGCGCCAAGCCACTGGTTGCGCGAGCCCGCAATGCTGACGATCGGGGTGTCGCCGAAGTCGTTGAGCATGCGCTTGTAGGTGCCACCGGCGATGATCTTGAACCCGTGCAGCAGGTCGCCAGTGAGCGCGTAGGTGCCCGCGAAGCCGACGACGTAATTCTTCCACCCGCCGCGCGTGCGGAACGCCGGCAGCCCGCTTGCCGCCACGTCCTGCGGACGCACGTCGAAATAGGTGCGGCCATAGGCACGCTCGACCTTCTCCGCCGAGGCGAAGATGCCGACCGCCGACTTGATGCTTAGCGGCGTGTAATAGCTGACTGAAGGCTGGAGGATGCCGCTGTCGTGAATACCGGTCACGTCGTAGCGGTAGCTGACCGCGACCGACAGCTTGTCATAGTCGCTGGTGATCAGCCCGGTCTTGCCGACGCCGAGATAACCGCCGAGTTCGAGCGCGGTCGACGTTGTCGGCAGCGCCTTGACGCGCGGATCGTCGATGCCCTTGCGGCTGGTGCGATTGAAGTTGACGAGCCCGACCGGCCCGGCCTGAAAATCCCAGCGCGAGTTGGGTGCGTCGGCGATGAGGTCGACCGAAGCTCGATTGCCCAGCACCTGGAACGAGATGCCGCCAACCGTGCCGATCGCGGCGGGGCCGGGCGTCAACGAATAATCGTTCGAACCTTCGTAATCGGGCAGCCACGCACCCGCAACCGCGACCGTCACGGTGTCGCCGGTGACCAGCGGAGCGGGCGGGCCGTTTGGGTTGATGTCGTTCGTCTGCGCAACGGCCGGCAGTGCGGCAAGGCCGGCAAGCGCCACACAGGCGGAGCGGATGACCGCGCGGGCGGCAGGACGAACGACGGACACGATCTTTTCCCCTTATAGTTGCCGCGTGAACGAGCATTTACGGGAAAGTGTCCGTGCGCCGCTGTTACAGGATGTAGCGCATCCCGATCTGTTGCCGCTCTGCATCACTTTCGACCGCGAACCGCGCGGCGGCGAAGCGCGGTGCGCCGAAGCGGATCGGCGGATTGCGCGAGAAACCGAAGCCCTCGCGCGGGATGCCCGCGAAGGTGTCGAGCTTCGCGTTGCTGTTCTCGTCGTGGATCACGGCAACGGCGTAGGTGCCATGCGGCAGTCCGGTGAAACGCAGCCCGTGCGTCGCGGCGGGCACGTTGCGCGTCACTGCGTCCTTGTCGTCGACGCACGAGGGGAAGTTCTCCGGATCTGCGGTCAGGCAGACGCGCAGCAGCCCCTTGACCGAGCGGACATGCTCGATGCCGACATCAAGCGACGCGACCGGCGCCGCCCCGATCAGCAGCAGCGTGGCCCCCGTGAGCGCTGCGATGCGCGCGTTCCCGCGCCTTTGCATGCGCGCGCGTGAAGTCGCCGACCCCGTCGTCGGTGCCGCACACCCGGTCCCAGAACCGGAAATAAAGCCCATAATTGCACCCGTACCGCTCATGGTGACGCTGATGATGGCTGGCCGTGATCAGCCAGCGCCCCACTACCCCCCGCCACATGAACCCGGGAAAAACCTCCCATCCCATGTGGTTGGTCACACCCATAACGGTCATGACCGTCAGCACCAAGCTGAGGCCGGCGATATGGATCGGAATCAGCAACACCAGTAGCGGAATTACCACAGCGCCGCTCAGTGCCTCGATCGGATGGAACGCCATCGCCGCCCAGGCGGTCGGCGGACGGCTGGCATGATGCACCGCGTGGGCCAGCTTGAACGGCGCCGGCCGGTGCATCCAGCGGTGCGTCCAATAGAACCAGGTGTCGTGCAGGAACAGATAGGCGAGCACCGACACCGGCAGGTACCATAACGGATAGTCGTGCACGTCGCGGTAGACGCGGGTCCAGCCGTGCCGCTCCCACCCCCACGCGAGCACGCCAGCGGGTATGCCGTAGATCGCGGCGGAGACGAGGCTCCACCAGATCTCGCGCCGGATCTGCGGATCGAGCCCGGTGTAAAGGCCGGGATGCCTGAGCTTCGTCGCCAGCGCGAACCCTGCCGAGGTGACGAGGTAGCGCACCCCGACGATCAGCGTCATCGCAAGCGCGGACAACGTAACGGCGACGATGATCGACAGCGCGGACATGGCGGCCCGTGTAGCCGATTGCGGATCGTCCGCCCATCCCGCTCGTTAAGGCGCGGTAATCAAAGGAGATGGTGATGATCGAGCCCAACGCCGCGCCCGCAAAGATCGGCAACGATGCGCACGACGATGCCAGCGCGGCGCAGGTCCTGCGCGATCAGGACGGTGCGACGCCGGGCGACGATGCCGGCGGCGGCGGCGGGCTTGGCGGACAGGATGCGGCACAGGCCGCCGCCGCCTCTGCCGCGGCGAGCACGGGTGGCGTAAACGCGGCCAATCCGATCGATACGGGGCTGGACACCGGTGCCGCCGACGCGGCGACCGAGGCGCGGGCGCGATCGGTGCGCGACAGCAACGCGCAGGCACACTGAGCAAACCGCGCCGCTTACCCCTGCAATCCTCACCTCACATTCCGCTTATTCGCGAACGGGAAAAGGCAGCGCCATCGCGGGTCGAGCGAGGATGACCGACGCTGGGTTGGCTGTACGCAGTTAGCGTTAAAATACCTGCTTCGCGCCATTTGGCCGGCATGAACGCACAACAAAAAAGCGTCGGTGGATCGCTCCACCGACGCTTTTTTTCACATCAGCCGTGACGCATGATCAGGCGGCCTGCTGCTCCGGCAGCGCAGCCTTCGCCTGCGCGATGATCGCGGAGAAGGCTTCACCCTCGTGCATCGCAATATCGGCCAGGACCTTGCGGTCCAGTTCGATGCCGGCGAGCTTCAGCCCGTGCATGAACTGGCTGTAGCTCAGTCCCTCAGCGCGGACGCCGGCGTTGATGCGCTGGATCCACAGGCCGCGGAAGGTGCGCTTCTTCACCTTGCGGTCGCGGTACGCATACTGGCCGGCCTTCTCGACCGCCTGCCGCGCGACGCGGATCGTGTTCTTGCGACGGCCGCGGTACCCCTTGGCCTGTTCCAGAATGTTCTTGTGCTTGGCGCGAGTGGTTACGCCCCGCTTGACGCGTGCCATATGCTAATACCTTCCCGCTTACTTGAGGCCGTACGGCGCCCAGGCCTTCACCGTGGCGGTGTCGGCCTTCGACAGCACCTTGGTGCCGCGATTCTGGCGGATGTACTTGGCGTTATGGCTGATCAAACGGTGGCGCTTGCCGGCGACGCCGTGCTTCAGCAGTCCACTGGCAGTGAGCTTGAAGCGCTTCTTCACGCCGCTCTTGGTCTTGAGCTTGGGCATTTTGGTCCTTTCGGTTGGAACGTGACCAGACAGCCGCGGCAGCCCCAGTTGGCCGGGCAGTCCATAGCGTCACGCTCTCGTGAAGCCGTGCGCCTTAGCCGTGTTGCCGGCGGAACGCAACGGGGTGACGTTCATGCAACCAAGCCCGCGCCAGGCGGTTGCGCTCCCGTTATGACGACCGCGGCATCCGCAGGTGAAGATAGACTAGCCGACGATAACGTGGACGCGTCGGCGCCGCGGCGCCGTCACCTCGTTCGCCGTATCCTGATCGGTATCGTTGTCGCAATCTTCGCCGTGTGGCTCGTGCTGTTCGTCACCAAGGGCCGCTTCCTCAAGCATCCGTTCGAGCGAATCGTCGGCGGCATGGTGCATCGCCAGGTGAGCGTCGGCGGCGATTTCCAGCTTTATTTCGCCCCGTTCCAGATCAAGTTCTACGCCGAGCGGCTGCGCATCTCGAATCCGGACTGGGCGACCAAGCCCGATCTGTTCGCGGCCGACCGGATCGATACGCGCATTGCCCCGCTGCCGCTGATCTTCGGGCATCGGCGACTGTACTGGCTCGACCTGGCGAACGGCGCGGTGGATCTCGAATGGAATACGGCGCACGATCGCAACACCTGGACGTTCAGCGAAGAAAAGGGCGGCAAGCCGTTCGAGCTGCCGCGGATCGACCGCGCGACGGTCGCAGGCACATTGGTGCGCTACCGCGATCCGCGGATGCGGTTGCTCACCGACCTCGATGTCGACACGATCCGGTCGACCGCGGCTCGGATCGGGCAGGCGGTGGGCGTGCGCGGCGGGGGGACGATCCGATCGACCCCCTTCACCGTGTCCGCGCGACTGCTGTCGCCCGATGCGACGGTCAACCGCGGCAAGAACGAATTGGTCGCGACGATGCGCGCCGCCGGCAACGCTGTGGACGTGTCGGGTACGCTCCCCAGCCTGGCCGATATCGAAGGCGTACCGCTGTCGGTGCGCGCGCGCGGGCGTGACCTGTCGACGCTGCTCGGCATCATCGACGTGGTGCTGCCGCGAACACGTGACTACCGCCTGCACGCGCAGCTGGTGAAGTCGGGCGACGAATATCGCTTCTCCCGCGTCATCGGTGTCGCCGGGGCGACCGATCTCGCAGGGCGGCTGACGATCACCAACGGCGCGCGGCTCCACCTCGATTCGCAGCTGGCGACGCGCAGCCTCGATATCATCGACGCAGCGCCGTTCATCGGCTTCAACCCCGACACGGTGGCGGAAAAGGGCGTCACGGCCGCGGCAGCCGAAACCGGTGCGGCGACCGCCCGGCTGCTGCCCGACGCGGCGTTGCCGGTCGAGACGATGCGACGCTTCGACGCCGACCTGAAATGGACGATACAGGGGGTCAAGTCGCGTCGCATCCCGATCAGCGACGTCGACCTGACGCTCGACCTGACGAACGGCAAGCTGACGCTGTCGCCGCTGACCTTTGCGATGGCGCGCGGCAACGTGTCCGCCGACGCGGTGTTCGATACGCGACCGCGTCCGAGCGACGTGCGCTACGACATCCGCCTCGCCCCAACCCCGCTCGGGCGGCTGCTCGCGGGCTGGGGCGTGGCGGAGGCGGGGACGAGCGGGACGGTGCGCGGTCGCATCCAATTGGCCGGGCGCGGCGACACGATCCACGATTCGCTTTCCACCGCGCGCGGGCGGATCGCGTTCGTGCTGCCGGCAGGAACGCTGTGGACGCGGAATGCGGAGCTGGCCGAGCTCGACGTCGGCACGTTTGTGCAGAAGATGTTTTCGGGGGAATTAAAGGAGCCGGTCAGGATCAACTGCGGGCTGATCGGCTTCACCGTACGCAGCGGCGTCGCGGCGGCGGACCCGGTCCTGATCGACACGAGCAAGAACGTCGTGCTGGGACGCGGCGGGTTCAGTTTCCGTACCGAGGCGATCGACCTCGCCTTTCGCGCCGATTCGAAGCGGTTCAGCCTGTTCTCTGGCCAGTCTCCCGTCGGGATCAAGGGCACGTTCTCAGCGCCCTCACTCCAGGTCGTGACGCCACAGTTGCTGACGCGTGCGGGCGCAGGGCTCGGCCTCGCGGTGCTGGCCACGCCGGTCGCGGGGCTGCTCGCCTTCATCGATCCGGGCGACGCGAAGGCGGCGGCGTGCGGCCCCGTACTCGCAGGTAAGACCGCCGCGGCGCAGCGCACCACCAAGGGGAACCCGCGCACCGACGTCGGCAACGGGCAAGCCGCGCCGACCAAGCGCAAGAAGTTCCTCGGCATCTTCTGACCGGCCTTGCAGTGAAGGAGCGTGTATGAAATGGCGTGTACCAGCGATCGGCTTGCTTGCACTGGCAGCTGCGTGCAACCCTTCCGCGACGAACGCTGACACTCAGCAGGGCACGAGCGTGGTGGCCGCGAACAGCGCCGCTGCGATCGACACTGGTCCTGCAAGTGCTCCAGCCGATGTACATCCGGGTTCCGTGAAGCAGGTTGCAGCAAGCGCGCCCTCCCCCATGCCGAGCGCGTCGCCGACCGACACCGCCACACCACGCTCAACGACGCGGGACTGTTATTTCAAAGTCGATGGCCGCGTGCTCGTATCGGGACGCTGCCGGGTGTTCCCGATGGGGAACGACCAATACACGCTTAACACCTGGGATAGCGGCAAACCTGCGCACTCGCACTTCGCCATGGTGACCAAGGACAGTAATGCCGACGCGACCGCCACCGCGACGTGGAACGCCGATCCGGACGATGATCACGCAATGGACCCGCTCGGCACCGTGCGGCGAGACGGCGATTGCTGGGTGAACGAGCGCACGCGTATCTGCGTGCGTTAGGCGTCAGACACCCAGGTCGTGCTCGATCACGTGATCGGCGATCGCGCCCGCGGTGGTCCACCAGATGCGCTGGTCGTCCGCCTCGCGCAGGCGCTCCAGCACCCGCGCCAGCGGCGGCACGCGGTGCGCCTGCCCCATCAGATACGGGTGGAGCGCGATGCCGAGCACCAGCGGGCGGCGGTCGCATTCCGACAACAGCTGCTCCACCGCATCCTCGATCATCGCCGCGAATTGCGCCGCCTCGCCGTTGCGCGCGACGATCGCGGGAATGTCGTTGATTTCCTGCGAATAAGGCACCGACAGGATGCGGCCGTTGTCGGTCGACAGCCACGTCGGCTGATCGTCATGCGCCCAGTCGAGCAGGTAGCGATAGCCCGAGCGGTGGAGCAGGTCGGGCGTGTCGTGGCTTTCCGAGATCCATGGCCCCAGCCAGCCGGTCGGTCGCATGCCGAGCGCCGCCAGCGCATCGGTGGTGCATGCGATCAGCGCCGCTTCCTCATCACGAGACAATTGGCCTTGCGCCGCCGCGTTGCTCTCGCCGTGCGCCGCGATCTCATACCCGCGCGCGACGCATGCCTCGGCCAGACCTGGGCAGGTTCGAATCACGTCGGCGTTGATCAGCGCGGTCGCGGGTAGCTGAAGCCGGTCGAACAGGTCGAACAACCGCCAGGCACCGACGCGGTTGCCATAGTCGCGCCAGGCGTAGTTCATCACGTCGGGCTGGTTCTTCGCCGGGGCGAGCTCCGCACCCATGCCGCCGCCGAAGTCGAACACCTCGTAATTGATGCCGAACCAGATCGCGAGCCGCTTGCCGCCGGGCCAGTCGTAATCGGGCCGGTCGGTGATCGCGCGATAATTGTAGCGGGGCAGAGTCGAGACGGTCATGCGCGACACAACGCGGCGCGCGCACGATCGGCTCACCGTCCGTCAATGGTCATGCGTATGGTCATGCTCCCCTGCGACGTTGCGCAGCGCTTCCAGCACGTCGTCGGTGCGCGCCGGGTCGCCGATCGCGAGCACGTGGCCGGCGCTACCTGCGGTCAGCGGATCGCCGTTCCAGTCGCACATCCGACCGCCCGCACCCTCCACCACCGGCACCAGCGCGGCGAAATCGTAAAGCTGCAATCCCGATTCGCACACCAGATCAAGGTGGCCGGATGCGAGCAGCCCGTAATTGTAGCAGTCGCCGCCGTAGACCGGGCCCTGCCGGGGCGCATCGCCACTTATCGCCGCGACCAGCGACAGGTAATGCGGCACGTCACCGTCGGCGAACAGATGCGGGCTGGTGGTCGCGAGCGTCGCGCCCGCGAGCGCGGCGCAGGCGCGGGTGCGCGCAGGGTTACCGTTCAGCTCGGTCAGGCGGCCCGCGACGCCGGTCCAGCGTTCGCGCTGCACCGGCTGGTCGATGATGCCCAGCACCGGCCAGCCATCCTCCACCAGCGCGATCAACGTGCCGAAGATCGCACGACCGGCGGTGAAGCTGCGCGTCCCGTCGATCGGGTCGAGCACCCACTGCCGCCCGGTGACGCCGGGTTTCTCGCCATATTCCTCTCCGACGATACCGTCGCCTGATCGTTCGGCGTCGAGGATGCGGCGCATTGTCGCTTCCGCCTCGGTGTCAGCGAGCGTGACGGGGGAGCGGTCGTCCTTCAGCCGGACACCGGCGGCGCTGCGGAAATAGGGGCGGATCACCGCGCTCGCGGCGTCGGCGAGGCGGTGGGCGAGTTCGATGTCGGCGGGGCGTACGGGCATGCGCTGGTGCCTATCGCGCGGCGCAGCGCGGCGCTAGGATGCACGGCAACAGGAGACCCGACCCATGCGCATTCTTGCTTCCGCTCTCGCCATCGCCGCCGCGCTCACCGCGCTTCCCGCCGCCGCCACGCTGGCGGTCGGCGCAAAGGCACCGGCGTTCGCGACGCGCGGCGCGATGGCGGGCAAGGTGATCGCGGTCGATTTGGCGAAGGAGCTGCGGCGCGGACCCGTAGTGCTCTACTTCTTCCCCGCGGCCTTCACCGGCGGCTGCAACGCCGAGGCGCGCGCCTTTGCACAAGCCGTGCCGCAGTTCGAGGCCGCGGGCGCGCACGTCATCGGCATGTCGGCGGACGATGTCGCGACCTTGCAGAAATTCTCCTCGAGCGAGTGCGCGGGCAAGTTCGCGGTGGCGAGCGCGGGTCCGCGCGTGATCGCAGGATATGACGTGGCGCTCGGTCAGGCGGTCAAGGGGCGCAACGTGACCAGCCGGACGAGCTACGTGATCGATCGCACCGGGCGGATCGCCTTCGTTCATTCGGACATGAACCCGGCCGAGCACGTGCAGATGACACTCGCCGCAGTGAAGCGGCTCGGCATCCGATAACCTTGTTGCTCCGCTGCGGAGCAAATCCTAAGAAATAGCACGTCGAGCGACACACACTGTTAGCTCTTCTGTCCTATCCGGGCGCTCAAGGAACAACGCAGCTGGGGGGTGGCGTGGCATCAAGACTAAGGACCGTGCGTACCAGCAGCGAGCCGAAGGGCATATTCGCGGCGGTGGGTGCGTTCCTTGACGAGCACCACCTGAGCCCCGAGCCGGCCAATTACGCGTTCGCCTACGACGTCATTTGCAATCCGCAGGGCCGGCGCGCGCGCGAGGTCGCCGCGCTCGCCAGCGACGGTGTTCGCCTGATGGCGGCCGACGTCGTCCGGCTCGGGGGTGCGGCGAAGGGCGCGCCGCTGGCGCTTGCCCCCATGTCGGCGTCCGACGCGGACTTCGCTTCTCCGATCCCGACGTACCAGCCGCCGGTTGGCTCCCAGAACCTCCAACCCCATCAACCGCACGCGGCCGAGCGTACGCACGGCGACGAACTCGCCACGCGCACGCTGGCACAGATCGAGGAATTCAGCGACACGCTGCGCTCGATCCACCATGAAACCAACCATTTCGGTCGCGACCTCGCCGAGACGGCGGAGGCGATCCGAACATCGGGTGCGGCCGCGGGCGTGGAACGCATTTCGCACCTGACCGCGGCGATGATCGAGCGTGTCCATCAGGCCGAGACGCGGCTCGAACAGGCGAAGAGCGAGACGGCCGAGTTGCGCGCCGCCTTGGAGGAAGCACGCACCAGCGCGCAGACCGATCCGCTGACCGAGCTGCTCAATCGCCGCGCTTTCGACGATCATTTCACCGCGCTGCCCCGCGGCACGGCGGTCGCGGTCGCGATCTGCGACATCGACCATTTCAAACGCGTCAACGACGGCTTCGGCCATGCCGTGGGTGATCGCGTGCTGAAGCTGGTGGCGCAGCAGCTCGAACGCGAGACGGCGTGCACGATCGCGCGCTACGGCGGAGAGGAGTTCGCGCTGCTGTTCGAGCTCGATGACGAAACCGAAGTGCTGGCACGCATCGACGCCGCACGCGACGCGATCGCGACGCGGCATCTGCGGGTGCGCGAAACCGATCGGCCGATCGGCACCATCAATTTCTCCGCCGGCGTCGCGCTGGGGCGCGCGAGCGAGACGCTGACCCCGCTGATGGAGCGTGCCGACCGCGCGCTCTACGCCGCCAAGCAGGCCGGGCGCGGACGGACGATCGTCGCGCCATAATCTGGTGCGTTTTGCGCGTCGCAGCGGCGTGAAGCGCCAACCTTCATGACGCCCTACAGCCAAGTCATTGTTCCAGCGTCAGAACAGCAATTGGCACGCTAGCTGCAATCACTCCTGCATCGATCGGATCGGCCGGTCGACCAGCAGGAGTTACCACCATGATCCGCACCTTCGACGCGTTCGGTCGCCAGGCGTTTGCCCTTGTGGCTGCTTTCTCGGTCGCTGCGCTGATGATCGGCGCTGCCGTTCCCGTCATGCCGATCGCGTGAGCGGGGTGACCGTCTCCGCCCGCCTGTTTGCGCACCCGTTCGCGATCGGCCTCGCCGGCTTCGTCACGACGTCGCTGCTGCTCTGGTGTCACGCGGGCGGCGCGATCGCCTGATCTCGGCACCATGCGGCAGGCCACCGCGTTGATGCCGACATGTCCGACCCCCTCCACCGCTTCGTCGCCGCGCAGGGCGACAGCTACGACCGCGCGCTTGCCGAGCTGATCGCAGGCAGCAAGCGCAGCCACTGGATGTGGTTCATCTTCCCACAGATCGCGGGACTGGGCCGCAGCGCGACCGCGATCCACTATGCCGTCGCCGACCTTGCCGAGGCGCGCGCGTATCTGGCACATCTACTGCTAGGGCCGCGTTATCTCGCCTGCTGCGCCGCGTTGTTGCGCCACGAGGGCAAGGACGCGCGAACGATCATGGGCGAGATCGACGCGGTGAAGCTGCGTTCGTCATTGACGCTGTTCGATGCCGCCGGCGCGACAGCCGTCGTGTCCCAAGCGCTGGCCGCCTTCTTCCCCTCACCCGACCTCGCGACGTTGCGGCTGATCGGACGTTAAGCAGAAGCGCCCCGTGCGGCGCGAACGTCAGTTCTGCGTCGTGACCGGCGTCACCAGCGCGGTGTCGCCGTTGCGTAGCACCACCGTGTAGCGCTGCTGCTTGTCGCAGGTGACGAGCCACGCGGGCTTGTTGTCGAGCGACTGGGTCGCCGTTGCCGCGGTGATCTCCTGACACGCCTCGTCGCCGTCGCGGATCGCGCGGAACAGCACGGCCTTGCGCTGCCCTTCGCTGAGCGAGGCGATCGTGTCGGCGGTGTTGGTCGCGCTCGCATCACTGTTCGAGACGGCCGGATCGGTTGCATTGACCGTGCTGGGCGCAGGCTGGTTGCACGCGGCGAGCAGGACGGCAGCCCCAAAGGCATAACGGCGTATCGTCATGGCAAATCTCCCTTTCGCAACCGCAAACGACCATGGCGAGCGCGCGATCCGGCGCTAACCTGTAACGAAGCGCCCACTTTCGACAATGACGGCGTGTTTTGAACGCGTTACACGTGAGAAATTATCTCGGGCGAGCTGTCTTGAGCAGGTGGAGCGTAACGATGCGGTGTGGGCGTTTTTCCGGTTTGCTGGCGGGCGCGGCGCTGCTCGCCTCGTGTGGTGGCGGCGATGGCGGCGGCTCGGGCGGGACGACCACCGGCGCGAGTCCGCCGCCCACGCCGACGACTGCGGCCGTCGGCTGCTCGCTGCGCGATCGGCAGGACTGGGCGTTCGCGCAGCTGAACGAATGGTATCTGTTCCCCGACACGCTGCCGACCGGGCTGAACCCGGCGAGCTATTCTACCGTCGACGATTACATCGACGCGCTGACCGCGAATGCGCGGGCGCAGCGCAAGGATCGCTATTTCACCTACCTGACCTCGATCGCCGAGGAGAATGCCTATTACAACACCGGCACGACCAGCGGCGGGTTCGGCGTGCGGCTGGGCTATGACACGACCAATCGCCGCGTCGGCATCATCGAGGCGTTCGAGGGCGCGCCGGCGCTTGCCGCCGGGCTCGACCGCGGCACCGAAATCCTGGCGATCGGCACCAGCGCGAACGATCTGCGCGCCACCAGCGACATCATCGCCGCCTCGGGCACGCAGGGCGTGGTCAACGCGCTCGGCCCCGATACCGCAGGCACGACGCGCGTGCTGCGCGTGTCGGATGCGAGTGGCACGCGCAACGTCACGCTGACCAAGGCCGACTACACGCTGACCCCGGTGTCGTCGCGTTATGGTGCCAAGATCATCACCGACAACGGCGTGCGCGTCGGCTACGTCAACCTGCGAACCTTCATCAACACCGCCGATCCCGGCCTGCGCGCTGCGTTCCAGCAGTTCCGCGACGCGGGCGTCAGCAACGTGATTGTCGACCTGCGCTACAATGGCGGCGGACTGATCTCGATCGCGGAATTGTTCACCAACCTGCTTGGCGGCGGGCGGTCCACTAGCGACGTGCAGAGCTACACCACGTTCCGTCCGTCCAAGTCGTCGAACAACGAGACGACCTATTTCGCGCAGCAGCCACAGACGATCACGCCGACCAAGATCGCGTTCATCGGCACCGGCGGCACCGCCTCGGCGAGCGAATATGTCATCAATGCGATGATCCCCTACCTCCACGCCAATGTCGCGCTGGTCGGCAGCAACACTTATGGCAAGCCGGTGGGGCAGATCGCGCTCGACCGCTCCCAGTGTGATGACCGGCTGCGCGTGATTGCCTTTGCGCTGCAGAATGCCGCGAAGCAGGGCGATTATTACGATGGCCTGGCAACCAAGGTGGAGGCATCGTGCCAGGCGGTCGACGATTCGACCTATCCGCTGGGCGATCCGCGCGAGGCATCGACGCGCGCCGCGCTCGATTTCATCGAAGGGCGCGGCTGCACGCGGATCGGTGCGACCGCGTCGATCGAGCGGACCGCGACGCCGTTCGCGCAGAGTCGCGAGTTGCTCAGCCCGGCGCGGCCGACGACGGCCCAGCGCGAAACGCCCGGATTGTTCTGACGCTAGGCTAGCAGAGAAAGCCGGGCGGTAAAGCTGATGCGGCGGTCTGTTCGCAGCGAGCCGCCTGCGCTAGTCGCCGGCGGCGCAATTGGTAAGAAGGAGGCGGGCGATGGCATTCTGTACCCAATGCGGCGCGCGCCTGCCCGACAGCGCACGGTTCTGCCCGCGATGCGGCGCGGCCGTGGCGGCAGTCGAAGCGGCTCCGTCAACGCCTGCCGCGCGTGAACACGTGGAGGAGGTGGTCGAACGAGCGCCCGCGCGCGCGCCGTCACGCGATCTGCCGCCCGAGGGACTGCACTTCGGTCCCGACCGGACGAGCACGACCACACCACGTCGCGACATGCGCGATGTTGATGCAACGCCGGATGAGGACGAGCAACGCGGCGGCACCGGCACACGGCTGCTCGTCATTCTCGCGCTCATCGCGGTCGCGGTACTGGGCGTCGTGTTCTGGCAGCAGCGCGACGGCATCCGCCCGGTCGCCGACACCGCCACCAACGCGAGCGAACCGGCCGACACGCCTAGCACCGAGCCGACCGGAGTCGCCGCGGTTCCGACGCCTGAGCCGACGCCCACCCCCACGCCGTCACCGGACGCAGAGGTCGCACAGACGGGCGACGAGATCGGCTCCCCAGCGTCGCTCGACCCGAACGGAGAGGCCGCGATCCCCGCCGCCGCGATCGATGCCGCGTTCAACGACGATCCCGAGCGTGCCTTTGCCGAGTTTCCCGGCCCCGTGACCGTTCGCGGCACCGTGATCGGGCTGCTGTCCGACCAGCCGCCCGCGATCAGCCTTGAGGGGTATCGTCGCGGCGGGATCGTCGTCGCCGATCTGGCGCGCGGGCAAGATGACGCAGTCGGCCTGCTCAGCCGCGGATCGGTGGTGCGGCTGCGCTGCGCCTCGGTCAGGCGGCAGGCGGCGACGACGGTGCTGCTCGGTTGCCGCATCTGACGCGGTTGAGCGCGCACCCGCGCTCGCCTAGGGCGGCGCGATGACCTCAGCCATTTCTGTCGTTACCCGCTTTGCGCCCTCCCCGACCGGGCGGCTCCACGTCGGCAACGTGCGCGCGGCGCTGCATAACTGGATGTGGGCGAAGAAGCACAATGGGCGCTTCATCCTGCGCATCGACGACACCGATGCGGCGCGCAGCGAGGAGCGTTTCATCGATGCGATCCGCGCCGATCTCGCCTGGCTCGGGCTGCATCCCGACCGCGAGGAACGGCAGTCGGCGCGGTTCGACCGCTACGATGCGGTGTTCGAGGCGTTGCGCGCCGCCGGGCACATCTATCCGGCGTATGAGAGCGCGCAGGAGCTCGACCTCAAGCGCAAGATCGCACGCGGGCGCGGGTTGCCGCCGATCTACGATCGCGCCGCTTTGTCGCTGACCGAGGCCGATCATGCCCGTTTCGCCGCGGAAGGCACGCGGCCGCACTGGCGCTTCCGGCTCGACCATTCGGCTCCGATCCAGTGGGACGACATGATCCGTGGGGCCCAGTCGTTCGATCCGGCGCAGTTGAGCGATCCGGTGATTCGCCGCGCTGACGGCTCATGGCTTTATCTGCTGCCGAGCGCGATCGACGACATGGACATGGGCGTAACCCACGTGGTGCGCGGCGAGGATCACGTGTCGAACACCGCACTGCAATTGCAGATGTTCGATGCGATGGCGGCATCGCGCCCGCGCTTCGCGCACGAAGCGCTGCTGACCGGCGCCGAGGGCAAGCTGTCGAAGCGGCTCGGCGCGCTCGGAGTGGACGAGCTGCGCGACAGCGGGATCGAGCCCGCGGCGCTCGTGTCGCTGCTCGCGCGGCTGGGCACGAGCGATCCGGTCGAGCCGGTGATCGATCCCGCGCCGCTCGTCGCCCACATTGACTTCGCGCATTTCGGTCGCGCGCCGGCGCGCTTTGACGAGGCCGAACTAGCGCAGGTCAATGCGCGCATCGTGCACCAGCTGCCGTTCGCGGACGTCGCCGACCGCCTGCCCGCCGGCATGGATGCGACCGGCTGGGAAGCGGTGCGTCCCAACCTCCACACCGTCGCGGAGGCGGCCGACTGGTGGCATGTCGTCGAGGGGCCGATCGACGCGATGCCCGCGAGCGATGATGCCGACTACCTCACGCAGGCCGCCACCGCCGCGCGCAACATCGACTGGACCGGCGATCCCTGGCACGCGCTGACCGATCGGTTGAAGGCGGAAACCGGGCGCAAGGGCAAGACGCTGTTCCTGCCGCTTCGCCGCGCGCTGACCGGGCGCGATCACGGCCCCGACATGGCGGCGCTGCTGCCGCTGATCGGGCAGGCGCGCAGCGTCGAGCGGTTGCAAGCGGCGGCGAACTCGTAGCGCGCGCGGGCAAGACTCGCGCGCGCCGCACCTGCGTCCTATATCCGACACATGCAATTCTTCAGCCGCATGTCCCCGGTGCGCGCCTACCGCGACCTCCGCTTTTTCCTGAGCGAGCGGCAGCCCTATGAATTGTGGTTCCTCGTCCTCGCGGTGACGATCACCAGCGTGCTGGTTTGGGCGTTCGCGCACGACTCGTATTTCGAGAAGGAATACAAACCGAACATCATCTACGTGCAGCAGTACCGGCTAGACCGCACCGACGCGCAGATCATCGCGCAGCAGAAGATCGATCAGCCGGCCATCGACGCCGCCAGGGCCAAGCAGGCCGCGCGCGAGGAAAAGATGCGGCAATCGTTCAAGAAGGTCGACGACGCACTCAACCGCATCGGCCTCTGACTCGGGCGTGACCCTCCTGTCCGCCGACGACGCGCGCTGGATGGGCGCGGCGCTCACACTCGCCGAGCGCACCCGGGGGATGACCGCGCCCAACCCCAATGTCGGTTGCGTGATCGTGGCTGACGGTGTGGTCGTCGGGCGCGGCTGGACGCAGGCAGGCGGGCGTCCGCACGCCGAGGCGATGGCGCTCGATCAGGCGGGGTTGCGGGCGCGAGGCGCGACTGCCTTCGTCACTCTCGAGCCGTGCGCGCACGTGTCGCCGCGTGGGCCGGCGTGCAGCGACCTGCTCGTCACCGCCGGTGTCGCGCGTGTCGTGGTCGCGCATCGTGACCCCGACGCGCGCACCGATGGGCGAGGGATCGCACGACTGCGCGCCGCCGGGATCATCGTCGACACGGACGTCCGCGAGCGCGACGCGTCGCGCATCATGGCCGGGTTCCTCACCCGTCGTGCCCATGGGCGCCCGTTCGTCACGCTCAAACTCGCGCTGTCGCTCGACGGTGCCGCAGCGATGGCTGATGGGCGTAGCCGGTGGATTACCGGCCCCGAAGCGCGCGCGCATGCGCATCTCGAGCGCGCGCGGCATGAGGCGATCCTGGTCGGGCGCGGCACGTGGGAGGCGGATCGCCCACGGCTCGACGTGCGGCTGCCCGGCCTCGAACAGCGTTCGCCTGAACAGGTCGTGCTGTCGTCGCAGCCGATCGACGGCGTGCGGACGATCGTCACACCGGAAGATATCGCGACGCTGGCGGGCGATCACCTGCTGATCGAGGGCGGTGCGCGCACCGCCGCGGCGTTCCTCGCCGCCGACCTGGTCGACCGCCTGCTCCTCTACCGCGCACCGGTGATCGTCGGCGGCGGACGCACGCTCCCCGATATCGGGCTCACCGACCTCGCGCACGCGCACGGGCGCTGGCGGCTCACCGACGCGCGCGCGCTTGGCAGCGACCGCGTCGAGGTCTACGAGCGCGGTTGATCATGTTTACCGGCATCATCTCCGACATCGGCACGGTCCAGCGCGTGACGCGCAGCGGCGACACGCGCCTTCATATCAGCACCGCTTACGACACCGACACGGTCGACCTGGGCGCGTCGATCGCCTGTTCGGGCGTGTGCCTGACCGTCGTCGACAAGGGCGCGCATGACGGTCAGCACTGGTTCGCGGTCGACGTCTCTGGCGAGACGATCAGCCGTACCGCCGGGGGTCAATGGATCGAGGGCGCGGCGCTCAACCTGGAACGTGCGATGAAGCTGGGCGACGAGCTCGGCGGGCATATCGTCACCGGCCACGTCGACGGCGTGGCTGAGGTGACCGACGTGACCCCCGATGGCGACTCGCGCCGCATCAGCATCCGCGTGGCCTCCGATCTCGCGCCGTTCCTCGCGCCCAAGGGATCGGTGACGGTCGACGGCGTGTCGCTGACGGTCAACACGGTGGAGGATGGTGCCGAGGGCTCTACCTTCACGATCAATCTCATTCCGCATACGCAAGCGGTGACGACGCTGGGCAAGCTCGCGCCTGGGCAGTCGGTCAATATCGAGATCGACGTCCTCGCCCGCTACCTCCAACGGATGGAGCATTACCGTGGCCGCTAACCCCGAACTCGCCCGCCTGCGGCACGGTTACCTTTCATCCCCCGAAGAGATCATCGACGAAGCGCGCAACGGGCGCATGTTCATCCTGGTCGACGACGAGGACCGCGAGAACGAGGGTGACCTCGTCATCCCGGCACAGATGGCGACGCCCGAAAAGATCAACTTTATGGCACGCCACGGCCGCGGGCTGATCTGTCTCGCTTTGACCAAGTCGCGAGTCGAGACGCTCGGGCTCGAACTGATGAGCCGCAACAACGGCACGCGGCACGAGACCGCCTTCACCGTCTCGATCGAGGCGCGCGAGGGCGTGACGACGGGAATCTCGGCCGCCGACCGCGCCTGCACGATCGCGGTCGCGATCGATGCGACCAAGGACAAGACCGACATCGTGACGCCGGGCCACGTCTTCCCGCTGGTCGCGCGCGACGGCGGCGTGCTGGTGCGCGCGGGCCATACCGAGGCCGCGGTCGACGTGTCGCGGCTCGCCGGCCTCAATCCCTCGGGCGTGATCTGCGAGATCATGAACGATGACGGGACGATGGCGCGGATGGACGACCTCGTCTCGTTCGCGCAGCTCCATAATCTCAAGATTGGCACGATCCGCGACCTGATCGCCTATCGCCGCCGCCACGACCATCTGGTCGAACTGGCGAGCGAGGCGCCGTTCAAGAGCCGCTGGGGCGGCGACTGGACCGTGCGCGCGTATCGCAACAAGGCGACGGGCACCGAGCAGATCGCGCTGGTGAAGGGTCGCGTCGACCCGACGAAGCCGACGCTGGTACGGATGCACGCGCTGTCCCCCTTCGCCGACATGTTCGGCGAGGACAGCGACCGATCGCGCCTGCTGTCGCGCTCGATGGAGCTGATCGCCGCGGAAGGTGCAGGCGTCATCATCGTCATCAACCGTCACCGCGCCGATGCCTTCACCACCGCGGTGAAGATGAAGGTCGGCGAGCCGGTCGAGGTCGAGATGGAGGAATTGCGCGATTACGGCGTCGGCGCGATGATCCTCGCCGAACTGGGCGTCCACGACATGGTGCTCCTCACCAACACGCACCACACGCTGGTCGGGCTCGACGGCTACGGCCTGTCAATCGTCGGCGAACGCAAGATCGACTGAGCTGGAGACGGACGGCATGGCGCATTTCCTCATCGTCGAGGCGCGGTTCTACGATCACCTGAACGACATGCTGGTCGCGGGTGCCGAGGCTGCGCTCAGGCAGGCGGGGCATTCATCCGAGGTCGTGACGGTTCCGGGCGCGCTCGAGGTGCCCGGCGCGATCGCGCTGGCGGCGGAAACGGGACGCTACGACGGATTCGTCGCACTCGGCGTCGTGATCCGCGGCGAGACCTACCATTTCGAGATCGTGTCGAATGAGAGCGCGCGCGGGATCATGGCGCTGACGCTGGACGGCTTGCCCGTCGGCAACGGCATCTTGACGACCGAGAACGAGGCGCAGGCGATCATCCGCGCTGACCCGGCACAGCTCGACAAGGGCGGCGGTGCCGCGAAGGCGGCGCTCGCGATGTTCGACCTCAAATCTCGGCTCGGCTGACCCGAGCGATGGACATGCCGCCCACCCGCTTCCGCGTCGTGGAGCGTGGGCGGCGGCTGGAGGTGATCGACACGGCGAGCGGTAAGCCGGTCGCCGGCAGCTCAAGGTTCGCGGGCTCCGCATCCTCCCTCGACGCGGCGCGCGTGGACACGCCGCTGATGCTGGATCAGGTCGTGCGCCCCGCCGTCCCGCGCACGAGCGCTCAGCGAAAGCCCGGTGGATTGCCCCGCGCCACCCGCTTCGATGGTACGGTCAGCTTCACGACGCGTGCCTTCTACGACGATCGCGCGCCGCGCGTGGTGACGCTGGACCCGGCGCGCGCAAAGATCGTCCGCTGGGCCGGTTTTGCCGCTCTCCTGCTGCTCATCGTCACACCTGCATTACTGCTGATGCTAGCCTGGTCGAGCTTTCCGGTGTTGTTCGCGCTCGCCGCCGTCTCGTTCAATCCGACGGTGCGCGAGCGGCTGCGCGCCGGCACGACGTCACTGATCGATCGCTACGCCGCCCCGGCTTGAAGCGCCCCGCCGCGACCACGGCGGGGCAGCTTGGTCACGCGTCCGCACGCTCCAGTGCGGGATAATCGACATAGCCCTTAGGTCCGGGCGTGTAGAACGTCTTCGGATTGGGCTTGTTGAAGCCCGCCCCGGTGCGGAAACGCTCCACCAGATCGGGGTTGGCGATCCACAGCCGGCCCCAGGCGACCGCGTCGGCCACGCCTGAATCGAGATCGGCCTGCCCCGCCTCCTGCGTGTAATCCTGGTTGAGCACCAGCGGGCCGGCGAACACCTCGCGAATCTTCGGGCTTAGCTTCGGCACGTCGGTGGTGCCGAACGTACCCTCGGGCCCGACCTCGCGCAGTTCGAGGAAGCCGATGCCGAGATCGTTCAGCGCGCGTGCCGCGGGCACGAAGACGGCCTCGGGATCGCTGTCGTCGGCGCCCTGCGTCTCGCCGTTGGGCGACAGGCGGATCGAGGTACGGCCCGCCCCCACCACGGCGACGACGCGCTCGGTCACCTCGCGCATCAGGCGGATGCGGTTCTCCGGCGACCCGCCATAGTCATCCTCACGATCGTTGGTGTTGTCGCGCAGGAATTGGTCGATCAGATAGCCGTTGGCGCCGTGGATCTGCACGCCGTCGAACCCGGCGGCGATCGCGTTACGCGATGCGGCAGCGTAATCGTCGAGCGTCGAGCGAATCTCGTCCACGCTCAGCGCGCGCGGCGTGCCGTACGGGTTCTTCGCCGGATCGGGATCGTGGTAGGGCGCACGCTTGGTCGAGGAAGAGACCGGCTCCAGCCCGTTGACGTCGGGACGCGCGAGCCGGCCCATGTGCCACAATTGCGCGACGATGCGCCCACCCGCCTCGTGCACCGCCGCGGTGACCGGCTTCCACGCCTCGACCTGCTCCTCGCTCCACAGCCCTGGCGTGCTCGGCCAGCCGAGCCCCTGCCGGCTGATGCCCGTCGCCTCGGAGATGATCAGCCCGGCGGAGGCGCGCTGGCGATAATAGTCGATCATCAGATCGGTCGGCACGTGATCCTTGGTGGCGCGCGAACGGGTCAGCGGCGCCATGAGAATGCGATTGGGCGCTTCGATCGCGCCAAGGGTAATGGGGTCGAACAGGCTGGGCATTGAAGAGGCCTTTCCGTTTCATTCAGCTACCTGACGCCGCACAGATAGGACGCTAAGGGGCGCCATGCACCAGCCCGCGCGCCCAAGAAATGCTTCGTCGCCGCCAAGCGCGTTCGACCGTGACGAGGTTCCGCACGCCGGCACGAACGTCCGCAACGACGCGGTGCCGATCCCGGGTCCGATGCCGCTCGGTAACGGCAAGAGCGGCCACGCGGGCGAGGGCGCACCGGCGCTGCCGCTGCTCGCGGTCGTCGTCGCCAACGTCGCGCTCGCGTTCGGGCCGTGGTTCGTCCGGCTGGCCGACACCGGACCGGTCGCCGCCGCCTTTTGGCGAATGGCGCTGGCATTGCCGCTGATCGTCGTGCTCGCGCTTCTGAGCGGCACGCGCGCCTCGGCGCTACGCCTGCCGGGCAAGCTGTGGGTGCTGCTGGCGCTCGCAGGCGTCGCCTTCTCGCTCGACCTGGGCAGCTGGCATATCGGCATCCTGCAGACGACGCTCGCCAATGCGACGCTGTTCGGCAATTCGGCGACCTTCATCTTTCCGATTTACGGCTTCATCGTTGCGCGCGCCTGGCCCTCGCGGACGCAAGGGACAGCGCTGCTGCTCGCGGCGCTCGGGGCGGCGTTGCTGATGGGACGGTCGTACCAACTCGATTCGCGGCATTTGGTCGGCGACCTGCTGTGCGTGTTTGCGGGCGTGCTCTACGCAATCTATTTCGTGCTGATGTCGGGGGTGCGTCGGACGATGGCGCCGTGGCCGGCGCTGGCGCTTTCCTCGCTCAGCGCTTTGGTGCCGCTGCTGGTGATTGCGGCTTTGCTCGGCGAGCGGATCGTGCCGACCGGCTGGTGGCCGCTGATCGGCCTGGCGCTCGTTAGCCAGGTGCTCGGACAGGGCTGCATGATCTACGCGCTCGGCAAGTTGAGCCCGCTTGTCGTCGGGCTCGCGCTTCTGATCCAGCCGATGGTGGCGGCAACGATCGGCTGGATCGTCTATGGCGAGGCACTTGCCGCGCCCGACCTGTTCGGGGCGGCGATGGTTGCGGCGGCGCTGGTGCTGGTGCGTCGCAGCCCCCAAGTATAGAAATCGGCGGTGGCGCGCGCGGGACACGAGGAGCGGTGATGACGGATACGATGGCCGATAAAGCAGCAGCGCACGACCCCGCCGACCTGACACTCGACGAGGTGCGGCAGCAGCTCGCGCCCGCAATCGCCAGCAACGCCGCGTTCGATGGCTGGGGCGACGCAGCGCGCGACTATGCCGCGGAAGGCGCTGGGATCGACCGTGACGTGGCGCGTCTCGCATTCGACCGCGGCGCGCTGGCAATGATCGACGCGTGGTTCGACCACGTCGATGCCGAGATGGCGGCGCGCCTGCCCGCCGACGTGCTCGCCGCGATGAAGATCCGCCAGCGCATCACCGCTTTGATTGAAACGCGGCTCGACATACTCGCACCCGATCGCGAATCGCTGCGCCGCGCGATCGCGATCCTCGCGCTGCCGACCAACGTCGCGCGCGCCGCTCGGCTCGGGTGGCGCAGCGCGGACCGGATGTGGCGGCTCGCGGGCGACACCGCGACCGATTACAACCACTACACTAAGCGCGCGATGCTGCTCGCCACTTACGCGTCGACGATCACCGTTTTCCTCGACGACGACAGCGACGGTCATGCGGAGACGCGCGCGTTCCTGTCGCGCCGTATCGACAACATCATGGCGATCGAGAAAGCGAAGGCGAACGCCACGGCGCGCACGCGCTATCGCCCCAGCCTGTCGCGCTTTGTCGGACGGATGCGCTACCCGGTCGCATGATCGCCGATGTGAGTTATTGATAATCAATCGCAGGCGACTTATACAGATCAGGTGACCGCGCCGCTCAACCTCGAAACCCTCCCGCGCCACCAGGCCGCAACCGTCGACTCGATCGAGTGGACGCGACTAGCGATGCCGGAGGCGCGGCGGCTGCGCGAACTGGGGTTCGATGCGGGCGTTGCGATCGAGGTGCTCCACCGCGCGCGCTTTGGTGGCGGGCCGATTGCCTGCCGGATCGGCCGCATGACGGTGGCGCTGCGCCGCGCGGTCGCAGGTGCGGTGCGCGTGTCGGTCGATCCGCTGCCGGCCGAGTGATCGTCGCCGTCATCGCAAACGCCGGCTGATATGTATGCCTCGCCGCTGGTCGCGATGGTCGGCAATCCCAATGCCGGCAAGAGCGCGCTGTTCAACGCGCTGACCGGCGCGCGGCAGAAAGTCGGCAATTATCCCGGCGTCACGGTTGAGCGCCATTCCGGTCGCCTGTCGCTCGACGACGGCCGCCCGATCGAACTGGTCGACCTGCCCGGCACCTACAGCCTCGATCCCGCCTCCGCCGATGAACGCGTGACGGTCGATGTCGTGACCGGGCGCGGCGGGTTCGAGCGGCGACCCGACGCGATGATCGTGGTGGTCGACGCGTCCAACCTCGACAATCACCTGCGCTTCGCCCTCCAGCTGATCGCGTTGAAGCTGCCCGTCGTGGTCGCGCTCAACATGGTCGATCTGGCCGAGCGCGACGGGCTGACGCTCGATCCCGAGGTGCTGGCGCGCGAACTGGGCGTACCGGTCGTGCCGACCGTCGCGGTGCGCCGCCGCGGGATCAACGGGTTGAAGACGCAGCTTGGCGCGCTGCTCGGCCAGCGCACGCCCGCGCCTGCGTCGCTTGATACCACGCCCGAGGAGATCGGCGTGCTGCAACGCCGCGCGCGCCGGATCGCCAATGCGGCGACGGTCAGCGAGTCGCCGGTACGGCGCTGGAACCACGCGCTCGACGCGGTCGCGCTCCACCCGGTCATCGGACCCGTCCTGCTCGTCGCGCTGCTGTTCGTCATGTTCCAGGCGGTGTTCACCTGGTCGGAGGCGCCGATCGCGTGGATCGAGGACGCGTTCGCCGCAATTGAGGGCACCATCCGCGGTGCGATGCCCGACGGCTTCGTCCGCTCGCTGCTGACCGACGGCGTGATCGCAGGGGTAGGCGCGGTCGTCGTCTTCCTGCCGCAGATCCTGATCCTGTTCGCCTTCATCCTGGTGCTGGAGGCATCGGGCTATATGGTGCGCGCGGCGTTCCTGATGGACCGGATGATGAGCCGCGTCGGCCTGTCCGGGCGTGCGTTCATCCCGCTGCTCTCGTCCTTCGCCTGCGCGGTGCCCGGCATCATGGCGACGCGCACGATCGACGACGAGAAAGACCGGCTGACCACGATCCTGATCGCGCCGCTGATGACCTGTTCGGCGCGGCTGCCGGTCTACACGATCATCATCGGTGCCTTCATTCCCAACACGCGGGTAGCGGGCTTTGTCGGATTACAGGGGCTGGTGCTGCTGGTGCTCTACCTGCTCGGCATCGTGGGGGCGTTCATCGCCGCGCTGGTGCTGCGCCGCACGGTCACGCAGGGCGCATCGTCGGGCTTCATGATGGAAATGCCGAAGTATCAGATGCCGCGCCTGCGCGACGTCGCGATCGGGCTGTGGCAGCGCGCCTATATCTTCCTGAAACGCGCAGGGACCACCATTGCGCTCACCACCGTGATCCTGTGGGCGCTGCTGTCGTTCCCCAAGGCTCCGGCGGGGCAAAGCCAAGTCAACTATTCAGTCGCAGGGCGGATCGCCAACGGTATCGAGGTCGCGGTGCGCCCGATCGGGTTCAACCGCGACATCGCGCTGGCGCTGATCCCGGCGATGGCGGCGCGCGAGGTCGCGGTGGCGGCGATCGGCACCGTCTATGCGGTCGACGATCCCGAGGATGCGAAGGGCGAGCGGACGATCGTCGACAATCTGCGCCATCGCTGGACCCTGCCGACCGCGCTTGCGTTCCTGATGTGGTTCGTGTTCGCGCCGCAGTGTATCTCGACGATCGCGGTGACCAGGCGCGAGACGAACGGGTGGAAGTGGCCGCTGTTCATGGTAGGCTATCTGTTCGCCGCCGCGTACGTGATGGCGGGTATCACCTATTGGCTGGCGGTCGCCGTCGGCCTTTGAAGAGGCAGGAATGGCAGGCAGCGTCAACAAGGTCATCATCGTCGGCAATCTCGGGCGCGACCCCGAATCGCGCTCGTTCCAGAACGGCGGCAAGGTGGTCAACCTGCGCATCGCCACGTCGGAATCGTGGAAGGACCGCAGCACCGGCGAGAAGAAGGAGCGTACCGAATGGCATTCGGTCGCGATCTTCGGCGAAGGACTGGCAGGCGTGGCCGAGCGGTATCTGCGCAAGGGCTCGAAGGTATACATCGAAGGTCAGTTGCAGACGCGTAAGTGGCAGGACCAGCAGGGTCAGGATCGTTACTCGACCGAGATCGTGCTGCAGGGTCCGGGTGCGACGCTGACGATGCTCGATGGCCCCGGCGGCAACAGCGGCGGCGGTGGCGGCCGTGACGATTTCGGCGGCGGTGACGACTTCGGCGGCGGTGGCGGCGGTCGTGGCGGCGCGCGCAGCGGCGGCGGCTTCGGCGGCGGTTCGCGCGGCGGCTCGTCGGGTGGCGGCAGCTCGGGCGGGTCCGGCAATTTCGGTGGCGGCTACGCGGACGATCTCGACGACGACGTCCCGTTCTAAGTGAGTACCCACCCGCCTGCTACAGAGCCCGTCTCGCGCGGCTGGCTGATCGACGAGGCGCGTCGCGCTGCGGCGCTCGACGCGTATCAGATCGACGGCCTGCGCAATTCGGCTGCGCTGCGCCAGATCACCGATTTTGCCGCCCGGCTGTGCAACGCGCCGATCGCGCTCGTCAGCCTGGTGCAGGAACATCGCCAGCTGTTCCTGTCGCACACCGGTACCGATGCGGAGGAGACGCCGCGCGAGCAGAGCCTGTGCGCACACGCGATGTGGAACGCGGGCGTGATGGTGGTGCCTGACGCCGCCCTAGACGCACGCTTCGCCGACAATCCGCTCGTCACCGGCGAGATGCAGGTCCGCTTCTACGCCGGCGCGCCGCTTGTCAGCGATGATGGCATACCGCTCGGCTCGCTGTGCATCATCGATCACCAGCCGCGTGCGGGGTTGAGCGAACTTGAACGCGAAGGGCTGACCGTGCTCGCCGCCAACGTGCTGGCGCGGCTGCGCGACTCTCGTGACGGGGCGGCATGGCGCGCGGCGGAGAATGACGCGCGCCGCGCCGCCTTTGACAGCGACACGCGCTTCCGCACGCTGGCCGACACGATGCCGCAGATGGTCTGGTCGACCCTGCCTGATGGTTATCATGATTATTATAATGCACGCTGGTACGAATTCACCGGCATGCCTGAGGGGTCGACTGATGGCGCGGAGTGGAACGGTGTGTTCCATCCCGACGATCAGGAGCGCGCCTGGGCAAGGTGGCAGCATTCGCTCACGACTGGCGATCCGTACCAGATCGAGTATCGCTTGCGGCACCACGATGGCAGCTATCGCTGGGTGCTGGGTCGCGCGCTGCCGATCCGCGACCACGACGGGCGCGTCACGCGCTGGTTCGGCACCTGCACCGACATTCACGAACAGAAGCTCGCGCTCGAGCAGCGGGAGATCATCAGCCAGGAACTGTCGCACCGGATCAAGAACATCTTCTCGGTCATCTCCGGGCTGATCCAGTTCGCCGCGCGCAGCCATCCCGGCTTCGCACCGGTCGCGACCGACCTGCGCCAGCGGATCACCGCGCTGGGTCGCGCGCACGATTTCGTACGCCCGCACAGTCCGCAGTCGCGCCCGCACGGTGCGCAGGACAGCCTGCACGGGCTGCTCGACCAGCTGTTCCTGCCCTATCAGGCGGCCGATCATGCGCGGATCAGCGTCACGGGCAACGACCTGACGGTCGACGATCGTGCCGCCACGCCCCTGGCGCTGCTGTTTCACGAACTCGCCACCAACGCGACGAAGTACGGCGCGCTGTCGGACGGAGACGGGCACGTCGCGCTTGCGATCCACCTTGCTGAAGACAATGTCGTGATGACGTGGCGGGAAACGGGCGGTCCGACGCTCAATGGCGCAAGCGACCATGTCGGGTTTGGAACGCAGTTGATCGAGATGTCGGCGGTGCGTCAGCTGGGCGGCAAGATCGAGCGCGACTGGCTACCCGGTGGTCTGGCAATGACGCTACGTGCGCCGCGGTCGGCGTTCAGCCGTGCTGGTCTAGCCTGACGAACTCGACGTCGGCGGGACAATCGGCGCTGCCGGCAGCCGCGACGGCCGCCGCCGTCAGGATCGCTTGATCGCTGAAGGGCTTGCGTACGTAACCGAGTGCGTCGGGCACATGGCCGATCTGCCCCGGATTGGCGGTCACGAAGACAACCTTTACGCCGTAATCGCGCGCGATGCGTTCGGCGATCGCGGGGCCGGTCGGTCCGTCGCGCAGGTTCACGTCGACAAAGGCGAACGAGCAAGCGGGTGCCGCCGCCAATGCCTGCGCGCTATCGGCGGCGATACCGCCGACCTCATAGCCCGCGTCGACCAGGATACGTTCCAGGTCGAGGGCCACGAAGATCTCGTCTTCGACGATGAGCGCGGTCTTTGACATCGGCCGGAAGCTAGGTCTCTGATTGGTGTCGGAACGTTTCACTTAACCTTGAGCAATCTTCTTGGTTCCGGGCAAGCAGGAACACCGCATGTTCGGCCATAAAGTTCGCCGCCGCGCCGCCGATCTCCTGATCGCCCGACAGGAACCAGGCACGCTCCACCGCGATGCCGCGGTCGCGCAGGAAACCGCGAAAGTCGTCGATCGTCACATGGTGGATATTGGGCGTGTCGTACCACTCCTCGGGCAGCAGCCGCGTCACTGGCATCCGCCCGCCCCACAAGAGCGACAGCCGGACGCGCCAGTGCGCGAAATTGGGGAAGCTGACGAACGCACGCCGTCCGATCCGCAACAGATGGTCGAGCACCAGATGCGGCGCGCGCGCAGTCTGCAAGGTCTGGCTGAGGATCGCATAATCGAAGCTCGCATCGGGGTAGCCCGCCAGATCCACGTCGGCGTCGCCCTGGATCACGCTCAGCCCGCGCGCGACCGCGTCGGCGACCTTGATCGCATCGATCTCCAGCCCGCGCGCATCGACGCCCGACCGGTCGCGCAGCGCGGCCATCAGGTCGCCCGTCCCGCACCCGACATCGAGCACGCGGGCGCCCGCGGCCACATTAGCGGCGATGATCGCCAGATCGGGACGCAGCGTCACCGGGCTAGTCACGAGACCTCCGCCAGCATCGCGGCGAACGCGGGCGCCAGCCGTTCCATGTAGCGCTCAGGCCGCATCAGCGGCGTGAAGCCCAGCGCCGCATAGACGCCGTGCGCGTCGGCGGTGGTCAGGCCGATGCGGCGGATTCCGGCGTAATCGGGATGGTCGAGGAACCAGCGCACCATCGCCCGCCCTATCCCCTGCCCGCGTACCGCCTCGTCGACCCATACGTCGGCCAGCCACGCGAAGGTCGCGCGATCGGTGATCATCCGCGCGAACCCGCACTGCGCGCCGGTCGCATCATAGGCGCCGAGGCAGTGCGATCCCGCCACCGCACGCTCGACCAAAGATCGTTCGATCCCGGGCGACCAGTAGCTTGATGCCAGCCAGCCGTGCACCCGAGCGACATCGAGCCGGGAGGGAGTATCGTCTAGCGCGATCACGCCCGTGCCTCGCGCAGGAAACCCGCGACGATGCGGTCGAGTTCGGGCGAGTCGAGCAGGAACGCGTCATGCCCGTACGGGCTCGACAGTTCGACGAAGCTGACCGGCGCACCGGCGGCGTTCAATGCCTGCACGACCGCGCGCGACTCCGCGGTCGGGTAGAGCCAATCGGTGTCGAAGCTGACGAGGCAGAAGCGCGTCGCGGCATCGAACGCGCGCGCCAACTGCCCGCCATGCTCCTCCGCCAGATCGTAATAATCCATCGCGCGCGTGATATAGAGGTAGGAATTGGCGTCGAACCGGTCGGTGAAGCTCAATCCCTGATGACGCAGGTAGCTTTCGACCTGGAAATCGGCATCGAAGCCGAAGCTTTTCGCCTCACGCGCCTGCAACCGGCGCCCGAACTTCTCGGTCAGCCCGGCCTCGGACAGGTAGGTGATGTGCGCCGCCATCCGCGCTACGGCCAGTCCGCGCGCGGGCGCGTCGCCGCTGTAGTAATCGCCGCCGCGCCAGTTCGGATCGGCCATCACCGCCTGCCGCCCCACCTCGTGAAAGGCGATGTTCTGCGCGGTGTGGCGCGCGGTCGATGCGATCACCATCGCCGCCGCGACGCGCGCCGGACAGGTCGCGGCCCAGCTGAGCGCCTGCATCCCGCCCATCGATCCACCGACCACCGCCGCCAGCCGATTGATGCCGAGATGATCGAGCAGCAGTGCTTGCGCGCGCACCATGTCGCGGATCGTGATGACCGGAAACGTCATGCCCCAGGCACGTGCCGTCACGGGATTGATCGAGGCCGGCCCGGACGATCCCATGCAACTGCCCAGCACGTTGGCGCAGATGACGAAGAAGCGGTCGGTGTCGATCGGCTTGCCCGGCCCGACCATCCGCTGCCACCAGCCCGGCTTGCCGGTGCGCGGATGCGCGCTGGCTACATGATGGTCGCCGGTCAGCGCATGACAAACGAGGATCGCGTTGCCGGCACGCGCGTCGAGCGTGCCGTACGTCTCATACGCGATCTCGACCGGTGACAGCGTTGCGCCACCGTCGAGTTGGAGCGGCCCGGGCAGCACTACGTGCCGCGCAAGGCCGAAGCGTTGATCGTCAGGGTTGCAGGCAATCGGCATCGAGCCGCCGCGATAATCCGCGGCCTGCGCTCCCGCAAGCAGACCCGGTACCGACATTCCAGCTCACGTTGAGGTAACGAGGGGACCGGTGCGACCCCTACATCGCACGACGCGCTTTCCCCCGCGCTCGTCGCGCACTAAGCCTCGGCGCCATGACTGACACTGCGACCGACACGCGCCCAACCGCTCCCGCTCCGAAACAATGGGTGATGGGCATCGCGCCCTACATCCCAGGCCGCTCGACCACCGATGACGGGCGCACGGTCGCCAAGCTGTCGTCGAACGAGAACCCGCTCGGCACCTCGCCTGCCGCACGCGCGGCCTATGCCTCGGCCGCCGACACGCTGGAGCGTTATCCTGATGCCAGCGCCGCGCCGGTGCGCGAGGCGATCGCAGCGGCGTTCGACCTTGATCCCGCGCGGATCATCTACGGCAATGGCTCGGACGAGATCCTCCACCTCGCCGCGGGTGCTTTCGCCGGTCCGGGCGACGAAGTGATCTTCGTCCGCTACGGCTTCGCGGTGTACGAGATCGCGACGCGGCGTGTCGGCGCGACACCGGTGATCGCGCCCGACCGCGACTATGCGACCGACGTCGACGCGGTGCTCGCCTGCGTCACCGATCGGACGCGCGTCGTCTATATCGCCAATCCAAATAACCCGACCGGGACGTTCGCGCCGCGCGCCGAGATCGCGCGGCTCCACGCCGGGCTGCCGGCGCACGTGCTGCTGGTGCTCGATCAGGCTTATGCCGAATATCTTGATGCGGCGGACGACGACGGCGGGCTCGACCTCGCGCGTACCGCGTCAAACGTGCTCGTTACGCGCACCTTCTCTAAAATACACGGCCTGGCCGCTGAACGCATCGGCTGGGGCTATGCGCACGCCGACGTCATCCAGGCGCTGCACCGCATCCGCCTGCCGTTCAACATCACGATCGGCGGCCAGCGCGCCGCAGTGGCGGCGGTACAGGATCGCGATTTCGTCGCGTCGACACGCACCCACAATGCCGAATGGCGCGCCTGGTTCGCGGCTGAGATCGCAGGCCTCGGCAACGCCGGATTGCGTGCGATCCCGAGCGAGGCGAACTTCGTCCTCGTCGTGTTCGAGGGCGAGTTGACCGCGGAAACCGCGTACAAGGGGCTGATGGACGCCGGGTTCATCGTGCGCTGGCTTCCCGGTCAGGGGCTCGCACAAGGGCTGCGCATCACGATCGGCACCGAAGATGAGACGCGCGGGGTCGTCGCCGCGCTACGCGCGCTGGTCGAGCGGCACGCCTCCCCTGTGCACGTCGCCCCGGCAGATCAGGGTATCGAGCGCGGCTGATGCTTCCCTTCGCACGCGTGACGATCATCGGTCTGGGCCTGATCGGCTCCTCGATCGCGCGCGCGGTGCGGGAATATATGCCTGGCGTGCGGCTGACCGGGCATGATGCCAGCGCCGAGGTGCGCGAGGCGGCACGCGCGCTCAAGCTCGCCGACGACGTTACTGACACCGCAGGGGCGGCGGTGACCGATGCCGATCTCGTCATCCTGTGCGTGCCGGTCGGCGCAATGGCGGCAGTCGCAGCCGAGATCGCGGCCGACGTGCCTGCCGACGCGATCGTCAGCGATGTCGGCAGCTGCAAGGCATCGGTCGCCGCGGCGCTGACCGCACACCTGCCGGCAGCGCAGGTCATCCCCGCGCATCCGGTCGCGGGCACCGAGCAGAGCGGACCCGAGGCGGGCTTCGCGACGCTGTTCCGCGGCCGCTGGTGCATCGTCACGCCGCTACCCGAGAATGATGCCGTGGCGGTCGAGCGCGTTGCCGAATTCTGGCGTCGGCTGGGTGCCGACGTCGAGCAGATGGCACCCGACCACCACGACCTCGTCTTGGCGGTCACCAGCCACCTGCCGCACCTGATCGCCTATACGATCGTCGGGACCGCCGACGACCTGCAACAGGTGACTCAGAGCGAGGTCATCAAGTTCTCCGCCGGGGGTTTCCGCGACTTCACGCGCATCGCCGCGTCCGATCCCGTCATGTGGCGCGACGTGTTCCTGTCGAACAAGGATGCGGTCCTCGACATGCTGCAGCGTTTTTCGGAAGATTTGTCGCAGTTGCAGCGCGCGATCCGCTGGGGCGATGGCGACGCGCTCCACGATCGCTTCGCGCGCACCCGCGCGATCCGCCGCTCGATCGTTGATCAGGGGCAGGACGATGCCGCCGCCGACTTCGGGCGACGGCACGACTGAGCGCACCGGGCGGAAGCGGAACGAGCCGCCGCCGAGCCGCTCAGTTGTTCAGCGCGTTGATCGCGGCGTGGACACGCTGCTCGACCTCGCGGCGCGGCAGGCCGGGCGGGATTGCTTCTCCGATCAGCACGCGGACCGGTCCCGGATGCGCGTGTCCGTTGCGCGGCCAGCGCCGTCCGCTGTCGAGCGCAATCGGCACCACCGGATAGCCAAGCGCGCGGTAGAGGCCCGCAAAGCCTGAGCGCAACGGTGGTCGCTCACCATGCGGCATGCGCGAGCCTTCGGGAAACACAATCACCGATCGCCCTTGCGCCTTGAACACGGCCGCATCGCTCATCAGCGTGCGGAGCGCCTTTGCCGATGCTTCGCGATCGACCGGCAATGCGCCATAGATGCGCGCCGCCCAACCCCATAACGGGATTTGTGCCAGCTCGCGCTTGATTACGACCGCCGGACCGCCAAGCCGGTAGGGAAGCTCCAGCGTCTCGTACATCGCCTCGTGCTTCGCGGCGTAGAGCACCGGGCCGCTTGGAAGGGGCACACCGCTCACCTCGGTGTGCACGCCCATGATCCACCGCGCGATCATGCCGTGGTAGCGCGCCCATCCATGCGAGTAAGCGATCATCGCGCGCTGCCCGAACAGCGCCACGAACGGGATCACGATCACGACCAGCAACGATCCGATGGCGAAGAACAATCGAAACAGCCAGGTCCGTACCACGTCAGCCACGCCAGCTCTCCCACCACAATACCACGCGGCGCAGCAGCAGCTTGTGATATTCGTTCAACAATTGCGTCAGGCTCGGCTGGCTGGGCACGCCGTCGATCACCACAGAAACCGCGGGGTCGAGCGACTGCGCCAGCTCCATCGACGCGCGTCTGGCGTGCCAGTTGGAGGTGACCAGCCGGACCGAGCGGTAGCGATGCTCCTTCACCCAGCCGGCGATCTCCTCCGCGTTCGATCGCGTGTCGACCGCCTCGCGCCCCAGATCGACGCAGCAGGCGAACACCGGCGCATAACCGTAGGTGCGCACCAGATCGCGCTGCCGGACGCCGGGTGCGGTGCCCGTCACGAGCATCCGCTTCGCGCGGCCTGCCTCCAGCAGCTCGAGCCCGCGGTCGATGCGTCCCGCCGCGCCGGTCGGCACGACGATGCCGTCGGTCCTCGCATCGTCCGCCGGCTGCGGCAGCGTAACCGCGAACAGCGCGAAGCCAAGCGCCCAGGCGATCAGCGCCAGCCCGACCAGCCGCCGGATCACAACATCTGCCCCAGGCTCAGCACCACCGCGCGGCGCGCCACCGTGGCGGCGAGCGCGACGAACGCGAACGGCAGCATTACCAGCACCGCCCAGCCGGTTGTGCCGATCGTAACCGCACCGAGCAGTTCGGACCCGAGTGCACCCGCCTGCGCACCGAGCAGCGCAACCGTGGCAAGCCCGACCGCCCCGCCGACCGCAGCCCCGAGCGCGGCATCGAGCGACAATCGCCGCTGAAACAGCCGCGCGACCTGCACGTCGGTCGCGCCCAGCATGTGCATGACCTCGATCGTGCCGCGGTGCGCCTCCAGCCCCGCGCGCGCCGCCAGCACGACGACGAACGCGGTCGCACCCAGCATCATCGCGACCAGCAGCGCGGCGAGCAGGCTCATCGTGCGCAGAAAGCCGCGGACCGGCGCCAGTGCCTGGCTGTGCAGGTCGAGCCGCGCGCCCGGCAACATGGCCAGCGCGGAGCGGACCCGCTGCACCACGCCCGCATCGGCGAGCGTCACGTCGACGAGCACCGGTATCGGCAGATCGACGTCGTCGGCGTCGCCGCCGAGCCATGGTTGCAGCAAGCGCGCGATCTCGCCGCGCGGCACGACGCGAACGTGGCTGGCGCCCGCAACGCCCGCGAGCAGCGAGGCCACCTCACCCGCCATCACCTCGCGCCGCGCCGGATCGGCGGCGGCGATCTGCACGGTAGCGCGCCCGCCCAGCTGCACGCCGACCGCCTGCGTCGCCCGCGCGGTGCCGATCCCGCCCGCGGTCGCCAGCACGGTCAGGAACAGCATGATCGCGATCACCCAGATCATGCCTCGCCCGGTCCGCGCGGTGTCGAGGACGCGCGTGCTCGCCTTGCTCGAAGTCGTAGTGTCGGCGCTCACGCGTGCCGCCCCGGCGGGTGACGCAACAGGCCGGTCGGGTCGAGCAGCCGCCCGCCATCGATCCGCATCATCTGCGCCGATCGCACCCGCGCGATCAGTTGTAGGTCGTGAGTCGCGATCACCAGCGTGGTGCCAAGCCCGTTGAGCGAGGCGAACAGCTGGAGCAACCGGTCGGCCATGTCCTCGTCGACGTTGCCGGTCGGCTCATCCGCGACGAGGATCTCGGGACGGCCGATCACCGCGCGCGCGATCGCAACGCGCTGCTGCTCGCCGCCCGACAGCGTCGACGGGCGCGCCTCGGCGCGGCTGGTCAGCCCGACCCACGCCAGCATCTCCGACACCGCCGCGCGCACTTCGTCCTCCAGCACGCCCGCGATCCGCAAGGGGAGCGCGATATTGTCGGCGGCGGACAGGTGCGGGACCAGCCGGAAATCCTGAAAGACCACTCCGATGCGGCGACGGAAACCGGGAATGCGGGAGCGCGGCAACGTGACCACGTCGGTGCCGAACAGGTGGATCGCGCCGCGCGTCGGCCGCTGCGCCAGGTACAGCATCTTGAGCAACGAGGTTTTTCCCGCCCCGCTTGCGCCAGTGAGGAAGTAGAACTCGCCCGACGTCAGCGAGAAGCAGAGGTCCGACAAGACCTCCTCGCCCTGGCCGTAGCGCAGCCCCACATTCTCGAACTGCACGATCGTGGCCACCGGCCGGCGACTTCCCTTCGCTTGAAACAGGTCCGCCATCGCATGGCGCAGGGTCTTGCATCAAGCCGGGCGCGAGAACGCGGGTTGGAACCACGTTCATTGCACCCGTTTCATGCTCGATACTTGCCAGCGCATCATGTCGGGTGTTTACGTTGGTGACGATAACCGTAAGCGTGGCGTCATGATCCTCGAGTGTCCCAAATGCCGCACCCGCTATCTCGTGCCCGATTCCGCGGTCGGCGTCGGTGGCCGCACCGTCCGCTGCGCCAATTGCCGGCATAGCTGGTTCCAGGAAGGCCCGGCGCTCCCGTCGCCGGCACTGGCCGAGCCGCCCGTCGCGGCGATGCCTGCGCCGGCCGAGCCGGGCTTCGCACCCGCGGGTTACGCGCCATCGCCAACGATCACGGCCGATCCTGCCTCGGCGGATGCCGGCTTCGACGCGTTCGCGCACCGCGCGCCGTTCCGCCCGCGCCGCAACATGGCTCGGGTGCGCACGATCGCGTCGATCGCCGCCGGACTGATCATGCTCGCGCTCGTCGGCGTGATCCTGTGGACCACAGCGCCGGGCCTCGCGCAACAAGCCGGTCTCAACATCGGACCGGCGCAGTCGGCGCTGCGGATCGTCGACAATCCGATCGAGCGGCGGCAGATGACCAACGGGTCCGAGCTGTTCGCGGTCAGCGGGCGCATCACCAATCCGTCCTCCGCGGCACAGCGCGTGCCCGACCTGCGCGCCGACCTGCGTGACGAGAACGGCCGCGTCGTGTTCAGCTGGACGATCACGCCGCAGCAGCGGACGCTGCCCGCCAACGGCGCGATCGACTTCAACTCGGCGCAGGTCGACGTACCCGCCTCTTCGAAGCGGCTCGATCTCAGCTTCGTCGGTGAGGCTAGCTGAGTTGATCGGATAAGGTGATGCCGCCCGCACAATCGGCGTTGCCAGGCACGAACGGCTTTGCTAGAGGCCCGCTCCTGCCAGTCGCCGGGCCTGCCCGGTGAACATTGTGTGCGGTCGTGGCGGAACTGGTAGACGCGCAACGTTGAGGTCGTTGTGGCCGAAAGGCCGTGGAAGTTCGAGTCTTCTCGACCGCACCATTCTCCCACCTCTAAGGTGTTGAGATCGTTGGATTAGGGATGGGGTGGATAGCCTCATCCCCCACCTTTATCCCCACAATCTTGGCTGGTCTCGTTGGCAAGCTGCTGCCGAGTGACTCAAGTCCCTGAGCAAATACGGTCACGCGATTGCGCCTGTAACGATTTACTGAATATCCACGCGTCTATCCTAGGATTACGGCCTAGGCGGCACATGAGTCTGGTTGACTCTGCTTAGGAACTATCGGTTGCCAGCGTGATTCTCAGCGTGTTAGGCCGTCGAAGCCATCTATCGGAGCGGCGTTATGCCAATTACTCGCGAAGCCGAGATACGTGAAAATTTCCGGTATTTCGAGCAGGTTGTCAGTGATCTGATGTCTGCGCATCGCGGCCAGTACGCTCTAATTCAATCCACGAAGATAGTGGACTATTTTCGCACGGCCGCCGACGCAGTGCGCGAAGGCTCAATCCGGTTTGGTGAAAAGCCGTTTTCCGTGCAGCATGTGATCAATCGACCGATCGACTTAGGGTTTTTGTCGCATGCCGCAGATAACGGGACAGCTTTTCGAAGGTAAGCCAATCGTTTCGGTGGCCGTCTCAGAAGGCGCTCCGATACCTTCAGCAGTTGGACCACAGCACCAGCCGCCCTCATTTCACATACGTGAATATCGTGCTCTGCTGGACACAGGAGCGGACATCACGTGCGTTCTTCCTCACGTTGCGAAAGAATGCTTTTTAGTTCCTCGTGGTCTTATACCTATGACGAATGGCGTAGGAACCTACCATCATGTCTCCTATCTTATTAACGTAGGCGTTTTCTGCGAGAATAGCGTTTATGTTAATGACGAGATTGAGGTCGAACGATCTTTATACTGGATACCAGAAGCAAATATAGCCGCCGAGATTAAAGCGAACAGCTGGTTTGATATGATCATAGGCATGGATATCATTTCGCAGCACGAGCTATCTTTTCTCAAGGGTGGGCAGTTCCGATTTACGCTGAGTTGATTTTTAGGCAGCTGCTAGCCGCTAACATCAAACTGGCGGAAGAATATAGCTTTGCTGATTGCCCGCCTCAGCATCAATGTAGGATGGTGCATGGCTGCGTTTGATGACTCGACCGACCCCAAACTCGGCGCAGCGTGCAACCGCCTCGCCGCCTTCGTTGAGCCTATGCCTGCGGGGGTGCTTGTCGATCGCACGTCAGGTCTGACCGAGGATGATCTCGCACTCATCCTTCGGCATCTGCATTCGACCCGGCGAAACGACACTGCGGCAGAGGACCTGCCTGATGCGATTGATCCCGCCAGCTACACAACCGTCCCACGCACCTCGCGAAGCTGACTACCACGTCTGGCTGTCACGACATGATTGCTGACTATCTGTCTGATCGCTACGCTTCCACATAGAGCGCGAGGCGGTGAGGCATATGCAATCTAAGTGGTCAGGTGCTGCGGCCTGTATCTCGATCATGCTGTCCGGGTCGCCGGGGAGCGCTAGCGTCCTGCCGCCACCGTCATCGAGCCAGAGTTTACAACGCTGGTTTCCGGGGGATGTGCGGTGCGGAGCAACAACGCTACCCGCTGCCTCGATCAGGCGGCCATTCGTCTCACTCAGTTGGGCGAATCTTGCGACACCACCCCGAACCTATCAGTTCGGTATCGATGCCAATGGCTACCCGTTCTCGATCACCGGGCCGGTAAGCGGATACGATCCAGGCACCTCCGATATAGCGCCCTCATTGGCAGCAACCCATTTCAAGGTCTCGGCGGCGCACAACAGTTGCGAGGTCACCTACACGTCTAAACCGGCCTCGTTGATGGACGCGCCGGTCGGTGATCTAATCTCCTACACCATAACGCCGACGAATGGCCGTCTACCCGAGCAGGGTTGGGCGCGAATTCGTCCGGCCGGCGGAGATTGCGATCAAGAACCGCGGGCGCAGTGGCTGCGTGTTATCCTGCCCGACTTCACGCGCTTGGGTGGCGAACCTGGCGCCCGTGACTGGAGCGTGGTTTCCTACGACCTGGACGCGAAGGGCCGGCCGAAGGCGCTGAAACTCATCGAAAGCACACGCAACCCGGTGCTTGACCGTGCGGCGCTCAAGTCGATGGCTGAGTCACGGCAGACGGGTGGACCGCGTCGTGGTTGCTTGAACCCTTATCACCGTAACGCCACCCGCCTGCCACCGCCGAGCGACGTCGACATGGAGAAGCTGCGGCCAACAGGCGCGACGTGTCTCAAGGAGGTCGACTGGGAGAAGGAGCCCGTGCTCAGATACCCTGAGAGTTGGTCACGGCGCGCGATCGAAGGCTGGGCTATAATCGGGTTCGATGTGGCGCCTTGGGGCGCAACGGGCAACGTGCGCGTTCTCGCGTCAGAACCGTCGAACGAGTTCGGTGAAGCCGCCATCCGGATCATCTCCGAAGCGAAGGCACCCAGTAACAAGACTGGTTACGTCGGCTGCGTTCAGCGAGTCAGATACATAATGGGCCCTGGTGCTGCGTATCCTTCAACACCGGCGCGGGCAGCTGTTCAGCATTACGGCTACCCGAGCTCATGAGACGAACATCGGTTCAAAGGTTGGCCGCGTCAGCACGCCGTGAGGCCACGAGAAGCAGCGTTTAATCATCGATCACATGTGGAACGAAGCGGGCGGTGTTACTGGTTATCAGCCCATCTTCGCGAATGCCCATGCCCGCCGGCTCGCCGTCGACGATCCAGCTACCGATCACCGGGAAACAGCCCGGCGCCGTTTCAGGCAATCGGTAGAGCTCCTGGTAGATAAAGCCTTCCTCGCCGTAGTCGCCAACGGTCTCGGCGATTACGGCGCCTGCCCGCCGAATAGAGACATTGGCGCCCTCCCGTGCCAGCAGCGGCTTGGCCACGGCGTCGCCGTAGGGAATGTCGAAGCTGGCCTTGAGAAGGTTCGAGTGGCCGGGGAACAGCTGCCAGAGGACCGCCAGCACCGCTTTGTTTGACCAGATCATCTTCCAGATCGGCTCCATCCAAAGCGTGTCTTCGAAGCTCTCGAGAAGCTGGGGCGCAAATGCCTCATTTGTCAGCCATTCCCACGGATAAAGCTTGAACGCCGCCTCAATCCGTTGCTCCGCCATGTCAACGAAACATCGGCGCTCGCTATCCCAGCCTAGGTCATCAACCAGGATCGGCACGGTCGCGATCCCGGCTGCTTGCGCGGTGTCCCGCAGGTATGAGGTCGTCACCGTGTCTTCGCCGGCCTCGTCGGACACGTGAGCGAAATGCACAACCGGGGGCAGATGATCGGCGATGTCGCGCCACTTCGCGACGAGCTTGTCGTGAATACTGTTGAACTGGTCCAGCCGAGGGAACTGAGCCTCCTTCCACGACCACTGGATCACGGCCGCTTCAAGTAGCGAGGTTGGCGTGTCACAGTTAAACTCGAACAGCTTTGGGGAATTTACGCCATCATAGCCGAGGTCGAATCTGCCGAAGTTGAGCGCAGGCGGCTCGTTTTCCCACGCCGCGCGGATTGCCCGGTGGAAAATTTGCGGTATGCCAAAGCGGGTAAGTAGCTTGGGATCGTCGACGATCACATCTCCTGCCGCGATGAACAGGCGGTAGAGTTCCGCAGTCGCGTTCTCCAACTCGGTAATCTGCGAGAGCGTGAAGCTGTAGTAGATGGACTCGTCCCAATACGGGCGGCCGTCGACCGAGTGCCAGATCAGCCCTTCGGCTTCGACCTTGCGCTGCCAGTCGGCTCGCGGCCTAGCCGGCAACCGGATCATTCTCCGAAGCCGCCGAATCCGCGGGCGGATGAGCCAAAACCACCTCGGCTAATCGCAACAGACCGGGTCACCGCAGTCGTCACCGGGGCCGTCACATAACGCCCCCCGGACCTGCCTTGATACGAGCCACCGGCAACGCGCTCGCCAAGCGGTGGAATGTTGCGTCCGCGATTGAGGTAATACCAACCGCCGCCGTGGCCGCCTGCGGCGTTCGCTCGTCGGCAATTGACGTCAGCGATGCGACGGCCGCTGGAATCAGTGCAGATCGCCGTGTCTTGCTGCGTGGTCCATTCAGCATCACGGCGATTGCACGCACCGGTCAGCAGTGCGGCGGCTATCGCCGTCGTGATCGTCAGATCCTTCCTCACATCCCACCCCCCAAGCTCGCCCAGCGAGCGCCCCTGCGCATATGTCTAAGAGACAAACATCGCTTCGACTATGGCCTGCATCAGGACCGAGCGCGGCACCGGCACGCTTACGGTGGTGTATCCGTTATTCTGCGCGCGTCGCTGCCCGTAGAGCCCGATCCACTGTCGCCCATGCTGGCGCCAAGCGCGCTGCAACGCCGGCACCGGTAGCAGCACGCACGTCGCGGCCGGCGCGTGCGCATAGGCGATGAAGTCGGCGGCGAGCGGCTTCTGCACCCAGCCGGGGCGACGCAGCCCCTCGTTCGACCATCGCTCCAGCAGAACGTCGGGCCAATCCTCGGTCCTGATTTTCTCGTCGACGGTGTAGGTGCGCCCGCACGCAAGCGTCAGCAGCCGATCGATCCCGCCCCGCTGCGCCCCCCCGTCATGCTCGACCGCCACAGCGGACATCAGCGTCGGAAAGGCGCGACGATAGATCGGTATCCACCAATCGTTGCCATACTGCGCAGACAGCGACAGGCTCTCGTCGAAGCGATGGACACGCTGAAACGCCCCCACGCTGTCACGTCGAGGTTGCGGGCGCAGGGCGGGACGCAGGCTCGTCGGCAATGGCGGCGGCGACGGCCAGATTAGGGCGCTAGACGTGGTTTTCCTCCTGTTCGCGGTCGTGGGTGTCCTCGTCGTCCTCACGCAGGTGTTCGAGGTCTGGGTCGCCGTCGATCTCGTCCATGCGGTCAATCATGCGCTCGGTGAGCCGCGCCAGCTCGGCACGGGGCAACGACGGTATCGCGGCAAACATCGTGCTGATGCCCGCCAGGCCCCCACAACGACACCACGGGCGCCGCCGCTCGCGACGCCAGCGAGGGCGGCGCTGGTGCGTGTGTGCGGGAGTATAGGGAACGGCACCCATCACGCCCCCTCCCCGCATTGCCGGCGCTCGATCGATGCCTTGATCGCTTCCTGACGGCCGGGCTGCCCGATGATCTGTCCCATGACGCCTGCGAGCGCATCAGTGTCGCAGCCATCCACCAGGAAGGCCAGCTTGCGCCCAGACATCAGCGCGTAACCGCCGCCGATCGTGGTGAGAGCTGACAGCCATAGCTGCGGCTCGAAGGAGCAAGGTGGCTGCGGTTGCGCAATGTTCACGCCAGCCTCGAGAGGCTGCCGGTTGGTTGTAGCGACATCCATGTGGTCAGGCCTTCGGGCTGGAAATGCGTTGCACGTCGGCGAGCAGGATCGGAAACAGCCATTCGCCGTCGTCCTCGTCCACCTCGACGAGGAGCGAGAGCTTGGCTTCCAAGTCGGTGATCGTCTCAGCTGGTGCGCTGAGCACGGCATGCTGTGCGGTCGCCATGATCCCGCCGAGCCGGTCGGACTCCGCCAGAACAGCGTCGAGGCCTGTCTCACGTCGAATGCGGGCGATCGCTCGTTCACGTCGTTTGTGCCCAGCGAGCAGATCTCGATAGGCTTGGTAGCGCTCGTGCCGCGGCCTGCTGGCACCGCGAACGATTTTCTCTGCGGCGACAATCCTGACGCGATCGTCAGACGACCAGATCGCGCCGTCACGTAGCGTCACCTGCGTGTGAGGAAGTGCGTCGATCAGCGCAGACACATGCGCCTTGATCGGCGTGTAGTGAATCAGCTCATGTTGGGCGAGGTCGGCTTCTGCCGCCCGGTAGGTCGCCAGCGCCAGCGCCAAAGGTGTGCTGACGCTCACCGATTGCGCTGTTGCCGGCAAGACGAGTGCGACCGATGCAACGCCTGCGAGAAGCGAGTGGAAGGTGGATGGGCTGTTCATGGCTCAAGCCTCCTGCGCGAAGGCAAAGACGTGATCGGCAGCGTGCCGACCCGCGAGGTGCAGCAGGGCACGCAGCGCCTTGGACGCACCCACGGCTTCCGCCTCGTTGCAGGGCTTGTATGCGGCCGGCAGATTGGCCGTGAACGTATCGGTCACTCGCAACGGCTCGGGCAGACCGAGGTAGCGGTGCCCCTCCCCCTGGTCGATGATCCAGCCACCGAGGTCGCTCCACAGGTGCACCCATGCGAGCGTCAGACCGGGTTCGGACGCGAGATGGTACGTGTCTGCGAGCAGTTCGCGAACGAGGTCCATCGGCAGAGCGCCGAAGTCGTCGTAGCGGCGGATAAGCTCCTGCACCTTGTCCGCCATTGCGGCCGCGCTGCGCGGGCGGGTGCCTGCCAGCTCGGAAAGCGTGTCCTGTGATGCGTTCACCAGACGATCGATGTCGTCCTGATCGGCGGCGGCGTCGAGGTCGGTAACCTGCTGCCGGTAGCGGGTCAGCAGGGTCGAGAAGACGCTGTGAAGGCTCATGGCGTTCATCGGTCAGCCCTCCGATTTGGCGGTTGCAGCGTCGCGGTCGATCTGGTCGACCAGCGACTGAACATGGCGCAGGTGCTGCTCCAGCATACTCAGCAGAAAGCAGCCGTGGTTGAACGCTTCCGCCTCTTCCTTACCTTCTGGCACGGTGCGGAACATGTCCCCGGAACTGATTGCGAACAGCGTGGCGGCGGCGCTCGATACGGCGTCTTGAAGCAGCGCGTTGGCGACGGATGGATGCGACGTGGTCATGGATCAGCCCTCCCGTGCGAGCAGGCAGCCATTGATCGGATGCCGCGTGAACAGGTGGTCGCGGGCGTCGCTGGCGATCACCGCCTCAATGGCGCGCTGCTGGCGGCTGTTGGTCGAGCGGTGTTCGCCCGCCAACGTGCGGGCATATGCACCAGGGTTCCCGGTGCGCAGGTGCAGGCGCGCCATGTCGACTGCATGGGCGGTCGCACGACTAAGGCCGGATTTTACATGCGCGATCTTGGCCGGGCACACGGGTGCCGGTAGGGTGTTCGTAGCCATTCTCGATCTCCTGATGATCGTGGTGGTCAGGCCGGACTTGGAGGGCTCAATCTCCGCGTTCGGCCGTCTTGAGCTGATTGGTATCAGCGTTCGCGGTTGTTCGCAATCGTTCTTTTGATGCTAAAAGGCTCGATATGATGTCTCCCGATCAGTGTCGTGCCGCAAGGGCATTGCTCGGTTGGTCGGCTCAGGATTTGGCGAGCGCTGCGGGCCTTGGTCTTGCTACCGTGAAGCGCTTCGAAAGCGGGCAGCTGGTGCAGACCGTAACCGTGCAGGCCCTGCGAAACGCGGTGGAGGCAGCAGGCTTGGTGCTCATCTATCCCGGTGATCGCTCGCCAAGCGGCGGAGAAGGTGTGCGCCGCGCCACCAAGTAGCCTTTCTAATTTCCTCCAGCCGTTTAGACTCGAGATCACCTTCCAAACCGCTAATAGGCTTAGCGCTACAAGCAACAGCGAGCGGGCCGAAACTATCGCTTGTTCGTCGAAAGTATATTTTCGAGGGGGTGATTGCGGCATTTTCCGTCTTGCTGCCAGAATAAGGCCATCATGGAGATGGCGATGCAAACCAGCTACGGAGTGGTGTCCTTCGATCCACGCGGTCCGGTCAAGAACTGGCAGCGCGTCGACAAGATCAACCAGCACAACAACCGCGCAGAGCCACTCCCGCATTGCAAGGAGGGCGCGCCGCTGCCCGTGCACCTGATCGGCACCGGCAATCTGCAATCCGACATCCGCGCGAAGATGCTTGCGCACGGTATCGACCCTGACGCCATCCGCAAGAATGGGGTGATCGGTTTTGAGGTGATCCTATCTGCCTCGCATGCCTTCTTCACGGACGAAGGTGGCCCTGAGCCGATGAAGCGAACAGGCGCGTGGATCGGGGCGGCAATCCAGGCGGCTGAGCGTATCTGGGAAGCCGACCGCATCGTCGCAGCGGTGCTCCATCTTGATGAGCACACGCCGCATATTCACGTTTTTGTTCTTGGCCTCCTCCTGCGGACAAACAAGCGACGACCGGCTGATGGTGAGACGTGGACGCTCGACGCGCGGGTAATCAGCGGACCGGGGCAGTTCCAGCGCGCTCACGATCTCTACGCTGAAACCATGCAGCCGTTCGGGCTCAGCCGCGGCGCCGAGCGATCTGAGCGCAAGCGGCGTCCCTACTCCGATGAACTCGCGAAGTTGAAGCGCAGAAAGGACGCGATGGATCAAGCCATCGAAGCCGCACAGATCGCCAAGGCAAGGTTCAACGACCTTCACGAGGCAGAGAAAGCCCGCTGGCAGGAAGTTCACCGCGAGCAGGCACGCATCGTCAATGAGGCGGAGGCGGAGAAACGGAAAGCCCGTGGGTTGATCAACCGACTGGAAGTCGAACGCCGCCGGCATGCAAGCGTCGTGGTCAAATTCCAGGCCGCATCCGAGCGCTCGCAAAAGACCGCGGCGAGGGCGACCGCTTTCCGCCATGCGCTACGAACCCTTCACCGCCGATCTACCCGCGAACGTGGCGGAGGTGCTGCGGCTGGGCGGGCTCGTCGAGCAATCTGCGCTGGCGGACGCACGCGACGCTCAATCCGATCACAGCGGCTTGCCCGTTGATTTTCTGCTGGCAGCAGGAGCACGCGGCAACAGTCGCCAATGACATGATGGGTAAGAAGGTTGGGCAAGCCGCCCAACCTTCTTGAGCCTTCCCGTTCCCCGCTGGCGCCAAAGCTACTCGAAAGCACGAAGAGGCGTCTCAGCACTCGCTATCACGCACCTTCGCTCACTTTGTGCCATCCATTGACACACAACGGTTTTATGCAATGTGGCCTCATGACCGCGCGCCTCTCCTGCAACGTGTCCCTCACGCCCGAGCTGAAGACTTTTATTTCGGACAGCCTGGCATCTGGTGATTACGCCAACGTCAGCGAGGTCGTGCGAGCAGGGCTACGCTCTTTGCGCGACGGTCAGACGCCAGCTTCCCGATCGATGACCCTCGATTGGCCCTTGGCAGGCGGTGAATGCGGCTCCCTCATCCGCAATCGCGATTGGAGCCGGACTCCTCTTGGCGCTCCGGAAGGTTGGTCGCCAGAGCTCCGGACAACCGTCTCAAACCTGGTCAACTCGCCGGTGGCCAAGGTGCTGATGTGGGGACCGGACCACGTCATGTTCTACAACGATGCCTATCGCGAGATCGCAGGCGATCGTCACCCGTTGGCGCTTGGCACGCCCGTAGCAGAGGCGTTCCCGGAGGTGTGGGACTGGAACCGTCCGGTGCTGGCGGCTGTCCTCACGGGAGAAACCAGGTCCTATCTCGATCAGCCGATCGTTTTCGAACGTCCGGCAGGTCCCCAGACCCTCGTGCTGGGTCTGTTCTATACACCCGTTTATGACTCGGACGGCGTTCCAGGCGGCGTGCTCTGCACCATGATCGACAACAGTGCGCGGATCGCGATCGAGCGGAAGCTGTCGGCTAGCGAGGCCGAACTGCGTCGCATCTCAGACGCTGTGCCGATGCTGGTGTCGTACGTAGACCGCGATCACGTCTACCGGTTCGCGAATGCGGACTACGAAGCGTGGTTCGGTATTGCTCCCGAAGCGATGATCGGCAGGCACGTGCGCGACGTGCTCAGCGAGGAGGCTTATCGCTCGCGAGCATCAGACCTCGAGCTGGCGTTGAGCGGCACTTCGCTTGTTGCCGAAACTGTGCTCCACCACCGTGACCTCGGTCCGCGTCAGACCGAGCTCCGTTATGTCCCGCACACCACCGAGGACGATGAGACGCTCGGGGTCTACATCCTCGGCATCGACGTTAGTGACCGTGTCGAGCGCGAGCGGGAGATCAAGGCGAGTAACAATCGCTTCCGCACCGCGATGGAGGCGGTGCACGGAGTTCTGTGGACCAACAGCGCCGATGGAAGGATGGTCGGCGAGCAGCCCGGCTGGAGCCTGCTGACCGGGCAAACCCAGGACCAGTACCAAGGGTTCGGTTGGGCCTCTGCCGTTCACCCCGATGACGCGGCTGCGTCGGTCATTGCCTGGAACCAGGCCGTGTCCACGCGCAGCATGTTCGTGCACGAGCACCGTGTGTGCCGTCACGATGGCGAGTGGCGGACCTTTGCAATCCGAGCCTTGCCCATTCTCGACGATGTCGGCGAGATCAGCGAGTGGGTTGGTGTCCACACCGACATCACCCACCAGCGCGCGGCGGAGGCAAGCCTGCGCGAGCACGCCGACAGCTTGTCGCGGCAGGTTCGGCATCGCGAGCGCGCGGAGGATCAGCTCCGCCAGCTGAACGAGACACTGGAGAGCCGCGTGATCGACGAGATCGCGGAGCGCCGCCAGGCAGAGGTCAAGCTCGCGCAAGCACAGAAGATGGAGACGGTCGGCAAGCTGACGGGCGGCGTCGCGCACGACTTCAACAATCTGCTTCAGGTCGTCGGCGGCAATCTCCAGCTGCTCATGCAGGACGTTGCCGGGAACGAGCGGGCCGAGAAGCGCGTCAACAACGCGATGTCCGGTGTCACGCGGGGCGCGAAGCTCGCCGCTCAATTGCTCGCATTCGGGCGGCGTCAGGCGCTCGAGCCCAAGGTCGTCAACGTCACCCGCTTCGTTCAAGGCATGGACGACATGCTCCGCCGAGCGATCGGCGAGGCGATCGAGATCGAAACCATCTTCTCGGGTGGTCTCTGGAACACCTTCATCGACCCTGCACAGATCGAGAATGCGTTGCTCAATCTTGCGATCAACGCGCGCGACGCGATGGAGGGGCGTGGCAAGCTGACAATCGAGTTGGCGAACGCGCACCTCGACGACGCATACGCACGCCTCCACGAGGAAGTAACACCTGGGCAGTACGTCATGCTGGCAGTGAGCGACACCGGCTCCGGCATGTCGCCCGAGATCATCGCCAAGGTGTTCGAGCCGTTCTTCTCGACCAAGGCGGAGGGTAAAGGCTCGGGCCTTGGCCTCTCGATGGTCTACGGCTTCGTCAAGCAGTCCGGCGGCCACGTGAACATCTATTCGGAGGTCGGCGAAGGCACGACCATCCGGCTGTATCTGCCGCGGGCTACCGACGCTGAGGACCTCGAAGTGGTCAACGATACGGGTCCGGTCACCGGCGGCACGGAAACCGTGCTGGTTGTGGAGGACGACGAAGAGGTTCGTGCAACCGTCGTCGAGATGCTGACCGACCTCGGCTACCGCGTTCTGAAAGCACCCGAAGCGACCAGCGCGCTTGCGGTGATCGAAAGCGGCATCCCCATCGACATTCTTTTCACCGACGTAGTGATGCCGGGTAAGCTCAAGAGCCCGGAACTGGCGCGCAAGGCACGAGAGCGCCTGCCCGATCTCGCCGTGCTTTTTACCAGCGGCTACACCGAAAACTCGATCGTGCACGGCGGCAAGCTCGATCGAGGAATCGAGCTGCTATCCAAGCCTTACACGCGCGACGCGTTGGCCCGAAAGTTCCGCCATGTGCTGGCTAACCAGCAGCAGCGCAGACAAGTGGCAACGACAGGGTCAGCGGCGCCTGAGCTGGTCACGACGTGCTCGGCACCCATCGCTCCATCCTCCACCATCCGGCAGACGGCGCTCTTGGTCGAGGACGACGATCTCATCCGAGTGACGACCGGTGAGATGCTCGAAGCGGCCGGCTTCGTTGTGGTGGAAGCATCGAGCGCCGAAGAAGCTCTCACGGCCTTGCAAACGGCCCCTGTGGATGTGTTGGTTACCGACCTTAATTTGCCGGGTGCGTCGGGGCGTGAACTGGCCAATAGGGCGCGTGATCTTCGCCCCGACGCGGTGGTCGTGTTTGCAACCGGCGATCCTGCTGCGGTGGCAAACGAAGCGGACTGCGTCGTTTTGTCTAAGCCTTACGACGCTGAGGCATTGGTCAAGGCTATTCGAACCGCTGAGGCAGAGGAAAGCACCGGCAAGACGCCCGTGACGATCGGCACGACCTGAGAGGCGGGAACAGGCTGCGAGCCATCGGTGCTACCGAGCCATGCTTTAGAGCTGAGGCGATGATCAGCACGGCGCAGCATCTAGGAAGCGGATTTGTTGATGGTTCGGTCGAGGAAGCGACGGCAGGAATGGTGAGCTACGTTGAGGGCGTTGTCTTGAGCGACGCGCATGACGCACCGCGCATGACCGACCTGATCGCCGCGCACGATTGGCAGGCAAGTCCGTTGGGCGCTCGCGACACCTGGCCTGCCGCGCTCAGCGTCACTGTCGACACGATGCTGGCCTCACTTCACCCGATGTGCGTCATTTGGGGCCCGGAACGCATCCTGCTCTACAACGACGGCTACGCACCCATCCTTGGTGCGCGGCACCCTGCGGCGCTGGGGCAGCCAACGGCCACGGTGTGGCCCGAGCTGTGGCCTGAGATCGCGCCTCTGATCAATCGCGTGTTCTCGGGCGAGAGCGTAGCGTTCCGCGATCAGCCGCTGACCATGACGCGCAACGGGTTTCCGGAAGAGACGTGGTGGGACTTCGCCTATTCTCCGATACGCGGAGCCAGCGGGGACGTGCTCGGCCTGTTGAATGTCACTTCTGACAGCACACCGCGCCTTAAGGCGCTACGCGAACGTGATAATGGGATCATCACGCTGGCGAACACCGAAACCAAATGGCGCGAGCTGTTCGAGACGTTGGAAGAAGGGTTCATCTTCGCCAAGGTGGTGCGCGACACAAGCGGCGTGATCGTCGACTGGTGCTACGAGGAGGTGAACAGCGCTTGGTATGATCTCGTCGGCATCGAACGCGGATGCGCTGTAGGCCGCACCATCCGCGAGGTGTTTCCCGGCATCGAGGATGAGTGGGTGATGGAGTTTGCCCGGGTCGTCGAGACGGGGCAGGCAATCCGCTTCACGTGTCAGGTCGGTAATCTGCATCGCTGGTATGACGGAGTGTGCCAGCCAGCCGGACCCGATCACTTCACCGTGCTATTTCTAGAAGTCACCGATCGCGTCCGCTCCGACCAGCGTCGCGAGGCGCTGGCCGAGCTTGGCAGAGCGCTGATAGCCATCAACGATCCCGACGACGTGGTGCGTGCCGCCACCGCCATTATCGGCCGGACACTCGGCGTTGGCCGCGTGGGCTACGGCGCGGTCGGTGAAGACGGCGAGACGTTCACCGTGCCGAACGACTGGACGGCACCGGGCTACCCCAGCCTCGCCGGCACCTACCGCATGGATGATTATGGCGGCTACGCCGAAGACCTGCGCCAAGGTCGCACTGTCGTCATCCCCGACATTCGCCTCGATGCCCGCACATTGGACGACACCGCGCCGCTGGAATCGGTATCGGTCCGCAGCCTGGTCAACCGTCCGATCATCGAGAAGGGCCGCACGGTCGCGATCCTCTCCGTCAATTCTGACGCGCCACGCAATTGGACGCTGGAAGAGCTGCAATTCATCGCCGATGCCGGCAATCGGACCTGGACCGCGCTCGATCGTCGTCGCGCGGAAAAGGAGGCAAAGGAGACCGCCACCTTCCTGAGCAGCGTGCTCGCTGCCTCGACCGATTGCATCAAGGTGGTGGAGCTGGACGGGCGTCTCTCGTTCATGAGCGACGAGGGCATGAAGGTCATGGAGATCAGCGACTTCAATTCGGTAAGAGGTTGCCCGTGGCCCGACTTCCTCAAGGGAGGCGGCTCTGCGCTCGCGATGGAAGCGATAGAAGCGGCCAAACGAGGTGAGACGACGCACTTCGAAGCCGCTGCCGACACCTACCTCGGAACACCCAAGCACTGGTCGATCTCGGTGTCGCCGATCCCTGGCCCGGATGGTGAGGTCAGCCGCATCCTGTCCGTGTCGCGCGATCACACCGAATTACAGAAGGCGCGCGAACAGCAGCACCTTCTGAACGGAGAGCTGGCGCACCGCATCAAGAACACCATGAGCGTGGTGCAGGCTATTGCTCACCAGACGCTCGGCAAGGCGCAGGATCAGGAAGCCGTCGCCGCGTTTGGTCAGCGGCTCGGCGCACTCGCCTCGGCGAACGATGTGCTGACCCGCGACAACTGGTCGAGTGCCAAGTTGAACGAGGTGGCGCGGAAGGCGCTTGAGACTTTCGGTGAGGATCGCTTCCTGCTGTCAGGCCCGGACGTGATGATGGGGCCACGTGCGACGCTTGCGCTTTCCCTCATGCTGCACGAACTGGCGACCAACGCCGCCAAATACGGCGCGTTGACCACCGCGGACGGCAGCGTCGCGGTGATATGGGCGGTGAGCCAACACGAAGGTAAGGACGTGCTCGACTTCAGCTGGACTGAGCGCGGCGGTCCGCCGGCGGTGGAGCCGACCCGAAAAGGTTTTGGGTCGCGGATTATCCGCATGGGTCTAAGTGGCTCGGGAGGCGTTACGCTTTGCTACGAAACTGAAGGTCTGACGATGCGCGCGACGGCGCCGCTCTATCAGGTCCAAGAGGCGTAAGGCGTAAGCGTACCGAATGGGACAGTCTCAACCCCTCAAGCGATGGCCGGTGCTGGTGGTCGAAGACGAGCCGATCTTGCGGCTTGACGCGCTCGCCATGGTCGAGAGCGCAGGTTTCGAACCGGTGGAGGCACTGAGCAGCGCCGACGCGATCCAGATCCTCCAAGAGCGTCTCGACATCCGCTTGGTCTACATGGACCTTGATATGCCGCGCAGTCGCAAGGGCATCGAGATTGCAGAGGCGATCCGCAAACGCTGGCCGCCGATCGAGATCATCTTGACCGCCGCATATTTTACGCGTGAAAGTGTCGAGCTTCCCGAGCGGGCCGAATTCTATCCTAAGCCAATTAATCGTGGCGAGGTCATGGACGCGATGCGACGCTTGGTGCCCGATCAGGATGGTGCGCCAGCCTGAGTGACCGACACCTAACGGCTGCGTGGTTGGCTGATCCACAACTCGTAAGGAATGTCACGCGGCTCGCTACTCTCGACATAGGGGATGGGAGGGCAGACAGCCCGTCCCTCTCCGAAGCCTTTCAGCCATGCTGCGCGTTCGACCGGCTCATCGAAGCCGAACGGACATTGACCAGCCCAACCCTCGGGCGAACGACCTGCCTTGATCCCGCGCTCATGAGCATCATCCATAAGAGCGTCTTCTCAAAGCCTTATCAGTCGACGCGGTCGCTTATTGCCGAAGCGGCCACTTATCAACAGCTTCGCTACGGGGTCGGCCGGCGGCCAGGAACAAAGCTGTGGATCACGGGTAATGCCTTGCCCTGCCTAGCTTTTAAGCTGCGGCGGGGTCCTAGGCAGATTGCAGGATTGAGGCGGAAAGCTCGACGGGGCTCTCGGTCAGTGATCCGCTGTTGATGGAGCTCCCGTGCGCTTCTGGTTCTCCCAGCGGTGGCGCATGGGAGCGATCCGGCCTTGCTTCACAATCGGCTTCGATCATTAATGGGGCTGCGCGCTGTTGGTAACAGCATCGCGAAGTCGGCCGCGCCGGTGCTTTCAGCGCCATCAATGCTAAAGGCGCGGTCGGCGACCTCCAGCCTTGGCTCCAAACCAAGCAACAGCGGATCACTGCCTGTTGGCCGGGGCAGGCAGCTCAGCAGGCCTTGTGTCGAGCCCGGCGACGAGCCCTCGCGCGAGCGCGCCGGCTCAGCGTTTCGTGTTGGTGCCCGCCATGTCAGCGAGCACCGGCGAACGAGAAGAGCTCGGTGCGGATCGACGGTGGGGCGGCGGGCTTGAACCAGTTGGTGTCCTGGATGTGACTGGCGGTGACGTAGATGCGCCCGTCACGCCCTTCCGAGAAGGTGTCGGGCCAGCGCAGACGGCGGTCAGTGAGGACGTTCTGCACCGCCGTGCCGTTCAACCGCTTGATCGAATAATCGGTAGGCGAGGTGATATAGAGCGTCCCCGCCTTGCTCATCCACAAGCCGTCGGCGACCTGCGTCTGCGCGACCGTGCGGACACCCGCGCCGCGCTGCGTCTCGCTGACGCCATCGCGCAGCAGCGCGGTGTCGATCGAGTAGAGCGTCTTGCCCGTCAGCGCCTGCCAGTAGAGCGTGCGACCGTCGTTCGAGATGGCGATGCCGTCGGCCGCAAAGGCGGGCTGGCGACCATCGGGCCGAACGAGCGGACGACCATCGAGGGTGACCTTGACCGTCTTGTCGATCTGCGTCGCGGGATGGCCGTCGAGCGTGCGGAACGACCGGCCGCTCTCCAGATCGACGACGATGATCGCGCCGCGCGTGCCGCTGTCGGTGATGTAGCCAGTCTTGCCATCGGGCGAGAAGCGGATGTCGTTGAGGTAGGTGCCTTGCAGCGCGACATCGCCGGGCACGGGAATGACCTTGGTCACGCGATTGGTCTTGAGGTCAATCTTGACCAACTTAGGTGCGCCTTCGAGGATCTTCTCGTTACCGGGCGCACCGGGATCGACCACCCAGAGGTTGCCCTTGCCGTCCGGAACGATCGATTGGACGCAGACGAAATAGTCGCCGACGGGCAGTTCACTGCTGCGCGCGTTGCGCCAGCTGTTCCACTTCGCGTCGGGGTAGGGGCGAAGCGATCCGTCCTTCATCACCTCGGCGACCGAGATCGGCGCGTCATCGGTCCAGCGCGGAAAGTTGACGAAGCGGCGGCCATCGGCCGTGACCGCGACGCCGGTTGCCTGATGGTCGAACTGTGCCTCCTGCTTGAGCCCGCCGGCACCGGCCTGGGCATAAGCGATGGTCCCGGCACCGAGCAGCGTACCGGCGAGGGCGAGAGTGGCAAGAAAGCGGGTCTTAGAGCGCATGATTGTCTCCGGTGTCGAACGGCGCATGGCGCGCGCTGGATGATAGTGAAATGCGAGAGATCGCATTGGGTGCGGCAAGCGTGATGAAAGCATCGGCTAAACACGGTCTATGCAGAGGCGTGCTCAGGCGGGGATGTCATCCACGCTGCCAGTGTTCGCCGCTTCAATGCCGTTCTCACGGTGGCGGAAGTCGCTGAGCGCCTGGTAGACCTGCATCCGCGCGCGCATGACGCCCCCCAGTGGGCGATGCACCGCCAGGCTGTGCGCCGGGCGGAACGTCATCACTTCGTCGAAGTAACGCACCCGCTCGGGGCCATATGCCGCCTGTCGCGGCAGCCTGATCGTCGCGATCGTGCGGTACTCACTCGCGCTCGTCGGCCAATCGACCGATGTATCCTCGATCGGCTGCGTCGTCGCATCGGCCCACAGCTGCGCGCGCAGTTCGAACACCGCATCGTTGCCGCCGAAATACTCGACCGCGGCGTGACGAAAGCCGTTCTCGTCCTCGTGCGGGTCGAGTCGCCAGTCCGTCAACGCCTGCTGCTCCGGCGCGACAGGGAACGCGCCGATCTTCGCGACATGGTCGCCGAAGCGGATCGGGCACTGGCTGAAATAAGGCTCCGCCAGCGGGTGGCTGAACGGGTGCCCGTAGAAGTCGAGCGTCGGGCTGGGGCCGACGCCGACCGCGTTCAGCACCTTGTTGATGTTGCGCGCGATCGACGCCGCCGCGCTCTTCGCCCCCTCGGGCATCGGTACGGTCAAGCCGATCTTCTTGGCCTGCGACAGGAACCCCGCGGCCGTCCCCGCCGGAAACGTCGTGCCGCTTGCCAGCACGAAGTCCTGCGTCGGCGCATCATGGCCCGGCAGCTTATCGCCTTCGACGCCGAACACCTTGACCGACATGCCGCGGTGCGTCGACACGCGGTCGCCGAGCTTCTCTCCCGGCCCCTGCGCGAAGCGGACAGCCACGTCGAAGGTGCCCGGGTTGGCGAACAATCCTTGCGCGAGCTCGGGCGGCAGGTCGGCGGCGACCGTCAGCGTGCCGATGACGCAGGCGGTGCTCTTGGCGTGGCTGGCGCGGACCGCGTGACCGTCGCGCTTCTCGACCGTCTGACTCTCCTGAGTCATGCCCTTGATGATGCCGTCGATGCTTTCCTGCTCGTCCGGCTCGCGCGTCTCGATGTCGTCGCTGTAGCGTAGATAGGTCATTGTACCCGCTCCGATGTCTGCCTGATTGCTGGTCACGCTTGCGCGCCGACCGGTTCGTGGAAGGGGCAGCCGTTCACCCGGGCACGGAAGTTCGCGGAGTGACGGTAAGTTTCATTGCGCGCGCGATTGATGTTGCCGAGTGGCCGGTGCGCGGCGAGACCCGTCCAGATCGCGAAGCGCATTTCCTCGTTGATGTGCTGGAACTTGTCCTCGCTCAGGCTGTCCTGCTTCGCCGCGCGGATGGTCGCCACGGTCTGGAACGGCGCGTCGTCCTGCTTCCACTCGGTGGTCGGATCCTCGATCGGCTGCTTGTCGAGGTCTCGGCACAACTGAACGCGCAACTCCCATTCCATCTCGAACACCTGGGTTTCCGTGCGGATCACGTCGCGCAGCGCATCCGGGCGTGTGCTGGCATCGATCGTCGTGCCTGTCTGGTCGGTCAGGTCCTTCGACACAGGGAAAATCGCAAACTTCGCGACGTAGTCACCGTAACGGAATGGCGTGACGCTGAAGTAGGTTTCCCCCAGCGGATCGGTGTTGGGGGCGCCGCCGAGCGTCTGCACCTTGGGACTCTCGATCCCGACTGCGCTCAGGACGGTGTTCACGCCGCGCAGCACCTTCGACATCGCCTCCTTCGTTCCCTCCAGCCTGTCGGTCGTGCCGGCCAGCAGCTTGAGGTTGCTGAGGAACTGATCGGCGGTCTTGTTCTGAAAGACTGGGCCGTTGACCATCACGAAGTCTTGCGTGCGTCCGTCGGCACCCGGCAGACGATCACCTTGAACATCCATCACCTTCAACGCCAGACCACGCGGCAGGCTGATCGTGTCGGGCAGGATGTCGCCGGCATTGGTCGAGAACCGCATCACGATCTTGTGGTCACCCGGCGTCGCAAACATGCCCTGCGCGAGCTCGGCTGGAAGGTCGCCGTGGATGGTGAGCGTGCCTTCGAGGAACCCATGCGCCTTGGCATGCACCGATCGAACGGCATGACCGTAATCCTCGGCGGTTTTCTCGAGGATGGTGTCGAACGTCTCGTTCAGCTTCGCGATCGTCTCCGCCTCGTCGGACTTCACGTCCTCGATGTCTGGGGAGTAGCGAACAGGTGCCTGGGCCATGATGATTGATCCTCTCGAAAAGAGATGGCGGCGGCGCGATGCCGCCGCCGGTACGCTCAGCGACGCGCCGCAGGAGCCGCGAATGCCGCCTTCAGCCGCGCAATCGCGAGGTCGTTCGCTTCTTTCGCGCCGCGAACGACTTTCGCCATGCCGAAGAACTCGTGGGTCACACCGGGGAAGGTCTTCTGCTCGACCTTGTCGCCTGCCTTGCGCATCGCGGCTGCCAGCGTCTCACCATCCGAGCGCAGCGGATCGATCTGCGCGTTGATGATCGTCGTGGGCGGAAGGCCGCGCAAATTGGCCGACACCAGGTTCAGGCGTGGATCCTGCGCGTCGGCGGCGCTGTTCTGATAGTAATAGCCGAACCACTTCAGCATCGCGGCATTGAGCGGCTTGGCATTCGCCGAGTCCATGCGCGATGGCAGCGTCATGCTGCTGTTGGCGATCGGATAGACCGAGACGATGTGGAGCGGGGCGGTCAGGCCATTGTCGCGCGCGAAGATAGCGGTCGCGACCGCGAGATTACCGCCGGCACTTTCGCCCGCCACGGCGATCTTCATCGGGTCACCGCCCCAGCTCGCAGCGTTCGCCAGCGTCCAACGATAGGCAGCTGCAGCATCATCATGCTGTGCTGGGAACTTGAACTCAGGTGCGTGACGGTATTCGACCGACACGACGATCGCGTTCAGCGCCTTCGACATCGCACGCGGTGCCGCGTCATAGGTCGCGACATCCGCGATCACCCAGCCACCGCCGTGATAATAGACCACGACCGGCATCGGCTTGCCATCTGCGGGCGCGTTGGCCGGCTTGTAGATGCGCGCGAACTGCTTGGGGTCGCTGCCGTAAGGTATATCCTGCGTCGTGACCGAAGCGTCTGGCGTGGTGGGCATGCCTTTCTTCACCATCGCCGCCTTTGCGCCGTCCGCGGCCGACGGCTGCATCCGTGCCTCCGCCGGGGTCAACGTCTCGATCGGCTTGCCGCCGAGCCCCGCCAAGGCATTGAGCACCATCTGCATGTCGGGTGCGGCCTTCGGCGGCTGTGTGCTGGTTGCGGGCGGTGGCGGGGGCGGCGGGGCGCTGACCGACCGCGGCGACTGCGCGAACGCGGCGGCGGAAGCTGTAAGCAGCGCGGCCGCGGCAACTCCGCGTGCCAGAGGCAGTTTCGAGATCGAGCGCATACGTTCCTCCTGTTATCCCGCCCATGAACAATGGAGCCCGCCACAACGTTTCTGTACGGAACCGTTCCAAGATCGGGTGAGCGCAGGAGAGGCCGTGGCGACGATCGTACCTATCAGCGGCACAGCCTCTCTCGTCAGCCCGGCAGGCGGCAATCGCCTGCTCGCGGCCTTGAGCCCCGACGACGCGGCGTTGATCAGACCCTATCTTGAGCCAGTGTCGTTCACCGTCGGTGACTACATCACCCGTGCCGGAGCGCCGATCGAGAGTTTGTGTTTCTTCGAGCAGGGGATAGCCGGCGTGCTGGACTCGCTCGACAACGACCGGCGCTACGCGGTGGGCTTACTGGGCGCCGAGGGATTTGTCGGCTGGCCGCTGCTGATGGGCGACGACCGCTCGCCCTATGATGTCACCATGCGCGCCGAAGCCGGACCCGCGCTGCGCATACCGGCGGACAAGCTGCTGGCGGCAATCGAACAGAGCGCGACCTTGCGCACGAGGCTGCTCCGCTTCGCGCACATCTTCATGTTGCAGATGGGTCGCACGATTGTGTCGTCACTGGCGCACTCGATCGAACGCCGCATGGCCCGCTGGATCCTCTTGTACCACGACCGGGTGCAGGCGGACGAGATCTGCATGACGCACGAGGAGTTTCGGCTGATGCTCGGCGTGAGGCGCAGCAGCGTCACTGATGCTCTTCATCGCCTAGAGGAAGAAAAGGCGATCCGTGCTGTGCGTGCCAAGGTGCTGGTTGTTGACCGAGCCAAGTTAATGGCGTTGGCAGGCGATACCTACGGCTTGCCCGAGCAGGAGTATGCGCGCTTGGTCACTTAGCGGACCGTCTAACGGAATAGCCCAGTCGGTCAGCGTGTGGTAACGTAATAGATAGTGGTAACGCCGTTCGACATTCTTGGTGTGCAGGCGAATGCTGACCCAGAGGTCGTCGATGCGGCGTATCGCGCGCTGATGAAGAAACATCATCCCGACCGCCGCGGTGCAGCGGCTGACGCGAGCAGAGCCCAGCAGATGAATGCAGCCTATGCGGCCATTAAGGCGGGCGGGCATGTGGGCGCGACCGCGGCGGCGTGGGAGCCGCCTGAGGTGACGCTTACCCCACCCCTACGTGTTGAGCGGCGGCTCGCATGGGCAATTCTCTCCTCGCTTGTGCTGCTGGGGATCATGGCTGCGGTCGCCACGTCGTAGGATCAACGATCACCGTTGCGCCATTGTGCTCCTGAGGCGAGCACGGCGGCTGCCAACCGACCATCACGCGCTGCCTCCACCAGCGCCTCGACAAAGCGACTCGCCTGATCGTCCTGCGTAGTCGCGTCAGCGGCTGGCTGAGACCGCCGACCAGTGGCACTCACAGCCTCCTGCGCGGCCTTGCCTGTGTCGTAGCTGGTCATGCCGGCAAGGGTGCGATTGGCTTCGGCGGTTGCTTTCGCCTGCTTCACGAGCCCGCTCACCACGTCGATCGCGGGACCGGCCAGCGGAATGTTGGCGAACTTGGTCGCCATTGGCGCGAGGAAGCGCATCATCTTGAACGCTGTCCCGCTCGGGTTAGTCGTGCCGCTGATCGGGATGGTTGCTTCACCGATGACGCGACGCAGGCTCATCAATCGCCCAAAATCAGGCTCGTCGAGCAGCGTCTTCAATTTGGGGATGCCGAACCGCACAATTTCGCTGTTGAGCTTGGCACCGCTGATGGTGGCCGCGGGACCGCCACCGAGGTTGCTGTTCGCCGTGTAAGCCTTGTCGATGATGCCGCCGATACCCTCAGCCTGGATAGCGCGCCACGCCCCCTTGCTGGTTGGCGTGGGACGGGTCAGCAGGACCGCTTTGATCCGACGCAGGTTGCTCACCTCACCGGATAGCACCTCGCGAATGGCGTTCTCGGGCAGAACGTTGTCGGTGCGAGTGCCCTTCTTCCAGTCGACCAGCTTCTGCACCACGTCTTTGGCGGCAAAGGTCTCCTTGTGCGCCACGACCGCACGGCGTGCCTCGCGCAGCTTCTGACTGACAGGACCATCCACGCCGTTCCGTGCTGCGGCTTCGACCGCCGACTCGACTGCATCATCGACAGCGCCCTTAATGCCCTGAGACAGCTTGCGCGGGCCATCGACCGGGTATTGCGCGCTGATCGCCTTGCGGAACCGCTCAGCGTTGCCGACCGTCAGCGGCTCGGGATCACCGTAGAACTGCACCTTTCGCCCGTCCGTGAGCGTCACCGTGGTCAGCCCGTCCTCGGCGGTAACCGGGTTCTTCCCGATCAGGCCGTAGCGCGCCATCTCCTGACGCACGACGTTCTTTACGCCGTCCGGCACATCCGCTTCCACCAGCACGCGCTTGGCAACATCCGAAATACCGGCAGTATCGAGTGAGAGACCATCGCCACCCATCTCGTTCGCTTCGCGGTAGAGCGCGTTGATCCCTGCCCTTCCCTGATCACGCAGGTCGCGCAGAGCATCGACGACGACACGACCGCGTTCCGCCTTGGTCATGTCGGTGGGACCGAACGCCTCACGAAACCGAGTCGTCGCAGCACTGATCTTCTCGGCCTGGTCGACGAGGAAGGTGCGGGCCTTTTCTCCCTCTCCCGAGGCCTGCGCCCGCAGGGTCTGCTCGGTGTCCTGAATTGCAAAGTCCTGCGTGGCTTGCCCGCGAGTGAGCGGGATGTCCAAAGCCTCTGCATCCTTGGTCCGATCGGCAGCGGTTCGCCCCCGCTCGCAGGCGGCGCCGGTGCCGATGGCTCGGAGGGCGCTTGCGGTGCGGGCGCAACAGGCTGTCGCGACGCCGTAGACAGCGATGGCGTCGATACCGGGACCAGCTCGTCCTTAGGGACAAAGCCTACGTTACCCGTATCCGAGCCGCGCACCTGCGCATTGCCGATGTCGGTAGCGAAGCCGCTTGTTGCGTTTGCAGCGTTAGCACCGAAGCCTGCGACCGAACCGGTTGCGCCAAGCCCGAGGTTGGCGACGCCACCCAGGTTGCTGAGTATCTGCTGATACACCTTGCCGAGTGTATCTGCGCTGAAGTCGGCTAGCCCGCGCTGCGTGTTTCCGCCACGCAGTCCGCCGGTAGCGGCAGCGTTCTGCAACAAGGCTTCCTCACCGTTGCGGTAGGTCGACTCGTAGAGCGGGTCTGCCTTGATACGAGCGGTGAGGCCGGCGCTGTCGCCATCGAAGCCGGTAATCAGTTGCGACAGTTCGTTCATCGCAGCCGATCCCGCCTGCGTATACGGCAAGAAGTCGGAACGGGTTTGCTGGAACTGGTTGTTCTGGATGTCGATCGCACGGTTCAGCGCAAGCGTCTGCTGCTCCGCTGCCGCACGTGCCGCCTTCTTTTGCGCGCCACCACCAAACACGCCCGCCAACGCGCTGAACAAGCCCATATCAATGCACCGTCAATTTAGGAGGAAGGCCCATCTGCTGAGCCAAGGCAATCCAACCAGCCGGGCTGTCGAGCAGCGGCACGCTGAAGATTGGGAAGTGGTAGAGCGCACGGCGCAAGGCACCCGCCAGCATGTCGTTGCCGCAATCAATGCGGTCGAAGCTGCGCAGCGTCATCATGTCTGGCGCATCCCAGTCCAGCACCACGCCGCCGGACGCGTCGGCACGGAGCCAGTCGAGCGGCGTGGCGTGCAGGGTGAGACTGCCCGCGTCCCAACGTGACCCGAGGCACGCGTCGGCATTGAGCAGCCACCCGGTGCCGTTCACCAGACCCCAGCGAGTCGGGTTCGCGACACGCCACGCCACGAGGTCGATCAGCTCGCACCCATCCACGACGGGCTGAATGACGTAGGGCTGACCCTCACCGGGGAGGAAACGACAGAACCGTTCCACCTCGCCGGCACACACGCCGAACGGGGGATAGGCGCTGCCGAGGCGGGCGATGGTGGACGCCGTCACATCTGCTTCGCGCAGGCGGTCGAGGTGCGGCTGGCGCACGTTGGCCACGGCGGTCGCGTAGAGCGCTTCCATGTCGCTGCCGGTCATTTCCTGACCTCGCTTCCGTCACGCGCAACGGCAGGCGGCGATCCAAATCGTCGCGTGACAGCGTCACACCTACTAGGCGCAACTCCCATACGAACGCGCTAAGGTCGTCGCCCGCTTCCCGCAGGCGGAACGTGCCAGTTCCCCAATCAGCGAGCAAAAATTCAGCATTCCACTCCCACCCGTGGATGATGCGATCTCGCTTGACCTCTGACGGTTTGAAGTGCGGCCCTTTATAATCCCGTATCGCGTGATCTGCCCGGGCTCTAAGATATGGCCGCTGACCATCATTGCTCACGAGCCACATCCTCAGCGAGCCAATCGCCTCTTCTCGCAGGCTGCCTCGCTCCATCAAAAGTGACAGCGCGTCAGCAGTAGACATCCAGTCGCCGGCACGCAGGTGCGCTTCGGCCTCTGCATCCTCAGCAGCCTCTCGCTCTCGCTCGTTCGCAAGCCGTGCCAGTTCGGCATCAAGGTCCAGCGGCAGACCATCTATCGGGTCAACATCCTGCATGCCCAGATGTTGGTTGAGCGCGTCGGACAGAGCCGCTTGAGTCATTTTCCCGAGATCAGTGAGGGGGTGACGTGACGCAAGGGTGCGTTCCCACTCCTCCCGGTCAAGGTAGAGCGCCTCTGCGCTTTGCAGCCCTTTGAAAAAAGCATTTCCTGCCCACAACGGTTCCGCCCGAGACATCGAACCATCTCCCGTGGCTCGCCAGACACGAAGAACCGACCATTCCATCAAACCAGCGATCTCGCTCACAGCCTGGTCGTGAAAGGTCTGCCGATATGCGAGCCGGTCGCCTCGGTCGGCTTCGGTTTCGTCGGCAAGTGTAAGCGCTTCGCACACCGGCGAAATGCCTGAATTAGGATTGACGCCCGCGTTGAGGGCTAATCGCTCGAGAAGCCGTTCACGAGCGATCAAAGCTCGAATTGTAAAGTTTGGCTCGGTCACTTCACATCCTCAACGGACAAGGCAAACCGGCCCCACGCCTCCAGCAGTTCACGACGCCAAGCGATAAACTTGGTGCGCTTGTATGCCCGCTCCACCTTATCAGGAACGGCATGAGCAAGTGCCGCCTCGGCAACGGCGTCGGGAATGGCGTCCGATATGGTTTCGGCGTGCCAGTCGCGGAACGACGATCGGAAACCATGCGCGTCATACGGAAAGCCCGCATCGCGCAGCATCTTGTTCATGGTCATATCCGACATCGGCGAACCTTGTCGGCCGGGGAAGACGAGGTCGTGCGACTTGCCTGGACGAGTCGTCCTGATCTCCTCCAGGAGCGCCAACGCGGCGGTGTTCAACGTGACCGTGTGAGGCTCACCCGTTTTCATCATCTCGGCTGGTATGCGCCACTCTTTGTTGGCGATGTCGATCTGTTCCCAACGCGCGCCACGCGCCTCACCCGGCCTGACCGCAGTCAACAATTGGAACAGCGTTGCCTGCCGTCCGACCGTCTGAGCCTTGCTTTGCAGGATGGCTACAAACTTGGGCACATCCGCCCAAGGCATCGCCTTGTAGTTGCCGCCTTTCGGCTGCCGGGGCAGCGCTGCCGTGACTGACTTCACCGGGGCCTCGGTAGGGCGCCAACCCTTCGCGTGCGCGTAGTTCAACACGCGACCAATGCGTTGCCGAACCTTGCGACCCATATCAGGCTTGCTGGTCCAAATAGGCGATAGGACGTTGCTAATGTCGGCGGCGGTGATGGCATCGACTCGCATGTCGCCAATAACGGGATAGGCATGGAGCTCGAGAGAACGCAGGAAGGTAGCCGCTTCTTTCTCCTTGCGGCCATCCTTCCAGGCTGCGTGCGCACCCTTGGCTGCTTCTCGAAATTTAGGAATGCTGCGACGCTCGCGGTCACGCTCAAGCACGGGGTCCAGCCCGGCCTTGGCCGCTTCGCGGAGCATGCGCGCTTTCTCCCGAGCCTCGCTCAGGGTCAGCAGCTTGCGGTGCAGAAGCGGAATGTCGATTGGCGAGCTCTCGCCCTTCCCCGTCGATCGAGGTGTCAGATCAGCAGTGCCCAGCCCTATGTCGCGACGCTTGCCATCGGCTTGGACTCGGAGCACCCATGAACGTGCGCCGCCGGGTTGAACGTTAAGGTATAGACCGTCGCCGTCATGGTGGCGTCCAGGTGGCGCATTGCGAACCGCAGGAGCCGTCAGCTTGGGCAATTTGTTCCACCTTTCGTCCCCACACTTTCGCGCGGTTAGAGGCGAACGTCAACGAACAAGTGCGGAACGAATATTGAGAACCGAGGGCGAACACCAAGGGCATAGCGGGCGATAGCGAACGACGGCGAACAACGAGTTATATGCATCTCGACCGCACCATTTTTTGCTCTTCCTCGAGCAGCGTTGAGCACCGACTTACGGGCCGCTCACCCATTATTGTCACCCGGTCGGCGCATGTAGTCATTGGCCGGGCCCGAACCGTGGCCGTCGGCGTTTGATCGCGATGGCGTCACCCGATCATCCTCCCGTCTATCTGAACGCCATCGGCACCGCGGTACCCGATCACGACATCCATGCGACCTTCATCGGTTGGGCAAGAGAGCGCCTGCCCGAGCGCGAGCACAAGCTGTTCGATCGCATGGCTACGCGCGCTGCGATCCGGCATCGCTGGTCGGTGCTGCCGCAGGGGGCCGGATCGCCGGTCGGCGATGGTGGCTTCTACGCCGGTGCATCGCATCCCGGCACGGCCGCGCGGATGCAGTTCTATGCCGAGGCGGCACCGGTCCTTGCACTCGATGCAGTGACCGCGCTGGCCGGGCAGGTGGCGATCGATGGCGTTACGCATCTGGTGGTCGCCAGCTGCACCGGCTTCGTCGCGCCGGGCATCGATCAGATCGTCGCGCGCGAGCTCGGCCTTGCCGCATCGGTTGAGCGCACATTGATCGGGTTCATGGGCTGCTACGCCGCGGTCGCGGCACTGCGCACCGCACGCCATATCGTCCGCTCGCAACCCGAGGCGCGCGTGCTGGTAGTGACGGTCGAGCTATCCACGCTGCACTTGCAGGCGGTGAATGAGCTCGAGCCGCTACTGGCGATGCTGCAGTTCGGCGACGGCGCGGCGGCGGCGCTCGTCTCTGCCGAGCCGCGCGGGCTGATGCTCGGGCAGCCGTTCGCCACGACGCTCGACGCGTCGGATCAGCTGATCCGCTGGGACATCACCGACACCGGCTTCGCGATGCATCTGTCGGGCGAGGTGCCGGGGCGGATCGGCACCGCGTTGTCCGACTCTGCGCTTGTCGCGCAGATCACCGGCGGCGCGGGCGCTGGCGAGATCGACGCCTGGGCGGTGCACGCCGGCGGCCGCTCGATCCTCGACGCGGTCGAGCATGCGTTGGCGCTCGACGCGCAAGCGCTCGCCGACTCGCGTGCGGTGCTGGTCGACAACGGCAACATGTCATCGGCGACGTTGATGTTCGTGCTCGCCCGCATGCTCGCGCGCGACACGGTAAAGCGCGGCGTGGCGCTCGCCTTCGGTCCCGGTCTCGCGGCCGAGGGTTTCGCATTCGGACCACACGGGTGACCACGCTTACCGAGCGAACCTCGGACGAAGAGTTGATGGACGCCGACGATCTGCCGGCCGACACCTACGCCGCGGTCGTGCGCGATCTGGCGCAGGTCAATACGGTGACGCTGGCGGCGCGACCGACGCTCGCGTTCCTCGGCGCACATATGCGCAAGGGCGCGCGGTATCGGTTGCTCGATGTCGGATATGGCGACGGCGACATGCTGCGTCGGATCGTGCGTTGGGGAAAGCAGCGTGGGGTCGAATTCGAGTGCGTCGGCATCGACCTCAATCCGCGCAGCGAAATAGCGGCGCGCGCAGATACACCAGAAGCATACGGCATCGACTATCGCACCGGCGACTATGCCGATCTTGCCGGTGAGTCCTGGGACTTCGTCATCTCCAGCCTGGTCGCGCATCATATGACGCGCGATCAACTCGTCGCCTTTCTCGCCTTCATGGACGCGCATGCCCGTGTCGGTTGGCTCATCAACGACCTGCATCGCCATCGCTTCGCCTATGCCGGCTGGCCACTGCTGGCCGGGTTGTTCCGCTGGCACGAGATCGTGCGCCACGACGGCCACCTGTCGATCGCGCGCGGTTATCGCCCCGCCGAGTGGCCGCCGTTGTTGAGACGTGCCGGCGTCGATGCGCGCGTGTTCACCGCCTTTCCGTTCCGGTTATGCGTCAGCAGCCGCTGATCGTCGGCGCGGGTCCCGCGGGCACCGCCGCGGCGATCATGCTCGCGCGCGGTGGCGCGCCGCCGGTGGTGCTCGAGCGCGCGCGTGAGACGGGGGACGCGCTGTGCGGCGGGTTCGTCAGCTGGCGCACGATCCGCACGCTCGAACAGCTCGGCATCGATGCCGACGCGCTCAACCCGTCGCGGGCCGTGCGTGCACGCATCTTTGCCGGCGGACGCTGCGGCGAGGCGATGCTGCCCCGCCCTGCCCTTGCCGTATCGCGCCACCGGCTCGACACCGTGATGCAGGATCGCGCAGCAATGTTGGGGGCGAAGATCGAGCGCGGCGTGGCCGTGCGCATGATCGACGATCGTACCGTGACGACTGCGGATGGCGCGACGATCGCGCCCGAGGCGTTGCTGCTCGCCAGCGGCAAGCACGATATCCGTGGGTTGGCGCGCCCTGCCGAGGCGCGTGGGCAAGATCCCGCACTCGGGCTCCGCATCCGGATTGCGTCCTCACCCCGCATCCGCGCGCTGGTCGCCGACGCGATCGAGCTGCATCTGTTCGATCGCGGTTATTGCGGCATCGTGTTGCAGGAGGACGGCAGTGCCAACGCCTGCATGGCGGTGCACCGTTCACGCTTGCGCGACGCGGGCAGCCCAGAGGCGCTGCTGCATGAGATCGCCGCCGAGGCTCCGGCGCTCGCCGACCGGCTTGACGCAGGCCGGGGCGCGGACTGGGGCACGATCGATGCGATCGCCAACGTGCCTTATGGATGGCGCACCGGTGCGACAACGGCGGGCGTGTTTCGGCTGGGCGATCAGGCGGCGGTGATCCCGTCGCTGGCAGGTGAGGGGATCGGGATTGCGGTGGCGAGCGGCTGGTCGAGCGCGCGCGCGCTGCTGGCCGCCGGACCGTTGCAAGCGGCCACGTGGCAGCGGCAGTTCGCGCGAACGGTCACTGCCCCGGTGCGCAATGCCGGTGTGATCTGGTCGCTTGCCGAGCAACGCTGGAGCGCGCCGCTGCTGCCGCTGTTGGCTCGCATCCCTCGCGCGCTCGGCGCTGTCGCGATGGCGACACGCGTGCCGGCGCTTTAGCAACAAACGGACTGATTGCTTCGCGCGCGAGCGATCGCACGGTCGTCGGCTTGTTAAGCATCGCTCAAGCCTTTATTCGCCACGGCCGACGTCTATGGCCCGTGCCCGTCCCACCTCCTCGCGTTCTCGCCCAAAGACCCGCTCACCGTGGCGCCGCCGCTGGTCGATCGCGTGGAAGTCGCTGCTCGTCCTCGCGCTGGTGGCGGTCGGTGCGCTGATTACCGCAGTCTATGTCGCGCGTGCGCAGCTGCCGAGCTTCGAGGACCTGAAATCGTCTCCCAACGGGCAGATGATCCGCGTCCATGCCGCCGACGGGTCGGTGATCGTCTCCCTCGGGCCGAGCTACGGCGAGTGGCTGTCGATCGACCGTGTCCCCGCGGTCATGCAGCGCGCGATGATCTCGGTCGAGGACCGCCGCTTCTACAGCCATCTGGGCGTCGATCCGATCGGCGTCGCGCGATCGGTCGACGTGCGGGTCAAGCGTGGTCGCTGGACGCAGGGCGGGTCGACGATCACGCAGCAGCTGGCGCGCAACATCTTCCTCACCTCAGCCAAAAAGTTCGGCCGCAAGTTCCGCGAGGCGATCCTAGCGCTCGCGATCGAGCGGAAATTCTCCAAGGACCAGATCCTCGAGCTATACCTGAACAAGGTCTATTTCGGTGGCGGCGCGTATGGCATCGACGCGGCCTCGCGGCGCTTCTTCGGGCACGGTGCGGGTCACCTGACGCTATCGGAGGCAGCGATCATCGCCGGGCTGGTCAAGGCGCCGTCGAACTATTCGCCGACTGCCGACGCGGAGGCCGCGGTCGGCCGCGCCGGCGTGGTGATCGAGACGATGCGCGAAACGGGCGCGATCACCTCGGCGCAGGCGGCGGCGGCCGATCCGCAGGGCGTGAAGCTCGCGCCCGCACCGCGGCAGAACAGCGTACGCTACTTCACCGATTGGGCGCTGCCACAGCTCGAACTGCTGATCGACGAGACGGTCAAGCCGCTCGAGGTGTGGACCACGCTCGACACCGACATGCAGCGTGACGCCGACGCCGCGATCCAGCAGAATGTGCCCAAGGGTGCGCAAGGCGCGCTGGTCGCGCTCGACCGCGACGGTGCGGTGCGCGCGATGGTCGGGGGCACCGACTATGTCAGCTCGATCTACAACCGCGCGACGCAGGCGGTGCGGCAGCCGGGTTCGGCGTTCAAGCTGTTCGTCTACCTCGCCGCGATCGAGGCGGGGAAGACACCCGACGACAAGGAACTCGACGCGCCGGTCACGATCGACGGGTGGAGCCCGCGCAACGATTCGCGCCGCAACTCGGGCGAGGTGACGCTCAGGACCGCCTTTGCCTACTCGCTCAACACGGTCGCGGCGAAGCTGGGGCAGATGGTCGGGTTCCAGACGGTGGCGGACATGGCGCGCCGCTTCGGTATCACCACGCCGGTCAACACGCATCCCTCGATGGTGCTGGGCACGTCGGAGGTACGGCTGATCGACATGACGCGCGCCTTCGCAAGCGTCGCGAACAAGGGCGTGGCGGTGACCCCTTATGCGATCACCAAGGTGACGAGCGACGGCGAGACGATCTACACGCACGAGGTCGACCGCAGCCACGTGCTGGTCGCGCCCGACGTGGCGGCGCGGATGACAGACCTGCTGCAGACGACGGTCAATACCGGCACGGGTCGTGCGGCGCAGATCGGGCGTCCGGTTGCGGGCAAGACGGGCACCACCACATCGTCGAAGGACGGCTGGTTCCTGGGCTTCTCGTCGGGTCTGACCACCGGCGTGTGGATGGGCCGCGACGATGCCAGGCCGGTCGCCGGGCTGCACGGCGGCACCGCGCCCGCCAAGGCATTCGCGGCATTCATGCGGCAGGCGGTTGCGAAACGGCCGATCGAGGAATTCGACACCAAGGTGACGCTGCCCGACTGGCAGCTTGAGCCCGATGAGGAGGCCTATTACGGCTCACCCGACAATGGCTCGTTCGTTGACGGCGACGGTTATCCGGTCGGTGGCGGAGAGGTCGTACCCGACGCGCCGCGCGCACCCGCGGACGACGCATTCGAGGCCGGGCAGGAGGGAGAGCAACGGCTCGACCAGGAGTGGATCGACCGGGTGACCAACCGTCGCCGCGATCCGGCGCGTCCGCTGCCCGCGCCGGGTAGCCCGCCGCGAGAGATACCGGTCGCGCCGCAGCCCGAGCGTCGCCCGCCGGTGCGGGTCGACACTTATTCGACGGCGGATCGCCCGAACCAGTGAAGGCTGGCGCCGTGCTGACGCAGCCACTGCCGCTCGGGCGTCGGATCGCGGCCGAATAGTTGCTCGACCAGCGCGTGGAACACCGCGCTGTGGTTCATGTGGACGCGGTGCGCGACCTCGTGCGCGGCGGTGGCGCGGCGTACCTCTGGCGGTGCAAGCGCGAGGCGCCAGCTGTAGCGGATTGCGCCATGCGCGGCGCAACTGCCCCAGCGCGCGCGCGGGTCGCCGATGCCGACCTGCGTCACCGTGACACCGGCGCGCGCGGCATAATAGTCGGTATCGGCCTTGAGCAACGCGAGCGCCTGTCGTTTCAGCCAGCCGGCGACGCGCGCCTCGACGCCTTCCGATGGTCCGCCGACGATCAGTTGGTCGCCGACCCGCTCGACGCGACGCGGCGCATCGGCGCGCCACGCAATTTCGAGCGCCGCGCCATCGAATGGGACGATCGAGCCGGGCACGAACGGGCGTGATTGCGGCAGCGCAGCGCGTTGCGCGTCGATCCACCCTTCCTGCGCGCGCGCCCAGGCCATCAGCGGCGTCAGCGCGGCGCGCTTCGGAATCGTCAACCGGACACGGCCGGTTACGGGATCAAACGACAGCTTCGCCCGCCGGGCGCGGGGGTGGCGCACGACGTCGATCGGCTGGCTCATGCTCGCCTGTTCAATGCCCCGGCGTCGAACAATCGATGCTCAAAGCCGGCGATCGACCATGTGGTTTTCCAGGTCGCCCGCGTCATCCTCGCTGACGGTCCAGCCGCGCACCGACTCGCCGGCATGGTGCACCGCTTCGCGATCGCCGCTGACAAGATAATGCCAGTCGGGCAGCGGCTCGCCGTTCGCGCGCAGGCGATAGGCGCAGGTCGAGGGCAGCCAGTCGATCCGGTCGACGTTGCCGTTGGTGAGGCGCACGCACTCGCTGACATAGGCACGGCGATTACGATAGTTGGAGCATTGACCGCTGCGGCGGTCGAGCAGCCGGCACGCGACGTTGGTGGCGTAGAGTTCGCCCGTCTCGTCATCCTCCAGCTTGTGGAGGCAGCATTTGCCGCACCCGTCGCACAATGCCTCCCATTGCGCGCGGTCGAGCTTCGCGAGCGGCGTGTCCTCCCAGAAGCGCGCGCTCACGACACCCACTTCGCGATCTCGTCGACGATCGCCTGTGGCGGCGTCTCGGGCAGGAGCGCGAGCGGCTTGCCCGCCGGATCCATCAGGTAGATCTGGCGGCTGTGCTCCATTAGGTAGCCGTCCTTGTTCCCTTTTCCGCGTGCGAAGAAGATACCGTATTCCTTAGCGACGCGCGCGATCTCGTCGGGCGTCCCGGTCAAGCCGACCATGCGCGGGTGAAAGGCGGAGGTGAACTGCTTGAGCACCGCGGGCGTGTCACGCGCAGGGTCGACGCTGACGAAGATCGGCACGATGCGGCTGGCGAGCGACGGGTTCGACTTCTCCAGCAGCCGCATCGCCGCGCCGACGTTCTGCATGTCGGTCGGGCAGACGTCGGGGCAGAAGGTGTAACCGAAATACATGATGCGATAGCGCCCGGCGAAATCGCGGTCCGTCACGGTGCGGCCGTTCTGATCGGTCAGCGTGAACGGTCCGCCGATCCGCGCGCCGGCGAGCGGCGGCGTGGCGGGCGCCTGCTCGGGCTGCGACGAGCAGGACGACAGCGCCGCCGCGAACAGCGCAGCCGGGGCGAGTATCAGGCGGGGGATGTACATGGTGCGTCCAGCATTGATGGGTTATACATTGGGGAGCAAGTGCTGCTTCGCCAAGGCGTTGGCCGCATGTCCACCATCGTGCATCCAGTGAGGCCCATGTTTCGTTTCTTGCCCATACCCGCCGCCGCGATCACGCTGGCCGCTCCGGCTGCCGCGCAGCAGCAATCGGCGAGTTACAAGTTCCTGCAGGCGGTGCGTAGCGGTGACGGCAACACGGTGACGCAGCTGGTCGAGCAGCCCGGACAGCGGATCGTCAACACGCGTGACAGCTCGACCGGGGAGACGGCGCTGCACATCGTCGTCAAGCGCGGGGACGCGACCTACCTTCGCTATCTGTTGGCGAAGGGGGCGGATGCCAACATCCGCGACAATGCCGGCAATACGCCGATGATGCTGGCGGTGCAGGAGGGCGAGCCGGCGCTGATCGACATTCTGGCGCTGGTGAAGGCTAATGCCAATCTGGGCAATTCGGGTGGCGAGACCCCGCTGATCCGCGCGGTGCAGCGCCGTGACCTGGCGCTGGTCCGCTCGTTGCTCGCCGCGGGGGCCAACCCGGATCAGACCGACAATGTCGCGGGCATGTCGGCGCGCGATTACGCCAAGGCCGATCCACGCGCCGCGCCGATCCTGAAGGTCCTGTCGGCGACGCCGGCGACCAAGCCGCGGGCGGTGGCGGGGCCGACGCTGCGGTAGCTCACCCGCCGAATTGCATCGCCTCCGGGTCGCTCTGCGCAATCAGCCGCCGCGCGGCGCGACGCGCGAATGCGAGCGTACAGCGTTTGCGTACATGTGCTGGCAATGGCTCTGTCCGCGCCTCGCGCACGATCTCTGCATCGTAGCGGTCGGCAAAGATGACGCCGGTGCGATCGGGCAGGAACGCAGCGCCATCAATTGGTGAGGCATCGAACCCGGCGGGCACCGCCCAGTAGAACCGATCGCAATGCGGCAGGTAATCCTGCCATTTTCCGTCACCGAGCAGGTCGGCGCGCGACACCTTGATCTCGACGATGACGAGCTGCCCGCGCGCATCGACTGCCATCAGGTCGGCGCGCCGGCCTCCTTCAAGCGGCACTTCGTGAATGGTGACAAGATCGTGGCGCAGGAACATGCGCGTCACCCCGCGCGCGACATCGGCGGCACAGAGCGATGTGGCCGATTGATCCTGACAGGTGGCGGGCGGCTGCAACATGGCCCGATACCTAGAACATTGCGGGAACGCAGGCTAGTCGCCCGTGCGTCGCCTCAACGATAGAAGGTGTGGTTGCCGATCGAGGCGACCCGCACCAGCGAACGGCTGGGGGAGCGGCCAGCGTTAAAATACAGCGCCTTCGACGCATCGCTGTCCCAATCGTCGTTCATCGCGACCTTTGCCACCGCCATCGCGGTCCGCCAGCGCGCATTTTCCGCGACGTCGGGAATACGACCGCCACGCACGAAGGAAAATTGTCCCGGCTGCGTGACGACGCCGCACGCGCTCTTGGCAAACCTGCCAGAGTTGGCGCGATTGAGGATGACCTCGGCGACCGCGAGCTGGCCGCTCAGCGGTTCACCGCGCGCCTCGAAATAGATCGCGCCGGCAAGGCAGCGGAGCTGTTCGTCATCGCTGGCGGCGTCCTGCGCGGCGACCGCGGCGGCGAGCGTCGGATAGGCGACCTCGTCATCCTCGTCGGCGTCGGGTGCGAACGCCGGGTCCTGCGCGACCGCCGGCTGGGTGGGAAGTTGTTGAACGAAGTAGGAAACCGGGGGAACAGAGACGGGCGTCACCGGTTTGGAAGCTTGATCCTTCACGACGAGAGCAGGAGCTTCCGCGGCAAAGCTGGCGGTGCTGTGAAGAGCAAGACCGGCCAGGGAGATCAGGGTCGCTGCAACCGTTGCAGCGCGCTTCCGAAACGTCATTCATCGTCTACATTATGCGGTTGGTACACGAACGATGCGTGCTGCTCGCGTGCGAGAACACCACCGCCGGGATCCACCCGACTGCGTAACCGTCCGGCATCGCACACCGGCGCAGCACAACGCGTTTAGTTGATGTCCGCTCTCTTCCCGCGAAGCGTCAGCGCGTCAACAAACCAGGATCGTTTCAGCGGCGAACCGTTCGGCTTGCGCGATCATCAGTTCGACGACCCACAAATCCGGGTCGGAGGCGCGGCGTTTCTTCCAGTAATCGTCCATCGCCGCCCCATCGACATCGATCGGTCCGGCGGGAACGAGAGACTCGCGGTCGTCGAGATCGCGATATCGCTCAAGGCCACGCACCACGCGCCCTTCGTCGATCAGCAGCAGGATCGCACCGGTCTGCGCCTCGCCGCGCGCGCGCACGACAGCGAAGCCGCCGGCATCGTTGACCCGGCGCACCAGCGCACCCACCGCCAGATGGGTCGGAAGTCGTCCGCTCACGTCGCCGCGCCGTAGCCGGGCAGTCCGGCGAGCGCGATCCGCGACCGCATGAAGGTGCCGGTTCCGCGCGCGACCTCCTCGCCGTCCGACGCGATCAGGCGAGCCTCCGCGATGAAGACGCGGCGCTGCCCGCTGATCCAGCGTCCCTCGGCGACGACCGGACCTTCGCCGAGCGGCCGGGTCAGGTTGAGGCTGAACTGCGTGGTCAGCAGGAAACGATCGGTAACGAGGCTGTTGGCGGCGTAGAAAGCCGCGTCGTCGAGCATCTTGAAATAAGCGGTGCCATGGGCTGCCCCCGCGGCGTGGAAGTGACGCCGATCGACCGCGAAGCTGATCCGCGCGACTCCTGCTTCGGGCACCTCCAGTCGCGACTCGAACAGCCGATTGACCGGCGCCGCAGCATAGAGCGCTTCGAGTGCACGGAAGTGGGCGTCTGCTCCTTCAGGCAGCGTCACGTGTCTCATCCGTGGTGAGCAGCGCCCAGATTGCATCGCGTGAACCGGCACCCCGAAGCTTGGCGATCAGCGTGCGGTTCCGCACCAGCCGCGCGACCCGCGCGAGCGCCTTCAGGTGATCGGCACCGGCATTCGGCGGCGAAAACAGAACGAACATGAGGTCGACCGGCACATCATCGACCGCGCCAAAGTCGATCGGCTGCGCGAGCCGGATCGCGCCCGCGACGATGCGGTCAAGGGCGGTCAGGCGCGCGTGCGGGATCGCAACGCCGCCGCCGAACGCGGTCGAGCCGAGTTTCTCGCGCGCGGCGAGCGCATCGGTGATGACGCGCGCATCGGCCGACAGCACCGGCGCGGCGAGCGCGCCGATGTGCGTGAAGGGCGCCTTGCGGGTAGCGGCGGACACGTCCACCGCCACCAGCTCAGGCAGCAACAGGTCACTCAGATCCATGTGGCTGTGTGATCGGATCAACCGCCGCGCTGCGGCTCGACCCAGCCGATCGTGCCGTCGCCGCGACGATAGACCATGTTGTAGGCCCCCGTGCCCGCATTCTTGAACAGCAGCGCCTGGGTGTTGCGCAGGTCGAGCATCATCACCGCGTCAGACACGCTCGCATCGGGAACGTCGACGCGCGTTTCCGCGATGACGAGCGGCGCGTCATTCTCTTCCTCATCGGCGATCGACTCCGCAAATAGCGTGTAACCGGCATTGTCGTAGCCCGACCGCTCCTGCTCGGCCTCCGCCTCGACGTGCATCGCATGGCGGTCCTTCAGCCGACGCATGTAGCGGCGCAGCTGCTTCTCGATCTTCTCGGCCGCGCCATCGAAGGCGAGATGCGCGTCATGCGCCTCGTGCGCGCCCTTCAGCACCAGCCCGCGCATGACGTGCGAGACGATGTCGCAGCGGAACCCGACGTCGTGCGGCCCCTTGCCAAAGGTCACTTCGGCAGAGATCGCGCGCGCGAAATATTTGTCGGCGATACCCTGGAGGCGGTCCTCGACATGGCTCTTCAGCGCGTCGCCGATCGAAACCTGGTGACCATTGGTCCGGATATCCATTGTCTTCTCCTGTCACAGGGCCGAACGACCCTGCCATCCGCGCCAACCGGGCGCGACGGCCCCCTTTACGAAGAGCCCTCGATCGCTCCCCACAAAGGCTCCTTTATTCCGTTCACAAACGCTGCGTGCGCCGCCAGTTCCGCAGCACTGGCGCGAAAGACACGTGGGGCCCGCGCCTTGCGAGGCGCAGCCTCGACTATTTCGACCAGCTCCGGCGCGACCTCGCTGACGAGGCCGAGGCCGATCTGGCGTCCGCCGAGGAGCTCGACATAGACCTGCGCGAGCAGCTGCGCGTCGAGCAAGGCGCCGTGGAGCACGCGGTGCGAGCGATCGACGCCGTAGCGGCTGCACAAGGCGTCGAGCGTGTGCTTCGCGCCGGGATGCCGGCTGCGCGCGATCTGCAGCGTGTCGACCATCCGCGTGCGGCACACGGGTGCGCGGCCACAGCGTTCCAGCTCTCCGTTCAGAAACGAGAAGTCGAACCCGGCATTGTGCGCGATCAGCGGGCTGTCACCGATGAACTCGAGCAGCGCATCGACACCCGCGGTGAAGACAGGGAACTTCGACAGGAAATCGATCCTGAGTCCGTGCACCCGCGCCGCTTCCTCGGGCATGTCGCGTTCGGGATGGTAATAAGCGTGAAACGTCTGCCCGGTCTCGACCCGGTTGAACAATTCCACGCAGCCGATCTCTACCATCCGGTCGCCGCCGGCGAAGCTCAGGCCCGTGGTTTCGGTATCAAAGACAATCTCGCGCATGGGGAATCGGTTATCGTGCTTCGCCGCCTCGGAGGCAAGCGACGACGCGGGCCACGGCGGCGCGGGTCTCCTCAATCGAGATATCGGTCGCGATGACGAAATCGGCGCGCGCGCGCTTTTCCGCGTCGGGTGTCTGGCGTGCCACGATCGCGTCGAACTTCGCCGCGGTCATGCCGGGACGCTGGAGCGTGCGGGTGCGCTGAACGGCGGGCGCGGCGGACACGACGACGATACGGTTGACGCTGGCGTCGCCGCCGGTTTCGAACAACAACGGCACGTCGAAGACGACGATGGGCGCGCCTGCATGTGAGTCAAGGAACGCGGCACGCTCAACGCCGACGGCGGGATGGACGATCGCTTCCAGCGCCTTCATCGCGGCATCGTCGCGGAGCACGGCGGCGCCCAGCTTTGCGCGATCGACACCCCCTGCCCCGGTCGTACCGGGAAAGTGCGCCTCGATCGCGGTGACGAGCCGCCCGCCCGGCCCTTGCAGGCGGTGCACCTCGGCATCGGCGTCGAACACGGGGGCGCCGCAGTCGCGGAACATCTGCGCGACGGTCGACTTGCCCATACCGATCGATCCCGTCAGCCCGACGATCAAGGGCATACTCATGCGAGCAACCGTTCGCGCAGTTCCTCGTCATGATCGCGCGGCGCGGGCTGGCCAAAGAGCAGCTCGAACGCAAGCGCGGCCTGGCCGATCAGCATGTCGAGTCCATCGATCGTGTCGAGTCCGCGTTCGTGCGCCCGGGTCAGCAGTTCGGTCTCAATCGGCGCGTAGACGATGTCGTAGACGATCGCGTCGGCGGGAAGCGAGAGCAGGTCGAGCTCGAGCGGCGGCTGACCCGTCATGCCAAGCGTCGATGCGTTGACGAGCAAGGCGGCGGGCGGGAGCCTGGCGGTGAGCGGCAGCGCCTGTCCCTTCAACCCGAAGGTCGACAGCAGCGCGGCGCCCTTCAGCGGGGTACGGTTGAGCAGCGTGACCGGGCCGACGCCGACTTTCGACAATGCGAACAGGATCGCGCGCGCTGCGCCCCCCGCTCCCACCACGACGACGGGCTTGCCGGCGAGGTCGAGATCGGCGATCGGCGACAGGAAGCCCGCGGCGTCGGTGTTGGTCGCGGCGAGTCCATCGAGCGTGCGGAACACGGTGTTGGCCGCGCCGATCGAGCCGCGCACGTCGCCGGGATCGGGCACGTGGTCGAGCGTCGCGACCTTGTGCGGCACGGTCACGTTGCAGCCGCGCCAGTCGGGATCGGCGGCGCGATCCGCGAAATAGGCGGCGAGTTCACCGGCTGCGACGCGGGTCGCGCGGTAATCTGCGTCGATGCCGAGCTGACCTAGCCAGAAGCGGTGGATCAGCGGCGACTTGGAATGCGCGATCGGATCGCCGATCACCTCGGCATAAGGCTTGGTCATGAAAATCCTGATCCTTGGAAACTCACGCGAGCAGAACGCCGCGCTCGCGCAGATAGCCCAGCACCGGGAGCAGCGGCATACCAAGCACGGTGAACTGGCTTCCCTCGATCCGGCTGAACAATTGCGCGCCCGGCCCCTCGATGCGGTAGCAGCCGACACAGGCCGAGATCGCCGGCCACTCGGCGTCGAGATAAGCCTCGATGAACGCGTCCGACAACGGACGCACGAACATCCGCGCTGCCTCGACATGACGCCAGACGGGACGGCCGTTTTCCGCGATTACCGCCGCACTGACGAGATCGTGGCGCTTGCCCGACATCCGCGCGAGGTGATCGTGCGCGTCAGTACGGTCGCGGGGCTTGTCGAGGATCGTGCCGTCTTCGAGCACCACGAGTGAGTCCGAGCCGAGCACCAATCGTCCGGGATGGCGCGCGGACACCTTGAGCGCCTTCAACTCGGCCAGCGCGTCGGCGACGTCGCGCGGGGGTGCGCCGGTCATCGCGGCCTTGAGCGCCGCCTCGTCCGCATGCGCGGGTTCGGCGGTGAACGGCACGCCGGCGGCCGACAGCATGGCTGTGCGCGAGGCCGATTGCGAGGCGAGGATGATGCTCAAGGGATGATGCTCATGTGATTACAAGGTGACCCGAATCAGTCGTGTGCGTGCACCGCGCCGCCGCGGCGTTCGTTGCACAAGGAGATGATCGCGGCGGCGGTTTCCTCGATCGAGCGGCGGGTGACGTCGATCACGGGCCAGCCGTTATCGGCGAACATGCGCCGCGCGAATGCGATCTCGCGCGCGACGGCATCCCCGTTGACGTAATCGGTCTCGGGCGCCTGATTGAGCGACAGCAGTCGGTTGCGGCGGATCTGGATCAGCCGGTCGGCACTGGTGGTCAGGCCGACGACGAGCGGGTGCCTGAGCTGGTAGAGCAACGGCGGTGGCGGGCTTTCGACTACGACGGGGATGTTCGCGGTCTTGTAGCCGCGATTGGCGAGATAGATTGAGGTCGGAGTCTTCGACGAGCGGCTGACGCCCGCGAGCACGATGTCGGCTTCCTCCCACTCCTCCCACGCGATGCCGTCATCATGCGCGATGGTGAACTGGATCGCATCGACGCGCGCGAAATAGGCGGCGTCGAGCACATGCTGGCGGCCCGGCCGCGCCTTTGCCTGCTGTCCGAGCAGCCCCGACAGCGCGTCGTTGACAGGATCGAGCGGCGCGACGATCGGCAGGCCGAGCGCGTGGCAGCGTGCCTCGAGCGCGCGGCGCGTCTGCGGATTGACCAACGTGAAGATGACGAGACCGGGGTTTTGCGCAATCTCCTGCAGGATGCGGTCGAGATGCGCCTCGGTACGGACCATGGGCCAGAAATGCCTGACCGTTTCGACGTCGTCGTACTGCGCCAACGCCGCCTTGGCGATGTTCTCCAGCGTTTCGCCGGTCGAATCCGACAGCAGGTGGAGATGGAGACGCACCATCGCCGCGTTCAGGATCGAACTGTGGACAACATGGGGACAGGGGCTAGCGTAACTTGGCCGACCCGCCAAGCGGACGTACCGACTGTGGATGACGATGCGGTTGTCCACAATCCCGTCAACGCCGCGTCGTTTTATCCACAGCCTGTGAGTCGTGGTGGTGCTTGAATCGAATCAGAGGGGAATCGCGCCTGCGCTTGAGTCAATCTGTTGGCATTAGGTGTGCGAACGCATAATCCCCGGCCCCCACACGCCAACAACATCAACAACCTCATTCTAGATTCTTCTATTGAAGAAGGAGTGCCCGTTTGCCCGGCTCCAAACCCCTGCTCGCGGTTCTGAACGGAGCGATGCCCCCGCGGCCGCCGGTGTGGCTGATGCGTCAGGCCGGCCGCTATCTGCCCGAGTATCGCGCGCTGCGGGCCGAGAAGGGCGGGTTCCTCGCGCTTGCGACCGACCCGCAGGCGGCAGTGGAAGTGACGATGCAGCCGATCCGCCGCTTTGGCTTCGACGGCGCGATCCTGTTCTCCGACATCCTGATGGTGCCATGGGCGCTGGGACAGGAGCTGACGTTCGGCGTTGGTGAGGGCCCGCGGTTGGCACCGGCGCTGGTCGAGGCGGATCCGGACACGCTTACGCCAGACCTGACGCGGCTTGACCCGGTATACGAGACGGTCAGGCGGGTGGCGGCGATGCTGCCGGCAGAGACGACGTTCCTGGGGTTCGCGGGCTCGCCGTGGACGGTCGCGACCTACATGGTGGCGGGTGCTGGATCGAAGGATCAGGGTGGGACGCGGTTGCTTGCCTACCGCGATCCGGCTCGCTTCGCCGGGATCATCGACCGCGTCGTGGACCTCACGGTCGAGTATCTCTCGCGCCAGATCGAGGCGGGGGTCGAGGCGGTGCAGTTGTTCGACAGCTGGGCCGGATCGCTTAGCCCGGCACAATTCGAGGCTCACGTGATCCAGCCCAATCGCGCGATCGTCGATCGCCTGCGCGCGCGGCACCCGGGCGTGCCGATCATCGGCTTCCCCAAGGGTGCCGGTGCGAAGCTGGTCGACTATGCCGCCGGTGTCGCGCCCGATGCGATCGGGCTGGACGAGACGGTCGATCCGGCATGGGCGAATGCGGTGCTACCCGCCGGCATGCCGGTGCAGGGCAATCTCGATCCGCTGCTGCTGGAAGCGGGTGGCGACGCGCTCGACACGGGCGTTAGGCGGATCATCGACGCGTTGTCGGGGCGCCCCCACGTGTTCAATCTCGGGCATGGCATTGGGCAGCACACCCCGATCGCCCATGTCGAACGGCTGCTCGCCGTGTTAAGGAACTAGGCCATGGAACCGGGTTTTCTGGGTGCGACCTATCTGTGGGTCAAAGCGGCGCATCTGATCTTCGTGATCTTCTGGATGGCGGGGTTGTTCATGCTGCCGCGTTATCTGGTCTATCATCAGGAAGGGCTCGCCGCGCCCATGGAGGCTGCGCGCTGGACCGATCGCGAGAACAAGCTGCGCCGGATCATCCTGACCCCGGCGATGGTGATCGTTTGGGTGCTGGGCATCCTCCTGTCGATCAATGCGGGGTTGCTTGCAGGTGTGCCGGGGCTTGGCTGGCTCCATGCCAAGCTGCTGATCGTCGTGCTACTGTCGGGCTATCACGGCTGGGCGGTCAGTTATGCGAAGAAGCTGGCGCGCGGACGCCCGGCCGTGTCCAACAAGGCGCTGCGCATGATGAACGAGATACCCGCGCTCGCCGCCACGCTGATCGTCATCCTGGTGATCGTGAAGCCGTTCTGATCGGCGGCGAGCGCGCCGGCAGCGCATGCTTGACTTGGTGAGCGGCCAATCTTAGGTCGGTGTAACGGCTGAGGCGCGTCCGCGCTTTGCCGCCTCCCCAGCGTTTCCGCCAGCGATCTCCTTTCCGCCGGAACCAGCTTCTCCCTGTTTACCCGATCACATCGGACCGACGACCATGCACCTGAAAGATTTGAAGAAGAAGGCTCCTGCCGAGCTCGTCCAACTGGCCGAGGAGCTGGGCGTCGAGGGCGCCTCGACGCTGCGCAAGCAGGACCTGATGTTCGCGATCCTGAAGGTTCAGGCGGAGAACGGCGAGCAGATCATGGGCGAGGGCACGATCGAGGTGCTCACCGACGGGTTCGGGTTCCTGCGCTCGGCGCAGGCGAATTATCTTGCCGGCCCTGACGATATCTATGTCAGCCCGAACCAGGTGCGCAAACACGGGCTGCGCACCGGCGACACGGTCGAGGGCGAAATCCGCGGGCCGAAGGACGGCGAGCGCTATTTTGCGCTGGTGAAGATCACCCAGGTCAATTTTGAGGATCCCGAGCGCGTGCGCCAGCGCGTGAACTTCGACAATTTGACCCCGCTCTATCCCGAGGAGCGGCTAAAGCTCGAGATCGAGGACCCGACGATCAAGGACAAGTCGGGCCGCGTGCTCGACGTCGTCACCCCGCTCGGCAAGGGGCAGCGCTGCCTGATCGTCGCGCCGCCGCGCGTCGGCAAGACGATCATGATGCAGAACATCGCGCGCGCGATCTCGATCAACCATCCCGAGGTGTTCCTGCTCGTCCTGCTGATCGACGAGCGGCCCGAGGAAGTGACCGACATGCAGCGCACCGTCGTGGGCGAGGTCGTGTCCTCGACCTTCGACGAGCCCGCGACGCGCCACGTCCAGGTCGCCGAGATGGTGATCGAGAAAGCCAAGCGGTTGGTCGAGCACAAGAAGGATGTCGTCATCCTGCTCGACAACATCACGCGTCTGGGCCGTGCCTATAATACGGTGGTGCCGAGCTCGGGCAAGGTGCTGACCGGCGGTGTCGATGCGAACGCATTGCAGCGTCCGAAGCGCTTCTTCGGCGCGGCACGCAACATCGAGGAGGGTGGCAGCCTGACCATCATCTCGACCTCGCTGATCGACACCGGCAGCCGCATGGACGAGGTGATCTTCGAGGAGTTCAAGGGCACCGGCAATGCCGAGATCGTGCTCGACCGCAAGGTGGCGGACAAGCGCATCTTCCCGGCGATCGACGTCGGCAAGTCGGGCACGCGCAAGGAAGAGCTACTGGTCGACAAGGGGCAGCTATCCAAGATGTGGGTGCTGCGCCGTATCCTGATGCAGATGGGCACCGTCGACGCGATGGAGTTCCTGCTCGGCAAGATGAAGGACTCAAAGACCAACGCCGATTTCTTCGACAGCATGAATCAATAGCTGAGTGCGGCCCGCGCCACGCTGGCGCGGGATTTGCACCGGCTCGGCCGGCGGGTGCGTCGTAGAGCGCACCCGACCGACGACGCGGGCTTTGCCCGCGGCGCGCCCCCCGCCTCCCCCTTTGTGTCAAACCATGTCCAACGGGTTACGCTGCCGACTAGTGCGTATGCCCCGCTTGGCGCGCGGAGTGGTTCCGCTATGACGCAGCGATGAACCGGGAGCAGCCAGCGTGATCCTTGCCACCATCCTTTCCGCCGCGGCCGTCGCCGGACCGGGATCGCTGTCCGACATCTGGAGCCATGTCGTCGCAGACTTCTCCAACCTGTCCGATCCCGCCGCGCTGGCGGCATTCGGGCAGGTGCTGCTGATCGACTTGGTGCTGGCAGGCGACAATGCGATCGTCGTCGGCGCGCTGGCGGCGGGACTGCCCGCGGCGGACCGGCGCAAGGTAATCGGCATCGGGATCGGCGCGGCGCTGGTGCTGCGCATCTTCTTCGCGCTGATCGTCACGTGGTTGATGGGGATCGTCGGACTGATCTTCGCCGGCGGGTTGCTGCTGCTGTGGGTCAGCTGGAAGTTCTGGCGCGAGATTCGCGAGGGCGGCGCACACGAGGCGGACGAGCAGGCGGGGATCAGGCCGGCGCGGAGCTTCGCCGCTGCTGCCTGGGCGGTGGCGGTCGCCGACGTGTCGATGAGCCTCGACAACGTGCTGGCGGTTGCGGGCGCGGCGCGTGAGCATCCGGGTATCCTGGTGATCGGCCTGTTGCTGTCGGTGGCGCTGATGGGATTGGCGGCGAACTTCATCGCGCGGATCATCAACAAGCATCGCTGGATCGCGTACATCGGCTTGGCCGTGATCGTGTTCGTCGCGAGCAAGATGATCTACGAAGGTTGGACTGGGACGGCGGATACAGCGGGGATCATCTCGCTGTTCTGAGCAGCGCACGGGATCGCTCCGGGTTCACGACGCGTTCAATGCCGCTGTGCCAATTGGCGGTATCTCGCAAACATCGGAGCGTTCGATCGTGAAAGCCTTTCTGCCACTCGCCGTGCTCGTCGCAACGTCGGTCCCCGCCGCGGCGCGGAGCGGCGATCTGGCGGCGGTCCAGCGCCACCTGCAATCGGTCAACACCATGACGGCCGCGTTCAGCCAGACCGATCGTAACGGGCAGGTGCTGACCGGCACGCTGACGCTGAAGAAGCCGGGCAAGATCCGGTTCCAATACCAGAAGGGCGTACCGATCCTGATCGTCGGGGACGGCAAGGCGCTGACCTTCATCGATTATTCGGTGCGGCAGGTGCAGCGCTGGCCGATCGGCAACTCGCCGTTGGGCGTGCTGCTCGATCCCAACAAGGACATCTCGCGCTTCGCCAAGGTGGTGCCGAGTGGCGATCCGCGCGTCGTCTCGGTTGACGGATATGACGCCAAGCACCCCGAATATGGCCGCATCAATTTGGTGTTCGCGCGCGATGCGAGTGCACCGGCAGGGTTGATGCTGCAAGGCTGGGTGCAGCTCGATGCACAGGGCAATCGCACGACGATCCGGTTGTCGAACCAGAAGTTCAATGCGCCGGTAAGCGACGGAACGTTCCGCTGGAACGATCCACGGAGGCAGGGACGCTCCGGCTGAACGGGACCGGGGCGGTTCGTTCATCTGAGCGACAGGCGTCCGGGCCTAGAAGGTGACCCGCGGACGTGGAGCGCACCGGGGATTTTTCCCCCTGTTGCCCCGGGCATTCACGGTCCCGCCTGCGTGACGAACGCCAGGTCGGCCCTCGCTCCTTGCCCCCGGAGCGGGGGCCATTCTGCGAATGGACCAGCAAACTGGTCCATGAGCACGGCCCGCGAGCCAACGGCTCGTCCGACGACGCGGGCTCCGCCCGCGACGCTATTCCCCGAGAAGACGCCTCGATTGCCCCTCCCCTTGGCAGTCCCCTGCCCGCGGCGCTACACGCCCACGCGTGAAGATCGTGTCGTGGAACATCAATTCGGTGCGCTTTCGCATCGACATCGTCGAACGGTTCCTGCGTGAGGCGCAGCCTGACGTGCTGTGTCTGCAGGAAACAAAGGTGGTCGACGCAGACTTCCCGGTCGATGCGTTCCGCGCGCTTGGCTACGATCACGTGCTGCTGCACGGACAGCGGATGCATCACGGTGTCGCGATCATCGCGCGTGTGCCGGTGGTGGAGGATGACCGGCTCGACTGGCAGGCGAACAAGGAAGCGCGGCACCTGGGCGTGCGGCTGCCGAACGGCGTGCGGCTGGAGAATGTCTACGTGCCCGCCGGCGGCGACGTGCCCGATCGCACGGTCAATCCGAAATTCGGGCAGAAGCTCGACTTTGTCGAACGCATGACGCGCTGGTCGGAAACACTCGACGCGCCGACGATCCTGACCGGCGACTTCAACATCGCCCCCCTGCCCGCCGACGTGTGGAGCCACAAGGCGCTGCTGAAGGTCGTCAGCCATACGCCGGTCGAGGTCGAGGCGCTTGATACGCTCAAGGCGTCGAACACGTGGGTCGATCTTGGCCGCCACTTCCACCCCGCGCCCGCCCGATTGCACACCTGGTGGAGCTACCGCTCGCCCGACTGGACGAAGAACGATCGCGGACGGCGGCTCGATCACATGTGGGCGACTGCCGACGTCGCTGCGCAGGCAAAAGCGCACACGGTATTCGAGGATTGCCGCAGCTGGTTGAAGCCGAGCGATCACGTGCCGATCATGACCGAGTTTGACTGGTGAGTGCGCGCGCTACCGCGAGGGCGATCGACGCGCTGCGTCGCGGCTGGCCGATCGAACTGCGTGCGCCGGGCGAGGAAGCGTTGACGCTGCTCGCGATCGAGACCGCGGATGAGTGGCGGCTGCGGGCCTTTGCGCCGGATGATTATGGCTTGCTGATCTCGAGCGGTCGGGCCGAGACGCTTAAGCTCCTCAACCAGCGCGCGGCGGGCGATCCCGACCAGCCGGTGTTGATCGAGCGCGCGCCGTGGTTTGACATGGCACTGGCGACCGCGATTGCCGATCCGCAACGTGACCTGGCGACACCGATGAAGGGGCCGTTCCGCACGCTCGAGAACGAGCGGCCGGTTGCAACTGCGGCGGCGCTGCAACTGGCGCGGATTGCGGGGTTGCTGCCGGCGTTCTTCACCGGTGGCGTCGATCCGGAAGTAACGATCGCGCCTGAGGATATCGCGGCGCACGAGGATGCCGCGCGGCTGTCGATCGCGGTGCGTGCCAGGTTGCCGGTCGAGGGTGCGGAGGATGCCGAGATCGTCGCGTTCCGTTCGCCCGAGAGCGCAGACGAGCATATCGCGCTGATCGTCGGTGCGCCGAACGGGCGTGCGCCGGTGGTGCGGCTGCATAGTGAGTGTCTGACCGGTGACGTGCTCGGCAGCCTGAAATGCGACTGCGGGCCGCAGCTTCACGCCGCGATCCATGCGATCGAGGAAAGCGGCTGGGGTATCCTGCTGTACCTGAGACAGGAGGGACGCGGGATCGGGTTGATCAACAAGCTTCGCGCCTATGCCTTGCAGGACCAGGGGTTCGACACCGTTGATGCCAATATGCGGCTTGGCTTCGCGATCGATGCGCGCGACTTCGGCGTTGCGGCGCGGATGCTGACGCTGCTGGGGCAACGTGAGGTGCGATTGCTGACCAACAATCCCGCGAAGGTTGCCGGACTTGAAGCGGCAGGCGTGCGCGTGATCGAGCGTGTGCCGCATTTCCTGCCGACCAACCGGCACAACGAACGCTATCTCGCGACCAAGCGCGACCGGACCGGTCATCAGCTCTGATCCGCTGATCGTCGTGTTCGGCGCCGCGGTGCGCGCCGACGGGCAACCGAGTGGCGCGCTTGCCGGCCGGATCGCGCTAGCGCGGCAACTGGCGAGGCGATGGCCAGAGGCGATCGTGTTCTGCTCGGGTGCAGTCGGGGACGAAGGGCCGTCAGAGGCATCGGTGATCGCGCGGGGCTTGCGCGACACGGTGATTGCCGGACGATTGGTGCTCGACGAGGAAAGCCGCGACACCTTGCAGACTGCACGCGCCGCAGCCGACTATGCGCGGGCGAACGGGATCGCACGGTGCGTGGCGTGCACCGACAATTGGCACCAGCCGCGCGCGCGTATGCTGTTACGTCTGTTCGGCGTGGCGAGCAGCCCGGTGCGGCTCGATCATGGCCACCGTCCGCTCAGGCGACGCGTACGCGCCTACGCACGCGAGGCGCTCGCCCTGCCCTATGATGCGATGGCCGGCTCCTGGGCGCGGCTCAGGCGATCAGGGCGCTGACCTCGTCGAAGTCGTGCGCGACTCCGTCGACGCCGATTGCGCGCAGCCGGTCGGCATGACCGGCCGCGCAATGCGTGCCCGCGACCAGCCCGATGACATAGCCGCCGCTCGCCACCGCGCCGGTCGCGCCGACCGGTGAGTCCTCCAGGATCGCGCAACGTTCGATCGGTACGCCGAGCCGCTCGGCACCGTAAAGGTATAGATCGGGGGCAGGCTTGCCGCGCGTGACATGCTCCGCACCCGAGTAGACGTGCTCGGCGAATACGTCGCCGAGGCCCAGACGCGCGAGATGCGCGTGAAGCCAGCGCGTGCCGCTCGACGACACAACCGCCTTGGGCAGATCGGCCGGCAGGCTGCGCACGAACGCGACCGCGCCGGCGACCTCCTCGATCCCCTCGGCGATGCAGCGCGCATCCTCGCCGGCGCGTGCGGTGTGGAAGCTGTCGGGCAGCGGCCCGCCGATCCAGCGCTCGACCGCGCCGCGGAAATCCGCACCCGACAGGCCCATAAAATTCGCCATCGACTGTTCGGGCGTGGTCGGGTGACCGATGTCGGTCAGGAACGCGGCGATCTGACGATTGCCCGCCGCCTCGCTTTCAATCAGGACGCCGTCGAAGTCGAACAGGAGGCCTGCGAACCTCATGCGCGGTGGCCGAACAATGCGGAGCCGACCCGGACGTGCGTGGCGCCGAGCGTCACGGCGGTCTCGTAATCGTCCGACATGCCCATGCTCAGCCCAGCCACGCCGTGATCGCGCGCCAGCTTGGCCAGCAGCGCGAAATAGGGTGCGGCCTCAAGCCCGGCGGGCGGCAGGCACATCAACCCGGCGACCGGAAGATCGGCCGCGCGTGCCTCCGTCAGCAGCGCCGGCAGCTCGGCGATCGCACAACCGCCCTTTTGCAGCTCGTCGCCGATGTTGACCTGAATGAAGCAGTCCGGCTGGCGATCCTCCTGCTCCATCGCGCGGGCGAGCGCGGTGACAAGCGACGGACGGTCGACGACGTGGATCGCATCGGCGAGGCGGACCGCGTCGCGCGCCTTGTTCGACTGGAGCTGTCCGATCAGGTGGAGCCGCGTGCCGGGATAGGCGTCGCGTAACGCGGGCCATTTCGCCTCGGCCTCCTGCACGCGGTTTTCACCAAAGTCGCGCTGACCTGCCGCGAGCAGCGGCTCGATCGCGGTGGCCGGGTGCGTCTTCGATACCGCGATCAGCGTGAGGTCACCACGCTTGCGGCGCGCGAGCGTGGCAGCCTTGTCGATCCGCGTGCGGATGTCGATCAGGCGCTCGGCAGGCGGGCGATCATCGCTGACGCGCGGCGTGGGACGTGGGACAAGCGAGGGTTCGTCGAAGGGCATTGCGCGCTATAGGCGGCGCGATGGTGACCCGCCAGCCTCGACGCCCGCGCGCGGGCATGCCGCGCCTGCCGACGCGGTGGCTGATGACCGACGAGCGGATGGGCAAGGACTTGTGGCGTGCGCTTCTCAGGCTGCCGCGCGGTGGCGGCGTGGTGTTCCGGCATTATACGCTACCCGCGGACGAACGGCGGCGGCTGTTCGCGCGCATCCGGCGGATCACGCGCTCGCGTGGGCTGATGTTGATCCGCGCGGGAACGATGCGGATGGCCGGCGAGCAGGGCGTGCATGCGCAGCGTGGTGGCGGATGGGTCACCTGGCCGGTCCACTCTATCGCCGAGGCACGGCAGGCGAGGCGGGTCGGAGCGGTCGCCGTGTTCGTTTCGCCGGTGTTCGCGACGCGATCACATCCCGGTGCATCGACCTTGGGTGCTCGGAGGGCACGCTTGATCGGCGCGGTCGCGGGCGCTCCCCCGATTGCACTAGGTGGGATCGATGAGGTGCATTTCGCAAGGCTGGCAGGTTTTCAGGGATATGCTGCGATCGACGCCTGGATGGCGTAACCCGATCAATCAGAAGCGGAAGGCGGTGCCTACGTAGACCGCCTGGCTGTCGTGGCGATCGTCCTCGCGCCGGACCAGCCGCTCGCGCTCGCTCTTGTAGCGCATGCCCGCGGTCAGATCGATGTTGCGCGTCAGCGAGTACGAGCCGCCTAGGTCGAGCGAGTAGCTTGGCCGCTCGGCGATCAGGCTGGGCGTGCCGGCAAGCGCACGATCGGCGGTGGCGCGAAGCTGCCCGGTGATGGCACTGCCTGCGTAGCTGACCGACACGTCGGACGACTCGCGACCGCCCGGCGTCGCGCCGAGATCGACCTTTGCCATGTCGCCGGCGACCGCGAAGCGCTTCCAGCCGACCGCAACACCCAGGTTGTACGCGATCGGCGCCAGACCGACCGCCTGGCTGGGTGCGATCGCGGCAAGACGGCTGTTGTCGCGCATCGGTGCGAGCGTCGAGCGCGCACGGACCGCAACCGTCACCGAGCGGCTGCCGGAGCGCGACTCGGACGGCGTAAAGCTGAACCCGCTGGCATCGAGCCCGCTGCGGGCGAACAAGGCCGCGAGCTTCGGATCGGCGGCAGCAGGGGTAAAGGTGCCCGCGACGCGCGGCGCGACGAAACGCTTGACCGTGCGCGGCGCTGTCTCGGCCGCCCCGAACGCGGGCGCGACGGCAAAGGCGAGCGCGGCTGCCGCAACCCCCATGCTGCCAGCAATGACCCGACGTGCGTTCACGACTCGAATACCCCTCAACGGCGATCTACGCCGCTCCCGAGAAGCGGCGTAGCAGCTTTAGGTTCCAAGTCCATCAGCCACGCGATCGAATGCGCCCGAGTGTTGCGCAGACAGCACAATCGACGCGTGCTTGCCGCGCCCAGATGGTGAGGATAGAGACGGGACAAGCGGTGCGCCTGCCTGGTGGCGCGTGTTTTTGCCAAGGATCCTGCCATGTTTCGCCGTTCGCGTGTCGCATTGGGCCTCTGCGCTGCCCTTGTCATCGCTGGATGCAGCCACGGGGGCAAGCGCCCGACCGCCGATCTCGCCGCGTCGAAGGTGACGACGATCGGCGTCAACAGCTATCTGTGGCGCGCGACGCTCGATGCGTTGAGCTTCATGCCGCTGCTGCAGACCGATTCGAATGGCGGCGTCGTCGTGACCGACTGGTACGTCAATCCGCAGCTGCCGACCGAGCGGATGAAGGTGACGGTGTCGATCCTCGACCAGGACCTGCGCGCCGATGCGGTCCGCGTGGCGGCGCTGCGTGAAGTCAATCGCGGCGGGCAGTGGGTGACCGCGCCGGTGGCAGCGGCGACGACGCAGAAGCTGGAGGACATCATCCTGACCAAGGCGCGCGACCTGCGCCGCGGGTCGGTGACGGGCTGAGCGATCGATACGCATGGCTTCCCGGTTCAATGCCCTGAAGGCGGACGCGCACTGGCAACAGGTGTGGGACGAGCGCCGCACCTTCGCTGCCGACGATCATAGTGCCAAGCCCAAGAGCTACGTGCTCGAGATGTTCCCCTATCCGTCAGGGAAGATCCACATGGGGCATGTGCGGAACTATACGATGGGCGACGTGCTGGCGCGCTATCGCCGCATGACGGGGCACGAGGTGCTTCACCCGATGGGGTGGGACGCGTTCGGGATGCCGGCCGAGAATGCCGCGATGGAGAAGGGCGTCCACCCGGGCAACTGGACGCGCGCCAACATCGCGACGATGAAGGCACAGCTGAAGCGGCTCGGCTTTGCGCTCGATTGGTCGCGAGAGCTGGCGACGTGCGAGCCCGATTATTACGGGCATGAGCAGGCGCTGTTCCTAGAGTTCTACAAGGCGGGGCTCGTCTATCGCAAGGAATCGGCGGTCAATTGGGACCCGGTCGACATGACCGTGCTTGCCAACGAGCAGGTGATCGACGGGCGCGGCTGGCGCTCGGGCGCGCTGGTCGAGAAGCGCAAGCTGTCGCAGTGGTTCCTGAAGATCACGCACTTCGCCGACGAACTGCTCGACGGACTCGGCAGCCTGGAGCATTGGCCCGACAAGGTCCGGCTGATGCAGGAGAACTGGATTGGCCGCAGCCGCGGCCTCCAGTTCCGGTTCGCGCTGTCGAACGGCGGCAGCGTCGAGGTGTTCACGACGCGGCCCGACACGATCTACGGCGCCAGCTTCGTCGCGGTAGCGGCGGATCACCCGATCGCGCAGGCGCTTGCGGCCGACAACGCCGACGCCGCTGCCTTTATCGAGCACTGCAAGCAGGGCGGCACGACCGCGGCGGAGCTGGAAACGCAGGAGAAGCTCGGCTTCGACACTGGGCTGACTGCGGCGCATCCGCTCGGCGCGGGTGAGCTGCCGGTCTACATCGCCAATTTTGTGCTGATGGAATATGGCACTGGCGCGGTGTTCGGCGTGCCCGCGCACGACCAGCGCGATTTCGAGTTCGCGACCAAATACCGGCTGCCGATCCGCCGCGTGGTGGCGGACGGCGAGCGGACAGGTGCGACGTTCGACGATGACGCCGCCTATACCGGCCCAGGCGTGCTGGTGAACTCGCGCGAGTTGGACGGCATGAACGTCGAGGACGCTAAGCGCGCGGTGATCGCGCGGGCCGAGGAAGCGGGCTGGGGCGAGGGGACGACAGTCTATCGCCTGCGCGACTGGGGCGTCAGCCGCCAGCGCTATTGGGGCACGCCGATCCCGATCATCCACTGCGACGCGTGCGGCGAGGTGCCGGTCCCGCGCGCGCAACTGCCGGTGGTGCTGCCCGAGGACGTCAGCTTCGACGTGCCGGGCAACCCGCTCGATCGCCATCCGACGTGGAAGCATGTCGCCTGTCCGTCATGCGGCGCCGACGCGCGACGTGATACCGATACGCTCGACACCTTTGCGGATTCGTCGTGGTACTTCATCCGCTTCGCCAGTGCGCCCGACGACAGGCCGTTCGACCCGGATGTCGCGGCATCGTGGCTGCCGGTCGGTCAGTATATCGGCGGGGTAGAACACGCGATCCTGCATCTGCTTTACGCGCGCTTCTGGACACGTGCGTTGCGCCATGTCGGGATGCTCGACGTGGCGGAGCCGTTCACCGGGCTGTTCACGCAGGGCATGGTGACGCATGAGACCTACCGGCTCGACATTGCCGACCACGATGGTCCGCCAAGCGGATTGTGGGTATCGCCGACCGACCTGACGGTGGGCGAGGGCGGAGCACTCTCGTTCGAGACGCCAGATGGGGCATCGATCCCGATCATCCGTGGTCGCGTCGAGAAGATGTCCAAGTCGAAGAAGAACACCGTCGATCCCGAGCCGATCGTCGATCAGTACGGCGCCGATGCGGTACGCTGGTTCATGCTGTCCGACTCGCCGCCCGAGCGCGACTTGGAGTGGAGCGAAAATGGCATCGAAGGCTCATGGCGCTTCGTCCAGCGGCTGTGGCGGCTAGTCGATGCCGAGGCGCAGCCGAGTGACGCGACCGACATAGCGCTTGATCGAAAGCTGCATCAGGCGATCGCAGGCATCGCCGCCGATATCGAGGCATTGTCGTTCAACAAGGCGGTGGCGAAGCTGTACGAGCTCACCAGTGCGATCGAGAAGGCGCCGCCGTCCACGTCGCGTGGCAATGCCGTCGACACGTTGCTCCGGCTGGTCGCGCCGATGGTGCCGCATCTGGCCGAAGAGGCATGGGCTGGCCGTGGCAACGCCGGCCTTGTTGCCGATGCCGCTTGGCCCGAGGTGGACCCAGCGTTGCTGGTTGATGACGAGGTGACGATTGCGGTTCAGGTCAACGGCAAGCTGCGCGACACGCTGGTAATGGCGAAGGGTGCGACGAAGGACGTGGTCGAAGCGGCGGCGCTCGCGAGCGAGAAGGTCGCACGCGCGATCGAGGGCAAGGTGCCGCGTAAGGTCATCGTCGTGCCCGATCGCCTCGTGAACATCGTCGCATGATGCGGCTGGCTCCACTCACCGTGCTGATGTCGACAATGCTGCTGGGCGGTTGCGGATTGCAGCCGCTATACTCCGGGGGCAGCAATGGCCCGGTGTCGCGCGCGATCGGGCAGGTTTCGGTCGATCCGATCGAGGGCAAGGCGGGCTGGCTGATGACCAACGCGCTGAACGATCGGCTTGGCGCAGTGTCGGGCGGTGGGGCGCCTTACCGCTTGGTCGTGAAGCTCGACGATCAGATCCGTGGCCTGGGCGTCCGCCGCGACAACAGCGTTACGCGTGAGCGGCGGACGTTGCGCGCGCGCTATCAGCTGATCGACTCCGCGCAAGGCACGGTGGTGCTCGATCAGACGGCGGGGTCGGATGTCGGCATCGACGTGGTGCAGAGCGACTATGCGGTCGTGGCGGCGGAGAATACCGCGCTTGAGCGATTGTCCGTCATGCTCGCCGATCAGATTGTCGCGCGGCTGGCACTTTACGCGAGGCGTCGCGCGCAGCCGCAGCCGTGAAGGCGAGCCAGGCGCAGCTGATCGCGGCGCTCGACCGGGGCGGCGGCGATATACGCCTGTTTTTGCTTCACGGACCGGATGAAGCGGGCGCACTCGCATTTGCGGCGCGCCTTGCACGCGCCATGGGCGATGGTGTCGAGCGGGTTGATTTGGAACCCGGTCAGTTGCGCAGCGATCCAGCCAAGCTGGCCGACGAGGCTGCCTCGATGTCGCTGTTCGGTGAGCGGCGTTTCATTCGCGTGGCGGGCGCGGGCGAGGAGAGCGGCGACGCAGTCGAGGCGCTGCTGGAGGCGCCGAGCGCGGGCAATCCCGTCATCATCACCGCGCCGACGATCAAGGCGACCGGCCGCCTGGTCAAGCTGGCGCTCGCCGCTGACCGCGCGATGAGCTTTGCCTGCTATCCGCCCGAGGGTAACAACGCCGAGAGCCTAGTGACGAGTATGGCGCGCGAGCAAGGCTTGCGTCTGGGCGCAGGGGTAGCGGCACGGATCGTGCGGGCGAGTGACGGCGACCGCGCGATCATGGCGTCGGAGGTCGAGAAACTGGCGCTTTATCTTGATGCAGGCGTAGACCATCCACGTGACGCAAGTGCAGCCGATCTGGCGGAGATCGGCGCAGACTTGGACGAAGGCGAGATTAGTCCGATCGTCGAGGCCGTGATCGCGGGTGATGCGCCAGCGCTGATCGCGGCACTGCGTCCGATGCAGGGGAGTGATGCATCACCGATCCCGTGGTTACGCGCGCTGGCGCGACGGTTGGCGAACCTTGCCGAGATGCGTACCGCGGTCGATGCCGGGGAGGGCGCAGGACAGGTCGTAAAGCGCTTCCGCGTGTTCTGGCGTGAGGAAGGGGCAACCATCGCTGCTTTGCAGCGCTGGAACGTGCACCGACTGACCCGCGCGCTCGATATAGTCCGCGAAACCGAGCGCGAGGTGATGGCGCGTGGGGCAGCCGGCCGGACGATCGCCGACCAGCAGTTGCTGACACTCACTCGGCGGCGCTGAGCGCGCTCAGATACCTTCGCCGCTCAAGCGTTGGCACACCATGTCGAGTTGCTCGAGTGTGCTGTAATCAAGCGCGATCGTCCCGTTTCCAGCCGGGGTGAAGCTGATCTTCACCTTGAGACCGAGCAGATCGGCGAGCTGGTTTTCCAGCGCCGCTATATCGGCGCTGCTGGTATCGCCGACGATCGGTTCAGGTGCCGCCGAGCGCGTCGTTTTGCTGCGTTTCTTGCCCGTGCTGGCGAGCTTCTCGGTCTGCCGCACCGACAGGCCCTTGGTCACCACCTGGCTGGCCAGCGCGGCGGGATCGGGTGCGGTGATGATGGCGCGGGCATGACCCATCGACAGCGATCCATCGACCACCTGCGACTGAATCGTGGCGGGAAGATCGAGCAGCCGGAGCAGATTGGCGACGTGGCTGCGCGATTTGTGGACGACCTTCGCGAGCGCTTCCTGCGTGTGACCGAATTCTCCTAATAGGCGCTTGTACGCTTCCGCCTCTTCTATCGCGTTCAGTTCCTGCCGCTGGATGTTCTCGACCAGCGCAATCTGCAGCGTGTCGCTGTCCGAATAGTCGCGGATGACGACCGGTACTTCGTGCAGCCGAGCGCGTTGCGCCGCACGCCAGCGGCGTTCGCCCGCGACGATCTGGTAACCATGCCCGTGTGGACGCACGACGATCGGCTGGATGATCCCGCGCTCTGCGATCGACGCGGCGAGTTCCTCCAGCTTGGTCTCGTCGAAATGACGGCGCGGCTGTTCCGGATGCGGCGCGATCGCACCGACCGAAATGACGCGAACCGACGCGCGTGCGTCGCCACCGGCGCTCGCCTCGCGTTCGTCGCGCGCGACATCTCCCAACAGGGCACCGAGCCCGCGTCCAAGTCCGCCGCGGTTGCGCCGCGTTGCCGTCTCGCTCATGCGGCCACCTCCGCCTCGACCTTGGGCAGGCGCACGATCAACTCGCGTGCGAGCGCCATATAGGCTTCCGAGCCGCTGCAGCGGTGATCGTAGATCAAAGCGGGCAGGCCGTGGCTCGGGGCCTCGGACAGACGCACGTTGCGCGGGATCACGGTCTCGAACACGACCTTGCCCAGCACGGCGCGAACATCGCTTGATACCTGCTCGGTCAGGCGATTGCGACGATCGTACATCGTCAGCGCTACGCCCATGATCGACAGCGCGGGATTGAAACGCGCACGGATCCGCTCGACCGTGCTGAGCAGCTGGCTCAAGCCTTCGAGCGCGAAGAACTCGCATTGCAACGGCACGAGCAGGGCGTCGGCCGCAACCATCGCATTGATCGTCAAGAGCCCGAGCGAGGGAGGACAATCGATCAACACGATGTCCCAGTCGCCGCGGCTCTGCTCAAGCGCCATATGAAGCCGGTGGGTACGCTGATCGAGCTCGACAAGTTCGATCTCGGCACCCGAAAGGTCCACCGTTGCTGGAACGATGTCAAGCTTCGGCACTGCGGTGTGCACCACTGCCTGATCGAGCCCGCCAGCGTCGATCAGGACGTCGTAGCTCGACCGAGTCCGCAGCGCGTGTCCGATCCCCAGGCCGGTCGATGCATTACCCTGCGGATCGACATCGATCAGGAGCACGCGATGACCCGATGCGGCGAGCGCGGTGCCGAGGTTGATCGCGCTTGTCGTCTTGCCGACGCCGCCCTTCTGGTTGGCTATCGCGATGCAGAACATCTGGGGCGTACTCCTGTCGCGATCAGAATGGTGGATGCGGGATCAGTGATGCTCTGTTCCACGTGGAACGTTCCGTGCCATGCAGCGTGCGCTTTAGCAATCTCGTCCTGACCCGATCGACCGCGGGGAAGCAGGTAAGTGGTTAACGCCGAACGATATTGTGCGGTCATGCCGAACAGTGCGTCGACAGTTGCGACGGCGCGAGCGGAGATGATGTCGGCGCGGTTGATCGGGGCTGTCTCCGCGCGCGCCTGGTGCACGGTCGCGTCGGTTCCCAATGCGGCTGCCATGTCGCGCAGGAAGGTGGCGCGCTTCGCTCGCGGCTCGATCATCGTGATGTCACCATCGAAGAGAACGGCCACGACCATCCCGGGGAAACCTGCGCCGGTGCCGACGTCGACCCAGCTATGTGCATCGCGAGGTGCCAACATCAACAACTGCGCCGAGTCGACGATGTGACGCGACCACATCAGCGGGATGGTGGACGGCGAGATCAAATTCTGTCGCGCGGTTTCGTCGCCGACAATCTCGACCAATCGCGCCAGTCGCTCGACCTTCGCCGGCGAGAACCGCTGTTCGATCCAGTTGCGCGCCTCTTCTTCGGTCATGCCACCGGCCGTTGTAATTTGCGCGCATGCAGCCAAAGCGTCGACAAGGCAGCAGGTGTGACGCCTCGAACACGCGATGCCTCGGCCAGCGTCTGCGGCGCGGCACTGGTCAGTCGTTCAAGCATCTCGTTCGACAATCCGGGAATGTCACGCCATGTGCTGCTCGGTGGCAGCGCGACGTGCTCGTCCTTGCGCATCCGCTCGATCTCCTCGGCCTGCCGCGTGAGATAGGGGGCGTAGCGCGCATCCTCTTCTACCTCGCGAAGCAGATCGGTTGGGATGTCGGTTATGATGCCGGCACGTGCCCGCTCGCGCTGTTCCGCTCGCCGTTCGATATGGTCACGTCGTTCGTGAGAGACGCAGCCAAGCTCCATCGCCATCGATGACAGGCGCATCTCCGCATTGTCGGCGCGCAGCGACAGGCGAAACTCGGCGCGCGCGGTGAGCATCCGGTAGGGTTCACTGACGCCCTGCAACACCAGATCGTCGATCATCACGCCCATGTAGCTGGTCGCACGATCGAGCTTTACCGACGCGAGATCGAGCGCGCGCGCAGCGGCGTTCAGGCCCGCGACGAGGCCCTGCGCTGCCGCCTCTTCATAGCCGGTCGTGCCGTTGATCTGTCCGGCGCAGAACACGCCGGGGAGCGCAGCGAGGTGCAGCCTGTGGTCGAGCGCGCGCGGATCGATATAGTCATATTCGACCGCATACCCCGGCGTGATGATGCGGCTATGCTCCAGGCCGGTGATCGAACGGATCATCGCCGCCTGCACGCTGGTGGCGAGCGATGTCGAGATGCCGTTGGGATAGACGGTGGCGTCGTCCAGCGCTTCTGGCTCGAGGAATATCTGGTGACCTTTACGGTCGCCGAAGCGGTGCACCTTGTCCTCGATCGAGGGACAATAGCGCGGACCCTGTCCCTCGATCGCACCACCGAAAAGCGGCGACGTGGACAGGCCGGCGCGAATGATGTCGTGCGTTGCCTGCGTCGTTCGGGTGATCGCGCAGGCGACCTGCGGCAATTGGCGGTGGGGTGACATCGGCGACATCGTCCACCCGTCCTCGTCCGAGGATTGCGGCTCAAGCCGTGCCCAATTGATTGAGCGCCCATCAAGGCGTGGCGGGGTGCCGGTTTTCAGCCGCCCGATCGGGAGGCACAACGCGCGCAACTGCTGACCGAGGCGGTTTGCCGGAGCCTCGTCAACACGGCCACCCTCGTGCCGTTCATCGCCGCGGAACAGTCGGCCACCGAGGAAGGTGCCAGTCGCGAGCACCACGGCCGATGCATGCAGCCGCTGACCTTCTACGGTCATGACACCCATGACTCGATCATGATCCAGCAGGAGCTCCGCGGCCTCACCGGCAAGGATGGTGAGGCCAGGCTGCGGGGCAAGCAGGCCCTGGATCGCGGCGAGGTAGCGGCCGCGATCAGCCTGAATACGCGGACCCTGGACCGCCAGCCCCTTGCTCCTGTTGAGCATCCGGTGATGGATCGCCGCGGCATCGCTCGCGCGGGCCATTAGTCCGTCAAAGGCGTCTACCTCGCGAACTAAATGCCCTTTGCCAAGCCCTCCGATTGATGGATTGCACGACATGGCGCCCATGCGATCTGGTCGCTGTGTCAGCAGAGCGACCGCAGCCCCGCGGCGCGCCGCCGCGGCAGCGGCCTCGGTGCCGGCGTGCCCGCCGCCGATGACGATTACATCATAGTCGTGTTTCACGTGGAACATTCATTTCCCAACGCAGAAGCGGGCGAACAAGGCATCGAGCATCGCCTCCGTGGCGTCGATGCCCAGCAGTGATGCCAAATGGACCCTCGCAATGCGCAGCTGCTCTGCCACCAACAGCAGATCGCTTTCAACCATGGCGTGACGAAGCGCAGCATGTGCCGCCTCTACATGGGTCCTTTGTTGTCGATGAAGCAGTGCAGTCGCCGGTGGCGGGATGATCTCTGTCGCGCGCTGTTGGAGATGCGTCCAAAGATGTGCAACGCTGGCCGAAACGTTAGCTGACGTCGCAACCGAGCCGACTGGTACCGTCTCTCGTCCGGGCACGTCGCTACGCGCATGAACGCGAATCGATCGGGCGGGAGCTTCCCCCGGCGCTCCGAGCCAAAGGACGAGGTCGGCGCGTCTGATCGCCTGATCCGTGCGCGCGATGCCGAGTTGTTCGATCGGATCGACCGTCTCTTCCCGCAAGCCTGCCGTGTCGATCAGCGTGAATGCGATGCCCGCACGCTGGACAACCGCCTCGATCGTATCGCGGGTCGTCCCGGCCTGCGGCGTGACGATCGCGGCATCGCGCGACAGCAGGGCATTGAACAGCGAGGACTTGCCTGCGTTCGGAGGTCCGGCGAGCACGACGGTGATGCCTTCGCGCAGGCGCTCCACCGTGGGTCGATCGAGCACCGCGGCGATGTCGCGCGTCATCGCTTCGATCTCGGCCGCGACTGAACCATAATCCGCCGAGGCGACATCGTCCTCGTCGCTGTAATCGAGCAGCGCTTCGACCTGCGCAGACGCCTGCGCGATGCGGGACAGCCAGCCGGTGACCGCGCGGCTGATCTCTCCCTCGGTCGCCGCAAATGCCGCCTTGCGCTCGCCCTCGGTTTCGGCGGCGAGCAGATCGGCGAGACCCTGCGCCTGAGCCAGATCGAGCCGCCCGTTCTCGAGTGCGCGGCGGGTGAACTCTCCCGCTACTGCGGGACGTAGACCGGGGAGGATGGCCAGCGCTTGCTCGACCGCTAGGACGACGGCGCGCCCGCCGTGCAGATGGAACTCGGCCAAATCCTCGCCGGTTGCGGTCGTCGGACCGGGGAAGGTAAGGATCAACGCACGATCAAGCGAGACACCCGCCTGGTTACGCAGGGTGCGCAACGACGCTCGACGGGACGTGGGCAGCGCGCCCGTCAATTGCCGAACTGCGTCGAACGCTGCCGGGCCGCTGACGCGCATCACGGCAATGGCGGCCGGTGGCCCGCCACTCGACACGGCGAAGATCGTATCCGTCAACTGCCGGGCTTTGCCGCCGCGTTGAACATCGTGCGCCAGAAATCGGTCCCGGCCTCGCTCATCGGAGCCCAGCTTTTCATCATCGTGTTGAGCATCTCGGGCGAGACACCGCCGTTTTCCATCGCGTCCTGCACCTGCGCCAGATAGCGGTCGTGGACGGGGGAAAGATCGGGAAGTCCCATCGCCCGGCGCGCTTCCTCCGGTGTGCATTCGACTTCGATCGTGACTTTCACGCAATCCTCCGATGATCGGTACGGCCAAGTGCGCACCATGCCCGAAGCGTCGGCGATGCGGCAACGTTCGCCCGTTGCAAACCCTTTGCGACCACCGCTAGGCGCTAGATGGTAGCGGCAGAGCGCTGCGGCAATCGACGGAGACGACCATGACCTGCAACGTCACTTTAGATACGCTCGATGGCCAAAGGATGCCCGCTTATCGCGCCGAACCAGCGGGAACTCCGAAAGCCGCGATCGTCGTCATCCAGGAGATCTTCGGCATCAACGCAGGGATTCGGCGCAAGTGCGACACCCTGGCCGAGGCGGGCTATCTCGCGATCGCGCCCGACCTGTTCTGGCGGATCGAGCCTGGCATCGAGCTTGACCCGGACATCAAGCCGCAAACGGAGCGCGCGCTGTCGCTGATGGGCGACTTCGATCAGGATGCGGGCGTGCGCGATATCGAGGCGGCCATCCGTTACGCACGCGATGCGAGCGGCGGTCGCAAGGTCGGTGCGGTCGGCTACTGCCTGGGCGGGCGTCTGGCGTATATGACCGCGGCGCGCACCGACGTGGACGCGAGCGTTGGCTATTACGCAGTTGGTGTCGACGGCCTGTTGGGTGAGAAGCACGCGATCGCCAATCCGCTGCTGCTCCACATCGCCGGTGACGACGGCTTCGTCGACAAGGACACGCAGACGAAGATGCACGAAGGACTGGACGATCATCCCAAGGTGACGCTGCACGACTATCCGGGGGAGGACCACGGCTTCGCAACCGAGTTTGGCGACCGGCGCTCGGATGAGTCGGCGAAGACGGCGGACGAGCGGACGATGGCGTTCTTCGCCGAGCATCTCGGTTGAAGACATGGGGCGGGGTGTCGGAACCCCGCCCGTCAATCAGACCGGTTGTCCGTCGGTGTCGCGCAGCACCTCGCGCCGACCGACGTGATCGGGACGACTGACCACGCCATCCTTCTCCATCCGCTCGATCAGGCGCGCGGCGGAATTGTAGCCGATGCGCAGCTGCCGCTGGATCCACGAGGTCGAGGCCTTCTGGCTCGAGCACACCAGTGCCACCGCGGCGCGGTACTGCTGATCCTCCGCCGTATCCTCGCCGGTCGGCGCACCGTCGAGCGCGAAGCTCTGCTCGGGCTCCTCGGTGACCGAGTTGATGTAATCGGGTGCGCCCTGCGCGCGCCAATGGTCCGTGACCGCCTGCACCTCATCGTCGCTGACGAAAGGACCGTGGACGCGGACGATGCCCTTGCCGCCAGGCATGTAGAGCATGTCACCTTTGCCGAGCAGTTGCTCCGCGCCCTGTTCGCCGAGGATGGTGCGTGAATCGATCTTCGAGGTGACGTGGAAGGAGATGCGCGTCGGCAGGTTCGCCTTGATGACACCGGTGATGACGTCGACCGACGGCCGCTGCGTCGCCATGATGAGGTGGATGCCCGCCGCGCGCGCCTTTTGCGCCAGCCGCTGGATCAGGAACTCCACCTCCTTGCCCGCGGTCATCATCAGGTCGGCGAGCTCGTCGACGACGACGACAATCTGCGGCAGCACGTCATAGTCTAGCTGCTCTTCCTCATGCACCGGTCGGCCATGCTCGTCCCATCCGGTCTGGACGCGGCGACCGAGTGGCGAGCCCTTCGCCTTTGCCGCACGCACCTTCTCGTTGAAGCTGGCAAGGCTGCGCACGCCGACCGATGACATTTGGCGATAGCGGTCCTCCATCGTCTCGACCGCCCATTTGAGCGCGCGGACCGCCTTGGCCGGATCGGTGACAACCGGAGAGAGCAGGTGGGGGATGTCATCGTACATGCTCAGTTCGAGCATCTTGGGGTCGATCATGATCATCCGGCACTGATCGGGCGTGAGCCGGTAGAGCAACGACAGGATCATGCAGTTCAGCCCGACCGACTTGCCCGACCCGGTCGTACCCGCGACGAGCAGGTGCGGCATCGGTGCAAGATCGGCGATGACGGGATCACCAGCGATGTTCTTGCCCAGAATCACCGGCAGCTGCGCGGTCAGGTCGTCGAACGTCTGCGATCCGACGAGCTCGTGCAGCGACACCGATTCACGCTTCTGATTGGGCAGTTCGATGCCGATGACGTTGCGGCCGGGGATGACCGCGACACGCGCCGAAATCGCCGACATGTTGCGCGCGATATCGTCGGCGAGCTGGATCACGCGGCTGGCCTTGATACCGGGTGCGGGTTCCAGTTCGTACATGGTGACGACGGGGCCGGGGCGAACCTCGACGATGTCACCCTTGACGTTGAAGTCGTCGAGCACGGTTTCGAGCAATCGCGCATTGCGCTCGAGCCCGGCCTTGTCGACCGGACCCGAGGTGGAAACCGGCGCGGGGTTGAGCATGTCGAGCGTCGGCAGCACGTAATCGCCGCGCGCTTCGCCGGTCGGGGCCGATGCCGCCTTCGGCTTGGCCGCGGTCGGCGCCAGCTTGCGCTCGCCGATGACGGGCGGGGCGCGATCGCCCAGATCAGCCGGTGCCTCGACATGCGTCTCGCGGCGCGACGGTGGGGAGGAGAGGGCCTGGCTCTCCTCCAGCTGCTCTTCATCTTCCTCGTCCCAGGCGTAATCGTCGTCGCTGCGCGCGCGAATGCGACGACGCGCGAAGCGGCCGAAATCGATCTCAAGGCTGCGACCCCAGACGATCACGCCGGCCAGTCCGGTCACGAAGCCGAGTGCAACCAACGCCCACCAGCTGACCGCTGCGTTGTTCGCGAACGCCAAGCTCCAACGCGCGGCGGCAACGACCGCAAGCCCGATCGCGCCACCCCAGCCGAACGGCAGCGCGGGAACGGCACCCGGCGCGACGCAGCCGAGCGCCACCGCCATCAGCATCACCCCGACCATCGCTGCGCGCAGCATCCGACCCCACGCCCCCGCCGGCTCGTCACGCCATAGCCGCAGCGCGACGATCGGGCCGACCGGCAGCAGCAGCGCACCGGCCGGGCCGAACAGCATCAATGCGATATCGGCGAACCACGCGCCGAGTGGCCCCAGCAGATTGTCGACGCCGCCACCCGCGGTGTTGAGCGAGCTGTCGCCCGGATGATAGCTCGCCAGTGCGAGCGCCATCGCTGCGGTCGCGATGAACAGCGCAATCGCGACCGCAAGCGACCAGCTACGCAGCGCACCTGCCTTCACCGTCTCGCGCCACAAAGGTGCGGTTGCACGGGTCGCCATCATCAATCCCCAGCGATGTATTGAAACGCGTAAACCATCTGCCGACCTCGGGTTTTCGTCAAGCCGGCGACGTTGGCAGGCGCCGCGATGATGGGTACAGCGTGGCGCATGAACAACGCTTCCGCGCACGCAGATGTATTGATCCTGGGCGGCGGGCTGGTCGGCAGCACGCTGGCGATCGCGCTGGCGCAGGCGGGTCTCAGCACGATCGTCGTCGATCCCGCGAACCCCGACGTGATCCTGTCCGCCGGGTTCGATGGGCGCGCCTCCGCGGTGGCGAGTGCCAGCCACCGTCTGCTCGACGTGATCGGCGTCGGCGAGCGGTTGCGCGGGCAGGGCTGTGCGATCCGGCACATCCGCGTCAGCGACGGACTGGCGCCGGGCAAGCTCGATTTCATCCCGGGGGAACAGGACGAGCCGCTCGGCACGATGTACGAGAACCGCCTGCTGCGCACGACCCTGTTCGAAGCGGCGTCGGCGGCAGACGGTGTCGACCTGAGGATGCGGACACGCGCGACTGCGGTGGAGCGCGATCTAGACGGCGTTACTGCGACCTTGTCCGACGGCAGTGTCATTACCGCCGACCTGCTCGTGGCGGCAGAGGGGCGTAACTCGCCGACGCGCGAGGCGAGCGGGATCAAGGTCGCACGGTGGCAGTATGATCATGCCGCGATCATTGGCGCATTTCATCACGAACGTTCGCACGGAAATATCGCGTTCGAGATCTTCTATCCTTCAGGCCCCTTCGCGCTGCTGCCGCTGCCGGACGATGAGGTCGGGCACCGCTCGGCAATTGTGTGGACGGTGGCAAAGGCCCACGCACCGGGCATGCTCAAGCTCGGCGACCGTGGCTTCCTCGCCGAGGCGCAGAAAAGGATGGGCGGGTTCCTAGGCGCGCTGTCGGCGCCGAGCCCGCGGGCGTCATACCCGCTCGGCTTTCATCACACGACGCGGGTCACCGATACGCGGCTGGCGCTGGTGGGCGATGCCGGACACGGTATCCATCCGATCGCGGGGCAGGGGCTGAACCTGGGCTTCCGCGACGTCGCCGCGTTGGTCGAGGTGCTGGTCGAAGGTCGCCGGCTCGGGCTGGAGGCGGGCGACGCGCAGCTGCTCGCGCGTTACGAGCAGTGGCGTAGCGTTGACACGTTTGCGGTGTCGTTCGCGACCGACACGCTGACCCGGCTGTTCGGCATTCCCGGCAAGACCGCGAGCGCAGTGCGGCGGTTCGGGATCAGCGCGGTCGATGCAATCGCGCCGTTGAAGGAGCGCTTCATGGCCGAGGCCCGAGGCGAGAGCGGGCAGCTGCCGCGGCTGCTGATGGGGATGCCCGTCTAGGCGGCGAGCGGAAAGCGCAACAGGCGGTCGTCGAGCGCGACCAGCGCCTCGGCCCGCTTGCCGGTTGCGCGCACGATCTCAGGGTGGGTCGCGTCGAGCCCGCCGGTCAACGAGCCGAAGGCGGGGAAGATCAGCTTGCGCTCGGTCGCGACGAAGCAGCGCCGTGCGACGAGCTTGCCGCGGACGCGCACGCGCAGCTTCGGGTGGAAGTGGCCGGATAGCTCGGGCCGCGCCTCGTCGGCGCGCGCTTCGTGACGCAGCACGATGCCGTCGACTTCCGCTTCATCGCACACCGCGCCGCCGCAACGGTCGACCAATACGCGGTCGTGATTGCCGGTGATCCAGGTCCAGCGCGTGCCGCCGGTCAACGCCGTCAGCATCTCGCGTGCCGGCGGTGGCAGGCGGTCGCACCCGCCGATGTCGTGGAAGCTGTCGCCCAGGCACCAGACTTCCTCTGCTGCGGTCGTGGTGACGAGCGCGGTCAGGTCGGCGAGCGTGCGGAGTGAATCGTACGGCGGCAGCATCTGCCCCGCGCGCGCGAACCAGCTTGCCTTTTCAAGATGCAGATCGGCGACGAGCAAGGCACGACGCGCGGGCCAGAACAACGCCCCCTGCGCCAGTGCGCGCCAGTCATGTCCGCCGAACGAAAAGGGAACCATCGGCGCCCCTTACGCGACGCTTACCCGTGCAAGCAAGTCGGTGATGGCAAGAAAGATCAGCCGGTATAAGCCTTTACCAAGTCGAACAGGTAATCGCGCGAGGCGTAGAGCGAGGAAATGCGGATGCGCTCGTTCAATCCATGCGTGCCGTTGTTGTCGGGTTCAAGGAAGGTGCCGGGCGCGCCGTATACCGGAATGCCGATCGCTTCGTAGAAGATCCCGTCGGTCGCGCCGGTCGACATCAGCGGCAGCAGCGGCACGCCGGGGAAGTGCTTGGCGGCGACGCGGCGCATCGGCTCGATCACCTTGGAATCGAGTGTCGGCGGGATCGCGGTCGGGCGGATCGGCTGGTTGGCGGTAACCGTCACCTTCGAACCGGCGAGCGTCTTCAACGTGGCGAGCGTGCCGTCGACGCTCTCGCCCGGGAAGATGCGGCAGTTGATGTTCGCGGTTGCGCGCTGCGGCAACGCGTTCTCGGCATGACCCGCGTTCAGCAATGTCGCAACGCAGGTGGTGCGCAGCGTCGAGTGGAGCGTCTTGTCGCGGCTGACGATCGCATCGGCGGCGTGGTCGCTCGGGTCGGCGAGCAATCGCGTGATCGCAGCACCGGTCTCGCCGCCCATCCGCTTGGCGGTCGCGGCGAAGAAGGCGCGGGTCGTGTCGGTGAACTTTACCGGGAACTCATGGCCCTGAACCGCCCTCAACGCGTCGGCGAGTTCGTAGATCGCGTTGTCGGGTGGCGGCGCGGAGCTGTGGCCGCCCGCGTTGGTGACGAGGAACGTGTAATTCTGCGCCGCCTTCTCGCCGACCTGCACCGCCAGCAGCTGTCGCTTGCCCTGCGCGTCGAGCCGCCCGCCGCCGCCTTCGTTGAGCGCGAACTCTGCCGCGATCAGATCGGGCTTGTTCTGCGCCAGCCACTGCGCCCCGTTGAAGGCGTAGGTCGTCTCCTCGCCACAGGTGAGCGCGAGCTTGATCGTGCGCTTGGGCTTGTACCCTTGTTGGCGGAAGCGGATCATCGCATCGGCCCAGATCGCCCCCTGCGCCTTGTCGTCGACGGTGCCGCGGCCGTAATAGAAGCCGTTCTCCTCGACCAGCGTGAACGGATCGCGCTGCCAGTCGGCGCGCTTCGCCTCCACGACGTCGAGATGCCCCATCAGCAGGATCGGCTTGGCCGCGGGATCGCTGCCCTTCAACACCGCGACCAGGCCGCCGTCGTTGGGATGGTCGGGTACCGAGAACAGCGTGATGTCCTGATCGGAGTAACCCGCCGCCTTCAACCGCGAGGCGATCTGCGTCGATGCCTTGGTGCAGCTGCCGGTGCCGACGACGGTGTTGGTCTCGACCAGTTCCTTGTAGAGGTCGAAGAATGGTTTCTCGTCGGGGCGAGTCTGCGCGGCGGCAGGAGTGACCCCGAGCATCATGCCTGCCGTCGCCAGCAACGTGTTGAGCAGCCCACGCATTCCCATCCCCTTGTCGAAACATCCCTGACTGCAACGTTGCAGCGGACGCGTTCCGGTGCAACGTCCGTCAGCGCGCGGCGACCGTGCGCGGCAGCAGCAAACGAAGTTCGTGATTGGCGAAGTCGACCTCGACGCGGCGAAACAATCTCAATGCGTCCATCCCGAGGAACAACGCCGGCTTGTCATCGAGCGCGAAGGCGCGGAATGGCGCCGCGTCGGCGAACGCGATCGGCAATCCAGAGATCGTCGCGTTACCGAGCTTCAGGTCACGCGTCGCGGCGTAGTCCGCGGTAAGTTTGTCGCCCAGCACGCTGATCATCTCGGTCTGCGCCTGCTTGCCGCGCCGCATCAGCATCCGCTGCAACGCACGATTGCCGAGGCTGATCGAGGTGCCGGTATCGAGCACGACGCGGACACGGCGGCCGTTGAGCGTCGCATTAGTGACGACCAGCTGACCGAACAGGCTGCGTGCCTGGATCACGATCTCACCGGGAGCTGCGCGCACCGCGCGGTCTCGTCGGTCGGTGGCGGTTACGCTCATCCGCGCTTCATCGAAGTCGATTACCAGCCTATGGCGCTGCAACGTGTCGATGCCGAGGAGCCCAAGCGCGCCAAGATCGACACCGTCGAGCGCGGGCGCCTCGATGCGCTCTCCACCCAGCGTGCTGACCGAGAGCGACGGGATGACGACCGTGTCGACGATACTGGTGCCGGTCATTGCGGTCAGCCGCACGCGCCGACCCGCGGGCAGGCCGAGTCGCCGGGCGAGCTGGCGCGAGATCACGCTGCGTTGCGCACCGGTGTCGATGATGAAGCGATAGGGTCCGGCACCCGCGATCTGAACCGGTACGGTCATGCGGCGATCCACCTCCGCAAAGCTTAGATCGTCGGTGGGTCGTTCGCTGGTCGCGGTTGGGGCGGGAGGCGGCGCAGCGTCGGGTACCTGCGCGTGTGCGGCACACGCGACAAGCCCGAGCAACAGGGCGGCCAGCCTCTCCATGTCGCGATGCTACGCCTGTTACGGCGCGGGTCAACGCGCGCGCATTATTCCAGCGTCATCGCCTCCTGCGCCAGCGCTTCGGCCTCGATCAACAGCGCATCGTCGGCGCTGCTGGTCGAGACGCGCTCACGCCCGATCAGCACCAGCACCGGCACCGCCAGCGGCGAAACGCGCGGCAGGTCGACGTGGACCATCGTGTCGGCGGCGCGCTCAAGCAGGCTGGCGAGGCGCCCGACGTCGGTCATTCGCGCGCGCGCGTCGTTCCACGCCGCCTGCAGCAGGACGTGGCCAGGCTCATACTGGCGCAGCACGTCATAGATCAGGTCGGTCGAGAAGGTGACCTGCTTGCCGGTCTTGCGCTTGCCCGGATGCTGGCGCTCGACCAATCCGCCGATCACCGCCACCTCACGGAACGCGCGCTTCAAAAGGTGCGAGCGCTCGACCCAGTCGACGAACTCGTCCTCCAGGATGTCGGCGGAGAAGAGCGCCGCAGGATCGGTGATCTTTTCCAGCCCGAAACACGCCAGCGCATAGTCGTTCGCGACGAAGCCGAGCGGCTTCAGACCCATCGTCTCCATTCGTTTGGTGACGAGCATGCCGAGGGACTGGTGCGCGTTCCAGCCCTCGAAACTGTACGCGACCAGATAATGGCGCCCCTCGCGCATGAACGTCTCGACCAGCAGCTGGTCGGGGCGCGGCAGCGTCGAGCGTCGTTCCTGTATTTCGAGCCACTCGCGCACGTCGGGCGGGAAGCGGTGCCACTCCGACGGCGTCGCAAGAAAGCCGCGGACACGGTCGGCGAGGCTGGTCGAGAGCGGCATCCGGCTGCCGCCATACTTCGGGATGCGCGCAGGCCGGCTGGTAGCGCGGACGATCAGATCCTCGGTGTCGATCTTCTCGACCTCGAGGCTTAGCCCGGCAAAGAAGAAGGTGTCGCCGTGCGAGAGCGTCGAGGCGAATCCTTCCTCGACCTTGCCGAGCGCGCGGCCGTTACGGAAACGCACCTTGAGCATCGTCGCCTCGATGATGATTCCGGCGTTGAGGCGATGCTGCGCGATGAAGCGGGGGTGGCTGACGCGCCACTCGCCGTTCGCGTCCTGGCTGAGCCGCTTGAAGCGGTCATAGGCGCGCAAGGAGTAGCCACCGTCCCGGATGAAGCCGAGTACGCGGTCGAACAACTCGTCTGTCAGCGCCGAATAGGGTAGCGCGGAGCGGACTTCGTCGAGCATCGCCTCTTGCGCGAACGATGCGGCGCAGGCGCATGCCATCAAATGCTGCGCGAGCACGTCGAGCGTTCCCATGCGGAAGATGTCGGGGTCGAGCTCACCGGCCTCGACCGCATCCAACGCGGCGCGCGCCTCAAGGTATTCGAAGCGATTGCCCGGCACGACCAGCGCCTGCGACGATTCGTCCAGCCGGTGGTTCGATCGTCCGATCCGCTGGAGCAGTCGCGACGATCCCTTGGGGGCGCCCATCTGTATGACGCAATCGACGTCGCCCCAGTCGACGCCCAGGTCAAGGCTGGAGGTCGCGACCAAGGCGCGCAGTCGCCCCGACGCCATTGCCGCCTCGACCTTGCGACGGGCTTCTTTCTCTAGGCTGCCGTGATGGATGCCGATCGGCAGCTGGTCGGTGTTCGACTTCCACAAATCCTGGAAGATCAGTTCGGCGAGGCTGCGGGTGTTGCAGAAGATGATGCTGGTTCGGTGCTGCGCGATCTGCGCCATCACCTGTGCGGCGGCATAGCGGCCCGAATGACCTGCCCAAGGCACGCGATCTTCGGGCAGCAGGATTGCGATATTGGGGTCGGCACCGCCTTCGCCCTGCACGAGGCTCACCGTGTCTATGTCACCGTCGGGGGCGAGCCAGGCGCGGTAGCCGTCGGGATCGGCGACGGTCGCGGACAGCGCGACGCGGCGCATGTCGGGTGCGATCCGCTGCAATCGCGCCATGCACAACGCCAACAGGTCGCCACGCTTGCCGGTGGCGACGGCGTGGACCTCGTCGACGACGATCGTGCGCAGGTTGGCGAACATCGTGAAACTGTCGGGATAGCTGAGCAGCAACGACAGCGATTCGGGCGTGGTGAGCAGAATCTGCGGCGGCTTGACGCGCTGTCGTGCCTTGCGATCGGACGGCGTGTCGCCGGTGCGCGTCTCGACGCGAATGTCGAGCCCCATCTCGTCGATCGGCGCGACGAGATTCCGCTGGATGTCGACCGCTAGTGCCTTGAGTGGCGAGACGTAGAGTGTGTGGAGTCCCTCGGTCGGTTGATTGATCAGATCGGCGAGCGTGGGGAGGAATCCCGCGAGCGTCTTTCCGGCGCCGGTGGTCGCGACCAGCAGCGCGGATCGGCCTCGCCGCGCCTCGACCAACACGTCGAGCTGGTGCCGGCGCGGCTGCCATCCGCGCGCCTTGAACCAGCGCGCGAGCGGGGCGGGTAATGGATCGGGTTCGCTCACGCGGTCACTCGACCGCAGCGGGTCGCATCAGGCAAGCGGGATCACGGCGTGCGCGCGCGGTCCTCGGCCGATTGCTCGTGATAGTTGCGCCGTGTGGCTTCCTCCGTGCGGCGGAAGTCCTCCGGCGTCTGCTTGTTGCGCGTCTTCGCGAACAGGATCGCGCCGCCAAGCACCACGAAGCCGAGGATGACGACGATCGCCATCAGACTGTCACCGAACATCCGCCTGTCTCCCATCTCATTTTCCGATCAACGTGCGCGCCAATCGATTCGATCCCGGAACGCACCCGCCCGGCCGCCGGTTGTCGTCGCATGGCGCGCGCACCCGTTCTCGGCGACTGGATCGAACCCTACCCTCACGGCATCTACGTGCGCCCGGCCGATGCGTGGATCGATCCCTCGACGCCGCAGCCGCGTGCACTGGTGACGCACGGCCACGCCGACCACGCTCGCGGCGGGCATGGCGCGGTGTGGGCGACGCCCGAGACGCTGGCGATCATGGACGTGCGCTATGGCCAGCAATCCGCCAATCCGGTGCAGTACGGCGAGACGATCCGCATGGGCGAAGTCGAGGTCGGCTACGTGCCCGCGGGTCACGTGCTCGGCTCGGCGCAGATCGTGCTTGATTATCGCGGCGAGCGCGTGGTGGTGTCGGGCGACTACAAGCGACGCAGCGATCCGACGTGCACGCCGTTTCAGCCGGTCAAATGCGACGTGTTCGTGACCGAGGCGACGTTCGGCCTGCCGGTGTTCCGCCATCCCGACACCGGCGACGAGATCGACAAGCTGATCGCCGCGCTTCACGCCAATCCAACGCGTTGCGTGCTGGTCGGCGCCTATGCGCTCGGCAAGGCGCAGCGCGTGATCGCGGAGTTGCGCGAGCGCGGGCATGAGGCGCCGATCTTCCTCCACGGCGCGTTGCAGCGGTTATGCGACCTCTACGTCGAACAGGGCGTGCGGCTGGGTGAGTTGCGCCCTGTCGCCGACACGCCAAAGGCGGAGATGGCGGGGCACGTCGTGATGTGCCCGCCCGGCGCGCTCAACGATCGCTGGTCGCGGCGGCTGCCCGATCCGATCACCGCAATGGCGAGCGGGTGGATGCGCGTCCGCCAGCGTGCGCGGCAGAAGAACGTCGAGTTGCCGCTGATCCTGTCCGATCACGCCGACTGGGACGAACTGACGACGACGCTGCTGGAGATCAGCCCGAAGGAGGTGTGGGTGACGCACGGGCGCGAGGATGCGCTGGTCCATTGGTGCATGACGCGGCAGATCAGGGCACGCGCGCTGGCGCTCGCCGGGTTCGAGGACGAAGACGACTGAACCTTAGCGGCAGGCGGGTTTTCCGCCGCCGTTCGCGTAAAGATAGGCGATGACGTCAGCGCGATCGAGCCCGTTACGCAGGCCTGGGAAGTGCATCGACGTGCCGGGCGCGAACGCCGCCGGGTTGGTCAGCCAGTGATCTAGTCTCGCGCAGGTCCACTCGCCCCCGACCGACTGCAACGCGGCGGTGTAGCCGAAGCGCGCGCTGTTGCGCCCGACCTGCGCGTGCGTGACGCCGTGGAGGTTCGGGCCGTCGCGGTCGCCCGTACCCGCGTCGATGGTGTGACACGCTGCGCATTGGCGGAACACCGCGCGACCCAGTCGCGTGTCCGCCACCTTAATGCGCGCGGCGAGCGGCGCGCCGGGCGAAACGCCGCGGTCGCGCTCGGCGGGGGCGCAGGCAGCAAGCAGCACGGCGAGCGTGAAGCTAGTCGAACGAACTGCCGCCGGCATCCTCGTCGCGTCCTTCCAGTTTCGCCCACAAACCGCCGGTCCCTGCCTCCTGCGCGCGATTGACGTATTGCGACGCGACGAGGCAGCCCTTGATCGGGCGCAGCGGCAGCAGGCAGCCGAGCACCATGATCGGCACCGAGGTGACCAGATGCACCCAGGCAGGCGGATCATACGCCACCTGTATCCACACCACGACGAAGGTCAGCGGCAGCGCGATGATGCACAGCGAGAAGAACGCGGGGCCGTCGTCGGCGGCGGCAAAGCGATAATCAAGCCCGCAGCGGTCGCACGCCGGCGCGATCTTCAGCCACGACGAGAACAGGCGACCCTCGCCGCAGCGCGGGCAGCGCCCCTTCAAACCGCAGCGCAGGATCCACTGGAGCGGCGAGGGGCGTGGGGTCGTCGAGGGTCCAGGTTCGTCCATGTGGCGTAGATGGGCGTTCGGGCGTGAGAAGGCGAGGGCGACGACAGGCGATGGTCAGCGCGAGCCGCGATCGACCTCACCGCCCTTCATCACGAAGCTGACACGTTCGAGCGTGCGAACGTCGGCGAGCGGATCGCCGTCGACCGCGATCAGGTCGCCGTAACGGCCGGGCGCGATCGCGCCGACATCGCTGCGGTTCAGCGCCTCCGCGGCGTTCTTCGTCGCCGCTTGAATGGCCTCGATCGGGGTCATGCCCCATTCGACCATCTTGGCGAACTGCCGCGCATTGTCGCCGTTGGGGTAGACGCCGCCGTCGGTGCCGAAGATCATCTTGACGCCCGCGGCATGCGCGGCGCGGAACGTCTCGCGCTGCTTGCGTCCGATCAACCGTTCCTTTTCCAGGCTTTCGGGAAATGCACCGTTCTTCGCGCCCTCGGCCAGAATGTAGTCGTCGTTGTAGATGTCCATGCTGAACCAGGCGCCGTGTTCCTTAGCGAGCTTGAACGATTCGGCGTCGGCCAGGCTGGCGTGCTCGATCGTGTCGACACCGGCGCGCAGCGCGTCGTTGATGCCGGCGGTACCGTGCGCGTGCGCGGCGACCCGCATCCCCAGCATGTGCGCTTCTGCGGTAACCGCTTGCATTTCGGCCAGGCTCATCTGCTGCGCGCCGGGCGAATCGCGTTTTGACAATACGCCGCCGGTGGCGCAGATCTTGATGACCTCGGCGCCGTATTTGCGCATCGTGCGCACCAGCTTGCGATAACCGTCGGGCGTGTCGGCGACGCTGGGGTTGGGTACGGCGGCAAAGGAGGGCGGCAGCGCCTCGGTTGCGTCGCAGTGCCCGCCGGTCGCGCCCAGCGCATAGCCCGCGGGGACGATACGCGGTCCGGGCACGTAGCCGCCCTCGATCCCCTGTTTGAGCGCCACATCGTCGTAATTGCTCGACCCGACGTTGCGCACCGTCGTGAAGCCCGCGTCGAGCGTCTTTTTCGCATTGGCGACGCCGACAACCGTGGCGAAATTGTCGGTGAACTCGAGCCCGCGATAGCCCGACAGCCGCGGGTCGCTGGTCAGGTGGACGTGCATGTCGATCAGCCCGGGCAGCAGCGTGCGCTCACCTAGGTCGATCCGTTCCGCACCGGCCGGTACCGCGTCGCCGCGCCGTCCGACGGCGGTGATCTTCCCGTTGGTCACCACCACCTGCGCATCGTCGACGCGGCGTCCGGCCAGCACGTCGATCATGTGCGCAGCGGTGACGACGACGGTGCGTGCCTCGGCAGAGAGCGGCGAGAGCGCGAGCGTGGCGGCGCCGAGAAGCGCGGGCAAACGGTGCATCGGTTAGGTCCTTCCCCTGTTGCGTACACCTTGCCGTACGTCGGGCGACGCACAAGTGCTTTCGCTTGAACGGGGGAGGCGGGCTGGCTTAGGCTGAACGAAAGACGATGATTACAGGGGGTTCGCGCGTGTTCCGATTGGCTTCATTGCTGTTGTTGACCGTCAGCGCCGCCGGCATGGCGCAGGATCGCGGAGGTGGTGCCGACAAGGCGGCGCCCAAGGAGAAGGCGGGCCGCACCAACGCGGAGATCCAGCGCGATCTGGTCGAGGCCGATTACGCCGCCGCGCCGGTGGCCGAGCGCGCCGAAGTGTCGCACGGCAACGTTTCCGTCGCGGGCAGGCGGCTGGGCTATACCGCCACCGCGGGCACGCTGACGCTGCGCGATAGCGAAGGGAAGCCGACTGCGTCGATGTTCTACACCGCCTACACGCTCGACGGCGTGAAGCCCGGCACCAAGCGCCCGATCACCTATTTCTACAACGGCGGGCCGGGCAGCCCGACCTTCTGGCTCCACATGGGATCGTTCGCGCCCGTGCGGCTGAAGACGGGCAATCCCGAGACGATCCGCCCCGCGCCTTACGATTTCGGCCCCAACCCCGACACGCTGCTCGACAAGACCGACATGGTGTTCCTCGACGCGATCGGCGCAGGCTATTCGCGGCCGCTCGGCGACGTGAAGCCCAGCGCCTTCTACGGCACCGACGAGGATGCCGACGCGTTCGCCAAGGCGATCATCCGCTACTCGACAAAATACGGCCGCTGGAACAGCCCGAAGTTCATCTTCGGCGAAAGCTACGGCACGCTGCGTTCGGGGGCGCTCGCGTACCAGCTGCAGGATCGCGGCATGGCGCTGAACGGCGTGGTGCTGCTCTCCTCCATCATGAACTACGGTTACCGCCAGCCGGGGCTCGATCAGGTATATCTCAACTACCTGCCGAGCTACGCCGCGACCGCATGGTACCACAACCGCATCGCCAATCGTCCGGCGGACGTTGCGACGATCGTCCAGCAAGCGCGCGACTTCGCAGTCGGACCGTACATGTCCGCGCTTGCCAAGGGGCAGAACATCTCAGGTCAGGAACGCGACGCGGTGGCGCGGCGAATGAGCGAGCTGACCGGGCTATCCCCTGAGTTCATCATCCGCTCGAACCTGCGCGTCGACCTGCCGCGGTTCCAGAAGGAGCTGCTGCGCGGCACCCGCCAGACGATCGGGCGATTCGATTCGCGCTACACCGGGCTCGACGCGGATGCAGCGGGTGAGCGGCCGGAGACCGACGCCTCGTCCGACGCGATCTCGGGCGCGTTCATCGCGACGTTCAACGACTATGTGACGCACACGCTCGGCTACAAGACCGACATGCCGTACCGCCTGTCGGCGCGCGATGCGGCGGGCTGGGACTGGAACTGGAAGCATCGCGCGCCCGGCGGCGGCTACGGCGCGATGCAGAACAATCCTAATACTGCGGTCGACCTCGCCGCGGCGATGCGCGCCAATCCGTACCTACACGTCTTGTCGATGAACGGCTGGTACGACATGGCGACGCCGTTCTTCGGCACCGAGAACGACCTCGGCCACATGATGCTCGAGCCCGCGCAGCAGCGGAATCTGCGCTTTACCTATTACCCCGCCGGGCACATGACCTACCTCAATCCCGAGGCGCTGCGCGCGATGAAGCGCGACCTGTCGGCGTGGTACGATCAGGCGGTCAGCGATGCGCGGAGCGGCACGCCCGCGCAGCCCGCCAGCATGTCCGCCGCGCAGACGACGCCGCCGAACTGAAGCGAAACGGTTCAGCCCGCCAGCGCGCGCGCGCGGCGGCGCTGGACCGAGCTGCCGATCCCCATCGCCTCGCGGTATTTCGCGACCGTGCGGCGCGCGATGTCGAAGCCCTTGGCATTGAGCAGGTCGACCAACGTGTCGTCGGACAGAATCTTCGCGCCCTCGCCCGCTATCAGCGCGCGGATCGCGCTCTTCACCGCCTCGGCCGACACCGCGTCGCCGCCATCGGCCGACTGGATCGCCGAGGTGAAGAAGTATTTCAGCTCGAACAGCCCGCGCGCACACGACAGATACTTGTTCGAGGTCACGCGGCTGACGGTCGATTCGTGCAGGTCGATCGCCTCCGCGATCCGTGCGAGCGTCAGCGGGCGCAGCTGCGAGACGCCGTGGACGAAGAACGCCTCCTGCTGCCGCACGATCTCGGTCGCGACGCGGATGATCGTGCGCTGGCGCTGGTCGAGCGCCTTGACCAGCCAGTTCGCGCTGGCGAGTTGATCGCCCAGCCACGCTTTCGACGCCTTGTCCGCCCCCGTCGCGAGCTGCGCGTGATAGCGGCGGTTGACCAGCACGCGCGGCAGCGTCGCACCGTTGATCTCGACGTTCCAGCCCTTCGCCCCGCGTGTCACATAGACGTCGGGGATGACCGCGGGCGCGACCTCGCCACCGAAGCGGCAGCCGGGTTTGGGATCATAGCCGCGCAACTCGCGGATCATGTCGGCCATGTCCTCGTCATCAACGTGGCACAGCCGCTTGAGGCGTGACAGGTCGCCGCGTGCGAGCAGGTCGAGGTTGTCGAGCAGCCGCGCCATGCACGGATCGTAGCGGTCGACCTCGCGTGCCTGAATCGCGAGGCATTCGGCGAGGTCGCGCGCGCCGACGCCGGTGGGATCGAAGGTCTGGATCGTGGCGAGCACCGCCTCGACCTGCGCCAGCGCCACGCCGAGCCGCTGTGCCACCTCCAGCAGCCGGACCTGAAGGTATCCCGCCTCGTCGATATGGTCGATCAGGTGCTGCGCGACGAATAGGTCGGCGGCGGAGAAGGCGGTGCCCGCCTGCGCGAGCAGATGGTCGGCCAAACTCTCCGCACGCGTATCGGCGAAGGCGTCGAGATCGGGCATCTCGCCCCCCGACACGCTGCCCCCCGCCGGGCCCAACGACGTACCGCCGTCTGACGGCGCGTCGTCGAAGCGCTCGGCCGCGATGTCGACGTCGAGGGCCTCGCCCGCAGCCTCACCCGTCATCACCAACTCGTCGGCGCCCGCGGGCTCGTCGCGCGCCGGCTGGGCCACGTCGGGCGCGATCACCGGCGCGTCGTCGGCGGCGGGCGCAGTCTCGAGCAGGGGGTTCTTCTCGACCTCCTCCGCGATCACGCCTTCGATCTCGAGGTTGGAGAGCGCCAGCAGCTTGATCGCCTGCTGCAACTGCGGCGTCATCACCAGCGATTGCGACTGGCGCAGGTCAAGACGTGGCGCGAGGCTCATGGCTGCGGCTCGCCGATGTCGTGCAGGCGCGCCGTCATCGCTACAGCGTGAAACCCTCGCCGAGATAGAGCCGGCGGACGTTGGCGTCGGCAACCAGTTCTTCCGGGCTGCCGGTGAACAGCACGCGACCGTCGTAGATGATGTAGGCGCGGTCGACGATGTCGAGCGTCTCGCGCACATTGTGGTCGGTGATCAGCACGCCGATGTCACGGCTTTTCAGGTCCTTCACCAGATCACGGATGTCGGCGATCGAGATCGGATCGATGCCGGCGAACGGTTCGTCGAGCAGCATGATCGACGGATCGGCCGCCAGCGCGCGAGCGATCTCCGCGCGACGCCGCTCGCCGCCCGACAGCGCCATCGCCGGCGCGTCGCGCAACCGCGTCAGCCCGAATTCGTCGAGCAGCTTCTCGAGCTTCGCCGAACGCGCCGCGGCGTCAGGTTCGGACAGTTCGAGCACGGTCATGATGTTCTTCTCGACCGACAAACCGCGGAAGATCGACGTTTCCTGCGGCAGGTAGCCGAGGCCCAGGATCGCGCGGCGGTACATCGGAAGGCCGGTGATATCATCGCCATCGAGCATGATGCGGCCGGCATCGGGCTTCACCAGTCCCATCACCGAGTAGAAGCACGTCGTCTTGCCCGCGCCGTTGGGACCCAGCAGCCCGATCACCTCGCCGCGCCCGACCGACACCGACACGTCGGTCAGCACGGTGCGCTTGTCGTATGACTTCGCGATCGAGACGACCTGCAAGCCATGACTGACGGGCGCCTCGTGGATCGCCTCGACGTCGTCCAGCGTTTGATCGACGGTTGTTGCCATGCGTGCGGGCACTCTCGTGAAAACCAGTCGGTGCCACTGAAGCGGCCCCGTCAGGCACGCTTTACGCCAAACCGATCGGTGCGCAAAGCGTGAGCGCCGGGGATAAGACGCAACCATCAACCTCCTCTTTCAAGCACCATTAGTTGATCGATGTTAGCGCGATCGTGCGGAACCGTGCCGGTGAGTCGCCCGTATGGCCCGTCCATGCCTACGCCTGAGACACCGATGTTCCCGTGGCGCCACTCCGCCCAGGCTGAACTCGAAGCCATGATGCACGCGCACGTCGATGATCGTGCGTTTCCGTGCGTGGGCGCGAAGGCGGCATTGGCGAAGGGTACGCTGCACGTGCTGGCGTGCAATCGCATCGATAGTTCGTGGGACGATCTGCGCATCCACGACGGGCTGATGCGCTTCGCCGAGGCGTACCGCGATGATCCCGGCCTGTTCCGCAGCTTCGCGGTGGTGTTCGAAGGACCAGACGACCTTGGCGAGCCGGCGTTCGAACAGGCGTTGTGGAAGCGCATTCAGTCGCTGTCGGACAAGGACGTGTGGCGCGGACAGGATTACGACGCGCGCGTTAGTGCCGACCCCGACGACCCGCATTTCTCCTTGAGCTTCGGCGGCGAGGCGTTCTTCGTCGTGGGGCTGCACCCGCACGCGTCGCGGCCGGCGCGGCGGTTCGCGCGACCGACGATGGTGTTCAACCTGCACGACCAGTTCGAGACGCTGCGTGCGCAGGGTCGGTATGAGACGATGCGCGAGAAGATCATGGTGCGCGACGAGGCGGTGGCGGGATCGCGCAACCCGATGCTCGCGCGTCATGGCGCGTCGAGCGAGGCGCGTCAGTATAGCGGGCGCGTCGTCGACGACGCGTGGCGATGCCCGTTCCATTATACGGGCGGCGTGGAGCAGTGAGCGTGGCTGCGGTCGAGATCCCGCCGCGGTCGGGCACAGCCTTCACGCTTGACGCCGGGCAGACGCTGACCGTCATCGATCCGCGCGGCGTACAGGTCGCGGACCTGCTCGCTTACAATCGCGACGACGTGCGTGAAGTGATCTCGTCGGGGCGCACGCTCGATTACGCCGAGACGATCCGGTTGACGACGGGACACTTCCTCTACTCCAACCGCTCCACGCCGATGCTGGAGATCGTCGCGGACGATGTCGGCGTGCACGACTTCCTGCTGACGCCGTGCTCCTTTGACACGTTTCACCATTTCTACCCCGACGAGCCGCCGCATCGCGGCTGTTTCGGTAACCTCGCCGCCGCACTTGAGCCATATGGCGTGACCGAGGACATGATCCCGATCGCGTTCAACTGCTTCATGAACGTGCCGGTTGATGGCAACACCGGACGGTTGCAGGTGCTGCCGCCGATCAGCAAGGCAGGGGACCGGATCGTCTTCCGCGCGCAGATGGACCTGATCATCGGGCTCACCGCATGTTCTGCCGGCGCGTCGAACGGCGGCAGTTTCAAACCGATCGAATACCGGGTCGATTGACTGTACGCATTGGCTGCGAGCCACGCTTGGATACTAAGGCGTTATCATGATCGAGCGCCAGCGTTTCACCCGCATAGAGCCGGACGGTACCTCGGCCTCGATCACGCGCGCCATCGTGCCCGAGCATCCGGTCGCGATCGAGGTGAATGGCCTCGGTTACGCGGTGATGATGGCGACCCCGGCCGATCTCGACGATTTCGTCACCGGCTTCGCGCTGTCAGAGCGGATCGTCGCGGACGCGGCGGAGATCGCTGCGTTGGACCTGTTCGAGGCACCGCTCGGCTGGATCGCCCGACTGGCGGTGCCGCCTGAGCGTGCCGCGGCGCTTGCCGCGCGTGTGCGGACGCGCGCCAGCGACAGTTCGTGCGGATTGTGCGGGATGGACAATCTGGAGGCGGTGCACCGCGCCTTGCCGCGCGTGCCGTCCGCCACGATCGATTTCACCGCGATCTTTCTCGCGCTAGGCGACATGCGCGCGCATCAGCCGCTTAACGCCGCTACAGGGGCCGCGCACGCCGCGATGTTGTGCGACAGCAATGGCGCGGTACGTCTCGCACGCGAGGATGTCGGCCGCCATAATGCCTTCGACAAGCTGATCGGCGCGATGGCGCGCGAAGGTCTCGGCTGGGACGGCGGCTTTGCGTTGCTGTCGTCGCGATGCTCGTACGAACTGGTCGAGAAAGCCGCGTTGTCGGCATGCCCGACGCTGGTCACCGTGTCGGCGGCGACCGACCTCGCACTTGCGCGAGCGAGCGCGGCAGGCTTGACGCTCGTCAGCCTTGCGCGCTCAGATGCGATATTGTTCCCGCCGGCACCGGATGCGGTACTTTCCGAGCCGTTATGAGTTGGATAGCGTATGGCCAAGCAATACGAAGATCGCCCCGATTTCACACCCTACACCGGCCCGTCGGGTGGCTGGGGATCGATGCGCTCGCTCGCCGACATCGTCCCGCGCGAGAAGAACCCGGTCGAGACTTCGGCCGAATTGCTGCGGATGAACAAGCATGACGGCTTTCAGTGCGTCAGCTGTGCCTGGGCGAAACCGCATCCGCCGAGCCCGGCCGAATTCTGCGAGAACGGGGCCAAGGCGACGGCATGGGAAATCACCAGCCAGCGCGTCACGCCCGAGTTCTTCCGCACCAACACGCTGACCGCCTTGCGCGACTGGAGCGACTATCGGCTGGAGGAAGCCGGTCGGCTGACTCACCCGATGAAATATGACGCGGCGAGCGACAAATACATTGTCGTGCCGTGGGAGATGGCGTTCAAGGAGATCGGCGCGAAGCTGAAGAACCTCGCGCCCAAGTCGGTCGTCTTCTACGCCTCAGGTCGTGCGAGCCTGGAAACCTCGTACATGTACCAGCTGCTGGCGCGGATGTACGGCAACCAGAACCTGCCCGATTCGTCCAACATGTGCCACGAATCGACGTCGGTCGGGCTGAAGGCCGCGATCGGCGTGCCGGTGGGTACGACGCGGCTGGAGGATTTCGACACCACCGACTGCATCCTACATTTCGGGCAGAACGTCGCCACCAACAGCCCACGGATGCTTCATCAGCTGCGTTCCGCGCGGAAGCGCGGCGTGCCGATCATCGTGTTCAATCCGCTGCGTGAGCGTGGGCTGGAGCGGTTTACCGATCCGCAGAACCCGATCGAGATGGCGACCGGCGGCGAGACGCGGATCGCGACGCAATACCATCAGGTGCGCGCGGGCGGCGATCTGGCCGCGATGATGGGCATGGCGAAATGGCTGATCGAGCATGATCGGATCGACCATGACTTCATTGCCGAGCACACGCACGACTTCGACGCCTTCGCTGAGAAGGCGCGCGCGACCGGCTGGGACGAGATCGAGCGCGAATCGGGGCTGACGCGCGACGCGCTGTCGATGGCAGCGGAGGTGTACGGCCGCGCCAACGCGACGATCGCGATCTACGGCATGGGGCTGACGCAGCACGTAAAGGGCGTCGACAACGTCCGCATGCTCGTCAACCTGCTGTTGATGCGTGGCAATATCGGAAAACCCGGCGCGGGGCCGACGCCGGTGCGTGGCCATTCAAATGTGCAGGGGCAGCGCACCGTCGGCATCACCGAGAAGCCCGAGCTCGCCCCGCTCGACAAGTTCAAGGAAATGTACGGGTTCGAGCCGCCGCGCGAAAAGGGGCTCGACACGGTCGAGGCGTGCCGCGGCGTGATAGACGGCAGCGTGCGCGGGTTCGTGTCGCTTGGCGGCAATTTCGTCCGTGCGACACCCGAGACGCGGTTGATGGAGGAGGGCTGGCGCCAGCTCGACCTGTCGGTGCAGATCGCGACCAAGCTGAACCGCAGCCACCTGATTCCGGCGAGCGGCGACACCTGGCTGCTGCCGTGCCTTGGTCGGATCGAGCGCGACCTGCAGGAAACCGGCGCGCAGCACGTGACGATGGAGGATTCGACCAGCGTCATCCACCCGTCGTTCGGCAAGGTCGATCCCGCCAGCCCCCACCTCCTGTCCGAACCCGCGATCGTCGCCGGGATCGCCAAGGAAACGCTCGCACCCAATCCCAACGTGCCGTGGGACAAATGGGTCGGCGATTATGCATTGGTGCGCGACGAGATTGCCGAGGCATTCCCCAACTTCTTCGAGCGCTTCAACGAGCGGTTGAAGCAGCCGGGCGGGTTCTGGAAAGGCAACAAGGCGACGGGGCGCGAGTGGGACACACCGTCGAAGAAGGCGGAATTCATCGTTCCCGACGTGCTCAACGCGACAGGCTTCACCGATGCCGACGGGCGCTACCGCATGCTGACGGTGCGGTCGAACGACCAGTTCAACACCACGATATACGGCTATTCCGATCGCTTCCGCGGCATCAACGGAACGCGGCAGGTAGTAATGATGAGCCCGGCCGACATCGCCGAGCGCGGCCTGACCGAAGGGCAGAAGGTGACGCTGGTGGGCGACGCGCAGGATAATGTGTCGCGTCGGGTCGAGGGGTTGATGGTGGTCGCGCGCGACGTGCCCAAGGGCTGCATCGCGACCTATTACCCTGAATGCAATCCGCTGATCGCGCTTGAGCACCATGCCGAGGAGAGCCACGTTCCCGCCGCCAAGTCGGTGCCGGTACGGATCGAGGTTGAGGCGGTCGCCGGCTGATGATCGTGACGGTGGCGCACCTGCGCGCCGCCGTCACCGTGCCTGTAGCGAGGCTCGGCCGAATAGCGATGACCAACCTCGCGACGATCACGCGTGCTTGCGGGCACAATCGTGCGACAAATCCCCGCTAGCCGCATTGTGGCCCGCTGACAGGGCTGGGAGAGTGGCGTGAGGTTGTTCCTGTTGCTGGCGAGTGGCGCGGCGGTTCCGGCCTGGGCGCAGACGCCGCCCACACCGGCGCAGGACGTTGCGAAAAGTGTCGCACCCACTTCCGAGCCGAGCGCGCAGGTACCCGCAACCCCTCAAGCCACTCCGCCCGCCGGCTCGCCGAGCGAAGCCGCCGCTGCTACGCCGGAGGCGCAGGGCGAGGACGGCGAGGGCGAGGATATCGTCGTCACCGGGCGCAAGCCGGTTGGCAGCGTGATCGGCGACATTCCGCCCGAGCAGACGCTGTCGCCCGCCGACATCCGCAGCTACGGCGTCAGCTCGGTCGCTGACCTGCTGACTGAGCTTGGTCCGCAGACGCAATCGGGTCGTGGGTCGGGCGGGGCGCCGGTGGTGCTGCTCAACGGACGCCGGATCGGCGGCTTCTCTGAAATCCGCGACCTGCCGACCGAGGCGATCCTGCGCGTCGAGATCCTGCCGGAGGAGGTCGCGCTCAAATACGGCTACCGCGCCGACCAGCGCGTCGTGAACTTCGTGCTGCGCCCGCGTTTTCGCGCCTACACCGGGGAGGCGGTCGACACGCTCGCGACCGACGGCGGGCGCAATCAGCCGGGTGCGCGGGCAGACTGGCTGCGTATCCAGCGCACCGGACGCACCAGCCTCCACCTGCAATACGATCAGGCGAGCGCGCTTTCCGAGGCGAAGCGGAACATCATCCAGTCGCCCGGCGGCGCGTCGTCAGCGGGTAACGTCACGCTCGCGGACGGCACGATCGTCGGCGCTCCCGCCGCCGCCGCTAACGGCGCGATCGCGGCGGGTGACTTCCTCACAACCCCCAAACCGAGCGATCAGGCACGCTTTCGCACGCTGTTGCCGGCGACGAAGAGTTTTCAGGCGAACGGCGTCTATGCGACCAGCCTGTCGGACCGCGTCGGCGCAACCTTCAACGCGCGGGTCGAGCATGACGTCAGCGACGCCGACCGTGGGCTCGTGGCGGGCAATTTCCTGCTCCCCGTCGGCAATCCGTTCTCGCCCTTTGCCGACGACGCGCGTGTGTCGCGCGCCTTTCCCGAGCTCGGCCCCCTTGCCCAGCATATCGAGAGCACCGATGCGCATTTGGGCGCGAGCGCGAACGGCGACGAGGGGCGCTGGCGCTGGACCGTCAACGCCAACGCCGATTACAGCGCCAGCGACACGCGCAGCCAGACCGGGCTCGACACGACCGCGTTTCAGACGCTGCTCACCGCGGGCGATCCGACCGCCAATCCGTTCGGCGGGTTCAATCTGGTGCGCACGCCCGACAACCTCGGTCGGTCGCGCTCGGCCAATCTCGCGATCGACACGCTCGTCACCGGACCGTTGTTCAGCCTGGCCGCGGGGGACGCCAACACTAGCATCCGCATCGGTGCGTCGAGCAACGATTTCACCAGCCGCTCGACGCGGTTGGGCGAGACGCAGTCCGCCGACATCTCGCGCGACATCGGCAATGCGCAGGTCAACCTCGACCTGCCGATCGCCAGCCGGTCGCGCGGCGTGCTGAGCGCGATCGGCGATTTCTCGCTCAACGCCAACGTCGCGGCGGATCACCTGTCGGACTTCGGCACCTTGTGGACGCTTGGCTATGGCGCGAACTGGTCGCCGCTCCGCGGCGTGCGGCTGATCTACTCGGTGACGAACGAGGACGAGGCGCCCAGCGCGCAGCAGCTGGGCAACCCGCAGGTGCCGACCGCGGGCGTGCGTGTGTTCGACTATGTGCGCGGCACCACCGCCACGGTCACAACGGTGACGGGCGGCAACCCATTCCTGCGCGCCGATGAGCGCCACGTGACCAAGCTGGGCGCGACGATCCAGCCCTGGGCCGACCGCGACATCAACTTCGTCGCCAACTACACCCGGCAGCAGGTCGACGATCCGATCGCCAGCTTCCCCGCCGCCAGCGCCGCAATCGAGCAAGCGTTTCGTGATCGCTTCACCCGCGTCGACGGCACGCTGGTCCGGCTCGACACGCGGCCGGTCAATTTCGCGAGCAGCGAGGAATCGCAGCTCCGCTATGGCTTCAACGTGTCGTTTAAGCTGAAGTCAAAGATACAGAAAGAGTTGGAGGCATACCGCGCCGGCACCGGGCCAAACCCGTTCGCGGGGTTGCGACCACCCGGCGGTCGGCGGCGCGATGGTGGCAACGGCGCGCAGCCCGACGGCAGCGGCGCGCGCGCGGCCGCGAACGGCGGCGAGCAGCCGCGTGGTGCGGGTAGCGTAGGGCCTGGTGGGAACAGCGGCAGTGACCGCGGCGCGGGAGGCGGCTTCCGCGGTGGCGGTGGCGGGCGCGGCTTCGGTGGCGGTCGCTTCGGCGGCGGTGGCGGCGCGGCGGGCGGGCGGGTCCAGTTCGCGCTCTATCACACCTGGCATTTTACCGACCGCGTCACGATCGCGAACGGCGGTCCAGTACTCGATCTGCTGAACGGCGACGCGATCGGCGGCTCGGGCGGGCAATCGCGCCACGAACTGGAGGGACAGGCAGGTTATTCAAACAACGGCCTCGGCGCGCGCGCCTCGCTCAACTTCCAGAGCGCGACGCGCGTCAACGGCGGCACGCCGACCAGCCCCGAAACGCTCAACTTCGGTAGCTTGACGACGCTCAACCTGCGGCTGTTCGCCGATTTGGGGCAGCGGATCGATCTGATTCGCGCGCATCCGTGGCTGCGCGGTACGCGTGTCACCCTGTCGCTCAACAACGCCTTCAACCAGCGCCAGCGCGTCACCGACCAGACCGGCACGGTGCCGATCGGGTTCCAGCCGGGCTATCTCGACCCGCTGGGGCGCACCGTGCGGCTGTCGATCAGGAAGCTGTTCTTCTAGAGTCCAATCTTCGCCGCGAGCCAGCGCGCGGCAATCTCGGGCGTCGCCTTGTTTGTGTCGCGGTCGACCATGTAATTCGCCTCGCGCATTGCAGAGACGGGGATGCGGCCAATCAGCGGACGCAGCGCGGCGAGAAAGCGCGCGTCGTTCGTCCGCCCCGGCGCGACCAGCAGGATCGCGTCGTAGCCGGGAATGGCGCGCTTGGGATCACTCAACGTCACCAGCCGGTCAGCGGCGATTCGCCCGTCGGAGGAAAAGGCGCTGATGACGTCGGCGCGCCCGCTCTCCAACGCGCGATACATGAAGGTCGGGCTGTACGGTGTCGTGCTCGCGAACCGCATTGGATAGGCGCGCCGGATCGCCGCCCATTCGGCGCGGTCGAGGAACTCAAGATCGGCCCCGAGTTTCAGCTGCTGAGACTGGCGCGCGAGATCGGCAAGCGAGGTGATCCCGCGTCGTCGCGCATCCTCGCCGCGCATCGCGAAGGCGTAGGCGTTCTCGAACCCCAGCGCGCCAACCATACCGACGCCACGCGTAGCACGCGCCCAGTCCGCGATTACGCGGACCTGCTCGGCACGGAGCGGCACGTCGCGCCGCTTCATTTCGCCCGCCCAAATCGTCCCGGCGTAATCGACGTAGGCGTCGACGTCGCCGCTCGCGACCGCACCGAACGCCACCGCGGAGCCGAGCCCGTCGCGGTACTGGACGGTGTAGCCCGCGCGCGCCAGCCGATCGCCAATCAGCCGCGCGAGGATATATTGCTCGGAGAAGTTCTTGGCGCCGAGCACCACCGTTCGGTCGCCGCCCGACCGCGGCCAGAGCGGCGCAGTTGCTACCAGCGTCGCTGCACCGAGCAGCGCGACCGCGCCCCAGGTCAGCCACGCGCGCCTCGTCCGCGCGCCATGCTCCGCCAAGCCCAGCAGCGCATCAACGCCGAGCGCGAGCGCGGCGGCGGACACGCAGCCTGCGATCACCAGCGTCCACGCCTGCGTCTGCAATCCGGCGAAGATCAAGTCGCCCAGACTCGGCTGCCCGATCGTGGTCGACAGTGTCGCCGCGCCGATCGTCCACACCGCGGCGGTACGGATGCCCGCCATCGCGACCGGCAGCACCAGCGGGGCCTCGACCAGCCTGAGCTTCTGCGCCGGCGTCATGCCGACGCCGTCCGCCGCCTCCAGCACCGCGGGGTCGATCCCGGTCAGCCCGGTGACCAGATTGCGGATGATCGGCAGCAGCGCATAGAGCGTCAGTGCGAGCAGTGCCGGCAGAAAGCCGAGCGCGGGCACGCCGCCGCCGACCACGCCCGACAGCCACAACAGAACGGGATAGAAGAGCGCCAGCAGCGCGAGGCTGGGGATCGTTTGCACCAGGCTCGCGAAACCCAGCGTCACGCGCGCGACGCGGGGGCGTTTGGCCGACCACCAGCCGAGCGGCAGCGCTAGGGCGAGCGCCAGCACGAGCGCACACATCGCGAGCAGCAGATGCTGTGCCGCGAGCGCGGGCACGCGTGCGAAGGCGTCGCTCATGCTGCGCCCCGCGCCAGAGCGGCGATTCGCTCGGCCTGCGCGCGCGGCACCGCGACCAATGCCTGCGCGGTGTCGCCACCCTCGCCCGCGATCAGTGCGGCGGGCGTCGTGTCGGCGACAATACGGCCGCGCTCCATCACCAGCACGCGCTCGGCATCGAGCAGCGCCTCGGCCATGTCGTGCGTCACCATCAGCACGGTCAGCCCGCGCTCACGCTGCAATTGCACGATCGTTTGTCCAAGCTGTTCGCGCGTGACCGGATCAAGCGCGCCGAACGGCTCGTCCATCAGCAAAAGCCCCGGATTGGTCGCCAGCGCGCGCGCGACGCCGACGCGCTGGCGCTGGCCGCCCGACAGCTCGGCCGGCATCCTGCTGGCGAGATTGCGCGGCAGCTCGACCGTGTCGAGCAGCGCGCCGAAGCGCGCGCGATCGTCGCGCCGCTCCAGCCTGAGCGGCAGCGCGACATTCTCCGCCACCGTCAGATGCGGGAACAGTCCGACGTTCTGGAACACGTAGCCGATCCGTCGCCGCAGCTGCCACGCAGCACCGTCGTTGACGTCCGCGCCGTCGATCAGCACGCGGCCGTCGCTCGGCACGACAAGCCGGTTGACGGTCTTGAGCAGCGTCGACTTGCCCGATCCCGATGCACCCACCAGCGCGACGAAGCTGCCCGGTTCGATCGCGAGCGAGACCGCGTCGACCGCGACGGTGCCGTCGGCGTAGCGCTTGGTCACGCGCTCGAACGCGATCGCCGGGCCGGAATTGTCTGGCATCGCGCACGGTGATGCGGGAAGGATGGGAGCACCACAAGAGGGGACCGGGCATGAAGGCGATCCTGATCACCGGCGGCGGTTCAGGGATAGGGCGCGCGGTGGCGCAACTGTTCGCGAGCAAGGGCTGGCGCGTCGGCCTCGCCGATGTCGATCGCGGCGGTTTGCGCGACACCGCCGCGCTGCTGCCGGCCGAGCGCACCAGCACGCACCAGATGGATGTACGCGATCCGAGCGAGTGGGAGCATGTGCTTGACGAATTCGCTGCCTTGAGCGGCGGACGGCTCGACGTGCTGTTCAACAATGCCGGGATCGCGCTCGGCGGGCCGTTCGGCGAGCTGTCGCTCGAGGCGCTCGACCGCGTGATCGACATCAACTTTCGCGGCGTCGCCTATGGTGCGCGAATGGCCTACCCGTACCTAAAGGCGACGCCGGGTTCGTGCCTGCTCAACACCGCCTCTGCGAGCGCGATCTACGGCTCGGCCGGGCTCGCGGCCTATTCGGCGACGAAGTTCGCGGTGCGTGGGCTGACCGAGGCGCTCGACGCCGAATGGGCGGCGGACGGCGTCAAGGTGCGCGACCTGATGCCCGGCTTCGTCGACACCGCGTTGCTGAGCACGGGCCTGCCCGGCACCAACCGCAGCGTGCGCGAAGCCGTGGTCGCGGCGAAGCTGGAGTTCACGCCGGTCGAAATAGTGGCGCAGGCGGCGTGGGATGCGGTGCACGGCGATCAGGTTCACGCGGTGATCGGCAAAACCGCGCGACGATTGAGCTTCGGCGCGCGCTGGATGCCCGGTCGCGTGCGGCGGATGATGACCGCGCGCGCGCTCGGAGGTTAGTAGCAGGCGAGTTCGCCGGCCGCGTCGGCGACGCAGCGGCGCGCGCGCGGCGCCCCGGCGGGGTGGGGCGCGGTGGGCACGCGAACGCGCGGTCGTGTTCCGGGCGCGGGCGGATCGATCCGCTCCAGCTCAATCCGCGGCGCTGACGAGGGTGCCGGCGGCGCCGGTGATGGGGACGGCGGCGCGACTGGGGCGCTGGTCGGGGCAGCGGGTGACACAGGACGCGGCTCGGCGGTGGCGGGTCCGACGTCGGCGAACCAGGACGGTGTGCCCGTCTCGATCGCGAGGTCGAACGTCTGCACATAGCCGGCGTCCGCGCCCACGCGTGCCGGGTCGAGCGAGAGCAGCACGACATCGACGCCACTGGGGCCGCGACGCAGCATGAACTGTCCGCGGTAGCGGATCGGTGAGCGCAGCTTCAGCGTAGGTTCCAGCCGCCGCGCCTCGGTGAATTGCGCCGCCAGCTGTGTGAAATCCAGAATGGTACGCGACAGCCGCTTTGGCGCGGCGCAGTCGAGCCCGGATGCGCCGGGATTAAGCGCGAGCTTGGGGTCGAGCTCGAACGGTACGCTCAACCCATTGCCGCTCGGCGTGACCACGGACGCCGTTTCATCGAGCCGCAGGTCACCGGGGGCGACCGGCACGCCCAGCGTCGCCGCGGTCCCAATCCGGGACAGGGTCAGCCGCAACTCGCCGCGAACCTTGCCGACGGCGAGCCGCTGCTGCCGCGCGTAGTCGGAATAAGCGAAGTCGAGGTAGTCGCACTTTACCTCGTTCAGCAGCGTCGCGACGGGTACCAGAGCGACCGGGCGCGTAGCGGTGATCGGCGTGGTTCGTTCGCGCGCATCGGCGACGAAAGCGCCGGAAATCAGCGGCGAAGCGACGCCGACGAGTGCCGCGGTGCGCCACGCGGCGCGCATCCAAGAGGAGCCGATCATCCTGTACCCCCCGCCGTCCCGCGCGATGCCCCGTGCGGCGCGCGAGCGTTGACGATTCGTTAATGATCGTCGGTCTGAGGGTGGCTTACGTCAAGCGCGCAGCGGTTGTGCGCGCACGGGCGAGTCAGCCGCCCAAAATGTCGTCGATCGCACCCGCCAGCTCGACATCGCGCGACGACAATCCGCCGGCGTCGTGCGTCGTCAGGAGGATTTCGACGCGATTATAGACGTTCTTCCACTCGGGATGGTGGTCGGCGCGCTCGGCGAGCAGTGCGACCTGCGTCATGAAGCCGAACGCTTCGGCAAAATCGGTGAACACGATCGTCCGCGTGATCGCGTCGCGCGCCTCCTCGAAATCCCATTCGGGCAGCGCGTCCAGCGCGTCGGCACGCTCAGCCTCGCTCAGTTGCTCGATCATCTCCACGCTCCCGTTCTTGCCGCCCTTGGCCTACGCGGACTATGGCGGGCGCGATGGAGCGGCAAGAGGTTCTGGGCGCGGCACCGTCCGCCGATATGATCGAGGCACATGCGCGCGCCACGATCGCACGATTGCCCGAGGCGTTCCGGCAGCATCTGCGCGACGTCGTGCTGCTGGTCGAGGAAGAAGCCGATGCGGAGATGCTCCGAAGCGTCGGGCTCGACCACCCGCTCGACCTGACCGGGGTCTATGTCGGGCGGCCGGTTGGCGAGAAATCGTCATTTGAAAGTGGCGCGCTGCCCGACCGCATTCACCTCTATCGCCAGGCCATCCTCGCCGAATGGTGCGAAACGGGGGTCCGGCTCGACGACCTGGTCGCGCATGTCACGGTACACGAGATCGGGCATCATTTTGGTCTCTCCGATGACGACATGCACGCGCTGGAAGACGCGGTGTCGGATTGAACGACTCGCTGATCGTCGCCGACCTGGCGGTGGCGCGCGGCGGGCGGACATTGTTCGACGGCGTCCGCTTCACCGCCCGCCCGGGCGACGCGGTGATCGTCACGGGGCCGAACGGCGTCGGCAAGTCGAGCCTGTTGCGTGTGCTGGCCGGCATCGGGCGGATCGAGAGCGGCACCGTGAAGTGGCCGGCAGGTGGCGTGGCGTTGATGGACGAGGCGCACGCGCTCGATCGCGGCGCGACGGTGCAGGCGGCGCTACGTTTCTGGGCGCAGCTCGATGGCGGGAGCGATCCGGCCACCCGCGTTGCCGCGGCACTCGACGACGTGGCGCTCGGCGACCTCGCCGACGTACCCGTGCGGCTCTTGTCGGCGGGGCAGCGACGACGTGCCGCGCTCGCGCGCGTCGTGGCGAGCGGGGCAAGATTGTGGCTGCTCGACGAGCCGGCGAACGCGCTCGACGCCGCGGCGCTAGACCGGCTGGCGGCGCTGATTGCGCGGCATCGTGCGCGCGGCGGGATCGTGGTTGCGGCGACGCACCAGCCGCTTGCATGGCATGACGTGCAGCAGGTGCAGCTGTGATCGCGCTGATCTGGCGCGACGTGCGATTGAGCTACGCGGGCGGCGGAGCGACCTTGGTGGTCGCGTTCTTTCTGCTCGTCGCGATCCTGTTCCCGTTCGCGATCGGACCTGACGCGGCGCTGCTGGCGCGGATCGGCGGCGGGGTGATCTGGGCCGCCGCGCTGCTCGCGGCGCTGATGCCGGTCGAGCGGTTGGTCGCACCCGATCTTGAAGCAGGCGTGCTTGACCAATTGGCGGTGCGCCGAGCTTCGATGGCGGTGGTGGCGGCGGCGAAGATGGTCGCGCACTGGCTCGCGTTCGCGCCGCCGTTGATGCTCGCCGGCGTGATTGCAGCGGGGTTGCTCGATCTGTCGGCACCGACGCTGCTGCTGGTGGAGGCGGGGTTGCTGCTCGGTACGCCGGGGCTGGCGGCGCTGGCGGTGGCGACCGCGGCGTTGCTGGCGGGCGCGCGCGGGGCGGGCGCGGTCGCAGGGCTTGTCATGCTGCCGCTCGCGGTGCCGTTGCTGATCTTCGGGGCGGGCGCCATCACCGGCGGCGCAGGGGGACTGAAGCTGCTCGCCGCGACCAGCCTGCTGCTCGCCGCCGGTGCGCCGTTCGTCGCGGGTGCGGCGATGCGCAGCGCGATGGAGTGACTTACCGGCTCGCGGCCGGGTGCCTCAGCGGCTCCAGCGCGCCCAGATCGCTGTCGGCAGCGTCAGACCGCGCGCCTCCTCGCGCACCGCCAACTCGCCCGCTTCGACGGTGCCGGACAGGTCGGCGAACGCCTGCCGCAGCATCTCGCCGATCGCCAGCGCCGACATGCGCACCGCGTAGACGGTCAGGAACAGGTAGCGCGACTCGGCGTCGAGCAAGCGGCGGCAGTCGGCGATCAGTCGCGGCAGGTCCTCTTCCAGCCGCCACACCTCGCCGGTCGGGCCGCGGCCGTATTTGGGCGGGTCGAGCAGGATCCCGTCGTAGCGGCGCCCGCGTCTGACCTCGCGCGCGATGAACTTCGACGCGTCGTCGATGATCCAGCGCGTCGGTGCGTCGGACAGGCCGGACAATGCCGCATTGTGGCGCGCCGCCTCGACCGACTTCTTTGACGCATCGACGTGGACCATCCGCGCGCCGAGCGACGACAAGGCCAGCGTGCCGACCCCGGTATAGCCGAACAAGTTCAAGCATTCGGGCGTGTCCGCGCCCTCAAGCTGCTGGCGCATCCACACCCACACGGGGGCCATGTCGGGGAAGAAGCCCAAATGGCGGAACGGCGTCGTCTGCGCGGTGAAGCGCGCCTCGTGCCACTCGAGCGTCCAGCCGTCGGCGGGCACGCGCTTGTCGAAGCGCCATTGCCCGCCGCCATCCTCGTCGCTGCCCGGCACGAACTCGCCGTGCGCGTCCCAGTCGGAGTGAGCGGGTGCCCACAAAGCCTGCGGTTCGGGGCGGATGAAGCGGTAGCGGCCGTAGCGTTCGAGCTTTCGGCCATGCCCCGAGTCGATCAGCCCGTAATCGCCCCAGGGCTCGCCGATCAGCGTGTCGAGCTTCATCTCGCGACTGCCCGCTCGGCGATGTACGCGCTGACCGCAGCGTAGCTGGCGTCGAGTACGTCGTAGCGTTCCTCGCGCTCGAACAGGTCGCCGACGCGTGACGGCAGGCTCGGGCGCGTGCCGGTCGCGCGCTCCACCGCATCGCCGAACTTCGCCGGATGCGCGGTGGCGAGCGTCACCATCGGTGTCTTGCCGGCGTGACGCTGCGCGGCGGCGAGCGCGATCGCGGTGTGCGGGTCGAGCATTTGGCACGCGTGCTCGTGCGCCCAGCGCATCGCCAGCGCCATGTCGTCGAGGTCGACCCGCTCGGCCGCGAACAGCGCGGCGGCGCCCTCGGATTGCGCGTTGGTCAGCCGCATCGCTCGGCTGCCCTCGAACCCGCGCATCTGCTCGGCAAGCGCGAGGCCGTCGCGATGACCGAGATCGAACAGCAGTCGTTCGAAATTGCTCGAGACCTGGATGTCCATCGATGGCGTCGGCGTCTGCACCACCTGCCGGCTGGAATAATCGCCACTGTTCAAGGCACGCGCGAGGATATCGTTGACGTTGGTCGCGACGATCAGCTTCGCCACCGGCAAGCCCATCTTAGCCGCAACGTAACCGGCGAAGACGTCGCCGAAATTGCCGGTCGGCACGCTGAACGCGATCGCGCGATCGGGCGCGCCGAGCCGCACGGCGGCGTAGAAGTAATAGACCACCTGCGCCATCAAGCGGGCCCAGTTGATCGAATTGACCGCCGACAGGCGGAACCTGCCGGCGAAGGCGGGATCGTTGAACATCGCCTTCACCAGCGCCTGCGCCTGGTCGAAGTCGCCGCGAATCGCGATGTTGTGGACGTTGGGCGCGCCAACGGTCGTCATCTGCCGCCGCTGCACGTCGCTGACGCGGCCTTCGGGGTGGAGCATGAAGATGTCGATGCCCGCGCGCCCCGCAACCGCGTCGATCGCGGCGGAACCGGTGTCGCCGCTGGTCGCGCCGACAATCGTCAGATGGTCGCTGCTGCCGGTCAGGAAGCGCTCGAACAGCAGGCCGAGCAGCTGCAACGCCACATCCTTGAACGCGAGCGTCGGGCCGTGGAACAGCTCCAGCAGCCATTGATCGTGGTCGAGCTGCAGCAGCGGCGTGACCGCGGCGTGCGAGAAGCGGCCGTATGCCTGCTCGCACAGCGCGCGTAGCTCGTCGCGCGTCATCGTCTCGCCGACAAACGGCGCCATGACGGTCACTGCGGTGTCGACGTAGGACATGCCCGCCATCGCGGCGATCTCATCGCGGGTCAGCGTCGGCCACGCCTCGGGAACGTAGAGGCCACCATCGCTGGCCAGCCCGGCGAGCGTAACCTCACGAAAATCGAGTGCGGCCGCAGTGCCGCGCGTGCTGACGTAGCGCATGGCCGGGCGGGGTAGCCTTACTGCTCCGCGCCTGCAACCGGCGCCCGCCGCCGGATCACGGCGACCGCGTAGATGATGGCGGCCACCCCGGCGAACAGGAACCACTGCACGCCGTAAGCCAGGTGGTTGTTGGGAACCGAGCCGATATCGGGACGCGCGTTGGCGTTGAGCCCCGCGGCGGGTCGATCGGCGACGAGCAGCATCACTTGCGGCACGTGGCTGAACAATCCTGCGATCAGCGGTCGTGCATCAGGCGCGTGGCTGACGAAACCGGTCACGATGCCGCCGTCCCACGCCACGCGGGCATTCGGGTCGCGCGTGGTGCCGAGCTGCACCTTGACGTCGGTGCCCGCGCAGGTCGCGATCAGCCGGAACCCGGCATTGCCCGCGCCCGCCCGCGCGATCGAAACAGGCGGATGGCAGGTGGTCGCGGTGCGGCGGAACAGCAACTGATCGTCGGGGTGGAGCGGAAAGGCGACGATCGGCTTCGCGGGGTTGCGCGCCAATTGCGCCAGATAGGCTTCCTTCTCGGGCAGACGGACCGCGATCTGCCAGATGCCGAGCGCGATCATGCCGCACACTGCGAGCGCGACGATGATGGTGGGGACGACCGGAAAACGCTTCATCGCCGCTACCTTACCGCGCGCCGCGCGCGCCGTCGCGCAAAGAAGAAGGGCGCGGTCCGCATCCGGACCGCGCCCATGAGACACCTTCGCGTCGAGACGATCAGCCGCCGTGAACCGGCGCGCCCCAACCGCCCCAGACGTAGATCGTGACGAAGAGGAACAACCACACCACATCGACGAAATGCCAGTACCAGGCCGCGGCCTCGAAGCCGAAATGCTGCTTGGGCGTGAAGTCGCCCTTGTAGGCGCGGATCAGGCAGACGATCAGGAAGATCGTACCGACCAGCACGTGGAAGCCGTGGAACCCGGTCGCCATGAAGAACGATGCACCGTAGTTGATGCCCTTGAACGGGAACGGCGCGTGCATGTACTCATATGCCTGGATCGAGCTGAACAGTAGGCCGAGCGCCACCGTCAGCCACAGGCCCTTGAGTACGCCGTCGCGGTCGCCGACGCCCAGCAGACCCCAGAAACCGCGCTTCACACCGCCGCGCTGATTGTGGATCAGCGCGTGGTGCGCCCAGGTGACGGTCGTGCCGCTGGTCAGCAGGATCAGCGTGTTGAGCAGCGGGAGCTCGAACGCGTTGATGACCTCCAGCCCCTTGGGCGGCCACTGCGCCGCAATCGCCGCGGCGCCTTCGGTTGCGCGTTCGACCTGCCCGTCGACGAAGCTCATCGCGGTCGGGAACAGCGCGAAGTCGAAATAGGCCCAGAACCAGCCGACGAAGAACATCACCTCGGAGGCGATGAACAGGATCATGCCGTAGCGGAAATGGAGCTGGACCACGGGGGTATGATCGCCCGCGTGCGCCTCGCGGATCACCTGGTGCCACCAGCCCCACATCGTGCCGAGCACCCCGGCGAGGCCGATCAGGAACACCCAACCGCCGCCGACCGCCTTGTGCATGTACATGATGCCGCCCGCCGCCATGACGAACGCCATCATCGATCCGATGAGCGGCCATGGGCTGGGTGGAAGGATATGGTAATCGTGGTTCTTCGCGCCGGCCATGCGTGGCATCCCCCTGAAGGCGTTTCCCTACGCCTTAACCCGAGGTTTTGGCAGAATCCACCGGGTAAAACGTGTACGATAGCGTGATCGTCTCCACGTCCCTGGTATCGGGATCGGTCAGGATTTTCGGATCGACGAAGTAGATCACCGGCATCCGCTGCGTCTCGCCAGGCTTCAGCGTCTGCTGCGTGAAGCAGAAGCACTGGATCTTGGTGAAATACTTACCCGCGACCGCCGGCGTCACATTGTAGGTCGCGGTGCCGGTGATCGCCTGTGCGCCGCGGTTGGTGGCCTGAAAGAACGCCATGTCGCGCGCGCCGATGTCGACATCCTGCTCCTCCTGCTCGGGGGTGAAGCGCCACGGCAGCTTGGGGCTGGTGTTGGCGTCGAACGCGATACGGATCGAACGGTGAACGCCGCCGGGCGCTGCGAGCGCGCGGTTGGTGGTGCCGTTCAAGCCCGTAGCCTGGCAGAACAGGCGGTAGAGCGGCACGCTGGCGAAGGCGACGCCGGTCATGCAGCACACGCCCAGTACGGCCAGCAGCGCGGTACGCAGACGCCGATCGATGCGCGGCCCGGCCATCAGTGCGCCATTCCTTCCTTGATCTTGGCGATCGTGATGAAGAACACCAGCGCCACGAAGGCGAGCAGCAGCACCGCCATCACGATCGCGCGCGCCTTCTGCCGCCGCTGGATCACATCCTGTTCGTCGTTCATCATGCCAGCCACCGATCGACGACCAGCGCGCCGAAAATAACGAAGAGATAGATGATGGAGTAAGCGAACAAGCGCTTCTCCGGCTTCATGCCGGGCGTATGCTGCCCGAACGTCACCCGCGCCGCCAGTGCCGCGAAGATCGTGGTCAGGACGATTGAGGCCGCGCCGTAGAAGGCGCCGGTCAGCCCGAGCGGCCAGGGCGCGACCGCCACCACCGCCATAGGGATCGTGTACAGCCCGATCTGTTGCCGCGTCACCCGCTCGCCCGCGACGACGGGCAGCATCGGCACGCCCGCCTTGGCGTAATCGGACTCGATGAACAGCGCGAGCGCCCAGAAGTGTGGCGGCGTCCACAGGAACACGAGCGCGAACAGCAGCATCGGCAGCACCGCGACCTGTCCTGTTGCCGCTGCCCAGCCGATCAGCGGCGGAAACGCGCCCGCCGCGCCGCCGATGACGATGTTCTGCGGCGTGCGCCGTTTCAGCCACACGGTGTAGATCAGCACGTAGAACAGGATCGACACGGTCAGGATCGCCGCCGCGGCCATGTTGACCGCCAGACCCATCAGGATGACCGAGAAAGCGGCGAGCGCGACGCCGAAATGCAGCGCCGATTGCCGGTCCATCCGGCCTGCGGGCAGCGGACGCTTGGCGGTGCGCTTCATCACCGCATCGAGGTCGGCCTCATACCATTGGTTAAGCGCGCCCGCCGCACCAGCGCCGAGGGCGATGCACAGGATCGCGGTGAACGCGAGCACAGGCGCGATCGCGCGCGGGGCTGCCAGCATGCCGCACAATCCGGTGAAGACGACCAGCGTCATCACCCGGGGCTTGGTCAGCGCCAGGAAGTCGCGCCAGTCGGCAGGCGGCAGCAGGGGGGCGGCGGTAGTCATCGCAAGGGGAGCGCTATACCCGTCGCGGGGTGCGCGCGAAAGGCCGCGTTTCGCGTGTCCGATCAGCCGCGTGGCAGCCGCGCGAGCCAGTCGAGCAGCAGGCAGTTGACCTCTCCGGGTCGCTCCTGCTGTGTCCAGTGGCCGACGCCATCGAGGATGTGACCCTCGACCTGAGGCACGTGCGGGCGCATCGCCGCGATCGGATCGGTCAGTGCGCCGAACGCGGTGGTTGCGGGATCCTTGCTGCCGCCGATGAACAAGGCGGGCGCCTCGATCCGGCGATCCTTGAATGGCTGCTGCCATGCCCAGTCGCGCTCGTGGTTGCGGTAGCGGCTGAGCGGTCCGAAGAAGCCCGACGACTCGAATTCACCGACGTAATAGTCGAGATCGGCGTCGCTCAGCCACGCGGGGAAGGTGCCGGGATCGACCATGCCGTCGAGCAGCGTCGCGCCGGCGGGCTTGTCGGGCCAGGTGCCAAGCGGTGCGTCGCCCGAGATCGCGTAATAGAATTTGCGCAGGAAATCGCGCACGTCGCGTTCCGCTTCCGCTTCGGCCGGGCCGACCGCGGCGAACCAGTGCTGGTAGAAGAAGCGGCCCTTGTCGGTGAAGGCGCGGCGGAATGTCTCGTTGAATGGCCGCTTGGCAACGCCGAGGAACGGGACTGACAGGGCCGCCACCGCGCGGAAGCGTTCGGGCCGGGACAGGATCGTGTTCCAGACGATCGGCGCGCCCCAGTCGTGGCCGAGCAGAATTGCAGGCGCGCCCGGCTGCAACGCGTCGGCGACGCCCGCGACATCGGCGGTCAGCGCCTCCATCGCATAGTCCGACACGTCGTCCGGCTTCTCCGACCCGCCATAGCCGCGCACGTCGATCGCCGCGGCGGTGAAGCCCGCGTCGGCCAGCACCGGCAACTGGTGCCGCCACGAATACCAGCTCTCGGGAAAGCCGTGAACCATGACGATCAACGGACCATTACCCTCGATCGCCACGCGAAGCCGCGCACCGCCGGTGTCGATCATGCGAAAATCCGGCATCATGCCCCTCGTCATCCTCAATCCTGTCGGCGAGGGTGAAGGGAGCGCGCGGCCGCGTCAATCGTAGGCGGCGGGAAGCCAATGGCGCGTGACGAGCACGTCGTCACCGACGCGGACGTTGCGGAACAGGATGCGCGCGAACGGCAGCGGCACGCCGATGCAGCCGTGCGTGACCCAGTTCCACTCGACCTTGCTGCCGTGGATCGCGACATAGCTGCGCGTCAGGCGGAGCGAATAGGGCATCGGTGCATCGTAGCTGCGCGAGTATTTGTCGGCGTCCTTTTCCAGGATCGGAAAGCGGCCGAGCGGGGTCGGCATCTCGGGCGGGCCGGAGACCGCGAACGATCGGCCGATCTCGACCCCGCCGCGATAGACGTAGAGTTGCCGCCGTTCGGTATCGACGACGACGTGGGTCGGACCGGCAGGTGCGCCGTCATCGTCCCAGACATAGTCGCCCGGCTCCAGCGGACGGCCGACATCGAGCACGGTGTGCACGTCGGGTCCGCCGGCGGGGGTCGGGATGCGCCGCGCCTCGGCAGCGGTAACGGGCATGCCGGCAAGCACGCCGGCGAGCAGGAGATGGGACAGCAGAGCGCGGATCATGGAGACCAAGATCGCGTGATCCCCCGCGTCGTTCCAGTGGCGCTTTTGCCACGTCTCGTGCCGGGACGATCGGTATGGCCGTTAAGACAAAGAAAAACGCCCCGGTTTGCGGCCGGGGCGTCGTGGAGGTTGGTCGATTGCGGCTGATCAGTCGATCTTGGGCAGCGTCTCGAACTGGTGGAACGGCGGCGGGCTTGACAGCGTCCACTCGAGCGTGGTGGCACCCTCGCCCCAAGGGTTGTCGGGCGCCTTCTTGCCCGCGATCAGCGACCAGATGATGTTGACGAAGAAGATCGCCATGCCCGCCGCCATGATCATGTAGCCGATCGAGGCAACCTGGTTCCAGTGCGCGAAACCGTCCGGATAGTCGGGGTAGCGGCGCGGCATGCCCTGCAGACCCAGGAAGTGCATCGGGAAGAACATGACGTTTACGCCGACGAAGAAGACCCAGAAGTGCAGCTGGCCGAGCAGTTCGGAGTACATCTTCCCCGACATCTTGGGGAACCAGTAGTAGAAGCCCGCGAACAGCGAGAACACCGCGCCGAGCGAGAGCACGTAGTGGAAGTGCGCCACGACGTAATAGGTGTCCTGCATGTAATCGTCGACGCCGCCATTGGCGAGCACGACGCCGGTCACGCCGCCGACCGTGAACATGAAGATGAAGCCGATCGCCCAGACCATTGGCGTCGGGAAGCGAAGCGAACCGCCCCACATCGTCGCGATCCACGAGAAGATCTTGATGCCGGTCGGCACCGCGATCACCATCGTCGCGGCGGTGAAGTACATCTTCACGTTCACGGAAAGACCGGTCGTGAACATGTGGTGCGCCCACACGACGAAGCCGACCACACCGATCGCGACCATCGCGTAGGCCATGCCGAGATAGCCGAAGACGGGCTTGCGGCTGAACGTCGCGACGATGTGGCTGATGATGCCGAAGCCCGGCAGGATCATGATGTACACTTCTGGATGGCCGAAGAACCAGAACAGGTGCTGGTACAGCACCGGATCGCCGCCGCCCGCCGGATCGTAGAAGGTGGTGCCGAAGTTACGGTCGGTCAGCAGCATCGTAATTGCGGCCGCGAGCACCGGCAGCGCCAGCAGCAGCAGGAACGCGGTGACGAGCACGGCCCAGGCGAACAGCGGCATCTTGTGCAGCGTCATGCCCGGCGCGCGCATGTTGAAGATCGTGGTGATAAAGTTGATCGCGCCCAAGATCGAGCTCGCGCCCGCCAGGTGGAGCGACAGGATCGCCATGTCCACGCTCGGCCCCGGCTCACCATAGGTGGAGAGCGGCGCATAGACGGTCCAGCCGGTGCCGGCACCACCGAAGAACGGCGAGGCGAGCAGCAGCAGGAACGCCGGGACGAGCAGCCAGAAGCTGACGTTGTTCATGCGCGGGAACGCCATGTCGGGTGCACCGATCATGATCGGCACGAACCAGTTGCCGAACCCGCCGATCATCGCCGGCATGACCATGAAGAACACCATGATCAGACCGTGCGCGGTCACCAGCACGTTCCACAGGTGCAGCGCCTGGTCGAACGTCTGCTCCTGACCGCCGTGCAGCATCGCGACCCACTTGGGCAGATACTGGATGCCCGGGTGCATCAGTTCGGCGCGCATCAGACCCGAAATCGCGCCGCCGATGATGCCGGCCACGATCGCGAAGATCAGGTAAAGGGTGCCGATGTCCTTGTGGTTCGTCGACATGAACCACCGCGCGAAGAAGCCGGGCAGATGGTCGGCGTGCGCGTCGTGATGATGCGCGTCATGCGCCTGAAAGGCGGATGGGTGGAGAGCGGTGTCGGTCATGGTCAGCGTCCAGCTTCGCCGACGCCGCCGGGGTTACCGGTCGCGCCCTGCGGGATGACGGAAGGAGTGGCGGTGCCGTTCTCGGTCGGGCCGGTCAGGTTGTCGACGATCGCCGCCTCGCTGGCGACGCTGGCCGAATTGTCCGAGCCCGGCTGCGGGATGACCGCGTCCGACGCCTTGCCCGGCGTCGGCATCGTGCCGCCCTTGGCGCGCACCCAGCGCGCAAACTCGGCCGGCGAAACCGCCTCGACCGCGATCGGCATATAGGCGTGACGCGCGCCGCACAGTTCGGAGCACTGGCCGAAATAGAGGCCGGGCTTGTCGATGGTGAAGCTCGTCTCGTTCAAACGGCCGGGGATCGCGTCGAGCTTGATCCAGAACGCGGGCATCGCCCAGCTGTGGATCACGTCGTTGGCGGTGGTGATCAGGCGGATCGGCACGCCGACCGGCAGCACGACCCGGTTGTCGACCGCGAGCAGGCGCGGACCATCGGCATCGGTGCGGTAGCGCTCGCCCGGCGCGACATCCGACTTTTCCTTGAGCAGGTTGGCGGTGATCTCGATCCCGCCGTTGTCGGGATATTGGTAGCTCCAGAACCACTGGTTGCCGATCGCCTTCAGCGTGATCGCACCCGCGGGCGCGGGCTTGAACTGCGCTTGCAACAGCCCGATCGAGGGCACTGCGATCGCCACCAGGATCAGCACGGGGGCAAGCGTCCACACCACCTCTATGAAGGTGTTGTGGCTGGTCTTCGACGGGACCGGGTTACGCGCGGCGCGGAAGCGGACGATCACCAGCACCAGCAGCAGCAGCACGAATAGTGACGTGACCGTGATCAGCGGGAACAGGATGCGATCATGAAACCAGTGCGCGCGCAGGCCGTTCTTGGTCACCTGCGGCTGGATGCGCATCAGCCCGTCGGTCGGCTGCCCGATCATCGGCTTCGCGCTCATCGTCGGCGCACCGTCCTGTGCCAGCTCAAGTGCGGCGGGCGCCTTCTCGTTGAGCTTGGCAGGGGTCGCGGCGCTCATCTTCGGCGCGGCCGGATCGGCGGCGTTGGCAGGTTCGAGCGCGCTCGGCACGCCGGGCTGCGCGGTCTTGATCTCGGGCGCGGCCGGGGGCGTCTGGGCGTGGGCGCCTCCGCCCATCGCGAGGCCGGCGAGCGCGAGGCCGCCTGCCAAGATCATCGTCTTCAAGCGGTTCATCGTGCTTCCATCACCCCTGCGTCGCGGCACGGGAGTGCCCCCCCAGACCTGGCGGGCATTGTCGCCCATCTCCTCCGCCTATACGCGGCACCCCCTTTTGCCTCAAGAGGGCGCGATTGCGCGAATTTTTTGCGCTGACACCGCGTTGCGCCACGGCGGGCGCAACCGTATCTGCGCAAGCCTGACAGGGCCGACAGTGATCAGGAGTGCGCGCGATGACCGAGGACGAGGTGCTGGCCGAGTTCCGTGCTGCCGACGCGCTGCTGGAAGGGCACTTCATCCTGTCGTCGGGGCTGCGCAGCCCGCGTTATCTGCAATGCGCGCGCGTGCTGATGGACCCCCGCCGCGCCCAGCGATTGTGCGAGGCGCTGGCGCGGACGATCCCGACCGACCTGCGCGGACGGATCAGCGCGGTGGTCGCGCCCGCGATGGGTGGCGTGATCGTCGGTTACGAGATGGCGCGGGCGCTGGGCGTCGAGGCGATGTTCGTCGAGCGGCCCACGGGCACCTTCGAGTTGCGCCGCGGCTTTCGGCTGGAGCCGGGCCAAGAGGTGCTGATGATGGAGGATGTCGTCACCACCGGGCTTTCCTCGCGCGAGGCGATCAAGGCGATTGAGGCGGCGGGTGGGCGCGTGATCGCGGGCGCGGCGTTGGTCGACCGCTCGAACGGCAGCGCCGACATCGGCGTGCCGTTCTTCCCGCTGCTGAAACTCGACGTGCCGAGTTACGCCGCCGACGCGCTGCCGCCGGAACTCGCAAGCATCCCGGCGATCAAGCCCGGCAGCCGGGCGGCGGCCTGAGATGGCGCAGCCGCTGCGTCTGGGCGTCAACATCGACCATGTCGCGACGGTGCGCAACGCACGCGGCGGTGCGGTGCCCGATCCGGTGCGTGCCGCGCTGCTCGCGGTGTCGGCGGGCGCGGACGGCATCACCGCCCATCTGCGCGAGGACCGCCGCCACATCACCGACCGCGATATCGCTCGGCTGGTGGACGAGCTCGCCACGATGGAGCGGCCGATCCCGCTCAATCTTGAGATGGCGGCGACCGAGGAGATGCTCGGCATCGCGCTCAGCCATCGTCCGCACGCCGCCTGCATCGTACCCGAGAAACGCGAGGAGCGCACCACCGAGGGCGGTCTGGACGCGGCGGGGCAGCACAACGTTCTGGCGCCGATGGTGCGCGAACTGCGCGGCGCGGACGTGCGCGTGTCCTTGTTCATCGAACCATCGGCGGAGCAGGTCGCCGCCGCGGTGTCGCTCGGCGCGCCGGTGGTCGAGCTTCACACCGGCCGCTACGCCGAGTGCGAGGGCGAAGCGCGTAGCGACGAGCTACGCCGCCTGGGCGACGCCGCCGCGCTTGCCGCGAAGAACGGCATCGAGGTGCACGCGGGGCATGGCCTGACGTTCGACAACGTCCAGCCGATCGCCGCCATCCCGCAGGTCGTCGAGCTCAACATCGGCCACTTCCTGATCGGCGAGGCGATCTTCGTCGGACTGTACGAGAGCGTCCGGCGCATGAAGGCCGAGATGGCGGCAGTACGGTGAGGGCGCGCGCGTGATCATCGGATTGGGTTCCGACCTGTGCAACATCGAGCGGATCCAGGTATCGCTCGACCGCTTCGGCGAGCGGTTCGAGCGCCGCGTCTTCACCGAGGTCGAGCGTGCCAAGGCGGCAAAACGCCCGTTCACGCGCGCGGGCACGCTCGCCAAGCGGTTCGCGGCGAAGGAGGCGTTCTCCAAGGCGGTCGGCACCGGGTTCAGGGCAGGCGTGTTCATGCGCGACATCGGCGTCGTCAACGCAACGTCTGGCGCGCCGACGCTGGCGCTGACCGGCGGCGCGAAGGCGCGGCTCGACGCGATGGTGCCGGCAGGATATGAGGCGCGCATCCATCTGACCTTGACCGACGATCATCCTTGGGCGCAGGCTTTCGTGATCATCGAAGCGTTACCCATCGGATAAGCTGCACGTGGCCGACGACCTCACGCTCCCTTCAAGCGGTCACCCCGACACGGCCTCCAAGGGGAAGGAGCCGGCCGCGCGCGCCGGCTTCGATTGGTGGAGCGAGGCGAAGGGGCTGTTCTGGCTGGTGCTCGCCGTGCTCGGCTTCCACTCGTTCATTGCCAAGCCGTTCTATATCCCAAGCGAATCGATGCTGCCGGGGCTGATGGTCGGCGACCGGCTGGTGGTGTCTAAATTCGCCTATGGCTGGTCGTTCGTGTCGCCGACGATCCCCGATCCGTTCGCGATCGTCGGCGATCTGGTGCTGCACAAACCGGTCGAGAGCTGGTCGGTGCAGCTGCCCTTCATCCCCGGTCGCATTTGGGGCAGCCTGCCCGAGCGCGGCGACGTGGTGATCGTGACCCCGCCGGGATCGTCAAGCGACTACATCAAGCGCGTGATCGGCCTGCCCGGCGATACGCTGGAGGTTCGGGGCGGCGTGGTGTTCCTGAACGGTGTCGCGGTGCCGCGCGGACCGCTGCACTTCCGCGACTTGGCCGTAGATGCCAATGCGACCTGCGATCCGCTGCAATATCCGGGCGCGCGCCGGGTGCTCGCTGACGGGCGCACCGTCTGCCATCTGCCGATCGTAACCGAGACGCTGCCGAACGGGCGCCGCTACGACACGGTCGACCTGCAGCCCGATTCGCCCGGTGACGATTACGGGCCGGTCCGCGTACCCGCGAGTCGCGTGTTCCTGATGGGCGACAACCGCGATCGTTCGGCCGACAGCCGCTTCGCGCTGGGCGGGTTCGAGCATGGGCTGGGCGGACCGGTACCGGTCGAGAATCTGGGCGGGCGTGCGGAGTTCATCACCTTCTCGGTCGACGGCCGTGCGACGCTCAACCCGCTGACCTGGTGGTCTGCGCTGCGGGCTGGTCGCGCGGGCACCTCGCTGCATCCGGAGCGCACGCAATGAGCAATCAAGACGACCGGGTGACCGTGGTCGAGGGCGCGAGCCCGCACGAGGTGCGTGACCCGGCGACGCGTGCCGAGATCAAGCGGGCGGCGGTGTGGCTCGGCCTCGCCGGCGCGATCGCGCTGGTGGTGTTGCTGGTGCAGCCGCTGCTCGTCATCTTCGCCGGGCTGGTGTTCGCCGCACTGCTCGACGGCGGGGTGCGGCTGCTCGGGCGGGTGCTGCCGATCTCGCGCGGGTGGCGGCTGCTGATCGTCTGCCTGCTGACGCTCGGCTTCCTTGTCGGCACCTTTTATCTCGCGGGCGTGCAGATCACCGCGCAGGTGATGCAGTTGCGCTCCACCGTGGAAACGCAGGTTGTGCGTCTGACGGGGTGGCTGTCGTCGAAGGGGATGATGCCCGGCGCGTCCGACCTGAACGGGATCGCGCGGCAGGCGCTCGGGTCGGTCGGGCGCGTGACCGAATGGGTCGGCACCGCGTTCGGCGCGCTGACGACGATGTTCATGATCTTCGTGATCGGGCTGTTCGTCGCGATCGATCCGCGCGTCTACGATCGCGGGTTCCAGTGGATGGTTCCGGAGGAAAACCGCGCTGAGGTGGCGGTGGTGACGCAGCGGATGGCGCGCACGCTGCGCCGCCTGCTTGCCGGGCGGCTGCTGGGGATGGCGTTCGAGGGCGCGTTCGTCGGCGCCGCATTATGGATGGCCGGGGTGCCGATGGCGCTGATCCTGGGTATCTTGACCGGCCTGCTCGCCTTTATCCCCAACGTCGGCGCGTTCGTGTCGGGCGCTATGACGATCGCGGTCGGTTTCTCTGCCGGCGTGCACACCGGCGTGCTCGCGATCCTGATCTACATCGCGGTGCAGGTCATCGACGGCTATGTCGTGATCCCGATGGTCGCGAAGCGGACGGTCGATCTGCCGCCCGCGCTGACGCTCGGCGCGCAGATACTGGCAAGCGCGCTGTTCGGAATCATCGGCCTGGCGCTCGCCGATCCGATGACTGCGATGATCAAGGCGGCGATGGAGCGGCGGTCGGAAAAGGCCGAGGGAGCCCAGTGAGCGACATCGTCCTGCACGATTACTGGCGTTCGTCGGCGGCCTACCGCGTGCGTATCTGCCTGAACCTGAAACGGGTGCGCTATACATCGGTTGCGGTGAACCTGCTGGAGGGGGCCCAGACGGCGGCGGACAATCGCGCGATCAATCCGCAGGGATTGGTGCCGACGCTCGTGGTCTACGGCCGCGCGCTGACGCAAAGCCTCGCGATCGTCGACTGGCTCGACGCGACCTTCCCCGAACCGGCGATGGTGTCGGGCGATCCGTTCGTCCGATCGGGCCAGTTGGCGCGCGCATTGGTGGTCGCTGCAGACATCCACCCGATCAACAATCTTCGCGTGCTGAAAAGGCTGGAGCAGCAGTTCTGCGCCGATCAAGGCGCACGCGACGCATGGTACCGCCACTGGGTGGTCGAGGGGTTGACCGCGCTGGAGGTGATGGCGGCGGACACGCCGGAGGGGCCGTTCCTGGGCGGGAAGGCACCCGACATCGCCGACCTGTGCCTGGTGCCGCAGCTCTACAATGCGCGCCGGTTCGGGGTACCGATCAATGACATGCCGCGGTTGTGCGCGGCCGACGCGGCGATGGCGGCGCTGCCCGAGGTAGCGGCGGCGCACCCCGATTGCGTGCGGCCGAACTGAGCGGCTTGCGTCGCGCCATCTCGCATGCGTTCAATGGTCAAGTGATGACGGTGCCACCGGGTACATATAAGGGCGCGGGGCGATGACCGCTGGAGCGACGCACGATGATGCCGGTTACTCGTCGCCGGAAGAGGTGCGTCTGAGCGCGCTGGAACCGATCCGCCGGAGCCGGCCGCGCTGGCCGCGTGTGCTGGCGACGGCGCTTACGGGCGTGATGCTGCTGGGACTGGCGCAGGAACTGCTCGACCACGGACTTCGTGGCCTGACCCGAGCGGTGCCGCGCAGCGGATGGTTCTACCTGCTGTTCCTCCTGTCCTATTTCACGACGCCGGTGGTCGATTTCCTGATCTTCCGCCGTCTGTGGCACGTGCCGGCGAATGCGTTCGGCGCGCTGAACCTGAAACGCGTCGCCAACGACCTGCTGATCGGCGTAACCGGCGACGCGTATTTCTACGCCTGGGCGCGGACGCGATTGAACATGGTAACCGCACCGTTCGGCGCCGTGAAGGACGTCAGCATCCTGTCGGGACTGGCGGGCAATACCGCCGCGATCCTGCTCGGCGCGGTGGCGCTGCCGCTCGGCTATAAGTTGATCGATCCGCCGGTGCTGCACGCGATGCTGTGGTCGCTGGCGTTGACCGGCGTGGTGGTCGGCGCGGTGTTGTTCCTGTCGCCGATCGTCTTCTCGCTCGCGCGTCGGCAATTATGGTGGATCTACCGCTGGACGATGTACCGGATCGCGATCAGCAGCCTGGCGCTGGCGGTGGCGTGGCATTTCGCGATGCCGAGCGCGTCCGTGTTCATGTGGGTGTTCCTGATGGCAGGGCGGCTGCTGGTCTCGCGTCTGCCGTTTTTGCCCAACAAAGACCTGCTGTTCGCCACGTTTGCGATCCTGGTCATCGGGCATGATCGGGCATTGTCGGACTTGATGGCGTTCACCGCGGCGTCAACATTGCTGGCGCATATCGTCGTCACCGGCGTCTTCGGCGCCGGGTTCGTGTGGGAAAGGCTGAAGGCATGGCGAAGTTCGGGGCAGATGTTCGCCTAAGCATCCTGGCAGCGATTGCGACGCTCGCCGCCGTGCCGGCGGGCGCGCAGGTGCTCGGGCAGGATGCCGCAGCGTGCAGCGGCGGGCAGGGGCCGGCGATCCTGGCGACGATTACCGGCGTGAAGGACGCGCGCGGCACGATCAAGCTCGAGTTGTACCCCGCCAACGAGGCCGATTTCCTGGAGGACGATAAGAAGCTGCTTGCCGCGGGCAAGGTGTTTCGCCGCATCACCGTGCCCGCCCCCGCCGGCAACGTCGCGCGCATGTGCATCCGCGTACCCCGCCCGGGCCGCTACGCGCTGTTCTTCGGCCACGACCGCGACGGCAAGCGCAAGTTCGATTTTTGGAGCGACGGCGCCGGCTTTCCGGGCAATCGCAAGATCGGTCGCTCGCGCCCGAAACTCTCCGACGCGCTGATCCAGGTTGGACCGGGGGTGACGCAGACCGTTATTCGCGCACAATATCTGCGCGGACTGGGCGGTTTCGGGTTCTAGGTTCATGCGTATCGTCGAGGTGAACGAGCTCTACTCGCCGACCGGCGGGGGGGTGAGGAGCTATGTCGATGCCAAGCTGTCGATCATGGCGCGTCAGGGCCACGAGCTGATCGTGATCGCGCCGGGCCGCACGACACGGGTCGAGGAGCGACCGGGCGGCGGCCGCGTTATCTACGTCAAGTCGCCGACGATCCCGATCGACCGCAATTACGGGCTGTTCTGGGACGCGGCGCCGATCCACGCGCTGCTCGACGACCTGCAGCCCGACGTGGTCGAGAATTGCTCGCCTTGGCGTTCGGCCGGGATCGTCGCCGACTGGCAGGGGCCGGCATTGAAGAGCTGGTTCCTTCACAACGACAATCTCGACGCTTATCCCAAGCGCTGGTTCGGACGCATCGTCTCGCCCGAGCGGGTCGAGCGCGCGTTCGACTGGTATAACCGTTACCTCGATCGCTGTTTCGCGCGCTACGACACGGTGGTCACCAACGGGCCGGTGCTGTTCAAGCGCTACCGCGCGCGCGGCGTCCGCGTCGATGCGGCGTTTCCGCTCGGTATCGACCGCGCGCGCTTCTCGCCCGCGCTGCGCGATGAGGCTCTGCGCGCCTCGATGCTGGCGGAATGCGGGCTGCCGCCCGACGCACACCTGCTGCTCGCGGTCGGGCGCCACCATCCCGAGAAACGCTGGCCGACCGTAATCGACGCGGTGCAGCGCGCGGGCGCGCGCGCGCCCGTCGGCATGATGATGCTGGGGCAGGGACCCAACACCGCCGCGCTCGAACGTCATATCGGACGCAGCCCGCACATCCGCCTGTATCGCCCGGTCTACGACCGACCGCAGCTGGCGCGCTTCATGGCGAGCGCCGACGCGTTCATCCACGGTGCGTCGAACGAGACGTTCGGGCTGGTCGCATCCGAGGCGCTGGCGAGCGGCATGCCGCTCATCGTTCCCGACGAGGGCGGGGCGTTCGAGGTCGCGCGGCCGGATTATGCCGAAACGTACCGAGCCGGTGACGCCTACGACTGCGCGGCGGCGATCCTGCGCCTGTTGTCGCGCGACCAGGCCGCGCTACGCGACGCGGCGAAGGCGGCCGGTGCGCTGGTGCGATCGGACGAGCAGCATGCCGCCGACTTGGTAAGCTTCTACGCGCAGCGCATCGCCGAGCGCGACGGTCAGGCGCTCAAGTCAGCGTAGGCGGCAGGTGCGTGATTGCGGAAGGCGTCGAGCGTCCGGGTGATGCTGCGCATCAAGGCGGGTACGCGCGTGTCGCCTGGGTGAACTGCGACGCGGACGGTGCGCGCGGGCTGCAGCACCCGGCGCAGAAGCGCGGCGGCGGCGAGCGAACTTAGCTGGCGCGGACGCGAGCGGCTGGCCCAGGTGATGACGGGCCCGCGCGTGAGCACCTGCCCGGTCGGTTGCCACACCCGCGCGTGATCCTCCGCCAGTGCGAAGCCAGCGTCGCCGAGCGCGCGGCGTGCGTCGTCGGAATAAAGCCACGCCGGCGCGATGAACCCGGCTGCCGCGCGCCCGATCGTATCCTCGACCAGCCCCTTGCCACGCAGCATTCGCGCCAACGCCTCATCGTGGTCGAGCCCGAGGAACTCGCCCTCGCCTGCGGTCATGTGTCGCGCCTTGAACGCGGCGGCGCCGGCGTGGTCGCTGGTGTCGCGATGGAACCAGCCGTGGACGAACATCTCGATGCCGCGGTCCGACCAGTCGCGCAGCCGCGCCTTGAACGCCGGGGTCAGCAGCGCGTCGCCCCAGTGATCGGGCACGACCAGCATCGCCAGCCGCTCACCGACGTGCGGCGCCAGGTGCGCGAGCAACAGATCGACCTCGCGCTCGAAGCGGGGCGAGACGTCATGGATCGAGGCGAGCAGGCGTTTCATTGTGGGCCGCTGTAGCCGATTGCGGTGCAACGTGCAGCAGCGTGCGTGGGGATCAGCGACGCGGGCGCGTCCACAACTCGGACGGGCGCGGCGTGTCGGGGATCGCCATGCGCCCGCGCGCCGCGAGCCAGCTGCGCGCGATCCATGCGAGCTTCTCCCACTTGCTCGTGGTGACGCGGTGGTCCCACGCCGCGGGGCCGCGCCGCGCCACCTTGCGCGCGATGTCGCCGTAGATGCCCGCCGCCGCCAGCACCGCCCAGGCCGATCGCCGCGACAGCGCCTTGGTACCGACGCGCGCGCTCGCCTCGTGCGCCTCGGCGCGGGTGGCGAGCCGGCGCGCGAGCACGACCAGCCGGTCGCGGAACGGCGGCTTCATGTGCTGGCCCGGCGGAATGTCCATCTCCGCCAGCCACTCGTCGGGCAAATAGCAGCGCCCGGCGCGGTCATCCTCCTCCACGTCGCGCGCGATGTTGGCGAGCTGGAACGCGAGGCCCAGGTCGCAGGCGCGATCGAGCGTCGCCTCGTCGTCGGGCGACACTCCCATGACCAGTGCCATCATGCATCCGACCGCACCGGCGACATGGTAGCAGTAGCGGTACAGATCGGCCTCGCTGCGCGGCCGCCACTCCTCCGCGTCGAGCTGAAAGCCGTCGATCAGGTCGTGGGCGAGCCTGCGCGGCAGACCGACCTCGGCGGCGACGATGCGGAGCGCGTCGAACGCGGGATCGCCGATCACCTCGCCGTCGAGCGCGCGATCGGTCAGCCGGCGCACCTCTGCGACGCGTGCCTCCGCGTCGGCCACGCGGCGCATACCGTGGCCGTGATCCTGCCCGTCGACGATGTCGTCGCAGCGGCGGCACCAGGCGTAGAGTAGCCAGGCGCGCTCACGTGTCTCGGGGTCGAACAGGCGTGAGGCGGCGCCGAAGCTCTTCGATCCGCGCGCGATCGACTCCTCGGCCGCGGCGACGATCGCGTCGCGTGATGGAAGCGGAGCGGCGTGTGCGCTCAAAGGTCCTGTGCCGCCATCCGCACGATCGGCTGCGTCGGACGATGATCCGCCATTGCGTCGAGCAGCGCGTCGAACGTGTCGGCGACGATCAGCAGGTCGCGGTGCTGCGCGCGTAGAAAGCCGACCTCTCCCATCTTTTCCCAGAAGGCGATCAGGTGGTCGTAATAGCCGTTCGCGTTCAGCAGCCCGACGGGATCGGCGTGGTAGCCGAGCTGCGCCCAGCTGAGCGCTTCCCATAATTCGTCCATCGTGCCGGTGCCGCCCGGCAGCGTGACGAAGCCGTCCGACAGGTCGGTGAAGGCGCGCTTGCGCTCGTGCATGCCAGTGACGACGTGCAACTCGGTCAGCCCGCGGTGCGCGACCTCGGCATCGACCAACGCCTGCGGAATGATGCCGATTACCTCGCCGCCTGCCGACAGCGCGCCATCAGCGACCGCCCCCATCAACCCTAGACGTCCGCCGCCATAGACGAGGCCGATGCCGCGCTTGGCCAGTCCCTCGCCAACCTCACGTGCGAGGTCGATGTAGGACGGATCGGCGGGCGTGGCGGAACCACAATAGACGGCAAGACGCTTCATGCCCGCTCCGCTAGGCCAAGCGGGGCGGGTCGACAACCATCAGGCGAGGCGATCACGCCGCGACCGGCGCGCGGAACCCCTCCAGCATCAGCGCCGCGGTCGCCTTTGCGCTGCCGACCACGCCTGGGATTCCTGCACCCGGGTGCGTGCCCGCGCCGGTGAAGAACAGGTTCGAGATCGCATCGTCGCGGTTGTGGACGCGGAAATAGGCGCTCTGCGTCAGAACGGGCTCGAGCGAGAAGGCGCTGCCCAGATGCGCGTGGAGGTCGTGCTGGAAATCGGTCGGCGCGTAGCTGAACTTGGTGACGATGCGCGAATGGATGTCGGGGATCAGCCGGCGTCCGACCTCGTCGAGGATGCGCTTCTCCAGGATCGGCTTGACCGTTTCCCAGTCGCCGGTGAACTTGCCCATGTGCGGCACCGGCGCCAGCGCATAGAAGGTCGAGTGACCCTCGGGCGCCAGACTCGGGTCGGTGACGGTCGGGTGGTGGAGGTAAAGCGAGAAGTCCTCGCTCAGCACGCCATGCTCGTAGATGTCGTCGAGCAGCCCCTTATAGCGCGGGCCGAACAGGATCATGTGGTGCGGGATGCCGGGCCATGTGCCGGTCACGCCGAAATGGACCACGAACAGCGACGGCGAGTAGCGTTTGCGCTCCAGCTTCTCCGCGGTCCGCCGTGCCGCGCCCGAATCGGGCAGGAGGTCGCGGTAGACGTGCATGATGTCGGCGTTGGCGGCGATCTGGTCGACTTCTTGCCGGTACCCGCCCGCGGTCTCCACCGCGGTCACGCGGTCGCCCAGCGTCTCGATCTTCGACACCGGATCGCCCAAGCGGATCGTGCCGCCCAGCCGCTCGAACAGCGCGACCATGCCGGCGACGAGGCGGTTGGTGCCGCCCTGTGCGAACCATACGCCGCCGTCGCGCTCCAGCTTGTGGATCAGCGCGTAGATCGCGCTGGTGGTCATCGGATTGCCGCCGACCAGCAAGGTGTGGAAACTGAGCGCCTGCCTGAGCTTCTCGCTTTGAACGAACTTCGACACGATCGAATAAACCGAGCGCCACGCCTGGTATTTGGCGAGCGCGGGCGCGGCCTTCACCATCGAGGCGAAGTCGAGAAAGGCGACGTGGCCGAGCTTCTCATAGCCCTCGCGGTAGACGCCGGCGGAATAATCGAGAAAGCGGCCGTAGCCCGCAACGTCGGCCGGATTGAGCTTGGCGATCTCGGCGCGCAGCACCTCGTCGTTGTTGGTGTAGTCGAAGGTGGTGCTGTCGGGCCAGTGGAGCCGGTAGAAGGGCTGCACCGCCTCCAGCACGACATCGTCGGCCATGCGGTTGCCCGACAGGTTCCACAGTTCCTCCAGACAAGCAGGATCGGTGATCACCGTGGGCCCGGCGTCGAAGGTGAAGCCGTCACGCTCCCAATAATAAGCGCGGCCGCCGGGCTTGTCGCGCGACTCGAGGATCGTCGTCTGGGTCCCGGCGGACTGGAGCCGGATCGCGAGGGCGAGCCCACCGAACCCTGCGCCGATCACCACTGCACGCGTCATGATGCATCCTTCAAAGCTTGGATCGCGCGCCCGATCGGCACCGGCGGACGGCCGGCAAGCACACGCATCTTGTCGAGCGTCGTCGAACGGGCTGCGTAGAAACGCGATACCAGTCCGGGACGTAAGGTATAGAAACGTTCTAGTACGCGGTAACGCTCCGCCGGCTCGGCTGCCTTGAACAGCATCAGGTCGAGCATGCGGTAGAATTTGCGCTCCGCCCAGGTGCGCGCGGCGTGCGCGTGGGTCAGATCATGGAGCGCAGCGCCCGAAAGGTCGTTCGCGTCCGCGATCAGGTGCGCGAACCGGACCGCATCGGGGAACGAATAACCCGTTGTCGGGTGGAACAGCCCGGCACGCACGCCCGCCTTCGCGACCTTGCCGGTCGAGCGCCAATAGGCATCGAAGTCACCGCCGAGCACGACCGCGAGCACGCCCTGCTCTTCGCGTTCGACCGAGTGCACGCCCCAACCAGCGGTGCGCGCGTAATCGCCGATCCGGTCGCGCAAGGCAGCGCGGTCGAGCTCGGGCGTGTCGCTGTAATAGGTGTCCTCGACCAGCAGCGTGTCGGCGGAAAAGGGCAGCAGGTAGACGAAGCGGTAACCGTCGTGCTGGTCGACCGTCGCGTCCATCACCACCGGACGCGCGACGCCGTGGCCGGCCCCCCGCTCGGCGCGACGCGCAACTCCTGCCCGACGAATTTCTGCCAGCCGCATTCGAGCGTGGAGAGGTCGCCTGCGCCGCGCGCGTCTATCACGCCGCGCGCCTCGACGCGGTCGCCGTCCGCCATCACGACCGCGGTCGTGCTGCACGCAAGCACCTTGCGCTCGGTCATCAGCGCGAGCGCGGGCAAGGTCGCGCGGATGTGCGCATTGAGCCGCTCGGAGCGGACGGTGTAATAAGGCTGCGCCAGCGTGCGTGCGTGCGCGGGAAAGCGGACGTCGTAATCAGGCCAGGCATGCGCGACGATCGGTGCGATCAGCGGGCGGTGCGCCTTCATCACATCGGCGCCGAAGAACGACCATAGGTGATGCCCGCCGAACGCGGTGCCGCCCTCAATCACGCGCACGTCGAGGTCGGGCCGGCGTGCGTGAAGCGCCAGCGCAGTGAGCGAACCCGCAAGCCCGCCGCCGACGATCGCGACATCGCATAGGATGGTGGAGGGCATTGCCGTCCGGCCTAGCCGATCGCCGGCGAAGCGGGAAGGTCCAGCGTGGCATGGTCGGGCCGGGCGGAGGCGCGCGGGGCTTGATTTCCGCCGCTACCTCAGGGACGGCGGGGCCATGAGCGATATCGAAGACATGAAGGCGCATTACCTCGTCGCGATCGACGCCTGCGCCGGGCTGGAGGCGCTGGAGGCCGTCCGCGTCGAGGCGCTGGGCAAGCAGGGCCGCGTCACTGCGCTGTTGAAGACGATGGGTAAATTGTCGCCCGACGAGCGGCAGGTGCAGGGCCCCGCGATCCACGGACTGCGCGAGGCGGTGACCCAGGCGCTCGCGGCGCGCAAGGACGTGCTGGAGAATGTCGCGCTGGAGGCGAAGCTCGCCGCCGAGCGCGTCGACGTGACGCTGCCGGTCGATGCGATGCCTGCGGGCAGCGTGCACCCGGTCAGCCAGGTGATGGACGAACTGGCCGAGATCTTCGCCGACCTGGGCTTTGCGGTGGCGACCGGGCCGGAGATCGAGGACGACTGGCATAATTTCGGCGCGCTCAACATTCCCGACACGCATCCCGCGCGCGCGATGCAGGATACGTTTTACCTCGAGCCACAGGCGCAAGCGCCTGCGGCGAGAGCGGCCGGCGACGGGCAGAGCCCATCGTCCGACGGCGCGGGCCGCGCAGGACCAGCGCCATTCGTCCTGCGCACCCACACCTCGCCGGTGCAAATCCGCACCATGATGCAGCAGAAGCCCCCTTTGCGCATCATTGCGCCGGGCCGAGTCTATCGCTCCGACTGGGACGCGACGCACACGCCGATGTTCCACCAGATCGAGGGGCTGGTGATCGACAAGGGCATTACGCTCGGCCACCTGAAATGGACGCTGGAGACGTTCCTGCGTGCGTTCTTCGAGCGCGACGATGTCGTGCTGCGGCTGCGTCCGAGCTATTTCCCGTTCACCGAGCCATCGGCGGAGGTCGATGTCGGCTTCACGGTGGAGAAGGGCAAGCGCGTGATCGGCGGCGATCCGAACGGCCCCGGCGGCGGCTGGATGGAGGTGCTGGGCTCGGGCATGGTCCATCCGAAGGTGATCGCGGCGTGCGGGCTCGATCCCGATGAGTGGCAGGGGTTCGCGTTCGGCTGCGGGATCGACCGGCTCGCGATGCTCAAATACGGCATCGACGACCTGCGCCCGGTGTTCGAGGGCGATATCCGCTGGTTGAAGCATTACGGCTTCGCCGCGCTCGACGTCCCGACGCTTTCCTCGGGTGTTGGGTCGCGCGGCGTCGGCACCGCCTGAACCGGCCTTTCCCTTTTACCGACCCGCCCATGCGGGATCACGGAAGTTTTTGACATGAAGTTCACGCTTTCCTGGCTCAAGGATCACCTCGACACCGGCGCGTCGCTGAGCGACATCCTGAACGCGCTGACGCGGGTCGGGCTGGAGGTCGAGGGTGTCGAGAACCCGGCCGAGCGCCTGTCGGGGTTCCGCATCGCGCGTGTGCTGACCGCCGAGCGTCACCCGCAGGCCGACAAGTTGCAGGTGCTGTCGGTTGACGCCGGGGAGGGCCCGTTGCAGGTCGTCTGCGGCGCACCGAACGCGCGTGCCGGGCTGGTAGGCGTGTTCGGCCTGCCCGGCGCGACGGTACCCGCGAACGGCATGGTGCTGCGCGTCGCCGCGATCCGCGGGGTCGAGTCGAACGGCATGATGTGCTCGACCCGCGAGCTCGAACTGGGTGAGGATCACGACGGGATCATCGAACTGCCCGCCGAGGCACCGGTCGGCACTGACTTCGCGACCTACGCGAGCCTCGACGATCCGGTGATCGACGTGTCGGTAACCCCGAACCGCCCCGATTGCATGGGCGTCCGCGGGATCGCGCGCGACCTCGCCGCCGCCGGGCTCGGCACGCTCAAGCCGCTCGATGTGGCGGCGATTGCGGGCGAGGGTGCAGGACCCGATGTGCGGATCGAGGACGCGCAAGGCTGCCGCGCTTTCTACGCGCAAGGCGTTTCAGGCGTGACGAACGGCGAGTCGCCTGAGTGGCTGCGTCGCCGCCTCCTCGCGATCGGGCAGAAGCCGATCAGCGCGCTGGTCGACGTGACCAATTACGTGATGATCGACCTCGGCCGGCCGCTCCACGTCTACGATCGCGTGAAGCTAGGCGGGGCGCTGGTCGCGCGCGCGGCCAAGGACGGTGAGGAGGTACTGGCGTTGAACGGCCGCACCTACGCGCTTCGCGCCGGCATGACGGTGATCGCGGACGACGTGGGCGTGCACGACATCGGCGGCGTGATGGGCGGTGAGCATTCGGGCGTGACCACGGACACGACCGACGTGCTGATCGAATGCGCCTATTTCGACCCCGACGCCATCGCGCGTACCGGACAAGCACTGCAACTCAGCAGCGACGCGCGCACGCGGTTCGAGCGCGGGGTCGATCCTGCCTTCCTCGACGACGGGCTCGCGATCGCGACGCGGATGGTGGTCGAGCTGTGCGGCGGAAGCCCGAGCGAAGTGACGCGCGCTGGTGCGCCGCCGCTGGAGCCGCGCCGCTATGCCTACGACCCTGCGCGCGCGGAGACGCTCGGCGGACTTGCGGTCGCGCCCGAGCGGCAGCGCGCGATCCTGACCTCGCTCGGCTTCGCGGTCGACGATGATTGGAAGGTGACGGTGCCTGCATGGCGTCCTGACATCGACGGCAGCGCCGACCTGGTCGAGGAGGTGATCCGCATCGAGGGTATCGACAACGTGCCCTCCCTCCCGCTCGCACGCCCAGCGGGTGTCGCGACGCCGACCGCGACGCCGGCGCAGAAGCTGGAGCGTCGCGTCCGCCGCGCCGCCGCCGCGCGCGGGCTCGACGAGGCGGTGACGTGGAGCTTCGTGTCCGAACCCGCCGCGGCGGCGTTCGGTGGTGGCGCCTGGACGCTCGCCAACCCGATCAGCGAGGAGCTCAAGGTGATGCGACCGTCACTGTTGCCGGGGCTGCTTTCGGCTGCCGAGCGCAACCTCAAGCGCGGCGCGGAAGGCGTGCGGTTGTTCGAGCTCGGCCGGCGCTATCTGGCGGATGGCAAGGACGGCGCGGCGGACGAGCGTGCGACCTTGGGCGTGGTACTCGCCGGCAACGCGCGCGCGCGCGGTTGGCGTGGCGGCAAGGCGGCGGCGTTCGACGCGTTCGATGCCAAGGCCGAGGCACTGGCGCTGCTCGCCGCCGCGAGTGCCCCGGTCGACAACCTGCAGGTGATGGGCGCGGATGGCGTCTGGTCGGGCGAGGCGTGGCATCCCGGCCAGTCGGGGACGCTGAGGCTGGGGCCGAAGACGGTGCTCGCCGCCTTCGGCATGCTTCACCCGCGCACCTTGAAGGCGTTCGACCTCGCGGGTCCAGTCGCCGCGGTCGAGCTGTACCTCGACGCGATCCCGGCGAAGCGTGGCAGCGGTGGCTTCATGCGCGCTCCTTACGCGCCGCCCGCGCTCCAGCAGGTGCGTCGCGACTTCGCGTTCGTGGTTCCGGAGGGCGTCAGCGCCGACGCACTGACTCGTGCGGTCAAAGGTGCGGACAAGGCGACGATCGTGTCCGCGCGTGTGTTCGACGTGTTCACCGGCGCGGGCGTCGAGCCGGGCACCAAGTCGGTCGCGCTGGAGATCGTGCTCCAGCCGGGCGAGAAGAGCTTCACCGACGCGGAGTTGAAGGTGATCAGCGACAAGGTCGTCGCGGCGGCGGCGAAGCAGGGCGCGACGTTGCGCGGATAAAGGAACGGGCGGGTGCGATTGCGCCCGCCCGTTGGTAGTTCAACAATGGTGATCGGCCGCGCAGCGCCTAGTCAGGCCGCGGTCACACCCGCATCGGCATGAGGACGTAGAGCGCGGGCGACTTGTCGTTCTCGCGGATCAGCGTCGGCGCAGCGGCATCGGCGAGGTGTACCTCGACCAGGTCGCTGTCGATCTGCCCCAGGATATCGAGCAGGTAGCGGCTGTTGAAGCCGATCTCGAACGGTGCCGAGGTATAGTCGCCCGGCACTTCCTCGGCGGCGGTGCCATTCTCGGGACTGGTCACCGACAACGTGATGCGGTCGCGATCGAGCCCCATCTTCACCGCGCGCGTCTTCTCGGTCGCGATCGTCGAGACGCGGTCGACGCCCTCCATGAAGCTTTTGGGATCGAGTTTCAGAATCTTGTCGTTCGCGGTCGGGATGACGCGGCTGTAATCGGGGAAGGTGCCGTCGATCAGCTTCGATGTCAGGATCGCGCTGCCGAGATCGAAGCGGATCTTGGTCGAGGACAAGGACACGCCAACCGAGCCGTCGACCTCGTCGAGCAGCTTGCGCAACTCGCCGATGCATTTGCGTGGGACGATCACGTCGGGCATGCCGTCCGACCCCTCGGGCTTAGCGACCGTCACGCGCGCAAGGCGGTGGCCGTCGGTCGCCGCGGCCTTCAGCACATCGTCCGACAGGTGCAGGAAGATGCCGTTCAGGTAATAGCGCGTTTCCTCGGTGGAGATCGCGAAGCGCGTCTTGTCGATGATCTGCTTGAGCGTTTCAGCCGGCAGCTCGAAGCTGGTCGGCAGCTCGCCTTCGGCGATCACCGGGAAGTCGTCACGCGGCAGCGTGCCGAGGCTGAACCGCGCGCGGCCGGCGACGATCGCCATGCGCCCGTCGGCGGCGGACAAGGACACCTGCGCACCGTCGGGCAGCTTGCGCGCGATGTCGAACAAGGTGTGCGCCGATACGGTGATCGACCCTTGTTGATCGACCGCGGCGGGAACGCTTTCGTTGATCTGAAGATCAAGGTCGGTCGCCATCAGCCGCAGCGAACCCTCGACCGCCTCGATCAGCACGTTCGACAGAATCGGGATGGTGTTGCGCCGTTCCACCACGGACTGCACGTGGCTAAGCCCCTTCAGGAGCGTTGCGCGTTCGATCGTCGCCTTCATTCGTGATTCCCCCGGCCCGCGGGTCTTGACCAGCGCAGGTCTCGACCGGGGGCGATATGGCCAATGTTTCCTAGCCAAAAGAAAACGGCCGGAGCAAGCGCCCCGGCCGTCTTTCTTGTGCGCTGACCCTATGGAAAGCGTTAATCAGGCGAACAATTCGCGTCAGAAGCGGATGCCGACCCCCGCCATCAGCTGGTGACGGTCGGCGTCGATGTCGTAACCGTCGACGTCACCATAGTGCGAATAGCGGTACTCGCCCTTCACATAGGCGGTCGGGGTCAGGTTGTACTCGAGCCCCGCGCCGACGCGGAAGCCGTCGAGGTTGGTGTGATCGCGGAAGCGTGTCGCGCCGACGTCGTAGCGCGATTCGACCCGCGCGTTGGTGTAACCCGCCTTGGCGTAGATCATCGCCAGCGGCGAGATGACGTAGCCGACGCGCCCGCCGACATAGAGGTCGCGACCTGCGTCGATCGAGAAGCGGTCACCCGCGGTGATCGCATTGTAGCTGCGCGCGCGTGTGGTCGAATCGGTGATCTCGCCCTCTGCACCCAGCACCACGCCGCCAGCCTGCACGTCATAGCCGACGCCGACGCCGTAGACGAAGCCGTCGCGCCCCTCGGAGCTGCCGTCGCCGCCGTCCTGCAGATTGTCATAACCGCCCAGCGCCTCGACCCGCGCGCCGGTGAAGGGCGCATTGGTCTGTGCGGCGGCGGGCAGCGCGGCGATGGCGGTGCCGATTGCGACTGAGGCGAGAACGAGCTTACGCATGGGGAACTCCGTTATCCTGTCCGCCCAACACCGGGCGGGGATGGGGCAAATAGTCAGCAGCGCTGCCGGTTGCATGAACCTCAGCTAAACAGCTTTTCGCGTTGCTTTTGCGCCACACCGGGTTGACATCGCGAGCATGGAAACAGGGTTCGATCATCGCGCGCGGCAGGGCCGTGACTTTGTGGCGCGGCACGGCGAAACGGTGTTCAACGCGGCGCGCCGGTTGCAGGGCGATCACCCGCACACCCCCCTGACACGCGCGGGCTTCGCGCAGGCGGAGGAGATGGGGCGCGCGCTGCGCACTCTGTTGGGCGCGCAACCGGCGCTGACGTTATGGGCCTCGCCAACGGGCCGCGCGTTGCAGACGCTGGCGGTCATCGCGGAACATCTCGAACTTGACTGGCATCAGGCACGCACCGACACGCGGCTGGTCGAGATCGACATGGGCAGCTGGGGCGGCCGCTATTATGCCGATGTGGTGGCGGAGGTCGGTCCGGTGGTGAACGAAGACGGATTGCTCCGCTGCGCGCCGGATGGCGAGACCTACCCCGACATTGCGGCGCGCATCGGCGGCTGGTTGCGCGACACGGACGATGACGCGGGCGACCGACTGGTTATCATGCACGGCATCTCCAGCCGCGTGCTGCGCGGTGTCGCCACGAATGCGCCGGTCGGTGGGTGCGGTGCGCCGGTGCTGCCGGGCCATCCGCAGGGCAGCGTCTCGCTGATCGAGCATGGGCGTGAGGCGCTGGTTCATCGCGGCAGCGGGTACGCGCCGGCATGAGTGCGCTGCTGCTGGCGCTTGCGTTGCTGGCGGGCGAGCGTGAGGCGATCGGCGTGTGGCAGCGCTGGGGCGCGATCCGCGACGCCGGTCCGCCCCGGCGCTGCTTCGCGCTGACGCGACCGGTAACGGCGAGCGGCGACACCGACACGCGCGGCGGGTTCGCGAGCGTCGCCGCGCGGATCGACGCAAGCGGGCGGCAGGCGGTGTTCGTGCGTTTCTCCGCTGAGCGTGAGCCCGGAACGCCGATCACGCTGGCGATCGGCGAGCGGCGCTTCGCGCTGCGCGGTGACAGCCGCGGTGCCCGCGCGCCTGATGCGGCCACCGACCGTGCGATCGTCGCGGCGATGCGCGGCGGGCGCAGCATGAGCGTTTCGGTAGTGGCTGCCGGGAAGCGTCCCCTCGCGGACACCTACGTGCTCGACGGCGCAGCCACCGCGATCGACGCTGCGAGCCTCGCCTGCGCGCGCTGACGTGCGACCGGACCCGAGTCGTCTGCGGCGAACTGCACACCGGCCGCTGCAGCTTTGTAGCAACCACCCGCGGGATCGCGCGTTTGGTGGTCACGATCGGACGGCAATGGCATGGCATTGCTGCCTCCGTTGCATCTCTAGTTAGTGCGTGAATTTATGACCGAGCCTAAGCGGGACGAGCGTCCTGTTCATCAAGATTTCCGCCTGCTGGAACGCGATGTTACAACAGATGCGGCCTCGCGTGCGCAGCCGTTCGTCGCCGCACGTGATGCCTTGCGTCAGGTGTGGGCGCCGCCGCTCGACACGTTCGTGACCGAGGACATGCCGATGCTGCTCACCCGGTTGAACCTGGTGCCACCGAACGGCTTCGTGCGTGAAGAAGCGGAAACCTCCGATAGTTGAGGCGGCTCACACCGCCGTCGCGATCAAGCCTCCGCGCGCAACGGGCGTGACAACAGGGCATCGACCGTCGCGGCGACCGGCGCGCCATCCAGCAGGCGGCATACCGCTTCGGTGATCGGCATGTCGACGCCGGCCTGCGCCGCTGCGTCGCGCAGCACCGGTGCGGTGTGCGCGCCCTCAGCGACGGTCAGCCGGTTCGCCAGCAACGCTGCGGCGGGCGTGCCCTGACCGATGCCGCGCCCGAGCGAGAAGTTGCGCGAGCTGGTCGACGAACAGGTCAGCACGAGGTCGCCCAGTCCCGACAATCCGGCAAGCGTCTCCGCCCGCGCACCGCGTGCGAGGCCGAAGCGCGTCATCTCGGCGAACCCGCGCGCGATGAGCGCGGCGCGCGCATTCTGCCCCAGCCCCGCGCCGTCAACGACGCCGCACGCGATCGCGAGCACGTTTTTCACCGCGCCGCCGATCTCCGCACCGATCACGTCGGTCGAGGCGTAAGGGCGGAAGGTCGGTTGCGCGATCAAGGCGGCGAGTTCGGCGGCGAGTTCGGCGTCTTCGGCGGCTAACGTGACCGCGGTCGGCAGTCCGGCGGCGACCTCGTGCGCGAAGGTCGGACCCGACAGCACCGCGACCGGCGCGCCCGGCACCGCCTGCCGTGCGACCTCGTGCAGTGGCAGCAACGTGCCCGCCTCGATCCCCTTCGAGCACAGGATCAGCGGTGCCTGGTGCTCGCGCAGGTTTGCGAGCGCCGCGCGCATGTGCTGCGCCGGCGTCACGATCAGGATCGCGCGTGCGCCGCTAAGGTCGCTCCACTCCTGCGTCGCGCGGATCGCAGGCGAGAGCGCAACGCCGGGTAGGAAGATGGAATTCTCGTGCGCATCGTTGATGCCGACGACCACTTCACTTTCGCGCGCCCATAGGGTCACCGTATGCCCGGCGCTCGCCGCGACCTGCGCCAGCGCGGTGCCCCAGGCGCCACCGCCGACGACGCCGATCATGTCCGTAGACCCGCTCACGCCTTCACCCCCGCGCCGCGCACCGCCTCAGCATGCGGGTCGAGCGCCCAGCGCGCGCGCGCCGGCGCGTCGAGCGGATCGGTCAAGCCGGCGGCGAACCGCTCCGCCCCGGCCCAGGCGATCATCGCGGCATTGTCGGTGCACAGCCACAGCGGCGGCGCGACGAAGCGCAAATCGTGCTCGGCGGCGAGCGACTGGAGTGCGGCGCGGATCGCGCCGTTCGCCGCCACCCCGCCTGCAACGACCAGCGCGCTGACTGGCCCTGCACGATCCAGCGCGCGACGCGTGCGGTCGATCAGGCAGTCGACCACCGCCGCCTGGAACGACGCGGCGAGATCGGCCGGCGCATGGTCGTTCGCCGCGCGCGCGACCGCCGCCTTCAACCCGGCAAAGGAGAAATGCGGCTCGGGCGAGCGCAGCAGCGGGCGCGGCAGCGGCACCGCACGCGGGTCGCCCTGCGCCGCCGCGCGCTCGACCGCCGGACCGCCGGGAAAGCCGAGCCCAAGGATCTTGGCGGTCTTGTCGAACGCCTCGCCCGCGGCATCGTCGATCGTGGTGGCAAGCCGGCGATAGCGCGCTACGCCCTCCACCAGCAGCAGCTGGCAATGCCCCCCCGACACGAGCAGCAGGAGGTAGGGGAAATCGAGATCGGGATCGGACAGCCGCGGGCTGAGCGCATGACCCTCAAGGTGGTTGACCGCGACCAGCGGCTTGTTCGCCGCATGCGCCAGCGCCTTGCCGGTGACGAGCCCCACCATCACCCCGCCGATCAGCCCCGGACCCGCGGTCGCGGCGACCGCGTCAACATCGGCGAGCGTGACGCCGGCGTCGGCGAGTGCGGCGGCGACGAGCGGTTCCAGCGCCTCGACATGCGCGCGCGCGGCGATCTCGGGCACCACGCCGCCATAAGGCGCATGCGCCGCCTCCTGTCCAAGCAGGCGATGCGCCAGCACCTGCCGGTCACCGGTAACCAGCGCGGCGGCGGTTTCGTCGCAGGAGGATTCTAGGCCGAGGATGAGCATAAGCGGTGATGTAGTGGATCGCGCGGCAAAGGTGAAATGGGCGCGCGAATAAGTTGTTAAGGCTTCGCTGACTACGAACCTGGTCATGCGTTCGGGGCGTGACCTTTGGCGAGTGGCCGGCAAGACCCTGTTCGGGCTCGTCGTGTTCATGGCCGTGCTCTGGGGTTACGCATTCGCGTCGCAACAATGGGCGCTGCGTACGCCGCTACCCGAAGGAGCGCCGCGTTCGGGGCGATGCTCAATCTGGTTCATCGGCAGTTCCACCATCCACAAATGGACCAACATGCGTGAGATCATGTCGCCATGGGATGCGCGCAATCGCGGGGTGAACGGGGCAACGCTGGACGAGATCGATACCCGGTACCGCCTTGACGATCGCACCGCGGGCACGCCCGCGGCGGTGGTCTTCTACATCGGCGAGAACGATATCGCCGATGGCATGACCGGTAGCGAAGCGGCACAGGGCGTGCGCGTGCTGGTGATGCACCAGCGCACAAAAATGCCGAACACGCCGGCGTTCGTGCTGGGCATGAAGCCCAGCCCGACGCGCTGGCGTTTCCGGGCGCAACAGCAAGCGTTCGATCGCACGATCCAGCCGATGATCGCGAAGATGTCCGGCGTGCGCTTCGTGGCGGCGGGCGACACATTGCTGATCGATGGGCAACCAGGTGCTTTCTATCAGGATGACGGCATCCATCTGAACGATGCGGGCTATCGCCGTTGGGGCGGGTTCATCCGGCGCGAGCTGGAAAGCGCACCGACGCTCCGCTATTTGCGCGATTGCCAACCCTCTGGCGGTCACTCGTCATAACCGCGATCGGCAAGCACGACCGCATCGGCGGACTCGACACCTGGCGGACGGCGCTGATGCTTGCGGGGTTGTTGGTACACGGATCGGTTTGGCTCGATCCGCATCCGCTGTTCCTGCTGATTGACCTGATCTCCAAGTCGTTCCGCATGGGGGGTTTCTTCGCCATCTCGGGGTTCCTTGCGGCACGAGCCATGACGCGCTTCGGCGTGAAGCGCTGGCTGCGCGTCCGGTTGATCCAGTTGGGCACGCCCGCGTTGTTCGGGTGGAGCGTGCTGTCGCCGCTGATGTGGCTGATTGCGGTGCTGCATGCCGGATCGCGCGCCCCGAACCTGCTGCTGTTCGACTGGAACCATCTGTGGTTCCTGTACGGACTGCTGCTGTACTCGGGCGTGGTTGCGGCGACGTCTCGCAGCGTTCGCGTGCATCGCTGGTGTGCGAAGGCGGCAGCCTATCTGATCGCAGCGCCGCACCATGCCCGTATCGCGTTGCTGGCAGGCGCGTTGGTGTCGGCCGTGACACTCAGCAGCATTGGGCTGGCGATGCGAGCGATGCTGCCGCTCGCCTATGCGGCGGCATTCAATCAGTTCGAGCTGATCGCGGCTTATCTGCCCATGTTCCTTCTGGGCTACGCCACCGCATCAAGCATCGCGATCCGCGATCGTGTTCTGGCGGTGAAAGGCGTCTGGCTCGTCCTGAGCCTGTTGATCGTTGCCTGCGTGGCGACCACGGTTGCGCAATACTGGCTGCCGCATGCCGTGGCTGGAGCGATCGAGGCAAAGGTGCGACTGGTAGGCGCTACACTGGGTCCGCCGTTCGCGTTCGTTGCGGTGATGCGATCGGCCTTGTCGATCACGCGCGTCGGCCGGTTCACCCGCAGCCTGCCGGACGCGTCCTACACAATTTACCTGCTGCACGTGCCGGCATTGTCGATCAGCAACGCCGTGCTGGTACGCTCGCCCTTGCCCCAGCTCGTCATCTTCGCACTTTCTGTGGTTGCATCGGGTGTGGCCTGCTACCTGTTCCACCTTTACGTTGTCCGCCGTGTCGGAACGCTTGCCTTGCTGTTGAACGGGCGGGTAGCCGCGCCACGACCACCGGGCAGCGTCGCGACGGCTTGAGCATCGCCTTGCCCCTTCGGCGATGCTCGGCGATAGGCGGCGGATGGCTGGAAGCTTTCGACTGGGTACGCGCGGATCGCCGCTCGCGCTGGTGCAGGCGGGAATGGTGCGCGATGCGCTGATCGCGGCGCACGGCTGGAGCGACGTCGACATCGTCGTGATCCGCACCACTGGCGACCGCGTGCAGGATCGCGCGTTGGCCGAGATCGGCGGCAAGGCGTTGTGGACCAAGGAGCTCGACCGTGCGCTGCTGGCGGGCGAGGTCGATGCCTGCGTTCACTCGATGAAGGACGTGGAGACGATCCGCCCGCGCGAGATCGCGATCGCCGCGATGCTGGAGCGCGCCGATGTGCGCGACCGGTTGATCGGCGCCGACGCGATCGCCGACCTGCGCCACGGTGCGGTGGTGGGGACGAGCAGCCCCAGGCGCGCGGCGCAGCTCGGGCGGTTGCGGCCCGATGTGCGGACGACCCTGTTCCGCGGCAACGTCGACACGCGGCTGGGCAAGTTGGCGGTGGGGGAGGTCGATGCGACGCTGCTCGCCGCCGCCGGGCTCGATCGGCTTGGGCGGCACGACACCGGCGTCGCGGTGCCCTTCGAGGAGATGCTGCCTGCGCCGGCGCAAGGGGCGGTCGGGATCGAGACGCTGGCGGACGGTCCCGCACGCGCGCTGGTCGCCGCGATCGATCACGCGACCACGACCTGCGCGGTTGCGGCCGAACGCGCGCTGCTCGCGGCACTCGCGGCCGATTGCCATTCGCCCGTGGCCGCGCTGGCGACGATCGAGGGCGAGCAGGTCCATCTGCGCGCGCAACTGCTGACCGAGCGCGGCGACGAATGGGTTGAGGGTGCGCTGCGCGGCGGCGACGAGGTCGGCGCGGTGCTGGCGCACGACCTGCTCGCACGTGCGCCGGCTGCGGTCAGGCAATTGTTCGCGGGATGACGCTTCCGCGTCGCGCGCTGGTGGTGAGGCCCGAGCCCGGTAACGCGCGCACGGTGGCCAGCTTGCGCGGCGCCGGAGTGGAGGCGGTCGGCGTGCCGTTGTTCGCGGTGCGCGCGATGGCGTGGGACGTGCCCGATCCGGCGCGCTTCGATGCCGTGCTGCTGACCAGCGCCAATGCGGTCCGGCTCGCCGGTGCCGGCCTCCGCCGTCTAAGCACGCTCCCCGTCGTGGTGGTAGGGGAGGCAACGGCGGCGGCGGCGCGTGCAGCGGGTCTCCATGTCGTCGTGACCGGGCGAAACGATGCGGCGGCGGCGATCGCAGCGGCATCAGCGTTTCCGCGCCTGCTCCACCTCGCCGGACGCGAGCACGTCGCCGTGCCGGGGTCTGAGCGCGTGATCGTCTATGCAAGCGACGCACTGCCCGTCGCGCCCGATGCGCTCGCACCCGCGATCGATGGCGTGGTGCTGCTCCACTCGGCCCGCGCGGCGCTGCGATTCGCTGCGCTCTGGGGCGGATCGTCACGAGGATCGGTGATGCTTGCCGCGATCAGCGCCAAGGTCGCGGCGGCGGCAGGCGCGGGCTGGGCGCGGGTCGCCGTCGCGGAAACACCGAACGATGCCGCAGTGATCGCCGCAGCAACGAAGCGCGCGATTGACCCGGCACGCGGGCGCGAGGATAACGCCCGGCATGAGTGACGACCATCCGTTCGGCGACGGCGCGCGGCCTTCGCGCACAGGATCGGGGCGTATGGGGCCGGCGGTGCTGATCGCCGTGCTGGTGCTGGCGATCGGGCTGGGATTGATGATCTTCGCGATCCGTGACGAGCCGAACTGGCTCAGGCGGAGCAGCGACGCAAGCGCGACGCGGACGGCGGCGCGGACCCCTTCCCAGACTGTGACCCAGACGTCGACCGAGCCGTCCGCGCCCGCCGACACCGACGCCTTGTCGCAGCGTGAAGCCGCACTCGCCGCGCAGATCGCGAGCCTGGAAGCGCGTGCCGCGACGCTCGGCAGCAGCACCGCCAATGCCGAGGGTCGCGCCGGCCGCGCCGAGGCGATCCTGATCGCCTTTGCCGCGCGCCGGGCGATCGATCGCGGGCTTGGTCTCGGTTACCTTGAGGAGCAGCTACGCGCCCGCTTCGCCGGCGCGCCGCGTGAGGCGTCGGCGGTGATCCGCGCGTCGCGCAATCCGGTGACGCTTGAAAGCCTGCGCCAGGACCTCGACACCGCCGCACCGACGCTGCTCGCGCGCGAGAGCAGCTGGTGGGGCGGGCTGGGTGCGGAGCTGCGCAACCTGGTCGTGATCCATCAGGCGGGTACGGCGTCACCGCTTCCCGCCGACCGCCTCGCGCGCGCACGTCGGCTGGTCGACGCAGGGCGGGTCGAGGAAGCGCTGGCGGAGGCGAAACGCCTGCCCGGCGCAAAGAACGCCGCGACGTGGACGGACGCCGCGCAGCGCTACGTCGACGCGCATCGCGCGCTCGACCAGCTGGAGACGATCGCGATCGTCGGTCCGGTGACACCGCCTGTCACCACCCCGCAGGTCATCCAGAATCCGGGGCTGCCGATCCAGCCGCAGCCCGCGCCCACGGTCGAGCTCGGCAACTACCTGTAAGGTAACGCGGCGTTCATCTCGGCAGCGTCACGTTCCTCGTCCGGCAAGAGCGTCCAGGCAGACACAGGGGAGGGTGACTGATGCGCACGTGGATCGTCCTTGCGGCGGCGTTGCTGAGCGGATGCGCGGGCGCGCGCATCGCCGGGTTTGATCAGGCCGCGATCGAGGGCGAACGGATCGACGTGACCGGGATTCCGGGATGGTCGAACGGCAGCTTCCGCTTGGGTAATATGCGCGGCACTGTGCGACGTGACGATCGGCGCGATGCGATTGGCTGGGGCGTCGATACGTTTGGCGATGCGTTTGACGCCGTGCGCATCGGACAGGCGGTACGCTATGGCACGATGGCGTTCGAGGTGACGCGCGCCGACATCGGCGGCACGCTGGCGCTACGCGCGCGAGGAACACCGCGATACGCTGGGTGTGGTTGACCTCGCAAGCGAGTCGAACCCACTCCAGCTGGTATGCGCGTTTCGTCTCGACGGGCGCGATGCGGGCGGGCTGAGATTGCGCGCGGTGCCAACTGCGGCGCGTGCTCTTGCCGAACGTCGCAGCGGCACGGTGTCGCTGGGGCACAACCGTCTGTCGATCAGGTCGCTGCATGGAATCGCGGGCGCGACCGCGCTTTCGGGGGCGCTGGCCGGTTACCAGATCGACACGGCCGATGGCACGCAGGCGTCGCTGATCGAATTGACAGCCGGCGGCAGCTGCCGCGTGGTCGTCACGCGCGATCCGGCCCGTCGCGCCGCCGCACTTGCCGCGGTGTTGACGCTCGCGCTCTTTGGCGATTCCGGCGACATCGGATAGCTCGCGCTTAACCCCGTTCGCTCACCTCAATCGCTCGATTAACGCCATCGCGGCGTGCGGCGCGCGTACCTTCGCACCGTTGATCATGAACACGAACGTGTCGCGCGGGCGCACCGGTGCTGGTTCGGCGGCGCATGGCAGCACCTTGGGCGTCTCGCCGTTCGCGAGCGCCTGCGCCGTCTGTGCCCAGCGGTCGAGCGCAGCGGGCGCGTAGCCGGTCGGCTCGTCCTCGCGCGCGTCCTCCAGCCGAAGGTAGGCAAAGTCGCCCGACACGTCGCCGGTCGCGGGGTAGTCGGCCGAGTCGGCGTATACGATCGCGACGCCGGCGGCGCGGCACAGCGCGACGAAATCGGGCGTGAAGAAGCTGTCGTGGCGCACGTGCACCGCATGGCGCAGCGCGACGCCCTCATGCGCGGAGGGCAGCAGCGCCAGGAAGGCGGCGAAATCGTCGGCGTCGAAGTGGCGCGTCGCGGCGAACTGCCACAGGATCGGGCCGAGCTTGTCGCCGAGTTCGACGATGCCCTGCCCAACGAAGCGCGCGATCGACTCGCCGGCTTCCGCCAGCACCTTGCGCGTCACGCAATAGCGCGAGGCTTTCAGCGCGAAGACAAAACCGTCGGGCGCGGTGTCTCGCCAGTTGGCGAAGGTCGCCGGCTTGAACGAGGAGTAGAAGGTGCCGTTGACCTCGATCGCGGAGACGTGCCGGCTCGCATATTCGAGTTCGCGCTTGATCGGCCATTTGGGCGGATAGAAGCTGCCGCGCCATGGCTCATAGGTCCAGCCGCCGATACCGACTCGGATGGGATTGGTCATGCTGGCGGATGTAGCGGATCGTCGCGCGCGGGTCGCCTGGTGGAAGGGCGGCGGGACGACGCCGCCCTACGCGGATCACAGCTGGTTCTTGACCTGCTGCTCGACACGCGCGTCGTCGTTGTCGTCGGCCTTGTCCGCGGCATCGTCGCCCATCTCGCGGACGTTGTCGGCCTTGTCCTCGAGCATGTCGGACTTCTGCTCGTTCGAGGCCGCATCGGCCTGCGCATCGAGCGCGTCGGCGCGGTTCTCGGTCATCGCCTCGATGTTGTCGGCGGCCTTGTCGTCGGCATTGCCGCCGCACGCGCCCAGCATCAACAGGCCGGCGACACCGGCGGCTTTCAGAACGGTCTTCACGGATTGCACCCCTTTTTCGTTGCGGATCGTCAATGATCCGCCGCACCGGAGGGTTCCAAATCGCGGCTCGCGCGTTCCGCCACCATGCCCGATCAGACACCCGCGGCCGAGCACGGCTGGTTCACCATCGCCTCCGACCGGCTTTCCGCCGCGATCAATCCGCACGGTGCCGAACTGTCGTCGATCCGCGATGCGGACGGGCGTGAGTTGATGACGGACGCCGATCCGCGCTGGTGGACCGGGCGCGCGCCTTTATTGTTCCCGGTCGTCGGCAAACCTGCGGGCGAGGTGATCCGCGTCGACGGCCGCGTCTATCCGATGCAGCAGCACGGCTTCGCGCGGCGGCGCGAGTTCGCGCTCGTCTCGCATGAGGCATCGCGCATCGTGTTCGCGCTCGGCGACGACGCGGAAACACGCAAGTCCTACCCATTCGCGTTCCGACTTGAGGCGGCGTTCACGATTACCGACGCCACGATCGAACTCGCGATCACGATCCATAATCCGGCCGACGTGGCGCTGCCCGCCAGCTTCGGCTTCCACCCGGCGTTCGCCTGGCCGCTGCCGTACGGCGAGCCGCGCGCGGACCATCGCATCACCTTTGCCGCCGACGAGCCTGACACGTTGCGGGTACTGAACGCCGACGGGCAGATCACGTCCGAGCATCGCGCCTCGCCGCTCGACGGACGCACGCTGCACCTCACCGACGACCTCTTCGCGCGCGACGCATTGGTGTGGGATCATGTGCGCAGCCAGTCGGTGCGCTACGGCGCCGAGCGTGGCCCCGCACTCGAGATCGCGTTTCCCGACACGCCGATGCTGGGGGTGTGGACCAAGCCGGGCGCGCCGTTCGTCTGTGTCGAGCCGTGGCACGGCATCGCTGACCCCGCCGGCTACACGGGTGAGTATCGCGACAAGCCCGGCGTGTTCGAGGTCGCGCCTGGCGGCGAGAAGCGCATCACCATGTCGGTGACGCTGCTGGCATGACTGAGCCTAAGAACATCAAAGGTACGAGAAACGACAACGGCCGGCCGCTCAAGGAAGCGACCGGCCGTGCAGGCGATCGATCAGCGGCGATCAGCCGTCGTAATCGGCGCCCAGGTTCTGGTTGCGCGGCGGCGCGGCGGCGGTGAGGCGCAGTGCCTCTGCCGACGCGGCCAGGCTGCCGACCTCGTCCGCCTCGTCCTCGTCGTCGATGCGGACACGCTGCAGACCCTGCACTGCCGATTCGTTCAGGTCGCGCGGGCGCACCGTCTGCTCGGCGATCTCGCGCAGCGCGACGACCGGGTTCTTGTCACGGTCGCGATCGAGCGTGAGTTCCGCGCCGCCCGAGATCTGGCGCGCGCGCTGCGCGGCCATCAACACCAGGTCGAAACGGTTCGGGATCTTGTCGACGCAATCCTCGACGGTCACGCGCGCCATCAGCGGCTTCCTTGCGAATAAACGGATACGGGAAGATGCCTGTGTATGACGAGCGTGTCGTGAAGTCAACGAGAGCGGCCGGGAGCAAAGCAACCGGGATAGGGATCGAGCCGGTCACGGTGGACGATCATCGCCTGACCCTGTTGACCGAAGGGCCTGAGCGCCGTCGCGCCTTGCTCGACCTGATTGAGGGCGCACAGACCTCGCTCAGGCTGATCTTCTACATTTACGCCGACGACGCATCGGGAAGGCGGATCAACGACGCGTTGATCGAGGCGGCAAGGCGCGGGGTGACGGTCGCGCTGATCGTCGACGGGTTCGGCAGCGACGACGCCGACGTGCATTTCTTCGATTCCCTACGTGACGCGGGCATATCGGTGTGCCGCTTCTCGCCGCGGTTCGGGCGGCGATACCTGTTGCGTAACCACCAGAAGCTCGCGCTGGCCGACGCTGGCACGAGCCGCGCGCGCATCCTAACCGGCGGATTCAACGTCGAGGACGATTATTTCGGCACCGAGCGCGAGCAGGCATGGCGCGACCTGGGGCTGCTGGTGGAGGGTGAGGCGGCGTCGCGGATGGCAGGCTATTTCGACGCGCTGGAGGAGTGGGTTCAGGCGCCCAAGGGCAAGCTGCGCCACCTCAACCGTGCGCTGTCGCGGTGGAGCGAGACGCAGGGGTCCTTACGCTGGCTGATCGGTGGGCCGACCCGGCGGCTGTCGCCTTGGGCGCGCGCGATTCGGCATGACATGCGGCGGGCCAAGCGGATCGACCTGATCGCGGCCTATTTCACGCCAAGCCCGACAATCCTGCGCCGGCTGGATAAAGCGGGAAAGATCGGTCAGGCGGTGCGCGTCGTCACCGCGGCGAAATCCGACAACAATGCCACGATCGCGGCGGCCCGCTTCACCTATCGCGGCTTGCTGAAAAAAGGCGTGCGCGTGTGGGAATATCAGCCGACCAAGCTGCACACCAAACTCTACGTCGTCGACGACGCGGTCTACATCGGCAGCGCCAATTTCGACATGCGTAGCCTGTTCATCAACCTGGAGCTAATGCTCAGGATCGAGGATGCGGATTTCGCCGCGACGGTGCGCGGCTATATCGACGGCGAGATCGCGCACTCGCGCGAGATCACGCGCGAGGGCTATGCCGAGGCGACCGGATGGTGGCAGCGCAGCAAGCAGTTCGCGGCCTATCTGATCGTCGGCGTACTCGATCCGACCGTGTCGCGCGGACTCAACTTCCGCAGCGAGGCGCTGTAGCGGCCGGCGTCTCCGGTCGCCTCAGTCCTTGTGCGCCCAGTAGAGCTGCGCCGGCGGCACGTTCCACCATTCCATGCTATGGTCGATGCGCGTGAAATGCGCGGCGATGAAGTCGCGTACCTTGGGGCTGAACTGATAGACCAGGAACGCGCCGTCCTTGCGCAGCGCGCGGTGCGTCGCGGCCGCGATCTCCGGGCCGACCCCGTCGGGCAGCGTCGAGAAGGGAAGTCCCGAGAGGATGTAATCGGCCGATTCGTGGCCCTGCTCGGCGATGATCCGCTCGACATCCGCCGCCGACCCCTCAACCGCGACGAAGCGCGAGTCAGTGATCGTATGGTCGAGGTAGCGGATAAAATCCGGGTTGGTGTCGATCGCGATCAGCGTCGCGTCTGGCGCCATCCGCTCCAGGATCGGGCGGCAGAAGGTGCCGACGCCGGGGCCGTATTCGACGAACAGCTTGCAATTCGCCCAATCGACAGGCGCCAGCATCTTGCGGATCAACCGGTCGGACGATGGAATGATCGAGCCGACCATGACCGGGTGCTTCAGGAAGCCCTGAAAGAACATCTGCAGCGGTCCGGGAACACCGGCGGGCCGGGCGCGACGCATCGCGTTGGTCGAACTGGGCATGAGGAAAGGCACTGCTCCCGTTGATCGGTGCTGCTCGGCTCCGCTGCAGCCCGGTTTGACGAACGCTCGATGAAGCGCAAACGCTGCCATAGCGGGGTTGCGCCGCGCCCCCAAGCGCCTAATCGACAAAGCCATGCCGGACGATAGAACAGCGGCGCAGCATGGGAGAACCGGGCAGGTGGCAGTGATCTTCGCCGCCTGGCGCAGCGATGCCGATCATGACGGCTACGCCGCCGCGGCGGCGTCGATGGACGCGTTCGCCGCGCAACAGCCCGGTTATCTCGGTGTCGACGCGGCGCGCGGTGACGACGGCTTCGGCATCACCGTCAGTTACTGGGCGGACGAGGCCAGCGCGATTGCGTGGCGCGCGCACCCCGACCATGCTGCAGCGCGGGAGGCGGGGCGCGGGCGCTGGTACGACGCCTATGACCTGCACGTCGCGCAGGTCTCGCGGAGCTATGCGTGGCGACGAAGGGAGGGGGAGTAGGCATGAAGCGCGGGTTCGACCAGCGGTTCGCGCTGATGTTCCTCGTCATGCTGACGATCGCGGCCGGGAACACCGCGCTGCAATCGGTGTTGCCCGCACTCGGCCGGTCTTTGGGGGTAAAGGACAGCGCGGTCGCTGCCGCCTTCTCCGTCTCGGCGCTGCTATGGGTGCTCGCCGCGCCGTTCTGGGCCAAGCGATCGGACCGGCACGGGCGGCGGCTGATGATCCTGTTCGGCATGGGCGGCTTCTGCGTCAGCCTGACCTTGTGCGGCGTGTTCCTGGCGGCGGGCATCAACGGCTGGATCGGGGGCACGACCGCGTTCGTGCTCTTTATTTTCGGGCGGCTGATCTACGGCACGTTCGGCTCGGCCGCGCCGCCCGCGGTACAGGCGCTGGTGGCGGGGGACACCACGCGCGAGGAGCGGACGCGCGCGCTGACGCTGCTCGCCTCCGCATTCGGTTTGGGTACGATCCTGGGTCCGGCGCTCGCGCCCTATCTGATCCTGGGGCATGTCGGCCGGTTCGAGGTCGGGCTTGCCGGGCCGGCATTCATGTTCGCGGTGTTCGGGCTGATCGTGTTCGTGACGGTCAGGCGCGTGCTGCCTGACGATCGCGGTATCGAGGCCGGCGTGCATGGCGCCGCCAACGCCTATCCCTCGATCGGCGGGCAGGCGTCGGGCGCGAGCGTCACCGCGGCGATCGCGGAGGGGCGCACCGAGGTGCGCTTCACCGACCCGCGGATCAGGGCGTGGATGATCGCCGGGCTAGTGATGGGGCATGCGCAGGCGATGACGGGGCAGGCGATCGGCTTCCTCGTCATCGACCGGCTCCACGTCGCGCCCGCCGCCGCGCTGGAGCCGACCGGCATCGTGCTGATGATGGGCGCGGGCGCGGCGTTGCTCGCGCAATGGGGGCTGATCCCGCTCCTCAACCTGAAGCCCCGCGCGCTGGTGCTGACGGGTCTCGTGCTGGCGGCGGCGGGAACGGCGCTGACGGGACTTGCGACCTCGCTCTACGGCATCGCGACCGCCTATGCGCTGGCGAGCCTGGGGTTCGGCTTCACGCGGCCGGGCTTCACCGCGGGGTCGAGCCTTGCGGTCGGACCGGCGGCGCAAGGGTCTGTCGCGGGCAAGGTGACGAGCGTCAACGGCGCCAGCTTCGTGCTCGGCCCCTCGATCGGGGTCGGGCTGTACGAGGTGCAGCATTCGTTGCCGTATCTGACCGCAGGTGCGGCGTGCCTGCTACTGTTGTTCTACGCTCCACGCGCGCTGCGCACGCCAGAGGGCGACGCGCAGGTGTGGAGCGATCCCGAGGTGTGAGGGTGCCGACCGCGCGGGCGGCGGCACCCGTCAACATCAGTCGCTGCCCTTCGGCCCGCGCGGGGTGAGCTGCCCGGGCGAGATGAAGCCGATCGGCTGAATCGCATTCGCCTCCTGCTTCAGCTTGGCCGCCATCTGCTCATACTCGCGCTCGACCTCGGGCGTGACGCTGGCGCGTGAGTCCTCCAGCGCGCGTTCGAAGTTGGACTGGCTTACCTGCGTGTTGTCGATGTGCTCGCGCAGCGCGATCAGCCCGGCGCGGCGCACCACGTCCTCCAGATCGGCACCGGTGAAGCGCTCGGTACGCGCGGCGATGTCGTCGAGATCGACATCGGACCCGAGCGGCATCTTTTCCGTCTGGATGCCGAGAATGCGCCGACGTCCTTCGCGACTGGGCAGCCCGACGTAGATCAGCTCGTCGAAGCGGCCCGGTCGCAGCAGCGCAGGGTCGACCAGATTGGGCCGGTTGGTCGCCCCGATGACGACGACCGATTGCAGCTCCTCGAGCCCGTCCATCTCGGCGAGGATCGTGTTGACCACCCGCTCGGTCACCTGCGGCTCGCCCATGCCGCCGCCACGCGCGGGGACGAGGCTGTCGAATTCGTCGATGAAGATCACGGTCGGCGCGACCTGTCGCGCGCGCTGGAACAGCCGTGTGATCTGCTGCTCGCTCTCGCCGTACCATTTCGACAACAGGTCGCTCGACTTGGTGGCGATGAAGTTCGCTTCCGCCTCGCGCGCGACCGCCTTGGCGAGCAGGGTCTTGCCGGTGCCGGGCGGGCCGTAGAGCAGGAAGCCCTTGGCCGGACGGATGCCAAGCCGGCGGAACGCGTCGGGGTTCTTGAGCGGTAGCTCGACGCCTTCCTTCAACCGCATCTGCGCGTCGTCCAATCCGCCGACATCGCTCCACTTGGTCGTCGGCGCCTGTACCATCACCTCGCGCATCGCGCTCGGCTGGACGCGTTTCAGCGCACCGAGGAAGTCCTCGCGCGTGACCGCCAGCGTGTCGAGCACCTCCGGCGGGATCGTGCGCTCTTCGAGATTGAGCTGCGGCATGATGCGCCGCACCGCCTCGATCGCCGCCTCGCGCGTCAGCGCGGCGAGATCCGCGCCGACGAAGCCGAAGGTCGTGCGCGCGAGTTCGCCCAAGTCGACCTTGTCGCCCAGCGGCATGCCGCGCGTGTGGATGCCTAGAATCTCACGCCGTCCGCGCTCGTCGGGCACGCCGACGACAATTTCGCGATCGAAGCGACCGGGCCGGCGGAGCGCCTCGTCGATCGCCTCGGGCCGGTTGGTCGCGGCGATGACGACGAGGTTCGCGCGCGCCTCCAGCCCGTCCATCAACGTCAGCAATTGCGCGACGACGCGCTTCTCCGCCTCGCCCGATACCTGCCCGCGCTTGGGCGCGATCGAGTCGATCTCGTCGATGAAGACGATCGAAGGGGCGTTCTTCGCCGCTTCCTCGAATACCTGGCGCAGCCGGCCTTCCGACTCGCCGTAGGCGGAGCCCATGATCTCGGGGCCGTTGATGAGGAAGAATTGCGCATCCGATTCGTTCGCCACCGCGCGCGCCAGCCGCGTCTTGCCGGTGCCGGGCGGACCGTAGAGCAGCAGGCCCTTGGGCGGATCGACGCCCAAGCGCTGGAACAGTTCGGGATAGCGCAGCGGCAATTCGACCATCTCGCGCAGCTGGTCGATCGTGCCCGCCATGCCGCCGATATCGTCGTAGGTGACGTCGGCGCGGCGCGCTGCATCGGGCTCCTCATATTCGGGGCGCAGCTCAATCTCGGTATTCTCGTCGACGTGGACGATGCCCTTCGGCGTCGCCGAGACAACGAGCAGGCGGATTTCCTGCAACGCATAGGCAGGTGCGTTGACGAACTGCTGCATTCCCGGCGGCATGTTCTGCACGCGCTGGTGCCCTGCGGTCGCGACAACATCTCCTTGCGCAAACGGACGCCCGATGAAGGTGCGTTTGAGCGCGTTGGTCGAGCCCTGCAGCCGCAGATTCTGCTGCGCGGGCGCGAAGACGACGCGGGTGGCGGGCTTCGATTCGGCACGGCGCACCTCAACGAAATCGCCCGAGCCGACGCCCGCATTGGCGCGCTGCAACCCGTCGATGCGGATCAGCGCCAACCCTTCGTCCTCGTTGTACGGTCCGACCGCACGCGCCGGTGTCACCTTCTTGCCCGAAATCTCGATCACGTCGCCATCGGTGATGCCGAGCGATGCCATGATCGCGCGCGGCAGATGCGCGATGCCGCGGCCGGAATCCTCAGGCCGTGCGTTCGCGACCTGCAATCTGGTAGGTTGTTCGGCGTCAGCCATTCGATCCCTCACTCGCTCGAAAGCGTCGAGCGCAGGAGATAGGCGGCGGGTTCCCGATTGCGAGCTTGCCACGCGCGAGCGGCCGATCTGACGAAGACGAAAAAAAGGGCCGATCAGATGACCGGCCCGTAAAAGTTTTTAGGAGAGGATGCCTAAAAGGCCCGCTCTTTTTGCGTCGCAGCGGATCATGTTGCAAGTGCGAAAACGGTCATCTACGATTGCACAAATAACAATCGTCTGACATCCTTCCACCTCCCGCGACAAGACGGACCTGCCATGCGTCGCCTGCCCCCGCTTACTGCCATCGAAGCATTCGTCGCGGTCGCGCGGCTGGGGTCGATCAAGGCGGCGGCGACGGAGCTCGCGCTGTCGGCGCCTGCGCTCAGCCGGCGTATCCAGACGCTGGAGCGCTTCCTCGGCCGCCCGTTGTTCGATCGCCGGCATCAGGCGATGACCCCCAACGCGGATGGCGACCGCCTGCTCGCCGCGATCGCGCCTGCGCTCGACAGCCTGTCTGACGCGGTTGAATCGATGACCAGCGGGGGCGAGGTGTTGCGACTTCGGCTCGGCGTGTTGCCGCTGTTTGCCTCGCAACGACTGTTCCCGAAACTGGCGCAGCTGCGCGCGGCGCGCCCCGAGTTGCACCTCGACGTCGACACCGGCAGCAACGCGATCTCGCGACTGGGCGAGGGGCTGGACGCGGTGATCGTGCTGGCGCGCGAGGTCGACCCGACGCTCTATGCCGAGCGGCTCGACCGCAACAAGGTGTACGCGATCGGCGCGCGGACGTTGGTGGATGGGGCGGACCCACTGCTCAGGCCGGAACAGCTCGCCGATCACAGCGTGCTGATCCACCGCGACATGGCCGATAATTTCACCGCCTGGCGCCACAGCGCGGGGATCGCCGATGTCGAGCCCAGGGCGATCGATCATTTCGATTCGGGTGCGCTGATGCTTGAGGCTGCGGCGCAGGGGCTGGGCGTTGCTTTCATGCTCGAAAGCCACTTCAACGACGCGAACGACCCGAGGCTGGTGCGGCTGTTCGGACTGGAGGTCGAGAGCCCCTATTCCTACTGGTTCGTCTGCCGTCCGCGCGCGTTGCAGACGAAGCCGGTGCGCATCTTCCGCGACTGGTTGATCGCGACGCTGCGCACCGACTGAACGGCCCGCCGCCCTGCCGGAGCGGGCGGGCCGGAGATAATTATTCCGCCCCGCTTACTCGGCCTTCGCCTTGACGATCTTGCCCGGCTCGCGCGGCGGCTCACCCTTCGGCAGCGCGTCGATCAGCTCCATGCCGTCGGTCACCTCGCCCCAAACGGTGTACTGGTTGTCAAGGAAGCGTGCATCGTCGAAGCAGATGAAGAACTGCGAATTGGCCGAGTTCGGGTCCATCGTCCGCGCCATGGAGCAGGTGCCGCGCACGTGCGGCTCCTTGCTGAACTCCTGCTTGAGGTTCGGCTTCTTCGACCCGCCGGTGCCGTTGTGGTTACCGCCGTCACCGCCCTGCGCCATGAAGCCGGGGATGACGCGGTGGAACGGAACGCCGTCGTAGAAGCCCTCGTTGGCGAGCTCGCCGATGCGCTGCACGTGCTCGGGTGCGAGGTCGGGGCGCAGGCGGATCGTCACGTCGCCGCCATCAAGCGTCAGTGTCAGGGTGTTGAAGGTATCGGCCACACAGGTTCCTTTCGTGTTCTTGTGCGCACAGTTAGTGTCGCATCGATCGGGAGGCAAACGCGCGGGCAAACGAGTGGGGGCAAATGACGCATGGCCATTCGCGTGAGGCAACGATAAGGCGCGCGGGTCGACGAACAGCAGGGAGGCACGCGACATGGGCGAGACCGAGCTTCCCGACCTCGAACGCGAAGAGGTCATCGAACAAGGTGACCCCGCCGCAACGAACCAGCTGGACGAGGACGATCGGCTGAAACCCGCCTTCGTCGACGCGGTGCTGGACGCGGTCGAGGCGGGCGACGTCGATGCCGCGCGCGCGCTGGTCGCACCGCTCCACCCCGCCGACATCGCCGACCTGTTCGAGCTGACGCCCGAGGACCGCCGCCGCGACCTCGCCGCCGCGATTGCCGACCAGCTCGACGCCGACGTGTTCGCTGAAATGAACGACTATGTCCGCGAGGCGCTGATCGACGCGCTCGACGCGCGGCAGGTCGCCGATATCGCAAGCGAGCTCGACACCGACGACGCCGTCGCGATCATCGAGGACATGGACGTCGAGGACCAGCGCGAGGTCCTGCGCGCGATGGAGCCCGACGACCGCGCCGCGATCGAGGAGGCGCTGTCCTATCCCGAGGAAACCGCCGGTCGCCTGATGCAGCGCGATCTGGTCGCGGTGCCCGAGCATTGGACCGTCGGCGACGCGCTCGATTACCTGCGCGGGCATGACGAGCTGACAACCGATTTCTGGGAAATCTTCGTGGTCGACCCGAGCCACAAGCCGGTCGGCACCTGCGCATTGTCGTGGATCCTGCGCACCCCGCGCGACATTGCGATGGCGGACGTCATGCAGCGCGAGCAGACACTGATCCCGGTCGACATGGACCAGGAGGAAGTCGCGCTCCGCTTTCAGAAATACGCTTTGATTTCCGCTGCGGTGGTCGACGGCTCTGGGCGGCTGGTCGGCATGATCACCGTCGACGACATCGTCCACATCATCCAGCAGGAGGCCGGCGAGGACGTGCTGCGGCTGTCGGGCGCAGGCGAAGGCGACATCAACGAGCCGATCCGGCTGACGGTGCGCACGCGCGTCGCGTGGCTGGTGGTCAATCTGGGCGCAACGATTCTGTCGGCCTCGGTCGTCGGGCTGTTCCAGGGCGAGATCGCGCGCTTCGCCCTGCTCGCCGCGCTGATGCCGATCGTGTCGGCACTGGGCGGCAATGCGGGGACGCAGACGCTCGCCGTCATGGTGCGCGCACTCGCCACCAACCAGCTGACCAGTTCCAACACGCTGCGCATGTTGTTCCGCGAATTTCGCATCGCGCTCGCCAACGGGGTCGCACTCGGCACGGTCGGCGCGGTCGGCAGCTATCTCGTGCTCGGCCACCTGCAGCTGTCGATCGTGTTCGCGATCGCGATGATGATCAACAGCGTGGTCGCGGGGCTGGTCGGCGTGATCGTGCCGGTCGCGCTCGACAAGGCCAACGTCGACCCCGCGGTCTCCTCGGCGGTGTTCGTGACCACCGCGACCGACGTCATGGGGTTCCTGTCGTTCCTGGGTCTTGCGGCCTTGTGGGGGCTGTCGGGCTGACCCACATCGGCGGCCTATGTCCCTGCCGCCACTGCACTTGACCAAGGTCGCGTTCGGCGCGGCAAGCCTCGATGTCCTGACCGATCGGCTGAAGGCGCGCGCGGCGGCGGGCGAGTTGTTTCTGACGACGCGCTACCTGCCCAAGCGTCACGAGGAGGTCGCGGGGCGCGGCTCGCTCTTTTGGATCATCAAGCACCAGCTCGTCGCACGCTCGCCGATCACGGGGTTCGGCGAAGCGGAAGGGGGACGCGTCGCGATCCACCTGTCGCCCGCTTTCCAGTTGATCCACGCCCGCCCGCGCCGCGCGCATCAAGGCTGGCGCTATCTCGAGGCGCACGAGGCCCCCGGGGACCTGAGCGGTGACGCGGGCGACGGTGTCGCCGCGATGCCGCCGGTACTGGTCGGGCGGCTGGTCGAGCTCGCGCTGCTTTGATGCATCAGCCGTTCTGAACCAAGCCGCCGCGGCGCAGTTTGGCTGATGGATCAGGCGGGGGTGAGATGCAGCAGGCGGCCGGTGCGACACCCCATCAACTAGACGCGCCCAAACCGCGCAAGGGCGGCGCGCTGCGCGTGCTCGGCACCGGCGTCATCACCGGGGCCGCCGACGACGATCCTTCCGCGATCGGCACCTACGCCAGCGCAGGCGCGAAGTTCGGCCTCGCGTTCCTGTGGATCGCGCCGGTCCTGCTGCCGATGATGTTCGTCGTGACCTATCTCTCGGCAAAACTCGGGCGGGTCTATGGCAAGGGATTGTTCGCCGCGGTGCGCGACCGCTACCCGCGCTGGCTGCTGTATCCGCTGATGCTCGGCGCGTTCACCGGCAACGTGATTGAGGCGGCGGCGAACATGGGCGGGGTCGGCGCCGCGCTCAACCTGCTCGTCCCGGTCCCCGTGCCCACGATCGTCGTCGCGGTGGCGGTGGGCGTGGTGCTGTTCCAGCTGTTCGGCAGCTACGCGCTGCTGCGCAGCATCTTCCGCTGGTTGACGCTGGCGCTGTTCGCCTATGTCGCGGCCGCGATCCTGGGTCGGCCCGACTGGTCGGCGGTGCTGCGCGCGACGGTCGCGCCGCAGGTGCGTTTCTCGTCCGATTTCCTTGCCATGATCGTTGCGTGCATCGGCACCTCGCTGTCGGCCTATGTCTACACCTGGCAGTCGAACCAGGAGGTCGAGGAGCAGATCGACGAGGGCAAGCTGACCGCCAGGCAACGTCGCGGCGCGAGCCGACGCGAGCTCGCGCGGACGCGGCGCGACGTGATGGTCGGCATGGTCTTCGCCAACATCATCCTCTACTTCATCATCCTGTCCACCGCGACGACGCTCCATCCGCAAGGCATCGCGCAGATCGACAGCGCGGCGCAGGCGGCGCAGGCGCTAGAGCCGCTGGCCGGCGCATGGGCGAAATGGCTGTTCGCGCTCGGCGTCGTCGGCGTCGGCTTTCTCGCGATTCCGGTGATGACGACGGGCGCGGCCTATGACCTGGTGCAAGGGCTGGGCGAGAAGGGGACGCTGCACCACCGGCCGCGCGAGGCGAAGCTGTTCTACGGCGTCATTCTGCTCGTGACGATCGTGGCGGCGGGGCTCAATTTCCTCGGCTTCAATCCGATGCGCGCCTTGGTCGTATCGGGGATCGTGCAGGGCTTCTCGGTCCCGCCGCTCTTGCTCATGATGATGCTGATGACCAACGATCGCGGCATGATGGGGGAGCGGCGCAATGGCGCGTTGTTGAACATCGTCGGCTGGACCACGACCGCAGCGACGTTCGCCGCGACCGCGTGCCTGGTGGTCAGCTGGATCGTGTGATCGCAGCGTCTGCACCGTTTCGCACGCCGGCGCGTTCACCGCGCTCACACCAAGGGAGCACGACATGACCGACGACACCGCCGTTCAGGCCCGCCGCCGCGAGATCGCGAGCGAGCATCTGCTGTTTAAGCTGATCGAATATGTCGAGGCGAAGCATCCAGGCCTGCTCGACCATCTCGACGGCAGCCTCGATCACCTGGGCGACCCGGCGCACGACGAGACCAAGGACGACGAGGCGGTGCGCCAGATCGCGCGGCGCATGATCACCGGCGCGCGCGCAGAACTGGCGGAGGGTTGATCGCGGTGGCGAGGGCGCCGGCGAGCCACGGCTCCTAGGCGCCGCCCCCCAGCTTCGCCTTCAACGCCGCGAACGGGTTCGCCGGCCGCGCCTCTTCCTCGCTGATCACCCCGGCCTCGCGCAGCACCTCGGCGGCGCGCGGGGCACGCGGGAAGGGGTCGAGCGCCAGCACCATCGTCTCCGCGGCGACCTCGCCCAAGTCGATGCCGCCGCCCTCGATCTCAATCGTGTCGATCTCCTCGCCGGCGAGCTCGTACGCGTCGTCGTCGCTGGCGGCGGCGCGCACCCCGGCGGGGTGGACGAAGCGCAGCTCGACGGGCTCATCTACCTGCGCCGGGATCGGGTCGCCGGTGACCGAGCACGCCTGCGTCACGGTCGCGGTCACGCGCCCGCGTACGCCGATGCCCGCCGCCTCCTTCCGCACGGTGAAGCGTCCCTCCAGCCGTTCGATCGCGATCAGCTCAAACCGGCTCGCCAGCGCGGCGCGCTCGGGCTCCTTTGCGCTGATCGACACCTCACGCGGCTCGGACCCGATCGCGTCCAGGCGCTCGACGCGGCTGAATTCGGGCGCGCTCACGGCAGGCGCCCTTCCATCAGGTCAGGGATGGTCGCCTGACCGAGCGCGTGGTGGAGCGACAGCAATTCGCGCCGCACGTGCGCGACCGCTTGCGGATCGACTGCCTCGCCGCGGTACAGGTTGCGTACCAGCGCGGCGTCGAGCGTGCCGTCCGCGATCCCCTCGCGGTAGGCGCCGAGCCGCCCGCCGAGCATCCCCATCATCCGCCCGACATGCTTGCCGACCACCATGTCGCCGAAGCCGATCTGGCGAACCTGCGCGTCCATGTCGTCGACGAACCGCTCGGTCAGCATCGCGGACGGTGCCGCGCCGTCGTCGTCGCGCTCCAGCCGCAGCTGCACCATCGCCAGCACCGCCGCGACCATGTCGAACCGCCCATCAAGCGTATCGGGCACCGCGCCATCCAGATACCAGTGCGGCTGCCGCGCACGCGCGATCACCGCGTCGTACAGCGGCAACGCGGCGGTGCGGTCGCGTCCGCCGAACAAGGATTTCAGCCAGCCCAAGGTTTCTCGTCGCTTCATCAGATAAGGGTATCGATAGATACGGGTGTTATTGGCACGCTTGTGTCGCGCCTGCGCGGGGCATATTGGAGGCAAAGGCCGCACCTGTCCACGTTCGGGCACGCGTCCGCCCGCGTTGATGCGCGCCCGCGACCGGGTGCGGATCGCGAATCGTGCCCGCCGGAGAGTCCATGCGTTTCCTTCTTCCTCTCGCCGTCACCGCCGGACTGCTCGCTTCGGGGTGCACGCCGCTTCGCTCGCACCAGGGTTATATCGTTGACGCCGATCTGGTGAACTCGGTCCAGCCGGGCGTCGACAACCGCCAGTCGGTGCTGGCGACGCTGGGTCACCCGACCTTCGCCAGCCAGTTCAACCAGGGCGACTGGTATTATGTCGCGCGCGACAGCCGCAACTTCGCGTTCAATCCGCCCAAGCCGATCGAGCAGTTGACGATGCGGATCAGCTTCGACGCGGCGGGTAATGTGACCGCGATCCGCAAGTCGGGCGTCGATCAGGTCGCCTCGATCAGCCCGTCCAAAAAGGTCACGCCGACGCTGGGCCGCAGCCGCAGCTTCTTCTCCGAACTGTTCGGCAATATCGGCGCGGTCGGTGCGCCGGGTGCGGGCGGCGGCGCCGGCGGTGGTCGTCCGGGCGGTCGCGACCAGCCGTAACGGGCGCGGTTCGCGAGTTGAGTGAACGGCGGCGCGAAGCTGTCGTTTCGCTGACGATCCTATTCCCGTGTCGTTCAGTCACCGGCGGCTAGTTCCTTGACCATCGTCTGCCGATCCGTGCGGCAGGCACCAAGAGGAGCATCGTCATGCGTCGTCTGATCACCACTGCCCTGCTCGCCGCGGTTGCGCTGCCGGCGATCCCCGCCGCCGCCAGCGCTCAGTCGCGCGAGGAACTGCGCCGCGATCGCCAGGATATCCGCCGCGAGCAGCGCGACGTGCGCGACGCTCAGCGCTACGGCGACCGCCACGACGTCCGCGAGCAGCGCGGCGACCTGCGCGAGGCGCGGCGCGAGTACCGCGAGGACCTGCGCGGACGCTACGGCAACGATTGGCGCGCCGACCGTGACCGCAACTGGGGCCGGGGCGACTGGTCATCGTGGCGGCAGCAGAACCGCGCGCTCTACGCGCGTGGCGACTGGCGCGCGCCGTTCGGCTACCAGACGTTCCGTCCCGGCGGCCGGATCGCGCCAAGCTATTTCGGCACGCGCTACATCATCAACGATCCGTCGCGCTATCACCTGCCCCCGGCGCGCGGCTACACGCGCTGGGTGCGGCATTACAATGACGTGATCCTGGTCGATCAGCGCCGCGGCGTCGTGGTCGATGTGATCCGCAACTTCTACTGGTGATGCGAGTGACGACGCATCTCTTCCGGCGCGCGTCGTCTCCCTCGCGGCGGTGATTGGCCGCGCCGTTGGTTACGCCACGGCGCGGCCGGTACCGGCTTGGGTCGGCACTGGTCCCGAAAGGGGGATAAAGGGACCGAAGCGCGAACGCCGATGCGCTGCGTTTGTTCTATGCCGATTTCGCCTTTCGCGCCAGAATGGCTAAATATCTGACACAAAAAGTCGTAAGTTTTCGCAGCTTGCACGCCTGATACGTATTTCGCAGACTTGGAATGGGAGAACCGGCGTCGGGGGGCGGCATGGTCAATGGCATTGCCGCCGCAGCGTTGCACCTGTGCGACGCATCGCTGCACGAGGCATTGCTGTTCGCCGCGGTCATGTTCGCGATTGGCGGCGTCGACGACCTGCTGGTCGATCTCATGTATATCGTCCACCGTCGTCCGGCCGCGCGTCTCGACCAGCTGCCGCAACCAGCCGGCGGGCGACTCGCGATCTTCGTCGCGGCGTGGGACGAGCAGGCGGTGATCGGCGCGATGCTGCGCGCCGCACTCGCGCGGGTCGAGTATCCCGATTACCGTATCTACGTCGGTTGTTATCCGAACGATCCCGGCACGTCTGACGAGGTTCGCGCGGTTGCACGCCACGATGCACGCGTTCGCATGGTGGTCGGACGCCGCGCCGGCCCGACGACCAAGGCCGATTGCCTCAACACGCTGTGGCACGCCTTGCAGCACGACGACGCGGCGGCGGGAGCGATCACGCGCGCGGTGATCCTGCACGATGCGGAGGATGTGCTGCATCCGGCCGAACTGCGCGTGGTCGCGCATCACCTGCTGTCGCACGCGCTGGTGCAATTGCCCGTCGTACCCTTGATCGATCCGCGGTCGCCGATGGTCACCGGCCATTACGCCGACGAATTCGCGTCGGCGCACGCGATCGCGCTGCCGGTGCGCACCGCGCTTGGAGCGGCGATGCCGCTCGCGGGGGTCGGCTGCGCGATTCGGCGCGATGCGCTCGAACAGCTGGCGGCGCAGACCGGCGATGCGCCGTTCGAGCCTGCAAGCCTGACCGAGGATTACGAACTCGGGCTGCGCGTCGCGGCGCTCGGCTACCGCAGCTGCTTCGTCCGCGTGCGTGACCATGCGGGTACGCTGATCGCGGTACGCGCCTATTTCCCCGACACGATCCGTGCGGCCGTCGTGCAGAAGGCGCGCTGGATGACCGGCATTGCGCTTGCCGGCTGGGACCGTACCGGCTGGGGCGGGCGGGCCCGTTTGCCTGAGCTGTGGATGCGGATGCGCGACCGGCGCGCGCCATTGGCGGTGGTGACGCTTGCGGCGGGCTATCTCGCGCTTGTCGCCTGGGGCGTGTCGATGCTCGGGCACTGGCTGGTCGGCGATACGCCGCCGCCGATGACCGACCTGCTCGCCGCCTTGTTGTCGACCAATGCGGTGCTGCTGGCGTGGCGGTTGCTGGTGCGCGCGCGCGCGACCGCGCACGAGCACGGCTGGCGTGAGGGGCTGCGATCGGTGCCGCGCGCGTTGTTGGGCAATTTCATCGCGCTGCTCGCCGCCCGTCGCGCGGTGATGCGCTATGCCGGAATGTTGGCGGGCCGCGCGCCACGCTGGGACAAGACGGCGCACCGCTTTCCCGCCGTGCTGCCGGCTGCGGGATGATCGGACCGAATACGGCGCGGCGCGGTGTGGGCGCGCTCCGGTTCGGTGGCGACGGGCGCCCGCTGCGATTCCTGATGATCGTCGTCGGCGGCTGGACCGGCGCACGGGTAGCGTTGTTGTGGAATGTCCAGGGCGGCGAGCAGCTGATCGCCGCGCGCGTCGGGCCAGTAGTCGCGCCGCGGGGCATGACCGAGGCCGGCTCGCCTGTCGCGGCCATATCCGGATTCCCACGCGTCGGACATGCCGTGGTGATGCCCGAGCGAGGATCGGCGTCGGAACTCGTTGTCATGCTTCCTCCACGCCGCGCAGTCACAGCGAGCGCCGCAGCGGAAGCGGTTAGGCCGATCGAGCATGCGGTGATCGCCACCGCCGCTGCCCTGCCACCGCGTGCGCCGCAGTCCGAGGTCGCGCAGCCGGTCGCACGAGTGCTGCCCTCACGCGCCCGCTGGTCGGGCAGCGCCTGGTCGCTGGTGCGCGGAAGTGGGAACGCGGGCGGCATCGCGACACCGCAGCTAGGTGGTGCGCAGGTCGGCGCGCGCCTTGCCTACCGCCTGGATGCCCGCGGCCGAGTCCTTGCGGTCGGGCGTGTCGCGGCTGCACTCGGCACGCGGCAGCAGGAGGCGGCATTGGGGCTGGAGTGGCAACCGACCCGGCTGCCGATCCGCCTCGTCGCCGAACAACGTGTCGGGATCGCGCAGACACGCGGTGGCCCAGCGCTCGGGCTGGTCGGCGGCGTCAGCGCGCTGCCGCTCGCCGCAGGTTTCCGCGTCGATGGTTATGCGCAAGCCGGCGTCGTCGCGCGCGATAGCGCGGACGCTTATGTCGACGGGGCAGTCGTGGCTGGTCGTACCGTGATGGTGCGCGGCGGCACGCGGCTTGAGCTGGGCGCGGGTGCATGGGGCGCGGCGCAACGCGGTGCGTCGCGGCTGGATGTGGGGCCTCGGCGACGCTTGTGCTGCCACTCGAGCGCCAAGCGTTGCGCATCGGGGTGCAATGGCGCGAGCGGATCGCCGGCAACGCGCGGCCGGGGTCGGGTGCGGTTCTGTCGCTGGGCGTCGATTGGTGACGCGACCGGGCGCGGCTGCGTGGCTTTCGCGGGGCGCGCGAAACGACTAACCCTGCGGCATGGACGTCTATCTGCCGATCGCGAACCTGTCGGTGAACGCGCTGGTGATGATCGCGCTGGGGGCAGGCGTCGGACTGCTGTCGGGGATGTTCGGGGTCGGCGGCGGGTTCCTCACCACCCCGCTGCTGATCGTCTACGGCATTCCGCCCACCGTCGCCGCTGCCTCGGCGGCGAGCCAGGTGACGGGTGCCAGCGTGTCGGGCGTGTTTGCGCATTTCCGCCGCGGCGGCGTCGACGTGAAGATGGGCACGATCCTGGTCGCGGGCGGAGTCGGGGGCACGATGGCGGGCGCGTTCCTGTTCCGCTTCCTGCAAGCTTCAGGGCAGATCGATACGGTGATCGGCATCATCTACGTCGTGCTGCTCGGCTGGATCGGTGCGCTGATGGCGACGGAGGCGATCCGCTCGATCCGCGTGCTGCACGGCGCGGCGGCGCCCCGCCCGCGCCGGCGGCGGCACCATCCGCTGGTCGCCGGCCTGCCGTGGCGGACGCGCTTCTATGCATCGGGGCTCTACATCTCGCCGCTCGCCCCGCTGCTGCTCGGCTTCGGGATCGGCATCTTGACGGTGCTGCTCGGCGTCGGCGGCGGGTTCATCCTGGTGCCCGCGATGATCTACCTGCTCGGCATGGCAACCGCGGTGGTCGTCGGCACGTCGCTGTTCCAGACGCTGTTCGTCACCATGATCGCGACCATGGTCCATGCGACGACGACCAAGGCGGTCGATATCGTGCTCGCCGGCCTGTTGCTGATCGGATCGGTCGTGGGGGCGCAGGTCGGTGCGCGCTTCGCCAACCGAGCCCGGCCCGAATACCTTCGCCTGGCGCTCGCGGTCGTCGTGCTGCTGGTGTGCCTGCGTGTCGCGCTCGGCCTCGCGTGGCGGCCCGACGAGATCTACACCGTTGAATTGTCGTGAGGGGCACACGCAGTCTTATCCCGGCGCTGCTGATCGCCGCGCCGATGCTGATGGCGCAGGACAAGCCCACGCTCGTTCCCGACGTGTCGCAGCGCGATATCGAGATCAAGTACAGCTTCACCGGCGCGGAACTGCTGCTGTTCGGCGCGATCCTCTATCCCGGTGGTCGCCTGCCCGAGCCCGGGCACCGCACCGACGTGGTGATCGTGCTGAAGGGACCGACGCAGTCGATCGTTATTCGCGAGAAAGAGAAGGTCGCCGGCATCTGGGTCAATGCGGAGGCGCTGCGCTACCGCTCGGCGCCGTCGTTCTACGCCATCGCCTCGTCGCGACCGATCGACAGGCTGGTTGACCCGCGCACCCGCGCGATCTTCGAGTTGGGGCTCGACAGCCTGCAACTCTCCCCCGCCTCCAACGCGCCCTCGGCGGTGCAGGACCGCTTCACCGCCGGACTGGTCGAGCAGCGCCGCCGCAGCGGGTTGTTCGTCGAGGCCCCTGGCGCGGTCGAGATCACGGGCGGCGTGCTCTACCGCGCACGGCTGACGATCCCGGCGCGCGTGCCTACCGGGCGGTTCACCGCGGAAACCTTCCTGATCCGCGACGGTCGCGTCCTCGCCGCCGCGGTTCGCGACATCGACGTGCGCAAGGCGGGGTTCGAGCGTTTCGTGACCCGCGCCGCCGACAGGCATGCGATCCTCTACGGCCTGACCGCCGTCGCGCTGTCGGCGCTGCTCGGCTGGGGCGCGGGGCGGATCGCACGCCGGGCGTAAGTCACGAGTATCGCCTCCGTTTCGGATTCGATCACGCAAAATTTACACTATCGGCTTACCACCCGTCGTCATGGACGGCATGCCCGCATGAACGATCAACCCGCACCGCATTTTTTTGCGTCGGCGCTGGCAGCTGCGCATGGTGCCGCGGAGCCGATCGGCTACGTGCTCGAGGTCGCCGGCGCGCGCAGTGAGATGGTGCTCGATCTCGCCGCGCTCACACCGCTCAGCGGCCATGCCGATGCGGTGCTCGCCACTGCGGGTCAGGTAGGCGGGCAGTTGAAGGTGCGCGTCGGCGCAACCTGGCTGCTCGCCAGCATCCGCTCGCTCAAACTCGCGCCGGGCAGCGCGGGACAGGTCGTCGCCGCGGTCGACTTCGTCGGCGAGGGCGATGAGGAGCAGCTGACGGGGCGCCTCTACCAGTTCCGCCGCGGCGTGACGCGTTACCCGATGCCGGGCAGCGAAGTGTTCCCGGTCACAGGCGATGACCTCGCGCAGGTCTATGCCGCCGATGAGCGCGCGGTGATCGAGATCGGGCACGTCTATCCAACCGACGATGTGCGCGGCGCGCTTTACGTCGACGCGATGCTGGGCAAGCATTTCGCGCTGCTCGGCTCGACCGGTACCGGCAAGTCGACCTCCGCCGCGCTGATCCTGCACCGCATCTGCGCACTGGCGCCGCAGGGCCATGTCGTGATGATCGACCCGCACGGCGAATATGGCGCGGCGTTCAACACCAACGGCGCGCTTTACGACGTCAACAACCTGCAGATGCCGTATTGGCTGATGAATTTCGAGGAGCATTGCGAGGTGTTCCTCACCTCCAGCGGCGCGGACCGGCAGGTCGACGCCGACATCCTCGCCAAATGCCTGCTCGCCGCGCGCGCCAAGGGCCGGGTGGGGCAGGAGATACCGAAACTGACCGTCGACGCGCCGGTGCCGTACCTGCTCAGCGATCTCTTGCAGCTGATCCAGCAGGAGATGGGCAAGATGGACCGCGCCGGCTCCACCGCGCCTTACCTGCGGCTGAAGACCAAGATCGAGGAGATCAAGGCCGATCCGCGCTTCGGCTTCATGTTCTCCGGCATGTTGGTCGCCGATACGATGGCGGCATTCGTGTCGCGCATCTTCCGCCTACCGGGCGACGGCAAGCCGATCTCGATCATCGACGTGTCGGGCGTGCCAAGCGAGATCACCTCGGTCGTTGTCGCGGTGCTGAGCCGGATGGTGTTCGACTTCGCGATCTGGTCCCGGAACGAGCCGCAGCGCCCGATCCTGCTCGTCTGCGAGGAGGCGCACCGCTACGTGCCCTCGGACCGCGACCGGCAGAGCGCGGTGTCGCGCATCCTCAGCCGGATCGCGAAGGAAGGACGCAAATACGGCGTCTCGCTCGGCCTGATCACGCAGCGCCCGTCCGACCTCGCCGAAGGCGTGCTGTCACAATGCGGCACGATCCTCGCTATGAGGCTCAACAACGAGCGCGACCAGGCGTTCGTGCGCGCAGCCATGCCCGAGGGCGCGCGCGGCTTTCTCGATTCTATTCCCGCGCTCAGGAACCGCGAGTGCATCATCTGCGGCGAAGGCGTCTCGATCCCGATGCGCATATCGCTCGACACGCTCGAGCCCGCGAAGCGCCCGGCGTCTGCGGACCCAAGCTTCACCGAGCTATGGCGCGAATCGGGCGATGAGGATCAGATCGTCCAGCGCACCATCCAACGCTGGCGCGCGCAGGGGCGGTGAGAGGCATCCCAGTCGCGGCGCGTGTCGGTTATTGGTGAATAGCTGCTAGGCCATTCTCGCTGCAAAGCGCTGGAAAGCTACCACTGGGCAGATAAACTTAGCCGCATGGACCTGATCTTTGTAAAGCGAAGCGGTAAGTTCGACGATCTCACGATCATCCGCGAGAACGGAGAGCCGGAAGCGATTTCCTGCCCAAAGCAAGGCATCATACCACACGACATGGTGCACTACGCTGCCGAGAGTGTTCTCGCACACCGAGGATTCTTGTCGCTTGTCAACGAGGGCAGGTCGGCGGAGTTCGGGACTAAGGGCGGGGATAGCGAAGAAGCTATTGAGCGACTGGTTGAAGCGCTTCAAGCCGAGATGTGGGGCGGCCGCGTGCCGGCCGCAGACTTGATTGCTACCTATGAGCTTGCCTGCGCCGTACGCGGTCATACCGTTGCTCCAATCTCGGAAGCGGATGTTGATGCAATCCGTCAGCGGCTGGATGACCTTAGCCGGCAGTGGTCGGCTGTCCGCGTCAACGAGGCTCTGAAGGTCCGCTTCTGAGTCGGCGATACGCTGATCTTGACGGCGCTTGTGCGGCGAATGCGGGCACATGGTGCGCGTGCCTGCGCCTGATCTCGGGTTGCTTCACCGTCTACCCAGCCCGCACCCATTGCCATCGCGCCCACGGGGGCTAAAGCCGGCGCGCGAAAGGGTATTCGACCATGAAGCTGTTGACGGGCAATTCCAACCTGCCGCTCGCCACTGCGATCTCGGACTATCTCGAGGTGCCGCTGACCGAGGCGCTGGTGCGGCGCTTCGCCGACGAGGAGATCTTCGTCGAGATCATGGAGAATGTACGCGGCGAGGACGTGTTCCTGCTCCAGTCGACCAGCTACCCGGTCAACGACAACCTGATGGAGCTGCTGATCATGATCGACGCGTGCAAGCGCGCGTCGGCGAAGCGGATCACCGCGGTGCTGCCCTATTTCGGCTATGCGCGGCAGGATCGAAAGCCGGGACCGCGCACGCCGATCTCTGCCAAGCTGGTCGCCAACCTGATCACCACCGCGGGCGCGGACCGCGTGCTCTCGGTCGATCTCCATGCCGGGCAGATCCAGGGCTTCTTCGATATCCCCACCGACAACCTCTTCGCCGCGCCGGTGATGAGCGCGGACATCCGCACACGCTTCGGCGACAAGAATCTGATGGTGGTCTCGCCCGACGTCGGCGGCGTGGTGCGTGCGCGCGCCTTGTCGAAGCGGCTCGACAACGCCCCGCTCGCGATCGTCGACAAGCGGCGCGAGCGCGCGGGCGAGTCGGAGGTGATGAACATCATCGGTGACGTCGAGGGGCGCTTCTGCGTGCTGATCGACGATATCGTCGACTCGGCCGGCACGCTCTGCAACGCGGCGGCGGCGCTGCGTGAGGCGGGGGCGGAGGACGTCGTCGCCTATGTCACGCACGGCGTGCTGTCGGGTGGGGCGGTTGCGCGGGTCGAAGGGTCGGCGCTGCGCGAGCTGGTGATCACCGACTCGATCGGCAATCACGATTCGATCGGGAAGGCGGCGAAGATCCGCCACCTGACGATTGCGCCGCTGCTGGCGGAGGCGATCAAGCGGATCGCGGACGAGACGAGTGTCAGTAGTTTGTTTGACTGACTGCGGCAGGCGCGGCCACGCCCGCGCCGGTGCGCGCAGCACAGCCGCCGGCACGGCCGGCGGACAGGCGCCAGCCTGATCCGGCCGACGACGCGGGCTTTGCCCGCGTGAGCGTTGTTCGCGCTACTTTCGCAGCGAGGTTAGCTTGAGAGAAGGGTAAAAAGTAACACGGGCAAAGCCCGCGTCTTCGTCGGCCGTGTCCGGCTATGCCGGCACGCCGTCCGGCTTACGCGCTGCGCTTACGCGCACCGGCGCGAACGCAGTCGCGCCTGCGCTCAGCGTTCTCCTAACGCCACAATATGCTCCAGCACCGCCGGATGCAGCGCCTTAGAGAACGCACAACCGTAACGAAATTTGTCCCGCCACGCGACCACCGCCTCCAGTGCGGCGAGGCCCGGCAGCGTCAGCCACACGGTCGTCCCCGGCCACAAGGTGAAGCTCGTCTGCGCGCGGAAACCGGTCGCCGACAGGTCGACCACGTCGATCTCGAACCGCGTGTTGCCGCGGTCGCGCAGGTGCGCCTTCATCTTCACCGCGCGACGCAGTGAGTGGCGATGTTCCTCCAACTCAGAAGGCGTGGGAATCGGGACGGCGGGTTCCATGCCGCCGTTATGCGCCGCTAAGGGTTAATCTTCGGCAAAGATCGACGCGTGCGGCACGGTCGACTGGCGCAAACCCTTGCGGCCGCGCCGCCTCAATTCGGCTTTCAGGTCCTCGGGCCGAGGCGCGACAATGAAGCCGAAGCTGACGTTACCTTCGCGTGTCTCGACCACGTGGTGAAGCCGGTGCGCCTGCACGATCCGTTTCATGTACGCGCCCTTGGGCAGGTAGCGGGTCGGCACGCGGCGATGCACGATCACATCGTGGAACCCGAAATAGATCATGCCGTAGGCCGCGACGCCCGCGCCGATCCACACGAACCCCAGCCACCAGCCGTAATGCAGCGCACCGTAGATCATCGCGATCGACGGCACCGCGAAGATCACCGCATAGAGGTCGTTCAGCTCCCAATGTCCGTCGCGCGCGCGGTGGTGGCTCTTGTGCAGGAACCAGCCGGGCCCGTGCATCACCCAGCGATGCATCGCATAAGCGAAACCCTCCATCAGCACGACGGTGACGAGGAACAGGAGAAGTGCGGACCACCAAGCCATTGTGTTCGCGCATATAGCGCTCACGCAGCCTTGTCGCTACGTCGCACCGCATCATGAATGACGACCTTCGCTCCTTTGCGCTCGAATCCAAGGCCTGGCCATATGAGGAGGCGCGCAAGCTCCTTAAACGCTACCCGCAGGGCAAGCCCGGCGGCGAGGCCGTGTTGTTCGAGACCGGCTACGGTCCCTCGGGGCTGCCGCATATCGGCACGTTCAACGAGGTGCTGCGTACGACAATGGTCCGCCAGGCATTCCATGCGCTGTCCAATCAGCCGACGCGACTCGTCGCGTTCAGCGACGACATGGACGGGCTGCGCAAAGTGCCCGACAATGTGCCCAACGGCGCGATGCTGGCCGAGCATCTGGGCAAGCCGCTGACGCGCATCCCCGATCCGTTCGGCAAGTTCGACAGCTTTGCCGCGCACAACAACGCGATGCTGCGCGAGTTTCTCGATCGCTTCGGGTTCGATTACGAGTTCGTCTCCTCGACCGATTACTACACCGAAGGTCGCTTCGACGAGGCGTTGAAAGGCGTGCTGCGCCATTACGGAGGCGTGATGGACGTGATGCTGCCGACGCTACGCGCCGAGCGCCGCGCGACCTATTCGCCGATCCTGCCGATTAGCCAGGTGAGTGGCATCGTACTTCAGGTGCCGGTCGAGGTGGTCGACGCGGAGGCGGGCTTGATCGCCTTCACCGATCCGGCGACAAACGAACGCGTCGAACAGAGCGCGCTCGGTGGCATGTCGAAGCTGCAGTGGAAGGTCGACTGGGCGATGCGCTGGGTCGCACTCGGCGTCGATTACGAGATGGCAGGCAAGGACCTGATCGACTCGGTGACGCAATCGTCGAAGATCGCGCGCGTGCTCGGCGGGCGCCCGCCCGAAGGCTTCAACTACGAGATGTTCCTCGACGAGAATGGCGAGAAGATCTCGAAATCGAAGGGCAATGGCCTGAGCCTGGAGCAATGGCTGACCTACGGCCCCGAGGAGAGCCTCGCCTTCTACGCCTACCGCGAGCCGAAGAAAGCCAAGCAACTCCACATGGGCGTGATCCCGCGCGCGGTGGACGAATATTGGCAGTTCCGCGGAAATTACGGGACCCAGGCGGTCAAGGAACGGCTCGGCAACCCGGTCCACCACATCCATGACGGCACGCTGCCCGAGGGCGAGTTGCCGGTGACGTTCGGGCTGCTGCTCAACCTCGTCGGCGTGATGGGCGAGGGCGCGACGCCCGATCAGGTATGGGCCTATCTCGCGAACTACGTGCCCGACGCGTCGGCGGCGCGCTATCCCGAGCTCGACCGGCTGATCGGCCACGCGCTCGCCTATCACCGCGACTTCATCGCCCCGACGCTCAAGCGCCGCGCGCCCGAGGGGGTCGAGGTCGAGGCATTGCAGCGCCTCGATGCCGCCCTCGCCGCGCTGCCGGCGGACGCGAGCGCAGAGGACATCCAGAACGAGGTCTACGAAATCGGCAAGACCGGTGGGTTCGAGTCGCTGCGCGACTGGTTCAAGGCATTGTATGAGACGCTGCTGGGATCCTCGCAGGGGCCACGAATGGGCAGCTTCATCAAGCTGTACGGGGTGGAGAACAGCCGCAAACTGATTGCGGAGGCTATCGGCGCGGCCACGCCCGCGCCGATGCGCGGCTAGCCGCGCAAACGCCGAGGCCGGCCGGCGGGTCGGCGCTAGCGGACCCGACCGACGACGCGCGCTTTGCCCGCGGTGGCTCCGCGACCAAAGAACTATGTACCCCGGGGCAAACCGCAGCTACCTTGCACCCCGCCGCCACAACCCGCATCTGACGCTGCAATGCAGCAACATACACCCGCGACGCTGAAACCCGCCGCGCCCGTCGGCGTCGTCCACCTGGCACTCGCGGTTGGCGGCTTTGCTATCGGCACGACCGAGTTCGCGGCGATGAGCCTCGAGCCCGACCTCGCGCGCGGGCTGGGCGTCGATGCGCCTGCGGTCGGGCACCTGATCAGCGCCTATGCGCTGGGCGTCGTCGTCGGTGCGCCGGTGCTCGCGGTCGCGCTGGCGAAGCTGCCGCGCCGCACCGCGCTGATCATCCTGATGCTGATGTTCGCGGTCGGCAATGCGTTGTCGGCGATGGCGCCCGGCTATGACGCGATGCTCGTCTTCCGCTTCCTCGCCGGACTGCCGCACGGTGCCTATTTCGGGGTCGCCGCGCTCGTCGCCGCGTCGTTGATGCCGGGGCGGCGCACGACCGCGATCGGGCGCGTGATGCTGGGGCTGACGGTCGCGACGATCGTCGGCGTGCCGCTCGCCAAGATGCTGGGGCAGTGGCTCAGCTGGCGCTACGTCTTCGGCGTGGTCGCCGGGCTGGCGCTCACCACCGCCGCGCTGGTCGCCGCCTTCGCACCGCACGACCGGTCCGACCGCGACGCCAGCCCGCTGCGCGAACTCGCCGCGCTGCGCAACGGGCAGGTGTGGCTGACGCTCGCGATCGGCGCGATCGGTTTCGGCGGACTGTTTGCGGTCTACACCTATCTCGCCTCGACGCTGACCGACGTCACCGGCGCGTCGAACGCAGTCGTGCCGCTGGTGCTGGCGGTATTTGGCATCGGTATGACCGCGGGCAACCTGTTCGTGCCGCGTTTCGCCGACCGCGCACTGATGCCGACCGCGGGCGTGCTGCTGCTGTGGTCGGCCGGCGTGCTGGCGCTCTATCCGTGGGCGAGCGGCAATCTCGTCGCGATCACCGCCTGCGTGTTCGCGATCGGCTGCGGCGGGGCGCTCGCCACCGTGCTCCAGACGCGGCTGATGGACGTGGCGGGCGGCGCGCAGGGGCTCGCCGCCGCGCTCAACCATTCCGCCTTCAACGTTGCCAACGCAATCGGGCCGTGGGCAGGCGGCCTCGCGATCGCGGGCGGCTACGGCTGGGCGTCGACCGGCTATGTAGGCAGCGCGCTTGCGCTCGGCGGGCTTACGATCTGGGCGCTGACGCTCGCCGTCGAGCGGCGCTGGGCAGCGGTTGCCTGAGGCGGATGTCCTACGCGGCGCGTGCGTGGCATGGTGTGCCATGATCGTTGCTCGTCCCGCCAAACGTCGCATCCCACGCGCGCACATGCGTAGGGGTGTGACTTTAGTGACCTTCCAGCCGCTCGCAGGCCGCGCGTGAGGCGCTTTTTCTCGCCCGCGCAAGTCCGCCACGCGCCCGCGCAGGAACTGCACAACGGCGCCTTCGCTGATTACGCCGAGAAGCCGGCGCGCGCGCAGGCGATCCTTGATGCGATCGGCGGCGCGGAGGAGCCACGCGACTATGGTGTCGAGCCGATCGAGGCGGTGCACGATGCCGGCTATCTCGCCTTCCTGCGCGATGCCGCGAACTTGTGGAAGGAAGCGGGGCGTAGCGGTGAAGCGATCCCCTACACCTTCCCGATCGTCGGTCGCCGTCCGCTCGCGCTATCGCGGATCGACGCTTTGCTCGGCCGCTACGCCTTCGACGCGACCACGCCGCTGACGGAGCAGACCTGGGCGGCGGGGTACGCCAGCGCGCAATCGGCGCTCGCCGCGACGCATGCGGTGATGGCGGGCGAGCGCGCCGCCTTCGCGTTGTGCCGCCCGCCCGGCCACCACGCGGGGCGCGATTATTGCGGTGGTTACTGCCACATCAACGTGGCGGCGGTCGCGGCGCAGGCGGCGCGCGACTCCGGCGTTGCAAAGGTTGCGGTGCTCGACATCGATTATCACCACGGCAACGGCACACAGGACATCTTCTGGGATCGCGGCGACGTCTTCTACGCCTCCATCCACGCTGATCCGGCGACCGATTACCCATTCTACTGGGGCCATGCCGATGAGTTCGGCGAGGCGGCGGGCGAGGGCGCGACGCTCAACCTGCCATTGCCGCAGGGCACGCGCATCGACGCGTTCCGTACCGCGCAAGGAGAGGCGCTGGAGGCGATCGCGCGCTTCGGTGCAGAGCTGCTCGTCGTCAGCTTCGGCGCCGACACGTGGGAGGGCGATCCGATCAGCCGTTTCCGCCTGCGCACCGACGATTATGCGCTGCTTGCTCGCGACATCGCGTCAGCCGGGCTGCCGACCGCGATCGTGATGGAGGGCGGCTACGCGATCGGCGCGCTCGGCCGCAACGTCGCGGCGTTCCTGTCGGGGTTCTGATCCGCGTTCAGGCGGTTGCGCGCTTCTCGAACCCGTCGAGCCGCTCGCCCGATGTGTCGTGGCTCACCGCAACGTCGGCGACGCGCGACGCGGGCGAGCCCTGCCGCGCCCGCGCGATCATCGCCTCGACCATCTCGGGCGCGCCCGCGACGACCATTTCGACCGAACCGTCGGCGCGGTTGCGCACCCAGCCATCGAGCCCGAGCACGCGTGCGTGCTCGACCGTCCAGTCGCGGAAGAACACGCCCTGCACCCGGCCGGTGACGACCAGCCGGCGGCGGATCACTCGACCTGGTCGCCGCTCGCGGGTTCGGGATAATCCTCAGGCTTGGTCTGGCCTTGGTTCTTCACCGCCTGCTCGTCCTTGACCGAGCGGACCTTGTCATCGCGCTCGAAATCGCCGCCGGGCTTGTTGGGTTGGTCGGACATTTAATCACTCCTTCGTGACGCTCAACGAGCCGCCGCTCGCGAAGGTTCAGCCATCACGCCGCCGCTCGATCAGCCACGGCCGCGGGCGGCCGGTCGGCTGCGGCTTGCCGTCGAGCCTCACCGCGCGATTGACGCGCACTGGACGCAGCATCAGCGTGCCGCGCATCTGCCCGCCGACCGGCTCGGCCAGGATGCGCCGCACCGTCGCCTGTCCGCCGACGACCCGACCGAAGGCGGCATAGCCCGGATTGCTCGCGCTCCAGTCCATCGACGGCAGCGCGCCGACCGTGATGAAGAAATTGCCGTTGGCCGATCCCGGCGGCCCCATCCGCGCCATCGAGATCGTCATGTCGAGATGCTTGATCCCGGTCTTCTTCGTCGATTCGTGCGGGATGGTGTCGAGGAAGCGGCGCGCATCGGTGCGGATGCCGCCCTGGATGAAGCCGTAGCGTGGATCGCGCTTGTTCTTCGCCGTGCGGTAGAACGACACGCCGTCGAAGCGTCCGTCGTCGACGTAGCGCAGGAAATTGGCGGTGGTCGCCGGCGCCTTCTTTGCCGCCAGCGCGATCACCATCGGACCGTCGCTCGTCTCCAGCCGCACCCGCACCCATCCCGGCGTCGCGCGGTCGGCGCGCTGTGCTGCGGCAGGAGTGACGAGCAGGGGCGCGAGCAGGGCGGCGGCGAGGAAGCGGATCATGGCCGCCGCGGTAGAAGTCGCGCCATCGTGCCGCAAGCTACTCGGTCCGTTTCAGCAGCGCGGCGAGGTCGCCTTCCCAGAACTTCGCCCAGGTGTGCGTGCCGTGCCCGCGCGTCTCGGGCGTCTCCGCGATCAGCCGGAACGTCGCGTCCTTCATCCGCTTCACGCCCTCCACCGGAAAGGTGAACCCGCGCGGGTTGATGAAATCATCGGCCGAGTTGATCCAAACCGTCGGCGCGGTGATCGCCTCAAGTCGCGGCAAAGGATCGTAGGTCCGCGACGCGTCGAGCTGGTAGATCAGGTCGTTCGCGTCGATCCCCTTGATTGACGCCGCCACCCGCTCGCGCGCATAGGTCGTCGCGGCGTCGCGCGTTGGGTAGTTAGCCTGGATCCACAACGGCGCGCCGCCCGCCACGAACAGCAAGGAAGCAGCCCCACGGATGCCCTGCGCCGGCTCCGCGGTGTAGTTGCCGCTCTGCCATGCCGGATCGCTGGTGATCGCGTCGATCGCGAGCTGCCGCCACATCCGGTTCAGCCCCGCAATCGGCACCACCTCGCACCCCAGCGGCATCAACGCGCGGGCGAACGTCGGATAGGTCTCACCCCAGACGAAGGCGTGCATGCACCCCATCGAAGTCCCCATGATCAGCCGCATCCGCTTGATGCCGAGGCCTTCCGTCAGAAGCCGGTGCTGCGCCGCGACCATGTCGTCGTAATCGTATTTCGGAAACGCCATGCGCAGGTCATCGGAGGGCTTGGACGACCCGCCGTGCCCGATATTGTCAGGCAGGATGATCCAGTAGCGGCGGATGTCGAGCGGCTGGCCGGGGCCGTAGAGCCGGTCGGCAAATTGGGGGCTGAGGAACTGCTTGCCCGTGCCGCCGGTGCCGTGGAGCACCATTACCGCATTGTCGATCTCGCCCGCGGCATTGCGGTGCGGGGTGCCGAGCGTCGTGTAGTGGAGCTTGAGCTCGCGCATCCGCTCGCCCGAGCGGAAGGCGAAGTCGCGCATCGTATAATCGGCCTCGCGCGTCGGCCATCTGCTGGTGGTCGCCGGCGTGCTGGCGGCGCGCGTCGCGATAGGCGCGGCGGGTGTGGCCTGCGGCGATGGGGTCAGCGCCTGGACGGCGGCGAGCATGAGCGAGAGCAGCATGGCGCCATGCTACACGCCCGCCGGGCGAGCACCAGTGGCGTCTACCGCTCGCGCGTCGCGTTAAAGCGGACCTTGGGATAACGATCGGCGACGTAGCCGATTTCCCAAGCGCTTTTCGCCAGGAACACCGGATTGCCGTCGCGGTCCTTCGCCATCGCGCCGCGATTGAGGTCGGCGAACGCTTTCAGGTCCCCCGCGTCGCCCGTCACCCAGCGCGCGGTGTCGAACGGCGCGGGCTCCAGTCCGGCGGCGACCTTGTACTCGGCCTCCAGCCGACTGATCAGCACCTCGAGCTGCAATTGCCCGACGACACCGACGATCCAGTTCGATCCGATTTCGGGATAGAAGACCTGCGTCACGCCTTCCTCGGCCATGTCGTCCAGCGCCTTGCGCAGCTGCTTGGTCTTGGTCGGATCTTTCAGCGCCACACGGCGCAGGATCTCGGGCGCGAAATTGGGAAGCCCGGTGAAACGAATGTCCGCGCGCTCGGACAAGGTATCGCCGACGCGCAGCGTGCCGTGATTGGGGATGCCGATGATGTCGCCCGGAAACGCCTCGTCCGCGACCTCGCGGTTCTGCGCGAAGAACAGGATCGGCGAATGCACCGCGATCGGCTTGCCGTGCCCGGTCGGCGTCAGCTTCATGCCGCGCTTGAACGTGCCCGAGCACAGCCGCATGAACGCGATGCGGTCACGGTGGTTCGGGTCCATGTTGGCCTGCACCTTGAATACGAACCCGGTCACTTCATCTGCCTCCGGTGCGATCGGCGCGGGTTCGGCCGGCTGCGGACGCGGGGCGGGCGCATGGCGTGCAAGCGCGTCGATCAGCTCGGCGACACCGAAGTCCTTCAGCGCCGATCCGAAATAGACCGGGGTCAGGTCACCGTTGCGGTACGCCTCGGCATCGAACTCCGCATAACCGGCCTGCGCCAGTTCGACTTCCTCCGCGAACCGCTCGGGCAGCGTCACGTCGGTGTCGACCTTGCCCTGGAAATTGCGGCTGTCGCCCTCGGGCCGGCTGACCCCGCCCGTCTCCAGATCGAGCACGCCCTCGAACTCGCCGCCCATGCCGATCGGCCAGCTCATCGGCGCGACGTCGAGCGCCAGCATGTCGGCGATCTCGTCGAGCAGCTCGAACACCGGCCGGCCTTCGCGGTCGACCTTGTTGACGAAAGTGATGATCGGCACGCTACGCAGCCGGCAAACCTCGAACAGCTTGCGCGTCTGAGCCTCGATGCCGCGCGCGGCGTCAATTACCATCACCGCGGAGTCGACCGCGGTCAGCGTGCGATAGGTGTCTTCGGAGAAGTCCTCGTGTCCCGGCGTGTCGAGCAGGTTGAAGGTGATGACCCCCAGATCATCAAAGGCGCGCTCAAACGTCATCACCGAGGAGGTGACCGAGATGCCACGCTGCTGCTCGATCTTCATCCAGTCGGAGCGCGCGCGCCGGTTCGCGCCGCGCGCCTTGACCTCGCCCGCCAGGTGGATCGCGCCGCCGGCCACGAGCAGCTTCTCGGTTAAGGTCGTCTTGCCCGCGTCGGGGTGGGAAATAATCGCAAAAGTGCGGCGGGGGGAGGTCATGATGGTCCTGAAGAAAAGGCGGCGATCGATCGCGAACGATGCCGGCCATCTGCGGTGTTGAGCGCGCGCATAGCAGCCTGTCGCCGGCGCGAACAGCCGGCGCGTCGGGCGCGCGGCGGGCGCTCAGCCGCGCAACAAAGCGCTGGCGAGCGCGATCATGCCGAACACCGCCACGAACAGCAGCACCAGCACGATCTGGATCGCGCGGTGAACCTTGGGATCATTCGCCACCCGGCTGCTATCGGCGCTGCCGCGCGCGGGCTCAAGTGGCAAGTTCCGCGTGCGTGTACTACAACGACCAATGCGAAAGTTTCGGGAGCATGGATGAGCTCAAGATGAGGAAACAAAGAACTCATCCGTAAGCGCACTGTCATCCCAAAGTATTCAAGGCCCCTTATCGCCCCACGCAAGGCCATGGCCCAACAAGGGGATAACAAGTGTTGAACATCTCGCGCGCTCGGTTGCACCTGCTTGGCAGTGTTGCGGCGGTCATGGTGCCCGTCGCCGCGCAGGCGGCGCCTGTGACCTCAGCGCCTGCCACCGCGACCTCCGCAGAGTCTGCGCCCGTGGCAGAGCCGGCGGCGCAGGTGCCCGCTGCGGCTGATAGCGCGGCCGCGGCACCCGCGGGCGGGCTGGCCGACATCGTCGTCACCGCGACGCGGCGTGAGACCAACCTGCAATCGACCCCCGTCGCGATCAACGTGCTCAACACGCAGGCGCTGCAGGACCGCCACGTCCAGAGCCTGTACGACCTGGCGGACGGCGCGGTGCCGTCCCTGCGTGTCGCGACGTTCGAGGCGCGGCAGAGCGCGCTGACGATCGGCATCCGCGGCATCGTGCCGCTCGACGCCAACCAGCCCGCGCGCGAGCAGGGCGTCGGCATCTACGTCGACGGCATCTACCTCGGGCGACAGCACGGCTTGAACGCCGCTTTGTTCGACGTCGAGCGGATCGAGGTGCTGAAGGGGCCGCAAGGCACGCTGTTCGGCCGCAACACCGAGGGCGGCGCGCTCAGCATCGTGACGCGCGCGCCGTCGGGCGAGTTCGGCGGGCGTGTGCGCGTCGGTGTCGCCAACCTGGGCGGCTATAACGGCGACGTCCACCTTGACCTGCCCGAATATGCCAATTTCAGCGTCAAGCTGGACGCCGTGAAGCAGTATCAGGGTGCGGTGACGAGCAATCCGCTGCCAGGCCAGGTCGGCTGGGGCTATTACGACCGTGTCGCGGCGCGCGGCGCGGTGCGCTGGCAACCGATCCAGGGGCTGACCGACGATTTCTCCTACGACTACGGGCAGGACAAGAACTCGCCCTTCTACAGCCAGCTGTTGAACGCCAATCCGAACGCCTGCGCGCCCGGCGCGCAATCGGCGTCGCCGCGCTGCGTGCTGCCCGGCACCGCCTACACCACGCTGACCGGCGCGGTCCGGCCGATCCTGCCGGTGGTACAAGTGAACGGCAATTCGCGGATGCGCCGCGCCGACATCGGCGTCGTCCAGCAGCCGAGCGTCGACGAGACGCACGGTTTCACCAACGTGTTGAAGTACAAGGCGACGCCCGACATCGAACTCCGCTCGCTTACCGCATGGCGCGGGGTCGACGTGACGCAATGGGACAATTCAGGCGGCGCACACCGCGTGCCGCTGCTCAACTGCACCAGCGCGACCTGCAACTTCAGCCGCTATAGCCTCGCCGACCTGCGCCAGCGCCAGTTCAGCCAGGAGTTCCAGGCGGTCGGCACGGTCAGCGCGTTCGACTTCGTCGCCGGCCTCTATTACTTCAACGAACACGTCAGCGACGACGCCGCGACTCCCAATTCGCAGCAGTATAATCAGGCGACCGGCACCGTCACCACGCTCGATCCCTGCATCGGCGGCGGCAGTGCCGCGTCGCCAGCGGGCTGGCAGCTCGGCTGCCGCCAGATCGACCGCGCATCGGAGGTCCACTCGAAGAGCTATGCGGCCTATGGCCAGGTGACGTGGAACGCGACCGATGCGATCCACGTAACCGCGGGCGGACGCTACACCCACGACAAGAAAGAAGGCGTGCTGCACTTCTCGCGCAACATCAACTACGACAATCCGGCGAATGCGAGCATCGTCGCGCGCAATGGCTACCGGCCGCTCGACGAATCGTGGGACCGCTTCAATCCGATGGTTACCGTCGCCTATGATGCGACCCGCGACCTGCATTTCTACGCCAAATACGCGACCGGCTACCGTGCCGGTGGGGCGAGTTCGCGCACGTCCAACTATCAGGCCTTCGGGCCGGAGGACGTGCGTTCGTACGAGGTGGGCATGAAGTCCGACCTGTTCGATCGCCGCGTGCGCCTGAACCTGGCGGGATACATCATGGACCGCGACGACAGCCAGGTCGACATCAGCTCGATCCAGGTGACCGCGACGGGCAGCTTCAACAACCTCGTCACGATCAACGCGCCGGGCACGACGCGCATCCGCGGTCTTGAGGCCGACCTGACGGTCAACCCGGTCGAAGGGCTGACGCTCAACGCCTCCTACGCCTACACCTACACGCGCATCCCGAAGGTCAATATCGTCAATTCGGTGACGACCAACGGCGTCACCACGTCGACGACCGTGCCGCAGCAATTCTTTATCGTCTTCACGCCGCGCAACGCGGCGAGCGGCGCGATCGATTACGCGGTTCCGGTCGGCGCGGGCAATCGCCTGACCTTCCACCTCGACGGCAATTACGCGCAGGCGACACAGACGTTCGACCAGTTCGCGACCAAGGCGGATGCGTCGCTGATCTTCAACGGTCGCGTCGCGCTTGGCGACATTCCGCTGGGCGCGGGCGCGCAGAAGCTGACGGTCGCGGTCTGGGCACGCAACCTGTTCGACGAGCAATATGTCTATCGCCGCGATCCGTCGAACAGCCTACCGGGCGCGCCGACCACCAACGTGACCAGCGGCAGCATCAGCAACGTGCTGGGCGATTACGGCAACTTCAACACGCCACGCACGATCGGCGTCGAGGCGAGCGTCAACTTCTGATCCTCCGGTGTTCGCATCGGCAGGCTGATCGTCGCGATCAGCCCCGATACGGCGCCGGCACGCGCTGCCGCGTCATCGAGCGTCAGCGAGCCGCCGTGCAGTTGCGCGATCGCGTCGACCAGCGGCAATCCCAGCCCATGTCCCGGACGGTGCCGGCTGGGATCGAGCCGACCAAAGCGGCGCAACGCCTGCGCCCGGTCGGCGGCGGCGATGCCTGGCCCGTTGTCGGTCACGCGCAGAATGACATGCGCATCGTCGCGGTCGAGCGCGATCGTGACCGTCGAACCGGGTGGCGTATGGTCGAGCGCGTTCTCGACCAGGTTGAGCAACGCCTGCGCGATCAGCGCGCGGTCGCCGGTAATCTCGACCGCATGCGCGCTTGCAACCAGCAGGTGATGGTGCCGGTCGTGTGCCGCGTCGCGCATCGTGTCGGCGATCTCGTCCACCAGGCCTGTGAGGTCGAACGGCATGAAGCCGGCACGGCGGTTGCCGCCCTCGATTTCGGCGATGCGCAGGATCGCGGAAAAGGTCGCCTGCATGTCGACGCACTGCGCCAGCGCCTGCTCGACCTCGCGCCGCGCCGCCTCGGGCGTGTCGGCGTCGATCGCGAGCGCCAGACGGCCATGCAGCCGCGCGAGCGGTGCGCGCAGGTCATGCGCGACTTCGTTGCTGATCTGGCGGATACCGTCCATCAAAGCGGCGATCCGATCGAGCATGCGATTGAACGTCTCCGCCTGCGCCGCAAACGCGCCGCCGTGCGCGGGCACACTCAGCCGGTGGCGCAGGTCGCCGTCGATGATCGCCGCGGCGGTGCTACGCACCTCGTCGATGCGGCGGCGCACGATCAGCGTGAAGGTCGCGGTGCCCGCCAGTACGATCAGCAGGATTGCGCCGAAACCAATGACGTAATTGCGCGCGCGAACGAAGGCATAGCCGTCGACAGGTTCGGTTTCGGCGATGGTGATGAGGCGCAGGCCGCTTCCGGCGTCGCGCGACTGGGCGCGGCCGGCGGTCAGTCCCGCGATCCCATCACGGCTCGACACGCTTGAAAAGCCGGGTGCGACCGCGCGTGCGAGCACTACGTTGCCGCCCAGCCGCCGTCCGCGGGCGTCCTCGAGCTCGAACCCGATGTCGCCGGTGTCGCGGCGCCCGGAGAACCGGTCGATCCGCGCCAGGATCGCGCGCGCGTCGCCGGATGCCACATCGGTCAGCACGGCATCGGCTACAAGGTCGATCCGCGCATCGACCAGCCGCGAGATCGCCGCATGTGAGGCGCTGAACGTCGCATAGCCCGTCAGCACGGTCGCGGCGGCGAACAGCGCCAGAAACGCCAGCAGCAGCGACCGGAGCGAGGTCATCTCACGCTTCCAGCATGTAGCCCACACCGCGTTTGGTCACGATCGGATCGGGCGATCCGCTCGCGGTCAGCTTGCGCCGCAGTGCACGGATCTGCACCTCGATGATGTTGGTCGCCGGCTCGAAATCATAGCCCCAGACGCGTTCGAGCAGCATAGTTCGCGTGACGAAGCTGCCCGCGTGGCGCGTCAATTCGGCCAGCAGCTTGAATTCCAGGTTCGACAGATCGAGTGCGTCGTCGCCGTACCAGGCGCGGTGCTTGCCCGGATTGACGAGGATCGCGCCGGCGCGGAGCGTGGTCGCGCCCTCGCCCTTCCAGCCGCGCGCGCGCACCAGCGCATGAAGCCGCGCGTCGATCTCGCCTACGGAGGTTGGTTTCACGACGTAATCGTCCGCGCCCGCCTTCAGCCCGTCGACCTTGTCGATCGACTGGCCGAGCGCGGAGAGCATCAGCACCGGCAGCGTCTGGCCTCGTTCGCGCAGGCGCTCGACCAGGGTCGTGCCGTCCATCTGCGGCAGCATGCGGTCGAGGATGATCGCATCGAACTGGTCGCGATCGTTGAACTCGATCGCCGCGACGCCGTCGCGCGCGACCACGACGTCATGGCCCATCGCCTCAAGCGCGCGCGACAGCGTGGCGGCATAGTCGCTGTCGTCCTCTACCAGCAGCAGTTTCACGGGTGAATGATCCTTGGTGCGACGTAGCGGTTCAGGCTTAAGTATCTGCCACAGGCGCCGAACAGAAGCGCGCGCGACATTGCGGTTGGGCAGAGAACGCGCACTCGATCAGCACACGCCGCCTTGTCAAATGAACATTATATCATGAAGCCGCCAGCTTCGGGACAGCCCATCCCGTGTCGAAGGGATTGGTGACCAGGCGGCAACCCGAGACGATTCGCCGCAGGCCCGGTGTGCGGCTGTTGCTGTGGACAGCGCTGTGCGCGCTGATCTTCAACGGCGTCGCGTTCAGCGCGCATCGTCATGCGCTGCACAGCGCGCCGGTCGTGAGCAGCGTCGATGTGCTGCATGTCGCGACCAGCGACGAAGGCGCATGCGCGCTGTGTTCGGCCGCGGCGATGCTCGAGCCGTATCTGCCGCCGTCCGCCACCGTCCTCATCGCACCGCGCGGGAACGACGCTCAGGCCATCACGGTCGCAGCCGCATACGATCTGTTGTCTTCGCGCGCGCATATCTGGCGCAGCCGCGCACCACCCGATTCCGCTCCGACCTGACGCAATCCCCTCTCGCGCCTGCCGCGATCCGCACGCCGTGGATTCGCTGCGACGCTACGCTCGGAGTTCATCATGCGATCCTTCCTGCTCACCGGCGCGGCATTTGCCGCGCTCTTGCCCGCCTGCGCCAGCGCGCAGCAAGCGCCCTCGACCGATCCTGCTTCCTCCACCCGGCCGGTCACCCCGGTCGACACCGGGCGCGACATTATCGTCACCGCCTCGCCGATTGGGCACGAGCGCGACGACACGCCCGCGATCGTCGCCAAGGTCGATGCCGAGGACATCCTGCGGCGCGGCGGCGCCAGCATTGCCGACGCGCTGTCGCACGTGCCCGGCATCTCGGCGACGGGCTTTGCGACCGGCGCCAGCCGCCCGATCATCCGCGGCATGGACGCGACGCGCGTCCGCATCCTGGAAGACGGCACGAGTTCGTCCGACGTGTCCGACATCGGCCCCGACCACGGCATTCCGATCGACCCGCTCGCCGCACGCAGCATCGAGGTGGTGCGGGGTGCTGGCACGCTGCGTTACGGCAGCCAGGCGATCGGCGGCGTCGTCAACATCCTGAACAACCGCGTACCGACGGCGCTGCCCGACAAGCCGCTGTCGGCCGAACTCGACGGCACCTACGGCACCGTGTCCGACCTGTACCAGGGCGCGGCGCTGGTGGACGCGAATGTCGGCAACCTCGCGCTCCACGCCGATGGGTTCGGCCGTCACGCGGGCGACTATGACACGCCGTTGGGCGTGCAGCAAAACTCGTTCTTCCGCGGCTACGGCGGGGCGCTCGGCGGATCGTATTTCTTCGGCAACAAGAACGACAGCCACGTCGGCGCCGCGATCACGCAATATGACGCCAAATACGGCATTCCGAGCGACACGACGTACATCGACATGCGCCAGACCAAGGTGATGACCCGGTCGTCCACCGCGCTCGGCAGCGGATTGCTCCAGCGGCTCAACCTTGACGGCAGCTACGCCAATTATTCGCACGACGAAAAGGAGCCCGACGGCACGATCGACACCACGTTCCGCAACAAGGAATATAACGCGCGCGCCGAACTGCTGCTCAACCGGATCGGCTTCGTCGATAATTCCGCGCTCGGCTTCGAGTATCAGCACCGCGACTTTTCCGCGATCGGCGAGGATAGCTCCTACCTGTTCCCCGCGACGCAGGAGAGCTTCGCCGGCTATCTCTTCACCGACACGCAACTGGCAGACCGGCTGCACCTGGAGGCAAGCGGGCGCGTCGAGTATGTCCGCCTGAGCGGTACGCCGCGTTCCGGCGCCTTCGTCACGCCCGACTATACCCCGCTCAGCGGCGCGATCGGCACGCTGTACGAGGTGTCGCCCGCGATCAAGCTTGGTGCGACCTTTTCCAGCACCGGGCGTGCACCCGCGCTGACCGAATTGTTCGCGCGCGGCGGGCACGACGGGCCGAACACCTACGAGACCGGCGATCCCAGTCTGAAGATCGAGCGCGCCAATTCGCTCGAGGGTACGTTGCGCGTCCGCTCGGGCGGGTTCCGCTTCGACGGCAGCATCTACAGCAGCTGGTTCCACAACTACATTTACGGCGATTTGACGGGTCGCGTCTGCGATGACGACGGCACCTGCGCGATCGGCGGCGCCGGCGACCTGCGCGAATTGAACTACCGTCAGCAGGGCGCCCACTTCCGTGGGCTGGAGGGCGAGGCGAGCTACGACCTGGTCCGCACCGCTCGTGGCGTCTACCGCTTCAACCTGTTGGGCGACTACACGCGCGCGACGCTGGATGACGGCAGCAACGTGCCGCGCATCCCGCCCTATCGCATCGGTGGCGGGCTAAACTGGCAGGGTGACAAGCTCGACGCCGGGTTCAACCTGATCTACGCCGGGCGGCAGAATAAGTACGGCGCGTTCGATACGCCGACGCCGAGCTACGTCGCACTCGACGGCCAACTGGCGCTGCGCCCGTTCGCATCGCATCCCAACGTCGAGCTTGCGATCGTCGGGCAGAACCTGACGAACGATGTCCAGCGGCTCGCCACCGCGCTCAACAAGGACGAGGTGGTGATGCCGGGGCGGCGCTTGATGGCGACGCTGCGGATCGCGACGAACTGACTATCGCGCGAGCGGACAAGCGCAGTCGGGGTAAGGTGCGCGGCGCTGCCGTTGCACCTTCCCGCTGCGCGTCATGGCTGTGAGATGTCGATTAGGTAGCCCTGCATACCCCGAGGAACAATCGTGAGGTTATCAACCACATTCTATGCACGACGGCGCGGGTTCGTGCAGGTCGCGTTGCAGCAGCGGACGCCCGAGCTTGCGTCGCTGCTCAATCGCTCAGCAGGTGGCGACATCAGCGCGGTCGTGCTTCTGCTCGCGCTGGTCTTGTTCGACAGCTTCGGCCTCGCGATCGAGGCGCAACACCTTGCCATCATCGGCTTGCGCTGACGGCCCCGCGCGCGATTGGATGATCGGGTCCGTTCGGGATTTCGGTTTTGAGCTTGAACATCGCCGCAAGCAGAGCATCCAAGGCCGCGAGCACCTGATGGAGGTGTAGCGATCCGCCGTGGCAACTGTCGTCGAACAGAGACTATTCCGAGGCGGTGAGCAAAACCGGAGGGTCGCTCAAGTACGTGCCGCTGACCCTATCGGATTTAGACAGCTTGTGCTTGAACGTTGCGGGCAGACCTTCCGAAAGGGTTGGGTTTGATAAAAAGGGAGCAACCATGCTGAACGACTTCAAAGCTTTCATCATGCGCGGCAACGTGCTCGACCTCGCCGTTGCGGTCATCATCGGCGCGGCGTTCGGGAAGATCGTGACGTCGCTCACCGAGGACGTGCTGATGCCGATCATCGGCAAGATCTTCGGCGGCCTCGATTTCTCCAGCTACTTCTTCATCCTGTCGCCGGACAAGGTGCCGCCTGCGCTGGCCGGCTCGACGGATTACGCCGCGCTCAAGAAGGCAGGCGTGCCGCTGCTCGGCTACGGCGAGTTCATCACGCAGGCGGTCAATTTCATCATCATCGCGTTCATCATCTTCATGATCGTGCGATCGGTGAACCGCCTCGTCACGCTCAACCAGAAGCCGGTCGAGGCAGCACCCGTGGCGGAGCCCGCCGATCTGGTGCTGTTGCGCGAGATCCGCGACGAATTACGTCGCGGATCGACCACCGTCTGACCTCGTGCGGGAAGGAGCCGGGCTCGGCCTCCTTCCGCCGCTTCATGAGCGCGCGGGTCGGGTGATGTCTCCTTGCTCGTGGCCTCGGCTGTTTGCTGGCCTGGCGGCAGGTGCGAGCAGGCCGAGCGCCAGCGCAAGGACGATCGCCAGCGCAGGCGTGCGTAGCGGATAGTCGACGCAGGAATGCGCGAACAGGCCGGTGATCACGATCATGCCGACGCGGCGTTCGAGCCGTTCGTGGCGATGCGCGGTCGGGCGGGCGAGGCTGGCGCGGACGAACAGCAGCAGCGCCACGAGTGGCACGAACGCCAGCGCGCCCGCCTCGACGAACAGTTCGAGCAGATCGCTGTGCGCATGGTTGATGTAGAACGGGGCGAGCTCGCCAACCGGCTCGATCGGCGCATACACCTCGGCGAAGGTGCCGATGCCGCTGCCCCATGGCCAGTAGAGCATCGCCAGATTGCGGCTGTGTGACCAGATCGACCAGCGCAGATCGCCGCTCACCGCCGTCAACCGCTCCGCAGTACCACCGTTGAGCGGCACCAGCACGATCAGCAGCCCGAACCCGGCGAGCGCCAGCAGGATCGGGATGCGGGTGAAGCCTTTATCCGGTCGCGCCGCATCGCCTGTTCGAGCCTGATCTGCGGATATGGCCAGCAAGGTGGCAAGCGCCATCGCGGTGCCGATCAGCAATCCCGCGCGCGATCCCGAAAGCGCGACGACGGTGAGTGCGGGCAGTGCAGCGGCGGTGAACCACAGCTGCCGCCGTGGCAGGGAGATCGCACCTCGTCCGATCCACGCGCCCGCGAACGCCAGGCAGCAGGCGAGAAACGTTGCGCCGTGATTGCGGTTGGCAAACACTCCCGGCGCGTTGGCGGCGTGCGCCGAATGATAGAAGTCACCCCATCGCCCACCCGACAGGAACTGAACTAGCTCAAGGATGATGCTGAGCCCCCCCAGCAGCGCGAAGCCGAGCAGGACCAGGTTACGCGTTCGCTGCGGCTGCGCGTGGAAAAGCAGGAGGGTAACCGCGAAGACTGCAATCGGCACCGTCGCCAGCGCGGTCGCGAGACGATCGACCGAGATCGACGCGGTCGCCATCGGCACGGCCAGCGCGCGAACGCCGGCGGCAAGCGCTTGTCCGTCGGAGAAAGCGAGCCAACCGATGGGAAGGGGGCACAGCTGAACCAATGCCACCGCAAACGGCGCGAGCGCCACGCCGAGCAGCGTCGCCGGGAAGCGCGACGGATCGACGACGATCCGCCAACTTGCCACCGCTGCCCCGACCACGATCCAGCCGGCGAACGGCAAGCCGCGCCACGTCGGCTGCAACACCGACCCGCCGAGGCTGGCGAGGATGACCAGCGCGGCAACCAGCAGGCAATCGAGCGGACGCAGCCTTGAAGACCCCAGATACCGAGTGCGCGCTGCCATGAAGTGTCGATCGCTGCGCGGGCGGGCGCCTTATTGCGGGCTGGCTGGCGGGGGTGCCGTAGCGCCCCCGTTCCCGCCACCACCGCTCGCCGCCAGCGCCGCGCCTGCACCGCCGAGGCCGAGCAGCGGCAGCAGTAACGGCAGCCCGAAGAAGTTGCGCGATTGCCTGACGCTCGGACGCGCGGGTGTCGGCACGCGGCCGGGCTGCGTCGTGGCCTTGCTGGACGAACGCGCGGCGGTCGGGGTCGACAGACCCGGCGCGGTCTGCGCCACTGCCGGCATTGCCGACGCCGCGAGCAGCCCCGCCAACGCTACCAAATGTCGCATCTGTTACTCCCGCGGCTTGCCATCAACGCCCGAGTAAGTACCCAAGCGGGAGCAAGTCAATCTTCACACGCTTAATGGTAAAGAAGAACCGCTCTATTCGTCTTTACAGCGGAAATTCGGATGTACGCGTCAAGTCGACGCCGGTGTCCGTGCAAACGACGATCATCGAAATTTGTAATTCAGCCCGACCAGATGCTTGCGCGCGAGCGCGATCTTCGCGGCGGGGGAGCGTGAGCGGTGCTTGCGGATCGCCTGCAAAGCACCCTGGTGATATCGTTTCTTGAGCGCCGGATCATTGTCGCGGTGTCCGACCAGCGCGGCATCGACGAAGAGCGACCGGCGTGCCTCGTGCCAGGCACGGATGGCATAATCGGTATCCTCCCCGGCGACCGCCGGCGTACCCAGGCCGAGCTGTTCGTCGAACGATTCGAGCCTCGCGGCCACGCTGGCGTGCACGAAGATCGTGTTCGAGCTGCCATGCGAGATCGCCTGTTGCAGCCGCATCGGCCGCGCATCGGTGTCGGGTCCGGGTGACCGCGCTTGAGTGCCCGAGCGGCAGACGACGAAATCGACGTTCTCATGTCGCGCGATCAGGTCGGTCATGAAGTGCAGCGTACCCGGCAGATACCATGCATCGTCGTCGGGAAACGCGACAACGGCGCGCGTCGTCGCTGCGCGCGGCAGATCGACGCGCGCGAGCAGCATGTTTCGCGCGGTGCTCAGCGGCACCAGCCCAAGAATGGTGTGTACCTCCACCCAGCCGGGCAGATCGGGTGCTGCATGATCGCGTGCGTTCTGTAACAACACTAACAGACGGATCGAACAGTCGGGCCGCTCCTCACGGGCCGCGTCGACCGATCGCACCATCCGCTGCAGTTCGTCGTGACGTCCCGACGCCACATTGGTGGTGCTGAACAGATAGATGTCGGTCTGCGTGGGCTCGACCGCGGTTCGGGCGTCGAGGTGTGTCATGGCTTGCGCAACACGCCGTAGTGACCGGTGTGGATGTCGGCGCGCAGCACGCTTGCCGGATTACCGCTCACGATCGTGTTGGCGGGCACGTCGCGGGTCACGACCGACCCAGCGGCAACGATCGCGTTGTTGCCGATGCGGACCCCGGGCATGATCGTGCTGCGCGCGCCGATGAAGCATTCATCGCCGATGACCGTGTCGGTGCGAAGGCTGCGCACCATGTCGTGCGTCAGGATCGCGGCATCAAACGCGACATAGCTGTGCCGCCCGATATGCAGTCCGCGCGGATGCGTCCGGTCCAGCTTGGCCGAGCGCGACAGCCGCGCGGTCGGGTGGATGTGCATGCCCCAGAAGCGATTGCACACCATGATGCGCGTGCGGATCAGCAGCCGCTGCACCTTGATGAGGTTGTTGAGGCTGGGCATGTCAGTGTCCGCTGACGAAGTCGGCAACGCGATCGATCAGCGCGCGAAATTGCGGCTGTTCGGCCGGGCGATAGGGCGCCGTGCGGTCGCGCAGGCACGCTTGCTCGAGCTCACGCTCGTCATGTGCGATCGTGATGCCGGGATGCGTGCCGAACTGCCGCGCGGTGGCGCGCTGATGTTCGTTGCGGTGTTCGCCGAGTGCCGCAACGCGTGGGAACAGCACCAGCGGCTTGGCGTGCGCGGCGGCCGACAGCATCGTGCCGATCCCCGCATGGCCGACGATCATCACACAGTCTCGCGCAAGCGCGTCGAACTCGGCCGGCGTGAGGCTCGTCCGCTGATCAAGGTGGGTCAGCCCGGCGACCGGCTCCAGCGCCTGCGCGAGGATGTGCAGGTGGTGACGCGCAGCGATCGCGTCGAGCGCGCGGATCAGGCGGGGAAAGGGCAATTGCATGCCGACCGTTGCCAGGATCACAGCACCGCACCCCAATGCTCGACCTGCTCTGCATGCGACACGCCTGGCCATTGGCTGACGCAGCGGGTCGCGAGGCTGCGTGCGCGCCGACCCGACAGCGACATCTCCTCGCCATTGGCGATGCTGTCGATCCACAAGGTGCGCGCGCGCACCAGCCGGCCGAGTGCGATGCCGATCACGCCCGGCAACGCGCCGGTCGTGACGATCACGTGCGGCCGGCGCCACAGGATCAGCACCGCCAGCCGCGCTGCGCAGGCGATCGTTCGCCAGCGCTCGTTGCGATTGCAGTCGGGAACGAGCGTCGCGACGACGCCGGCGCGCTGCGCCAGCCCGTCGTGCGTCGTCACGAACGTCACGTCATGGCCGACGAACGCGGCGCGCAGCCGCATCATCTGATCCCAGTGACCGCCGGCCGAGGCGATCGCGAGTATCCGCTTGCTCAAGATTGCCACGTCCTCCCGAACGTCCCCCGCTCCGAGCATTTCGCGGCGGCTCCGGTCGTGTCAACCAAATCCCGTTCTAGCGCGCCGGCATCGTAAGGAACAGCGGGGCGATCGCCGCTGCCAGCCGCGCAGCACCCAGATCGTAGCCGCCAGCCGACTGGTTCGGCCCCTTCAGACTAGAGGCGAAATGCACCGAATCCTGCCGTGCCAGGTCGGTCGTCTCGGGCGCGATCGTGACGCCGGCTACCTCGGCGGCAAGCTGCGTCTGGATGACGCGCAACGCTTCCATCTGCGCCTGCGCGCCCGACTGGTTGCCGAGCGGCTGGATCAGGATCGGACAATCGTAGCCGATCTTGGCGCGCATCGCGGCCCAGACGAGCTTCGTCTGCGCCTTCCAGTCCGCCGCGACCGCCGTGTCGCCGCTGTTGCCGGCCCAGTAGAGCGCGTCGGTTTCACCTTGCGACCACATGATGACACAGCGACGGTAGCGCTTGCCCGGTGCTGCGCCGAAGTCGATGTTGGCGAGAAAGCTGTTCAGGCTCGGCCCCGGCACTCCGTTGTCGCCATCCCACCAAAATTTGTCGAGCGCGGGATTGGCGCGCTTGAGGATCGGCGAGCCGCCGATCGCAGTGCTTGAACAATATCCGGTCAGCTCGCGCAGCGGATTGGCGGGGATCGACAATCGCGCCGACAGGTCGGTCAGGAACACGCGGGTGAAAGCGTTGCTCCCCGCGCTGCCGTCGCCGCTGGCACCGTCAACGGCATAATATTGCGCGTTCGACTGTCCGGCGAACACCGCCACGAAGCGGTCGGGAAAGCGGGCATCGGCAAGCCCGCCCCACGCCTGCCGCTGCCACGCTGCGATGCGCGCGCATTCCGCATCGGGCAGCGCGCCGGTGTTGAACATCAGCAACTCGCGCACCGACGCATTGGCCGACTGGTTGAGCGCACCGTTGTTGCCGACGACCAGCCGGTTGTTCGCCGACCCCGCGCGGGTATGGGGCCTGGCGGTGAACAGCGTGCGCACATCGCCGCCACCCGAGACGGTCGCGCCAGTGTGGTTGAACCACCAGTTGCGCCAGCGATTAGCAAAATCGGTGCTCGCGTCGACCAGCAGTTCGCCCGCGGCACCATAAAGCGTTGTCTCGCCGCCCGGCCCATCTGCGCCCGACACCAATGCACCGGCAGAAGTCGTACCGTAACCGAACAACGGTCCGGTGGCGGTCGCGTAGATCGCCGGATCGCGCGGGTGCGTGCCGGCACTCGTCCACCCGCGCGTGGCCGTTACCGCGAGCAGCGCCAGATTGGCGCTCCCGCCGACCGACAGCGGCGTCGTTGCGGAGACGAGGTGCTGCGACTTGGCGGTAAAATCCACGAACGCGCCCTCGTAATGCGCAGGCGCGCCGGGGAACACGAGCGTGGGTCGCGCACTGCTGGTCAGATGGTGACCGTTGCCGCTCTGGTCGTACCAGGTGGCGACCGTGAAGGTCTTGCCGTCGCCATATCCGGACCAGCTCGCCGCCGGCGCATCGTAGCTGCCGTCCGCCCTGAACGACAGCGTGCGCAGCGCGTTACCAACGTCGCGCACCTGCAGGCATGCGCCGGCATAGGCCGGCACCACGCGCCTGAGCGAATAGGCCGCGGTCAGCGGCTGCGACGCGGCCGTCGCGGCGAGTGGGTCGATCAGCGCACGTGCGACGCGTCCGCCGGATCGCCGGACCAGTCTGGCGCGTCCCGAAACTGGCAGCGCCATTACGCTTCTCCTACCAGGTCACCCGCGGTCGTCCCCGTCGCGCGCACGTGCGAGACGCGGAGCGCGATGTAGCTGGCATCGGGCAGGTTGCGGTACGCCACATCGACCTGCGCATCGGCCGGGCGAACGATCACCGTGCCACCCTTACCGACGTAGATGCCGCGCGGCACGACGCCGAGCGGCGCGCTATCGTCGGGCTGGATTGCGAATGCGATCGTCGCGGGCGCTGTATCCGCGGTAGAATAAGTGCGAGCCATGACGTGGTCCTCCAGTGCTAACAGAGGACCGCGCCCATATGCGCAGGTCGGTCATGTAGGACAGCGTGAATTCGTCACATCGGCGATGAGCCGGCCGAGCACATCCCGTGCCGTGTCGGGCGAGAAGATTGTGAGATAGTCATCGATCAAGCTGGCGAGCGCGCGAGCTTCTTCCGCATTGGAGAGCAGTGTCACGATCGACCTGATGAAGTCATCGGCGGGGTCGACCACGATGAACGGGCGGGGCGGATCTCCCGGATAGCCTTCTGCGCCGATCGAGCTCGTCACGACCGGCAGGCCGTGGCGCAGATAGTCGAGCATCTTGATCTTGAGCCCGCTGCCCATCCTGACCGGATTGATCGCCAGCGTGCACGTACGCGCTACCGCCGCCAGATCATCGAGGTGGCCGTGCAGGACGATACGGCCGCTTGCATGTTCAGGTGCAGTGACGCTTCCGACCACGTGCAGTGTGCAGGTTGGCACCGCATCAAGGATCGCGGGCCAGCATTCGCGCACGAACCATGCGAGCGCATCCTGGTTGTGCGCGCCATTCGCGCCGAGAAACATGATGCCCGGCGGTCGGGCACGCAAAGACACCGGCGGTGCGCTTGCCGGTTCCACCATCGGGTACAGCGTCCGAACCGGGCGCTCGCCCAGCAGCGTCCGTGCCCGTGCCGCTTCCTCGGCGTTGATCGCGATCAGACCGTCGAAGCGCGACCATCGCGCGATCTCCTCGTCAGGCGAGATGTCGGGCACCGGCATGAAGCCATTATCGCGGAACGAGCGGGATCTGAGATGAAAGATGTCGTGCATGATCAACACGCGCGGATAGTCCGGTTCAGCGACCGGGCCGGGATCGCGAAAGATCGTATCGAACAGCACCAGATCGGGCGATCGGCGCGCGATTGCCTGCCGCACTTGCGTGCGTTCGCGCGCGCCGAGCCAGCGGCCGATCCGGGCAACCCCGGTCTTCGCGCCACCATTTGCCGCGCCGCGGCCAAGCACGATCGCGGGCACGATTCGGCGCATCAACCCTTTCGCCAGCCGCAGGCTGCTCGCCATGCTTCGCGGGATCAGGCCGGCCGCGGTCGCGCGGAAATGGATCAGGGTAGTCGATTGCCACAGGTCGTTCCGATCCGGCACACGCGCGGGAAGAAGATCGCGCCGCGGCGACGTCACGATCAGGTCGATGCGGTATCCCGATGCGCGTAGTGCTTGTGCGACGTCGTTGTTGTATTTCTCCTGCCCGCTCGCCCGGTCGCGCGGATATAATTCGCAGACAAGGACCGCGCGCTTCACGCCGCTCGCGTACGCAGCCGATGCAGCGCGTCCTCCAGGTCGCCGATGCGGTCCTGCAGCGCCGAACGTGACGACAGTTGCGGCTCAAGCCGTGCGATGTCGGTCAGGTCGTCTGCGGCGGCAGTCGCTGCGCGCTCGTCGTACCGCGCGCTCCAGGTTGTTCCGGCCAGCGTGTCTACCGCAGGTTCGATCGCGCGGCGCCACGTGCCTTGAAACCCGCGCTCGACCAGACGCGCCACCGCGCCCTTGCGGCTGTTGCTGAGCATCGCCTGCTCAAGCACCTGCATTCGCATCGCCATGTCGGTCGCCGCATCGATCGGCTGGTTGCCGTTCCAACCGGTCAACGGCCAATAAACGTCCCGGACACGTGACCGCAGCGAGGCGGGCCTGATCCGGTTCAGCCCGATCTTCATGCCCAGCGACAGGGCCCAGTCGTTCCACTTGAAATCGTTGATCTCGTCAGAGCTGCGGACCGGAATCCACGGTACGCCCAATGTGTCGGCAACGATCGCGCCGTGCATCGCCTCCGCGATCAGGAGCGAGCAGCCGCGTATCTGCGCGATCACGCGCACGGAGTCGTGCTCCGGGTCGATATAGTCGATCCCGGCAAGTGCACACACGCGCCGCCAGTCGGTCCGGCGCGATGATGAGATATGCGGGATAAAGGCAACACGCCCGTTTGGCACCCGCGCGCTCTGATATTCGGGCAATCGATGAAGCAGCATCGCCGCATCACCCTGCGGCACCGAGGCAGGTAGGTCGAGCACCCTCGCCGTCAATGGTCCACGCACGGCGAGGAAGCGCCACGATGCGTCCACCCGCGGCGCCGTGCCCAGCCCGGTTCCCGAGCCGACCACATATTTGCGCACCGACGCGTCCGGGAACGCCATCGCCAGGATCGTGCCGATGCCGACCAGCAACTCGTCGGATCGGTCGTCGATCAACCCCGGGTTGAGACGGTCCCACAACCATGAGTTGAGGTCGTCGCCAAAGTTTCCGCGCACATCCTTGTAGTAAAACAGCTGCATCAAACGATCCGGGATGAAAGGTCAGGGAGCACGGCTCAGGCGAACAGCTGGCGGAGCGCGCCGATTGGACGCCGCAATCCACGCCAGCGCGCGAAGAGAAGCCAGACCACACAAGCGACGGCGAGGAACGTCGCCCCGCGCACGATGAACGACAGCGCGAGGTCGGGCCACAAACGCGAGTCCAGACGGCCCGCTACGAGCCAGGACGCAGCCAATCCCGCCGCCGCGGCGATCCAGCTGTCCGCTGTCACACCGATCAGGCGGCGCACCTCGAACCCGGTAGCGTGGCGCAGCAACACCGCGCGGATCGGGATGGTGCATAATGGCAGCGCGCCGACGAGCGTGACTCGCGTTACCGGCGTGATCGGCCAGCGCGGCAACAGAACGCATGCTGCGATCACCGCCTGTGCTCCTGCCGTCAGCAGAACCTGCCCGACATGGCCGACCGACTTCATCCCGAGCGACATGTTGGCGTTTAACAGAAAGGCGTTGCCCGCCAGTGCGGTCACGACCAGGAACGGCCAGGCCGATTGCCCGATCTGGCCGAACAGCAACGTGCAAAACGGCTGCGCGACCGCGGCCAGTCCGGTGAATACGAGCGCACCGATCAGATTGCCAAGCCGCAGCGCGCGCGCAAGCAGGTCGTTGAAGCGCTGCGGCGTCAATCCGGTTGCCGTCATCTGCGACAGCCCGACTTCCAGCAGCACCGCCGATACCATCTGCGCGGCGATAAAGTAGAACCGGCTGCCGATGATGTAGGATGCAAGGATCGCAGGACCGTAATGGTATGGCAGTGCGAGCTCGACCGCGCGGACGGAAACGTAGTTCAGCAGATTGCCGAGCAGGATGAGACTACCGAACGTGAACAGCGGCCGCGCTGCCCGGAAATCGGTAGTTGCCGTGAAGCGTGCGCCGCCGCCAAGGTTCATCTGCAGCACGTTGCTGACAGCAAACACCAACGCTTGCGCGACCAGCGACCACACACCCAGACCAACGATCGCCGCGACGATGCCGACCGTTGATCCAAGCACGGTGCTGCCAAGCCCGATCCGCGCCAACCGCGCGAACCGCATGTCGCGGCGAAGCACGGCCATCGGGATGTAGACAAACGCATTGAGCAGCAGGACCAGCGACAGCGCGGACACAATCGGGCGCAGTCCGGGCGCGCCGAACAACGCCTCGATCCGACTACCGAACAGAAAGAAACCGGCGGACAGCACGATCGATGCGGCGATGTTGACGAGGCTCAGCGCCTTGATCGCGCCGGGTGTCGCATCGCGGTGACGGATCACTGCCTCACCCGTGCCATTTTCGTTGATCAACTCCGCCAGTGCCATGATCGCCAGCGCGGCGCTGAACAGCCCGATCTGCTGCGCCGACAGGATGCGCGCCAGGATGACAAAGGTCAGCGCGGTACCTAGCCGCTGTCCCCATTGCCGCGCCGCCGACCAGACATAATGCCGGATCATCCGCGCCCCGCTACCGCGGCGAAGGGCGTCGGGCGCACGGCCGGGAGCATCGCTCGCCGTGACGGTTTGGCACCGGCCAGATCCGGCACCGGCAGGACGCAGACGATTAGCAACGGAAAATAGGCCGGCGTCGCCAGCGCATTGTCGCTGTGCGAGAGCAGGAGAAAGCCGATCCAGGCAGCCGAAGCGGTGACGTTGAAGGCTGGTCCGCGCGCGGCGGCCCGCAGCATCGCCACCGTCATTGAGAGATAGAATAGCGCGGCGCCGATCGCGCCGAGCTCGACGGTAAGCCGCAGGAAGTCGTTGTGCGCCGCCGCCGACCCGACCGCCACGACGATGTCCTGCGGTGTCTGCCAATATTGATGACCGAACCCGATGCCGGCCCATGGATGGCGATCGATCAGCGTCTGCAGATAGGCCGCCATCTGGTTGCGACCATTGTCGGTACTGGTGATCAGACGGCGCAGGGCAAACGGGATCGCAATCGCGGCGAAGACTGGCAGCACGACGATGCCGCCCATCAGCAACACCAGCTTGTCGCGCACGTGGATCGCGCGGCTGCACGCGACAAGCGCGACCGACACGATCGCCGCTACCGCCAGCGCGGCGCGCCCACCTGCGAGGATCAGGATGACCAGATCGATCGCGACGAGTGCCAGGTAGCGCAGCCGCCGCCATTCGAGTCCCAGGATCAGGTTCGCGACGACGCCGGTCGCAGACAGCCCCGAGAGGAAGGCGGGGATCAGCGATCCTTGTAATCTTGGCGTTCCGGTCGCCCACTCGGCCCCGACCATGCGATGACCGGTCGCGACCAGCCCGATGACGCCGGCGGCGACGCACGCGACCGGCAACCAGGCGCTGGCGCGCAGGATCGTCTCGGCATCATGCTCGCTCGGGTAGAAACCGATCAGGACGTAGATGATGACGAACTGGTTGAGTGACAGCAGCCATGTGACCCAGCTGAACTTCGGAAACGATGTCAACGCTCCCAGCACGATCAACAGCAACAAGGTCGCGACCATCAACGCGATTGCGACCGGGTCCATCCGCCGCCGCAGCAGGACCGCGGCGGCGAGGAGAAGGTACAGACCTTTCTCGAACACGTTCGCGAACGGCAACCCGAGCGTCTGCGCGAGATTGAGCGCGAAGAACATGCTGGCGACGAGATACAGCCGCGCGATCATCGCCAGCCCTCACGCAGTCTCTCACGCCGTCCAACACGCAGCTGATGCGCGAGCCGGCGCGGCCAGTCGCCGTTCATGCATGGGCGTTCCACCGCGACGTAGAACGCCATGCAGCCGAGTATGACGATCGGCAGGACGAGCACGTAGACGAGCGCCACCGCCAGTCCTGCACGCTCCGACAGGTCGAACGCGCCTAGCATCACGCGCGACACGACCTGCAGCAGCGGCACATGGAGCAGGTAGATCGAGTAACATGCGCCACCGACCAGCGCGATCCAGCGGTTGCCGAACCAGCGACGCCCGGTCCTCCCGCGCGCCGCGCCCAGATAGATGAGCATGATCGCCAGCAAGCGCGTTGCGAGCACGCCTGCGCGCCCGAGCGCATCAAGGCGATAATAGAACAACATCGAGCCCGACAGGAACAGCATCAGCCCGATCGCCAGCGCGGCATCAGCCCAGCGCGCGGGCGGCGCCTCGAACGGCAGCCGACGTGCCGCCCAGTCGCTGACCGCGACGCCGAGCAGGAAGGGCGAGAGATGCGTCGCCAGCGAATAGTGCCAGCGCGCGACCGGATCGAGCATCGCCTGCGCGATCAGCGATGTCACGATCAACCCGGCCGCGACCGCAACGCGCGTGGCCGCCCCGTGTGCCAGCATGTAGGCGCCGATGATGAACGGCGCGAACAGATAAAACTGGATCTCGATCTCAAGCGTCCACAACGGCGGATTGAAGCGCGGCGAGACGGCGAAGACCAGACCGTGCAGGTAGAACAGGCTGGCGAGCAGGCTGCCGATCACCGGCAGCGTATCATCCACGTGGCTGATTGCCGGGCTAGGCCCGACACGCCCGCCGGCCAGCACGAACGCCGCGAAGCAGAACAGTACCGTCACGATGTACGGCGGCTCCAGCCGTGTGACCCGGCGCAGGTAGAAGCTTCGCAGCCGCGGCGGACGCCCGGTCAGGAACGGGTAAGCGATGATATAGCCCGATATGAAGAAGAACAGTTCGACGCCAGCGACCCCGTTGGGAGCCCAGGCGAACCAGCCGTCATACGGCATCGCCGCCGGATCGGCCGCGCGCTGTCCACGCAAGCTTGCATGGTAGAGCACGACCTGCGCGATCGCGAGAAAGCGCAACCCGTCGATCTGCGGCACATAGCGGTGCGCGTTGGTGACGCGGCCGAAATGCTCGGGCCAGTGCCGCCAATCGCGCAACCGTTCGCGGAAGCTGACGACGCTCATCTGGCGTCGTCTCCGGGTCGGATGCGCGGCAAGGTGAAGCTTATCGCGATTTCACCGTCATCTATGCGCGCGATCGCTGAGGCGGGGACGATTGCGACCTCACCCGCGGGGCAGGCGAGCGGTTTGTTGACGCCGAAGCGGATGCCGCCGGGGCCAGCGCGACGGTCGGCCATCCGCCATCCGCTTCCCTGGCAACGATAACTAACGGCAAGCAGATCAAGTGTTGCCGCATCACCCTTGATCGCCGCCAGCGTTGCATTCCGGACGAAGGGGCCAAGCAGGTGCCGCGACGCGAAAGGCACATCGCCATGCCCGCTCCATCTGAAGCCGAACGCCAGACGATCGCCCGCGATTACCTGCGTCGCCTCCAAATCGGCGCTCGAGCCAGGCTGCCACTCGAACGGAAAGCGGTCGCCTGAAGCCGCGGGCGCGGTTGTGCCGGCGGTCCGCCAGAACGCGGCGGCAGTGCTGAAATCACGGCGCTTCCAGCTCTCGCGCGACGCGAACGCGGTGATGGCGCGCACATCGCCGTCATCGGCAAGCGCCCGCACTGTCGCCAGCCGCGCCCGGCGCCCCGCTGGGTCCGCCAGCGGCGCGGCGTTAAACAGATACTGGTTGCGCCACACCGGACGACGGCTCAACCGGTCGGCGAGGAAAGGCTGCCACTGCGGCATCCGCTCCATCCGCGACAGCACGGTCACGAGCGGTGCCCGCGCCACCACCTGCGCAAACAATCCGTCCAACCGCAACGCAAACTCGGCCAGGTCGCCACGCTCAAGGCTGTCCGCCATGATGTTGAGCTGGGCGTCGGTGTTGCGAAACCCCACTCGTTGCAACAATGCGAGCGCCTGCGTTCGTTTCGCGCCCGCTGGCAGCGTGCCGATCCAGCGATTGAACAACCCCGCATCCAGCGGCGCGTTGGCGAGCGCTGCGGCGTAGCGTGCGCGGTCGGCCGGTGCGCGATGATCGAGAACAAGGAGCTGTCGCACCGGTGCCGTCGTCAGCGCGGTGCGCTCGGCCCAGGCGCGATGCAGGTCGGCGAGCGCCGCAGCGGCGACCATTCCGGTGCCACCCGCCACCACCAGTGCCCATCCCTGCCGATGTGCCCGCGTCATTGGTTAGGCGGCGGGGGCATGGTGATAGAAGTCGTATCCATATTCCTCGGCATGGGTCGGGCGGTAGAAGGTGAGCAGCGCACCGAGCGGCGCGACCCCGACCTTCGCGAGCTTGGCCAGCGCGCCCTGCACACCGGCGACCCGACCGGCAGCGGCGGAGATCGCGAACAGCACCGTCTGCGCGCGCACCGCAAGCAGCAGGGGATCGCCGAAACCGATCACGGGCGGTGCATCGATCAGAACGACATCATAGGCATCGGTCGCCGCCTCGATCGTCTCGCGCAGCCGTGGACTTGCCAGCAGCACGGCCGGCTGTGGCGGCAGCGTACCCGCGGAAAGGAGGTGAACACCCGGCGTACCGGTGCGCTGCGCCGCCTCCGCCAGCGTCCGCTGGCCGGCAAGCACCTCGGTCAGGCCGTGGCTGCCATCAATGCCGAAGAGGCGGTGCTGGACCGGGCGTCGCAGATCGCCGTCGATGACCAGAACGGATTTGCCGGTCGCGCCAATCACCTGCGCCAGCGCGTGGATCGTGGTCGACTTGCCGTCGCCGACGGATGCGCTGGTCACCAGCAGCGAGCCGGGCAACCCGCGGTCGGTCGCGACATGAAGCGCGGCGATCGCCTCGCCGTAGCTGTTCTCGACCCGCTGGTCGCCGTCATGGCGCGCGACCGGAACCGCGGCGATCACCGGCAGGTGCAGCCGCGCGATCACGTCGGCGGGCGTGCGCAGTCGGACGAACAGTAGCTCGCGCGCCAGCAGGAACAGTGTTGCAAGCGTGATGCCGACGAGCAGCCCGACCGCGCCAAACAGCGGCAGGCTCGGGAAATACGCACGGTCGGGCGGTGCCGCGCGATCAAGGATCGACAGGTTGCTGACCTGCACCCCGGCCTCCGCGTTCAGCTGGTTCAACCGGGCGAGCAGCGCATCATATTGGTTGCGGTTGGTGTCGGCCTCGCGCTGCAGGATGGCGAGATTGACGCCGCGGTCCTGTTCCGACAATCGGCTGGATCGCAGCGCGGCAAGACGCGCGCGCAGCTCTTCCTCGTCGCGCACTGCACTGTCGAGCGGGCTGCGCAGCCCCGTCTTGATCCCGCTCGAAATCTGCGCAAGTTCGCGTTTCAACGACGCCGACTGCGCCTCCAACTGGCGCACTTCGGGATGCTCGGGGCCGTGTCGCGCCGCAGCGGCGTTCAGCTTTGCCTGCACGTCACTCGCTTGCGAGACGAGCGATTGCACGGCGCTGTTGCCGATCACGTCGGGAATGGAGAGCGCGGGTCGGCCGGCGATCGCGCGCCAGTCGGCCTGCGCACGGATGCGCCGCTGTGCCGCATCGGTCAGCTGCTGATTGACCTGATTGAGCGTGTCGCTCGTCAACGTGGCGCCGGTTCGCTCGGCCTGGCGGGCCGGGACCGAGATGATCGCGGCACCGCGGGCGTAATCGTTCGCGCTACGCTCGCTGCTCGACAGACGCGCACGGATCTTCGCCAGTTCGCCTTCAAGAAACTCGCGCGCATAGTTCGACTGTCCGGCGCGCTGCTGAAGATCGTAGCGGACCAGATTGTCGGCGAAGCTGTTGGCGATCCGCGCCGAGAGCGTGGCGTCGGGCGAGACGAAGCCGATGCCGGCGACGCGCGTGTTGGGGATGATCGTCGCCGATCGATTGCTGTCGAGGAGCTTGAGCACCTGTGCCCGCCGCTCCGCGGGCGTGGCGGCGGCCTCGACATGCATCGCGCGCAGGAACGCATCGTCACGCGACAGCTTCAATGCACGCATCACCGCCTCCGCGACGGGAACGCTGCGCGCCATCAGCAGCGTGGTCTCCATCTGGCGATCGATGTCGGCCACCTGCACCGGGGCCGTGGCGTCCTCGGTGCCGACGACACGCTGCGCAGTCGCATCGATCCGCAGCTTTGCTTCCGCGCGGTACGCGGGGCGGATCAGCACGAACGCCAGCAATGCCGCCGCAACGCATGCGACGACGATCGCCGCCATCGGCACCAGCGAGCGACGCACTGGTGCCCAGAGGCGATCGAAATCGAGGTCGAACATGGGGGTGACCGGCACGGCCATCGCCGGGTCGATCCTGCCGAAGGTCGTGTTCACGGCCGCGCCCGCACGGTCACAGCCGCAGGAACACGAGCGTGAGGAGCGGCGCCACCTGCAGGAAGTCGCGGTACAGCCGGCTGGCCTGATTGATGCCGACGACGACGGTATCGCCGCCCTCCAGCACCGGATCGGGATCGACCCCGGCGCGTATCCGCGCGACGTCGAACCGAGCGGCGTAGTTACCGTCGGGTCGATGACGAAAGACGATGACCTCGTTCAGCCGCGCGGTGCGCTGCGGCCCGCCTGCCAGCGCCAATGCTTCAAGCAGCGTGCTCCGCCCCTTGAGCGGGAAGCTGCCCGGTTTCTGCACCTCGCCCTCGACCACCAGCTTCTGCGACGCGGCCTGCAAGACCGAGATCGCCACCTGCGGGTTGACGACATAGCGGCCGGAAAGGCCGGTCCTGATCGTATCTGCCAGTCCCTCGGCGGTCTTTCCTTCCGCAGTGACGTAGCCGAGATAGGGAAAGGGGATCTTTCCGCCACTGTCGACGACGATGCGCTCGAAGCTCATTTCCGGTTCGTAATAAACGTTGATCGACAATTCATCGCCGGGTGACAATTGATAGCCGTCAGTGTTGATGATCGACGTCGTCTGCAATGCCGCATAGGCATCCGGGCCCGCTTGCGCTTGCGGGCGCGGTCCCTGAGCACAGGCGAGCAGAAGCAACGACAACATCGTTGTCGCGAAGACGTGCAACTTCAAGCAGAACGCCCTCCCCATGAGCGTTTACGTAAACAACATAATAACTATCCTGACGTCAAGCATCTTCCTTGCGCCGCTAGACCGCGACTGTACTGTGATTACTTACAATTCTGCGGGGAAAAGGTGCAGCAATCGTGTTTGCTGGTCGGAATGACGCGGCAAATGGCGAAGATGAAGGCGGTGTAAACCACGCGCCGTAACCGGTGATAACGTAGCGCTGTGGCACGGTCCTCGCGTAATCGGAGGAACCGGCGCGTGTTCAGTCGCAAGCATGTCAACCTTGCGTTCTCGCACCTTGCAGCGATTGCGGGTCTCTCGCTCGGCGCAAGCGGCGTGGCGGCCGCGAAGGACCTGCCTGCCGAGCAGCTGGCGCGAGCCGACGCGCGTCTCGCGGCGATCGGCTACCGACTCGCGTCCATGAACGGTGCATCGTGCGACGCGCCGATGATGATCACCGGGCTTAGCCTGCATGATCTTGCAAGCTATGGTCGACGCGACCGCGCACTTGTTCAGGCGCGCGGGCTGGGCACGGGGTTCGCCGTGCAGGCCGAAGTCGCCGGTGGCGCGGCGGCGCGTGCCGGGCTAGCGGTGGGTGACGAGATCATCGCGATCAATGATCGGGATGTCACCACGCTGGGTGCGTCGCTGATCCGCTCACGCGCGACCTACGCCCGCGTGGAGCTGTTCACGGCATCACTGGACAGCGCGTTGCGCGCGGCTCCGGCTGTGCTGACCGTACGTCGTGGTACGACGAGACAGCAGATCGTGCTGACAGCGGACCCGGGATGCGGTGGCGCGGTCACGGTTCAGCCGGGCACGTCGGTCAATGCCTGGGCCGACGGCCGCTATGTCGCGGTCACCAGCCGGGTGATGGATCTGGCCGCCGTCGACGATGAACTCGCCTTCGTGGTCGCGCATGAAATGGCGCACAACATCCTGCACCACCGCGGCGAGGGGCAGCATTCGGCCTTGTTCCCGAAGGCGGGGCGCGGTGTGGCCGGCATCAAGCAGTCGGAGATCGAGGCCGATCAACTCGCCGTCCGGTTAATCGCCCAGGCCGGCTACGACACCGCCGCGCCAGAGCGGTTTCTTCGACGGGTGGCGCCGTCGCGCTGGGCGGACCTGTCGATCACGCACCCGTCGATCGGTCGGCGTATCCAGCTGGTGAATGCGGTTCGCGACGATCTCGACCGCGTGCGTATCGAGATCGCGCTGGCGCGTGGTGGCTACGTGCCCGCACCCGGCCAAAGCTTTCCCATCACACGGGTTGCTGCCGACATGGTGCAAGCTCCGGCTTCGATCCTGTCGGGCCCTCGGTGGTCGACAAGTGCAGCTTCGGTGTCGGTTGATGATGCTGCAATCAGGCCGATGATTCCGGATGTGCGATTGTCGTGGCCGTTCGAGCCTCGTCGAGCCGGGGATGCGCCGGTCGAACAGGCAAGCTGGCATGTTATGGTGCGACCTCTGTTTCATCGCAGCGATCAAGCGGCCGAGCGGACGTAACGACTCGCGTTCACGCCCGAACAGGCAAGAGCAGTCGGTCCGTTCCGATCATTTCGTCATCCCGTAAGGGGACGGTCCGATCCGCTTGTAAAAAGCACCCTGCTGACCGCAGTGTGTAAAATACGTAAAAGAACCGGTATGCCAGATCGTGTCGATGGCAACGGCGCTGGCGTAAAACCGGGGGGTTTATGTCATTGATCGCGCTCGACGGGGTCGGCTCTGCTGTTCGCGCCAAGGAGGTGAGCAGCGGATCACATCGCGTTCCTTTGCTGTCGGGCGGGCAGCGGCGTTTACAGGCACGCGTCGCATTGTTGTGTGGTGATCTGGTCGCGCTTGGTGTTGCGCCGGTGCTTGCATCATTGTCGCAAGGGCGCGGTACCGGCGATCAGTTCTTGGCGCTGATCGCCGTCATTATCCCGCTGTACATCACCATCGCCGCCAGTAGGGCGGCCTATGATCGCGATGCCTTGATAAATCCCATGCGCGGGCTTCGGCGCGCGTTGTCGTCTTTCATGTTGGTATCGTTGCTGACGCTGGGACTCGGGTTCGCCTTCAAGGTCACGGCGGAATATTCCCGGATCGAGCAATCGGTCGCCTTCGTCCTCGCCGCGGCCTTCCTGATCGGCGCTCGCGCGATCAATGCATGGATGGTGCGCAGCTTTTTTCCCTATGGTTTGATCGACGAGTTGTTGCTGCACGATGGAGCGGCGAACGGGACCAAACGCTTTTTCCGTACGCTTCACGTCGCCGATGGCGGGTTGGCGCCGACGCTCGATTGCCCGCACATGCTCGATCGTATCAGCCGTGCCTGTGCCGGCAGCGATCGTATACTCCTTTCGGTCGTACCGGCGGTACGGGCCAATTGGATCGCGGTGCTGAAGGGCCTCGGGACCGACGTTCACGTCGTCATGCCGGAGCTTGAGCCGCTGGGCATCCTGGCGATCGGCAACGCCTGCGATCATCTGACCGCGGTCGTCGCGCATGGTCCGCTTCGCCGTCCCGACGCGATGGTGAAGCGTGCGTTTGATCTCGCCGTCGTGCTGGCGCTATTGCCCGGCATCGCGGTGGTGACGCTGCTGGTGGCGGTGGCGATCAGGCTGGAGGATGGTGGCCCGGTCTTCTTCCGGCAGACCAGGATCGGACGCGCCAACCGGCAGTTCGCGGTGCTGAAGTTCCGCAGCATGCGCGCAGAAGCCTGCGACGCGAACGGTCACGCCTCCGCTGAACGGGGTGACGCGCGGGTCACCCGCGTCGGCAACATCCTGCGCAAGACCAGCCTCGACGAGCTGCCGCAATTCTTCAACGTGGTGATGGGCGACATGAGCATCGTCGGGCCAAGGCCACATGCGCTCGGCTCGCGCGCTGCCGACGCGTTGTTCTGGGAGGTCGATCAGCGATATTTCCAGCGCCACGCCGTCAAGCCCGGCATTACCGGGCTTGCCCAGGTGCGCGGCTTGCGCGGCGCGACCGAGCGGGCCGAGGACCTGACCGAACGGGTGCAGGCCGATCTTGAATATATCACCAACTGGTCGATCTGGCGCGACCTGCGGATTGCCGTATTGACCTTGAAGGTCCTGCTTCACCCCAAAGCCTATTGAGTGGGCGGCGACGCTAGCGCGTGAGCAGGTGGATCACTGCGAACCATGTTAGCGCGCTGACCGCGAGGATGAACAACACCGCGATCGATCGGTAACGGGGGTTTGACATAGGATTTGCGGTCGCCCGATTTGCGAAAGGCCCGGCCTCAAGGCCCGAATGCAGCGTCGTGCCGGTTACAACCATCGTCATCTCCGACGTGTCGCTTAATGGAAATCGGGTGAAGAACACGTAAACGACCGCGTTCGTTCAAGCCAAGCCGTCCGACGAGCGGCCGACACGGCCCGGTGAGGTTCCCGGGAAGATCATCGCCGCGCGTCAGCTGCGGATAGGATGAAGCGGTCGGTTCCGGTACAGACGCCGCGTCGAAAGGTAGAGTGGACCATGGCCAGACGTTCGAAGCAGGACCCGTACGATCATCTGCCGCGGGAGAACGACGCAGCGGCGGCTCCGGTGCCGTGCTGGCTCTGCGGACGGCCGACGGGCAAGACCATCGTCTGGCATCATCCGGTGCCGAAAAGCCGCGGTGGGCGCGATGTCGTGCCGATGCACTCGATCTGTCAGCAGACGCTGACCGCCAATTTCACCAACTCCGAGCTGCAGCGCCACGGCATGCAGGTGTCCGGCCTGCTCGACAACCCGAACGTGCGCAAGTTCGTCGACTGGGTGGCGAAGAAGGACCCTGACTTCACCGCGACGATCACGAAAAAGCAGCGCTGATCCGGGTCGAACAAGACGTGCCCTAGACGGGTAGAGCTCCAGAGCGGATCATCGCTTCGGACATCGGGCGGAACGTCGCGCCGTCTGGCTCGCTCTGGCAGCACGAACGACTACGTCCAAAGGAGATGCTCGATGGCGGAGACAAGAACCGCGACGCTTTACCGCATGGTGTTGCCCGACCATGTCTGCCCCTTCGGCGTTCGCGCCAAGCAATTGCTGGAAGGCGCCGGTTTCGAGGTCGATGACCGCATCCTTCGATCACGCGACGACGTCGACGCGTTCAAGGCGGAGCACGGCGTCGCTACCACGCCGCAGGTCTTCATCGCTGGCGAGCGGATCGGCGGCAGCGACGATCTGGAACGATATCTTGCCGGCTGATGATCGCATCGCGTCGGTGATCCGCCTTGAGAAGGGTCGCGCTGGATTGTCGAGCGCCGAGGATCACGGTCGGCACGCCAGCGAAGGCTGTTGCCGCGCAAGCCCCACGGTAGGTCGATGAAGCGGGTCACCGTCTGGTACGATGGCGACTGCCCGCTCTGCCACCGTGAGATCGCGCTGATGCGCCGTCTCGATCGACGCGGGGCGATCGATTTCGTCGACGTGGCCGGTGCGGGCACGTGTCCGCTCGACCGCGCCGCGTTGCTGGCGCGCTTTCACGCGCGCGAGGGGGAGGAGCCAATCGTGTCGGGCGCAGCCGCCTTTGCCGCGATGTGGCGCGCGATCCCGCTGCTCCGCCCGCTTGGCGAGGTGGCGCGGCACCCGGCCGTGCTGTCGCTGCTGGAGCGCGCCTACATCCACTTCCTGCATGTCCGCCCGCACCTGCAACGATGGTTGCGCCGGCGCGAGGCGCGGGCATGAGGCCGCGGCCTGATCCCGTCCTGCCGGGGCAGGAGAGCGTGTGGCATTATCCGCGCCCGGCGGTTGCGGAGCCGAGCGATCGGCACCTCCGCATCGAGCATCGCGGCGTCGTCATCGCCGATACGCACGCCGCCGTCCGTACGCTCGAGACAAGTCATCCGCCGACCTGGTACCTGCCGCCCGCCGACGTGACCGCCGGGCTGTTGCGTCCCTCGCCGCGACGCTCGTTTTGCGAATGGAAAGGGGAGGCGGTCTACTGGCACCTCGCGATCGGCGACGAGCTGCTGCGCGATGTGGCGTGGAGCTACCCGCACCCGACGCCTGGCTTCGCCGCGCTGCGCGACCACGTCGCCTTCTACGCCGCGCCGCTCGATCGCTGCACGGTCGACGGCGAGCAGGTCGTGCCGCAGCCCGGCGGGTTCTACGGCGGGTGGGTCACCTCGGACCTCGGCGGCCCGTTCAAGGGCGTCCAGGGCAGCATGGGCTGGTGACGGCGCCGTGACGAGGGAGCGAAGATCGCCGCCGCGACGCCGGGACCTTTAACCTATCGCCATATGCTGACGCGCTCGGCCGGCGGCAGGTACATCGCGTCGCCCGGCTTGACGCCGAACGCCCTGTACCAGGGCGCGAAGTTTCGGACGATGCCGTTGACGCGGTACTTGTCGGGCGAGTGCGGATCGCTGAGCAGCGCCTGCCGCGACGCCTCCTCGCGCCGCTTTCCCTGCCATGCCTGCGCATAGGCGAGAAAGAAGCGCTGATCGCCCGTCAGTCCGTCGAGCACCGCCGGCTCCCCGTGGCGCGCGACGTAGCGGCGGTAGGCGGCGTAAGCGGTCTCAAGTCCGCCGAGGTCGGCCAGATTCTCGCCCAGCGTCAACCGGCCCTTGATCTTCACGCCCGGGATCGGCTCGTATCCGTCGAACTGCGTCGCCAGCCGGTCCGCCTGCACATTGTACTTCGCCGCGGTGTCCTTGCTCCACCAGTCGCGCAGCCGGCCCTGCGCGTCGAACTGGCGCCCCTGATCGTCGAAGCCGTGACCCATTTCGTGCCCGATCGTGGTCGCGCCGGTTTCGGCATAATTGACCGCGGGGTCGGCGTTGGGATCGAAGAACGGCGGTTGCAGGATCGCGGCCGGCAGCGTGATCTGGTTCATCGTCGGATCGTAATAGGCATTCACTGTCTGCGGTGTCATGTACCACAGGCCACGGTCGACGGGCTTGGGGAAGCGGGCGAGCTGCTGGCGCCATTGGAAGTCGGCAACGGCCAGGCTGTTCGCGAGCGGATCGGTGCGGCTGATCCGCAGTCCCGAATAGTCGATCCACTTCTTGGGATGGCCGACGCGCGGGTCGAACGTCGCCAGCTTGGCGAGCGCGGCGTTGCGCGTGGCGGCGTCCATCCACGTCGCCGCCTCGATCTTGTCCTTGTACGCCGCCTGCATGTCCGCGACGAGCTCGTCCGCCTTGGCCTGCGTCGCGGGCGACCAATATTGCCGTACGTAGATCGCGCCGACCGCCTCGCCCAGCGCGTCGTCGATCAACCCCATGGCCCGCTTCCAACGCGCGCGCTGCTCGGGCACGCCGCGCAACGTTTTTGAGTAGAAGTCGAAGTTCGCCCGATCGAACGCGGCCGGCAGGAATGGCGCGGCGTTCGAGATGAAACGCGCCGTCATCCACTCCTTCCACGTCGACAGCGGCACGTCGCCGATCCGCTTCGACGCAGCGGCGACCGCGCTCGGCTCCGATACGTTGACGCGCTCGGCAGCAGCCAGCCCCATGCTGGCGAGCGTCGGCGTCCAGTCGAGCTCGGGCGCGAGCGTGGTAAGCGCCGCACGAGTCATCGGATTGTGCGTCTTCACCGGATCACGGCGCTGCTCGGGCGTCCACTGGTCCTGGCTCAACCGCGTCTCCAGCGCGATGATGCGGTCTGCCTTGGCTTCCGCATCGGCGATGCCCGCCAGCGTCTGGATGCGGATCAGATAGGCACGATAGGCGCGGCGGATCGCGTCGTACTTGTCGCCGCTCAGCAGGTAATAGTCCCGCGTCGGCAATCCCAGCCGCGCCTGCCCGGCATCGGCCATATAATGCGTCGGATCGTCGGCGTCGGTCGAGATGCCGATGTTGACGGGCGAGGAATAGCCCGGGCGCATCATCAGCTCTACTAGCTGTGGGCGCGTCGTCACCGCGTTGATCCGCGCCAGCCACGGCTTGAGTGGCGCCAACCCGCGCTGCTCGATGCCCGGTGCGTCCATCCAGGCGGCGTAGAAGTCGCCGACCTTGCGCGCGGTCGCGTCACTCGGGTGTGCTGCCGCGTTCTCGACGATACGGCGCACCTGTCCCTCGATCTCGTCAGGCAGGTCGTAATTGTAACCCGCGCCCACCTTGTCCGCCGGGATCGGGTGATCGCGCAACCACGTCCCCTCGGCATAAGCGTAGAAGTCGTCACCCGGCTTCACGCTCCTGTCCATGTTCTGCAATTCCAGACCCCACGGCTGGTAGCGCGGCGTGCCCGTCTGCGCGACAAGCACGGCGGGAATGCTCAGAAGGGCAAGGGCGAAGAGGGAGGCATGGCGCATGGCGGTATCCGGCGGAACGTGTCTGCCAGCGGGTGTAGGCGCATCACCGTCGCACCGCTACGTCGAAGCGGTGCGTTCAGGCGGGCATATTTGTTGACGAAGGGAGGATGCTCATGGCATTGGCCCTCTTGCACCGCGGGTGTAGCTCAATGGTAGAGCAGAAGCTTCCCAAGCTTACGACGAGGGTTCGATTCCCTTCACCCGCTCCATCTCCGCGCCAGGGACTCGGCGATACGCTTCGCCCTGCTATCGTTCGCCGAAGAGGTCGCGTTGCGCCTTTTCCAGCTCCTCGGCATAGCGGCGGCGCACGAAGGTTTCGGACAATAATCCGAGCACGCGGCGATCGGCATCGAGCACTGCCAGCTCATCCGCGCCCGAGGCATCGAAGCGCTTCATGATCGCCTGAATGTCCATGTCGGGGGCAAGCGCCGCATCGCGGTTGATCGCGAGCGTGTCGACTTCCGCGCGTGGATCGAGCGTGTCCGCATAGGCCGCGGGCGTCTGGATGATCCCGGCGTAGCGATCCTCGCGATCGGTCAGCACGACGCGGCTGGTCGCGCCGAGCGGAAAGCGGCGGCGGAATTCCGCGACACTGGTCGTGCCGGGCGTCGCGCGTGCGTCGCGGCGCATCATCTTTCCCGCGGTCAGCATCCGCGTCCAGCCGACATCGCGCGCACTCTTGATCGTCTCGCCGCGCAAGTGCAGCCGCCACGTCGAGAAGCTGTAGCCGAATGTCTCACGCACTAAGGACGACGAAACCAGTGCGGCGGCGAGCACTGCGCCGGTCAAGCCGAAGTCGTGCGTCGCCTCCAGCACCAGCATCGCCATCGTCATCGGCCCGCCGATCACCGCAACCGCCAGCGCCGCCATGCCGACCATCGCGGCGTCGCGCAGGTCGAGCGTGACCCAGCCCGCCATCGCCAGCAGTCCGGCGAACAGATGCCCGACCAGCGTTCCCATGAACAATGACGCGAAGAACAGCCCGCCGCGATAGCCGAACCCCAATGACACGATCGAGGCGAGCGCCTTTGCAACGAGGATCGTCGCCACGAACGTGAGCGGCACGCCCATCGCCAGGTCGGCGTGGAGCGCACCGTGCCCGGCGGACAGCACCTGCGGCGAGATCAGCGCGATCGGGACCAGCAGCACGCCGCCCAGGATCGGGCGAAGCTCGCCTGGCAACGGCATCCGCCGCGTTGCCTGCTCGGCCAGCGTGATCACCCGCATCAATGCGATGCCGACGCCCGCGCAGATGATCCCCAGCGTGGCGTAGAGCAGGTAATGGTGCGTCTCGATTGGCGCGGTCGTCGCCACGTCGATCAGATATGGCCGCGCACCGAACAGTTGCGCGACGAACACGCCGGTCAGCGCCGCCGCGACCACGGGCGCGATCGCGGCGGGCGTGTAGGCGCCGATGACGATCTCGAACGCGTAGAAGGCCCCCGCCAGCGGTGCACCGAACGCAGCGGCGATCGCGGCACCAGCGCCGGCGCCCACCAGGGTGCGGAAATCGCTGCGCCTAAGTTCCAGCCAGCGCGCCGCGAACGAGGCACCCGCGCCGCCCAGCTGCGCATAGCCCGCCTCCAGCCCGACCGAAGCGCCGAAGCCGTTCGACAATGCGGTCTGGCCTGCGATGACCAGGCTGTCGAGCGACGACATGCGCCCGCCGTGCAGCGCATTCGCCTCCACCGCGTCGACCAGTCGCCGCTTGCGCGCACGGACCAGCCAGTTGAACGCGACGAGCACCGCGCCGCCGAGTGGCAGCATGACGACCACCGCGGGCGACAGCGCAGGCACGGCGCTCAGCCGCGCTTCGTCGGGCAGTGCGAAAGCCCAGGATTGTACCCCGCGCGCCAGCGTGCCCAGCAGCACGCTGCTCAATCCCGCCACCGCGCCGACGATCACCGACAGGACGATGAATGCCGCCTCGCTCGCGCGCAGCTTGCGCCTGAGCCATGCCGTGCGGATCGACCAGCTTTGCGGCACGCCTGGCCGCTTCATCGCAGCGGTCGAGTCCGTTCCATGCAGGTCGCGTTAGGCCGCGACCGAGTTCGCGACAACGCGGGATCAGGCGTTTGCGACGTGCCGCCCCTCCCATTGTGGCCGCGCGATCCTATCTGCGTGGCGCAAGGGGGCTTCATGACCGAACCAATCCTCACGCTCACCGGCGTGTCAAAGACCTACAAGGGCGGGTTCACCGCGCTCCACGGCGTCGATCTGTCGATCAACAAGGGCGAGATCTTCGCGCTGCTCGGCCCCAATGGCGCGGGCAAGACGACGCTGATCAGTATCGTCTGCGGCATCGTCACGCCGTCGACCGGCACGATCCGGGTCGGTGGGCATGATGCGGTGCGCGACTACAAGGCCGCGCGCACGCTGATCGGGCTGGTGCCGCAGGAACTGTCGGTCGACATGTTCGAGACCGTGCTCGCGACCGTCACCTTCTCGCGCCGGCTGTTCGGCCGCTCGGGACACAGCGAATATATCGAGCAGGTGCTGCGCGACCTGTCGTTGTGGGACAAGCGCAACAACAAGATCATGGAATTGTCGGGCGGCATGAAGCGCCGCGTGCTGATCGCCAAGGCGCTGGCGCACGAGCCTGAGATCCTGTTCCTCGATGAACCCACCGCCGGCGTCGACGTGGCGCTGCGCCGCGACATGTGGAAGCTGGTCCACTCGTTGCGCGAACGCGGCACCACGATCATCCTGACGACGCATTATATCGAAGAGGCCGAGGAGATGGCCGACCGTGTCGGCGTCATCAACAAGGGCCGGCTGCTGCTGGTCGATGAAAAGGCGGCGCTGATGCAGAAGCTCGGCAAGCGCGAGCTCGACCTGACCTTGGTCGATGCGCTCGACATGGTGCCGGCGGGGTTCGAGCAATGGCAGCTCAGTCTCGTCAACGATGGCCATACGCTGCGCTACGTTTTCGACGCGACCGAGGAGGATACCGGCATTCCGTCGCTGCTGCGCGCGCTTGGCGAACGCCACATCGCGTTCAAGGATCTGGAGACATCGAAATCGAGCCTCGAAGACATCTTCGTCGACCTGGTGGAGGAACGGGCATGAACGCGCCCGGCCTGAACCTGCCCGGTCTGAACCTGCATGGCATCTGGGCGATCTATCGCTTCGAGATGGCGCGGTCGCTGCGCACGCTGTGGCAGAGCCTGATCGGACCGGTGCTCACCACCAGCCTGTATTTTATCGTCTTCGGCGGCGCGATCGGCAGCCGGATGCAGAGCGTCGACGGGGTCAGCTACGGCAGCTTCATCGTGCCCGGCCTGATCATGCTGTCGCTCTTGACGCAGAGTGTCGGCAATGCCTCGATCGGCATCTATTTTCCGAAATTCACCGGTACGATCTTCGAGCTCCTGTCCGCGCCGATCTCGGCGATGGAGCTGGTGGTCGGATATGTGGGGGCGGCGGCAACGAAATCGGTGGTGATCGGCTCGATCATCCTCGCAACCTCCGCCTTCTTTGTGCCCGTGGTGGTCGAGCATCCGCTGGCGATGATTGCGTTCCTGCTGCTGACGTCCGTGGCGTTCAGCCTGTTCGGATTCATCCTGGGCATCTGGGCGAACAGTTTCGAGCAGCTGAACTTCGTGCCGTTGCTGCTCATCACCCCGCTGACGTTCCTGGGCGGCAGCTTCTACTCGATCGACATGCTGCCGCAGCCGTGGCGGACGGTCAGCCTGTTCAATCCGGTCGTCTATCTGGTCAGCGGATTCCGCTGGAGCTTCTTCGGGCACGGCGACGTCGATATCGGCCTGAGCCTCGGCGTGACGCTCGGCTTCCTTGTCGCCTGTCTCGCCGTGATCGCATGGATCTTCAAGAGCGGGTGGCGGCTGAAGAGCTGAGCTAGGCGGACAGGTTCTCGATCACCTCGTCCAGCAACGCGGTGAGCTGCGCCAACTTTTCCGGCGGCAGGCCGACATCGGCGAAGTAATGCTCGCGATCGGCAAACACGCCCAACCGCTCAAGGATCGGGAGCGCCGTGTCGGTCACATGAAGGCGATTGACGCGGCGATCACCCGGATCGCTGCTGCGCGTGATCCATTGTAGGCGTTCGAGCCGGTCGATCGTCTGCCCGGTCGCGACCGCACCGATCTCGAGCCGTTCGGCGAGTTCCTTCTGCGTGCACCCGGCATTGAGGTAGATGGTGGCGAGCGCGCGCCACTGCGCCTGCGTCAGCGCCTCGCCCCAGCCGGCGCCCTCGCTCAGCGCCACCGCGCGGGCGCGCTCGTCGAAGCGCTTGCGCAAGAGCTTCGACACCAGCTTGATCTGCGCGACGAGGCTGCGTTGTTCGATGACCTCGGCCGCTGCTGCCGGCGCGGTCGTCAAGGTGGCTTCCTCTTGGCTCATCCGCGGCGTCTCTACAGCGGCTTGGAACCGATGCAAGGCGTTAGTGAGGTAGCGTATTATCACGTTGCGTTTTATTTGAGAGAGGTGCAACGGGCTCAGGCAATCGAGATCGCGCTGCTGGTGTCGCGTCTGATCCGTGAGGAAACATGAGCCTGGACGACCCACAAAACCAACGGCCTGCGCCCGAGACGCTCAGCGACTCGGTTCCGGTCACCGAACCAGCACCCGTGGTCGAGGCCGCTGACGAGCCACGCACGCGGCGCAACCGCTTGCGCCTGCCGCTGCTGATCGCCGCGCCGATCCTGGCGGTGGTGTTGGGACTGTATTTCTACCTGAGCGGCGGCCGCTTTCAGGAGACCGACAACGGCTACATCCAGGCCGGGCTGGTGCCGGTCAGTGCAAGCGTCAGCGGGCCCGTCGTTGCGGTGCTGGTGCACAACAACCAGCGCGTCCGTGCAGGCGACGTGCTGTTCCGCATCGACCCGGCGCCTTTCCAGGCCGCAGTCGACGAAGCGGCGGCGGAACTCGCCAACGCGCGCACGCAGGTGTCGTCGCTGCGCGCCAATTACCGCGAGGGTGAGGCGAGCCTGGCCGCCAACAAGGCGCGGCTGGATTACGCGATCCGCGAAGCGGCGCGGCAGAAGTCGCTGCTGGCGGAAGGCATCTCGTCGCAGAACCAGTATGACCAGGCGGTGCTCGCCGCACAGACCGCGCGCCAGCAGATCCAGACCTCGGTGCAGCAGAATGCGGGCGTCGCAGCAACCTTGACCGGCAGCGTCGACGCGCCCACGTCGGCGCAGCCGGCGGTACAGCGCGCGCAGGCGGCGCTTGAGCGCGCGCAACTCAACCTCAGCTACACGGTGGTGCGCGCGGCGCAGGACGGGATCGTCACCAAGGTCGATCAACTGCAGCGTGGCAGCTACGTGTCGGCGTCGAAGCCGGTCTTCACGCTGGCGGGCACGCGGATGTGGGTCGAGGGGAATTTCAAGGAAGACCAGCTCAACCACATGCGCGTCGGACAGCCCGCGACCTTTCACATCGACGCGTTTCCCGACCTGAAGCTGACCGGCCGGCTGACGAGCTTCAGCCCCGGCACGGGCAACAGCTTCGCATTGTTGCCGGCTGAGAATGCGACGGGCAATTGGGTCAAGGTCGTGCAGCGATTGCCCGTCGAGTTCAGCATCGATCGCCTGCCGCCGAACGTGCCGCTGCATGCGGGGCTCAGCGTCGAGGTCAGCGTCGACACCGGGCACAAGCGCCACCTGTTCGGCGGTGGCACGGCCGAGCGCTGACGGCAGGTTAGCCATGACAGGCTCCTATCCCGACGCGGTGTCGCGTCGCTTCATCACCGCATCGGTGATGGCGGCGACCGTGATGAACTCGCTCGACAGCACGATCGCCAATGTCGCGCTGCCGCACATCCAGGGCAGCGTGTCGGCGTCGGGTGAGGAGATCACCTGGGTGCTGACGTCGTACATCGTCGCGGCCGCGATCATGACGCCGCTGACTGGTTGGCTCGCCGGGCGGTTCGGGCGCAAGCGGTTGATGCTGTGGTCGATCATCGGTTTCACCACCGTGTCGGGGCTGTGCGGCATCGCCAACAGCCTGGGCGAGCTGGTCGCGTTCCGGCTGCTCCAGGGCGTGTTCGGCGCCGCGCTGGTGCCGATGAGTCAGGCGATCCTGCTCGACATCAACCCGCCCGAACGCCACGGCCCCGCGATGGCGGTGTGGGGGATGGGCGCAATCCTGGGTCCGATCATCGGGCCGGCACTGGGCGGCTGGCTGACCGACAATCTGACGTGGCGCTGGGTATTCTACATCAACCTGCCGATCGGTGCGTTGGCCTTTGCCGGGCTGTCGGCGTTCCTGTCGGAGACGAAGGACGCGGCAAGACCGCGGCTCGACCTGTTCGGCTTCGCGATGCTCGCGCTGGCAATCGGTTCGTTCCAGCTGATGCTCGACCGGGGTCAGACCAAGGACTGGTTCAGCTCGACCGAAGTATGCGTAGAGGGAGCGCTGGGCCTATTCTTCGGTTATCTGTTCGTCGTTCACACCCTGACGGCCAAGCGTCCGTTCATCGACATCGGCATGTTCAGGGACCGCAACTTCCTGACCGGTTCGATCTTCGGCTTCTTTCTCGGCACCGTGCTGTTCGGGGTGCTCGCCTTGCTGCCGACGATGCTGGAGAATTTGATGAGCTATCCGGTCGTGCTGACCGGGCTCGTCACCGCGCCGCGGGGCATCGGCACGCTGATCTCGATGGTGGTCGTCGGACGGCTGATCAAGAAGGTCGATCCGCGGCTGCTGATCTTCACCGGATTCCTGATCGCGGCCTATTCGCTCCACATGATGTCGGGCTTTTCGCTCGGGATGAACGAGCGGCTGGTGATCATCTCCGGGTTCATCCAGGGGCTGGGCACCGGTCTCGTGTTCGTGCCGCTGACGACGATCGCCTTCGCGACGCTCAGTCCGAAATACCGCAACGAGGGCGCGGCCATGTTCACGCTGATGCGCAACATCGGGTCGGCGGTCGGCATTTCGGTGTTGCAGGCGCTGACGATCCGCAACGGTGCCACCGTCCACGCGCGGCTGGTCGAGGACATTCGCCCCGACAATCCGGTGCTGCCCTCCACCTTCGACTTCAACGTGCCAAGCGCAGTCGCCGCAACGAATGCGCAGATCACGCGGCAGGCGGCGATGGTATCCTATGTCGATGCCTTCTGGCTGCTGTTCATCCTGACTCTCGCGGTCATCCCGCTGCTGTTGTTGATGCGCCGCCCGCGCGGCGGCGCCGGCGACGGCCCGACGATCCACATGGACTGATTGCCATGAAGCGTTTCGCTACCCTCGCATTCGCCACCGCGCTTGCCGGCTGCACGGTCGGCCCGAACTTCACGCGTCCGCAGGCACCGGCGGCCACTGCCTACCAGTCGCCTGGCGAGACGACGCCTGCCGGCATTGCGCTCGGCGAAGGGCCGCAGCTGCGCTGGTGGTCCGCGTTCGGTTCGCCGCAGCTCGACGCGCTGGTCGATCAGGCGATCGCCAACAACCGCAGTCTCGCGGCGAGCAACGCGACGCTCGCCGCCAGCCGCGACGAGGTGCGCGCGATCGCGGGCCGTCGCCTGCCGCAGGTCGATGCCAACGCACGCGCCGACCAGCAGCAGGTCAACCTTGCCGGGTTCGGCCTCTCGGGGAACAACCCGCTCGCGGCCGCGGGCAATCCCGAGTTCCACCTCTACACCGTCGGAGGCGGCGTCAGCTACGACCTCGACCTGTTCGGCGGACTTAAGCGCAGTGTCGAGCAGAGCGCGGCGCAGGCGGAGGCGCAGCAGCGCCAGACCGAGGCGGCGCATCTGACGATCGCGGGGCAGGTGGTCAATCAGGTGCTGACAATCGCCGCGCTCCATGCGCAGATCGACACCGCGAGCGCGCTGCTCGCCGACGACCAGCGCAACGTCGATCTGACGGAGAAGCGTCGCGCAGGCGGCGAGGGGACGCTGGTCGAGGTGCTGAACGCGCAAAGCCAGTATGCCGCCGACCGCGGCGACCTGCCGCAGCTCGATCAGCAACTGGCCGAGGCGCGGCATCTGCTCGCGACCCTGCTCGGCATCACGCCGGCGGCGCTGCCGGCAAACGACATCGCGTTTGCGCAGCTGACGCTGCCGGCGCAGGTGCCGGTCGCGCTGCCCTCGAGCCTCGTCCACCGCCGCCCCGACATCCTGCAGGCGGAGGCGGAACTGCACGCCGCGACCGCGGCGGTCGGGGTCGCGACCGCGCGGCTTTATCCCGACATCACGCTCGGCGCGACGTTGACGCAGGGCGCGCCCGCGGTCGGCGACCTCGTGAAGAATGCGTTTCGCGGCTACGACCTGTTCGCCGGGCTGACCGCGCCGATCTTCCATGGCGGAACGCTCAAGGCCGAGCGTGCGGCGGCGATCAATCGCGCGCGCGCCAGCCAGGCAAGTTACGAGCAGACGGTGCTGGTCGCCTTCAGCCAGGTCGCCGACCTGCTATCCGCGATCCACAACGACGCGCGCTCGGTCGCGGACCAGCGATCGTCGGTGCAGGTCGCGGAGCGGTCGCGACACCTGTCGCGGCGCAGCTTCCAGGTCGGTAATTCGGGCGTGTTGCAGGTGCTCGAGTCAGAGCGACTGTATCAGCGCGCGAGCAACGGGCTGGTGGTCGCGCGGACGCGGCAGTTCCTGAACGTTGCGCGGCTCTACGTCGCCACCGCGGGTGGCTGGACCGGCGCGTCGGGGATCGGGTCGTCGACTGCGCAGACGTCACGCTAGAGGGGACGCAGCGCCAAGCACATGATCTCGGCCGCTTGCGGGAACTGGCGGCCGGCTCGGGCCTTGATACTGCCCCGGCCGCGCGTTGCCGCCGTCATGCAAACGAGCGCGACTTCATGCTCTTCACTGCCGCCGCAGCCGCCCTCCTGGTGCTGGTGCAAGGCTCTTCTGCTCCGGTCGCCAACCCCGCAGCGACGGCCGTGCCGACCAGCGGAACGATCACGATTGCGTCGATCGGTGGCCAGGCGCTGACCGATCAGGCGCGCGCGGTGTTCGGGGATGCCGTGGAGCGCGCGCTGGCTGCGAAGGGATTCACCTTGTTGCCCGACGCTGGCCACGGCCGCTATGTCGCGAAGGTGACGGTCGATCGCCGCCCGCGCGGGGTGGTGACCTCGAGACGGGCAGGCGGCGGCGCGCCGAGCATGAGCCTGAACGGCGGCATCAGCGTCGGATTGCCCGCGGGCGGCGATCGGCTGGGCGATCTGGTCGTCACTGAACTGACCGTCACGATCGCAGGCCGCAGCGATGCGCGTGTCGTCTGGACAGGTAGCGCGGTTACCGCGCGTGTGTCGGGAACGCCAGCGGGCGGCGCCGTGCTTGTGGCGCAAACACTCGCCGACGCGGTGATGGCGCAGTTCCCGGCGCGCACGCGCGGTCCGATCTCGATCCCGTAAGCGACGGACGTGCCCGGCGGCGTGGTCGATCGCCGCCGGACATGGGTGATCCCCGTTAGCGCGCGACCGATCCCGCCACCGCCGCGGTGATCTCCGCCGCCTTGGCATCGCGCAGCGCGCCGCACAGCCGGATCGTCTCCAAGGTCCGCTCATAAGCGAGCACGCCGACGTTGGCGCGGCGGATCGCCGGTCCCACCTTGGCGTCGATCGCCGCAGCCCGGTCGACGCCGCACTGCGACGCGAACGCCGAGGGAAGCCGCGTCGAGATGAACACACCGTTCGCGTCGGCGATCAGCCGTTCGTAGTTGGCGAGCACCCAGTCAGTGCCGAGCTCGCGCGTCTCGACCGTGCCGACCACGCCGAAGATCACGCGCAAGCGATCGAAGCCGCGCATCCGCGGATCGTTGAGCGTGAGCAGGTAATTGGCGACATCGCTGCGCCCGCTCGACGCCGCAGCGGCCAGTGCGCTCGATCGCAGCGTCGCATCCTCGCTCGACAGCGCGCGCTCCACCAATGTGCGCGCAACCGGCATGCCACCGTCCTGCGCCAGCACGCTCAGGCCGTCGGACAGGAAACCAGGGTCGAGCGCGGCGGTGTCGCCGGCGAGATAGCGCGTTGCCGCTGCCTTCAGCGTCGCGCGTGTGCCCGCATCCTGCGCCTCGTCGGCGACCAGGCTGACGAGGCGGTGGCGCAGCTCCTGCTGGCGCGGATCCTCTGCCTTGTACGCGCCCGCTGCCGGGTTGAAGCCGAGCTGCTTCAGTCGCGGTGTGTAGACCGCGTTCATCAGCGACTTGTATGCCGGCAATGCGCTGGCGCCGATCAGCCCGCGCGAGCGCAGCCCGGCGATCCGCGCACCCGGATCGACACTCGCCGCCGGATCGGGGTTCGCCGCCATCGCGCGCGCCTCAGCGATAAGCGAGGCCGCGGGTGCCTTGCCGGCACGGAACGAGGCCCACAGGCTGTCTGTGGTGGCAACCGCCTCGCCGCCGCCCAGCGTCGCCGACGATGCGATCAGCGCCTGCCAGTCGGCGGGGGCGAGATCGAAGCGGTAGTAACCCGTACCGCCGACGTTGGGCATCACCACGCGACCGGCGGGAACGGTCATCGTCGTCGTTTTCGCATCAAGCAGACTGCACTGCTTGGCCGCATCGACGCGCAGGCACAGCGGGATCGTCCAGCTGAGTGGCTTGGGCGTCGAGCCGATGAAGGCATAGCGCGCCTGCGTCGCGGTCAGCTTCGTCCCCTGACGTCGAATGTCGACGACGGGCACACCCTGCTGATCGACGAAGCTGGTCAGCGCGGCGAGCACCTTGGGGTCGTGCGCGGCATCCGCGATCGACTGGAAGAACTGCTCGGACGAGGCATTGCCGTAGGCGTGGCGCTTGAGGTGCAGCCGAACGCCCTGCTTGAACTTGTCGTCACCCAGATAGGCCGCGATCATCGCGACGACCTGCCCGCCCTTGCCATAGGTGATGCTGTCAAACGCGCTGTCGATCTGGCTGTTCTCGGTGATCGGCTGGTGGATCGGACGGCCGACCTCCAGCGCGTCGGTGTTCATCGCCGCAAAGCCCTCGGCGAGCGCGCCGACGCCGATGCCGAGTTCGGGCTTCCACTCGTTGGCGATGCGATAGCCCATCCAGTTGGCGAAACTTTCGTTCAGCCAGATGTCGCTCCACCATTCGGGCGAGACGAGATCGCCAAACCATTGGTGCGCCAGCTCGTGGCTGACGACCATGCCGAACTCCTTCCTGTCGCCGGTCGTCGCATTCGGCTCAAGGAACAGGATGCCGTCGCCATAGGTGTCGGCGCCCGCATTCTCCATCGCGCCGGGCATGATCGGCGATCCGATCTGATCGAGCTTGGGGAAGGGGAAGGCTTCGCCGAAATAGCGCTCCAGCAGCGCGACGATCGGCGGTGTCTCCGCAAACGCATAGGCCATCTTGTCCTTCTGCGCCTGCGTCGCGACGACGCCGTACGGCATCCCTTGCGCACGCTCGGGCGTCGCCGGGATCGTGCCGGGCTGACGGACGAACGGTCCGGTGTCGATCGCGACGAGATAGGTCGGCAACGGCTTGGTGGGCGCGAAGCGGTGCACCTCCATTCCGCCCGCGGCCTTTTCGACGCCGGTCGCGGGACTGTTGCTGACCACGGTCATGCCGGACGCGGTCGTCACGCTGACCGTGAACGGCTGCTTGTAGCCGGGTTCGTCGAACGACGGGAAGGCGGCGCGCGCGTCGATGCTCTCGAACTGGGTCCAGCTGTACCAGCGGTCAGCGACCTTGACGTGGTACAAGCCGGACGCGTCGTTGCCGAACTTGGCCGTATAGTCGAACACGAGGGTGGCGGCACCCGCGGGCACGGCGCGGGCGAAGTCGAGCCGCGCGGTGCCGGTCGCGTCGACCTGCGTGAAGGTCGCGGGTACGATCGTCTTGCCGATGCGCGCGACGACCTTCGACACGTTCAGGTCGCGGCCGTGCAGGTACAGGTGCTGCGTCGGCTGTTTCAGGACGACGTCGATCTCGTCGTGGCCGGAGAAACCTTCCTTCTCGGGCAGGATGGTGAAATCGAGCCGGTAGGCCTTGGGCACCGCCGCGTCGGGCAGCCGGCCCTTCGGTGCCGCCGCGTCGGGCGTGAACGTCGGTGCGGCCGATTGCCCGAACGCGGCGGTCGATAGCAGCGTCGCCGCCGCCGCCAGCATCATCCTCTTGCGCAACGCTTAAATCCTCTTCGTTTCTGCGTCGTTGCTAGAGCCGCGGTGCGTGCGCGGCAAGCGGGCGGGAAACGAAGAGGATGTCGTCGGCGTCAGGGGATCAGGCGCTGTTCGCGCAGCCGCTCGAATAGCGCGAAGAACGCGTCGTCGGTCGGCTGGTAGCCGGTGAAACCGAGCCGCCGGCTCTTCGACATATCGGTTACCACCTCGATCGGGCGGCCGAGATCGGCGTCGGTGTGCCACGGCGAGGCGAGACGGGCGAGATCGGGCTCCGCCAATCCTTCGCGCACGGCGATCTCGCGCCAGATGCCGGTGCAATTGTTCGGGTCCTCCGCCATCTGCTGCTCGAGCGGGCGGACGATGCCGTCGAACGGCGCGGCCTCGATGCCGAACCAGTCGGCGATGCGGCTCCACATCCATTGCCAGCGGAAGACATCGCCGTTGACGACGTTGAACGCCTGATCGTGCGCGGCCTCGGTCTCGGTTGCCCACAGCAGGTGCTTTGCCAGCTGCCCTGCATCAGTCATGTCGGTCAGCCCCGCCCATTGCTGCGCCGAGCCGGGGAAGGTGAACGGACGCCCCGTCTCGCGACACAAGGTGGCATAGACCGCCAGCGTCGTACCCATGTTCATCGCATTGCCGACCGCGAGGCCGATCACGGTGTGCGGACGATGCACGCTCCAGGTGAAGCCGTCGCGCGCGGCGGCGGCGAACAGTTCGTCCTCCTGCGCATAATAGAAATTCTCGACATCGAGCCGGCCCTGCTCCTCGCGGAAGGGCGTCTGCGGCAGCGTGCCTTTGCCGTACGCCTCGAACGGGCCGAGATAGTGTTTGAGCCCGGTCACCAGCGCGACATGGCGCGGGCGGGTCGGCTTGGGCAGCCCGCCCAGCAGGTTGCGCACCATCGCACCGTTGACACGGATGTTCTCGGCCTCGCTGTCCTGCCGCAACCACGTGGTGATGAACACCGCATCGGGGTCGAGGTCGGCGAGCGCCGCCTTCGTCGCCGACGCGTCCTGCAGGTCGGCTGCGACCGGCTGCACGCCTGCCTGCTCGACCGCGCGACGTGCGAGGCCGTGCACGGTCCAGCCCTGTTCCACCAGCAACGCCGCAGTCGCGCTGCCGACGATCCCGCTTGCACCCACCACTAATGCCGTCTTCGTCATCGCGATCTCCTTACGCTCTGTCAGCTAGTCACGGCTGGACAGCGTTGCCAGACGGCACCATCTACCGACCCAGGCACCAGGAGGTAACCACGTGGAACCCGGCACGCACGACGACCAATGGCGCGAGGATTGCGCGCCCAGACGCGTGCTGGAACTGTTTGCGACCAAATGGACCAGCATGGTGCTCCACACGCTGCACGCGCGCCACGACGGGGTCGCACGCACCGGTGTGCTGTTGCGCAGCCTGCCGGGCATCTCGAAGAAGATGCTGACGCAGACGCTGCGCGACATGGAGGCAAGCGGGCTCATCACCCGGCACGTCCACAGCGCGATCCCGCCGATGGTCGAATATCGCCTGAGCGAGCTGGGACAGCGTTTCGTCGAGCCGGTCGAGCTGCTCTATGGCTGGGGACGCGACAATGCCGACGCACTCGACCGGCTGGTGCCGCGTCCGACCTCGCGGCGCAGTTGATGCGGCTCAGGCGCGTGCGGTGACCGCGATCAATGGATCGCTGGTGCTGCCGTTAGCGAGCATGATCGCCTCGGCTTGGTCGAAGCCAGCGCGGTCGCAATAGTGCGTGATCAGCGCGGCCTGCCCCTCCACGTCGAGCGCGCACCACACCGCCACCGCCTTGGTGGGAAAACAGCGGTTGGAGTAACTGGCGATCAGCACGCCGCCCGGCCTGAGCACACGACGCAGTTCGCGGAATACGGCAAGCGGGCGTTGCAGATATTGGACGCCGACGCAGATCAGTACCGCGTCGAACGCGGCATCTGGCTCGGTAAGCATCGGGTTATCATTGAGATCCTGTACGAACCAGCGCGACAGCCGTGGGTTGGCGGCCAGCTCCTGCGCGTTCATGCCGTGCCCGACGACGTCGAGCGGCACGTCATCCGGCAGGTGGCTGACCCAGCTGGACATGAGATCGAGCACGCGGTCGCCGGGCTTGAGCAGCGCGGCGTAGAGCGCGGTCAACGCCGCGATCGCGCCCTCGTCGATGTGCGTAACGAGCCGCGCGGGGGCGTAGAAGGCAGTGTCGGCACCGTCATCCTGCTTGTCGAAAGCGTGTGCGGGCAGGCCGAGTTCTTCCGCGTCGGTCATGCTGCCTCGACGCCCCGCGTGCCTGCGTTGTTCCTCCGCGTGAAAGTGAGCCTGAGTGTTTGCGCCGGCACGATCCGTAAGGGCCGACCCGCCGCGATCGCCTTCGCCGCGCGCGTGTAGGCGGCGCTGTTCAGCACCTTGCGCGAATAGGGCGGGTCGGCCGCGACGACCAGCATCGTCGTCGACAGGCCGACGCCTGAATGGATCGTCGCACCCTCCGCGGCGAGCGCACAGGCGAGTGCGCCGTCGCGCGGCTGGCCCAGGATCGCGACGCGCTCGCCGAGAAAACGCCCGTCTACCGCCGCTTTCGGCGCGGGACCGGGCGGGCGCGGCGGCAGCATCCATTCGGCGAGTGAGACCCCGCTGTGCTCGATCGCGCGCACGATCACCCAGCCCGCGGCGCGTGCGTCGCTCAGGGCATCGTGATGACGGTGCTCGACCTTCAGGAACCGCGCGAGATTGCCCAGGCGGTGGTTGTCGAGATCGGGCCACGCGCGCTGCGCGACACGGACGCTGTCGAGCCAGCGCGTCTCGATGCCGGGCAGCGCGTGGATGCGGCATGCGGCGGCGAGCGCGCCCTTGTCGAACATCGAATGCGCGACGGTGATCCGCCCCGACAGATGCCGCTCGATCACGCCGTGCAGCTGCGTGAAGCTCGGCTGCCCCGCGACATGGTGCGCGGCGATGCCGTGGATGCGCGTGTTGAAGGGATCAAACGTGTCGAGCGGATCGACCAGCGATTCCCATGCGAACACCTCCTGTCCGTCGCGGAAACCGACGATGCCGATTTGGCAAATGCTGCTGACACGCGCGCACGCGGTCTCTACGTCGATCACGACGAAATCGGGCATGTGCCGGTCGCTCATCACACCGCCATCGGCCGCACACGGCGGCGGCGCAATCATCAGCCGACCGCGCCGCCGGGTAGCCGCAGCGTCACGCACAATCCGCCGCCCGGCGCGTCATCGAGTGTCAGCGCGCCGCCGTACAGCTCGGCCAGTTCGATCGCGATGGCGAGTCCGAAACCATGTCCGTCGCGCTGCTCGTCGAGGCGGACGCCGGCTTTCGCGGCACGCGCGCGGTCTGCCGCCGGTATGCCCGGCCCATCATCGCAGATCGTCAGCGTGACGGTGCGTGCGTCGTGCGGCCGCGCACTGACAGACACGTGCGTCGCCGCATTCTTGGCCGCGTTGTCGAGCAGGTTGCCGAGCAGTTCGTCCACGTCGCGCGCATCCATCGCCAGCGCGAGCGCGACTGCCGGCAGGTTCTGTTCGATCGCGATCTGCTTGTCGCGATAGATCGTCGCGATGACCCGTGTAAGGTCGGCAAGCGCGGGGCCGAGTGGGGTACGCGCGCGCGGATCGGCGGTCTGCGCACGAGCGCGGGAGAGATGGTGGCGGATCGTGTCGTCGATCCGTGCAACCTGCGCCGCGCGCGTAGGCTCGTCACGCAGGTCGAGTGCGAGCGCGGCGACGGGGGTCTTGAGCGCATGGGCGAGGTTCGCCGCCGATCGCCGTGCGGTGGAAAGTGCTGCGGCATTGTCGCGGGCGAGCGCGTTCAGCTCGAGCGCGAGCGGTTGCAGTTCGCTCGGCTGGTCTTCATCGACGCTCATGCGCTGTCCGCTGCGGATCGCCGCAACCTCGTCGCGCAGCCGGCGCAAGGGGCTGAGACCGAGGCGCAACTGTACCAGTGCGGCCGCGCCCAGCAACGCGCCGAGCAGTGCGAGCACCAGCAGCAGCGGCGCGACCGCGTCGCGGATCGGACGGCGGATTACGTCGCGCGGCGCGGCGGCGGTGATCATCACCAGACCCCCACTCGTGGCGATGGTGAGCCGACGCGCGTGGGTGCTACTGCCGCGGTCGGTGATTCCGTCGACCGTGTGGAGCCGTTCCGCCAACGCTGCCTGCGGCGGTGGCGGCGGGCCGGGCGGGGGTGGTCGATCGACCGACGCAGGATCGGCGGGTGGGGGCGCGGCAGCGACGGGCAGCGCGGGGAAGTCGGTCGATGCAATCGTTCCCGCAGGCGCTACGATCTGCCATTGCCAGCCACGTTCGTCCTCCAGCGCACCGATCCGTCGTTGCAATCGGCCACGGTCGATGCTGCCATCGTCGGTCACGGCGGTCGCCAGCAATGCGACCTCGCTGTCGAGCCGGCGGTCGATGCCTGCGGTCACGAAGCGTTCGAGCACCGCCGCGATCGACCAGCCCGCGACCGCGAGCGCGACCAGCGTCGCCGCGGCCGACAAGGCCAGCATGCGCGCGTGAAGCGAGCGTGGCAGCCAGCGCGCCCGCGTCATGCCGGACACGCCAGCCGGTAACCGCGTCCGCGCACCGTCTCGATCAGCGTCGCACCGATCTTCTTGCGCAGCCGTCCGACGATGACCTCGAGACTGTTCGAATCGACATCGGCATCGCCCTCGTAGACGCGTTCGAGCAGGTCGAGCCGCTCGATTACCGCGCCGCGGCGGAGCATCAGCTGCGACAAGACGCGCCACTCGAACGCGGTCAGGCGCAGCGGCAGGCCGTCGAGCTCGAACTGCCCGGTCTGCGTTTCGAAGGCGAGCGGGCCGCAGGCGATCCGTGGCTGTGCGTGACCCGCCGCGCGGCGGACGAGCGCGCGCAGCCGCATCACCAGTTCCTCGACGCGGAACGGCTTCACCAGATAATCGTCCGCGCCTGCCTTGAACCCCGCCACCTTGTCCGACCAGGCATCGCGTGCGGTCAGGATCAGCACCGGCAGGGCGCGCTCGGCCTCGCGCCACGCACGCAGCACCGCCACGCCGTCCATGCCGGGCAGCCCAAGGTCGAGCACCGCGGTATCGTACGCCTCGGTCGCGCCCAGATGCGCGGCGTCGATGCCGTCTGCCGCGACATCGACCGCGAAATGTTCATCGCGCAACGCGCGTGCGATCGCGGGCCCGAGGTCGCGGTCGTCTTCGACAAGGAGGATGCGCATCGTGTCGGCTCCTAGGTGCGATGCTTAAACCGAAACTGAACCGCCGGGTTCAGCGGGGGTGGGCGTGAGCAGGCGTAGACGGTGATTCGTCGAAGCCAAGGAGAAGGAAATCATGTCTCACCTGAACGTGCCGCGGGTCAGCCGCGGTCAGAAACTGGGCATCGCCGCCGCCGCGCTGGTCGCGATCGGCGTTGCCGGCGGTGCGGGCGCGGTGTCGCTGACTCGCCCGTCGATCGAGATGGCGCCGACCGTCCCGACCGCGATCGCGCGGCTGCCGCAATCGAGCGGCGTGGTGACGGTCAAGGGGCGCGTTGCCGAAGTTTATGGCAACCGCTTCGTGGTGCAGGACGGTAGCGGGCGGACGCTGGTCGATGCGGGCCGCGAGGCGCAGAATGCGGTGCGCGTCGGCACGCCGATGCTGGTGCAGGGCCGCTACGACCAGGGTCAGCTGCGCGCGCGCTTCCTGGTCGACTCCTCGGGCAGCGTGCAGGAGGTGGGCGCGCCGCCTCCGCCGCCGCCGCAAGGTGCGGGTGCTCCGCCGCCCCCGCCGCCGGGTGGAGCCGGCGCGCCTCCGCCTCCTCCGGGTGGAGCCGGTGCGCCTCCGCCCCCGCCGCCTGGCG
>NZ_AORY01000001.1 GCF_000382485.1 Sphingomonas sp. Mn802worker | reverse complement strand
ATGGTCTCATACCTAGATCAGTAGGTGCTGTTTTAGCGGCACACTGGTATCAGCAAGTATGATAGGGTTGGCATGGGCGCCCGCCTCAATCAGTTTGCGGCCTTGGACGTAGTCCTTCACGTTGTTGACCGCATCGATCGCGATCAAACGCCCCTCATTCATATATGCAACCGAGAAGGATCGCGTTGCCGGATCGCCGCGTATCACGCTTTGATCGAAGCCGGCCGATACGCCAGCGGTCTGCAGCTTCAGGTCATATTGGTTCGACCAGAACCAGGGGAAGGCGACGTAGGGCCGAGCGTCACCGATGATGCCGCGAGCAACACAGGTCGCCTGATCCATCGCGTTTTGCACCGATTCGATCCGCATCCGCACGCCTCCTGAGTGGATGCTCGCAAACGCGGCGCAATCGCCGATAGCGTAGATATGAGGAAGCGAGGTACGGCAATGGGCGTCGACATCGACGCCATTGCCGCCTGCGGCACCGGCGGCAAGCAACGGCTCTACCGCGGGGGTGATGCCGATGCCGACGATCACTGCATCTGCGGGCAGCACGGTGCCGTCGGCCAGTCGTACCCCATCGACCCGGTCCGATCCCAAGAGGCAGTCCACCGCGACACCCGTTCGCAGGTCGACGCCGTGCTCGCGATGCTCCCGTTCATAGAAGCTCGACAGCTCCGGTCCAGCGACACGCGCCAGAACGCGCGGCAATGCTTCAAGCAGCGTTACCCGGCAGCCGAGCTTGGTCAGAACTGCAGCCGCCTCCAGCCCGATATAGCCGCCGCCGATCACGACGATCGTGCGCGCGCCATCGTCGATCTCCTTCATCAGTTGATCGCAGTCGGCACGCGTGCGCACCGCATGTACACCGGCGAGCGTAGCGCCCGCACAAGTCAGCCGGCGTGGTTCCCCGCCAGTCGCCCAGACGAGATTGTTATACGTCACGTTCCGACCGTCGGAGAGCGACAGCCGCCGGGCCGCGGGATCGACGGCCATGGCCGCGACGCCGAGCTCCATCGTCACTGCCTTGTCCTTCCAAAAGCCGGCGGGGCGTATGTAGAGACGGTCGAAGCTCTTCTCGCGCGCGAGATATTCCTTTGAGAGCGGCGGTCGTTCGTACGGCAGTTCCGGCTCGCGACCGATCATCGCGATCAAGCCGGCGAATCCGTGCTGGCGCAGCGCGATCGCGCATTGCGCGCCGCCATGCCCGGCTCCCACGATCACCACGTCATATCGCTCAGTGGTCTCGGCTTCCGTAGTCATAACGTTCTTTCGATGACATTTTGCGCGTTGGTGAAGGGCGTCGACGGTCTTACCTTTGTCTCACCAGCGAACGGTCGATCAGGCAGCACGTTCATAGCTTGCCGGGCTTGATACGTTCAATCCGGTCACGCCTAAGACGGGTGACAGTGCAGCGATGGTCTCGGTTTGCTGACAAACGGGTTCAGTATCTCTGGCGACATCGTTCCTTTGGCTATTGCGCAGGTGGGTGTTCGCGCAACATCGCCAACACCTGCCCGGCCAGTTGCTTCGAGCAGATCAGCAGATCGGGAACATACACGTCCTCCATGTTGTAGCGAAGCGGCGCGCCATCAATGCGTGAACAATGCAGCCCGTGCGCCAGCGCGACCGCGACCGGCGCCATCGAGTCCCATTCATACTGGCCGCCGGAATGGAGGTAGATGTCGGCCTCGCCGCGTACCACCGCCATCGCCTTGGCACCCGCCGATCCCATGGGTACGAGCGTGGCGTAGAGCCGCGCGGCGATCGCGACCGCCTCATGCGCGGGGCGCGTGCGGCTGACCACTATGCGCAGCGGATCGGCGGGTGGTGGCAGCGGGTTGGGCCGGTCGGAGCGCAGCACGACCCCGGCATCGGGCAGCGCCACCGCGCCGATCATGGGCACGCCGTCAACCGCGAGCCCGACGTGTACCGCCCAGTCCGCGCGCGCTTCGCCATATTCGCGCGTGCCGTCGACGGGATCGACGATCCACACGCGGGATTTACCAAGCCGTGCGCCGTCGCATTTCGCTTCCTCCGAGAGGAGTCCGTCATTGGGCCGCGCATCGCGCAGCGCATGGACGAGGAAGGCGTTGGCGGTCTGGTCTCCCGCCTTGCCGAGCGCGGCCGGCGAGAAGACGCCGCTTTCACGCACATCAAGGAGGATGCGTCCGGCGGTTTCGGCGAGGTGCGCGGCGAGACCGGCGTCGTCGAGCCCGCTCATGGGATCAACCTAGCCACGATCGCATCCGCTGCTTGCTCCGCGGTCATGCCGGTAGTGTCGATGCGGATTTCCGGATTGTCCGGCGCCTCGTAGGGGCTGTCGATTCCGGTGAAGTTGGCGAGCTGGCCTGCGCGCGCCTTGGCGTACAGACCCTTGACGTCGCGCGCCTCGGCCTCGGCGAGCGGCGTGTCGATATGCACCTCGAAGAACTCGCCCGGTGCCACCATCTGCCGCACCATATCCCGCTCGGCGCGGAACGGCGAGATGAAGGCGGTGATGACGATCAGTCCGGCATCGGTCATCAGTTTGGCGACCTCGCCGACACGGCGGATGTTCTCAACCCGATCGGCGTCGGTGAAGCCGAGATCCTTGTTGAGGCCGTGGCGCACATTGTCCCCGTCGAGCAGAAAGGTATGGCGGTTCATCCGAGCCAGCCTCTTTTCGACCAGATTGGCGATCGTCGACTTTCCCGCACCCGACAGGCCGGTGAACCAGAGCAAGGCGGGCTTCTGGTTCTTCATCCCGGCATGGTGGTCGCGGCCGAGATCGACCGGTTGCCAATGGACGTTCTGCGACCGACGCAGGCTGAAGTGCAGCATACCTGCCGCTACCGTCGCGTTGGTCAGCTTGTCGATCAGGATGAAGCCGCCGAGCGCGCGATTGTCGGCGTAGGGTTCGAAAACGATCGGCTTGTCGGTCGACAGATTGGCGACGCCGATTGCGTTCAGGTCGAACGTCTTGGCCGCCAGTTTCTCCATCGTGTTGACAGCGATCTGGTATTTCGGCGCCTGTACCGTTGCACTCACCATCTGCGTGCCGAGTTTCAGCCAATAGCCGCGCCCCGGCAGCATCTCCTCGTCGGCCAGCCAGACGAGCGTCGCCTCGAACTGGTCGGCGGCCTGCGGTGGTGCGTCGGCCGCGGCGATTACGTCACCGCGCGAACAGTCGATCTCGTCGGCCAGCGTCAACGTCACCGACTGACCCGCGACCGCATTGCCCAGGTCGCCGTCAAAGCTGACGATTCGCTCGACAGTCGAGGTTTTGCCGGAGGGCAGCACACGCACCTTGTCACCCGGAGCGATCCCGCCGGTCGCGATCAGGCCGGCGAAGCCGCGGAAATCGAGGTTTGGCCGATTGACCCACTGGACCGGCAGCCGGAACGGCTTCGCGCGATCGCGTTCGGCATCGATCTCGACCGTTTCGAGATGTTCGATCAGCGACGGTCCCTCGTACCACGGCATGTTGGCCGAGCGAGCGGTAATGTTGTCGCCCCTGAAGCCCGAGATCGGCATCGGGGTGAAATCGGTGATGCCGATGCTCGCCGCGAACGATCGATAATCGGCCACGATCGTATCGAATTTTTGCTGGTCGTAGCCGACCAGGTCCATCTTGTTCACCGCCAGCACGAGGTGACGAATGCCGACGAGGTGCGCCAGATAGCTGTGCCGTCGCGTCTGCGTCAGCACGCCCTTGCGCGCGTCGATCAGGATGACGGCGAGATCGGCGGTCGAGGCGCCTGTCACCATGTTGCGGGTATATTGCTCATGCCCCGGCGTATCGGCGACGATGAATTTGCGCGTCTCGGTCGCGAAGAAGCGGTAGGCGACGTCAATCGTGATGCCCTGCTCGCGCTCGGCGGCCAGACCGTCGACCAGCAGCGCGAAATCGATCTCCTGTCCCTGGGTGCCGACCCGCTTGGAGTCGTTCTCCAAAGCCGCAAGCTGATCCTCGAAGATCATTTTAGAATCGTAGAGCAGCCGGCCGATCAGCGTCGACTTGCCGTCGTCGACCGATCCGCACGTGATGAAGCGCAACAGGCTCTTGTTGCGATGTCGCTCCAGATAGGCGTCGATGTCCTCGGCGATCAGCCGGTCGACCTGATAAGCGCGATCGTCTGACGGCACGTCGGCGGGCATGGTGCTGGCCATCAGAAATACCCCTCCTGCTTCTTCTTCTCCATGCTGGCGGAGCCCGCGTCCTTGTCGATCGCGCGACCCTGCCGCTCGCTCGTCGTGGTCAGCAGCATCTCCTGAATGACGTCGCTGAGCGTCGCAGCCTCGCTCTCCACCGCGCCCGTCAGCGGGTAGCAGCCGAGCGTCCGAAAGCGGATCGACCGCTCGACCGGCACCTCGCCCGGGTTCAGGCGAAAACGATCGTCATCGACCATCAGCAGCATGCCGTCGCGCTCGACCGTGGGACGGGGTGCCGCGAAATACAGCGGCACGATCGGGATATTCTCGAGCTGGATATATTGCCACACATCGAGCTCGGTCCAGTTGGAGATCGGGAAGACGCGGATCGACTCGCCCTTGGCTTTGCGCGTGTTGTAGAGGTTCCACAGCTCGGGACGCTGGTTCTTCGGATCCCAGCGATGATTGGCCGAGCGGAAGCTGAAAACGCGTTCCTTGGCGCGACTTTTCTCCTCGTCACGCCGCGCGCCGCCGAAGGCTGCGTCGAAGCCGTGGAGATCAAGCGCCTGCTTCAGCCCCTCGGTCTTCCACATGTCGGTGTGGAGCGGGCCGTGATCGAACGGATTGATCCCGCGCTCCTTCGCTTCGGGGTTTTGGTAGACGAGTAGCTCCATGCCGGGGTCGCGTGCGATCTGATCGCGCAGCGCGTACATCGCGCGGAACTTCCATGTCGTGTCGACGTGCAGCAGCGGAAACGGCGGCGGCGACGGGAAGAAGGCCTTACGCGCGAGATGCACCATGACGGCTGAGTCTTTACCGACGGAATAAAGCATCACCGGCTTCTCGCACTCGGCAACAACCTCGCGCAGGATATAAATACTCTCCGACTCCAGCCGCTGGAGATGGTTCAGGTCGGTCATGGCGGCACTCCTTTGCGGATGGAACTTCCTTGCCCTGCAGCGTTGCGAAAGCACCTCCCATATGGGAGGTCGGCTAACGATGGTGTTATCACGGGTCGACCGGGACGAGTTGCTGTTGACGCTTTATGCGCTCGACGAGGCGACACCGTTTGCGATGTTCCTCGAACGGCTTCGCCGCCGCACACGCGCGCGTGAGACGTTCGTGATCACGCGTAGCGATACGTCTGGCTGTAAGGCCTACGTGTCCCGTGACGCGAGCGGGAGACAGCTTTCTCCCTTGTCGCCTGAGCTGCTGCGACCGCTGCGCTCCGGGCGGCTCTATGATCTTGAAGGGCTAAGCGAAGGAGAGAGCGGAAAATCGATCCGTGCGGCGAGCAGCCGGGGCGATATCTGGCTGGGTATTCGTGGCGGCGCGCCCGACAGCTTCGACGCCGGTGATGGCGCGTTGTTGTCCGCATTGGTCTCGCACGTCGCCATTGCCTTTACCAATCTTGCCCGCTTCCACGACGGTCAGGTCGCGCTCGCCGCCGCACGGGCGGCGCTCGACCGGGCGGGCGTAGGGTGGGCGGTGCTCGACGAACATGGAGAGGCGGACGGGCATTCAGGTCTCGACGCGTCGGCGCGGCAGCGCGCCGCGCTGGTCACGGCCATCCATGCCGGAGCGGAGTTGGCGGCGGCGGGGCAGACGATCGCGCTGCCGTTCGCAACGGCCGGGCAGGGCGCGGCGGTTGCGCTTTACCGTAAGCCCGTGCAGCCGATCGACCGCGCCGCTGCGTTCGCGGCCGCCTACGGCCTGACGTGGGCGGAGGCGCGGATGGCTGTCGCGCTGGCTGAGGGTGCGTCGATCGTCGAGGCTGCCACCAGGCTCAACATCACCGAACAGACCGCGCGGCATTATTCGAAGCGGCTGTACACCGCGACCGGCACGCGCGGGCAGGCCGAATTGGTGCGCCTTGTCTGGACGAGCGTGGCGGCGCTGGCGTGAGCAAGGGCGTGGCGAGAGTCTTGGTAGATCTGGTCGCTCCAGTGTTTGAGGCATGGGGAGCGCGCTGAAAATGCCGGCTCGCTTGTTCCATCTCGCCTGACCCGCCGGCCACGACACCGCTGTCACAGAAGCTTCATCTCTGCGTCATCAATACTTCCCTTTTCAAGGCTAGCCGGCCGCCTGTGAAGCACGATCCGCGTGAGCATGGGATCGGCGAAATCCGGGGGAATGATCGTGTCGAAGACGTCGACCGGCAGGGCGTTGCGCCTTGCCCTGCTTGCATCGTGCGCCATTGCTACGCCCGCGCTCGCGCAGGACGTGGCGGGGATCGTCGCCGATAGCACCAATACGCGCACGCTGGCTGGTGCCGAGGTGCGGATTGTCGAGTTGGGCCGCGTGACGGAGGCGGCGCGCGACGGCAGCTTCCGCTTCACCGACGTGTCGCCCGGCAACTACACCATCGTCGTCCGCTACGTCGGCGCGGCATCCGAGACGCGGCGCGTCACCGTGCCCGCGACCGGCGTCGTCAGCGAGAACTTCGCACTGACCGCCTCCGACGGGACCGATCGTGGGGCCGACATTCTGGTCGTCGGCCTCGCTGCCAACCAGGCGAGCGCCTTGTCGCAGAAACGTGCCGCCGATGGCGTCGAAAGCGTGCTGTCGCGCGATGCGATTGGGCAGAACCCCGACCAGAACGTCGCGGAAGCGCTGCGCCGCGTGCCTGGCGTGTCGATCCAGGACGACCAGGGCGAAGGTCGCTTCGTGGTGCTGCGCGGGCTCGCGCCGGCGTTGAATTCAGTGTCGATCAACGGTGCGCGCATCCCGTCGCCCGAGGCCGACAACCGTGCATTGGCGCTCGACACGGTGCCAAGCGAATTGGTCCAGTCGATCGAGGTCAAGAAGACGCTGACACCCGACATGGACGGCGACACGATCGGCGGCTCGATCGAGATCAAGACGACCAGCGCGTTCGACCGTAAAAAGGACCTGTTCAGCGTCTCGCTCGAGGGATCACGCAACGACCTGCGCGACAAGTGGAGCCCGAAGGGTGCGGTCGATTTCTCCAAGCTGCTGAGCGACGATTTCGGCATCTCGGGCGGCTTCTCTTACTATCGCCGGCGTTTCGGCACCGACAGCGTCGAGGCGAGCGACTGGACGCGGGCGGGTGCGGGGGCGGGCACGGGCGTCGCCTATCCGGCGCAGCTCGATTATCGTGCCTATGACGTGGTGCGCACGCGCATCGCCGGCGCCCTGTCGCTCGACTGGCGGCCGAGCGACACGACGACGATGTATGCGCGCGGGATCATCAACAGCTTCCGCGACGACGAGTTGCGCAGCCGGTTGCGCTTCAACTTCACGCCGGCACCGGTGATGGGCGATACGGCAAGCGCGACCTTCGCCTCGGGCGCGGGCTCGGCCAATCGCGTCCGTGTGCGGCGCGAGATGAAGGATCGCACCGAGATACAGAATGTCTACAGCGTGACGACAGGAGGCGAGACGCGCGCCGATCTGTGGACGCTGACCTATCAGGGCAGCTATTCCTATTCGGAAGAACAGGAGCCGAACCGGCAAGACACGATCTTCGATCGCCGTTTCCAGAACGGCGCGAGCCAGTTGAACGTGACGCTGACCGGCCTCGACACGCAAACGCCCGAATACGGCACCAGCAACGACGCGCTGTTCACCAACCGTAGCGATCCCTTGTCGAAGATCGAGACTACCGACGGGCTCAGCACCGACCAGGAATATGCCGCCCGGCTCGATATCGCGCGCGAAATCCCGTTGTCGGCGGGGTCGTTGGAGGTGAAGGCGGGCGCCAAGGGGCGCTTCCGCAAGAAGCAGTACGACCTCGACTTCAACAGCTACGATGCGTTGACCACCGGTAGTTTTCCGACGCTCGCCGGACTGTCGCGCTCGATCGGCGACAAGGGGTTGGTCGACATGAACCCGGCGGTCGACCCGCTGCTGGTGCGTGGCTGGTTCAACGCCAATCGTGACCGGCTGGTGCGCAACGCCGACGACAGCGATCTCGACAGCCTGTCGGCGGCGTACCGCGTCGACGAGGATATCTACGCCGGCTACGGTCAGCTGCGCTTCGACAACGGCGCCCTGCGTGCAGTCGGCGGTGTTCGCATGGAGCATACGCGCAACAAGATGCGCGGCAACTCGCTCGACACCGACAGCCTCGTTGCGACCGCGGTCAACGTCGACCGCTCATACACCAACTGGCTACCAAGCCTGAACTTGCGGTTCGCGCCGATGAGCAAGGTCGTGCTGCGCGGCGCGGTGACGCGCAGCCTGTCGCGCCCCAACATCTCCGATCTGGCGCCGCGTTTCTCGTACAATGAGACGGACGGGGAGGGGACCTTCGGCAACCCCAATCTGCGGCCGTACCGGTCGTGGAACTATGACGCGGCGGCGGAATGGTATTTCGCCTCCAACGCGCTTGCCGAGGTGACCTTCTTCCACAAGGACGTGTCGGACTTCATCTTCGACACGCGGCTGGCCAATTACAATTACACCGGGATCATCATCAATCAGGTGACAACGCCGCAGAACGGAGTGACCGCCAGGGTGACCGGCGTGGAGCTCAACCTGCAAGCGTCGCTCAGCTTCCTGCCGAGCCCGTTCGACGGACTGCTGGTGGGCGGCAACTATACCTATGTCGACACAAGGGCGAAAATCATCGAGGGGGATGGTGTTCGTCGTCGTATTACGCTGCCCGGCTCGTCGAAGCACATCTGGAACGCGAGCGTCGGCTATGAGAAGGGAGCGTTGCAGCTGCGCGCCAGCGGCACATACCGCGGACGCTATCTCGACGAGGTGGCGAGCGGCGGCGTCGGCGACGTCTATGTCGACGATCGCCTGCTGTTCGATGTCGGCGCGAAGCTGCGCGTCGCCAAGGGCGTGCAGGTGACCGCCGATTTCATCAACGTCGGCAACGAGCCGTTCGATCGTTATTATACCGGCACCGTGGCTGGTGGACGCCGGCTGACGCAGCATGAGGAATATGGATGGACCGGCAAGTTCGGCTTCAAGGTGACGCTGTGATGCGCGCCGCAAAGACGCTTGCGACGCTCACCGGCGCGGCGTTGCTGTCGGCGGCGGCGCCTCCTCCAACCCCATCGTCGGGCGAGACCGTCGAGCGTGTCGTGATGGTGATGCGCCACGGCGTGCGCCCATCGACCAAGTTCCCGGCGACCCCCGTCGGCACGACGCGCGAGCCGTGGTCGGCGTGGTCGAGCGAGGCGGGCGACCTGACGCCGCACGGCGCCGCCGCGGTCCGGCTTCTCGGTGCGTACGACCGCGGGTTGTTGGTCCAACAGGGGCTGCTGCCCGCCACCGGCTGTGCGGGCATAGGCACGATCTCGGCCTGGGCGAGCGGCGCGTCGCGTGCGATCAAGACCGGTCACGCCTTCCTCGAAACATTGCAGCCGGGCTGTCAGGTGGCGCTCGACCATCCCGCAAGCGAGGATGAGGACGAGACGTTTCACCCGGCGGACGCGGGCCTGGCAATCGATGGCGAAAAGGCACTCGCCGCCGCGCTGCGCATTGCGCCCGCGGGCGGCATCGACGCCGAGGTCGCGCGCAACGCGGACGCGTTCCGCGTGCTCGAACGCGTTGTCGGCTGCTGCCCCGACAAGTCTTGCGACACCGGAACGAACAAGAACGTCGCACCCGCGCCGTGCACCGCCGCGGAGCGCCGCTCGCGCCTTGTCGCGGAGGCGGGCGACAAGCCCGACATGAAAGGCGCGCTGTCGTTCGCCTCGACGGCGGGGCAGACGATCCTGCTCCAGTATCTGGAGGGCATGCCGATGGCGCAGGTCGGCTGGGGGCGCGCCTCTGCCGCCGACATCCGCACGATGCTGCGCTTCCATCCGATCAAGTTCCGCTACGAGACGCGGCCGCCCTATGTGGCGCAGCGACTGGCCGCCCCGCTTGCGCGCCGCATCCTCGATGCGGTTGCGGGGAAATCGGGCAAGGTCACGCTGTTGTTCGGCCACGACACCAATCTGGCGGCGCTCGGCGGGTTCTACGACCTGCACTGGACCATGGCCGACTATCCGGCGGACGATATCGCACCCGGTGGCGCGATCGGGTTCGAGGTGGTGCGAGCGCACGACGGACAGCGCTATGTCCGCGCGTTCAGCCAGGCGCAGTTGATGGATCAGGTGCGCGGACTGACGCCGCTGACGGCGGCGCAGGCGCCTGATCGCCGGATCATCGCGATCCCGGGTTGCGGCGCCGACCGCTGCACGCTGGAAGCGTTCGAGCAGCTGACGACGGACAAGTTGAAGCCGCCATCGATATAGGCTCGTCAGGCGTTGCGGTGATCGAGGACGATGTGGTCGAGCCACTGTCGTCTTTGAGCGGCATCAGGCAGCGCGCTGGTCGCCGCGCACGCTTGCGACGAGGACGCGGTTACGGCCCGCCTGCTTGGCGCGCAGCAGCGCGGCGTCCGCGGTCTGGATCAGCTTGCTCCAATGCGTGTGCAGCGGCGCCGCGGCCAGACCGATCGAGACGGTGATCGGCCCCAGGCTGCGACCCTCATGCGTGACGGTCAGCGCCGCCATGCGCGTGCGAATTTCTTCGGCGCGCCGCTCGGCGGTGTCGATCGTCATCCCCTTCAGCAGCACGAGAAACTCCTCGCCGCCGTAACGGAAGACGAGGTGATCGTCGCGCACCATGCCGGCGAGCACGACGCCGACTGAGCGGAGCACCGCGTCACCGGCGTCATGGCCGTGGTCGTCGTTGAACCGCTTGAAATGATCGATGTCGATCATCGCGCAGCATACCGGCTCGTTATGCTCCTCGGCCAAGGCCAGCTCGCGCGTGACGACCTGATCCAGCTGTCGTCGGTTGGGTAATGTGGTCAGCGGATCGGCCATCGCCATGCCATGCAGCGCTTCGCGCAGCCGCAGATTGTCGAGCGCGAGCGTGACGTTTTCGGCAAGCATCTGCAGGTAGTGTTCACCGAGCGGGCTTGCCACATCGCTCTCGCCGCGTTCGAGATACAACAGGCCGAGCAATCCGTTTTGTCCGTTCAGCGGCAGGCACTGGCTGTCAACGGCCTCGGTCAGATGCGCGCAGGGCACGTCGAACCGCTCGCCCGAGGCACAATGCGGCGCGTTGCGGCGCAGGCCCCAGCACGCCGTCGGGGCGAAGTCGGTCGAAGAAGCGAGCGTCCCCGTCCATGAGCAGCCCAGCCGCATGACGTTACGCGCCGGATCATGCAGATAGAGTCCGCCCTTCATGTCGAGTGCCAGATGAGGAACGAACCGTTCGATCACCACCAGCAGATCGGCGATCGTGTCGCATCCCTGCATCCGCTGCGTCATGCGCGACAGGAGATCGCGCACGCGGCGATCGGCGTCGCGCTCCTGCTCTAGCCGCTGCCGCTCGATGCCGTTCTCGCGAAAGACGCGCAGCGCGTCGGCCATGTCGCCGATCTCGTCGATGCGTTCGTAATGCGGTGGCTCGACGGCGAAATCCTGCTTCGCGAGGCGCCCGACGACGTCGCTCAGCCTCACCACCGGATGCAGCACGCGGCGACGATAGATGAAGAACAGCACGCCCAGGAACAACAGGCCGGTGATCGCCAGCATCACCTCGGACGCGCGCCGCCACAGTCGCGCGGCGCGCTCGGCTTCGAGCAGGTCGTCGCTGGTGCGTTGATCGAGCCGGTACTGGAACCGCTCGATCGCCGCGCGCGAGCGGTCGAGCTCGCGCTCATATTCGGCCGAGAACAGGACATCGATCGCGCTGGCGCGATCCCCCGCCTGCGCCGCGCCGACTGCCTGCACCTGCTGCGCCTGCAGCGCGTCGATCCAGTTCAGCCCGTCGCGCAGCGCGCGCACCTCATCATCAGTCGCGCCCGCGTCGCGCACGTGCCGGACCCGCGCCTCAACCGAGGCGAGATCGCGTCGTGCGCGCTGGTAGATGACTAGGTCCGACGTGTTGCCGTTGACGACGTATTTGCGCGCAAGGTCACTGAGCGAAAGGCCATCTTGTTCGATCAGCGAGGTGGCCCGATCAAGCGCGTAACGTTGCGCGACGGCCGTGCGCTCGCTCTCCTGCATCGCCGAGGCGGTCAGCATCGTCGCGCCCGACGCGAAGGTCAGCACGACCGTGACGCCATATGCCCAGTTGGTGATCGTCGCCAGGCGCATGCGATCTGTCTCTCACGTGATTGCGACGACCAATGCTAACGCCGGTTGGTAAAGTGATTGCTAAAGCGCGGTACGACGTAGCATCGTGCGGCCGTGCTTGGTCGCGGGGTGGTCGGCCACGAGCCGTCGCGTTAGGTCGGCGTATTCGACGCTTCGTGCCACGGTGCTCGCGCACTCGACCCGATTACGACCCGCGGCCTTGGCGTGGTACAGCGCTGCGTCGGCGCGCTTGATCGCCTCGTCGAGGTCCTCGTCCGCCACGCGGATCGACACACCGATGCTGACGGTGAAGCGGACCTCCGCCGCTCCGATCTGTAATCTCGCCGACCCGGCCGAGGCGCGGACCCGCTCTGCCAGCGCCTTCGCCGCGTCGGTCGACGTCATGTCGGTAACGATCAGGAATTCTTCGCCGCCCAGCCTGACCAGCAGGTCGGATGGCATCAGCAACGCGCGCAGGCTGCTCGCAAAGGTGCGAAGGGCAGCGTCGCCGCCGGCATGCCCGTAGCGATCGTTGATCTGCTTGAAGAAATCGAGATCGATCAACAACAACGCCCGCGCAACCGCGCCCTGTTCGATCGCGTCGGCAAGCCCGGATCGGTTCAGGGTTCCGGTCAGCAGATCGTGATGTGCGGTGTCGCGGATCGTTCGGTAGTCGCGTTCGCCGACCATCGCCAGAACCGCAAGCGTGAAGACGATCGTGACCACATGGTCGGTCAACAGAAAGGCCGCACGACCGAACTCGATTGAGAACCAGCGGCCGCCCGCGAAAGCAGTCACGAGGATCACGACGATGTTGAGCAGCACGACCATGCCCGAGATCGTCCGCGGACCCGTCCATGTCAGCCGGCCACGCAGGACATAGCTGACCTGCGCGATGCCGAGGCCGCTATAGACCACCAGCGCCATTCGCTCAGCACTGCTCCAATCGCCGAGCGACAGCGCGGCCAGTACGCACACAACGACGGGAACGGGCAGAAGGACGCGCATTGCAGGGGTGAGCGCCAAACGCCCGTCAAACAGGCGATAACCGCCCCACATGATGAAGTTGGCGATGTTCAGGACCGTAAACCCGACGCTGTTCCACAACGGCGTATCAGGGGTGAACGGAAACAGAGAATTGGTCGTGCCGTAGATCAGCAGACCCGTGCCCCAAAATGCAAGGCAGCGATCCCGGCGCTGGTTGAGCCAGAGCGACAGGCAGGTCAGCCCGCAGACGACGTTGACCAAGGCATCGGTGAAATGAAGCGTGGCATCATCCATGACGAAGCGCTTCGTCGGGCATGATGGCGATCGCCGCTGACGCCATGGCCGGCGGCAGGACGATCGTGTCGATTGGGGCGGGGCGTCCGAACAGGAAGCCCTGCAGTTCATGGCAGCCGGCGGCGTCGAGGAAGGCGACCTGCGACGCGAGCTCGATCCCCTCGGCGATGACGGTCACGTCCAGGCTGTTGGCGAGGCTCATGATTGCCTGGACGAACGCCTGCGCCTGCGCATCGTCGTCAAGGCCGCGGGTGAAGGAGCGATCGAGTTTCAGGCGATCGAACGGAAACAGCCGCAGCGTCTCAAGCGAGGAATAGCCGGTGCCGAAATCGTCCATCGCGATCGCGACGCCCATCGCCTTGATCCGGCGAAGCACGTCAAGCGCGCGCGCGCGATCGTCGATCAGCGCGGACTCGGTGATCTCCAGCTCCAGACGCGTCGGCGACAGCCCGGTGCGGATCAGCACGGCCAGCACGCGCTCGGGCAATGCAGGATCATTCAGCTGCAACGGCGACAGGTTCACCGCGATGCGCGGCAGGTCAAAGGCGGCGGCGTCGCGGCACGCCTGTTCGAGCACCCATTCGCCCAGCCGCATGATCGCGCCGGAACTCTCCGCCAGCGGGATGAACACCGCGGGCGAAATCGCGCCGTGGACGGGGTGCGACCAGCGTAGCAGCGCCTCATAACCCGAAACCGCTTTCGAGCCGGTGAAATGCTGCGACTGGTAATGGATGTGGAACTGGTCGCCCGCCTCGATCGCAGCCCACATGTCGGCGATCAACATACGCTGCTGCCGTGCAGCGGTATCGAGCCCGGCCTCGAAGAAGCAGATCTTGGCGTCGCGCGAGCCCTTGGCGCGGTTCATCGCGAGATCGGCCTCGGTCATCAACGCGTCGCGGGTCGCGGCATCGTCGGGGAAGCGCGCGACGCCCATGCTCGCCTGTGGGATCAGGCGGCAGCCGGGTAGGGTGACCGGCTCCGAAGTCGCGTGCCGCAAGCGCTCAAGAAACCCGTCCAGTTCGGCCGCGCCATCGTATCGTTTGAACGCGATGAACTCGTCGCTGCCCAGCCGTGCGATCAACTCGCCCTCGAACAACCGGCTTGCCATGCGCGCGCCCAGCGCCTGCAACAATGCGTCGGCGGTCGAGTGACCGTATGCGTCGTTGATGCCCTTGAACCCATCAAGGTCGATGCTGATGACGGCGAGGCGCTCGGCCGGCTCGCCACTGCCACGCTCACGCATGGCGCTTAGTGTCGTGTCCAGTTGATCGAGGAAATGCTTGCGATTGGATAGTCGCGTGAGGGCGTCGTGACGCGCCATGTAATCGATGCTTTGCGCGTTCCGGACGTATTCGGTGCGATCGCGCGTGATCTTGGCAAAGCCGAGCAGCGATCCGTCGTCGAGAAAGATCGGATCGATGACGACGTTGGCGAGGAACGAGGTGCCGTCCTTGCGGAAGCGGGGCGCCTCATCCTCGAAACGTCCCTCGCGCAGCGCGGTAGCGAGATTACGATTGGGAACGCCGGCCCATCGATCCGCTGCACCGTAGAAGCGGCCGAAATGCTCGCCGACGATCTCTTCGGCGCGATAGCCTTTCAGGCGTTCTGCCCCCACATTCCAGTTCGCAACGGTGCCGTCCGGGTTGATGAGGCAGATCGCATAGTCGCTGATGCCGCGCACCAGACGCTCGAATACGCGCTCCGACTGGTCGGCCTTGGCGGCGAGGCGCTCGCGCTCGGCCGCCTGTGCGAGGACGGTGGTCAGGTCATCGAAGGTCAGCACCACGCCGCCGTTCGGCAACGGATCGCAGGCAACGCTGATGGTGCGCCCTTCGCCGATCTCCATCTCGACCTGAGTGCGGGTGTCGCGCGCGAACCAGACCTCGTGCAAGTCGAGCAGATCGGCGATCCGCGCCTCGCTCCATCCCATCACCATACAATTGCGGCGGATGAAGGTCTTCCAATCGATACCCTTCGGAACCCGTGCGGGGGGCAGGCCCAGCAGGCGAAAGAACTGTTCGTTGGCGATGCTGACGGTGCCGTCGGGCTCGATTGCCAGCAAACCGTTCGACATGTGCGCCAAGGCGGTCGACAGCCGCATCGAGTAGCGATGACGTTCACCCAAGCGGACGATCGAAAAGCGTATGGCGATGCCGGCCAGCAGCAGCGCGGCGGCGGCGGCGGTCACGATCAGGCCGAAGAGATCACTGGCCATACCCGTCGGATAGGTGTCGTACGTGGGCTCGACGGTCATGACCCGCATCGCAAGCGTATGCACGAGCAGCGTGCACGCAACCATCAACGCGCAGCCGAGCAGGCGGAACGACGCACGGTGTGACAGCGCGACCGCACTGCCCATCAACACCGCGCCGATCAGCAGGATGATCGTCTGCGCCGTATCGCTGTGTCTGACGCCGCAGCCTCGAAGGGCCGACATGCCGACGAAGTGCATGATCGCGACGCCAGCGCCTGCCACGGCGCCACCCGCGAACCGCGCGGGATTGCTTCTCGTGGTCGGGACAAGCGCAAGCGGCGTGCCGACCAGCAACATCGAAATCGCCATGGATGCAGTAGTGATCGCGGGGTCGTAACTGATCGGATAATCGGGACGAAAGCCGAGCATGGCAAGGAAGTGGACGGTCCAGATGCCCAGCCCGCCGAGCAGCGCGATCGCCAGACCACGCCAGCGTTGGTCGGCGAGTTCAACAGGCGCGGCCGGGTGCAGCAGCATCGTCAACAGCCATGCCATGATGACGCAAACGAGGGCTGCTGCAGCGAAACAGACGTATGCCGGAACGTAGAGAGCAAGTTGTGCCAGTGCGCCCATGAGCCATCTTTTTACGCCATTGTGGAGCGATCACTGACCCAAAAATCTTAAGATTATATCATTGCTTCTTTGTTGCTGGGGTTTTTGTTACAAAGCTTCAACAATGCAAAGCTGAACACGCCCGAACCTAAGTTAAGGATCGGACGTGTTCGGTAATCGGAAGATCGGTCACTGCCGACGCAACCGCGTCGGTCGATCGACGCTTACGCGATTACGTAGTGGACGCCGAGACGCGGCCGCTCCGCTCCAGCTTGTTCCAGCCGACCACCCAGCCGCCGATCGCCGACGCGATCGCGCGCAGTACGACCCAGTACATGATCTGGCGGTAGACCAGCCGCTGTGCGACGAGCAGGTGGGCAGGGTAGCGCACCCGCCCGCCGTCGAGGACATAGGCCACCCAGCCGCACAAAACGTCGATCGTGGTGAAGGCGATCCAGTAGAGCGCCATGGTGCCGACATCGCCTCTCGTCTGCGCCCAACCATGCTGCGACACGCGCACGGCGGTGCCGAGGATCGACAGGATCAGCGCCAGGTCGATCAGCGGCGAGATCGCAGCGAACAGGATCTGGAACAGCCACGCCTGCGGCATGCCGACAAAGGCGAGCCCGCGCGGGCGACGATGGCGCAGGATGCCGCGGTGTTTCCACAGGCATTGCAGCGTGCCGAACGCCCAGCGGTACCGCTGCTTCGCAAGCGCGCGGAAACTTTCCGGTGCCTCGGTCCAGGCGACCGCGCCCGGATCGAAGGTGACCCGCCACCCCGCGCGCTGGATCGCGATCGTCAGGTCCTGATCCTCCGCCAGCGTGTCCTCGGGATATCCGCCGACAGCGTCGAGCGCGGCGCGGCGCCACGCGCCGACCGCACCCGGCACCACGGTCATCGCATCGAAGCCGGCGAGCGCGCGGCGTTCGAGGTTCTGTGAGGTGATATACTCGACCGCTTGCCAGCGTGTGACGAGGTTGACGCGGTTGCCGACGCGCGCGTCGCCCGCGACTGCGCCGATCCTGGCATCCGCGAACCAGCGTGCGAGACGGCGGATCGTCTGCGGCTCGAATTGCGTGTCGGCGTCGAGTGCGATCACGACCTCGCCGGTCGCATCGCGCAGTGCGCGGTTGAGCGCGGCCGCCTTTCCGCCGTTGGCGAGCGTCAGCAGCGTGACGCGCGGGTCGTCAGGGTACGCTTCGGCGACGATTGCGCTGGTGCGGTCCTTTGATCCGTCGTCGACGACGATCACCTGCAAGGCCGGATAGTCGCTCGCCAGCACGCGCGCGACCGAGGCGGCAATGACGCGCTCCTCGTTATACGCGGGGATGATGACCGACACGCTGGGTGTGAACACCGGCGGCTCGGGCCGCTTGCGGCGGCTCTGCAACCACGCGAGCCCCGCCATCATCACGCCGCGCGCGATGCCAAGGCTGATCGCGACGAAGAACAGCCAGCCGAGCAGCGCGGAGATGGCGGCGAGCGCGATGAACACCGCGACGTCGGTCCGCACGGCGAGCAGATCGTGGCCCGACACCTTCGGCATCGCCTGCGCGGGCGGTACGCCGACCAGCTCGGAGGCGGTGACGAACTGATAGCCTTCCGCCTTCAGCGTGGCGATGATCCGCGGCAGCGCCGCCACCGTCTGCGACCGGTCGCCGCCGCCGTCGTGCAGCAGGATGACGTTGGCGGAATTGTCGGGCGTCGCGCCGTGGACCTGATCGATCACCTGACTGACGATCGCGTCGGTGCCGGGGCGTTGCCAGTCGTTCGGATCGACGTGGAGGCCGACAACGGTATAGCCCGCCTCCTGCGCCGCAAGCGCCGGCCCGAGCTCGTCGGTCGTGGTGGGCTCGGCATCACCGAAATAGGGTGCGCGGAACAGCCGCATCGACCGGCCGGTATAGGCCTGCACCATCCGCTGCGTCGCATTCATCTGCAGGTCGGTCTCGCGCGTGCTGGCGGCAGCGAGGTTGGGGTGGGTGTAGGTGTGATTGCCGATCTCGCCGCCGTCGGCGATGATGCGGTTGAGCAGCCCGGGATGCTCGAGCGCGTTCTCGCCAATGACGAAGAAGGTGCCGGGCACGTGCGCCTGTTCCAGCACGTTCAGGATCTTGGGTGTCCAGGTGCCATCGGGTCCGTCGTCAAAGGTGAGCGCCAGCTTCTTCGGATCGGCCGCGCCAGCGCGGCGCACCACATAGGGGGTTGGAAGCACGTCGTAGCGCTCCTGCCGGATGATGCCGTTGTTATCGGTCGCGATCGTGCGGTGGCCGGTCTGTGGTGTCTGGGTGATCCGCAGGATCTCGCCGCTACCCTCGACATCGGTGTTGAGCAATTGCTTCAGCGTCGACAGATCAGGCTTCCCGCCGGTACGAAACGCACCCAGGTCGGACCAGAAACCCGGGTCCTCGCTGCCCAGCCGCCACAATGCGACATCGCCAATCCCCAGCCGCTTCAACACCTGCATCTGGTTCCAGCTGGTCGCCGCATCGAGCATCCAGATCGTGTGGTGGACGCCGCTGTCGTCATAGGCGAAACCGGCGTTGCCGCTTACGGGATCGAAGCTGACTTCGGCGTCGCTGTCGTTTGCCGCCATCCACGCTTCTTCCATCGTCAGCGCGTCGGTATCGTCGCCGTGCCAGTCATAGCCGTAGCTGCCGAGTGCCACGACCAGCTTCTCGCGCCCAACACGTTTTAACGCGTCCTGCACCTGCGCCACGAACCAGTCCTGCGCCGCGATCGGGCCGGCGGTGCCGCCCTCCCAATGCTGGTCGTAGGCCATGAAGATCAGCTTGTCCGACGCGCGCGCGATCGCAGCGAGCGGCCACGCCTCGTCCTCCGCGGGCGCGGTCACCGCCAATTGCGCACCCGCGGGCAGCGCCACGCGCACATCACCCAGAAAGCGGAGGTAATCCTGCATCGCGCTGGCCGGCAACGCCTCGATATCGAGCACCACGCCGCCGTAATGACGCTGCGCGACCATCTGGCCCAGCTTGATCGCGAACTGGCGCCGCGCGGCGGTGTTGTGCAGGAGTGCAGCGGCGCCTGCACCGTCCCAATCGGCGTTGCCGAAATTCTGCACCATCGGCAGCACCTTCGGCGGGTGCGGCATCGCGGCGATCATGCGGTTGAAGCGCACGTCGTCGTTGACCGTGACCTGATGCTTCGGCCCGGCGAAGGTGATCAGCGACGGCACCACCCAGTCGAGCGACCCGACGTGACGGCGAAGCGAGGCGATGCTCGCATCGTCGCCGGGCGAATAGAAACCGATCGACAGCGCGGTGTTCGCGGCCTTGTTCGCGCGCCGCGGCAGCCAGGCGGCAATACCACGCCGTGGCGGGCTGCCACGCAGCTGGGACGCATGCGGTTGCGGCAACGGCAAGGCCAGGTCACGCTCATGCGGCACCGCGACCAGTGTCGAGGCGAAGGCGATCGCCGCCACGATCACCGACAGCAGGATCAATCCGAGCAACCGCTTGGACCAGCGACTGCGCCGTCCGGTCGGATCGAAGAAGACGGGTGCGCGCATCGTTCAGCGTGCTCCCACGATCAACGGCGGCGTGACGATCAAGATCATGATGGCGGCTCCCGGTCGCGGACATGATGCCCGACATAGGCGCCCTATGCCAAGCGCGATGGCCCGCGACTAAGGCCTAGCTTAAATCGGTTTCATGTTCCTTGCGCGCCATGCCGGTTCATGGACGTTTTGTCATGTCGCGCTCAGCGGGCGAAAAGGCGAGGGGAGGCACTCGGGTCGGGCGTAAAGGAATATCGTCATGGCCACCAACCCGCTGCACGTGATCGTCGGCCGCCTGATCGGCAAGACCCCCGCCGCGCTCGATGCGGAGGAGCAGCGGGTGTTGACGACGATGCAGGAGAAGCGCCCCGTCTCACGCGATGCCGCCGACGTGGCGGACGATGTTGCGACCTTCGGTGATCGCCTGTCGGACAAGGTCGCGGCGGTCGGCGGGTCGTGGAGCTTCATTATCGCCTTCTCCGCGGTGTTGATCGGGTGGATGCTGCTCAACAGCGACGTGCTGACGCATTGGGGCCATGCGTTCGATCCTTATCCGTACATCTTCCTCAACCTGATGCTGTCGACGCTCGCGGCGGTGCAGGCGCCGATCATCATGATGAGCCAGAACCGGCAGGCGGCGAAGGACCGGCTTGCCGCACGGCTGGACTACGAAGTCAATCTGCGCACCGAGCTCGAAATGCTGCGGCTGCACGACAAGATCGACCTCGCCGTGGCGGCGCGGCTCGACGAGGTGTTGGAGCAATTGCGTGCGCCCGTCACGCAGCCCGCATCGGCGATGCGCGCTTGACAGCGGACGCGTTTTCTCGGCCTCATTCCATGAGCATCAAAGAGGAAAGCGTACGCGTGGCGAACAAGATCCTGCTGGTGGAGGACGACGCCTCCACCGCCGATTTCATCGCCAAGGGGCTGGGTGAAGAAGGGTTCGTCGTCGACCGCGCCACGAACGGGCGGGACGGCCTGTTCCACGCCACCGACGGCAGCTATCATTGCATCGTACTCGACCGCATGTTGCCCGGGATGGACGGCATGGCAGTGCTCGCGGGCATGCGCGGGGCAGGCGTCGAGACGCCGGTGATCGTGCTCTCCGCGCTCGGCGCGCCGGAGGACCGGATCAAGGGGCTGACCGGTGGCGCCGACGATTACCTGACGAAGCCGTTCACCTTTGCGGAGCTGCTCGCCCGCATCCGCCTGCTGATCCGGCGCGGCGCGCCCAGCAACGCGCCCGATACGTTGCTGCGCTGCGACGATCTGGAAATGGACCTGCTCGCCCGCCGCGTGCGGCGTGGTGGCAAGGCGATCGATCTGCAGCCACGCGAATTCCGCCTGCTCGAGTTCCTGCTGCGCCACGTCGATCAGGTGGTGACCCGCACCATGTTGCTGGAAGGCGTGTGGGACTACCATTTTGATCCCGGTAGCAACGTCATCGACGTCCACCTCAGCCGGCTGCGCAAGAAGGTGGATGAGGGATTCACGCGGCCGCTGCTTCACACCGTCCGCGGCGCGGGCTACCGGCTCGGGGTCAATCCATGAGCCTTCGGCGATGAGGGCGTGCCGGGGGTGAACGCGCGCTCGACCACGCTGCGCATTGCCGCGCTCGTCTTCGTGCTGCAACTGGCGGCGGCGATCGTGCTGCTGCTGGGCGTCGGCGCGATCGTGCGGCAGCAGAGCGCAGGCGACGCGGCTGCGACCGCCGCGGTCCTGCGCGACGACCTGCTCGCCAGCTATGCCCGCGGCGGGCAGCGCGCGCTGGTCGACACGGTCGCGCTCCGCTCCAGCCGCGAGATCACGCCCAACACGGTCATGTTGCTGGTCGCGCGCGATGGTCGTGCCTTGGCGGGCAATCTGGTTGGCTGGCCTGCGGGCCTGGGCAGCGAGACGCATTCGATCGAGGTGCGGCAAGTCCGGCAGGGGCACGCACAGCCCGAGGCGATGCGCGTGCGCGTGTCGCGGCTTGCCGGCGGCGAGCGGCTGCTGACCGGGGTGATCGTCGAACAGGACCGGCGACTGCTCCACGAACTGGAGGCGGCGACGCTGGTCGCGCTGGCGCTCGCCGCGCTGTTCGCGGTGGTCGCCGCCGCACTCACCGCGCGGATGATCGTCGCACGGCTGGGACGGACGGTCGCAACGCTGCGCGCCGTGCGCGACGGCGATTTCGTCCGCCGCGTCGAGCAGCACCGCTCGGGCGATGCGTTCGATGAGCTGGCGGGTGAGGTCAACACCACACTCGACCGTGTCGAGGCGTTGCTGGCCGAACTGACGCTGGCGACCGATGCGCTGGCGCACGACCTGAAGTCGCCGCTCACCCGGCTGCGTTCCGCACTGGAGCGCGCCGCGATCGAGGTCAGCGAACCCGCCGCGCAAGAGGCGGTCGATCGCGCGGTCGCTGAAGGCGAGCGCCTGCTTGCGATGGTCGAGACTGCGCTCCGTATCACACGGGCCGAGGCAGGGATCGGGCGCGACGCCTTTGTCGCCACCGACCTTGCCGACGAACTGGCGCAGATCGCGGAAATCTACGGACCGCTCGCCGAGGATCATGATCGCGCGATCTTGGTCGATGCGCCGGTCGCGCTGACCCTGCCGGTGCATCACGAACTGTTCGGACAGGCGCTCGGCAACCTCGTCGACAATGCGCTGAAATACGGTGCGGGCACGATCACGCTCGGGCTTGCACTCGGAGCCCGGGCGGCGACGGTCAGCGTTGCCGATCAGGGCTCAGGCATTCCGGTCGAGCGACAGGCGGAGGCGCTGCGTCGATACGGACGGCTGGATGAGGCGCGCAGCGCGGGCGGCTCGGGGCTGGGCCTGTCGCTGGTCGCCGCGGTCGCCCGGTTGCACGGCGGCACGATCCGGTTGGGTGACGCCGGCCCGGGCTTGCGCGTCGAGATCGAGCTGCCGACCGCAGCGTGAGCGTGCTAGCGCGGGCGCATGACGCTTGCATCCAAAGACGCCGCCGGCACCGAACATCCATGGTGGCAGCGCGGCACGATCTACCAGATCTATCCGCGCTCCTTTGCCGACTCGAACGGCGACGGCATCGGCGACCTGGCGGGGATCGAGGCGCATCTCGATCATGTCCAGTCGCTGGGCGTCAACGCGATCTGGCTGTCGCCGATCTTCCCCTCGCCGATGGCGGACTTCGGCTATGACGTCGCCGATTATTGCGACGTGTCACCGCTCTTCGGTGATCTCGTCGCGTTTGATCGGCTGATCGCAGCCGTCCACGCGCGCGGGCTGAAGCTGCTGCTCGACTTCGTACCCAACCATTCGTCCGATCAGCATCCCTGGTTCGAGGCAAGCCGATCATCACGCGATGATCCGAAGCGCGACTGGTACATCTGGCGCGATCCCGCGCCCGGCGGCGGCCCGCCCAACAACTGGATCAGCGACTTCGGCGGGTCGTCGTGGGAATATGACGGGGCGACCGTGCAATATTATCTGCACGCCTTCCTGAAGGAGCAACCCGACCTCAACTGGCGTAACCCCGATCTGCGCGCGGCGATGATGAAGGTGCTGCGTTTCTGGTTCGACCGCGGTGTCGACGGCTTTCGCATCGACGTATTGTGGCACATCGTGAAGGCGGACGGGCTGCCCGACAACCCGCTGAACCCCGCTTGGCACGCGGGGATCACCGAACGTGACCGGCTGTTGCAGCTTAACTCGACCGATCAGCCCGAGGCGCATGCGATCGCGGCCGAGTTCCGCGCGCTGGCGGATGAACATGACGCGGTTCTGGTCGGCGAGATCTTTCTGCCGAACGACCGGCTCGCGCGCTGGCACGGTACGCCCGAGCGGCCCGAGGTGCATCTGCCGTTCAACTTCGCGCTGATCGAGACGCCGTGGCAGGCGGACGTGCTCGCGCGCGTGATCGACGATTACGAACGTTCGATCCCGACGCACGGCTGGCCCAATTGGGTGATCGGCAGCCACGACGCGGCCCGGATCGCCGCGCGCGTGGGTGAGGCGCAGGCGCGGGTCGCCGCGATGCTGCTGCTCAGCCTGCCCGGAACACCGACGCTGTACCAGGGCGACGAGATCGGGATCGGACAGGTGACGATCCCGTCCGATCGCATCCGAGACCCGCAGCATTTCCGCCAGCCGACGCTCAACATCGGGCGCGACCGCTCGCGCACACCGATGGCGTGGGACCGTAGCGCCAACGCGGGCTTCACCACCGGGGAGCCGTGGCTGCCGCTCCATGACGACTGGCCCACCCGGAACGTCGCCGCGCAGGCGGACGAGCCTGGATCGATGCTGTCGCTCTACCGCGCCTTGCTGGCCCTTAGGCGATGTACGCCCGCGCTGTCGGTTGGCGGGTACGCACCGGCGGAGGCCGACACCGACGTGCTGGCGTTCGAGCGGACCCACGATGGCGACCGCTTGCTCGTCGTGCTCAACCTGTCGGCGTCTCCCAGGCGCTTGATCCTGCCGCCGGGAACCGACATCGCCGCGGTCATGCTTTCTACCCTTCTGCCACGCGCACCGGACGGGACGCTTGTCTCCGACGAGGGACTAATCCTGCGATTGGTCGGCGCGTGACCATCCGTGTCGCGATGCTCGCGCCGATCGCGTGGCGGACTCCGCCGCGGCATTACGGGCCGTGGGAGCTCGTCACCTCGCTGCTGACCGAAGCGCTGGTCACGCTCGGCGTCGACGTGACCCTGTTCGCGACGCTCGACAGCGTCACCGCGGCCAAACTCGACGGCGTCGTGCCCGCGTCCTACAACGAGGATCCGAGCGTCGACGCGAAGGTGTGGGAATATCGCCACCTGTCCTACGTGTTCGAGCGCGCCGACCAGTTCGACATCATCCACAACCAGGCCGACTTCCCCGCGCACGCCTTCGCGCCGCTGGTCACGACGCCGCTGGTCACGACGATCCACGGCTTCGGCTCCGACCGCATCCTGCCGATGTACGAGCCCTATCAGGACCGCGTGCATTACGTTGCGATCAGCGACGCCGACCGGCACCCGCGGCTGCGCTACGCCGCGACGATCCACCACGGCATCCCGGTGGGTGACTTCGCCTTTGACGCGAACGGCAGCGACGACCTGCTGTTCTTCGGCCGTATGCATCCCGACAAGGGTGCGGTCGAGGCGATCGCGGCAGCACGCTCGAGCGGGCGCGCGCTCGACCTCTATGGGATCGTGCAAGATCAGGGCTATTTCGATCGCGAGGTTGCGCCGCAGGTCGACGGCACGAACATCCGCTACCACGGTGCGGTCGGCGGAGAGGCGCGAGTGCGTGCGCTGGCGCAGGCGAGGGCGCTGCTTCACCTGATCAACTTCGACGAACCGTTCGGGTTGTCGGTAATCGAGGCGATGGCGTGCGGCACGCCGGTGATCGCCATGCGGCGCGGATCGATGCCCGAACTGGTCGAGGACGGGGTCAACGGCTTCCTGGTCGACAGCATCGACGAGGCGGTAGTCGCGATCGGTCGTGTCGACGAGATCGACCGCGCCAGCTGCCGCCGCACGGTGGTCGAGCGGTTCAGCGTCGAGCGGATGGCCGAGGAGTATCTGGCGCTTTACCGCCGCATCCTCGGCCGCTGACCGCTTACGGGTTGCCCTTCCCGCCGTTGCCGCCGACAGCGCCGCCGGTGGTATAGCTCGATTCGCCCGAGGCGAGCAGGACGTAGTGCGCGGCAAGCTCGGCGGGCTGACCCGCGCGGCCGAGCGGCTGCGTCTGTCCGAACTCGCCCATCTTGCCCGGCAACTGCCCGCCTGCGACCTGCAACGGGGTCCAGAACGGCCCCGGCGCGACCATGTTGACGCGGATGCCGCGCTTGGCGAGCTGCTTCGCTAGCCCCTTCGTGAAGATCAGGATCGCGCCCTTGGTCGAGGCATAGTCGAGCAGTTCCGGCTCGGGGTCGTAGCTGTTGACCGATCCGGTGTTGATGATGACCGAACCCGGCGGCATCGAGGGAATCGCGGCCTTGCTGATGCGGAACATCGCGAAATAATTGGTTTCGAACGTGCGGACCATCTGTTCGTCGCTGATGTCGAAGATGCTCTCCTTGCTTTGCTGGTACGCCGCATTGTTGACGAGGATGTCGAGCCCGCCGAGCTGCCGGACCGCGCTCGCGACGATCTTCTCGCAATTGTCGCGGCTGCGGATGTCGGCGGGCAACAGCACCGCCTTGCGCCCGGCGGCTCGGATCAGCTGTGCGACCTCCTGCGCGTCCGGCTCCTCAGTCGGATAATAGTTGATCGCGACGTCGGCGCCTTCGCGCGCGAAGGCGATCGCGGCGGCGCGCCCGATGCCGCTGTCGCCGCCCGTCACCAGCGCCTTGCGCCCGGTCAGCTTGCCCGAGCCACGATAGGAGGTTTCGCCGCAGTCGGGTCGCGGCGTCATCTTGCTCTGCAGCGCCGGCCATGGCTGACGCTGCTCGGGAAAAGGCGTGTTGGTGTATTTGGTGCGCGGATCCTGCAGACCAGCAGCGGGCGTGCCCTGTGCCGGCGCGTTGCCGCTGTTGATCTGAGCCTCGGCCGCGCTACCGCCCAGCATCATGCCTGCTGCCGCCGCCGCGCCGCCCAGAACTGTGCGCCTGCTCGTTCCCGTCTCGTCCATCGCCGTTCTCCACCTGCTACTGCCGCAACGGGCGTGCGTGACGGAGGTTCAATGCGAGGAACGCTCAGGAACCGTTCGCGGCCAGTTCGTCGAGCCAGACCTTGGCGGTTCCGTCCGACGGTGCACGCCAGTCGCCGCGCGGCGACAATGCGCCGCCCGCCGATACCTTTGGTCCGTTGGGAATCGCAGACCGCTTGAACTGGCTGATCTGAAAGAAGCGGAACAGGAACCGTTCGAGCCAATGCTTGATCGTGGCGAGATCGTAAGCGGTCTTCGCCTCCTCGGGATAGCCGATCGGCCAGCGTCCGGCGCTCGTATCCTGCCACGCGTGCCAGGCGAGGAACGCAATTTTGGATGGGGCGAGCCCGTGGCGGATCACATAATGCGCGAAGAAGTCGTTGAGCGCATAGGGGCCGATCTTGGCTTCGGTGCTCTGCATCTGCTCGCCCGGCACCAGTTCGGGAGAGATCTCGGTGCCGAGGATCGCCTCCAGCACGCGGTCGGTGTCCGCGTCATATTGGTCGGTGCCGATCGCCCAGCGGATCAGGAACTGGATCAGCGTCTTCGGCACGCCGGCATTGACCGCATAATGGCTCATCTGGTCGCCGACGCCGTAGGTGCACCAGCCAAGCGCGAGCTCTGACAGGTCGCCGGTGCCGACCACCAAGCCGCCGCGCTGGTTGGCGATTCGGAATAGGTAATCGGTGCGCAGACCCGCCTGCACGTTCTCGAACGTCACGTCATAGACCGGCTCGCCGCGCCCGAACGGATGACCCATGTCGGCGAGCATTCGCGTCGCCGCCGGGCGGATGTCGATCTCCTCGGCGGCGCATCCCAATGCGCGCATCAGCGCCCAGGCGTTCGCCTTTGTGCCGTCACTGGTCGCGAAGCCGGGCATGGTGATGCCGGTGATATCAGAGCGCGGGCGGCCGAGCCGGTCGAGCGCCTTTGCCGCGACGATCAGCGCGTGGGTCGAATCGAGTCCGCCCGACACGCCGATCACCAGCCGCTCGGCACCGACCGCCTGCAGGCGCTTGGCGATCCCTTCGACCTGGATGTTGAATGCCTCGAAACAATCCTCGTCGAGCTTGTCGGGCGTGTTCGGAACGAAGGGGAAGCGCCTGATTTCACGGTGCAGCCCGATATCAGCATAGTCGGGGCGGTGGTCGAAACCGACCCGCCGGAAAGCGCGCTCCGGATCGCCGCTGCCGCGCGCGGCATCGTTGAAGGTGCCGTTGCGCAGCCGCTCACCGATCAACCGCTCGCAATCCACGTCAACCACGAGCAGTTCCGCCGCCCGGTCGAAGCGGCCTGACGACGCGAGCAATTCGCCCAGCTCGTGGACGCTGCCTTGTCCGTCCCAGGCGAGGTCGGTGGTGCTCTCGCCAGGTCCCGCGGCGGAATAGACGTAGGCGCACAGCGCGCGCGCCGATTGCGACGCTGAAAGCATCATCCGCTCGCGCGACTTGCCGATCGTGACGTTTGAGGCTGACAGGTTGCAGCACACCAGCGCGCCGGCGAGCGCGCCGTTGGTGGAGGGCGGGGTCGGCGCCCAGTAATCTTCGCAGATCTCGGCGTGGAAGACGAAATGCGGCAGGTCGGCCGCGGCGAAGATCAGGTCGGTGCCGAACGGCACACGCGCGTCGCCGATCTGTATGTCGAGCCCCGTCAGTCCCATCCCGCTCGCGAACCAGCGCTTCTCGTAATATTCGCGGTAGTTCGGCAGAAACGTCTTGGGCACCACGCCCAGCACGCGCCCGCGTGCGATCGCGAGGGCGCAATTGTACAGTCGCCCGTTCCGCTCGATCGCGGCGCCGACCAGCAGGACCGCGCGCAGCTCAGCGCTCGCCACGCGAACCGCCTCGATCGCGGCGCGCGTCGCCGCCTGCATCGCCGATTGCAGGTGCAGGTCGTCGATCGCGTAGGACGTCAGGTTGAGTTCGGGGAAGACGACGAGGTCGACTCCTTGCGCATCGGCCTCCCGCGCCAGCGCGATCGTCGCCCGCGCATTGGCGGCGGTGTCCCCGACGCTGGCGGGCGGGGTCGCGGCGGCGACGCGCAACATGCGGTGATGGTGGATCGACCGGAAGCGTTCGTTCATGCGGCCAAGCGTTACGCGGTTGGGGCCGCAAATGCCAACTTGCGCGCGCGCCGTTCCCCGTTGCATCGTGGCGCCACGATGAACGAGGTACGCTCCCCGATCGCCCTGTTCGCCGGCTCCGAAATGGGGGAGCGCATCAGCGCGCACGATTGGGATACCACCTCGCTCGGCCCGGTCGAGCATTGGCCGGCCGAACTGGTCAACGCGGTGGCGCTGCTCCTGCCTGCTGCCGCCGAGATCGTGCTGTTCTGGGGCGAAGATTACGTCGCTTTCTACAACGATGCCTATGCGCCGACGATCGGGACCAAACATCCTGCCGCGCTTGGCCAACCGGGCTGTGAGGCGTGGGCGGAGCTGTGGGGCGACCTGCACCCGCTGCTCGATCATGTGCGTCAGACAGGCGAGACTTACACCGCGAAGGACCGGCCGTTCTATATCGAGCGTCACGGCTATGGTGAGGAAGTGTTCTTCGATATTTCCTACTCGCCGGTATTGCTGCGCGACGGCAGCGTCGGCGGCGTGCTGTGCATCGTGTCGGAGACGACCGACCGCGTCCGTGCCGCGCGGGCGATCGCGGAGGACCATGCCCGGCTGGCCGAGATGTTCGATGCCGCACCCAGCTTCATGGCGGTGATGCGTGAACCCGGCCATCGCTTCGAGCTTGCTAATGCATCGTACCGGCGGCTGCTGGGCGGACGCGACGTGGTCGGGCGAACGATCGCCGAGGCAGTACCGGAGGCGGTGGAGCAGGGATTCCTCGACTTGCTCGACACCGTGGTTGCGACGGGCACGCCCTTCTTCGGGCAGAACCGGACGCTGCGCCTTGATGGCATTGACGGGCAAGCCGATCAGGAGCGGCTGCTCGATTTCGTCTACCAACCGATCAAGGACGCCACCGGTGCGGTGACCGGCGTCTTTGTCGAAGGGATCGACGTCACCGAGCGCCACCGCGCCGAGGAAGCGCTGCTCGCCAGCAGGGAGTCGCTGGAACTCGCGACCGAGGCGGCGGAGATCGGGACGTGGGACGTCGACGTGGCGACCGGCGTGCTCAACTGTTCGTCGCGCACCAAGACGATCTTCGGCCTGCCGTTCGACCGGTCGGTGACGATCGACGAATTCTACGCGCGCGTGCACGCCGACGACCGTGACATGGTGCGTGCCGCGTTGCAGGCGACGACCGATCCGGTTCGCCGCGCGGCCTATGATGTCGAGTACCGGATCGTCCGCGCGGATACGGGCGTCGTTCGATGGTTGACGGCGAAGGGCCGCGCCTTCTTCGACGCGGAGGACCGGTGCACGCGCGCGCTCGGCAGTTTGATCGACGTCACCCGCCGCAAGGTCGATGGCGAACAGTTGAAGGAAAGCGAGCGTCGGTTCCGCGCGCTGTCGGACAGTTTGCCCGCATTGGTGTGGATGTCCGATCAGGACGGTCGGCTGGTGTTCGTCAATCGTGGCTTTGAGACGATGCTCGGTGTTCCTCCCGAGCGGATGCTGCGGGAAGGGTGGGGCGCGATCCTGACCGACGCGGATGTGCGCGCGCTCGATGCCGCGCGTCCGGTCTTTCTTGAACGACGAAAGTCGCTCGGCCGCGACTATGCGGTGCGCACCGCCGTTGGCGAGACGCGCTGGATTCATGTCGAGCTGCGCCCGCATCTCGTCGGCGACACGTTCCTCGGCCATGTCGGCTGCGCGATCGACGTGACCGACGCGCATCTGGCCGGCGAGGCGCTGGAGACGCGCATCGCCGAGCGTACCGCCGAGCTTCGCGAACAGATCGGCGAGCGCGAGCGGGTCGAGGAGACGCTGCACCAGTTGCAGCGGCTGGAGGCGGTTGGGCAACTAACCTCGGGCGTGGCGCATGATTTCAACAACCTGCTGACGGTGGTGCTCGGCAACGTCGACGTGCTCGCGCGGACTGCGCACAAGGCGGGCCTCGACGATCGGACGCTGCAACGGCTCGATCACATCCGCACCGCGGCGCAGCGCGGCGCGACGCTGACCGCGCAATTGCTTGCCTTTTCGCGCCGGCAGCATCTGGAGACGAGAACGGTCGACCTGAACGAGACCGTGTCGGGGATGAGCGCGCTGATGCAGAGCACGCTTGGCCGCTCGATCGCGATCGAGACGACGCTGGCGGATGGATTGTGGCCCGCGCTGGTCGATCCGACGCAGATCGAACTCATCATCCTCAACCTCGCGATCAACGCGCGTGACGCGATGCCGGGCGGCGGCACACTGACGGTTGCGACCGCCAATGTCGCGCGTGGGCCCGCCGATCGGCCGGAGGAACCACCCGCCGGCGATTACGTCGCGGTGTCGGTGACCGACACCGGCACGGGCATGAGCGAGGACGTGCTGGCGCGCGCGTTCGAGCCGTTCTTCACCACCAAGGAGATCGGCAAGGGGTCGGGCCTCGGCCTCGCGCAGGTGTTCGGCTTCGCCAAGCAATCGGGCGGCGGCGTGCGGATCGACTCGGTGATCGATCGCGGTACAACCGTCAGCGTCTTCCTGCCGCGTGGTGCTGCGGTTCCTGCTGTCGCGAGGCCAGTTCCCGCAGGACCGCGCGATATCTCCGGGCGCACCATCCTGGTGCTCGACGACGAGGATGCGGTGCGCAGCGTCACCGCCGACATGCTGCGTGATGCTGGTTGCCGGGTGATCGAGGCGGCGGGCGGACAGGGTGCGCTTGACGCGATGGAGGAGATCGGCCGTGTCGACGCGGTGGTCGCCGATTTTGCGATGCCGCAGATGAACGGTGCGCAGTTCCGCACGCTGGCGCAGCGGCGCTGGCCGGGGCTGCCGGTCCTGTTCGTCACCGGTTACGCCGATGCCGACGCGATCCGTGACGTGCCCGACGAGCGGGTGATCCGCAAACCTTTCACGCGCGACGAGCTGATCGCGCGGCTGCACGCGATCTGCGCCTGATCGCGTCCATCCGGCTCCGCGTCAGGCCGCCGCCAGCGTCCGTCCGCGGACCATGTCGGCAGCCTTCTCCGCGATCATGATCGTCGGCGCGTTGGTGTTCGATCCGACGAGCGTCGGCATCACCGAGGCGTCGACGACGCGCAGCCGCTCGATGCCGCGCACGCGCAAGGCGCCGTCGACCACGGCATTCGGATCGCTGTCTGGACCCATCTTGCATGTCCCGACCGGGTGGTAGATCGTTTCCGCCGTGGCGCGGACCCAGGCGTCGATCTCCGGGTCGGTACGCACGGTCATGCCCGGATAGATCTCGTCGGCGCGGTAAGGATCGAGCGCGTGCTGGCTCGCGACATCGCGCCCGATCTTGACGCATTCGCGCATGACGCGTCGATCCTCCGGCGTGGCGAGGTAATTGGCGTAGATCAGGGGTTCGTCGGTCGGGTCGGCTGAGCCGAGCGCGATCCGGCCTCGACTTTCCGGGCGCAACTGGCACAGATGCAGCGAGAAGCCGTCCTCTTTCACCTGCGTGCGCCCATGGTCGCGCATGATGGCGAGCACGCCGTGGATCTGCACATCGGGTCGCTCCAGCCCGTCGCGTGAGCGCAGGAATGCGCCGCTTTCCAGGAACTGCTGCCGCCCCAGTCCGCGACCGCGCAAAGCATAGTCCAGCCCGGTCCTCAGCATCGCCAGCCCGCGCGTCGCCGAATAGCCCGTCATCAGCCCCCTGGTGGTCCAGTTCATGATGACGTCGAGGTGATCCTGCATGTTCGCGCCGACGCCGGGCAGGTCGTGCACCGGGGTCACGCCCGCATCGCGAAGCGCGGCGGCATCGCCGATCCCGGACAGCTGCAGGATATGCGGTGACTGCACCGCGCCGGCGGTAAGCAGTGCCTCCCCGAACACGTCGGCCCGGGCACGTTCTCGCCCGCGCAGATACTCCACCGCAACGGCACGCCCGCGCTCGACCACGATTTGCGACGTGCGCGCGTCGGTGATGACGGTCAGGTTGGGGCGCGACAGCGCGGGGCGGAGATAGGCGGCGGCGGCGGACCAGCGCTGCCCGTTGCTGATCGTCAGGTCGTAACGACCGAACCCTTCCTGCTGCGCACCGTTGAAATCGTCGGTTAGCGGGTAGCCAGCCTGCCGCCCGGCCTCGACCAGCGCGTCGTGAAACGGGCTGTCGCTTTCCCCGGCCGAGACGTGCAGCGGTCCTGCGGCCCCGTGCAGCCCATTGCTTTTGCCGCGGTGATGCCCCTCCAGCCGGCGGAAATAGGGGAGCACGTCGTCCCAACCCCAGCCGGCCAGCCCCGTCTGCCGCCACTCGTCGTAATCGCGCGGGTGCCCGCGGGTGTAGATCATGCCGTTGATCGACGACGATCCGCCGAGCCCGCGCCCGCGTGGCCACCACAAGCGGCGATTGTTCAGGTGCGGCTCGGGCTCGGTCCAGAAGCCCCAATTGTGCTTGCCCTTCGCCTTGATGAGATTGCCGACGCCCGCGGGCATCCGCACCAGCATTTCCTTGTTCGCGCCGCCCGCCTCGATCAGGCAGACGCTTGCCGCCGGATCCTCGCTCAACCGCGCGGCGAGCGTGCAGCCGGCGGAGCCGCCGCCGATGATGACGTAATCGTAGCCGGGCATCGTGTCCTCTCCATCATCGCCGCGTCCCGTTCATCCGACGGGATCGCGCCGCATCTTCGTTCAGGGTATCAGAACCAGCTTGCCAACCATGCGGCTCTCGCTCATCGCCGCGAAAGCTTCACGCCAATCCGAGAGCGCGTATTCGCGGTCGATCCGCGGGGTGATTCGCCCCTCGTCCGCCATCCGCCAGATCGCGTCGACATTCTCCCGCCCACGTGTCGGAAAGCGTCGGCCGTATTCACCTGCGCGCACGCCGATCACCGAAAAGCCTTTGATCAGCGGTATGTTGGTCGGAACTTCGGCGATCCGCCCAGAGGTAAAGCCGACGACCAGCAATCGGCCACCGAACGCGATGCAGCGCGTCGACTCGTCAAACACGTCGCCGCCTACTGAATCGACGATCACGTCCGCGCCGCCACCCGTGATCTCCTTGACCTGTTCGCGAAAGCCGGGTGCGGTCGGCAATAGCGTTACGGTGACCGTGCCGGGTTGCTCGCGCCCCAGGATGTCGAGCTTGGCGGCGTCGCGGCCGGTCGCGATGACACGTGCTCCCAGTGCGCGGGCGAGGTCGACCGTGGCCCAGCCGACGCCGCCGGTCGCACCGTGCACCATCACCCACTCGCCCGGCTCGACCCGCGCCAGCCGAACAAGCGCGACATAGGCGGTCAGGTACGTCGCCCCGACGCTCGCCGCCTGAGCAAACGACAGTTGCGCCGGCTTGCGCCTGACCGTTGCTGCGTCGACTGCAACGAACTCGGCAAAGCCACCCAGTCGCGTGCCCGCGACCACCGCCTCACCGGGTACGAAGCCGTCGCCCGACACGATCTCGCCCGCGACCTCCATGCCGGGTACGAAGCCGTCGCCCGACACGATCTCGCCCGCGACCTCCATGCCGGGTACGAACGGCAGCGGCGGTTTGAGTTGATACGCACCGCGCGTCATCAGCACGTCGGGATAGTTGAGCGCGGCGGCGCGGACGCGGATCAGCACCTCTCCGTCGCGGGGCGTGGGCGGCGGCACATTGTCCAGCGTCACGCCCGACAGATCGGCCGACAATGCGGAGACGCGCAGCGCCTTCACGGCACCGGTGCCCGCGCGATCATGATGTCGAGCAGGTCGTCGAACAGGGTCGCGATGTTCAGGTGCGGCGCGTGCACCTTGCTCAACCCCAGGGTAATCAGTCCATAGGCGCGAATCTCCGCCTCTGCGCGGGTGAACCCTGCCGCGGTCAGGCAACGCGCCAGGAAATCGAGCATCAGCGTGTCGTGCCGCTCGACCGCATCGCGTGCGCGCGGGTCGCTTTCCGCCCAGGCGCGCATTGCGATCGCGAGCCGCGACGATCCCCGCCGCCGCACCGTCTGGCCGAGCAGCCGGATACGGTCGATCGGATCGGGCGCGGCGCGTTCCAGCGCATCGATCAGGCTGCCGAGCTGGTCCTCGGAGAAATAACGCGCCAGCTGGCCCTGATAGTCGTCGAAGTCGCGGAAGTGGTGATAGAAGCTGCCCGTCGAGACGCGCAGCTCCTCGGCAAGCGGACGCAGCTTCAACGCGCGCAGACCGCCGCGCCGCAGCAATGACTGTCCCGCCTCCAGCCATGCGGCGGGCGTCAGATCGGGCGAGCGGATCGCAACAGCGTCTTTGCCCGGCGTGAGCGTCTCCACCGCAACCGCGCTTGTCATTCCCTTGGCCATAACGAAGGTTACGCGGCGCCTGCCGGTACGTAAAGCAGCGCTGCGGACCTGCGGGGTCCTTTAGCTGTCAATTGGCTGACGCATCAATTCAGCAACGGTTCGACACGCCTCGTGCATCACTTCACCGTCGCCTTCCGGATCCGCCGGGTGGCGGTCGAGATGGTGTCGATCGATCGGTCGGCGTGGTGGAGTGCGTAGCGAAATGATCAGGTCATTGGTTGCCGGGCTGCTCGCAGCCGCGGCGGGGATCGTACCGGGAGTGGCGAGCGCGCAGGACGGCTCGGTCCGCGACATGATGCGTGCGCGCATGCAGGCGCGGGTCGAGGCGCAGGGCCGCGTCGAACGACCGGCGGGGCAGGAGCGCACCGGCGACCGTGGCGGCTGGCAGCGTCCCGAAGGTGCGGCACGGGGCGATTGGCACCGTGAGGGTCGCGGTCCACGACCTGATCGTGGCCCCGGTCCACAGGGTATCAGCGCCCCGGCGCCGGACCGTGACTGGAACCGGCCGGCGGGTGGCCCACCGCGGCAAGCGGACAGTGCCGCGGGCTGGTCGTCCGGGGATCGCGGCGAGCGGCCCGGCGGCGGACGTGGAGGTGTTCGTTCACCGGATTGGGCACGCGAGAACGGCGGCGTGCCCGACGCACGCGGCGGCTGGGCCGGGCGCGGTCCGGGTGAGGGCAATTGGGCGGACCGCGCGCCATCGCAGCGCAACCGGGATGATCGCGGGCGCGGTGATCGCGCGTGGAACGGTGCGCAACCGAATCGTGACTGGGCTGGGCGTAGCGGCTGGAACGATCGCGGAAACCGCGCCGGCCGCGAACAGGGCTGGGGCGCTTCGCCGCGCGGATCGGACCGCGGCTGGAGCGCGGGCCGCGGCCGTGATTGGGATCGCGGCTGGCGGCAGCAGCGCCGCTACGACTGGTCGGGATACCGCAACAGCAATCGCGCCGCCTATCGACTGCCGCGTTACTATGCGCCCTATGGCTGGAACGGCGGCTACCGTCGCTTCGCCGTCGGCGTACGGCTGTCGCCGGTCCTGTTCGCGCAAAGCTACTGGATCGACGATCCGTTCGCTTATCGTTTGCCCGAGCCATATGGCCCATATCGCTGGGTGCGTTACTACAATGACGCGGTGCTGGTCGACGTCGACACCGGCGAGATCGTCGACGCGATCTACGACATCTTCTGGTGATCGCATCAGGTGTCGGGCGGGTCAGGCTTGCCTCGCCCGCATCGACTTGCGAGTGAAGGGCATGGTCACGACGAGCGTACCCCCCGGTCACCCTTCGGCCGCCCGCGCTGGCATCGGCGCGCAGGTCGCCGCGCGGCTTGACGCCGATCCGCGCATGACGCGGCTGCCGAGCGAGACGATCCAGGCATACCGCTGCCTCGGCTTTCTTGACGACGCCACCTGTGACCATCTCGTCGCGCTGATCGAGCGGCAGCGCCGACCCTCGACGCTGCTGTCCGACACGGGCAAGAGCGCCAACCGTACCAGCGACAGCTGCGACATGGATCGCACCGCGCCCGACATCCGCGCGGTCGACGAGTTGATCGCCGGCGCGCTCGGGCTCGACCCCGCACACGGCGAGACGATGCAGGGGCAGCGCTACGCGCCGGGCCAGCATTTCCGCACCCACCACGATTATTTCCATGAGGGCGAAAGCTACTGGCCCAGGATGCAGGCGAGCGGCGGGCAGCGCACCTGGACGGCGATGATCTACCTGAACGAGGTGGAGGAGGGCGGCGCGACCTGGTTCCCGCAGGGCGGCGTGCGTGCGGTGCCGCGGCGCGGCATGTTGCTCGCGTGGAACAACATGGAAGCAGACGGTCGCCCCAACACGCGCACGCTGCACGAAGGGATGCCGGTGGTGGAGGGCGTCAAGTACATCGTCACCAAATGGTTTCGCGAACAGCCATGGGTGATGCGGCAGGCGTGATCCGGCTGGCCGCTGGGGAGCGCCGTGCCCGCGCGCGTGACCGCTTGGGTGTTTTCGGCTAAGTATCGTTAATGCGGAACGTTTTGGATATCGATCGCTCGATCCTCGGGCAGGCATGGCGCTGGCGCGCGCTTGCCGACGATCAGCGCGCTGGGTTCGTGCCCGACGATCTGGTCACGCAGATACTGCTGTCGCGCGGGTGTCCGCGCGAAGCGCTCGACGACCACCGCGCACCCTCGATCCGCAGCTTCATGCCCGACCCGTCTATCTTCCGCGACATGGACAAGGGTGCCGCGCGTCTCGCCGACGCGGTCGAAGCGGGGGAGCGGATTGCGATCTTCGGCGATTACGACGTGGATGGCGCGACCTCTTCGGCGCTGCTCGTGCTGTTGCTGCGCGCGCTCGGTCGCGATGCGCGCGTTTACATCCCCGACCGGCTAACAGAAGGGTACGGGCCGAACGCCGCCGCAATGCGGTTGCTCGCCGGTGAAGGCGCGACGTTGATCGTCACCGTCGATTGCGGCGCGCAGGCGTTCGACGCGCTGGCCGACGTGCCCGTCGATGTGCTGGTCGTCGATCATCACAAATGCGCGACCGAACTGCCGCGCGCGCATGCGGTGGTGAACCCCAACCGGCTCGACGAGACGGAGGGCGCCGCGCACGGGCATCTTGCCGCCGTCGGCGTCTGCTTCCTGCTCGCCGCCGCGACGATCCGGGCGCTCAGAACGCGCGGCTATTTCGCCGACCGCCCCGAGCCCAGGCTGCTCGACCTGCTCGATCTGGTCGCGCTCGGGACCGTCGCCGACGTGGCGCAACTACGCGGCCTCAATCGCGCGTTCGTGGCGCAAGGATTGAAGGTCATGGCGGCGCGGCGCAATCCCGGCATCGCCGCGCTGATCGAGGCATCGCGGCTGACGCGTGCGCCGACCGCGACGGACCTGGGCTTTGCGCTTGGCCCCCGGGTCAACGCCGGCGGGCGCGTCGGGCTCGCCGATCTCGGTGTCCGGCTGCTCACCACGCAGGACGCGGACGAGGCGCGCGTGATCGCTGGCGAACTCGACCGGCTGAACGAGGAGCGTCGCGCGATCGAGGCGATCGTGCAGGAGGGCGCGGAGGCGAACATCGTCACCGATCGATCGATCGTCGTCGTCGCGGGGCAGGGGTGGCACCCCGGCGTGATCGGCATCGTCGCGGGACGATTGAAGGAGAAGCTCGGCCGGCCTGCGATCGTCATCGCGATCGACGAACACGGCATGGGCAAGGGGTCGGGCCGATCGATCACCGGCGTCGATCTGGGGGCCGCGATCCTGGCGGCGAAGGAGCATGGCTTGCTGGTCGCGGGCGGCGGGCACGCGATGGCGGCGGGGCTGACCGTCACGGCCGACCGGATCGACGCGTTCGCCGCCTTCCTTGATGAGCGGCTGTCGGCCGCGGTCGCGCAGGCGGTGCTCGACCGCGCATTGCTGGTCGACACCGTGCTGGCACCCGGCGGCGTGACCCCGGACCTGGTGCAGGCGCTGGAGGCCGGCGGGCCTTATGGCACCGGCTGGCCCAGCCCGCGCGTTGCCGTTGGTCCCGTGCGGACGATCAAGGTCGATGTCGTCGGCAATGGCCACGTCCGTGCGATCGTGGCGGGCGACGATGGGCGCAGCATCAAGGCGATGGCGTTCCGCGCCGCTGATACGGCGCTGGGGCAGGCGCTGCTCGCCGCCGGTCCGACGCGGCGGTTGTGGCTCGCCGGGCGCGCGAAGCTCGATGACTGGGGCAGCCGACCCGCGGCCGAATTGCACCTCGACGACGCGGCGTGGGCAAATTGACCGCCAAGGTAAGCACGCCGCGTCGAAGAGGCTTGACCGACCGCCGCTTTTGACGCAATGCGCCGCCTCGCCTCACGGCCCCTTCGTCTAGCGGTTAGGACGCGGCCCTTTCACGGCTGAAGCACGGGTTCGATTCCCGTAGGGGTCACCACGCCAGTTGCGTTGGTGGCGTTGGTCCGTGCGCGGGCGGACAAATATCTCTCTTCATCATTTTGCATGCGGCACATGGCAGGTGTGTCGACGAGCAATCGGAGAACGGCCGCGCCTGAAGACGCGGCCGTCGTATCTTATCGCTTCAGACGCGCCTTGCGGGCGGCGTAGCGCGCGTCGCGGGCGGCCTTCATCTCGGCCTCGGTCGGGACCTTGCGCATCTTCTGACGTGCCTCGTCGGCCAGCCGCTTTTCCTCGGCGGCGGCCTCGCGCGCGGCTTTCTTCTCGGCAGCGGCCTGCTCGCGCGCCGCCTTCTTTTCCGCGCTCACGCGTGCCTGTTCGGCGGCGCGGGCCTCGGCGATCTTGCGCTGCTCGGCCAGCACCGCCTCGTCGACCGGCGGCTTCGCGCGCAGCTTCTCGATCGCGGCCTGCTTGGCCTTGGCGGCGAGCGCGGCGCGCTCCTGAAAACCCTGTTCCTTGAACGCAGCCATGAAGGTCGATAAATTCCTGATTGTTGGTGGACGAGGCCGGAGTGCGACGAGCGCGCGGCCTGTCAGTCATATAGCGCAATCGGGCGGTTTTGCCAAAAGATTGCGCCCCGGGCGGCGGCGGACGGTCGCCAGGCGTCGCGTGCGACGTTAACGCGCGATGCGATATTCCTTCAGGTACAAGCGAGCATCATGGTTCCCAGAGAGTTGATCGGCACTGCGCGCGTTCCCGGCGGCGAGGAGTTGCGGCTGTTCCGGCGCGGCGACGATTTCATGATCGTGCTCGACCGCAACGAGTTGATGAACAGCCGGATGAGCGGTTCGGAGGAGGCGCTTGCCACCATGACGATCGAGCGGCTGCGCACGCACGCGGCGCCGCGGCTGCTGATCGGCGGCTACGGCATGGGGTTCACGCTGCGTGCCGCGCTTTCGGTGCTGCCCGCCGACGCGCGCGTGACGGTGGCGGAGCTGGTACCGCAGATCATCGCCTGGGCGCAGGGCCCGATGGCGGCGCTGACCGCGGGCTGTCTCGATGACCCGCGCGTCGGCGTTGCGCAGATCGACGTGGCGGACATGATTTCCGAAGGTGCGGGCGAGTATGACGCCATCCTGCTCGACGTCGACAATGGGCCCGACGGGCTGGTGCGCGCTGCCAACAACCGCCTCTACGCAATGCGGGGGCTGCATCTCGCGCGTGAGGCGCTGCGGCCCGGCGGGGTGCTGGCGGTGTGGTCGGCCGCGCCCGACGCGGCGTTTGCACGACGGCTTGCGTCGGCGGGCTTTGCGGTCGAGGAACGCACCGTTCGCGCACGCAGCAACGGCAAGGGTGCGATCCACACGATCTGGTTCGCGACTGCGGCCTGACCCGGTCTAGCCCGCTTCGGTCTCGATCACCGTGACGTGCGCCTCGCGGCAGGCGCGGGCGAGTTCCGGCTCGATCCGGTCGATGACCAGATAGTCGACCGCGTCGAGCCCCGCGATTCTGACCGGGGCCGCGCGGCCGATCTTGCTCGCGTCGGCGACGAGGATCACCTTGCGTGCATGCGCGATGATCGTCTGCGACACGCGCACCTCCTCGACATCGAAGTCGAGCAGCGTCCCGTCACAGTCGATCGCGGACGTGCCGATCACCGCATAGTCGACGCGGAATCCGCGGATGAAGTCCATCGCCAACGCGCCGACGATCGCGCGGTCGCTGGCGCGGACACGACCCCCCGCGGCGATCACCTCGATCGGATCGCGTCCTGCCAATATGTCGACGACGTTCAGGTTGTTGGTGATGACCAGCAGCTCGCGGTGATCGACCAGCGCGCGGGCGACCGCCTCGGTCGTGGTGCCGATGTTGACGAACAGGCTCGCACCCTCTGGCACCAGCCGCGCGGTAGCCGCACCGATGGCGGCTTTCGCTTCTGCGGCGACGGCGGCGCGCGTCGCATGGTCGATATTGCCGACGCCCGAGGTCACCACCGCGCCGCCGTGAACGCGCGACAGCATCGCCCGCGCGGCGAGGTCGTTCAGATCCTTGCGGATCGTCTGCGGCGTCACGCCCAGTCGCGTGGCGAGCGCCTCGACCGACACGCTTCCGGTCTGCCGTGCGAGCGCGAGGATATGCTGGTGACGATTGGCGACGAGGTCGGTCGTTTGGCTCACCCTGCGGTACGCCTCACGCGCGAGAGATAGTCGTCGAGTCGCGCCTCGGTGCCGTGCGGGACGTGGAGCCCTAGCTTGCTGCGCCGGTACAGCACGTCCTCCGCGGTGCGCGCCCATTCCTGCGCGATCAGGTAGTCGACCTCGCCGGTCGTCAGTCCGCCGCCCAGGTCATCGCCCAACCCCTCTTTGAGGATGCGACTGATCCGCGTGCCGTACGCGCGTGCCAGCCGCCGCAGCAGGGCAGGGGCGACCGCGGGATGATCGTTCGCCAGATGCGCGAGGAAGCGCTCAAAATCGTCCATGTCGCCGCCCGGCAGCGTCGCGCCTGCGGTCCACGCCGCGCTCGCCTGCGGGAAGAATGGCGCGAGTTCCGCCAGCGCGTGTTCGGCAAGCTTGCGGTAGGTCGTGATCTTGCCGCCGAAGATGCTCAGCATCGGCGCGCGGCCCGCTCCGCCGTCGAGATCGAGCACATAGTCGCGCGTCACTGCCGAGGCGCTGCCCGCCTGATCGTCGTAGAGCGGGCGGATGCCCGCATAGCTCCACGCAACGTCGTCGCGCGTCAGACGTCGCGTGAAATAGCGGTTGGCGGTGTCGAGCAGATAATCGGTCTCGCTCTCGCTGATCTGCGCCTTGGCGGGGGCGCCCTCCCACGGCTCGTCGGTGGTGCCGACGAGTGTATATTTGCCCTCGTAGGGGATCGCGAACACGATGCGGCGATCGGGGTTCTGCAGCATGAACGCGTGATCGCCCTCGTACAGCTTCGGTACGACGAGGTGGCTGCCCTTGACCAGCCGCACGCCGCGCTCGCTGCGGTTCGCGCCCGTGCGCCCGATCACGTCGGCGACCCATGGGCCGGCAGCGTTGACCAGCGCGCGCGCGCGCACCGACTCGCGGCCGGTCAGACCTTCAATCGTGGCCGACCACAATTCACCATCGCGGCGCGCATCGATCAGCGTCGTACGGGTGCGGATGTCGGCGCCGTGTTCGGCCGCGTCGCGCGCGTTCAGCACGACCATGCGGCTATCCTCTACCCAGCAGTCGGAATAAACGAACGCCTTGCCGTCTGCGTCCTTCAGTCCGTCGCCATAGACCGTTTCGCCCAGCGCGATCGTGTCGGTGCCGGGCAGTTCCTCGCGCCCGCCCAGATGATCGTAGAGGAACAGCCCCAGCCGCACCATCCAGGCGGGGCGAGGCGATTGTGTCTGCGGCAGCACGAAGCGTAGCGGCCAGATGATGTGCGGTGCCATCCGCCACAGCCGCTCGCGCTCGATCAACGCCTCGCGCACCAGCCGGAACTCGCCATATTCGAGATAGCGCAACCCGCCGTGGATCAGCTTGGTCGAGGCGGAGGAGGTGTGGCTGGCGAGATCGTCCTGCTCGACCAGCAGCACCGACAGTCCTCGGCCCGCCGCATCGCGAGCGATGCCAGCACCGTTGATGCCGCCGCCGACAATCAGCAGGTCGTAGGTAAGAGGCTCGGCCATGTCGCTCACTTTCGTTTCTCCTTTCGTATGTAGTAGAAACGAACCGAAACGAAAGTGTTGACGCGAGCACAAGAAGCGCGCGACTGCTGCTGCCTGCGTGATTGAGAGGGTGAGCGATGGCGAAGACGCATATATTGGCGATCGATCAGGGAACCACCTCGACCCGCAGCATTGTCTTTGATGCATCGGCAACGCGCGTCGCCAGCGGGCAGACCGAGTTCGCGCAACACTATCCAGCACCCGGCTGGGTCGAGCATGATCCCGAGGATATCTGGCGTGACGTGCTCGCCACCGCACGGCAGGCGATCGCTGACAGCGGGGTAGGGGCGGAACGGATCGCGGGCATCGGCATCACCAACCAGCGCGAGACCACGCTCGTCTGGGATCGCGCCACCGGCAAGCCGATCCACAATGCGATCGTCTGGCAGGACCGCCGCACCGCGGAGACCTGCGCGCGTTTGAAGGCGGATGGTCATGAGAATGATGTTCGCGCGCGTACCGGCCTGCTGCTCGACCCATATTTCTCGGGCACGAAGCTCGCCTGGATTCTCGACCATGTCGACGGCGCACGCGCGCGGGCAGAGGCAGGGGAACTCGCCTTCGGGACGATCGACTCGTTCCTTCTGTGGCGGCTAACCGGCGGCAAGGTCCATGGCACCGATGTCACCAATGCCTCACGCACCTTGCTGTGGAACATTCGCGACGGATGCTGGGACGAGCAGATGTGCCAGCTACTGGACGTGCCGATGTCGCTCCTGCCCGAGGTGCACGACAACGCCCACATCTTTGGCCACACGGCGGACGGGCTGTTCGACGCGTCGATACCGATCGCGGGGATCGCGGGCGATCAGCAGGCGGCGCTGTTTGGACAGGCATGTTTCGCGCGCGGCATGGCTAAGTCCACATATGGCACCGGCTGCTTCATGCTCCTGAACACCGGCGAGGAGGCCATCGCGTCGGAGAACCGGCTGCTGACGACGCCCGCTTACCGGCTGAACGGACGCACGACCTATGCGCTGGAGGGATCGATCTTCGTCGCCGGCGCCGCGATCAAGTGGCTGCGCGACGGGATCGGGGTCATCACCCACGCCAGCGAGACCAACGACATGGCGACGGAGGTGCCCGACAGTCACGGCGTCTACATGGTGCCCGCCTTCGTCGGCTTGGGCGCGCCGCATTGGGATCCGGATGCACGCGCCGCGATCTTCGGGCTCACGCTTGGCGCGACGCAGGCGCATCTCGCGCGTGCGGCGCTGGAGGCGGTGGGCTATCAGACGATGGACCTGGTGGAGGCGATGGTGGCGGACGGCAGCGCGCGCCCCGCGACGATGCGTGTCGATGGGGGGATGGCGGCGAATGACTGGCTATGCGGGTTCCTCGCCGACCTGCTCGAGGTGCCGGTCGAGCGTCCCGACGATCTGGAGACGACCGCCCGCGGGGCGGCATTCCACGCCGGGCTGGCGACGGGCGTGTGGTCGGGGCTGGACGAACTCGAGCGGCTGTGGTCGCGCGAACAATGTTTCGAACCGAAGATGACGGCCGAGGCGCGCGCGCCGCTGATCGCGGGCTGGCGCGACGCGCTCAGGCGGACGTTGGCGTGAAGATGGTATGTTGCGCTGTGAAGGACTCAGGCAGTTTGGATGAATCGAAGTTGTGGGCGACACTCAAGCTCAAGGCTGCATGTCCGCAAAGGAGCGCGCCTCGCTACTGAGGTGAGCGCTCGGGTTTACCGAGGTTTCCCCAACCGGTGTAGCCATCGATGGGACCGTGCCACTCTCCATAGAAACGTTGTCGCTTGCAGCCGCCGCTGTTGTCGGAGGTTCCGCGACCGGCTGGACGGTGCTGACGACGGATGGCGGCGTCACCGGCACGTCGACCGTGCGGACGACGGGTGGTGGAGCCGGGTCGTAATAGTTGCGCCATGCATCATAGGCCGCATAAAATTCGACAAACGGCCGATCCAGTCGCAGCAGCGATGCTCGGGCAAAGGCAACCAGATCGTCGTCGGCGACCTGACCGATCTGCGTGACCTCGTTGCGCGCCACCGCGCAAAAGGCTGTCCGCATCGCCGGTTGTGCGTAGAAATTGTAGATGCGCGTCTGATTGTCGTCATAGACGCGTTCCCAGTCCCCCCAACCTGTCTCCTGCCACTCCTTGATGTAGGCATGGTAGTATCGATCGAGCACGGCGGCGTGCGACGTGATCCAACTGTTATATGGCTCGATGACACCGCCACCGGCCTGTTCGCAGCCCAGCGCGGCGACGTTCAACGCATTGCGCAGGTGCCAGACGGCGGCCTGATCGGTGTTGTTGAGGTTGGGCGTGCCATAGGTGCCATCGGCGCGCTTCGCCGGACTCTTCATGCCGACGTAGCCACCCGCCGGCATCGACGGCGGCGGCGGAGGCAGCGTGGCGACGACGGGTGGCGGCTGCACCGGCACCGGCGGGGTCATGCAGCCGGACAGGGCGACGGCCAGGCCACCTGTCAGGCTCCAGCAGAGATACTTGCTTGCCTTCATCGCTTCGTCTTGGTCGTTAAACTCGCATATGTAGCGCTTGGCAGATGAACGTCACCAAGACAGATGGTGTTCCGCACCACCTCGACGGTGCCTTTCTCCTAGTCCGCTTGGCTGATTGCCCTCTGCGGACACGCCGGCTCGGGCAGGATGCTGTTGCTCGTAAGAACGCGGGGAGGCATTCGGGCGAACGGCTGCTCTCTCTTTCGACAGCGGGGCGCATTTGAAGTGGCGAACCCCGCAACAGCACGTCAACGAAAAGGGCGGCCCGTTGCCGGACCGCCCCCATGTACAACCGGGAAGGTTGAACCTTAGCGCTTCGAGAACTGGAAGCTGCGGCGTGCCTTCGCGCGGCCGTACTTCTTGCGCTCGACGACGCGCGGGTCGCGCGTCAGGAAGCCTGCGGCCTTGACCGGCGAGCGCAGGATCGGCTCGTACTTGGTCAGCGCCTGGCTGATGCCGTGCTTGACCGCGCCGGCCTGACCCGACAGGCCGCCGCCCTTGACGGTGCAGATCACGTCATACTGGCCTTCGCGCTCGGTAATGCCGAACACCTGGTTGATGACGAGGCGCAGCGTCGGACGCGCGAAATAGGTTTCCTGATCGCGACCGTTGATGGTGATCTTGCCCGAACCCGGCTTCAACCACACGCGGGCGACCGCGTCCTTGCGGCGACCGGTGGCGTAGGCGCGACCGTACTTGTCGAGCTCCTGCGCACGCAGCGGGGCGCGCTGCACCGGCTCTTCGATCTGGCCCGCCATGTAGGCGTCGGCCTGGTTGTCGGACGAGTCCTGCGCGGCGGTCGACTGCTGCTGCAGCGCGGCGCCGAGATCGGAAAGGGACTGGCGATTGTCGGACATTATGCGCCCACCTTGTTCTTGCGGCTCATGCCGGCGATGTCGAGAACCTCGGGGTTCTGGGCTTCGTGCGGATGCTCGGTGCCCTTGAAGATGCGCAGGTGGCGCATCTGCTCACGGCCGAGCGGACCACGCGGGATCATGCGCTCGACAGCCTTCTCGAGCACGCGCTCGGGGAAGCGGCCTTCGAGCACCTTGGCCGCGGTCACGCCCTTGATGCCGCCGGCATAACCGGTGTGCTTGTAATAGATCTTCTTCTCCGCCTTGTTCGACGTGAAGCGGATCTTGTCCGCGTTGATGACGATGACATTGTCACCGCAATCGACGTGGGGGGTAAAGCTGGTCTTGTGCTTGCCGCGCAGCACGTTGGCGATCACCACCGCGGCGCGACCGACCACCAGGCCCTCCGCATCGACGATGTGCCACTTCTTCTCCACCTCGTGCGGCTTGGCCGACTTGGTGGTCTTCATCAGCGCCTTCATGGGCTTCGTGACCTTTATGAACCGAAGGAAAGCGACGCGGCGAGGATGCCCCGCGCGTCGTTGCCGGCCAACTGCCGCCGATCCCCGTCCAAGTCAAGGTTTCGGCGGCTTTGCTGACGGGTATTATGATACCTGGCTATAAAAGCGTTGATCGGGTGATGCGTTGAGCGTGTGCGCAGCAACGATGGTCGCGATCAGCAGCAACGCGGCATTCGCCTGGTGCGCGACCGCGACCACGATCTCGACCCCGCTCAGCAGCGTGGCGATACCCAGTGTGATCTGCAGGGCGACCAGCGCCACGACGGCTGCAGCCGCGCGCAGGTGACCGCGTTGCCGCACCCGCCACGCCAGCCACAGCAACCCGGCTGCGGCGGCGAAGGCGAACCAGCGATGGATGAACTGCACCACGATCGGGTTGTCGACGAGGTTGGCCGCGCCGGGATTGAGCATCGGCACGCCCGCGGGAAACAACGCGTCGCCCATCAGCGGCCAGCTGGCGAAGGCATAGCCGGCATCGAGCCCGGCGGTGAATGCCCCATAGGTGATCTGCGTGAACAGCAGCAGCAGCACGGCGGCCGCACCAATCGTCAGGCGGGCAGGGTGCGCAAGCGGCGACGCAGCCAGAGCGGCGAGGTCGCGCGCGGTCCACACGATCCCGGCGAGGATCGTCAGCGCGGTGATAAGGTGGACGGCCAGCCGCACGTGGCTGACGTCGGTCCTGACCGACAGGCCGGAGGCGACCATCCACCAGCCGATCGCACCCTGCAGCCCGCCAAGCGCCAGCAGCGCGCAAAGCCGCCAGCCATAGCCGTGCGGAATACGGCGGCGCAGCGCGAACCAGATCAGTGGCAGCGCGAATGCCATGCCGATCACGCGACCGAGCACGCGGTGCAGATATTCCCAGAAGAAGATCGCCTTGAACCCGTCCAGCGTCATGCCGCGGTTGAGCTGCTGATATTCGGGAATGCGCTGGTAGTTGGCGAATTCTGCCTGCCATTGCGCCGTGGTGAGCGGTGGAATGATGCCGCTGATCGGCTTCCACTCGGTAATTGACAGCCCCGATTCGGTCAGGCGTGTGATGCCCCCGACCACCACCATCGCGACGATCAGCGCCGCCACCACGTAGAGCCAGCGCGCGATCGCGAGCGGGCGCGCCGTTGTCGAATATCCGGGTGTCGCCTGTAGCATGGCCCTTCATACAATGTGCGCCATGCCGCGTCGATCAGTTCGCATCATCGGACGGGAGCACGTTTTCCCGCGATGTGATATTGTATCTTTGCTCGAATGGACCTAGATCAGGCCGCAATGGCGCAACAGACCACCTCGACCGATGCGGCGGCAGCCGGTGCCAGTCGGCTTGATCGCTGGGCGATCGGTCTGTCGGCGGCGTGCCTGGTGCATTGCGTCGCGACCACCGTCATGGTGGCGGTGCTGTCGACCGCGGGCGGGTTGCTGGGCAATCCGATCATCCACGAGGTCGGACTGGTGCTGGCGATCCTGATCGGCGCGGTCGCGTTCGGGAAGGGCGTGATGGCGCATGGTCGGCCGCTGCCGCTATTGCTGGGTGGCGCCGGGCTGGCGATGATGGCCGCGGCGGTGATCGCGCCGCACGGCGTACACCATCTGGCCGAGACGGCGCTGACGATCGTGGGCGTCGTTGTGCTCGCCACCGGACACGCGCTCAATCGGCACCGTCACGCCTGAGCGGCCCGCGGATCGCGCGAGCCGCGGACAGCTTGCCGCGCACCCACGATCACCCTATCTCGCACCCCATGGCGGGGCACGATCATCACGAGCGCGGCGGCGAGGAATTGACCCGCGCGGCGCAGGCGCAGCTGGAGCAATCGGGCGAGCAGTGGACGCAGATGCGCGAGAGCGTTTTCACCGCGCTTGCCGGGTTCAGCCGCCCTGCGTCTGCCTATGACATCGCGGAGGCGGTGTCGCTGGCGCAGGACCGGCGCGTCGCCGCCAACAGCGTCTACCGCATCCTCGATCTTTTCGTCGGCAACAATCTGGCACGACGGGTCGAGAGCGAGAACGCCTATGTCGCCAACACGCACCCCAACTGTCGCCACGACTGCATCTTCCTCGTGTGCGATGGCTGCGGCACGACGACGCATCTCGACAATGATCGCATCACCGCCGCGGTCCGCACCGCCGCCACTGACGCGGGGTTCACGCCCGAGCGCCCAGTCATCGAGGTGCGCGGCCGTTGCGCCGCCTGCTCGGCCGCCGCCAGCAACTGAGGAACAGCGTCCGTCGGAAGCTGCTACCGCGCTGATCGGGCTGGTAGATCGTTGCAATCGACACGAGGGTGACGCTGGTATATTCGGCCGCGATGGCCAATGTTCCCGTGACGCCGCTGCTCGACACCGTCCACACCCCCGCCGACCTCCGCAAGCTCTCGCCGGAGCAACTGCCGCAACTGGCCGACGAATTGCGACAGGAGACGATCTCCGCGGTCGGTACGACCGGCGGGCATCTCGGTTCGGGCCTTGGCGTGGTCGAGCTGACCACCGCGATCCACTACGTGTTCGACACGCCGCGCGACCGGTTGATCTGGGACGTCGGGCACCAATGCTATCCGCACAAGATCCTGACCGGGCGACGCGACCGCATCCGCACGCTGCGTCAGGGCGGCGGGCTGTCGGGCTTCACCAAGCGTAGCGAAAGCGAGTACGACCCGTTCGGCGCGGCGCACTCGTCAACCTCGATCTCCGCCGCTCTGGGCTTCGCGGTCGCCAACAAGCTGGCAGGCACGCCGGGCAAGGGCATCGCGGTGATCGGCGACGGCGCGATGAGCGCCGGCATGGCCTATGAGGCGATGAACAACGCCGAGGCGGCGGGCAACCGGCTGGTCGTGATCCTGAACGACAACGACATGTCGATCGCACCGCCGGTCGGCGGGCTCTCGGCCTATCTGTCGCGCATGGTTTCGAGCCGCGAGTTCCTGAGCTTGCGGGAGTTGATGAAGAGGGTGGCGCGCAAGCTGCCGCGCCCGTTCCACTCCGCCGCGCGCAAGACCGACGAGTTCGCTCGCGGGATGACGATGGGCGGCACGCTGTTCGAGGAGCTGGGCTTCTACTACGTCGGCCCGATCGACGGCCACAACCTAGAGCATCTGATCCCCGTGCTGGAAAACGTGCGCGACGCCGAGGAAGGCCCGATCCTGGTTCATGTCGTGACCAAGAAGGGCAAGGGCTACGCTCCGGCCGAGGCCGCGGCGGACAAGTACCATGGCGTGCAGAAGTTCGATGTCATTACCGGTACTCAGGCAAAGGCACCGCCGGGACCGCCGCAATATCAGAACGTCTTCGGCGAGGCGCTGACCCGCGAGGCGGCGAGCGACCCCCGCATCTGCGCGATCACCGCGGCGATGCCGTCGGGGACCGGGCTGGACAAGTTCGCGCAAGCCTATCCCGACCGCTTCTTCGACGTCGGCATCGCCGAGCAGCATGCGGTGACCTTTGCCGCCGGGCTGGCCGCGCAAGGCATGCGGCCGTTCGCGGCGATCTACTCGACCTTCCTTCAGCGCGCCTATGATCAGGTCATCCACGACGTGGCGATCCAGAATCTGCCGGTGCGCTTCGCGATCGACCGCGCGGGACTGGTCGGCGCGGACGGGGCGACTCATGCCGGCAGCTTCGACGTGACCTATCTGGCGACGCTGCCCAATTTCGTCGTCATGGCGGCGGCGGACGAGGCCGAGTTGGTCCACATGGTCCATACCTGCGTCGAACATGATTCCGGACCGATCGCAGTGCGCTACCCGCGCGGCAACGGCACCGGCGTCGCCTTGCCCGAAACGCCCGAGCTGCTCGAGATCGGCAAGGGACGGATCGTGCGCGAGGGCAAGAAGGTCGCGATCCTGTCGCTCGGCACCCGCCTCGGCGAGGCGATGCGTGCGGCCGACACGCTGGAGGCGCGCGGACTGTCGACGACGGTCGCCGACCTGCGTTTCGCCAAGCCGCTCGACAATGCGTTGATCCGCCGCCTGCTGACCAGCCACGAGGTTGCGGTGACGATCGAGGAGAATGCGGTCGGCGGGCTCGGCGCACATGTGCTGACGATGGCGTCAGACGAGGGGTTGACCGATGCGGGACTGAAGATTCGCACGATGCGACTGCCCGACCTGTTTCAGGACCAGGACAAGCCCGAGGTGCAATATGCGCAGGCCGGGCTAGACGCCGACGCCATCGTCGAAACGGTGCTGAAGGCGCTACGCTATAATGAGGTCGGCGACGCGGGGCAGGCAGCGAGCGCCTGACCTACGTCGACCGGGTGCGCGCTGAATGACCGGGTGGCAGAAGGTCGCGGCGCTGACCACGCTGTACGTCGTCGGACTGCTGTGGGTGAACTGGACCATGGTGCGCCGCGTCCGTCACGCGCGGGCGGTGCGTGCCGCCTGGACCGCCGAGGACTTCGATGCGGTGTTCACCGACTGCGACCCACGCGTCGCGCCAGCGGTGCGCGCCGCGGTCGCGCCATTCTACGGTGAGGGCGTGGTGCCCCGGCCCGAGGATACGCTCAAACGCTTCCTCAAGCTCGACAGTGGCGAGATCGAGGATCTTGCAACGGAGGTCGTCCGCCGGCTCGATCCCGGCGCAATCGCGGGCGGCCGTGTCGTCCCGGCGTTGCCCGACGTTGCGGCGCTGGTCCGCTACGCCGACGCGCAGTGCTCCGCCTAGCCGAGCGGCAGGCGATCGTCGCGCGTCGTTGGTAGCGACAGGATCATCCGCGCGTCGCCGGGTGACCGGGCCTCTCCATGTGGCCCACCGGCGGCGGCGGCGACACGATCGAGCAGTTCGAGGCCTTCCGGCCAGCGCCCCAGCCCGCTCGCGGCATTGAGGTGACCGTGAAACCCTGCGTCGACAAAATGACTGCCCCAGTCGACCGCCAGGCTGTGCGCGCGCGCCGGGTCGATCCAGGGATCGTCACCCGATGCGACCACGATCGAGGGGAATGGCAGCGGCTGCTTCGGCGCGGGAGCAAAGGGCGCGAGCTCGGCGGCGACGTTGGCGCGGTCGACATCGGCCGGGGCGACGAGCAGCGCGCCCGCGACCGGCCAGCCGTAAGGCTGCGGGCTCATCGCCGCCCACCAGGCGACCGCGATGCAGCCGAGCGAGTGCGCGACGAGGATCACGGGCGCACGCGCCGACGAGATCGCCTGATCGAGCTTGGTAACCCAGGTGTTGCGGTGCGGTCGATCCCACATGCCGAGATCGACGCGCCGCGTGTCAGGGCGGCTCTTTTCCCACAAGCTTTGCCAGTGCGCGGGGCCGGAGCCGCCGAGGCCGGGTACGGTGAGGATCGTCGGCGTCACTGCCAGGTCGGACATCGCGCGAGCCATGCGTCACCTCCTTGTTCGCCGGCGCGTCAGGATGGGCCGGCAGGGCGAGGCCGCGGCGCAGTCTAGGGGTCGGCACCACCGCGGCCTCGTCCAAAAAGTATTACCTACTAACTCGATGGACAATCGTGCAGTGCAGCATTTCGCATGAGACGACACGCGGACGCGATGAGGCGTTTTGGTGAATTATGCTGAAAACGCTGTCAGCCGGCGGGCGCGACGCGGTAAGGCGGCACGATGGCAAAGCAACGCGCCGATCAGATGCTGGTGGACCGCGGCCTCGTCGAATCGCGTGCGCGTGCGCAGGCGCTGATCATGGCAGGGCTGGTGTTTGTCGGTGATCGAAAAATCGACAAGCCGGGGCAGGCACTCGCCGACGATGCCTTACTCGACGTACGCGGACGCGATCACCCCTGGGTGTCACGCGGCGGGGTGAAGCTGGCGCACGGGCTCGATCACTTCGGCTGGGATGTGGCGGGAGTGGTCGCGATCGACGTCGGATCGTCGACCGGTGGCTTCACCGACGTGCTCCTGACCCGTGGCGCGTCGCGCGTCTATGCGGTCGACAGCGGCAGCAATCAGCTGGCGTGGAAGCTGCGGCAGGACCCGCGCGTCATCGTCCACGAACAGACCAGCGCGCGTATCCTGACCCACGCGCACGTGCCTGAGGGCATCGACCTCGTCATCTGCGACGCCAGTTTCATCGGTTTGGCCAAGGTGCTCGACGTGCCGCTCGGTTTCGCGCGTCCGGGCGGGCGCGCGCTCGCGCTCATCAAGCCGCAGTTCGAGGCGGGGCGAGGCGAAGTCGGGAAGGGCGGCGTCGTGCGTGATGCGCAGGTCCACGCACGTGTCTGTCAAGAGGTTGCCGACTGGTTTACCGCGCGCGGATGGGCGGTGCAGGGCATCGTCGAGAGCCCGATCACCGGCCCGAACGGCAACGTCGAATTTTTGATCGCCGCCACGCTGCCCGCCCTGCCACCGGCTGATTGATCCGACCCGGAACGTGGGTGCGTAATAGGTGGTTTACGCGCGCGCGGCGATCGTGCACCGGCGACACGACCGAAAGGGGATGAAATTGGGTTCGATCGCGTCCAGGGGCCAGTTGCGGATGTCGTTCGTGCGCTGGGCCGCGTTTGTCGTGCCGCTCGTGCTGTTGCTCGGCTTTCTGTCGGGGCGCAGCGTACCGGCCGGAGCCGAGAACGCGTGGTATGTCGCGCTCGCCAAACCAGCCTTTACCCCACCGGGCTGGGTCTTTCCCGTCGCCTGGACCGTCCTCTATATTCTGATCGGCTTCGCGCTGGCGATCGCCCTGTCGGCGCGCGGCGCGCCGCTGCGTGTCGTCGGCGTCATCCTGTTCGCGGCGCAGTTCGCGCTCAACCTTGCCTGGACGCCGCTGTTCTTTGGCGCGCACAAGGTCGGCGCGGCGCTGCTGGTGATCGCGTTGATCTTCGCGTTGTCGCTGGCGACGACTTGGGTATTCGCGCGGTTTCGACCCAGCGCTGCGGCGTTGATGCTGCCGTACCTCGCATGGATCGCCTTCGCGGGCGTACTCAACTGGCAGATCGCGCGATTGAACCCCGATGCGGACACGGTTGTGCCGGCGGGTGGAACATCCCAGATGTTACGCTGACACTTATCAACGAGAGCGACACGCGCCATGCAGACGGAAAACAAGATCTTCGGCGACCTCGCCAAATTGTTCAACGGTGCCGCCGGCACGTTGGCGGGCGTCGGGCGCGAGGCTGAGGCGGGCGCGCGTGACCGGATGCGTGAATGGGTCGGCGGGCTTGATTTCGTCAGCCGCGACGAGTTCGAGGCGGTAAAGGCGATGGCGGCGGCGGCGCGCGACGAGAATGACGCTTTGCGCGCGCGGCTCGACGCGTTGGAGGCGGCGAACAAGCCGCAGAACGGCTGAGGCGCACGCTGCCCCGCTTTCACCAGCCCCTTTCCGTTTTTCGCGCCGATGTGCGATGACGTCGATGATGCTCGACGAAGCTGACCTGGAACCCGAACGCGAGGCGCCGCTCGAGATGCTCGAGTCGTATTTCCTCGCACACGGCTGGACGTGTGATCGCCACGATGAGGAAATCACCGCGACGATCAAGGGCAGCTGGACCGAGTATGAACTGCGCGCGCTGTTCCGCGAGGAAGACGGCGTGCTGCAGTTCCTCGCCTTCCCCGACGTCAAGGTGACCGAGGATCGTCGACCCGCGATCTGGGAGACGCTCGCGCTCGTGAACGAGCAGCTCTGGCTCGGTCATTTCGAGCTTTGGTCGTCGAGCGGCATCCTGCTGTACCGCAACGCGACCTTGGTCGATTCGGTCGACGATGAGCCCAGCCTGTCGCTGACCGCTGCCGAGCTGATGATCGAAACCGCGATCGACGAGTGCGAGCGCTTCTATCCGGTGTTCCAGTTCGTGCTGTGGGGCGGCAAGACACCCGCCGAGGCGATCGCCGCCGCGATGGTCGAAACGCACGGCGAGGCGTGAGCGCGATGCGATTGTGGATGATCGGCTGCGGCAACATGGCCGGTGCCATGCTCCGTCGCTGGATCGCGAGCGGCGTGGTGCGCGCGCAGGACGTTCACGTCGTCAACCGCGGCGATCGTGATCTGCCCGCGGGCGTCATCCAGGCGCGCGATCTGCCCGAGGACGGCGCGCCCGATCTCGTCATCCTGGGCGTTAAGCCGCAGCAACTTGACGAGGTGGCCGTTCGCCATGCGGTGCGTGTCGCCGCGGCATCCGTGATCATTTCGATGCTCGCCGGCGTCGACGCGGCGATGCTGCGCACGCGCTTTCCCGGACCCGAACCGGTCGTCGTGATGCCGAACCTGCCGGTCGAGATCGGGCAGGGCGTCGTCGCGGTCCACGCTCCTGACGTCAGTGACACCGCGCGGGCGCGGGTCGACGCCTTGATGGCGCCGCTCGGCCTCGTACGCTGGTTCGATGACGCCGACGCATTCGAGGCCGCCGGTGCGCTGTCAGGGACGGGGCCGGCATTTCTGTTCCGCTTCATCGATGCGCTCAGCGCCGCCGGAGAGATGATGGGCCTTGCGCGCGCCGATGCCGCCGCCGTCGCGATGACCACCGTGTCGGGAGCGGCGCAGATGGCGGCAGCGAACGAACGGACGCCCGCGGCGCTGGCCGATGCGGTCGCCAGTCCCGGCGGCATGACGCGGCAGGGGTTGAACGTGCTCGACGCCGACCGCGCGCTCGCCACCTTGCTGACCCGCACGCTGGAAGCCGCCATCCACCGCGGCCGCGCCATGGCGGCCGAGCGACGCGGCTAAATCAGCGCCGCAGCGCCTCGACGCGCGGCATTTCCTCCGCCGGGATCAGTCCTTCGAGCACGGCCCAGAACCCCGTCACCGCATTCATGCCGGCGCGCGAATAGGCCGCCGACAGCCGCTCGCGCAGCGCGTCGAACAATTGCGCCTCCAACGCCGCGCCCGCCTCGGTCAGGCGCAGCAGCCGCTGCCGCCGATCGCGCTCGCCCGGCCGCGTGTCGACAAAGTCGCGTTCGATCAACTCGTTCAGCACGCGGCCGAGCGATTGCTTGGTGATGTTGAGCAGTGCGAGCAACTCGCTGACCGGCATGTCGGGCCGGCGCGCGATGAAGTACAAGGCGCGGTGATGCGCGCGGCCCAGCCCCTGTTTCGCCAGGCCCTGGTCGATCGCGCGTGTAATATGGCTGTTCCCGAAGTAGAGCAGCTCCAAGCCTCGACGCAGCTCGGGCTCCCGAAGAAACTGCGGCGACGCGATCTGGGAAGGGGCGGGCTGGGGTGGGGCAGTCATGTTGACCGGCTTTGCCATCGCCCATAACCGTCCGCAACCCGCTTTGCGGCGGATCAGAACTGGAGGAACCCCTGTGTTCGCGCTTGAACGTCACCCTACCCCCGTCTCGATCGAGGACCGTGCCGCGCGACTGGTGGACCCGGTATTCGGGCGCGTCTTCACCGATCACATGGCGGTGCTGTTCTATAACGAGGAGCAGGGCTGGCACGACGGCCGCATCACCGCGCGTGCACCGCTGACGATGGACCCGGCGTCGGCCGTGCTCCATTACGCACAGGAAATCTTCGAGGGCATGAAGGCGTACCGGCAGGAGGACGACAGCGTGTCGCTGTTCCGCCCGCGCGCGAACGCCGAGCGGTTTCGTGCCTCCGCGCGCCGCATGGCGATGCCGGAGTTGCCCGACGAGCTGTTCCTCCAGTCGATCCACGAACTGGTGAAGACCGACCGCGACTGGATCCCGACCAGCGCGGAGGGCTCGCTCTACCTGCGCCCGTTCATGATCGCGTCGGAGGTGTTCCTGGGCGTCAAACCGGCGGCGCAGTACATCTACATGGTGCTCGCCTCTTCGGTCGGCGCATATTGGAAGGGCGGCGCGCGCGCCGTGTCGCTGTGGGTCAGCCACGACTACACGCGCGCGGGCGCAGGCGGCACTGGTGCCGCAAAGTGCGGCGGCAATTACGCGACCAGTCTCGTCGCGCAGCAGGAGGCGATCCGCCGCGGTTACGATCAGGTCGTCTTCCTCGATGCGGCCGAGCGTCGCTGGATCGAGGAACTGGGCGGCATGAACATCTTCTTCGTGTTCGATGACGGCTCGATCCAGACACCGCCGCTGACCGGCACGATCCTGCCCGGCATCACGCGCGACTCGATCCTTCGCCTCGCGCGCGACGAAGGGATGGTGGTGCGCGAGGAGATGTACTCGATCGAGCAATGGCGCGACGATGCAGCGAGCGGGCGGTTGGTCGAAAGCTTCGCCTGTGGCACCGCCGCGGTCGTCACGCCGATCGGCCGCGCGGCAGGGCCGGGTTATGAATTCACCATCGGCAGTGGCGCGACGGGTCAGACGACGCAGCGCATCCTCGACACGCTGAACGCGATCCAGCGCGGGCGCGCGCCCGATCCGCATGGCTGGCGCGAGCCGGTGCTCGCCTGATCCGGCAAGCGGGAACGCGCGCGCGGCTCGGTCATTCCGTCTCTGACACCACTCAGAGGACGCTTTCCATGATTCGCCCGCTCGCCTCGCTTGCCCTCGGCGCTGCCTTCGCCGCGGTTGCGGTGTCCGCCGCGCCGCGCGCGGTTGGACCGGCGGCCACCACGTTCCGTGTCGGTGCGGTGGAGGTCGTGTCGCTGCGCGATGCGGTCAACGTGGTGCCGAACGACGGCAAGACGTTCGGCCTCGGCCACACCCCGGCCGAAGTGGCGCAGGTGCTACGCACGCGTGACGCGCCGGCCGATTCGATCACACTCGGCGTTGATCAACTGCTGGTGAGGCTGCCGGGCCGGCTAGTGCTGATCGACACCGGGCTGGGTCCGAAGGTCGGCGGAACGCTGATGCAAAGCCTGTCGCAGGCCGGGGTCGCCCCCGATCAGATCACCGATGTGCTGATCACCCACGGCCACCCCGACCATGTCGGCGGGCTGGGCGATGCGAACGGCAAGCCTGCCTTTCCCAAGGCGGTCGTGCACCTCTCCGCACCTGAGTGGCAGTCGATCCAGCAGGGTCGCGGCATGGACGTGGTGCCAGCCATCAAGGCGCAGGTGACTACCTTCGAGCCGGGCGCGACGGTTTTGCCGGGGATCATCGCGGTCGCGCTTCCCGGTCACACGCCGGGACACAGCGGCTATCGGATCACCTCGGGCAAGCAGAGCCTGCTCGTCATCGGCGACCTGGCGCATAGCGCGGTCGTCTCGCTCGCGCAGCCGGCGTGGCCGATCCAATATGATGGCGACAAACCGCAGGGCGAGCGGACGCGCGTTGCCGAACTTGCGCAACTGGCGGCAACACACCAGCGCATCTTCGCCGGGCACTTTCCCTATCCGGGTGTCGGCTATGTCGTCCGTTCGGGCGCAGGTTACGCCTTCCAGCCCGAACGGCGATAACCCGCGCTCCCGATCCAACGGGAGCGCGGGTCAGGTCAGTTCATCAGTTCGACCGCCATCGCCACGGCTTCGCCGCCGCCGATGCACAGCGAGGCGAGTCCACGCTTCTCACCGCGGTTCTCCAAAGCGCCCAGCAGCGTCGCCAACACACGTGCGCCCGATGCGCCGATCGGGTGACCCAGCGCGCAGGCACCGCCGTTGACGTTCAGCTTCTCGTGATCGAGGCCCAAGTCACGCATCGCGATCATCGCGACGCAGGCGAACGCCTCGTTGACCTCGAACAGGTCGACCTCGTCCTTGCTCCAGCCGGCCCGCTCCAGCGCCTTGCGCATCGCCGCGACCGGCGCGGTGGTGAAGCGCGCGGGTGCGTGCGCGTGCGCGGCGTGGGCCACGACGCGTGCGACCGGCTTGATCCCCAGCCGCTCGGCAACCGACAGCCGCGTCATGACAAGTGCCGCCGCACCGTCGGAGATCGACGAGGCATTCGCGGCGGTGATCGTACCGTCCTTGGCAAATGCAGCCTTAAGCGTCGGAATCTTGGCGACATCACCCTTGGCAGGTTGTTCGTCGAGGCTGACCGTCGTGGTGCCCTTGCGACCGGTGATCTCTACGGCGACGATCTCGCGGTCGAATGCGCCCGATTTCTGCGCCGCCTGCGCGCGCTCGAGCGACCGGATCGCAAAATCGTCCTGCGACTCTCGGGTGAACTGATACTCCTGCGCAGTTTCCTCCGCGAACACGCCCATCGCCTTGCCGGGCTCATAGGCGTCTTCCAGCCCGTCGAGGAACATGTGGTCGAACAGGCGATCGTGCCCGATGCGTGCGCCGCCGCGGTGCGCCTTTGACAGATAGGGCGCGTTGGTCATGCTCTCCATGCCGCCGGCGACGAGCAGGTCGATCGAGCCGGCACCGAGCGCCTCGGCACCCATGATCGCGGCCTGCAGCCCCGATCCGCACATCTTGTTGAGCGTGGTCGCTTCGACATGCTCGCCCAGCCCGGCGAAGATCGCAGCTTGCCGCGCGGGCGCCTGGCCCAGGCCGGCGGACAGCACGTTGCCCATGTAGATGCGCTCGACCGCCTCCGCGCTCACGCCGGCGCGCTCGACGGCCGCCTTCACTGCGGTTGCGCCCAGTTGCGGCGCGCTCGCGCCCGCAAGGCTGCCCTGCATCGAGCCCATCGGCGTGCGGGCATAGGATAGGATGACGACGGGATCGGTGGCCATGGACATGCTCCTGCTGGACGGTCGGCCTATGTCGTGCCGACGCTGGTTGCTGCACTGCACCTAAGATATGGATCGCGCGATTGCCATAGGGCGGCGGCAAGCGGAGAAGCGGAGGACATGTTCGACATGCTGGGCGGATCGACGACCCTGCTCGGCATGCTGGGCGGCGTGGGCGGAGCGATCGCGGGCAGCTTCCTGTCGACGATCGTGGTGCGCTGGCCCGAAGGTCGCTCGGTGCTGCGCGGGCGCTCCGTTTGCGACGGTTGCGGTCGAACGCTGGCTGCGTGGGAGCTGGTCCCGATCGTCAGCGCGGTCGTCGCACGCGGACGATGCCGCGCCTGTGGCCAGACGATCGATCCGCGCCATCTTGGGCTCGAGCTTGGCTGTGCGGCGATCGGGGTGGTCTCGATGCTGGCGGCGCCGGGCTCGCAGGGCGTCGCAGGCGCGGTGTTCGGGTGGGTGCTGCTGACGCTCGCCGCGCTCGACGCGGCCGAACTCTGGTTGCCCGACCCGCTGGTCGCGGTGCTCGCGCTCGCCGGACTTGGCAGCGCGACCTTCTGTGCGCCGCCGCTCGCCGACCGCTTGATCGGCGGTGCAGGCGGGTTTGCGGCCTTGTGGCTTGTTGGGGAGGGCTATCGGCGCGTGCGCGGGCGAGAGGGGCTGGGCGGCGGCGACCCGAAGCTGTTCGGTGCCATCGGTCTGTGGCTTGGCTGGCGGATGCTGCCCGCGGTGCTGCTGCTCGCCGGGCTGGTGGGGCTAGGCGTTGCGCTGTTCCAGTCGACGCGGGGACGAGCGATCGCGGCCGATACGGCGCTGCCGTTCGGCACCTTCCTCGGGCTGGCGGCTTACCCGGCGTGGCTGGTCATGGTACTCCTCGCCTCATGATCTTCGCGTTCCTGCTCGCGCCCGCGCTCGCCGCCGCCGATCCGCGCCTGCCGTCCTCGATCGACGGTTATCCGATCGGCGGGATCGGGCGGCAGTCGTTGCCCGCCAAGGGCTGCGCCGCCTATCTGTTCAGCACCGGCGCGACGCGGACGCTCGTTGCGATGGCCGTCGCGGACCCAGGCACGCTGCGGATCGCGCTCGACGGCCAGGTGCGCGATTACGCGCGCGCATCGGGCAAGTCGGCGGCGGACCTCGGTTTCGCCGATCAGGCGCGCTACGTTGCGGGCGACACCGCGGCGACGCTTACCATGACGATCACGCGTCGCGCCGATCTGGCGCAGGGGGCGATCGTGTCCGATGCGACGCTGCTGGTGGAGCGTGCGGGCAAGGACGGTGTCATCATGCCGCTCGCGGGGATGATCGGCTGCGCGAGCTGAATCGATGGGAAGAGGGAGAGGTAATGCGTGACCTGTTGGAGGCTCAGCGTTCCGCGTTCACCGCGGCACTCCCGGAACCCTTGTCGGTTCGCCGCGATCGGTTGACGCGTGCCGCGGCGATGGTGTCGGACCATGCCGCTCGACTGTGCGACGCCTTGTCAGAGGATTTCGGCCATCGCAGCCGCGAACAGTCGATGATGACCGACGTCGCGAGTTCGATCGCGCCGATCCGCCACGCCATCAAGCATCTGGACGAATGGGCACGCCCGGAAAAGCGTCGCGTGCAATTTCCGCTTGGGCTGCTGGGCGCGCGGGCCGCGGTCGAGTATCAACCCAAGGGTGTGGTCGGCGTGATCGCGCCATGGAATTTTCCCGTGAACCTCGTCATGTCGCCGCTTGCCGGCATCTTTGCGGCGGGTAATCGCGCGATGGTGAAGCTGAGCGAGTTCACGCCCGCGACGGGCGCGCTGATGGCGGAGATCGCCGCGCAATATTTCGCGGGCGAGGAGCTCGCCTTCGTCGAGGGCGGACCAGAGATCGGTGCCGCCTTTGCCGCGCTGCCGTTCGATCACCTGCTATTCACCGGCGCGACTGGCATCGCGCGCCACATCCTCCACGCCGCCGCCGATCACCTGGTGCCAGTCACGCTCGAACTCGGCGGCAAGTCGCCGGTGATCGTGGGAGAAAGCGCCGACATCACGCGCACAACCGAGCGGGTCGCGCTCGGCAAGATGCTGAACGCAGGGCAGATCTGCCTCGCGCCCGACTATATGCTGGTGCGAGCGGAGCAGGAGCAGGCGGTCGTCGACGGACTGCGGCGTGCGGCGTCAGCGATGTATCCGACGCTGCTGGCGAACCCCGACTACACCGCGATCATCAACGATCGCCATCATCAGCGACTGACCGACTGGATCGAGGACGCGCGCGCGAAAGGCGCACGAGTCGAAGTGGTCAATCCGGCGAACGAGGATTTCGCCGCATCGAACAGCCGCAAGATGCCGTTGACGATCGTGCGCGACGTGACCGACGACATGACGCTGATGCAGGAGGAAATCTTCGGCCCCGTCCTGCCGATCCGGCGCTACGAGACACTGGACGGCGCGATCGACGAGGTGAACCGCCGCGACCGCCCGCTGGCGCTTTATTATTTCGGCGAGGACGAGTGCGAGCAGCGTCGCGTGCTCGATCGGACGATTTCGGGCGGGGTGACGATCAACGACGTGATCTTTCACGTCTCGATGGAGGATCTGCCTTTCGGCGGCGTGGGACCATCGGGGATGGGCAGCTATCACGGACGTGACGGCTTCCGCACGTTCAGTCACACCAAGGCAGTGTACCGGCAACCGAGGATCGATGTCGCGAAGCTCGCCGGACTGACGCCGCCCTATGGCGCGGCGACGAGGCGCGGGATTGCGCAGCAGATGAAACGGTAGCGGCTCGTTCCAACGCGGCGGCAAGGCCCGGCGGATCGCCCCCGCCAGGCCGCGCGGGCGGTCAATGCGCCGCGATGATCTCTTCCTTCAACCGCAGCTTCTGCTTCTTCAGCTCCGCGATCACCGTGTCGTCCGGCATGGGTCGCTGCGACTCGGCGTGAATGCGTTGGTCGAGTGTGGCGTGCTTCGCCTCAAGTGCCTGCACATACGCAGTCTGCATCGCTCTTTCCTCCTTCGTGGTTGAATGAGACCAGGGAGTGAACCACCAAATCGTGTGAAAGTCTCGTGACAAATCACGTTCAAACGATCGGCCGCGGTGTAGCTGCGACGAGGTGCGATTTGCTGCACAAGCGCACGCGCGCAGGCTATAAGAAGCGTGCGAGTGCGCAACGATGCGGGCAGGGGGGCGTAAGCGGGTGGACGAACAGCATATTCTCGCGCGGCTAAACCTGCTCAGGATCGAGCATCGTGACCTCGACAGCGCGATCGCTGCGCTCGCGGGCGGCGTGCCCGATCAGCTGCAACTCGCCCGGTTGAAGAAACGCAAGCTCAGGCTTCGCGACGAGATCAGCGAGCTTGAAGACTATCTGATGCCCGACAGCATCGCCTGATCCCGAAATGATACTGCGCCACCGCAGCGCCCGACGATCGCGCGATGGTGCCCGCCCGCGCGCTATGGCACGAGCCTGAATCATGCTGCACCGATTTCCCGACGACCGCATCCATCGCCGGCTGATCGATTCGATCTATGTCGAGGCGATGTTGCTCGCCGACGAAGCGCGCAGTTACTTCGACGAGATCGGGCGGCTGGAGCGCGAGATGCTGTCGCCGATGACACGTGTGTCGTTCAGCTGCGAATCGCTCAAGGTCACGACGCGGCTGATGCATGTCATCGCCTGGCTGCTGACACAGCGCGCGGTGCTGGCGGGCGAGTTGTCGGCGGCACAGGCGACCGAGCCGTCACGCCGGTTGGGGGAAGCCCCCGCAACCGAGCCGATTGTCGCGGTCGATCTGCCGATCGAGGCGCAGCGCATGATCGCAGGCAGCATCGACCTGCACCGCCGCGTCGCCCGGCTGGATGCCGCACAGGAGCATAGCTTGCCGAGTACAAGCCCGGCACGCGTGATGTTGGACCGACTCGCGACCGCGTTCTGAGCGGGTCGGTCTCAAGCCGTCAGGCGGAGGCGGCGAGCCCCAGACGCGCGCGTGCGGCGACATATTCGCGCTCGAGCTGATCGACCCGCGCGGCGACGCTCTCGACCTTGTCGATCGCGCCGATGCCCTGGCCCGATCCCCAGATGTCGCGCCACGCCTTCGCCTTGCCGGCATTGTCACCGCCACCGAAGTTCATCGTCTTATAGTCGCCCGCGGGCAGATTGTCGGGATCGAGCCCCGCGGCCTGGATCGAGCCGCGCAGGTAATTGCCGTGCACGCCGGTGAACAGGTCGGAATAGACGATATCGGCGGCGCGACCCTCGACGATCCCCTGCTTGTAGGCGTCGTCGGCGTTCGCTTCTTCGGTCGCGATGAAGATCGAACCGGCATAGGCGAAGTCGGCTCCCATCGCCTCGGCCGCCAGCACCGCATCGCCGGTGCCGATCGAACCCGACAGGGCAAGCGGCCCGTCAAACCATTGCCTGATCTCGCTCACCAACGCGAAGGGCGAGGTCCGCCCGGCATGGCCGCCGGCACCTGCGGCGACTGCGATCAGGCCATCGGCGCCTTTCTCCACCGCCTTGCGCGCGAAACGGTCGTCGATCACGTCGTGCAGCGTCATCCCGCCCCAGCCGTGCACCGCGTCGTTGACCTCGACGCGCGCGCCGAGCGAGGTAATCGTGATCGGCACCTGCCATTTGGCGCAGACGGCCAAGTCCTGCTCCAGCCGGTCGTTTGACTTGTGGACGATCTGATTGACCGCGAAGGGCGCGGCAGGCCGGTCGGGGTTGGCGCGATTGTGTGCGGCAAGCTCCTCGGTCACGTGGTGCAGCCATTCGTCGAGCATGGTCGCGGGCCGCGCATTGAGCGCCGGGAACGAGCCCACGATCCCGGCCTTGCACTGCGCGATCACCAGTTCGGGTCCCGAGATGATGAACAACGGCGAACCGATGATCGGCAGGCGCAGGCGGGAGAGGATCGCAGGCTTCGACATAAGTCCGGTTATGCAGACGCGCCCGCTACTGTCCAGCGCGCTATTTCACCTCCTCCAACTCGGCCGCGGCGGCGCGGCCATTCTCGACATAATGGGCGGCCGACACCTTCAGCATCGCGATCGCGCGTTCGTCCAATTGGCGGACGGCCTTGGCCGGGCTGCCGACGATCAGGCTGCCGGGTGGAAAGGTCTTGCCCTCCGTCACCAGCGCGCCGGCACCGACCAGGCAATCGTCCGCGATGACCGCGCCGTTCAAGACGGTGGCGCCCATGCCGATCAGCACGCGGTCGCCGATCGTGCAGCCGTGCAGGATCGCGTGATGACCGATCGTCACGTCCTCGCCGATCGTCAGCGGAGAGCCGGGATCGGAGTGGAGCATGGCGCCTTCCTGCACGTTGCTGCGCGCGCCGATCGGGATCGGCGTGTTGTCCGCGCGGATCACGGCACGGAACCACACGCTGACCTCCTCACCCAGGGTGACATCGCCGATAACGTCGGCGCTGGGCGCGACCCATGCGGTAGGATGGCGGGTAGGGCGATGTCCCTTGAAGGCGTAGAGCGGCATCCATCTCTCCTGCTGTGCCGTTTCCGTACATCCCATTTCGGCACGCGTGTTAACCAACGGTGCGGATCGACCGAAACGTAAACGTCGCGTTTACCAGCGCCATGAAGCGCAGACTTGTTCTTACCAACGAAGCCGCCGGTCATCCCTTTCGCCGGACCTTGCCGCCACCCGCACCCATCGCAAAGGTGCGGCGCGACGATCAGGACATAAAGCTTTTCGTGCTCAGCTTTTTCGCTTTCTTCACCTGCTTTTATACGTTGATCTTTTGACTCCCGGCTAACCGGCGCAATCGGCCGCCGGGCAGCCGTCGTCGCACGCGCGGTGCAGCTTCTGCGCCAGCCATGCGCTCAGCAGGCACATCGCCGCGACGACGAACAGCAGGTCCTCGGCCGTGACGCCCGCCATGCTGATCGCGGTGACGACGCCAGCACCCACCACCATCGCGCCCGAATTGACGACATTGTTCGCCGCCACCGTGCGCGCGGTCTGATCCTCGGCGACGGTCGTGGTCAGGAAGGCGTAGAGCGGCACGACGAACATGCCGCCGGTCACCGCGATCGCGAGCAGCACCAGCAGCACCAGCGCCGCGCGCGGCTGCGCGATGAACGCGGTCCAGTCGTAAAGCTGCCCCGCCGGGGCAGGCACCCACGTCCGCACCAATAGCGAGAACAGCACCACGAACGCGCCCATCGCGATCACCGAGGCCGGTGCATATCTGGCCGAAATCCGCCCCTTCAACATCGTGTTGATGACGACAGATCCGATGGCGATGCCGACCGACAGCGTGCCGGTGAAGATGCTCGCGACCTGCTGACTGGTCGTCAGCACGTTCTTCACGAGCGGCGGGAAAATAATGATCAGCACCGCGCCGATCGTCCAGAAGAAGCTGATCGAGAGGATCGCCAGGAACAGCCTTGGGATGTGCAGCGTCGCCGACACCAGCTGCCACGACGAGCGGAAAGGATTGAGGTCGAGCTTGATCGGCGGCCCCAGCCGCGGCGCCGGCGGCACCTGCCGGCCCGAGAACCAGCCGATGCCGGCGAAGATCAGGACCGCGATCGCGGCGCTGTGCGGCGTGATCCAGCCGGCAACGACGGTGCCGGTCAGGATCGCGAGATAGGTTCCCGCCTCGACCAGACCCGTTCCGCCCAGTACGTCGCCGCGCGCGAGATGCTGCGGCAGGATGGCGTATTTGATCGGGCCGAAGAAGGTCGAGTGCATGCCGAGCAGGAACACCGCGCCCAGCATCAGCGCGATGCCCGTCGTCTGCCACGCGGTATGCGCCACCAGTAATCCGGCCGCACCGACCAGCATGATGCCGATCTCCGCCGTCTTTACGATGCGGATGATCCGCGCCTTGTCGTGGCTGTCAGCCAACTGCCCGGCCAGCGCGGAGAACAGCAGGAACGGCAGCGTCGACAGCGCCGTTGCTAAGGCGTTGAAGCTTTGCTCGACCTTGGGATCGTTGAAGATCGCATAGGTCGCGAACAGGACCATGGCCTGCTTGAACAGATTGTCGTTGAAGGCGCCCAGGAACTGGGTGGTGAACAGCGGCAGGAAATTGCGGCGTTTTAGGAGCCCGAGGGCATTGATCATGACGCGTGAGAAGGCCCGTCCAATGGCTGGATCGGGCAGGACATAGCCGCTTCGCGCCCGCGGACCAATGCCGTTTGTGCGCCGCGGCCGACGCTCCCGCCGGCGTAATCGGCGCGTCGAGCTGTTCGCCCGCGCCTCTTGCACCATAGTCGTGCCGGGTCCAAGCGTGTCGGGCCATGCTGTCGCTCCCCAACATCCTCACCCTGTCGCGCATCGTGGCGGTGCCGCTGCTTGTCTGGTTCCTGTGGTGGCCGACCTGGGCGGCGGGGTTCGGGATCGCCTTCGCGCTTTACTGCCTGATGGGCGTCACCGATTATTTCGACGGTTACCTGGCGCGTGCGCAGGGTACGGTGTCGAAGCTGGGCGTGTTCCTCGATCCGATCGCAGACAAGATCATGGTGGCGGCGGTCATCCTGATGCTGGTCGGCACGCGGCACGACGATGTCGCGGTCATCACCGGCGTCCACATCATCGCCGCGCTGGTCATCCTGCTTCGCGAGATCGCGGTGTCGGGCCTGCGTGAGTTCCTCGCCGGGCTGCAGGTGTCGTTGCCGGTTTCGCGACTGGCGAAGTGGAAGACGACGTTGCAGCTCGTCGCGTTTGGCGCGTTGATCCTGGCGGGTGCGCTGCCGGCGCAGATGTGGATCAAGGGCGTCGGGCTGGCATGCTTGTGGGGCGCGGCCGCATTGACGCTTATCACCGGCTGGGATTACCTGCGCGTCGGCGTCAGGCATATGGATTAAGCATATGCAGTTGTTGTATTTCGCCTGGGTGCGTGAGCGGATCGGTGTGGGCTCTGAACAGGTCGATCCGCCTCAAACGGTGGCGACGGTCGCCGACCTGATCGCGTGGCTCTCTCTTCGCAGCGAAGGCCATGCCGCCGCCTTCGCCGAGCCCGACCGGCTGCGTGCGGCCGTCGATCAGGCGTTCGTCCCGCTCGATGCGCCGGTCGCGGGCGCGCGCGAAATCGCGATCTTTCCGCCGGTGACGGGCGGGTGAGCAGCGCGAGCATCCGCGTCCTCGTCACGACGGAGACGATCGATCCCGCAGCGGAGTTGGTCGCACTCGAGCAGGGCGGGGCGGTCGCGACCTTCACTGGATTGGTCCGTCGGGACGACGGCGTCTCGACGCTGGAACTGGAACATTACCCCGGCGCGACCGAGGCGGCGTTGCTGCATTTGGCCGAGCAGGCCGTGCAACGCTGGTCGCTGTCCGCCGCGACGATCATCCACCGTGTGGGACCGATGAAGCCGGGCGAGCGGATCGTCTTTACCGGGGCCGCCTCCGCCCACCGTGCCGCCGCGCTGGAGGCATGTGCGTTCCTGATCGACCGCTTGAAGACCGATGCGCCGTTCTGGAAGCGCGAAGTCGTCGCCGGGCAGGGGCGCTGGGTCGAGGCGCGTGACAGCGACGATGACGCTGCCAACCGCTGGCGCTAGGTCAATGCGCGGTCTTCAACACCTCGGCAAGCAACTGGAAGTCGCGTTCACGCGGTGATGCGCGTCGCCACACCAGCGCCAGCGTCCGCGCGGGGTGCTCGGCATCGAGTGGACGCGCCGATACCCGTGTGTGATCGAGGATGCCGGCGTCGAGCGCGATCTTGGGCAGCATGGTGACGCCCAGGCCGTTGTCGACCATCTGAACGACCGTGTGGAGCGAAGTGCCAAGCATCGTCGCCTCTGCGCGCAACTCAGGGCGGTTACAGGCGGCGAGCGCGTGATCCTTGAGGCAATGACCGTCCTCCAACAGCAGCAGGCGCGTTTCATCGATATCGGCCGGGCGGACCGCGGCTGCCGAGGCTGCGATCTCCCCATCGGGGAAAGCCAGGAACAATCGGTCGTCGAACAGCGGTGCGACCGAAACATCACCGCAGGCGTATGGCAGCGCCAGCAACACGCAGTCGGCGCGTCCGTTTGCCAGCGCCTCGCACGCCGGGCCGCTCGGTTCCTCACGCAGGAACAGCTTCAGCTCGGGATAATCCTCACGCAGCCGCGGCAGGATACGCGGCAGCATAAACGGCGCGATCGTCGGAATGACGCTTAACCTCATCTCGCCCGACAACGGCCGCCCCGCAGCACGCGCCATGTCGCCCAGCTCCTCCGCTTCGCGTAGCACGCGGCGAGCCTTGGCCGCGATCTGATCGCCGAGCGGCGTGAAGCGGACGACCCGGCGCGTCCGCTCAACCAGCGTGACACCGATCAGCGTCTCAAGCTCCCGCAGCCCGGCGGACAAGGTCGATTGAGTGACGAAGCATGCGTCGGCAGCGCGTCCGAAATGGCCGTGATCCTTGAGCGCGACCAGATATTGCAGTTGCTTGAGCGTCGGCAGGTAGGTGGCTGACATCATCGCTCCGCTCGATCGTAGCGCAAGCGATAAGCGTTTCACTCGATCAGGCAAGCGGAGATCGAAGCGGCCTAGAGCAAGACCGCGACGATGAAGCCGTAGGTGCTGGTGATCGTGAGGACAGCGCCGACCAGGATCAGTAGCGTCCGCGCCGGGATGCGCTTCGCCAGCACCGCGCCGAACGGCGCAGCCGCGACGCCGCCGATCAGCAGCCCGAGCGTCGCGGTCGCGAAATCCTTCAGCCCCAGGTGGTAGATGAACGCCGCGGAGACGGTCAGCGTCAGGAAGAACTCGACTGAATTCACTGTGCCCACGACGCGGCGTGGCTCGACGCCCTGCACCAGCAGGTTGGAGGTCACCATCGGTCCCCAGCCGCCACCGCCGATCGCGTCCAGAAAGCCGCCGACGAGCCCGATCGGGGCGACGATCCGTGCACGCCCACGCTGCGGCGTCGACATTAGCCCGCGCACCAGCAGATAGAGCCCCATCAACACCAGATAGCCGAGCACGAAGGGCTTCACGACCGCGCCATCGATGCTGGTCAACACATAGGCGCCGCCGACGCCGCCGATCAGCCCCGGCACGAGCAACCGAACGAACAGCTTGCGGTCGATGTTGCCGTGCAGCGCGTGACTGATCCCCGACACTGCGGTCGTGAATGTCTCCACGATGTGGACGTTGGCCGAGGCACGCGCCGGCGCGACGCCGACGACCGCGACCAGCAACACGTTACAGATCACGCCAAACGCCATGCCGAGCGCCCCATCGACCAGTTGCGCGGCAAAGCCGATCGCGATGAAGGGCAGAACGGCGGCGGGGTCGATCAAGCTGAAATCAGGCACCTTCCTGTTCTGATCGTGTTGCAGGCCGGTGTCGACGGTTAAATCCTACGTTGTTGCTAGGCTTTGTTGATGACGCGTTGGATGCTGGAAAAGGAACGGCGGTGCACCTAAGTGGATCGTTCACGCGTATAGGGGCGCGGTACCATGTCACTTCTTTCTTACCTCGACTCGATCCGCGCGCGCGATCCGGCTCCGCGCAGCCGAGCCGAAATCCTGACCTACCCAGGTGTCTGGGCGCTTGGTTGGCACAAGGTCGCTCACCGACTTTTTCGCGCCCGGCTATTCTTCCTCGCCCGCTGTGTGAACCACTTTTCACGCGCCACCACCGCGATCGACATCCATCCCGGCGCGACGATCGGGCGTAATTTCTTCATCGATCACGGCTTCGTCGTCATCGGCGAGACGGCGGTGATCGGTGACAACGTGACGATCTACCAGTGTGTCACGCTGGGCGGCACCAGCCCCGACAATGGTGTCGGCGGCAAGCGTCACCCGACGATCGCCGACGGCGCGATCATCGGCTCCGGCGCTCAGGTGCTGGGGCCGATTACGGTCGGCGAACGCTCCCGGGTCGGCGCCAACGCGGTCGTCACGCGCGATGTGCCCGCCGGCGCGGTGATGGTCGGCATCCCAGCGCGCCCGACGATGGTCGAGGGCGGGCAGGCGCCCGAGCGTCGCTTCGTGCCCTATGGGACGCCGTGTTCGGAGATGTTCGATCCTGCAACCCAGAAGCTCGAATTATTGCGGTGCGAGCTGGAGGCGATGCGCAAGCGGTTAGATGCCCTGCTGTCCGATCAAGCGGGAGAGCAGGATGAGGTTAAGCGTAACTGCGCCTGATGGGCACGATCACTCCATTTCCCAAGATAGCCGGCGCGCCGTCGCAGGTTGCGTTCGACCGGCAGGAGTTGACGCGCATTCTCGACCTCTACGGCCGGATGGTCGCGGCAGGGCACTGGCGCGATTACGCGATTGATCTGGGGCGGGAAGCTGCGACCTTCTCCGCCTTCCGGCGCGCGACCGAGCGGCCCGAGTTTCGGATCGAGAAACGACCGAGCCTCAGGCAGCGGCAGGGCATGTGGGCGCTGGTCGGCGAAGCGGGGCAGGTGGTGAAACGCGGCCACGAGCTTGGCCCCGTGCTGGCGCCGGTCGAGCGCCGCCTGCTCAAGCTGGTCGAGGAATAGGAGCGGAGGCGCCGGGGGATGCGCCTCCGCCACCGACGTTCAGCCTTCCTGCAGCTTCTTGCCGATCAACATGGCTTGCGCTGCACCTGAATCAGGGACGATTTCACCGCTGCGGTCGGTGATCTGCGCCCAATGCGCCGAAATACCCTCGGGCGAGAGATCGTCGCCCTTCAACGCGACGCCCTGGGTCAGCGTGACGTAGCTCGCCTGGAACACGCCGGCGCCTGCGCCAAGAATCTGGTTGGTCGGTGCATCCTCGCTGACGAGGAATAACGCGGCCGGTACGACCTTGTCGGGCGAGAAGGCGTTGAACAGCTCCTCGGGGAAGATGTCCTGCGTCATGCGCGTGCCCGCAACCGGGGCAAGGGTATTGACCTTGATGTTGTTCTTGGCTCCTTCAAGGTACAGCGTCTTCGTCAAGCCGGCGAGCCCAAGCTTGGCAGCTCCGTAATTTCCTTGTCCGAAGTTGCCGAACAGGCCGGTCGAGGACGCCGTCATCAGCACGCGACCATAATTCTGCTCGCGGAAGGTTTCCCAGCACGCCTTGGTCGCGTTGGCCGAGCCGATCAGGTGAACCTTGACCACGAAGTCGAAGTCGGCCGGCTCCATCTTCGCAAAGGTCTTGTCGCGTAGCACACCGGCGTTGTTGATCAGGACGTGGACGCTGCCCCATTTCTCCTTCGCCTGCGCGACCATCTCGACCATCTGATCGTATTCGGTGACGCTGGCGCCGTTCGCGATCGCCTGACCCCCCGCCGCCTCGATCTCGGCCACGACCTTTTGCGCGGCGTCGGACGCGCCGGTGCCGCTACGATCACCGCCGAGATCGTTGACGACGACCTTCGCCCCGCGACGTGCGAGTTCGAGTGCGTATTCACGCCCCAGACCGCCGCCGGCCCCGGTGACGATCGCGACCTTGTCATCGAAACGGATGGACATGGAAAAGGCGCTCCTGCGTATGAACTGGAGCGCCTTTCCATACTCATCATTCAAACGGGCGCAACCGCCCGCTTGATTGTCGTTTTAGCGACGGCGGCGGGGCGCCTTGCGCGAGCCGCGCGCGTCGCTCGCCTGCATGCAGCCGTCATACTGACCGGCCTTGCAGATCGGGTAGCTCGCCTTGGGCGCCGGCGGCGGATAAGCGGTGTTCGGATCCTGCGCCGCCTGATAACGCACGGTCGCGCCCGGTGCCATCTGGCCGCTCATTGCCGGCTGGCTCGGCTGGTAGCCGCCGGCAGGAGTGGCCATCGTGCCGTCGCCACCGGTGGTCGGGGCAGGCATCGACGAGGACTGGGTCGTCGGCATGCTCTGCGACGACATCGTCGGGTCAGCGGCCGAGGGCGGCGTCGACATAGCCGGGTCGCTTGCGGGTGCCGTGGTCGAGTCGGCGGGGGGCGCCGTCTGGTCCTGCGGCATGGTCGCGCCGCCGTCAGCCGGGGTCGTCGTGGTCTGCGCAATGGCCGGGGTCGCGATCAACGCCGCGGCTGCGAGAAGGATAGACTTCATCAGAACTCTCCTGATCGAAAATCATCGTGTGAAAGACACGCGGGCGGCCAACGTGCGATTGGCAGGAAGGGTCCATTGTTGCGGATGCGATCCGAGATTGAGCGCCGGAATGGGACAATCCAGCGCTAAATGCCCGGCCAGCGTTCAATGCCCGGCGTCGAGCGCGTAACCGGCCGAGCGGACGGTGCGGATGATGTCGGGGCGTCCGCCTTCGTTGATCGCCTTTCGCAGGCGACGGATATGCACGTCGACGGTGCGGCTCTCGATATCGCTGTCATGGCCCCACACGCTGTCGAGCAGCCGCTCGCGCGAGAAGACGTGGCCGGGGTGTTCGAGGAAATGCTTGAGCAGCCGGAATTCGGTCGGCCCCAGCGGGATCACCTCGCCGCTGCGCCGTACCTTGTGACCAACAGTGTCCATCTCGAGATCGGCGTAGCTCAACGCCTCGCCGGCGAGCGCCGGGCGCACGCGGCGCAGCACCGCGCCGACGCGCGCCACCAGTTCGCGGGGGCTGAACGGCTTGGTGACGTAGTCGTCGGCGCCGGTTTCCAGCCCGCGCACGCGGTCCTCCTCCTCGCCGCGCGCGGTTAGCATGATGATCGGCACGTTCTGCGTTTCCGCCGTTCGGCGCAGGCGGCGACAGACCTCGATCCCCGAAATTCCCTCGACCATCCAGTCGAGCAGCACGATGTCGGGCGGCGTCTCGCGCGCGAGCAGCAGCGCCTCCTCGCCGTCGATGGTGTGCTGGACGTCGAAATTCTCGCGTGAGAAATGCCAGACGAGCAACTCGGCGAGGCTAGCGTCATCCTCGACCAGCAACATGCGTGCGCGTGCCATCGGTTCAGCTCCTTGGCGTGGAAAATGGTGGGTCGGACCGGTCACGGTCGGCGATCGGCGTGCCGTGCGCGGCGAAATGGATCATCTCGGCGACGTTGGTCGCGTGATCGCCGATCCGCTCCAAGTGCTTGGCGACGAACAGCAGGTGCGCGCACTGGCTGATCGTTTTCGGGTTCTCGACCATGTAGGTGACGAGCGTGCGGAAGATGCTGTCGTAGAAATCATCGAGCGCATCGTCGCGCTCGCTGATCGCGACTGCCGCGTCGGGATCGCGCGCGGCAAAGGCATCGAGCACGTCGCGCACCATGTCGGACGCCATCCGCGCCATCGCGGGCAGCGTCGAGATGGGGTCGATCCGGTGTTCGCTGTCGATCTGCGGTACGCGTTTCGCGATATTCTTGGCGTAATCGCCGATGCGCTCGACCACCGTCGCGATCTTCAGCGCGGCGACGACCTCGCGCAGGTCGTTCGCCATCGGAGCGCGCAGCGCGATGATGCGGACCACGGCGCGTTCGACTTCGTGCTGGATCGCGTCGATCTTCTTGTCGTCGGCGCGCACCTGCGCCGCGAGTTCATGGTCGCCGCGTTGCAGCGCCAGCATGGCGTTGCCGATCGCTGCCTCCGCCAGCCCGCCCATCTGCGAGATCAGCCCGCGAAGCTGTCCGATGTCCTGGTCGAACGCCTTGACCGTATGTTCCTGGCTGCTTGCCATGTTCGTGTCCCTCAGCCGTACCGGCCGGTGATGTAATCCTTGGTCCGTTCCTGCCGAGGATTGGTGAAGATGTCGGAGGTGTCGCCGTATTCGATCAGCTCACCCAGATGAAAAAAGGCGGTCCGCTGGCTGACGCGCGCGGCCTGCTGCATGTTGTGCGTGACGATGACGATCGCGTAGCGCCCGCGCAGGTCGTGGATCAGTTCCTCGATCCGCGCCGTGGCGACGGGATCGAGCGCCGAGCACGGTTCGTCCATCAGGATCACTTCCGGGTCGACCGCGATCGCGCGCGCGATGCACAGCCGCTGTTGCTGGCCGCCCGACAGCGCGGTGCCGGAGTCGGACAGGCGATCCTTCACCTCGTTCCACAAGCCCGCGCGCGTCAACGAGCGTTCGACGATGCGGTCGAGCTCGGCCTTCGACTGCGCCAGCCCGTGTATCTTGGGCCCGTAGGCGACATTCTCGTAGATCGACTTCGGGAACGGGTTGGGTTTCTGGAACACCATGCCGACCCGCGCGCGCAACTGTACCACGTCCATTTCGCGGGCGTAGATGTCTTCGCCGTCGAGCCTGATGTCACCCGACACGCGTGCGGTCGGGATCGTGTCGTTCATACGGTTCAGGCTGCGCAGGAAGGTCGATTTGCCGCAGCCAGACGGACCGATGAAGGCGGTGACGTCCTCCTGGTACACGTCGATCGACACGTCGCGGATCGCGTGGTTGCCGCCATAGGATACGTCGACGTGGCTGGCGGTCATCTTGGGCGGGTTGTTGCTCATCACCAGCGCGTCTCGAAACGGTTGCGTAAGTAGATCGCGACGCCGTTCATCGCGAGGAGGAAGACGAGCAGCACCAGGATCGCCGCCGAGGTCTTCTCGACAAAGCCGCGGCTCACCTGATCGGACCAAAGGAAGATCTGTACCGGCAACGCCGTCGCCGGATCGGTCAACCGGTCGGGCGGCGCCGCAATGAACGCGCGCATCCCGATCATCAGCAGCGGAGCGGTCTCGCCGAGCGCGCGCGCCATGCCGATGATCGTGCCGGTCAGGATGCCGGGCAAGGCAAGCGGCAGGACATGGTGCGACACCACCTGGATCGGCGATGCTCCGACCGCCAGCGCCGCATCGCGGATCGAGGGGGGCACCGCGCGGATCGCGCTCCTCGACGCGATCACGATCACCGGCATGGTCATCAACGCCAGCGTCAAGCCGCCGACGATCGGTGCCGATCGCGGCAGGTTCAGCGTCGCGAGAAAGACCGCCAGCCCGAGCAGCCCGAACACGATCGACGGCACCGCCGCCAAATTGTTGATCGATACCTCCAGCAGGTCGGTCGCACGGTTTCTGGGCGCGTATTCCTCCAGATAGATCGCCGACAGCACCCCGACGGGCAATGCGAGCACGAGCGTGACCAGCATGGTCATGAGCGAGCCCTTGAGCGCCCCCCAGATGCCGGCACGCGTGGCATCGGTCGAATCGGCGCCGGTGAAGAACTCCCACGCAATCCCGTGTGACAGCTTAGCGCCCAAAGCAGAGACGGAGCGTTCAGCGGCGACGGTGCCGTCACCCTTTGCGGCGACGTCGATCGCGCTCGATGCGGGCAGATCGAGCGTGAACGCGTGCGCCAGCAGCCGTGGGTCGCGCTTGATCGCGTCGCGCACGCGCAGCCACGCGCCGTCGGACAGCAGCGCCGCACCACCTTGCGCCGGATAGGCGTGGTCGGCGGCCGCGTCGACCACCCGCTCCAGCCCGGCGCCGGCGAGCGCCAGATCGGCTGCCGGTCCCCGCAGGCGCTCCGGCGACAGTCCTAGCCGCGCCTCGTGCAGGTCGAGCGGCAGCGCAATGCGTGTCTCGAAGAAGCCTTGATAACCCTGTGCGATCATGACGATCAGCAGGAAGGCGAGGAACCCGGCCGACACGACCACTGCGCAGAGCCCGAGCAGGCGAAAGCGCCGCTCGGCCGCGTAGCGGCGACGGATGCGACGCTCCATCGTGCCGCTGCGCCAGTCGGTCGGCCGATGCGCCGCGATCTCAGCCGGGCTGACGGGCACCTGGGGGACGAGCGTCTCAGTCATACGCTTCGCGGTATCGGCGCACGACCATCAACGCGACGATGTTGAGCAACAAGGTGACAGCGAACAGCGTCAGGCCGAGTGCAAAGGCGGCAAGCGTCTTGGCCGATGCGAACTCGGCCTCGCCGGTTAGCAGGTCGACGATCTGCTTGGTGACGGTGGTGGTGCTCGCAAATGGGTTGAGCGTCAGGGTCGCGATGCCGGACGAGGCCATGACGACGATCATCGTCTCACCGACCGCGCGGCTGATCGCGAGCAGCACGCCGCCGACCACGCCGGGCAGCGCGGCGGGCACCAGCACGCGCTTGATCGTCTCCGCACTGGTCGCGCCCATCGCCAAACTGCCGTCGCGCATCGCGGACGGAACGGCGGCAAGCGAGTCGTCCGCCATGGACGATACGAACGGGATGATCATGATGCCCATGACAAGCCCTGCGGCCAGCGCGCTTTCCGAGGAGGCGGAGACTATGCCCAGGCCGCTGCCGAGCTGGCGAACGGCGGGTGCAACGGTCAGCGCGGCGAAATAGCCGTAGACGACGGTCGGTACGCCTGCGAGCACCTCCAGCAGCGGCTTCATCCAGCGACGCGCGCCAGGACGCGCATATTGCGTCAAATAGATCGCGCTCAGCAGTCCGAGCGGCACCGCCACCGCCATCGCGATCACCGCGCCGATGAAGAACGTACCCCAGAACAGCGGCACTGCGCCGAGCGTCGCGCCGGGATCGCGCGGGTCGATCACGCTCGGGCTCCACCGCGTGCCGAACAGGAAATCGCCGATCGGCACGATGCGGAAGAACCGCACGCTCTCGACCACGAGGCTCAGCACGATCCCGGCCGTCGTCGCGATCGCGACCAGCGACGCGGCGAGCAGCAGCCACATCACCAGCCGCTCGTTGCGGGTGCGTGCGGAGAAGCCCGGTCGCACCCGCAGGAACGACCATGTGCCGCCCGCGAACGCCAGCAGCAGCGCGATCGTCGTCGCGATCGTATCGAACCGGGCCTGCGCGGCGGCGTAGGCGGGAGCAAGCGCCTCGCCGAGCGGGGTGAAGGCGCCGAACGCGCGGCCCGCGGCGATCTCGCGCGCTTCCGAGAGGATCGCGGCGCGATCGAAGCCCGGCGGCGGCAGCGCTGTCGTGTGCGGGCTCGCCAACACCGCGTCCGTCACCAGCGCAGGTGACACGAACAACCATAACAGCAGAAACGCCAGCGCGGGCACCGTTGTGCACAGGGCGACATACCAGCCGTGATGCTGCGGCAACGAACTGAATCGCTGCCGCACGCCGCGTCGGAAACGCCGCGCCCGCGTTCGCGCGACCACCCAGGCAACCAGCCCAAGCGCGGCGATCAGGAACAAGAGCGTGAGCGATGACATCAGCCGGTCACGCGCGGTTCGGACGACACGGGATCAAGCGCGCTCGGATCGAGCGCGCGATCATGCGCGATCGTGTCGGCTGCCCGCACCCGCACGTCCGCAGGGCTTGGAATCAGGCCACGGCGCGACAGCGCGCCACCCGGCGACCAATTGGCCGCGTAGAGCGCGAGGAAACGACGCAGCCCCGGCACGGCGCGCAGGTGCGATCGCTTGACGTAGACGTAGAGCGGACGCGCGCTGGGATAACGGCCATCCGCGATCGCGCGATAGCTTGGCTCCACTCCGCTAATCACGACGCCGCGGATCGCGTCGCTGTTTTCCTCGAGATAGCTGTAGCCGAAGATGCCGAGCGCATCGGGGTTGGCGCCGAGTTTCTGGACGATGAGATTATCGTTCTCGCCCGCGTCGATATACGGCCCGTCATCGCGCACGCGCAGGCAACGCGCATCGAACGCGGGGCGATCATGCTCGCGCAGGGTCGCCAGTTCGGGCTGAAGCGTTTCGCACCCGCGTGCCAGGATCAACTCGGCGAAGGCGTCACGCGTGCCGCTGGTCGCGGGCGGACCGTAGACCCGGATCGGCGTAGCAGGCAGCGCGGGGTCGAGATCGCGCCACGTTCGGCTCCGGTTCGGCTGGCCGCCCGGTGCAGCGGCGAGCGCGCGGAACAGCAGTAACGGCGACAGGCGCATCGCCGGGCCGCGGCGCGACTGCGCCAGCGCGATGCCATCGAGGCCGATCTGTACCTCCATCAGGTCGCCCGCTCCATGCCGCGCGCAGTCGGCGTATTCGGCGGGCTTGATGCGACGCGACGCATCGACCAGGTCGGGATAGGAAGCGCCGACGCCGGCGCAGAACAGACGAATGCCGGCGCCCGTGCCGGTTGACTCGATTACTGGCGGCCGCGCGTTCGGGTCGGCGGCAAGATACTGTTCCGCTACCAGCGTCGTGAAGGGATAGACCGTGGAGGAGCCGACCACGCGGATCTGGTCGCGCGCGCCCGCGCCGCCGCCCGCCGCCTGATCCACGCAGGCGCCGAGCGCGACCGGCACCATCGCCGCGAGCGCCAGGACGAGACGACGCATCGATTCCCCGAAAAGACAGTCGCACCCCCGCGGTGCCGACCCGCGAGCGTCCAGTGTGACACTCGCGTTACCGCTTGATGACAGCGGCTGCGCCATGGCGGGATCAGTGCTCGGCCGCTCGGAGCGCGATCGTCACGCGCGTTCCCTTGCCCACGGAGCTGGCGATATCGAGCCGGCCGCGGTGCCGCTCGACGATGTGCTTGACGATCGCGAGGCCAAGGCCCGTGCCGCCGAGCGAGCGACTGCGCCCGGCGTCGACGCGGTAGAACCGTTCGGTCAGGCGCGGAATATGCTCGGGTGCGATGCCGTCTCCCTCGTCCTCGATCCGCACCAGAACCGCGTCGCGCGGTCCCGGGGTCAGCGTTACCGTCACCGGCGTGCCGGCGCGGCCATATTTCATCGCGTTGCCGATCAGATTGTGGAGCAGCTGCGACAATTGTACGCGGTCGCCTGCAACAGCGGGTGCGGCGGGGTCGAGATGGAGAACGACGTCCTCTCCGCGTGCGCCGCGACTGTGCCGCAGCGCCTCGTGCACCTCGACCGCGAGCACGCCCAGATCGACGGTTGCCGAGGGGAGCCGGAACTTTTCCGCCTCGATCCGCGACAGGCTCATCAGATCCTCGACCAGCCGTTCCATTCGCGTGGCCTCGTCGAAGACGATGCGTAGAAAACGACTGCGGATCGCGGCGTCCTCGCCAGCCTCGTCGCTTAATGTTTCGACGTAGCCGAGGATCGATGACAGCGGCGTGCGCAGTTCGTGGCTGGCGTTGGCGACAAAGTCGACGCGCATCCGCTCGGCAGCATATTGCTCGGTCTGGTCGAGGAGGTGGACGATCTGGGTTTCCGGGGCAGTCTCGGTCGCGCGCATCTGCCAGCGGCGTTCCTGCGCTCCTAGTCCCACGAGCTCGATCGGCGTGCTACCGCGATCGGCCGGTGACGTCGTTAAATAATCGCTCGCCGCCGGATGCCGGATCGCGGTGCGTACGTCCTCGCCGAGGATGTGTTGACCCAGCAGCGCACGAGCAGGGGCGTTGGCGGCGATGACACGCCCGCTGCGCACCATCACCACCGGGTCAAGGATCGCTTCCAGCACCGGCGCGAGTTCAAGCGGCGACTCGCCCTCTATGGCGGTATCCACTTCCGCCAGGTCGTTGTCGCCGATGCTGCGCGCGATCACGGTCGCGGTCGCGCCGCCGACCAGCGCGATGAGCGCAAGTTGCACGTCGCCGGAATAAGCATAGACGATCGCGGCTGTTACCACCGCGATCGTTCCGGCAAGCCAGGTGCGGAGCGCGAAGCCTTCGATCACGCCGTGCTGACTAGCCGCTTCACGCGGCTCGGCAAGGCCCGGCGTTGTTTCGGCAGATCTGAACGTGCAGTGTGTTCGCTGGTAAACGTACCCGAATGGCACGGCCACTCCGCCGGACCTCGTGGACCCGCTTGCCGCGGCATTAGTAATGTGGAAGGGCGGCGCGGCGTAGAAGAGGCCGATGGACGACGACGCTATCCCCGATACCGACGATCAGTCAGGTCGTACGACGCGACGGCGTGCGCTGATGCTTGGCGCAGTCGGCGCGGCATCGGTGGTGTCGATCCGCCCGGCTCTGGCGCAGGCTGCAGGGTCGGTGCTGATGTGCGACATCCCGGTGCCTGACGCGGGCCGTGCGGGCGGCTATATCAACAAGGACGGCGAGGTCGTCGCGGCCGGCACGGCGGGTGCCTTTGCGCCGCCGGGGCGGCCGTTGAAGGGCGAGGACGTGCGCCGCGCGATGGGCAGCGGATCGAACCTGCCGGGTTATGACTACGATCGCAGCCGTGCTTATCTGAAATACGTGCAGCGGTTGCAGCGGGGTACGGCGGGGTTCACCTGCTTCGCCTCGGTTCAGATGCTGCGGAAGTAGCCGCTTGACCGCGACGCGCTACCGCGCGCCGCCTGCTGATGCGTTGTTGATCCGCGAGCTGGACGGGCTGGTCGCGCTCTATCATCGTGCGTCGGGCATGACCCATCTGCTCGCATCGCCCGCGCCCGAGTTAATCGAGATACTCGGCGAAGGTGCGCTGACGCGGGTAGAATTGCTCGACGCCTTGACCGACCGGTTCGACGTCGCGGATGCCGATAACGACCTGCTTCTCGCCCGCCTTGATGAGTTGATCGCGGTCGGGTTGGTACAAGTGACGTGAGGCACGTCACGTCGATCCGTGTCGGGCCGATCGGCTTTCGCATCGGCAGCGACTTTGCCGCGCCGATTGCGGCGCTGCGGACGCTCTACGCCGATTATCCGAAGCCTGAGATCGCGCATTTTACGGTATGCCTGCCTGCCGCTGCCCCGTGGCGTCGGCTGTTCCGCCGCTCGGTCGCGATCGAGGGCGATTATACGCTGCCGGATGCCGCGCCGCTGCCGCTAAGCCACGGTCTGCTCGCCGCCGAGATGGCGATGAACCTGCAGGTCGCGCTCGGCCATCGCCGCCACCTGCTGCTTCATGCCTCCTGTGTCGAGCGCGGTGGGCGTGCCTTGCTGATGACGGGCGAGTCGGGTTCGGGCAAATCGACGCTGGCGACGCTGCTCGGCGCGAACGGCTGGCGTTTCATGGGCGACGAGTTCGTGCTGATCGATCCCGAGCATGGCGATGCCCACGCATTTCCGCGCGCGATCAGCCTCAAGAATCAGGCGATCACGGCAGTCGAACGTGCCTGTCCGACGGCACGCTTCGGGCCGCGGCTGCTCGGCACGCCAAAGGGCGACATCCGCCACATGGTCCCACCCGCCGATGCGATTGCGCGCATGGATGAGCCGGCACGTCCGGCGATGCTGCTGTTTCCCACCTTCGGCGCTACATCCGATGTACGCGCGGTCGGTCAAGCGGAGGCGTTTGTGCGACTGACGCAGGCGTCGACCAACTACACCGCGCTCGGCGAGCGGGGCTTTCGCGCGTTGACGCATCTGGTTCAAACGATACCAGCGCGCGCGATCGACTATCCTGACGGCGACACCGCACTGCGCCTGATCGAAGATTTGAGGCGGAACTTGTGACGGCCCGTCTCCTTGCCCGCTTGCTCGCTGCACCAGCGCTGGCGGCCGATCTGAGAGCGGCGGAGTGGGATGCGATCATCAGCGCGGCTCGTGCCGAGCAGCTGACCGGCTCGCTCGCGCTGCGGATTGACCATGCGGCTGTGCCGTCCGTGATCGCCGACGTGTTGCGCGAGGCCAGTGACGTCGCAGTCGAGCAACGTCGCGCGGCCTTGTGGGAGGCCGAGATGATGCGCCGCGTGCTTGCGCCGCTCGGGGTGTCGGCCGTGCTGCTCAAAGGAACGGCCTACGTCGCGGGCGGATTGGCGGCGGGGCAGGGGCGGCACATCGGCGACCTCGACCTGCTCGTGCCCCGCGCCGACCTGGCGGTGGTCGAACAGGCGTTGCTCGACGCCGGATGGGACTGGGCCAAACCCGACGCCTATGACGACGATTATTACCGCCGTTGGATGCACGAGCTGCCGCCCATGCTCCACCGCGAGCGCGACCGGATGATCGACGTGCACCACACGATTCTGCCGCCGACGGCGCGCCCGACGCCTGATGCCGATGCGCTGATCGCGGGTGCAGTGCCGCTCGGCAACGGGCTAAGCATCCTGGCGCCCGCCGACATGGTGATCCATGCCGCGTTCCACCTGTTCGCCGATGGCGACCTTGCGGGTGGCCTGCGCAACCTGTGGGATATCGATCGGCTGCTGCGCGAATTTGCCGAAGACGACGCGGATTTCTGGCTCAAGCTTCATGCCCGCGCCGGCGAACATCAGGCTGCACCCTTCGTCGCGCGCGCCGCACGGCTGTCGGCGCGCCTGTTCGACACGCCGATCCCGTCCGCCAAGCGGCGACCTTACCCGAGCGATCGCCTATACCAGCGGCGGCTGCTCGCGCGCGATGGCTGGGGGCGGGAGAGACGCCCGGTCACACGCCTCGCCTTTTACATCCGCTCGCACTGGATCCGGATGCCGCCGCTGCTGCTCGCGCGACATCTGTTGGTCAAGGCGCGGCGGCGCGGCGCGCACGGCCGGCACGGATACTCAACAGCACCACCACGATGATGAACGTGTCGGCGATCCAGTCCATGACGTCGCAGTCGCGGTGCAGCGCCGGGATCGACTGGAACACCTCGATCAATGCGCCCATGAACGACAGTCGCTCGCCGATACGCAACAGCGGAGTCGCCGGGTAGGCCAGCGCGTAGAGGATCGTCAGCGTGCCGAACGCAGTCATGTGCTGGTATTTATCGTTAATGTCGCCGACGCTGGGCGGGTGGGGCAGCAGCGCCATCGTGACGGCGAACACCGCCGCCGCCGCGAGCAGGATGCGCCAGACAAGAGGCGCGCGCAGAAAGGTCATAGCTGCTCCAACATGGCGATCAGTTGGTCGTAATCGTCGATCACGCCGTCCGCGCCCAGCCGGTCGACGCCGTCGAGCGTGAACCCGCCACGATAGACCAGCGCCGGTATGCCCGCGGCGTGCGCGGCGGACACGTCATAGATCGAGTCGCCCACAAAGGCCGCGCGGCCGCCACCGCAACGTTCGATCATCGCGTGGATCGGCGCTGGCAATGGTTTGGTCATGCCGGCGCCCAGCGTGTCGCCGCTGATGATCGCAGCGAAGCGGTCCGCCAGGCGGAGTTGGTCGAGCAGCGGTCGCGTGAACCGCTCCAGCTTGTTGGTAACGATGCCGAGCGTGACGTTGCGCGCGCGAAGGCTGTCGAGCGCGTCGACGATGCCTGCATAGGGCACGGAGTCGACGCAGATGTGAGCGGCATAATGATCGAGCAGCACGTCGTGTAGCGCATCCAGCTCGCCCGCCTCATCACCACCCGTCGCATCGAGCGCCTGCGCCAGCATCTTGCGCGCGCCGCCGCCGACCATCGTGGTGATCCGCTCCACCGGCAATTGTGCCCGACCAGCTGCGGCAAGCGTGTGGTTGACCGAGGCGGCAAGGTCGCGCGAGGTGTCGACCAGCGTGCCGTCAAGGTCGAACCCGACGATGGCGAAGGGGAAGAAGGTCATCGCCGCGCCCGTGCCCGTGCCAGCCCGCCAAGGCAAGCACGCTTGTCGGCGGCGACTCTTACGATCGTCGCAGCACACGCTGGCAATCCTTTGCACACGGTGGCAGGGCGGGGGTCATGAGCCAGTCGCCTCTTGCCTCGAAGCCTCTCGCGGTCGTCATCCTTGCCGCGGGCAAGGGCACGCGCATGAAGTCCGACCTGCACAAGGTGCTTCATCCGCTCGCGGGCAAGCCGATGTTGTTGCACCTTATCGATACGGTCGCCGCACTCGCACCCGAACGGACCGTGGTGGTGGTCGGCGCCGGGCGCGAGCAGGTCGAGGCAGCGGTCGCCCCGCGCGGCGCGGCGATCGCGCATCAGATCGAGCAGCTCGGTACCGGGCATGCGGTCGCGCAGGCGGAGGTGGCGCTCGACGGGTTTGAGGGCGACGTGCTGATCCTCTACGGCGATGTGCCGCTGGTCGGGGCGGCGACGATGCAGCGGATGCTCGACAGGCTGCATGACGACGATGCGCCCGCCGCCGTGGTGCTCGGCTTCCGCCCCGCCGATGCTGCCGCCTACGGCCGCATCGTCACTGTAAACGCCAGCGATCACATCGCCAAGATGGTCGAGTTCAAGGATGCGAGCGCGGACGAGCGCGCCGAGACCTTGTGTAACTCGGGACTGATGGCGGTCGCCTCGCGTGACCTGTTCGCGCTGCTCGCACGCGTCGGCAACGACAATGCGGCGGGCGAATATTACCTGCCCGACATCGTCATGCTGGCGCGCGACGACGGCCGGGTCACCGCCGTGATCGAGACCGGCGAGGGAGAGGTCGCAGGCGTCAACAGTCGCGCCGAGCTCGCGGCGGTGGAGGCGGCATGGCAGGTCGAACGCCGCGCCCGCGCGATGGCCGACGGCGCGACGCTGATTGCGCCCGAGACGGTGTGGTTCGCGCACGACACGCAACTCGGCCGCGATGTTGTGGTCGAGCCGAACGTCTTCTTCGGACCCGGCGTGACGGTCGCCGACGGCGCGACCATCCGGGCATTCTGCCACCTGGAGGGCACGCAGATCGGTTCGGGCGTCGAGGTCGGTCCCTATGCGCGGCTTCGCCCCGGCGCGGTGCTGGAGGACGGAGCAAAGGTCGGCAACTTTGTCGAGGTCAAGAAGACGCGGTTGGGAAGGGGAGCCAAGGCCAACCACCTGACCTATCTCGGCGATGCTGAGGTCGGCGCGGGCGCCAATGTCGGCGCGGGCACGATCACGTGCAATTACGACGGCTTCTTCAAATACAAGACGGTGGTCGGTGAGGGCGCGTTCATCGGCTCGAACTCGGCGCTGGTCGCACCCGTGACGGTCGGCGATGGCGCGATCGTCGCGGCCGGGTCGGTGCTGACGCGCGACGTCGAGGCGGGTGCGCTGGCGCTGGTTCGCCCGGAGCAGGTGAGCAAGCCCGGCTGGGCGACGCGGTTCCGCGACAAGATGCGTGCACGCAAGGCGGCGCAGCAGGCGACGTGACGGCATGTTCACGCGGCCGCAAGCGCTTGGGTTGCGTGAACGCGTTATTGGCGACTAGGCCGTAAGGAACGGCGGTTGGGCGGCGGACACCTGCGTGCCCGGATAGTGATGGGAAGAAGCGTATGTGTGGCATCGTCGGCATCGTGGGTCAGGACGACGTGGCGGACCGGCTGCTCGATGGCTTGAAGCGGCTGGAATATCGCGGCTACGACTCCGCTGGCATCGCGACCGATCATGACGGTGCGATCGAGCGGCGGCGCGCCTCGGGCAAGCTGGTCAATCTGGCGCGCGAACTCGCCGAGCATCCGCTGCCTGGGCACACCGGCATCGCGCACACGCGGTGGGCGACGCACGGCGGCCCGACCACCAACAACGCGCACCCGCACGCGACCGGCGAGGTTGCGGTGGTGCACAACGGCATCATCGAAAACTTCAAGCCGCTGCGCGAGGAGCTGATCGCGCGCGGTCGCGTCTTCACCAGCGAGACTGATACCGAGGTCGTGGCCCACCTCGTCAGCGAGCAGGTCGAAGCGGGGCTCGATCCCCAGAGTGCGGTACGCGCGATACTGCCGCGGCTGCACGGCGCGTTCGCGCTCGCGATCCTGTTCCGCCGCCATCCCGACCTGTTGATCGGTGCGCGGCTTGGCTCGCCGCTCGTCGTCGGGCACGGCGATGGCGAAACGTATCTCGGCTCCGACGCGCTCGCGCTTGCGCCGCTGACGCAGCGGATCGCGTATCTCGAGGAGGGCGATTGGGTCGTCTGCACGCGCGAGGGCGCGCAGGTATTCGACCGTGACAACACGCCGGTCGAGCGCGCGGTGACGATCTCGGGCGTGACCGGAGAGCTGATCTCCAAGGGCAATCATCGCCACTACATGCTCAAGGAAATCTACGAGCAGCCGATCGTCGTGGCGCAGACCTTGCGCTCGTACCTGCAGCGAATGGACGAGTCCGTCACGCTGCCGATCCCCGAGTTTGACCTGTCCGGCATCAAGCGTGTCACTATCGTCGCGTGCGGTACCAGTTTCTACGCCGGGATGGTCGCCAAATACTGGTTCGAGCAGTTCGCGCGCGTGCCGGTCGACCTGGATGTCGCGAGCGAGTTCCGTTACCGCGCGCCGGTGATGGAGGCGGGTGGGCTCGCCCTGTTCATCAGCCAGTCGGGCGAGACCGCCGACACGCTGGCGGCGCTCCGTCACGCGCGCAGCGAGGCGCAGACGATCGCGGTTGTCTGCAACGTGCCGACCAGTTCGATGGCGCGCGAGGCGGACCTGTTGCTGCCGACGCACGCCGGACCGGAGATCGGGGTCGCCTCGACCAAAGCCTTCACCTGCCAGCTTGCGGTGCTCGCCGCGCTCGCTGCCAATCTGGCGCGTGCGAAGGGGCAGCTGAAGCCCGGTGAAGAGCGGCAGATCGTGCGGCACCTGGGCGAGGCACCCGCCGCGATCAATGCCGCGCTCGCCTATGACGAGGCAATACAGGCGATGGCAAGCGTCGTCGCGGTGGCACGCGATGTACTCTACCTCGGGCGTGGCACCGACTATCCGCTCGCACTCGAAGGCGCGTTGAAGCTGAAGGAAATCAGTTACATCCACGCCGAAGGTTATGCCGCGGGTGAGATGAAGCATGGTCCGATCGCGTTGATCGACGATGCGGTGCCGGTCGTGGTGATCGCGCCGTCAGGCCCGCTGTTCGACAAGACCGTCAGCAACATGCAGGAAGTGCAGGCGCGTGGCGGTCGCGTGGTGCTGATCAGCGATTACGACGGCATCCAGGCAGCGGGCGAGGGCTGCGTCGCCACCATCACCATGCCGAAGGTCCACCCGCTGATCGCGCCGCTGGTGTACGCGGTTCCGATCCAGCTGCTCGCCTATCATGTCGCCGTCGCCAAGGGCACCGACGTCGATCAGCCGCGTAATCTGGCGAAGAGCGTCACCGTCGAGTGACGTGACCCGCTGAGTTGCAGCGATGCCGACCCGCGTCAGGCGGCGTGGGCGATCGGCGCTGTTGTAGTCGATTGGCGGACATGCTCGTCGATCGCATCTGCCACCTGCGGTAGCACCTGCGGCGGGAGCGTGTGGCCCATGCCGTCGATCTCGATCAGCCGCGCGCCGGGGATCGCGCGCGCGGTCTCGCGCCCGCCGGTCACGGGCACCAGCGGATCGTCGCTGCCGTGGATGACGAGCGTCGGCGCGGTGATGCGCGATAGCCGCGCGCTGCGGTCTCCGTCCGCGATGATCGCCGCCATCTGACGCACGAAGCCCGCGGGGTGCCGGTTGCGCAACGTCTCGCTTCTGATCCGCTCGGCCAGAAATGCGTCCTCCATCGGGAAGCGCCCACCCACAACGTTCGCAGCAAGCGTACCATGTGCGACGATCGCCTCCAGATCGTCGCTGCGGGGATGACGCAGCAGCACGGCGGTTGCGCGCATCGTCGGACGGGAGCAGTCCGCTCGTCCGGTGGTCGACATGATTGAGGTGAGTGACCGCGTCCGCTCCGGCCACGAGGCGGCGACCAGTTGCGCGATCATGCCGCCCATCGAAGCACCGACGATGTGTGCGCTCTCGATGCCGAGCGCATCCATCAGCCCGATCGTATCGGCGGCCATATCCTGCAGCGTGTAGGGCACGGGCGGTGTGCGGCCGAATTGCTGGATCATCGCGGTCCAGACGATGTTGGGCGTTCCCGCATGGTCGAACTTGGTCGACAAACCGACATCGCGATTGTCGAACCGGATCACGCGAAAACCGCGCGACACCAGATCATCGACCAGCTCGATCGGCCAGCGGACAAGCTGCGCCCCCAATCCCATGACAAGCATGATCGGCGGCGCGTCGCGGTCGCCGTGATCCTCATACTCGATCGTGATGCCGTTTGCCCGAACCTGCGCCATGGCTTTCCTCTACCGCCACGATGCGGCCCGTGTCATGAAAATGCAATGAACCAGCGGGTGTTCCGACGCTTTGCGCTGCACGCGGTGCGTGATAGCCACATCGGCGATGACTGATCGCCTGATCCTTGATGAGTTCGTGCCCTTCCTGCTGTCGGTCACGTCGAACCGCGTCAGCGGCCGCATCGCCACCGCTTATGAGTCGCTGTTCGGTCTCAGCATTCCCGAGTGGCGGCTCATCACCGTCATCGCCGAAGGGCAGGCGACAACGCAGGCGGAGATCGGCGAGCGCACGCGGATGGACAAGGTGACGGTCAGCCGCGCGGCGATCGCGCTGACGCAGCGCGGCCTGCTGGAGCGCAGCCCCAACAGCCAGGATCGGCGCTCGCATCACCTGATGCTGAGCGCCGCCGGCCGCACGCTCTACGCCGAGGTGGCCCCGAAGGCGAAGGAGCTCGAAGCACGTATCTTCTCGCGCTTCAGCGTCGACGAGGTCGCGCGATTCACGGCCATGCTGCGGCGGATCGACGTCGTGGCGGGAGAGCGCGATTGACTGACGAGCCGCTGATCGCCGCGCTGGAGCTGGGCGGAACGAAGTGCGTCGCGATGCTGGCGAGCGGTCCCGACGCGATCCTCGAAGAAGTGCGCGTGCCGACCACCCGGCCCGAAGAAACGCTTCCGGCGTTGGAAGCGGTGCTCGACGGCTGGCGCGGCTTCGCAGGCATCGGGATCGGCAGCTTCGGACCCGCGTCGATCGATCGCCGCTCGCGCGACTATGGACAGATCACGTCCACGCCCAAGCCCGGCTGGGCGAACACCAGCATCGCGCGCCGCTTTGCCGAGCGGTACGACGTACCAGTCGGATTTCACACCGATGTCGTTGCTGCGGCGCTCGGCGAGGCACGCTGGGGCGCGGCGCAGGGGCTCAATGCGCTTGCCTATGTGACCGTCGGGACCGGCATCGGCGCGGGCATGATCGCGCATGGGCAGCCGGTCGACGGGCTGACGCATGCCGAGCTCGGTCATATCCGGGTCCCGCGGTCGCACGGTGACGATTGGAGCGGCGTGTGCCCGTACCACGGCGCTTGCGTCGAAGGGCTCGCATCCGGCCCGGCGATCGCGGCTCGCGCGGGGATCAAGGGCGAGGAGCTTCCCGCGGATCACGCTGCGTGGGACAGCGTCGTCGACGCGCTCGCCAATTTGATGGGAACGCTTGCGCTGACCGGTGTGCCGCGACGCATCGTGCTGGGTGGCGGGGTGTTGGTCGGCAATCCGCACCTGCTGCCGCGACTGCGGGCCGCGACCAGATCAACGCTTAATGGTTACGTCGCACGGCCCGAGGTGGAGGACATGGACACGTTCCTGGTGCCCGCCGCGCTTGGTGCGAACGCTGGACCGCTGGGCGCGGTGGTGCTGGGGCAACAGGCGCTGGCGGAGCGCGCTGCGGTAAGTTTTACGCGGGTTTAACCCTCTTCGCTTACCGTCTCGTCACGCGCTGCCCGATCGGCTGGCGCGACCAAGAGGCGACGACGCATGCGCATATTGATCGTGGACGACGAACCGGCGATGCACGACAGCTATCGGCGCAGCTTCGCGTCGGCGTCGGGTGCGCAGGACGATGCGCTGTCCGCGATGGCAGCCGAATTGTTTGGTGACGAGGGCGGACCTGTCGATGACGCGGGTACGATCGCATTCGACTGTGTCCACCACATGCAGGGAATGGACGCGGTCGCCGAGATAGAGCGCGCGCAGCGAGACGACGCGCCGTTTGCGGTGGCCTTCATCGACGTACGGATGCCGCCCGGCATCGACGGCAAGGAAACAGCCCGCCGCATCCGCGCCGCCGACCCTGAGGTCAACATCGTCATCGTCACCGGCTATTCCGACTTTTCCCCGGTCGAGATCAGCAAGGTCGCCGGACCGGCCGACAAATTGTTCTACATCGCCAAGCCGTTCGAGGTTGCCGAGATCGTCCAGACCGCGACCGCGCTCGCGCACCGCTGGGAGGCCGACCGCGCGCTCAAGGCTGCACGCGAGCAGCTGTCGCGTCAGGTGGTGCAGTTGGAAGAGCAGGCTGCCGAGCTTGCGGCCAACGAGATGAAGGCGGTGCACGTCGCCACCCACGACTCGCTGACCGAGGCGCCAAACCGGCTCGCGTTCCTGCGCGCGCTGGGCGAACGCTCGAAACAGCCGGGGCGCTTCGCCGTGGGCATGATCGACCTCGACCGGTTCAAGCTGGTGAATGACACGCTCGGACATCTGGCGGGTGACGAGCTGATCCGAGCAATCTGCGCGATCCTGCAGGAGACGATCCCGGCCGGCGGGCTGGTCGCACGGCTGGGCGGCGACGAATTCGGGCTGCTGTTCGAAACAGCGGGCGAGCAGGCGGCGGAAATGGCGTGCACGCGTGTCGTCCATGCCTGCGCCACCGAGTTGAAGGTGCTGGGTCACGCTGTGCAGGCGGCGGCCTCGGCTGGCGTCGTTACCGCGGGCGAGGGCGACAATCGTGATCCGATCGACCTGATCCGCCGCGCCGATCTGGCGCTCAACGACGCGAAGCGGAGCGGACGCGGGATCGCACGATTGTTCGATGAAAGCATGGACGAAGGCGTGCGCGTCCGTCGCCGGATCGAGACCGGACTGTCGCAGGCGATCGCGCGCGACGAACTGGCGCTCGTCTACCAGCCGATCGTCGCGCATGGCACGTTCGAGGTCGTCGGGTTCGAGGCGCTGTTGCGCTGGAACACGCGCGAATATGGCCCGATCAGCCCGGCGACATTCATCCCGATCGCCGAAGAATCAAACCTGATCCACGAATTGGGCGACTGGGTGCTCGAACACAGCCTCGACGTATTGCAGACGTGGCCGGGCCAATATGTCTCGGTCAATTTCAGCCCGCGCCAGTTCCGGCGGCATAACTTCGTCGGCTACATCATGGAGCGTTGCCAGCGTGCGGGCGTCGAGCCGGGCCGGTTGCAGATCGAGATCACCGAAACCGCGATCTTCGACGATGCCGACCGTGCGGCGGAGACGCTGTATCGCCTTCGCCAGATGGGCTTCCGCATCGCGCTGGACGATTTCGGCACCGGATATTCGTCGCTCTACAACATTCGCAAGTTCGCGCTCGATGCGTTGAAGATCGACCGCAGCTTCATCGACGGCATGTCGCGCGAGAAGGAGTCGGCCGCGATAGTGCGCTCGATCGTCCACCTGGCGCAATCGCTCAATCTAACGGTGATCGCGGAGGGTGTGGAGACCGCCGCGCAGGTCGACCTGCTGCGTGTGGCGGGCGCGAGCCACTTGCAGGGCTATTACTTCGCCAAGCCGCTGGCCGAGTCGCTGGCGCGCGAGATGGCACATACCCGCTTCATCGAGGTCGAGCTCGCAACCGGCACGCTTGGTTGATGGTGGCGGGCTGATGGCAGCGCATGTCAGGCGGCGCGTTGGGGCGCTGCGCAATCCACGCTCGCTTGGCGCACAACTTGTGCTGATCCTGACCCTTGTCGGCGCAGGCGGCGCAGTCGCGATCGCGCTGCTGCTCGCGGCGATCATCACGCCGAGTTTCGGCAAGCTCGAGCGGCGATCGGTCGATGCGCACGTCGAGCGGACCCATGCCGCGCTGTCGGAATATGCCAACAAGGTCGAGAGCGCGGTCAAGGATTATGGCGACTGGAACGACAGCTATGATTACATGACGCGGCCGACTGTCACGTTCGAGCGGGAAAGCTTCTCGCCGCTCGCGATGGCGAACCTGGACGTCAATGCGATGGCCTATGTCGGGAACGATCGCCGGATCGTGATCGCACGCTGGATCGACGAAGCGCGGCACGACCAGCCGGCGATGCGCGCGCGGCTGGTGCGGATGATCGCCGCGCTCGACCTGCGGCGATTGCTGGGTGCGAAGAGCGCCACCAATTTCTACGCCCGGATGGGCGGCGTCGTCGCGGCGGTCGGTGTTGCCAAGGTGCGCCGCAGCGACGGCACCGGTGCGCCGCGTGGATATGTTCTGATGGCGCGGGAGATCAGCTCACGCCAGCTCGCCGACCTGCTCCAGCTCAATGCCACGATCGACCTGACGCCGGCCAGCAACGAGGTGGTGCAGCAATCGCGCGCGCGGATGACCATCACGGTCCCGATTGATGGCGCGGGCGGCGCGCCCGTCGCCAGCGCGCGCTTCACCGTGCCCCGCGACGTGTCGATGCTTGGGCAGCGAATGCTGCTACTGGTGATCGCGGGATCGGTGCTGCTGCTGCTGGTGGTGCTGATGGTGCTGCGTCGGATGATCGGACGCCTCGTCCTCTCGCCGCTTGCGCGTGTCGAGCGGCACATGGAACGCGTTCGCGTCTCAGGCTCGCTTGCGCTGCTTGAGGATAACGGGCGGCGCGACGAGATCGGTTCGCTTGGACTGAGCTTCAACGGCATGCTGACGCAGTTGAAGAACCTGCGTGAGCAGATCGAGGCGCAGAGTTTCGCGCTCGGCCGGTCGGAAAGCGCGGTGGCGGTCATGCACAATGTCCGCAACGCCTTGTCGCCGATCTCCACCGTCATCAGCCACGGCATCAACCGCGCGCCGCCGGTCGATCAGACGATGCTGGTACGGGCGGCCGACGAGCTGGGCAAGGCGGACGTGCCGCCCGCGCGACGCGAGAAGCTGGCGGCGTTCGTGCGCGCCGGCGTGACCGCGATGGAGGCGGCGCGTGCCGAGCAGATCGAGCAGCTGGGCATCGGGCGCGATGCCTTGGGCCATGTGCTCGACATCATCGGGCAGCAGCAGGCGGCCGCGCACGAGCGTCCGCCGTTGTCGACGTGCGACATGACCGAGGTTATCGCCCAGAATGCGACGATCGCGCGCTATTCGGGCAAGACGCACATCGCCTTCACTTACCCGGCTGAGCCGTGCCCGGTGCTCGCCAACCGGGTAATTCTGAGCCAGGTGGTCGGCAACCTGTTCGCCAATGCAGCGGAGGCGATTGCGGCGGCCGGACGCAACGGCGGCAGGATCACGGCATCCTTCACGCGCACGGGCGATGCGGTCGCCGTGCGGATCAGCGACGATGGCGAGGGGTTCGATCCCACGGTCGGCGCGACCCTGTTCCAGCGCGGCTATTCGACCCGCGCGCACAAGTCTGGCGGACTGGGACTGCATTGGTGCGCCAATTCGATGACTGCGATGGACGGTGCGCTGCGGCTGGAGAGTGAGGGAAAGGGCACAGGCGCCAGCGCTATCCTGACGCTTCGTGCCGCGACCGCAGCCGAGATGAGCGTCGCTGCATAAGGTCGGCGTGGCCCAACCGCGGCAGCGTGGTAAGCGAGGTCGGTTAGATGCCGCAGCCGGCCGCCGGGCTGACCATCGGCGGAACCTTGAGCTCTTCGTCTGCCCGGTGGAGGCGTCGAATCATGCAGCGACGTCGCTGCGATCCGGCGTGAGGTAGGGCGCGACCAGCCCGCGCGACAGGTACCAGCGCTGCCTCTCGGATGGCAGTGTGTCGAAGGCGGCTATGGTGCCGCGACAATCGGGGGCACCGCACGTACAGGTCATGCGCCAGTCGGGGTCAGCAAGCGTGGTTGAATAATCCCAGGCGATTTCCTCGCCTTCTGCGATGTCGCGGATCGCGACCAGGATCGGCGTGTCGCCGGTGAAGCGCAGGCCGGTGTTGGGTGCGCAGCTGTGGTTGATCAGATCGTCGATGCCGCCCGACGGTCCGAGGTAGGTGTCGCGCGCGATCTGAACGAAGCGATCCGCCGGGCCGCTCAGTCGCCGCGGTAGCCGTCCGGCGGGCAAGCGACGTCCGGCGAAGGCGACAATCTGATCGCCGCTGCGGAACGGCTGTGCGGCGAACACCGCCTTGCCCAGATGCGTCTCGCGCACGGCGAACGGATTGGCGGGCGCATAGACGTCGAGTACGCGCAACCGACCCTCGCGCCAGCCGAACGAGCGTAACGGATTGACCGTGGCGAGCCCGATCATGAACCAGACACTTGCATGGCAGGTGAGCTCGACAAGGATGTAGGCGTATTCGCCGACGCCTTGCCCGCCTGTCCGCGTCGCCAGCATCAGCGTCGCCAGATCTCCGATCGACCAGAGCCCCCAGGCCGGGGATCGCTCACGCGAACGATCGGCAACGACGCTGCGCCACGTCGGCCAGAAGCTGACGGGGACGGCCGCGACCACCAGCATGTGCGCCCAGAATGCCTCGCGAAAGACGAGCCATAACAGGATCGCGGCGAGCGAGGATCCCATGCAGATGCCCTCGAGCAGGTCGGGCGCGGACCAGCGCGATCGCTGCCACAAGGCGACTGCGATCATCACGCAGGCAGCGGCGGAAAACAGGAACACCACCGATTGCGCGGTACCGGGATTGACCGCGGCGTAGGTGAACGCCTCCACCAACGTGGCGCTGCTCCAGATCAGCCAGGATGCGCGGTTCGGCTCCACCAGCCGCCGGCGCAAGCCCGCGAGATAGATGGCGTAGCCGGTGAAGCTGGCGGCAACGGCGAGAAGGAACCAAAGGTCGGTGATCATGCTCGCGGCCAGACAGGGTTAATGCGAGCGTAACGATCGTTGCTGGGATCGTCCAGCAGGGTGACGCGAGCGGGTCGACCGCGCGCGGGCGAGCCTATGGCATGTGGCGCTTGTCGAGCTTCCGCGCGAGGGTGCGGCGGTGAAGACCGAGGCGGCGCGCGGCCTCCGACACGTTGAAGCCGGTGTCGGCGAGCGTCTGGTGGATATGTTCCCATTCCAGCGTCTTGATCGAGGTCGGACGCGTGGCGAGGTCGGCCTGCGCGTCGCCGTCAGCGCGCGCGAACGCCGCTTCTATGTCGTCGGTATTGGCGGGTTTGGTCAGGTAATTCGTTGCGCCGAGCTTGATCGCCTCAACCGCGGTCGCGATGCTGGCGAAACCGGTCAGGACGACGATCCGCGTCGCAGGGTCGCGCTGGTGCAATCGCTCAACACAGGCCAGGCCCGAGGCGCCGGCAAGGCGCAGGTCGACGACGGCGAACTCCGGGCGAAACGTCTCCATGGCGGTGTCGAGCGGATCAGGGCCGCCGATCACCTCGACCTGGTAGCCACGGCGCTCGAACGAGCGAGCGAGAGTGCGCGCGAACACCGCGTCATCCTCGATGATGAGCAGCCTAGGCCCATCGGTAGCGGGCTGGGTCATATTGGATGTTCCTCATCGACGAGCAGGGCGGCGAAGGGCAGTTGCAGCGTCACCTCGGCCCCGCCGTGCGACAGGTTGCGTGCGTCGAGCGTCCCGCCGAGCGTCCTGAGCACGTTGGTGGACAGGAACAGGCCCAGGCCCGCGCCGCGCCGGTCCTTGCTGCTGTGATACGGCTTGCCGATGTTGCCGAGGATCGATGGCGGAAAGCCCTGACCATCGTCGCGGACGCGGATGACCAGCAGGTCGCGATCGCGCTCCACGCCGACGTGGATCCGCGTCGCGCCGGCCTCCGCCGCATTGTCGACCAGATTGATCAATGCCTGCGCGAGCGCGCGATCGGTGACGATCGTCGCATCATGGGGCAGCCGATCGTCGAGCGTGACGACGGCGGGACCGGACCAGCCCCCGACGATATCGCCGATGAAGCGTCGCAGGCCGATGCGGGCAGGTGCCTCGCCCGTCACCTCGCCCGCAGCGAAGAGGATGCCGGCGAGGATCTGCTTGCAGCGTGCAACCTCGGTTCGCATGTCCTCCACCTCGCCGGCGAGCGCCGGTTCGGCGAGTATCGCCGGCTCGCGCCGCCAGTCGCCGAGCGCGACCGACAGCGAGGCGAGTGGTGTGCCGAGCTCATGCGCGGCGCCGCTGGCGAGCAGGCCCATGCGGACGATATGTTCCTCCTCCACCGCGCGCTGACGCAGGCGCGCGAGCCGCGCGTCACGGTCGCGCAGATTATGCGCGATGCGGGTGACAAAGGCGACGAGCAGCACCGCGGCGAGGGTGAAGTTGAACCACGAGGCGAACAGGTACGGCGCGGACAGGCGGCTGGCGTAGAGACCGGGCAGCGGCACCGGATGGAAGATGATGGTGAGGGCGGCGAAGGCAAGGCTGGTGAGCGCCACGAGCAGCCAGCTCGACCATGCCTCGAGCAATACCGCACCGAGCACGACCTGTAGCAGGAACAGGGTGACGAAGGGGTTGGTCGCACCACCGCTGAGAAACAGCTGCAGCGTCAGGCAGGAAACGTCCACGACCAGCCCGGCGAGCAGCTGGAGATTGGTGGGTGTATGCCGCCGCTCCGCGATCAGCACGAGCAGGTTCAGAACGACAAGCAGCATCGCCGTCATCAACATCGTGTGCACCGGTAACGCGATGTCGAGCAGGTAACGTACCGCGAGGATCGTCGCGATCTGCCCGCCGACCGCGAGCCAGCGGAGCTGCACCAGCAGCATGAAGTTGCGCCGCAGCGCGTCGTCGGGGCTGGTGTCCTGCATGGGCGCGTCGCTGAGCCCTGCCACGCGTCAGCCTTCGTCCTGCGTGCCGCGGATTGCGCGCGCGAGCAGGAAGGCGACCAGCGCCGCGAGGCCGAACCAGGTGAGGGCGTAGACGAGGTGGTTGTTCGGAAAACGGACAACCGTCATCCCGGTGCGCGGCCAGCCGCGGCCGTTCACATCGGCGTCCACGAAATAGGGCGCCACCGCGCGCAGCCGCCGTTTCGCGGCGATCGCGGCGACATCGCGCGAGTACCAGCGGTCGGCGGCGACGTCGTTGCTGCGCAGGAAACCGCCGCCGGGCTCGCTCACCCGCAGCAGCCCGGTGACATGTTGCTCGTTCGTCGCGGCGGGGTGACGGCCGCGCTCACGCGCCGGCACGAAGCCCCGATTGACGAGCACCGTCCAGCCGCTGTCTGTCTCGAACGGTGTCACGACCCAGTAACCGGCGCCGAGATCGGTCGCTGCCTGCGTATAGGTATCGGCACCGGCGCGATAATGTCCGGTGAGGGCGACGCGGGTATAGGCGTCGTCCTTGCCGATCGTCGTCCAGCGCGCCGGGCCGGGCGCCGCGACCGGCGCGGCGGCAAGGCGGTGTTCGACCCGTGCGATCAGATCGAGCTTCCACGCGCGTCGCTCTACCTGCCAGATACCCAGCGCGATCAGCACCGCGATTGCGATGCTGCCGAGGGCCAGCGGCAGGACGCGGGCGTGCGCTAGGCTCACATCTGGTCCGACATCTCCGCCGCTGACGTCGGGTTCATCGGCGGCATCATGTTCTGGTTCATGTGGAACATGACCCACAGCGATCCCGTCAGCGCGATCACGACGATGATGACCGTGAAGATCAGCGACATGAGCGTCCAGCCGCTTTCCGACTTGCGGTTCATGTGGAGGAAGTAGATCATGTGAACGACGATCTGCACGATCGCGAGCACCATGCAGATGCCGGCCGCAACCGACTTGTCGGCGATCGCGCCGGACATGACGAGCCCGAACGGGATTGCGGTCAGGATCACCGACAGGACGAAACCGGTGACGTAACCCTTCATCGAGCCGTGCGGCGCGCCGTCGTGTGCGTGGTCGCCGTGCCCGTGTTGATCCTGCCCGGCGGCCTGACCCTGCGCATGGGCCTGCGGCGCGACCTCAGGTCCGGCGGCGACGGGTGCTCCTCGCGTGTCGGCGCTCATCGCAGCACTCCCAGAAGGTAGACGAAGGTGAAGACGCCGATCCAGATGACGTCAAGGAAGTGCCAGAACAGCGACAGGCACTGCAAACGACGCATGTTGGCGTCGATCAGCCCCTTGCGCGACACCTGCACCATCAAGGTAACGAGCCAGATGATGCCAAAGGTCACGTGCAGGCCGTGGGTGCCGACCAACGTGAAGAACGACGACAGGAACGCCGAGCGCCACGGGCCTGCGCCCTCGGCAATCAGGTTGGAGAATTCGTACAGCTCGATGCCGAGGAAGCACAGGCCGAACACGCCGGTGATGGCGAGCCAGCCGAGCGTCGCGCCCTGCTTCTTCTGATCGGCCGCGAGCATGGCGAAGCCGTAGGTGATCGAGGAGAACAGCAGCATTGCGGTGTTGACCGCGACCAGCGGCAGCTCGAACAGCTCGCTCGGACGCGGGCCGCCGGCATAGCTGCCGCCAAAGACGCCCCAGGCCGCGAACAGCATCGCAAAGATGAGGCAGTCGCTCATCAGGTATAGCCAGAAGCCGAGCATGGTGCTCGCACCCGGCGGATGCTCGTGCGGATCGGTGTCGTAGAACGTCACCGCGTCCTGCGCGCCGGGGGGCACGTTGGTCGTGCTGCTCATCGCTCAGACCCCCGCGGCTGCATTGGCAAGGACGCGCGTACGCTCGCCCTCGGTCTGTTCGACCTCATCGGCGTGGATGTGGAAGTCGCGGTCGTAGTTGAATGTGTGGAAGATCGACACCGCCAGGATGCCGGCAAAGCTGAGCGCCGACAGCCACCACATGTACCAGATCATCGACAGGCCGAATGCGACCGACAGTCCGGCGAGGATCACGCCCGTGCCCGTGTTCTTGGGCATGTGGATGTCGCGGAAGCCGGTCAGCGGACGCTCGGCATTGCGGCTCTTCATGTCGTAATAAGCGTCCAGGTCGTGGATGATGGGGGTAAAGGCGAAATTGTACGCCGGCGGCGGCGAGGAGGTCGCCCATTCGAGCGAGCGGCCGTCCCATGGGTCGCCGGTCCAGTCGCGCAGTTTCTCCCGATCGCGGAAACTGACGTATATCTGGATCAGGAAGGCGGCGATGCCGACCGCGATCATCGCTGCGCCGACCGCGGCAATGATGAACCAAATCTGGAGGCTCGGATCGTCGAAGTGGCGCAGGCGGCGCGTCACGCCCATCAGGCCGAGCACGTAGAGCGGCATGAACGCGACCCAGAAACCGACCACCCACGACCAGAAGCTGACCTTGCCCCACCAGGGATCGAGCTTGAAGCCGAACGCCTTGGGGAACCAGTAGTTGATCGCAGCGAAGGCACCAAACAGCACGCCGCCGATAATGACGTTGTGGAAGTGCGCAACGAGGAACAGCGAATTGTGCAGCTGGAAGTCGGCCGGCGGCACCGCGAGCAGAACCCCGGTCATGCCGCCGACCACGAAGGTCAGCATGAATGCGATCGTCCACATCATCGGCAGTTCGAACCGGATCCGGCCCTTGTACATCGTGAACAGCCAATTGAAGATCTTCGCGCCCGTCGGGATCGAGATGATCATCGTGGTAATGCCGAAGAAGCTGTTGACGCTAGCCCCCGACCCCATCGTGAAGAAGTGGTGGAGCCAGACAAGATAGGCGAGGATGCAGATGACGAGCAGCGCGTAGACCATCGACGTGTAGCCGAAGAGCCGCTTGCCCGAGAAGGTCGAGGTCACCTCGCTGAAGACACCGAACAGCGGCAGGATCAGGATGTACACTTCCGGGTGACCCCAGATCCAGATCATGTTCACGTACATCATCGGGTTGCCGCCGCCGGTGTTCGTGAAGAAGTGCGTGCCGACGTAGCGGTCGAGGCTGAGCATCGCGAGCACTGCGGTGAGCACCGGAAAAGCGGCGACGATCAGCACGTTGGTGACGAGCGCCGACCAGGTGAAGATCGGCATCTTGAACATGGTCATGCCCGGCGCGCGCATCTTGACGATGGTCGCTATCAGGTTGACGCCCGATAGCAGCGTTCCGACGCCGGCGATCTGTAGCGCCCAGACGTAGTAATCGACGCCGACATCGGGCGAGTAGTCGAGCCCCGAGAGCGGCGCCATCGCGAGCCAGCCGGTCCGTGCGAACTCACCGACGAACAGGCTCGCCATCACGATCACGGCACCTGCCGCGGTCATCCAGAAGCTGAAATTGTTGAGGAACGGGAAGCTCACGTCGCGCGCGCCGATCTGCAGCGGGACGACGTAGTTCATGATGCCCGTCACAAACGGCATCGCGACAAAGAAGATCATGATGACGCCGTGTGCGGTGAACACCTGGTCGTAATGATGCGCGTTCAAATATCCTTCGTTTGCGCCGAACGCCATCGCCTGTTGCGCGCGCATCATGATCGCGTCGGAGAAGCCGCGCAGCAGCATCACGGTGCCGAGCACCATGTACATGATGCCGACCTTCTTGTGGTCGACCGAGGTGAACCATTCGGTCCACAGCCACTTCCACAGTTTGAAGTAGGTGATCGCGCCGAGCAGCGCGATGCCGCCGAGCATCACCGCGATGAACGTGCCGAGGATGATCGGCTCGTGGATCGGGAAGCTTTCCAGCGTCAGCCGGCCGAAGATGGTCTTGAGCAAAGTGTCGGACATAGCGGATCAGCCCTGTGCCGTGACGGCCGCGCCGGGAAGGCGAACGGACTCGAGGCGGGTCATGTTGCGGTTGTTCTGCGCGCCGCGGACGGTTGAGCCGTCGGCAGGCCCCTGCGGCGCGGTCATGTGCGGGGCCGAGCCTTTCTCGCTCGGATCCTTGCGCAGCGCGCCCTTGGGTGCGTCGACCGGCGGGCGGTCGTTGACGGGGGCATGGCTGCCCGGCTCGGCCATGTCGTGCGACATGACGTCGCTCATGCACGGCACGCCCGGCTTGACGCACATCTGCGTGATGCGGCGGAACAGGTCGGCGTTGACGCCGCCAAAGCGCATCGGCTTCACGTTCTCACTCGGCTGCTCAAGCTTCAGGTAGGTCGCGTCGTTCAGCCGCGCCTGCGCTGCGCGCGTCTGCGACACCCAGCGCGAGAAGCCGGCATCATCGACCGCGTAGGTCCAGAACGTCATGCCGGAGAAGCCGGCGCCGCTGTAATTGGCGGAGCGTCCCTCGTAACGACCGGGCTTGTTGAGGACGGCGTGGAGCTTCGTCTCCATGCCCGGCATGGTGTAGATCATGCCCGCCATTGACGGCACCCAGAAGGTGTTCATCACCGACGACGACGTCATGCGGAAGCGCACCTGACGGTTGGTCGGCAGCACCAGCTGGTTGACCGTCGCGATACCCTGCTCAGGGTAGATGAACAGCCATTTCCAATCGAGCGCCACGACCTGCACCTCGAGCGGCTGGTCGTTCGCCGCAAGCGGCTTGCCGGGCGCAAGACGACCGAGCGGGCGGTAAGGATCGAGCAGGTGCGTCGACACCCAGGTGAGCGCGCCGAGCGAGATGACGATCATCAGCGGCGCGGCCCAGATCACCAGTTCCAGGCCGGTCGAATGGTCCCAGTCGGGCGCATATTCCGCATCCTTGTTCGCGGCGCGATACTTCCACGCGAACAGGACGGTCAGCACCATGACCGGAATGATGATCAGCAGCATCAGCGCGGTCGACCACAGGATCAGATGCGATTGCTGCCGCGCGACATCGCCGGCGGGATCGAGCACCACCAGATCGCATCCCGACAGCAACGTCGACGCGCCGACTGCGAGCAGGGGGGCGAGCCGGGTCGAACGCCGCGGTAAGGAAGGCCGGTTCTTCATCACGATCGAGCTAGGCTCCGTTGTGCGACTGCGAAATAGGACAATTTGTCCTATCCCGCGTCGCGCCGATGGAACCTAAAGCGTCCAGCCAGCTTCGGAGTTTCATATCTATGGCACAGTCGATCGCTTCGTCCGCGCCGCTCGAGCGCGATGCCCGCGTCCTGCACGCGCAGGACGAGCATGGCGTCAACCCGGGCGAGATCGCCATCGGCGTCATCATCGGACGGACGAGCGAGTTCTTCGACTTCTTCGTTTACGCGATCGCTTCGGTGCTGGTGTTCCCACAGATCGTCTTTCCCCAGCTTGACCGCGTGTCAGGGACGCTATGGTCATTCGGTCTGTTCGCGCTCGCGTTCATCGCGCGCCCGATCGGCACCCAGTTGTTCATGCGGATCGATCGCGAACTGGGGCGCGGTACGAAGCTGACGATCGCGTTGTTCCTGCTCGGTACGTCGACCGTGGCGATGGCGTTCCTGCCGGGCTATGCGTCGGTGGGTATCTTCTCGCCGCTGCTGCTGGCGGCGTTCCGCATTGGGCAGGGCCTGGCGCTCGGTGGTGCATGGGACGGCCTTGCATCGCTGCTCGCGCTCAACGCGCCCGACAAGAAGCGCGGCTGGTGGGCGATGGTGCCGCAGATCGGCGCGCCGCTCGGCCTGATCGTCGCCGCGGGGTTGTTCGCCTTTGCGCTCGGTACGTTGTCGCCGGAAGATTTTCTGTCATGGGGCTGGCGCTATCCCTTCTTCGTCGCATTCGCGCTGAACGTCGTGGCGCTGTTCGCGCGGCTGCGTATCGTCGTGACGCCCGAATATACCGACATGTTCAAGTCGCGCGAACTGACGCCGTCGCGCGTCACCGCGACATTGAAGACACAATGGCGCAACATCGTCATCGGCGCATTCGCCCCGCTGGCCAGCTTCGCGCTGTTCCACATGGTCACGGTATTTCCGCTGTCATGGGTGGCGCTCAACACCAGCGAGAACATCACGCGCTTCCTGCTGATCGAGATGTTCGGCGCGACCGTGTGCGTCGGTGCGATCGTCGCATCGGGGCTGCTCGCCGATCGCATCGGGCGGCGGTCGCTGCTCGGCTACACCGCCGCTGCGATCGCGGTGTTCAGCGGGTTCGCGCCGCAGCTGCTCGACGCGGGCTATGTCGGCGAGGCGGTGTTCATGATCAGCGGGTTCATCCTGCTGGGCCTGTCGTTCGGTCAATCGTCGGGCGCGGTAACCAGCAACTTCCCGAAGCGCGCGCGCTACACCGGGGCCGCATTGACCTCCGATCTGGCGTGGCTGTTCGGTGCAGGCTTCGCGCCACTCGCCGCGCTGGTTTTGGCGGAGGAGTTCGGGCTGGTCGCGGCGGGTACCTACTTGCTGTCGGGTGCGGTCGGCACGCTGGTGGCGCTCGGGCTCAACAAGGAATTGGCGCGACGGCTCGACTGAGGCCGTGTCCGGCGCCAGCAACGTACGGTATGGTACGCTGCTGGCGCGAAACGTCGTGGAATGGCATCGTAGGCTCTGTCAGCGGCGGGGGATGATGCTTGCGACACGTCATAGCGGCAAATGTTACGGGTAAGATCGACGAAGCAGATAGCCTGCTCCGGCGTTGGTCGGCCGCATGAGCGACCACCGTTCTCAGCGGCTACGCTCGATCATGGGCGGGTCGGCCGGCAATCTGGTCGAATGGTACGACTGGTACGCGTATTCGTCGTTCACGTTCTATTTTGCGCCGCAATTCTTTCCGGAGGCCGATCAGACCACGCAGTTGCTGAGCGCCGCGATCATCTTCGCGGTCGGCTTCGTGATGCGGCCGGTCGGCGGCTGGGTGATGGGGGTCTACGCCGACCGGCGCGGGCGCAAGGCGGGACTGACATTGTCGGTCACGCTGATGTGCGCGGGTTCGCTGTTGATCGCGGTGACGCCCACCTATGCCGCGATCGGGTGGCTCGCACCCGCGATCCTGACGGTCGCGCGGTTGATGCAGGGATTGTCGGTCGGCGGCGAATATGGCGCGAGCGCGACCTATCTGTCGGAGATGGCGGGACGGGAGCGTCGCGGGTTCTTCTCCAGCTTCCAATATGTCACGTTGATCGCAGGCCAGCTGACCGCGTTATGCGTATTGCTGCTGTTGCAGGCGGTGATGAGCGAGGCGGCGCTGGAGTCGTGGGGCTGGCGCATCCCGTTCGCGGTCGGCGGCGTCCTGGCACTGGGCGTGTTCTGGCTGCGCCGAAAGCTTGCGGAGACCGAAAGCTTCGAGAAGGCGAAGGCGGCGGATGCCGGCCGATCGGGACTGCTCGCGCTGCTGCGGCAGCATCCGCGTGAGTTCACGACCGTGCTGCTGCTGACCGCGGGTGGGACGCTCGCCTTCTACGCTTACTCGATCTACATGCAGAAGTTCCTCGCCAACTCGGCCGGCTTTTCACGCCAGACCGCGACCTGGATCAGCGCGGGGACGCTGTTCGTCTTCATGTGCCTGCAACCGCTCGCTGGAGCGTTGTCAGACCGGGTCGGGCGCAAGCCGTTGATGGTCGCATTCGGCATCTTGGGCGTGGTGTTCACCTGGCCGATATTCTGGGCGCTGGAGCACACCAGCAGCCCCGCCGCGGCGTGCGCGATCGTGCTGTTCGCGCTGGTGATCGTGACCGGCTACACCTCGATCAACGCGGTGGTGAAGGCCGAGCTGTTCCCCGCGCACATCCGCGCACTCGGTGTCGCCTTCCCCTATGCAGTCGCGAACGCGCTGTTCGGCGGGACGGCGGAGGCAATCGCGCTAAAGTTCAAGCAGGCGGGATGGGAGCAGGGCTTTTACTGGTATCTGACCGCGATGATCGCGGTCTCGCTGGTCACCTACCTCAGAATGCCCGATACGCGCACGACGAGCCGCATCATCGAGGACTGAGCGCCGGAACCGCTTGTGCCGCATCGGCTGGGTCGATGCCGGGACGCGCGCCCGCGGGGATCAACTCGTCGCCGTGCATCGCACGCCCCGCGCGCTGGATCGCCGCCACCAGCCTCGGGTAGATGCCGCACGGGCATATGTTGGTGATCGTCGCCCTGATCGCATCTTCGCTCGGCAACGCATTCCGCTTGAGCAGCGCGGCGGCCGCCATGACGATGCCGGGGATGCAGAAGCCGCATTGCGTCACGTTCTCGGCCAGCAAGGCGAGCTGGACCGGGTGGTCGCGTTCGCGCGACAAGCCCTCGATCGTGGTGACGAACGCACCCTCGCAGCGCGCAAGCCGCTGCTGACACGAGCGCACGGCACGCCCGTCGATATCGACGGTGCACGCGCCGCAGTTGCCAGTGCCGCAGCCGTATTTGGCGCCGGTGAGATTGGAGCCGTCGCGAAGCGCCCAGAGCAGCGGCGTATCCGCGACCATCAGATACTCGACCGGTTCGTTGTTCACGGTTAGACGCGTCATCAGGGTGTCATAGCGCAAGTCGCGTACGGACAACCGCTTTGTTGAGAAGAGATGGGCGACGCGTCAGGGGCGCGATCGGCGAGGGGAGTGACGGGCGCATGCAGGCAATGAATTCCGCACCGGCGGCAAGCGGGGACGCGAGCCACGGGTACGACGCACCAGACCTGCGCATCTTCGTCTTCGCATTGTTCTTCATCTTCGGCGGCATCACCAGCCTAAACGACATTATCATCCCGAAGCTGAAGGAGCTGTTCACGCTGACCCATGCGTCGGCGATGCTGGTTCAGACCGCGTTCTTCTTCGCCTACGCGCTGTTCTCGCTGCCGGCCGCAGGGATCGTGCGGCGGTTCGGCTACATGCGCACTGCCTCGATCGGGCTGGTGACGATGACGGCGGGGTGCCTGTTGTTCATTCCGGCATCCGCCAATGCGGCGTTCGGGCTGTTTCTGGTCGCGCTGTTCGTGCTGGGCGCGGGCATCACCATCGTGCAGGTGGTTGCCAATCCGCTGATCTCGCTGCTGGGCAAGCCGCAGAGCGCGTCAAGCCGGCTGACCTTCGCACAAGGGTTCAACTCGCTCGGCACCACGCTCTTTCCGCTTGCGGGATCGGCGCTGATCCTGGGCGGGCTTGCCAACCAGAGCGCGTCGACGCTGAGCGGCGCGGCGCTCGACGCCTACCGCGCCGAAAGCTCGCGCGCGATCGTCCACACCTATCTGGGCCTCGCGGTCGCGTTGCTGGTCATCGCCGCCGTCGTGTGGACGCGCCGCAACCGGCTGAACGAGGAGCAGGAGGAAGCGGGGAGCATCTTCCACGCGCTGACTTTGCTCAAGCGCCCGCGGTTCGCCTGGGGCGTGGCGTGCATCTTCCTTTATGTCGGCGCCGAGGTGTCCATCGGTTCGCTGATCGTCAATTACCTGATGGAGCCGAGTGTCTGGGGCGTTGCCGACAAGGTCGCGGGCGATCACGTGCCGTTCTACTGGGGCGGGGCACTCATCGGCCGCTTCATCGGCGCGTGGGTGCTGACCAAGGTGTCGCCGGGCAAGGTGCTTGCGGCGGTCGCAGCGGGCGCGATCACGCTGATCCTGATCTCCGCCAACGCGCATGGTGCAATCGCGGGCTGGTCGTTGCTGGCGATCGGGCTGGTCAATTCGATCATGTTCCCGACGATCTTCAGCCTGGCGAGTGAGGGACTCGGCAAGCGCGCGGCGGAAGGATCGGGCGTGATCGCGACCGCGATCGTCGGCGGCGCGATTGTGCCGTATCTTACCGGGCAGCTCGCCGACACGAGCGGCAGCCTGCAGTTCGCGCTGGTGCTGCCGGCGCTCTGCTATCTCGTGATCGCCGCCTACGGCATGTTCGCGCGCAAGCCAGTCGCTGCGGTTCAGTGACCTAGTGAAGCGATCTCGGCTGCGTCGAAGCCGAGGTCGCGAAGTGCCGCAGCGTCGTCGCGGCGATCCGCCATGCGTGGAGGAACGGTGTCGCTGAGCGAATATCGCGGCGCGGGCGCGGGTTGCGGAACGCCGCCTGCCTCCACGAAAGCGGCGCGCGCGACATTGTGCAGATCGGCGCGGGCCTCGTCGAAGACGAGCACGGGTGCGAAGCAGATGTCGTGGCCATCGAACAACGCGACCCACTCGGCGCGCGTTCGGGTGCGAAACATCGCGGTGAGCTCCTGCTTCAGTTCGGGCCAGGCGCTTGGGTTCATCTGCTGGTCCCATCGCGCGTCTTCGAGCCCGAGAACACGGCGAAACTCGGCATAAAACTGCGGCTCGATCGCGCCGAGCGAGACGTACTTGCCATCGCGCGTTTCATAGCTGTCGTAGAAATGGGCTGCGGTGTCGAGCAGGTTGGTGCCGCGTTCGTCGTTCCAGCGCCCCATGGCGCGAAAGCCCCACATCATCGTCATCAGCAGCGACGATCCCTCGGTCATCGCGGCGTCGACGACCTGACCGTCGCCGGTGCGCTGCGCGTGGAGGAGCGCTGCAAGCATCCCAAAGGCGAGGAACATCGCACCGCCGCCGAAATCGCCGGCCAGGTTGATCGGCGGCGTCGGCTTCTCACCCGCGCGGCCTAGCGCATGGAGCACGCCCGACAACGCGATATAGTTGATGTCGTGTCCGGGCTCGTTCGCACGCGGGCCGGTCTGTCCCCAACCCGTCATGCGACCGTAGACGAGGCGCGGATTGTCGCCGATCAGCGTGTCGGGTCCGAGCCCGAGCCGCTCCATTACGCCGGGACGAAACCCCTCGATCAGTGCATCGGCGGTGCGGACGATCCGGCGAACTGCCGCGATCGCATTCGGATCCTTGAGATCGAGCGAGATGGAAGTGCGGCTGCGCAGCAGCGGGTCCTTGGCTTCCACCGTAAAGCCGCCGGTGTTCGGCCGATCGATACGGATCACCTCTGCGCCGTGATCTGCAAGCATCATTCCCGCGAACGGTCCAGGTCCGATCCCGGCAAACTCGATCACCCGGATGCCGTCGAGTGGCGGTCGTCCCATATTCATCCTCTCCTTTCGATTGGGAAGACTAGGCTGCGAGGAAGGACTGCACAACAAAAGTTATGTTGGGTTGTCGCGTGACGGTCACGTGGAACTTATGGCCATCGTGGCTACTCCTTCTTTAGCGGCGTATTGTGGACGATGCGGCCGATCTGACCCGGAACAGGGCAGCGATGCTGCTCACCCACTAGCAGGCGGTACGCATTGTGTTCTAGGGCAAGAACATACGTGTGCAGGAGTGGCGTTTGGCGGGCGAAGGTTTGGCGGCGAGAGAGGTGGGTGCGGCAGCCCAGCTTGACCTGACCACGTGCGATCGCGAGCCGATCCACGTGCCCGGCGCGGTGCAGCCGCACGGATTGCTGCTAATCGCCGAGCCGACGACGCTGACGATCGTCGCCGGTGCCGGCGACATCGAAGGCGTGCTTTCGGCAGATTGGCTCGGGCGTGATCTGTCGGACGTGCTTGGGATTGATGTCGCGGCGGTGCTGGCGCGCGCGGCTGCGGGGCCGGGCGGTACCGTCATCGGTGGCATCGTGCAGGGGCATGATGTCGCCTTTCATCGATCGGGCGCGTACCTGCTGGCCGAGCTGGAACCGGTCGATGACGATCCGCGCGGGGCGGCAGAGACGCTCGGCTGGCTCGATGCGACCGCGAGTGGCTTCGAGCGCACCTCGACCCTCAAGGCATTGTGCGAGCGGGCGGCGGTCGCGTTCCGCACCCTGACGGGGTTCGATCGCGTCATGGTGTACCGCTTTCTCGACGATGAAGCGGGCTATGTCGTGGCCGAGGACCGCGATCCGGCGCTCGACACGTTCCTCAACCACCATTTCCCCGCCAGCGACATCCCGCGGCAGGCGCGCGCGCTCTACGTACGTAATCGCACGCGCGTCATCCCGACGATCGACTACCATCCGCAGCCGATCCGGCCCGCCGCGTTCGCGGGTGTCGACTTGAGCGATGTCGCGATCCGCAGCGTGTCGCCGATCCACCTGCAATATCTGCACAACATGGGCGTCGGCGCCTCGGCATCGATCTCGATCGTGAAGGACGGCATCCTGTGGGGGTTGATCGCCTGCCACCATCACGCGCCCAGGCGATTGTCGCGCGACGTGCGCACGGTGGCAGCGGCGCTGGCCGGCGGTCTGTCGCGTCAGATCACCGCCAAGGAGGAAGCCGAAAGCTACCGTGAGCGGCTGGCGCTTAGGACCGAGGAGGACACGCTGTTGCCGGCGCTGTTCGGCGACGAGCCGCTCGATCGCGTAATCGCGCGCCGACGTGAGGACCTGCGCCGGATGATGGGCGCAGACGGATTTGCGATGGTGGGCGACCAGGTCGAGACGACCGGCTTCTGTCCAACCGATGACAAGCTGCGCAAGCTTGCTACGTGGCTGAGGCGGCGTGACGATGCCGGCGTGTTCGCGACGCGCGAACTCGGTGTCGAATGGGACGGTGCGGCGGCGATGTCGCCGTTTGCGGGCGTGCTGGCGATCAGCTTGCCGCAGGAGCGGCTGACGTTGCTATGGCTGCGTGCCGAGGAGGTCGAGGAAGTCGAGTGGGCGGGTAATCCGCACAAGGCGGTTGCGCACGACCCGAATGCCGTGTTGACGCCGCGTTCGTCTTTCGAGACGTGGACGCAGACGGTCAGCGGGCGGGCGCGGCGCTGGACGCTGGAGCAGATCGATGCAGGCCAGCGGCTGCGTCGCATGCTGCGCGAGGCGGGGCTGCTGGGTGAGCTGCGGCGCGTCAACGCCGACTTGAGCCGGGCAAATGCGGACAAGGACGCGGCCCTTGCGCAGAAGGACCTGCTGATGCGCGAGGTCGATCACCGGGTGCAGAACAGCCTGCAACTCGTCGCATCTTTCCTCATGCTGCAGGCGCGCGCCGCCGGTCCGGGCGAGGTGGCGGACCAGTTGCAGGAGGCGCGCTCGCGGCTGTCGGCGGTCGCGCTGGTCCACCGGCGACTGTACCGCGACGACCAGATCGCCACGATCGACCTGTCACGCTACCTGACCGAGCTGCTCGACGACATGCGTACGTCGCTGGGGCGCGACTGGGGGAACCGGCTGTCGGCCGAGCTCGCCCCGGTGTTGATCCCGACCGACCGCGCGGTGAACGTCGGACTGATCGCGGCGGAATTGATCACCAACGCGACGAAATACGCCTATTCCGCCGACAGGCCCGGACCGATCGAGATCGCGCTGGAGCAGCACCGCAACAAGCTGCGGCTGATCGTCGCCGATCAAGGACGCGGCAAGAAGGGCGACAATGTCGGGTTCGGTAGCCGGATGATGAGCGCGGTCGTGCAGAGGATCGGCGGCGAGGTCGAGTATCAGGACAACCAGCCGGGGCTGCGTGCGGTGCTGACCGCCCCGATCGAAGAGGACTGACGCCTCACTTAGCCTGCGCAAATGCTGGTTCGATTACACCCGCAGCCTGTGCGTAGAGGTCGAAGGTTACCGCCGCTCCGCTGAGCAACGCGTCATACCATTCGGGCGAGGCATCGCGGCCGGCGGCGTCGACCGCGCCGCGGATCGCGCGCCACTGCCCCGGTCCGTGCGCGGCAGAAAGGTAGCGGTGCGGCAGTTCGGCGCCAACCGAGCGTGCCAGCATGACGCCACCCAATCGCGAACCTTCGACTACGTAGAGCGCCCCCCATCGCGCAGCCTCATTCGCACAAGCGAACGCCAGTGGCGCCGGCATCCGCTCGTCCAGGTCGGCGAGATCAAGTTCCAGCAGCGGCGTACGCGGCAAGAGCCCGCGCGCGAAATCGAGCGCTGCCAGCGCCTGCTCGACTGCTGGCAGTGCGCGGGCATGGGCGAGGAGAAAGCGGCGATAGTCGGCGCGGCTCGACAGGTCGAAGCTGCCGAAGGCTGCATCGACCGTGTCATGCGAGGCGCGGGTGGCGGCGCGAAGCCGCGCCACCGCGGAGGTGCTGTCAGTCGAGGCCGTTCTCCAAGAATCGCTCGGCGATCGCGCAATGCATCGCGATCCCCTTGGCCATGACCGACTCGTCGATCGTCATGCGGGTGTTGTGGAGCGGCGGGTTGGTGCGCGGATCGGTCCCCTCGGGCGCCACGCCGATGAAAGCCATCGCGCCGGGCACCTCGCGCAGCACGTAGGAGAAGTCCTCTCCCCCCATCATCGGCGCGGGCATGACAGACCAGCCGTCGTCGCCGCTGATCTCGGTCGCGAGACTGCGCATCAGCCCGGCCGCACGGGGATCGTTCATCGTGACCGGATACCCCTCGTCGATGTTCACCTCGGCGGTGCAATCGTGCGCCGCCGCAACGCTTTCGCAGATCTGGCGGAAGGCAGCGCGCATCGCCTCACGCGTCGCGGGCGATAGCGTGCGCAGCGTCCCCATCAGCTTTACCTCCGACGGAATGATGTTGTGCGATGAGCCGGCATGGATCTGCGTGATCGTCAGCACCGCGGGATCGGCGACTGGCACGCGGCGGGCGACGTGCATCTGAAGCGCGGTGACGATCGCGCAGGCGACGGGGATCGGATCGACGCACTCGTGCGGCATCGCGGCGTGGCCGCCACGCCCCTTGATCGTCGCGAGCACGGTGTCGGTCGAGGCGAGCAACGCGCCTTCGCGGCTGACGAACACGCCGGCGGGTGCGTTGGGTGAGATGTGGAGCGCGAACGCCGCCTCGGGCCGCGCAACGTCGAGCAATCCGTCCTCGATCATCCAGCGCGCGCCGTGATGTCCCTCTTCGCCGGGTTGGAACATGAACACAATCGTGCCCGACAGTTCGTCGCGGCGGGCGCACAACGCCTTGGCCGCACCGGCCAGCATCGCGGTATGCGCGTCGTGTCCGCAGGCGTGCATCGCACCGGGAATGGTCGAGGCGAACGGGAGGCCCGTTTCCTCGGTCATCGGCAATGCGTCCATGTCGCCACGCAGCAGCACCGTGCGGCCGTTCGAGCCTGCGCCGCCGGCACGCCCGCCGCGCAGGATCGCGACGAAGCCGGTGGTTGAGGTGCTGTCGTGTATCTCGAGCGGCAGTCCGGCGAGCGCGGCCTTCGCCTTCTCGGTCGTTCGCGGGCAGTGGAGCCCGACCTCGGGCTCGGCGTGGATCGCGCGGCGCAGCGCGATCGTGTCGGCGAGTTGCTCGGCGCCGAGCGCGCTCCAGTCGGTGCGGGTGGCGAGGGTGGCGGTCATGCGAACGGCTCCTTTGCTTATGGGCTCTAGGCCGTCGCGTCGCTGCCGCCAAGCCGCTGGAGGGTCACAAGGATCACGAGCCTGCGCGAGTACGCGTGCGCGCGGGAGCACGCGACCGGGATCATCGATGCTGGGATGCGCGGTGTAGCACAGCCTTTAACGGGCCTGACATGGCGAGACGCAGCACCGACGCGTCGCACCGGTGCTACGAGATCAACTTAAACCAACAGGTGGCTACGACCGGTCATCCTTCAAGCAACGATCAGCGCGGCAGCACGACGCAACCGCTGCCGGCGCGCGCGCACGCCTGCTGCGCCTCGGCTTTGCTGGCAAAACCGCTGGCTTGCAGGCGGGTGATGCCGCCGCTGCGTGCGAAGCTGGCCGACCCGCCGACGCGGCCGCCGACGCGCGACCACAGGCTGCGTGCATTGGCATCGTTGGCGAACGCGCCGAGCTGGATCCGGTATGCGCCGCCGCTCGCCTTTGCAGGAGCGGGCCGCTCGCGTGCCGGCTTCGCTGCGGCGGTGCGGGTCGGCGTGGCGGGTGCCGGACGCTCGGTCCGCTCCGGTCGTGCGCGCTGCTCAGGGCGTGTCGTCGGCTCCGGCCGGCCGGGTTGCGTGTAGGAGGTACCCGGTCGGGTAGAGGTCGCGCCGGTCGGCGCAGGCGCAGGGCGAGCGGCGGGCTCGGCCGAGGCGAGCGCCGTCGTCGGTGCGCTGGCGACGGCACGGCCGCGCGCCTCTATCTGTTGCGCGAGCGCGATGCCTTGCCGGCGCTGATCCTCGGGGATGTACTTGTCCATCTGCGCCAGCGTCTGCGAACCCTGCGGCAGGCCCTGCTGCGACGAGCGGGTGACGAGCGCGTAGGCGCGGGTCCAGTCGCGCGGAACGCCGTCGCCGTTGAACAGCATCGTGCCGAGCACGAGCTCGGTCCGCTTCTCGTCGCGCGCAACCGACTTTTCGAGCCACGGCAGTGCGTCGGCCTTCTTGCCCGACTGGAACAGCGCAAGCGCGTAATTGTCGGTCGCCTGCGGGTGCCCCTGCGCAGCCGCCTTGCGGTAGAGTTCGGTCGCCTGAGCCTGATCGGCAGGAACGCCGCGGCCGAGCTTGTATGCTTGTCCCAGATTAAACTGCGCGTCGGCGTCACCGGCGGCGGCCGGCGCGCGCCATTGTGCGACGGCGGCGGGATAGTCGCCGCGGCTCCATGCCTCCACGCCCGACTTCACGTCCGCGAGCGCGGGCGTCGCCGCCATCATCGCCGCTGCCAGCACCACCAAACGCGTTTTCATCACCGTTCCCGCCCCAAAACCGTTGCCGCATCATGCCCGAGCCGGCGCGTTGGTGAAAGTGGCTTAACCACGCGCGTCGAGCGTTAACGGTATGTTGAGCAGCCTCTGCCATTCCCGTTTCGACACAGGCGGGTGCTTGCGATGACAATGCGCCGGCCGTCGGCGATCACTGGTGCTCACCAATCTGGCGTGCACCAGCGGCGAAGTGGTGGGGACGGTGATGGTGACGCTTTCTGCAAACAGGCTTTCGGCGAAGAAGCGGGCGGGCATCGGCCTGTCGGCGCTGTTAGTGGCAAGCGGCGGTCTGGTGGCGGCCCAATTTATCGATCCCGCCGTTGCGACCCAGCGCAGCGATCCGAAGAAAGCGGCCGGCTATGCGCGCAAGGCATCGGTGCTGCTAGGCAAGCAGAAGTGGGACAAGGCAGTGCGCTTCGCCGAGGCAGCGGTCGCCAGCAGTCCGGGTGACGCGGGCTATCGCATGATCCTGGGCAACGCGTACCTGCGTGCCGGGCGGTTCGACTCGGCGCGCGCCACGTACGGCGACGTGTTGGCGCTGCAACCCGCGAACGCGAAGGCGGCGCTGAACCTGGCACTGGCGCAGACTGCGCTTGGGCAATGGGATGCAGCGCGGCAGGTGCTCGACGGACATGCGAGCGTGATCGCGCCGGCGGACCGTGGCCTGGCGATGGCGCTGGCGGGTGATCCGAACAGCGCGATCGAGGTGCTGACCGCGGCGACACGCGCGCCCGATGCGGATGCGAAGACGCGGCAGAACCTCGCGCTCGCGCTGGCGCTCGGCGGGCGCTGGCAGGACGCGCGCACGCTGATCGGCTATGACATGGCGCCCGCCGACGCCGACGCGCGGATCGTCGAATGGGCGAAGTTCGCACACCCGACGTCGGCGGCGACGCAGGTCGCGAGCCTGCTCGGCATCACGCCGGCCGCCGATCCGGGTCAGCCGGTCGCGATCGCGTTGAACGCCGCGGTGACGCCGACGCAAGTTGCCGCGGTCGATCCGGTCGACCGGTACATGCCGGGGCGCCCGGAGGCTGCGTCGGTGCAAGCCGAGGAGGTGGCACCGCAGCCCGCAATGGACGAGATGGCGGTCGCGCAGGCCGCTGCGCCGCCTCCGGCGCCGGCGAGCGAGGCTAAGCCCGAGCCGGTGCGGCTTGCCAGCCTAATCCCGTCAAGCGGCGACTATAAGGTGCGCGGGGCAGCGCCGGCTGCGAAGCCACACGCGGAGCATGTCGCCACGGTGCGGACGCCTTCGCCCGGGCGCTGGTACGTTCAGTTGGGCGCGTATGAGAATGCCGCGGTCGCGCGCGATGGCTGGACGCGTGCGTCGCGTCGTTACGGGTCGTTCGCGGGGCTGACGCCCGCCGGCATGTCGACCTCGGTCAAGGGCGCGAACTATTATCGCCTGTCGGTCGGCGGCTTCGCGCGCGCCGATGCCGATCGCATGTGCCGCGGCTACCGCGTCAAGGGCGGCCGTTGCTTCGTGCGGCAACAGGCGGGCGATCAGGTCGCGGCCTGGGTGAAGAACGCGAAGGGCGTGCAGGTCGCCGCGCGCTGAGGTGATCCGCGATCACGCGGCCGCGGGCTAGAGCTCGCGACCGCCCTTCCACACGCGCAGCACACGACCCTGTACCGGCAGGCCGTCGAACGGTGTGTTTCCAGCCGCGCCGGGCATCGCGTCGGCGTCGATCTGCCACGGCGTGTCGGGATCGACGAGGATGACATCGCCGGGCATGCCGGGTGCAAGCGTGCCCGCCTCGATCCCGAGCAGGCGTGCGGGCGCGTGGGCAAGCAGCTGCGCGAGGCGCGGCAGAGCGATCACGCCGTCGCGTACGAGCCCGAGCGCTAGCGGCAGCAACGTCGCCGCCCCGGCTGCGCCAGCAGTCGAATCGGCGAAGGGCAGCCGCTTTTCCTCCGGACCGTGCGGATCGTGGCCCGAGCACAATACATCGATTGTTCCATCGGCAAGTGCGGCGAGCGCGGCCTTGCGGTCGTCCTCGCTGCGGAGCGGGGGCGACAGATGCGCAAAGGTGCGGAAATCGCTCATCGCATTGTCGGACAGGAGCAGGTGCGCGGGTGTGATCCCGCAGGTGACGCGCACGCCCCGCGCCTTGGCCGCACGGACGAGCGCGAACCCCGCCGCCGTGGTGACCTGACGCAGGTGGAGCCGGGCGCCGGTTTCCTCCGCGAGCATCAGGTCGCGCGCGATCGCCAGCGGCTCGGCAAGCGCGGGGGCGGCGGGCAGGCCGAGTCGGGTCGCGGTTTCTCCAGCAGTCGCGACCGCGCCGGCGGTGAGCCCGCCATCCTCGGCATGAGAAACGACGACGAGGTCGAGGTCGCGCGCGTAGCTGAGCACGCGGTGCATGACGCCGGTGTCGGCGATCCAGCCGCGCCCCGTGCCAACTGCGCGCGCGCCGGCCGAGGCACAGATCGCCATCTCGGCGAGGTCGGTGCCGGCAAGGCCGCGGGTGGCCGCGGCGATTGGGTGGATCCACAGATCGGGGCGACCGATCAGGGCGGATCGCTGCACGATGCCGGGCGCGTCAAGCACCGGTGACTGATCGGGCATCAGCGCGACACGGGTGATTCCGCCGGCACGAAACGCGGCACGGTCGATCGTCGCAACGCCCAGGTCGACGATGCCGGGTAGGATCATCTTGCCGGCGCAATCGATGCGGGTGGCGTCGTCGGGCACGAGGCCATCGGCGATCACGCCGTCGACGATCAGCAGGTCGCCTTGTCCTTCACCGTCCACCGGGCAGACGGTGCGCGCGTTAACGAGGTGGAGCGCGGTCATGCCCGGCCCTCCCAAGACCAACCTTCGACGCCGCGCGCGCGTCTGGTCAGCACGTCGAGGCACGCCATGCGGACGGCGACGCCCATCGCGACCTGTTCGGTGATGGCGGAGCGTTCGACATGGTCGGCGACCGCCGAGTCGATCTCGACCCCGCGGTTCATCGGGCCGGGATGCATGACGAGTGCATCGGGGGCGTGACGCTCCAGCCGTTCCATCGTCAAGCCGTAGCGCAGATGGTATTCGCGCACCGACGGCACGTAGCCGCCCGACATCCGCTCGGTCTGCAACCGCAGCATCATCACGACATCGGCATGCGCGATCGCCTGGTCGAAGTCGGTAAAGGTGGTAACGCCCATCCGCTCGATCTCGGGCGGCATCAGCGTGGAGGGCGCGCAGACGCGGACCTCGGCGGCGAGTGCGGTGAGCGCGAGGATGTTCGAGCGTGCGACACGGCTGTGGAGCAGGTCGCCGCAGATCACGACGCGCTTGTTGGCGATGCTGCCGAGGCGGCGGCGGATGGTGAGCGCGTCGAGCAGCGCCTGCGTCGGATGCTCGTGCCGACCATCGCCCGCGTTCAGCACCGGGCAGTCGACCTTGTCGGCGATCAGGCGGACCGCGCCCGAGCTCATGTGTCGAATGACGATGACATCGGCGCGCATCGCGTTCAGCGTCATCGCGGTGTCGATCAGCGTCTCGCCCTTCTTCACCGAGGATTGCGCGGCATGCATGTTGACCACATCGGCACCGAGGCGTTTGCCGGCGATCTCGAAGCTGAGCAGCGTACGGGTCGAATTCTCAAAAAAGGCGTTGATCTGGGTCAGCCCGGCGAGGCGCTTGTCGGCGGTGGTGGGTGCGCGGTTCGCCTCGACCCATTGCTCCGCCTCATCGAGGAGAAAGGTGATCTCGTGCGGTTCGAGGCCGTCGATCCCGGTCAGGTGGCGATGCGGAAACACCGCGCCGCCGGGGATCAGGGTTCCGGGGCGGTGGTCCGAGCGTTGCATCGGCCGCGGTGATTATGGCGCGGCGTCGCGTGGCGCAAGGCTGGGGCGCAGCGAACGGAGGCTTAGATGACGATCTTCACCATCGGTTATGAGGGTGCGACGATGGAGGCGTTCATCGCCGCGCTGCACGCAGCAGGCGTGCGACGGGTGATCGACGTGCGCGCGCTGCCCTTGTCGCGCCGCCCGGGCTTTTCCAAGTCAACGCTGGCGGCGTCGTTGAAGGACGCAGGGATCGACTATGCGCACCTGAAGGCGCTCGGCACGCCCAAGCCGGGGCGCGATGCGGCGAAGAAGGGCGATGTCGCGACGCTGACCGCAGTGTACGACGCACAGCTGGACCTGCCCGAGGCGCAGGTCGCGGCTGCGCAGATGCTCGCGCTCGCCGACGAGATGCCGAGTGCCTTGCTGTGTTACGAGCGCGATCCGTGCCACTGCCATCGCACGCTGTTGTTGGGCGCGGTAGGCGGGGGCGTGCGGTGGTCGACCTCTACGCCTAGCCTGCGATCGGCAAGCGGATGCTGCCGTCGTCGTGGCGGGCGAGCGGCGAATAGGCGATGGTGGTTTCAAGCAGCATCAGGGCGTAGAGGTGCGGGAACAGCTGCCCGCCGCGCGACGGCTCCCACCGGACCTTGTCGCCGTGGGCGGCAAGATCCACCGCGACGATATGAAGGTCCGCCTGCCCGGCAAAATGCTTGTCGATCGTCTCGGCGAGCTGGTCGGCGGTGGAGAGATGGATGTAGCCGTCGGCCAAATCGACCGGCGCGCCGGCGAAGCTTCCGTCACGCTCCAGCGTCGCCATCTGCTCGGCGGTCAGCACCTTGTAGGCGGTGAGGGGCTTATCGGTGTTGCTCATTCGCCATCCTCCGGTCCGGCGGCTGCATCGTCACCGATCGAACCATCGTCAGCGGGCGCGGTTTCCACCGCATCGGCGAGTTCGGCCGCGACCATCGCCTCGGCCGCATCCTCAGGCTCGGGCTCCTCGTCGATTCGCGCGGCGGAGACGACGTGCTCGTCGTCCGCCACGTTGAACAGCCGCACGCCGGCCGAGCCGCGTCCGATGATGCGCAGGCTGGTCAGCGGCATGCGGATCATCTTGGCCTGATCGGTGACGAGCATCAGCTGGTCCGCCTTGGTCGCGGGGAAGCTGGCGACGACGGGGCCGTTACGACGCACGTTGTCGATGTTGGTGATGCCCTGGCCACCACGTCCGGTGCGGCGATATTCATAGGCCGAGGAAATCTTGCCGTAACCGTTGGCGCAGACGGTAAGGATGAACTCCTCGCACCCGCGTAGCCGCTCGAACAGCGTCAGCTCCATGTCGAGATCGCCTTCGCGCTCCTTCCACGGCGCGTTGCGCAGGTATTGCTCGCGTTCCTCCGGCGACGCGTCGACGCGGTGGAGCACCGAGAGCGAGATGACCGCATCGTCGCCCTTCAGCGCGATCCCGCGCACGCCGGTCGAGTTGCGGCTCTGGAACTCGCGAACCTCGTCGGCGGCAAAGCGGATCGCCTTGCCCTGCCGCGTCGCCAGCAGGACGTCGTCGCCCTCGTCGAGCAAGGCGACGCCGATCAACCGGTCGTCGGCATCGATGCCCTCGAACTTCATCGCGATCTTGCCGTTCGACGGCACGTTGGTGAACGCGTCCATCGAGTTGCGCCGCACGCTGCCCTTTGCGGTCGCGAACATGACGTGGAGCTTGCCCCAGTCGGCCTCATCCTCGGGCAGCGGCAGCACGGTCGAGATCGTCTCGCCAGCCTCTAGCGGCAGGAGGTTGATCATCGGACGACCACGCGTCGCAGGTCCTCCCTCGGGCAGGCGCCATACCTTCATGCGATAGACGCGGCCAAGCGTCGAGAAGAACAGCACCGGCGTGTGCGTCGATGTGACGAACAGCTTGGTGATGACGTCCTCGTCCTTGGTGGCCATGCCGGCGCGGCCCTTGCCGCCGCGCGCCTGGGCGCGAAAGGCGTCGAGCGGGGTGCGCTTGATATATCCTTCGAGCGTGACGGTGACGACCATCTCCTCGCGCTCGATCAGATCCTCGTCCTCGATCCCGTCGGCGGCGGCGGCGATCTCGGTCCGGCGCGGTGTCGCGAACAGCTCGCGCACCTCACGCAGCTCGTCGCGCAGCACACCGTACAGCTTTACGCGGTCGGACAGGATCGCGAGCAGCTCGGCGATCGACCCGGCGAGCCCCTCCAGCTCATTGCCGATCTCGTCGCGGCCGAGCGCGGTCAAGCGATGGAGGCGCAGGTCGAGGATCGCGCGGACCTGCGTTTCCGACAGGCGATAGCTGTCGCCGGTAACCTCGACATCGGTCGCCTCGACCAGCCGGATATAGGGCGCGATCTCCGCGATCGGCCACTCGCGCGCGAGCAGCTTCTGCCGGGCCTCGGCCGGGCTCGACGATCCGCGGATGATCCGCACCATCTCGTCGAGGTTGGTGACCGCGATGACGAGGCCGAGCAAGATGTGCGCGCGCTCGCGTGCCTTGGCGAGTTCGAACTTCGAGCGGCGGGTGATGACCTGCTCGCGGAAGGTGATGAACGCGGCGATGATGTCGCGCAGGTTGAGCAATTCGGGCCGGCCGCCGCGGATCGCGAGCATGTTGGCGGCGAACGACCCCTGCGCCGGCGTGTGACGCCACAATTGGTTGAGCACGACCTCAGGCGTTGCGTCGCGCTTCAGGTCGATGACGATCCGCACGCCCTCACGATTCGATTCGTCGCGAATGTCGCTGACGCCCTCGATGCGCTTGTCCTTGGCGGCTTCCGCGATCTTCTCGACCAGCGCGTTCTTGCCCTGCTGGTAGGGGATCGAGGTGAGCACGATCGAGCGACGACCCTCGCCGCCGCGGCCGCCGCGTTCCTCGATCATGTGGCGCGAGCGCACGATGATCGAACCGCGGCCGGTCTCATAGGCCGAGCGCGCGCCCGCGCGGCCGAGGATGATCGCGCCGGTCGGGAAATCGGGGCCGGGAACGATCTGTATCAGTTCCTCGGTCGTGATCGCGCCGTTATTCAGGTAGGCGAAGCACGCGTCGATCACCTCGCCCAGATTGTGCGGCGGGATGTTGGTCGCCATGCCGACCGCGATGCCGCCCGCGCCGTTGACGAGCAGGTTGGGGAAGCGCGCGGGCAGTACCTGCGGCTCACGCTCCGACCCGTCGTAGTTCGGCTGGAAATCGACCGTGTCCTTGTCGAGGTCTTCGAGCAGGTAGTTCGCCGCCTTGGCGAGACGCGCCTCGGTGTAGCGCATCGCGGCGGGCGGATCGGGGTCCATCGAGCCGAAGTTGCCCTGACCGTCGATCAGCGGCAGTCGCATCGACCAATCCTGCGTCATGCGCGCCAAAGCGTCGTAGATCGCGGTGTCGCCGTGCGGGTGGTACTTACCGATCACGTCACCGACGATGCGTGCCGATTTGCGGTACGGGCGGTTGTAGAGGAACCCGCTTTCGTTCGCGGAATAGAGGATGCGGCGGTGGACCGGCTTCAACCCGTCGCGCACGTCGGGCAGTGCGCGCGCCACGATCACGCTCATCGCGTAATCGAGGTAGGAGGTCTTCATCTCCTCAACGATGGAGATGGGGGCAATGTCGGACGGGTCGGCGAGGACGGTCTCGTCGGTCAAGGTGCTACGCTCTTCGCTGCTACAAGGGAAAGGAGCAGCCTAGCCGAGCAGTTGGCCCGTGACCACCCCCGCGCGCGTACGTGCGTACACGTGCGCGCGGGAGCATATGAAGTCGGATCAGCGCTTGCAGGCCTGCTTGGTCTTGTTGCCCGCCTTGGAGCAATCGTAGGTCACGCTCTTGCCGGTCGCGGTCTTGGTGGTAACCATGTGGCCGCCGGTAGCGGTACGCGTCTGCGTCGTGCGCGTGGTCGCCATCGCGGGCTTGGATGCGATCATGGGCTTGGTGGTGGAGGTCTTCGTCGTCGTGCGCATGGAGGTGTGTGCCGACGTCGTCGCGTGCGTCATCGGTGTCTGCGCGACCGCCATCCCGGCGGAGAACAGCGCGGCGGTGGAGAGAAGCGCGAAGGGCAACGAACGGGTCATCGAAGGTCTCCTAATCGTCCGGCGCTTCATCGCGCCTCGTGCCTGATTAGAAGCGCCCGGGTGACATGGCGCTGTCGCGTTCATGAAGGTTGCGTAACAAGCCCGCGCACACGAGTCAGGGTGCGACCTCGCTGCCGTCCCAGGCGAAATGGCGGCCGCTATCGGTAACCTTCAATCCGTCGATCACGTCGAGCAATTGCACCGCGGCGCGATCGGGCTTGAACAGGTCGCGGCCCGATTGCCGGAACGGTTGCGATAGGGCTGTATCGACCGTGCCGGGATGGAGCGCGACGACGAGCCCGCGATCGTTGCGGCGCTTGTCCTCGACCGCCAGCGTGCGCACGAGCTGGTTGAGCGCGGCCTTCGAGGCGCGGTAGCCGTACCAGCCGCCGAGGCGGTTGTCGGTGATGCTGCCGACACGTGCCGACAGGAAGGCGAGCACGCTCCGCCCGGTCTTCGGCATGATCGGCAGGAAGTGCTTGGCGACGAGCGCGGGGCCGATCGCGTTGACTGCGAACTGACGCGCGAGCCAGGCGGGATCGAGCTCGCGGATCGCCTTTTCGGGGCCGTGCGCGGCATCGTGGAGCAGGCCGGTGGCGACGATCACGAGGTCGGGCGATCCGGCGCGGCCAGCGGCGGCGGCGATGCTTGCCTCATCCTCCAGGTCGAGGTGGTGGTCGCCGGTGAAGGAGCGGGCGAAAGGGAGCACGCGCACCTCCTCGTCCTCCAGAGCCCCGACGAGCGCGGCGCCGATCCCTCCCGAGGCGCCGATGACGACGGCGTTCTTGATGGCGCTCATGTCCGTGCGCCGGAGCGCGCGAAGGTCCAGCGATCGTCGCTGCTCGCCGCGGCGTCGTAGGAATAGCCGTCGCTGTCGAAGCCGCGCATCGCATCGGTGTCGGTGACGCGGTGCTCCGCCATCCAGCGTGCCATCGTGCCGCGTGCCTTTTTCGCGTGGAAGCTGATGAAGCGGCCGTCCGCCTCGCGGAAGTCGACCGCGATCACGCGCGTGCCGGCGGGCAGCTTGCCGTCGACAGCCGCGAAATACTCGTTCGAGGCAAGGTTCAGGATCGCGCCCGATCCTTCCTCCGCCAGATCGGCGGCGAGCGCGTCGGCGATGCGCGTGCCCCACCAGTCGGTCAGCTTCTTGTGCCGGGGCGCCCAGCGCGTTCCCATCTCGAGCCGGTATGGCCGCATCGCGTCGAGCGGGCGGAGCAGGCCATAGAGGCCGGAGAGCAGCCGCAGATGATCCTGCGCGAAGCGGATCGCCGGTTCATCCAGCGTCGCGACCTCAAACCCGGTGTAGACGTCACCGGCAAAGGTGTAGATCGCCGGCCGTTCGGCAGCGTGCGCGAAGTCGTGGAAGCGGTCGGCGTTCAGCTTCGCGAGTGCGGGGCTGATGTGCATCAGCTCGGCCAGCTTCTTCTGGCTGAGGTGGGAGGCGGCCTTGGCGAGCGTCGCGGCCTCGTCCGCGAAGCGCGGTCGCGTCGCATCGAACGGCGCGGGCGTATCTAGGTCGAGCGTCTTGGCGGGGGAGAGCAGGGCGATCATCGCGTCCGCGCTAGCCGCGGGAACGGCCGTGTTCAATCGGGGTTCAGCGCGTGACGGGTACGTAACGTCCCTTCCTTGAACCCGCGACGCTGGATCAGTAGAGCATCGCGGCAGCAGGCACACTCGCGGCCGTATCGGAGAGAATAGTCGATGAAGAGGTTCACCAACGCTTTGTTCGCAGCCGCCCTGCTCGCCGGTGGCGCGTCGCTGGCTGTCCAGCCTGCGGCTGCGAAGGAGAAGGACAAGAAGGCCGACGGTCCGGCGCTGAAGCTAAGCAAGGAAGTGCAGGCGCCCGCCGCCGCGGCGCAGACCGCGCTTGCCGCCAACGATTTCGCGGCTGCTGAAACGTCGATCGCGCAGGCCGAAGCGGCGGCGAAGACCGACGACGAGCGCTACATTTCGGCAGCGCTGCGCCTCAACCTCGAAGCCAAGAAGATCGGTGCGAACCAAGGCAGCGACGCGTCACTCGCCGTGCCGCTCAAGGTGCTGGTGACGAACCCGAAGACTCCTGCGGCCGATATCGGTCGCTACAATTACGAGCTCGGCCGCATCGCGACCAACGCAAAGGACAATGCCGGCGCGGCGCAATATTTCGCCGCGGCGCAGGCGGCCGGCTACACCAACCCGAACATGACGCTCCAGCTGGTCAAGTCGAAGGCGGACGCAGGCGACCTCGCCGGTGCATCGACCGAGATGGACAAGGTGATCGCGGCGCAGGTCGCGGCCGGGCAGAAGCCGGGCGAGGACCTGTACCGGTTCATGATCGCCAAGAGCAATCAGAAGCGCAACGGCGCGCTGACCTACGCCTGGCTCAAGAAGTATGTCGAGGCGTATCCGACCGCCAAGAACTGGCGCGACGTAGTGACGACGTTCGGCCTGACCTCGGGTGGCGTGGCGACGCTCGACAAGGGGCAGAAGGTCGACCTGTTCCGCCTGCTGCGCCATGGCAAGGCGCTGGCCGACCAGTATGATTACGAAATGTATGCGCAGTTCGCGTTCGACCTCGGCATTCCGTGGGAAGCGAAGACCGTGCTGACGCAGGGCACGTCGACGGGCAAGATCCCGTCGTCGAGCGCGAGCGCCTCGGGGCTGCTCGCCGCGTCGAACAAGTCGATCGGCAATGAAGGCTCGCTGTCGGGTCTGGAAACGCGTGCCAATACGGCGGCCAACGGCAAGCTGGCGGCGAGCACCGCCGATGCGTTCTTCGGCACCGGAGAATATGCCAAGGCGGTCGCGCTTTATCGCACCGCCTTGCAGAAGGGGCAGGTCGATGCCGACGCGGTGAACACGCGCCTGGGGATCGCTCTCGCCTATTCGGGCGACAAGGCGGGTGCGCGGACGGCGTTCGAGGCGGTCAAGGGTCAGCCGCGCGCCGATCTGGCCGGGCTGTGGATCGAATATCTGGATCATCCGCCGGTCGGCTGATCGCGCACGATCGATGCGAGGGAGGGGCGGCCGGCGGGTCGCCCCTTTTTCGTTGGTGTGGCGTGACCGCTTACGGGATCGGGACACCTGTCTGGGCCTTGGCGGTGCGGATCGTCAGCGACGATTTGACGCTGGCGACATTGGGCGCAGCGGTGAGTTGCGTCGTCAGCAGCCGCTGGAAACTTTCCAGGTCGGATGCGACGATCTTGATGATGAAGTCGATCTCGCCGTTGAGCATATGGCATTCGCGCACCTCTGGGATGGTGGCGATATGCTGCTCGAACTGGGCAAGGTCCTGCTCGGCCTGGCTGCGCAGGCTGACCATCGCAAAGACCGTGATCGGGTAGCCCAGCTTGGCGGGATCGCAATCGGCATGGTAGCCGCGGATCACACCGGCCTGTTCCAACGCGCGCACGCGCCTGAGACACGGCGGCGCGGTGAGGCCGACACGTTCGGCCAGATCGACGTTGGTCATGCGTCCATCCTCCTGCAAGAGCGAGAGGATCTCACGATCGATCTTGTCCAACGCCATCACTATGCCTCAATGTCAAACCAGCGAACGATGACGACACATGTCCGCGGTGCTGCTATAGGATAATTGCGTGACAACGCAATTGTGCCAAGCTGCGACAAATTGTCCGTCGCTTGGTGATGACGTGGTGACATCTGCGTTGTAGGCCGGGCGGATCAGGTCGCGCAGCGATCGTTGTCAGCCCTGCAAGGAGGGTCGCGTGCGGTTCGATGACAGTCTGAAGACGGTTCTCGCCGCCGATGTATCGACGTCGTTCGGCGCCCGCGCCGCGTTCCGGCAGCTGACCGACCTGATCGCGCGCGGCCGTGCAGTGGCAGACGATGCGCTGATCGCGCGGCTCAGCACGATCGGGGAGAATGTACCGGTGGCGACGCGCGCAGCCGTCGCGCGTGGGCTGGCACTCGCCGATCCGCCCGCTCGGCTGGTGGCGCTGTTTGCGGCCGACGATCCCGAGGTTGCGGCGGCCGTGCTGCGCGTCGCGCGGCTGACGCCCGAGGATTGGGACGCCCTAATTCCGCGCCTGTCGCCGATGGGGCGCAGCGTCCTGCGCCAGCGCGCCGATCTGCCGCCAAGCGCGGTGCGCGCGCTGGAGACGATGGGGCGGACCGATTTCGCCTTGAGCGACCAGCGCCCCTCGACTCAGACGGATGCCGTTCCGGTCGCGGCCGCGGCCCCCACGGCAGTTGCTGCGGTTGCGCGACCGGTCGCCGATATCACCGCGCTGACCAGCGCATCACCGGTCGACCAGACCGCGGCGCCGGGCGAGCGGTTCGAGATCGCCGATCTGGTCCACCGGATCGAGGAATTCCAGCGCGGCCGCAACGTGCCGTCGCCGCTGTCGCTTGCCGATGAGGCACAGGTGGCGTCGTTCCGGTTTGAGAGCGATGCCGACGGGATCGTCCGCTGGATAGACAGTGCGCCGCGCGGCGCGGTGATCGGCACGCATCTGGCGCATGCCGGCGTCGCGCGGACCGGTGTCGACGGCGTCGCCGCCGGGGCCTTTCGCAAGCGCGCGGCGTTCAGCGACGCGCGGCTGGTGGTCGCGGGTAATTCTCCGCTGGGCGGTGACTGGCGGATCGCGGGCGTCCCGGTCTTTGAGCAGAGCAGCGGTCGGTTCATGGGGTATCGCGGCAGCGCGCGTAGACCGCGGATCGAGGAGGATGCGGCGCGCACGCGTCCGGCGCCGGCCACGACGATCGACGCACGCGGCGCGGACGGGCTGCGTCGGCTGGTGCACGAACTGCGCACCCCGACCAACGCGATCGCCGGCTTTTCCGAACTGATCGAGCGCGAGCTGCTCGGCCCTGTGCCCGAGACGTACCGCGAGCGCGCGGCAGTCATCCGCTCGCAGGTGTCGGGGTTGATCGGGGCGATCGAGGACCTCGATATGGCGGCGCGGATCGAGGCGGCCGCACTAGACCTGCGCGCCGATGTAATTGCGTTGCAGCCCTTGCTGGCCCAAGTGGCGGACGATCTGGCGCCGCTGGCGGCCAGACGCGGCGCGACGCTGCTGCTGCCCGAAGCGGTGGACGCGCGCGTAGCGGCCGATCCGATCGCGGTCGAGCGTTTGTTGTCGCGGCTGACCGCGACGATGCTGTCGGCGAGTGCCGCAGGCGAGGCATTGCGCGTCACCGTTTCAACGGATGCAGCGGAGTTGATCCATATCTCGATCGATCGACCGGCCGCATTCGTCGGGCGCGACGACCTGAGGCTGCTGCACCTCGACGATCAGGGTGACGATAGCGACGGTGCGCCGTTGCTGGGCGTCGGCTTCGCGCTGCGGCTGGTGCGCAATCTGGCGAGCCAGCTGGGCGGGCATCTGCTGCTCGAGCCGACGCAGCTGACGGTCGCGCTGCCGCAGCCGACGCTGTCGCGCAAGGACGCTTCCTCCACGCTTCATCCGTGACGCATCGCTTCGCGACGCCGGCCGGCGCGGAGCTGCAATGGCCCGAGTCGTTCGGTCGGCGCTTCGCCGTCACGATCGACACGGAGGAGGAGTTCGACTGGTCGTCGCCGGGAGCGAGCGACGATTACGACGTAACCGCAATCGCCGCGCTGCCGGCGATGCACGATCGGCTTTCCGCGCATGGCATCAGCCCGATCTACATGGTCGATTACGTCGTTGCGGCGAACGAGACGGCGGCTGCGATCCTGCGTGACCTGCTGCGCCGCGATCCTGCATCCGCGATCGGTGCGCAATTGCACTCTTGGGTGACCCCGCCGCTCGGCAGCGGCACGCGGGTCGAGACGTTCGCGGGCAATCTGCCGCGCGAGGTGGAGGCAGCGAAGCTCGACCGGTTGGTCGCGATGATCGAACGCTCGCTTGGGCGACGATCGTTGATCTACCGCGCGGGCCGCTACGGCGTCGGGCCGCACACATTTCACGCGCTCGCGTCGCGCGGGTTCCGCATCGATGCCTCGATGCGCGCGCGGTTCGATTACGCGTGTCAGGGGGGTCCCGATTTCACCTCGGTCGGCGCGGCGGCCTTTCCGCTTGGCGACGGTTCGCTGGTCGAGCTGCCGCTATCGACGATCTACACCGGACTGTTGCGCGAACACGGCGGCTGGCTGCATCCGCTGCTCGGGCGCGTACCAAAGGCGCGTGGTCTGTTTGCGCGCACCCGGCTGTTGTCGCGCGTACCGCTGACGCCGGAGGGAACGCCCGCACGCGAGGCGATCCGCGCGATCGAACTGGCGGCTGACGACGGCGAGCGGCTGCTTCAGCTAACGTTTCACTCACCATCGCTGGTGCCGGGGCATACGCCCTATGTGCGCGACGAACATGCGCTGGCACGGTTCCACGCGTGGTGGGACGAGGTACTGCCGGCGCTTGCCCGGCTCGGCTACCGGCCCGCGGCACTGGACCAGATCATCGCCGCCATCGAACGGTCGCGCGTGGTGGGCCCGGCAGGACTCGAACCCGCAACCTAGCCGTTATGAGCGGCCAGCTCTAACCGTTGAGCTACAGGCCCCCCGCGCGCCGCCGCAGGTAGCGGCTTCGACGCGGACTTGGCAAGCGCGGCTATCGCCTGACGATCGCCGCCGCGGAGGAGAGCACCGCCAGATCCTCGGCAAACCCTGTCGGTGTCTGGCCGTATTTAGGTAGCCACGCCATGCGCGTGCGCCAACCGGGGTAGGAAGCCGCCACAGCGGTGACGCCGCCGATCGCGGCGCCGATCCAGCGCTGTCGCTTGGGCACCAGCGCAGCGCCCGCAATAGCGGACGTGATGAAGCGGGCGGCAAGGCCGATCGGGACGATGCGGTCGGGTGCAGTCTTCTGCTTATCACCTGCAATTTCACCGATTGCGAGCGCCAAGGCGCCGGCGGCGACTAGCGGATTGGCAAGCAGCTTCGGCGCGCCATTATCCGCCGGCAACTGGCCGCGGGCGGCGGCAATAGCGACGGTCGCGAGTGGAGTCATCGCGCGCTGTCCGCCGATTAGCCCCATCAGAAAGGATTTGCGCATCTCACCGCCTCGTTGGTCGTATCTGGTCAGCGACACAACTCGGGCACGTCGATCCGGTTCATCGCAAGGCGGAGGACGCGCCATGGCTGCAACGACAAAGGGCGCCCCGACAAACGGGACGCCCTTGATCTAGTGAGCGGCGCTGGATGCCTGCGAGCTTAAAAGTTCGCAGGCGTGTCGGACACGTTGATCGCATCCGACGCATTGTCGAGGGTGGCAGCCGCACCGGTGAGCGTGTCACGCTCGGTCGCATTGACCTGTCCCGATGCTTCCGCCTCCAGCTCGTTCGCCATCTGCTCAAGATTGGCGGACAATGCCTCGGCACCGTTCTCGACCGAAACCGGTTCGGGCTTGCTGCAGCCGCCGAGCATCAGGAGCGCGGCGCCAACCAGAGGAATGAACCTAGGCATCAGCAAGACCCGAACCGGGTCCGATTACATGTTGGTGGTCGCGGCGTCCGCCGAGTCACGGACGTTGTCGGCCGCGTCGTGGATGTTCTCGGCAACCGCCTCGGCGTTGTCCTCGGAGAACGGGTTCGCAGTGGTGTTCGACATGTCGGCGACGTTGTCGGCCATCGCGTCCATGTTGTCCGCCATCATGTCGGCGTTGTTCTCGACCGCGTTAGCTTCCGGCGACTTCGAGCAAGCAGCAACGGACATCAGGCCGGCGGCAGCGGCAACGAGCAGGATCTTCTTCATTCGAATGCTCCCAAGCATCACAAAAATCGCGGCCGACCCCAACGCCGTCGCGAAACGTCCGAATACCCTAGCGGTTCAGGGGGTCAATAAGGAAAATTCATCTGGGGTACAGGTTGCGACGAGCGGTTGTGCACTTGACATCATGGCCGCGTTACTGATCCGATCTCTTCGGGTGCATCAGCGACGATCGCAAGCATCGTCGTCCAAGCGGCGACATTCTGCTGCAATTGCGCCGGGTCAACGCGGTCAAGTGTGTCGTCGGGCGTGTGGTGCACATCGAAGTAGCGCACGCCGGACTGATTGAGGTCGATGCCCGCGACGCCGGTCCTGATCGTCGCCTCGATATCCGATCCGTCGCCCGCGCCACCGGTGCCGCGGACGATGCCGAGCGGGGCGAGCGCGCTGGCGAGGCGGTCCGCGATCGGCTTTGCGCCCGCTGGCAGTGTCGTCTCAAACCGCCACACGCGATCGGCACCGAAGTCGCTTTCCGCCGCGATCGCATGGCGCTCGGCTCCGTGCTTCTTTGCGTAATCCTCGCCGCCGAAGCCGCCGACCTCCTCTGCGCCGAACCACACAACGCGGATCGTGCGACGCGGACGCTTGCCCGAGTCGAGGATGCGCTTCGCAGCCGCAGTCGTAATCGCAACGCCGCTCGCATCGTCGATCGCGCCGGTGGCGAGATCCCAGCTGTCGAGATGGCCGCCGATCAGGACGATGCCCGCAGCCGGGTCGGTGCCGGGCACCTCGGCGATGACATTGCCCGATTCGTGGTTGCCGGTCTGTTGCGGGGTGAGGACGAGGTGCAGGCGGATCGGCTTGCCGCGCTTCGCCATTCGCTCGATCTGCTCGGCATCGGGAACGGCGAGCGCGGCCGCGGGGATCGCAGCTACGCCAGTGGGAAAGTTCGTCACGCCGGTGTGCGGCAGGCGATGCGTGTCGGTGCCGATCGAGCGGATCACGATCGCCGCCGCACCCTTCGCCGCCGCCATCGCGGGGCCGGTGAAGCGCGCGGGGCCGTTCGCGCCGTAGCTTGACCCGTCCTGTGTCGGCTGCATCGAATTGCCGATATAGACGATCTTGCCACGGATCGCGGCCGCAGGTGCGTTGGCGAATTCGGTCATGCTCGGAAACACGACGAGGTCGGCGGTCAGTCCCTGCGCGCCGGTCGAGCCGGAATTGCCGAGCGCGGCGAGTTTCAGCTTCTGCGGGAAGGGCGAAACGATCTCGGCTTCCTCTGTGCCGCGTACCCAGACGGGCATCTGGTACGTCTCGATCCGCACGTTCTTGAAGCCTAGCGCCTTTAGCTTCGCCGCGCCCCACGTGCGGGCGCGCGCCTCTGCCTCGGTACCGGCGAGCCGCTGGCCGACCTCGGTCGTCAATCCCTCGACAATGTCATAGGCGACCTCGTCCTTCAGCGCTGCATCGCGCAAGCTCGCGACGCGCTGATCGACCAGGGCGGGGGGCGTCGGCGCGGGACGCGACACGGCAGGCTGGCCTGCGGACGTCGGCGCCGGCGCGCTCTGCGCGAGCACGGGGGCGGAAAGGGCGGCAGCGGCGGTGGCCGCGAGCAGGATGCGCTTCATGGACGAGAGGCGTAACCGGCGCCTGCCGGTTTGCCAACGTCGCGCCGGGCGCTTACATGTGAAGGGAACAATTTTTCCCGCAGCATCATCACGCGAAAAGGCGACCCATGGCCGTCCAATATACCTATGTCATGAAGGGTCTGACAAAGACCTTCCCAGGCGCGAACAAGCCCGTGCTCAATAACATCCACCTGCAGTTCATTCCCGGCGCGAAGATCGCGATCATCGGTCCGAACGGCGCCGGCAAGTCGACGCTGATGAAGATCATGGGCGGGATGGACACCGAGTTCACCGGTGAGGCGTGGGCGGCCGAGGGCATCCGCGTCGGCTATCTGCCGCAGGAGCCGAAGCTCGACGACAGCAAGACGGTGATCGAGAACGTCCGGCTGGGCGCCGGACCGGTCGCAAGCATGGTGGATCGCTTCAACGCCATTTCGGCCGAGATGGGCGATCCCAAGGACGACACCGACTTCGACGCGCTGATGGAGGAAATGGGCGAGCTGCAGGCGAAGATCGACGCCGCTGACGGCTGGAGCCTCGACAGCCAGCTCGAACAGGCGATGGAGGCGCTGCGTTGCCCGCCGTCCGACTCGGCTGTCACCAACCTGTCGGGCGGTGAGAAGCGCCGCGTGGCGCTGTGCCGGCTGCTGCTGGAGAAGCCCGACATCCTGCTGCTCGACGAGCCGACCAACCACCTCGACGCGGAAAGCGTGTCGTGGCTGGAAAACTTCCTGAAGGAATATACCGGCAACGTAATCCTCGTCACCCACGACCGCTACTTCCTCGACAACGTCGTCAATTGGGTGCTCGAGCTCGATCGTGGGCGCTACTACACCTACGAGTCGAACTATTCGGGCTATCTGGAAAAGAAGGCCAAGCGGCTCGAGCAGGAGGAGCGCGAGGAGGCGGGCAAGCAGAAGGCGATCGCCGACGAGCTCGCCTGGATGCGCCAGACGCCCAAGGCCCGTCAGACCAAGTCGAAGGCGCGTATCCGTGCATTCGACGAATTGATGGCGAAGCAGGAGAACCGCGTCGCCGGCAAGGCGCAGATCCTGATCCAGTTGCCCGAGCGATTGGGCGGCAAGGTGATCGAGGCGAAGGGCCTGACCAAGTCCTACGGCGATCGCCTGCTGTTCGACAACCTCGACTTCACGCTGCCACCCGGCGGGATCGTCGGCGTTATCGGGCCAAACGGCGCGGGCAAGTCGACGCTGTTCAAGCTCATCACAGGCCAGGAGCAGCCCGACAGCGGCGAGATCAGCGTCGGGTCGACCGTCAAGCTCGGCTATGTCGATCAGAGCCGCGACCACCTCGATCCGAACAAGAACGTCTGGCAGGAAATCTCCGACGAGCTGGAGGTGTTCCGCTTCGGCAAGCAGGAGCTGGGCACGCGCGCGTACGTGGGCGCGTTCAACTTTCGGGGCCCCGACCAGCAGAAGAAGGTCGGCCAGCTGTCGGGCGGTGAGCGCAATCGCGTCCACATGGCGAAGATGCTGAAGGAAGGCGGCAACGTCCTGCTGCTCGACGAGCCGACCAACGACCTCGACGTCGAGACGCTGCGCGCGCTTGAGGAAGCGCTGGAGACCTTCGCGGGCTGCGCGGTGGTCATCAGCCACGACCGCTTCTTCCTCGATCGTTTGTGCACTCACATCCTCGCGTTCGAGGGCGACAGCCACGTCGAATGGTTCGAGGGCAATTACGAGAGCTACGAGGAGGACAAGCGCCGCCGCCTAGGCGATGCGGCCGACCGTCCGACGCGGCTGGCGTACAAGAAGCTGACGCGCTGATGCGCGATGCCTCCGCCTCCGGCAACGGCGACGATCTGTCGCGCTGGCTGGAGGCGGAGGGGATCGTGCCGGTCGAAGGGCCGGGCACGATCGCCGATGTGGTGCTAGTGCGTAGTCACCTCGTCACGGCCGCGCGTGAGGGGCGGGCGGTAAGCTATTCCGAGCTGCTCAAGGCACTCGGCCATCGCTTCACCCGGCCGAAGATGCGCGCGTTATGCAAGACGCTCGACGCGGTCGATCTGGCGGGTGAGGCGGTCGGCGAACCGGCGCTTGCCGTGCTGGTGGTGCGTGAGGGCGATCGGCTGCCGGGGCAGGGATGGTGGACGACGCTAGCCGAACGGCGCGGCTATCGCGGAGCGTGGGAGGGCGGCGAGGCGATGCGCTTCGTCGCGGCGGAGCAGGGCAAGGCGTTCGACTTCTGGCGCGAACGATGATGGTCAGAGCTGGTCGGTTGTGACGGTAAGTCCGTCGATCGTGATGGCGGTGATCGGATCACCGAAGCTATGTAGGTGTCGCTCGTTATAGACGCCGGTCTCGGGCGCCCACATCTGATGGACTTCGCGCCCATTCACGTCGACCACCCAATATTCCGGTACGCGGTGCGCGGCGTAGATGAACGATTTCTGGTCAAGGTCCAACCTGAGCGTCGTGTCCGAGACTTCGATGATTAGGCGGACGGTTTCGAGCGGGATCAATCCGCGGCCATCCGGCTCGCTGGTGATCGTTATGTCTGGCTCCGGCACGTTGTGCGGCGGCACCGCAATCGAACCCTCAACGAGTGCTTCGAGCCGTTCCGATCGGGCCGAGAGCGTCGCACTGACTGCCGTGTAGAGGCGCGATTTGATTCGCGCGTGCGGCCGATGCTGCGCATTCATGTACACCACCTCACCGTCAATCAGCTCCGTCTTGCCGTAGCCGTCGAACGCGCCATCGCGGTCGAGTGACAGGTAATCCTCGACCCGCAGCTTGACGCGTGTCGGCACGTTGGTGATCGGCACATGCTCGGTCATGGATGCGAAGCTATCACGCGGGCCCGCGGGTTCCAACCGCGTGTCAATCGAGCAGATGGAGCGGCAGCCGCGTCGCGACCACCTCGCGCAGCACAAAGCCCGACTCCATGCTGGTGACGCCGGGGAGGCGGGACAGTTCCTCGCGGTGCACCTCGGCGAAATGCGCCAGGTCGCGCGCCTGCACGGTGACGAGGTAATCGTACGACCCCGACATCAGGTCGCAACGCGCGACCGAGGGGCTGAGCGCGATAGCCTGCTCGAACGCGTCCAGCACGTCCTTGCGCTGGCTTTCCAGCGTCATCTTGATGTGAACCGTCGTGCCCAGTCCCAGTCGCTCGAGATCGAGTCGAGCGGCATAGCCCGCGATCACGCCCGATTCCTCCAGCGCGCGTTGACGCCGCGCGATCGCCGTCGCGCTGCGTCCAATCCGCTCGGCCAGCGCGAAGGCGGTCGCGCGCGCATTCTCGACCAGCGCGCCAAGCAGGCGGCGATCGATGCGATCAAGTGGTTCGGATTGCGGCGTCATTACGAGAGATCATGCAGGATAATCACGGCGGGCGGCAAGCGCGTGATCAGCTTTGACGGGAAAAGGCGTGCGTGACGCACTAAAAGGCGCGCAAACTTGAGGAGAGTGTCATGCGCGTCGGTGTGCCGAAGGAAATCAAGAACCACGAATATCGCGTCGGCCTGACGCCCGGCGCAGTGCGCGAATATGTCGCGCATGGGCACGAGGTGCTGGTACAGGCGGGCGCCGGTCTGGGCATTGCCGCCTCGGACGACGTATACCGCGCGGCGGGCGCCGAAATCGTCAATACGGCCGAGGAAGTGTTCGCGCGCGCGCAGATGATCGTGAAGGTCAAGGAGCCGCAGCCGAGCGAGTGGGTGCAGCTGCGCGACGACCAGATCCTGTTCACCTACCTCCACCTTGCGCCCGACCCCGAGCAGGCCAAGGGGCTGATGGCGTCGGGCGTGACCGCAGTCGCGTATGAGACCGTCACTGATGCGCGCGGCCAGCTGCCGCTGTTGGCACCCATGAGCGAGGTCGCGGGACGTCTATCGATCGAGGCGGCGGGTCACGCGCTCAAGGCACCGAATGGCGGGCGCGGCGTGCTGCTCGGCGGCGTCCCAGGCGTGCAACCGGGTCGTGTCGTGGTTCTGGGTGGTGGTGTCGTCGGCACGCATGCGGCGCGCATGGCGGTTGGCCTGGGTGCCGAGGTGACGATCATCGATCGCTCGATCCCGCGTCTGCGCGAACTGGACGAGTTGTTCGGCGGTCGCGTCCGTACGCGCGTGTCGACGCTCGAGTCGATCGAGCAGGAGATTGCCGAGGCCGACGCGGTGATCGGCGCGGTGCTGATCCCTGGTGCCTCGGCGCCCAAGCTCGTCACGCGCCCGATGCTCGGCCACATGAAGCCGCGCGCGGTGCTGGTCGATGTCGCGATCGATCAGGGCGGCTGTTTCGAGACCAGCCATGCGACCACCCATGCCGAGCCGACTTACGAGGTCGATGGCGTGATCCATTACTGCGTCGCCAACATGCCCGGCGCGGTTCCGCTGACCTCCAGCCATGCGCTCAACAACGCGACATTGCCTTACGGGCTCGCGCTTGCCGACAAGGGCTATGCGGCGTGCGAGGAAAACCCGGGGCTGATGGAAGGTCTGAACGTGCGCGGCGGGAAGATCGTCAACAAGGTTGTGGCCGACGCACTCGCCTGATCCGTTCGGACGTTTGAGCAAGGGGGACGGCGTGTCGCGGCACGCAGTCCCTTTTCGCATCAGCGGCGTTTGGCAACCGGCTGGAACAGCGTGTTGAGGTAATCGGCCAGCCGGACGCCGCCCATCTCAAGTCGCAATTCGACCCGTGCCTTGTTCTGGTAGATGTAGGTATACGACAGCGCCGGATCGCTCGGGTAGATCTGGTCGCGTAGCGCAGTGCTTTCTTTGATCCACACAGCCGGATCGGTGCTTGCCCAGGCACGGCGATCCGCCGGCGTGATCCGCGCCGACAACCACGCGGCAAGCTCGCTGTAAGACAGCTGTTCGTCGTCGATCAGCCCCGAATCCCATACCGAGTGCAGATTGGTGGGACGCCCGAAGAAGGTCACCGCTACCTCGTTCCCGCCCTTGTCGTCGCCTTTACCGGCGTGGAGCGGTTGATGCAGATCGCCGATGATGTGGATAATGAAGCGCAATGCTGCCTGACGCTCGACGAGCGGCTTGCTTTTGTCCTTTACGGTCGCCGTGAAGCCCTTCAGCGCGGTCACCGCATCGCCTTCGGGAGGTGGCGTCACCTGCGCGTAGGTCTTGCCCGGGGGTACGGTCACATAGTGCCACGGCGTCGAGTGCTGCCAATAGGCGTCGGGCGAAGAGCGCATGAAATCGGGCCAGTTCGATGCCTCCGCCATCGTCTCGACGCCCAGGATGCTGCGCACCCCGGTACGCGCGGCAGGCGTGAGCAGCGGATCGGCGATCGCGCCGACGACGCGGTGACCGGTCTTGCCCCAAGCGAGCGCGGGACTTGGCAGCGTGGATAGGGCGGCGGCAGTGAAGGCGAGCGCGGACGTTAGATATCGCATGATCGCCCTGTGCCACAGGATTGTGACCGCGTCATGATGCGGGGTGCGGCGCACGTCATTCCTCCAGCGGAACGTTTCGTGACGCTGCAGGGTTGACGATGCCGCAGCCGGGGCGACGTGTGCGCCCGGCGGCACCTTGTCGGGCGCCGTCGCGCGTCGTGTTTCGGGAGGATGTATGAAGAAGGTGCATTTCGGATTGGCAATGGCGATCGTGGCGATGCCGCTCGCCGCCTGCAGCCAGCGCGCGCAGGAGCAGACCTCGCAGGCAGCGGACGCGATCGGTGACGATGCCAAGAACGCCGGTGCGCGCGCGGCCGCCGCAACCGACCGCGCGGCCGACGACGTTGCGGCTGCTGCCGATCGTGCGGGCGAGAAGCTGGACCGTGCCGGTGACCGCGCCGCCGCGGCGACCAAGAACGCCGCCCGCGACGCCGACGCCGCCGCGGATCGCGCCGGCGAGAAGATCGACCGCGCTGGCGATCGTGCCGCGGACCGCACCGGCGCCGCGCTCCAGAACGCGGGCTCCGCGATCCGCGACTGATGCGACGCGACCGGCGGTGTGAGGGTCACATCGCCGGTCATCGCTACGATGCTTTTGAGCGTCGGATAAAGTTCGAGACGCGTTTGAGCTTGACCGGCAAGGTACTCGATCGGCGTTCGCTATAACGTACCGAACTGCGCAACGTCTCTTGAGTGATCCATCAGGAGGACGGCGCTACTCGCGATCACCGCCTCATGTTGTTAGTGAACGGATTCGGTGCTTTCGATCGACGTTGCAGGAAGCGCCACGCCCCTTCTTGTTCCAAGAACCTGATATCGACTTCGGTCATCCGAAGTCCTTGTCTTCCTAGCGGTGATGAGCGTCCTTGCGACAAGGAGAAGCAGCAGGATGGGTGCGAGCAGTAATTGTATCGAGCCGACCTCAAAAAACGGCATGCACGGCAGCAACCAGAGAGTCAGCGCCAGCAGATCGATGCGCCCATCCGTCTGTTTACGCTGATGCAGCAGCAGCGCCAGCGGCGCGGCGAGCGGCACCATGTCATAGGTGTAGCTGTAAGGCGTAGCGAGAAAGGTCAGCATGATCACAAGAGCGCTGCGGGTGGCTGCCGCCAAAGGCCACCGCGCACTCCGCCACACCATGACAACGGCCATCACCGCGCCGACGGCCTGCACAAGATAGCTGGACAATAGGCCGAAGCCGAGCGCGCGAGCGAGAACGAAGATCGTGATCGATCGCACCTGATAGCCCTGCGGGAAGGGCGCCTCCATGATCCGGCGCATCAGCGGCCCGGTATGTGTGACAAAGCCGTACCACGGCTCCCATCCATATACCGCGATTGAGAGCAGAAGCAGCAAGGCCGCCGTAAACGCGGCAGCGCCGAGCCCGCGCCAGTTCCCACGTGCGATCAGGACCACTGGTGTCAGCACGGCTAGATGCGGCTTGATGATGAGGCATCCGAGCAACGCACCGCCGAGATACGGTCGCCGCTCCGCTTGTAGTAGTCCGGCAAGCAGGAGTGCGCCTGTCAGGGCGCCATTCTGCCCCAACGCGACGTTCCACGCCAAGGCCGGGCTGAAGACCGCGATGGCCGCGTTAGGGCAGGGTAGGTGCAGCTGGCGCACGGCGAGCGCAAAAAGGAGGATGGTCCCGGAGATCCATAGTAGGTACGCCATCCCGACCGGCAGGATCGCGAGCGGAGCGCCGACAAGCAGCATGGTCGGCGGGTAGCTCCACTCTCCTGTAATGACCGGCGCTCCGAACAGGTTCGCCAGCTCCTGCCGGTATGCCGTCGTATCGAACAGGGTGTGCAGTTGCCCCTTCGCCGCGAGCTTCGCGCCACCCCAAAGATTGGAGAAGTCCCAATAGGGTACGGTGCCGGTGCCACGCGATATCCCGTCCGGACCTACTACCCAGACGCGTGACAAGATGATGATGCCGTAGGCGATACTCAGCACAAGGATGCCCCACAGGACGGCTGTCCCTGACGGGGAACGTTCATGCGCGTCAGTCCTCAGTGAGGCAAACGCGCGTGCGGGCATCTTCGGGTGCTCGGTCATGTCGGTTCGTCTTTCCCGACGTGACCTTACGGCGTTCTGACCTAAGCAGGGTTAACGACTGGCAGATTATTTGATCGGAAGAGCCGGCCGGCGTGCATGTGGAGAACGCGGAGGATTTTGTCCTTCATGCTTGCGTCACTTATTTGCGGCGAGGAAGTTCGGGAGCCGCGCTGCTCAGCACGTATGATTTGTAGGCTTGAGCGACCTGTAACTCGCACACATCTACGTTCCCTACACGAAGGGGAATGAACCGCAGAAGGCCATCATACCGGCTGATAGTGGGAGTTTCCCGTAGGTGGTGGTGGACGCACTTGGGCTCGAACCAAGGACCCGCTGATTAAGAGTCAGCTGCTCTACCAACTGAGCTATGCGTCCAGGACCGGTTGGAAGAAGCGGCTTGGTGTGTCGCTTCCGATCGGGAAGCGCGCCTCTACATCGGCTGTTCTGATCTGCAAACCCCCTTTTTGCCGCATCGGCTGATTTTCTTGCGCGTGGCTCACCAGTGCGTCGTGCGGCGGCTGGTCCGGTCGATGCCCATCAGGATACCGAGCGAGATCAGCACCGTCATCTGCGCCGACCCGCCGAAACTGACGAGCGGCAAGGGAATGCCGACGACGGGGGCGAGGCCCATCACCATCATCAGGTTGATCGCAACGTAGAAGAAGATCGTCGTCGACAGCCCCGCCGCGATTAGCTTGGCGAAGCGGCTTTCCGCGCGCACGCCGACGTTGATGCCCCAACGGATCACCAGCAGGAATGCGACGATGATGAAGATGCCGCCGAGCAGCCCCCATTCCTCCGCCATGGTGGCGAAGACAAAGTCGGTGTGCCCCTCGGGCAGATAGTCGAGGTGGCTTTGCGTGCCGTTCAGAAAGCCCTTGCCGAGGATACCGCCCGAACCGATCGCGATCTTCGACTGGCTGATATGGTACCCGGTGCCGAGCGGATCACTTTCCGGGTCCATGAAGATCAGCACGCGGTTGCGCTGATAATCGTGGAGCAGGAACATGAAGGCGAGCGGGGCGGCAACCGCGAGCGCAGCAGCGCCACCGACGAACAGGCGCAAGGGGATACCCGCGAGGAACATGACGGTCACACCGCCTGCACAGATCATCAACGCGGTGCCGAGATCGGGCTGGAGCATCACCAGCGCGGCGGGCACGCCGATCAACGCGACGACCGGCCAGATCGCGACGAACTTGCGCGTCTCGGCCGCCGGCAGCATCTCGTAGAAGCGCGCGGCGGCGAGCACGATGCCGATCTTCATCAACTCGGAGGGTTGGAGGCGGATGAAGCCCAAATCAAGCCAGCGCTGGCTCCCTCCGCGTACCGCGCCGAGCAGCTCGACGAGCAACAGCGCGACCACCAGGGCGCCATAAGCGGGGAAGGCGAGGTTGCGCCACCAGGTGAGCGGAATGCGCGACAGGACCACCGAGCCGGCGAGAAAGACGAAGAAGCGAATGCCCTGCGGCAAGGCCCATGGACGCAGGCTGCCGTTCGCGGCGGAGTAAAGCACGACCAGTCCGAAACAGCCGATGCCGAGCACCAGCAACAGCGTGCGCCACGGCAGGATCGCGAGCGGAGAGGGAATCACTGACCTCATCGCGGCGCTGTTCCTGCATTTGGTGCCGCGGGTGGTGCATCGACGCGTGACGCCTCGACGTCGGGTTCGGGCGATCCGGTCTGCGCGGGGCCTGCACCGTTTGCGATGTCGCGCTCGACTGCGGCCTGGCTCTCGTTCTGGATGTCGGTCGCAGCTTCGACCGCGCGTGCCTCGGTCGGGGCGGGCGCATCGGTCTCGGTGCCGGCGGCCTGCGCGGGCGGTGTGGCGTGCGCGGCACGAAAAGCCGCCTCCTGCGCCGCCATGCGCGTGCGGATGTCGCCGCCCCAGCTCGGCTCGACCTCCGCCAGCGCTTTCATCGCGCGCTCGCGATCGAACAGGTAGGTCATGATGTCGCGCCCGATCAGCGGCGAGTCGAGGTTGCGGACGGTATGGCCATTATGCTCCAGCACCACCGCGGCGGCGTAGCGCGGATTGTCGAACGGCGCGAAGCAGACGAGCAGCGCGTGGTCACGCAGCTTGAACGGCAGTTGTCCGTTCTTGAGCACGCCCGAACGGCGCTCCGCCATAGTGATGCGGCGCACCTGCGCGGTGCCGGTCTTTGCGGCGAGCCCGACGCCGGGCACCTGCAACCGTGCCGCGCCACCCGTGCCGCCCAGATTGACCACGCCGTTCATCGCCTCGCGGATGATCCGGAAGTGGTCGGGATCGATTGCGAGCGGCTGAGCCGCGGGCTTGAACGGGTCGCGCAGGATCGTCGGCACCAATGCCTTGCCCGACGCCATCCGCGCCGCCATCACCGCCAGTTGCAGCGGGTTGGCGAGCACATAGCCTTGCCCGATCGAGGCATTGACCGAGTCGGCCGCGGTCCATGGCTTGTGATATTTGCGCTGCTTCCACGCGCTGTCGGGTACGGTGCCGTAGCGCTGTGTCGCGAACGGCAGGTCGAACTTCTGCCCCAGCCCCAGCGCGCGCGCGACCGGCGCGATCTTGTCATAGCCGACGCGGCGGACCATTTCGTAAAAATAGATGTCGCAGCTCTGCATGATTGCGTTCTTGAGATCGAGCGGACCGTGGCCGTGCCGCTTGTGGCAGTGGAAGACGCTGGTCCCCAGCCGCATCGCGCCCGAGCAATAGACGCGCTCATTCGGGTTCACGCCCGCCGCCATCAAGGCAAGGCCGTTCATCGGCTTGACGGTCGACCCCGGCGGATACAGCCCCTGCGTCACCTTGTTCATCAAAGGCACGTGGTCGTCCTTCGACAACATGTCCCATTGCAGGTGGCTGATCCCTTCGGAGAAGCTGTTGGGATCGTAGGCAGGCATCGACACCATCGCCAGCATCTCGCCCGACAGGCAGTCGAAGACGACGCATGAGCCCGAGTTGGTGCCCATTCGCCGCGCGGCATATTCCTGCAGCCCGGCGTCGATCGTCAGACGCACCGTGCGACCGGGCTGATCGGCGCGGGTGGCGAGTTCCTGCACCAGCTTGCCACGCGCCGTGACCTCGACGCGCTTGGCCCCCGCCTTGCCGCGCAGGATCGGCTCCAGCGTCTTCTCCAGCCCGTCTTTGCCGAGCTTGAACCCGGGCGTGACGAGCAGGGGATCGCGCGTCTCGCGGTACTGCTCGGCGGTCGGCGCGCCGACATAGCCGGTCAAATGCGCGACCGCGGCGCCAGCCGGATAGTTGCGCGCGAACCCGCGTGTCGGCGCGACGCCCGGCATTTCGGGCTGGCGGACATAGACCGCGGCGAAGCGTTCCCAGTCGATGTTCTCGGCGACGGGCACCGGCTGGAACCCGGCCGCCTTCTTCAGGTCAGCCTCGATCCGCAGCATGTCCTCGTCATTGAGTGCAAGCAGCCGGCGTAGCGCGGCGAGCGTCGCGTCCTTGTCGACGATCCGATCGGGGATCAGGTCGACACGGAAGTCGGTGCGATTATTCGCGATCGGCTGCCCGTGCCGGTCGACGATCCAACCGCGTCGGGGCGGGATCATCGTGTTGTTGACGCGGTTGCTCTCGGCCAGAAGGTTGTAGTGCTCGTTCTCGGCGACCGACAGCCACGCCATGCGCCCGACGAGCAGGCCGCCGACGCCGATCTGTCCCGCCCCCAGCAGCCACGCACGACGCGAGAAGCTGAACGCCTGCATCGATTCGGTAAGGACGCGAGGGCTGCGGAACATCAGCGTGCTCGCCTCGCATCAACGCGGCCGATCAGGAAGGCAACCGCGGGAAAGATCAAGACCGAGAGCAGGATCTGCACGCCGAGCGCGATCTCGACATGCGCGGCAAGCGGGGTCGCAATCAGGCGTCCGCCAATCAGGCACAATGCGATCGCCGCGGCGGCGATGGCCCAGTTCTGCCAGAAATCACGCAAGCCCGACCGTGCCTCCATCGCACCGACCAGAAAATAGGCGAGCGTCCACAACAGCATCGCGCTACCGATCGGCTGCCCCGACACGATGTCGTCGAACAATCCTAGCGCGGCGAGCGCCCACAAGCGGATTGCGAACGGCGCAAGCAACCGCCACGATAGTAACACCAGCAGCCCGAACGGCGGCAGCAGCGATAGCGTCGCGCCGAACGGCAGGATCGTCAGCAGCGATCCAGCCATGACGGTCGTCCACGGCAACAGTCGCGCGCTGCCGAGTGGAAGCGGCTCGCGGAATAATGGCTCGGCAGCGGGCATCACGGGGCAGGTGGGGTGGCGGTCGGCGAAGGCAATGCTGCGGCGCCGGCCACCGCGACGCGGGCCGGCAGCAACGGCGGCGCGTAGATGCGCCGCACCGACACGATGTCGAGCGTATCGGGGCGCGCGAACGGCTTCGCCGGCGCAGCCTCGGGGCCGCCGCGCAACGCACGCGCGACCAGGACGCCGGGGCCGAAGATCCCGCCGCTGCCCGACGTGACGAAGAGGTCGCCCGGCCTGAAATGCGCGTCATCGGTGTCGATCACGCGAATGTCGACCAGCCCGTCGCCGCGACCAGCGGCGAGCGCGGGCAGGCCGTCGCGAAGTCGGCGGACCGGCACGATGCTCTGCGGATCGGTCAGCAGCAGCACGCGTGCGGTATTGGGGCCGGTTTCCAGCACGCGTCCGACGAGCCCCTCGGGGCCCAGCACCGGTTGCCCCTCGCGCACGCCCTGCCAGCTACCGGCATTGAGCAGCCCGTATCGGCGCGTGCTCGTCGCGCTGCTGCTGACGATCCGCGCGGTGACGACGACGGCGGGGTCGAGGTCGCGCACGGCGAGCAGGCGACGGAGCCGCGCGTTCTCCAGCTGCGCCAGATGGCCGGCGACGAGGGCCGGACGCGCCCGCGCGACCTGCGCCGTCAGCGCCGCATTCTTGCCGTGAACGTCCCACCAAGACGCGATCGCGTCGGGGATGCCGGACACGCTATCGACCGCGACCGCAATCGCGCCGGATACAGGAGCGGTCACCTCCGCCACGGCTGCGCGCGCGGCGGAGAAGCCGGTCGGGTTCAACAGCGACAGCGCGAGCAACACCGCACCCACAACCCCGCCGGCGATGGCGAGGATGTAGCCGAAGAACACACCATATTGCGCCCGTCGCGAAAAACCCGGGCGCCGATCACGCGGCGGCGCCATGTGCGTCTGACTCTCAGCCGCTTTGCAGGACGGCGCGGAACATCGGATCCTCCAGCGCGCGGCCGGTGCCGATCGCGACGCAGATCAGCGGATCGTCCGCGATCGTGACGGGCAAACCGGTTTCGTCGCGCAGCACCTCGTCCAGTCCCTGCAGCAGCGCGCCGCCACCGGTCAGCACGATGCCCTGATCGACGATATCGGCGGCGAGCTCGGGCGCGGTGTTCTCCAGCGCGATGCGCACACCGTCGACGATCGTCGCGACCGGCTCGCTGACCGCTTCCGCAATCTGCGCCTGATTGATCTCGATTTCCTTGGGCACGCCGTTGACGAGGTCGCGGCCCTTGATGAAGACCTTCTTGCCGATGCCGTCCGCAGGCGGCTTGGCGCAGCCGAGCTCCTGCTTGATCCGCTCGGCGGTCGCCTCTCCGATTAGCAGGTTGTGGTTGCGGCGGACGTAGGAGACGATCGCCTCGTCCATCTTGTCGCCGCCGACGCGCACCGACGTGGTGTAGGCGAGACCGCGGAGCGAGAGCACCGCGACCTCGGTCGTGCCGCCGCCGATGTCGACCACCATGCTGCCGACCGGCTCGGTCACCGGCATGTCGGCGCCGATCGCCGCGGCCATCGGCTCCTCGATCAGCCACACCTGGCTCGCGCCCGCGTTCTGCGCGGCGTCGCGGATCGCGCGGCGTTCCACCTTGGTCGAGCCCGAGGGGACGCAGATCACGATCTCGGGCCAGCGCATGAAGCGGCGCTGCCCATGTACCTTCTCGATGAAATATTTGATCATCTGCTCGGCGACGTCGATGTCGGCGATCACGCCGTCACGAAGCGGGCGGATCGCCTCGATCGTGCCAGGCGTCTTGCCCATCATCAGCTTGGCGTCATCGCCGACCGCCTTCACGCGCTTCTGCCCGTTGATCGTCTCCACCGCGACCACCGACGGTTCGTTGAGCACGATGCCGCGACCGCGGACGTAGACGACGGTGTTCGCCGTTCCGAGATCGATCGCCATGTCGTGCGAGGACATCTTGAACAAGCGCGAGAAGATCATGTGGGATGCGTTCCGTGTGGCGCCGTTTGCCGGCGGTTCTTGCCTGTGTCGCGCCCGTCGAAGCCGCGTCGGGGGCCTTCGCGTGTGCATCTTTCGGGTCGCGGGAAGGCGTCGCTTGGGCTAGGGGCTTCGCAGTGTCAATACGTCGTCTGCCCGAGCATTTGGTCAACCGTATCGCTGCCGGTGAAGTGGTGGAAAGACCGGCCAGTGCGTTGAAGGAACTGGTCGAGAACGCAATCGACGCCGGCGCGACGCGGATCGCGGTGGAACTGTCCGCAGGCGGGGTCGAGCGGATCGCGGTGGCCGATGACGGCTGCGGCATGGCGCCGGCGGAGATCGCGCTCGCGCTCGAACGCCACGCCACCTCCAAGCTGCCGCACGAGGACATCGATCGCGTCGAGACACTGGGTTTCCGCGGCGAGGCGCTGCCCTCGATCGCCAGTGTCGCGCGCGTGACGATCGAGAGCCGGCCGGCGGGTTCGGAGGGCTGGGCGCGCGTCGTCGACAACGGCACGGTGGTGCGCGAGGGACCGGCCGCGCTGCCGCCGGGTACGCGCGTGGTGGTCGAGGGTCTGTTCGCTCGCGTGCCGGCCAGGCGCAAGTTCCTGCGCAGCACCCGCGCGGAATATGCCGCCTGTCTCGATGTTGTACGTCGGCTGGCGCTGGCGCGACCCGAGATCGCTTTCGCGGTCGAGCATGACGGGCGTCGCACGCTGTCGGTGCCAGCGCAGCACGACCGACCCGAACGCGTCGCCGCGCTGACCGACCGCGCGCTCGCCGACAATGCGGTCGCGATCGACTTCATTCGCGACGAGGTGGTGCTGGGCGGTGTCGCCGGGTTGCCGACGTTTCATCGCGGGGTGGCGGACCACCAATATCTCTTCGTCAACGGTCGTCCGGTGAAGGATCGGCTGCTGCTCGGCGCGTTGCGCGGTGCCTATGCCGAAATGATGCCGCGTGACCGGCACGCGGTGGTGGCGCTGTTCCTCGACCTGCCCGCCGATCTGGTCGACGTCAACGTCCACCCGGCCAAGACCGAGGTGCGATTCCGCGATCCGGCCATGATCCGCGGCACGATCGTGTCCGGCCTGCGCCGCGCGCTCGACGCGGCCGGACACCGCGCGGTGCAGCGACCGAGCGAGGATGCGCTGGCAATGTGGCAGCCCGAGCCACTTCCGGCGACGCCCGCATACGAGGTGCAGGCCAGCCTGATCGAGCGCACGAGCCCGCCGACCTACCTCAATGATCGGCGTCCAAGCTTCATCGCGGCGCCGCCACAGGCGCGCGCAGAGCCGGCCTGGGTGCCGCCACCCGAGACAGCCGAGCACCCGCTCGGTGTCGCGCGCGGGCAGGTGAGCAAGACCTATATCGTTGCAGAAGCGGCTGACGGTCTCGTGCTGGTCGACCAGCATGCCGCGCACGAGCGGCTGGTGTTGGAACGCATGCGTCGTGCGCTCGCCGGCGGCACCGTCGCCAGCCAGGCGCTGCTGCTGCCCGAGGTGGTCGAACTGGAGGAGCCTGCGTGCGATCGGCTCGAGGCGCGTAGCGGCGAGCTCGCCGAACTGGGGCTGGAGCTGGAGCGCTTCGGCCCGCGCGCGATGCTGGTGCGTGCGACGCCGGCGCTGCTTGGCAGCGCCGACCCGAGCGGATTGGTGACCGATCTGGCCGATGAACTGGCCGCGTTCGACGAGGCGCTGAGCTTGCGCGAGCGGCTCGACGCGGTCGCCGGCACGATGGCGTGCCACGGCTCAGTGCGCGCCGGCCGCGTGCTGTCTGTGGTGGAGATGAATGCGCTGCTGCGCGAAATGGAGGCGACACCGCACTCCGGCCAGTGCAACCACGGTCGCCCGACCTGGGTCAAACTGGCGCATGGCGACATCGAGAAACTGTTCGGCCGGCGCTGATCGCCCGATTCAGGACGCTGCATGGTCCAAACTGGCTATGGCGTAACATAAATTACTGCGGCATCACTCCTGCCATGAGTGATATCGTGACCCCGCCCCACGATCAGATCCTGCGCGAAGAGACGATTCGCGGCGGGATGGACCTGATGTTCTTCAGCAACACGCGTCACCTGCGACACGCCGACGAGACGCTCGCGGCGCTTGGGCTTGGACGCGCACACCACCGGATCCTGTACTTCGTCGCGCGGCAGCCGGGGATCAACGTGACCGCGCTGCTGGCGATCCTCGGCATCACCAAACAGTCGTTCGGGCGCGTCGCCAAGCAGTTGATCACCAAGGGCTTGATGGAGCAGCAGGCCGGCGACCGCGATCGGCGACAGCGGCTGATGAAGCTGACCCCGGAAGGAGCGAAGCTGGAGCGAGCCATCTTCGATGAACTGCATGACAATGTCGCCCGCGCGTACAAGGCAGCGGGGCCGGAAGCGGTCGCGGGCGCTTGGATCGTGATGCAGCATCTGATGGGCGAGGAAGCGCGGGTGCAGTTCCGCGCCACACAGGGCATCTGAGGCGTCGCTCAGGCATGTTCACGTGGTCACGCGATCGGGTCATCGCGGGACGGCCGGCTTGTTAATCCTGCGGAAACCCTAAAGCGCGTCGTGCATTGTACCGCGCAACACGTCTTCGCTGTTGCAAGGTACGATCATGAAGCAGTTCTTCCCCGTCATGATGGCGCTGATACCGTTCTCGGCCGTGATTACCGCGGTGCTGATGAACCCGTAATAACGCAAACCATATCGACACGAAAAAGGCCGCCCGGTTGCCCGAGCGGCCTTTTTCGTTGCCGAAGCGACGTGGGGCTCAGCCCTGCGCCTGCTCCTGCTGGACCTCGGCGGTGGCACCGGGCTCCGCGTTAGGGTCGTACGCCTCGACGAAGCCGCCCTGGTCGCGGCCTTCCTCGAAGACCTGCTGCATGACGTCGACGCCCGACGCCTGCATCTCGGCCTCTTCGGGCGAGCGCGCGACGTTGACCTTGACGTTCACCACGACCTCGGGGTGCAGCTGCACCTTGACGTCGTACAGGCCGATCGCCTTGATCGGACGATCGAGCACGACCTGGCTCTTCGTGACCTTGTACTTGGCTTCGTTCAGCGCCTCCACCAGATCGCGGACCGCGACCGAGCCGTAGAGCTGACCGGTGTTCGACGACTGGCGGATCAGCGTGACCTGCGCGTCCTTGAACGAGCCGGCTTCCTTCTCGGCATCGCCGCGGCGGGCCGCATTGTCAGCCTCGATGCGGGCGCGATTGGCCTCGAACACCTTGCGGTTGGCTTCGTTGGCGCGCAGCGCCTTCTTGCGCGGCAGAAGGAAGTTGCGGGCGAACCCGTCCTTCACCTTCACCACGTCGCCGATGGCGCCGAGCTTCTCGACGCGCTCGAGCAGAATGACGTCCATGTCTGCTACTCCTTACTTCACGATGTAGGGCAGCAGGCCCAGGTGACGCGAACGCTTGATCGCCTGCGCGAGCTCACGCTGCTTCTTGGCCGACACGCTGGTGATGCGCGAGGGCACGATCTTGCCGCGCTCGGACACGAAGCCCTGAAGCAGACGGACGTCCTTGTAGTCGATCCGGGGCGCATCCTTGGCGCTGAACGGGCACGACTTGCGACGGCGGAAAAACGGACGGGCCATTACGCGAACTCCTCCTCACGGCGGGGGCCACGGTCGCCGCCGCGGTCGCCGCGATCACCACCACGCTCACCACGGTCGCCGCCGCGCTCGCCGCGGTCGGCACGACGCTCACGGTCGCGCTCCTGCTTGCGCATCATGACGGTCGGACCCTGCTCCAGCTCGTCGACGCGGACGGTCATGTAGCGGATGATGTCTTCGTTGATGCCGGCCTGACGCTCGATCTCGGCGACGGTCTCGCCCGGAGCGTCGATCTCGAGCATCACGTAATGCGCCTTGCGGTTCTTTGCGATGCGGTACGCGAGGCTGCGCAGGCCCCAATTCTCGGTCTTCACGACGCGACCGCCGTGGTCGGTCACGATCTTGCTGGCGTTTTCAGCCAGCGTGTCCACCTGCGCCTGTGCCAAGTCCTGGCGCGCAAGGAACACGTGCTCGTAGAGAGCCATGTGCTACCTTCTGTGTTGGCCGATCGCTGACGGACGCCCCATGCGCACCGCCCTCCGGCTGTCGTCTTGAAACAAGCGAAGGGCGGAACGGTTGAACCGTCCCGCCCGAAGCGTCCTACCCTATGCCGGATCAATGCGTCCGGCGCAAGGCAGAAGGGGTTCAGCGATAAATCCGCGTCACCACGGTGCGGACGTTGCCGCCACGGTCGGCGACGAGTACCGCGTCATTCCCCGAGCGGACCCAGCGATAGCCACGCGGCGGCGCATACAGGCCGCGACCGCGGTACTGGCGATAGTCGATCACCCGGTAATTGGGTGCGTAGCGACGATCGAAGCGCTGTCCGGCGCGCCAATTGCGTGCGTTGTTCTGCCGCGTCGTCACCGTGCGCTGCACGACCGTGCCGTTGCGACGCTCCTTCACGGTGGTCACGGTGCGGGTCTGCGCCTCGGCGGAGGCAGCGACGATCGGCGTCAGCGCGACCGAGGCGGAAATGGCGGAAAGGATGATCTTCTTGAACATGATCTTGGCTCCCGTTGTTCGCGGCGGCGTCACCCGCCGTCGAAAGCTAAATTAGGAAGTGCGTGTCGCGTTCCCGTGTCGGGGGCTATGCAAATTGGTCGCAAAGTGTCGCGAGGCGGCGTCTTTCCTGAACGAGGGGACAGAAACACGCCAGTCTGAGGCGCTTCAACCAAATCGCAAGTGGCCGCGGGCTAGGCGTCGAACCCATGAAGATCGATCATACCTATCGCGTCGACGCCGGGGACCGCACGCGACCGCTGCCGTGGCTCCTGCTGCTGCTCGGATGTGCAGCGCTCGCGCTGTGGATCGGCTGGATCGGTTTCGAGGCGTCGGACGATTCGCTCTACTGGCAGGGCGCGATGAAGGTGATGACGCAACCGCCGTTCGCGGGCGACAATCACTGGACAACGCGCTTTCCGCTGACGATCACCTTTGCTGCGATGTTGCGGCTGCTGGGGCAGGGGTTTGCGGCATTCGCGGTGACGGCGATGATCTTCTACGCCTGCATCGTCGCGGTGACTGGAGTGTTCGCTGGCAAGGTCGCAGGCGCACGAAGCGGCTGGATCGCCGCGCTGCTGACTGCGACGCTTCCGGTTATCGTGAGCCACGCGACCACGGTGTCGGTCGACCTGATCGAGGCGGCGGCGCTGATCCTCGGCATCATGCTGCTGGGCGGCGCGCGGGCGGATCGTGCCGGATACATCAGCGGCGGCGCTGCCGGCGTCGCGTTCGGCGTCGCGGTGCTGTGCCGCGAGACGAGCGTGTTGCCGCTCGTCGGGCTGGTGCCGCTGTTCCTGCTCGGTCGCCCGGTACCGCGCGGCGTGCTGATCGCGGTCGGTGTCGGTGTCGCGATCGTGCTGGGCGGCGAGGCGCTGTACCAATGGGTGCTGACCGGCGATCCGCTGCGCCGCTACACAATCGCGTTCAATCACGACGACCACATCAACCGTGCCGCCAATATGGAGGGCAATTTCCTGCTGTGGCCGCCGATCGATCCGTTGCTGGTGCTGCTGATCAACGACGATTTCGGCGCGCTGTTCTGGGTCGCGGGCGCAGCAGTGGCGCTTGGCGCATGGCGCATGGTGCCGGTGGCGCAGCGCCCGCGGATGGTGGTGTTGAGCGCGATGGCGGTTGCGATGTTCCTGCTGGTCGCTGCGCTCTATGGCAAGCTGGTGCTCAATCCGCGTTACTTCACGCTGCCTGCGCTGGCGGCGGTGGTCATGGTGGCAGTCTGGGCGGCGCGGCTCGCGCCACTATGGCGGACGCTGCTGCTCGCAGCGATCGTGTCGAGCAACCTCCTGCTGATGGGCGTGGGCAACGCGCACCCGCGCTGGGTCATGGAAGCGATGGTCGAGGCGTCCGCGCAGCACTCCCGCGAGCTGATCGCCGCCGATCCGCAGACGGTGCGCCGCGCGCTGATCCCGATGCTGTACGCGGGTCGCGAGAATTTGCGCTACGCACCTGCGCGGCCGGGTGGGCTCGAGATCGTCAATGCGGATCATGCGCCAGCGGGGCAGATCGTCGCACGCTACCCGTCGCCACCGACGAAGGTCGGCGACATCCTGCGCACATTGGGGCTCGAGCCGCTGGTGCCCGGCGCGATCGCGCGGCGCATGTTTTCGCCGAGCCCGGAGGCCGTACTGGTCCGCCGCTCCGGTTGACCACTTTCGCGCTCGCGCCTAGCAGCGCAGCCCTTCACGCACGGAGAGGGCGATGCGCGCATTCATTTTTCCAGGGCAAGGCAGCCAGGCGGTCGGCATGGGCAAAACGCTCAGCGACGCGTCGCCGGTCGCGCGCGCGGTGTTCGAGGAGGTCGACGACGCGCTCGGCCAGCATCTGAGCCGCGTGATGTGGGAAGGTCCGGCCGACGACCTGACCCTGACCGAGAACGCGCAGCCCGCGATCATGGCGAATGCGATCGCGACCTTGCGCGTGCTCGCCCAAGAAGGCGGCGTGCGGCTGGCGGACAAGGTCGATTATGTCGCGGGTCATTCGCTGGGCGAATATAGCGCCTTGTGCGCGGCCGAAGCGCTCGACCTCGCGACCACTGCGCGGCTGCTGAAACTGCGCGGGCGCGCCATGCAGGCGGCGGTACCGGTCGGCGAGGGGGCAATGGCCGCACTCCTCGGCGCCGATGTCGAGAAGGCGAGCGTGATTGCGGGCGCCGCGGTCGACTCTATCCTGGCGGAGGGCGGCGCAGAGCAGGTCTGCACCGTCGCCAACGACAATGATCCGTCGCAGGTCGTGATCTCGGGCCATCGTGCCGCGGTCGAGCGCGCAGTCGCGCTGGCGAAGGAGATGGGGGCGAAGCGCGCGGTGCTGCTGCCCGTCTCGGCGCCGTTCCACTGCGCGCTGATGGCCGATGCCGCGACCGCGATGGAGGCGGCGCTTGCCGAGGCGGACCTGCGCGCGCCGCTCGTCCCCGTGTTCGCCAACGTCGATGCCGCTGCGGTCGCGGATCCGGGTGCGATCCGCCGCCTGCTCGTCGAGCAGGTGACCGGCCGGGTGCGCTGGCGCGAGTCGGTGCTCGCGATGGCCGACGCGGGCGTGACCGAGTTCGTCGAGTTCGGCGGCAAGGTGCTCGCACCCATGGTCAAGCGCATCGTCCCCGACGCGACCGTCACCAGCGTGGTGACGATGGACGACGTCGAAGCCCTGACCAAGACCTTGTGACCCAAAACCCTTTGAGGAGAGCGGGAATGTTCGATCTTTCAGGCATGACGGCGCTGGTGACCGGCGCGTCGGGCGGCATCGGTTCGGCAATTGCGCGCGGGCTGGCGGCGCAGGGGGCACGGCTCGCGGTATCGGGCTCGAACGCCGACAAGCTGGAGGCTTTCCGCGCGACGCTGGACGGTGATCATGTCGCGGTGCCCGCCAACCTGTCCGACGCCGCCTCGGTCGACGGGCTTGTGCCGGCGGCGGTGCAGGCACTGGGCGGACGGCTCGACATCCTCGTCAACAACGCTGGCGTGACGCGCGACAACCTCGCGATGCGGATGAAGGACGAGGAATGGGACACGGTGATCCGTGTCAATCTGGAGGCCGCGTTCCGCCTGATCCGTGCGGCGGCCAAGCCGATGATGAAGCAGCGCTTCGGTCGCATCGTCTCGATCACCTCGGTCGTCGGCCAGACCGGTAATCCGGGGCAGGCGAACTACGCCGCATCGAAAGCGGGGCTGGTCGGCATGTCGAAAGCGCTGGCGCAGGAGCTCGCCAGCCGCAACATCACGGTCAATTGCGTTGCGCCGGGCTTCATCCGTTCGGCGATGACCGACGTGCTGCCGGAGGCGCAGAAGAGCGCGCTCCTCGGCCGCATCCCCAACGGCGACCTGGGCACCGGAGAGGACATCGCCGCCGCCGTCGTCTATCTGACATCGAAGGAGGCGGGCTACGTCACCGGCCAGACGCTGCACGTCAACGGCGGCATGGCGATGGTGTGACGCCGGTGGCAGTCGTGCGGCAGATGGGCCGGGAAGTCCGGTAAACGTCGCACTTGTCACGAAACGTTCCCCGTTCTACCTGCGTTCAGGAAGTTACTGACCCCCCAAGAAGAAGAGGGATTACCATGAGCGAGACTGCCGACCGCGTGAAGAAGATCGTCGTCGAGCACCTGGGCGTCGAAGCCGACAAGGTGACCGAGGACGCCAGCTTCATCGACGATCTGGGCGCGGACAGCCTCGATATCGTCGAGCTGGTGATGGCGTTCGAGGAAGAGTTCGGGGTCGAGATTCCCGACGACGCCGCCGAGAAGATCACGACCGTGAAGGACGCGATCACCTATATCGACGAGCATAAGGGCTGATCCCTTAACTCGGAGAGTCGAGATTTGAGCGGCTCCCCATCCTCGGCTTGAGGGCGGGGAGCCGTTTTGGTTTGATGCGGTGCCGCGCGCAGGGTCAGGCGGCAGGAGAATGCTATGCGTCGGGTCGTCGTCACCGGGCTTGGCCTCGTGACTCCGCTGGGTGCGGACGTGGAAACGGCATGGGCCAACCTTATCGCCGGCAAGTCGGGCGCGGGGACGATCACCCGTTTCGACACCACGGGCCAGAAATGCACGATCGCGTGCGAGGTGAAGCCCAAGGATCACGAATACGGCTTCGATCCCGACAAGCGCGTCGACCACAAGGTCCAGCGTCAGGTCGATCCGTTTATCATCTACGGCATTGATGCCGCCGGACAGGCGCTGGAAGATGCGGGTCTGACCGAACTGGACGAAGCGACCAAGCTGCGCGCCGGGGTCTCGATCGGATCAGGCATCGGCGGACTGCCGGGCATTGAGATCGAATCGATCAATCTGCACGAGCGCGGCCCGGGTCGCGTCAGCCCGCACTTCGTTCACGGTCGGCTGATCAACCTCATCAGCGGGCAGGTGTCGATTAAATATGGCCTGATGGGGCCGAACCACTCGGTCGTCACCGCCTGCTCGACCGGCGCGCACTCGATCGGTGATGCGGCGCGGATGATCCGCGATGACGATGCCGACATCATGCTGGCAGGCGGCGCGGAAAGCACGGTCAACCCGCTCGGCGTCGCCGGTTTCGCGCAGGCGCGCGCACTTAACATGAGCATGAACGATCGCCCGACTGAGGCCAGCCGCCCGTATGACAAGGATCGCGACGGCTTCGTGATGGGCGAGGGCGCGGGTGTGGTCGTGCTGGAAGAATATGAGCATGCCAAGGCGCGCGGCGCGAAAATCTACGCAGAGGTGGTCGGCTACGGCCTGTCGGGCGATGCCTATCACGTCACCGCGCCCCATCCTGAGGGCAAGGGCGCCGAGAATGCGATGCGCATGGCGCTGCGCAAGGCGGGCATGGAACCGGGCGACATCGATTACATCAACGCCCACGGCACCTCCACGATGGCGGACACGATCGAGCTGGCGGCGGCCAAGCGCGTGTTCGGCGACGATCTGTCGGGTGCGTCGATGTCGAGCACCAAGTCGGCGATCGGGCATCTGCTCGGCGGCGCCGGCGCGGTGGAAAGCATCTTCTGCATTCTGGCGCTGCGCGATCAGGTGGTGCCGCCGACCCTCAACCTCCACAATCCGGACGAGGGCACGCAAGGGGTCGACCTCGTTCCGCTTGTCGCCAAGAAGCGCGAGGTGCGCGCGGTGCTCAACAACAGCTTCGGCTTCGGCGGCACCAATGCCTCGCTGGTGTTGAAGGCGATCTGAGGTAGCATCCATGCGCCGTTCCGGTTGTTTGGCGCTGATCGCCGGTATTGTTCTGATCGCCATGGCGGCGTGGGTGCTGCTGGGCTGGTCGGGCACTGGCCCGGCGACGCGGCCGCTCAACGTCGAGATCGCGCAAGGGTCTAGCCTGGCGAGCGCGGGGGAACAGCTGGAGAAAGCGGGCGCGATCCGTTCCGCCTCGCGCTTCCGGCTGCACGCACGGTTGTTCGGCAGGTCTGGCTCGATCAAGGCAGGCGAGTTCGCGATCCCCGCAGGCGCGAGCGAGTCGACGATCCTGTCGATCCTGCAAGGCGGGAAGGCCGTGCAGCGTCTCGTCGTCATTCCCGAGGGCCTGCCATCCGTCATGGTGCGCGACAGGCTGATGGCGGCCGAGGCGCTGACCGGGAGCGTCGGCGTGCCTGCCGAGGGTTCGATCTTGCCCGACGGCTATTCGTTCGAGCGCGACGAGGCTCGCGCAGCGGTGCTCGCGCGGATGCAGGCGGCGATGAAGCGCTACGTCGCGGCAAGCTGGTCCAAGCGACAACCGACCACCGTCGCCCGAACGCCGAGAGAGGCCGTGATCCTCGCCTCGATCGTCGAAAAGGAAACGGGTAAGCCGTCCGAGCGGCGGATGGTCGCGGCAGTCTATTCCAACCGCCTGCGGATCGGCATGCCGCTCCAGGCCGACCCGACGGTAATTTATCCGATCACGCATGGGCGCCCGCTTGGTCGCCGCATCAAGCAGTCGGAGCTGCGCGCGAAGAACGGCTACAACACCTATGCCTCGCCCGGGCTGCCGGTCGGGCCGGTCGCCAATCCCGGTCGGCTGTCGATCGATGCGGTGCTTAACCCGGCGCAGACCAGGGCATTGTATTTCGTTGCCGATGGCACCGGCGGCCACGTCTTCGCCGACACGCTGGCGGAGCACAACGCCAACGTAAAGAAGTGGTACGCGATCCGGCATGCGCGTGGTGAGATGTAACAACACGCCTCACCGTTACTCACAGCCCTAGAAGGTCGTGAGCGTCGGCATGACCTTTCAAGCCGACGCAGCCCTCGGTGCTAAGTTGCTGTCTTTACGATGATCGACCATCCGCAGGATGGGCCGAGCCTGCCGCGCGATGAGCGAGGGTGCTGTTTGCTGTCGCGGCCAATACAACGGCCAAAAGGGAAGCACCGTTGCCGTTGAATGATCCGTTTCGTCGCGCTCGCCTTATCGCGGGCGTCATGTTTTTGTCCGGCTGTGTTCCGGCTGTGCAGCGACCCGCGCCGCCTGCGTCGGTGCCGATCAGGGTGGATACAAGCCGGGCTGTTGCATCTGCTGCGACAATCCGACCCGAGATGCCGCGGCAACCGTCGGCCGATCTCGTCAATGCCGTTCAGGCGTTAGGATCAGGCTTAAAGGGTGATGTCGGGATCAGCGTTCGCGACATCGACGACGGCTGGGTGGTCGCGTGGCAAGGCGACCGCGCACGCCCGCAGCAGAGCGTAAGCAAATTGTGGGTCGCGGTCGCGGTGATGGACGCGGTCGATCGCGGCACGATGTCGTTGTCCGACCGGGTGACGGTCAGGCGATCGGATCTGACCCTGTTCCACCAGCCGATCCGCGCGCTGGTCGGAAAGGAAGGCTACACGACGACGGTCGGCGCGCTGCTTCGCGGTGCGATGACGCGCAGCGACAACACGTGCAACGATGTGCTGTTATGGCGCATCGGCGGCCCTGCGGCGATCAACCGTATGCTTGCCGGAAAGGGGATCGTCGGGGTCAGGTTTGGTCCGGGTGAGCGCAAGTTGCAGGCGCGCACCGTCGGGCTCGAATGGCGCTCCGAATGGGCCGGTGGCTGGGGCTTCCTGCAGGCGCGCGCTGCGATGACCTATGAGGCGCGCGCCAAGGCTTTGCGGCGCTATCTCGCCGCACCGATGGATGGCGCCTCCGCGAACGGGATCACGCTGGGACTGACGCTGCTTGCACAAGGCAAGCTGCTCACGCCGCGCTCTACCGCGTCGCTCCTCACGCTGATGCGGTCGAGCAAGACCGGGCCGCTGCGGCTCAAATCAGGGCTGCGGCCCGGCTGGACGCTGGCGCACAAGACCGGGACCGGACAGGATCTGGGCAGCTGGTCGACCGGCTACAACGATGTCGGTCTGCTCGTCGCCCCCGATGGCCACCGCTACGCTGTCGCTGTAATGATCGCGAGCACGCACCAGCCTATACCCGCACGCATGCGGTTGATGGGAAACGTCACGCGCGCGATTGTCGCTTACGCCGCGCGCTGAGGCGATCGGCTCAACCCTTCAGCGCCATCGCCTTCTTCGCGCGCTCGGTCACTTCAGGCATCGTTCCCTCGGTCACCCAGCTGCCACCGACGCACAGGACCGGATCGAGCGCGAGCCAGTCGGCTGCGTTCTTCGCGCTGATCCCCCCGGTCGGGCAGAATTTGCACTGGTAGAAGGGCGCGGCGAGCGCCTTCAGTGCCTTGACCCCGCCCGAGGTCTCGGCCGGAAAGAACTTGAAATGGGTGAGGCCGAGGTCGAGCCCGCGCATGATGTCGCCTGCGGTGGCGACGCCGGGCAGATAGGGCAGCTTGCTGTCGATGATACGCTCGCTCAGCCGATGCGACAGGCCGGGCGAGACGATGAACTCTGCGCCGGCATCGACGGCCTGATCGAATTGATCGGGCGATACCACCGTGCCCGCGCCGACGATCGCGCGCGGCACCTGCTTCATCTCGCGGATCGCGTCGAGTGCAGCGGGGGTGCGCAGTGTCACCTCGAGCACGCGCAGGCCCCCTGCTACCAGCGCCTCGGCCAGCGGACGTGCCTGCGCCGCGTCGTGGATCACCAGCACCGGGATGACCGGCGCAGTCTGCATGATGTCGGTTATGTTCATGTGTGTTCCTGCGCGAAGGCCGCCGCGGCGCCGAACAGACCGGGCTGGGGATGGGTGATGAGCTTGACCGGTATCGCCGCCATCAACTGCTGGAAGCGTCCTTTGGCGACGAAGCGTTGATCGAAGCCCGAACGAAGGAGCTTGTCCTTGATGCGCAGGCCCAGCCCGCCCGCGATAACGACGCCCTTTGCGCCGTGCGCGAGCGCCAAGTCGCCCGCGACCGCGCCTAGCGCCAGGCAGAAGCGATCGAGCGCGGCGAGTGCCAGCGAGTCGTCGCCGTCAAGCGCGTCGGTCCAGATTTCCTTGTCGGTCCGCTCGCGGATCGCACGGCCTTCGAGGCTGGCGAGCGTTTCGTAGATCGCGACGATGCCGGGTCCGGCGACGATCCGCTCGGTCGAAACGCGGGTGAAGGTGCGGCGCAGGCGCTTGAGGATCGCGTCCTCGATCCCGTCAAGCGGGGCATAGTCCATGTGCCCGCCTTCGGTCGACAGCACGTGATAGCCGCCGTCGGCCCTGAACACCTGCGCGACACCAAGGCCGGTGCCGGGCCCGCAGACGGTCGTGACGCCCTGCGTCGGCAGCGGCACGTCGGGACCGCACAGATGTTCGAAGTCGGCCGCCGGCAATTGCCCGACTGCGTGACCGACCGCGCCGAAATCGTTGATGATCGTATAAACGTCGGCGCCGAGCCGCTCCGGAATCAGCGACGGGCGGATCACCCACGGATTGTTGGTCATCCGGATCACGTCACCGGTGATCGGCGAGGCGACCGACAATGCCGCTGCCCTGGGTGTCGGACGGTTGAGCGTCGCGGCGAAGGCCTGCCACGCGGTTTGCAGGCTCGCGTGGTCGGCGGTGCGCAGCGTTACCGGCTCGGCGAGCGACACGACCTTTCCACCCTCGACCTCCGCGATCGCGAAGCGGGCGTTGGTGCCGCCGATGTCCGCGGTCACGATCTCGGTCACAGCATCGCTCCCGCCAGCATCGCGCTCGCTCCCTTTTCCGCCTCGTCTGCCTGACCGCGGAACATGCCGAACAACTCGCGTCCCATCCCCGAAGGCGGCGGCGGTGGTGTCGGCCGATCGCGCACGGCGAGCGTCCCGGCGTCGACCAGCATGTCGAGCGTACCCGAAACCGCGTCGACCCGCACCACGTCACCGTCGCGGATCAGGCCGATCGCACCGCCGACACCGTGCGCGTTCGGCAATGCCTCCGGGCTGACGTGGATGGCGCACGGCACCTTGCCGCTCGCCCCCGACATGCGTCCGTCGGTGACAAGCGCGACCTTGAACCCGCGGTTTTGCAGCACGCCGAGCGGCGGAGTGAGCTTGTGCAACTCCGGCATGCCGTTGGCGCGTGGGCCCTGGAAACGGACGACGACCACGATGTCGCGGTCCAGTTCACCCGCCTCGAATGCCTCGATCACGTCAAGCTGGTCGTCGAACACGCGGGCGGGCGCCTCGACGATCCAGCGTTCACGCTCCACCGCCGACACCTTGATACAGGCGCGGCCGACATTGCCTTGCAGGATACGCATGCCGCCGTCGAGCGAGAAGGGGGCGGCGGCGGGTCGCAGGATCGTCTCGTCACCGCTCGCCCCTGGTGCAGTCCAGCCGAGCGCGTCGCCGTCGAGCATGGGCTTCGCGGCGTAGGCCGACAGGTCGTTGCCCGCGACCGTCATGATGTCGCGGTGGAGGTGCCCACTGCCGATCAGCTCGCCGATGACATAGGGCATCCCGCCTGCCGCCTCGAACGCGTTCACGTCGGCGGAGCCGTTGGGGTAGACGCGCGCAAGGAGCGGCACCGCGGCCGACAGCCGGTCGAAATCCTCCCAGTCGATCACGATTCCGGCTGCACGCGCGATCGCTGGGACGTGGAGCAGGTGGTTGGTCGAACCGCCCGTTGCGAGCAGCCCGACCGCGGCATTCACGATCGCTTTCTCGTCGACGCAACGCCCGAGCGGTCGATAGTCATCGCTCGACGTGCCGATCGCGGCGAGCCGGTGGACCGCGGCGCGGGTCAGCGCCTGACGCAGCTTGGTGCCCGGATTGACGAAGGCGGCGCCGGGCATGTGCAGGCCCATCACCTCCATCATCATCTGGTTGGTGTTGGCGGTGCCGTAGAAGGTACAGGTGCCCTGACTGTGATAGGCGCCGATCTCCGCCTCGAGCAGCTCCTCGCGGCCCGCCTCGCCGACCGCAAAGCGCTCACGCACCGCGGCCTTTTCCTTGTTGGGCAGCCCCGAGGGCATTGGCCCGCCCGGCACCATCACCATCGGCAGATGCCCGAAGCGCAGCGCCCCCATCAGTAGCCCCGGCACGATCTTGTCGCAGATGCCGAGCAGCGCCGCGCCCTCGAACGTGCCGTGGCTGAGCGCGATGGCGGTCGACAGCGCGATCGTGTCGCGGCTGAACAGCGACAGCTCCATGCCCGGATAACCCTGCGTCACGCCGTCGCACATCGCGGGCACGCCGCCCGCGACCTGTGCGGTCGCACCCACCTCGCGCGCCCAGACCTTCATCTGTTCAGGATAGCGGTAATAGACCGCGTGCGCCGAGAGCATGTCGTTGTACGAGGTGACAACGCCGATGTTCATGCCCGCGCCGTCGCGCATCGCGGCGCGGTCCTCGGGCGTGCCGGCATAAGCGTGCGCCAGATTGGCGCAGCCGAGCCGCGGGCGCCCGATCCACGTGTCGCGCTCGCGCTCGATCAGGTCGAGATAGGCGCGGCGCGTAGGCTGCGAGCGCGCGATGATGCGATCGGTGACAGCCTGTACGGCGGGGTTCATGCGAAAACTTCCATCTGCCCTGAGCTGGTCGAAGGGCGCTTCTAATTGCTCAGGGCGTCAGGACAATGCCGTATATGGTCGCAGGATCACGGCGCCCAGTGGATGTCGACCGGCAACTCGACGTCCGCCAGCACGCGCCCGATCGGATAGGGCGATCTAGCCCCCTCGCTGATCGCATCCTCGATCACCTTGCGCTTGGCATCGCCCGTCACCGCGATCAGCAATGCGCGTGCGGTGATGATGCCGGCGCGGCTAAGCGTCACACGCGCGACCGGCGCCTCCGGGGGCAACGGATCGGGCATGACGCCCAACGCGCGACGCTCGCGCGGACCGTTCAACGCCTCGTCATAATCGGGGCCGGGGAAGATCGACGCGGTGTGGCCATCGCCACCGACGCCCAGCACGCACAGGTCGAGCGGCCAATGCAGGTCTTGCATCAACGCATCGGCGGAGCGGCCCGCCGCCTTGTAGTCGTCGGTCGCCTTCGGCACGATCGGCATCACGCGCGCGCCCTTGGGTATGAACGTTTTGCCCAGTGCGGTGACGTTCGACAGCGCATCGCCCAGCGGCACGATGCGCTCGTCACCAGGGATGATCGTCACCCGCTTCCAATCAAGCTTCGCCTGTGCGAGCTTCGTGTAGGCAGGCAAAGGCGTCTTGCCACCGGCAAGCGCGATCACGGCGGAGCCGCGCGCGTCGATCGCGCTCTCAATCACGAATTGGATGTCGCCCGCGACCGCATCGGCCAATTCGGCCGCGTCGTCATATTCCCACCATTCGATCTCGGTCGTCATCGTCACTCACTCACTTGAAATTGGGCACATGAAATTGGGGCCGGGTACGGCAGTGCGATCAATCGTCCTGCCAGGTAACGCCATCGCGCTCGGTCAGCGCGATTGCGGCGGAAGGACCCCAGGTGCCCGCGGGATAGTGTTTCGGCTTGGTCCCGTTCGCCGCCCAGCCGGCCCGGATCGCGTCGGTCCACACCCATTGTGCCTCCACCTCGTCACGGCGGACGAACAGCGTCTGATCGCCCTCGATCAGGTCGAGTAGCAGGCGCTCATAGGCGATACGGCGGCGCTGTCCGGCGAACTCGGTATCGAGGCTCAGCTTCAGCGGCACCTCGCGCAGGCGCACGCCATCCCGATCGAGGCCCGGTTCCTTCGCCATCACCAGCAGCTCGATATATTCCTCCGGCTGCAGGCGGATGACGAGCGTGTTCGGTTGCAGCAGCCCGCCGCGGCCTGAGAACATCGAGTGCGGCACCGGCTTGAACTGGATCGCGATTTCGCTACGCCGTTTCGCCATCCGCTTGCCGGTACGCAGGTAGAAGGGTACGCCCTGCCAGCGCCAATTGTCGACATGCGCCTTGATCGCAACAAAGGTTTCGACGTCCGAATCGTAGCCGAGCTCATCATCATAGCCCTTGACGACCTTGCTGCTGACCGCGCCTTCCTCATATTGGCCAGTCACGGTGTTGTGCGGCACGTCGGCCGGCGACATGACGCGCAGTGAGCGGAATACCTTCGCCTTTTCGTCGCGAATGTCGTCCTTGCTGTAGCGCGCGGGCGGCTCCATCGCTATCAGCGCGAGCAGTTGCAGCGTGTGGTTGGTGATCATGTCGCGCAGCGCACCCGCGCCCTCGTAATAACCCGCGCGATCCTCCAGTCCGACCGTTTCCGCGATCGTGATCTGGACGTTGTCGATCCCCTGCGCGTTCCACACCGGCTCGAAGAAGCTGTTGCCGAAGCGGAGCGCCAGGATGTTCTGAACCGTTTCTTTGCCGAGGTAATGATCGATGCGGAAGATCCGATCCTCAGGGAAGACCGCCGCGACGGTGTCGTTGATCTCCCGGCTGGAGGCGAGGTCGTAGCCGAGCGGCTTCTCCAGCCCGATCCGCACCGTGCTGCCGGCCAGCCCGACCTTCTCAAGTCCCTTGACCGCCGGCTCGAACAGCGACGGCGCGGTCGACAGGAAGATCGCGAGGCCATCCGACACGTCGCCGACCTTGTCGGCAAGCGCCTGGAACGTCGTCTCGTCCGACAGGTCGGCGGGCTGGAACGACAGCCGCTGGAGGAAGGAGGCGATCTTCTCCTTGTCCTTGCGATCGTTGCTCAGATGCGCGTCGAGCGCGGTGCGCGCGATCTCGCGGAACGTGTCGTCATTCTCGTCCCCGCGCGCCGAGCCGGTGATCGCCAATCCCTCGGGCAGCAGGCCGTCGGCGTGGAGCCCGTAAAGCGACGGCAACAGCATCCGTTTCGACAGGTCGCCGGTGGCGCCGAACAGGAGGAGTTTGCCGACGGGGTTGCGCTGCATGGTGGCTCCGTGGTCGTTGTGCCCGCGGTGCACCTGGGTAGGCGCGGCCGCTCGGGCGGGTTGAGTTGGTCAGCGGCGTTAGCGCGCGAGCCCGGCCAACGGGTCCAGCCCCGCCATCAAATTCAGGTTCTGCACCGCCGCGCCCGCCGCACCCTTGCCCAGATTGTCAAGCGTCGCGACCAAGCGGAGCTGACGCAGATCGTGATGCGCGAACACGTGCAGAGTCATGCGATCGGTACCCGCGTCGTCCTCGATCGCGATCGTCGCCGGTGTGTCGTCCGACACCCGCACGAGGCCGCAACCCTCGTACGTTGCTTCGAAAGCATCCAGGACCAACCGCCGGTCCGCTCCGGCCGCAAGTTGCGTCAAGTGAAGCGGAACCTCAACCACCATCCCGCGGTAGGTGTTCGCGACGGCAGGCTGGAACACCGGACCGTGCGACAGCCCGGCATGACGCGTCATCTCGGGCACATGCTTGTGTCCGAGCGACAGCGCGTAAGGGCGGAATGCCGTCGCTGCCGCGCCGCTCTCGAACTCGGCGATCATGCTCTTGCCGCCGCCCGAATAGCCCGAGGTCGCGTTGACGGTCACGAGTGCGTCGGCAGGCAGCAATCCGTCGCGCACCAAAGGGCGGACGAGTGCCAGAAAGCCGGTCGGGTAGCAGCCCGGGTTGGCGACGAAGCGCGCACCCGCGATCCGTTTGGCCTGATCGCGCTCCAACTCGGCGAAGCCGTAGGTCCAGCCATGGGCGATGCGGTGCGCGGTTGACGCGTCGATCACGCGGGTCGTGGCGTTGTCGATCATTGCCACCGCCTCCTTCGCCGCGTCGTCGGGTAGACAGAGGATGACAATATCGGCGTCGTTCAACGCGTCGCGCCGGGCAAACTCGTCCTTGCGACGCGCTTCATCCAAAATCAGCAGTGAAACGTCACCGCGACCCGACAGACGTTCGCGAATTTCCAGCCCAGTCGTGCCGACTGCCCCGTCGATGAAGACCGAAACGCTCATGTCGCTACCACATCGGCGTCGAGATAGCCGACGAGACCTGCGTCAACTGCAATCCCCCACGCGACACCGCCCGTCAGGTCGAGCAGGTCGAATGTCGCACCCACGGGCAGGTGGGCGATCGTCAACGCGTCGCGCCCGCGTGATTCCCGAAGATCGACACTGCTCGATAACGTGCGCCGAAGCGGGGCCGCATAATGTGGAGCAAACACACGGTCGGCTAGCCGCACATCCGCGATGTCGGGCCGGACCGCATTGGTGCTGGCGTCGAGCACTTGCGAGGGTCCCGTAAGGGCGAAGGTACGGCGGGCGGCACGCACGTGAGCGGATGTACCAGCCGATGCAGGATGCTCGGGCGTCGGTCGATCAAGCGTGGGCTGCGGCCCTGACGGGTGTGGCATGGCCGTCGCCGTCGCCGATGAACTGCCCGAACTCCTCAAGAAAATCTGCCCCTTCGGATGTGCGTGCGACAAAGATGTTGCGCTTGTCGCTGTCGTCGCGTTGGCGGCGCAGATAGCCGAGCGTCCCCAGCCTGTTCAAGGCGCGAGTGACGACCGGTTTCGACACGTTGAGCGCGCGCGCCAGCCCGCGCACCGTATGCGGGCCCGGCCGCAGATAGACGACCAGCAGCAACGCCATCTGTCGATTGGTCAGATCGGGCTCACCCGACCGCACGTAATCGACCAGCGCGTTCATCCACTGACCAAGTTCGGGCTGAATAAGACCTGCCACTGCCTCGTCCCGATTGCTCGCGTCCCGGAAAGTCGTTCCGGGGCTGTTGGATTGCTTAACGTCCTGTCCACGCACTGGTTTCAGCAACGTCACGAAATTGACGAGCACTGGTCGTGACGCGAAAACGGGTGGTCGCGGCAGGCGCGGGAAGGGAGCGTCTGCCGCCCGCGGTTGATTGCGCGGGCGCTCTCGCCTATGTCGCCGCGCGTCGCGCCGGCATGGCGCCCCCGTCCAAAGAAGTGCGCGCCCGGTCCATGTTCACCTTCCTGCTCGTCATCCACGCGATCGTCGCCGCCGCGCTCGTTACTGTTATCCTGATGCAGCGTTCGGAAGGCGGCGGCCTGACTTCGAGCGGCAGTCCGTCGGGGTTGATGTCGGCGCGCGGCGCGGCGGACTTCCTGACACGCGCGACCTCGGTGCTGGCGGGTGCGTTCATTCTCCTCTCGATCCTGCTCGCATTCTTGGCGGCGAACCGGAACGCGACCTCAGTCGACACCTCGTTCCAGCGCCGCGCGCCGGCCGCCGCTGCTGCGCCTGCGCAGACCAGTCAGGATGCGCTGTCCGACGCGGCGCGCAACGCCGCTGCTGCGGCCGCACCGGCGCAGGCCGACAACGGCGTGCCGCTCGCGCGCTAGGCTTCATCTGCTTGTCTAACTGTCGACACCGCGCATGGTGTCGACGCTCGGTTCATCGTGAATTTCGCCGCGCGTGGGCGACCGCGCGCTTGTGGTCGTTCGTATTTCAGGGTTAGGCGTTTATCCCCATGGCGCGGTTCATCTTCATCACCGGCGGCGTGGTTTCCTCGCTCGGCAAGGGTCTCATGGCGGCGAGCCTCGCCGCGCTCCTTCAGGCGCGTGGCTACCGGGTCCGTATCCGCAAGTTCGATCCGTACCTGAACGTCGATCCCGGCACGATGAGCCCGTATCAGCACGGCGAGGTCTATGTGACCGACGACGGGGCCGAGACCGATCTCGACCTCGGCCATTATGAGCGTTTCACCGGCGTGTCGGCGCGTCAGTCGGACAACGTCACCTCGGGCCGCATCTACAAGACGATCATCGAGCGTGAGCGGCGCGGCGACTATCTCGGCGCAACGGTGCAGGTGATCCCGCACGTCACCGACGCGATCAAGGCGTTTGCGCGCGCTGAGACCGACGATCTCGACTTCGTGCTGTGCGAGATCGGCGGCACCGTCGGCGACATCGAGTCGCTCCCCTTCATCGAGGCGATCCGCCAGCTCCGCAACGAGGAGGGGCGGGCCAACGCGATCTCGATCCACGTGACTCTGGTGCCGTACATCGCCGCGGCGGGCGAGCTGAAGACCAAGCCGACCCAGCACTCTGTGCGCGAGATCGCCGCATTGGGCGTTCAGCCCGACGTGATCGTCTGCCGCTGCGAGCAGCCGCTGCCCGCGTCCGAGCGCGCCAAAATCGCGCTGTTCTGCAACGTGCCCGAAAGTGCGGTGATCCCCGCACTCGACGCGAAGAGCATCTACGCCGTGCCGCTGCAATATCATGGCGAAGGGCTCGACTCGGAGGTGCTGCGCGCCTTCGGCATCACGCCATCCTCGGCACCCGATCTCAGCCGCTGGGAAGAGATCGTTGAGCGGCTTGAACATCCCGAGGGCGAGGTCACGATCGGCGTCGTCGGCAAATATGTCGGACTGCAGGACGCGTACAAATCGCTGAACGAGGCGCTGGTCCACGGCGGAATCGCCAACCGCGTCAAGGTCAACATCCGCTGGATCGACGCCGAGCTGTTCGAGGGCGACGAGGCCGAGATCGCTGCCCACTTGGAGCCCTGCCACGCGATCCTCGTGCCGGGTGCGTTCGGATCACGCGGCGCGGAAGGAAAGATCGAGTCGGTGCGCTTCGCGCGCGAGCGGCGCGTGCCCTATTTCGGCATCTGCTTCGGCATGCAGATGGCGTGCGTCGAGGGGGCACGCGACCTTGCCGGAATCGCCCAGGCGTCCTCGACCGAGTTCGGCCCGACGCCCGAGCCCGTCGTCGGCCTCATCACCGAATGGATGGGCGAGCGCGGGCTGGAAAAGCGCGCGGTGGACGGCGATCTGGGCGGCACGATGCGATTGGGCGCATATCCGGCGAAGCTGACCGGCAACAGCGTCGTCGCCTCGGTCTACGGCGCCGACGAGATCGAGGAGCGGCACCGTCACCGCTACGAGGTCAACACCGCCTATCGCGACCGATTGGAGGCGGGCGGGCTCGTCTTCTCCGGCCTGTCACCCGACGGCATGTTGCCCGAAATCGTCGAGCGGCCCGACCATCCGTGGTTCGTCGGCGTGCAGTTCCACCCCGAATTGAAGTCGAAGCCGTTCGATCCGCACCCCCTGTTCGCCAGCTTCATCGCGGCTGCGGTCAAGCAGAGCCGGCTCGTCTAATAGGGGCACTGCGGCCTTGACCTTGGCCGACGTTCAGCCCGTCCCGGTCAAGCTGTCGTTCATCGCTTCATGCTACCCGCCTGCTTGATCGAGGTGCAGTGACCATGCTGTACCCGGTGCATTGGGACCGGTGGGGATCGCATCCATGTCATTTGCAGCAACGGCGGCCGCCGGCCTGCCACAACACGCGCGTTCCGTGATGTGCTCGGCAAGGCAGGCGGGGCCGCGTCACTTCCTGCCGCCTGATACCGATCGCTCGATCCTGTCGCTGCTGTCCGACATGGGGCTGACGCGCCACTTCATGGGGCACGTCGTTCTGACTGCCGCGGGATTGGCGGTCCTGCGCGTCATCACCGGTTGAGGGCCGCGCCGGCGCAATAAAGGAAAAGGCGCCCGGGCGGTTGCCCGGACGCCCCACGACGCCTCTAAAGGGAGCAAAGAGGCGCCGAACTGGTCGGTGCTGCCGTGCTCAGGCGGCTTTGGCCTCACCCGCAGTCGGTTCGTTCTCCACCGCGGCGAGCGGCGCTCCGGTACGCACCGCGATCTTCTTCGGCTTCATCGCCTCGGGCACCTCGCGCACCAAGTCGATCACCAGCAGTCCGTCGTTCAGCCGCGCGTCCTCAACGAAGACGAAGTCGGCAAGCTCGAAACGGCGCTCGAAGCTGCGGTTGGCGATCCCGACGTGCAGGAAGCTCGGCCCCTCGGCCTTGTCGTCCTTGCGCCCGGCGACCAGCAGCAGGTTCTGCTGCGCGGTGATCTCCACCTCGTCGCGGCTGAACCCGGCGACGGCCAGCGTGATGCGGTAGCGATCATCGGCGATCCGCTCGAGATTGAACGGCGGGTAATTCTCGGATGCGCCGCGCGCATTGGCCTCGATCATGTCGAACAGACGATCGAACCCGATGGTAGAGCGGCGATAGGGGGTAAGGTCGAAACGCATCTCAAATCCTCTGGTTGAGCGAGTTGAAAAGCGGCGTCCGGGTGTCCGCGACGCCGGCATCGCCCGGCCCGATCAAGCGGCACCGCGCATTAGACAAGATGGTAGACCGGCGAAGCGTTTCAAGCTGCCGCTAAACATCTACTTCATTGATAGGGTTTCACCTTCGCGCTTACGCTGCGTGAAACAAAGGGGATCACGCCATGACCGTCACGCTCGCGCTGCTGCTCGCCCAGGCCGCGCTGCAATCGCCCGCTGCTCCGGTCGTCGATCCGCCCGCGACGCAGGAAGAGACTGGACAGGAAACTGCGGCCGGTCGACTGGGCAATGCGCAGCAGGGTGGCGGCGACATCGTCGTGACCGCCCGGAGACGCAGCGAGACGGTGCAGCAGGTGCCGATCGCGATCTCGGTCATCGGCGGCCAGGCGCTGGCGGATACCGGCGCGTACAACGTCAATCGGCTGACGCAATTGCAGCCTTCGCTACAATTCTACTCCACCAATCCGCGCAACTCGGCGGCGAACATTCGTGGCCTTGGCGCGCCGTTCGGGCTCACCAACGACGGGATCGAGCAGGGCGTCGGTATCTATGTCGACCAGGTCTATTACAGCCGCATCGCCTCGGCGACGTTCGATTTCACCGATACCGAGCGGATCGAGATCCTGCGCGGACCGCAGGGAACGCTCTACGGCAAGAACACGACCGCGGGCGCGATCAACATCACGACGCGCAAACCCAGCTTCACGCCCGAGGCACGGGTCGAGCTGACCGCGGGCAATTACGACTTCGTCCAGGCGAAGGCGTCCGCGTCGGGTCCGCTGGTCGACGACAAGCTCGCCGCCCGGCTCTCCGCGTCGGTAACACGGCGGCGCGGCACCGTCTACAATGTCGCGAGCGGCGAGTACGTCAACGCACAGGACAATCAGAGCATTCGCGGGCAACTCTACTGGCACGCGACCGACACGCTCGACCTCACTTTGTCTGGCGATTACAACCACCAGGACCCGGATTGCTGCGCGCAATATTACGTGCGCACCGGAGCGACGCAGCGCCCGCTGACACGGCAATATGCGGCACTCGTCGCGGCGTTCGGCTATGCGCCGCCGTCGACGGACGCGTTCGATCGCGTGACCGACCTCGACACGCCGCTGCGCGCGCGACAGGAACTTGGCGGCGTGTCGCTGGTGGGCGAACTCGATCTCGGGTCGGCGTCGCTGACGTCGGTTAGCGCATGGCGGTTCTGGGACTGGAAGCCTTCAAACGACCGCGACTTCATCGGCCTGCCGATCACGACCGTGTCCGCCAACCCGTCGCAGCAACGGCAGGTAAGCCAGGAGTTGCGCATCGCCTCGAACGGTCGCCACACGCTCGATTACGTCGCCGGGCTGTTCTACTTCCATCAAACGATCGACACGCAAGGATTGCAGGTGCAGGGCTCGGCGGCGAGCCGCTGGCTGCTCAACCCGCCCGCCGGCGGCTGCACGCCCGCCAGCACCGCCAATGCGTGCAATCCCGCGGTGCTGAACGGGCTGACCTCGCGCAACACGATCGGGTTCAGCAACACCAGCGCGGCGGCGTTCGGCAAGGTGACGTGGCACGTCAGCGACCGTCTCTCGATCGCGCCGGGCCTGCGCGTGAACTACGACAAGAAGAAGGGTGATTACCTTTCGCTGGTTACCACCGGCAGCGGCGCGACGCTCGACTGTTCCGCGACGGCACAAGGTGCGAGCAGCGTGACGCGCGACCGCTGCGGCGTATTGGCCCCCCAGAGCTACCAGCCCGATTTCGACGATTGGAACGTCTCAGGCGACGTGACGCTGGCCTACGACCTGTCCGACGACCATCATTTCTACGCGACCTATGCGCGCAGCTACAAGTCGGGCGGCATCAACCTGTCGGGTCTGCCGCTCGGCAGCGACAACCTGCCGCTCCTCACCACCGCGACCGTAAAGCCCGAAACGGTCAACCATTACGAGCTCGGCTTCAAGAACCAGTTCCTCGATCGTCGCGCGACCGTCAACATCGCCGCTTTCTGGACCGACATCTTCGATTATCAGGCAACCGTCACCAACAGCCAGTTGAGCGTGCTGCGCGGCTATCTCGCGAATGCCGGGCATGTCCGCACGCGGGGGGTAGAGATCGATTCGGCGTTTCGGCCGACCAGCCGGCTGAACGTCTACGCCAATGCGGCTTACACCGACGCCAAATACCAGCGCTTCACCGATGCGCCGTGCCCACCCGAGCTGTCGGGCGGCACCGCGCTGCCGATCGTCAACGGACAGGTCGTCGGCACGCCCGCAGCCGCTGGCACGCCGGGCAACAGCCTGCCGTTCTGCAACATCTCGGGGCAGCGCATTCCCGGCGTGTCGAAATGGGCCTTCTCCTACGGTGCGGAATATGGCGTTCCGACCAACTTCGGCGGCGCCGACGGCAACTTCTACCTCGGCTACGACGGCAGCTACCGGTCGAACTTCTCGTCCAACCCCTCCGAGTCGATCTACACGCAGGTGAACGGTTATTCGATCTCCAACGTGCGGGTTGGTTACCGCGAGGGCAGCCGGCTCAACGTCTTCGGCTGGGTGCGCAACGTCTTCGATCAAGACTATTTCGAGCTGCTCGCCACGCAGTCGGGCAATACGGGGCTCGTGGTCGGGCAGCCGGGGGACCCGCGCACCTATGGCCTTACCTTCTCGGCATCGTTCTGAAGAACGAGGGCGCGGCGACATGGCCGCGCCTGTACTTGCCAAGATGCCCTGATTGCCACGTCACCAAGTATTTCCAGGCGGTGCAAAAGCAAACGCCCGGATCGTTTCCGACCCGGGCGCCTGCGTGACGATCAACTCGTCAGCCCCCTAATCCTGCATTCCGCCCGCACGCTTCAACTTGGTTGAAGCGGGGCTGGTCTGCTTTCCCCGAACCACGGCTTGTGCCTGTGTGCCAGTACAGTGTTGCTAGGTGAGGCGGGCTCTGCTGTCGACTGTCATGAACGACGCATAAACCGATTGTGTCGCCGCTGTGATTTATTCGCCACAGCCCGGGCGTGTGCCGTGGCACCGGGACCGGACATGAACGCCACCTACCTCCCCGTTGCCAGCCGCGGGCGTGCGTCCTAGAGCGGCGGCCATGTTGCTGTCGCGCTACGAGAGCATGATCGCGCGCCGGTACCTGCTGCCCGGACGTGGTGAACGCTTCATTGTCCTGGTCGCCGGGTTCAGCCTGGGCGCGGTGATGCTCGGCGTCGCCGCGCTGGTGATCGTCATGAGCGTGATGAACGGCTTTCGCGCCGAGCTGTTCGACAAGATCGTGGGACTAAACGGCCACGCAGTGGTGCAAGGTGTCGGCGGTCGCCTGCCCGATTGGCAGCAGGTGGTGCGCGACGCGCGGGCGACACCCGGCGTCACGCAAGCGACGCCGCTGATCGAGCAGCCGCTGTTTGCCACCTACAATGGCCGCGCCGAGTTCATCCTGCTGCGCGGCATGCGCGTGCAGGACATCCGCGACAATGCGACGATCCGGTCGAAGGTGCTGGTCGGCAGCCTCAACGCGGTGACACCCGGCAGCGGCAACGTTGCGATCGGCGCGCGGCTGGCCGAGGCGCTGGGCGCAACCGTCGGCTCGCAGATCACGATCTGGAACCCGCAGGGGCAGTCGACTCCGTTCGGCACGGTGCCACGGCAGGTCAGCTACACCGTTGGCGCCATCTTTGAAGTCGGCATCTACGATTACGACAAGGCCTATGTAATCATGCCGATCCAGGACGCGCAGACGCTGCTGCTGATGGGCGATTCGGTCAGCATGATCGAGCTTGAGACCGCAAACGCCGACAAGGTGGGCGAGATCCTCGCGCCGCTCGCACCCAAGGTGCAGGGCTATGCGATCATCCGCGACTGGCGGCAGCTGAACGCGGAACTGTTCGACGCGCTGGCGGTCGAGCGCGTGGCGATGTTCGTCGTGCTCTGCATTATCATCCTCGTCGCCGCGTTCAACATCGCCAGTTCGCTGATCATGCTGGTGCGCGCCAAGACGCGCGACATCGCGATCCTGCGTACGATGGGGGCGAGCAGGGGCGCGATGCTGCGTATCTTCATGACGGTCGGCACGACGATCGGCGTGCTCGGCACGATCGCGGGATTGCTGCTCGGTGCGGTGTTCCTGTTTTACCGGCAGGCGGTGGTCAATTTCGTCCAGCTCGTGACCGGTCAGAATTTGTGGGACCCCTCGATCCGCTATCTGACCGAGCTGCCGTCCAAGCCCGATCCGGTCGAAATCGCGGCAATCGTCGTCATCACGCTGATCATGACGTTCCTAGCAACGATCTACCCCGCCTATAAAGCGGCGAGTACCGACCCGGTGCAGGTGCTGCGCTATGAATAGTGGCGAAGACGCTATCGGCCGGCGCATCGGAGCCGCCATAGGTGGCGGCTTTGCCGCGACTGACGACGGCGGGGTTTCCACAGGTAGCCCCGTCCTCCAAACCCGCGGCTTGGCGCGAAGCTTCACGCAAGGCTCCGAAACGATCCACGTCCTGCGCGGCGTCGACCTGTCGATCGCGCCGGGTGAGATCGTCGCACTGCTCGGTCCCTCGGGCTCGGGCAAGTCGACGATGTTGCAGGCGATCGGCCTGCTTGAAGGTGGGTTCGAGGGCTCGATCCGGATCGCGGGCGAGGAGGCGGCGCGACTTGATGCTAGGGGGCGCACCGCGGTGCGCCGCGACCAGCTGGGCTTTGTCTACCAGTTCCATCACCTGCTCGCCGACTTCAACGCGATCGAGAACGTGATCCTGCCGCAGCTCGTCCACGGGGCGGAGCGACCCGCAGCGGAGGCGCGCGCGACCACGCTGCTGACGGTGCTCGGGCTCGGTCATCGCCTCACGCATCGCCCGTCGCAACTGTCGGGCGGCGAGCAGCAGCGCGTCGCGGTCGCGCGCGCGCTCGCCAATCGCCCTGCGTTGATCCTGGCGGATGAGCCTACCGGCAACCTCGACGAGCATACGGCCGATGTCGTGCTGGCCGAGTTCCTTCGGTTGGTGCGCGAGGAAGGCTCCGCCGCACTCGTCGCCACGCATAACGAGCGGCTGGCGAAGCGGATGGATCGCATCGTCCGGCTGCACGAGGGCCAGTTACAGTGAGCGCGTGGCGCGAGGCGGTGACGCTCTCGGGCCGGCACGTCACGCTCCGCCCGCTTGAGGCTGACGACTGTGACGCGATCGTCGCTGCGCTTGCCGAGATTGGCCCGAATTTCGCGACCGTCGTCCCCGACGCTGCGACGATTGGCTCGTGGTACCAAGCGGTTGAACGACAGGTCGAGGCGGGGCGCGCGCTGCCGTTCGTCGTGCTGGACGCGGCCGGCGAGGTGGCAGGCGTCACGCGCTACATGCGGATGAACGAGGCATATCGCCGGCTCGAGATCGGTGGCACCGTCTATGCCCCGCGCGTCCAGCGCACCAAGGTGAATACCGAGGCGAAGCGGCTGATGTTGACGCATGCGTTTGACACACTTGGGTGCCAGTGCGTGCAACTGCGCACTAACGTCCTCAACCGTGCGTCGCGTACGGCGATCGAGCGGCTCGGCGCGCGGCTGGATGGCATCCTTCGCGGGCATATGGTGACCGCAGAGGGCGAGGTCCGTGACAGCGCGGTTTATTCGATCATGGCGCACGAATGGCCGCAGGTTCGCCGCAATTTGGATTATCTGCTCACCCGCGGAGAACAAAGATGAACGCGATTACCGACATGACGGTTCGGGCAGCGGACGGAACGCCGACATCGCTCGATCAATGGCGCGGCAAGGTGCTGCTGATCGTCAACACCGCCTCCAAGTGCGGCTTCACGCCGCAATATGAGGGGCTTGAGGCGTTGCACCGCGATCTTTCACCACGCGGGTTCGAGGTGCTGGCGTTTCCGTGCAATCAGTTCGGCGCGCAGGAACCCGGAGATGCAGCGGAGATCGCCAATTTCTGCTCGCTCACTTACGATGTCACGTTTCCGGTCTTCGCCAAGATCGACGTGAACGGCAACAATGCGGATCCGCTGTTCGAACGCCTTAAGGCTGCTGCTCCCGGTGTGATGGGGAGCAAGGCAATCAAGTGGAATTTCACCAAGTTTCTCATCGACCGCAGCGGCGGAGTGGTGACACGCTACGCGCCGACGACCAAGCCCGCTGAGATGCGCAAGGACATCGAGGCGCTGCTCTAGTCTCAGCTCGGAACGGCAAACGCGCTGGCGCCCTTACGATGGTCTGCCGCCGCGGTGATCGAGGTCGCGCCGCCGAAGATGAAGCTGATCCCGAGAATATAGCCTGGCAGCGCCAACGCAGAGAAGGGGACTGTCGCAAGGATGAACAACGCCAGCAGTACATTGATGACGCCAAGCGCGATCAGCATGCCACGCCCGCGCTTTAGTCGAACGCCGTAGATCAGTTCCAACACGCCGCGCACGCCCAGCCACACCGCGACCATCAGCGTCAAGGACAGTGCACCCGTCGCCGGCTCCAGCAGCATGACCAAGCCGACGATCAGCGAGAGCACGCCGAACAGGATCGAGTAACCGCGTTGCGTACTGCCATGGCCGAACAAGGCCGCGGCGATCGCGAAACCGCCCGCGACAAAAAAGAACGCGCCGATCACGACGGTCGCGGCAAAGGTTGCCGTGAATGGCCACACGAAGGCAGTGATGCCGAGGACGACCGAGACGATGCCGTACGCCAAGATCCAGCCCCAGCCGGCGCCGACCTCGCCTTGTCGCGCCGGATTGGCGCCGCGCACGTCCATCATCGTCGATACTCCTGTCTGCGCCGCCGAACGGGTGCCGAAGCACACGGTTCCGCGCTGGTAGAATCGCTGCGCCACGACTAGGTTGAAGCGATGCCGCATTCCGGGTTCGTGCCGCTCCGCATCTTCTCCTGCTACACCATGCTCGATGGCGCGATCGATCCGAAGGCGATCGCCAAGCGTGCGGCGAAGCTCGGCTTCCCCGCCGCCGGGTTGACCGATCGCAATGGCCTCTACGCCGCGATGGCGTTTTCAGACGGCGCGTTCGCCGCCGGGGTGCAGCCCGTGATCGGCACGATGCTGGGCCTCTGCCGCCCCGACATGCCGGAGGGCAATGCGCCGGTGGTCGACTGGATCGCGCTTTATGCGCAGGACAGCGCCGGCTACGACAATCTGTGCGCGCTTGTCAGTCAGGCGCACCTCGACCGACCGCTCGAACACGCGCCGCACGTCACCTTCGATGCGCTGGAACGGCATACCGTCGGCCTGATCGCGCTGACCGCGGGTGGAGAGGGTGCGCTGGCGCGCCTGTTCGCCGAGGATCAGCCGGCCCGCGCCGCCAGCTACGCCGAACGTTTGCAGACGCTGTTTCCCGACCGCCTCTACGTCGAACTCGTCCGCCGCGGCGATGCGATCGAGGAGGCGGCGGAGGAGGCGCTGCTCGATCTCGCCTATGCGCGCGACCTGCCACTGGTCGCGACCAACCCCTCGTGCTTCGAGGAAGCAAGCTTTGGTGAGGCGCACGACACGATGCTGTGCATCGCCAACTCGACCTACGTCGAGACCGAGGATCGCCCGCGCAGCTCACCCGAGGCGTGGATGAAGCCCGCGGCCGAGATGCGGGCGCTCTTTCACGACCTGCCCGAGGCGATTGACAACACGCTGGTAATTGCGCGGCGCTGTGCCGTTGCGGCACCCAAGCGCAAGCCGATCCTGCCCAGCCTTGCCGGTGATCGCGAAGGTGAGGCAGCGATGCTTCGCGATCGCGCACGCGAAGGGCTTGAAGCGCGGCTTGTTCGGATCGAGCAACTGACGTTGGTTGCCGGTGACGCGGCAGAACCGCTCGCGCCGGACTGGAAGCAGGGCTATCGCGACCGACTCGAGTTTGAGCTCGACGTCATCATCCAGATGGGGTTTCCCGGTTATTTCCTGATCGTTGCCGACTTCATCCAATGGGCGAAGTCGCATGACATCCCTGTCGGGCCGGGGCGCGGATCGGGCGCGGGCAGTGCGGTCGCCTGGGCGTTGACGATCACCGATCTCGATCCGATCAAGCTCGGCCTGCTGTTCGAACGCTTCCTCAACCCCGAGCGCGTGTCGATGCCCGACTTCGACATCGATTTCTGCGAAACGCGGCGTGGCGAGGTGATCCGCTACGTGCAGGAGAAATACGGCCGCGATCAGGTCGCGCAGATCATCACCTTCGGGAAGCTGAAGGCGCGCGCGGTGTTGAAGGACACGGGCCGCGTGCTGCAGATGAGCTACGGGCAGGTCGACCGCCTCGCCAAGCTGGTGCCGAACCATCCGACCGATCCCTGGGACCTGAAGCGCGCGCTGAACGGCGTGCCCGAGCTCGCCAAGGAATATGCCAACGACAATCAGGTCCGACACCTGCTCGACCTGGCGACGCAGCTCGAGGGCTTGCCGCGCCACTCGTCAACGCACGCCGCTGGCGTGGTGATCGGCGACCGGCCACTCGCGCAGCTTGTTCCGCTTTACCGCGACCCGCGTTCGGACATGCCGGTGACGCAGTTCGACATGAAGTACGTCGAGGGGGCGGGGCTCGTTAAGTTCGACTTCCTCGGGCTGAAGACGCTGTCTGTTCTCAAGAAGGCAGTACAACTGCTTGCGAAGCGCGGCATCTCCGTCGATCTCGATGCCTTGCTGTGGGACGATACAGCCGTCTATGATCTGCTTCAGAGCGGCAACACCGTCGGCGTGTTCCAGCTTGAATCCGAGGGCATGCGGCGCACGCTGTCGGCGGTGCGCCCGACCAACTTCGGCGACATCGTCGCGCTTGTCTCGCTTTATCGACCTGGTCCGATGGACAACATTCCGTCGTTCGGCCGCCGCAAGCAGGGCACCGAACCAATCGACTATCCGCATGCGCTGCTAGAGCCTATCCTGGCCGAAACCTACGGCATCTTCGTCTACCAGGAACAGGTGATGCAGGCCGCGCAGGTGCTGGCGGGCTATTCGCTCGGCGGCGCCGACCTGCTGCGCCGCGCGATGGGCAAGAAGGTCAAGGCGGAGATGGACGCGCAGCGCTCGATCTTCGTCGCCGGGTGCCAGGAGGTGAACGGCATTCCCAAGGCCAAGGCGAACGAGCTGTTCGACCTGATCGACAAGTTCGCGGGCTACGGTTTCAACAAGAGCCACGCGGCCGCCTATGCGCTGCTCGCCTACCAGACCGCGTGGTTGAAGGCGCATCACCCGCACGAATTCTTTGCCGCGTCGATGTGCTACGACCTGCACCTGACCGACAAGCTCGCGATCTTCGTCGAGGATGCGCGGCGGATGAACGTCGAGCTGCTGCCACCGTGCATCAACGCCAGCCAGGCCGAGTTCGACGTCGAGACGGCGACGGATGGCACGCTGGCGGTCCGCTTCGCGCTCGCGGCGCTGAAATCGGTGGGCGAGGGCGCGATGGAGCGGCTGGTCGAGGCGCGGACCTCAGGTGGCGCATTCAAGAGCCTTAGCGATCTGGCCGACCGGGTCGATCCGCGCCTCATCAACAAGCGCCAGCTGGAAACGCTGGCGGCCGCGGGTGCGTTCGACGGGCTTGAGGCCAACCGCGCCGGCGTACACGCGGTCGCGGAGACGATCCTCGCGGTTGCAGCGAGCGCGCATCACGGCCGCACCAGCGGGCAGGGCGGTTTGTTCGGTGAGGAAAGTCATGCGGGCGACGTCATCAAGCTGCCGGCGACCGCACGTTGGAGTCTGATGGAGCGGATGGAGCAGGAGAAGGACGCCTTCGGCTTCTATTTCTCCGCGCACCCGGTCGACCGCCACCGCATGCTCGCCAAGATGCATGGTGCGCGCACCTTTGCGTCGTTGAACGAGCTTCACATCGCCGATGGCGCGCGCGTCGGCGCGACGCTGGCGGTGCTGGTCGAGGAAGCGCGCTGGCGCACCTCGGCGCGGGGGCGGCGGTTCATGATGGCGACCTGTTCCGACGCAACGGGGCAGTTCGCGGCGACCTGTTTCGAGGACGGCACCACGGCCGACCTTGAGGAGGCGGCGCGGATCGGCGGTTGCGGGCTGCTGACGGTCGAGCTGGACCGCCGTCCCGGCGAGGAGACGCCACGCGTCAGCATCAAGGCGATCAAGCCGTTCGAGACGCTCGCGGCGACGACCCGTTTCGCGCTCGGCATCGCGTTGACCGACGCGGCGGCGATACCGGCGCTGGCGGCGCTGATCGGGGAGCGGCGCGGGCAGCGCGGCAAGGTGACGCTGAGCGTGCCGGTGCCGGACGGCGGCACCGCGCGCGTGCTGTTGGGGCACGACTTCTCGCTCGACGCCGAACTGGCCGAGCAGATCGAGGGGCTGGCGGGTGTCACGTCGGTCAGCTTCGACGTGGAGGAAGTGCGGCTGCGCGCGGTCGGCTAGAACAACTCGCCCTGCGCGCCCGGCGGTGGGCGAAAGCGCGAGCAATCGAGGTTCAGCCGGCGGCGATCGTCGGAAAAGCCGTGCTTCGCGCGTGCAATGCGGAAGCGCGTGCGTAGCAGGTCGGCCCATACGCCTTGCCCGCGCATTCGCGTAAAGAACCCCGCATCGTTGTCACGCCCGCCGCGCAAGCTCTGGATCGTCGCCATCACCTTGCCCGCGCGATCGGGGAAGTGCGCGTCGAGCCAGGCGCGGAACAGGGGTGCGACCTCCCACGGCAGGCGCACGGGGATGTACGATACACCGAGCGCGCCCGCGTCGGCCGCTGCCGCGACGACCGCCTCGACCTCGTGATCGGTGACCGCCGGGATCACCGGCGCCATGTTGACGTAGGTCGGCACGCCTGCATCTGCGAGCCTTCTGACCGCCGTTAGCCGTCGCTTGGGGGTGGGAGCCCGCGGCTCGATCGTCATTGCGACACTCGGATCGAGCGAGGTGATCGAGATCGCGACGGCTGCTTGCCACTTTTCCGCCATCGCGGCGAGAACATCGAGGTCGCGCACGACACGATCGGACTTGGTCGTGATCACGACCGGATGATCGCAGGCGGCGAGCACCTCCAGCAGCGCGCGCGTGATCTGCCAGTCGCGCTCGATCGGCTGGTACGGGTCGGTGTTGGTCCCGATCGCGATCGGCGCGCAGCTATAGCCGGGCTTGCGAAGTTCAGTCTTGAGGAGTTCGGCTGCGTCGGGCTTGGCGAACAACTTGGTTTCGAAATCGAGGCCGGGCGACAGGTTGTGAAAGGCGTGGCTCGGCCGCGCGAAACAGTAGATGCAGCCGTGTTCGCATCCACGATAGGCGTTGATCGAGCGGTCGAAAGGTACGTCGGGCGAGGTGTTGCGTGAGATGATCGTGCGTGGATGCTCGATCGTCACGGTTGTACGTAGCGGAGCCGACGCGCCGTCGATTACCTCCCGCGCGTCGAGCCAGTCGCCGTCGACCTCGGTTTGCGGAAGGTTGAAGCGGCGGCTCTCCGCGTTCAGCGTCGCGCCTCTGGTCGCCCGTTTCTTCTCCGCCGCCATGCCTCAAAACTACGGCAGTGTTGAGAACATAGCAAGAACGAACGTTTTAGCGTTCCAGCAGGCGCGGCATCAATTCGACGAAGTTGCAGGGTCGATGGCGGCTGTCGAGCTGGTCCTTGAGGATGCCGTCCCACGCGTCCTTCACCGCGCCGGTCGAGCCCGGCAGCGCGAAGATGTAGGTGCCGCGCGCGACGCAGGCGCAGGCGCGGCTCTGCACGGTCGACGTGCCGATCGACTGGTATGACAGCCAGCGGAACAGTTCGCCGAAACCGGGAATCATCTTGTCCGCGACGTGCTCGACCGCTTCGGGCGTCACGTCGCGCCCGGTCACCCCAGTGCCGCCCGTGGTGATGACGCAATCGACCTGTGTGTCATCGATCCAACGGTTCAGCTGCGCGACGATCGCGTCGGCGTCGTCGCGCAGGATCACACGGTCGGCAAGGACATGCCCCGCTGCCTCTGCCCGCGCCACTAACGTGTCACCCGAACGATCTTCGGCAAGCCCGCGTGTATCGGAAACCGTCAGCACCGCGATCCGCACCGGAAGGAAGGTGCGCGTTTCGTCGATCGCCACCGGGTTAGTCGGCGCGGGTCGAGGAGGCGGGACCGACCGTGGCGTTGATCGCGATCGCGGTGGCGGGCGCCTGCGCGTTCATCCGCACTGCCGTCGCGCCCGGCAAGCCGGGGAAGCGCGGCCACATGCCCTGCGCCAGCGCGGACCGGCTCGGCGACGCCGCCTTGCCGCCCTGCGCCTCGTACATCCAATAATTGCGCAGCACCGTCACGACATAGCCGCGCGTCTCCCAATAAGGGATGCTCTCGATGTAGAGCAGCGGGTCACCGCCGTCGCGGACGATGCCGTTCCACTCACCGACGTGCTGCGGCCCGGCGTTATACGCCGCGATCACCTTCGGGAGCAGTCCGCCGGTCATGCCCATGTCGCGCAGCCGCTCGATGTGGCGCTGGCCGATGTCAATGTTGGTCGAGGGGCGGGTCAGCGCAGCCTGATCAACTGTGGTGCCGCGTTCGCGCATATAGTCGGTCGCGGCCGCAGGCATGATCTGCATCAGGCCGTAGGCGCCGGCCGGGCTTTTTACCCTGGTGCGGAACCCCGATTCCTGCAGCGCGTGCGCGTAGACCAGCGCCTTGTCGATGCGCCAGCCGCTGTCGGGCGTCCAGCTTGGCTGTGGATAACGCGCCTCGGCGAGCGCTGTGACTCCTTGCGGCATGTTGTGCGCCAGCCATACGGTCGTTGAGGCGAGATCGAGCTGCTCGGCCAGCCGCGTCAGGCTGGCGAATTCAGCCGGGGAGCCGATCCGCGCCTGCTGACGCAGAACGGTGTCGGCCTCGTCATCCTCACCGATCTCGACCAGCGCCGCGGCGACGCGGACATTAGGGCGGCGTTCGAGCGCGGCCCAGTCGTCGGTCACCCGCTGCGGGCGTGACTTGGCAAGATCGATCCCCAGCGCCTGTCGCGCGAGCAGGCCGTAGAAGGTCTCACCGAACTGCGATGCCTGTTTCAGCCGCGCCTCAACTTTGTCGGGGCGGCCGCACATCATGTCGGCTCGTGCAGCCCAGTAAAGTGCGGTCGCGCGCAGGTCGGTGTCGGGCGCGCGCGCGGCGACATTCTCGAACGCGGGGCTCGTCGCGCTGCAATCCTTTTGTCGCCACGCCGCGAGCGCGCCGGTCCAGCGTGCCTGGATCGTCCAGTCGCCCGCGCCGCTCTCCGCCTTCGCCGCCAGCGCGCGCGCCTGGGTGTCGAGACCCTGGAGGAAGTAGATCCACGCGATGCGCGCCTGCCACTCGGTCTGCGCCTCGGGCGAGAGCCCTTGCGTTTGGTCGAGCAGCGCCTCGGCCTCGGTGCCCAGATCGGCCTTGATGAACGGCTGCATCCTGGTCGCCAAATCGGCGGCGATCAGGTCGCTCCTGGTCGCCTTCGCGCGGGCGCGGATAGGAGCGCCATCGTTCCAGATCAGCCGCTGCTGCACGGGAAGCGGCGGCAGCTCGGTGACGCCGCGAAGCTTCGCGATCCGCTCGAGCTGGTCGGCCTGCGGCAGTTCGGGCGCTTCATTGATGAGCTTGAGCAGCGCGTCGGCTTCGACCTTGGGGCTGCCCTTCGCCGTGTAGAGCTCGGCGCGCGCATAGGCGTGGAGCGGACCTTGCGCCATGCTGTCGAGCGCGATTTGCGCGTCGCTCCAGCGGCTGTCGTTGATCGCGGCGAACACGGCACGGTAGCCGTTGCGCTGTTCGGGCGTCAGTTGCTGCGGGATGCCGGCGGTACGGGCGGGCGGTGCAGCCGCGGCCAAGGCAGGCGATACCAGCGCGCACAAACCATAGGCCGCGCCGGCCAACGCGCGCTTCAACCCCGTTCTCACTTCTGAAGTCCCTCGTTCAGCAAGATCAGATCCTTCCACGCTTCCGCCTTGCACGCCGGCCGGTCCAGCAGGACGCGGGGGTGATGGCTCGCAACGACACGCGTGCTGGTGCCATCCTTATGGTTAAAGGCATGCAAACGCTCGCGCGCGCCTGCGACGTTCGTCGCCAGAACGGCACGGGTCGCCGCATCACCAAGCACGAGCAGGTGCTTGGGCGCCGCGAGCGACAGATGGTGGCGCGTCACCTCGCCGAGCCGCTGCTCCAGGTCGCGCGGCACGCGACCGATCGTCGGCCGACGAACGCAGACGGAGGCGAGCAGCACCGCGTTGCGCGTCAGCCCTATCGCGTGCAGCATGTTGTCGAACAGCCTGCCTGTCGCTCCGCCAAGCAACTGGTCGCGATCATCACGCTCAGGGCAATCGACCAGCACCATCAGCGCCGCGTCGGCCGGCCCGGTCGTCCCGATCGGCTCGCCCGACCATGCTGCGTCGGGCGCGTCCTTTCCTGCGCGCCATGTCACGAAGTCGGCCAGCGTCACCGGGAGCGCTCCGGATGCAATTATCGCCGGTGACGCGTGGCTGACCCGCTCGGCCGGCGGTGGCGAGACGTCGTCGGGTGCGGCAAAATTGTTCCGGTTCAACCAGTTGACGGGTTCGTCACCCACCACCACGTCGACCCCGGCGTCGCGCCACCACTCAAGCGCGCTCGCCGCATAGTCGGTCCAGTTCTCACTGGCCCAGTCGATGTGCTGATCTGCCCCCATGCTTGCTGCGCATAGGATGCGTGGTTGACGCGAAGGTCAAGTTGCTGGCACCGCAGCATGGCCAGGATGGTGCTGCGGTGCGATGAGGAGTGCGTGCCCGCGCCAGCGGGGCGGCCAGAGGAGAGTGTGAAGTGAGCGATCGCGAATCGATGCCGTACGACGTGGTGATCGTCGGCGCCGGCCCAGCCGGGCTGTCGGCGGCGATCCGCATCAAACAACTCGCCGCCGAAAAGGAAGCCGACATCTCGGTCTGCGTGCTCGAAAAGGGCTCGGAAGTGGGCGCGCACATCCTGTCGGGCGCGGTGATCGATCCGCGCACGCTCGACGAATTCCTACCCGATTGGCGCGAGGACGGCTGCCCGCTGGCCGAAGTGCCCGTGACCGAGAACATCCATTGGGTGCTGACCAAGAACAAGAAGGTCAACCTGCCGCACCTGTGGACCCCGCCGTTCCTCCACAACAAGGGCACTTATACCGGCAGCCTGGCGAACCTTTGCCGCTGGCTCGCGGGCAAGGCCGAGGAACTCGGCGTGGAAATTTTTCCCGGCTTTGCCGCCGCCGAGGTGCTATTCAACGAAGACGGCAGCGTTAAGGGCGTCGCGACCGGCGACATGGGCGTCGCGCGGGACGGCACGCACAAGGGCGACTACCAGCCGGGACTGGAGCTGCACGCGAAATACACCTTCTTTTCTGAAGGATGCCGCGGTCACCTGTCAAAGGAACTGATGCGCATTTTCGACCTGCGCGCCAATTGCGATCCGCAGGTCTATGGTCTGGGCGTCAAGGAACTATGGGACATCGACCCTGAGCTTCACACGCCGGGCAAGGTCATCCATACGCAGGGCTGGCCGCTGAGCGAAACCGATGGTTCGAACGGCGGCGGCTGGATCTATCATCAGGCGAACGGGCAGGTCTCAATCGGCTTCGTCACCTGGCTCAACTACACCAACCCTTATGTGTCGCCGTTCCAGGAGATGCAGAAGTGGAAGACGCATCCCGAGGTCGCAGCACTTCTGAAGGGTGGAAAGCGCGTCAGCTACGGCGCGCGCGCGATTTCGGACGGCGGCTTGCAATCGATCCCCAAGCTCGTCTTCCCCGGCGGCGCGCTGATCGGGGATAGCGCAGGCTTCCTCAACGTGCCGCGGATCAAGGGCACGCATACCGCGATGAAGTCGGGCACGATGGCGGCGGAGGCCGCGGTCGAGGCGATCCTGTCGCAGCGCTCGGGCGACGAGCTGACCGCCTATCCAGAGGCGTTCGAGCATAGCTGGGTCAAGAAGGAGTTGTCGATCGTCCGCAACGTCGTGCCGCTGGTAAAGAAGTTCGGCGACTTCATGGGCTCGGGTCTCGCCGGCATCACGATGTGGTCCGAATATCTCGGGCTCAAGATGCCGTTCACGCTGCACCATCATCCGGACAACGAAACCTTGTGGCGCAAGGACATGGTGAAGAAGGTCGAATACCCGAAGCCCGACGGCGTGCTGACCTTCGACAAGTTGTCCTCCGTATTCCTGTCGAACACCAACCACGAGGAGGATCAGCCCGTCCACCTGACGCTCAAGGACGCGTCGGTGCCGGTCGCGCACAATCTGCCGCTCTACGACGAGCCGGCGCAGCGTTATTGCCCGGCGGGCGTTTACGAGATCGTGGGCGAAGACACGTACGATCCCCGTCTGGTGATCAACGCGCAGAACTGCGTCCACTGTAAGACGTGCGACATCAAGGACCCGACGCAGAACATCAACTGGGTCGTGCCCGAAGGCGGTGGTGGACCCAATTACCCGAACATGTGACTTTGCCCGATCCGCTCGCCGCCGCCATCCTGCGACGGCGAGCCTCTTGTTCTTGACGGGATTGCTTCTCGGTACGCCAGCGTTGGCGCAGACCAACGTCGCCGACACCGCCGCCGTCGATCGCGCTGACAGAAGCGTTGCCGAACCCGAGGTCGCAGCCTATCTGCGCGCCAGAGTGGCCGATGCGGACGGGCAGGTCGCTCTGGCCGCGAGCGACTATGATGCTGCGCTGGGCGCGTCATCCAACGACCCGGTCGTCGCAATCCACGCCTATCGTGAGGCAGTCCGCGCGGGCGATTACGCGCTTGCGGACCGCGCCGCCGCGGTGCTGGCCCGCAAGGGCGTGCTGCCGAGCGACGCGCCGCTGCTTGCACTCGCCGCAGCCGCGCGCGCCAATGATCGCGCCGCGGCCGATCGCGCGCTGACGGCGCTAGAAGCGACGCCGCTTAAGATCCTGTCGGCACCGCTGCATGCTTGGGCGGCGCTCGAGTGGAAGGGCGATCCCACGGCCGCGCTCGCCGTCCAGCCCGGCGACGCGGTGGCCCGCCGCTTCGTCTCGGAAACGCGCGCGCTGCTTCTGCTCGCGCAGGGCCGCAGCGAGGAGGGCGTGGCGGCGCTGCGTCCGCTGCTCGGCAACGATCAGTCGAGTACCGATACCCGCATCGCCGCCGCACGGCTGCTGATCGCGCGCGGTGACCGCAACCTCGCGCGTGCCCTGCTCATCGGCGACGCGCCGCCAGTGGTCGCCTTGCGCGAGCGGCCGCGCGCGCGGATCGAGCCGGGTCTCGCCTTCGGCCTTTCATGGCTGCTGACCCGCGTCGCGTCAGACCTCGCGCTCGGCAACCCGACCGGTCTCAGCTATACGCTCGTTCAGTCCGCGCTGCGCGCCGATCCCGGCGACGACCGCGCGCGATTGTTGCTCGCAGGCGCCTTGTCGAAGGACGGCGCGACTGACCGCGCACTCGCGGTGCTCGACCAGGTCGATGCACGCGGCATCCACGCGACGCAGGCGATGGCGGGACGTGTACAGATTCTTGCCGATGCCGGCCGGACGCAGGAAGCCTTGCGTCTTGCCCAGCCACTCGCCGCAGCGCGCGCCGCCGACCCGGCCGATGTCCAACGGCTCGCCGACCTGTACCTGCGGCTCGATCGGCCCGGTGACGCTGCGCCGCTCTACCGCCGCTTGGCCGAGCGCGCCGGGGCAGACTGGACCGACTGGCTGCAATATGGTGCCGCGCTTGATCGCGGCGGCGATTGGCCGGCGGCACGCGGCGCGCTTGAACAGGCCTATGCGCGTGCGCCCGATCAGCCGCTGGTTCTCAATTACCTCGGCTATGCGCTGATCGAGCATGGTGAGCGGATGCCGGAGGCGCAGGCGATGTTGGAGCGTGCGGCGAGGGCTGAGCCGACCGATGCGGCGATCACCGACTCGCTCGGCTGGGCGTTGTTCCGCCGCGGTGATGTTCCGCGCGCGTTGCCGCTCGTCCAACGCGCCGTCGCGGCCGACCCGAACAACGCAGAGATTGGCGAGCATCTCGGCGACATCTATTGGCGAGTCGGGCGCCGTTACGAGGCGCGCTATGCCTGGACCGCCGCCCGCGCTACGGCGGAGACGCCCAACATCGCGCAGCGGCTGTCGGGCAAGATCGCCAACGGGTTATGAAAAGGAACGGCCGTGTCGGAGCAGGTGATCGTCGAGCCGGCACCGGCCAAACTTAACCTGGCGCTCCACGTCCGTCGCCGCCGCGACGACGGCTACCACGACCTCGAAACGTTGTTCGCCTTCGCGCGCGACGGGGACGTGGTCACCGTCGAGCGCGGCCCGGCCGCGTTGACGATCACGGGACCATTCGCCGGCGGGTTGAGCAACGGCGTGGACAATCTCGTCACTCGTGCCGAGCGCGCCTTTTGCACCAGCTTCGGCATCGATGCGGCGCATGCGATCACGCTCGACAAGCACCTGCCGGTTGCATCCGGCATCGGCGGTGGGTCGGCCGATGCGGCTGCGACGTTGCGCGCACTCGCGCGGCTGCACGGCATGTCGGTGACCGACGAACGTCTGTTCGCGCTTGCCGCTACGTTGGGGGCCGATGTCCCTGCCTGTCTCCTTGGACAGGCAGCGCTCGGACACGGGAAGGGCGACGCGCTTGCCGGGATCGAGGGGCTCGGCGACATGCCGGCGCTACTGGTCAACCCGGGCGTGGAAGTCTCGACCGCAGCGGTGTTCGCGCGCTGGGACGAAGAGGATCGTGGTGCGCTCGCGCGCGGCGACACGCTTGAGCGCGCACTAGCGGGTCGCAACGATCTGCAACCACCCGCCGAACAAATCGCGCCGGTGATCGCGGAGGTGTTGACGGCGCTGGCCGGCCAGCCTGGCGTCAGGCTCGCCCGCATGTCCGGCTCCGGTGCGACGTGTTTCGCGTTGTTCGGCTCGTTCGCCGCGCGTGACGAAGCGGCGCGGCGCATCAGGGAAGCGGCACCGGGATGGTGGCAGCTGGCGACCTTCGTGCAATGATCCGCCTGACCATTGAGGGCACGGTCGCCCGGATTGCGCTCGATCGCGCCGGCGCGCGCAACGCGCTGCCCACTGCGACGTGGCTCGACCTGGCCTCGATCGTCGCACGGGTGCCGATGGAGGCAAAGGTCGTGCTGCTCGCCTCCGATGTGCCGGGCATCTTCTGCGCTGGCGCCGACCTGCGCGATCTCTCGCGCCTCGCCGACGATGTTGGCGCACGTGGCGCGTTCCGCATGGCGATGCGCGACGGGATCGAGGCGATCGCCGCATTGCCGATGCCGACGATCGCTGCCGTTCAGGGCGGTTGCCATGGCGCCGGCGTTGCGCTGGCACTCGCGTGCGACATGATCGTCGCTACGCCCGCGGCGCGTTTCGCGATCCCGCCAGCCAGGCTTGGGATCGGCTATCCGGCGCCTGATGTGGCCAGGCTAGCGGCGCGTGTCGGCAAGGCGCAGGCCGCCCGGCTGCTGTTCACGGCGGAGACGATCGACGCGGCCGAGGCATGTCGCGTCGGCTTGGTCGACCTGAACGCCGACGCGCGCCACGTCGCCGAGCAGATCGCCGACAACGACGGAGAAGCGCTTCGGCTATTGAAGCGGATGATCTGCGACCCGTTGCTGAACGACCACGACCAGAGCTTCGAGGACTCCTTCGCTTCAACGCGCTTCGCAGAGCGCGTTGCCCGATACCGAACGGCTTGATTGTGCCATATCGTTCCCTACTTGTTCCTAAGGAACAAAGTGTGTACGGATGCATGAACGCGTTGACGTGACGCGCGGGTGCTTTAGCGAAAGGGAACGGCAATGGCCGCAAAACTTCAGGTGATCGATACCGGCATGGCAACCGCGACTAACGACCGTCAAAAGGCGCTCGACGCCGCGCTCGCGCAGATTGACCGCGCGTTCGGCAAGGGCTCGGCGATGAAGCTCGGGCAAAAGGAAGCGATGCAGGTGGAGGCGATCTCGACCGGGTCGCTCGGGCTCGACATCGCGCTTGGCGTTGGTGGCCTGCCGCGTGGACGGGTGATCGAGGTGTACGGCCCCGAAAGCTCGGGCAAGACGACACTCGCGCTTCACGTCATCGCCGAGGCGCAAAAGAACGGCGGCACCGCCGCATTCGTCGACGCCGAGCACGCGCTCGATCCCGTTTATGCGAAGAAGCTGGGCGTCAACATCGACGAACTGATCGTGTCGCAGCCCGATACGGGCGAGCAGGCGCTGGAGATCACCGATACGCTGGTCCGCTCCAACGCGATCGACGTGCTGGTGGTCGACTCGGTCGCCGCGCTCGTTCCGCGCGCCGAGATCGAGGGCGAGATGGGCGACAGCCATGTCGGCCTGCAGGCGCGGTTGATGTCGCAGAGCTTGCGCAAGCTGACCGGCTCGATCAGCCGCTCGCGCTGTATGGTGATCTTCATCAACCAGCTGCGCATGAAGATCGGCGTCATGTACGGCAACCCGGAAACCACCACGGGCGGCAATGCGCTGAAATTCTACGCCTCGGTCCGCCTCGATATTCGCCGCACCGGCGCGATCAAGGATCGTGACGAGGTGACCGGCAATGCAACGCGCGTGAAGGTGGTGAAGAACAAGGTCGCGCCGCCGTTCAAGCAGGTCGAGTTCGACATCATGTACGGCGAGGGCATTTCGAAGATCGGTGAGATCCTCGATCTCGGCGTCAAGGCCGGACTGGTCGAGAAGTCCGGCGCGTGGTTCTCCTACGACAGCGTCAGGATCGGGCAGGGGCGTGAGAACGCCAAGAATTTCCTGCGCGAGAACAAGGAGATGGCCGATCGGCTGGAAAAGGCGATCCGCGCCCGCACCGATGCGGTGTCTGAAGAGATGATGGCCGGACCCTCCGAAGACGACGATATCTGATCAAGGTCGCTGCTTTCGATTGTTCATGCACGGCTCGCCAGTAATGGCGGGCCGTTGTTGTTTTCGCGAACGGCGGCGTGGTCAGGCACCGCAAGCAGTGACCGATGAGCGACCAACCGGAGAATGAGCGTGACCAACGCGAGTGACTGGTGCGGGAAGGTCGGTGATGGTTGGGCGCGAGAGTGGCCGCGAACCGAGCGCAGCTTCACCGATCTCGCGCCGCACCTCACCCGCGCGATCCTGTCGGTTGCACCCGATCACGGACTATTCCTTGATCTCGGTTGCGGCGTCGGCAGCACTGCCGCCGAGGTGGCGAATGCGCGGCCTGCCGCGTCGGTGCTTGGCGTAGACCTGTCCGAACCGATGATCGCGATCGCACGCGAGCGATACAGGCTGTCGAACCTCCGCTTCGTCGCCGGCGACGTGTTGGAGGTGGGGCGACAAGAGCCCGCGCCAGCGCTGATCTTCTCACGCCACGGTGTCATGTTCTTTGCCGATCCCGCGACCGCCTTTGCCGATCTACGTCGTGATGTCTCGCCTGGTGCGCCGCTGGTTTTCTCCTGCTTCGGCTCGCGGCGGGATAATGTCTGGGCGGCCGAACTCGACGAAGCGATCGGTGTAACACCGCCTCCACCGCGCGGCTATGCACCTGGGCCGTTCGCCTTCGGTGATCCGGCCTATGTTTCGGAGATGATGGCGCGGGCCGGCTGGCGCGTCGCGACAGCAACGCCGATCGCGTTCAGCTATGTCGCAGGCGAAGGGAGGAACGATGCGGCTGCGATCGCTGACGCGATCGGCTTCTTCGGTCGGATCGGGCCCGCTGCAGCGGCTATCCGGTCGGTTGGTGGAGAACAGCGTGCTGCGTTGTTCGATCGGATCGGAATGCGGCTCGCGCGTTATGCACGCTCAGGATGTGTCGCCATGCCGGCATCCGCCTGGATCTGGACCGCGCACGCCGAAGGGAAGCCCGCATGACCATCATCGTCCACCATCTAGAAAACTCCCGCTCGCAGCGCGTCCTGTGGATGCTGGAAGAGCTCGGCTTGCCGCACGAGGTGAAGCGGTATGAACGCAACAAGAAGACGATGCTCGCGCCACCGGAACTGCGCCGGGTGCATCCGCTCGGAAAGTCGCCGGTGATCGAGGATAACGACGACAATGGTTGCGTCGTCGCCGAGACCGGCGCGATCGTCGAATATCTGGTCGACAAAGCCGATGGCAGATTGGGCGCACCGGCGAAGCGCGACCAGGCGCTCGCCTATCGTTTCTGGCTGCATTATGCCGAGGGTTCGTTGATGCCGCCACTATTGCTGAAGCTGGTGCTCGGCCGCATCCCGCTGATGGGAAAGGCTGCAACCAGACGCATCCAGCCGATGATCGATGTCCATCTCGATTTCGTTGAACAGTCGCTGGCGGACCAGCCGTGGTTCGCGGGCGACCAGATGACTGCGGCAGACATCATGATGAGCTTTCCACTCGAAGCCGCGCGCAGCCGTGCCGGGCTGGACAAGAGCCGCCCCAACACGATTGCCTGGCTGGAGAAGATCCACGCCCGTCCTGCCTATCAGAAGGCGCTCGAGGAGGGCGGCCCGTACGCTTATGCGTGAATGAATAGAGTGTGTTAGCAGGGTGTTAACCAGCACCGGCTAGGCCGGATGGCATGTCATCCATCCGGCACCCGTTTCGGCTGTCCCGCGCGCTTGCAGCCGATCTTGCCGTTGCTGCCATATTCGGCGTCGTCGCATGGCTGTGTCTCGCACTGGCGCGCAGCCAGTCGCCCGTCGCGATCGTCTGGCTCCCCAATGCGCTGCTTGTCGGGGTGTTTCTGCAGTCGACGAAGATGAGGGGCCGACTGCTGGGGCTGAGCGTCGCCACGCTGCTCACTGCCGGACTGCTCAGCGCAGGTCTGTCTGCGACGCAGGTCGTGGTGCGAACCAGTATCAACATGGCCGAAGTGCTGATCGTCACGCTTGGCATGCAGCGCGTCGGGCGGGCGTCGGGGCTCAACAGCCTGCGCCAACTCGGCCGTTTCACCGTGCTGTCGATCGCCGCGCCGTTTGCCTTGTCGTCGTTGATGATCGTGGCATTCTGGTCGAGCGGCGTTGCCTTTGCGCTAGCGACCGGTTTTACCTGGGCAGGCGCACACGCGCTCGGCTTGATCTTACTAACTCCGATCGTTTGCGTCGTTCACGACACGTTGGTCGGCAAGCGTGATGACATGCAAGCGCGCCGTCGCGAGATCGCGACCTTCACCATCATATCATTCACGCTCGCGGTGCTGCTCTTCTCGCAGTCGCGGTACCCGCTGCTTTTCCTGACCGGACCCGTCGTGATGCTGGCGGCGCTGCGGCTCGGTCGGCTGGGTGCGGCGGTCACCGTCGTTGTCCTGGCGCTGGTCGCCTCCGTTGCCACCTATTTCGACCTTGGGCCGATCACGCTCGTGCGCGGCGGCGCCCATGAACGCATGCTGGTGTTGCAGCTTTTCCTGGCCGCAAACTTCTGCCTGGGCCTGCCCGTGGCCGCGATTTTGCGCCGGCTTGAGCGCACGCAGAACGACCTTCGTGTTCGCAACGACAATGCACAGGCGATGCTCGCGAACATGCAGGAGGTGCTGTACCGCGTCGATACCGACGGGCGCTGGTCGTTCCTCAACCCGGCGTGGCAGCGGCTGACAGGCGTACCCGTCGCCGAGGCGCTCGGCACGCCAATTCGCGACGTCATCCACCCCGCCGACCTGCCGATCCTCGCCGATATGCAGCGGCGCTTTCTCGCGCGCACGCTGGAGGGACAGGTCGGGCGCCTGCGGATCATCCGACGCGATGGTGCGATCCGGCACGTCGATGTGAGCGCGCGCATGCTGTTCGACGCTGGCGGCGCACCCGAATCGACCGTCGGCTCGCTCAATGACGTGACCGATCGGCTCGCGTTCGAGCAGGCGCTGAAGGAGAGCGAGCACCGTTTCCAGACGCTGGCCGATCTGGCGCCCGTCGGCATCTTCCGCACCGATGCGGCGGGCGGGCTGACCTACGCGAACCGCGCCTGGTACGTGCTTGCGGGCCTGACCCCTGACGAAGCGGCCGGCGATGGCTGGGCAAGCGCGGTCCACCCCGATGACCGTGCGAAGGTCTTCGCCGATTGGCAGGCGACCGCGGCGACGAGCGGCAACTTCCGCGGCGAGTTCCGCTTCGTTCATGCCGACGGGACGCAGATCTGGGCCGACGCGATGAGCGCGGTCGAGCGCGACCTGTTCGCCTGTCCCGTGGGCCATATCGGCGTCACGATCGACATCAGCGAACGCACCTTCGCCGCCGCTGCGCTGGCGGACAGCGAGACCCAGCTGCGCCTCCTCGCCAGCAATGCGACGGATGCGGTGTTCCGCCTGACGCTCGATGGTACCTGCCTCTATGCCTCGCCCTCGGTGCGCGACGTGATCGGCGCACCGCCCGAGCAGCTGCTGGGCGCGTCGATGCTGTCACGCTTCCATCCCGAAGACGATGCGATCGTCCGCGGCGCCTACCAGGATCTTGCGCGCGGCATCATCGACAAGATGGTGGTCAGCTACCGTTCCGAACCGGTCGACCGTCCGGGCACGTGGCGCTGGCTCGAGGCGAATTGCGGGCTCGTCCGCAACCCGTCGAGCGGCGTCGCGCAGGAGATCATCGTCTCGATCCGCGACGTCACTGCGCGCAAGGAACTGGAACTGCAACTCGCCGCGGCACGCGATGCGGCGGAGATCGCGGGCGCGGCGAAGTCGACCTTCCTCGCCAACATGAGCCATGAGATTCGCACGCCGATGAACGGCGTGATCGGCGCGACCGAGCTGCTGCTCGACGGCGCTCTCGAGCCCGAGCAGCGCGCCCGCGTGCAGGTGATCGCCGATTCGGGTCGTGCGATGATGCGGCTGCTCAACGACATCCTAGATCTGTCGAAGATCGATGCCGGGCAGATGCAGATCGCGGCTGAGCCGGTCGACCTGCGCCATGCGTTGCGTGGCTGCACCAAGCTGATGGCGCCGCTGGCCGAGCAGAAGGCGCTGACGCTCACCTGCGAGATCGCCGACGCGGTGCCGCCGCGTATCCAGGGCGATGGTCTGCGCCTGCGCCAGATCGTGCTCAACCTGCTCGGCAACGCCGTCAAGTTCACGGCGCGAGGATCGGTCGCGTTGCGCGCGGACGTGCTGCGCGACGCGGCGGGCGAGTGGCTCGAGATTGAGGTGCGTGACACCGGCATCGGCATCGAGCCCGCGCGCCACGCCGCGATCTTCGACAAGTTCATGCAGTCCGACGCCTCGACCGCGCGGCGGTTTGGGGGATCAGGGCTCGGGCTCGCGATCGGCGCGCAGCTCGCGCGGTTGATGCATGGATCGCTACGCCTGGAGAGTGCGCCGGGCGAGGGTAGCCGCTTCTTCCTGCGCGTGCCGCTCATCGCGGCCGCGGGTATTGTCACGCCAGCCGCCATGCCGGTTGCCTTACCCGCACCGACCGCCTCACCCGACATCCGCGTTCTGCTGGCGGAGGATCACGAGATTAACCAGATGCTCGCCTCCGCAATGCTGAAGCGGCTGGGCGCGCGCTGTGTCGTCGCTGCCGATGGTGCCGCCGCCGTGGCGGCGGTCGAGCAGGCGCAGGCGGAGAACGACCCCTTCGCGCTCGTGCTGATGGACATGCAGATGCCCGAGGTCGACGGGCTGGAGGCGACGCGTCGCCTGCGCGCAGCGGGCCACACCGCAGCGACGCTGCCGATCGTCGCGCTGACCGCCAATGCCTACGCCGACGATATCGACCTGTGCCTCGCGGCGGGGATGCAGGCGCATCTCGCCAAGCCGCTGCGGCTCGCCGATCTGCAGCAGGTGCTCGACCGCTGGGGCAGGGCGACGACGCCTGACTGCCGCCACGTGCTGGAACTGCTGTCGACGCTGATCCGCCGCGGTGCGTTCGAGGAGGCGACGCTGATCGAGATCACGGCGCACCTGCGCACGCTGGCGGCGAGCGGCACCTCGCCTCTCGCCGATGCGGCGGCTGGGGTCGAGCAGGCCGTCGCGGGCTGTGTCGGCGACGACCTGCCCGACGTGCTCGCCCGGGGATTGAGTGCGCTTACCCGCGCTGCCTGATTTGACCCCAAGGGGTAATATCGCGCGCCCGCCGATCACGGCAAAAGCGGATCATCGAGAGGGCGTCAGTCGCCCCCGCCACCAGATACCACGGAGCCGAACCATGATCCGCCAGACCCTGATCGCCGCCGCTGCCATCGCCGCCACGCTGGCCGGCAGCGCGCAGGCCGACACCGGCCGCGCCTTGCCCTCGCGCGCGGTCATCACCCGCACCGCGATGGACGGCAGCACCGTCTGCCTGCGCACCGCCGAGAGCGCGAACTGCGCCAGCTACCAGGCGACGCTGCTGCGCACCGTCGGCCAAAAGGCGGCGGCATCGCGCACTAACATTTCGGTCAACGATCTCGGGCGTCGTCAGCTGAGCGCGCTGATCGCCAGCATCAACTGAGCGTCACGCACGCGCTGTTCAACGTCGTTACCGCTTCGGTTACCATTGTCGCGCTAAGCGCCGGATGATCGCATTGCCGAACGGCAAGCGACCCAATCGGAGCCAGCTACCATGTCCGCCGCCACCGCTTCAACTCAGACCTCGGCGATCGTCGTCGACGATCATCCGATGTGCCGGCAGGCGACGGCGATGGCGCTGGGTGTCGCGGCTCCCGACCTGACCGTGATCGAGGCGGCGTCGCTGGCGGAGGCGCGTGAGCATGCCGCCGGGGCGACGCTGATGACGCTCGATCTGGCGCTGCCCGACAATCGATCGGTGCTTGGCGTCCCTGCGCTGCTCGAACGCTTCCCGCACCTGCGCCTGCTGGTGATCAGCGGCGCGCTCAACCCGGACATCGAGCAGCAGGTCGCGGTGACCGGAGCGCACGGTTATCTGTCCAAAGCGACGCCGATCTCGGTGATGGTGGAAGCGATGCGCGCGGTGATGGCGGGCCAGACGTGGTTCTCGTTCGCGCTGGCGGATACGGCGTTGCCGGTCGACAGCGACTTCGCGCGGCTGTCTTCACTCACGACCGCCCAGTCGCGCGTCCTGACCGCGATGGAAAGCGGACGCCTCAACAAGCAGATCGCGTTCGATCTGGGACTGTCGGAGATTACGGTGAAGGCGCACGTCAAGGCCATCCTGAAGAAGCTGTCGGTGCCCAACCGGACGCAGGCCATCCTCATGTTACAGCGAGCACAGTCGTGACCGTCATCATCGATCCCGCCGCAATCGACCTCGGCAGCGCGCCGCTGATCGATCCGGCGCAGTTGCGCGATTATGCCGAGTTCCTGCCGGGCGCGCAGGTGCTTCAGTTGATCCGCACCTTCATCAGGGAGCTGGAAACACGGCCGTCGATGGTGCTCCACCTCGCGCGTCAGGGCGACCTCGCCAATGCGCGTGCGGCGGCGCATTTCCTGAAGGGCGCGGCGCTCAGCATCGGCGCGCGTCGCATCGCCTTGCTTGCCGACCAGGTCGAACATGCCGGCGACGACGCGATCGTCGCTCTCGCGCAGGAGCTGCCGGCCTGTGCACTCGACACGTTGGGCGAGCTCGAAACGACGCAGGCGGTGCTGCGCGACGACGCCTGATCGAGCCTAGCGACGCTCGTTCGCACTCTGCGCACGGGTGGCGGCGAACTCGGACCCGGCGCTCCACGTCGGCCACACGCCGGCATGGCTCAGTCGTTCGCCCATGTCGCGGAACAGGTCGACGTCCTGCGCCGCGCCGACGAGGTTCCAGTCGGCCGACCAGCGATCGCACGTCTTGTGGTAGCACGCCATGTACGCGTCGAGCCACTTCTGCCCCGCTACCGCGCCGCCGTCCGCCAGGTCGGGTGCGCCGCCCAGCGCCATCAGCAGCAGCGACGGCACGCCGCGTCGCACAACCGAGAAGTGATCGGCGCGGTAGAACAGCCCGCGCTCGCTGAACGTCTCCGGCGTGATCGTGCGCCCCTGTCCCGCCGCCGCGCGCGCGAGCAGATCATCCAGCGAGCTTTGCCCCTTGCCGACCAGGATCACGTCACGCGCCGGCCCGGCGGTTTGCAGGATGTCGAGCGTGAGGTTCGCCGCCGTCAGGCCGAGCGGGTAGACCGGATGCGTCGCATAATATTCGGAACCCAGCAGCCCGCGCTCCTCACCGGTCCAGGCGGCGAACACCAGCGTCCGCTCGGGCGCCGGCATTGCCTTGAACTGGCGCGCCAGCTCGATGATCCCGGCGATGCCGAGCGCGTCGTCGTTGGCGCCCGGGCGCAGCGTCGCGCCGCTGGCATCGGCCGGACCTTCACCGTAGGCGTCCCAGTGCGCGCCGAACATCACGCTTTCGCGCGGACGCTTGCTGCCGGGGATCTTCGCCAGCACGTTGGCGCTCTGGATACGCTCGACCGCGACCTTTGCTTCGGCGGAAAAGCCGGTCTTCATGTCGATCGGCCGGAACGATGCCGATCGCGCCTGAACGCGCAACGCGGACAAGTCGAGCCCCGCTTCCTTGAACAGGCGGTCGGCGGCGTCATGCTCGATCCAGCCCTGCAACGGCACGCGCGGGTCGTTCGCGGCGCGGACGATGTCGTAATTCTCGCCGTTCGAGGCATTTACCGTCGACCACGGATAACCCGCGCCGCCGGTATCGTGGATGATCAGCGCCGCCGCCGCGCCGCGTCGTGCAGCCTCCTCGAACTTGTAGGTCCAGCGCCCGTAATAGGTCATGCGCCGGTCGCCGAAGCGACCCTTCGCGTCCTCGCCCGCCTGTGCCTCAAAATCGGGATCGTTGACCAGGAACACCGCGACCTTGCCGCGCAGATCCTGTCCCTTAAAGTCGTCCCACTTCGCCTCGGGCGCCGACACACCGTAGCCGACGAAGACCATCGGCGCGTTGCGGATCGCGATGCTGGGCGCGGCGCGAACGGTGGTGACCGCGATCTCCTTGCCCTGCGTCAGCACGGTCTTGCCCGCCCGCATTGCGGCGCCGCTGCCGATCTGCGTGTGGATCATCGGCACCGCCTGCGTCCACGCGCCGTTCTCGCCGCCGGGCTCCAGCCCCAGCGACTTGAACTGCGCCACCAGCCAGTCGACCGTGACCTTCTCGCCCGCCGTGCCCGGAGCGCGGCCACCGAAGCGGTCGGAGGCTAGCGTCTTCACCGTTTCCGATAGGCGCGCCGGATCGGTCTGCGCGGCAGCGGGAGCGGCAGTCGACAGCAGCGCCGAGGTGACACCGGCAAGCAACAAGGAACGCATCAACGAAGCCTTCTGACGAGGGCGCGGCCGTCACGCCGCTCGATCTGGAAATTGGGCACCGACTCGACCAGGTCGGACAGTCGCTTGAACCCGTAATTGCGCACGTCGAACGACGAACGATTGGCGGCGAGCTGTCCCATCGCCGACAGGCTGACATAACCCTTCTCGTCGCGCTTCGACGCGTCATAGGCGTCGATCAGCAGCTTGAGCAGTTCCTGATCGACCGGCGGCTTGGCCTTCTTCGCCGCAACAGGCTTCGCGCCGATCGATGGCGGCAGCGCATCGCTAAGCGGCGTATCGGCGATCGGCTCCGCGGCAGTGGCCGGCGCTGCCTCAGCGCCATTCGCCTGTTCCAGCGCGGCCACGTCGATGAAGCGGCTGCACGCCTGACGGAATCCCTGCGGCGTCTTGGCGGTGCCGAAGCCGTAGACGGGCAGGCCGTCCTGCCGGATGCGGGTGGCGAGCGGCATAAAGTCGCTGTCCGACGACATGATCCCGAAGCCCTGCACGCGGCCGCGGAACAGCAGGTCCATCGCGTCGATCGTCATCTTCATGTCGGTCGCGTTCTTGCCCTTGGTCAGGTCGAACTGCTGTTGCGGTTCGATGCCGTGGCGAACGCTCATGTCGCGCCAGCCTTTCAGCCCTGGCTTGGACCAATTACCATAGACGCGCCGGATGTTGACGGTGCCGAGCTCCGCCAGCACGGTTAGCACAGGATCAAGCGCGTGCCACGACGCATTATCGGCGTCGATCAGCAGCGCGATGTTGCGGGTGGGGGTGTCATCGGTCGGCATCGATGAGCGGTGTCGACCGCGGGGGCGACGAGGTCAACCCGCGCGTCGTGGTTTGACGCGCGAGTTTGTCGTTCTCAGCGATCGCTGTCGTAGGCGACGCCTGCGTCGATGTCGTCCTGCTTGGTCGCGCGCGTGGTGCCATCGGGATCAGTCACCGTCTTCATGTCGGCCTGCGATCCTACGTCGCGAGCAAGCGCACCGCCGCTGGTGCCGGTCTGCGCGTCACCGGCGGGGATCATGCCCTCGATCAGGTCCTTGTCGTCGTGATCGCGCGCGCTGTCGGTGCGAGTCTGTTCGGTCATGATCATTCTCCTTCACCTGCACGAACGGACGGGCGAGCGCCCACGTTCCTCACGGATCGGGATAGGAGACGGCCAGCACCTCATATTCGCGCTCGCCCACCGGTAGCGTCACGCGGCGCACGTCGCCGACCGCCGCCCCGCGCAGCGCGCGGGCGAGCGGCGCGTTCCACCCGACCAGCCCCTTGCCCGCGTCCGCCTCATCGTCGCCGACCAGCGTCAGTTCGCGCTCATGATCGTCCTCGTCGACGATCCGGGCGGTCGCGCCGAAGAAGATGCGCGAGCGATCGGGCGCGGCGGCGGGATCGACCACCTTCGCCGCCTTCATCCGCCGCGACAGCCAGCCGAGCCGCCGGTCGATCTCGCGCAGCCGCTTGCGCCCGTAAATATAGTCGCCGTTCTCGCTGCGGTCGCCGTTGCCTGCCGCCCAGGAGATCGTCTCGACCAGCTTGGGCCGCTCGGTCGCGAACAGTTGTTCATACTCGCGGCGCAGCACAGCGTAGCCTGCGGGCGTGATGTAATTGGGTCGATCCATCGCGCCCGACTAGCCGACGATATGCCGCGCCGTCACCCGGTACGACTGCGGCCCAGATACCAGCTGAGATTGGCCGGCCCGCGGCTCTTCCCGCGCTGCGGGTACATCAAATCGTAGACGACCGCATTCTCCAGCACGCGCTGCACATAGTTGCGCGTTTCATTGTACGGGATCGCCTCGACCCAGTCGACCATGTCGACGCCGCCGGTGCGCGGGTCGCCGTTGGCGCGCAGCCACTTGTTCACGTTGCCCGGGCCCGCATTATACGCCGCGATCGCGAGCGGGTAGCTGCCGTAGAGGCCGAAGATGCGCTGGAAGTAACTCGACCCCAGCATGACGTTGTAGCTCGTGTCGGCGGTCAACCGCGCCGCATCATAGGGGAGGCCGAGCTTGCCCGCCTGCTCGCGCGCGGTGGCAGGCATCAACTGCATCAGCCCGCTTGCCCCCACGGGGCTGCGCGCCTCGCGGTCGAACTGACTTTCCTGCCGGCTGACCGCGTGGATCATCGTCCACTGGTTCTCGTATCCACCCGGCACCGGCACGGTCGGGAAGGCGACCGCGCTATATTGCGTCAGCCCGTTCTGCATCGCGCTGCGCCCGACCAGCACCGCCAGATCGGGGCGGCCGAGCTGCCGCGACAATTCGTCGGCGAGCAGATGGTCGGTGTCGCTGGTCGCATCGGCGGCGATCAGGCGGATGAAGGCGGTCTGGTCCTGTCGCTGCCCGGTCTGCCCCAGCAGTTGGCCCGCACGCACCGTCTCCTGATTGAAGAAGGCGGCGCGCACGGCGGGATCGATCACCTGCTGCGGCACCGCTGGCGGCGCGACCAGCGGCTGGCGCATATGTTCGAGCGCCAGCTGCCCGTAATATTGGTCGCGGTAACCGCCCGCACGCGCGAACAGCCCCTGTGCCTCGGGCTTGCCGGCGGCCTCGGCCGCACGCGCCGCCCAGTAGAACCCCTTGGCGCGCGTCTGCGGCGACTGGCTCGCCTCGCCGTAGCGCTGGAACAGGAAGGCCGCGTCGGCCGGACGGTTGAGCTGCTTGAGCGCAGTTTGCCCGGCGAGCCATGCCAGGCTCGTGTAATCGTCGCGCTCGCCGTACGGCTTGGTCGAGATGTCGGTGCCGGTCGGATAGGCATCGTCGACCTGCCGCGCGATGTCGTACGCCGTCTGCCATTGACGGTCCGCCGCCGCGCCGCGCGCATTGGTTAGCAGCACCTCGTAGAATTTCTCGGCGTTGCCCGGCCGGATCAATCCCTGCCGCGACCGGGCCAGCCAGCTTCGCGCGCTGGGCGAGGCGCCGCTGTTGCGCAGCCACACCGCCTTGTCGGCGATGTACCCTGCGTCCGCCGCGCCCGCGGCATCGTTGGCGGACGCGAGCGCGGACGCGTTCTCTCCGCCGGTCCTGAACGCGAGCCGCGCCTCAAACAGCGGCCGTGCGCCTGCGCTCGTCAACGCGATCTGCCGCGCCGCGGCGCCGGTCTGCCCCTGCCACAGCAGCGCATCCATGCGCGCGTCATGGTCGGCCGGGGTCAGCGCTCCTGCAAAACCGGTCAACACGGCGCTCTCGTCGGTCGGCGACAGGCTGCCGCTGCGCCACGCCGCACCTGCCGCGGCATAGGCTTCCGCCTGATAGCCGCTCGCCTGATAGGCACGCGCACACGCCACCCAGCCGCCGCCGGTCAGCGGCGGAAAGCGGCGACAAAAGGCGATGACGTTCGCGGGCGAAGCATAGCCGGTTGCCGCCTGTTTCTCCGCCGCGCGGCGGTTGGCGGTCTGGTTCGGCCAGCCCGGATGCGCGAGCAGGAAATTGGCGTAGGTATCGAACGGCAGCGAGTCGCTCTGCTGCAGCACTTTCCACTGCGCGATCGCCTGCGCCAGCCCCGCGGCCTGCGCCTGCGCATTCGGCTGCACGCTCGCCGGATATTGCCCCACAGAACCAACCTGGCTCTGCGCCAGCAACAGCGCCGCGCCAACTCCCGCCACGATACCGATCAACACGCCCGCCTTCATCACCATTCCAGATCGGTGGACAGGATAGCGATCCAACCCGTATCTGTCCTGAACGACTTCGAATATTCATCGTGCCGGAGAGAGCGTCCGTCTTATGTTCACAGGTTCGATCCCCGCACTGGTCACTCCGTTCGACGACGACGGCGCCTTCGCCGAGCAGGTCTATCGCGACTTCATCGAGTGGCAGATTTCGGAAGGATCGTCCGCGCTGGTGCCGTGCGGGACGACCGGAGAGGCGGCGACGCTGACCAAGGAAGAGCAATTCGCGATCGTGCGCGTCTGCGTCGATCATGCGCGCGGGCGCGTGCCGGTGATCGCGGGCGCCGGATCGAACGACACGCGGGTCGCGCGCGCCAACCTGATTGCCGCGAAGGAAGCCGGCGCCGACGCCGCGCTGATGGTGCCGCCTTACTATAACCGGCCGGGTCAGGAGGGCATCTTCCGCCACTTCGAGGCGCTGGGGCAGGACGCTCCCTTGCCGATCGTGCTCTACAACGTGCCCGCGCGGACGGTGACCGACATACTGCCCGAGACGCTGGCGCGCATCGTCGAGGCGTTTCCGCAGGTGTTCGTCGCCGTGAAGGACGCGTCCGGCGTCATTACCCGCGTCTCGCAGCACCGCGAGAATCTTGGCGACGGCTTCTGCCAATTGTCTGGCAACGACGACCTCGCGCTCGCCTTCAACGCGACCGGCGGCGTCGGTTGCATCTCGGTCAGTGCCAACATCGCGCCCAGGTTGTGCGCCGAATTCCAGGCGGCGTGCGCGAGCGGTGATTACGCAACAGCACGGATGCTGCACGACCGGCTGTTCCCGCTCCACACCGCCTTGTTCACCGATGCGTCGCCAGGGCCGGTCAAATATGCGGTGAACAAGGTGCGGCCCGACTTCCCGCGCGGTCTCAGGCTGCCGATGACGTGGCCCGGCGAGGCATCACGCCACGCGGTAGACGCAGGCCTGGCGCACGCGGGGCTGTGATGGTGGGCGGGAAGGAAGCGATGCTGCAGCCTTCCCGATGGAGGATGATCCGGTGATGATTGCGGCCTTGTTCCTTCAGGCCACGGTGTCCGGTCCCATCCTCCCCAAGCCCAGATCGGTGCTGCCGCGTGAGTGTCCGAAGGCTGAGCCCGGCGACACGTCGATCGTCGTCTGCGCGCGCAGTCAGGAGGAGTTCCGCCTGCGCGCCACGCCCGAGCGCTATTCCTCCGATCCGCAGGCACTGCCCAAGGCGGCGATGAAGATCGGCGACAACATTGTGTCGGCCGACACCGAGCAGGGAAGTGTCGGCGGCTTTACCAGCAACCGCGTCATGCTGCGGTTGAAGCGCCCGTTCTGATCCATTTGCCGGCGCTTGCGCGGGTCCGGGCGGGTGGCGAACGCGGCCAATGGTAACGATCGCCCTTTGCCGCCGCGCACGCATGTGCCTACATCGCGGCCATGTCGCGTCCCAAGCCTGCCACCTTCGACAAGAAGAAGATCGTTGCCGAGAACCGCCGTGCGCGCTTCGATTATGCGGTCGATACCGTGTACGAGGCCGGCATCGTCCTGACCGGCACCGAGGTGAAGTCGCTCCGCTTCGGCGAGGGGTCTATCGCGGAAAGCTATGCCGAGGTGCGCGGCGACGAGGTTTGGCTGGTCAATTCCAACGTCCCCGAATTCAGTCACGGCAATCGTTTCAACCACGAGGCGAAGCGTCCGCGTAAACTCCTGCTTCACGAGCGCGAGATAAACAAGCTGCACGGCGCGGTCGCGCGCGACGGCATGACGCTCGTCCCGCTGACGGTTTATTTCAACGGACAGGGTCGCGCAAAGGTGGAGTTGGCGTTGGCGAAGGGCAGAAAGGCGCACGACAAGCGCGAACACATCAAGGAGCGCGAGTGGAAGCGTGATGCCGGGCGCATCATGCGCGACCACGGCTGATGGCGTCGCGCCCGCTGACGACGTGGGACCGGTTCGCGGCGTGGAGCAGGCGCAACCTGCCGACGCGCGAATCGATGGAGAAAAGCCGGGTGCTGCGTCCGGTCGCGCACCGCGTGCTTGCACCCGAATTGTGGCGCTTTACCCGGCGATCGGTGCCGCGCGGCGTCGCGCTCGGCATGGTCGCGGGCATCCTGTTTCCGGTCGGACAGATCGCGATCGCGGCGCTGATCGCGCTGCCGTTCCGCGCCAACGTGCCGGTCGCCGCCCTCACGACCTTCATCACCAACCCCCTGACCACGCCGTTCATCCTGTTCGCGGCCTATCAGATCGGCGCGTGGTTGCTGCGCACCAACGCACCCGCGGTGGCGGAACCGGTGGCGGAGGCAGCGACGGGGTGGCTGCAATGGTTGTGGAACGCCGGGTCGCCGTTGGTGCTGGGATTGCTGCTGATCACTACCGTCTGTGCGTTGCTGGGCTATGGTCTGGCTGCGCTTGGGTGGCGATTGTGGATCGCGCGCAAGTGGCGGGCACGGCACCAGCGCGATTGATCGCCTCGCGCAGGCTGGCGCGACTTCGTGGGCCGGCCTAAGGAACGATCATTCCTCGTATGGGTGATTGTTCATGCGTCGTTCGATCCTGTTTCCCGCACTTTCTGCCGCCGCGCTGATCCCAGCGGCGCTGTTCGCCCAATCGGCCGCGCAGCAGCCTGCGCCGGCCTCCGATGAGGCGCCGCGCACCGGTCCGCGCTACGGCACGTTCGGCTTCGACACCGCCGGCATGGATCGCTCGGTCAAGCCTGGCGACGATTTCTACGGCTTCGCGAACGGCACCTGGGCGAAGACGACCGCGATCCCGGCCGACGAGGCGAACTACGGCGCTTTCTCCGTTCTGGCCGATTTGTCGCGCCAGCGGACGCGCGGGCTGCTCGAGGCGGCGCGGGCAGATGGAGGATCGAAGATTGGCCGTGCGTATGCGAGCTACCTCGACAGCGCCGCGATCGAGCGTGCCGGAATGGCACCGATCCAGCCGTGGCTCGTGAAGATCAAGGCGAGCGACAAAGCGGGCTATGCCGCGCTCTTGGCCGAAGCGAACCGCAACGGCGTCGACACGCCATTTGGCGTTTATGTAGGACAGGACGACAAGAATCCGGATAGCTATGCAGTCAGCCTGTCTCAGGCCGGGCTCGGCATGCCCGACCGTGATTATTACCTCAGCACCGATTCGAAGCTGGCCCAGGCCAAAGCCGCGTATCAGGCGCACCTCGCCAAGCTGCTGACGCTGGCTGGGGAACCGAATGCGGATGCGCGCGCTGCCGCGCTGGTCGCGTTTGAGACGCGGATCGCGCAGGTCAGCTGGACGCGCGTCGACAGCCGTGACGCCGACAAGACCTACAACAAGATGACGCTGGCGCAGCTGCAGCAATCCGCGCCCGGGTTCGACTTCGCGACCTTCATGCGCGCGAACAAGACCGCGGCCGACACGCTGATCGTCGCGCAGCCGACCGCGATCGCCGGCATCGCGCAGGCGGTCGGTGCGGCACCGATCGCGGTGCTGCGCGACCAGTTGCTGGTGCGCAGCCTGGACGGCTTCGCCGACGTGCTGCCGCGGGCGTTCGATGCGGAGAATTTCGCCTTCTACGGCACCGTGCTGAGCGGGACGCCGCAGCAGCAGGAGCGCTGGAAGCGCGCGGTCGATTTCACCAGCAGCGCGCTCGCCGACGAGGTCGGCAAGGTCTATGTCGCGCGCTATTTTCCGCCCCAAACCAAGGCGGCGGCGGACCAGCTGGTCAAAAACGTCATTAAGGCGATGAACCACCGTATCGACATGCTGACTTGGATGGCGCCCGAAACCAAGGTCAAGGCACATGCGAAGCTCGCTGCCTTTACCCCGCGGATCGGCTATCCCTCAAAATGGCGCGATTATTCGGCGCTGGAGATCAAGACGGCTGACGCGTTCGGCAACGAACTGCGCGCGAACCAATGGCGTCACGATTATAATGCGACCAAGCTGGGCAAGCCGATCTATCGCTGGGAATGGGGCATGACCCCGATGACGGTCAACGCACAGGCCGATTTCGGGCTGGTCGCCATCACCTTCCCCGCAGCGATCCTGCAGCCGCCGTTTTTCGATCCCAAGGCCGATCCGGCGGTCAACTATGGCGGGATCGGCGCGGTGATCGGCCACGAGATGAGCCATCACTTCGACGATCAGGGCGCGAAATACGACGTGCACGGCCGGTTGACGCAGTGGTGGACCGATGCTGACGTGCAGCGCTTCAACGCGCTCAGCCAGCGGCTCGTCAAGCAATATGATGCGTACGAACCGCTGCCGGGTATGCACGTGAAGGGAGCGCTGACGCTGGGCGAGAACTCGGCCGATCTCGCCGGCCTGTCCGCGGCGTACGACGCCTATCACGCGTCGCTTGGCGGCAAGCCCGCGCCGGTGCTGAACGGCTTCACCGCCGACCAGCGCTTCTATCTCGGCTGGGCACAGGTGTGGCGGCGCAACTACCGTGAGGCGAATCTGCGTCAGCGGCTGCTGACCGACCCGCACGCGCCGTCGGAACAGCGTACCGACATCGTCCGCAACATGGACCCGTGGTATCCCGCGTTCCAGCCAAAGCCCGGCGACAAGCTGTATCTGGCGCAAGACGCGCGCGTGAAGGTCTGGTGACGATCACGCGTCGATGCCCGATCTCAGGCTAGCACCGATCCCGCGCGGCCCTCGCGCCGCGCTGTTGATCGCACTCGCCGCTGGCGCCGCAGCGGGCGGGGTCGTGCTGTGGTTGATCGGCAGCATCGTCGTCGCGTGTGCCTTTGTAGCGGCTGCCATGGTCCTTGCAGGGGTGACGATCGGCGCGCGCGTGGCTGTGGCCAAGTCGCCGGTCGCAGAGGAAGCGACGGACTGGTCGCTCGCGGCGGCGCTGGCGGGTGCAAATGCCGATGCGGTCGCGGTTACCGGGCGTAGCGGGCACCTCATGTGCGCGAACGAAGCGTACGATGCATTATGCGGCGGCTACCCGACGCCGCCTGCGCTCGACCTTCCTGACATCGATCTCGCGCGACTGACTGCAACGGGGCGCGAGGCGTGGCGCGATGGTCGTGCGACGCTGTCCGGCCTCGCGCTTGGGGGCGCAGCGGTTTCGGTCGAGGTGACGCGGTCCGGCCACGCGGGCGATCACCTCGTCTGGCGCTTCATCGGACAGCGCACTTCCGACCTGCTCGGCGGTATCGCTGATGAACTGGACGGCGCGCTTGGCGACCGGATCGGCCAGGCCGGCATCATGGCGGCGCTGCTGAGTGCGGACGGCAAGGTCATGGCCGGCAATCGCGCGTTGCGAGCCCGCGCGCTGGGTCAGCCAAACGCGCCGATAGAAGGGCAGGATCTAGCAAACCTGCTTACAGGCGACGCGCGACACGCCGTCCGCTTCGCACGCGACGACGATGCGGGCGCGCTGCGGTTGCTCCAAGTCGCGCTCGGTAGCGGTCAGCAATCGCCATTGCTGGTCGCATTGCTCGACGACACGAACGATGCCGCCGCGATCGGCGACCCGCACGATGTCGAGACGTTGCTGTCGGTGATCCCGTTCGGGCTGGCGCTGATCGATCGCGACGGCCGCTTCCTCGCGATGAACGCGGCTTTCGCGCGCATGGCGGGGGCAGAACCCGCTGCGCCGCCGCTCTATCCTGGCGACCTCGTCGTGCGCGAGGACAAGGCGGCTGTTGCCGACGCGGTGCGCCGCTTCACGACCGGGGGCGCGCAATCGGCCGATCTGGCGATCCGGTTGAAGGGGCATCCTGAGGAAACGGTCGCGCTGTCGATCGCCGCGACGCGCGGCTTCGGCGGGGCCTCGGTGCTGTTGTCGTTCAAGGACAATGGCGAGGAGAACCGATTGAAACGCGAGGTCGCACAGGCGACCAAAATGCAGGCGGTCGGTCAGCTGGCCGGCGGCGTCGCGCACGACTTCAACAACATCCTGACTGCGATCATCGGCCACTGCGACCTGATGCTGATGCGCCACTCGCCCGGTGACAGCGATTATGATGATATCCAGCAAATCCGCGCCAATTCGAATCGCGCAGCGAGCCTGACGCGCCAGCTTCTCGCCTTTTCGCGCCAGCAGACGCTCCGTCCGCAGATCCTGCAATTGCCCGACGTGGTCTCGGAAGTATCGACGCTGCTGCGCCGACTGCTCGGTGAGACGGTGGTGCTTGAGGTCAAGCACGGTCGCGACCTGGGCGCCGTGCGGGCCGATCCCGGTCAATTAGAGCAGGTTGTCGTCAACCTGGCGGTGAATGCCCGCGACGCGATGCTCGCCAAGGGGGCGGGCGGCCGCGTCACGATCCAGACGCGCGCCGCGACGATCGCCGAACTTCGCCAGCGCGGCACCGATATCATGCCGCTCGGCGACTATACCGCGCTGGAGATCGCTGACACCGGCACCGGCATCCCACCCGAAGTGCTGCCGAAGATCTTTGAGCCGTTCTTTACCACCAAGGAGGTGGGGAAGGGCACCGGCCTCGGTCTCTCAACCGTGTACGGCATCGTCAAGCAATCTGGCGGCTACATCTTCGCCGACTCGCCGCCGGGGCGCGGCGCAACCTTCACGATCTACTTTCCGGTCCATGCCGCCGGCGAGGAAAGCGCAGCACCGCGTGCGATCACGCGCACGAAGCCCGCTGACACCTGGGGCACCGGCACGATCCTGCTGGTGGAAGACGAGGATATGGTCCGCGCGATCGCCGAGCGTGCGCTGGCGCGACAAGGCTATCACGTGCTCGCCGCCGAACACGGAGAGGCGGCGCTGGAACTGCTGGAAAGCGCCGAGCGGCCGAGCCTGATCGTGTCGGATGTCATGATGCCGGTCATGGACGGCCCGACGCTCGCGCGGGCGGTGCGGCAGCGCTATCCCGACATCCCGATCCTGTTCATGTCGGGCTATGCCGAGGAGCAGCTGCGCCGCTCGATCGACCTGGACCATGTCGCCTTCCTGCCCAAACCCTTCTCGGTGCAGCAGCTTGCCGAGGCGGCGCGCGACGCGCTCGCGAGTGGTTGATCCGGATCAAGGCTATAGGCGCAACGGTTGCACTCACCCGAACGTACGTTATGGCTTCATGCGATGACGATGCGCGTGCTCCTGGTCGAAGACGAACCATTGATCGCGATGATGCTAGAGGACTTCCTCGACGCACTCGACCGCCAGCATGCCGGGACCGCCGACAGCGTCGCGGCGGCGCTGCCGATGGTGGAGGAGGGCGCGCTCGATGCCGCGATCCTCGACGTCAACCTGCGCGGCGGTGAGAAGAGCTTCGCGATCGCCGATGCGCTGACGGCGAAGAACATCCCCTTCGTCTTCGCAAGCGGCGGCGGCGGTGAGGACATCGCGCCTGAATATCGTGATCGTCCGATGCTGCCTAAGCCGTATACGATGGAAGGCGTGGAGCAGGCGCTGGCGAAGCTAGGCTAAGTTGGTTGGTCCTGAAGCGAACTTTTCTGTCATTCTAAAGCTTCAAGGCTTGCCATAGCTTGCGCACGCGCAGCATAGCGCGCGGCATGACCACTCGTTTCGACAAGAACCGCCTGCCGAGCCGCCACGTCTCGGTCGGTCCCGAACGCGCGCCGCACCGCAGCTATTATTACGCCATGGGATTGAGCGAGGAGGAGATCGCACTCCCGTTTGTGGCGCTCGCTTCCGCAGGGAATGACAGCGCGCCGTGCAACACCACGCTCGACGCGCAAGCCGATGCCGCACGCCGCGGGGTGGAGCAGGGCGGCGGCATGCCGCGGCGTTTCAACACCATCACCGTCACCGACGGGATCGCGATGGGGCACCAGGGCATGAAATCCAGCCTCGTCAGCCGCGAGGTGATCGCCGATTCGGTCGAGCTATCGGTACGCGGGCATTGCTACGACGCGCTGGTCGGCTTCGCCGGATGCGACAAGTCGCTGCCTGGAATGATGATGGCGATGCTCCGGCTCAACGTGCCGTCGATCTTCGTCTATGGTGGGTCGATCCTGCCCGGCCGGTTCGAGGACCGCGACGTCACCGTCGTCGACGTGTTCGAGGTCGTCGGCCGCTACGCCGCGGGAACCTGTCCGATCGGCGAGGTGCACGCGCTGGAGAAGGTCGCCTGTCCGGGACATGGGGCGTGCGGCGGGCAGTACACTGCCAACACGATGGCCTGCGTCGGCGAGGCGATCGGTTTGTCGTTGCCGAACAGCAACATGGTGCCCGCACCTTATACCTCGCGTGAGCAGATTGCGGTCGCGGCCGGCGCCCAGGTGATGGAGCTGCTCGCCGCCAACATCCGCCCGCGCGACATCTGCACGCGAGAGGCCTTTGTCAACGCCGCGCGCATCGTCGCCGCGACCGGCGGCTCGACCAACGGCGCATTGCATCTGCCCGCGATGGCGCACGAGGCGGGTATCGCGTTCGACCTGTTTGACGTCGCCGAGATCTTCAAGACCACGCCTTACGTCGCCGACCTGAAGCCCGGCGGCAAGTATGTGGCGAAAGACATGTACGAGGCAGGCGGCGTCTACATGCTGATGAAGACTCTGCTGGCGGAGGGCTTGCTCCACGGCGACTGCCTGACCGTCACCGGCCGGACGCTCGCCGAGAACATCGATCAGGTGACGTGGAACCCCGACCAGAAGGTGATCTACGACGCGCGCACCCCGATTACGCCGAGCGGCGGCGTCGTTGGTCTGCGCGGCAGCCTGGCGCCCGATGGTGCGATTGTGAAGGTCGCGGGCATGCACCGGTTGCAGTTCGAGGGGCCGGCGCGTTGCTTCGACTGCGAGGAGGATGCCTTTGCCGCAGTCGAGGCGCGCTCGATCAACGAAGGTGAGGTCGTCATCATCCGCTACGAGGGACCGAAGGGCGGCCCCGGCATGCGTGAGATGCTGTCGACGACGGCTGCGCTCTACGGCCTTGGTCTTGGCGAGAAGGTGGCGCTCATCACCGATGGTCGTTTCTCTGGCGGCACGCGCGGCTTCTGCATTGGTCATGTCGGGCCGGAGGCGGCCGAGGGTGGTCCGATCGCGCTGGTTGAGAATGGCGACACGATCCGCATCGATGCGGAGGCCGGAACGATCGACCTTCATGTCGCCGACGACGTGCTCGCCGCGAGGCGTGCAGGATGGCAGGCGCGACGCAACGACTATGGCTCGGGCGCATTGTGGCGCTATGCTCAAAACGTCGGCCCCGCCTACAAGGGCGCTGTTACCCATCCCGGCGCCGCGGCGGAGACGCATGTCTATGCGGATATCTAGCGCGCTCCTGCTCGCCGTCTGTGCGGCAGCCTGCTCGCCCGAGCAGACCGCGAACACGCAGGTGTTGGCGAATGTGGAGGCGACGCAGGATCAGGAAGCGGCTGACAATGGCCTCATCAACTGCGCGGTCGGTGCGGCGGCCACGCTGTCGCGTGTGTGCAGCGTCGAGCGGCAGGAGAGCGATCGCGGCCTACTGCTGACGGTGCGTCACCCCGATGGTGGCTTCCGGCGCTTGCTCGTGACCAAGGACGGGCATGGCGTCGTCGCCGCCGATGGCGCTGAGCCGGCGCAGGTGACTCTCGTCGGCACCAACGAGATCGAGGTCCGGCTCGGCGATGACGTCTACCGCTTGCCCGTGACGGTGAAGCCCACCGATCTGAAGCGGCAGTGAAGCCGATCGCCGGTGCCGCGGTGCTGACTGCCGCGGAGATGCGCGCGGCGGAAGCGCGGGCGTTCGCCGCCGGCGAAGACGCATGGTCGATGATGCAGCGCGCCGGTCGTGCGTGTGCGGCGGCGATACGCCGGCTTTCCGCAGGTGCGGAGGTGCTGGTGCTGTGCGGTCCGGGCAACAATGGCGGCGACGGCTATGTGATCGCGGCGACGCTGGCTGATGCCGGTTACAAGGTACGTGTGGCCGCACTTGGAACTCCGCGCGGTGAGGTGGCGCAACGGGCGCGTGCGAACTGGTCGGGATCGGTCGCGTCACTCGATCAGGCGCAGTCTGCGCCCGTGTTGGTCGACGCGCTGTTTGGCCTTGGGCTCAACCGCGCACTGGACGCAACCGTCGCTGGGGACGTGCACCGACTCGCCGCGGCGGCGGCGCTTACGATCGCGATTGATCTGCCGAGCGGCATCGACAGCGACAGCGGCGCACTGCTTGGTTGCACCATTGTCTATGACGTCACGCTCGCACTCGGCGCGCTCAAGCCCGCGCATCTGCTTCAGCCTGCGGCGTCGCATTGCGGTACGGTGCGGTGGCTCGACATCGGCGTTCAGGCGTCCGATGCCGTACGGGTGCTTTTGCCACCGACATTGCCCCGACCGGGGCCACAATCGCACAAGTTCAACCGCGGCATGGTTGGCGTCGTTCGCGGCCGCATGGCCGGCGCGTCCGAGCTTGCCGCGGCGGCGGCGATGCATGCTGGCGCAGGCTATGTCGCATTGCTCGGTGCGTCGATCCCCGCGGCTCCGCACGCGCTCGTTCGTCGCCGGCTGAGCGACGAGGCTATGGCCGATCCGCGAATGGGCGCGCTGGTGGTGGGACCTGGTCTCGGCCGCGACGACGATATGCGCGCGCTGGTCAGCCGCGCGTTGAAAACGGATCATCCGCTGGTGGTCGACGGCGATGCTCTTCATCTCGTCACGCCAGAGCAGCTGCACGCACGCGGGGGAACGATGATCCTCACCCCGCACGCGGGCGAGTTCGACGCCCTGTTCGGGCCGGGCGAGGGCAGCAAGATCGATCGCACGCATGCCGCTGCGCACAGGTCCGGCGCGGTGGTCGTGTTCAAGGGTGCCGATACCGTCATTGCCGCACCCGATAATCGCGTGCGACTTGCCCCGGCTGCGAGCAACTGGCTGTCGATCGCAGGCAGCGGTGACGTGCTCGCGGGTGCGATCGCAGCCTGCCTCGCTACCACTGTCGACGCGCTTGACGCAGCAGCGGCGGGTGTCTGGCGTCACGGCGATGCCGCACGCCGATGCGGCGCATCGTTCATCGCCGACGATTTGGCGCACGCCCTGTCAGAGGCGCGCGCCGCCTGCGCGTGACGCCTGCCACGATCCGTCCTAAGGGCACGCGATGACCATCATCACACGCGTCGCAGCGCGCGGCGAAGGCGTCGCCGAGGACGGTCGCCACGTCGCATTCGCCGCGCCCGGCGACCAGATCGCGCCCGACGGCACCATCATACCGGGCGAGCATCACCAGGTGCCGCCGTGTCGGCACTTCCCACACTGCGGCGGCTGCCAGCTTCAGCACCTTGACGACGCTAGCTGGTCCGCCTTCCTCGTCGATCGCATCGCCGGCGCGCTTCAGGCGCAAGGATTGTCCGCTGAGATCCGGCCGCCGCACCTCTCGCCGCCGCGTACCCGCCGCCGTGCGACGCTACACTATGAACCTGCCGGCAGGTTGGGGTTCACGGCCGAGAAGAGCCATCAGCTCGTCGACCTGCACGAATGCCACGTGCTCGCGCCCGAGTTGTTCGCGCTGCTGCGTCCGCTCAAGCGCCTGCTGCCGGTGTTCAAGCCCAAGCGCCGGCTTGACCTTCACCTGACGCTCGCCGATCAAGGCGTCGACCTGCTCGTCACCGGGGTGACGCCGTCTGGGCTCGCGCACGCCGATGCGATCGCCGACTTCGCGCAGGCGCATCAAATAGCGCGGATCGCGTTCGATGACGGGCTCGGCCCCGAAACGCATTGGGAGCCCGATGCGGTCACGATCACGCTTGGCGGCACGCCCGTGCCACTGCCACCGGCCGCTTTCCTTCAGGCGACGCGCGAGGGCGAAGCGACCCTGGTATCGGCCGTGCTGGGGGCGATCGGCAGCCCGCGCATCACTGCCGACCTGTTCGCCGGGCTCGGCACGTTCGCCTTGTCGCTACCCGGCCGCGTCTACGCCGCCGAGGGTGGCCGCGACGCGATCCTGTCGTTGAAGGCAGCTGCGGACCGTGCGCAACGGTTCCTCTTCACCGAGCACCGCGACCTGTACCGTCGCCCGCTGACCACCGCCGAGCTCGATCGCTTCGATGCGGTCGTGCTCGATCCGCCGCGGGCCGGCGCGCGCGAGCAGATCGACGCGCTGGCGGCCGCGCACGTGCCGGTGATCGCTTATGTCTCCTGCAATCCCAGCAGCTTCGCGCGCGACGCGAAGATCATGTGCGAAGGCGGCTATCGGCTCGACTGGATCGTGCCGGTGGGCCAGTTCCGCTGGTCAACCCACACCGAGTTGGCGGCGCGCTTCTCGCGTCAATAATCGGCGGCGACGAAGAACAGCCCGTCGGGCGGTGCGTTGAGGCCGAGCTGCGCTCGATCCGTCGCCAGCAGTGCCTCGCGCAGCCGCTCGACGCTCCAGCGGCCGAGCCCGACCAGCACCAGGCAGCCGACCATCGATCGCACCTGATGGTGGAGGAATGACCGCGCCGCCGCCTCCACCATCACCAAGTCGCCGGTTCGGCGCACCTCGAGTCTTGCCAGCGTCTTCACCGGGCTGGCCGACTGGCAGTGGACCGAGCGGAAGGTGGTGAAGTCATGACGACCGACCAGGACCTGCGCGCCCACTTGCATCGCCTCCGCATCGAGCGGCTGCGGCACCTGCCATGCGAGGCCGCGCTCGAACGTCAGCGGCGCACGGCGGTTGACGATGCGATATTCGTAGGAACGCCCCACGCACGAGAAGCGCGCGTGCCAGTCGTCCGCAACCTCCTCGCACGCCAGCACCGCGATCGGATGTGGGCGGAGCCGCGCGTTGAGCGCCTCCATCAGCCGGAACGGCGTGATCGCTTTCGTTATGTCGACGTGCGCGCGCATCGCGAGCCCGTGTACGCCTGCGTCGGTCCGCCCGGCGGCGTGGACGGTCGCGGCCTCACCGGTGATGGTGTGGAGCGCCTCCTCGATCACCCCCTGCACGCTGGCCCCGTGCGGCTGGCGCTGCCATCCCATGAAAGGCCGCCCGTCAAACTCGATCGTCAGCGCGAAGCGTCTCACCCGAGCGTCGTGCCCGACCGGATCGGAAAGCCACGCAGCATTTCCTCCGCGCTGGTAACACCGCGGCCCGCGCGCTGAACGAGGGTGGGGCGCAGCGCGCCATCGCCACAACCGATCGCCAGCGCGGCGTCGACCGTCACGCCCTCGCCGCCGGGAAAGGTGAAGGGCAACACTTCAGCAGCCAGCACCTTTACCCGCTCGCCCGCGACCTCAAACCACGCGCCGGGCGCAGGGTTGAGCCCACGCACGATCCGCTCGATCTCGCGCGCGCTCCGCGTCCAGTCGATCTTCGCCTCGGCCTTGCTGATTTTCGCGGCGTAGGTGACGCCCTCATAGCGCTGCGCCACCGGCGGGTGCGCGTCCATGTCGGCGAGCACCTCGATCATCAACCGGGCGCCGAGCTGCGCCAGCTCGGCGGTGAGTTCGCCCGCGGTCTTGCTGGCCACCGCCGTGCGCCCCTCCAGCCGCACCGGTCCGGTGTCCAGCCCCGCCTCCATCTGCATGATGCCGACGCCTGTCTCCGCATCGCCGGCCATGATCGCGCGCTGTACCGGCGCCGCGCCGCGCCAGCGCGGCAGCAGCGAGCCATGGACGTTGAGGCAGCCGAGACGCGGCGCATCCAGCACCGCCTGCGGCAGGATCAGCCCATAGGCCGCGACTACGGCCGCATCGGCGTTGAGCGATGCGAACGACGCCTGTTCGTGCATGCTCTTCAGCGACACGGGCGTGCGCACCTCGATGCCTAGTGCTTCCGCGCGGCGTTGCACCGGCGAGGCGACCAGCTCACGCCCGCGCCGGCCACCGGGGCGCGGCGGCTGGCTGTACGCCGCGACGATCTCGTGACCCGCATCGACCAGCGCGTCGAGCGTCGGCACCGCAAAGTCGGGGGTTCCCATGAAGACGATCCGCATAGCCGCGGCCTTTTCCACAATGCGCCGCCCGCGTCACCCCGCACGCTGGCGCTCGTGTGCCCTTGTCGCCATATAACGCGCATGGCATCCCCCGAGATCGAGGCGCTGACGCAGGCGCTTGCCCGTCTGCCCGGCTTCGGTCCACGCTCTGCGAGGCGCGCGGTGCTGCATCTAGTCAAGAAGCGTGAGGGCGCGCTGGTGCCACTCCGCTCCGCGCTGGCGGCGGTGGAAGAGCGGCTATCGACCTGCTCGACCTGCGGCAACGTCGACACCAGCGATCCGTGCGCGATCTGCGCCGACCCGCGCCGCGACCCGCGCTCGCTGTGCGTGGTGGAGGATGTGAGCGATCTCTGGGCGCTGGAACGATCGCGATTGTTCCCGGGTCGGTTCCACGTGCTTGGCGGCCGGCTGTCGGCGCTTGAAGGCGTGCGACCGGAGGATCTGGCGATCGAGCCGCTGGTCGCTCGCGTTGCCAAGGGGGAGATTGACGAGGTTGTCCTGGCGATGAACGCGACGCTGGAGGGGCAGACGACCGCACATTACGTCGCCGACCGCTTGGAGCGCTACCCTGTCCGTCTTACCCAGCTTGCGCATGGATTGCCGGTTGGCGGTGAGCTCGACTACCTCGATGAGGGTACGCTGGCGCAGGCGCTCCGCGCGCGACGCCCGGTCGCCTGACCCGCTTGCTTGACGCATTCCGCGGCGGGACCTAGCTGCGCTTGCCATGGCCATTCTCCCGATCGTCGAAGTTCCTGATCCCGTGTTGCGCAAAGTCTGCGAGCCCGTTGGCCAAGTAACCGACGAGGTTCGCGGCATCGTCGCCGACATGTTCGACACGATGTACGACGCGCGTGGCATCGGTCTGGCCGCAAGCCAAGTCGGTATCCTGCAGCGGATCGTCGTGATCGATCTACAGGAGCGACCCGAGGGTGAGGGCGAGGCGGCTCAGGATGCTGCAGAGGCCGACGCCGGCGGCACGCGCAACCCGCATGCCTTCATCAATCCCGAGCTGGTGTCGGTCAGCCAGGAAACCTCGACCTACAACGAGGGTTGCCTCTCGATCCCAGAGCAATATGCCGAGGTGACCCGCCCCGCGCGTTGCCAAGTTCGCTGGCTCGACACCGACGGACAGCCGCGCGAGCAGGAGTTCGAGGGGTTGATGGCGACGTGCATGCAGCATGAGATCGATCACCTGAACGGCGTGCTGTTCACCGACCATATCTCGCGATTGAAGCGCGGCATGTTGATGAAGAAGCTGGAAAAGATGCGCCGCAACGGCTGAGCGCCACCGCGAGTCGGTGGCAGAACCCGCCGGTACATTCGCGCTTTCCTACGACAAACGTTCGATCTATGTTCCCCCTCGCGCGGCGCGTTCGCGCGCGTTCGCGCGCGTTCGCGCGCATACGCCCGTGTGCGCACCTGCGTAGTGCTGTGACCTTTGTGACTTTCCACCGGAGTGCCGCATGGCCGAGATACTGCTGATCGCCCTCGTTGCTCTGGTCGTCGGCGTGGCGCTCGGCTGGTTCCTGTCGCGGCAGGGGACGAGCGGCGCGATGGCGGAGCGCGATCAGGTCCGTACCGAGCGCGATGCCGCCCGCGCCGAGCGCGACGCGCAGGCCGAGCAGTTCCGCCGCGCGATCGCCGATCTGGCAGGCGCCGAGGAGCGCGCACGCGCCGCCGAGCAATTGCGCCACGACCTGTCGCTTGCCCGCGACGAGCGCGAGGCCGCGCGGCTCCACGTGTCGCGGCTGGAGGCGGAAGGGCGCGCCGCGGAGCAGCGGATTGCCGATCTGAAACTCGCCGCCGACGAGATGAGCCTGCGCTTCAAGGAAGTCGCACAATCGGCGCTGGGGGACGCGCAGAAGCAGTTTCTCGAACGCGCCGAGGCGCGGCTGCGCCAGAGCGAGGAAGCTACGGGTCAGGGGATCAGGGCGCTGCTGCAACCCGTCAACGATCGTCTGCTGCGCTACGAGGAAGGAGTTCAGCGGATCGAGGCCGAGCGTCGTGATGCCTTCGGTCACTTGCATGGCCAGATCGAGGCGATGCGCGTGGGGCAGGAGCGCGTCTCGGGTGAGGCGGCGAAACTCGTCAACGCGTTGCGTAATGCGCCCAAGGCGCGCGGGCGCTGGGGTGAGCAGCAATTGCGCAACGTGCTCGAGTCGTGTGGCCTGGCCGAACACACCGACTTCCAAATGGAAGTGAGCGTCGTACTCGACGATGGCGCGCGGCTGCGCCCCGATGCGATCGTCCGCATTCCCGGCGGCAAATCGCTGATCATCGACGCCAAGGTGTCACTGAACGCGTACCAGGACGCGTTCGGCGCGGTCGACGAGAACGAGCGTCAGCTCGGCCTGGCCGCGCACGCTTTGTCGATGCGCAACCACATCACGTCGCTCGGCAACAAGGCCTATTGGAGCCAGTTCGACGACGCGCCCGACTATGTCATCATGTTCGTGCCCGGCGAGCATTTCCTGGGAGCAGCGCTCGAGCATGATCCGAAGCTTTGGGACGATGCCTTCGACCGCAAGGTGTTGCTGGCGACACCGACCAACCTGATCGCGATCGCGCGCACCGTGTCGGCGGTGTGGCGACAGGAAAAGCTGGCTGCGCAGGCGCAGGAGATCGCGACACTTGGCAAGGAGCTCTACAGCCGCCTGGCGGTGATGGGCGGGCACGTCGCCAAGCTGGGCAAGAACCTCGACACCGCGATGGGTGCGTATAATTCGTTCGTCGGCAGTCTGGAGAGCCAAGTGCTGACCAGCGCGCGGCGGTTCGAGGCGCTCAACATCGACACCGGCACCAAGTCGATCGAGACGCTGCCCGTCGGCGAGCAGGCGGTGCGCCCGCTTACCAAGCTCAGCTACGACTCCGCGGCCCAGTAAGCGTCAGCGCCGCATCAGACCCAGCGCGACCGTCACCAGCCGCGCCGCGATCTGCGCACACAAGCGGTGCGGATCGTCGCGGTCGGGGACGTATTCGGCGAGGATCAGGCCCACGATCGTGCCGCGCGCGGCGAGTCCGTGGAGCAGGTCGAGGCAGTCTTCGTAAGTGAGCCCGCCCGGCGTCGGCATCGCCACGGCCGGAAACACGGCCGGATCGATCCCGTCGCAGTCGATCGAGATGACGTAGCGCTCGCCTGCCGGCCGCTCCGCCAGCACCCCGTCAACGCCGCGACGGTGCCACTCGCGCGCGGTGACGATCTGGTCGCCGAACTCGCGTGCGTCGTCGTGCTGCCACGCCTCACCGCTGCCAAGGCCGCGGATACCGACCTGCACCATGCCGGTCACCCACGGCATCTCTGACACCCGTCGCATCGGCGAGCCATAGCCGTTATCCTCGCCCTGGATCGTGTCGCCCCAGTCGACATGCGCATCGATCTGCACGACGGTTACCGGCCCGAAGCTGTCATAGGCGGCGATAACCGGGATCGGCACCGAATCGTCGCCGCCAAGCACGATCGGCAGTGCGCCGGCGGCAAGTACCTGCTCAACCGCCGCGGCGATGCGGTGACGATTGCCTGCGGCGTCCTGCACCTTGGTTATAACGTCACCGACATCGACACCGATCGTCGAGCGGCGTTCATCCTTCGCCAGCAACGTCGCGCCGAGATCGAAATCGTGCTGGAACACCTGACCCGCGAATTGCTGCGACGCCGCTCGGATCACGCTGGGAGCATCGGCCGAGTGGCTGCGTCGTGCCGGATCGTACGGCGTCGCCTCCGCCGCTCCCAGCACCACGAGAGGGGTGTCGGGCAGGTCGTCGAGTGTGGCGGCGGGAAGGCGAAGGAATGTGGGAAAGCTGGTGGTCACGCGGATGCAAACTGCCAGGCGGCCGCTTCGTTGCCGTCGCTGCGGTGCGGTTCAGCGATGACGCGCGAGCACCTCATACGCCATTACCGCGGTGGCGACCGCCGCGTTCAGGCTGTCGGCCTTGCCCAGCATCGGCAGCTTGACCAGCAGGTCGCACGCGGCTTCGAACTCGTCCGGCAATCCTTGCGCCTCGTTGCCGGTTAGCAAGAACGTGGGTGCGGCATAGTTTGCGCTGCGGTAATCGTGCTCGGTCTGGAGACTGAGGCCGACCAGCTGTCCGGCGCCGTCACGTAGCCACTTGATGAACGGCGTCCACTCGGTACGTACGATCGGCACCGTGAACAGCGCGCCCATGCTGGCGCGCACCGCCTCGACTGAGAACGGGTCGACGCATTCGCCGATCAGGATCAACCCGCCTGCACCCACCGCATCGCCGGTGCGCAGGATCGTGCCGAGGTTGCCCGGATCGCGCAGCCGTTCCGCCACCAGCCAGATCGGCGCGGCGGCGCGATCGAGATCGTCCAATGCTGTCTCGAAGGCGGCAAAGACGCCAACGACCGCCTGCGGATTGTCTTTGCCCGACAATTTGGACAGGATGTCTGGCGTCGTCTCGATCGCCTCGCCGTTCGCGGCCTCGACCGCAGCGATCAATGCGCGAACAAGCGGGTGACCGGCAGACGCAGCGGCAAAGAACAGGTAGCGTGGAACACGGCCGGTCTCACGCGCCTCGGTAAGGATGCGCAACCCCTCCGCCAGGAACAGGCCCTGTTCGCGGCGATGACGCTTGTCGCGCAGGTCGCGGACCTGCTTGATTAGGGGGTTGGAGTAGGCGGTGATCGTACGGGGCATCGTCAGGGCATTCGGCGGGATCACTCCTCGCCGAACTTGTCCTCCACGAGCGCACACATCGTCGCCACCACGGTTTCGGCATCCGCGCCGTCGGCGCTGATCGTGATCGTGTCGCCCTTTGCTGCGCCAAGCATCATCAATCCCATGATCGACGTCCCGGTCACGGTCGATCCGCCACGCGTCACCTCGACGCTGGTCGGCTGCCCGGCAGCGAGCGTCACGAACTTCGCGCTGGCCCGCGCGTGGAGTCCCCGCCGATTGGTGATCTCGACCGTGCGCGAGGCGCTCATGCCGCTGCCTCGCCGAGCACTTCGGAGGCGACCGAGATGTACTTGCGACCGGCTTCGCGCGCGGCGGCAACGGCGGCGACGACCGACATCGCCTTACGTGCCGACTCGAGCCGGATCAGCATCGGCAGGTTGATGCCCGCGATCACTTCGATCCGGCCACGCTCCATCAACGATATCGCGAGATTGGACGGCGTGCCGCCGAACAGATCGGTCAGGACGATGACGCCGCGTCCGCCGTCGACCTCGGCGATCGCCTGCGCGATGTCGGCGCGCCGCGCTTCCATGTCGTCGTCGGGGCCGATCGCGACGGTTTGGATCTGCCGTTGCGGGCCGACCACGTGCTCCATCGCGGTAACGAATTCATCGGCCAGGCGGCCATGGGTCACGAGCACCAGCCCGATGATCTGCATTGACTTACCGTTCATTGACCCTGCGGTCGCCCCTCAAGCGTGTCCTGCGGTGCCACCGCCAGATCGCGGTGCAGGATGGTGGGCGAAAAGCCGGCGTCGCGCAACCGCGCTGCCACTCGCTCCGTCACATGCACCGATCGATGTTTGCCCCCGGTACACCCGAACGCGACGGTAACATAGGGCTTTCCCTCCGCCCGGTAGCGCGGGAGCAGCAGCAGCAGCAGGTCCTCGATCCGGCTGACCGCCTCCTCATAGGCCGGATCGTCGGCGATATAGGCCGCGACTGCCGGGTCGCGTCCCGTTCGGGGACGAAGGCTCGGCTCCCAATGCGGATTGCGCAGGAAGCGCATGTCGAACATCAGATCGGCCGCATGCGGCACTCCGCGCGAGAAGCCGAACGACTCGATCGTCAATGTCGTCGCCGCTTCCGCCCGGCGGCCGAAGAGCGAACGCACCTGTTGCGCCAATGCGTTCGCCTTCAGATCGCTGGTGTCGATCAGCCGGTTTGCCCAGCGGCGCAGCGGTGCGAGCAGCCCGCGCTCCGCGATGATGCCGTCGCGGACCGGTCGATCCTCCGCCATCGGATGCCGCCGTCGTGTCTCTGCATAGCGCCGGGCGAGCTCGTCACTCGAACAATCAAGGAACAGCAGTCCAATATCGAGATCGGCGCGCTCGCGCAGCGCCGCCACCTGCGTGATGAACGCATCAGGATCGAAGTCGCGGGTGCGCGTTCCGAAGCCGAGCGCGAGCGGCCGGTTTTCTCCGCCAGCCTCCGGCTGCGTGCCGTGTAGAAAGCGCATCAGCAACGTCAGCGGCAGATTGTCGACCGTCTCCCAGCCGATGTCCTCCAGCGTCTTGAGGACCGTCGACTTGCCCGCGCCGGACATGCCGACGACCAGCAGGACCTGCATCGTCACAGGTCGTGACCCTCGCGGATGCGGCGAAGCGCGTGTTCGACCTTGATCGGTGCGGAATGCCTATGCGGGTCGATCACGATCTCGCGCACTCGTACCCCTGCGATAGTGCGCCATTGCGGCTCTGGCATGCGATCGACCTCATGGTCGAGGCTTACCACCATTTCGATCGTGGTGGAGGCGGCAAACGCCTGTTCGACGATGCCAAGCCCGCGAATCTCTATCCGCCCGGCAATGTTCGCTGGCGGAGAGGCGGTCAGGGTGCCGGACGCACTCGATAGATCGGTATAATCATCGCTGACCAGCACCGCGCCACGATCGATCAGGCGTAGCGCGAGGTCTGACTTCCCCGCGCCGGACGGGCCGACCAGCATGACACCTCGACCATCGATCATTACGACCGTTGCGTGAACGCACGCGGTCGATCCACGTTCGCTCACGCCGCTTCCTCATCCGCGACGGGCAGTCGCACCACGAAGCGCGCGCCGCTCAGCCGATCTTCGCGGCTCTCCACCGCGATGCTTCCCTGATGTCCTTCAACGATCGTGCGTGCGATCGCGAGCCCCAAGCCCGAGTGCTTGCCAAACGCCTCCTCGCTCGGACGGACCGAGTGGAAGCGGCGGAAGATCGCTTCACGCGCTTCCTCGGGGACCCCTGGGCCCTCATCCTCGACTCGCACCTCGATTTCCCCGCCGACCCGGCGGATCGCCGTCGATACAATGCCGCGATCGGGCGAGAAGGACAGGGCATTGTCGAGGAGGTTGTCGAACACCCGTTCGAGCCGTCCGCCTTCGGCCATCACGGGCGCATGCGCATCGGGCATAAGATCGAGGTGGAGGCGGATACCGCGGGTCGACCCGCGCTGTGCCCGTTGCGCGAGCAGGCCTTCGATCATCGACACGAGATCGATCCGCTCGAATTTTGCCCGGCTCAATTGCGCGTCGAGGCGCGAGGCCTCCGAGATGTCGCTGATCAACCGGTCGAGCCGTTGCACGTCGTCGGCGACGATCGCGAGCAATCGCGCCTGCGCGTCATGATCGTCGACGCGGGCCAGCACGTCGACGGCGCTGCGCAACGACGCGAGCGGGTTTTTCATTTCATGCGTCACATCCGCGGCGAACGCCTCGGTCGCGTCGATCCGCGCACGCAGCGCCAGGCTCATGTCCGACAAGGCGCGGGCGAGCATCCCGATCTCGTCACGCCGATCGGGCAATCTCGGGACAACGACCTCGCGTGCGCGACCCAGGCGAACGCGTACTGCGGCCCGCGCCAGCCGCCGCAGCGGGTCGACGATGGTGCGCGCGAGGAACAGCGATAACGCGACCGAGATGAGGAGCGCGAACAAGACAACAAGGCTGAGGCGATAGCGTTCGACACGAACGCGTTCGGTGATATCGCGCGCGTTGATGGTCGACAGGAGCACCGACCGATCGGGCAGCGCCGCGGCGGCGGTGATCACCGGCGTGCGATCGGGCGCGCGCCAAACCGTTGCGGACAGCGCCAGGGTGCGACGCGCCATATCGGGGTCGGGCGGGACGCGGTAGCGGGCCGGATCGTAGGTTGGTGAGGAGGGCGCGCGGACGATGAAGTCGATGCCGGCATCCAGCCAGCGAGCAGCCCGCTGACTGAGCCCGTCGGTTCGCGGATCAATTAGCGTAAAGGTCGGGCCGCCGAGCTGCTCGCTGTCGAGCAGCACCTCGTCGGCGGTGTCGAGCAATTGAAGCCGCGCGTCCGTGTCATGGGCGAGGCGCGCCAGCAAGGCCGGACGCGCCTTCTTGGGTGCCGCAGCCAGTGCTTCCGCCATCAGTCCGGCTTCGCGGCGCACCTGCATGACACGGCCGTCAAGAATGCGCGTCCGAAACGAGTCGAGGTAGAAGAACCCGCCGCCAAGCAGCAGCAGCGCAAAAACGTTCACCGCGAGGATGCGCGGCGTCAACGATACCTGATCGGACCACCGCGTCGCGGGATTGCGGGGATCACTCTTCCGAGAAGCGGTAGCCGGCACCATACAAGGTCTCAATCGAGTCGAAATCGCTATCGACTTCGCGGAATTTTCGGCGAACGCGCTTGATATGCGAATCGATCGTGCGATCGTCGACGTAGATGTCGTCCTGATAGGCCGCATCCATCAACTGGTTGCGCGTCTTCACGATGCCGGGGCGCTGCGCCAGCGTTTCAAGGATCAGGAACTCGGTCACGGTCAACGTGACCGGTGTCCCGTTCCACGACACGCGGTGCCGCGCCGGATCCATGATCAGCCGTCCACGCTCGATCGGCCCGCTTGCGTCCGCCTGATCGGGATCATGCGCACGGGACAATTCGGTACGTCGCAGGATCGCCCGGATGCGGGCAATCAGCAGCCGTTGGCTGAACGGCTTGGCGATGTAATCGTCCGCGCCGAGTGCAAGCCCCAGCGCCTCATCAAGCTCGTCGTCCTTGCTGGTGAGAAAGATGACCGGCGTCTTCTGCTTCTCACGCAGCCGGCGCAGCAATTCGAGCCCGTCCATGCGGGGCATCTTGATGTCGAGAATGGCGAGGTCGGGCGGATTGTCGATCAATGCCTTCAGCGCCGCCTCGCCATCAGGATAGAGGCGCGTCAAAAAGCCTTCGGCCTGTAGCGCGATCGAAACCGAGGTCAGGATGTTGCGATCGTCATCGACCAAGGCGATCGTTGCACTCATGATGCGTTCGCTAGTCCAAACGACCGAAGGGCTCAATCCACAACGACAAGGCAGTCATGTCGACGTAGAGATGCCGCACTGGCGATGTGATCGCTGGTGACCCCTACGAGAATCGAACTCGTGTTTTCGCCGTGAGAGGGCGACGTCCTAACCGCTAGACGAAGGGGCCGTATGCGGTGCGAGGCGCGCTGATACGAACGACCATACGCTCCGTCAAGCATCCTTTTCGCCCTGCGGCAGCGGAGATGGGTATCTCACCTCCGCTGCCAAGCTCAGGCAGCCTTGCGCCGCTCCGCCATTTCGGTGTTGAGCATTTCAGCGAGAAGAAACGCCAGTTCGAGGCTTTGTCCGGCGTTCAGGCGCGGATCGCAGTGGGTGTGGTAGCGATCGGCGAGGCTCTGTTCGGTGACGTCGATCGCGCCGCCGGTGCATTCGGTGACGTTCTGCCCGGTCATCTCGGCATGGATGCCCCCTGCATGCGTCCCCTCTGCGCGGTGCACCGCGAAGAAGCCGCGAACCTCGGCCAGGATGCGGTCGAACGGGCGCGTCTTGTAGCCGTTGGCTGCCTTGACGACGTTTCCGTGCATCGGATCGCACGACCAGATGACCGGATGTCCCTCGCGCGTCACGGCGCGGACGAGGCGCGGCAGATGCGCCTCGATCTTGTCATGCCCGTAGCGCGTGATCAGCGTCATGCGGCCGGGCGCACGCGCGGGGTTGAGCGTGTCCAGCATGCGTAGAAGCGCGTCGGGCTCAAGGCTCGGCCCGCACTTGATCCCGATCGGATTGCCGATCCCACGCAGGAATTCGACGTGCGCCGAACCCTCGAAACGGGTCCGATCGCCTATCCACAGGAAATGCGCCGAGGTGTCGTACCAGTCGCCGGTCAGCGAATCCTGTCGCGTCATCGCCTGCTCGAACGGCAGCAGCAACGCTTCGTGGCTAGTGTAGAAGGTCGTTTGCGACAGTTGCGGCACCGTATCGGGGCTGATCCCGCAGGCTTCCATGAAGTCGAGCGCCTCGCCGATGCGATCGGCCGTCTCGGCATATTTCTTCGCCCATGGACTGCGGCCCATGAAATCGTGCGTCCAGCGATGCACCTGGTGCAGGTTCGCATAGCCGCCCTGCGCAAAGGCGCGCAGGAGGTTGAGCGTCGCCGCCGACTGCGCATAGGCGCGCACCATCCGCTCAGGGTCGGGCACGCGCGACGCGGACGTGAAGGCGATGTCGTTGACGTTGTCGCCGCGGTAGCTCGGCAGTTCGACGCCGTCGATGACCTCGTTCGGGGCGGAGCGTGGCTTGGCGAACTGGCCCGCCATGCGGCCGAGCTTCACGACCGGCAGCTTGCTGGCAAAGGTCATGACCACGGCCATCTGCAGGATGACGCGGAAGGTGTCGCGGATGTTGTTGGGGTGGAACTCCGCAAAGCTTTCCGCGCAATCACCGCCTTGAAGCAGGAACGCCTTGCCGTCCGCGACCCGCGCGAGGTCGGCCGTCAGGTTGCGCGCCTCGCCAGCAAAGACGAGCGGCGGGAAGTTCGACAGGCGATCCGTCGCGTCGCGCAACCGTGCGGCATCCGGATAGACGGGGAGCTGTCGCGCCTCGTGACGGGTCCAGCTATCAGGGGCCCAGTTCGCGGCCATGGTCAATTCCATCATGATACAAGAGCAATAATCCGTGCGTTCGTTACGCGTTCGGCGCAACGAAGGAAACCTTGCAGTTGACCACGCTGGTGTTCGATCGCTGGCTCAGAACAGGTCCAAGGCGCCGCCGCGAACGTCATAGATGATGTAAGCAAGCGCGAGCGCCCAGCCGCACAGGCAGAAGATCCACAACAACGTCCATTGCGCGCCACGCCGCATGATCGATCGCCTATTTTCCCGGCGATGCATCGATGGCCGTGACTTGCTGAATGCTTGCTGAGCAGCATTCGCGCTGGCGCAACGATGGCGAGCGTTGGCCGTGCTAGAAGTTGGTCAGGCGCAAGCAGTCGCTTTGCGACGATCGCTTCGGCACATGAGCGTGGCCGTCACGTGCGAAGATCGGTCCACGCTTGTTAGCGCGTGGTCGTGCGTGCACTCACCGGCGTATACGATTTGATGCCACGCAAGCGACGCTTTCGCGCCTTGTGCTTCCGCGACCAAATGAACCCCGTAATGCTTACGACGATCGCGATCGTTGCGATCAGTCCGTAAGCGAACATCAATCTAGCTTCCAACTCCAAACTCCCGGTTCAAAGCGGGGTGACCGTAGGAAGGAAAATGCCTGGCGGCAATCGTGAAAGGTGACATATCGTTTCCGGTTTGCGCCCCGCCGAGCGCGCAGCTCAATAACCCGCGTCCAGATCGGCCACGTTCTTCATCGCCCCACCGGCGCGGTACGCGGCGAGGTTATCGAGGAACAAGGCCGCAGCACGCTGAAACATCTTGGTCTGGCTGCGGCCCGACAGGTGCATGGTGATCATGCAATTGGGCGCGTGCCACAGCGGGTGATCGGCCGGTAACGGTTCGGGGTTGGTCGGATCAAGGAATGCGCCGCCGATGCGACGTTCGTTCAGGGCGACCAGCAGCGCATCGTCGTCGATCATGTCGCCGCGCGCGATGTTGATGAGCCAAGCGGTCCGCTTCATCGCGTCCAATTCGCCCGCGCCGATCATGGACCTTGTGTCGTCGGTCGAGGGCGCGGCGAGGATGACCCAGTCGAACTCGCCGAGGCGCGCACGCCACGCGTCGGGCGTGAGGCTATTGTCGCGACCCGAGCGCGTGACGCCCGTGACCGCGACCCCGAACGCCTGCAATCGCGCGGCGATCAGGCGGCCGATCGCACCCATGCCGATGATCAGTGCCGTCGTATCGGCCAGCTCGATCTTGCCCGGCGCGTCCTTCGGCCATTCACAGCGGTCCTGCGCGCGAACCACTTCGTCGAAGCGCTTCGCGGCCGCGAGCACGCCGAGCACGGCATATTCGGCGACCGCGACCGCGTTGATCCCGGCGCCGTTGGTCAGCGTCACACCGCGCGATCGCAACAGATCAAGCGGGAAGGCGTCGAGGCCGGCGTAGATCGTCGACACCCATTTGAGTGCCGGACCGGAGGCGCGGATCGCATCGGCGACATGCTCGGTCGGCTGCATGTCGACCCAGGCGATGTCCGCATCGGCGATCATCGCTTTCGCCTCGTCGGGCGAGGTGAACCAGGCGGTCTCGATATCGGCCGGAAGATGCTGTTCCAGCAGCGGACGCGCGATCGCGGGGAGAACGGCCTTCATAGCGTCACCTTCCAGTCCCACCCGAGCGGATCGCCATCCATCACCTCGACACCCGCGGTCGCAAGTTCGTCACGGATCGCGTCGGAGCGCGGGAAGTCCCTGGCGGCGCGTGCCTCGCGACGTTCGACCAAGCGCGCCTCGACCTCATCGGCGGTGATCGAGGCGGTGGCCGGGCAAACCCGGAGCGACGCCCGCGTCAGGTCGAGCAGGTCGAGCCCGAGCACGGCGTCGAACTCGACCAGCGTGGCCAGGCGATCGGACGGCGACCGCTTTTTGTCCGCCAGCATCGCATCGAGTACCGGCAACGCGCGCGCGGTATTCAGGTCGTCCGACACCGCGGCGTCGAGTTGTTCGACGTAGGTCGCGACGGGCGCGCCGCCCGGCATGGACCGATCACGCAGCGCGCCAACCGTGTGGACCAGCCGCTTCAAACGGACCTGCGCGGCGGCGAGGTTCTCCCAGGAGAACTCAAGCTCCGACCGGTAATGCGCCTGCAGGCACATCAGGCGGTAGGAAAGCGGGTGGAATCCGCGCGCGACGAGCACATCGAGCGTCAGCGTCTCGCCGGAGGATTTGCTCATCTTTCCCGTGCGATCGACCAGGAAGTTGTTGTGCATCCAGAAGGTCGCACCCGTGTCGGCGCAGCCGCAATAGGCTTGGTTCTGCGCGATCTCATTCGGGTGATGGATCTCGCGGTGATCGATCCCGCCAGTGTGGATGTCGAACGACGCGCCGAGATATTTGCGGCTCATGACCGAGCATTCGAGGTGCCAGCCCGGAGCGCCGCGCCCCCAGGGCGAGTCCCACTCCATCTGGCGTGTCTCGCCGGGCGGCGTCGTGCGCCAGATCGCGAAGTCTTGCGGGTGGCGCTTGCCTGCCACCGCCTCAATCCGTCCCGCCGCCGCGTCGTCCGCCGCGCCTGCGAGCGCGCCATAGTCCGGCACCGTTGTCACATCGAAATACAGTCCGTCATCCAGGAGGTAGCAGTGCTTCGCCTCGATCGCCTGACCCCATTCAATCATCTCCGCCACGTGGTCGGTCGCCAGCGGAAAGCGGGTCGGTGTGCGGATGTTGAGGTCGGCCAGGTTGCGTTTGAACGCGTCGGCGTAATGGCGCGAAATCTCCCAAATGTCGCGTCCGCTCGCGCGTGCGGCGGCCTCCATCTTGTCGTCGCCTACATCGGCGTCGGAGGTCAGGTGTCCCACATCGGTGATGTTGATGACGTGCGTCAGCGGCCAGCCCTTCCACGTCAGCACGCGCGACAGCGTGTCGGTGAACACGTAGGCGCGCAAATTGCCGACATGGGCGTAATGATAGACGGTCGGCCCGCAGGAATAGACGCGGACGTTGCCGGGATCGATCGGCACGAAGGGCGCGGTCGCGCGCGTGAGGCTATTATAGAGGGTGAGGGGCGTGCCGATCATGCCGCCCTTTAAGCGCACGCACACCGGCACGCCAACCCGCTGACGATACCCGCGCCGCTAGCGAAAGTGCGAGCCACCGTGCACGATCCGTGGCAGACGAGGGCCATGAAGATCGCGCTCGCACAACTCACCACCGGGATCGATCCTGTCGCGAATGCCGCTGCACTGGTCGCCGCGATCGAGGAAGCGAGCAGGGAAGGTGCGGTCATGCTGTTCACGCCCGAAATGTCGGGCTTGCTCGATCGCGATCGCGCGAGAGCGGCGGGCAATATATATTCCGAGGCGGACGACCCGGTCCTCGCCACCGTTTGTGAAGCGGCGCGATCGGCCGGCATCTGGGTACATCTGGGCTCACTCGCGCTGCGACGCGCTGACGGACTGCTCGCCAACCGCGGCTTCCTTATCGATGCACGTGGCAGCGTTTGCGCGCGCTATGACAAGATGCATCTGTTCGACGTCGATCTGCCGACCGGCGAGACGTGGCGGGAATCGGCGACGTACGCCGCTGGCAACGAGGCGGTCACGGTGGACAGTCCGCTTGGTCTGCTTGGGCTTACGATCTGCTACGATCTGCGCTTTCCCGATCTTTACCGTGCACTGAGCGATGCCGGTGCGCATGTTCTCTCAGTGCCTGCCGCGTTTACCCGCCCGACCGGGGCGGCGCATTGGCACGTGCTGCTGCGCGCGCGGGCGATCGAGGCCGGCGCCTTCGTGATCGCCGCGGCGCAGACCGGTGAGCATGCGGACGGGCGCCAGACATACGGCCACTCGCTCGTCGTCGATCCCTGGGGTGAGGTGTTGCTCGACATGGGTGAGCGAGCCGGCATCGGTTATATCGATCTTGACCTCGACGCGATCGCGCAGGTGCAGGCGCGCGTGCCGTCGCTCACGCATCGTCGTTCGATCGGGCCGGTGCGGCACGTCGAATAACCTGCGTGTTCTTCGCGCCTTGCGAAGCCGCCACCTAGCTGGTAGACGCGGCGCGTTCGGCGCAGGCCTGCCTGCCGCCGCTGTAGCTGTTTTCCCGGAGTTCATTGGTTTTATGCAGATCATCGTTCGCGACAACAACGTCGATCAGGCCCTTCGCGCGCTCAAGAAGAAGCTGCAGCGCGAGGGCGTGTACCGCGAGATGAAGCTGCGCCGTCACTACGAGAAGCCGTCGGAGAAGCGCGCGCGAGAGCGCGCCGCAGCCGTCCGTCGTGCACGCAAGCTGGAGCGCAAGCGCGCCGAGCGCGACGGCGCACGGTAAGCGTCGGGGTCGCACCTCGCGCGAGCGTGTGGGTGCGGCTTTTGTGACTTCTACGGGTGATGGCGGTCGGGTGCGGCCGCGCCAAATGCAGGTGTTCTGATCCATGTCGACCGTCACCGCCGTTCCGATCGCACCGGTCAAGCGCGCTTATGTGTTGTGGCTGTGGCTTGGTCTCGCCTTCGCGCTGATCGCGGGTGTTGCACTGGCGCAGGCGGGATCGACCGGCATCGAGACAACCGCCACCGGCTTGCGCTACAAGGTCATCAAGCAGGGCACCGGCCCGCATCCGACCGACGCCGATGTGGCGCTGGTGCGATACGAAGGTCGGTTGATGAACGGCACTGTCTTCGACAAGGCCGACCAGCCGACCGCGCTGCCGGTCGCGCGCATGATTCCCGGTTTCACCGAGGGGCTGAAGCTGATGAGCAAGGGCGCGAAGTACCGCTTCTGGATCAAGCCCGAGCTTGCCTACGGTGCCGAGGACAAGGGGCCCATTCCCGCGAACTCGACGCTGCAGTTCGACGTCGAACTCGTCGACTTCATGTCCGAGGAACAGATCCGCGCCATGCAGCAGATGATGATGCAGCAGCAGGGCGGAATGCCGAGCGGTGTGGTGCCGGGTGCGCCTCCACAAGGTCGCTGATCGAGCCTGACATCGGCTTGAATTGAATAGGGCGGGTTCGACACGGTCGAGCTCGCCCTTTCTGTATGTTCGATCGCCATTGCAGATGCGGTGCGGTGCGGTGGGGTGCGTTGTTTCGGCTAGTAGCACGGCGCCACAAGCGGAGGTCCTGCTTTACGGAAGCGGGCAGGGGCGGGAAAACGGCAGGCAAAAAAATAGCGGCCCGAAGGCCGCTACCTTTTGTCAGCTTTCGCTGAACTTAGTTGCTGTCGGGACGGTCGTCGCCGTCGGTCGACACGACCACGATGCCCGCAATCACGGCAGCAGCCGCGATGATCGCGATGATCACGCCGCCACCGGCGAGCTCGTTCTTCTTCGCCGACGGCGAAGCAGCGCGCGACACCGACAGGCTGCTCGCCGGGTTCACCGGAGCGGCCATCGCCGGAGCAACCGAAACCGACGCTGCAGCGGCGGCGAGCATGTACTTAGCAAAACGCATGTGAAACTCCCTTTGCTTCAAGCTGGCCGATATAGCGCTCATCCGTCGAAATCAACCCCTGCGACAGGAGATGTGACATTTCTAGCCGGCGCATGGTATGAACCGACTAGGCGTGAGCCTGGAGCACCCAGCTCTCCTCGCCTTCAAGCGCCAGCGCGGTCAGCGGTCCGCCAGCATATGCACCGGTGTCGATGCCGATGCGGCCGGCCTTCCGCTCGACATCGGGCACGATCGTGTGACCATGCACGATCATCTTTTCGTACGCGCCGCCATGATCGAGGAACGAGCCGCGGATCCAGCGCAGGTCCGAGGTCTTCTGCTCTGCCAGCGCAACGGTGGGCCTGATCCCGGCGTGAACGAAGGCATAATCGCCGATGGTGATCAGGTCTTCGAACGACCGCAAAAAGGCGACGTGCGTCGCGGGCACGATGTTCGGCAACCGCTCCGCAAGCTCGGTGTAGTCGAGCCGTTCGTAATCGGGTCCGCTCAGGCCATAGCTCATGATCGTCTCACGACCGCCGATACGGCAGAACATGCGTAGCGCCTGCTCGTCGCCATCGATCGCGTGAAGGAACACTTCTTCATGGTTTCCGGTGAGGAAGCGCACGTTGAGCACGCGGGAATGAAGCGCCATCAGATGCTCGATGACCTGAGCCGATGCCGGTCCGCGATCGACCAAATCGCCAAGCAGGATGATCGTCGTGGTGGCAGCTCCCCGCTGGGCGTTGTCGGCCTCGATCAACGACAAAAGCTGCTGCAATTGCCCCACGCAACCGTGCACATCGCCGATCGCATAGACGCGCTCACCGGACGGGATCATGGGACAGGGCTTAGCGGCCGACTTGCGGCCACTGCGAAGGAGTTTGCGAAGCATGATGATTGATGGCGGCAGTTAGTCGGTCACTCGACCATCATCAAGCCCGCGCATTGTTCCCTACTTGTTGGAAGATATGCGATTTGCCCCACATGGTCGCGGTCGTTAGAGCCCGCCGATCAGATTTTCGATGGGGACACGGATGACCATCAAGAAGGTGCGCAAGGCGGTATTCCCCGTGGCGGGGCTGGGCACGCGCTTCCTGCCGGCGACCAAGGCGATGCCGAAGGAGATGCTGACCGTCGTCGACAAGCCGCTGATCCAGTACGCGGTCGAGGAAGCGCTGGAGGCGGGGATCGAGCAGATCATCTTCGTCACCGGTCGCGGCAAGTCGGCGCTGGAGGATCATTTCGACATCTCCTACGAGCTCGAGACGACGATGCGCGAGCGTGGCAAGAGCCTGTCGCTGATCGAACACATTCGCCAGCAGCCCGGCTCGCCCGTCTACGTCCGCCAGCAGGAACCGCTGGGTCTTGGCCATGCGGTGTGGTGTGCGCGTGAGATCGTCGGCGACGAGCCGTTCGCGGTGCTGTTGCCCGACGAGCTGATGGTCGGAAGCCCCAATTTCACCGCGCAGATGGTCGAGGCGTACAACCGGGTTGGCGGCAACGTCATCGGCGCGCTCGAGGTCGCCGATGAAGAGACGGGCAAGTACGGCATCATCTCGCCGGGTAAGGTCGATGGCCGGCTGACCGAAGTGACCGGGCTGGTCGAGAAGCCTGCGAAAGGCGCCTCACCGTCGAACCTGATGATCCCGGGGCGCTACATCCTACAGCCCGAGGTGATGCGCATCCTCGACGCCAAGGAGACCGGCGCGGGCGGCGAGATCCAGCTGACCGATGCGATGGCGCAGCTGATCGGCCGTCAGCCGTTTCACGGCTTCACCTTCGATGGCGAACGGCACGATTGCGGCGGTAAGGAGGGCTTCATCCAAGCCAACCTCGCGCTGGCGCTGGCACGCGACGATATCGGGCCGGCGGTGCGTGCGTTCGCGAAGGACTTGCTCGGTTGACGCGTCAGGCGGCGCGACTGCTCGCGCCGCCGCTGCATGAGGGGCATCCCGGATCCTTTGGCAGACGCAAGGTCCGGAACCGCAGCGCGAGCAGGTCGACCAGCAGCAGCGTGCCTGCCGTGTCGTCTCCGAACGGCGCGACCGCCCGGATCGCCTCCAGCGCAGCCATGCTGCCGAGCACCCCGGTCACCGGGCCAAGCACGCCTTCCTCGGCACAGGTAAGCCCGTCTCGCGCCGGATCGTTGCCGACGAAGCATCGGTAGCATGGCTTGTCGCTCTCCCAGCCGCGAAAAACCGCAACCTGTCCCTCGAAGCGGCTGACTGCCGACGAAACCAGCGGAATGCGCTGCGCGAGGCAGGCGTCGGCCACCGCGAGCCTGGTCAGGAAGTTGTCGCTGCCGTCGATGACCACATCGGCGCCCTCCAGCAGCCGCGCAGCGTTGTCCATGTCGATCCGCTCGACCACGGCGCGGGCTGCTACGTGCGGGTTGATGCGGTGAAGCGCGGCAACTGCGCACTCCGCCTTTGCAGCGCCTACTTCGTCGCCGGAAAAGAGCGTCTGCCGGTGAAGGTTCGAGGCGTCGACGTGGTCGTCGTCGATAACGGTGATGTGCCCGAACCCGGCGCCGGCGAGATATTGCAGCGCCGGCGACCCGATCCCGCCGGCTCCGATGACCGCGACATGCGATTGCCTCAGCCGCAATTGGCCAAACCCGCCAATCTCCGGAAGGATGATGTGACGGGCATAACGGGCAATCTCGTCGGAAGAGAGCGTTACCGCCACGCGAAGGAAATCGTCATCCGGTGCCAGCCGACCACCTCGGGTGGCTCCACCTGCCCACGCAGGCTGCGCAGCGCAACGCCGGAGGCATATTGCTCAACGGTCGGGCAGTTGATCGCGCGCGGCACGATCCGGCGCACGCGTCCGTTATCGGCGACGTAGACCGCCAAGTCGATCGACAATGCGCCCGGCTGCGGCGCGGCGCAGCGGCCGGCACGCACTTCATCGCGGACGTAATCGGACACGAGTTCGGCAGCCTCGCTCGTTGGTGCGCGCAGCGGCGGCAGCGTCCGCCAGTCGGTCGGCGGGCTAGCGATCGTAGCCACGACCTGCAAGGCGAGCGCCAGCAACATCAGCAGCCGGTCGAACCGAACCCGCCGGCGCCGCGCACCGTCTCGTCAAGCGAGTCGACCAGCGCTAGCTCGGCGCGTTGTACGGCCGCTGGGACGAGCTGAGCGATGCGTTCGCCACGGTGGACCGCAAAGGGTTCCTGGCCGAGATTGGCGAGGATCACCTTCACTTCGCCGCGATAGTCGCTGTCGATCGTGCCCGGCGTGTTCAGGCACGTGATGCCGTGTTTGAAAGCAAGGCCGGACCGTGGGCGCACCTGCACCTCATAACCGTTTGGGATCGCAAGCGCAAAGCCGGTCGCGACCGCGGCACGGTGGCCGGGATCGAGCAGAACGTCCTCGGCTGCCACAACGTCCATTCCCGCGGCTCCGGCCGTCGTATAGGCAGGAAGGGGCAGGCCCACGCCATTTGGCAGGCGCTGCACCGCGATGCGTATCGGATCAAAGGGCATCGGCAATCCTTCGTGCAAGCCGGAGCGCAACCTCGTGCTTCGGCAATCGGGTCCAGCTTTCGACGCCATCGGCAGTGACGAGGTGCACGGTGTTGGCGTCGCCACCCATGACATCGCCCGACACGTCGTTAGCGACGATCCAGTCGGCATTCTTGCGCACCCGCTTGGCGGTGGCATGATCGATCACGTTCTCCGTCTCGGCAGCGAAGCCGATCAGCAGCCGCGGGCGTCGCTCGTCGTGACCGAGTGTTGCAAGGATGTCCGGGTTCTCGACCAAGGTGAGCGCTGGCTGCGCAGTGCCTTTCTTGATCTTGTGGCCGGAAGCAGCATCCACGCGCCAGTCGGCGACCGCGGCGACCATCACCGCCGCGTCGGCGGGGAGGGCGGCGTCGACCGCCTGCGCCATCTCGCGCGCGGTCGCGACATCGATGCGGGTCACCCCGGCGGGCGTTGGAAGCATGACCGGCCCAGCGATCAGCCGCACCTCGGCGCCGAACGTCGCCAGCGCCTCCGCGATGGCGAAGCCCTGTTTGCCCGAGGACCGGTTCGCGATGTAGCGCACGGGATCGATCGGTTCATGCGTCGGCCCCGCGGTCACGATCACGCGCTTGCCGGCGAGAGGCCGATCGGACGCCGGCGCGAGCGTCGCCTCGATCGCGGCGACGATCGCGTCGGGCTCGGGCAGGCGGCCCGCGCCCCACTCGCCGCACGCCATCGCGCCTTCATCGGGTGCCATGACGCTGATGCCATCGGTGCGAAGCTGCGCGACGTTGCGCTGCGTCGCTGCGTGATGCCACATGCGGACGTTCATCGCTGGTGCGACGAGCACGGGCTTGTCGGTCGCGAGCAGCAGTGTTGTCGCCAGATCGTTGGCAAGCCCAGCCGCCATTCGCGCGATCAGGTCGGCGGAGGCAGGCGCGACCACGACAAGGTCGGCCTCGCGGCTGAGCTGGATGTGGCCCATCTCGGCCTCATCCTTCAGGTCCCACAGCGTCGTGTAGACCTTGTCCTCCGACAGGGCCGCCAGCGTCATCGGCGTGACGAAATGCGCGGCTGCGTCCGTCATGACGCAGCGGACGGAGTGACCGCGCTTGCGCAAGGTACGGACGACCTCGCACGCCTTGTAGGCCGCGATGCCGCCGCCGACGATCAGCAATATCCGGCTCACACCTGTCGTCCTTCCGGTGTTCAACGCGCCACGCGCGTGATCGTGATCCGCCGCCGGCTGGTCGCCTGACGGATCAGCGATGCGACACCGTCTACCGCGAAGACGAGGCCGAGGGGAAGCACGGCGATCGTCAGCGTCGCCGCCGACGGCATGCCCGGCACGAAGGCGAGCAGGGTGCCAGCGACGGTGATCGCGGCCACGCGCTCGGCAAGCGCGCTCCGCGTCACGCACCAGCCGATGAGCGCGAGCATCCAGGTCGCTGCGCCGAGCCACGCCGGCAGGCCGGGTAGCAGCGCGGCGGCCACGACGTCGATCGGGGGAACAGCCGGACCGATGCCGACCTCGCCGATCCCCAGCCGCGACAACGCCGAGCGATGGATGAGGAACGTGACGATGCCGAGCGCCGCAGCGAGCAGCCATGCCACCGCCTCCCGCGCCTCATGGTCGCGCAGTGCTATGGATACCATGACGATGACGACGACCAGAGCAGCCGGGTCGATCGTCATTGCCGCCGCGCCGAGCGCCGCTGCCTCGATCCAGCGACTGCGACGGCGCAGCAGTAGCGACCAACCGGCGAGCAGCGCGCTCCAGCCCGCCTGTGGTTCGATGATGGCGAGAAACGCCGCTGCTGCCACACCGGCAAGCAGCAGCAGCATGCCGATTGCCCGTCCGCGCACGTCGACGAATAGCTCGCCAAGCCGTTCGAAGCCGATCAGCAGGATCGATGCGAGAATGGCGCACAGCAGGATCGTCGTGCCGAGCATCCCTGCGGCGCTCTGCACGACCGCCAGCGTCGGCAGCGGAACAAGCCGGCCGGCGAACGCACCCGACGGCACGATTCCGCTGATCAGGGCGTAATAGTTGCTGCCGTCGCGCATCGCCGCAACGGTCGAGACATGGTCCTGATCGCCGAGAACGAGCGCCGGACCGGTCAGCAATGCTGCGCCGATCACGAGCAGGGTAAGCACGCCCAACATCACTCGTGCCGTCGTACGACGTATGCCGGCCAGCCGAGTCGACACGCGCAGCCAGCGCCGTTCGGCGGCTGCTACCACGCGGTGCCGAAAAGAGTTGCTGCAACCGCAATTGCCGCACTGATCGCGGCGACCGCGACGTAGCGCCATCCGGCTCCGATACGAACGACCTCGATCTCGCGCAGCGGCGGAGCGGGTGGAGCACCGCCGGGGGCCGGATAGCGCGCTTCGATCCGGCGGACGAGGTCGGGCAGCCGCGCCAGCGTGCGCACATCCGCGACGAGCCGGTCGGCGATCGCGGCTTCGGGACCCAGTTCGTTGCGAATCCATTCCTCGACGAAGGGCCCTGCCGTTTCCCACAGGTTGATGTCGGGATCGAGACTGGTCGCCACGCCCTCCACCATCACCATCGTTTTTTGCAGCAACAACAGATGCGGCTGCGTGATCATGTCGAAGTCGCGCGTGATCGAGAAGAGCGAGTCGAGCATCATGCCGATCGACATTTCCTTGACCGGCAGCCCGCGCATCGGTTCACCGACGGCACGCAGCGCGGTCGCGAACTCACCGACATCGTGGTGCGCGGGCACATAGCCGGCCTCGAAGTGGATTTCGGCGACCCGGCGGTAATTGCCGGTGATCAGCCCGTAGAGGATCTCCGCCAGCCAGACGCGCGCGCGCCGGTCGATCCGCCCCATGATGCCGAAGTCGATCGCGACGACGCGATTGCCCGGCACCGCAAACAGATTGCCCTGGTGCATGTCGGCGTGGAAGAAGCCGTCGGCGATCGCCTGCCGCAGGAATGCGTGGATCAGCACGCGCGCCAGTTCGCGCAGGTCATAGCCCGCCGCGACCAGCGCTGCGCGGTTCGACAGCTTGATCCCGTCGATCCACTCGCTGGTCAGCACCTTCCCCGTGGTGCGTTGCCAATCGATCGCGGGCACGAGGAAGCCGGGTTCGGCCGACATGTTCTCGGCAAGTTCGGACGACGATGCCGCCTCGCGCCGCAGGTCGAGCTCGCGCGCGGTCCAGCGCTTGAACGTCTCGATCACCAGACGCGGTTGCAGCCGCGCGAGTTCGCCGGCCATCGGCTCGATCTGCGCCGCGGCCCATTCGTAGGTGTCGATCGCGCGCGCGAAATCTTCCTCGACGTTGGGGCGCAGCACCTTGACCGCGACGCGGCGTCCGTCGGTCGTGGTCGCGCGGTGCACCTGCGCGATCGAGGCAGCGCCGACCGGGACCTCCTCAATCTCGGCGAACAGGTCGTCGAGCGGGCGGCCGAAGCTTGCCTTCAGCTGCGCGCACACGACCGCGAACGGGATCGGCGGCACCGCATCCTGTAGCCGCAGCAGACCGGTCGCGGCATCATCGCCGACGATATCGGGACGGGTGGCGAGCGTTTGGCCAAGCTTGATCGCGGCCGGACCCAGTGCCTCGAACGCGTCGGCATAGCGCGGCTGTTCGGGCACGCGCGCGCCGAACCGGGCGACGCGCAGCAGCCGGCGCAACCGCGCAGGCGTGTTGGGGTCCCGCTCGATCCCGCGCAGCGCACCATGTCGTGCGAGCGTCCGCCCCCAGCTGAGCAGCCGCCAAGTGTGAACGATGGCGGAGGTCAAATCTTCCAGCCGCTGTGGATCGCGACCAGTCCTCCCAGCATCGGCTCGACCTGCGTACGCACGAAACCCGCCTCGCCGATCATCCGCTCGAACGACGGCATATCCGGGAAGCGGCGGATCGATTCGATCAGGTAGCGATAGCTGTCGGGATCGTTCGCCAGCAGCTTGCCCAGCTGCGGCACGACCTTGTGCGAATAAGCGTCATACATCTCTCCAAAGCCCGGCCACGTCGTGGTGGAGAATTCAAGGCAGAAGAAGCGTCCTCCGCGGCGAAGCACGCGGTGCGCCTCACGCAGCGCCTTCGGAATGTCGGTCACGTTCCGGATGCCGAACGCGATCGTGTAGGCGTCGAAGAACTTGTCGGGGAAGGTCAGCGTCTCCGCATTCGCCTCCGTCCACACGAGGCCGGTCAACCCGCGTTCCTGCGCGCGCTTCATGCCGACGCCGAGCATTTCCGGGTTGATGTCCGCGACCGTGATGGCCGCCCCCGACGGCGCCATGCGGAACGCGATGTCGCCGGTGCCCCCCGCCATGTCGAGAATCTGCTCCCCCTGACGCGGTTTGACGCGGCGAACGAAGCGATCCTTCCACAGCCGGTGCATACCGCCCGACATGGCGTCGTTCATCAGGTCGTAACGGCTCGCCACGTTGGAGAACACGCCGCGCACGCGCTGCGTCTTCTCGGTCGGGGATACGTCTTCGTAGCCGAAGGAGACGGTTTCTTGCTCGCTCAACGTTCTCACATCCGTTCATCGCCGTGGTCGCCGGAACCGGCCCGCGCCGCGTGTGCCGCCTCGAACAGGCAGGCAGCGACGCTCTAGCCAAGCCTTGCCGGTCGGGCAAACGCAACCTAGCTCGGCCCTGTGCCAGAGCTTCCCGAAGTCGAAACCACGGTGCGCGGCCTGCGTCCCGTGCTGCAGGACCAGGTGATCGCCAGGGTAGAGGCGCGCCGGGCCAATCTGCGCCGCGCCTTTCCCGACGATCTGCGCCAGCGATTGACCGGTGCGCGCGTCGTCTCGCTCGATCGCCGCGCCAAATACGGGCTCATCGGGACCGATCGCGGCGACACGATGGTCTTTCACCTCGGCATGTCGGGGCGCTGGCGGGTCGATCCGGGCAAGTTGCACCTGCACGACCATCTGGTGATCGAGACCGAAGCAGGGCGGCGGCTCGCGCTTAACGATGCGCGGCGGTTCGGATCGGTCGATCTGGTCGCGACCGACACGCTGGCGGCGTTTCCGGCGTTCCAGCCACTTGGACCGGAGCCACTCGATCCGACGTTCGACGCGCACTACCTGCGCGCCGCGCTGACGGGCAAACGCACGTCGATCAAGCTCGCGCTACTCGACCAGCGCGTCGTGGCGGGACTGGGCAATATCTACGTCTGCGAAGCGCTGTACGACGCGCGGATCGATCCGCACTGCGCGGCGGGGGACATCGGGGTCACGCATCTCGTCCGGTTGGTTGATGCCATCCGTATGGTGCTCGATGCCGCGATCCTCGCGGGCGGATCGACGCTGCGCGATTACGCGCGGCCCGACGGCGAACTCGGCTATTTCTCGAAGCAGTTCGCTGTCTATGGCCGCGACGGCGAGGCGTGCGGGTGCGGCGGCACGGTTGCGCGTTATGCGGAAGGTGGTCGATCGACCTTCTGGTGCCCCAAGTGCCAGCAGGGCAGGCCGCGGGCAACGCGTCGCAAGAGTTGACGCTTGTGCGGTGCGGCGCTATGCGCGGCACCTTCAAGAGGGTGGCGGGCCGTTCCCGTGCCCTTTGTCAACGTTTCAGCAGATCAGAGGAACTACATGGCGAACACGCCGCAAGCCAAGAAGCGCATCCGTCGCAACGAGCGTCGGGCCGAAGTCAACGGCGCCCGCGTTAGCCGCATCCGCACCTTCGTGAAGAAGGTCGAGGCGGCCCTCGCGAGCGGCGACAAGGCAGCGGCGACCACGGCGCTCGCGGCGGTGCAGCCGGAACTGGCGCGTGGCGTGGCCAAGGGCGTGCTCCATAAGAACACCGCGTCGCGCAAGTTCTCGCGCCTGACGAAGCGTCTGTCCGCGCTCGCCTGACGCACACTTTACGCGATCTTAAAGGCTCGTCGGAGGTGATCCGACGAGCCTTTTTTCATGCCCGATCGCATCGGCATGGGAACATAAAGTGACCGGAATGAGCGTGCGTTTGCAGCGTTTCGGGAAAGCTAGGAAAGTCCGCGATTCGTGATCGGGACGACGGCGGGCGTTAATGCAAAGTCTCGCTTAAACAATGACTTGTAAGATTTCCGACGCGTTTCAGCGCCGAATTCCGTGTCAATCCGCTTTATTTCGTTTTTGTGTCCGCGCGCGGACTTGATCGACTCATGCCCTTGTTCCTAATCGTGTCGCTCCAAGCCGGCGTTCGCTCGGTTGGGGCAGACGGATCAGCTTGGCGACCCGACGTGGTGGGGACCGCGTGTGGGCAGTTCTGACCTTTGAAGACGGCGTGCTGCAAACCCCGGTTTGCGGCCATAGGAGAGATGTGCGTGCTGCATGGCGGTGATCAGGTTGGGTTGAGCGATACGGGCCGGGCCTGGGCCCGCGTCCGCGCCAACCTGCGCCTGTCCGCCGGCGCGCGCCTGTTCGATCAATGGCTTGCCCCGATGTCGCTGGTGGAGCCGTGCGATGGCGAGGACGTGCGGTTGGCGCTGCCATCCGCGTTCATGACCGACTGGGTCCGCAACCATTATGCCGAGCGGCTGGTGCACGAGTTCCGCGCGTTGCTGCCGCGTGTTCGCAGCGTCGCAATCGAGACGCGGCGTGTCTCACCGGTCCCAGAGGTCGCGACGATCGCCGTCCCTGCGCGTGCCGAGGCCGCAAAGGTCACGGCTGGCGCCCCGCTGCTCGATTTCGCGGCGCCTGCATCGGTGCCCGCGCCGCGGCCCGGCGCTGAGCCGGCGCTTCACATCGAGCGACCGCAGCTTGATCCGCGTTACACTTTCGACCGCTTCGTCGCCGATCCATCGAACCGGGTCGCGCTCAATGCCGCACGCGCGCTCGCCGAGCCGGGTCCGGTGCGGTTCAGTCCGTTGTTCATCCACGGCGGCACTGGACAGGGCAAGTCGCACCTGATGCACGCGATCGGCCACGCCTTTCTAGAGGCGCGACCCGACGCGCGCGTGCTGTGCATGTCGGCCGAGCGCTTCATGTTCGATTTCGTCGCGGCGATGCGCGCCCGCGACACGCACGCGTTCAAGTCGCGCCTGCGCGGCTGCGACCTGCTGCTGATCGATGATCTGCAGTTCATCGCGGGCAAGGACGCGACCCAGGAGGAATTCTTTCACACGATCAACGAGATCATGGCGGCGGGCAAGCGGCTGGTGATCTCCGCCGACCGTGCGCCACAAGCGCTCGACGGCGTCGAGTCGCGCATCCTTGGCCGCATGAGTGCGGGGCTGGTGGCGGACGTAAAGGGATCGACACTGGAGCTACGCCGCGCGGTGCTGGCGCAGCGCCTGATCGAGCTGCCCGACGCGATCGTGCCGGCGGAGGTGGTCGATATGATCGCGTGCCGGATCGCCTCGTCGATCCGCGAAGTCGAGGGTGCGCTCAACCGCGTCGTGGCCTATGCGTCGTTGACGGGCGAGGTCATCGATCTCGGCTTCGCGCAAAGCGTCCTTGGCGACACGTTGCGCGGAGCACAACGTCGCGTGACGATCGACGAGATCCAGAAACTTGTGTCCGAGCATTTCGAGATCAAGCAGATCGACCTGCTCTCCGCCCGCCGCGCGCGCGCGGTGGCACGGCCGCGCCAGATTGCGATGTACCTCGCCAAGCGGATGACGACGCGCTCGCTGCCCGAGATCGGCCGCAAGTTCGGCGGGCGTGATCACAGCACGGTGATCCACGCCGTTCGCCGGATCGAGGAACTGCGCGACACCGACCGCGACGTCGACGGTGCGGTGCGGACGCTGATCCACCAACTGGAAGCGTAAGGCGGATCACGCCGCTCGGGCGTAGTTGACCGCGTCGGTCCCCTGGTCCGCGACGGGAATCGGAACCGACCTCGCCGTGGGCTCAGTCCGAGCGCTGCGATCGGGCGAGGCGAGGCGACTGAGGAGGACGATCGCGGCGAGCGTCGCATAGGCGATCAGCGCGACTTCGAGGTTCCACATCAAGGCGGCACCGATCGACAGGCGCAGCCACAACGGGTCGATGCCGAAGTCGCCGGCGATCGCCGCGCACACCCCGAAGATGCTGTTGCGCGCGGGTTTGCTGATCTGCTGCTGCTCGGTCATGGCGGACACTCCGTAAGAAGGGCCGGAGCCCTGATACCGAGTGACACAGCAGCGATCGTGCCAATCTGCTAAGTCATTGGCCTAGCAGGACTATGCAGCTTCGGCCCAAGCCTGGGATGAAATTTCCGCCACTATTCGGCGTCGGACGCCACATGGAGCGTCAGGCGAGCAGCCCCATCGCTTGTTGCGCGGCACGAAGCTGCGGCGCGGCAAGGTCACGGGCGCGATCGGCACCGCGTTCGAGGATCGCGTCGATCGCGCCGGGATCGGCGAGCAACCGGGTCATCTCGTCGCGGATCGGGCCGAGCGTCGCGACCGCCAGATCGGCGAGTGCGGGTTTGAACTGGCCGAACCCCTTGCCGGCATATTCCGCGACGACGTCGGCGGTGGTGCGATCCGCCAGCGCGGCGAAGATGGTGACGAGGTTGCGTGCCTCGGCACGGCCCTCGAGCTCTTCCCAGGTTTCGGGCAGCAGATCGGGGTCGGTCTTCGCCCGCCGGAACTTGTCCGCGATCACCTCGTCCGTGTCGATCAGCTTGACCACCGATTGCTCCGACGGATTCGACTTCGACATCTTCGCGCCCGCATCGCGCAGGCTCATGATCCGGGGCGCCGCCTGGCTCACCAGCGGCGCGGGCAGGGTGAATAGCTCGGTTTCGTAATCAGCGTTGAACTTCGTCGCGATGTCGCGGGCGAGTTCGAGGTGCTGCTTCTGATCCTCGCCCACCGGCACGTGCGTCGCGTTGTAGAGCAGCACGTCGGCCGCCATCAGCACGGGGTAGTCGTACAGCCCGACGCTCGCGCCCTCACGGTTCTTGCCCGCCTTGTCCTTGAACTGCGTCATGCGGTTGAGCCAGCCGACGCGTGCGACGTTGTTGAGCAGCCACGACAATTCGCTGTGCTGCGGCACACGCGTCTGGTTGAACAGGATCGAACGTTCGGGATCGATCCCGGCGGCGACCAGCGTCGCGGTCATCTCGATCGTGTTGGCGCGCAGTTCGGCCGGTGGGATCCACTCGGTCAGGCCGTGCAGGTCGGCGATGAAGTACATCGTCTCGCCGCCCTGCGACTGGATCTGATCCTGCATCGCCACCCACTGCTTTACCGCGCCGAGGTAATTGCCGAGATGGAGGTTCCCGGTCGGCTTGATGCCGGAAACAACGCGCATATTCGTCATCGTGAAGAGGCTCTGCGGCGAAGAAGGGACTTAAGATCAGCAACGCGGAACGCGCCGGTCGCGAAACAGGCGAGTGCGTAGACAAGCACGCCCGCGCCGACCAGCATTGCCAGCGCGAGGCCGCGGGTCAGCAGGCTGCCGGTCAGATAAGGGTCGATCCGCGGCGCGACCAGCAGCAAGGTCGCGCCCATCAGCGCGGCGGCGATCGCGAGGCGCGGCGCCTTGCGCCGGACCTGCGCGTCGAGCGTGAAGTGACCGCGCCGCGCCAGCGTGACGTAGAGCGAGGTGACGTTGACGGTCGACGCGATCGCGGTCGCGAGCGGTGGACCGACCTGCCCGATGTCGTAGCGGCCTAGCACAGGGATCAGGATCAGGTTGCCGACGAGATTGATGCCGACCGACCACAGCGCCAGCCGCACCGGTGTCTTGGTATCCGCCCGCGCGTAGAAGCCTGGCGTCAACACCTTGACCAGCACGTAGCTGGGAAGGCCGATCGAGAAGGCCGATAGCGCGAGCGCCGCGCGGGTCGTGTCGGCGGCATCGAACGCGCCGTGCTGGAACAGCCCGCGCACGATCGGTTCGGCGGCGAAGACGAAGGCGGCGGTAGCGGGGAGGGTGAGGAAGAGTGCGAGTTCGAGGCCGCGATTCTGCGTCTCCATCGCTTCCGCCTCGCGGCCTTCGCTAAGCAGACGCGAGACGACGGGGAGGAGGATGGTGCCGAGTCCGATGCCGATCATGCCGAGCGGCAGCTGGTTGAGCCGGTCGGCATAATAGATCGCCGAGATCGATCCCGCCGACAGCAGCCCGCCCGCGAGCGCGGTCGATATCGCGAGGTTGATCTGCGCCGCGCCCGCGCCGGCCGCTGCGGGCACGATCAGCTTCATCAACTGCTTCACGTCGTCATCGAGCTTCGGAAAGCGCAGCCGTAGCGAGACGCCCGCGCGCCGGCACGCCCACATCAGCCATAAAAGCTGCAACGCGCCGCCCGCCGTCACCGATATCGCCTGCGCGCGGGCAGTCTCGTACGGGCTGGCACCGTGAAAGAACAGCAGCCCCGCGATCATCGCGACGTTGAGGAGGATCGGCGCGGCGGCGTTGACCCAGAATTTGTTGAGCGAATTCAGGATGCCGCCGAGCAGCGACACCAGCGAGATCAGCATCAGATAAGGGATGGTGAAGCGCGAGAGCGTAACCGCAAACGCAAATTGCGCCGGACTTGGATGCTGCCGCTCGAACCCGCCCGACAGACCCCAGGTGATCGGGTAGGCAGCGATCAGCATGATCGCAGTGAATGCGACCAGTACGGGGAAGAGCAATGCCAGCGCACGCTCGGCGAAGTCGACCCCCGCCGCCGTTCCGCCGCCGTCTGCCACCTTGCGATTGAACAGCGGGATGAACGCGGCGGAGAAGGCGCCCTCCGCGAACAGGGCGCGGAACATGTTGGGCAGGCGGAACGCGACGAAAAAGGCGTCGGAGGCGAAGCTCGCCCCGACATAGGTCGCCTGCAACGTGTCGCGCACGAGCGCCAGCACACGGCTGGCGAGCGTCAACCCGCCGACCGAGCCGAGCGCGCGGGCCAGGTTCATCGCTTACCTCGCTCCCGCGCGTCGAAGGTCAGGCGTGGCCGACCTGACCGTCGCCGAACTGGATGCCCTGCTGCTGCGCCTGCTGGAGGAACAGCGCGTTGAAGTCGATGGGCTCGAGCACCAGCGGCGGGAAACCGCCGTCACGAATGGCGTCGGACACGACCCGGCGCGCGAACGGGAACAGCAGACGCGGCCCTTCGCCTAATAGAAACGGCTGGACGTGCTCGGCGGGAATGTTGCGGAGCCCGAACAGGCCGGCGTAGCTCAGTTCCGTGATGAACGCGGTCTGCCCGTTCGAGGTGGCCTTGACCTCGATCTTCAGCACGACCTCGTGCACTTCCTCACCGACCTGGTTGGCGCCAATGTCGAACTGGACGTTGATCTCGGGTGCGGTCTCGTTCTGGTAGATCGCGGGCGCATTCGGGTTCTCGAACGACAGATCCTTGACATATTGCGAGATGAGGCCGGCGGCGGGCGCTTCGTCGGCGCCGTTCGCGAACGGGTTGCCTTGTGCGGCGCCGTTGTCTTGCTCGTCCATGATCCTGTTCCTCGTAACCGGGGCGCTCACGCGCCAAGTGCCGCGCGCCTAGCAGCGCGGTCAGAGGGATACAACGTGCACGCTCGATGATTTGATGTTCCGACAGGTCGCGACTATGTTGTGCGTCTGCTGATCGGAGGCCCGGTGTTCTACGTTGTCCTGCTAGCGATGGTCGCCGCGTTCCTGGCGCTTCGCTTATACTCGGTGCTCGGCAAGCGCGGCGGGCATGAGCAATCGCTCCCGCGCGCAGCGGAGGAGCGTATCGCTGTCGCAACGCCTGTGCGGACGGTCGAGAACGTGCCCGACGTGCGCGGCGCGACGGTGCGTCCGTTCGACAGCGGCGCCGAGAGCGGGTTGCGCGCGATTGCTGCGGCCGAACAGAGCTTCGACGTCACGCGGTTCGTCGACGGTGCGCAATCGGCCTATCGGATGATCCTGGAAGCATTCTGGCGCGGCGACGAGCAGGCGCTGAGCGAATTGGTCGTGCCCGATGTGCGTCAGGCGTTCGTCGAAGCGATCGAGGCGCGGCGCGATGCTGGTCACGTGCTCGACAATCGGCTGGTGACGATCGAGCGCGCGACGATCGTGTCTGCGTCACTGGAGGGTCGCCAGGCGCAGGTCGCGGTCCGGTTCGACGCGGACATCGCGGCGGTGACGCGTGACACCGACGGCAACGTCGTCGCCGGCTCGCTCAGCGACGCGGTGCAGACGAACGATGTATGGACCTTCACCCGCACGCTGAAGAGCGCCGATCCGAACTGGATGCTTGCGGACACCGACGAGGCGTGAGATACCGCCGGGGGGTAGCCACGCTGGCCGGCGCGCTGGCGTTATCGGCGTGCGTCGGTGGGGTTTCTTCACCCGAACGCGGGATTGGTGCACCGCCGCCGACGACGATGGGGCATGGCCGACCTCGGATCGACGATCCCGCGCCCGGCTATGACGAGCCGGGTCCGCGTCAGCCGGTCGCGTCCACCCCGATCGCGCCGGTTCCTGCGGTCGCGGTGCCCGGCGCACCTAGCGCAGTCCAGGCGGGCACGGTGCGCGGTGCCGACTGGAGCATGTTGCCGCTGGTGGCGGACAATGCGGCGGCGGCGTTGCAGGCGTTCCGTACGTCGTGCCCGAGCCTGATGCGTCGCCCCGACCAGTCGGGTCTGACCGCTCCGGCGGACTGGCAGACGGCCTGTGCTGCCGCGACGACGACGCCGGCGGCGCAGGCACCCGACTTTTTCCGTCGCTATTTCGAGCCGGTGCAGGTCGGCGACGGGCGTGCCTATGCGACGGGCTATTACATTCCCGAGATACGTGGGTCGCGCGAGGAGCGTCCCGGCTACGCGCCGATCTACGCGCGGCCGAACGACCTGATCGATGTCGATCTGGGAGCCTTTTCGGCCGATCTGGCTGGCAAGAAGATCCGCGGGCGCGTCGATGGCACGACCTTCGTGCCTTATTATGATCGTACCGCGATCGAGGAGGGCGCATTGGTCGGCCGCGCGCGTGTGCTGGGCTATGCGATCGATCCGGTCGAGTTCTTCTTCCTGCAGGTGCAGGGTTCGGGCAATGTCCGCATGGCGGACGGGTCGTTGCTGCGGATCGGGTACGACACGCAGAACGGTCGCGATTATACCGGCATCGGCGCGCTGATGCGGTCGCGCGGGCTCATCGGGCCGAATCAGGCGTCGATGCAGGGCGTGGTGCAATGGCTCCACGATCATCCGGTTGAAGGCCGCGCGATCATGCGCGAGAACAAGAGCTTCGTTTTCTTCCGCGTCCTCGACGGGCCGCCGGTCGGCGCGCTTGGCCTGCCGGTCGCAGGCGGCACGACGGTCGCGGCCGATCCCAAGTTCATCCCGCTTGGCGCGCCGGTGCTGCTGTCGATGGACCGCGTCGACGCGAACGGCATCTGGGTCGCGCAGGATACCGGCGGCGCGATCAAGGGCGCCAACCGGTTCGATACCTTCTGGGGAGCGGGTGCCGAGGCACGCGCAATCGCCGGCGGGATGAGCGCGCGCGGTACAGCGTTTTTGCTGCTGCCGATCGGCACGCTCGATCGACTGAACGGTGGTGATCGGGGAGCGGCCGTTGAGGCGACGCCTCGCCCCTGAGGAGACGAGCGCGTGGGCGCAGGTGCGCGCGACGGTGCGACCGCTTCGTGCGGAGAAGCCGTTGACGCTAGCGGCCGTGTCGGAACCGCCGGCGGCGGTGCTGAAGCACCCGCCAAAAGCGGCGCTTCCGATGACAGCGCAACCGGCCTCGCGCATCCGTGTGCCGGCGGCACGTGCACCCGCAAATACACTCGATCGCAGCTGGGATCGCAAGCTTGCCGGCGGGATGGTGTCGCCCGATCGTACCATCGACCTGCACGGTCACACGCTCGCGTCGGCGCACGCGATGCTCGACCATCAGCTCGATCATGCGATCCGGCACGGTGAGCGGACGGTCCTGCTCGTGACCGGACGACCGCCGCGCAAGGAAAGCGAGCGACCGCACGCGCGCGGCGCGATCCGCGCGGCGATCGGCGACTGGCTCCAACTATCGCGTCACGCCGACGCGATCGCGGCCGTTCGTGGTGCGCACCCACGCCACGGCGGCGCGGGTGCGCTCTACGTCATCCTGCGACGGAAACGCTGAGGCTCAGGCGTCCTCGACCTGATCTAGATAGTCGCCGTAGCCTTCTGTCTCCATCTGCTCCCTGGGCACGAAGCGAAGCGCCGCGGAGTTGATGCAGTAGCGCAAACCGCCCCGATCGCGCGGGCCATCGTCGAACACATGCCCCAGGTGACTGTCACCGCTTGCCGAGCGAACTTCGGTTCGAACCATGCCGTGGGTGCGGTCGGACAGTTCGTTGACGCGCGCGGACTCGATCGGCTTGGTGAAGCTTGGCCAACCGCAGTGCGACTCGTACTTGTCGGCCGAGGCGAACAGCGGCTCGCCCGACACCACGTCGACGTAGATGCCGGCTTTCTTGTTGTAGAGGTACTCGCCCGTGCCCGGTCGCTCGGTGCCGCTCTGCTGCGTCACGTAGAATTGCTCGGGTGTCAGCCGCGAAATGGCTTCCTCGGTCTTGGCATAATCGGTCATGGTCGCTCCTTGTGGCCTCCGCCCCGGCTCACCTATGCAGCGTGCTGGCGACCTGTCGCCGCACCAACTCGCTCGTCACGCCGAACACCAAGTGCGAGGCATAGGAATAGAGGTTGGTCGATAGATCGGTACGCCATGGCGCGCTGCCAAGCCCCACCGCGGGCACTGCCGCTTCGTCGAGCAGCGTTGCGGTGACCACGCCGAAGCCGCTGCCGTAGCCTACGGCCAGCAACGGGCGGAACTCGACCGCGACGCCGTACGCAACACCGAGGCCAAGGCCGAGCGCGTAATGGATCGCCTGTCCGGCGAGCGGCTTGTCGGTCGCGGCGATCTCATGCCCCGTTTGCTTCGCAATCGCGTCAGCCGCCTGCTCGGTGGCGGGTTCCGACTCCTCGCTTGCGTCGTCAGAGCCGCTGAGCGCTCCGACCACTGCCTGGAACCGATCCATCGCGAACGACGCGAGCGCACCCGCAATCGCACCGGCAACGACACCGCGCAGTACCTTGATCAATATGCTCTCGTCCGAACCAGGCATCGTCGCGGCTCCCTTGCTGTGGAACGTCAACAAGCGATGGCGAGTCGGGTTGCGCCTTACTGGCTGAGCGGCACACGGCGCAGAAGGTTGGCGTAGACGCGGGTAAGCGTGTGGAGGTCGCCGAGTGCGACCGCTTCGTCGCGCTGGTGCATCGTCGCGTTGAGCAACCCGAACTCGACCACCGGGCAGAGCGCGCGAAGGAAGCGCGCGTCGGAGGTGCCGCCGGTGGTCGACAGCTCAGGCGTGAGGCCGGTTTCATCGAGGATCGCGGCCGACAGCATCGCGGAAAGCGCACCCGGTTGGGTCAGGAACGCCTCGCCCGAGACTCGTGCGGTAATCGACGCATCGGGGGCATGTTCGTGGACGATCTGCTCGACCCGGCGCACGAGTTCCTCGCCGCGATGGAGATCGTTGAAGCGGATGCTGATCCGCGCCTTCGCCGCGGCCGGGATCACGTTGGTCGCGGCGTTGCCGACAGTGATGTCGGTCACTTCGAGGTTCGACGGCTGGAACCACGCATTGCCGTGGTCGAGCACGAGCGCGTCGAGTTCGGCCAGCGCGGCGATCAGCTTCGGGATCGGATTGTCGGCGAGGTGGGGGTAGGCGACGTGGCCTTGCCGGCCCGGCACCTCGATCCAGATGTTGACCGATCCACGCCTCCCGATCTTGATCGTGTCACCCAGCCGACTGACCGAGGTCGGTTCGCCGACGACACACAGGTCAGGCGCGATCCCGCGCGCGCGCATCCGCTCGATCAGCGAAACAGTGCCGAACGTCGCCGGGCCTTCCTCGTCGCCGGTGATGATGAGCGTGACCTGTCCACCGTGCGGCTGCGCGGACAGCGCGGCGACGAAGGCGGCGATCGCGCCCTTCATGTCGACCGCACCGCGGCCGTACAGCAGGCCGTCGCGAACCTCGCTGGTGAAGGCGGGGCTGGTCCAGCCGTCGCCTGCCGGTACAACATCGACGTGACCGGCGAACGCCAAGTGCGGCGCGCCGGTGCCGCGGGTGGCGAGCATATTCTCGACCGGACCATCGGGCGCGTCGCCGACGACGAAGCGGTCGACCGCGAAACCGAGCGGCACAAGTGCTGCCTCGAGCACGTCGAACACGGCCCCGCACGCCGGCGTCACGCTCTCCGCGTCGAGCAGGGCGCGTGCCAGTTCGACGACGTCGACGTGTCTCACGCGGCGGGCTGCTCGAACTGCCCCAGCACCCAGTCCTCGGCCTGCGCACCCGCGATCCAGTCCTGCATGAACGGGTGCGACAGAACGGCGGAGATATAGGCCGCGGCGAAGCGCGGGGCGGGGAGCGAGTAGGTGACGATCCGCGTGCAGACGGGCGCGAACATGATGTCCGCCGCGCCGAACTCACCGAACAGGAAGTCGCCGCCGCTACCGAAGCGCGCGCGTGCCTGTGCCCATAATTCCATGATCCGTGACAGATCGGCGAGCACATCGTCGTCGGGCCGCTTGGCCGGAAAGATCTGTCGGATGTTCATGCTGTGCTTGCGGCGGAGTGCCGCGAAGCTCGAATGCATCTCCGCCGCCATCGACCGCGCCATCGCGCGCGCGGCCTCATCCTCGGGCCAGAAGCGCGCGCGACCGACCTTGTCAGCCAGATATTCGACGATGGCGAGGCTGTCCCACACGACCGCGTCGCCGTCCCACAGGATCGGCACCTTGCCCGACGATGGCGCGAACTCGTCACCTTCGCGCCGCTTGTCCCATTCCTCGTCGTACAGCGGAACGACGACTTCCTCGAACGGCAGCCCCGATTGCTTGCACGCGAGCCAGCCGCGCAGCGACCACGACGAATAGGCCTTGTTGCCGATAATAAGCTTCATGGGCCAACGCGATACGGATGCGGGCAGGGGACGACAAGCACCCGCTTTGGCGCTTCAGCTGTTGACCGCCTCCAGCACCGCGGCGCGCAGTTCGGCGATGCCGAGGCCGCCCTCGCTCGATGTCTGGATGATGTCGGGATGCGCCGCGGCGTGCTTGCGCGCTTCCACAGCGGTTGCGGCGGTCACGTCGGCCAGGTCGGTTGCCTTCACCTTGTCGGCTTTGGTCAGGACAAGCCGGTAGCTGACCGCAGCGCGATCAAGCATCTCGAGGATCTCGCGGTCAACGTCCTTGATCCCGTGGCGGCTGTCGATCAGCACCAAGGCACGCTTCAACGCCTGTCGTCCGCGCAGGAAATCGTTGATCAGGAAGCGCCACTTCTTGACCATGTCCTTCGGCGCCTTGGCGAAGCCGTAGCCGGGCATATCGACCAGCCGGAAGGCGAGCGGGTGTCCGACGTCGAAGAAGTTCAACTCCTGCGTCCGCCCCGGCGTGACCGACGTGCGGGCGAGCGACTTACGACCAGTAAGCGCGTTCAGAAGCGACGACTTGCCGACGTTTGATCGTCCCGCAAATGCGACCTCGGGCACGACCGGATCGGGGAGAAAGTTGAGCGCGGGTGCCGATTTCAGGAACTCGACCGGCCCGGCGAACAGCTTGCGCGCGGTCTCGATCTGCTCCGCATCGAAGGCGTCGCCACCGACCTGGAACGGCTCATCACTCACTTGGCGGCTGCCTGCTTCAGCTGCGGATGGCGGCTGTAGAGCCACTTCTGCTGCATGATCGAGATGCAGTTGGTCGTGATCCAATAGACCTGCAGGCCAACCGCGAACGGCGCCATCACGAACATCAGCACCCACGGCATGATTGCGAAGACCTGCTTCTGCGCATCGTCCATCGGCGCCGGGTTGAGCCGGAACTGGAAGAACATCGAGATGCCGAGCAGGATCGGCACCACGCCGATCGCGATCACGTGCGGCGGCGTGAAGGCGAGCAGGCCGAACAGGTTGACCGGGGTGAGCGGATCGGGCGCGGACAAATCCTTGATCCAAAGCACGAACGGCTGGTGCCGCATCTCGATCGTCAGCAGCAGCACCTTGTACAGTGCGTAGAAGATCGGGATCTGGATCAACGTCGGCAGGCAGCCGGCGAGCGGGTTAACGCCTTCCGACTTGTACAGCGCCATGATCTCCTGCTGCTGGCGCTGCTTGTCGTCCTTGTGGCGTTCCTGGATCGCCTTCATCTTCGGCTGGATCGCGCGCGTCGCCGCCATGCTCTTGAACTGCTTCTGCGCGATCGGGAAGACGAGCAGGCGGATCGTGAGCGTCAGCAGGATGATCGCGAGGCCGAAGTTGCTGACCAAGTGGAACAGGAAGTCGAGGTAATAGAAGATCGGCTTCTCGACGATGCGGAACCAGCCCCAGTCGAGCGCATAGTCGAGCTTCGCCGCGGTGCCATTGTCGGTGTACTGATCCAGCAGCTTGACTTCCTTCGCCCCGGCGAAGAAGCGCGTCGTCTGGCTGGTCTGCTGTCCGGGTTGGAGCAGTTGCGGAGCGCCGGTGAAGTCGCCCTGGTAGGTCTTGTTCGCGCCGCCGCGGAACTGCCCGTCGAAGCTGCGCGCCTGATCGGGGATCAGCGCGGTCAGCCAATATTTGTCGGTGAAGCCGAGCCAGCCGCCCTTCGAGTCGAAGCGCTGCGGACCGGCGTCGACATCCTTGAAGTTCGGGCCGTAATGCGCGGCATTGTCATACACCGCCATCGGGCCGGTGTGGATCGTCCAGCTGTCCGGGTCCTTCGACACGCCGGCGCGGTTGACCAACGCGTAGCTCGCCACCGGCACTGCGCTCTGCCCGGCGTTGGCGACGGTTTGACGAACGGTGAAGAGATAATCGTTGTCGATCGACAGGTCGATGCGGAAGCGCTGGTCGGTCGCGTTCGCCGCGGTCAGCGTGACCGGCCGACCGGGCGCGAGCACGGTCGACGACGCGGTCCATACCGCGTCAGGCGCCGGCGGCTTCAACCCGCCGTCGCGCCAGCCGAATTGCGCGAAATACGCTTCCGGCGCGCCGGCGGGTGACAGCAGTCGGATCGGTGCCGAGTTCTTGGCAACCGTCTCCTTATAATCGATCAGCACCAGATCATCGATCCGTGCGCCGCGCAGGTTGATCGAGCCCTGAAGTCGCGGCGTCTGGATGCGTACGCGCGGCGTGGCGGCCAGCACGGTGCGGCGATCGCGCATCGCGGCGGGCATATCGGCGGTCGGATCCGCACCGGGCTGCGGCAGCGGCTTCGACTTGCCGTCGACGATCTTAGTAACCGGAGGATTGGCGGTCGGGAAGAAGCGGCTCTGCGCCAGCGGCCAACCGAACAGGATCAGCGCCGCGATCACCGCGAACACGATGAAATTCTTGTTGTCGTTGTTCACCTGGCGCCCCAACTCGTCTTCACGGAACCGGATCGGGTCCGTGTCCGCCCCATGGATGGCATCGTCCGATCCGCTTGATCGACAGCCATCCGCCTTTCACCGCCCCATAGCGGCGCAGCGCCTCGATTGCATAGGCCGAACACGACGGCTGGTAGCGGCACGTCGGCGGCAACACCACGCTCGGCCCCAATTGCCACGCGCGCGCAATGAGGATCAGTCCGCGCGCGATCATTTCCGCTTGCGCGGCCGTGGGCGCGTTTCGCCTTCCGGCGCCTTTGCGGCGCGCGCCAATGCGCGAACCAGGTCGTGTTTTAACGCGGCATAGTCTCGCGTCAGTGCGTCATCGCGCCCGATCAGCACGTGATCGGCCCCCGCCCAGCCGGCCTCAGGCAACACGTCGCGGGCGAGCGCCCGGAAGCGACGCTTGATCCGGTTGCGGACCACGGCGTTGCCGACCTTCTTGGTCACGGTGATGCCGATCCGCATTGCCCCGTCACCGTCGTTCCGCTGTTTGACCAACAAAACGAAGCCGGGCGTCGGAGCCCGACGCCCGGCGTTCGCGGCAAGATATTCCGGCCGCTTCGTTATGCGCCCCGGCGTCACGCGCGGGGTGCTTTTCTCGCTTACGCCGACAGCTTCTTGCGGCCGCGTGCGCGACGCGCCCGGATCACCGCCCGGCCGCCGACCGTCGCCATCCGCGAGCGAAAGCCGTGACGGCGTGCACGCACCAGGTTGCTCGGCTGAAAGGTCCGCTTCATCGTTCATGTCCCGAATACAAATATCAAGGGGCCACCACACAGGCAGCCCCAACGCTGCGTCGCATAAGGAAGGCGGGCTGCGAAGTCAACGTTACGGTAAGTCTTGTCGGCTTCGCAACGAGGGCGAGGGCGCTATGACGATCGACCGGGGGGAAGAACATGGTCGCGATCGTATCTACCGTGGCGTATCTAGGGCTGGAGGCGCGTGCGGTCGAGGTGCAGGTACAGTTGATCGCCGGATTGCCCGCGTTCAACCTCGTCGGGCTCGCCGACAAGGCAGTGGGGGAAAGCCGCGAGCGCGTGCGCGGCGCAATCGCCAGCATGGGTCTGTCGCTGCCACCCAAGCGGATCGCGGTCAATCTGTCGCCCGCCGACCTGCCAAAGGAGGGTTCGCACTTCGATCTGCCGATCGCGCTCGGGCTCCTCGCCGCGATGGGGGTGGTCGATGCGGAGGCACTGGCCGATTACGTCATCGTCGGTGAGCTCGGCCTCGACGGCCGGCTCGCCCCATCGCCGGGCGTGCTGCTCGCCGCGATCCACGCTGCCGAGCTGGGTAAGGGGCTGATCTGTCCTGCTGCTCAGGGACCGGAAGCGGCGTGGAGCGCAGGCGTGGAGGTGGTGGCCGCGCCCGACTTGCTCGGCCTGCTCAATCACCTGAAAGGCGAGCAGCTCCTGTCGATGCCGCGCCCCGGCGAGGTGATCGAGACGGTCGCTGGCCCCGACATGCGACAGGTCAAGGGACAGGAAACAGCCAAGCGCGCGCTGGAGATCGCCGCGGCGGGCGCGCACAATCTGCTGATGCTCGGACCACCGGGGGCGGGCAAGTCGTTGATGGCGGCGTGCCTGCCGGGCATCCTGCCGCCGCTGGACGCGGCCGAGGCGCTGGAGGTCAGCATGGTGCAGTCGGTTGCGGGCACGCTGACGGGCGGGCAGCTGACCCGCGTGCGTCCGTTCCGCCAGCCGCATCATTCCGCCTCGATGGCGGCGCTGACCGGCGGGGGCTTGCGCGTCAAGCCGGGCGAGGTGAGCCTGGCGCACATGGGCGTGCTGTTCCTCGACGAGTTGCCCGAGTTCCAGCGCGCGGTGCTTGATTCGCTGCGCCAGCCGCTCGAGACCGGGACGGTCAGCGTCGCGCGCGCCAACGCGCACGTCACCTTCCCGGCGCGCGTGCAATTGATCGCGGCGATGAACCCGTGCCGCTGCGGCCATCTGGGCGACGCGAGCCTCGCCTGCGCGCGTGCGCCGAAATGCGCGGCGGACTATCAGGCGAAGGTATCGGGGCCATTGCTCGACCGCATCGACCTGCACGTCGAGGTGCAGGCGGTGAGCGCCGCCGACCTGTCGTTGCCGCCGCCGCGCGAGGGGTCGGCCGAGGTCGCGGCGCGGGTCGCTGCGGCGCGCGAGGTTCAGGCCGGGCGGTTGGCGGGAACAGGCGCGCGCACCAATGCCGAACTGGACGGCGACACGCTCGACCGTTTCGCCACGCCGGACGACGCCGGTCGGCAGCTGCTCGCGCAGGCCGCTACGCAGCTTCGACTCAGCGCGCGCAGCTATACCCGCGTGCTGCGCGTCGCGCGGACGATCGCCGATCTTGCCGGCGCGGAGACGATCGGCCGCATCCACGTCGCCGAAGCACTCAGCTATCGGCGGCAGCCGCCCCGTAATTAGCTTTTGGCAAACTAGACGTCGCGAAATGAGGTGACCGGGTCGGCCGGTCCGTCGCCGCTCGGCGCGCGCGGCGGCTCGATCGCGACGGGTTCGGGCGGGTCGAAGCCGCCCTCCCATTTCGCGACCACGGCGCTTGCCACCGCGTTGCCGATGACGTTGGTCGCGGTGCGGCCCATGTCGAGGAAGTGATCGACCGCGAGGATCAGCAACAGCCCGGCCTCGGGAATGTTGAACATCGGCATCGTCGCCGCGATCACGACCAGGCTGGCGCGTGGGACACCTGCGATGCCCTTGCTCGTCACCATCAGCACGAGCAGCATCGTGATCTGCTGCCCGATTGACAGCTCGATGCCATACGCCTGCGCTACGAACAGCGACGCAAACCCCATGTAGATCATCGAGCCGTCGAGGTTGAACGAGTAGCCGAGTGGCAACACGAAGCTGGCGATCCGCGGTGGCACACCAAAGCGGTCGAGCGCCTCCAGCATCCGCGGATAGGCCGCCTCCGACGACGCGGTCGAGAAGGCGACCAGCAACGGTTCGCGCACGTGGCGGATCAGGTCGACGATGCGGCGACCGATGAACAACGCGCCGACGCCCAGCAGCACCGCCCACAGGGTCAGGAGCGTCAGGTAGAAGCTGCCCATGAAATAGGCGAGCTGCCCGATGACCGATGGCCCACGCTCGGTCAGCGTGCCCGCCACCGCCGCGAACACCGCGATCGGCGCCAGCCGCATGACGTAGTCGGTCACCTGCAGCATGACGTGCACCAGCGCGTCTATGCCGCGCACCAGCGGCGCGGCTTTCTCACCCACCGCGGTGATCCCGACGCCGACGAACACCGACATGACAACGATCTGCAGGATCTCGTTCTTCGCCATCGCGTCGACCATCGATGCGGGGACGATGTGGGTGATGAAGTCCTTGAGGTTGAACCCGGTCGTCTCGACCCCCGACGCGGCGGTGGCGGCGGGCAGCGTCAGGTTGATGTTCACGCCCGGCTGGAACAGGTTGACCATGATGAGGCCGAGCCCGAGCGAGACGAGGCTGGCGCAGATGAACCATCCGAGCGCGCGTCCGCCGATCCGCCCGAGCGCCGCCGTGTCGCCCATCTGCGCGATCCCCGACACCAGTGTCGCGAAGACGAGCGGGGCGATGATCATCTTGATGAGACGCAGGAACAGCGAGGTCAGGATCGAGAAATAGCCCGCGAGTTCGGTCAGCCGCGCCGCCGATGCCGGGGTGCCGTCGTCGAGCCAGCTGTTCAGCCCCAGCCCGACGATCAGTCCCGCGACCAGCCCGATCATGATGTACAAGGTCAGCCGCTTGGCCAAATCATCGCTCCCGCATGTGCGCGAAAAGGGAAGGGGATTGCGGCGCTTGCGTCAAGCACCCTATCGTCCACCGCCTATGCCGACCTCCTTCACGCGCCGCAACGTCCTCGCCGCCGCAGCGATCGCGCCGCTTGCATCCTCGGTGTTGCGCGCGGCCGAGCCCGACCTTGCGAGTCTGCGCGACATGACCGGCGACACTCGACCGATCGATGCGGCCGAGCGCGCCCGGCGACTGTTGCGCGCGCAGGAACTGATGCGCGCGAATGGCATGGCGGCGCTGCTGATCGAGCCGGGCGCATCGATGATCTACTTCACCGGCGTGCGCTGGCACCTGTCGGAGCGGCTCACCTGCGCGATCCTGCCGGTCGAGGGTGAACCGTGCATCGTCACGCCGTTCTTCGAGGAACCGTCGGTTCGCCTGAGCCTGGCGGTGCCCGCAGCGGTGCGGACGTGGAACGAGGACGCGGCCCCGTTGAAGGTCGTGGCCGGATTCCTGCGTGACCGCGGGCTTGCTGCGGGCCTGATCGGGGTGGAGGCGAACGTCCGTTTCTTCGTCACCGACAACCTGCGTGCGGCACTGCCGGGCGTGCGGCTGGTCAGCGCCGATCCGGTCGTACGCGGGTGTCGGATGGTCAAGTCGGCGGCGGAGATCGCGCTGATGCAGACCGCGACCGAGGTGACGATGGCGGCGTATCGCTGGCTCCATGCGCGCGTCGAGATCGGCATGACCGGCCGCGACGTCGGCGCTATGATGAGCGCGGCGACGCGACAGCTGGGCGGCGAGCCCGAGTTCTCGATGGCGCTGGTCGGTCCCGACGCGGCGCTGCCGCACGGCGGGACGGCGCCGCGCCGGATCGCGGCCGGTGACGTGGTGCTGATGGACTGCGGCTGTACGGTGCAAGGCTACCAGTCGGACGTGTCGCGCACCTTTGTCGTCGGCAGCCCAAGCGGCGAGGTCCGGCAGGTCTGGGATCAGGTCGCGCGCGGGCAGCGGGTCGCGTTCGCTGCGGCTAAGCTTGGCGCGCCCGCGGGCAGCGTCGACGATGCGGTGCGGCGTTACTACGAGTCGATCGGCTATGGTCCCGGCTATCGCCTGCCGGGTCTTTCGCATCGCACCGGACATGGCATCGGCATGGAAGGGCATGAGCCGGTCAACCTCGTCCGCGGCGAGGCGACGCCGCTCAGCGTCGGCATGTGCTTCTCGGATGAACCCGGATTATATCTGCCGGGCAAGTTCGGCGTGCGTTTGGAGGATTGCTTCCACATGACCCAGGCAGGGCCGAAATGGTTCAGCCAGCCGCCGATATCGATCGACCGGCCGATCTGAGGCGCCAGCGCTTGGGGTGGGCGGGCATACGGGATACCGTGCTGTTCGCTAGAGTGCGTGCGGCATCTGTGCAGGAAGACTCGGCACAGACGCCGTATCGGCGGCGAACGCGTATGTCGCCGCCTTATCACTCGTCAAGCGTTGGCCAATCGCTCCTCAAGCGCCTGCTGCTGCCGCATCAGCGCGGGCGGGATCGGCGCACCGAATTCTTCCAGGAACGTGCGGTTGCGTGCGGCCTCCTCGGTCCATGTGACCGGATCAACCGACAGCAACGTGTCGACTGCCTCGGCGGACAGGCCGAGCGCGCCGACATCAAGCGCCTTGGCAGTCGGCAGATGCCCGATCGGCGTCTCGATCGCGTCCGCCTCGCCTTCGATCCGGTCGACGATCCACTTCAGCACGCGCAAATTCTCGCCGAAGCCGGGCCAGACGAACTTGCCATTCTCGTCCTTGCGGAACCAATTGACCATGAAGATGCGCGGCAGGACGGCGGCGTCGGACTGCGCCTTGGCGCCGATCCTGACCCAGTGGTTGAAGTAATCGCCCATGTTGTAGCCGCAGAACGGCAGCATCGCGAAGGGATCGCGGCGCAGCGCACCGACCTTGCCCTCGGCTGCGGCGGTACCTTCCGATGCGATGTTGGCGGCCAGGTAGACGCCGTGCTCCCAGTCGAACGCCTCGACGGCCAGCGGCACCGCGCTCGCGCGACGACCGCCGAACAGGAACGCGCTGATCGGCACGCCTTCGGGCGACTGCCATTCGTCGGCGATCGACGGGCATTGTGCGGCTGGCGCGGTGAAGCGCGCATTGGGGTGCGCGGCAGGCTTGCCGCTGGCGGGATCGTAGGGCACGCCGGTCCAGTCGGTCAGCCCCTCGGGCGGGGTGTCCGACAAGCCTTCCCACCAGACGTCGCCGTCGGCGGTCAGCGCCGTATTGGTGAAGATGCACGTGCCCGACAGCGTGTCGATCGCGTTCTTGTTGGTCGCGGGACCCGTGCCCGGTGCGACGCCGAAGAAGCCCGCCTCCGGGTTGATCGCGTAGAGCCGCCCGTCCTTGCCGAACCGCATCCAGGCGATGTCGTCGCCGACCGTCTCGGCCTTCCATCCCGGCACCGTCGGCTCAAGCATTGCAAGGTTCGTCTTGCCGCACGCGCTCGGGAAGGCGGCCGCGACGTAATGCACTTTGCCCGCCGGGTTGGTGAGCTTGAGGATCAGCATGTGCTCGGCCAACCAGCCCTCGTCGCGCGCCATGACGCTGGCGATGCGCAGCGCGAAGCACTTCTTGCCGAGCAGCGCATTGCCGCCGTAGCCCGACCCGTAGGACCAGATTTCGCGCGTTTCGGGAAAATGGACGATCCACTTCTCTTCGTTGCACGGCCAGGCGACGTCATCCTGCCCCTCGGTCAGCGGCATGCCGACCGTATGAACGCAGCGGACGAAGAAGCCGTCCTCGCCCAGCATGTCGAGCGCAGGGGTGCCCATACGGGTCATAATGCGCATGGAAAGGACGACATAGGCGCTGTCGGTCAGCTCGACGCCGATCGCGCTCTTGTCCGACCCGATCGGTCCCATGCAGTACGGCACGACGTACATGGTGCGGCCGCGCATCGAACCCGCGAACAGTCCGTCGAGCTTGCCGCGCATCTCGCCCGGCTTAATCCAATTGTTGGTCGGGCCTGCGTCGGCCTCTGCATCCGAACAGATGAAGGTGCGGCTCTCGACTCGCGCGACGTCGCGTGGATCGGAGCGTGCATAGAAGCTGTCGGGGCGAAGCTCAGGGTTGAGCCGCACCAGCGTGCCGGCCTGTACCAGTTGCTCGGACAGCGCGTCCCACTCGGCCTGCGACCCGTCGCACCAGTGGACCTGGTCAGGTTGCGTGTGGGCGGCGATCTGCTCGACCCACTCGATCAGTGCGCGGTGGCTGGTCGGCGGGGTGCCGGAGGTGCTCGTCGTCGCGACGGCGGGTTGCATCAGCATGGATTGATCCTCTCCGCCCACACACGGGCAATATTGTGCAACGTTAAAGCCGGCGTGTGCGGATGTTCAAATCTGAATAGCGGAATGGTATAAGCCTGTGTTAAAAAACAGCGATGACGGCCGCGCACGAGCTCAACCTGCGTCATCTGCGCCTGCTGCTTGGCATCGCCGAGGCAGGAAGCCTCAGTTTGGCCGCGCGCCAATCCGGGGTGTCGCAGCCCGCGCTCAGTCAAGCGCTGGCCAAGCTTGAGGCCGCGTTCGGCGTCGCCTTGTTCGACCGCACCGCCTCGGGCGTGTCGCCGACCGCGGCGGGACGGCGCATCGTTCGCCGCGTCGATCACGCGCTCACCCGCATCTCGCGCGCGTTTCGCCGTTCCAGCGCGACGCCGCAGAAGGGCGACCCGCACAATTACCTGACCACCGCGCATGTCCGCGGCCTCATCAACCTGGCCGGAGCGGGCAGCTTCATGCGCGCGGCGGAAAGCGCGGGCGTGTCGGTGCCGGCGCTCCACCGCGCTGTGCGCGACCTGGAGCAGTTGAGCGGCACCGCTTTGGTCGAGCGGCGCGGACGCGGCGTGGGGCTGACGCGCGCGGGCACGACGTTGGCGCAAGGGTTCAACCTCGCGCACGCCGAACTGACCACCGCACTGGAGGAGTCGAGCGGGAAGGGCGGGCGACTCGCGATCGGCGCAATGGCGCTGTCGCGTTCGCTGCTGTTGCCGGCGACGCTCGCCGACCTGCTGCGCGATCATCCGGCGGCGCGCGTCGACGTGGTCGAGGGGTCGTATCTCGAACTGGTCGAGCTGCTGCGCTCGGGTCGCATCGACATGCTGATCGGCGCGCTGCGCGATCATCCCGGGCGCGAGCTGTTGCAGGAACCGCTGTTCACCGATCGCCTGACGATCATCGGCCGCGCCGAGCATCCGCTGGCGCAGCGAAGCGAAGGCAGTGAGGCTGGGTTCGAGGACTTGGCAGACTATCCGTGGATCGTCGCGCGTCGTGCCTCAGGATTGCTCGATCGTTGGCAGCAGATGTTCGACCATGCCGATAAGCCTCGGCCCGACGCGCCGATCCAGTGTGGCTCGGTCGCCTTGATCCGCGGCGTGCTGGTGCGGAGCGATTTCCTGACGCTGCTGTCGCCCGATCAGGTCAGCGCCGAGATTGAGTCGGGCTCACTCGTGACGATCCAGTCATATGTGCCCGACACGATGCGCACGATTGGCGCGATCACGCGGCGAGACTGGTATCCGACCGCGTTGCAGGAGCAGTTCATGGCGGTGCTGCGCCACCACGCGACGATCGGGCGGGCTCAGCCGGAGAATTGACCGAGCTGCGCGATCGCGCGGGCGAGCGCGCCGCCTGCGAGGCGTACCCGATCGATGTGCGGCGCATAAACCAGCCCGAGCGTCCGCGTCAGGTCGAAGCCGTCCAGTCGCGGGCAGGCGAGTCCGGCGCCGGCATAGCTTTCCGGCACCAAGGTGACGCCCAATCCTTCGCGCACGTAACGGAGCGCGCGCTCGTCGCTCGCCGTTCGCGCGGCAAAGAAGGGGCGGACGCCGTACGTCGTGAAATGCCGGCTGGTGTCCGCCAGTGCCTCGCAGTGGCGGCGCACGATCATCGGCTCGCCCGCCAGTTCCTCGGCCGCGACGTGCGTGCGTCCGGCAAGCGGGTGAAAGGGCGGCAGCGCCATCGCATAGCCTTCCTTGACGATCACGTCGTGCGGGCCGGTTCCTGCGCGCACGATGGTCAGCGCCGCATCGATCCGCCCGCTTGCCAACCGATCGCTCAGCTCGCGCTCGCGTCCTTCGTACAACTCCAGCCGTCCGCCGCCTGCCAGCCGGTGCGCGCGGAGCAGCCGATCGATCCAGTCCGGCGCGATCGTGCCGACGACACCCAGTCTGACCGTCTCGACCATCGCGCTCTCGCCCACCGCGCGTTCGGCCGCCAGGAAGCCTGCCTCGATCCGCCGCGCCTGCTCGGCCAGCAGCGTGCCCGCCTCGGTGAGCTCGACCCGCCGGTTGCTGCGCAGGAAGAGCGGCTTTCCCAGCGCCTTCTCCAGCTTGGCGATACCGACCGACAGCGTCGGCTGCGACACGTTGCAGGCGTCCGCCGCGCGCGAAAAATTGCCGCGGTCGATCACGGCGAGAAAGTAACGCAGGTGATAGCGGTCGATCATAGAGCCGATCTATAATGTAAGTCTCGCAACTTCAATTTTGCGCAGGGTGTCGACGGCTGGTACACGCGACGCAAAGGAGAGGCCTGTGGCAGAAATGGACTTCGCGCTCGGCGACAATGCCGAGATGATCCGCGATACCACGCGGCGGTTCGCGACCGACAAGATCGCACCCTTGGCGGCGAGGATCGACGCCGAGGACTGGTTCCCGCGTGCTGAGCTATGGCCTGCGATGGGTGAGCTTGGCCTGCACGGCATCACGGTGGCGGAAGAGGACGGCGGGCTGGGGCTCGGCTATCTCGAGCATGTCGTGGCGCAGGAAGAGGTCGCGCGCGCGTCCGCCTCGATCGGCCTCAGCTACGGCGCGCACTCCAATCTCTGCGTGAACCAGATTCGACGTTGGGCCAATTCGGAGCAGAAGGCGAAGTACCTGCCCAAGCTGATCAGCGGCGAGCACGTCGGCAGCCTCGCGATGTCGGAGGCGAACGCCGGGTCGGACGTCGTCTCGATGAAGCTGCGCGCGGATAAGGTGCAGGGCGGCTATGTGCTGAACGGCACGAAGTTCTGGATCACCAACGCGCCCTATGCCGACACGCTCGTCGTCTATGCAAAGACGGGCGACGGATCGCGCGGCATCACCACCTTCCTGATCGAGAAGGACATGGCCGGTTTCGCGATCGGTCAGAAGATCGACAAGATGGGGATGCGCGGCTCGCCCACCGCCGAGCTGGTCTTCACCGACTGCGAGGTGCCCGACGAGAACGTGATGGGTCCGGTGAACGGCGGCGTCGGCGTGCTGATGAGCGGGCTCGATTACGAGCGCACGGTGCTTGCGGGCATTCAGCTCGGCATCATGCAGGCGTGCCTTGATGTCGTGCTGCCCTATGTGCGTGAACGGCAGCAGTTCGGCCAGCCGATCGGCGCGTTTCAGCTGATGCAGGCGAAGATCGCCGACATGTACGTCGCGCTCAATTCTGCGCGGGCGTACGTCTACGCGGTGGCGCAGGCGTGCGATGCCGGCAAGACGACGCGCTTCGACGCGGCGGGCGCGATCCTGCTGGCGAGCGAAAGCGCGTTCAAGGTCGCGGGTGAGGCGGTGCAGGCGCTGGGCGGTGCCGGCTACACCAGGGACTGGCCGGTCGAGCGCTTCCTGCGCGACGCCAAGCTGCTCGACATCGGGGCGGGCACCAACGAGATTCGCCGCATGCTGATCGGTCGCGAGCTGATCGGTCACAATCCGCCGGTCGCGCAATGAGCGCGCCGAAGCTGAATACAAAGCTGTCGCCCGCCGACGCGACGTTTCAGGCGAATGCGGCGCACAATCGCGCGCTCGCCGAGGAACTGCGCGAGCGTGTCGCGCAAGCCGCGCTCGGCGGTGACCAGCGTGCGCGTGATCGACACACTTCTCGCGGAAAGCTGCTGCCGCGCGACCGTGTCGAGCGCTTGCTCGACCCCGGCACCGCGTTCCTCGAGATCGGTCAGCTCGCCGCCAACGGCCTATACGACGATCAGGTCCCCGGTGCGGGGCTGATCTGCGGCATCGGCACCGTCTCGGGTCGGCAGGTCATGATCGTGTGCAACGATGCGACCGTGAAGGGCGGCACCTACTATCCGCTGACCGTCAAGAAGCATCTGCGCGCACAGGAGATCGCAGCAGAGAACCGCCTGCCGTGCATCTATCTGGTCGATTCGGGCGGCGCCAACCTGCCGCACCAGGCCGAGGTGTTCCCCGATCGCGAGCATTTCGGGCGCATCTTCTTCAACCAGGCCAATATGTCGGCACTGCAGATCCCGCAGATCGCCTGCGTGATGGGCAGCTGCACCGCGGGCGGCGCCTATGTCCCTGCGATGAGCGACGAGACGGTGATCGTCCGCAATCAGGGCACGATCTTCCTCGCCGGTCCGCCGCTGGTGAAGGCGGCGACGGGTGAGGTGATCTCGGCTGAGGAACTGGGCGGCGCGGAGACGCACGGCCGCCGCTCGGGTGTGGTCGACCACGTCCCGGAGAACGACGATCACGCGCTCACCATCGTGCGCGACATCGTGTCGACGTTGCCGCCGCCGCCCGCGCCGACGATCAACCTCGCCGAGCCGCGCGCGCCGATGTTCGCGGCCGAGGACCTCTACGGCATCGTGCCGCAGGACGTGCGTGCACCGTACGACGTGCACGAAGTGATCGCGCGGCTGGTTGACGGGAGCGAGTTTCACGAGTTCAAGGCGCTTTACGGCACCAGCCTCGTCTGCGGCTTTGCGCACGTGCACGGGATGCCGGTCGCGATCCTTGCTAATAATGGCGTGTTGTTCAGCGAGTCGGCGCAGAAGGGCGCGCACTTCATCGAGCTCGCCTGCCAGCGCCGCGTGCCGCTGTTGTTCCTCCAGAACATCTCCGGTTTCATGGTCGGCGGGCGCTACGAGGCGGAGGGGATCGCCAAGCATGGCGCGAAGCTCGTCACCGCGGTCGCGACCGCCAGCGTGCCCAAGATCACGATCCTGATCGGCGGGAGCTTCGGCGCGGGCAATTATGGCATGTGTGGCCGCGCCTATTCGCCCCGCTTCCTGTTCAGCTGGCCGAACAGCCGCATCAGCGTGATGGGTGGCGAGCAGGCTGCGAGCGTGCTCGCAACGGTCCACCGCGATGCGGACACGTGGACGCCCGAGCAGGCAGAAGCGTTCAAGGCGCCCGTGCGACAGAAGTACGAGGACGAAGGCAATCCCTATTACGCCACCGCGCGATTGTGGGACGACGGCGTCATCGACCCCGCGCAGACGCGCGACGTGCTCGGCCTCGCCCTCACCACCTGCCTCAACGCCCCCATCGAGCAGGCACCCCGCTTCGGCGTGTTCCGGATGTGACCCAGATGATCCAATCGCTCCTCATCGCCAATCGCGGCGAGATCGCCTGCCGCATCATCCGCACCGCGCGCGCGCTCGGCATCCGCACGGTGGCCGTCTATTCCGACGCTGACTCCGATGCGCTCCACGTGCGGATGTCGGATGACGCGGTGCACATCGGCGCTTCGCCGGCGCGTGACAGCTACCTCGTCGGTGATCGCATCATCGCCGCCGCGCGCGAGAGCGGGGCGGAGGCAATTCACCCCGGCTACGGCTTCCTCAGCGAGAATGCCGACTTCGCGGCAGCAGTGCTCGATGCCGGGCTGGTCTGGGTCGGCCCCAACCCCGACAGCATCCGCGCGATGGGATTGAAGGATGCCGCCAAGGAGCGGATGATCGCGGCGGGTGTCCCTGTCACGCCGGGCTATCTCGGCGCGGACCAGTCGCCCGAGCGGCTGCGCGCCGAGGCCGATGCGATCGGCTATCCCGTGCTCATCAAGGCGGTTGCGGGCGGCGGCGGCAAGGGGATGCGGCAGGTGGACGACGCTGCCGCCTTCGCCGACGCGCTGCAATCGTGCCAGCGCGAGGCAGCATCCTCGTTCGGCGACGACCGTGTGCTCATCGAGAAATACATCCAGAGCCCGCGCCATATCGAGGTGCAGGTGTTCGGCGACCGACATGGGAGTGTCGTCCACCTGTTCGAGCGCGACTGCTCGCTCCAGCGCCGCCACCAAAAGGTGATCGAGGAAGCACCTGCGCCGGGCATGGACGACGCGACCCGCGCCGCGGTTTGTGCAGCGGCGGTCAAGGCGGCGCAGGCGGTCGATTATGTCGGTGCCGGCACGATCGAGTTCATCGCGGATGCGAGCGAGGGCCTGCGCGCCGACCGCATCTGGTTCATGGAAATGAACACGCGGTTGCAGGTCGAGCATCCGGTGACCGAGGCGATCACCGGGCAGGACCTGGTCGAATGGCAATTGCGTGTGGCGAGTGGCGAGCCGCTGCCGCTCACCCAGAACGAACTCACCATCACCGGCCACGCGATCGAGGCGCGGCTCTATGCCGAGGACCCGGCGAAGGGCTTTCTCCCCTCGATCGGCACGCTGGAGGCATTCGATCTTGGCGTTGACGTGCGCGTCGACACGGGGGTGGAGCAGGGTAGTGTCATCTCGCCCTTCTATGATCCGATGATCGCCAAACTGATCGCACATGGCGAGACGCGCGAGGATGCGCGCGAACAGCTCGCCGACGCGCTGGACGAGGCGGTGGTGTGGCCGGTGCGCTCGAACGCGGGCTTTCTGGTCGAGGCGCTCGACCATCCCGACTTCGCTTCGGGACGCGTCGATACCGGACTGATCGCGCGCGAGGGTAAGGCGCTGATGCCGCCCGCCTACCCGAGCGAGGAAGCGCTGACCGCCGCCGCGGCGGAGCTCGCCGGCCCTGCGCCGCTTGCCGGCTTTCGTCTCAACGCAAGCCCCCGCCGCGCTGCGCGCTTCCTGCTCGACGGCGAGGCGATCGACATCGACTTCACCGACGCCGAGGAGGCGGAGGAAGCGGTCACCACCAGTGTCCTCATCAGCGAGGGCGGACAGACCTGGGCCCTCGCCCCGTTCCGCGCGAGCGGTGCGGCGGCGGGCGGCGCGGGTGACGGCGCGATCCTGTCGCCGATGCCAGGCCGCGTCATCGCGGTCGAGGTCGCGGCGGGTGCGAGCGTCACCAAGGGGCAGAAGCTGCTGACGCTCGAGGCGATGAAGATGGAGCACAGCCTCGTCGCGCCGTTCGACGGCATGGTCGCCGAGCTGAACGCCGAGGCGGGTGGGCAGGTGACCGAGGGCGCGCTGCTCGCGCGGGTCGAGGCCGTCGACTAGACGAGCGATCGAGCCGTCCTCGGGTGTCGATCATCCGTCGAGCGGCTCGACCACCAGCACGCCCGCGTCGACCGCCACGACGCGTGCGCTCACCCCGGTGGGCAGCTCCGGTCCGCGCGCCGGCCAGGCGCCGTCGCCCAGCGTCACGCGCCCTGATCCATGTTCGATTGCGCGCTCGACCGTCACCACCGCGCCGACAAGTCGCGCGGCCGGATCGTTCAACCGCGCGGCGTCACCCTCGACCGGATAGTCGCGGTACCAGCGTCGCCCGATCAGCACGGTCACCACGCTCCACGCCGCAAAGGCACCGATCTGCGCGGCGATCGGGAGGTCGGGCAGCGCCAGCAGCGCCAGTCCGACGATCGCCGCCGCTACCGCGACGAAGACGAGGAACACGCCGGGGATCGCCAGTTCGGCGATGCCGAGCAGCAGCGCCGCGATCAGCCAGCCGCCGGCGCCGCCGATGCCGCTCAGGAAATCTCCCCAGATAATAAAGGGGTTCATTCTTCGCTCGTCGCGCCCCCGCTGATCCGCGGCACGCTGGCGGTCGCGTCACGCGCCGCCTTGTCTTTCTTCGCGCCCGTCGGGTTCTGCGGCGAGAGAGCATCGCGCGCCAGCTCGCCGATCCCACCAAGCGTGCCGATCAGCTGCGTCGCCTCGACCGGGAACAGGATCGTCTTGGCGTTGGGGCTGGTCGCGAACTTGCCGACCGCCTCGACGTATTTCTGCGCGATGAAATAGTTGAGCGACTGCGTGCCGCCGCTCTCGATCGCTTCCGATACCACCTGCGTCGCGCGGGCTTCCGCTTCGGCCGCACGCTCGCGCGCTTCCGCATCGCGGTACGCCGACTCGCGCCGTCCTTCGGCTTCCAGGATACGCGCCTGCTTCTGTCCCTCGGCGCGCAGGATCTCCGACGCGCGGCTGCCTTCGGCCTCCAAGATGTTGGCGCGCTTCTCGCGCTCGGCCTTCATCTGGCGTCCCATGGCGGAAACGATGTCGGCCGGCGGGCGGATGTCCTTGATCTCGACGCGCGTGATCTTGACACCCCATGGCACCGTCGCGTGATCGACCACGGAGAGCAGCCGGGCGTTGATCTCGTCGCGCTTCGACAGCGTTTCGTCGAGGTCCATCGCGCCCATCACGGTGCGAAGGTTGGTGGTCGTCAGCTGCAGCAGCGCGACGTACAGGTCCGACACCTCGTACGCCGCCTTGGGCGCGTCGAGCACCTGGAAGAACACCACACCGTCGGTCGAGACGATCGCATTGTCCTTGGTAATGATCTCCTGCCCCGGAATGTCGATCACCTGCTCCATCATGTTCACCTTGCGGCCGACACGGTAGAAGAAGGCGGGATAGAAATTGAACCCCGGCGATGCGGTGGTGGTGTAGCGGCCGAAGTGCTCGATCGTGTACTGGTAACCCTGTCGCACGATCTTGATGCTGCTCATCAGGTAGAACAGCACCAATACGAGCAGCAGCGCGGCAATCGTCGTCAGCATTCCCATCCCCCAACCGTCTGTCACCCGATCATAGCGCCACCGCCCGCGCGGACCTAGCGAAACTGGGCGAACGCGGTTACATGGCCCGCCACTCCTCCACTCGACGGGATTCGGCGCTCTCATGGACATCCGCCTCGGGCTTACCTTCGACGACGTGCTGCTCGTGCCGGGCGCATCCGAGGTGTTGCCGACCGACGCCGACACTCGCACGCGCGTGACGCGCGAGATCTCACTCAACATCCCCGTGCTGTCGTCGGCGATGGACACGGTGACCGAGGCCGACATGGCGATCGTCATGGCGCAGCTGGGGGGGATGGGCGTGCTCCACCGCAACCTGACAGTCGAGGAGCAGGTCGCCGCGGTTCGCGCGGTGAAAAGATTTGAGAGCGGGATGGTGGTCAATCCGATCACCATCACACCGCAGGCGACGCTGGCGGATGCGCAGGCGCTGATGGCCGCAAACCGGATCAGCGGCATTCCGGTCGTGGAGGCGGATGGGAAGCTCGTCGGCATCCTGACCAATCGCGACGTGCGCTTCGCCGAGAACCCGAAGCAGCCGGTCGCCGAGTTGATGACGCGCGACAATCTCGCGACGGTGTCGGTGGGCGTCGGTCAGGAGGAGGCACGCCGCCTGCTCCACCAGCGCCGGATCGAAAAGCTGCTGGTTGTCGACGACGCCTATCGCTGCGTCGGCCTCATCACCGTCAAGGATATCGAGAAGGCAGTCACCTACCCCGATGCGACCAAGGACGCCGCCGGACGCCTGCGCGTCGCCGCCGCGACCACCGTCGGCGACAAGGGCTTTGCCCGCACCGAGGCGCTGGTAGATGCCGAGTGCGACCTGATCGTGATCGACACCGCGCATGGTCACAACCGCGACGTCGCGCGCGCGGTCGAGCGGGTCAAGAAGCTGTCCAACTCGGTTCAGGTCATCGCCGGCAACGTCGCCACCGCCGAGGCAACGCGCGCGCTGGTCGAGGCGGGCGCGGACGGGATCAAGGTTGGCATCGGCCCGGGCTCGATCTGCACCACGCGCGTCGTCGCGGGCGTCGGCGTGCCGCAGCTGACCGCGGTGATGGACTGCGCCGAGGCGGGCGAGAAGCTGGGCGTCCCGGTCATCGCCGATGGCGGCCTGCGCACCTCGGGCGATCTCGCCAAGGCGTTGGCGGCGGGGGCGGCGACCTGCATGGTCGGCTCGCTGCTCGCCGGCACCGAGGAAGCGCCGGGAGAAACGTTCCTGTATCAAGGACGTGCGTACAAATCCTATCGCGGGATGGGAAGCGTTGGTGCGATGGGCCGCGGCTCGGCCGATCGGTATTTCCAGGGCGAGGTTCGTGACCAGCTCAAGCTGGTGCCCGAAGGGATCGAGGGGCAGGTGCCGTACAAGGGCCCGGCGCGCGACGTCATCCACCAGCTCGTCGGCGGGATCAAGGCGGCGATGGGCTATACCGGCTCGGCCACGATCCCCGACCTGCAACAGCGCGCCAATTTCGTCCGCATCACGGGGGCGGGATTGAAGGAAAGCCACGTGCACGATGTGACGATCACACGCGAGGCACCCAATTACCCGACGCGGTAAGGCAGGACCTGTCCTACGCGCCGTAACTCTGTCACCGCGGCGGGTGTGATTAACCTACCCCCTCGCGCGCGCGCCTGCGCGCACATGTGTAGGGCTGTGACCTTAGTGGCTTTCCGATGACCTTCGCCGTCCGATGACTCCCGCTGCACGCACCCAAGCCGCGATCGACCTTCTCGACGCGATCATCATCGCGGCGGCTGAAGGCGGTGCCGCCGCCGACACGCTGATCGCGCGCTACTTCGCACAGCGCCGCTATGCCGGATCGAAGGATCGCCGCGCGGTGCGCGAGCTCGTCTATGCGGCGGTGCGTTTGCTTGGCGAACGACCGCCGAATGGCCGTGCGGCGATGGTCGCGCTTGCGAAGACCGATCCCGCGATCGCCGTGACCTTCGATGGCTCGACCCACGGACCCGCGCCGATCGATGTGGACGAGCCGACCGCGACGCCGGGGATCGCACCGGCTTGGCTGCGCGAGCGGCTGCGCGCGTCCGGCCTCGACGATGCCGAACAGGTGGCGCTGACTGGTCGCGCGCCACTTGACGTGCGCGTCAACGTCCTGCGCGGCACTGCCGAGCAGGACGCATCCGAGCTGCCGGCGGCGACGCCGATCGCCGGATTGGCGAACGCGTTTCGGTTACCTCCGGGCACCGATCTCGCGCCGCTCGCCGGGCGGGTGGAGGTGCAGGACGCCGGCAGCCAGGCCGTGACGCTCGCCGCCCATGCACAGCCGGGCATGACTGTTGTCGATCTCTGCGCAGGTGCGGGCGGCAAGAGCCTCGCCCTTGCCGCCGCGATGCGGAACGAGGGGCGGATCGTCGCTTCGGATGTCGATCGCGCGCGGCTGCGCCGGCTAGAACCTCGTGCGTCCACTGCGGGTGTGACGATCGTCTCGCCACTGCTGCTCGATGCCGGACGCGAAGGTGATGCGCTCGAACCCTTGAACGCCGTGGCCGATGTCGTGCTGATAGATGCGCCCTGTTCGGGCACCGGCACGTGGCGGCGCAATCCGGAGGCGCGCTGGCGGCTGACCCCAGCACGGATCGATCGGTTCGTGGCGACGCAGCGCCATGTCCTGGCGCTCGGCGCGCCGCTGGTGCGGCCGGGCGGTGCGCTGATCTACATCGTCTGCTCGCTGCTCGACGCCGAAGGGCGCGATCAGGTGGATGCTTTCCTTTCGGCGCATCAGGGCTGGAAGGCCGAAGCCTTGTCGCTGCCGCTCGGACGGCGACATGGCCTCGGGCTTCGGCTCACGCCGGCCCATGACGACAGCGACGGCTTTTTTGTCGCACGCCTTCGGGCGCCATGCTAATTCGTTGAAACAGTGCCGAAGCTGGAGCCGATCATGCGTTTAACTTCTGTTGCCGTCGCGCTCGGACTGGCAGCGGCTTCGATCTCGACGTCGATCCAGGCGCAGCGTCCCGATGATCAGATCGATCCGCGCAGCACCGCGCTGATGAAGCAGGCCGAGGCGGCACGTACCGCTGGCAACCTCGACGGTGCGATCGACCTGCTTGAGACGGCGCTGGCGGTCGATCCGCGTAACCGCGGTGCCTTCGTCGTGCTGGCACGCGTGTCCGAAGCGCGCGGTCTGCCCGGCAAGGCGATCCGGCTCTACCGCGAGGCGCTGCTGCTCGAACCCAACGATGTCGATGCACTAAGCGGGCAGGGCGAGGCGATGGTCGCGAAGGGTGCGGTCGAACGTGCCAAACAGAACCTCGCGCGCGTCCGCACGCTCTGCAAGGGGCAGTGCCCGCAGGCGACCGCGCTGGCATCGCGCATCGCAAAGGGACCGCCGCCGATCGCCACCGCGCAGGTGGGCGTCAATACGACGACCTCGAAGGACTGACCGGCTAGCTGAGCCGCCGCGCCACCACGACGAACTCGGCGACGGACACCGTTTCGGCGCGCCGCGTCGGGTCGATCCCCTCCGCTTCCAACGCCTCCAGCGCGCCGGGCACGCTCCGCAGGCTTTGTCGCAACATCTTGCGCCGTTGCCCGAATGCCGCCGCGGTGATCCGCTCCAGCACGTTCAGCCGCACACCCGCCGGTTCTTCGCTCGGGGTGAGGTGGACAACCGCCGACATGACCTTGGGCGGCGGCGTGAAGGCAGAGCGATGCACCGGCATCGCCAGCTTCGCGGTCGATCGCCACTGCGACAGCACCGCCAGCCTTCCGTAGGCCTCGCTGGCGCTGGCGGCGACGATCCGGTCGGCGACCTCGCGCTGAAACATCAGCGTCAGCGACTGCCACCACGGCTGCCACTCGGCCGACAACCATCCCACCAGCAACGGCGTGCCGACATTGTAGGGCAGGTTGGAGACGATGTGCGGCTTGCCCTCGAACAATGCCTGCGCGTCGATCTCGGTGGCATCGCCCTCGATGACCCGCAGCTTTCCCGGATAGGCGCGCTCCAGTTCGGCGAGAGCGGGAATACAGCGTCGGTCACGCTCGATTGCAGTGACGCGGGCGCCGGTTGCGAGCAGTGCCCGCGTCAGTCCGCCCGGACCCGGGCCGATCTCCAGCACCTCCTGATCGTTCAGGTCGCCGGGAATGCGAGCGATGCGTGCCAGAAGCTGCGCGTCGAACAGGAAGTTCTGGCCCAGCGCCTTGGACGCATTCAGCCCGAACCGCGCGATTACGTCACGCAGCGGCGGCAAGTCAACCGTTGGCGTGTTCATGTGCGGTGTGCGGCGTAGCGCTCGCGGTGCGTAGCCGCGGCATCGGCCATCGCGATGGCGGCGACCATCGCGCCCGGATGCGCCTTGTCCTGCCCCGCGATTCCGAACGCCGTGCCGTGATCGGGCGAGGTGCGGACGATCGGCAGCCCAAGCGTCATGTTGACGCCCTCGTCGAAATGCAGCGTCTTGAGCGGGACCAGCGCCTGATCGTGGTAGCAACAAATCGCGGCATCGTAGCGCGCGCGCGCGCGCGGGTGGAACATCGTATCGGCGGCGAGCGGTCCGTCGATGTCGATCCCCTCAGCACGCAATTGTGCGATCGCTGGCTCGACCACGTCAATCTCCTCGCGGCCGAGCGCCCCGCTCTCCCCGGCGTGCGGGTTGAGCCCGGCAATCGCCAGACGTGGTTGTGCGATGCCGAAGTTCTTGCGCAATCCACGCACGGTCACGCGAACCTTGGCCAGGATCAGTTCGACCGTCAGCAGGCCGGAGACGTCCGCCAGCGGAACGTGCGTCGTCAGCGGCACGACACGCAAGGAGGGGCCCGCGAGCATCATCACCGCATTCTCGCGCGACACGCCGCAGCGCTCGGCCACGAACTCGGTCTGGCCGGGATAGGTGAAGCCGACCTGGTACATCTGCGCCTTGGCGACCGGTGCAGTGACCAGCGCGCGTGCGGCGCCGGATTGTGTTAGGCCGGTTGCCGTCTCCAGCGCGTGAAAGGCAGCGCGTGCCCCGTCGGCACTCGGTTGTCCCGGCACAACCGCACCGGCATCGTGCAGGCTCAACACCGGCAGCGCGGTTCCGAACTGGCGCGACGCGTCGCGCAGGTCGCCGATCCGTGCGATCGGACCCTGCCATACCGCCTCGATCGCGCGCGCGTCCCCGACGACGACAAACGGCGGCAGCGCATGGTCGGCACGTGCCTCCCAAGCCTTGGCGATCGTCTCCGGTCCGACGCCCGCCGGGTCTCCCATTGCGACGACGAGGGGCGCCACGACAGGCTCAGCGATAATCGATCACCGCGTCGCGCCGCAGGTCGCGCAGCGCCTGCTGCGCGCGCAGGTTGACACGCTGCTGCTCAAGCTGGTTCTGGATCTGCTCCGCGCCGGGCAGCTGACCCGACACAGGATCGTCGCGCCCGCACAGCACCAGCGTGCGAACGCCTTCCGTCGGCGAGCCGAACGGCGGCGATGCCTGCCCGACCTGAAGCTTCAGCATAATGTCTTGGAGCGGCCCGGGCAGGTCGCGGATGCGTACCGTGTCGTTCTGCACGACCTCGGCGTTCAGCGTCTGGCCGACCTTCTCCACCGAGCCGCAGCCTTGCAGCTTGCGGATCTCGGCCGCGAATTGCGCGGTGCGCGCGGTCGCCTGCGCCTGCGTCGTGTTCGCCGGAAACTTGATCGTCATTTGCTTCAGGCTAAGCCGGGCATCACGCGGATCGGCGGTCAGCACTTGTCGTTTGTCGACGAGGTAGATGATCGAGAACCCGCCGGGAATCGGGATCGGCCCCGCAACCTGTCCGACCTGCATCTGCTGGCTCGCGGTGGACAGCGCGTCGGGCAATTGCGCCGCCCGAACCCAGCCGAGATCGCCGCCGACCGACCGCGTTGTCGCGGCCGAATAGTTGCGCGCGAAATAGCTGAACGGTGCCTGCGCCTTCTGGATTTCGCCGATGATCTGACGTGCCTGACCCTCGACCTGTGCCTGCTGGTCGCTGTTGGCGGGCAGGTAAATCTCGGCGAGGTGATATTCCTCGGTGCCTTTCGCCGCCTGCAGACGATCGATGATCGCCTTTACCTCTTCGTCTCCGACGTTAACGAACGGCTCGACCCGCTTGCGCAGATAGCGGTTCCAGGCGAGCTCACCCTCGATCTGACGCCGCATCGAGCGGTCCGAGGAACCCTGGTCACGCAGCCACGCGGCGAAGTCGGCCGGCGACTTGTTGAACTGTTTGGCGACGCGCGCGATCGCCTGATCGATCTCTTCCTTCGAGACGGTGATGTCGGCGGTCTTCGCCTGCTGGATCTGCAGGGTCTCGTCGATCAGCTGACGCAGTACCTGCAAGCGCAGCCGCTCGCGATCCTCGTCGGTCAGCTTGGCATTGTTCGCCGCCGCGATCAGCGCGACGCGTTGATCGACATCGGTGCCGGTGATCACCGACTCGTTGACGATCGCGGTCGCCTTGCGGATGTTCGGGTCGAGCTTGCCGAAGATCTGGAGGTTGGCAGGAATGTTGAGCCCGGTGTTGTCAGGCACCGACTGATCGTCGACCGTCTGCGCCACCGCCCCACCGGCGATCGCCAGTCCCAGCAGCGATGCCATCGCCCGGCGCGTCAGCAGCGCGCCCTTCGTCTTCGTCATCACAAGCGTCTCAAATTCCCATGACGGTCGCGCACGACCCCGCCGCAGCCATGCCCCGGCCTTGCTGAACCCCGGCTTAGCGTCCGAGCCCCTTGAACGCCAGCGTCAACAGGTAGCTGTTGCCGGCGCGGATATCGCCCGTCGTGCGGTAATCGCGGCGCCAGGTGAGCCCCAGTTCGAGGCAATCATCCTCATATGCGACACCGAGCCGGTGACGCACCGGATCAAAGCCGCTGCTGGACGAGAGCACGTCCTCGTCACGATTAGTCAGGTCGACGACGGCCGAGCCGAACACCGACCAGAAACGCGCAAATGCGGCCCGGCCGGCGAGGCGGATTTCCTCGCGATCCTGCAAGCCGACCAACGGGTCGATGTCGCGGTTCAGCCTGAGATAACCGACGGTCGCGTAGGTCGTGTAGGAACCGACCGTCGCGTCGATCTCATTTCGGCGGATCTGTAGATCGTCCTTGTCGAGGCGGAAGCGATGCGTGAAGGTGACGATGTCGCGCACCCGCACGTTCACGCGCCCGACGATGTCGGAGAAGCGATCCGACAAACCGGTGCCGCTCGGCAGGATCGCGGGTCGATCATCCAGCCGGTAACTCTGGCCGAGTGTGGCATCGATCGACAGCCCGCTGCGATCGAACGCCCATTCGCCGCCATAGGTGATGCGCGACGAATCTTCCCAACGGTCGTAGCCGGGAAAGCGGTTAAGCGCGAAGAGGTTCGAGTCCTCTAGGTCGACCGCGCGCGAATCCTCGTTCGGCACGCGCAGATTGGCGACGTGGGGGGAGGCAACGATCTGCACCCGCGGCGTCCAGCGCTGCGTGCCGCCGAACAGTTCGCCGATGAACGGCCATTTGACATCGATCGCCGCGGCACCGATCGCGCGAGTCTGGAACCCGTCGAGCCCACGGTAGCTCGGCACCAGCGTCGCCGCGGCATCGCTGGTGTTATAGGCATCGGCACGCGCAAAAGCGGTCAGCGCCACCTCCTGACCCCAGTTGGTCAGGCGACGCAGGTCCCATTCAGCGCTGGCGAACGCCCGCTGCGTATCCTGACCAGCCTGCCGGCCGATCGCGAGGGTGTTCGCCTGAAGCGACAACACGCCTCCGGCAACGTCCTGCACGCGGCGGCGGTAGTCGATCTCCGGCAGCGCCACCGGCTGCATCGATTGGAGATCGCCGACCCGCAAGGTCTGCGTCGCCCAGCCGCTGATCGCGAAATAACTGTTCGCATCAATATGCTCGAGCGCAAAGGTGCTGCGCAGACGATCGTCGTCCGAAATGTCATAGCGGCGCGTGAAGGTGCGATCGGTCGCCAGCCGCAGCGATCCCGACAGGCTCCATTCGGGCGTGAACTGGAACTTCATCGTGCCGTCGAGATAGCCGCGGAACGCACGCTCGGTCGCCGTGGTGAAGCCCGTCGACAAATCCTCGCTGCGCCGGCTTGAGGTGGCATAGGCGGCGATTGAGAAGGTGCCCAGCGTGTTTATCTCGCTGTAATGCGTCTCCAGCAGCGGCAAGACGCGCGTGAAGATGTGCGGCGTAACCACCAGCGACCGGTTCTGCGCCAGCGCGATGTTGAAGGGCAGCGTCAACTCGCCGCCGTTCAGCCGGTCGATCCCGATGCCGGGCGTCAGCAGCCCGGTGCTGTTCGAGTCGGCCGTGCCGGTCGAGAAACGCGGCAGCCGCGGACTGGCGAGCCCGAACAAGTTGAACCGGCCGCCCTCGAAGAAGACGCGGTCCTGATCGGGGCGGTAGGTGACGCGCACCGCCGTGATCTTCCACGTCGGCTCCTTGGGGCAGCCGTTCGCGTCGGTGACCGGGCAGGGCGAATAAGCCGCCTTGTTGAGGAAATAGGTGCCGTTCTCGTCGCGACGCCCGTCGACCGCGGCAAGCCGCCCGCCGCGTTCAAGCACGACGAGCAGGTTATCGATCACCCCGTCCTTGAGCGAGTCGGTCAGGTCGATCGAGTCGCCATAAGCCACATCGCCCTTGGGATTGGTAACGGCGACGTTCCCGTTTGCGACAACGCGGCCGGTCTTTCGATTCCACACGACCTTCTCGGCGCGCAGCTTCTCGCCGTTTCGCGTCATCCGCACGTCACCAAGCGCGGTGACGATGTCGGCGTTGTAATCGTATTCGAGCGACGACGAGCTGAACTGTACCTGATCGTCGCCCGCGACCGGCGCGGCCGCGGTCGTGTCTGCAGGGACGCTGAGCGCCGGATCAGGCGTCGGCGCCCGATCCGCCAGCGACTGCGCCGCGCCCGGTGTGGCGCAAAGCCCGGTGGTCAGGGCAGCAATCGGCAGCACGCACCCGGCGAGGAAATCAGAACGCGTCACGTTGCTCCCGTCAACTTATCGCTCGCGAGCGGCCGGAAGAGCACGGCGCTGCATATGCGCCCTATCGCATCGCCCGCGCGTTGCTGCAACGCTTTGCCAGCGCGGGCCTGCCGCCCTATCAGGCAGGGCAGAGAGTAAGGAAACCGCTTTGTCCATCAAGATTACGTTCGCCGCCACTCGCCCGACCGACGCCGCCGTGCTCGCGCTCGCTGTCCGCAAGGGCGCGGAGCCGGTCGGCATTACCGCCGACCATCAGTCGCTTGTCGCGGGCGCCATTTCGGGACAGCGTTTCGAGGGCGAGGCAGGAACGAGTGCAGAGCTGTTCCTTCCTGTCGGCGGTGACGTGCAGCGCGTCATCCTGCTGGGTGTCGGCGCTGGCGACGATGCGGCCTATGAGCGTGCCGGCGGCGCGATCGCGGCCAAGCTACTGACTGCCGGCGCTGCAACCGTGGTGGCCGACCTGTCGGGCGCGGACGCGGCCTGCGCGACGCGGTTCGCGACCGGCGCGGCGCAGCGCAGCTGGCGCTTTGACGAATATCGCACCACGATGCCGGCCAAGCAGAAGCCGACGCTGGAAGAACTGGTGGTCGTCAGCGATGCGGTCGATGTCGCCGCCGCTTGGGCGAAGCGCGATGCGGTGACACGTGGTCTGGGACTAGCCCGCACGTTGGCGACGCTGCCGCCGAACATCCTCTACCCCGAGAGCTTCGTTGAGCGCGTAACGGCGGCGGTCGATGGGCTCGGGCTCGAGGTGACCGTGCTCGACGAGGCTCAGATGGGCGAGCTTGGCATGGGGGCGCTGCTCGGCGTCAGTCAGGGATCGCGGCGCGAAGCGCGCATCCTGGCGCTGAAGTGGAACGGCGGCGGCGATGCACCGCTTACGGCGCTGGTCGGCAAGGGCGTGACGTTCGACACCGGCGGCATCTCGATCAAGCCCGCGGCCGGCATGGAGGACATGAAGTGGGACATGGGCGGTGCCGGTGCGGTCGCGGGGGCGATGCTCAGCCTCGCGGCGCGCCAAGCCCGCGCAAACGTGATCGGCGTGATGGGGTTGGTCGAGAACATGCCCGACGGCAACGCGCAGCGGCCCGGTGACGTCGTCACCTCGATGTCGGGGCAGACGATCGAGGTCATCAACACCGACGCCGAAGGGCGGCTGGTGCTGTGCGACGCGATTACCTGGGTGCAGCGCGAGCACAAGCCGGCGCGGATCATCGACCTGGCCACGCTGACCGGCGCGATGATCGTCAGCCTGGGGAACGAGATGGGCGGGCTGTTCTCGAACGACGATGCACTGGCCGAGCAAATCCTCGCGGCAGGGCGCGCGAGCGGCGACATGTTGTGGCGCTTCCCGTTGTCGGACGGCTACGACAAGCTGATCGACTCGGCGATCGCAGACATGAAGAACGTCGGCCCGCGCGGCGGCGGCTCGATCACCGCGGCGCAGTTCATCAAGCGCTTCGTCGACGAAGGCGTGAAGTGGGCGCACCTCGACATCGCCGGCATGGTCTGGTCGGAGAAGGACGGCGCCACCTGGGCGAAGGGCGCGACCGGCTACGGCGTACGCGTGCTTGACCGCTTCGTCGCCGACCATCTGGAGGGCTGAGGCGGGACGCGCGCGACGTGAAGGTCGACTTCTACCACCTGACCACCAGTCCGCTCGAGCGGGTGCTGCCGCGGATTGCGGAGCGCGTCCTCGCCGAGGGAGGACGGTTGCTGGTGGTGGAGGGCGATCCGACACGTCGCGCGGCGCTCGACAAGGCCTTGTGGTCGTACGCGCCTGACAGTTTCCTGCCGCATGGAGTGGTGGGCGGCGAGCAGGACGCGCACCAACCGGTGCTGATCGCGGGCGCGGTCGAGGCAGCGAACGAGGCCCGCAACGTTGCGCTTGCCGATGGAGAGTGGCGCGACGCGGCGTTGTCGTTCGATCGTGCGTTCCACTTCTTCGACGAAGATCGCATCGCCGATGCCCGTGTGGCGTGGAAGGCGCTGGCGTCGCGCGAGCGGGTGGAGCGGCGTTACTGGAAGCAGTCTGACGCGGGACGCTGGCAACAGGTCGGTTGAGCAGGCGTGAGCCTGCTTGCGCCACTGCCATCCCCCGACTAGGGGACGCGCACTTTAATCACCTCTGTTTTGCAGGAGCCGTGACCGTTTATGGCCGCGAACCGTACCTTCTCGATCATCAAGCCCGACGCGACGCGTCGCAACCTGACCGGCGCGGTCACCAAGATGCTGGAGGATGCCGGCCTGCGCATCGTCGCGTCTAAGCGCATCCACATGACCCGCGACCAGGCCGAAGGCTTCTACGCGGTGCACAAGGAGCGTCCGTTCTTCAACGATCTGGTCGAGTTCATGATCTCGGGTCCGGTCGTCGTGCAGGTGCTCGAGGGCGAGAACGCGATGCAGCGCAACCGCGACATCATGGGCGCGACCAACCCGGCGAACGCCGACGCCGGCACGATCCGCAAGGAACTGGCCGAGTCGATCGAGGCGAACACCGTGCACGGCTCTGACTCGGACGAGAATGCCGAGGTCGAGATCGCCTATTTCTTCAAGCCGGAAGAGATCGTCGGCTGATGGAGTGGCGCCTGCGACGCGCGAGCGCGGCTGATGCCGCGATCCTCTCGCTCGTCGCGGGCGCGACCTTTCTTGAGGCGTTCGCGGGCGTCCTCGACGGCGTGGACATCCTCGCGCACGTCGCACGCAACAGCAGCGCCGATGCATTCACGCGCTACCTTGGTCAAGGCGCGGTGGCGACGCTGGCCGAGGCCCGACAAGGCGCCGCTCCGCTCGGCTACACGCTGCTGACCACGCCGGACCTGCCGATTGAGCCGAAGCCAAGCGATGTGGAGCTGAAGCGCATCTACGCGCTCACACCCACACACGGGCAGGGACTGGGGCCGGCGTTGATGCAGCGCGCAGTCGAGGATGCACGCGCGATGGGGCACAAGCGATTGCTGCTGGGTGTGTATGGCGGCAACGCGCGGGCACATCGTTTTTACACCAAGCAAGGTATGTCGGTGATCGGCGAGCGGCGCTTTCTTGTCGGGGCGACGTGGCACGACGATCTGGTCTTCGCGCGCGACCTTTGACGGGTCGCGGAGCCTAGCGCCCGCCTGCTTCAAGTAGAGCGACCGGTGTGCTTAGCTCCCAGCTGCGGGCGATACGATCCTCGACCAGCGTCCAGTCGGGATCGCCGGTCAGGTCGATGCTGACCCAGCCCGACGCGCCGAGATAGGCGGGCTTGCGATAGACGTGCGGCGCTGCCTCGATCAGCATCATCTGTTCGTCGCCGCCGCTGGTACGCACGCACACGACGGTCCGCCCGTCGTCGTGATGATCGTGGCGTAGCTGCGCAAATTGCCTGCCGTCGACGAAAAAGGTGGCCTGTCCGTGGCTGTTGCGCTCCTGCGTGTCAGGTAGCAGCAGCGCGATCTCGCGGACGCGTTCGAGCGGATCGGTCTGCGGGTTGGTCATCGGCGCACGAACTCCTTCAACACGGCGGGATAGAGCTGATGTTCCGCCGCAAGCACGCGCTCGGCAAGCGTGTCGGGTGTGTCGTCCGGCAGTATCGCCACTTCTTGCTGACCCAGCACTTCGCCCGCGTCCAGTTCCTCGGTCACGACGTGGACCGAGCAACCCGCCATTAAATCACGGGCTGCGATCGCACGCGCATGGGTGTCGAGACCCTTGTACTTGGGTAGCAACGACGGATGAATGTTGACGATCCGCCCGCGCCAGCGTGCGACAAACGCATTCGACAGCAGCCGCATATAGCCGGCGAGCGCGATCCACTGCGTGCCGGCATCGCGCAGCGTGTGGTCAAGCACGTCCTCGAACGCCGCCTTGCCGATCCCCTTCGGCGACAGGGCGAAGGTCGGCAGGCCGTGCTCGATCGCCCAGGCGAGCCCCGGTGCGCTCGGGCGATCCGATGCGACCATGACGATCTCGTAATCGTCGCCCGCATTCTGCGCGAGCGCCTGCATGTTCGAGCCGCGACCCGAGATCAGCACGGCGATCTTGGCGGGTGCGTTCATGCGTGGTGCGTCGCACGCCAGTCGTCGCGCGCGCTCCACGTCTCCGTGCTGCCGGTGACGGTGCAGCCGCGCTCGCCCGCCTCGATGCCGCCGATACGGAACACGGTCTCGCCCGCGGCCTCTAGCGCGCTTGTCACGCCCTCGACCTCTGCCGGATCGACGACCACCGCCATGCCGATCCCACAATTGAACGTGCGCGCCATTTCCTCCGGTTCGATCGCGCCCTGCGCTTGCAGGAATGCCATCAATCTCGGCTGCGACCACGCATCGGCATCGACCAGCGCGTGTGTGCCCGCGGGCAGGACGCGCGGGATGTTCTCCAGCAATCCACCGCCGGTGATGTGCGCCATTCCCTTGATCCGCCGCTCCCGCAACAGCGGCAGCAGGCTGGCGACGTAGATGCGCGTCGGTGCCATCAGCGCGTCAATCAACAGGCGATCCTGGTCGAACATCGCAGGCCGATCGAGCTTCCAGCCACGATCGGCGGCGAGCCGGCGTACCAGCGAATAACCGTTCGAATGGATGCCCGACGACGCCAGTCCTAGGATCACGTCGCCACCTGCGATGTCGCGCCCGTCGAGCAGCTGGTCGCGTTCCACCGCGCCGACGCAGAAGCCTGCGAGGTCATAGTCACCGTCGGCGTACATGCCCGGCATCTCGGCAGTTTCGCCGCCGATCAGTGCGCAGCCCGCCTGTCGGCATCCTTCCGCGATCGAGGCGATCACCCGCTCGGCGATACCCTGATCGAGCCGGCCGCTGGCGTAATAGTCGAGAAAGAACAGCGGCTCCGCACCCTGCACGATCAGGTCGTTGACGCACATCGCGACGAGATCGACCCCGACGCCTTCGTGCCGGTCATGCTCGATCGCGAGCTTCAGCTTGGTGCCGACTCCGTCGTTCGCGGCGACGAGCAGCGGATCGGTGAACCCCGCCGCCTTGAGATCAAACAGTCCACCGAAGCCGCCGAGATCGGCGTCCGCACCCTTGCGCCGGGTCGAGCGCGCGAGCGGCGCGATCGCGCGGACGAGCGCATTGCCCGCCGAGATCGAGACGCCCGCGTCGGCGTAGGTATAGCCGCCCGCAGGCGCGGCGGAGCGATCGGCAGTCGTTTCGTCGGTCATGGCCGAAGCGCCTAGCCACAACGCGCTTGGATTTCCACGCCCGCTTCGCCAAAAGGCGCCGATGCGTAGCCGTCCGTTCCTCGCCATCGCCGCGGCTAGTGGTGTCGCGCTGCTTGGCGCTGGTGCAGTGCTCGCACAGATCGAGGGCGGCGACCGCGGCGTCGCGGCGGTCGACAGCTCGAACGATTACGAGGTCGGCAGCGTCAGCGTCGACACGACCGGGCCGAACGCGCAGGCGGCACGATTGGCGGGCTGGCGCGAGGCGCAGCGCAAGGCGTGGGTGCAGCTGTCGCAACGGCTGGGTGGCGGCGGCGGCCTTGTTCCCGACGGCACGCTCGACTCGCTCGTCACTGCGATTGTCGTCGGCAACGAGCAGATCGGGCCGAACCGCTACATCGCGCAATTGGGCGTGCTGTTCGATCGTGCGCGAACCGCGGGCCTGCTCGGCGTCAGCAGCTACATGACCCGCTCTCCGCCGCTGGTGGTGGTGCCGGTGGTCTGGTCAGGCGGGGTCGGCGGCGTGTTCGAGCAGCGCACCGCATGGCAGGAAGCGTGGGCGCGTTTCCGCACCAGCACCAGCGAGATCGACTATATTCGCCCGCCGGGAAACGGGGCCGACCCTTTGCTGCTTAACGTGGGGCAGACCGAGCGTCCGGCGCGCGGCTGGTGGCGCAAGGTGCTCGACCTGTACGGCGGCAGCGACGTGCTGATCCCGGTCGTGCGACTCAGGCGGCAATGGCCGGGCGGACCCGTGATCGGCGAGTTCGAGGCGCGGCACGGTCCCGACAATCGCCTGCTCGGGCGCTTCGCGCTGAAAGCGGAGAATGCGTCGGCGCTGCCTGCGCTACTCGACGCGGGTGTGAAGCGGATGGACGATATCTACCAGTCGGCATCGCGCGGCGGTTACCTGCGCGCCGATCCAGGGCTCAATCATCCCGTACCGGTGGTGGCGACCGACACGGCGGAGGTCACCGATGCCTCGCTTGACGCCGACGCCGGCGCTGCGCTGCCGGTCTCGACCGTGATCGTGCAGGTCGAGACGCCCGATGCGGGCGCGGTGACGAACACAGAGGCTGCGCTCCGCGGCATACCCGGCGTACGCAGCGCGAGCACCAGCAGCCTTGCGCTTGGCGGCGTGTCGCTGATGACGGTCGCGTTCGAGGGCGATCCGGCCAATTTGCGCGCCGGGCTCGAAGCGCGTGGGTGGCAGGTGTTCGGCGGCGGCACGACGTTGCGTATCCGGCGTGCGCCGCAACTGCTCCCGCCCGACCTTCAGCCCGACAACGCGCTCGCTGGATAATGCGGTCGCGCGACAATGAGGGCTCGGTTGCGGCAAAGCAGTTCCCGCTCCCGCTCGCATGGCCGGACGAAGCGGGTGACGTCGAGTTCCTGGTGACCGAGTCGAACCGGCATGCGGTGCAGGTGTTGCAGCAATGGCATGACTGGCCGGTAAGAACGGCGCTGCTGATGGGTCCGACGGCATCCGGGCGCAGTTTGCTGTCGCAGGTATTCGCCGCGCAATCGGGTGGTCGCGTGATCGATGATGCTGATCGTCATGACGAGCGTGCGCTTTTCCATGCCTGGAACGATGCACAGGCAACGGGCACGCCGCTGCTCCTCGTCGTGCGTGCGGGCACGCCAGCTTGGTTGGTGACCTTGCCCGATCTGCGCACGCGCCTTGCGGCATGTCCGGTGGCGGAGATCGGTGCGCCGGATGAGGCGCTGGTGCGTGCACTTCTGGAGCGCGGCTTCGCACGACGACGGCTCGACGCACGCGACGATCTGGTCGACTGGCTGGTGCCGCGATTGCCGCGTCGTCATCAGGCTGTCGCGCAGATGCTCGATGGGCTGGAACAAGCCGCGCGGTCGGAGCGTCGGCGTGTCACCATTCCGCTCGCGCGTGACCTGCTGTCCGTGCTGTTCGGCGCTTCTGAGGATTCGATCACGCCATGACCCGGCCCGCCCACGTTCAACGCGAGCGCGACGACGATCCCTTCGAGAAGGTAGCCGGCGAACGCTACTTCAATCGTGAATTGTCATGGCTGGCGTTCAATCGCCGCGTGCTCGACGAGGCGTGCAACACCGCGCATCCGCTGCTTGAACGGCTGCGCTTCCTCGCCATCTCCGGCGACAACCTCGACGAATTCTTCATGGTGCGCGTGGCCGGCCTGAAGGGGCAACAGTCGCAGGATGTCGAATTGCGCTCGGCCGACGGTTTGACGCCGGGGCAGCAACTTGCCGCGATTACGGTCGAGGCGGACGCGCTGATGGTCAGCCAGCAATCGGTGTGGCGCGACATCCGCTACGCGTTGGCGGAAACCGGCATCCGCGTGATCGGCAGTCACGCGATCGATACCGCGCTAGGGCTCGAAGAGCAGGCGTGGCTGGAGACGCATTTCAAGGAACAGCTGTTCCCCGTCATCACGCCGCAGGCGCTCGATCCGGCGCATCCGTTTCCGTTCCTGCCGAACAAGGGCATGGCGGTGATGTTCGACCTGGTTCGGCGATCGGACAAGGAGCCGATTCGCGAGTTGGTCATGCTGCCCAATTCGATGCCGCGGCTTGTCCGCTTGCCGGGTGAGGGTGCGCGCTACATCGCGGTCGAGTCGCTGCTCAAGCGGTTCAGCAACCTGATGTTTCCGGGTTATGACGTGCTGGGCGCGGCGGAATTCCGCGTGCTGCGCGACAGCGATATCGAGATTGAGGAGGAGGCGGAGGACCTCGTCCGCTATTTCGCCAATGCGATCAAGCGGCGTCGGCGCGGGCGCGTCATTCGGCTGGAGCTGGAAACCGGCATGAGCGAGACGCTCGCGTCGGTGCTGCGCGAGGAGCTCGGCGGATCGGACACGCTGGTGACCGAGAGCGGGGCGTTTCTCGGCATCGGCGACCTTGCGCTGTTGGCAGAGGAGGATCGACCCGACCTGAAATTCACGCCGTTCACGCCGCGTTTCCCAGAACGAATCCGCGAGTTCGGCGGCGACTGCTTCGCCGCGATCCGTGCCAAGGACATCATCGTCCACCATCCATACGAGACGTTCGACGTCGTGCTTGCCTTCCTTAAACAGGCGGCGAACGACCCTGACGTGGTCGCGATCAAGCAGACGCTGTACCGCGCGGGCAAGCAGTCGGCGGTCATCAACGCGCTGATCGCCGCGGCCGAGGCGGGGAAGTCGGTGACCGCAGTGGTCGAGTTGAAGGCGCGATTTGATGAGGAGCAGAACCTGCAATGGGCAAGCGCGCTGGAGCGTGCGGGCGTACAGGTCGTCTACGGTTTCATCGACTGGAAAACGCATGCCAAGGTCGCGATGGTGGTCAGGCGTGAAGGCGCGCAATTCCGCACCTATTGCCATTTCGGCACCGGCAACTACCACCCGGTCACCGCGCGCATCTACACCGACTTGAGCTTCTTCACCGCCGACCCGCGTCTTGGCCGCGATGCGGCGCGAATGTTCAACTACATCACCGGTTATGTCGAGCCCGAGGGGATGGAGGCGGTGGTGCTCAGCCCGCGATCGCTGCGCAATCGGCTGATCGCCGACATCGACCGCGAGATTGAGCATGCGCGGCAAGGGCGCGTCGGATCGATCTGGGCCAAGATGAACAGCCTCGTCGACCCGGCCATCATCGAGAAATTGTATGAGGCGAGCGGCGCGGGGGTAGAGATCGACCTGATCATCCGCGGCATCTGCTGCCTGCGCCCCGGCGTGGTCGGCATGTCCGACAACATCCGCGTATATTCGATCGTCGGGCGTTTCCTCGAGCATAGTCGGATCGCCGCATTCGGCGACGGCGCCGCGCTGCCCAACGACGATGCGCGTGTGTATATCTCGTCGGCCGACTGGATGCCGCGCAACTTCGACCGGCGCGTCGAATATCTGCTGCCGATCGAAAATGAGACGGTGCACGATCAGGTGCTCGATCAGGTAATGGTCGCCAATCTGATCGACAATGAGCAGAGCTGGGAACTGGATGCCGACGGCAGCTACGCGCGGATCGAGACCAGCGACCGCCCCTTCAACCTCCATCGCTACTTCATGACCAACCCGTCGCTATCAGGCCGCGGGGCTGCGCTGGAAGAAGGAGGCGAGGTGCCGACGCTCAAATTGCGGCGGCGTTCGTGACCGATCGCGCGGAGCGCGGCAGCGAGCCGCCGCGGACCGCGATCATCGACATCGGCTCGAACTCGATTCGCCTCGTCGTCTACCAAGGTCCGGCGCGGCTGCCGACGACGTTGTTCAACGAAAAGGTGCTCGCGGGCCTGGGGCGTAGTCTGGCCGCGACCGGATCGATCGATCGAGAGGCGATGGCGGCGGCTGCAACTGCGCTTCGCCGCTTCGCCGCGCTCGCAGCCGCGATGGAGGTCTCGCGCGTGCGCACCGTTGCGACGGCGGCGGTCCGCGATGCGAGCAACGGCGCGGCGCTGATCGATCTGGCGAGCGAGGCGGGTCTGTCGGTCGAGATCCTGTCGGGCGAGGACGAGGCCGCTGCGGCAGGATACGGCGTCCTGTCCGGCATCCCGGGCGCGAACGGCATCGTCGGTGATCTGGGCGGTGGCAGCCTTGAGTTGGTGCGGGTCCGCAAGGGAGAATTGACCGAGCGGGCGTCGTTTCCGCTCGGCGTGCTGCGTCTGGCGCCTTTACGCTCGCGCGGGCGGCTCGATCGCGCGGTCGAGGCAATGCTGCGCGATGCCGGATGGGTCGGCGCGGGCAAGAACCTGCCCCTTTACCTTGTCGGTGGATCGTGGCGCGGTCTGGCGCGGCTGGCGATGCACCGCGCGCGTTATCCGCTGCCGATCATCCACCAATATGCCATGTCGGGCGATACGATCGCGAGCCTGCGCCGGACGCTTTCGCAGCTCGGCAAGCCGCAGCTGAAGGACGTGCCGGGCCTGTCGGGCGGGCGCATCCCGACGTTGAGCGATGCCGCGGCGCTGCTGTCGGTGTTGCTGAAGCATCTGAAATCGAGCGGCACGATCGTGTCGGCATTCGGCCTGCGCGAGGGATTGTTGTTCCAGGAACTCGACCCCCCCGACCGCGCGCGCGATCCGCTGATCGCAGGCACGCGCGACGAGGCGCGGCTAGCCGGGCGCTTTCCCGAACACGGCGATCTGCTCGATCGCTGGATCGCGCCGCTGTTCGCCGATGACAAGCCGGCGGAGGCGCGCCTGCGCAACGCGGCTTGCCAACTGGCTGACGTCGGCTGGCGCGCAAACCCGGAGTTCCGCGCCGAGCGCGGGCTGGAGATCGCCCTGCACGGCAATTGGGTCGGCATCGACGGCCGCGGGCGGGCGATGCTGGCGCAGGCGTTGTGGACCGCGCTTGGCGGTGCGATCAACGGACCGGACGTGCTGCCGCGCCTGGCGTCAGAAGCAGCGCTTCGACGTGCCGCGATCTGGGGACATGCAATCCGGCTGGGACAGCGATTGAGCGCCGGGGTCGCCGACCCGCTGCGTCGGTCGCGTCTGGCGCTTGACGGGGGCAAGGTGCGCCTCGACCTCGACCGGGCCGACCATGCGCTCTACGGCGAGGCGGTGGCGAAACGGCATGCGGCGCTCGCCGCCGCGATGGGGCTGACGCCCGCAAGCAACGTGGCGCGCTGACCCCGGTCGTTGCGCGTGGAAGCGCTAGGCAGCGCGCATTCTCGCCATTAAGTCGCTGGCCATGACCTCGACCAACGACCTCCGCCGCAGCTTCCTCGGTTATTTCGGCGCCAACGGCCATCAGATCGTTCCGTCCGCGCCGCTGGTGCCGCAGAACGACCCGACGCTGATGTTCGTCAACGCGGGCATGGTGCCGTTCAAGAACGTGTTCACCGGGCTGGAGACGCGCCCCTATTCGACCGCGACCAGCGCGCAGAAGTGCGTGCGCGCGGGCGGCAAGCACAATGACCTCGACAACGTTGGCTATACCGCGCGGCATCACACCTTCTTCGAGATGCTGGGCAATTTCTCGTTCGGCGACTACTTCAAGGAACAGGCGATCACCCACGCCTGGACGCTGCTGACGAAGGAGTGGGGGCTGCCCGCGGACAAGCTGACCGCGACCATCTACCACACCGACGATCAGGCTTTCGACCTTTGGAAGAAGATCGCGGGGCTGCCCGATCATCGCATCATCCGCATCGCGACCAAGGACAATTTCTGGGCGATGGGATCGGACGGTCCATGCGGGCCGTGCTCGGAGATCTTCTACGATCATGGCGAGCATATCGCCGGTGGTCCGCCGGGAAGTCCGGACGAGGACGGCGATCGGTTCGTCGAGATCTGGAACCTCGTCTTCATGCAGCACCTGCAGGAGGCCGACCAGATCGTCGGCGACCTGCCGCGGCCGTCGATCGACACCGGCATGGGGCTGGAACGCATCGCGGCGGTGATGCAGGGGGTCAGCGACAATTACGACACCGACACGTTCAAGGCGCTGATCCAGGCGTCTGGTGCGCTGACCCACACTGCCACCACTGGCGACAATCAGGCGAGCCACCGCGTTATCGCCGACCATCTGCGGTGCTCGGGCTTCCTCGTGGCTGACGGCGTGCTGCCGGCGAACGAGGGGCGAGGCTATGTGCTGCGTCGGATCATGAGGCGCGCGATGCGCCACGCGCATCTGCTGGGTGCGAAAGAGCCGCTGATGCATCGGCTCGTCCCTGCTTTGGTCGCTGAAATGGGTGCGGCGTACCCTGAGCTGGTGCGGGCGCAGCCGCTGATCGAGGCCACCTTACGCCAAGAAGAAACGCGCTTTCGCCAGACGCTCGACAAGGGACTGCGGCTGCTCGACGAGGCGACCGCGGAGATGGGCGAGGGCGATACGCTCGCGGGCGAGACCGCGTTCAAGCTCTACGACACCTTTGGCTTTCCCTATGACCTGACCGAGGACGCGCTTCGGGCACAAGGGCTGCAGGTCGATCGTGCCGGGTTCGACAGCGCGATGGCGGAGCAGAAGCGTGCTGCGCGTGCCGCCTGGAAGGGTTCGGGCGCGAAAGCGTCGGATGAATTGTGGTTCGATCTGGTCGAGGAAGTCGGTGCGACCGAGTTCACCGGTTATAGCAGTGACAGCGGAGAGGGCGTGGTACTCGCGCTGGTCAAGGATGGCGCGCGCGTCGAGCACGCTGGCGCGGGCGAGCAGGTCGACGTCATCGTCAACCAGACCCCTTTCTATGGCGAGAGCGGCGGACAGGTCGGCGATGCGGGTGTCCTGTCGGGCGAAAGCGGGTTGACCGTCACGGTTACCGACACGTCGAAGCAACTGGGCAAGCTGTTCGTCCATCACGCGCGCATCGATATGGGCGAGTTGAAGGTCGGCGACACCCTCCGGCTTGCGATCGATGTCGCACGCCGCGGTGCGATCCGCGCCAATCATTCGGCGACGCATCTGCTGCACGAGGCGTTGCGCAACCGGCTCGGCACGCATGTCGCGCAAAAGGGGAGTCTGGTCGCGCCTGATCGGCTGCGCTTCGACGTGTCACATTCGAGTGCGATGGCTTCCGCCGAGCTTGCCGATGTCGAAGCTGCGGTGAACGCGCAGATTCGCGGCAATGGCGCCGTCGAGACCCGGCTGATGACGCCTGACGAGGCGATCGCGATGGGGGCGATGGCCTTGTTCGGTGAGAAGTACGGCGACGAAGTGCGGGTCGTGTCGATGGGCACCGCCGACGACGGGCAAACCTATTCGATTGAGCTATGCGGCGGCACGCACGCGAAGGCCCTGGGCGACATCGGCCTGTTCAAGGTCGTCGGTGAGAGCGCGGTGTCGTCGGGCGTGCGCCGGGTCGAGGCGCTGACGGGCGAAGCGGCGCGTCAGTATCTGGCATCGCGCGACGACAAGTTGCGTGAGGCGGCGGCGGCGCTTCGTACCACGCCGGACGAGGTGCCCGCGCGGGTGGGGGCGCTGCTAGACGATCGGCGGCGGCTGGAGCGTGAGCTCGCGGAGGCGAAGAAGGCGCTCGCGCTGGGCGGTGGAGCCAAGGACGCGGCCGGGCCCGAGATGGTCGGGGACGTGTCATTCGTGGCGCAGGTGCTCGACGGTTTCGAGGCAAAGGGGCTGCGCGGCGCGGTCGACGATGCGCGGCAGCAACTCGGGTCCGGCGTCGTTGCCATCGTGGCGGTAAACGACGGCAAGGCGACGATTGCGGTCGGTGTCACGCCCGACCTGATCCCGCGCTACAACGCTGTCGACCTGGTGAAGCTTGGCGTGCAGGCACTTGGGGGTCAGGGTGGCGGCGGTCGCCCCGATATGGCGCAAGGCGGTGGACCTGACGCCGAGAAGGCCACAGAGGCGGTGGCGGCAGTTCGTACGGCTGTGGCCGGTGCGTAACCGCTGAAAATGAGGTCCCACCCGCCAACTGACGGGTGGGATCGGCGCGCTTACCTGCGCGGCTTGGTCGTCTTCGTCGTCTTGGTGGTTTTCACCGACGTCTTGGTGGTCGTAGCAGGCGTCGAGGTGGCGACGTTAGCCGCTGCTGCGGTACCCGCAACTGCTCCGGTCGCGGCACCGGCGGCGCCGGTCGTGGTCGATGAGGCCGCATCGGTAGCCGGTGCTGCCGCGCCCATCGCGGCGGACAGCTGCGCCGCGGTCATACCGATCGTCACACCCTGCGGTCCGGGACCGAAGCCGGTGATCGGCAGCTTCGCATCACCCTTGTCGGTGGTCAGCGTCACGTTGGTCGCGTCCACCGCCTTGATCGTGCCGAGCTTGGCACCGCCGGTGCCGTAGACGCTGGCGCCTGTGACGAGTTGCGAACGGAACGCGGCGTTCGCCTGCTGCTTCTGCGCCCCGGCGGCGGCATCGAGCTGCGCCTTGGTCATGGCGAGCACCGGACCCTGCGCGCCCTTGCCAAGCGAGGTAAGCGGGATCGCCGCCTTGTTGGTACCGGTGTCGATGACGGCGTTGGTGCCATCGGTGCTCGCGACCGTGCCGACGATGCCGCCGCTGGTATCATATACCGTCGCACCCGCCGTGACGGTGGTAGATGCCTGAGCGCCGGCCGCAGGCGCGGTCGCCGGCGCAGTCTGCGCAGTGGCGATCGTCGGAGTAAGGGCGGCCGCCGCAACGGCGGCGAGGATCTGATAACGCTTCATTGATGCTCTCTCGCGGTTGATGTCAAATGGGAAACGAGAGCGTAACGATCGGGTTCCGAACGCGAACTGAACGGAACGGCTCGTGCCGCCGCGCCGTTTGCACGGCATGACGACACTCACAGACTTCCCAATCACGCGACGCTGGCCGGCCACACATCCCGATCGCATCCAGCTTTATTCGCTCAACACGCCGAACGGCGTGAAGGCGTCGATCATGCTGGAGGAGACCGGTTTGCCGTACGAGGCGCACTTGATCGACTTCGCCCAGAACGACCAGAAGTCGGACGCGTTCGTCTCGCTCAACCCCAATGGCAAGATCCCCGCGATGATCGATCCCGCCGGGCCGGGTGGCGTTGCGGTCGGTATCTTCGAGAGCGGCGCGATCCTCCTCTATCTCGCGGAGAAGACCGGCAAGCTGCTGCCGACGAACCCGGCTGTACGATGGCAGGCGATTTCCTGGGTCATGTTCCAGATGGGCGGTGTCGGACCGATGTTCGGACAACTCGGCTTCTTCCACAAGTTCGCCGGCAAAGACTGGGAGGACAAGCGTCCACGCGATCGTTACGTCGACGAAAGCAGGCGGTTGCTCGGCGTGATGGATCGCGCGCTCGCTGGCAAGGAATGGTTCGTCGGCGATTACTCGATCGCCGATATCGCGATGCTCGGCTGGGTGCGGGCGCTGCGAGACTTCTACAAAGCGGGCGATCTCGTCGGGTTCGACGAGTTCGGCCACGTGAAAACCTGGCTTGATCGCGGGCTGGCACGACCGGCGGTGCAGCGGGGTTTGGCGATCCCGTCGAAGGATTGATCGGGCCTTTGTTCCTCTCTCGTTCCGCATGTGCTAGGACGGGGGATGGCTAAAGCGCAACGTCGATATGTCTGTCAGTCGTGCGGTTCAGTGTCGCACCGCTGGCAGGGGCAATGTACCGATTGCAACGAATGGAACACACTGGTCGAGGAGGCGTCGGCGGTCGTCACGCCGTTCCAGGCGAAACATAATCTGCAATCGGGCGGGCGCGCGCTGACGCTGGTCAAGCTCGACGCCGACATCGCCCTACCGGAGCGGATGAGCTTCGGCATTGCCGAACTCGACCGCGCACTCGGCGGCGGATTGGTCGCGGGCTCGGCGACGTTGATCGGCGGCGATCCGGGCGTCGGCAAGTCGACGCTGCTGCTGCAGGCGGCGGCACGGCTGGCCCGCGGCGGGCGCAGCGTCGCCTACGTCTCGGGTGAGGAAGCGGCGGATCAGGTGCGGTTGCGCGCGCAGCGGCTCGGTCTCGGCGATGCGCCGGTACAGCTCGCCGCCGCGACCTCGACGCGCGACATCCTGACCACGCTGCAAGTCGATCCGCCCGCATTGCTGGTGATCGACTCGATCCAGACGATGCACTCCGACCTGATCGAGGGCGCACCGGGCACGGTCAGTCAGGTGCGCGCCACCGCGCAGGAACTGATCCGCTTCGCCAAGGAACGCGGGACGGCGGTGGTGCTGGTCGGGCACGTGACCAAGGACGGGTCGATCGCGGGGCCGCGCGTGCTCGAACACATGGTCGACACCGTGCTCAGCTTCGAGGGCGAGCGCAGCCATCAGTATCGCATCTTGCGCGCGATCAAGAACCGCTTCGGCGGGACGGACGAGATCGGCGTTTTCGCAATGGCGGGCGAGGGGCTGGTCGAGGTTGCAAATCCATCGAGCCTGTTCCTGACGCAGCGCGACGAGAGCGTCACTGGTTCGATCGTGTTCCCCGCATTGGAGGGAACGCGGCCGGTGCTGGTTGAGATACAGGCGCTAGTGGTGCGACTGGCAAGCGGGGCGACGCCCAGGCGTGCAGTGGTCGGCTGGGACTTAGGGCGGCTGGCGATGATCCTGGCGGTGGTGGAAGCGCGCTGCGGGCTCAGCTTTTCGACCTGCGAGGTCTATCTGAACGTCGCCGGTGGTTACCGCGTGCAGGACCCTGCCGCCGATCTGGCGGTAGCAGCGGCGCTGATCTCCGCGCTCAGCGAGCGGCCGGTCGCCTCCGATGGAGTCGCGTTCGGCGAGATCGCGCTGTCTGGCGAGATACGCCCGGTCGCGCATGCGCCGCTGCGGTTGAAGGAGGCGGGCAAGCTGGGCTTCACGCGCGCAATGGTGCCGTCAGGCGTGTCGGAGGGCGCGTCGGTGCGCCTGTCCAGCTTCGGCAATCTCGGACGCTTCGTCGATCACATGCTCGGCCGGGGCTAGTCGCCTGCGGCGGCAGCCCGTATCTAGAGCGTGATGAACCTGCACGCCCTCGACATCGTCGTCCTGCTGCTCGTCGCCTCGACCGCGCTGTTGGGGGCGAAGCGTGGTTTCGTGGCGGAGGTACTGGCGCTGTTCGCCTGGGTGGCGATGGTGTTCGCGCTTAAGATCTTCCACCTGCCGCTGTCGCGCGCGTTGGCACCGACGATCGGCACGCCGTCGGGTGCGACGGTGCTCGCGTTTGCGATCCTGACCGGCGGGACGTACCTGCTCAGCCGGATCGTCGTGAACGCGGTCAGCGCGCGGACGCGCACGTCGGTGTTGGGGCCGATCGACCGCGCGCTCGGTTTCGGTTTCGGCGCGCTCAAGGGATTGATCTTCGCCAGCCTCGCGTTCCTGTTGATCGTGCTGGTGCTCGACCTGATGGGCGGCGGCCCTGCGCGGCGACCGGCGTGGATCGTGCAGGCGCGAACCTACCCGCTGCTCAGTGCAACCAGCGCCTCGATCGCCGACGTGGTCGATCGCCGACGTCGCGGAAAGCCGCTGTTCTCGCCGCGCTGGTACCCGATCCCGCAAGACAACGGAAACACCGCCTCTTGAGCCTCGACCTCTACACGCCGGAGATTTCCGCGCTCGCGCTCGGCAATCCGTATCCCGACCGGTTGCCTGAGGGTGCGGCATCGGCGGAGAAGCGCTCACCGATCTGCGGCAGCCGGGTAACGGTCGATATCGAGCTTGGGGCGGATGGCCGCGTCGCCAGGGTCGGAACCCAGGTGCGCGCCTGTCTGCTCGGACAAGCGTCGTCGACGCTGCTGGCAAGCCACGCGATCGGGCGGACTCCGGCCGAGCTTGCCACCGCGCGTGACCAGCTGACGACATGGCTGGCGGGTACGGGTGAGGCGCCCGACTGGCCCGGCATACAGGTCTTCTCACCGGGCCTGAAGCTGACCGCCCGTCATCCCTCGATCCGGCTTGCGTTCGAGGCCGCGGCGGAAGCGGCGGATGCTGCGGCTCACGCGAACGGGACCATTACCGCGCAGGTGCCGCGCTGATGGAGCATGCCGCCGACGGGTCGCTGCTGCGCGACGGGTTCATCCTGCTCGGCTTCGCACTGGTCTTCGTGCTGCTGTTCCGCCGCCTGGGCCTGGGTGCGACGCTCGGCTATCTCGTCGCCGGGGCGGTGGTCGGGCCGCATGTCCTCGGCCTGGTCGGCAATGCGGAAGCCAAGATGGGCTTCGCCGAACTGGGCATCACGATGCTGCTGTTCATCGTTGGACTGGAGCTGAGCCCGGCCAAATTGTGGCGATTGAAGGAAGACATCTTCGCGCTCGGCACTTTGCAGGTGCTTGCCTGCGGAGCGGCGATCACCGCGATCCTGGCGTTCGTCGCGCATTTCTCGGTCGCGGCGGCGCTGGCGCTCGGCATGCCGCTTGCCCTGTCGTCGACCGCGCAGGTGCTGCCGATGCTGCAATCGGCCGGGCGGCTGCGGACGCCGTTCGGGGAGCGCGCCTTTTCGATCCTGTTGTTCCAGGACCTGTCGATCATCCCGATGATCACGATCATCGCTGCGATGAGCCGCAATCCGGCCGAGGCGGGTGGCCCGTCGGGCTGGCTGCTCGCGCTCTACACCATGCTCGCGATTGTCGGGCTGATCGCGGCGGGTCGCTTCATCCTCGGCCCGCTGTTCCGCTGGATCGGCAATCTGGGCGAGCGCGAGATGTTCGTCTTCGCGGCGCTCTTCACGGTCATCGCCTCGGCTGCGCTGATGGAGCTGCTCGGGCTGTCGACCGCGCTCGGCGCGTTCGTTGCGGGCGTGATGCTGGCCGACAGCCCGTATCGCCATGAGCTGGAGGCGGATGTCGAGCCGTTCCGCTCGATCCTGCTCGGATTGTTCTTCCTCGCGGTCGGCATGATGCTTGATCTGTCGGCGATCGCCGAGCGGCCTTTGTTCGTGGCGGGAATGGCCGCCGCGCTGATCGTGACCAAGGCGTCGGTGATCTTCCTGATCGCGCGCGTGTTCCGCATGCCGTGGCGACCGGCGCTCGGGCTAGGGCTGCTGCTCAGCCAGGGCGGCGAGTTCGGTTTCGTGCTGCTGGGACAAGCGCAGAGCGGCTTCCTGATCGCGCCAGAGGCGGCCAGCCTGTTCGGCGCGGTCATTACGCTGTCGATGGCGACCACGCCGTTCCTGATGATGGCGACCCGCGCCTTCCGCGAGGCACCGATCGATCCGGTCGGAGAGCGCGACGGGCCGAGCGCCGACGGCGCCAACGCGCTGGTCGTAGGCTACGGCCGGTTCGGGCAGACGGTAGCGCAGATGCTGATGGCGAGCGGTGTGCCCGTCACGCTGATCGACAGCGACATCGAGATGATCGACGTCGCAGCGGAGTTCGGCGCCAAAGTCTATTTCGGCGACGGCACGAGGCTCGATCTGCTGCGGCAGGCTGGAGCCGCCGACGCCGAACTGATCCTGTTCTGCATCGACGGCGACCAGATCGATGCCGACTGGCTGGAAAGCGTTCACGAAGCATTCCCGAATGCCGCCGTCTACGTCCGTGCGTTCGATCGCCGCGCGCTAATCAAGCTCAAGAACGGTCCCGCGCGCTACGTTGTGCGCGAGGTGCTCGAATCGGCGGTCAAGATGGCGCGGCTGGCGATGCAGGGCTTGCAGATCTCGAACGAGGAAATCGACCGCGCCGAGGACATGTACCGCTCGCGTGACCGTGAACGATTGCGGTTGCAGATCGAGACTGGCGACATCCGCGCTGCGCGAGACGTGATTATAACCGAATTGGCGCGCGAGCCGACGCCGGTCGGACGCGGTACGGGAACGGCGACTTGAACCTGTTGATGCTTTTGGCCGCGCTGTCGGGTGCGCTCGCGGTGGGTGCCGGCGCGTTTGGAGCGCACGGTGCGTCGGGTGCGGCAGCGGAGTGGCTGAAGACCGGCGGTCAGTATCAGCTGATCCATGCGGTCGCGACGTTGATTGCGCTTCGGCTCGACGCGCGCGGCCCTGGCTGGCTGTTCGTCATCGGCAGCGCGATCTTCGCGGGCACGCTGTACCTGATGGCGTTGGGTGCGCCGCGCTGGTTCGGGGCGATCACGCCGATCGGTGGCGCGATGCTGATCGCCGGCTGGCTGTGGCTCGCCTGGATCGCCGCACGCGGCGGCTGAGGTCAGCGGACCGGGGCGGCGGGTTGCACGTCCTGCGTTTCGCTACGCTGCGGATTGCGGATCGATGGCCGAAGCCGTGCGAGGCTGCATACCCCTGCGACCAGCGCCAGTGCTGCCGCGACCAGCGGGGGCGTGCTGCGTGCACCGACACCGAAGGCTAGCAAGGCCGCGACCAGCGTTGCGCCGGTCGTTTGCCCGACCAGCCGCACCGTGCTTACGAGACCACCCGCAGCGGCGGCACGTTCACGCGGGGCTGATCCGATGATGAGTCGCGCGTTCGGCGGCAGGAAGATGCCGAAGCCCGATCCGCACAGCGCCATCCGCCACGCAATGTCGAAATAGCCCGGATCGGCAGGCATGTATGCGATGAGGGTCAGCGCCACGATCGAGATCGCCATACCGACGCCGCCGAGCAGCCCGGCGGGCACGCGGTCGGACAGCCAGCCGGCCAGCGGTGCGACGATCATGTTGGTGAGCGGCCATGGCGCGATCGCCGCGCCGACCTCCGCGGCGGAGAAGCCGTAGGAGTGTGTCAGCCGGAACGGCGTCGACAGCAACAGCGTCATCGACGAGGTAAAGGCGCTGAAGGCGCCGATCGCGGACAAGGCGATCACCGGACGGCCGAGCAGGTCGATCGGCAAAATCGGATTGTCCGTTCCTCGTTCGCGTCGGACGAAATAGGTGCCGAGCGCCACACCCAGAAGCACGATCGCCGCAGATACGACCGGGCTGTCGCCGTGCACCGCGCTTTCGAGCCCACCGATGACGAGCCCGAACATCGCCGCGCACATCACCGCGCCGGCAAGGTCGAACCGCTGATCGCGCGGTGGCGCGTCGGGGAGCGCGCGGCCGAGCAGCAGCGAGCCGATTGCGAACGGGATAGCGCTTGCAAACACCCACGGCCACGGCGCGACCGCAAGCACCAGGCCGCCGATCGTCGGCGCCGCCGCGGCCGAGCTCGACACGATGACCGAGTTGATGCCCAGCCCGCGACCGAGTTGCTGTGCCGGATAGGTCTGCCGGATCAGCGCGCTTGCGACCGCCAGTGCGCCCGCCGCGCCGATCGCCTGCGCGGCGCGGACCACCAGCAGGAACGGCAGGCTTTTGGCAAAAAAGCATAGCAGCGTTGCGACCGTGAAGATCAGCTGACCAAGCTGGTACATCCGCTTGAGCCCGATCCGTTCGCCTAGACCCGCAAAGGGCAGCATCAGCATGACAAGCATCAGCTGGTAGATCGTGACGATCGACACGACCGAGCTGGAACTCACCCCAAGGTCGCGCGCGATCGTCGGCAACGCGACGTTTGCGACGCCGCCATCGATCACGACCAGCGCGGTACCGAAGCACAAGGCCGCGATTGCGGCGAGCCGTCGCCGCGGCGGCAGACCATCGGCTTGGGATTGGGCGAAGCGCTCACTTTCCATTGTCTTACCCATGCCGCAGCGTCACAAGGGTGCCAAGCTGTACGGAGCCTTGAATGATCCTGATTGCGCTCGCCATGGTTGCAGGCGCCCAAGCGGGCACCCACAACAAGCCGATGATTGACAAGACCGCGGCTCCGGCCGCCGCCACCGCTTCTGCCGATCCGTATATGTGGCTGGAGGACAAGGACGGAGCCAAGCCGCTCGCCTGGGTCGCAGCGGAGAATGCCCGCACGCTGCCGCGGCTCCAGAACGATCCGCGCTACAAGCAATTCTATGCCGAAGCGCTGGCGATCGCGTCGGCGAAGGACCGGATCGCGATGCCGATCCAATTGCACGGGCGCGTCTACAATTTCTGGCGCGACGCGGAGCATCCGCAAGGCGTCCTGCGCTGGACCAGCAAGCAGGGATATGCCGCTGAGGCCCCCGCGTGGACGGTGGCGCTCGACCTCGACGCGCTCAGCCGTGCCGAGAACAAGAAATGGGTGTGGAAGGGGCTGACCTGTCTCGAACCCGACCAGCGGCGCTGTCTGGTCGCTCTGTCCGAAGGCGGCGAGGATGCGGTGACCTATCGCGAGTTCGACCTCGACAGCGGCACGTTCGTGCCGAATGGCTTCAACCTGCCGACATCCAAGCAGGGCGCCGACTGGATCGACGCCGACACATTGCTCGTCTCACGCGACTGGGGCGCGGGCACGATGACCGGCTCGGGCTATCCCTTCGTCGTCAAGCGCGTGAGGCGCGGACAGCCGCTGTCGCAGGCGGAGGAGGTGTACCGCGGCAAGCCGGAGGACCAACTCGGCACCTACGGCATGGTGATGGAGGATGGCGCGGGCAACCGCGTCGTCATGGTGCAGCGCCGCCCGACCTTCTTTGGTGGTGAGACGCTCGTCGAGCACGACGGCAAGCTGGTGAAGCTCGACGTGCCCGCGCGCACCTTCCCCAGCGGGATGGTCGACGGGCAGGTCATCTTCGAGACGAGCGATCCCTGGGGCGCGATTCCGGCCGGTGCGGTCGCCTCCGCGCCGCTGTCGGAGGTGGTGAAAGGCCGCTTCACGCCGCAACTGGTCTTCGCGCCGACCGCGCGCCAGTCGGTCGATCGCGTGACGACGACGCGCAATCACGTGATCGCCAGCGTATACGACAACGTCCGCGGCCGCGCGATCGTCTTCACCCATGGCGCGAGCGGGTGGACGAAGCGCCAGCTTGCGCTTCCCGACAATGCATCGATCGGTGTCGCGAGCGCGACCGATCACAGCGACGACGCCTATCTGACGGTCACCAGCTTCCTTGCCCCGACGACCTTGTGGTCGGTGTCGGCCGGCGGCACGGCTGCACCGCAGCAGGTGAAGGCGCTGCCCGCGCGCTTTGATGCAGCAGGGCTGGTGTCGGAGCAGTTCGAGGCGGTGTCGAGTGACGGGACCAAGATCCCGTACTTTATCGTGCACGCAAAGAATGCGCCACTCGACGGCAGCACGCCGACGTTGATGACGGCGTATGGCGGCTTCCAATCGTCGATGACGCCGAGCTATGCCGCGCTGACTGGCAAACTGTGGCTGGAGCGCGGCGGCGCCTATGTGCTCGCCAACATCCGCGGTGGCGGCGAGTTCGGCCCAGCGTGGCACGATGCGGGGCGAAAAACCAAGCGGCAGATCATCTACGACGATTTCGCTGCCGTTGCGCGCGACCTGTTCACTAGGCGGCTGACCAGTCCGTCGAAGCTCGGCATCTACGGCGGTTCGAACGGCGGGCTGCTGATGGGGGTCGAGTTCAACCAGCATCCCGACATGTGGAAGGCAGTGACGATCCAGGTCCCGCTGCTCGACATGATCCGCTACGAACAGATCGCCGCCGGCGCGTCATGGGTCGACGAATATGGCTCGGTCAGCGTGCCCGAGGAGCGCGCGTTCCTTGAGAAGATCTCGCCGTATCAGAACATCAAGCGCAGGGTGAACTATCCGGAGCCGTATGTCTGGACGACGACCAAGGACGACCGCGTCGGCCCGCAGCACGCACGCAAGTTCGCCGCCCGTCTGAAGGAATACGGCCTGCCTTACCTGTTCTATGAGGATACCGCGGGCGGTCACTCGGGCGATGCAGACATAGAGCAGGGTGCGCGATTGAACGCGTTGCAGATGACCTATTTTGCGCAGAAGCTGATGGGCGTGCCCGGCGTCAAGTGAGTGAAACGTGCGGCGAATGACAGGAAACCCGTCGTTTCGCCGCACGTTCTTGCTGCACCGCAGCGAGTCCGGCTAAGATGGGCGAATGACGTTGACCATCAGTGAGGATCGCTCCGCCGCGGCCGTTCCGGACACGATGCCGCTCGTGTTCGAAGCCATTGTGAAGCAGCAGGCGATTGCGGCGAGCTACAACCGGGGTACGGTGACGCTCGCCCCGCACATCGTGTACACCAAGCACGGCGAAATCTATCTGGACGCGTTGACGCTCGAGCGTGACGGACAGCCCCCGCGCGAGCCAAAGATCGGTGCGTTCAAGCTTACCGGTCTCACCGGGCTGCGGGTCACGCCGCGGCGCTTTACCGCAAGCGAGTTGTTCGAGCCGAAAGAGGCGAAGTACGACGGAGTGACCCTTCTCGCGATCGAGCAGTGACGGAGACGCGCGTCCGATCGGTCGGGTGCCGGCTGCTCACCGCTTTCTATGCACTCGCGGGTGCGGGCCACCTTTACTTCACCGAAGCGATAGTGCGGATCGTGCCCGCATGGGTACCCCAACCACGCGTGGTGGTGTTGGCAACGGGTATTTGCGAGCTTGCGGGGGCGATGGCGCTCGTCTTTCCACGGTGGCGCAGGCCGGCCGGCTGGGCACTCGCCGCCTACGCGCTGTGCGTTTGGCCCGCCAACGTCCAGCACGCGATCAACGACCTGTCACACGGCACCGGCCTGTCGATCTGGTACCATGCACCGCGCCTTGCCCTGCAGCCGCTGATCATCTGGTGGGCATTGTGGGCGAGCGGCGCAGTCCGCGTCAAGCAAGCGCCTTGAGCAGCTCGTCCTTTCCCATCTTCGATCGGCCGGACATGTCGCGCTTCTTCGCTTCGGCGTAGAGCTCTGACTTGCTGCGGTGGTCGCGTGCCGAGCGGGTCTTGTCGGCGACGTCCTTGGGCTAGGCGGAGATCTGCTTGCCCTTCTTCGTGTCGGCGCGCTTTTGGCGGTCGTGCGCCTGTACTCCTCGTGGCTCAGCCTCTCGCGCGCTTCCTTGGGTAGGTAGCGCTCGCCCGTCTTGCCGCCTTCCTTCTCCGACTTGGTGCCCCGGTCTTCCTCGGTCCACTCGTGCAACGAATTATGCTCGTCCTGCTTGCCGACGTAGCCGCCGCCGCGCTTCTGACACTCCTACACCGCCATCTGCGCCTTTCGCGCGGACCATTGCCCCTTCTTGCCGCCCTTGGCGCCGGCGGTGATCTCGCCCTTCACCTTTTCCCACAGCGTCGATTCGGTCTCCCGGCAGTCTCGGACATGCGGCGCCTCTACGTGCGACAACGCCGGTAAGCCGGGAAGGGCAGCTAGAACGCAAAATAAAGACCGGATCGGCAGCACCCGGCACGGTCAGGTGACCGTCACGAACGTGTCCATTACGCGCTTGCGCCCCGCCTGCTCGAAATCGATCTCGAGCTTGTTGCCCTCGATCTCCGCGATCGCGCCGTAACCGAACTTCTGGTGAAACACGCGCTGGCCAAGCGACAGGTCGCCGCGGCCCTTGTTGCCGATGCTGACCGCGCTCGTGCGGCTCTCGACCACGCGTGTCGGCTCACGCGTGAAGGTACGGCTGGTCCACTCGCCGCCCGGCTTCGCGCCCAGCGTACCCGCCGCGCGCTGCCATCCCGGACCGCGCCCGGTGCCGCGCGACACATCCGCGAACGGATCGGCGCGCTCGGTCCAGTTGGCGCGCCACAGGCTCTCGCCGCCCGACATCGTCGTCTCGCTGTCGATGTGATCGGCCGGCAGTTCGCCGACGAAGCGCGACGGGATCGAGCTGGTCCATTGACCGTAGATGCGGCGATTCGCGGCGTGGAAGATCACCGCGCGGCGGCGTGCGCGCGTGATCGCGACATAGGCGAGTCGACGCTCCTCCTCCAGGCTGCGCGTGCCGCCCTCATCGAGCGCGCGCTGCGACGGAAACAATCCTTCTTCCCAGCCGACGAGGAACACGGTGTCATATTCCAGCCCCTTGGCGGCGTGGATCGTCATGATCGTGATCTTCGGGTCCTCGCGCGTCGCCTCATTGTCCATGACGAGGCTGACGTGTTCGAGGAACGCGCCGAGGTTCTCATATTCCTCCATCGCGCGAACGAGCTCGGACAGATTCTCCAGCCGTCCCGCGGCCTCGGTTGTCTTTTCGGCCTGGAGCATAGCGGTGTAGCCGCTCTCATCAAGCAATTGCCGCGCGAGTTCGGGATGGGGCAGGTCGCGCGCCATGTCTCGCCAGCGCGCAACGTCTCCGACGAAGCGGCCGAGCGACTTGCGCGCCTGCGGGGTCAGCTCGTCGCTGTCGAGGATGCGCGCCGCGGCAAGGCTCAGCGGCAACCCTTCCGCGCGGGCAAGCTGGTGGAGCTTCGCCACCGCCTTGTCGCCGAGCCCGCGCTTGGGCACGTTGACGATCCGTTCGAACGCGAGATCGTCGGCTGGCTGGTTGACGATGCGCAGGTAAGCGAGCGCGTCGCGGATTTCGGCACGCTCGTAGAAGCGGAAGCCCCCGACGATGCGATACGGCAGCCCGACCGAGATGAAGCAGTCCTCGAACTCGCGCGTCTGATGCTGCGCGCGCACCAGGATCGCGACATCATCCAGGCTCTTGCCCGCTCGCTGGCACGTCTCGACCTCGTCCGAGACGCGGCGCGCCTCCTCGGGGCCGTCCCACACGCCGATGACGCGCACTTTCTCGCCAGCGTCGAGCTCGGTCCACAATTGCTTGCCTAGCCGCCCGCCATTGTTGGCGATCACGCCCGATGCGGCGCCGAGGATATGCGGCGTCGAGCGGTAATTCTGTTCCAGCCGGATCACCTTGGCGCCGGGAAAGTCCTTCTCGAACTTGAGGATGTTCTCCACCTGCGCGCCGCGCCACGAATAGATCGACTGATCGTCGTCGCCGACACAGCAGATGTTGCGCCGCTCCTGCGCGAGCAGGCGCAGCCAGAGATACTGGACCGAGTTGGTGTCCTGATACTCGTCCACCATGATGTAGCGGAAGCGTTGCTGGTACTGCTCCAGCACTTCGCGATTGCTCTTCAGGATGGTGAGCACGTGGAGCAGCAGATCGCCGAAGTCGCAGGCGTTCACTGACCGGAGCCGCACCTGATATTGCTCGTACAGCTCACCGCCGCGTCCGTTGGCATAACGCTCGCTCTCGCCCGCATCGACGTCGCGCGGAGTCAGCCCCTTGTTCTTCCACTCGTCGATCAACCCGGCGAGGCTACGTGCCGGAAAACGCTTCTCGTCGATGTCGGCGGCGACGATCAATTGCTTGAGCAACCGCAGTTGGTCGTCGGTATCGAGGATCGTGAAATTGGATTGCAGCCCGACCAGTTCGGCATGTCGCCGCAGCATCTTGGCGCCAATCGCGTGAAACGTTCCCAGCCACGGCATCCCCTCCACCGTCTCGCCGACCAGTCGCCCGACCCGTTCGCGCATCTCGCGCGCGGCCTTGTTGGTGAAGGTCACCGCCAGGATTTCCGATGGCCATGCGCGCCGCGTGTAGAGCAGATGAGCGAGCCGTGCGGTCAGCGCCGCGGTCTTGCCCGTGCCGGCCCCGGCGAGGACAAGCACGGGGCCATCCGTCGTCAGCACGGCCTCCCGCTGCGGCGCGTTGAGGGTGGACAAATAGGGCGGTTGGGCAATCTGCGTATCGGTCACCGGGTCCACGTAGGCAGGCGAGCCGGCCGGCGCAATCATCGAGAACAAAGGCGAAACACGCTCGTGCCCGGCTCAAGCGCCATCATGTTCGCTACAGCCCATCGGACCGAGGCGATGCTTTGCGGCACCAAGGTCGACCAGCGGCGTTCTGGCCACCGTCCATTCTCCGGGCGTCGTCTTCACCGTCAACGCTGTCATCAAAACGTCACGCCGGAGCGACAGGAACGACATCTATGGCAAGCAACGTCCTCGCCGACTCTTCGTCCAGCCCGCCATCACGTGCGGTTGACCTGGACAAGCCATCGCATCCGATCGCGCGCATGGTGTTCGCCCTGCTCGTCATTGCCGGTTTCGGCTACGCCGGGATCAGCGTATTTCTCGATACCCAGCAGGTGGGCGAGCAGCTGGCGACCGGCGTGTTCCTGTTCTTCGGTCTCGCGTTGCTGATCGCGCTGGGGTTCGAGTTCGTCAACGGCTTCCATGATACCGCCAATGCGGTCGCGACCGTGATCTACACCAATTCCATGCCCGCCAACCTGGCGGTCATGTGGTCGGGGTTCTTCAACTTCCTTGGCGTGATGTTGTCGTCGGGGGCGGTCGCTTATTCGATCGTCACGCTGTTGCCGGTCGACCTGATCCTGAATGTCGGGTCGGGGCGGGGTTCGCGATGATCTTCGCGCTGCTGCTCGCCGCGGTGATGTGGAACCTGGCGACCTGGTACGTCGGGCTGCCGAACTCGTCGAGCCACACGCTGATCGGCTCGGTGCTGGGCGTCGGGCTTGCCAATCAATTGCTGCATCACGGTGCCAACGGCACGTCGGGAGTGGATTGGAGCCAGGCGACCAAGGTGCTGTCGGGGTTGCTGATGGCGCCGGTGATCGGTTTCTTCGCCGCCGCCGCAATGCTGTTGGTGCTGCGCCGTGTTGCGCGCAACCCGACGCTGATGCAGTCGCCCGGTGGTGACGCGCCGCCGCCGCGCGGCATCCGCGCGCTGCTGGTGTTCACCTGCACCGCGGTGTCGTTCAGCCACGGGTCGAATGACGGGCAGAAGGGCATGGGGCTCATTATGCTGATCCTGATCGGCTGCGCGCCGACTGCCTATGCGCTCAATCGCACCTTGCCGGCGAGTGAGACGCCTGCCTTTTACGCGAGCGCCGATGCAGCCTCGCGCGTGTTGGCGCGTCACGGCGAGGCGGCGGTGCCGGTCGAGCGAGCGCGGCCGATCCTGATCGACGCGCTGTCGCATCGCACGGTCGAGACGCCGCTTGTCTATGGCGCGGCGGTGGCGGTGTCGCGCGATGTCGCAGCGCGCGTCGCCGGCTACGGCTCGCTCGAGAAGGTGCCGGCGGAAGCCACGCCCAACCTTCGTAACGACATGTACCTCGTCCTCGATACGACGCGGATGATCGCGAAGGATGCCGACAAGCATGGGTTCAACGAAGCCGATGCCGACCGGCTGAAGGATTATCAGACCCGGCTAGAGGCGGGGACGCGGTACATCCCATTGTGGGTCAAGGTCGCCGTCGCGCTGGCGCTCGGGCTCGGCACGATGATCGGATGGAAGCGGATCGTCGTCACCGTGGGTGAAAAGATCGGCAAGCAGCACATGACCTATGGCATGGGCGCGTCGGCCGAGCTGGTGGCGGCGGGCACGATCCTGGCCGCCGACCGCTTCGGGCTTCCGGTGTCGACGACGCACATTCTGTCGTCGGGCGTCGCGGGCGCCTCGGTCGCGAGCGGAATGGGATTGCAGCGGCGGACGCTGATCCAGCTGGCCGCCGCGTGGATCATGACCCTGCCGGTCGCGATGCTGCTGTCAGGGACGCTATACTGGCTGCTGCTGCAGCTGGTGGAGCGCGGCGCGTTTTGAGAAAAGCCGGGGCAGCGCCGGTGACGCTGCCCCGCAGTTCAGGGAAGGGATCGGACGGGGGTTGTCCGACCCGTACGGCGCCCAACAGGGAAGAAAAGCGCCGCGTCCCGAGGTCTAGCGCGCATGTGTTGCGCGGATGTTGCAGCCGGGCGCGTTTTGGTGGCCGCCGCCGCATCTTGCGCGTTGACGTGAGCCGCAACGCTGCCCGATGACGCGGCATGTCGCAGCCAGCCTCACACCGTCGCATCCTGCTCGCCAGCCTGGTCGGCACCTCAGTCGAATTCTACGATTTTTACATTTACGCGACTGCTGCGTCGCTGGTGTTTGGGCCGTTGTTCTTCCCGGCGGGAGACGCCTCGGTGCAGTTGCTCGCGTCCTATGCAAGCCTCGCGGTCGCATTCTTTGCGCGACCGGTCGGAGCATGGGCATTCGGACATTACGGCGACCGGATCGGGCGCAAGTCGACGCTGGTCGCCAGCCTGATGCTGATGGGCGGATCGACGCTCGCGATCGCCTTTCTGCCGACCTATGCGACTGCGGGAAAGCTCGCGCCGATCCTGTTGTGCGTGCTGCGCTTCGGGCAGGGCTTCGGCCTCGGCGGCGAATGGGGCGGTGCGGCGCTGCTTGCGGTGGAGAACGCGCCGGCGGGCAAGCGCGGGCGCTATGGCATGGTGCCGCAACTCGGCGCACCGGTCGGCTTCATCGCCGCGAACGGCCTGTTCCTGTTGCTGGGATTGTTGATGACGCCGGCGCAGTTCCTCGCCTGGGGCTGGCGCGTGCCGTTCCTGCTCTCGATCGTGCTCGTCGGTCTGGGCTTGTGGGTGCGCCTGAAGATCAGCGAAACGCCTGCCTTCGCAGCGATGATGGAGGAAGGTCCGCCACCATCGGTGCCGATGGGCGAATTGATGCGGCACCATTGGCGACAGACGCTCGGCGGCACGTTCGGCGCGGTGGCGTGCTTCGCAGTCTATTATATCGCGACGGCGTTCGCGCTCGGTTATGCGACCAAGATCATGGGCGTGAACACGCAGGTGTTCCTGTCGCTGCAACTCGCAGCGATCCTGTTCATGGCGGTCGGTATCGCGCTGTCGGGCGTATGGGCGGATCGCACGACGCCGGGACATGTGCTCGCCTGTGGCTGCGCCGGCGCGGTCGTCGCCGGCTTCCTGCTCGTGCCGGGTCTGGGCTCGCACTCGGTGCCGGCGATGTTCGCGAGCCTTGCCTTCGCGCTCTTCGTGATGGGGTTTGTCTACGGCCCGCTCGGTGCGTGGCTGCCGAGCCTGTTTCCGGCGCGCGTCCGCTACACGGGGGTCAGCCTGTCGTTCAACATGGCCGGGATTATTGGTGGTGGGCTGACACCGGTCGCGGCGCAGGCGCTGGTGGAGCGCGGCGGGCTGATGCTGGTCGGCGGCTACCTCGCCGCGCTGTCGCTCCTCAGCCTCGTCGCGCTGCTGGTCATGCGTGAGGCGCGACCGAGCGCGGTTCAGCCGCTGTCGGTGAACTGATGTTCAGTCGGTCCGGCGCAGGATGGTGAGCCGCGCACGACCATATTGCCGGTCGGCATCGATCGCGTAACCGTCCAGCTCGACCGCCTCACCGCGCCCCGTCTCGATCGTAAGCCACGTCGCGGGGCCGATCCAGCCGAGCCGTGCCAGCTTGTCGGCCGCGACCTCCCCTGCGCCGGAGGCGTAAGGCGGGTCCATCATCACGATGTCGAGCGGTGCAGTCGCGGGACCGAGCGCCAGCACCGAGCCGGCACGGACGGTCGCGCGCGTACCCGCCGCAAGGGCGGTGACATTGGCGCGCAAGCTGTCGAGCGCGGCGCGATCCTGTTCGACGAACAGGCACGATGCCGCGCCGCGCGACAAGGCCTCCAGCCCGAGCGCCCCGGAGCCCGCGAACAGGTCGGCGATCGACAGGCCGTCAAAGCTGCCGACACGGCTCGCCAGCATCGAGAATAATGCCTCACGCGTACGGTCTGCGGTCGGACGCGTGGTGTCGCCCTTGGGTGCGGCGAGTGCCCGGCCGCGCCATTCGCCTGCGATGATCCTCATTTTCGGGGTCTTCCACCACGCGGGCCGGCCTTCGGTTTCGGCTTCGCCCAGCCGGCCTTGCGCTGCAATTTGGCCGGGCGCGGTGATGCGGCATCGTCAGCGGCTGCCGGGATACCCTGACGTTGCACGCGGGCAGCGGACTGTTCACGCACAGCCGCTGCTTCGCGTCGTTCACCCCTCTGCTGATCGCCTTGGCGCGACGCGGCGCTCGGACCGGCGGCGCCAAGGCGGGCTTGGGCGCGGCCGACCGGGCTGGCGGCGGTCGGTCGAGCGGCATCGCGGTTGCTCTTGGTGTTCGTCTGAACGACCGGAATGGGCGGGGAGTTCGCCGCGACGCCTGCACGAGCGATCCGGGGCGGGGCGGCGCGGCGCAGTCGGCGATCCGGTTCCGTCGTGCTTGGGCGACGGTTGCTCGCGGTTGGATCGTACTCGCCGGTGGCTGGAGGCGGGCCAACTGTCCGCCGCGTGATGTCGCCTTTGCGTAGGGCAGGCGCGGAGATGGTCGCATCCGCATCGCCCTTTGCCCGTGCGCTCGCCTTCAGCGTCTGTCGAAACGCGACCAGGTCGGCGCCGCGCACCTCTCCGATCGCGCCGACGGGCAGGTCGCCTAGCACGAACGGGCCATAACGCGTGCGGATCAGTCGGCTGACCTGAAGACCTAGATATTCCAGCACGCGGCGAACCTCGCGGTTCTTTCCCTCGGTCAGGATCATTTCGACCCACACGTTGGCGCCGGTGCGACGTTCGAGGTTCGCATCGATGCTGCCATAGCGCACGCCCTCGACCTCGACACCGTCGATCAGCTCTTCGAGCTGCGCTTGCGTCACATCGCCGTAGGCACGCGCGCGATAGGCACGCTCGACGCCGGTCGACGGCAGCTCGAGCTGACGCTTGAACGCGCCGTCGGTGGTAAGCAGCAACAGGCCCTCGGTGTTGAGGTCAAGCCGCCCGATCGGCACCAGGCGCGGCAGATCGGTGGGCAGGCGGTCGTAGATCGTCGGACGCCCGGCAGGGTCGCGCGCGGCGGTCAGGTAGCCGGCAGGCTTGTGGAACAGGAACAGTCGCGTCGGTTCGGGCGCGGCAACCGGCTCGCCATCGACCGTCACCCCGTCGAGGTTCGCTAGCAGCGTCGCCGGCGTGTCGATCACTGTTCCGCCAACCGCGACGCGCCGGTCCGCGATCATGCGTTCGACATCACGGCGTGATGCGACACCCGCGCGCGCGAGCAGTTTGGCGATGCGTTGTTGCTGAGGGTCCTCGGCCATGCGCTCGCCTTAGCCCCGCCGATGCTGGCGCTGTCAAATAATTGCGACCGAAATCATCCTTTTGCGTTGTGTGTGCGGAACGATGAAAGCGGGCGCATGCTGTTTGGACGGAAGCAACGGCTGATCACACGTCTGCTGGTCGTTGAAGACGAGCCGCTGGTCGCGTTCGATACCGAGCGGATGCTGCGTGAACACGGTTATGAGGTCCTGGCGACCGTCGACCGTGTCGCGGATGCGCACGCCGTGCTCGCGCGCGGCGCGGGGGTGGTCGACCTGATCCTTGCCGACGTGCGGCTGGCGGACGGAAGCGGGCTGGATGTCGCACGTGCGGCCGCCGAGCAGGGTGTCCCGGTCATGTTCGTAACCGGCAGTTGTCCGCTCGAGGCCCGCGCGCTCGCGGTCGGGTTCCTTGCCAAGCCGTATATGGAACGCGACCTACTCACCGCGATCGACGTGGTCGACGCCGTTCGCGCGGGGCGCCATGCAAAACGCCTGCCGCAAGGGTTTGAGTTGTTCGCCACGGCGACCTGATCGCGGATCAGCCAAAAGGGTCACGATCACAATGGGATTGGGCTGAACGCAATGGCGGCGGGCTTACGCGCCGCCAGATTCCCGCTAGGGTCCTGCGCAATAGAGTGCGGGGAGCGAGTGAATGGCAGTGTCGCCGGAGATGACGGGCGCGGAACGGCGGACGTGGTGGGACGGGGTCAGGCCGTACACGGAACGTGCGCCGCTTGCCGCGCTGGCGCTCGGGATCTCCTCGGGCTTTCCTTACTCGATGATCGCGGCGACGCTGACGACGCGACTGTCGCAGGCGGGAATCGACAAGAAGACGGTGACCGCGTTCAGCCTGGCCTTCCTCGTCTACAATCTGAAATTCCTTTGGGCGTGGCTTGTCGATGGCGTGCGGTTGCCCGTGATCGGGCGGCTTGGGCAGCGCGTGTCGTGGCTGATCTTCGCCGGCGTGTTGGTGATCGCGGCGGTGACGCATCTGGCGCTGGTCGATCCTCGCGCATCGATTTCCGCAACCGCAACAGCAGCGATCTTGGTCGGCATCGCGGGCGCGACGTTCGACATCGTCATCGACGCCTACCGCATCGAGATCCTCGAACCGCGGCAATTGGGCGTCGGCTCGGGCATGAGCCAATATGGCTGGAGGATCGGCTCCGCGGGTGCCGGCGCGCTAGCGCTGGTCGTCGCGGCGCGGCATGGCTGGTCGGCGGCCTATCTCGCCTGCGCGCTGCTCGCGCTCCCCGCAATGCTCGCGGGACTGTTGCTCGGTGAGCCGGCGCGGCGACGCGAGCCGGTGGAGCGGCGCGGCTTCGCGACCGCGCTCGGCGCCGTGTGGCAACCATTTGCCGAGTTCTTCATGCGGCGCGGCGCGTGGCTGGTCCTGCTGTTCATCCTGATCCACAAGGTCGGCGACACGCTTGCCAATCTGACCTTTCGCCTGCTGTTCGACGACCTGCGGTTCAGCAACGACGAGATCGCCTTTTACGACGTCGGCATCGGTTTCTGGGCCTATCTGGTTGGGATCTTCATCGGCGGCGTTCTGTACGCGCGCATGGGGTTGAAGCGATCGGTGCTGCTCAGCCTGTTGTTGATGGCAGTAAGCAACATGTCGTTCGCCTTCCTTGCCGCCGCCGGGCACAGCAACGTCGGCATGGCGGGTGCGATCGGGTTCGAGAATATTGCCAGCGGCATCGGCGGCGTGACACTGGTGGCGTACTTCTCCGCGCTGACCGATCTTCGCTTTACCGCGGCGCAATATGCGCTGATCTCTGCGGCGACGAGCGTGCTGGGACGCGTGCTGACGGGAACGACGGCGGGAGCGCTGGTCGAGCAGCTCGGTTATTTCAACTTCTACGTCCTGACTACGGTGCTGGCGCTTCCCGGCGTTGTGCTGTTTTGGTGGATGAGCCGCGCCGGGTTGATCGACCGCTCGGTCGGCAGCGCCGGGATCGAGGGGCCGGGCGACGCACGCGATGGTGCCCCGGCCTGATCGTCACGCGGTGACGGGGCGACCCTCGTCGGCAAAGGCGGCGGCGAGCGCGGCGGCACTTGCCAGCACGCCGTCCACGTTCCGGTGGCCCAGCAGGTCCTGCATCAGCCAGCGCGCCTGATCCGGCGCGACCTCGACCCGTGCGAGGATAGTGAGCAGCGCATGTTCCGACGCGGTCATCCGCCCGCAGCAGCATGGCGCGATCGATACCGGCATCGACGAATGCGCGGCGATGTCCGCCATCATCGTTCGCGTCAGCATCAACGGTCGTCGGAATCCTTCGCCAAAGGTGGTGAACAGCGCGTAGCTGGCGCGTGCGTCAGCAAGCCCGTGTGCGCCCATCCGGCGGATCGCGAACAACGCCAGCCGCGCATTGGGACAAGCCGGACCGGTGCGCGGAAGAACAGAGGACATGGTGTTGACGGCCATCGCGGGCGACTCCTTATCGTCCACGCATCCTCGTTAAACCGCTATTGCAAGTCAATCGCAGATTTGTGTCAGCTTGGTGCCTCGTCATTCAGATCGAGAACTTCGCCGGCGAGGTAGAGCGAACCCGCGATCAGCACGGTCCTGCCGGGCTCTACCCGGAAGATGTCGGCGACCAGTCTCATCGCGGCATCCACGTCGGCAGCGGTGCTCGCCTGAATGCCGAACGCAGCAGCAACGTCGGCGAGTTCGCTTGGCGCGTGGCAGCCGTGATCGGGTACCGGCACCGCGATCACGCGGTCGAGTAGCGGCTCCAGCGGCGAGAGGAAGCCGCGCGCGTCCTTGTTCGCCAGCATGCCCAGGATCAGCGTGACACCACCCGCTTCGCTGATCGTGCCAAGCGCCTGCGCCAGTGCTTCGCCCGCGGAAGCATTGTGTCCGCCGTCGAGCCATACCGCCGATCCGTGCGGCATCAGATCAACGAGCGGGCCGGGCGACAGATGTTGCAGCCTTGCCGGCCAGAACGTCGCCCGTGCGGCAGCGGCGATCGTGCCCTTCGGCACCATGAGTGCGCGCTGATGGCGCAGCATCGCGGTGGCGAGCGCGAGATTGTCGGCCTGATGCGCGCCGTACATGGTTGGCAGCGGAAGCCGAAGCTCACCGACGCTGTCCTGATAGACGATCGTGTCGCCATCGACCCGAAATCGCCACGCAGCCTGTTGCGGCAACAAAGACGCGCCGGCGCGTGCGGCACTTTGCGCAATCACCGCCGTGATGCCGGCAGGATAGGCCATCGTGACCAGCGGCACGTCACCTTTTGCTATTCCCGCCTTTTCCGCCGCGATCTTCGGCAGCGTGTCGCCCAGAAAGGCTTCGTGATCCATGCCGAGCGCGGCGATGCCACACACCGCTGCGGTCGGGAGCACGTTGGTAGCATCGAGGCGCCCGCCCAGACCCACCTCGATCACGCAAGCGTCCGCCGGCACGCGCGCAAAGGCGAGAAACGCCGCTGCCGTCGTCACCTCGAAGAAGCTCGCGCCGATCCCTTCGGCGACGTCCAGCACCTCGCCGAGCAAGCCTGCCAGCGTGGTGTCGTCTATCAGCGTTCCGGCCAACCTGATCCGTTCGTTGAAGCGAACCAGATGCGGGCTCGTATAGGCATGTACCCGATAGCCCGCCGCCTCAAGCGCGTTGCGCAGGAACGCACAGGTCGAGCCCTTGCCGTTCGTGCCTGCGACATGGAAGACAGGCGGCAAGCGCAGGTGTGGGTCGCCCAGACGCGCGAGCAGGCGGGTAATCCGCTCGAGCCCGAGCACATCGGCACCGGGCGACAAGGCCCACAAACGATCAAGCTGCCGCTGGACGGCGGGATCGGCGGAGCGGGCGTGATCGGGCATGAATCTTCCCGCGTCAGTAAGGCCGAGGCGCTTGCCTCACGCCGCCGCGCTTCGCTCCGCACACAGATAGCCTATCACGCTGGCAAGCCGGTCGCGCAGGTCCTTGCGGTGCACCACCATGTCGATCATGCCGTGTTCAAGATAATATTCGCTCGTCTGGAAATCGTCGGGCAGCTTCTCACGAATCGTGTTCTCGATCACGCGCCGGCCGGTGAAGGCGAGCGTCGCCTTGGGTTCGGCGATGTGGATATCGCCCAGCATCGCATAGGCTGCCATGACGCCGCCCGAGGTCGGATCGGTCAGCACGACGATGTACGGCAGGCCGGCATCGTGGAGCATCTGAATGGCGACCGTGCTACGCGGCATCTGCATCAGGCTGAGAATACCTTCCTGCATGCGCGCGCCGCCCGACGCGGTGAAGACGATGTAGGGCGCACGGTCCGCGATCGCGGCCTCGACGCCTTGGATAAACGCTTCGCCGACGGCCTGGCCCATCGACCCGCCCATGAAGGCGAAATCCTGCACGCCGATCACGGCCTTGCACCCATGGATCAACCCGCGCGCGTTGACGAACGCATCCTGCTCGCCCGTGTCGGCACGCGCCGCCTTCAACCGGTCGACATACCGCTTCGAGTCGCGGAACTTGAGCGGGTCCTCCGGTGCCTTTGGCGGAGCCAACGGGTGCGCGCTGCCTTCGTCGAACAGATAAGCGAACCGCTCAGCCGGACCGATGCGGTCGTGGTGGTCGCACGTCGGACAGACGTGGAGGTTCTCCTCCAGCTCCTTTGTAAACACCATCATCCCGCAGCCCTTGCACTTGTGCCACAGGTTCTCGGGTGTCTGCTGCTTTCCCGCCGGAACGATCGCGGACAAGGCATTGCGGACGTTGCTCAACCAACTCATCGTACTGCTTCCTTCCGGGCCGAGGCGAGCGCATCGGCCAGGCCGCGGACATAGGTCGTCACATGGGCGGGCGCTTGCGTGCCGTGCTGTGCCACGATCTCGACGATCGCGGAGCCGACAACGACGCCATCGGCAATGCCGCCGATCGCACGCGCTTGTTCAGGAGTGCGGACGCCGAAACCGACCACGACAGGCACGTCGGTCGCCTGCTTCAGCCGCGCAACCGCCTGCTCAATCGAGCCCTGCTGCGCCTGCTGCAGCCCGGTGATCCCCGCGACCGAGACGTAGTAGAGGAATCCAGAGGCACTATTCACGACTTCCGGCAACCGCGCCGCATCGGTCGTTGGCGTCGCCAGCCGGATGAGATCGAGCCCCGCCGCACGAAGCGACGGCCCGAGTGCGTCGTCCTCCTCGGGCGGTACGTCGACGCAGATCACCCCGTCGACCCCGGCCTCGCGTGCTGCGGCGGCGAACCAGTCGGCACCGCGGCGTAGCATCGGATTGGCGTAGCCCATCAGCACCACCGGCACGTCCGGGTGGCGCTCGCGAAAGCCGCGCGCGAGGTTCATGATGTCGGCAGTGGTCGTGCCGCCCGCGAGGCTGCGGATATTCGCCCCCTGAATCGCCGGGCCGTCCGCCATCGGATCGGTGAACGGCATGCCTAATTCGATCACATCGGCCCCGCCCGCGACCAGCGCGTCGAGGACGCCGGCCGTCGTGGCGACATCGGGATCGCCTGCGGTCACGAAGGTGACGAGCGCAGGTCGATCGTCGCGGAAAGCGTCGGAGAGCCGCGACATCAGATCGCCACCCCGAGTGCCTCGGCCACCGTGAAGATGTCCTTGTCGCCGCGACCGCACAGATTGGCGAGGACCACCTGATCGCGCCGCATCTGCTTCGATCGCGTGACCACCGCCGCGATGGCGTGCGATGGTTCAAGTGCGGGAATGATCCCCTCGGATCGGCACAGCAGCTGGAACGCGTCGAGTGCGTCGGCATCAGTCACACTGGTGTAGGTCACCCGCCCGATATCCTTCAGCCAGGCATGTTCGGGACCGATACCGGGATAGTCGAGCCCCGCCGAGATTGAGTGCGCCTCAGCGATCTGCCCATCGTCGTCCTGCAACAGATAGGTCTTGTTGCCGTGAAGCACGCCGGGGAAGCCACCGGCAAGGCTGGCGGCGTGCTTGCCCTCCAACCCTTCGCCCGCGGCCTCGACACCAAGCATCTGTACGTCGGCATCGTCGAGGAACGGATGGAACAGCCCGATGGCGTTGGAACCGCCACCGATCGCGGCGACCAGCAGGTCGGGCAAACGACCGGTCCGCACCAGCATCTGCGCGCGCGCCTCTCGCCCGATCACGCTTTGGAAATCGCGGACGAGTTCGGGGTAGGGGTGTGGTCCCGCCGCCGTGCCGATGATGTAGAAGGTGTCATGGACATTCGCGACCCAGTCGCGCAGCGCCTCGTTCATCGCGTCCTTAAGCGTACGCGCGCCGCTCTCGACCGCACGCACCTCGGCGCCGAGCAGCTTCATGCGGAACACGTTGGGCGCCTGCCGCTCGACATCCTTCGCACCCATGTAGATGACGCAGGGCAGGCCGAAGCGCGCGCAGACGGTTGCGGTCGCGACGCCGTGCTGGCCCGCGCCCGTCTCGGCGATGATGCGCGTCTTGCCCATCCGCATCGCTAGCAGGATCTGCCCGACGCAATTGTTGATTTTGTGCGCGCCGGTGTGGTTCAGCTCGTCACGCTTGAACCAGATTTCCGGACCCATCCCCGCAGGCGCGCTTTCGCGCAGCGCCTCCGTCAGTCGTTCGGCATAGTAGAGTGGGGAGGGGCGGCCGACATAATGTTCGAGCAGATCGTCGAATTGCGCCTGAAATGCGGGATCCTCCTTCGCCGCGCGATACGCGCGTTCGAGATCGAGGATCAGCGGCATCAGCGTCTCGGCAACGTAACGCCCGCCGTAATCGCCGAAATGGCCGCGCGCGTCAGGTTGCTGGCGAAAGCTGTTGAGCGCGGCGGCAGGAGCAGTGGTGAGTGTCATAGGCGGCGCACCGCTTGAAGGAAGGCGGCGATCTTGTCCACGCTCTTGACACCCGGCGCATCCTCGACGCCCGACGAGGTATCGACCAGCGGGGCGCCGGTACGCGCCACCGCGTCGGCGACATTGGCGGCATCGAGCCCACCTGACAGCGCCCAGGGGAGTGGCGAGCGGAAACCGTCAAGCAGCGACCAGTCGAACCGAACGCCCATGCCTCCGGGCAGCGCCGCGCCGGCGGGTGTCTTCGCATCGAACAACAGCCGATCGGCCGCGCCGGTGTAGTCACGTGCCCGATCGAGGTCGCCGCGTGTCTTGATCGCGATCGCCGCCCAGGTGTCCACTCCCGTCACCGCGCGAAGATGCGCGACCCTGGTCGCCGCCGTGCGGTGCAGCTGGATCGCAGCCAGTCGAGCCGACTGCACCGCGCGCGCGATCGTCTCATCATCGGGGTCGACGAAAATTCCGACGCGGCCGACGTGGCCGGGCACGCGTTCGGACAGCATCGCGGATCGCTCGAACGAAAGATTGCGCGGCGAAGGTGGAAAGAAGACGAAGCCGACGTGGCTGGCACCACCCGCAATGGCCGCATCGAGTGTCGCCGGCGTGGAGAGCCCGCATATCTTCGCCGTCACGTGCATGGCACTTCTCCTAGCAGCGCGATGCGAGCGCAACCAAGCCCCCGCCGTGCGTCACGGGGTTGCCAGGCTGGCGAGTTCATCGACCGAGATGCCGTAGACGGTGCAGATATGGTCGCGAAGCGCACGCTTGGTCGCCGCCATCTCGGCATAGGCGGCCTCCTCGGCTTCCTCGGCGTCGTGGTTAAGGGTGAAGCGATCAGGTACGAGCATGTTCCAGCTGAGATTGTGACGCCGTGCCGCCTCGCGCACCGCGGCCACCAGCGCGCGGGCGTCTTCCGCCACCGTGACCGTATCGTCGACCGCCATGCCGGTCAGAGCGTCGCGGCAATGGCGCGCGCGGCCTCGTCGGGATCGCTCGCCTGCGTAATCGGTCGGCCAATGACCAGGATCGACGCACCATCGTCGAGCGCGCGGCGCGGTGTCACCACGCGTTTTTGATCGCCCGCGGCGCCATTCACGGGGCGGACGCCGGGCACGACGAAATACCCCCTTGGCCAGGCACGATGCGCCGCCTTCACCTCTGCGCCCGAGCAGACGATGCCGTCCAGCCCGGCTTCGCGCGCGAGGTCGGCCAGACGCAGAACGTGGTCGTGCGCGCTGCCGCTGATCCCCGTGGCGGCCAGATCATCCTCGTCGAGACTGGTCAGCATCGTCACCGCGACGACGCGCGTGTCGGGATGCGCCGCTGCCTTTGCGTCCTCGAGCATTGCGCGACCTCCGCTGGCGTGCACGGTGAGCACCGCTGGCTTGAGGACCGCGAGCGACTGCACCGCCTTGGCCACCGTATTGGGAATGTCGTGCAGCTTGAGGTCAAGGAACACGGGCAGACCGGCTTCCTCGATCGCGCGGATGCCGGCTGGGCCGTTGGCGCAGAAGAACTCGAGCCCCAGCTTCACGCCGCCGACGTGATGGCGGACCTTCTGCGCTACCGCACGCGCACGGGCGAGATCGGGCGTGTCCAGCGCGACGAAGATGCGGTTCGACATCAGATCGTCTCCGACGTGGCGGCGGTTTGCGCTGAAACTGTCGCGAGCGGCTCCGGCAGGGCGGCCTCGCTGATCGCGCGCGTGCTCGCCAATGCGCGCTCGGCGGCGGCCAGGCGCTGCCGCAACCGCCAGCGCGCGATATGCTGATAGACCAGCGTCGGCACGAAGCCGAGCAGGAAGGTCAGCAGCAACAGCAAGGGCAGGTTGATCTCCATGACCAGGTCGCCGAACAGCTGGATCGAGACGGTGGTCCAATTACCGAAGGTGAACACCGCGGCGATGAAGGCCAGCAGGCACCAGAACAGGATCTTGAGGAACTGCATCGTCGCCGACGCTATCGCCCGCGGCGCATTTTGGCCAGCCTTCAGCCGATCTCGCGCCGAAGGGTGTCGAAGAGCGTCGGAATGGCGCTGAGGCGCGGCTCCTCTTCGTTGAGGATGGCGAGGAACACCGCGCGCTTGATTGCAGCGACGCGGCCGGGTCGCAGCGGTGCTCCGGCGGGCAGGGCCGAAACCGCAATGTCGATCATCCGCTCCGCGCCGTGGAGGCGACCCCAAAGGTAGTCGTTCTCGCGATAGGCTCGACTGAAGAAGGCACCGAAGCTGTTGAACTGGATACCCTTCAACGTCGCCTCCGCGCCGCCACTACGGATCGTTCGCGCATCGTCGGGCGAGATGCGATCGACGCGGATCGGATCGTACTCGTCGTTCCCTTCGCCCTGCAGCAGCGGCAAGGTCGCCACGTCGATGTACGGAAAGCCCAGGTAATGGAGCAGCATCGCGCGGCGCACCTCACGCGGCAACCCGGCGAGCGCGGCGGCGATCCGCGCGTCGGTGTCGGCATCGAGCCGCGTCAGGTCGAGCGAAACGCCGAGCGCGTCGAGCAACGCATCGGCATCGTTGCGCGCATTGCGGATGGCTGTGCGTAGCGCGCGATGGTTTCGGGGCCGCCGCGCCTCAAGATAGGTGCCGAGCGACTCGTACACCGCCTCTCTCAGCGGTTCGAATGTGTCGGTGCCGGCGGCAACTTCGGCTTCGCTGATCCGTCGCGCAAGCAGGCGCAGGCGACGGATGCGGAAATCGAGGTCGAAGGTGCGAAGGAACGCGACCGCAGGCTCGCTGCCTGCTCCGCTGAACACCGCCTGTTCAGTCACGCCGCGCCGGACAAGCGCCTGATCGATCCGTGCGCGCGTGTTGTTCCAGCGATGCGAGCCCGGTGCGCCGCCGGCCGCGTCAAGCAGCGTCGCGATGAACTCGGCCACCTTTGTCACTTTCAGGTGACCATAGCCGGCATAGGAGAAGCCGGCGCGTTCGGCGGCGGACACCTGCGCCCGCCTGCGCCACGCCACCAGCCGCGCAGGTGTTGGGCGATCGAGGAAAAACGTTCGCCCGAACAGCTGCTCGATCTCGCGATCGATCTCGGGCCGAATCGCCTCCAGCACTGCGCGCATCCGCTCGATCCGGCGCGACCGCTCGGCAAGTGCCTCAAGATTGTCGCGGATCGGCTGCTGGCGCGGCAGTTCGCTGACCGCGCCCAAGATGGTCTGAAAGAAGCCCGGTACGCCGTCGATCGAGCCGGACAGGCGGAACTTCATGCCCGGTGCCGGGTCGATGTAGACGAAGCGGCGATCGATCTCGCGTCGCGCGGGTCGATCGCGCAGCGCATCGATCGCAGGACGAAAGGGCGCGTTGGCGAGTACCGATCCGTCGATCAACGCGGTCTTGTTGATGGTGTTGGCGGCGAATTGTCGCGGCAGCACGCGGCGTAGGAAGACGCGGCGACCGGGCCAAGACGCGGCGCGCTTCTCCAACGCGCCGTCAAGCTCTGCGACAGTCAACGGAGGGAACGCGCCCGGAAAACTTGAGGTCGCCCGCGCCGCAAAGGTCAGCTCGGCCGGATCGGCAAGCGTCTCGCACGGTCGCCCGCCATCGCTGAACGGGAACACCAGTCGGTGCTCGGTCTCGGTCACCTCGCGCGGGGAATGAAGTTCGAGGCGCTCGGGATGGCCGGTGAAATCGGTTACGGTCACGAACAGGTCGAGCGGCTGGCCGGGCGGAAGCAGGCGCGGCCCACGCGGAGCCGCTGCCATGGCGGCGAAGGCATTGAGCAGCATGTCGGTGAACCCCGATCCCGAGAACGGCGGCTCGAACCAGCGCGAACGGATGAAGTGCGACAGCTTGGTGCGCACTTCTGCACGCGTATGCTCATCGGCGTGATCCAGCTGCTCGGCGCTTCGTCCCGCGGCCATCCATGCGAGCGGCAGCGCCCACACCTTTGCGAACCTCGAGGCCGGTGCTGCATCGGTGTCGATCAAGCGCTCGACATCGGCGCCATCGAGCCACAGGTCGGTCAGCGGATCGAGCGACTGACCCGCCGCGATCGCCTGCGCGAGGAAGATGCCGTTGATCCCGCCCGCGCTCGCGCCGGCGACGATGTCGGGCAGGATGCGCAGGCGGATGCCGGCTGCCTCGCGCATCTCGGCGATCAGATCGGCGTAGACGCGTGCGGCGCCGGTCAGGTCCGGTGTGCCGTCGTGCGATGCGCGACTGGCCCGCGCCAGATGCCACACCTCCTTGGTGATGCCGTGCATGTAGACCGCCAGGCTGATCCCGCCATAGCAGACGAGCGCCAGCCGGAGCTCCTTGTCGCGAACCGCCGCTGCAGGCTCGAATGCTGCGCCGTCGCCGTCGCTCACGTGCGATTGCTCATGCCAGGGTCAGCTCCGCCCAGATCGGCAGATGATCCGATGCCTTTCGAGCGGACGCACTCGCATGAACACCGCAAGCGGTGATCCTAAGGTCGCGTGACGCCATGATCCGGTCGAGCCGCGCGATTGGCCGCCGCGCGTGAAAGCTCGGGCCCGTGTCGGCGAAGGCGAAGCCACGCGCCAGGTCGCGGAGGCAGCCTGACTGGCGGCTCCACTCGTTCAGGTCTCCCATCATCACGGTCGGGTGCTGGTGCGCAGTTGCGGCGACGTGGCTTATCACGGCCTGCGCCTGACGCCGTCGCCACAGACCCGACAGATCGAGGTGCATGCCGACGACCCGCATCGTCGTCCCGCCCACCTCGACATCGGCCATCACCGCACCGCGCGGTTCGAGCGCAGGGAGGTGCAGCACCTCGCATGCACGCACGGTCGCGGAACGGGGCACCAGTAGCGCATTCCCATGCCAGCCGCTGCTGAGCGCGCGGACGCCGAAGCCGACCGCTTTCCATCCGCCATGCTCCTCAAGCAGGTGCGGCGAGATCACTGCGGCACGCGTACCGAACCGCCGGTCCGCTTCCTGCAGCGCGACGATGTCGGCATCCACTTCGCTCAGAACGTCTAGGATACGCTGCGGATCGCGCCGGCGATCGGTACCGATCCCCTTGCGCATGTTGTAGCTTGCCACCCTGATCTTCATGTCAGGTTCGAAACGAGCATCGGTGGCCCAGGTTGCACCGCCGAGCGGGTGGACCGCTCCGCCGATCGACTAGCTCGCGAATACCAGTGTGCTGGAAGTGCGCTCGCCCTGTTCCAACGTAAGCTCATTCCTGCGAGGAACTGCGTCGACCGCGGAACTCGGAGGCAGCGGCGTCGGCTGGCCGATCAGCCGCGACAGGTCGCGCAGCGCCTGGACGAGGCCAAGTCCTCGCGGCCCGGCGATGTAGCGCGGTTCCCACACAGGCGCGAACTTCTCCTTGTAGGTGCGAAGGCCGCGGAAGCCGTAGAAGCGCTCGCCATGCTGAAAAACCAGTGCGGCGGCGCGCGCCCAGGCGGGTGCCAGGCGACGACCAGCAATCCCCGACAGCGGCGCGATGCCCAACGAGAAGCGGTGATAGCCCTGCTCGCGCGCCCATTGCATGACGTGGACGAACAGGAAGTCCATCGTGCCCGAAGGCGCGTCGTCGCAGTGGCGCATCAGATCGACCGACGCTTCGGCCAGATTGTCGGTCAGCCACAGGTTGGCGAAGGCAACGATACGATCATCGACCATCGCCAGCGCGACGTCGAAGTTGGTGAGGTAATCGGGATCGAAGCGGCCGAGGCTAAATCCCTTCTCGACATGACCCTTCGACTCGGTCCACTCGTCTGACACCAAGCGTAGCTTGTCGATGATCGCAGGCACGTCAGCAGCGGGCACGATGCGGAAGGCTAGGCCGCGACGTGCGGCGGCACGTTCGGCCTTGCGGACCGAGCGCATCCGCGGTGTCTCGAACGTCAGGTCCGGCAGGTCGACGATCGCTTCCTCGCCATATTTGATGACGTGAAGGCCCATGCCGATCGCGAGGTCGAGCACCGGCGGTGCGATCTGGTAGAGCAGCAAGCGACCTTGCGCGGCATCGGCCAGGTCGCGGATGCGCCACAGCAGGTCGGGCCATTCGCTCTGCTCGCCGACCGGATCGCCCATCACGATCCAGCTTGCGCCGCGACGGCGATACATCAGCATCGCGCCCCCGCTTTCCGACAACAGAAAGTTCTTGTCTCCCGTAAGCGCGAGTAACGCGTCGGTGCGATTGCCGCGCGACAGGATATCGCTGACCGTGTCGGGATCGCAGGCGATCTCGGGCGCGCTTGGCGCCGGCCCCATCCAGCGCCACACCACAACGCCCGACAACAGCACCGCGATGCTCAGCGTAGCCCGCAGAAAGCGCGGCGCATCGCCCCGGAGCGCGAAATGCCACCACAGGTCGTCCTGGTACGGAACCTGTCGGTAGGCGAAGAACCCGGCCCAGGTCGCGGCCGCGACCGTGACGGCCACCGCGCCAAGCCACGCACCCGACAGCGGCATCTGCGTGAGCGCGGTACGGCGGTAGAAAGCGGCGCGCGTCCAGTGGAGCAAACCGGCGAGGATCAGGCACGCGGTCGCCTCCTCGTAATCGATGCCCTTGAACAACGAGAACAGTGCGCCCGCGATCAACAGCGCGCGCGTCGCGACGAACGCACCGTCGAGACGGCGGTACAGGCCGGGTGCGAGCAGCAACAACCCGGTACCGACCAGGCTCGCGGCGATGTGGCTCGCCTCGATGAAGGGGAGGGGCGCGATGTGCGACAGCATCCCCATGCGACCCTTCAGCGACGGCAGCGATCCCGACAGCAACAGCATCGCGCCGCCGGTGAACGTCGCTGCGGAAAGAACGAGCGGGGCGATCCCGGTCGCGGCGGCGCGCCCTTCGCGCAGCAGTCGAACCGACAGCGCCCGACGTCGAGCGAGTTCTCTTCCCCCAAGCATCAGCACGGACACGGCGAGCGGCAACAGGTAATAGATCAGCCGATAGGCCACCAGCGCGGCAAAGGCGGTTACACGGTCACCTGGCAACACTGCCAGCACCACCGCCTCGAACACGCCGATCCCGCCCGGTACGTGCGTCACCACCGCGGCGACGATGCCTAGCGCGTAGGCGAGGACGAAGCTGGGCAGCAGGTGCAGCGACGCGCCGGGCATCAGCACGAACAGTGCGGCGGCGGCCGCGGTCACATCGAGCAGCGCAACGCCGATCTGCGCCAAGGCTTGCCCTCCCGTCGGCAGCGGCAGGCTGAAGCGGTGCCATCGTAGCGGACCCTTGCTGCGCGCGCAGAGCAGCACCAGGGCGGTCGCCGCCAGCAGGATACCCGCGCCGACGACATGCGAGACGGTGGGCGACAAGGTGAACCTGGCGAGCTCAATCGCTTCCGATCGGGCAAGCAGCGCTGCGCCCGCAACCGTGACGATGCCGCTCCAGAAAGTCGCGCTTGCGACCCCGATCACGCGTGCGATGTCCGGTCCGTCTAGTCCGGCGGCGGTGTAGATGCGGTAACGTGCCGATCCGCCGGTCACCAGCGACAGGCCGAGATTGTGGCTGAGCGTGTAGCTGGTGAACGAGGCGAGCGCCGCGGTCCGCCACGGCAGCGCCCGACCGATCACGCGCAGCGCAAGCGCATCATAGAGTGTCAGCGCCAGGTAGCTGAGCGCGGTGAAAGTGATCGCGGCGACGATCTGCGGCACGGTCATCGCGTGCAGTGCGTCCCGGACCTGCGCATAGCTCAGGTGCCGCGTCAGCTCCTCCATCGCGGCGAAGCCGAGCGCGACGAGCAACAGCACGACCGCGACCGACAGCGCGACGCGATAGCGTGCTGCGGCCGCGAGCAATTTATCCACGCGGCACGTCCGCGACGCGCTGCCATACCTGCGACTTGCAGAACAGGCCGTGCAGGATACAGCCGCGGACCCGCATGTTGCTGTCGTCGACCTGTTCGATCAACGAATAGAAATGCCGTCCCATGTCGGGGACGAACACGGTCCCGGCCCAGGTTCGCGCGCCGGTCGGCCGATAGTTTTCGAGCAGCGACGTGCCGATCAGGTTGGGCACGTTGCCGTCGCGCGCATCCTGCTGCGCTTCCCGGCTTGCCCAGACGACACGGCCGCACAGGCGATCGGCGCACGGTGCGGTGCGGACAGCGACGCTGTGATACGGATTGATCCACGTTCCGTAGATTGACGCGGTGGGCGCCGGCTCGGCGGCCAGCGCCGATGCGCCGGCGGTCAGACCGATCAGCGCCACTACCGCCGCCACTGCTTTTCCAAATGTCATCACGCCATCCTCCCGGGTTCGATACGGGGATAAAGCGCGGCGACTTGCCGCAGCGTCGACGCTGCCTGAAAAATCGGTAATGCGAAAGGGGAGACGACGTGGTGCCGGTTGCAGGAATCGAACCCGCGACCTTCGGTTTACAAAACCGCTGCTCTACCAGCTGAGCTAAACCGGCCCGCCGTCGACGTCGCCATGCGACAGCCGTGCCTCGGCGTCCAGCCCCTTTGCGCCGCGCTGCATTACCGCGCACCAAAGGTCCAGCCCTCAATCCGTGCGACTTGGCTCGTTAGGGCAGGCGGGTGCCATAGCTCGGTGCGGGACGCGGCGACCCGCAACCATGCGGCGGTCAGCAGCGCGTCGCTGCTGTGATCGTCGATCGGCCCCGCACCGGGTACGGCTGCGCTGCCGAGCGAGGCAAGCGCATCATTCAACGCGGCGACGTCGCGCAGCTTGCTTCGGCCACGCCCAACGCCGGCTTCGCGCGCGGCAAGCGTGGTGTAGATCTCCAGCACCAGGCTGCCGTGCCCTGGATCGGGATCGAACGGCCAGATCGGCAGGTGACCGCTCAATCGGTGCAGCATCCGCATGCCCGTCAGGCTCGACTTGCCGACCTGCGCGGCACCCACAAGGTTCAGGTTGCTGACCGGGTTGAGCCCGAGCGCGGCCTGGGCATGCTCGGCCAGTCGCCAGCGTCCACGACCGGATGGGAACAAGTCGCCGCTGCGCCCGCCATGTCGGCGGAAGTGACGCGCAGCATCCAGATGATCGACGAAGCTCGTCGCACACAGATGTGGATCATCGGCGCAGATTTGCTCGACCAACGCCCAGAGCGCGCGCGCATCGCTCGGGGTCTGCGGCCAACCGGGAAAATAGGCGCTACGATCGAAGAACGGCAGCGCGGTGCCGAGGTCGAGCCCGACCAGCGTATCCGTGGGCAATTCGTTCATCAGCCAGTCGAGCACCTCCTGGCGCGACCAGATGTGATCGGGCCTGACGAGTACCGGTCCCGTATTGCTGTCGCTGCACAGCGCGACGCGGATGCCCTTCTGCCGTTCGCCGATCGCGCCCGACCAGTCGATGCCGGCAAAATGACGGAAACGATTCTCGCTCATCAATCGCGCGGCTGCTCAGCGCGAAGCGGCAAGCACGTCGGCGGTAAAGCGCGCGATATCGAAGCTGCTGCCCGTCGGATCCTCGCCGCGGCGGACCACCACCAGCCTCTCGGCCGGGATCACCATGACATATTGCCCGCGATTGCCCTGCGCGGCGTAGCTGCCGGCAGGCAGGCCCTGCTTCTCACCAAACAGCCACATTGTCGCGCCGTAGCCTTCGGCGCGGTCGGGCTGCGGTCCAGAGGGCGTCGTCATGTAGGCCATCCAGCCCGCCGGCAGGACGCGCTTTCCCTGCCACACGCCGTCCTGCAGCCAGAACTGCCCCAGTCGGGCGAGATCGCGCGCGGTCGACCATGCGTCTGACGACAGGATGTAGTTCCCTTGCCAGTCGCGCTGCGCAACCGTGTGCGTCATGCCCAGCGTCGTGAACAGCGATTGCGGCAATTGCGCGTATGCCGCGTTGCCCAGTGATGCCCGAAGGCTGCGTACCGCCAGCAGGATGTCGTTGTTGGCGTAGCGAAAACGCGTAGCCGGCTTCGCCTCGAGCGGCCAGGACGGCACCTGCTCGGTCACCGTCGTGCCGCCAAAGTAGATCGCGTCGGTACGATTGCCGGCGGTGTCGCTGTGCAGGCCCGAGGCCATGCGCAGAAGATCGTCGAGCTTGATCGTGCGACGCGGATCGCCGCTCTGCCATTCGGGAATGTTGGCCGGCCGTTGTGGATCGACGCCCGCCATGCCGACCAGCGTGCCGCTGATGCTCTTCGCGACCGACCAGGTGCGATTGGCGACGAACGGACCGAAGCCATCACGGTATTGCTCGGCAACGATCTTGCCATCGTTCAGCACGACCACGCCGACCGTCTGGCTGCCTTCTCCATAGGCGTAGAAAGCGCGCGCGACGACGCTTGTCAGCGCCGGGGAAGGGGCTGGCCGGATGCCTGCATCACCCATCGGCCAAGGGCGAGGGTCACTCGAAGCAGGCGCGGGTTGGCGCGCGTAGGTCGTGACGACCGGCGGCGGCATCGCGCCGATCGGCGCAAGCGTGCAGCCGCGCCCGCGCTGCCACGTCGCCTGCCGCGCCGGCAAGTCGGGCGCGAAGGGGACGGTGACGCGGGGGGTGGTACGATCGATCGTCGCAGTCAGCATCGGGACGAGCGCAGCGTATTCGGGATAGATGCCGCGCAGCTCCAGCGACTCGACCGCCGGCTGGGTGCGGCCGGCATTGAAGACGGCGCCACATAGCGTCGCAGCCTTGTACCCTGCGGCGATCGCGCGTGCGTAGCGCTGATCCGGTTTTGCTGGTACCGGCTTGTCCTGCGCGGTGGCTGCTCCGCTGAGGAGCGCGGCTGCGGCCAGGGCAGGGAAGAGCGGTTCAATCGCGCGGCGTCTGTGCATGGCGTCGTTCATCCCACCAAGCCATGCGCTCGGCAATCCGCTTCTCGAACCCGCGCTCGCTCGGCTCGTAGAAGCGCTGCGGCGACAAATCGTCTGGCCAGTAGTTCGCACCTGAGAACGCGCCTTCGACATCGTGGTCGTATTCGTATCCCTTGCCGTAGCCGATATCGCGCATCAACCTGGTTGGTGCGTTCAAGATGTTGGCGGGCGGCATCAGCGACCCCGTCTCGCGTGCGCTGCGCCACGCGGCCTTTTGCGCAGCGTAGACGGCGTTCGATTTCGGCGCCGTCGCCAGATAGACGCACGCCTGCGCGATCGCGAGTTCACCCTCCGGACTGCCGAGAAAGTCGTACGCATCCTTCGCCGCGAGGCATTGCTGCAGCGCCTGCGGATCGGCGAGCCCGACATCCTCCACCGCCGCGCGGGTCAGCCGCCGAAGCAGGTAGAGCGGCTCCTCACCCGCAGTCAGCATCCGCGCGAGATAATAGAGCGCGGCATTGGCGTCGGAACCGCGAATCGACTTATGTAGTGCGCTGATGAGGTTGTAATGGCCTTCGCGATCCTTGTCGTAGACGGCCACGCGGCGTTGCAGGAACGACGACAGCCCGGCCGGATCGAGCGGCTGGTCGAGCGCAACTGAAAACAGCGTTTCGACCTGATTGAGCAGGAAGCGCCCATCGCCGTCCGCGCTGGCGATCAGCGCGTCGCGTGCTGCCGCGTCGAGCGGCACGTCGCGCCCGACCTCCGCCTCCGCCCGCGCGATCAGCTGTTCCAGCGCCTCCGACCCGAGCCGATGGAGGATCAGCACCTGCGCGCGGCTGAGCAGCGCCGCGTTCAACTCGAACGACGGGTTCTCGGTCGTGGCACCCACCAGCGTCACCGTTCCATCCTCGACGTACGGCAGGAAACCGTCCTGCTGCGCACGATTGAAGCGGTGGATTTCGTCGACGAACAGCAACGTCCGCTTGCCCATGCGCGCGTGATCGCGTGCCTCGGCAAAGACCTTCTTCAAATCGGCGACGCCCGAGAACACCGCCGAGATCGGCGCGAAGCGCAAGCCAACGGCATCGGCGAGCAGTCGCGCGATCGTCGTCTTGCCGGTGCCGGGCGGTCCCCAGAGGATCATCGACGAAAGCCGACCTGCCGCGACCATGCGGCCGATCGCACCCGCGGCGCCGGTCAGATGCGCCTGCCCGACCACGTCGGCGAGCGCGCGTGGGCGGAGCCGATCGGCCAGCGGCGCATCGAGGGGCAGGGGAGGCGGTGTGTCGGGCTCAAGCCCGGCGAACAGATCGGCCATTGGTCGATTCCTAGACAATGCGTGCCGCGGCGTCATGTCCTGCCATCATGTGCGCAAAGATATATCTAGAAGGGTCTTGCTAAAAGCGTTCCAAGATATATCTGTGAGCGCAAGGAGACTGAGATGAAACATCACATGAATGATTGCGGACGACGCTGGCACGGCTGGGAGGCGCGACTTGCCGCAAAGATGGCAGGGTTTGAGATGCAGGGGCCTCGCGGTGGTCGACATGGGCCATTCGGCGGCGACTGGTTTGCCCGCGGCGAGGAACCGCGTGGCGGCCGGCGCGCGCGCATGTTCGACGGCAGCGAACTTCGGCTCGTGCTGCTCAAGCTGATCGCGGAGCGGCCACGCCACGGCTATGACGTGATCCGCGAGATCGAGGCGCTGACCGCAGGAGCATATGTGCCCAGCCCCGGCGTCGTCTACCCGACGCTGACCTTGCTCGACGAGATGGGGCTGATCGCGGAGCAGCAGTCGGACGGCGCGAAGAAGCGCTTTGCCGCAACCGACGAAGGTGTGCAGCACCTGGAAGAGCGTGCCGAGGAGATCGCGGCGTTGATGAACCGGCTGCGCGAACTCGCCGCGCACCGGGAACGCGTCGATGCAGCGCCGATCCGTCGCGCCATGGGCAACCTCAAGGTAGCGCTTGGCCACACGTTCGCCACCGGCGAGGTGTCGCAGGATCGGATGCACGAGGTCGCAGCTATGATCGATGAGCTTGCGCAGAAGGTAGAAAGGCTGAAATCATGAGCGGATCGGTTTCAGTGGCACGCGTGCCGACGCTTTCGGCGAGCCGCTACCTTCAGCAGCTCGCCAAGCATTGGAGCCACAAGATGACCGTCACCTTTTCTGAAGAAGAAGGTGTCATCACCTTTCCCAATGAAAGCAGGCTCGAGATGCAGGCCAGCGACGACACGCTCGACCTGCTGTTGCACGTGCCAGCAAATGAGGACGCTGCCCGGATGCGCGATGTCGTGGCAAGCCATCTCGACCGGTTTGCCTTTCGCGAAGCGCCGCTGACGTTCGACTGGCAGGAGCGGGCCGCCTAACGTGCCGTGCGTGCCTGCATGACCTCGCGGTAAGCGGCCAGCACCTGCGCGTTGGCGGTATCCCATTGGAACCCGGCCGCACGCGCGTGGCTCGCCGCGCCCGCGCTGGCGCGCAGGTCGGGCTCACGGATCAACCGCGCGATCGCATCGGCGTAGCCGTCGACCTGCTGCGGCGTGACGAGGAAACCGGTCACGCCATCCTGTACCAGGTCGACCGCGCCGGTCGCGCGCGCGGCAACGACGGGCACGCCGGCCGCCATCGCCTCCGACGTCACTTGGCCCCATGTCTCGGTGACGCTGGGATTGAACAGAATGTCCATCGACGCGACCGCACGGCCCAGGTCATCGCCGCTCTGGAAGCCGGCGAACGCCGCCTCGGGCGCGCGTCCGGCGAACCAGTCGCGCGCAGGTCCTTCGCCGACGACGATGACCCGGTGCCGTACGCCGCGCTCGCGCAGCGCCGCGATCACATCGGCGAAGACGCCCAGGCCCTTTTCCAGCACCAGCCGCCCCAGGAACCCGACCGCGACCTCGTCGTCGGCGATGCCCAGCGAGCGTCGCCATTCCAGACTGCGTCGATCGGGCGAGAAGCGCTGGTGATTGACCCCGCGTGGCCAAAGCGAGACAGGCGTCTCGACACCGAGCGCGCGGATGATCTCACCCATCGAAGGCGTCGGCACGAGCACGCGATCGGCACGGTTGTAGAAGCGTTTGAGGATCCAGCGGATCGCGGGCTGGATGAAACCGAGGCGGTAATAATCGAAGTAGGTTTCGAACCGAGTGTGAACCGCGGCGACGACGGGCACATCATGCGCGCGTGCCCAGCTCACCGCGGCATGGCCGAGGAACTCAGGGGCGGAGACGTGGACGATGTTGGGGGCGAACGCCTCCAGATCGCGCCGCGGTCCGACCGGCAACGAGCGACCAAGCTTGTATTCGCCGCGCCCGGGAAAGGGGATCGCCGGCACATCGACCAGGTCGCCACGCGGCGCGAATGCGGGCGTCTCGCTTGTGGGGGAGTAGACGCGGACCTTGATGCCTTGCGACAGCAGGTAGCCTACCAGCAGGTTCTGCGCCTGGTTCGCGCCGTCGCGCACGTAATTGTAGTTGCCGCTGAACAATGCGACGCGCAGGTCGGAAGGCCTCATTCGTTACGCACCTAGGTGTTGTTTCCGGCATAAACGTGACGCGGACGCGGTAGGATGCATCGCGTGTATGGCTGGCGTCAGCCCGCACCTGCGGCCGCTATTTCGTCGCGGCTGCGGATACGACGGATGCGTGGATCACGCGACATCGCAGCCTCCGCGCGAATGTCGTTGCGCAACTCTTCACGCTTTTCGTGGATCGACGCGATCACCGGCCCCATCGCCGCGCCCAGTTCCACCAGCACCGCTTCTGACAATTGGAGCGAGCTTTCCAGCGTTTCCGGCACCGCGTCGGTCACCCCGGCGCGGTACAATTCGGCGGCGTGGCGCGGGTCGCGGGCACGCGCGATGATCGGGAGGTCGGCATGTTGCGCACGCACCTGCCGTGTCAGGCGCACCGTCAGCACGGGATCGTCCATCGTCAGGATCAGCGCACGTGCGGTGTCGAGGTTGAGCCGGTCGACCAACTCGCGTCGCACGATGTCGCCGAATACGACGCTTCGACCCGCTTCGCGCGCTTTGGTCACCGCGTCGATGTTCGCCTCGACCGCCAGATAGGCGCGGTCGTGCCGCGACAGCATGTCTGCGACCAACTCGCCGACGCGGCCGAAGCCGATGATGATCGTGCGCCCGTCATCGGCAGCGGGAATGTCCTCCAGCGGCGCGCGCTGTTCGATGCGGCGAGAAATCGCGCGCCCCGATGCGGCAAGCAACGGCGTGATCGTCAGCCCGATCGCGGTCACCGTCTGCCAAAAGGTCGCGGTCGACGGCAGGATCAATCCCGCCTGTGCAGCGGTCGCGAGGACGATCAGCGTGGTCTCCGACGGGCTGCCCATCAACAGGCCCGTCTCCGCCGCGACGCCGCGACGCACGTTGAACACGCGCAGCAGCAGCGTGGTCACCACCGCCTTGGTCAGCACCACACCGCCCACGGCAAGCAGCAGCGACGGCCAGTTGGCGAGGATCAGTCGAATATCGACGCTCATGCCGACCGTGATCAGGAATACGCCGAGCGCGAGCCCCTGGAACGGCTTGGTGATGACCTCGACTTCAGTATGGTATTCGGTTTCGGCAATCAGCAATCCGGCGAGCAGCGCACCGACGATCGGCGACAACCCGGCCGCGGTGGTAGCGACGCTTGCGACGATGACGACCAGCAGTGATGCCGCGAGGAAAAGCTCCGGGCTCTTCGTGCGCGCCGCCTGTGCGAACAGCCGCGGCAGGAAGTAGCGCCCCCCACCGTAGATCGCGACGACGGTTAAGCCGCCGCGCAGCGCCACGCCCGCGATCGCGCCCCAGCCACCATCACCCGCGGCTGGCGCCATCGCACCAAGCGCAAAGATGATCGGCACCAGTGCGAGATCCTCGAACAACAGCATCGCAAACGCGCCGCGCCCGACCGGCCCCGTTGTACCCACGAGCGGAAGCACGAGTGCAGTCGAGGACAGCGACAGCGCAAGCCCCAGTCCTGCCGCGCCGGCCCATGGTTGTCCGAGCACATGGAGCGCGATGGCGATCAGTGCCGCCGACCCGAGCAACTGCGCCGCGCCGGTGCCGAACACCAGCCGTCGCATCGACCACAATCGCCGGAACGATAATTCCAACCCGATCGAGAACAGCAGCAGCACGATGCCGAACTCGGCAAACGGTTCGATCGAATGCGGATCGGAAATGGTGACGTAGTAGAGCCACGGGAACGCCTGCGTCAGCGCACCCAGACCTGCTGGGCCGACCAGCGCGCCGACGAGGATGAAGCCGATGACCGGGCTGATCCGGAAACGCGCGAATGCCGGAATGACGAGGCCCGCCGCGCCCAGCACGACGAGCGCGTCCGAGAAGCCCGCATTTTCCAAACCGATCGCCATCCGGGCACCTTGGCGGAGATGGGCGGCATTGCCAACCGACGCGGACAGCCAGTCCGCTGGATTAACGCTGTTACTGCAGTACTTCGTAACGGCTGGCGATAAACAAAGGAGGCCGGTTATCGGGAGTTATCAAATGTTCTTGCTGCTTCTTGCGCAGACCGGCGTCGTCTTGGCACCGCCAGCATCCTCGGTCTACGTGCCCGCGCCGATCGTCACCCGGTCTTCCGCAAGCGATCGCATGGCTGCCATGCGCGAGAGCGTTCCGCTCGATGTCGTAGTGCGCGTGCCGCAGGGCGTGTTGCGGTCGGGCAGGTTGCTGGTCGATGGCGCGCGCGGGGCATCGTGGCGACAAAGCCAGAGCGAGGCTGTGGCATCGTCGTGCGAACAGGTCGACCTGCCGTTCGGCGCATCGCAGCGCGAGGCGAGCGTCACGCTTCGCCGTGTGATGCGCAGCGACATGGCCGACGACCTTTTCTCGGTTGAGGCGCGCTGGACCCGGCCACGCGATGCGGGCTGCGGCGGAACCAGCACGATCGAACTTCGCCAAACGGTCACGCTCGCCGTCGGCGCCACCCAGACACTGAAAGGCGACGGCGGGCTCGTGGTCGAACTCCGCCGCCGCTGACCAGGCTTTATGCCCAGTTCGCCATCTTGTTCTCGAGGTTCACGCGGACCGCCTCGAAGAACTGCTCGGTCGTCATCCACTTCTGATCGGGACCGATCAGGATTGCGAGATCCTTGGTCATGTCGCCGTTCTCCACCGTCTCGATGCAGACCTGCTCCAGCGTCTGCGCAAAGCGGGTGACGTCGGGAGTGTCATCGAACTGGCCACGGTACTTCAGGCCGCCGGTCCATGCGAAGATCGATGCGATCGGGTTGGTCGACGTCGCCTTTCCCTGCTGGTGCTGGCGGTAGTGGCGCGTGACCGTGCCGTGCGCGGCCTCGGCCTCGATCGTCTTGCCGTCCGGCGTCATCAGCACCGAGGTCATCAGGCCCAGCGAGCCGAAGCCCTGCGCGACCTGATCCGATTGCACGTCGCCGTCGTAGTTCTTGCACGCCCACACGAACTCGCCGTTCCACTTGAGCGCGGAGGCGACCATGTCGTCGATCAGGCGGTGCTCGTAGACGATGCCCTTGGCGGCGAACTCGTCCTTGAACTCGGCCTCGAAGATCTCAGCGAACAGGTCCTTGAAGCGGCCATCATAGGCTTTGAGGATCGTGTTCTTGGTCGACAGGTACAGCGGCCAGCCGCGGCCGAGCGAGTAGTTCATGCTGGCGCGCGCGAAGTCGCGGATCGATTGATCGAGGTTGTACATCCCCATCGCGACGCCGCCTTCGGGGAAGTCGAACACCTCGCGCTCGATCACCTGACCGTCGGTGCCCTGCCACTTCATCGTCAGCTTGCCCGCGCCCGGCACTACGAAGTCGGTCGCCTTGTACTGGTCGCCGAACGCGTGACGGCCGACCACGATCGGGTGCGTCCAGCCCGGGATCAAACGGGGCACGTTCTTGATGACGATCGGCTCACGGAAGATCACGCCGCCCAGGATGTTGCGGATCGTGCCGTTGGGCGAGCGCCACATCTTCTTGAGGCCGAACTCCTCGACGCGTGCCTCGTCCGGCGTGATCGTCGCGCACTTGACCGCGACGCCATACTTCTTGGTCGCCTCGGCGCTGTCGATCGTTACCTGATCGTCGGTCGCGTCGCGATGCTCGATGCCGAGGTCGTAATAGTCGAGCTCGATGTCGAGATACGGCTTGATCAGGCGCTCGCGGATCCATTCCCAGATGATCCGCGTCATCTCGTCGCCGTCGATCTCCACGACGGGCGTTTTCACCTTGATCTTGGCCATGTTCTCACTTCCGAGTTGGGGAGGGTTGGGGCAGCGCATAGAAAGGGCAGGGGCCGCGATCAAGCGCAGCGGACCTGCGCGCCGTCTAACGACACGAAAAGCGGCGGGAACGACGCGGCGCGTTGTCAGGTCGGTTCACCGACGATAGACCCGTAACCATGTCATCATTGCAGAAGCCCCCGGCGGGCACGTCCACGGTCAAGTGGCGCTTCCCCGCCGTCCACCCCGAGGGGCAGAAGTTTACCGCCATCGCGCTCGGCATCACCTTGCTGGCGACGATCGTGACCAAGGTGCTGTTCTGGCCGTTGCTGGGTGTGACCCTGTGGGTCGCCGCCTTCTTCCGCGATCCCGTACGGACCACGCCGATCGGCGACGATCTGGTTGTGTCGCCCGCCGACGGGTTGATCACGATGATCGAGCGCGTCCCGGTCCCCCGCGAACTGGTCGGCGACCTGGGAGCGGAGCCGATGGTGCGAGTGTCGGTGTTCATGTCGGTATTCGATGTGCACATTAACCGGACGCCGATCGCGGGCACGATCCGGCAGGTGGTCTACATCTCGGGCAAGTTCCTGAACGCCGATCTCGACAAGGCGTCGGAAGAGAACGAACGGCAGCATTTCGTCGTCGATGGCCACAACGGGCGCCGCATCGGCTTCACGCAGATTGCCGGACTGGTCGCACGGCGGATCGTCGGCTTCGTCAAGGTCGGTGACATCGTTGCGGTCGGACAGCGGGTCGGACTGATCCGCTTCGGCAGCCGCGTCGACGTTTTCCTGCCCGAAGGTTGTGTGCCGCAGGTAGCGCTTGGTCAGCGCGCGATCGCGGGTGAAACCGTGCTCGGGCGTTTCGGCGGCGATCCGGTCCGCGGGATCGCACAGTAACGATGCGCGCCGCTCGCCCGCTTCGCCGTCCGCGCGGACTGCCGCTGCGCGCGGTCGCACCCAACGCGGTCACGGCGCTCGCGCTATGTTCCGGTCTGTCGGGTATCCGTTTTGCGATCCAGCAGAACTGGGCGATGGCGGTCGCGATGGTCTTGCTCGCCGGCGTGCTCGACGGATTGGACGGACGTGTCGCCCGCATGTTGCGGGGCGAGAGCCGCTTCGGCGCCGAACTCGACTCGCTCAGCGATGCGATTTCCTTCGGCGTCTCGCCGGCGCTGATCCTGTATCTCTGGTCACTGTCGACCTTGCCGCGCTTCGGCTGGACCGCTGCCTTGATGCTGGCGGTGTTCTGCGCACTACGCCTTGCCAGATTCAACGCGGCGATCGATGCCGACGATCAGCCGCATAAATCCGCCGGCTTCCTGACCGGCGCCCCCGCACCCGCCGGCGCGGGATTGGCGCTGCTGCCGATGTTCCTGTGGTTCGCAACAGGGGAGGCGATATTCCGTTCGCCTTGCCTTGTCGCACCGTGGACCGTGTTCGTGGCATTGTTGATGGTTTCGAGCGTCGCCACGTTTTCCTGGTCATCGCTCCGGCTACGCCGAAACGTGCGGTTCGAGGCGATCGCACTCGTCGTCGTTGTCGGTGCCGCCGCCGTCTCCGCCCCATGGGAAACGCTGTCGCTGGTATGCGTCGGCTATCTGCTCGCGCTGCCGTTCAGCATGTCGAGCTATGCCCGGGTTAAGCGGCTTCGCGCTGGCGGGACTGCGGACGCACCGATCCCGCCGACCAGCGCCTGACCGCGATACGGTTCTCGGCACGAACCAGCGTCGCCAACGGCTCGAATCTCGCCTCAGGCTGTCCGGACAGCGCATCCATGATACGCCCCACATTCGGCATCACCGTCGCTGCCATTGCGTAAGTCGCGCCGATCGTGGCGCCCCCGAATATTAGAACATCAAGCACGATCAGCATGTTCGCTTCCTTCGCCAGTGCGAACCCAACGTCCGCCAACATTTGTTAATCATGTTCGTTCCGGCGATTGCGTCCGCTACGGACGATAACCGTCGAATGTAGAGCAAGATCAGCAAGGTTCCTTGTCTGTTCCGCTGTATGTTCCGTGTTCGTTCCGTCGTCAACCTATGTTTGCGGCTTGCGCGAACGGCTGACCACGGCTAAGCGCCACCCCCTCAATCCCACATGGGAAGCATCACACCACCGGTGCGCCGGGCTTTCAGCTCGCACGCGTCACACGCTTCCCAGCGGCACAACCGGAAGGAATATGATTATGGCGGCACCTGTCGTCAGCATGCAGCAGCTTATCGAGACCGGCGCGCACTTCGGTCACCAGACCCACCGCTGGAACCCGAAGATGAAGCCTTACATCTTCGGCGATCGCAACGGCGTCCACATCATTGACTTGTCGCAGACCGTGCCGCTGTTCGCGCGCGCGCTCGAGTTCGTGTCGTCGACCGTCGCGGCGGGCGGCAAGGTCCTGTTTGTCGGCACCAAGCGCCAGGCCCAGGAGCCGATCGCCGAGGCGGCGCGTCGTGCGGGCCAGCATTTCGTCAACCACCGCTGGCTGGGCGGCATGCTCACCAACTGGAAGACGATCTCGAACTCGATCAAGCGTCTGAAGGCGCTTGAGGAGCAGCTTTCGGGCGACACGCACGGTCTGACCAAGAAGGAAGTGCTCCAGCTGACGCGCGAGCGCGACAAGCTCGAGATGTCGCTGGGCGGCATCCGCGACATGGGCGGCGTGCCTGATGTCATGTTCGTGATCGATGCGAACAAGGAAGAGCTGGCGATCAAGGAAGCCAATACGTTGGGTATCCCGGTCGTCGGCATCCTCGACTCGAACGTCTCGCCCGACGGTATCGCGTTCCCGGTTCCGGCGAACGACGATGCGGCGCGTGCGATCCGTTTGTACTGCGAGGCGATCGCGATCGCGGCGACCCGCGGCAATCAGCAGCAGCAGGCGCGCAGCGGCGCCGATCTGGGCGCGATGATCGAGCCGCCGGCGGAAGAGGCGATTGCCGGGGCCGACGCTCCGATCGACACCAACGTGAACGCCGAAGGTCACGTCATGGCGGAAAACGCGCAGGCGTAATTTCCGCATTCGCGCCCGGTAATCCGGGTGGCCGACGTGCAATTGTCATGGAGGCTGCCTATGTGGCGGCCTCCACTTGCTTTAATGCTCTTCCACACGTGGCGGGATGCCCGGTGGGATGGCGATCAACCACATTCGAGGACCAGAACGATGGCCGACATCACCGCTTCGATGGTGAAGGACCTGCGCGAGAAGAGCGGCGCGGGCATGATGGATTGCAAGAAAGCGCTGAACGAGACGTCGGGCGACATGGACGCCGCGCTCGACTGGCTGCGCACCAAGGGCCTTGCCGCCGCGCAGAAGAAGTCGAGCCGCACCGCGGCCGAGGGTCTGGTCGGCGTCGCCGTGTCGGGCACCAAGGGCGCGGCGGTCGAGGTCAATTCGGAGACGGATTTCGTCGCGAAGAATGATCAGTTCCAGGCGTTCGTTCGCGAGGTGACTCAGATCGCGCTCAGCACCGGCGACGACGTCGAGGCGATCAAGGCAGCGTCGATGCCGTCGGGCACGACGGTCGCCGAGGCGCTGACCAACAATGTCGCGACGATTGGCGAGCACCAGTCGATCCGCCGCGCGCGCAAGCTCGAGGTGTCGCAGGGCGCGGTCGTTGCCTATGTGCACAACCAGCAATCGCCGGGTCTGGGCAAGATCGGCGTGCTGGTCGCGCTGGAGAGCGCGGCGAATGCAGAAGCGCTCCAGTCGCTCGGCAAGAGCCTGGCGATGCACATTGCGGCGGCCTTCCCGAAGGCGCTCAACGAGGGTGACCTCGACGAGGCCGAGATCGAGCGCGAGCGCGCGATCGCGACCGAGAAGGCGGGAGAGAGCGGCAAGCCCGCCGACATCATCGCCAAGATGGTCGAAGGCTCGATCGCCAAGTACCGCAAGGAGCACGCGCTGGTCAGCCAGCTGTTCGTGATGGACGGCAAGACCAAGATCAGCGACGTTGTCGCCAAGGCGGGCAAGGATGCCGGCGCCGAGATCAAGCTGGTCGACTATGTCCGCTTCCAGCTGGGTGAGGGCATCGAGAAGGAACAGTCCGACTTCGCCGCCGAAGTCGCCGCTGCCTCGGGTGTGCCGCAGAACGCCTGACGCGCCGAAACGTGTCGAGACAAGCCGCCGCTCCGGTAGTCACCGGGGCGGCGGTTTGCGTATGGGGCGGGTTGCTCCGTCCTGACCTCACCTCTAAGGTCCGCCAGCCTTTCCCCAGACCATTCGGAATCGATGACCAAACCGCGCTACAACCGTATCTTGCTGAAACTGTCGGGCGAAGTGTTGATGGGGGAGGGCGGTCTCGCGATCGATCCCACCGTCACCGCGCGCGTCGCCGAAGAGATCGCCGAGGTGAAGGCGCAAGGGTTCGAGCTGTGCGTCGTCGTGGGTGGCGGCAACATCTTTCGCGGCATCTCGGGTGCGGCGCGCGGCATGGAGCGCGCGACCGGCGATTACATGGGCATGCTCGCGACCGTCATGAACGCGCTGGCGGTGCAGAATGCGCTGGAGCAGATCGGCGTCGACACGCGCGTGCAGTCCGCGATCCCGATGCAGTCGGTGTGCGAGCCGTTCGTGCGCCGCCGTGCGATGCGGCATCTGGAAAAGGGTCGCGTCGTGATCTTCGCGGCCGGCGTCGGCTCGCCATTCTTCACCACCGACAGCGGTGCTGCGCTGCGCGCGGCCGAGATGAACTGCGACGCCCTGTTCAAGGGCACCAGCGTCGACGGTATCTACGATGCCGACCCGAAGCAGGTCGCGACCGCCAAGCGTTACGACACGATCGGCTATGACGAGGTGTTGTCGAAGAACCTACGCGTCATGGACGCGAGCGCGGTCGCCTTGTGCCGTGACAGCAACATTCCGATCGTCGTGTTCAACATCCGCGAGCACGGTAATTTCGCCGCCGTGCTGCACGGTGAGGGCGTTTCGACGATCGTTCAGTCCAACTCGGAGAAGTGAACCATGCCCGCGTATGACAAGGCCGATATCGAGCGTCGCATGAACGGCGCGGTGGAATCGCTCAAGGGCGACCTGGGTGGTCTGCGCACCGGTCGTGCATCGACCTCGCTGCTCGATCCGGTGACGGTCGAGGTGTACGGCGCGAAGATGCCGCTCAACCAGGTCGCGACCGTTTCGGTGCCCGAGCCGCGGATGATCTCGGTCCAGGTGTGGGACAAGACCAACGTCGGACCGGTCGAGAAGGCGATCCGGTCTGCCGGGCTTGGTCTCAACCCGATCAACGACGGGCAGAATTTGCGCCTGCCGATCCCCGACCTGACCGAGGAGCGCCGCAAGGAGCTAGCGAAGCTCGCCGGGCAATATTCGGAAAAGGCGAAGATCGCGGTGCGCAACGTCCGCCGCGACGGCATGGACGCGCTCAAGACCGACGAGAAGAAAGGTGTCTTTTCCGAAGACGAGCGCAAGCGGCTCGAGGGCGAGGTGCAGAAGCTGACCGATGCGACCACCGCCGACATCGACAGCGTCTCGGCTGCGAAGGAAAAGGAAATCCTCGGCAAGTGAGCCAGCGTTGGCATAGGGGGGAATGCTGATGGCGACGGCAGCTAGGCCGCAGATCGCTGGCGGGCCGCTGCCGCGTCACGTCGCCATCATCATGGATGGCAACGGACGCTGGGCGAAGAAGCGCTTGTTGCCGCGCGCGGCGGGGCACAAGGCCGGCGTGGAGGCGGTTCGCGCCGTCACACGCGCCGCGCGCACGATGGGGATCGAGGCGCTGACGCTTTACGCCTTCTCGTCGGAAAACTGGCGTCGGCCAGCAGAAGAAGTGAGCGACCTGATGGGTCTGCTCAAATTCTTCATCCGCAATGACCTTGCCGAACTGATCCGTGAGAACGTACGGCTTCGTGTGCTGGGTGATTACACGCGCTTCTCGGCCGACGTCGTCGCGCTGATCGACGATGCGCTGGCGCGGACGGCGAAGAACTCGGGCCCGATTCTCGCGATCGCGCTCAACTATGGTGCGCAGGCTGAGCTGGTGCGCGCAGCGCAGGCGCTGGCGGTGCGGGCGCAGGACGGCACGCTCGATCCGGCCGCGATCGACGTCGGCACGATCGAGCGAGAGCTGGAAACGCGCGAACTGCCGCCGCTCGACCTGATGATCCGTACCTCCGGCGAACATCGTCTGTCCAATTTCCTGCTGTGGCAGGCCGCTTATGCCGAACTGCTGTTCGTGGACACGCTGTGGCCTGATTTCAGCGCGCGCGATCTCGCCGCCGCGGTTGAGGCGTTCGGGCAGCGGCAACGCCGCTTCGGTGGCCTGTGACCACGCGCCCGCGGCGTTCCGAACTGACCTTGCGGATCGCTGCGGCCGCAGTGATGGCTGCGGTCGCGCTCGTCGCATTGTGGATCGGTGGCGTTGCCTATTGGCTGCTGATGGTCGTGGTCGCCTTGTTCATGATGGCGGAATGGTCCGATCTGACCGCGACGCCCGCGCGGGAGAAGCGGCTGGCGCAATATGCGCTCTCTGTTCCGCTCGCGATCCTGGCACCTGTCGCGGCAGGGGCGAGCTTCCTCGCGCTCGGTCTGACCGCGGCCGCGTTCTTCTTCGTCGCGATCGTGACGCGGCGAACCTGGCTGGCGAGCGGGACGATCTATTGCGCGCTGCCGGTATTGTCGCTCGTGCTGATCCGCGAGCAGGACCACGGATTGCTGTTGTCGCTCTGGGCGATGGTGCTGGTGTGGATGACCGACATCGGCGCGTTTTTTGCCGGTCGCGCGATCGGCGGCCCGAAGCTTGCACCGCGCGTCAGCCCAAACAAGACCTGGGCGGGACTGATCGGCGGGATCGTCGCGGCGACGCTGTATGCAATGGTGCTCCACATCGCCTATGACCTGCCGCTGTTGCTGCTGTTGGCGACGCCGGTGCTTGGCGTCGTTGCGCAGGGCGGCGACCTGTTCGAAAGCTGGCTGAAGCGTCGCGCGGGCGTCAAGGATTCGGGTAATGTGCTGCCGGGTCACGGCGGCCTGCTCGATCGCCTCGACGGGCTGGTGCCGGTGGCACCGCTCGCGGCGCTGCTCGTCGTCGTGCCGGCGGTGCTGTGATGCGGACGGTCACCATTCTGGGTGCGACCGGGTCAGTCGGTACCTCCACGCTTGATCTGGTCGAGCGCGAGCCCGAGCGTTTTCGTGTCCGCGCGTTGACCGCAAACTGCGATGTCGAGCGACTCGCCGCTGCCGCGATCCGCACGGGTGCGGAGCTTGCCGTCGTGGCGGACGAGACCTGCCTGCCGGCGCTGCGACAGGCGCTTGCCGGAACGAACGTCGAGGCGACAGGCGGGATGCAGGCGGTCTGTGATGCCGCCGCGCTGGGTGCCGACTGGACGATGGGAGCGATCGTCGGGTGCGCCGGCCTGGCGCCGACGATGGCGGCGATCCGCGCCGGCGGCACCGTCGTACTCGCGAACAAGGAGCCGCTCGTCTCTGCGGGCGACCTCATCATGCAGGCCGCGCGGACATACGGCGCGACGCTGTTGCCGGCCGACAGCGAGCACAACGCGATCTTCCAGTGTTTCGACTTCGCGCGGCCCGAACGCGTGCGGCGGATCATCCTGACGGCGAGCGGAGGGCCGTTCCGCGACGCCTCGCTGGAGCAGATGGCGGCCGTCACGCGCGAGCAGGCGGTCGCGCACCCGAACTGGTCGATGGGCGCCAAGATCTCGGTCGACAGCGCGACGATGATGAACAAGGGGCTGGAGCTGATCGAGGCGGCGCGACTCTTCCCGGTCGCGCACGAGCGGATCGAGATCGTCGTACATCGCCAGTCGGTGATCCATTCGATGGTCGATTACGTCGACGGATCGATGCTCGCGCAATTGGGGCCGAGCGACATGCGCGTGCCGATCGCGCATTGCCTCGCCTGGCCCGACCGGATGACGACGCCGATGGCGCCGCTCGACCTCGTGAAGCTCGGCCGGCTCGACTTCGAGGCGCCAGATGCGGTGCGCTTCCGCGCGCTGGCGCTGGCACGAACGGCGTTGGAGGAGGGGGGGGCACGCCCCGCGATCATGAATGCCGCCAATGAGGTCGCGGTCGCCGCGTTCCTGGCCGACCGCATCGGATTTCTTGAAATCGCCGCAATCGTGGAAGATACCTTGAACCGCTTCGCTCCCGAAGCGCCGGAGACGATCGACGCGGTGATCGCGATCGACGCGGAGGCGCGGCACCTCGCGGGCGAGCGCGTAGAGGATTGCGTCGCTTGATCCAGACACCGGGACTGCTGCTGACCATCCTGGCGTTCGCGCTGGTGATCGGGCCGCTCGTCTTCATCCATGAAATGGGCCATTATCTCGCCGGCCGCTGGTTCGGGGTGAAGGCGGACGCGTTCTCGATCGGGTTCGGGCGCGAGATCGCGGGCTGGACCGACAAGCGCGGCACACGCTGGAAATTGGCGGTTCTGCCGCTCGGCGGCTACGTCAAGTTCGCGGGTGACATGACCGCGGCGGGCCGCACCGATCCCGACTGGCTGCTGCTGCCGCCGGAGGAGCGGGCACGGACGTTCCAGGCGAAAAGCGTGTGGCAGCGCGCGATCATCGTCGCCGCCGGCCCGGCCATCAACTTCGTGTTCGCCATCCTAATCCTTGCCGGCTTCGCGCTCGCCTACGGCGACGCGCAGACACCCGCGATCGTCGGTCAGGCACTGCCCGGCACTGCGGCTGCCCAGGCGGGCTTGCGCGCCGGTGACCGGGTCGAGGCACTCGGTGGGCGTCAGATCGACACATTCGAGGACATGGTCCGGTACGTGAAAATCCGTGCCGGGGAGCGTGTGCGGATCGACTATGTTCGGGACGGCCGGGCGACCAGCGTCGAAGCGCAGATCGGCACGCAGGAGCAGCGCGATCGCTTCGGCAACGATTACAAGGTCGGGCTGCTCGGCATCGCGCCAGGCGATCCGGTCGTTCGTCAGGTCGGCCTGTTCGAGGCCCCGGTCGTCGCGGTCCGCCGCACCGGCGAGATCGTCGAGATGATGGTCGAGACGATCGGCCAGATCGCGACCGGCCGACGCTCGGTCAAGGAACTGGGCGGGCCGCTCGCCATTGCCAAGGTATCGGGCGAACAGATCACGCTCGGCTGGGACGCGTTCGTGTTCCTGCTCGCGCTCGTGTCCATCAATCTGGGGTTCATCAACCTGCTGCCAGTGCCCATGCTCGACGGCGGGCATCTGTTGTTCTACCTGATCGAGGCGATCAGGCGGAAACCGGTCGGCCCGGAAGCGCAGGAGTGGGCCTATCGCGGCGGATTGGCGGCGGTGCTGGCGTTGATGATGCTCGTCACCTTCAACGATCTCGGCAACTTCGGACTATGGCGACATCTAGCCGGCTTGATCGGCTGACGCAGGTGTTGCAGGGCGGGCGCGAGCCTGGCGAGCGCAACGGGTTTTCTCGAAGGTAACATGGTGACGGTTCTGAACGTTTCAACTTCGCGGACGCGTGCCCTGCCGGCGCTGCTGGGCTGCACCATCCTTGCCGGGCTCCCGGTCGCGGCTGCGGCGCAGACGCCGACGGCGCAAGCTCCGGCCGCGCGTACCGCGACCGCGCAGTCCGCACCGGCGAGCACTGCGCCGACACCGGCCGCGACGCCTGCGCCGAGCGGCGTCATCAAGAGCCTGCGCGTCGAAGGCACGCAGCGGATCGAGCCCGAGACGGCGCTCAGCTACACCAAGCTGCGGCAGGGTCAGCCATACAACAACGAGACGCTCGATCAGGCATTGAAGGACCTGCTGGCGAGCGACCTGTTCGCCGACGTGCAGATCGAGGGTGCGCTGAGCGGCGACATCATCATCCGCGTGCGTGAGAACCCGATCATCAATCGCGTCATCCTTGAAGGCAACAAGCGCCTGAAGGATGACAAGATCACCAAAGAGATCAAGCTCAAGCCGCGGCAGATCTTCACCCGCTCGGCCGTGCGCGCCGATGTCGCGCGCATCGTCGAGCTGTATCGCCGTCAGGGCCGCTTCGCCGCGTCGGTCGACCCCAAGATGGTCAACCTCGATCAGAACCGCGTCGACGTGGTGTTCGAGATCAGCGAGGGGCCGAAATCCAAGGTTCGCCAGATCAACATCCTCGGCAACGAGAAGTTCAAGGACAGCGAGCTGCGCGCGCAGATGGCGACCAAGGAGGCGCGCTTCACGCGTCTGCTGTCGTCGAACACCTCCTACGATCAGGACCGTCTCGCCTATGACCAGCAGAAGCTGCGCCAATTCTACCTGACGCAAGGCTATGCCGATTTTCGCGTGACTTCCGCGGTGGCCGAGCTGACGCCCGACAAGAAGGACTTCATCATCACTTATGTGGTGGAGGAAGGCCCGCGCTATAAGTTCGGCGACGTCACGGTCGACAGCGACATCCGCGATTTCGACGGCAAGGCGCTCGCCAAGACGTTGTCGATCAAGAAGGGCGACTGGTACAACGCGAAGGCGGTGGAGGATACGGTCGACAGCCTTAGCCAGACCACCGGCCTGTTCGGCTACGCTTTCACCGACGTGTCGCCCGAGTTCAACCGCGATCGTGACGACCTCACGATGTCGATCAACTTCCACATCGCGCAGGCGCAGCGCACCTATGTCGAGCGGGTCGAGATCACCGGTAACACGCAGACGCAGGACAAGGTGATCCGCCGTGAGATCCGCCTGGCGGAAGGCGATGCGTTCAACAGCTTCCAGGTCAAGCGCAGTCAGGATCGCATCAACTCGCTGGGTTATTTCCAGGACAAGTTCGAGATCAAGCAGGAGCAGGGCTCGTCGCCCGATCGCGTCGTGCTGAACGCGAACGTCGAGGAAAAGTCGACCGGCGAGCTCCAGCTGTCGGCGGGCTATTCGAGCCTCGAGCGCTTCATCATCCAGGCGAACATCACGCAGCGAAATTTCCGCGGGCGCGGACAGGAACTGCGCGCTGGGGTCAATTACTCGAGCTATTCCAAGTCGATCGAGCTTGGCTTTACCGAGCCGTACCTGTTCGACAAGAATGTCGCGGTCGGTGTCGACGTGTTCCGCCGCGACTACAACTCGTTCAATTACATCGGCAACGATCGCAACACGACCTACGGTCAGGTCTCGACCGGGTTCCAGGTGCGCGCGGGCGTTCCCTTGACCGAATATTGGCAGCTGGCGGGCCGTTACGGCCTGTCGTACGACGAGGTGACGCTCGACCGGAATACCTTCTTCACCAACGGTCAGTGCGACGTGCTGAAGGCGGGCAGCTATCTCTGCTCGGCGCTCGGCAATCGCTTCACCTCGTCGATCGGCTATTCGCTAATCTACGACAGCCTTAACAGCCGCTTGCGTCCGACCGCGGGTCAGCGCCTGTCGATCAGCCAGGACCTCGCCGGGCTTGGCGGCGATGTTAAGTACATCCGCTCGCGGATCGAGGGCGCGAAATTCAAGGGACTGGGCAAGGGCTTCATCGCCTCGCTCACTGCAGAAGGCGGCTACATCCACTCGCTCGAGGGCGAGCGCGCGGACGGGAACGACTCCATCCGCATCAACGATCGCTTCTACCTCGGCATGCCGCAGTTCCGCGGGTTCGACATCCGTGGCGTCGGCCCGCGTGTGCTGCGCACGCCGTACACGACCGACGCGAACGGCAACCAGATCCTGCAGACCGATCGCAACCAGATCACCGATGATGCGCTCGGCGGTCGTGCCTATTACCTCGCCAAGCTCGAACTCGAGCTGCCGCTGGGAGCCGGCGCGCGTGAGCTCGGTCTGCGTCCGTCGATCTATGCGCAGGTCGGCAGCCTGTGGGGGCTGAGGCGGCCGCCGCTGACCGCGACGTTCCCGACCACGGTGATCGATGGAAAGACGGTCGTGCTGCCCTTGCCGCTGACCAACGATGTGGGACAACCGATCTACACCTACACGCTGGCGGACGGCAGCACCGCGACGACGATCTGCTCGGCAGGCATCCCCGGTACGGGCGGCACCTGCAACGGCGTCGTGCCGAACAATCCGCTGATCCGGTCGAATCCGTTCCAGGAGCAGTTCCTGGGCAATTCGCCCAAGCCGCGTGTGACAGTTGGCGTCGGCGTCAACTGGAACTCGCCGTTCGGCCCGCTTCGTATCGATCTCGCAAAGGCACTCGTCACCCAGCCGGGCGACGACCCCAAACTTGTTACCTTCAACGTAGGGACGCAGTTCTGATGAAGACCTTCAAGACCATCCTGCTCGCCGCCGCGCTTGCGACGCCGGGCGTTATCGCGGCGGGTACCGCCAGTGCACAGGTAAACGGCGTTGCCGTCGCCGACCCCGAAGCGGCGATCGCCAATTCGCGCGCGTTTACCACTGCGGTGACGCAGATCCAGACGACCTACAAGGCGCAGCTCGACCAAGCGAACACGCGTCGCAACGCGATCCAGGCCGAGCTACAGCCGCTCGTCACCGCCGCGCAGACCGCGGCGCGCGCGCCCGGCGCGACCGAGGCGTCGCTGCGTCCGCAGCTGAGCGCGATCCAGGCAAAGGAGCAGGCCGGCAACAACGAGCTGCAGCGCCTGACCGCCCCGGCGCAGCGCGCGCGCGCCTATGCCGCCGAGCAGGTGCAGCGTCAGCTCGCCACTGCGGTGCAGAACGTCGTCAAGGCGAAGAACGTCAGCTTGCTCGTTTCGCCGCAGGCAACGCTGTTCACGCAGCCTGCCGCCGATATCACGCCGGCGATCACCGCCGAGCTCGATCGTCTGGTGCCGAGCGTCAGCACCGCCGTGCCCGCGAACTGGCAGCCCGGTCAGGGCGCCGGCGCACCCGCTGCTGCGGCACCTGCAGCCGCCGCGCCCGCCGCGAGCAACCGGAAGGCGCCGTCGGGTCGGTGAGCGACGTCACGCTAACTGATACGTCGAACAGTGATGCAACAGCGGGCGGGTCGATCGGCCCGCTCGACATCACGCGCATCATGGCGGCGCTGCCGCACCGTTATCCGATGCTGCTGGTCGACCGTGTCGAGGAGTTGATCCCTGACCGGTCGATCGCCGCGATCAAGGCGGTGACGATCAACGAGGGCTTTTTCCAGGGGCATTTTCCTGGCCGTCCGATCATGCCGGGCGTGCTGATCGTCGAGGCGCTGGCGCAGGCGGCGGGGGTGCTCGCGGTCGAGAGCCTAGGCCTCGCCGGTTCGGGCAAGCTCGTCTACTTCATGGCGATCGACGAGGCGAAGTTTCGTGCACCCGTCGAGCCGGGCGTGCTGCTGCGGCTTGAGGTCGAGTTCGTGCAAAAGCGCAGCAGCGTGTGCAAGTTCGCTGGCCGCGCACTGATCGATGGCAAGGTCGCCGCGCAAGCGAACTTTACCGCGATGATCGCCGATCCGCCAAAGGCGGCGTGACGCGCGTCCTTTGACTTTCCCGCGCGTGGGCGCTACCCGCGCGCGCTTCCAGGCTGGTCGGAACCAGCCGCCAATCGGAGAAGACCCATGAAGACCGGAACGCACCCCGACTATCACATGATCAAGGTGCAGATGACCGACGGCACCGTGTACGAGACCCGCTCCACCTGGGGCAAGGAAGGCGACACGATGACGCTCGAAATCGACCCGCTGGCGCACCCGGCATGGACCGGCGGTCGCGGCCAGATGCTCGACCAGGGCGGTCAGGTCGCGCGCTTCAACAAGCGTTTCGGCGGTGGTCTGACGCTGCGCAAGTAACGATCCGGCGGGCGCGGGTAACTAGCTGTTAGGGATGCCGTATTAGCATCCCGGCATGGCCACCTTCGCAGCCGACTTCGAACCCGCACAAACGCAAGGCCGGCGCCGCTCCCCGCGTGCGCCGGTTTCGTTTGATGCGCGTCTCGGCGGGCAGGGCGGCATCGGCCGGACCCTGTGCAAGGTGGTCGACCTGTCGCTGCACGGTTGCCGTTTGCAGACCTATTCGGCGATGAAGCGCGGTCAGACGATCTGGCTCAACCTGCCGGTGATCGGGCCGGTCGCGGCTGACGTGATGTGGGCGGACGATTTCACCGCCGGCTGCCAGTTCCAGGCCTCACTCGATGAGGAAGCGTTCACCGATCTGCTGGACCGCTTCGCCTGAA